>NZ_JBBODF010000001.1:0-2458666 GCF_038002825.1 Paenibacillus sp. FSL H8-0048 | reverse complement strand
GCGATCAGAAGCCGGAACAGCAAGTTCGCCCGCTTACATATGACGCTGAACTTTGTAAATCAGCTGCGCCGGCGATACATAAGACACAGATTGGCCGGGCGGAGCCAGGTCCGGTTATTGCCGTAGCCCGGGACGCAGCGTTCAACTTCTACTACGCAGATAATCTGGAGCTGCTCGCACGTGAAGGTGCTGAGCTGGTTTACTTCAGCCCGCTCAGCGGTGAAGGCATCCCGCCGGAAGCGGGCGGCATCTATATCGGCGGCGGCTTCCCGGAGGAATTCGCCGCGGTGATTGCCGCGAATCAGCCGTTCCTCGGCGGACTGAGGTCTGCCGCAGCCGCCGGAATGCCGCTGTATGCGGAGTGCGGCGGCTACATGGTACTGGCCCGCAGTCTGACCGACCGTAACGGCACGGTGCATAAGATGGCCGGAATCGTTCCGGCACACACCGTGATGCAGGAGCGCCGGGCGGCGCTCGGCTACCGTGAAGTTACGGCACTGCGCGATTGTCTGCTGCTGAAGCAGGGCGAGCACCTGCGCGGCCATGAATTTCATTACTCCATCATGAGCTATCCTGAGGGGGAAGCCCGGACCTATGCCTATGAGAGTAAGGGCAGAGGGGGCAGCCAACCGGAAGGCTACATCAGCGGCAGCATTATGGCTGCTTATGCGCATATCCATCTGGCTTCCCATCTCCCGGCAGCAGCCCGGCTTGTAGCGGCCTGCCGTGCTTATCGTGACCGCAAACAAGTTGTGAAGCAGCATGATTCCGATTCCTGCAACCAATAAGTGGAATAACGTACCTTGTTTTCCCGATTATCAAGCGATGTCCGGCAACAAGTGGAAAAACAACATCAATTCATGTTACTTTTAGCTGCTTGGGCTAAAATGGGCAACATTAAGTGTTGTTTTTCCAACTGCTGTTATCGCATCGGCCATTTGTTCATTAGCAAGTGTAGAAAATCCAACTATCTTCGTTCCCGTTCAAGTCCAGCCTAAGTCTCATCCGCAAATCACTTCTGACTACTATATGTCAACCGCTTGTCATACGTATAAGGGCCACGTATAATAGGACAAGAGAACGCTTTAATCACCGCGCCGGGCCGGTTATTGAAGCAACAGCATATGGATGCATCAGGAGAAGGGGGAACACTGCAGTGAAATTGTTGGGAGCGATTGAAGCAGGAGGAACTAAGTTTGTATGCGGTATCGGGAATGAGGACGGGACGATTATCGACCGGGTGAGCTTTCCGACTGCCACTCCTCAGGAGACTATGAGCCAGGTAATGGAATATTTTAGCGGAAAAGCTGTGGAGGCTATCGGCATCGGTTCATTCGGACCGATTGATCCCGTTATCGGCAGCCCCACCTATGGATATATTACAACCACACCCAAGCCCCATTGGGGCGGGTATAATCTGGTGGGAGCCGTGGAGGAGCAATTCCACGTTCCGATCGGCTTTGATACAGATGTAAACGGCGCGGCGCTGGGCGAATACAGCTGGGGGGCGGCGCAAGGTTTGGATAGCTGCCTCTACATCACTGTGGGCACCGGGATCGGTGCCGGTGCCGTGGTAGGCGGGAAGCTCGTTCACGGGCTGTCCCATCCTGAGATGGGCCATATTCTGGTCCGTCGTCATCCTGAGGACCACTACGAAGGCTTCTGCCCTTATCACGGCGATTGCCTGGAGGGTCTGGCAGCAGGTCCGGCTATCGGCAAGCGCTGGGGTAAGCCTGCGGGCGAGCTGCCGGCGGATCATCCGGCATGGGCGATGGAGGCTCACTATCTGGCTCATGCACTGATGAACTATGTGCTGATCCTCTCGCCGCAGAAGATCGTAATGGGCGGCGGTGTGATGAAGCAGAGCCAGCTCTTCCCGCTGATCCATGCCAAGCTGCAGGAGCTGCTCGGCGGATATGTGCAGCATCCCGCGCTCAATCAAGAGATTGGCAGCTATATTGTGCCTCCGCAGCTTGGAGATAATGCCGGTTTGTCGGGTGCACTGGGTCTGGCCAAGCTGGCTTTGGACCGCAATTAGGATCTGCTGACAAAAAGGCATTGACTGTTACGTAATATATGGTATTCTAGGTTTTAACAGTATAGCATTTAAGAGGAAGCACCTCTTTCACGAATTTCGTGGGAGAGGTGCTTTTTTGCGTTCAAAGATAAGAATTTATATGCTTCGCGCTAAAATTATCCTTATCTTTCTCGCTGAAACGGTACCGCCCTTTTAAAGGACGGCAATGCCGTTTCCACTTGAAATATGTCATGCGTACTGTAAAACGACGAAAGTAGGGATTGATATGCAGATCGTATTTATGAACCGTTTGTGCAGAAGATCAGGTATGGACGGGGAGGTGTTTGCCCAGCTGTGGATTGGAGAGGAAGATGGGCAGTGGCGTCTGGGCTGGCGTGATTTCTCCGGCGAACAGGAGACGGGCGACAGCCTGTGGTATGAAGGCGGATCATGGAATGAGATGCTGTGTGTATACCGTCACGAGCTTGCCGTGAAGATGGGGGATGGCTACCGCCCGCTGATTGACGGGGTATTTCATGACGAGGATAACCTCAGCAGCCGCAGCCAGGAGCAGCTTAAGCTGCAGTATTACAGTGAACAATACGGCAATGAAGCCATCTTCGAGGAGCTGTGCTCCTGGCGTAGAGGGAAGGCCTCAGGCGAACGGAAGGCGCCTTACATCCTGGCCAGTAACCGTCTGCTGCGCATGATCAGCACATTTCTTCCCCGCACGGAGGAGGAACTGCTGCAGCTTCCGGGTGTAGGTGAAGGCAAAGCCTCACAGTATGGAGCAGACTGGCTCAGTATCACCGCAGCGGCTGAGCGTGAGCATGATTTTCCCCTAGGCTGGGTGAATCATGCCATAGACGAAGAGAGCTTCGTATCCTGGCAATATAAGCAGAAGGAGCTTAAGTACAAGAAGCAGCTGGAGCGGCTGAGACTGCGGCGTGTTCTGTTACAGGGGATCGAAGAGGGGCAGGGGATGGAGCAGCTCAGAGTGCTTAGCGGCGTTTCACGCCGGGAAGTGCTTGAAGTTGTAGAGGAGCTGGAGAAGGATGGCTACTCGGCCGAGAAGCTCATTACCCTGGAGCTGAGCGGGGTGAGCCCCGAAGAACAGAACAGTATTTGGACAGCCTTTGAACTGATCGGCGACAACTTCCTGAAGCCTGTCCTTTACAAAGCTTACGGTGAATCTTTCGTTCCTGCTGAAGGACTCGATCTGTATTACGAACGCCTGCGGCTGATCCGCATCCGTTTCCGGCGTGAACATCCGGCGGCGTTAAGGATGGTCACCCCTCAATAATTATGGAGACTGACGGCCTGCAGCGGCCCCAATCTGCGGTTCTGAAGAGCGGAATTCCTGATCGCCGCAGACGCATTACATACGGGTGACATACCAAAAAGACGAAGGCTCCCCGGGTCCCGGGATAACCGGGTATACGGTGCCTTCGTCCTTCGTATTCGTCCGCCCTGCTTCATAACCATTCCTTCTTACGGAAGATAATGAGCATTCCGCAGCCTAGCGTCACCATCACGGCAATGACGCCATAGTAGCCGTACTCGGTGTGGATCTCCGGGATATTGTCAAAGTTCATGCCGTAGATTCCGGTAATCACGGTTAGCGGCATGAATATGGTAGTAATTGCCGTAAATACACGCATGATTTCATTGGCGCGGTTTGCAATACTTGATTGATAAGCTTCGCGCAAGTTGCCCATGAGATCGCGGTATGTTTCGAAGGTTTCAGAGATCTTGACCGCATTCTCATAGATATCGCTGAAATACTTCTGCAGCTGATCGTCGATCAGGCGGAGATCCTTTTTGTTAAGCGTGTTGATAACTTCCTTCTGCGGGCCGAGCATCTTCTTCAGCCAGAGAATCTCACTGCGTAGCCCTATGATCTCGCTCAGATGCGATTTCTTGGTATGCATAAGGATATCTTCCTCCAGCTTCTCAATCCGCGCTTCAATCCGGTCACCGACCGAGAAGAAGTTGTCGACAACGAGGTCGATCAGCAGATACAGGAAGCGGTCAGGCGTACTGACCTCCTGCTCCCACAGAACGGGCTTCAGGACACGCAGCTCATGGATCTTCTGCTTCGTAACGGTAATAATATAATGTCTGCCAAGGAATACGTTGAGCGCACGGAGGAAAATCTCCTCATCATCGAACCGGATGCTGTTCACCACGATGAAATAATGACTCTCATAAATCTCCAGCTTCGGACGCTGATCCTCTTCACTCAGACAGTCTTCCACAGCCAGATCATGCAGGCCGTATACAGGCTGAAGCTCAACAAGGTCCTCCACATCCGCATCAATCCAGTAGAACCCCTCGGCAGGGGCGGTTAAAGTTTCTTCAATATTGTCAATAGGCGTAAAAACCCCTGCATTCACCAGCCGGATTTTCATCTGATTCACTCCTTATGTCCCTGGTCTTCTCCAGGGGTATGCTAATTTCAGCACACGGAAAAAATCAGCTTGGCCGGTGGTACAATCATGGATGAAGGCCAAAAGACGGTCCGAGAGCATGAAGAAAAAGGGCTCCCGCCGCCGGCAAGCTGATGTTAATCCTGTGTGGTTGTTCATTCTGCACGCATATTCGCGAGCCCGGGTCGCCTTCCATTGTTCTCTCACCTCTTCTTTTCGCCGTTTATTTTGAAATATAAAAATTTATAGGTTTCACACCATAACTAATTTTTATATTTCTCGCTGAAACGGTGCCGTCCTTTAAAAGGAGAGCAAAGCCGTTTCCACTTGGTTAAAACACTTGTCTAGTATAACGCCGGGATATGGGTCTTACAAGAGAAATTGTTTTCTGTCATAAGGCCCCTTCAGCATTGTATGGACTTGACGAAAAGGAGGTTCATGATTTAAAGTGAAATTTAAGAAAAAGCATCTTTCGGATGCTTAAGGCTATTCAACTGAATACAGCTAAATCTTATCAAGAGCAGGTGGAGGGACTAGCCCGATGAAACCCGGCAACCGGCGTGTGAGCGCACGGTGCTAATTCTTGCGGAAGCTTTGCAGGGCGTTATTCGTCCGGCCGAAGTTCTCTGGCAGATGAGAGAGGCGCATATGACTGCATGATATGACCTTTCTCGCCCGGGAAAGGTCTTTTTTCGCTACCCTGCCTCAGGTTTAACCACCGAGTGGAACCCTATTTCAGTTAAGGAGTGAACAGCAATGCCTATCAAAATTCCCGACAGTCTGCCGGCCAAAGAAGTGTTATCCGGTGAGAATATTTTTGTAATGGATGAAAGCCAGGCCTTCCATCAGGATATCCGTCCCCTGCGGATCGCCATCCTGAATCTGATGCCTACCAAAGAAACTACTGAGACCCAGCTGCTGCGCCTTATCGGGAATTCCCCGCTTCAGGTGGATGTTGTTCTGCTTCATCCCAGCTCCCACACGTCGAAGAATACTTCGGCTGAGCATTTGAAGAGCTTTTACGTAACCTTTGATGAGATCAGCCACCGCCGGTTCGATGGCCTGATCGTAACGGGCGCTCCCGTAGAACAACTGGAATTTGAGGATGTCAACTACTGGGAAGAGCTGAAAGTGATTTTTGAGTGGAGCAAGCAGAATGTTACCTCGACCATGCACATCTGTTGGGCGGCGCAGGCAGGGCTGTATCATCACTTCGGCGTGCGCAAGGTGAGTCTGCCGGACAAATGCTTTGGAGTGTTTCCGCATACGTTGAGCCATAATAATGTCAAGCTGCTGCGCGGCTTCGATGAAGTGTTCCATGTTCCGCATTCCCGCCATACCGACGTCTCCCGCGAAGATATTGAGCAGAATCCGGAGCTGCAGATTCTGGCAGAATCCGAGGAAGCCGGGGTGTACCTGGTGGCTACGCATGACGGGAAGCAGATTTTTGTCACCGGACATTCGGAATATGATCCCTTCTCGCTGAAATGGGAGTACGACCGGGATATCGCCAAGGGGATGGAGGTTGCCCTGCCGAAGCACTATTATCCCAAGGATGATCCGACGCGTACACCTCCGGCAGTCTGGCGTGCCCATGCCAACTTATTATTCGCTAATTGGCTCAATTACTATGTATACCAGGAGACTCCTTACGATATTGGGGCGTTTATCTAAGAGGTTGACTTATTCTTAATAGAAGTAATTAATTTAGGAGGCAATGGAGATGGATGAGAAACTGAGAATTGAGAGCAGACTGGCACAGATTGGTTCAATGGAGGACCCCGCCACCGGGGCCATTAATTACCCGATTTATCATGCGACGGCTTTCCGTCACCCTAGACTTGGGCAAAGCACGGGCTTTGATTACATCCGCACCAAAAATCCTACCCGCTCTGTCCTCGAAGAAGCGGCAGCGGCCCTGGAATCCGGGGATGCCGGCTTCGCCTGCGCCTCCGGTATGGCTGCACTGACTACGGTGTTCACCTTGTTTGGACAAGGGGACCATCTCATTGTGTCGCTCGACCTGTACGGCGGAACCTATCGGCTGCTGGAACGCATTCTCTCCAAATACGGCATCAGTGCCTCCTATGTAGATACGAACGATCTGGATGGACTGGAGGCGGCCCGCCAGCCGGGCACGAAAGCCGTATTCATTGAGACGCCGACCAATCCGCTGATGATGATTACGGATGTCGAAGCCGTATGTACCTGGGCCCGCCATCACGGGCTGCTTACGATTGTGGATAATACGCTGCTGACTCCATTCTTCCAGCGTCCGCTGGAGCTTGGAGCAGATATCGTGGTTCACAGTGCGACTAAGTATCTGGGCGGGCATAACGATGTGCTGGCTGGGCTGATTGTGACCAAGGGCGCAGAATTGTCGGCTGAAATGGCCGTCCTGCATAACTCGCTGGGAGCGGTTCTCGCACCGAATGACAGCTACCAGCTAATGAAGGGCATGAAGACCCTCGCCCTGCGCATGGAGCGGCATGAGAGCAACGCCCTGGCCATCGCCCGTTATCTGCAGGAGCATCCGGCTATTGCCGAGGTCTTCCACCCGGGCCTGCCGGACCATCCGGGGTATGCCATTCAGAACCGCCAGTCCTCCGGCAACACCGGGATCTTCTCCTTCAAGGTAAAAGAGGCGGGCTATGTGGAGCCGCTGCTCCGCCATATCAAGCTGATCGCCTTCGCCGAGAGTCTGGGCGGTGTTGAATCGCTGATGACCTATCCGGCGATACAGACCCACGCCGATATTCCAGCTGAAATCCGCGATGCTGTAGGCGTGGATGACCGGCTGCTGCGTTTCTCAGTCGGCATAGAGCATGTAGATGATCTGATCGCGGATCTAAGGCAGGCTCTTGAGGCCGCACGGAGCGAGCTGGAATAAGGCGATGTGCCGGACCTGACCAGGCATGCGGGATTCGCAAAACGTACAAGCAGTAGTGCCTTCGGGCGCTGCTGTTTAATTTTGCCTGGGACAAGGTCAAATACCGGTCCTGCGCAGCGAAACATTTTTCAAGAACAGCCGATTGTGATACGATGGGAGAACGAGTATATTTACTTCAAATTAAATTTATCTATACTACTTCATAGATTTAGAGGAGGCCGTCAACAGTGAGTGCAGTCGATCTTATACTGGATAAGGCACTGAAGGGTGAGCGTCTTCAACTGGAAGACACGATCACGTTGTTCGAGAGCAATGAAATTGAGAAGATGGGCGCTGCCGCAGATATTATTATGAAGCGCTGGCACCCGGAGCCAGTGACAACATTCGTCATCGGCCGCAACATTAATTACACCAATGTATGTGATGTATATTGCCGCTTCTGCGCCTTTTACCGCAGACCCGGTTCGGAGGAAGGCTATGTGCTTCCCGATGAAACAATCTATCAGAAGATTGCTGAGACCATGAGCGTGAACGGAACCGAAATTCTGATGCAGGGCGGTACGAATCCCAATTTGCCGTTCAGCTATTATACGGATATTCTGCGCGGCATCAAGCAGCGGTTCCCGGAGATTACAATGCATTCCTTCTCACCTGCTGAGATTATGAAAATGGTAGAGGTCTCCGGCCTGCCGCTGGAACAGGTCATGCGTGAGATTCATGCTGCGGGCCTCGATTCCCTGCCCGGCGGTGGCGCAGAGATTCTCGATGACCGTACCCGCCGCAAGATCAGCCGGCTCAAGGGCTCCTGGCGCGAGTGGATGGATGTCATGCAGACCGCACACCGGATCGGCATGAATACAACAGCCACGATGGTAATTGGTCTGGGCGAGAGCATGGAAGAACGGGCGCTGCATCTGCTGCGTGTACGTGAAGCGCAGGACGAATGTATTGCGAACAAATATGATTCTGAAGGCTTCCTGGCGTTCATCTCCTGGACCTTCCAGCCGGATAATACGAACCTGAAGCTGGACCGCCAGACCCCGGAGGAGTACCTGAAGACCGTAGCCATCAGCCGTCTGGTGCTGGACAATATCAAGAACTTCCAGTCCTCCTGGGTAACGATGGGTCCTGAAGTAGGTAAGCTCTCCCTGCAATACGGCTGCAATGACTTCGGCAGCACGATGATCGAGGAGAACGTAGTCTCCTCCGCTGGCGCGACCTACAAGGTCAACATCGAGTCTATCACCCAGCTCATCCGCGAAGCGGGCAAGATTCCGGCGCAGCGCAACACGCGTTATGACATCCTGCGCACCTTCGAGGATGCCAGCGCGAAGATCGATAATGATTTTATTATGCAGAACTAGAATATAGCCTATACACCAACAGATCCATAACGGGGCTGTGCTACATATATGTAGCACAGCCCCGTTATGCTTTTTGGAAACTATTGTTTCCTCCAGTTCGGAACAAGAAGTATATCAATGCTAAAACTACACGTAAGCCGAATAGCAATCGGTACAGCGTCATGTAGCAAATGTATACGAAAAACAGCATACATTGTGTTCACTCGCAGGCACATGGCCGAATGTATGTGAAAAACAGCATACACTGTGCTCACTCAAAGGCATATGGCCCGAATGTATACGAAAAATAACACACATTGTGCTTGCACGCAGGCGCATGGCCCGAATGTATGTGAAAAACAGCATATATTGAGCTGGTGTTCCAGGTAATCCCATTGCAATGGGATGTCGTTGTTTTTGTCATAGGATTGTAAAATGATATCGTTATTTTTTACAAAAAACGATGAAATAATGTGAGATTTTACACAACAATTTATATGAGTTAATGGAATTTGATAGATTCATAGGGGAGGCTATGATACAATTTTTCGGACAGTGGTAGAATAATATAGCAATCACAGGGAGGAAATTAGATTTATGGGAGAGAGAAGATGGAACAAGCCGATAGCTTCTTTATTGGCTACCACAGTTCTGGCAGCACAGATGCTGGGCGGAGTATTCAATGTTCCTGTGCTGGCGGCAGGAAAGGCTGAGGCTTCTCCGGTGATTAATCCGGGAACCATTAATTTACGTTTGATGAGCACCACTGATGTTCATACGAACGTATATGGTTGGGACTATTTCAAGGGTGCCGCCTCCACGACTGTAGGTCTGGACCGTACTTCAACCTTAGTAAAAGCTGCACGCAATGATCCAGAGGGGAAATACAACCTTTTGCTGGATAATGGCGATTTAATTCAAGGAACACCACTGGGAACGTATATGGCCCAAGTGTCTGATTTCAAGACTAGCGAAGACCAGATTCATCCGATCATCGCAGCGATGAACCTCATGGGTTATGATGCAGCAACCTTCGGCAATCATGAATTCAATTATGGATTGGATTATCTGGACCGGACCGTTAAAGGCAATGTGAGCAGTGTAACTTATAAAGAGTCCACGGGTGCGAAATTCCCTTATATCAATGCAAATATTTATAATGTGTCCAATGGTGAAAATACATTCACTCCTTATCAAATCATCGATAAAGTGGTAAAGGACAGCGAAGGAAACACCGTTACCATTAAAGTCGGCCTCCTGGGTCTGGTTACTCCGCAGATAATGGAGTGGGACAAGGTAAACCTGGAGGGCAAGGTAACGGCTAAGGATATTGTGGAAACGGCGAAGAAGTTTGTGCCTGAAATGAGGGACAAGGGCGCTGATGTTATCGTCGCTATGACGCATTCCGGGTTCGATGCGGCTGCCTCCGGTGAAAATGCAGAGAATGTCATTAACCTGCTGAGCAAGGTTGAGGGCATTGATGCGATTACTTTCTCGCATACCCACAAGGTATTCCCTACAAACGGGGATGACAGCAAGCTGGATGCTTCCTTCAAAGATCCGTCCACCAATAAACCTTATGATAATGATGTAGCCAAGGTAGATAATGCCAACGGACACATTAATGGAACTCCGGCAGTTCAAGCTGGTTATGGCGGGGGTTACCTAGGTCTTATCGATTTGAAAATCGTACCCGATGGTACCAATGGCTGGAAAGTAGACAAAACAGCTTCCAAGGCTTCTACGCGCTCTATTGCTGGCGCAGCCATTGACACCGCTATTGAAGATCTTGCAGGAACGGCACATCAAGCTACGATTGATTACGTGAATCAGCCGTTAGGCAAAACAACTGCTCCGATGAACAGTTATTTTGCAATGGTGCAGGATGATCCGACAGTCCAGATCGTAACCTATGCCCAGCAGCAGTATGTATCTAACCTGATTCATACGAATGAGAATCTGGCCGCCTACAGAGATCTTCCGATCCTGAGCGTCGGCGCACCGTTCAAGGCTGGACGTAACGGCCCGGATGAATATACAGACATTAAGAAAGGCAACCTTACGATTGCCAGTGCAAGCGATTTGTACTTGTATGACAACACACTCAAGGCGATTGTTGTTAACGGTGAAACCGTCAAGAATTGGGTAGAGATGAGTGCAGGAGCGTTCAACCGCATCAAGCCATCCATCTCGACACCCCAGCCGCTTTTAAATTCAGCATTCGCTGTGTTCAATTTCGATGTGATTGACGGCATCAAATATACAATCGATGTTACCCGTCCCGCTAAATATAAGCCTGATGGAACGCTTGTCGATAAGTCCTACAGCCGGGTAACATCCATTACTTATAACGACCAGCCGTTGAACCTAGAGGATAAGTTCGTGGTCGTTACCAACAATTACCGTGCAAGTGGCGGCGGAAACTTCCCGGGTGTCAAAGGCGCTAACATGATCATTGATTCCCAGATGGAGAACCGCCAGGTGCTGATGGATTACATCAAGGAAGCGGGAACCGTTGATCCTACCGCAGACAACAACTGGTCGATTGCACCAATCGAAAGCAACGTCACTGTAACATTCCCGTCTTCACCTAGAGCAGCAGCGGTCGCTCCTGCAAATATTACAACCACGGATACTACAGATGTAAGAGGTTTTGAGATCTACAACCTTGACTTGAAAAAGGCTGCTCCAACCCCAACGGGAGATGTTGAAGTCCATCTGCTGGGCATTAATGACTTCCACGGCCAACTGGACACTACCTCGGTGGTGAATGGTGAAGCAGTAGGCACAGCGGCAACACTTGCTGCTTATTTGAAGGAAGCCCGTGCCAAATATGAGAATTCACTGCTGTTCCACAACGGCGACTCTGTGGGCGCATCCGCTCCGGTATCTTCACTGGAACGCGACAAGCCTACGATGGAATGGATGAATCTCATGAAGTTCGATGTCGGCACCCTGGGGAACCATGAGTTTGACCAAGGTGTTGAGGCTATGAAGGCTCAAATCTATGGCGGTAAGGACCCTAAGAACGAGAAAGTTGTTCATAGTGGCGCAGATTTCGATTATATCAATGCTAATGCAGTAGACAGCACCACCGGCAAACCTATTATCACCCCTTATGTTGTAAAAGACGTTGGCGGCGTGAAGATCGGCTTCATCGGAGTGGTGACCAAAGCAACGCCAAGCAAAGTATCGCCAGCCGGTACAGCAGGTGTGAAGTTCCTGAGTGCCGAGGAAGAGGTCGCGGCGATTGAGAAATATGCGGCCGAGCTGAAGAGCAAGGGCGTCAATACGATCATCGTGCTGGCCCATGATCCGGCTACTACCAAGGTGGATCCAGTCACCAAAAAGAATGTATCCACCGGTGAAGCTGTGGATCTGGCCAATGCGCTGCCAGCGGATTCCCCGGTTGATGTTATCGTAGCCGGAGACAATCATGGCTATGCCAATGATACAGTGAACGGTAAGCTGATCGTTCAGGCTTACTCTTACGGAACGGCTTTTGAAGACATCAAGCTGGTGATTGACGGAGTTACAGGTACAGTGAAGAGTAAAACGGCTACTGTAACGAATACGGTTCAGAGTAAAATCGCACCGGATGCAGAAACCAAAGCTCTGGTAGACTATTATCTCGGACGTCACCCGGAGCTGACTCAGCCCGTAGGAACTACTGACGGTACCATTACCCGTACAGATGCCTACACTAAGGAATCAGCATTGGGTAACCTGATTGCAGATGCAATGCGTCATGCTATTTTCAAAGAGGGCGAGAAAGATCCTGCTGATTTCGCCTTCATGAACCCGGGCGGTATCCGTGCGGATCTTCCGAAGGGCAATGTAGCCTTCGGGGATCTGGCGAAGATCCAGCCGTTCGGCAACACGCTGGTGAAGCTGACGCTGACTGGACAGCAGATCAAGACTCTGCTTCAGCAGCAATGGGCAGTTAAGCCTGACGGCACCGTAGACACGAAGACCCTGCAAATCTCAGGTCTGAAATATACAGCCAACATGTATCTGCCGGTTGCAGAGCGTGTGGCTAACCTGACTAAGGCTGACGGAACTCCTATTGAAATGTCGAAGAGCTATACGGCTGTAGTCAATAACTTCATGGCTGCGGGCGGCGACAATTATAAGGTGTTAACCGAGGCAAGCTCCTCGCTGGCCGGACCGATTGATCTGGATGTATTCTATAAATATATCGTCGACACATTCAAAGGCGGCGCGATCACTGCTGCCATTGAAGGCCGGATCACCAATGTGGAGAAAGACCCTGGAACGGTTACTCCGAGCCCTAGCCCTAGCTCTAATCCGAACCCTGGTAACCCTGGACCGGTTACAACTGCAACACCTAAGCCAACTGCTTCGCCTTCGGCCACTCCAAGTCCGGCTCCTTCGGCAACACCAGCCGCAACGGCAGCTCCAACGCCAAGCCCGGCTGTACCTGCTGTAGCCTTCAAGGATCTGGGCAAGGTAGCCTGGGCCGCAGATGCCATTAATGCATTGGCAGCCAAAGGCATTATCAAAGGGATGGACGGCACGAACTTTGCACCAACGAAGAGTGTAACCCGCGCAGAATTCGTAACCATGCTGGTTCGTTCACTTGAATTGAGCAATACGGCTTCACCTGCGAAATTCAGCGATGTGAAGCAGGGAGTCTGGTACTCCGATACGATTGCTGCGGCGGTGAATGCAGGTCTTGTAAAAGGCTCCGGCAACGGTAAATTCGAACCGGGCCGTGAGATTACCCGCGAGGAAATGGCAATTATGATCGCGAATGCCCTCAAAGGTCAGCTGCAGCCGGTAGACACTGCAACGTTGAACAAATTCACAGATAAGGCCAAGATTGCCCCTTACGCCCAGCAGGCAGTGGCACAGCTGACTCAGATGGGTATCGTCAACGGAGTGGATGCCAAGCAGTTCGCACCGAAGAGTATGGCTAACCGTGCTCAGGCTGCGGTCATCATCTTCCGTATGCTGGAGAACAAAGCTTCATAAGTTGAAGTTTACTCATGCAATCATGAAATGATAATCAACAAGATGGAAGGCCCTTGCTGAAATAGCAAGGGCCTTCTTGTGGTTTACATTTGTATCCAAAAATGATATCATAATAATATCAAATACATATCTAATGGAGGCGGCATTATGAAAGAGAAAATTTTGCATCCGGTCAGCGGTTTTTGGGTCATCGCTCTGATTGCCATTTGTATAGGCGGCGGAATTTATGGTGCGGTTCAGGAAAATGTGGCTTTGCCTGTTATTCTGTTCGTAGCGGCGTTCATTTTGAGCACAAGTATATCCGTGGTTCAGCCTAACAAATCGGTGGTAGTGACTTTTTTTGGCCAATATGTGGGTACGATTGCCTCCAGCGGGTTGTTCGCGGTCATTCCGTTCAGCATCCGTAAGACGGTATCCCTGCGGGTCCGCAACTTCAACAGCGTGAAGCTGAAGGTCAATGATGTCGAAGGTAATCCGATTGAGATTGCTGCAGTGATTGTGTTCAAGGTCATTAATTCCGCCAAAGCGCTGTTCGATGTAGATAAATATATGGCGTTTGTGGAAATTCAGAGTGAGACAGCACTGCGTCATGTGGCGAGTAAGTACCCTTACGATAACTTCAATGAGACCGGCATGTCCCTGCGGGCCAATGCTGATGAAATTGCCAAAGAGCTTGCCGTAGAGCTGCAGGAACGCTTGTCCCTATCGGGTGTAGAGGTCATTGAAGCCCGGCTGACCCATCTGGCTTACTCCACTGAGATTGCCAGCACGATGCTGCAGCGCCAGCAGGCTTCGGCCATTCTGTCCGCCCGCCAGATCATTGTGGAGGGGGCTGTCAGCATGGTCGATATGGCGATCCGTCAGCTTAAGGAGAGCGGTGTGGTTGAACTGGACGAAGAGCGTAAGGCAGCTATGATCAATAATCTGATGGTCGCGATTGTGTCCGAGCGCGGCGCGAGTCCGGTAATCAACGCCGGCTCGTTGTACTAAAGGCGGTAATATTATGGCGGCCAAAAAAAGCTTTCCGCTGCGGATCGATCCCGAGCTGCACGAAGCGCTGGAACGCTGGGCGGGAGAAGAGTTTCGCAGCGTGAACGGACATATTGAATATTTGCTGCGTGAGTCTTTGAAGCGTGCAGGCCGCTTGCCGGTTAAAAAACGCAGGGAAGAAGAATAATCTGCCCCGGACGGCGGCCCTTCTGGCCTGAAGGGGGACAGCCGTTTTGCGCTTGACGGAAGATAAGCTGAGATTTATAATTGCCTTAATTCATGTTATCAGCGTTGACGAAGATATGGACCACTTGCTTTGGACCGTTTCAGAGAGAGGGAGCTTCAGGCTGCAACTTCCTCCGGTACCGGCTGCTGGTTTACCCCTTTGTAGCTGCGGTTATGAACTCCGGACGGCTTCCATACTAAGGAACCTTGACGGATAGTAAGAACCGCCGGTTCATGGCCGTTATCCCCATGCTAACGAAGGATTATATTCTGCAGTGAAGCCGAAGTATAAGCGGCAGCTGCCAGGATGGATCGAATTTGGGTGGAATCACGGGTGCAATCACTCGTCCCTTTGCGGGACGGGTGTTTTTTGTGTGCAGAAGCTATGGGTGGTAGCCGCTTGTAAGCTTAGGCTTGCGAAGTGAGTGTGTGAAGAGTTCAAGGAAGTATAGCCCAACAAACCTTAGGAGGAAGTAATCATGTCAGTAAATATTAAGCTTCCGGACGGATCAGTCCGGGAATACGCAGACGGCAGCAGCATTGATGATGTAGCCGCCTCTATCAGCAGCGGACTGCGCAAGAACGCCGCAGCAGGCAAGCTCAACGGGATTGTCGTAGACCTCTCAACACCGCTGCAGGAAGGCGATCTGGTAGAGATCGTAACGCTTGATTCGCCGGAAGGTCTCGAAGTGATGCGTCACAGTACAGCTCACTTGATGGCGCAGGCAGTAAGACGTCTGTTCGGTACCAAGGAAGTGAAGCTTGGAGTCGGTCCTGTGATCGAAGACGGCTTCTATTATGATATGGATCTGGAGCATCCGCTCAATCCCGAGGATCTGCTGAAGATCGAGAAGGAAATGGACCGTATTGTCTCGGAGAATCTGCCGATTGTCCGCCATGAGGTCAGCCGGGGGGAAGCGCTGGAGCGCTTCGGCGAACTGGGTGATCCTTACAAGCTGGAGCTGATTGAAGCTCTGCCGGAAGACAGCGTAATTACCATCTATGAGCAGGGCGAATTCTTCGACCTTTGCCGTGGCCCGCACTTGCCGTCTACAGCCAAGATCAAGGTATTCAAGCTGATGAATGTGGCCGGGGCTTACTGGCGCGGAGACAGCAAGAATAAGATGCTGCAGCGTGTGTACGGCACAGCCTGGATCAAGAAGGCACAGCTGGATGAGCATCTGCGCCTGCTGGAGGAAGCGAAGAAGCGCGACCACCGGAAGCTGGGCAAGGAGCTGGAGATTTTCACCTTCAACCAGTTAGTTGGACAAGGCCTGCCGATCTGGCTGCCTAAGGGCGCGAAGCTGCGCAGTATTCTGGAGCGTTATATTGTCGATCTGGAAGCAAGTCTCGGATACCAGCATGTCTACACTCCGGTACTGGGGAACGTAGAGCTGTACAAGACTTCAGGGCACTGGGAGCATTATCAGGAAGATATGTTCCCTAAGATGACTATCGATAATGAAGAGTTCGTGCTGCGCCCGATGAACTGCCCGCACCACATGATGATCTACAAGAGCTCGATGCACAGCTACCGCGATCTGCCGATCCGTATTGCTGAGCTTGGGATTCAGCACCGTTATGAAATGTCTGGAGCCTTGACCGGTCTGCACCGCGTGCGTTCCATGACGCTGAATGACTCACATATCTTCTGCCGTCTGGACCAGATTAAGAGCGAGTTCATCCGCGTGCTGGAATTGATTAAGCAGGTATACAGCGACTTCGGGATTGAAGATTACCGGTTCCGCCTATCCTATCGTGATCCTAAGGATACTGAGAAATATTATGCCAACGACGAGATGTGGGAGACTGCACAGCGTATGCTGCGTGAGGTAGTCGAAGAAGCCGGCCTTCCGTTCTACGAAGCCGAAGGCGAAGCAGCCTTCTATGGTCCGAAGCTCGATGTGCAGATTAAGACTGTACTCGGCAAAGAAGAGACACTCTCGACCGTACAGATTGACTTCCTGCTGCCGGAGCGCTTTGAGCTGGAATATGTCGGCGACGACGGCCAAAAGCACCGTCCAGTTGTCCTGCACCGCGGGATTCTGGGAACCATGGAACGGTTCGTAGCCTTCCTGCTGGAGAACTTTGCCGGTTCACTGCCGCTCTGGTTGTCCCCGCAGCAGGTGAAGATTATTCCCGTATCGTCAGCCTTCGACGAATATGCGAAGGAAGTGGAAGCGAAGCTGCTGAAGAGCGGCATCCGTGCGGAAGTGGATTTACGCAATGAGAAGATGGGCTATAAGATCCGTGAAGCCCAGCTCGAGAAGCTGCCGTACATGTTCGTAGTCGGCGAGAACGAGATGAATGCGGGCAGCGTGTCGATCCGCAAACGCGGTGAAGGGGATATTGGTGCCCGGGCGCTGCAGGAAGCCATTGATTCGCTTGCCCAGGAAATTGCCGGACGTGTAATCTAATTCAGTCTGCTTACTGAACCTCTGTTATAAGCCTCGTGAGACCGCTATGGCGCGGTGTCATGTATAAAGTTTTGTGAATCGGGAAACCCTCGTACTATGGGGAGGGTTTAACTAATGAACAAAATGGGCTTATACCAGAGGTTTTGGTGTCTTTTCGTCACGATCGTCCTTATGCTGACCGCTGCCGGGATCTTCCCGGATTACGTGCGCAAATCGGCTCAGGCGAGAGGGATGGAAGACACTGCAGGACAGCATGGAAGCAGTATACAGAAGCAGTTACCCGTTGATCGCCAGCAGGCAGGCTCAGCATCCCGTCTTGGAGGCTCCTCTAGAGCCGTACAGCCGGATGCCGCAGACAAGGCTGCTAAGCCAGAGGTACAGGCAGCTAAACCTAAGAAGAATGCTGTTAAGGCCCCCGGCTCGGTTCCGGTAGCCGCTCCGGCTCCAGAGCAGATTATCACCTCGCTGAAAGTAATGGCGACCGGCTATACAGCCGGATACGAATCCACAGGCAAGACAGCGAAGCATCCTGAATATGGGATTACGTATTCAGGTGTTAAGGTACGGCGGGATAAGAATGCGGTATCCACAATTGCAGCGGACCCGAAGGTGCTGCCGCTGGGAAGTATTTTATATATACCGGGTTACGGATATGGAATTGTGGCCGATACCGGATCGGCAATCAAAGGACGCAAGATCGATCTCTACTTCAGCACCACCAAGCAGGTCTACAAGGAATGGGGCAAAAAGTCGGTCGTAGTTCAAGTGATCAAGCGCGGCGACGGAAAATGCACGGAAAGTATGCTGAAGAGCCTTGGCCATGCTATCCAGACTTATAATGCGGTTCCGCAATATTTGCTGGAAGAAGCTATTTAAGGGATATTTCAGCCGGATAACCGGGAGTTTGAATTTATTTTCACGAGCGCATGCATAATACTGCGGCCTGCTTCCCATAATATCGACTGGGGCAAATACTTGCTTCTTCCGATACAATAGGGAGGTGATTCTCGTGGCTAATTCCAAGAAACCAAAGGTACAGGAAAATTTCAAAACACCAAATGAAAAATACAATGCAGAATTCGCTGTTGAAAATGACGGTGCGACTAAGCAAAGCAGCAGTTCTCTGACCAAACCGGCTCAGAAACCGCAGCAGTAATACTTGGTTCCCGGTAAGCTCCTGAAGCAACAAGCTGTCCTGCCATGTCCGGATTACGGGCTGGAGGGCAGCTTTTTTAATAGAATTTTTTAGATGTTTTGGGGTTATTTTAATTGGTTATAGTTTAACTTATTATTCCAGCTGTCTCGGTCTGGAGACTGAGATATGGTTCCTTCTTACGCCGCTGTTCTCTACGGCATTCTTCCTGTAGACTAAGGCTATAAGTGTTCAAGAGGAAGAGTTGTATTTACGACAAGGAGGATGACATTATGAAACGAAGGTTCACCAGCCGGGTACTCGGCGGCCTGCTCCTCATCGGTCTGGGAGGAATGTTCCTGCTACGGCAGATGGGCTACACGGATTTCAGTCTGAGTTCGCTGATCTCCACCTATTGGCCCGTTATTCTGATCGTGATGGGCGTACAACGGTTTTTGGCTCCGGATGAGGATCGTTCAAGATTCTCGGCAACACTCGGCGGATTCATCTATCTGGCCATCGGGGTATTTTTCCTGGGACGGAATTTAGACTGGTTCTACTATTCGGCAAGCGATTTCTTCAAAATGCTGATTCCGGTTATGCTGATCGGCGGCGGATTATCTGTCATCTTCAGACCGCGGCGTAACACTCCGCCTGTACCTCCGGCACCGCCTTCACAGCCCGGCTACTACCCGCCTGGACCCGGCAAGAGTCCGCTGGATACAGCGCCGCCCGCTCCGCTGGAGTCCACGCTCGATCAGCAGTTCGAGCAGAAATTCGGCAAGCCGGCTGGCAGCGGAGAGCGGAACTGGAACGATTATCTGCATAAGAATGAGGAGGACGATGGCGGTAATCCGCTGCATGCCTCGGCAGATACACGCTGGCAGGAGAAGCAGGAGCGCCAGGAGCGCAGACGCCAGGAGCGTCAGGAACGGCAAGCCCGCCGTCACGGCGAATGGCATGAGGAGTTCCAGGATTCCGGGAATGATAAGGATACAACGAACCGCTCGGCTTTTATCGGCGACGTGCATATGGGCAAGGAGCATTTTCAACTGAAGCGGACCAACATTTCGCAGTTCATCGGGGATACAGTGCTGGATCTGACCAATGCGCAGATTCCTTACGGCGAGACCAGGATTAATATCTCTGCTTTTGTCGGCGACATCAAGGTATACATTCCAGATGATATGGATCTGGGCGTGGCTGTGACCGGCAGCTCGTTCATCGGTGATATGCAGGTGCTTGAGCAGTCGCGCAGCGGGTTCATGAGTAATGTGCAGTGCAAAACGCCGTATTATAAGGAATCGGGCAAGAAGGTCCGTATCAACGTCAGCTGCTTCATCGGTGACGTTAAAGTTAAAACGGTGGGTTAAATGGGGATGATCTTCAGTAATACCAAGTGGATGCTGCTGGTCTATTTCCTGCTTAGCGGCGGGGTGACAGCAGGGCTGATGTATGCCGGGACATGCCTGGGCTACATTCAGGTGGTGGATACCCGGATGTGGATCTACCTGTGTATGGGCATTGTACTGTTCACAGTGATCATCGGCTACATCGCCGGTCAGCGGATTCAGCGGCGGATCGATCATCTGGATCTGAATATGCTGCAGGTGGCTAAGGGGAATATGTCGGTGCGGATGCCGGAGAGCGAGGACCAGTCCTTCGCACGTGTCTACCATGAGTTCAACATCATGATGGATACGGTCGAGAAGAAGATGAAGCGGCTCCAGCAGCTGGGGGAACAGGAAGTTATTGAGAAGGAAAAGGCAGCGGAGAGCGCGGTACTGGAAGAGCGCAGGCGTATGGCCCGGGATCTGCATGATACGGTGAGCCAGCAGCTGTTCGCTATTCACATGTCCGCCTCCTCGCTGCCTAAAGTGCTTGAACGCAGCGCCGAGCACGGCAGGACGGTGATGGATCAGCTGATCAGCATGTCCCAGATGGCGCAGAAGCAGATGAGGGCGCTGATCGCACAGCTGCGTCCGGTAGAGCTTGAGGGGCGTAATCTGTTCGAAGCACTGGAGAAGTGGTTCCCGGATTACTGCCGCCAGAACGGGCTCAAAGGGGTGAAGGAGCTCGAGCTGCAGGGTGAGCTGTCCGAAGCGATTGAGCATCAGCTGTTCCTGATTATTCAGGAGTCGATGGCGAATATCGTGAAGCATGCCGGCGCACGGGTGGTCAGTCTGTCCCTGCGGGAGGTGCCGCGCCAGGTCGTGCTGAGCATCAGCGATGACGGGCAGGGCTTCGAGCATGTGCAGCACAAGCAAGGCTCCTACGGGCTCACAACTATGCGTGAGCGTGCCGAGAAGCTCGGCGGCCAGGTCGAGATTATCAGCCGCAGGGGAGCGGGAACGACGATCCGCGTACATATACCAAAGTTTGTCCAAGGCCGCGCGGAGTCGGCTGCTGACGGGACTGAGGCCGATTCTGAAGAGGCTTGATATGCTCTTGCTGTGAGGAAGCTGTGGCTGTATCATGCTTATATATTATTAGGGGGAGTGCGGAATGAGTCTCGTAAAAGTACTGCTTGTAGATGATCACGATATGGTGAGGATGGGCCTCAAAACCTATCTGATGCTGGACCCGATGTTTGAAGTAATCGGAGAAGCAGCCAATGGTCATGAAGCGCTGGCGATGCTGCGCGAGCTGGGACAGGAGTCGCTGCCGGACTTGGTGCTGATGGACCTGATGATGCCGGTAATGAACGGGGCTGAGACCACCCGGGCGGTCCTGGCTGAATTCCCCGGGCTCAAGATTGTCATCCTTACCAGCTTCCTGGAGGATGATCTGGTGGTCGATGCGATTGAAGCCGGAGCTGTCAGCTACGTGCTTAAGACCGTCTCGGCAGAAGAGCTGATCTATGCGCTGCAAGGCGCGTATCGCGGCATGCCCGTGATGACGGGGGATGTGTCGCAGGCACTGACCCGCGGTATCCGCCAGCGCACGGTCCAGGGCGACTCCTCCGGCTTGACTGAACGGGAGAAGGAAGTGCTGCTGCTGATCGCCGAGGGCAAGACGAATAAGGATATCGGCGAGGAGCTGCATATCAGCATCAAGACTGTGAAGACCCATGTCAGCAACCTGCTGATGAAATGCGAGCTGGATGACCGCACCCAGCTGGCGATCTATGCCCACCGCAAGGGCTGGGCACAGGGATAGCAGCTCCAAAACATGAAAACATTAGTTCAATTTATATAGTGAACCGATAAGGAGGCTATCCGAATAGCAAACGCCAATCTGTTGAAAGAAATTAACCTGAATAATGTGCGTCAGGTGATGAAGCGTATGGAGACGGCTACAAAACCCCAGCTAGCTGCACTGACCAAGCTAAGCGTAGTAACTGTGAACTCGTTAGTTAAGGAACTGTCCGGGTTAGGGGAGTTGTTTGAAGACTTGGTAGTGCCTTCCAACGGGGGCAGACCCGCACAGACCTATCGCTATAATTACGATTTTAGCCTCGCGCTGGTGATGTACGTGACAGAAAAAGCGGGAAAGGTCCTGGTTTCCGCCGCAGTAATCAATTTGAAGGACGATATTATGATGAAGGATGAGCATATCATCCCGGTTTTCGAAAGAGATTTTTTCTATACAATCATAGTACAGGCACTAAGCCAGTATCCTTCCATCAAGGTGATTGGCTTAGGTATTCCGGGACAAGCGGTAAATGGTGAAATTAAGGTCAGCAGTCTCCGGGAACTGACAGGCTCACGGTTAATTGAAGAGATAGAGACCCGGTTTGGGCTGCCTGTTCTGGTGGAGAATGATGTGAATGCAGCGATCAGCGGATATTGTATGAAGCATAGTGAAGGCGAAGAGCAATATTTACTGGGTCTCTACTTTCCGAACGGTTACCCGCCGGGTATGGGGATCTACTTGAACGGCAGTATTCTAAAAGGAAATCAGGGGATGTCAGGAGAGGTAAAGTTTCTTCCCGATATGCCAGAGTGGAGCGTGGAGATGACCCTGGATACATTCATAGCTGCAACCTGCAGGATATTGCAGACGGTGAATGCTGTTCTGGCCCCGGATAGAATTGTCATCTATCAGGACAGAGTGGAAGAGGAAGTCTGGGGAGCGGCCTGGACAGCCTATCAGCTTCAGCATCCCATGCCTGTTTATCCAGAGGTCGTCTTACAGTATACCTTCCAGGAAGATTTCGAGCACGGTCTGCGCAGGCTGACCCTGAAGGAGTTAGAGCCGGAACCCGCCTAGACCGGGCTTCTTAAGAACCCTTGTTAACTACAGGGGTTTTTTGTTGTTTTCTGGATAAGTAAAACAGCTCCTTGACAAAAAATCAGAGAGAGAACATACTTAATATATATACTTTATAAAGTTTATTTATTAAGTGATTTTAGGAGGAGAATCTTTGTCTACCTATTTTTTGATTATTATTTATCTGGCTTTTATCAGTCTGGGACTTCCCGATTCTTTACTTGGCGCTGCGTGGCCCGTGATCTGGCCGGAGATGGGTTCATCGCTGGGATCAGCGGGAATCATCTCGATGATTATTGCCGGAGGGACCATCGTGTCCAGTCTGTTCAGCAATACAATCGTGAAGCGCCTGGGGACAGGACGAATTACCTTTATCAGCTGCCTCTTAACCGCTGCTTCATTGTTCGGATTCTCCGTGTCGCCATCTGTGTTGTGGTTCATCGTAATGGCCGTTCCGCTAGGACTTGGGGCAGGAGCCGTGGACGCGGCGCTGAATCATTATGTGGCTGAACATTACAAGGCTCATCATATGAGCTGGCTGCACTGCTTTTGGGGCGTAGGCGCGACTCTGGGACCCATGATTATGTCAGTCAATCTCGTACATGCCCAGTCCTGGAGAGGAGGATATGCGGTAGTTGCCGGCATACAGTTCGGATTCGCGATGATTCTATTAGTAACGCTTCCGCTATGGAAAAGAGTTGCTGCCACGCGTGAGCCTCAGCTTCCCGCAGCGCTTAGCGGCAATTTTCCAGATGAGTCAGCAGTGAACCTTAAGCCGCAGGAGAGTACTATCCGCTTAAGGGGTGTTAAGCCTACGCTGTTAACGTTCTTGTTGTACTGTGGGATAGAAGCGATGGTTGGACTGTGGGGCGCCAGTTATCTGGTGGGTGCAAGGGGGGTTGCGCCAGATACGGCAGCGGCTTGGATCTCCGTATACTATGCGGGCATAACAGTTGGCAGGCTGATCACCGGCTTCATCACGTTAAAGGTCCATAACCGCCTCCTTATCCGTTACGGTCAATTGGTGACCCTTATAGGTGGAGCTATTCTTGTAATCCCGCTCGATCCGGCCCTCTCACTTTCAGGACTGATATTGATTGGTCTGGGCCTCGCACCGATTTATCCGGGTCTCCTGCATGAGACGCCGACCCGGTTCGGCAAGGAAAATGCAGCCCGCTTAATCGGATATCAGATGGCGGTAGCCTATACGGGGACAACGTTAATTCCGCCGTTGTTCGGGCTTTTATCCGTGCGCACCAGCATTGCCGTGTTCCCCTTTGCTGTACTTGCGCTCCTGATCTTCATGTTCTGC
The DNA here is from genome assembly GCF_038002825.1 of Paenibacillus sp. FSL H8-0048. Lineage (NCBI taxonomy): Bacteria > Bacillati > Bacillota > Bacilli > Caryophanales > Paenibacillaceae > Paenibacillus > Paenibacillus sp. FSL H8-0048. The sequence continues at coordinate 2,434,704 of NZ_JBBODF010000001.1, read as the reverse complement.
AGTGCAGAGCGGGTGAACCGGCTGCTGGGCCGGGCTACTTTGGGGAGGGAATAAACGGATGGCTTATATTCTTATGTGTGCAATCATCTGGCTGGCAGCCTACTTTCATATGGCAGCATTCCAAGAACCAATGGAAGTGAAGCCTATCCGTACTGTAGAAGATCTGTTTGATTAATCAACTATTTATCATCGTCCGGGTATCTTTTATCTCCGCTTAAATTGTTTTTAATGTGACCTTAAGGTTTACAGTACAAAATAAGGACATCAAAACAAATAACACTTTGCCTGACACGGCAAGGCGCGGGAGGAAAGTAAACATGGACGATAACAAAAACAACTACAATCGTGAGAACAACTACAATCGTGATCATGAACCGGGACCGGATCGTGAATGGGACAATAATCATAATGATACTGATAACAGCACTAATTCATCCGCAGAAGGCGGCTCCTACTACTACTCTTACGGACCTTTCAAATCGATGAACAACGATGAGATGAATGGTAATGACCCGCAGCATTATAACCGCCGCGAACCGGAGCGGGTAGAGGTTACTCCGCCGCAGCCGGTGAAGTCCTTACCGTATAACACATCGCTCCGTACCACCGGGTATGACGGAAATGGCGGACGAGGCGGCAATCCTCCGGAGGGAGGCAACGGCTGGCAGTACAACCGTAAGCCGAAGAAGCCGGTGAAGGCAGTACTGGTATCTTTTCTCGCCGGAATGGTGGTCTTATCAGGCTCCATGTTCATGGCAGACCGCGGGAACTGGTTCACCGGAGGCCAGGAGGCAACCACGGTTGTAACGAATCCGGCAGGCAAGACGGCAGGCGGCAACGCCAATATTACACCTTCCACTTCCGCAGCGGCGCTGGTCACCGGCTCAGGAGATGTATCCGGCGTAGTTGAAGGCGTAGGGCCGGCAGTCGTCAAGATCGAGACGCTGGTGAAATCGAATAACTCGCGGAACAGAAGCAGCAGCCCGAATATGAGCGATCCGTTCTCACAGTTCTTCTTCGGTGATCAATTCGGCGGAGGAGGTTCCGGCTCGAATAATTCGGAATCCCAGTCAGGCTCGAATAATTCTTCTCCGCAGCTTACACCTTACGGTATTGGAACAGGCTTCATCTATGATTCGAACGGTTATATACTGACCAACCAGCACGTGGTAGATGGTGCCGATGTCATCCAGGTTACCGTAGACGGTACCTCCAAGCCTTACGAAGCGAAGCTGCTGGGTTCCAGCAAGGATCTTGATCTCGCCGTACTGAAGATTGAAGGCTCGGACTTCCCGTCTGTGGCGCTTGGTGATTCCGACAGCATCAAGGTAGGCTCTGAGGTCGTGGCGATCGGTAACCCGCAGGGCTTCGACCATACAGTGACAACCGGAGTGCTCAGTGCCAGAGGCCGCAGTATTGATATTGCCGAAGAAGACGGCAGTGGTACAAAAACCTACAAAAATCTTCTGCAAACCGACGCCTCGATCAACCCGGGGAACTCCGGCGGACCGCTGCTCAACATGAATGGCCAGGTCATCGGTATGAACGTTGCAGTAAGCAGAGACGCTCAGGGTATCGGCTTTGCGATTCCGGTAAATACCATCAAAGGCGTAGTAGATAAGCTTGAAGCCAACCAGGAAATTCCTAAAGAACCGGTACCTTTCATTGGTGCTACTCTGATGACGATTACCGATGAAGTTGCCAAGCAAATGGGGACAACGATTAAAGAAGGCTCAGTAGTGGCTGAAATTGTCTTCAAATCTCCTGCTTATACAGCGGATCTGCGTCCTTACGATATCATTACAGGAATTGACGGAAAGAGCTACGCTACCAGCCAGGATCTGATCACTTACATCCAGACGCTTAAGGTAGGCGATAAGGCGACTCTGAATGTCGTGCGTGACGGCAAGAAGCTGGATCTGCCGGTAACAATCGGCAACAAGAATGATTTCGAGACTGCGCAGACTCAGAAGCAATAAGCACATCATGCGGTTAGCGCTGAGCGGAAGGGGTAACCCTTCCGCTCTGTGCTGTTCGTGTACGGATGCGGAGAGACGGGTGCATCTGCTACAATAGAGATATATGAATGAGACAATGGGGGCTGCCGGATGCGACCGAATATACTGATAATTGATGATGATGAGAAAATAACCTCCATGCTCCGACGCGGGCTGGCTTTTGAAGGCTATGATGTCAAGACCGCATCCAACGGGGCAGACGGGCTGCGTGCCGTTCTGAACAGTGATCCCGATGTGGTCATTCTGGACGTTATGATGCCCCAGGTGGACGGGTTCGAGGTCTGCCGCCGTCTGCGGGAGGGCGGAAGCAGTGTTCCTGTGCTGATGCTGACCGCCAAGGATGAAATCGAGCACCGGGTGAAGGGGCTGGACCTTGGGGCAGATGACTATCTGGTGAAGCCGTTTGCCCTGGAGGAGCTGCTGGCCAGAGTCCGGGCGCTGCTCCGGCGCAAAAGCGAGCAGGGCGGAAGCCCGGATCAGGCGGTCACCTATGAGGATATAACGCTGGATGTGGATTCCCGGGAAGTGACCCGCGCCGGCCGGCGCCTGGAGCTGACGGCGAAGGAATTCGAGCTGCTGCATCTGTTCATGCAGAATCCGAAGCGGGTGCTCTCCCGCGATCTCATTATGGATAAGATCTGGGGCTATGATTACAGCGGGGAATCGAATGTCCTGGAGGTATATATTGCAATGCTGCGCCAGAAGACAGAGGAGCATGGCGGCAAGCGGCTGATTCAGACGATCCGGGGAGCCGGTTACATCCTAAGAGGTGACTAATATGTCCATACGACTACGGCTCACTGCCTGGTATTCAGGGATTCTTGCCGTTATGCTGCTGGTCTTGTCGGCCGTAATTTACGGCTTTGTCTATATTAATACGTATGGCGATTTGAAAAGCCGGCTCCAGAATCTGTCGCTTCAGGTAGAGCTGAAGGCGGGCCTGACTCAGGATGGAACCCTTCAGCCGATGCTTGGGGGACCGGCGGGTCAGAGTCTGTTTGCCCAAATGTACATCTACGATCTGGACCGGCTGATTTCAAGCCAGAATATGACCGAAATCAAACTGAAATTCCAGGTTCCCTCTAAGGAGGTCCTGCACAGCCAGGAGGGATTTCTGCACGCCAGCTATGGCGGCAACCCCTTCCTGATTTATCTGCGGGCGGTTGATGTAACGCTCAACAACAGTCTGCCTGCGTCTGCTGTCCTTCAGGTTGCCGTATATACGGGGGAGCAGGTCACCCTGCTGAACCGGCTGAAGAATATTCTGCTGGCCGGCTCCTTTGCTACCCTGCTCGCCGCTTTCACCTTCGGCCTCTTCCTGGCCCGCAAGGCGATGAGTCCGATTGGCAAGGTCATTGAAGCTGCGAACGGGATACAGACGGGAACGGACCTCAGCTCGCGGATCGTATATGACGGTCCGCAGGATGAGATCGGGCGGCTGATCGAGACGGTGAACAGTATGCTTGGGCGGATGGAGGGCTTTTATACGGGGCTTGAGGAGGCTTATGCAACACAGCGCCGCTTCGTCTCGGATGCTTCGCATGAGCTGCGGACACCGCTTACAACCATCCGCGGGAATATCGATCTGCTGCAAAAGGTCTGGGAGATGAAGCCGGATGACAGCCGGATGTCCGAGGCGGATGTCCGCCAGCTCTCGATTGAATCGGTGAAGGATATCGCTGATGAAGCGGCACGAATGAGCCGTCTGGTAGCGGATATGCTCTCCCTGGCCCGTGCGGATACCGGCCGGACCTTCGAGATCGAGCCGGTGGCGCTGGAGCCGATGATGACTGAGGTGGCCCGCCGGGCGTCGTTCCTGACGCGTGAAGCGGAGTGGTCTGTGGGTGAGATGGGCCATCTGAACGGTAAGTATATCCTGGGCAACAAAGATTATCTGCAGCAGATGATGTTTATTTTCATTGATAATGCTTTCAAATACACCCCGGCCGGTGAGGTTACGCTGGATGCATTGCTGTATCAGAATCAGGTGGGAATCCGCATTGCCGATACGGGAATCGGGATGGACAAAGATGAGGTGCCGCATATCTTCGACCGCTTCTACCGCGCAGATGAATCCAGAGGAATCACGGAAGGCATCGGGCTTGGACTGTCCATTGCCAAATGGATTATCGAGGAGCATGGAGGCTCTGTTGAGGTGGTTACCCGTCAGGGGGAAGGGACTACCTTTGTGATCTGGCTGCCGCTTCTCTTTGCCCCGCCGCTGGAATAGGGTATAATTGAGTAGCTCCTATTACAGCAGTCATTGACAGCAGAAAGCGGTGAATTCATGGAAGTCATCAAAATCTCTCCCCGGGGGTATTGCTATGGCGTCGTCGATGCTATGGTGATGGCACGGCAGGCTGCGCAGAATCTTGATTTGCCCCGGCCGATTTATATACTGGGCATGATTGTACACAACAGCCATGTCACGAACTCCTTCGAGGATGACGGAATCATTACGCTGGACGGGCATAACCGTCTGGATATTCTAGATAAAGTAGATAAGGGAACAGTCATCTTCACAGCGCACGGCGTATCGCCCGAGGTCCGCAAGATGGCGCGCGCCAAAGGGCTGACTACGGTTGATGCCACCTGCCCGGATGTGACCAAGACGCATGACCTCATCAAGGAAAAGGTAGACGAAGGCTGTGAGATTATCTATATCGGCAAGAAGGGCCACCCGGAGCCCGAAGGTGCGGTGGGAATTGCGCCGGAGCATGTCCATCTGATCGAGAAGGAAGAGGAAATTGCCGGCCTCTCTATCCCTTCCTCGCGGATTGTTATCACGAACCAGACCACAATGAGCCAGTGGGATATCAAGCATATTATGCGCAAGCTGCTGGAGACTTTCCCTGGCGCTGAGGTCCATAATGAGATCTGCATGGCTACGCAGGTACGGCAGGAAGCTGTCGCTGAGCAGGCGGGCCAGTGCGAGCTGGTTATTGTGGTCGGTGATCCGCGCAGCAATAACTCAAACCGTTTGGCGCAGGTATCAGAGGAGATCGCCGGAGTTCCGGCTCACCGGATTGCTGACGTCTCCGAGCTGAATACGGAGTGGCTGAAGGGAATTACCAAGGTAGGCGTGACCTCCGGCGCTTCAACGCCGACACCGATCACCAAGGAAGTTATTAATTATCTGGAGCAGTATGACGAAGCGAAGCCGGAGACCTGGGAGATCAAGCGCACAGTCAATATGGCGAAGCTTCTGCCGCCAGTGAAGAATAAGACAGCGAGCACCAGCTGACAGCTCTGAACAGCAATAACACCCTAACCATATACTCATAGCGATTAACCGGCAGTGCGGCCTGAGAGGGTTGTGCTGCTTTTTTTTGTGAAAAAAGAAGGTCGCCGTTCTGCCACATAGAATTCACGCGGAGCCAGGGGAATAATGGTTGACTGAGAGGGGAATATGCGCTAAAATTACTTTAGTGCTTAAAAGCGTATACGCGTCGTAGCGGAAAAGTAATTTTGAAGATCGGCAGTCGGCCGCTCTATCCAACAACACTAATACGAGTCCAAAAGGGGAGCTATAATATGATCGTTATTACATCCAACCAAACACCTCAGGAACAGGTGAATGAGATTATTGCCGTGATTGAGAAGGAAGGCTTGCAGGTCCACCTCTCTGTAGGGGCTGACCATACCGTAATCGGACTGGTCGGGGGCGTCACTCCGAAGCTTGCTGAGCATCTGCGCCAGATGAAGGGCGTGGAGAATGTGGTGAAGATTACTAAATCCTACAAGCTGGCAAGCCGCGACTTCCATCCGGAGGATACGGTTATCGATATCCGCGGAGTGAAGATCGGCGGGGAGAACCTGGTTATTATGGGGGGGCCGTGTGCCGTAGAATCTCCGGAGCAAATCGATGAGATTGCCCGGCTGGTCAAGGCTTCCGGCGGCCAGGTGCTGCGCGGAGGCGCCTTCAAGCCGCGTACCGGACCTTATAGCTTCCAGGGGGTTGGCGTGGAAGGGCTGACGATGATGGCGGAAGCCGGCAAACGTCACGGCCTGTTGACCATTACTGAGGTCATGACGCCGGAATATGTGGACATCTGTGCCGAGCATGCGGATATTCTGCAGGTAGGCACACGCAACATGCAGAACTTTGACCTGCTGCGCAAGCTGGGCACCTGCGGCCGTCCTGTGCTCCTGAAGCGCGGGTTCAGTGCAACTTATGATGAGCTGCTGAATGCGGCGGAGTACATTCTTGCCGGCGGCAACCGGGATGTCATGCTCTGCGAGCGCGGCATCCGTACCTTCGAGACTTACACGCGCAACACGCTGGATCTGTCGGCCATCCCGGTATTGCAGAACCTCAGCCACCTGCCGGTCATCTCTGACCCGAGCCACGGCACCGGACGCCGTGAGCTGGTAGCCCCTATGGCCAAGGCTTCGGTTGCTGCCGGCGCCAATGGTCTGATTATCGAGATGCATACCGACCCTGATAACTCCATGACCGGTGACGGCGTGCAGTCCCTGTTCCCTGAGCAATTCGACAGTCTGCTGCGGGATCTGGAGAAGCTGGCCCCGCTGGTGGGCCGCAAGTTCTCTCCGTCTCTGGAGGCTGCACCTGTAGTATAATTTTCAACATGTAAATGACTATTGAACAGCTCTCTTCTCCCGCTTCAGGCTGGAGGATGAGAGCTGTTTGTGCTGCAGGGGGGACAAAGGTGACATGGAATCCGGATGAAATTGGTATTTTCACCAAAGCGTCAGAATATCTTACATTGTCGCAAGAAATACCTGACATAAGCATTGACGATGTTAGGTATGCGATTTATAATGACGACAGCAAAAAAATAAAAACAAGAACATTTGATACGATGAGCGGCCTAATGTTCGGAATCTGGGGAGGAATTAAGCATGTCGGTTGAAAAAGTATTGCAGACGATCAAGGAAAACAATATCGAGTGGGTGGATTTCCGGTTTGTAGATTTGGGTGGACGTGCTCACCACATCTCTTTGCCAGCATCCGCAGTTGAAGAAGAAACCTTTGTAAATGGAGTAGCATTCGATGGTTCTTCCATTACAGGCTTCCGGGGGATTGAAGAGTCGGATATGGTAATGATGCCTGATCCAAGCACCACTTACATTGACCCGTTCACTGCTCACCCTACGCTGAACATTATGTGCGACATCTTCACACCTGATGGCGAACGTTATGAGCGCGACCCGCGCGGTATCGCAGTGAAGGCTGAAGAATTCCTGCAGTCCAGCGGAGTAGGTACAGCGGCATTCTTCGCACCTGAATCCGAATTCTTCATCTTCGACGATGTACGTTACGAGAGCGGAATGAATACTTCCTCCTTCTACGTAGATTCCGAGGAAGCAGCTTGGAACACTGGCCGCAAGGAAGAAGGCGGCAACATGGCGTTCAAGGTTGGCGTGAAGGGCGGATACGTGCCTGTAGCTCCAGTGGATTCCCAGCAGGATATCCGCAGTGAAATGTGCCGTTTGCTGGGTGAAGCCGGCCTCGAAATCGAGCGTCATCACCATGAAGTAGCAACAGCAGGCCAGGCGGAAATCAACTTCCGTTTCGACACCCTGAAGAAAACAGCTGATAATCTCCTCACTTACAAATACATTGTGCAGAACACTGCACGCCAATACGGCAAGGTAGCAACCTTCATGCCAAAACCGCTGTTCGGCGATAACGGTAGCGGAATGCACGTTCACCAATCGATTTTCAACGGCGATGCTCCATTGTTCTACGAAAAAGGCGCCTATGCCAACCTGAGTGAAATGGCATTGCACTACATCGGCGGTATCCTGTATCATGCTCCTGCATTGATCGCGCTGACGAACCCAAGCACCAACTCATTCAAACGTCTGGTTCCTGGCTATGAAGCACCGGTCAACCTGGTCTACTCCAAGGGTAACCGTTCCGCGGCTGTCCGTATCCCGGTTGCTGCTGTGACACCTAAGGGCTGTCGTATCGAATTCCGTACACCGGACTCCACTGCTAACCCTTACCTGGCCTTCTCCGCTATGCTGATGGCTGGTCTGGATGGAATCAAGAAGAAGATCAACCCTGAAGAAATGGGCTACGGTCCGCTGGACAAGAACATCTACGAATTGTCTGACGCAGACAAAGAGAAGATCCGCAGCGTTCCGGGTTCCCTGGACGAAGCGCTGGATGCACTGGAGGCTGACTTCGAATTCCTGACTGAGGGCGGCGTATTCACCAAGGACTTCATCGATAACTATATCGCCCTGAAGCGTTCCGAAGCTCAAGCTGTTGCCATCCGCGTTCATCCGCATGAATACTCCCTGTACTTCGACGTATAAGATAAGATAGTCTATTGTAATATAGCAGGATAGAAAGGCCCCTGGAATCATTGATTCCGGGGGCTTTTTGCGGTACGCCCAACATGGGCATCATCTCTAGGGTGAAAGTCCCGAGCGGGGGCTGGCAAGCGCCTACCGTTAGCCAAGGGCAAGGGTGTCTACCGTGAGGTGGGATCTGAAGGAAGCCGGAGGCAAAAGCACGGCCTGAGGTACACGAATCCAATTAGAGGCGGCTGCAGCCGGATGAGTCACCCGCACATGACAAAATCCAAAGCTGCCAAGTGCTGTAGCCGTAGACTTGGGCAGGCGCGGGCGGAAAGATGATGTTCTTATCTGGGGAGGCCTGCCGGATATGCAAGAAAAAAACTTGTAACCGTAGCCGAGAGGCTGCGCTGAACCGGCAGGAGTCAGCAGAGGCCATAGTACATAAGCTGTTGCAACAGTTTACGGAAGGGCTGAACCGAAAGAAGAGAGGAAACCGATGCGTTCGCATGAAGAGCAACGACAGCAGAATATCTCGCAAGAGAGCTTGCGGCAAAGAGAAGCGGTGAAGCCGTCAGGGTATGCTGGAGCGCCGAGTTCTTCATCGGCACAAGTCGGCCCTTCCTCTCGCAAAGCAGAGAGGCACCTGCTGGAGCGAATGCTCGAAGGAGATAACCTTCGGCTCGCATACAAACGAGTGGTCCAGAACGGAGGAGCACTCGGTGTGGATAATGTAACGGTAGCGAATCTACAGGCTTATTTGAAAACACATTGGGAACCGGTGAAAGCCGAACTTCTTGCGGGTACCTATAAACCGGCACCCGTCAAACGGGTGGAAATCCCCAAACCCGGAGGCGGCGTACGGCTGCTAGGCATCCCGACGGTAATGGACCGCTTTCTCCAGCAGGCTCTTCTACAAGTCATGAATCCGGTCTTTGACGCAGGATTCTCGTGGTACAGCTACGGATTTCGGCCGGGAAAGAGCGCCCATGACGCCGTGAAACAAGCACAAAGATATATCCAAAGTGGTTTGAGATGGGTCGTAGACCTCGATCTCGAGAAATTCTTTGACCGGGTAAATCACGATATGCTCATGGCGAGGGTTGCGCGGAAAGTAGCAGACAAGAAAGTACTAACACGGATTCGTGCGTATCTTAGCGCCGGAGTGATAGTAAATGGAAAGCTGGAGCATAGCCGGGAAGGAACGCCACAAGGCGGTCCGCTCAGTCCGCTTCTGGCAAACATTCTATTGGATGACCTGGATAAAGAATTGACCGGACACGGGTTGCGCTTCGTACGCTACGCAGACGACTGTAATATCTTTGTGGCGAGCAAACGAGATGGCGAACGGGTCATGGAATCGGTCAGCCGATTTGTAGAAGGAAAGCTAAAACTGAACCGGGAGAAAAGTGCGGTAGCCAGACCCTGGCACCGGAAGTTCCTAGGATTCAGTTTCCTGAGCCAGAAACAGGCGAGTATACGAATAGCACGAAGAGTCTCAAGGCATGCAAAGAGCGAATTCGAGAGCTAACGAACCGGACCTGGTCCATCTCAATGGAAGAACGAAATACGCCGATTGAATCAATATCTGATGGGCTGGCTTGGCTATTTCTATCTGGCGTCGGCAAAGAAACACCTCCAAACATTGGACCAATGGATTCGGAGAAGGCTGCGAATGTGCCTGTGGAAACAATGGAAGCGAGTGCGCACACGAATCCGCGAACTTCGGGCACTTGGGGTACCCGAGTGGGTCTGTTTCACAATGGCAAACTCACGGCGAGGCGCATGGGAAATGTCCCGGAACACGAATAATGCCCTTCCGACTTCCTACTGGGAAGCGAAAGGGCTGAAAAGTTTGCTTTCACGTTATCTGGAACGTTGTTAACCTTTTGGAACCGCCGTATGCGGACCCGCATGTACGGTGGTGTGAGAGGACGGGGGCTTGCCGCCCCCTCCTACTCGATTGGCACTTCGTGCTGGAGGGTGAGGTGGAAGGCGGGAGTATAGGGAAAAGGTGAAAAGGTAAAAGGTGAAGGGGATAAATCCCTCTGATTTTAGTGGGGAGTTGGCTAGAAGGTGTGATAAAGGGGATAAATCCCTCTGGATTAGCTGGAAGTTGGAAAATGGTTGAAATGAAAGGGATAAATCCCTCAGATTCAGCGAAAAGTGGGCTCGGAGGTAAAATGAGAGGGATAAATCCCTCAGATTCAGCGAAAAGTTGGCTCGGAGGTAAAATGAAAGGGATAAATCCCTCAGATTCAGCGAAAAGTGGGCTCGGAAGTAAAATGAGAGGGATAAATCCCTCTGTTGGTGCTGCTGCTGATTAAACTGATTGACAGTAATGATGAAGAGCATTAGTGCACTTGAATTTTGCGAATGTGGGCAAATGGGCTAAATGAAGAGCATTAGTGCACCTGAATTCGGCGAATGTGTGCTAATTGAGTGAATGTGGAAGCTCCTCCGCACTTGTCGCGACTAGCTTAATATTGTGTTTTCGTAAATTTTCGTAACTAAAATAGTATTATTGTAATATAATCACAATTTTATATGGTGATTTGAGCTTTGAAGTATTAATTTTGCACATCAATCTCTGCTCATAAGTCATAAATAACGCTTTACAAAGGGAAATAACGGTGTGATAATGAAACCGAAACCGATTTCGGTAAGCGGATTCGAATCAATTTTATCAGCATTATTCAGCATTATCAGTATCGGTATCGGTATCAGTATCAGCACCAGAATCAACAATCTCAACGTAAACAAGAAGAGATCTGCTGTTAGGGAACAGGGAGGATGAATGTAGTGAAGGATCAATCAAAAGTATCAAGAACAGGCTGGAGCTTCACCGGGAATAACGGGGATTTTCGGCTGGAGCAGCCGGACCGGAGCAGCTTTTTATATTTTCCGCTAGTGAATGAAGGGGGCATGATGTCCTCGGTCAGTCCTAAGCTGCATGGCCAGGCGACTTCGGGCCATAACACCTTTCTGACGCCGCCCATCTCGGTGGAGGATCTGCATAATTCCCGCGCCTCGCGCAATTTCTGGGTATACATCGAAGGCAAGGGCGCCTGGTCGGCTGCGGGCAATTCTGCACGGCAGAATGCGGCGTTCTATGGCGAAGCAGCAGATGAATCCTTGCTGGAGGCAGGACTTCTGTGGCATCGGGTGACGCGGGAGAGTAAGGAGCTGGGACTGAGAGCGGAGATCACAAGCTTCGTACCCTGCGGCAACGACAAGGTTGAACTGATGAAGGTGGTACTTACGAATAGCGGTACAGAGTTGCTTACGTTGACACCTACTGCGGCTATTCCGTTATATGCGCGTTCTGCGGATGATCTGCGCGATCACCGGCATGTCACCTCACTGCTGAACCGGGTCTATACTTCGGCTTATGGTGTTGAGGTGCAGCCTGCCCTGTCCTTCGACGAACGCGGACACCGGGTGAATCATACTTCGTACGGGGTATTCGGGGCTGGTGAGGGCGGAGCGCTGCCAACCGGATTATTCCCGGTGCAGGAGGAATTCATCGGCGAGGGCGGAAGCCTGGACTGGCCGGAAGCGGTTGTGAACAATCTGGCTCCGCCGGTTGGGGAAGATGGCGGAGTGCCATGGGAAGGCTATGAGGCACTGGGGGGACTGCGGTTCGCCGCGATCACTCTGGAGCCGGGTCAGAGCCAGTCTTATGTCGTAGTCATGGCGATTGACAATAAAAGAATTGATGTGCAGGCGCTGATGGCCAAATATGGCTCGGCTGCGGCTTTTGACGCGTTGCTTGAAGAGAATAAGCGCTTCTGGGCGGAGAAAGTTAATACGGTTGAATTCCATACCGGAGATCATGCCGCTGACGAATGGATGAAATGGGTGACGCTCCAGCCGGTGCTGCGCAGACTGTACGGCAACTCGTTCCTCCCTTACCACGATTATGGCAGAGGGGGACGCGGCTGGCGCGATCTCTGGCAGGATTGCCTGGCTCTATTGATTATGGAGCCTGCGGATGTGCGCAGCCTGCTGCTGAATAACTATGCCGGAGTCCGGATTGACGGCAGCAATGCGACGATCATCGGGCAGCAGCCGGGCGAATTCATTGCTGACCGCAACAATATTCCCCGGGTCTGGATGGACCATGGGGCATGGCCGTTCCTGACTACCATGCTGTATCTGGATCAGAGCGGGGATCTGGACTTCCTGCTACAGGAGCAGACGTATTTCCGCGATACCTTCATGAACCGGTGTAAGGACCGCGATGCCTCCTGGGCGCCGGGGGCAGGAAGCAGTCTGTGTACAACTGCGGGCGAAGAATATACAGGTACGATTCTGGAGCATATCCTGCTGCAGAATCTGGTTCCTTTCTTCAATGTGGGTGAGCATAACAACATCCTGCTGGAAGGTGCGGACTGGAACGATGGCCTTGATATGGCTGCACAGCGGGGCGAAAGTGTTACTTTCACAGCCTTCTATGCCAGTAACCTGCTCGATCTGTCCAAGCTGCTGATTACTCTGAAGGAACGGACGGGCGGAGATACGCTGGAGCTGGCCGAAGAGATGGTGCTGCTGCTTGACTCACTGGGCCAAGCTGTTGATTATGAATCGGTGACGGCCAAGCAAGAGCTGCTCAGCCGCTTCTATGCTGCCGCACCGAATAAGGTGAGCGGGGTAAGAGCCGTGCTGAAGCTTGAAGAGGTTGCAGCAGATCTTGCCCGTAAAGCGGAATGGATCTTCGATCATCTGCGCCGCAATGAATGGGTAGAGAGCGGACACGGCGACGGCTGGTTCAACGGCTATTATAATAATGACGGCGAACGCGTAGAAGGGGAATGGGCTGAGAGCACACGGATGACGCTTACCGGACAGGTCTTCCCGCTCCTCGGCCACGCGGCTGCTCCAGAGCAGATTCCTGCGATCATCTCTGCGGTAGAGCGCAATCTGTACGATGAGAAAATCGGCTACCGTCTGAACAGCAACTTCGGCGGCATTCAGCAGAATCTGGGCCGGGCGTTCGGCTTCGCCTTCGGACACAAGGAGAACGGGGCGATGTTCAGCCACATGACGGTTATGTACGGGAATGCGCTGTATAAGCGCGGATACGTCAAAGAAGGCCGCAAGGTGCTGGATTCACTGTATAACCTGAGTGCGAATTTCGAGGTGAGCCGGATGTATCCGGGAATTCCGGAGTATATCAACGAGCTGGGCAGAGGAATGTACACGTATCTGACTGGGTCGGCAAGCTGGCTGCTCCTGACGATGGTGACTGAAGTATTTGGCGTCAAAGGCAAGCTCGGCGACCTGCTGCTGCAGCCGAAGCTGGTGAAGGAACAGTTTGACGGCAATAAGAGCGCCTCGATCAAGACTATTTTTGCCGGACGTGAGCTGAAAGTCGTCTATACGGCTTCTGGAAGCACGGAATACGGAGAGTATCAAATACACGCAGTCCGCTTGAACGGGGCTGAGGTAACGCTTCAGCGCGTCTCAGAAGGCGCTGTGATCACACGCAGCCTGCTGACAGGCCTGCCTGAAGGAGAAATTCATCTGCTGGAGGTAGAACTGGCCTAAGCCGGAGCTGCTGAACTTAATCGCCTGCTTTGCCGGTCCGCGCAGAGCAGGCTTTTCAACATCCGAATATATCGTATAGAATGGACCTGGAAATGCTATGATAGGATGTGCTGCGTCCAACCAGGACAGAAAGGAAAGAGATCAATGACACATATATTATCCAATGGAGTACTGACCGTAGAGATTGCTGATGTGGGAGCCTATGGCGGCACTCGTTTTGACTGGACAGGATTTATTACAGGCGTGAAGCTGGAGCAGGGCGGGCATACCTTTTGCGTTCCGGAAAGTCTGGTGCCCGGGCAGGGTACGGGAGGGATAGGCCTTTGTAATGAGTTCGGCATTTCCCGGGCAATTGGCTACGAAGATGCTGCTCCTGGGGAATGGTTCCCCAAATTCGGTATCGGGCTGCTGCAGAAGCAGAGCGACGAGCCTTATTCCTTCATAGGGGAGTATCCGCTACAGCCGTTCCCGGTCACTGAAGAGTGGAGCGGAGACTCGGTTACATACACTGTGCAGCCGCTGGAATGCCGGGGCTACAGCATGCGGCTGGTCAAGACGCTGAAGCTGGAAGGAAACCGGCTGGACATATTCTATAAGGTGGAGAATACAGGGACCGAAGCACTGCGGATTGAAGAGTATATTCATAATTTTGTCGGTATTGATGGGGCACTCGTAGGGACAGATTATGAGCTTAGGCTGCCGGGAACGCCTAAGATCGTAGCCCCGGAATCTGCATATACGGAGAATTTGCTCAGCATAGACGGGAATAGCCTGACCTGGGCGGGGGAAACGGACCGCCAATTCTATTGCAGACTTGAAGGCTGGGAGCAGGCGGAGGAGGATTATTACTGGGAGCTGACCCATAAACCTTCAGGAGCCTGCATCAGAGAGAGCGGAGATTTTGCTGCTGAGCGGATTGCGCTATGGGGAGACAAGCATGTAATTTCACCCGAGGTTTTTGCTGACATCACTATTTTACCGCGTCACAGCAAGGGGTGGAGCCGCAGCTACCTGTTTTCGGCCTCCTGAATGCAGTCTAGCTTACCTCTTATGTGAATAATTATACTTGCTGGTGTTTATCGTTATCTGCTATCATAGCGATATCCATATTCATAGGAGAGAAAGGGTGGGAGTTATTTTGAGCAAGAGAGCATACAATTTTAATGCCGGTCCGGCAGCATTGCCGCTGGCAGTATTGGAACGTGCGCAGGCGGAGTTCGTTGAATTCCGGGAGAGCGGAATGTCCATTATGGAAATGTCGCACCGTGGGGCGATATACGAATCCGTGCATAATGAAGCTCAGGAACGCCTGCTTTCGCTCCTCGGCAATCCGCAAGGCTACAAGGTATTGTTCATCCAGGGCGGAGCAAGCACACAGTTCGCCATGGTTCCGATGAACCTTATCGGTGAAGGCCAGGTCGGCAGCTATGTCATGACAGGAAGCTGGGCGGACAAAGCCCTGAAGGAAGCCAAGCTGACTGGCGGCGGCCATGTAGCCGCATCCTCGGCAGACAAAAAATTCCTGGCTATTCCCGAGCTTAGCAGTATCAAGGCTGCGGATAATGCAGCTTACCTGCATATCACCTCGAATGAGACGATTGAAGGCACGCAGTATGCACAGTATCCTGATGCCGGTAACATTCCGCTGGTTGCCGATATGTCCAGTGATATTCTGAGCCGCGACTTCGATGTGAACCAATTCGGCCTGATCTATGCCGGTGCGCAGAAGAATCTCGGACCGTCGGGCGTCACCGTAGTGATAGCCAAGGAAGAGCTGATTTCCAGTTCTCCGGCGAATATTCCGACGATTCTGCGGTATGATACTCATTACAAGAATAACTCTCTCTACAATACGCCGCCATCCTTCTCTGTATATATGGTTAACGAAGTGTTAAAATGGATTGAGGAACAGGGCGGGCTTGCTGGCACTGAAGCCAAGAACCGTGACAAAGCAGGTCTCCTGTATGATTATATCGACGGCAGCGGCGGCTTCTACCGCGGAGTTGCGGAAGAAGGCAGCCGTTCCATCATGAATGTAACATTCCGGATGCAATCGGAGGAGCTGGAGAAGCAGTTCATCAAAGCTTCCGAAGCCGAAGGCTTTGTCGGCCTCAAGGGACACCGCAGCGTAGGCGGCTTACGGGCTTCGATCTACAACGCCGTCCCGCATGAGAGCGTGAAGGCACTGGCGGATTTCATGAAGCATTTCCAGCAAACCCAAGGGTAATCTAAGAACGTTCCCGACCTTCCGCCTTGCAGCGGAAGGTTTATATGTTTTGGGGTCCCCGCAAAGTACCTGAGTCATCACCCTACGCTAAAGCCCCACTTTGTGGGGTTATTTTGCCCATAGCCAGGATCACCTGAGCCCGGCCTGTACCTGCAAGCAGCAAGAATACATCACAGGGACAAGGAAGGCAATGCGGGTATCTACTCCGCCGCAATTCTTAAGACCCTACAGAGAGGAAGCATCCGACTTATGGCATTACACATTGTGCTGGTGGAACCGGAAATTCCGGCGAATACCGGCAATATCGCCCGTACCTGTGCGGCGACAGGAACCCATCTCCACCTCGTACACCCGCTGGGCTTTCGCACAGATGATGCTACGCTGAAGCGTGCCGGACTCGATTATTGGCATGCGGTGAATATTGAATATCATAATTCCTTCAGTGAAGTATTGGAGAAGTATCAGGAAGGGCGGTTCTTCTACGCAACCACCAAGGCCAAGAAGCGCTATAGTGATTTCGCCTTCCGGGATGGAGACTTCTTCGTGTTCGGGAAAGAAACCAAGGGCTTGCCGGCAGAGATCCTGGAGGCTGGTCAGGAAACGGCGATGCGGATGCCGATGAGTGAGGCGGTCAGATCGCTTAATTTGTCCAATTCAGCAGCGATTGTGGTCTATGAAGCGCTCCGGCAACTGGATTTCCCACAACTTTTCTAAAAGTTGACATCATTTTTTATTTTTTTCAGCAGGATTCGACATTTTAGTAACGAAATAGTTGATTAGTGCCGAAGAAAGTAATAGGGTACGTGAACTTGGAAGTCAGAATGGCACTACTAATCATAAGTTGAACAGGAGAGTGTAAGTTAGATATGAAACCTGCTGGCGTTGTACGTAAAGTAGATCAGCTGGGTAGAATTGTTCTGCCTAAGTCTCTGCGTAAAAGGTATCAAATGAATGAAGGTGATCCTGTAGAAATTCTCGTTCAGGGCGACCACATTATTCTGGAGCGTTACCGTCCGAAGTGTGTCTTCTGCGGATCTATGGAAGGCGTAAGCGAATATAAAGACCGTTACATTTGTGCAAGCTGCCTTACCGAGATGACCCAACTGCCAAAACACGCGTAAGCGTAGATCGCATCAATTATCTACATAGGGTAAAACACATACGCGGCGTCTTATAACATGGATGCTGGTTGGACTCGGCTTCAGTGAATAGTGAAGAACACAAAAAGAGCGCCGCACATCAGTGCGGTGCTCCTTTTTGTGACATACGATGAAACGGGTGCCGTCCCTAAAAGGACGGCAAAGCCGTTTCCACTTGGGCGGATTGTTCGCGGAGGCGGATTACAGCCCCTTAGTCTTGTCGTCGTTGTAGGAAGAAGTAAGAATACCGGCCAGAAACAGTACGAATACCAGGGTCACGATCCAAAAAGTCAGGGAGAACGACATGCAGGCACCTCCATTATTGACGATCTTTGTTACCCTGAGTATACCCTTTTAATGTGTAAAAATAAATGAAAATGTGATATTTAGCATTGACGGTTATACTTGGGGTTACTTGAAGAACAGGAAGTTCGTCGGGACACGGCGCAGATTGCCGTCTGATGGCTTGTTGATGACCTTGCCGCGGAAAATCATGGACGATGAGCCGCCGCCGTCCAGGTTATAAGCATCAATGACGCCGAGATTGTACAGCTTATCCTGCAGCTCAGCGAGTGTAGCTCCCGAGTTGCCGTTCTCGTCATATCCGTCAGCGACCAGAATTAGCAGCTGATTATCCTTATAGTTGCCTATGACAGTGCGCGGTGCACGCTTCGGAGCCAGCTGCCACTTCAGCGGAATGGCGGTCTTGCTCTGATTCTTCAGCAGCACGGGTACGAAGGTTGCCCCGAATACCGGCTCCAGCTGATCGAGCTGGTCACGGCTGGTGAACTTGCCGCCGATCAGCTGGCCGGACTTGTTCAGGCCGACGAAGCTGAGATCCTTGTAGCTGGGCTCGAAGCCGTACAGATATTGTCCGCCGACGATGGTGGTCGAGAGCGGATAACGCTTGCCGTTCTGATCAGCGAACCCCCCGGCATTAATACCGGCCGAAGCGCCGTAGCGGTTCACGGCCTGCATGGTGGTCTCCGAAGCGCCCGTGCCGTCACCGGCCAGACTCATCTTCATAGCTGTGGAATCCTTCAGCTTAATCTTCATTGCGTATGCTGTATAGTTGCCGGGGTTCAGCCGGTATAATTCGATGGTAATCCGGTCGCTGCTGATCACATCGGCGGGAATGCCGAGCCGGGAACTAATCCGGCTGTTGTAGATCCGCTCGGGACGGGAGGTCTGGGCTGCTGCTGTGCTGACCAATGCATTCATAGCATTCGTGGTCTGCTTGTAGAGCTGTGCGCTGGTGCCGATAGAGTCAATGGTGTACGCGGCATAGCTCTTGGCCACAGCCAGGTCCTGCTTCAATTGGGCGGTTTCATTCACGGGTCCGGGGTCAGCTGCGAAGGGGGCGGTATTCAGCTTAAGCTCAAGCGTGGGCTGGTACAGCCACAGGCAGAGCAGCAGTCCGAACAATGGAGCGGTCAGGAGCATGAAGAACCGGTTCACTCTTTTGACAGGCGTCATCATTTCAGCAAATCCATCTCTTTCTTGAGCGTATCAAGCTGTTTCTTGACCTCGCTTAATTGCGTGTACAGCTTGTTGCTGTTGTCCGTCTTGTTGCTGGCATTATCCTTGGTGAAGGTCAGCAGCTCGTTGAATGTCTGTACGGTGCTCTGAAGCTCCTTCACTTGTTCTGACAGAACGGCAATCTTCGACTCGTAGTCGGTCTTCAAAACGGTAAGCTGCTGCTGGCTTTGAGATCCAAGCTGGCTCAGCACCTGATCCTTCAGATGATTGGTGTAGCTGTACACGGCATATGCGCCGGCTGCGATCATCAGAATCCAGAACAGTAGAAACCATTTTACGGACGAGCCGCTTCTCTCTGCACTCCGGCGAGAGTGTACCCGGGTCGATTCCGCTAGCGGTTGCATTTCATCACCTCAAGCCATATTTTTTCATGATAAAGAATTTACATGTTTCGGGGTCCCCGCAAAGTATCTGAGTAAACATCGAAGCCAAAGCCTCACTTTGTGGGGTGATTTTTCAAGTCCTCATTCTATCAGACTTTCAGGTTTTTCGCAAAAGTGAAAGAGCCGCGCAGAAACGACAAAAAGTAATTGCATCCTGTTAAACTACTGCGATACAATTTCTATAGATTGGAATATCTGATGGACGTATTCAAGGTAAAAGAAGGAAGATTAGACTTAGGACAGCATAGATCCTTGCTTGCGTGTTGACAGGAAACGCTTACAGCGCTTTCCATTCTGGAAAATTATATAGATAGCAGGAGGTCTGGGCATTAATGACGAAGGTCTGGCAGGTGGTCATCGTGGGATGTCATCCCACAAGTATGCTGGGAACAAAATTAATACTGGAAGATGAGGAGGGATTGACGGTAGACGGAATGTACGCTACCTGGGAAGAATGTCTTGCGGGCATGGAGGAATCCCGGCCTGATCTGGTGCTGAGTGATTATCAGATGCAAGGTGGAACCGTAGAGCAGGTGCTGCCGGACATGAAAAAAAGCTCACCGTTCTCCCACATTATTATCATGACGGAGGAGAACGATAAGGAAATATTCCTGCCCCTGGTTGAACTGGGAGCGAGCGGGGTATTGTCGAAGGGAGCCACTCCGGGTCAGCTTCTGCAGATGATCCGCGGTATCCGCGAAGGGTTCCTCTCGATTCCGCTGGAGTGGATTGAAAAGGGCTTCCGTCCGGTAGCCTCCTCCAGAGGACTGGAAGGCGTCTTGCAGCTGACACAGACTGAGATGTTCATCATGGAACGCATTGTGCAAGGAATTACATACGACAAAATCGCACTTGAAATTGAAGTCAGCCGCCGTTCAATCGATAACTACCTGCGCAAGATTTATGTGAAGCTGGAAGTATCGACAAGAGCGCAGGCGATTGAAAAGTTCGCGCTTTTCTCAAGACAGAACAAGCAAATCTACGCATAATCCCTGTATTACGACATAATGGCGTCAGGACTGGAATATTCTTAAACCAGATAAAGGGGGGAAGCGTATGAAGTATGAGTTTTCTTCGCGCGCACATACATTGTTATCTTCACCGCTGCTGAGTATCCGTAAGGAGACACGCCGGGGTACGCTAATCTCGTTGGCAGAAGAGCTCCCGGCAGAAGAATTATTTCCGCTGTCACTGCTGTCTGAGGCAGCATCTACCGTGATCTCCACAGATGCAAGCGCGCTGCAATACGGGGAGCCTGAGGGGTATGGCCCGCTCCGTGAATGGCTGACCGGAGATTGGCTCCGCAGCAAAGGAGTGGCGGTAGCCGAAGGCGGAGTGCTGCTGACAACGGGCAGTCAGCAGGCTATCGATCTGCTGTCCAGGGTGTACATTGATCCCGGGGATCATGTGCTGGTTGAGAATCCGACGTCTCCCGGTATTCTGCAGGCGCTGCGGATGCAGGGAGCCGTCATTATTCCGGTCCAGGGGGATGGGGACGGCCTGCTGCCGGATCATCTGCGCCGAATGATCCGCAGCTATAGGCCCAAGATGCTGTTCGCTGCGCCAAGCTTCACCAATCCCAGCGGAGTGCTCTGGAGCCTTGCCCGGCGGCAAGAGATTCTGGAGCTGTGTATCTCACATAATGTGCTGATCGTGGAGGATGATTCCTACGGCGATTTGCACTTCCAGCGGAGTGAGGGCCATCCCTCCAAGAAATATCCTACTCTATACGCGCTGGAGAATGTCAGCGAAGGCGGGCATGTGCTGTATATCGGCTCGTTCAGCAAGACTGTTGCGCCGGCGCTGCGGACGGGCTGGGCGGCGGGAAGCCGCGAGCTGATTGGCATGATGGCTGCCGCCAAGCAGATGGCGGACTGGCAGTCCAGCTCGCTGAACCAGCGGCTGCTGCATCATCTGCTCAGCGTGTCGGCCTTTGATCTGCGGGATCATATCGCGCTGCTGAACCGCGAATACAATACCCGCCTGAAGCTGATGGCGGAGCTGCTGAAGCGTCCGGCCTGGAAGAACAGTGTCTACGACATGCCAACCGGCGGCATGTTCCTCTGGGTATCGCTGCCCGAAGGGCTGGACGCTATCGCTCTGCTGCGTGCTTCGTTATCCAAAGGGGTAGCCTTCCTGCCTGGTCCGCTCTGCAGTGTAAGCGGAGGCTCAGACCGCATCCGGCTCAATTTCAGCCATCCCGGCCGCGACGAGCTGCTGCTGGGGATGAATCTGATGAGTGAGGCGGTGACTGAGTTCACCGCCCGGAGCTAGGATACCATCAAGTGAACGATTGATAGGACGTCTTGTAAGAAGAGTGACCGCTTGGCCTTGACGGCAGGCGGTTACTTGGCGTTTTGGGGCCCCCGTAAAGTACCTGAATCATCATCGGAGCTAATGCCCCGCCTTGTGCAGTGTTTTCGGGGTCCCCGCAAAGTATTTGAATTAACACCGAAGCATTACTTCACTTTGTGGGGGAGAGTTTGTGGGGTTACTTGGCGTGCAGGGATATAAGAAGAACATGCGTCTAATCATTGTGAAAAGATACACAATTGAGACCGATGTTTATCAAAGGGGATGCATGCGGAAATGCAAGCGATGGAGAATGTACTGGAGTGCAGGAATGTAACGAAACGCTATGGGAAGAAGACTGCGCTAGACCAACTCAGTCTGACGATTCCCGCAGGTAGAATCGTAGGGCTGCTCGGGCCTAACGGGGCGGGGAAGACGACGCTGATGAAGCTGATTGTCTCTCTGCTGCGGGATTATAAAGGCAGCCTTACGGTCAACGGCATTCGTCCCGGTCTGGATACCAAAAAAATCGTGTCTTATCTGCCGGATCGTGAATTCCTGTATCCGTGGATGACAATTGAAGAGAGCATTGCTTTTTTTGACCACTCGTTTGCCGACTTTCAGCGGGAGAAGGCGTACAGCATGATTGCAGCGCTGGGTCTGAATCTGCAGGATAAAGTGAAGTCTCTGTCCAAAGGGATGCAGGAGCGGGTGAGTATCTCGCTGGTGTTCGCGCGCAAGGCCCGGCTGTTCGTCCTGGACGAGCCGCTGGCGGCGGTGGACCCTTCCACACGGGATAAGATTATAAGGATTATTCTGGATAACTTCGACCCGGATAGCTCGATTCTGATCAGTACGCATCTGATCCACGATGTCGAGAGCCTTTTCACGGATGTGGTGTTCGTGAATGACGGTAAGGTGCTGCTGCAGGGGAGCGTGGAGGAGCTGCGGCGGGAATACGGTGTACCGATTGAGGAGTTGTTCAAACGTCTGATTTAATCTGCTAAAAACAACAAAAGGGGAGAACATCATGGTTCAATGGCATCAATTCAAGCTGGAATGCCGGAAGCATTTCGCTGTATTTGCTATCTTCACCGCCTTAAGCGGTCTGGCTAATCTGTATTTTCTGTTTGACCGGGGACAGGATATGGCCTTTGTCTTTCTGCTGGTAAATATGGTGATTGGCATCCTGCTGCCGGTCTATATTTACATGGATTATTACAGGGAATTCTTCACAGGGACGATGCCGGTTAACCATATGCTGCCGCTGCGAACCTCCTCGCTCTTCGGTGTGAAGTCTGCTGTCTTCATGCTGGGTCTTACCGCAGTCTGGTCTACCACTTTGCTGGATGTATTCCTGAATCCCGAAGGACTGTATCAGCTGCGGATCGCACACTCCACAAGTCCCGCGCTGGGCGTCACCTACTTCATACTCTCCAAGCAGTGCAGTCTTCCGGCAGGCCTGGCGCTGATGGGTCTGGCCCTTGCGGCTGCCAAAAGATTCCGTAAGCCTGTGCTGAGCCACATCTGTATTGCTGCCCTCATCGTCCTCATCACCGGTATCCAGTTTGCTCTGGTAATCCGGGGAAGCGAGCATTTCAGCATCGGCTCCTCTGCGGCGGACAGCTTCAAGCAATATGCGAATCCGCTTACCGTGAGCCCGGCAGGGAGGGAGCAGCCATCCAACATTAACGAGACTATTAACTGGCTGTCTGTCGGCATAAATCTGCTGGTAGCGCTGCTGGCCGGAGCTGCGGGCAGTGCGCTCTTGAACGGGCGTAAATATGAGCTTCACGGAAAATGAGCGGATTTTCATTTGAATTTTACCGGAGGCTATGTTAGGCTGGAGTCAATTAAATCTTCCATAAACACATCGTTTACTGGATTGTTACTGGCCGTGCCAGGCAAAACCTAAACTGATGGTGACTGATTTGAACCCGCTCGCCGGGCTCGATGATCTTGCCAGAGGTTTAGGTTTTTCTGTTATATGGGCCATGCAGAAACATTATAATGAAAAGGGGTAAGGACTATGGCTACAGTACTTAACGGATTTCCTGAGCATTTCTTATGGGGCGGCGCAACCGCTGCCAATCAGCTGGAGGGCGCTTTTGATCAGGGAGGCAAAGGGCTGTCTACGGCAGATATGATCGCTTTCGTGCCTAAGGATAAGCGCAAAGGGGATCATTCCATGGAGATCTCTTCGGAGCGGATCGCCCGGATTCTTGCCGGTGAGACGGATGACTGGTTCCCGAAACGCGAAGGCGTTGACTTCTATCACCGCTACAAGGAGGACATTGCTCTATTCGCAGAAATGGGCTTCAAGGTATTCCGGCTGTCCATTAACTGGGCCCGGATCTTCCCGAACGGCGATGACGCCGAGCCTAACGAGCAGGGTCTTCAATTCTACGACGATGTATTCGATGAACTGCTGAAATACGGCATTGAGCCGCTGGTTACCCTCTCGCACTATGAGACACCGCTCGGTCTTACACAGAAATATAACGGCTGGGCCAGCCGTGAAGTGATCGGCTTCTATGTAAAGTATGCGGAGACTGTATTTACCCGTTACCGGAATAAAGTGAAGTACTGGCTGACCTTTAACGAGATCAATGTCATGCTGTTCAGTCCATATACCGGAGGCGGGATTCTCACAGACCGTGTAGAGAACAAGCTGCAAGCGGTCTTTCAGGGGCTGCACCATCAGTTTGTAGCAAGTGCCCTGGTGACCAGACTGGGACATGAGATTATTCCGGGCTCGCAGATCGGCTGTATGCTGGCCCGTATGGAGAGCTACGCGCATACCTGCAATCCGGCGGATGTGCGTAAGAGACAGCAGGAGGACCAGCTGAATCTGTTCTTCACGGATGTGCATGCGCGCGGCAAGTACCCGCGTTATATGAACCGTTATTTTGCCTAGAATCAGATTGAGATTGTCCGTGAGCCGGGGGATGACGAGCTGCTTGCCGCGAATACAGTAGATTTCATCTCGTTCAGCTATTATATGACACTCACTGTGTCCGCAGGCCCGGAGGGTGAGGCTACAGAAGGGAATCTGCTGGGCGGTATCAAGAACCCGTATTTGAAAGCCTCCGACTGGGGCTGGCAGATTGATCCTGTAGGGCTGCGCATTACCCTCAACAACCTGTACGACCGTTACCAGAAGCCGCTGTTCATTGTGGAGAACGGACTAGGCGCCTATGACAAGGTGGAGGAAGACGGGTCTATCCATGACCACTACCGGATTGATTATTTGCGGGAACACATCAAGGAGATGAAGGAAGCGGTACTGGATGGCGTGGAGCTGCTGGGCTATACGGCCTGGGGCCCGATTGACCTGGTGAGCATGTCGACTTCGGAGATGTCCAAGCGCTACGGCTTCATCTATGTCGACCTGGATGACACGGGAAGCGGCACGCTGAACCGCAGCAAGAAGGATTCGTTTGAGTGGTACAAGCAGGTCATTTTGTCGAACGGTGAAATATTGTAGGTGAAATGGGGCAAGCTTAAGAAGCACGGGCCTTAATAAACCGTTTTCATAAAAGTGTTGTCATATTTACAATGATATGCTAAGATGCTGCTACAGGTAAAATAACTGGATTGTTACTGTTCATTCAGGCAAAACCAGAAACGGGCACTCTTTTGATGCCGTTTTGGTTTTGCCTTTTTTAACACAATAATGTTGTATCCCGCGCCTGCGGGGGGAATTTATTACTCTGACGGTGTAAGGTGATGGAATGAAAATTGCTAAGGTGCTCAACAACAATGTGGTCACCGTAATCGATGCCAGCGGGAAGGAACGGGTCGTAATGGGCCGCGGAATCGCCTTCAAGAAGCAGCCCGGGGATGACGTTGAGGATGCCCAGGTTGAGAAAGTATTCGCCCTGGAGAATAAAGAAGGTTCACAGAAGCTGATGTCGCTTCTCTCGGAGATCCCGCTGGAATATGTGGAGTGCACCGATGAAGTGATCCGTTATGCCGAGACGGTGCTCGGGGAGAAGCTGCATGACAGCATCTATATCTCACTGACAGACCATATCCATTTCGCCATCGACCGCCACCGTCAGGGGCTTCAAATCAAGAATGCGCTGCTGTGGGAAATCAAACGGATGTACCGCAAGGAATTCTCCATTGGACTCAAGGCGCTGCAAATTATCGAGGAACGGCTGGGTGTTCTCCTTCCGGAGGACGAGTGCGCTTTTATCGCAATGCATCTGGTGAATGCGCAGATGAACGGTGAGATGCGGGAGACGGTGAGCATCACGAATATCGTGAAGGACATCCTGAATATTGTCCGGCGGAGCTTCCTCATCGAGCTGGATGAAGAATCACTCGGGTATTACCGCTTCCTGACCCATCTGAAGTTCTTCGCGCAGCGGGTGGTTCAGGGCACTCCGATGGAAGAGCGGGACCAGGATCATGCGCTGCATGATCTGGTAATGAAGCAGTACCCGGCCGCCCATGCGGTTGCGGTGAAGATCGCGGATTATACCCGCAAGATATACAAGCGGGTCTTGTCCAAGGAAGAAATATTGTATCTGACCATTCATATTGAACGGATTATCCGTAGTGGGGATATAACAGAATAATGTGGTGCAGGATTGCTACTCGGTACAGAGGCAAAACCTAAACCCGGACAGTGCTGGAGGCAGAAGACTGCCTTTCTCCGCTGATCGGCGTTTAGGTTTTTTTTGCGTAAAACATACTATAGCTAAGGAGCAACATCTTATGAATACAAAAGAGCTGTCAAAAGAAATATTGAAGCTTGTCGGCGGAGAAGAGAATATCGATCAGGTTACCCATTGTATGACCCGCCTGCGCTTCAACCTGAATGACAACAACCGTGCGGACAAAGCTGCCCTGCAGAAGACGGACGGGGTTATGGGCGTGATGATTAACGGCGGGCAATTCCAGGTCATTATCGGCAACGATGTGCCGGTGGTCTACAATGACCTGATTGGCAATATGTCCGTTTCTCCTGAGAAGAAGGCTTCCAGTGACAATGTGGAGAAAAAGAAGCAGAATCCGCTGAGCAAGCTGTTTGACTTCATCTCGGGGATCTTCACACCGATCCTGCCGGCCATTACCGGTGCGGGGATGATCAAGGGGATTGTCGCCCTGCTGGTAGCGGTGGGCTGGATGGGGACGGAGAACTCCACGTATATCATACTCTCGGCGATCGGGGACGGCGCCTTCTACTTCCTGCCGATTGTTCTGGCTATCAGCGCTGCGCGTAAGCTGGGAAGCAATATGTACATCGCTGCTGCAATCGGAGCGGCCATTCTGCATCCGACCGTCACCACGCTGCTGGGGTCAGGAGAGCCTGTTACCTTCGCTTCACTTCCGGTGGTAGCTGCAACCTATTCTTCATCCGTCATTCCGATTGTGATTGCAGTATGGCTGGCCTCCTATGTGGAAAAAGCCGTTGATAAAGTAACCCATGCTTCGCTGAAGCTGATTATCGTTCCAACGGTAACGCTGCTGGTCATTGTGCCGCTTACCCTGATTGCCGTAGGCCCGCTGGGTGTTATCATCGGGGATGGCCTGACCGGAGGCATCAGCTGGCTGTTCGAGAATACGGGACTGTTCGCGGGCCTGCTGCTGGGCGGAACCATGTCCCTGCTGATCATTACCGGGATGCACTATGCCCTGATTCCAATCATGATCGCATCCATTGCGCAGCTTGGCTATGACTATATGATTCCGATTATGATGGTAGCGAACTTCGCCCAGGCGGGCAGTGCGCTTGGTGTCTCTCTGAGAACGAAGAACAGCAAGCTGAAGTCCCTCTCCCTGTCTACAAGTATTACGGCCTTCATGGGGATTACAGAGCCGGCTATGTACGGTGTGAATATGCGGCTTAAGAAACCGTTCATCGCTGCCCTGATCGGCGGAGCCGCCGGTGGTGCGTTCCTCAGCTTGTTCAAGGTAAAAGCGTATGTCATCGGCGGACTCGCCGGACTCTCCGGCATTCCGATGGTTCTCGGTGCAACCTTTGTCTATTCGGTCATCGGCTTCGCCATCGGGGCGGTCGTTGCTGCCATTGTCACTTATATTATTGGCTTCGAGGATGAGCCGGAAGCTGCTGCTGCGCCTGCGGTGACTCCTGCCGAGTCTGTACACACATCTGCTGCTGCCACTACTGTAATCGGCGCTGCTGCTGAGTCTAAGATGGTGAATCAAGAGGTATTCAGCCCGATTGCCGGAGCGGTGAAGCCGCTGAGCGAAGTAAGCGACCCGGCCTTCTCGGAAGAGATTATGGGAAAGGGATATGCGATTCAGCCATCCGAAGGCCGCGTAGTCTCGCCGGTTCAGGGAACGGTGTTCTCCCTCTCGAAGAGCGGGCACGCGATTGGTCTGGTCAGCGACAGCGGGGCAGAGATGCTGATCCATATCGGCATCGACACAGTGAAGCTGAAGGGCCTGCATTTCTCGCCCAAGGTAACCGCCGGAACCCGGGTGGCCGTCGGCGATCTGCTGATGGAATTCAATCTGGTGGAGATTGAGAAGGCTGGCTACAGCACAATTACGCCGGTTATTATTACCAACATCCAGCAGTATCAGTCCATCCAGTCTGCTGGCGCTACCTTCGTTAAGGAGAAGGAGCTATTGTATACGGTCCTTGCTTAGGCTGAGCTGGGGGCCTGGAGTGGATGAGTGAATGGCTGGGGCTTGGTGAATGAGTGAAGAGCTGGAGCTTGGAGTGAAGGAGTGAAGAGCTGGGGCTTGGAGTGAGTGAGTGAAGAGCTGGAGTATAAGGAAGTAGGATGTTTTAGAGTATAGGACAGGTAAGTGGGTAGAAAAGGTATAAAGGAGTTGTCGCTCGCAGCAGGTCTGCGTGGGGACAACTCCTTTTTTGGCCGAATGTATGCTAAAAAGCGAACACAATGTGTTGGGCGAAGGCAAGCGGGCCGAAGGTGTGTGGAAAACCGAATACAATGTGCCGGGGCGAGGCTGAGAGGTTCGAATGTGTGTGGAAAACCGAATATAATCTGTTGGCGTCCGTCCAGTAACTTTGTTCTGTGGAGGTAGGTGGAAAAAGTACAACTAATTTGACTGGAGTGCTGAAAGTTGGGATGTTAGTTGGAAAAAGTACATCTATTCGGCTGAAATATGCTAGTTGAGACCAAAAGGTGGGGAATAAGTGTTGTTTATCCAACTAATCTTTTGCGGCGGGAAAAACTCAGCAAATTAAGTGTTGATTATCCAACTATTGGCCGGGTGGTGGTGGCGTGAACGGATCATGATGGTGTGAATGAGCATGTAAAGTAAGGTGCGGCGGCTTGGGTGAGATTGGTGGAGCAGCGAGTGGACAGATAAGCAGCCGTGACCGCCCGGGCCCGGCAGGTGAAGTGGCAGATGGATAGCAGGATGCGTGGCCAGGGTCCTGCAGATGGAGCAGTGAGCGGACAGGTGTGTAGGCACGGCGATCCGCGTCCGGCTGGTGAGCAGCGAGCGGCCTGGCAGACACGGGTGATCTGCGTATGCCTGAAGCAGCGGACAGATGGGTAGGCAGACGTATGGCCCCGGGCCCGATAGGTGGAGCGGCTCGCCGAGGGCGGACGAACCCGGTGAGCTCCGCTGCCGCCCCGGCGCGGGCCTACAGCTTGCCCGCGCTGATCTCCGCGACTCTTGCATACTCGATCAGCGCCGCTTGTCCGGCGGCCGTGAGCGTGTAGCGGCCGCGCTGCACCCGGAAGAACCACGCATAGTAGTTCTTCTGCAGGATCGCAGCGGCGCCGGGCACGCCGCTGCGCTTCCGCAGCGCGGCGGGCGTGACGCCGCGCGCGCCCTCCACCCGGCTGTGCGCAGCCGCCGGGCCCGCACCCGCAGCGGCATCATCCGCCGCTGCAGCCTCACCCGCGGCCGCCGTCTCCCCGGCGGCCAGGGCCGTGTCCGGCGCGCCGCCGAGCGCCGCGCGCCCCCGCAGAGGCCGGCCGCTCCGGCGGCTTCGGCCTCCAGGGCCTGCAGCGCGAGTGCCACGCGCAGCGCCTTCTCGCGGTAGGCCGTCACGAGCTTGACGCGCGTGCTGCCGCCGGTGTTGTAGTCTCCGCTGCGTTCGCGGAACTCGTAGAGCAGCCGCTCGCGGCGGCGGACGGCGCTGCGGGCCTGCGGCGGCGTCTCGCCCGGCTCCGCGAGCACCTCGACGAGCGGCGCCTTCGTCTTGTAGAAGACGACGGTCACGAGCCCGAGGCCGAGCCGGCGGCACAGCCCGGTGAGCTCGCCCCAGCGCTGGTTGACCGCGCCCTTCTTCTCCCTGACGCGTTCTACCGCTAGGTAGACGTTAGGGCTGAGCCGCAGCCGTTCAATCCCCTGCAGCAGCAGGGCGAGATTGAATGATTTTTTCATCTCCACAATGAGCGGCTGCGCCTCGTCCTCCCGGATGCCGACCAGATCGCAGGTACGCACCTCGCCCTTGATCTCGTAGCCCTGCCGTTCAAAAAACCCCTTCAAAGGAGCATACAGCTCCGTTTCCTGTTTGATTGCCAATGGTTGTCACTCCTGCCCTGAATTTCAGCTTAATTATTCTAGAGAAATCATGATTCTCTATTATAGCACAGCAAAAAAGAGGTCAACTATTCCGGGCTCGCCGCATAGGTATGTAATACACTTTCTAAGCTTGGTGGAGCAAGTAGGAGCGCAAGAGGAGGCAGCGAGCCAATGGATATTTTTGAGCGTATAGCAACGCATCGGGCTGAGAACGACCGTTTGGCGTGGAGCGGCACTTTCAAGGACTATATAGAACTGCTGAAACTGGACCCCGCTCCCGCAAAAACGGCTCATGCCCGCGTCTACGACATGATCAAGTCACACGGCGTCGAGGACATCAACGGGCGGAAGAGGTATAAGTTTTTTGAACAGGAGATCTTTGGGCTGGACCGTGCGGTGGAGAAGCTGGTAGAGGAGTATTTCCATTCAGCCGCCCGGCGGCTGGATGTGCGCAAACGGATCTTGCTGCTGATGGGGCCGGTCAGTGGAGGGAAGTCGACCCTGGTTACGCTGCTAAAGCGCGGGCTGGAGCAATATTCACGTACGGATGCGGGTGCGGTATATGCCATTGAGGGCTGCCCGATGCATGAGGACCCGCTGCATCTGATTCCGCTGGAGCTGCGTCCGGAGATTGAGCGGGAGCTGGGAGTAAGGATTGAAGGCAATCTCTGCCCGTCCTGCCAGATGCGGCTGAAGAATGAGTATCACGGGAATATTGAACAGGTGGCGGTCACCCGTGTGCTGTTGTCGGAAGAGGAACGGGTGGGGATTGGCACATTCAGTCCTTCCGATCCGAAATCGCAGGATATTGCCGATCTGACCGGCAGTATCGACTTCTCCACCATCACTGAATTCGGCTCGGAATCCGATCCGCGGGCCTACCGCTTCGACGGGGAGCTGAACAAGGCTAACCGCGGGATTATGGAATTCCAGGAAATGCTGAAATGCGATGAGAAGTTCCTGTGGAATCTGCTGTCGCTGACCCAGGAAGGCAATTTCAAGGCCGGGCGATTCGCGTTAATCTCTGCGGATGAAATGATCATTGCCCACACGAACGAGACCGAATATAAATCCTTTATCTCCAATAAAAAGAACGAAGCGCTCCAGTCCCGCATGATCGTCATGCCGGTTCCCTATAATCTGCGCGTCTCTGAAGAGGAAAAGATCTACGCCAAGCTGATCGGCCAGAGCGATATGAAGCATGTGCATATTGCCCCTCACGCGCTGCGCGCGGCGGCGATCTTCTCTATCCTGACCCGGCTTAAGGAGAGCAAGAAGCAGGGCATGGATCTGATCAAGAAGCTGCGCATGTATGACGGCGAAGAGGTTGAGGGCTACAAGGAAGCAGATCTGAAGGAGATGCAGACCGAATACTTAGATGAAGGCATGTCCGGCATCGACCCGCGTTATGTCATTAACCGCATCTCCAGCGCCCTGATCAAAGGCGATCTGCAGTGCATGAACGCGCTGGATGTGCTGCGGGCGATCAAGGACGGTCTGGATCAGCATCCTTCGATTACGAAGGAGGAGCGCGAGCGTTATCTGAACTTTATTTCCATTGCCCGCAAGGAATACGATATTCTCGCCAAAAGCGAAGTGCAAAAGGCCTTCGTCTACTCTTTTGAAGAATCAGCCAAAACGCTGTTCGAGAACTATCTCGACAATATCGAAGCCTTCTGCAACTGGTCCAAAATCCGCGACCCGCTTACCGATGAGGAGATGGAGCCGGATGAGCGGCTGATGCGCTCCATTGAAGAGCAGATCGGCATCTCGGAGAATGCGAAGAAGGCCTTCCGCGAGGAGATTCTGATCCGTATCTCGTCCTATTCCCGCAAGGGCAAGAAGTTCGAATATAACAATCACGACCGGCTGCGTGAAGCCATTGAGAAGAAGCTGTTCACGGATCTCAAGGATATCGTCAAAATCACCACTTCCTCCAAGACACCGGATGAAAGCCAGCTCAAACGGATCAACGAGGTCAGCCGCCGCCTGATTGACGAGCATGGCTACTGCCCGATCTGCGCCAATGAGCTGCTGAAATATGTCGGAAGCCTGCTGAACCGCTGACGGAGGCGGCTTCACGGATACTGGGGACCTGGGACTGCCATTAGGCAGTCCTCATGTCTGCCCCGGCGTCAATCAAGACTTGCAGGTTCAGCAAAAAGGGAATATCCCAGGCCATTGTGATGGCTTAAGGATATTCCCTTTATGTTATCTAGGCGGCTAGACCCTTATCCGCATGGCTAACCTCTACGTCTCCTAATCCTCCTGAGAGTCCTTAGGCTCCTGGTGCTTCCCGCCAATTTTGAAGCTGAATTGGCCTTTATATTTTCCGAGCTGCCCGCCCAGGCCGATGCCTGCGCCTTCACCGCCGCCGAACTGGGCCTTGGCCTCAGCCCCGATGCCCTTGTTGCCGCCTAGCTGAACATGGGAGTCAAAGCCGGCGCCTTGACTAAGCCCCAGATGAGCACCTGCATCTGCATCCAGCCCGTGGTCGCCGCCGGCCTGCGCGCCAATCTGGACATCTGCGCCCTGCCCGCCGCCTAGCTGGGCCTTGGCCTCAGCCCCGATGCCCTTGTTGCCGCCTAGCTGAACATGGGAGTCAAGACCGGCGCCTTGGCTAAGGCCCAGATGACCGCCAGCGTCTGCACTTAGTCCGTACTTGCCGCCTGCCTGCGCACTGAGCCCGGCATCTGCACCCTGGCCACCGCCGAGCTGGGCCTTGCCCTGTGCGGTCACCCCGTATTTGCCGAAGGCCTGGGCTTCGGCGTTCACTCCGAGACCTTGCCCGTTGCCTACATGAGAATCACCTTGCGCTGCAATGCCATAGGAGGGGCTGCCGATATGGCCGTCTGCCTGTATAATTGCGCCGCTGTACGCCAATTTTCCTCCGGCATTCAAGCCAATGCCGTGTTTTCCCCCTAACTCACCTCCTGCATCGACATGAATTCCCTTGCCGCCGGTTTGACTTGCCCCGGGATGGCCGTCCGCCGGCTTGTTCGCGGCGGCCGGAGGTTCGGAGGCCCGGATAGTCTGTGTAATCCCGGCAGCTACAGATTGCTTATCAATCCCCGGAGCGGTCTCCTCAGCGGTCTCCGAACGTAACAGGTGGTAATAATGCGAAAAGGGGTAGGGCTGCGGCAGATGCCGATAGCCTGAAGGATGAACTGAACTAGCCGAATCTTCGTTCCTGTAATTCATGCGGGATACCTCCATTCTTAATTCATTACAATAGCCTATTCGCCGAAATGGGAAGTGATACGTGTCAGCTGAAGATAAAAGTGCATTGTAATGCCTGTAAGGCTATGCTACATTGTGTGAATGAATTGAAGAATATTCACTCAGAGGGTTGGAGGGCTTACAGATGGAAGATAAGAAGGCAGAGATTTTCAGACGCGGTACAGAGCTGTTCAGCTCCAAAGGCTTCAAGGACACCAATGTGTCCGACATTACCAAGCTCTGCGGATATGCCGTAGGCACGTTCTATAATTATTATGCCTCCAAAGAGAAGCTGTTCATAGAGATTTATCTGCGGGAGAATGAGGAGCTGAAGCGGAGCATGATGTCTCAGATCGATGCGGAGGATGAGCCGGCCAAGGTGCTCAAGCAGATGATGGAGCTTAATTACAGCGGGATGAATGAGAACCCCATCCTGAAGGAATGGTACAACAAAGCACTGTTCAGCAAGCTGGAGAAGGAATTCTATGCGCATGGCGGGATAGAGGGAATTCATGAGATGATGAACAGCGGCATGCTGGAGTTAATCCGGAACTGGAAGTCCAAGGGGAAAATCAGAACGGATCTTGCGGACGGGATGATTCTCGCCTTGTTCAACTCTATTCCGTATATCGACATTCACAAGGAAGAGATCGGGGCAAGCTATTTTCCGCAGCTTCTGGATCATATGGTGGAATTCATTATGCAGGGCTTAACGGATACACAGCGCTGATAAAGAGCAAGACCGGATCAGTCCCGCAAGCCACCGTCTGATATAATGAACTTATCTATGTCTATTGAAAGGCCGGTGGAGTCACTGAATTACAGCAGAGAGATCGGACAGACGATTGATTATATTGAGGAGCATCTCATGGACCCGCTGACAGCGGAGCAGATTGCGGCGTATGCAGGATATTCGCTGTATCATTTTTGCCGGATGTTCAGCCAGTCTCAGGACATGCCGGTCATGGAATATGTGCGCACCCGAAGATTGTCGCGGGCTGCCGTTGAATTGTTCAACGGGCGGAGAATTACGGAGATTGCGCTGGAATATGGCTTCGAGACCCCTGGAGGCTTCGCCAAAGCCTTCCGCAAAACCTACGGCTACAGCCCCTCCCAGTACGCGGCGCGGATGAGCGGATATCTCCGGGACCGGCTGGAGTATGAGATCAAGGCCTATATGGCAGAGCCGGTATTGGTGACGAAGCCTACTTTTAACGTAGCGGGTTACGGGATTGAGACCAATGTAGAGGCCGGAA
Organism: Paenibacillus sp. FSL H8-0048; assembly: GCF_038002825.1. Lineage (NCBI taxonomy): Bacteria > Bacillati > Bacillota > Bacilli > Caryophanales > Paenibacillaceae > Paenibacillus > Paenibacillus sp. FSL H8-0048. The sequence continues at coordinate 2,400,324 of NZ_JBBODF010000001.1, read as the reverse complement.
ATGCTACGCAGGACGTCGCCTCCTTCTGGTATTACTATGAGGGCGACAATCTGGAGGACCAGATGTACGCGAAGCTGAATCCGCCGAAGCACGGGGAGGTCGGCTTGTGCATTCCGGCAGGCACTGGCGGCAACGCTGTCTATCTGCTGGGGGTTATAGTGGAGGACTTCAGTAAGGTTACTCCTGACATGCTTACGGCGGTTGTGCCTGCGGCGCAGTATGCGGTATTTACGACACCCCCGGTGGACGCTACCGATGAGGCGAGACCGGAGACTTTTGCCGAGGTGGTCAAGAGTACCTGGAGATATATCTTCGAGGACTGGTTCCCGGGCAGCGGCTATATGCACGATGAAGATAAGCTGAACTTTGAATTCTACGACGAACGCTGTCACGCCCGCGTGGATTCGGTGATGGAGATTTATGTTCCGGTGCGTGAGCGAAGGTTTCATGAAACCCTAAAGTAGGTAATGGTAATAAGTGGAAAAAAGAGCGTATTAAAAATATGGGATGTCGGGTATAAAAAGATGCAGTACAGCTGGCAATGAGTACTTAATCTTCTGCTCAGAGAGGATGGGTGACGGTAATGAGAATGGCATTTGTGCTGTTTGACGGCATGACCAGCAATGAAGAAGAATAGACAGATTTGACTGAAGAGCCCTTTCTCGTGTCTTGGATGAAGGGGCTCTTTGTGTTAAGCATTCAGCAAGGCCGGAACAGCCCGACAAATCAGCATCTGTTAAGATGAGATTAGGCCTGGGTGAATGAGGTGAAGCGTCAGCCGTGGACAAGCCGCGTAAGATGATAATAACTATAACCATCGTATGTGCAATGTTAATTCTCTATTTTTGTATGGACTTCACCGGAGTCTATGATGCAGTGGCTGTCTGGCGATTCTTGCAGATGAAAGAGATCTTATGTTAAGAGGAATGAAGATCGACGGCGGCAACTTAGAACTAAAGAAAGGCAAGCCCCAATTGCGGGGCTTGCCTTTTCTGCCGTTATTATTGCTGGGCTGCGGCATCCAATTGAACCGCCACGTAGCTTCCAAACTCCACCATGCCTGCACTATCCAGCTTAGCGGCATCGTATTGCTTGATGACCTCGGCAGTTTTCTGCATTAGCTCCGAGCTGTCGGTATTGCCCAGAACGCGCAGGACTACCAGAGTCTCGCCTTTTTTCAGCTGTTCGGCCAGCTTGGTCTTGTAGGCGTCGAGGGAATCTACCTCAAGTCCTTGTGTCACGTAATAATCGTAAGCATTGCTGGTGGCCTTGAACAGAGGCAGCTCGTGGTCCAGCCAGTAGGCCTTATCCATCACATACTCTACATCGGTGGCTGTAGCATCATTGGAGTTATAGAGCAGATAAGGAAGTCCGGTATTGGTAGCGTTATTGGTCGGGTCAACATTGACCCATTCGTCGCCGAGCTTCACCTTGTTCCAGGCGTGATTCACGCCGCTCATGGTTCCTGTGACGACCATCGAAGGGACCTGGGCGAGATCCGAGAGCAACTGGAAGGTATGTGCATAGCTCATGCATACGCCGACTTTTTTAACCAGAATGCCATAGGTATTGAAAGAATCATTATACTTCGCATCAACGGTCTTGAACTCCTGCTCCTTGGCATTCTCCAGTGCAGCATCATCATAGACGGTGTTATCATTCAGATAATCGTAGATCGCCATCTGCTTCTCATCTGCGCTCATGCCTTCCTTGATCGTAGCCGCGATTACTTTATCCGCTTCGGCAAGGATTTCCTTCTGCTTGGAGCGGATGGACTCGGCAGAATCATCGTAACTCACATTCAGCGTCAGCTTCTCATAATCGTAGCCATAGCCGCGGAAGCCGAGAATGAGCGGGTTCTGGTAGACCACCTTCTCAATTACATCCACCAGGGTGCGGGCATTCTGCGCCTCCGGGAAGGCTTGCAGCGAGATTTCAGTCTCGCCGTTGATCAGTGTTAATGCAAGATACTCCTCCAGCGCAGAGTCAGCATGAATCAGGTCTGCCCGTATCGTGGTGCCCGGAACCGCCTGCTTGTTGCCTTCCTCTACCTTGCTCTTGGTATTTTCTTTTTGCTGGTCGATGACATTATCCCCAGGTTCGCTGGCGTTCCCGCTATCGCTGTTGTCGATGATCGTCGGGACATCCGGTGCAGGCACATAATCTGTGTTATTCTGCGGCTCCACATATCCCGGATTCGCCTTGTTGCTCTGGGCAGCGGCAAGACTGGCAATATCGGCTTCCGTCAATTGCGCAACCTGGACATATCCCTTGAGCGCAGTACCTTGAAGTGTATACGGGACATCGGTTGGACCGGAAGACTTAAGGGTGATTGCTGCGGTGTCGTACAGCACTGTTACTGAGGCTTTGGAGCCGTCGATGAACTGGACCGGAACGGTTTTGGGCAGCTCTTTGGCATTCTTGTACAATTTCAGGTTGATGTTATCCTCAGCTGCCACGGTGCGCGGCAGCCGTTTGGATAGAGCCACGGTATCCGCCGAGCGGCTGAACCGGGATTCTTTGTCCCCCTGAACGGCAGTGACGTAATATTCCCCTTGCACATTGTTATTCTGTACGCTGGTGATCGTCTCATCTACTACACCGAGCGCACCGCGTCCATCCTTCATGAAGTCGTTATACGAAGTATTCTTCACTGTTGCAATCAGCAGCGGGCGCTGATCCGCATAGCCCTGCTCCGCACCGCTGAGCGGCTCATTCGTGTTCTCCATCGTAATGTGGGAAGCGCTATAAATGTTATAGCTCTCTGCACCCGGCACCTCATCCCACACCAGGGTCAACCGTCCATCCAGACTGATGTCGGCTTGCAGGTTCGGCACAGGCAGATCCGATTTCACCGTAAACGGAATGATCACCGGCTGCTTCAGCAGAGTTGGCGACTTGGCATCCAGGTCATAGTTGAGCCGGATGTAGTAGACAGGCGCGTTCCCCCAGGAGCTGGCTCCGGTAGCGCGCAGGGAATCGGAGGGAAGAACGCCGAAGCCGAGCGGCTTGATGGAGTATACGCTTTTGCCGTCAATGAGCTGTGAATCCTCAAGGGTTCCGACCTTGCTCTCCGGCAGTGCCTTGATATCGGTATGTACGGACAACGTCTTGCCAATGGCTTCGGAGCCAAGATCCGTATTGAATCTGAAGATGAATTCCATATCCTGCTCCACATTATACATAGGCATGATGCCCGGATTATGCTCTGCTTCATCTGAATCATACTTTTGCTTCAGATCATACACGGTCTGGGAAGCCTCCGGCGGAGGGTTCCCCGAAGTGTTCTTCGTCTCGGCAGTTGCCGTAGCAGCCGGGCTGGATGACGGCGCTGGACTTCCTTCCTTGCTGCCCCCCATGCAGCCTGTCAGAATCACACACATGATGAGCAGCAGTATTGCCATTTGTTTCACTTTCACTAACGTCCTCTCCCGTCTGGTTTCTGTATGAGAGTAATCATGGATCATCCAGAATTACCCATTATAAATCACAGGAGATATATAACCCATTGGGATACTATTAAAACAAAATTGGGATAATTTATATTTAAGTATTTTTTGCAGCAGGGTATATGGGGGAGGCGATGGGAAGGATTGAAAGAATGATAAGCGCTTTGCGGTCACAGGCTGTTTTAACAAGAGTGTATTTGTTTAAGCCGTTTACGCTTTCCTGACCAGCTCTTGGAGCTGGTCATTAATGTTATCCCTGCATAATCCTCCGTGATAACAAATAACCGATTTAATGTCGAAGTCTAAAAATTTTTCTAGGGAACGGAAGGCTGTGTTCATATCCGGTGTGGAATGCGGGTGCGGTCCCCCCAAGATGCCCTCCACACTGAACATTGCATCACCAACAACAAGGGCTTTGCTTTGTTTCAAATAGAGACTAATATGTCCAGGCGTATGCCCAGGTGTGAAGATAACTTGAATTCCCCCGCAATACGGAAGCTCTTGTCTATCAGCCAAGGTGCTGTCAACTTTGGCCTTTGGAGAGTTCTCTAATAAGTAGGCCACTATTTTCAAACGTTCGTCTTCCGGTAGGGATTTTAATTGCCAGGCCATACTATCGAGATTTGCCTTCATAAGGGGCAATTGGCCTTCGATATATGGTTGTTCCATCGCATGCGCGTATACTTTAATATCTCCATCAGATTTCTGCAGGATTTCAGGAAGACTGCCGATGTGGTCAATATCTTGATGAGTTAAAACGATTGCTTTCAACTTGTCCATGGAGACTCCACACTCGTTCATGGCTGCACGTATTTGCTCGAATTGACCGGGTGTGCCAGTATCAATTAAGACAGCAGCTTCATCGTCCCAAATCAGGGTAGGATTCAATTCTTGACGACTGCCGAATACTTCAACCTGCAATTCCAGCATTTCTACTCCACTCGAAATTTTCATCATTTCTTCTCTCCTATTATATGAATTAGTACTCTTTACTATATAAACGAAATGGAGTCATCTAAAGATACGGGGGCGCTGAGTATTCGCAGCCATTCATGTTATAATTCACTTACACGTAATCCGTTAGGAAGCGAAGGAGGCAGAACCAAGTGTCGAATCCGGATGAGCAAAAGCAGCATTCGTATCAGGATTGGTTGTCATGGGACGGGGGATGGGAATTAATTAACGGCAAAGCCTATAATATGTCGCCAGCGCCTACAGCCTTTCACCAGTATGTTGTAGGGGAGCTATATTTCGCACTGCGTACACACCTGGAGAATAAGAGCTGTCATGTGTTTGTCGCTCCATTCGATGTGTTCTTCAGCGAGGATGATTCTGCTTCAATGCCCGATCATGTAACACAACCCGATCTGTCTGTGGTCTGCTCCAAGAATCAGATTTCCAAGAACGGCTGCCACGGCGCACCAACCCTTATAATCGAAGTGTTATCGCCGTCAACAGCCCTCAAGGACTTCAATGAGAAGTTCAATCTGTACCAGAAGTATGGCGTCCAGGAATACTGGATTGTCGATCCCGGCAACCGCACGGTTCATGTGTATGCGCTGCAGGATGGCCTATATCAGGTGAGGGACTTATATTCAGAGCAGGATAGCGTGCGGTCGAATGTGTTTAAGGATTTTCAGCTGCCGCTGGGCAAACTGTTTGACCTCCAAATCTAATACCACAAGTAGAAACGGCTTCGCCGTCCTCTTAAAGGATGGTACCGTTTCAGCGAGAAATAGAAGGATAAGTTATCATGTGCAACGCATAAATTCTTATATTTTCAAACAAGCCGCAGTGTAATTGCCTATAGCAACTACACTGCGGCTTATTGTACGAACCCGTATATTCCTTTACATAAACCGCCGCTGCACCTTTTTACCGTCATAGGTGAACAGGGCGTTTTTGTCTTCCACGACAGTCTGCAGATGCACGGTACGGCCCCAGAGGGCGTAGATATGCGGGAGCGTGCGCTCCAGGTATTTCAGATCCAGCTCGACGCTCTCATAGCGGTGGGCAATCAAGAGTTCGCCGTTCCGCTCATAATCGGCATCCTGGATGACGAGGTACGGGGAGCCACCGTTCACCCGGGCCAGCACCAGCTGGTCGCGTACATTTTCCCACGTTTTATCGGTAATTTTCCACTCCGGGCCTTTTTTCTCGAACACATAGAGGTCCAGGTCGTTCACCAGCTCCTTCGACAGATAACTGCGGATGAAGGAGATGTCGGAATCCAGCTCGCGTACCTCGAACATCCGGTCCCGGTCCCAGCGGCGCTCGATATCCTCGAAAATCTTCAGCCCCAGGTAGTACGGATTCAGGCTTTGGCGGGAGGGCTGGACCACCGATGAATTCAGCTTGGCGTATTCGACAGTCTCTTCGGCAGTCAGGTCCAGCTCGCGCATAATCCGCTGATGCCAGTAGGAGGCCCAGCCTTCGTTCATGATCTTCGTCTCCATCTGCGGCCAGAAATAGAGCATCTCGTCACGGAGCATCGTCATGATGTCGCGCTGCCAGTCCTCTAGAGCGGTGGAGTATTGCTGGATGAACCAGACGATATCTTTCTCCGGCTCCGGGGGAAAAGCACGCTTACCAGCAGTCTCCGGCTCCTGCGGCACAGCATCGGTCTTTTCCAAATCCCACAGCTCGCTGTAGGCACTAGGCGGTGCTGAATTGTCGGTTGCGGCGTCCTTGCGCTCTTTCATCTTGGCTTCGAGCAGATGGGTCTTGCCCAGCTTGCGCGGCTGAATCAGGCTGGGATCGATATGCTCCTGGATCGCCAGCACGGAATCGATGAAGCTCTCTACGGTGTCTGTACCATAAGTGACGGAATAATCATTGATGCGGTCGGCGGTGGCGGACATGCTCTCGACCATATCCCGGTTGGACATGGAGAAGCGCATATTGTTCTTGAAGAAGTCGCAGTGCGCCAGCACATGCGCAACAATCAGCTTGTTCTGCACCAGAGAGTTGCCGTCCAGCAGGAAGGCGTAGCACGGATTAGAGTTGATGACCAGCTCATAAATTTTGCTCAGGCCGAAATCGTATTGAGCCTTCATTTTATGAAAAGTCTTGCCAAAGCTCCAGTGCCCGAACCGGGTAGGCATCCCGTACGCACCGAAGGTATAAATAATATCCGCCGGACATATCTCATAACGCATCGGATAAAAATCGAGCCCAAACCCGGAAGCAATCTCCGTGATCTCGGCAATCGACCGCTCCAGCGCTTTAATCTCATCATCACCGGGCATGCATCCATCTCTCCTTCCAGCTTGTGAACCGTTCTTCCTATGTATATGGGGGGAGGGGAGGGAGTATGATGAGCATACGCGTTGCATGAGGGGATAGAAGTGTTATTGTACAAAAAATAGCCTAACCTCTTAGCGTATTCGCTGTGGGTTAGGCTATTCACTCGTTATTCTTAGGAAACTACTTCTTAAATGTATGCCAAAAACAGCATAAATTATGTTGTGCGCAGTCGTGTGGACCGAATGTATGCCAAAAACAGCATACATTGTGCTGGCGCGCAGGTAATCTCATTCCGCCGTCCTCCACTTGGCTTTGTCCCTTTATTGTATCAGAATATCAGCCATTAAAAAGCTCTCCAAAACGATCCTGCATCGTTCATGGAGAGCTTTTTTGCATAAGCATCTTGGTGATGCTAGCCCAGCTTAAATATCCCTCATTCCGCTTCCGTATAAAACAGTTTTAGCAGAATATTCTGCGGATAGTTTCCGAAGTGCTCCCCGAAGATGGTAAGTCCGCCTTTGTTCTTAGAATTTCCGTCAATCCCAATCCTCAGCTTGATGAAGGGGGACTCTTCGATCTTTAGCTGGGCGAGGGTGACCGATGATATTTTTTGACCGTCTATTCCAGTATCCTTTTTGGTGACTCTTAAATGCTTCAACAGGCCGTACTGGCTGAGCTCGTTATTCCACCAGGCCGGTGTTATTTTCCCGCGCACATCTGAGAAATTCCCCGGAGCGGTCCAGGTGCCTAAAAAAACATCGTTGATATAAAAAGCGATATCACTTGGCCAATTGTTGTTGGATTCAGGAAATTCTGAAGAGAGCTCTAAGGATAACTCTAATAATTCTGCAGTGAAATTGTGGTTGAACTCATTCGGAATGATATATTCAACGAAGCCCTCCGCGAACCAAAGTAAGGAAGCCTCGATCCGGTCATTGGAGACGAAGGTCCGTTGATCATCCAGCTTGCCGATAATTTTAGCCGGGCTGGCTAATCCGCAGGTAGGGGTGACGGAGAAATTAGAATAGTAGCCCAGCTTAATTTCATTCGTAATGACTTTAAAAGGAAGATGGAGCTTTTGCGGGAAGTTGAGGGCAATATGATCTACCGCAACAATGAAATTCTTCTTTCGGCTGTCGGTAGCCTCTAGATTGTCCTGGAGCTTGATGATCTTGGCGTCCTCCAGTAGCCGGATATGGCGTGAGACGATCGCTTTGCTTAAGTTTAGTTTGGCGGCGAGCTCACTGACCGTAAGCGGTGTATGTAACAATAGTCTGAGAATCGAAGCTCTTGTGTCCGATGCCAGTGCTTTCAGAACAGAAATACCATGATCGTCGAGTTCTAAGAACATATGGACCTCCGGTTGTTAACTTTTTGGTTTACAATAAACAGTCTGGTTAAGCGTTAATTTTATTTAGTATACCACAAAGTTGAAAATCAGGAATAACGCTGATATATGCTTGAAAGAACGCTTTCATCATGATAGTATTTGCTTGCCCGCGAGGAAGATTTACTAACTAAATCACAAAAAGTTAACTTTTATTGTTGTGGACTACTAAGATGGGAGCTGAAGCTGGATGACACACAGGATGGAATATCCGCGTCCGCAGTTCGTCAGAGACGCATGGCTTAACTTAAATGGAACCTGGCAATTTGAATTTGATGACAGGAATGAGGGAGCCGCGCAGCGGTGGTTTGATCCAGGCGAGAATTTCAGCCAGACCATTCAGGTTCCCTTTGCTTTTCAGACCCCTGCCAGTGGAATACATGATACCACGTTTCATGACTATGTCTGGTATAAGCGCAACTTCACGCTTGATCCGGACTGGTACCAGAAGCGGGTGATACTACATTTTGGAGCGGTAGATTACAGAGCTTGGGTGTATGTGAATGGTCAATATATCGGGATGCATGAGGGTGGGCACACTTCATTTTCTTTTGACATTACCCATGCCTTGACCGGTCAGGAGGAACAGGTAACGGTTCATGTGGAGGACCCTTCAACGGATGAGACGATACCGCGTGGCAAACAGTTCTGGATAGAGCAGCCGGAAAGCATCTGGTATACCCGCACGAGCGGGATTTGGCAGACCGTGTGGCTGGAGGCGGTAAACCCAGTGCATATTCAGCAGGTGAAATTTACGCCGGATTTGGATCAAGGGAGTATTGGCATAGAAGTGAAGTCTGAGGGACACGGATCAGAAGAATTAGATTTGGATATCCGTATTTCTTTTGGCGGAGTACCTGTTATTCAGGATCGTATACGATTGTTACAGCCTATAACAAGCAGAATAGTAGATCTGTTTGGTCTGAAAATATTCCGTACAAACTTTCATCGGGCCGGCTGGACTTGGAGTCCAGAAACGCCTAATTTGTTTGATGTGGAAATGAAGCTGTACGATCACGGGGTTGAGGCGGACTCTATAGAGTCGTATTTCGGCATGCGGAAGGTTCATACAGAGAATGGTATGGTCTATCTGAATAACAAACCGTATTACCAGAAGCTTGTACTGGACCAAGGGTATTGGCAGGAAGGTTTACTTACGGCGCCGACGGATGACCATCTGAAGAAGGATATCGAATTAGCCAAAGAATTAGGGTTCAACGGTTGCCGGAAGCATCAGAAGGTCGAGGACCCGCGGTTTTTGTACTGGGCTGACCGGATGGGGTTCCTGGTATGGGGAGAATGTGCGGCGAACGCCTGTTACAATAATGATGCTGTAGCCCGGTTAACCAAAGAATGGATTGAGATTATTGACCGTGACTTCAATCATCCCTCGATTGTGGCCTGGGTTCCGCTGAACGAAAGCTGGGGCATTCCGCTGGTGAAATCGGATAAGCAGCAGCAGTATCACAGCATAGCGATGTATAGTCTGATTCATTCCTTGGATCATACCCGGTTAGTCATATCGAATGACGGATGGGAAATGACACTGACGGACATTTGTGCGGTACACAATTATCAGCACGGCAGGGCAGATGAGCCCGATAAGTATGAAGAGTTCAAGCGCATTCTTTCCACAAAAGATACGATGCTTGCTTCCAAGCCATCGGCCCGCAGTGTATATGCAGACGGATATGACCATCAGGGAGAGCCGATCTTGTTAACTGAATTCGGTGGCATCAGCTATAAGGCTGGCGCTGACGATGGCTGGGGATATACCAGTGCACAATCTGCAGACGATCTTGTTCAGGAATACGGAAGAATCATGAAGGCTGTATACGCGTCCAAAATTATTTATGGCTATTGTTATACACAGTTAACGGATGTGGAGCAGGAGATTAACGGCCTGGTAGCCTATGACCGGACACCCAAATGCGATCTGGCGTTAATTAAAGAAATTAACGAACAATGGCATCTGCGGACCATTTAATCGGAACTTATGAAATGATAAGGAGCTGATGAATTTATGACAAATGAAATATTGCTTGACAAAATCGGGCTGGTCGTAGACAGGCTTATGAACCTGGGCGGCAGCGACTATGAAAAGGATAAAACCGTGGTACAGGCCGAGACCAGAGTAGGGATTGTGCAACGGGATTTCGGCATTGAAGAATGGGATTGGCCGCAGGGCGTAGGTCTTTATGGTCTTTACAAGCTGCAAAAGCATTATGGCGATACGCGTTATCTGGAATTTTTCCGGAATTGGGTTTCCCGTAACCTGGAGGCGGGCCTGCCTTCCAAAAACATTAATACAACCGCTCCTTATCTGCCTCTGGTGCTGCTCCTGGAGCAGCTTGAGCCTTCCGGCGAACTGGAGGAGCTATGCCGGGAGCATGCGGATTGGCTCATCCATGAGCTGCCCAAGACCAAAGAAGGCGGCTTCCAGCATACGGTCACTGCGATTGGCAACCGGGATGGCATTCACCTGCACAATGGACAGCTATGGATTGATACACTCTTTATGGCGGTGCTGTTTCTGAACCAGGCGGGGCGCAAGTTTAACCGGCCGGAGTGGGGGCAAGAAGCTGAACACCAGATTCTGCTGCATATCAAGTATTTGTTCGACAAGCATACCGGCCTGTTCTTCCACGGCTGGAGCTTCGAACGCAATGATAATTTCGGCAGTATCTTCTGGTGCCGCGGCAATTCCTGGTTCACATATGGGATCGCCGATTATCTGGAAGCCTGCCAGGATTCGATTAGCCCGGGGGTCCGGCGGTTTCTGATAGATACGTATACTGCTCAGGTTAATGCCCTGGTATCCCTCCAGGCAGCTTCCGGTCTGTGGCATACCGTCCTGCAGGACCCAACCAGCTATGAAGAGGTATCCGGGTCGGCCGCAATTGCCGCAGGGATTATAAAAGGCATCAAAACCGGTATTCTTGATTCCTCCTATCAGGCTGCGGCAGACAAGGCCATTCAGGCGGTATGTCAAAATATTAGCGCAGATGGAACGGTGCTGAATGTGTCGGCCGGAACCGGAATGGGGATGGATAAGGAGCATTACAAGAACATTGCCCTTAGACCTATGGCGTACGGACAGTCTTTGGCTCTTATTGCATTGTATGAAGCTTTAAAATAAACGGCAAAAAGCCTAATCCTTGAGCGTTTACGCCAGAGGATCAGGCTTTTTTTCACAATAAATATGTTAAGATTACATTAATTAATACTTGGATATCGACGAACGGGAGGGATAAGTAATGACCGATTTTACAGCGATTCGGGACCTGTTCCATATTACAGAACCGTGCGGATTTGATAATGAATCATTAACACCGTGGGTGGAACGTTACGGGCATATTCCGCAGGTGCTGCGGGCGTATTATACGGAGCTTGGGGCCCACTCTGCACTCAACGCGACTCAGGATTTTCTGGTTCAGCCTCAGAATTTTCCGCGTTATATGGAAGAAGACTACTGCATCTTTTATACCGAAAATCAGGAAGCCTGCGTGTGGGGAATCCGTGCAGCGGATATGAAGCTCGATAATCCTCCCGTCTATGTGCGCAGCGGAGAGGAATGGGAGCGCCTGCGTTCGTCTGTTAAGGAATTTTTGCTGGCTATGGCCCATTTGCAGGCAGTGCTGGCGATGGAGTACAGCAGCGAAGAATATTGGGACATCGATGAGGCTGCTGCGGAGCGGATTGAGCAGAACTTTCCATCCCGCCAAGCGGATTCGGATTTGTACACGGGCGTACGCTTTTTTGGCCGGCCGGGTGAATTGATTGTGATTATGAACAACAACGGGAGCCATCTGCTAATGTTCGCGGCCGAAGACGAGGAACGCCTTGATGAGTTATACAATCTCTTTGAGCAGTGGACGGACGAATAATCCCCCTTCCCCCCAGCAAAAGCCCCGTATACGCCAAACAAGGGCCTGACCGCAGTCAGGCCCCGCTCAACACTCCATCTTATTGCATTTTGAAGTCTACTTAACCATACACCCGCACCTCAATAATCTCCGCATACTCACTGCCGTTGGTCTCCGGGATCACGACCCGCAGGCGGTCGGCTGTTACAGCCTCGTTCAGCGTGTGTACCCGCTTGCGCTTGTGGTTGTCATGTTCCCCGGCAACTGCGGTCCATTTGCCGCCCGTGTAAGCTTCAATTCGATACTCCTTAACGAGCGTTGGCAGGATTTCGTAAGGTGTAACATGATGATGCAGGTTGATCAGATCCTCATTCACGTCGTCGTTGAAGGTAATGTGAACCTCGCGCAGAGTTACCGGCTCGCTCCAGGCCAGCTCCAGCCACTCCGGCTCGCCGGAGGCCATCCGGTCCGAGGACCACAGGTGCGGCCCGCCGTAAGGACGGAGGTAGCCGTCGATGACTTTATCCGCAGCGAAGGCGCTTGTTGTCCCGGACAGACGAAGGCATGGGGCCTTATGGTCGAATTTCTTTTTGTCCCATTGCACTACAGGCTGTGCGGGCGGATTCTCGCCGAAGTCCCGCGAGGCTGCGGGGATCTCGTTATGCCCATAGGCGAGCATTCCTGAAGCTGGCTCATCTGCCATATGCAAGGACAGCGCAGCATTGGCCTTGACGACCAGGAACGCGTTGCGCGGCGTCTCCGGCTGCCACTGAACCGGGAGTTCCACCCACTGGGCGACTCCAGCCTGAACGGGAGCGGATACAGACTGGATTAACGTATGGGGTATATAATTCTCGGGCCGTCCGGTCTCCCATAGCTCGACCGTCAGCTCTGCGGCTTCGGCTGCATCAATCAGCAGCTCGATTCCGTCCAGTTCAGGATCGGCCGGAACGGTGATGCCGATGTTAGCGGTGAGCGGTACGCTGAACGCAGATTGCTCCACAGCGAACCGGCTCCGCTCGCTGGAGGCGCTGAGCGCAGCCTTCAGTGCCAGATCGGCTTCATCCTCGTTGCGCAGCCCGAGGATGGAAGCATCCTGGCGCAGCATCGTCTGCTGCAGCTCGTTCAGGTGGGCCGCATGCAGTTCGCGCGGCGATATTCCCTTGGCGGCGCAGAGTGCCGCGCCGATACCGGCGGCTTCGCCGATGACCGCGCAGGTAGCCATGACGCGGGTTGTGCCGAACGCGACATGCGAGGCGCTGATGTCGCGGCCGGCCATCAGCAGATTGCTGACGTTCACCGAATACAGAGAACGGAACGGGATGTGATAGCTGCCGTCCGAATACATATGCTTCGAGCCTGACTCTGTAGCGTACACACCCTGCGGCGGATGCAAATCAATGGACCAGCCTCCGAACGCTACGCGGTCCGGGAATTCGCGCTGGGCCAGGATATCATTCTGATTCAGGACATAATCGCCAATGAACCGGCGGTACTCCCGCTTGCCCGGAGTCGAACCGACCCATTCCAGCGTCATGTTGTCAGCGTCGAATTTGCCGGAATTCTTAATATAGTCCCAGATCCCGTAGATCACAGACCACAGCTCGTCGCGGATGGCCTCATTGTCATGAACGGTGTCCTGCTCGCCGCCGAATTCGATCCACCAGTAGGCGCAGCCGTTGTCGCCGCTGCGGATGATCCGGCGCTCGGCAATAGCGGTTTGTGTAATATCCTTTGCCATGGCCGGAGCGATATATTTGACCGGATGGCCTGCGTCCTTGGTATAGAAGAGCAGTGTGCTGCCGAGCGTAATATCATCTGCGACCAGTGGTGCCCATTCCTCATTATATTCTTCGCGTGCTTCACGGCCCAGCCGGTACTCTGCACCTGCGAGGAAGCCTACCAGGCCATCCCCTGTACAGTCCAGAAAAACCGCGCTTTCAAAAGTAATTCTCCGTTCCGACCCCATCATCCAGCCCGTCACGGACCGGATGCTCCGCTGGCCGCTGCCATCCTCGGAAGCATCGACCTCATGTACATCCGTATTCAGGAATAACTGAATGTTCGGTTCGGCCTTAACTGCTTCAAGCACAACCATATCCCACAGATACGGATTGCCGTCTTTGTTGCGGTACTGATTCTCCACAAACAGCTCGCCCATGATCCCCGTTTCACGGGCATACCGGTGGATACCGTGTGAAGTTGCGCCGCAGACCCATACCCGCACCTCGCTGCTGGAGTTGCCGCCGAGCACCGGACGGTTATTAATCAGCGCCACACGCCGGCCCAGCCGGGCTGCCGCAATCGCTGCGCATACCCCTGCCAGTCCGCCGCCTACCACCGTTACATCCGTGTTGACCGTTTCACTACGCATTGTTGAACCTCTCCTTTGGTATATGTTAATATATCCGTAGTTTCATGATAGGATAATCATTAATCAAATGACATGCATATAATTTCTTGATCTATATACTTAATTTCAATGAATGATGCAACCTAAGGAGAGTCAGACATGCGCATGAATTGGTCGGTTCGTCCGGCAGCCTATATCTATTGGGAGCAGAAAAAACAGTTCCTGCTGGAGCACGACACCTATCCCGTGTGGACGTTATTTGCGGTTGAGCAGGGACACTTCGCTTACCGCTTCGGAGACTATGAAGGGGAGGGAGGGTTCGGGGACATCATTGTATGTCCGCCGGGGACAACCTTTTACCGGAGAACGCTTAGTCCGTTGACCTTTCATTTCATACAATTCGAATGGGCAGAAGAGGGGGGACCGGAGGACGCCGCCACGCTTGGAGGCAGTTGGACGGTCAGGGATGTGGAGCGCCTAAGATCTACCTACCGCTATATGCGGAGTATCGGAAGAGGGATTCAGGAGGAGCCGGGGTATAGCAGGATGAAGCATATGCTGGAGGATCTCTGGAGGCTGCTTGAAATCGAGCGCAGCAGCGCATCATCCGTAGAGCTGAGCTCTGGAGAGGCAAGCCCTGGCCCGCTGATGCATCAGGCTAAGCAATGGCTGCTGGAGCACGCTTGTACACCTATGACCCTGCAGGAGCTGGCCGCTACCCTTGATATTACTCCGGTACAATTAACGCGGCGTTTCCGTGCAGCCTATGGGACGGCCCCTTCGGACTTCGTGACCGGACTCCGGCTCAGACGGGCTTGCCAGCTCTTGGAGGATTCCAGACTGCCCATTGAAGGGATCGCCCAGCAGTGCGGTTACGAGAACGGCTTCTACCTAAGCCGGGTGTTCACGGCCAAGCTGGGATTAACACCATCCCGGTACCGTAAGCTGCACCGCGTATAATTTTTTCCGCCCGGATGCAATTTGTAATTCCGCAATAACAATTGTTAAACATAACTAATTATATTAATATATAATTAGATTGTAATCTAATTATAGAGAGCAGTATTGTTTTCTGGGGAAAGGAATGATGTGAGATGATTGAGAACCATGCTTCTGTCACCGCCGCAAGCAATATTATGGATGCTAACCAAGGTAAGAGTTATCCCACATTTGCGTATTCGGTATTAGACCGTTATATTGCCGGGGACATTACTATCGATAAGTCTTCGGCGCTGATCGGTACTTCTTCAGGCATTTATACAGTGGTGGGGGATGAGACGAATGATGACTTTGCCTCCCGGCTTATGCGCGAATTCAAGCGTAGAGAGAAGCTTAATCAGAGATTTACGTTGTTTTCATCCTCTGAGGGGTGGGATCGCAGAATCAATGAGCTGTTTGGGGCGCAGCTAAGGCAAATGCAGCGGTATTCTTTTACATTCAATGAGCACCTTTTCATGCAAGCTGGAAGAGCGGGGATACCGGATGGGTTCCGGCTGAACAGGACAACTGAGGAATCGCTTGAGGGGCATAGAGAGTTCGATGCAGCGTACATCCGGAAATACTGGGGATCGATTGAACGTTTTCTGGAAAAAGGCATCGGCTTCTATGTTACGGAACACGATGTATTTGCAGGCGAATGTGTCTCCATCTTCTCGTCTGATCAATATGCGGAAATTGATATCGTAACGAATCCTCTGTTTAGGGGAAGGGGCGTGGCGGGGTGTGTTGCCGAAGCTTTTATCCTGGAGTGCTTAGAACGTCAGATCACGCCAAGATGGGACTGTGACCTTCACAATACGGCCTCCATCCGGTTGGCGCAGAAGTTGAATTTTACCGCTCCACAGAGCTATTCGCTCTATGTGACGAAGTAAGGCTGAATCGTTATAGTAATATACGGGTATGTAGATGGAATAGAGAGGGGGAATTACATGTTTAAGCACAAGTTTGGATTATTCTTGCTGGTCTCTGTATTCTTGTTGTTTGTTACAGGCTGCGGTCCTTCAAGAGCAGAGGTCGTTGATCAGCTGGTGTCCAAGGAAGTGAATGTACTCCACATGCATATGTTTTCCAATTCACGGGATTGGGATATTGAAATAAATGAGGTACATAATTCTGAGCCTGCGCTCGTGGAGCATATCCCTCATGTGACTGTGCATACAGAGGAGAAGAAGCTGAAATGGCTGGAGGTACTGGGACTGGAAGCAAAACGGCCCGTAGTTGTGATTTTTGATCATGAACAAATGGTGTATCACACAAGTGATCCTGAACAGTTAAGAGAATATGCTAAGACGTTTGATTGAAATAACGAAAGTGAATTCTACTCCATAGTACAGCGACAGCAAGAGACGTTATCCGTCCCCTGCTGTCGCTGTTTCTGTTTGCAGGACAAGAAAGTATAAAAAACAGGAAAAAGAACATAGAAAGCGCAAGAAAATTAAACTTATACGAACTATAATTGGTTATGCTTACATATCGTTGATTGAGTATTCGTACCTATCGTCCGCGTAAAGGAGGACTTCGAATTTGAGAACATTCCGTAATCCGGTGCTCCCGGGCTTCTACCCTGATCCTTCGGCCATCCGTGTCGGGGAGGATTATTATCTGGTCACTTCAAGCTTTGAATTCTATCCCGGAGTTCCGGTTTTTCACAGCAGGGACCTTGTCCACTGGCGCCAGCTGGGCCATGTGCTGGACCGTCCGTCCCAGCTCAATCTGGACGGGATTCTTCCGTCGAGGGGGATTTGGGCGCCGACCCTCCGGTACCATCAGGGTCTCTTTTATATGATCACGACGTTTGTTGATAATCACAAGGAATCGCATAATTTCTACGTAACCTCCGCTGATCCGGCGGGAGAGTGGTCAGATCCTGTCTGGCTGGAGGACGCGCCCGGCATTGATCCCTCCCTGTTCTTCGATGAAGACGGGAAGGTATATTACACCGGTAACCGTGTGCCTCCCGAAGGCCAGGATTATCCGAAGCATATGGATATCTGGCTGCAGGAAATTGATCTGGCGCAGGGCAGACTCACCGGTCCGAAGCACAGCCTCTGGCAAGGTGCACTGAAGACTGCACATGCCCAGGAAGGGCCGCATCTGTATTTCATCGGAGGCTGGTATTATCTGCTGACCGCTGAGGGCGGCACCGGCCATACCCATGCGGTGACGGTTGCCAGAAGCCGGAACGTGACGGGGCCCTATGAGGGATATCGGGCCAACCCGATTCTGACCCACCGCCATCTCGGCAGGGAGTATCCCATCGTGAATACGGGCCACGGGGAGCTTGTGGAGACGCAGCACGGGGAGTGGTGGATGCTCTGTCTGGCCTCCCGGACCTGCGGGGGATATTACCGCAACCTGGGCCGGGAGACCTTTCTGACTCCGGTCAAGTGGGAGGACGAATGGCCGGTAGTGAATCCCGGCAAGGGCGTCCTTGAGCTTGAGGGGCCGGCGCCGGATCTGCCGGTGACGAAGTGGCCGCTGCTGCCGGTGCGGGATGATTTTACTGCCGGGGAGCTTAGCCCGGTCTGGAACTTCCTGCGCACGCCGCGCGGCGAATTCTGGAGCCTCAGCGAGCATCCGGGACATCTGCGGCTGCGGCTGAAGCCGGAGGTGCTGGCGGAGACCGGCAATCCGGCTTATATCGGAAGACGGCAGCAGCATCTCAGCTTCAAAGCCGCAGCGGAGATGCGCTTCCAGCCGGAGGCCGCAGGCGAGAGCGCCGGACTGGCCCTGCTCCAGAATGCGGACAACCACTTCCGCTATGAACGGGTGGCAGAGGATGGAGGGCAGCTGCTGAAGCTGACCGTCCGCAGCAGAGGAGCTGAGCAATTGCTGGCCTCTGCGCCGTATGCGCTGGATACGGTACAGCTTAAGGTAGAAGCCCGGGGGCAGGATTACAGCTTTTATTATAGAGCCGCAGATTCTGACACCTGGACCGCACTGCATGAACGGGCTGACGGCCGGGTGCTGAGCACGGATTGGGCCGGAGGTTTTACAGGGGCCTATATCGGAATGTACGCCAGTGCGGGTGGAGCGCAGAGCAGCAATGTTGCGGATTACGGCTGGTTCAGCTATGAAGAGCTTGAATAGACACTGAAGGAGGAATACGATGACAACAATACATGATTCCGCAGCTTATCCAATCCCGGAGCTGCCGCAGATTCCGCAGCACATTTTCTGTATTACAGACTATGGAGCAGAAGCTGAAGGACTGCTGTGTACGTCTGCTATACAGGATACCCTGGATGCCTGCGCTGCCGCAGGAGGAGGAACGGTGATCATCCCGCCGGGAGTCTGGCGCACCGGGCCGCTGACGCTGCACAGCCGGATCAATCTGTGTGCCGAGCGGGGGGCGCTTGTATGCTTTGAACCCGACTACAATCTATATCCGCTGCTGTTCTCCCATTACGAAGGGACTGCCGGCTGGCGCTGCCAGGCTCCGCTGGATGGGGAGGATCTGAGCGATGTAGCCATTACCGGTGAAGGTATCTTCGATGGCAGCGGTGAGGCCTGGCGTCCGGTGAAACGCTTCAAGCGGACGGAACTGGAGTGGAATAGCCTGCTTGCCTCCGGGGGAGCCTTGGATGAACAGGGTGAGATATGGTGGCCTTCCAAGGAAGCGCTTGCGGGAGAAGCTGATGTTCTGCAGCTGAAGGATAACGGTGAGACTGCAATGGAGGCCTATCTCCCTGCCCGTGCGTATCTGCGTCCTGCGCTGCTGAGCCTGCGGAATTGCCGGAGAGTGCTGCTGGAGGGGCCGACCTTTCAGAATTCTCCTGCCTGGTGTCTGCATCCCATGGGCTGTGAGCAGGTTACAATCAGACATATTCAGGTCCGTAATCCGTGGTTCTCCCAGAACGGGGACGGGCTGGATCTGGAGTCATGTACACATGCGCTGGTGGAGCATTGCAGGTTCGATGTAGGCGACGATGCCATCTGCCTGAAATCGGGCAAGGATGAGGAAGGCCGCCGGGCAGGAAGAGCCTGCAGGTACATTACGATCCGCCATTGTACGGTCTATCACGGACATGGCGGGGTAGTGATCGGCAGTGAAATGTCGGGCGGTGTGCATGCGGTCCGGGTGAACGACTGCGTATTCATGGGTACGGACATCGGGCTGCGCTTCAAGAGTACCCGGGGAAGAGGCGGCGTAGTAGAGGATATCCTGGTGGAAAATATTCAGATGTCAGGCATCGTCCATGAAGCGGTATCCTTCCACCTGTTCTATGCCGGGGTGGAGGGGTCTGAGGGCTATGACGAGCAAGAGGTTCCGGTCACGGAGGAGACTCCGCAGTTCCGTAACATCACGCTGCGGAATATGGCCTGCCACGGGGCGGCAACCGCGCTGCTCGTGAACGGGTTACCGGAAATGCCGCTTGCTGCGCTTACGGTGGAGAACTTCAGCGCCATAAGCAGGCGGGGCATCATCCTGCGCCATGCAGCAGGGCTGAAGCTGGACCGGATCAGGCTGCAGACGCAGGAGGAGCCGCAGGTACAGATGCATAAGTGCAGTGATGTGGAGCTTGTCCGTTCAGGAGAGCTGGCCATCACAGAGCTTTAACCTTAGGACTCCGGCGCAGGCTGCGCTCCCGCTTCCTTGCGGTACTGGAGCGGGGTCAGGCCGGTTGATTTTTTGAAAGTTTTATTGAAATGGGACAGATGCTCGAAGCCGACTGCCCCTGCGATCTCCTGGATTCTGGCGGGGGTTCCGGCCAGCAGGCGCTGGGCCTCGCGGACCCTGATATGGACGATATATTCCCGGAAATGAAAGCCGGTCAGGCGATGAAATACCCGGCTCAAATAAGAGGGACTGATGAAAAAGTCCTTGGCGGTCTCTTCCAGCGTAAGCGCTTCCCGGTAATGGGCGCGGATATAAGTGGCGACATCGGTTACCAGATGGTGCAGCGGATGACGGGTGCCGCCAGCCTGGGCCGTACTCTCCGAACGCTGGAGCAGAATCATCAGCTCGGTCAATAGAGCAGTGACACTGACTTCGTACAAGGGCCGCCGGATACGGGATTCCTCCAGCATGCGGTTTAGCAGGGACTCCGCTTCATTCTGCTCGCGCAGGGTCAGCCGGAACAAGCGGTAGCGGTGGCTCTGGAACCACTGCTGCTCGTTCCTCAGTACCGGGGGCAGCAGCAGCGGGTCATAGTTGATCAGAATCCGCTCGAACTCCGCCTTCTCTGAGCTTGCCGTGGAATGAAGCTCGCGGCCGGGAATCAGAATCAGCTCGCCTTTGTGAACCGTAACCACCCGGTCGTCTACGAAATATACACGCTCCCCGTCCGTCAGGTAATACAGCTCAGTCCATTCATGGCTGTGGGGGCGCGGCATCGCAGTGATGCCTTTACGTTTCATATGCTGGATGCTGAAGCGTCCGTCTTCAAGATGATATTTGGGATTAGGGCCAGATACGCTGTTCATACATCTCCTCTTCTCCTGGAAGCTGTTAGAGTTATTATAGAATACATTCAGGTTGCTGTGAAAGGAGCCGTCCATGTTAATTATAGTCTCGAAGAATGCCGGAGAAGGATACAGCAGTCTGCAGGAGGCGCTGGATTCCATTCCTCAGGGGGAGATGCAGGCCGTAACCATACGGATTAAGCCCGGGATCTATGAGGAAAAGGTTACGATCGCCCGTGAAGCCCCGCCCATCCTGCTGCTGGGAGAGGATCAGCATTCCACGATAGTTTCATGGAATGATAATGCCCATACGCTCGGCGCGGACGGTGAACCGCTGCGCACCTTCCGCACCGGCACACTGAACGTGTTCGCAGAAGACTTTACTGCCGAGAATCTGACCATCCGCAACACCTCCGGCCCGGGTACCGGACAGGCGGTCGCGGCGTTCGTGGATGCCGGGCAGGCTGTGTTCCGGCGTGTACGTCTGTTAGGTGACCAGGATACCCTATATACCGGGCCGGGGCGGCAATATTATGATGATTGCTACATTGAAGGGGATGTGGATTATATTTTTGGTCCGGCAACTGCGTTGTTTGACCGCTGTCATCTCCACAACAAGCGTTCCAGAGGGTATATCACAGCGGCTTCAACGCCGGAGGGAGCGGCCTTCGGTTATGTGTTCCTGGACTGCCGGATAACCGGCGGCGAAGGGGTAAGTGAGTGCTATCTCGGACGCCCTTGGCGACCTTACGCACATGTCGCCTTCATCCGCACGGTGATGGACGGCTCGGTAACCGGCGAAGGCTGGCATAACTGGGGGCAGCCGGACCGGGAGCAGACCAGCCGCTATGAAGAGTATGGCAGCAGCGGCCTTGGTGCTTGCCCCGAAGGCCGGGTGGCGTGGTCACGCCAGTTAACTGCGGAGGAAGCCGCACAGTACCGGATTCTGTCTGTGCTGGACGGCTGGCATCCCGAGGGCTATTAATCGCTTGGACTACAGTACACCCAGACCCAGGAATTCAGGATTGGAGGATTTCCCCGATGGAATCACTTGAACAATATATCAATCAACTGACGGCTGCTGCACCGCGCACCTCTGCCTTTCGCAAGGATATCCCCTTTGCGGAGTGGCAGGCATCCCTTACAGCGAGGTTCATAGAGCGGCTGGGCGGATTTCCCGCTCAGAGGGCGGCGCTTGACCCGGTACAGCTGGAGCGGACAGTCTGCAGCGGATACATCCGCGAACGTATCGAGATCACCACCTATGAAGGACTTAGAATGGCCCTGTATCTCCTGATCCCGGAGCAGCCGGCAGGCTCTCCCTGCCCGGCTGTGCTGGCTATTCACGGGCATGGCTACGGCAGCCGCGAGATTACCGGCTTGAACCCGGACGGGTCGGAGCGGACGGGGGACCCGGGTCTGCATAAGGATTTTGCCGTCTCCCTGGTGAAGCAAGGCTTCGTCGTTGCCGCTCCAGAGGTACTCGGATTCGGAGACAGGCGTCTGGCTGAGGATCTCACCAGCGGCGAGCCTGGTCGTAATTCCTGCTTCCGCCTGTCCTCGGCGCTGCTGATGGCAGGGCAGACGATGGCAGGCTGCCGTATCTACGAGACGATGCGGGCGCTGGATTATCTGCAGGAGCGGGAAGAGGTTGACGGGGAACGGATCGGCATTATGGGCATCTCCGGCGGCGGGCTGGTGGCGGGCTTCACGGCTGCACTGGATGAACGGATCAGCAATGCGGTGGTCAGCGGCTATGCCAATACGTTCGAAGCCAGCATTCTCACCCGGCATCATTGTCTGGACAATTATATTCCGGGCATTCTGCTGGAGGCGGAGATGCCGGATCTGCTGGGCCTGATTGCTCCGCGCGGGCTGTTCCTGGAGGCGGGGGACGCTGATCCGCTGTTTGGTCCAGCCGGTGCGAGGCAGGCTCTGGACCGGTTAGAGCAAATCTATGCCGCAGAGGGCCATGTCGGGCAGCTTGCGGCGGATTTTTTCACAGGGGGTCATGAGATTCATGGGGAACCGGCGTATGCCTGGCTGCTTAAGCAGCTTGCCGGTCCGCAGGAGTAGGCGAACAGGTAGCGCAAATGACAGGAGGAATAAAGATGTCTATATCAGAAGCAGTAAGCACAGGCTTATCCCGCAGAATTGCGGATACCTTCATCGGACAATGCAATGAACAAGGGGAGCACGAGTATGTAATGGAGCGCTGGGCATATGTCCCCGGCATGCTGCTGATGTCAGTGGCCCGGGCGGGAATGCAGCATAACGAGCCTGAGTACCTCTCGTTCATGCAGCGGCATATGGACAGCTTCATCGGGGAGGATGGAAGCATCCGCTCCTATTCGCTGGAGGAATATAACCTGGATCAGATTAATCAGGGCAAGAATCTGTTCTGGCTGTACGCTCAGACGGGTGAGCAGCGCTATGCAGAAGCCGCCCATCTGCTGGCAGCGCAGCTAATCGGACAGCCCCGGACCTCTGAAGGCGGCTTCTGGCATAAAAAAATCTATCCCTTCCAGATGTGGCTGGACGGATTATACATGGCTTCGCCGTTCCTGGCCGAATATGGGGCAGTCTTCGGGCGTCCGGAGCTGATCGATGAAGCTGCCCGTCAGCTGCTGCTGATTGAGCGCAGAACCCGTGATCCGCGTACCGGCCTGTTCTATCACGGCTGGGATGAATCCCGGGAGCAGGAGTGGGCGGATTCCTCCACCGGATTGTCGGCCCATTTCTGGAGCCGGGCGATGGGCTGGTATGCGATGGCCGCCGTGGACTGCCTGGAGCACTTCCCGCTGACCCATCCGCAGCGCGGAACGGTGATGGGGATTTTTCAGCGGATGTGCGGTGCGCTGGTTGAGGTGCAGGATCAGGAGAGCGGCCTCTGGTATCAGGTGCTGGATCAGGCGGGACGCAAGGGCAACTACCTCGAAGCGACAGGCTCCTGCATGTTCGTCTATGCGATGGCCAAAGCCCTGCGGCTGCGTTATCTGGAGCCTTCCTTCAAGGTGGCGATGCTAAACAGCTATGAGGGAATCCTTAAGCATCTGGTGACCGAAGATGAACAAGGCGTTCATCTGCACAAGATCTGCCATGGGGCCGGGCTCAGTAAGGACCGCAACGGCTCCTACGACTACTACATTTCCGAAGCGGTTGTATCAGATGTACCTATGGGTGTAGCGCCGCTGCTGCTGGCTGCTCTTGAAGTGGAAAGGTACGTTGCCGGGCAATAACAGTCAGCGGAATAAGCATCGTTTATATCCAAAAGAATAATTAAAAGCTGCGGCTCCATCTATCCAGATTTCAGTGGACAGACGGAGCCGCAGTTTTATGCTTTTGTGACCGCAACTGATGCTGCATACTTGTCTATCTGCTTCTTGTGATGCTTGTCGTGGGAGATGAAATCTCGCAGATACCTGCGGATACTGAATTTCTTGCCGTCACCACCCGGATGATTCTGTTCAAGGGCCGTATCGTTGAAGGAGGCTGCAAGCCCGGTAATCTTGGTCCGGTACAGGACGAATTGCTGGATGGCTTCCTGCCGGGTTACTGTCCTTGCGTATAGAACCGCATTGGCATTGAATGCATTGAAGTCCAGATGTGCGGCTGTCAGCGGCAGGCCTTCTTGGATTTTGACCAGAGCCTCCTCATAAAAGTATTTGTCCCACAGCATGATGTGGCAAAGGAGATCCTGCAGGGACCATTTTCCCGCCTCCAGCGGAGCCTCCCAGTCTGCATCTTCCATGCTGTCCAGCGATTGAATATAGGGGATGAAGGATTCGAATTCAAGAATGAGCTGCTTGTTGGTTTTGGCTGCCATGATCATACCACCTTGTCTGTCAGATTGAATAAGAGTTTATACTACTCATTATAATAGGGGGAACTGGACCACCGCCTGTCAGGTTCAGAGAATTCATCTACTGGATGATATGACTAGAACCCGGCACGGACAGAGGGTATAATTTCAAATAGATGGTAGACAGAGTTAATTACGGGAGGTTCATTATGCAACAGAGGGTGCTGCTGATCGAGGATGATGAAGCGATCAGCGAAATGGTCTATTCTTATCTGACCAAAGAGGGCTATGAGGTGGAGATCGCATATGACGGGGATATGGCGGTGAGCAAGTTCCTGGGCGGGCTTACATACGATCTGGTGCTGCTGGATCTGATGCTGCCGAAGCGTAGCGGTACAGATGTGCTGCAGATTATCCGGAGCGGCAGCCTTGTGCCGGTGCTGATTATGTCGGCGAAGGACAGCGATGTGGACAAGGCGCTGGGGCTGGGCTTCGGTGCGGATGATTATATTACGAAGCCGTTCTCGATGATTGAGCTGGCAGCCCGGGTGAAGGCGGCAATCCGCCGGGCAGGCTATGCTGCAACTGGCAGCCAGGCTGCTGCCGGGAGCGGGGTGCAGGATGGCGGAGAGATACAGCCGGAGAAGGCGAAGGGTACCCGGCTGCGCGGACTGACCGTGGATCTGGATAATTTCTCCGTACGGAAGAACGGGCAAGAGCTGAAGCTGACCGCCAAGGAGTTCCACATCCTGAAGCTGTTCGTGAGCAGTCCGGGCCGGGTATTCACCAAGGCTCAGATCTACAGCCAAGTCTGGGAAGAGGATTATTATGGCGATGAGAATGTAATTAATGTACATATGCGCAGATTGCGCGAGAAAATCGAGGATGATCCCTCCCATCCAGAGTATATCAAGACGCTGTGGGGGATCGGCTACAAGCTGGGGGATGTGCTGCTGTGATCATTCTTTTGCTGGTTCTGGTTGTACTGTTGCTTGTGGTCACCACGCTGCAGTTCCTGAATTCACGGCAGCATGCCCGCCAGTTGGACTATATTCATCATAAGCTGGAGAGTATCATAGAAGGCGGATCGCATGAGCGGCTGCTCTTGATGAGCAGCAGTCCGCAGGTGCAGCAGCTGCTGACCGATCTGAACCGGCTGTTGGATGTTAATCATCAGGGAGCGGCTAAGCGAAGCAAGCTGGAGCAATCCATGCGCGGAATGCTGGCGAATGTATCGCATGATCTGAAGACGCCGCTGACGGTGGTGTTGGGTTATATTGAGACGCTGCTGCATGATGAGGCGATATCCAAGGAAGAGCAGGAACGTATGCTGAGGACGATTCATACCAAGGCCGGGGAGGTCATTGCGCTGATGAACCGGTTCTTCGATCTGGCCAAGCTGGAGTCGGGGGACCGGGATATCCCGCTCTCGCGGGTGGAGCTGGGCGAGATCTGCCGCCGGAATATTCTGGCCTTCTATGATCTGCTTAGTGAGAGCGGCACGGATGTGCAGATCGAGATCCCGGAAGAGCCGCTTCATATCATGGGCAACGATGAGGCGCTGGACCGGATTCTGACGAACCTGCTCTCCAATGCGATTACCTATGGTAATGCAGGGGGAGTGCTGGGGCTGAAGCTGTACCCGGCGGATGCAGGACGGGTCTGTATAGAAGTGTGGGACCGGGGCAAAGGCATCGCCGAAGGCCACGAGGATAAGGTGTTCGAGCGGCTGTACACCCTGGAGGATTCGCGCAACCGCGACTATCAGGGCAGCGGCCTGGGGCTGACGATTACGAAGCGGCTGACGGAGCAGATGAACGGCACCATTTCCCTGAGCAGCCAGCCGAATGTGCGTACGGCATTTACGCTCTCTTTTCCCAGACAGTCCTTCTGAAGCTTCTTAAGAATTAAGTAAGATTTCAGTAAGAAAAAAGCAAATTCCGCCCTGTAGAATAAATACCAGGAAGAACAAGACGAGGCTAAAGGGGATAACGGAAAATGACAATGATACTCCGGACATGGGATCTGACCAAGGTCTATGAGGATAAGGAAATTGTGAGCAGTGTGAATATGGAGATTAAGCAGGGTGAAATTTACGGGTTCTTAGGACCGAACGGCGCGGGCAAAACAACGGTGATGAAAATGATTACGAATCTGGTGAAGCCAACAGCGGGCGAGATTGAATTTGCCGGGGAGAAGATGACCCACCGCTCTTACGATATGCTGAAGCGCATGGGCAGCATTATTGAATACCCGGTGTTTTACGACAAGCTGAGTGCCCGCGAGAATCTGGCGCTGCATGGAGAGTATATGGGCTTTTATGATGCCAACGCGATAGAGGAAGCGCTCGAATTAGTGAAGCTGAGAGCGGTGGACAGCAAACCGGTGAAGAATTTCTCCCTCGGGATGAAGCAACGATTAGGAATTGCCAGAGCGGTCATGACCAAGCCGGAGCTGCTGATCCTCGATGAACCGATCAACGGGCTGGACCCGCTTGGAATCAAGGAGCTGCGCGAGGTGTTCCGTATGCTGAGCCGTGATTATGGCATGACGCTGCTGATCTCCAGCCACATTCTGGGCGAAATCGAGCAGATTGCCGACACGATCGGCGTAATCCGTGAAGGGGTGCTGGTAGAGCAGGTGGCAATGGATACGATTCGGAGTCAGCAAACCCAGTACATCGAGCTGGTGACAAGCGAGTGCACGAAGGCCGTCTTCGTCCTGGAGGGGAAGCTGGGCCTCCGCAATTACAAGGTGCTTGACCCGCGGACCATCCGTGTCTACGAGGATATCCCGCAGCTTGAGCTGAGCCGGGCCCTGTCCGCAGCAGAGGTGGAGCTGGAGAGTATGAGCAAGAAGCATCATTCGCTGGAGGATCATTTTGTGGAACTGATGGGGGGCGTCAACCATGCTTAAGTTAATCCGGCTGGAGCTGCGCAAGAGTAAATTCACTTTTCTTAAGGGCGTGCTGATTGCGGACCTGGCTATTCTGGGATTCATGCTTCTAATCGCATTTACGGGCATGAATGAAGGGGACTTTGCGACGTATAACGATTTATTTCAAGGGGTGTCTGTGTTTGTAAAAGCGACCTACATCATCTTCGCCTCCGTTCTGATCAGCAAGCTGGTCATCGACGAGTATAAGAATAATACAATCACAGTGCTGTTCATGTACCCCGTACCGCGTAAAATGCTCATGGCAGCCAAGCTGATTATTGTCTTTCTATTCACCTTCTTAAGTATTTGGCTGTCTAATATAGTGATCAGCAGTATTCTTGCAGGTGTCGGTTATTTCCTGCCCGATGTCATTCAAGGAGTGCTGACACAGAAGCTGTTGCTTACCCACCTGGTGACAACTGGAACAGATGCGCTCTATGCGGCCGGCATCGGACTGATTCCGTTATTCTTCGGGATGCGCCGTAAATCCGTATCGGCCACGATTGTCTCCGCTGTGCTGATTGTAATGCTGATCTCCTCGGGCTTCGGGAACTTCCGAATGGGCAACCTGCTCGGAATATCGATCACGCTTGCCCTGGCCGGTGCGTTCATTGCCTATCTCTCGATCCGCAAAATCGAGCATCAGGATGTAAGCTGAGGCTGCCGGAATCGAAGCCGTTTCTCTCCTGGAAATGAAGTGAACAGTGCGGTCCTCCAGCAGGACTTGCACTGTTTTTGTCGTTGCACAGTCTGCCCCAGTGCGATGTTTTTCTGGCGACCGCTTACGTTTTTTTTGCTATAATAGGAACTAATTCAGAGAGTTCTACATAATCAGAGCGTTTCTGCAGTCTTCGGACGCTAGCTATAGCATAGTTGAAGCAACAGCGGAGGAGGTGGGCTATGCTTAAAGACTGGGCTTCTATTCTGGACAACGCACTGTCAGGCGAAAGTACGTATAGAGCGTTGTTCGATCATCATCCAGACTTCATCATTGTGCTGGACAGGCAGGGGCGGTACAGGGACAGCAACCGGATGTTAAGTGCCGAGGAGGCAGACAGACTGAACGAATGCCGGATGCATCCGCCCGGAGAGGCTCATTTCGCATCTGCTCTGGCCGGGATTACATCGAGCTTCGAGCTGGCTGTGGAAGTCGCGGAAGGAAACGAAGGGACGGGCAGAGGGGCCGGCGGTACTGGAAGTGTGGTAAGTGCTGGTGCTGGAAGTGCGGGAAGTGCTAGTGCTGGAAGTACTGGTATGGGAGGTGCCGAGCGTGCAGTTATTACGGTAAGCTATGTGCCGCTTCACACAGACGAAGGCATTGCCGGTGTATTCGCTATCCTCCATGATCCCGGGAACCGGCCTCTTTCGAGTCTGCTGTGTAGCTGGGTGAGCATGAGCAGCAGACTTGCGGCAGGCGCTGAGCAGACTGTGCAGGCAGGAGACGGGGATTTTGTGTATGCAGATGAAATGGCTGCCACGAAGGATGACGATGAGCAGCCGCAGGCTGAATTCATCTTCGAGATGGCTGAGGACAAACGGCTCAGTCTCATTCTGAACTCTGTCTCTGCCGGAATTTTCGGCCTGGACAACCTGGGCAGGACCATCTTCATTAACCGTGAAGGGGCAGAGATGCTGGGCTACAAGCCGTCAGAGTTGACCGGGCTGCCGATGATGGAGATGATCCATTCCCTGCATGGAGGCGCGCCCCGCCATTCTCTGCTGGAGTGCCCCATTATGCGTACCCTGCAAGACGGAGTTACCCGCAGCATGGCGGATGAAGTCTTCTGGCGCAAGGATGGAACCAGCTTCTTCGTGAATTACCGGATCGCTCCGCTGCTGGACCGGGGGATGATTTGCGGTGTGGTTATTTCCTTCAGCGATATTACGAACGAGCGGGAAATTCTCCGCGCCAAGGAATCGGCAGAGCGGGCTGCACAGGCCAAGTCGGATTTCCTGGCGATGATGAGTCATGAGATCCGCACGCCGATGAACGGAATGATCGGCATGGCCGACCTGCTGCTGGAGACCGAGCTTGGGGAGGAACAGCGCAGCTACGCCGAGATTCTGCGCAGCAGCAGCTACAGTCTGCTGCAGATCCTCAATGACATCCTCGATTTCAGCAAAATGGAGGCCGGCAAGATGCCGCTGCAATCCGAACGCTTCGATCTGCGGGAGATGCTGGAGGGCATCATTGATCTGTTCACTCCCAAGGCAGAGGAGAAGAAGCTCTCCCTGCGCTGGTGGGCAGATACCACTGTGCCGGACATTGTCATGACCGATCCGAGCCGGCTGCGCCAGATTATCGTCAATCTGGTTGGCAACGCGCTGAAATTCACCGATCGGGGCAGTGTCACCTTGTCAGTCAAGAACATCCCGCTGCCCGCCTCACCGGAATATCTGCTGGAGTTCTCGGTCCGCGATACCGGAGTAGGCATTGCCGACAGCAAGCTGAATCTGCTCTTCCAGTCCTTCTCCCAGCTGCATCCGTCCATTAACCGCAAATACGGCGGAACCGGACTGGGGCTTGCTATCTGCAAGCAGCTCGTGGAGCTGATGGGCGGAACGATTTTCGTGGAGAGCGAGGAGGAGCGGGGATCGATCTTCCGGTTTATGCTGCCTTTTATGAAGGAAGAGCCGGAGCCTGAGATACCCTCCTGAGGCTTAGCCGGGGGCTGACGCTCACTTCTATTCTTGTGTTCACATATATCCAGTCAAGCAACTGTATTCTCAACGATCAAGCCAGACAACCCGTTCTCCAAGATACAGTGGGAGCGGGTTATTTCTGTTCGTTGTATCCACTCTGAGACATGGGTAGCGCAAAGCATTGGATTTCTGCTTGTTGCATTATAAACAGATTATAGTAAAATCAGAAAGTGCCATTTCCAAATTCTTCTTACAAGGGGGAGTAACATGCAAGAGCAGATGTCACGTACGAATAAGGCGGCTTGGGAGACAAAAGCCTATCAGGCTTGGACTCAGTACCATGGTTCACCTGAGGAGCTTGCAGTGCAGCTGCAGCAGGACCCCGTACATACGCTGCGGTATTGGCTTAAGTACACGGGCGATCCGTCAGGCTTGAAGGTGTTGAATCTGCTTGGCTCTCACGGCAGGAAGGCTATTTGCTTCGCTCTTCTGGGAGCTGAAGCCACGGTTGTAGACATTTCGGAAGAGAACCGTATATACGCCTGTGAAGTAGCGGAGTCGGCAGGGGTGAAGCTGAATTACATCTGTGCAGACGCCATGAATATCCCCGAAGAAGAAGCCTTAGGAACGTTCGATGTAGTGCTGATGGAGTTTGGGATTTTGCATTTTTTCACTGATTTAAATGCGGTGTTTGCCTTGGTCCGCAGAAGACTGAAGCCAGGAGGCCGGCTTCTGCTGACCGATTTCCATCCGTTCGCCAGGGCATGGCTGAATACTAAGACGCTTCAGCATCCCACAGGCAATTATTTTGACGATACGCTTAGAACAGGGGAGGTTGCTTTTGCGAAGCTGCTTCCTGAAGAGGAACGTGCCGGGCTGCCACAGGTGGTGACACGTAGCTGGACGCTGGGGGATATCTTAACCTCCATAGCTTCCCAAGGGTTATCGATCCGCGCCTTCGAAGAAATCCCAAGCGCCGAAGATCCGAGATTCCCCGAATTTTACACGCTGGTTGCTGATGCGGCCGAGGGGCCGGTGAGAACGTTATATCTTGATAGGACAACTTAATAGTATCCAGCAAAAAAACAGCAGGTCTCCATTTGGGGACCTGCTGCTGTCACCGTGGCACATGAGCCAAATGTAATCGAAAAACCGATCACATTGTGAGATCGTGAGGCAAGTGAGCCAAATGTAATCGAAAAACCGATTACATTGCGCAATTGTGAGGCAAGTGAGCCAAATGTAATCGAAAAACCGATTACATTGCGCAATTGTGAGGCAAGTGAGCCAAATGTAATCGAAAAACCGATTACATTGTGAGATCGCGAGGCAAGTGAGCCAAATGTAATCGAAAAACCGATTACATTGCGCAATCGTGAGGCAAGTGGACTAAATGTAATCGAAAAACCGATTACATTGCGCAATCGTGAGGCAAGTGGGGCCACATGCGATCTGTGAGCGTACAGCTTTAGCGCATATACATCAGACCCACCGTAGCAGGTCCACAGTGGCTCCCGATGACACAGCCGGCATGAATGACGGCGATTTCCGCAACACCGGTCTGCGCGCGCAGCGCAGTCTCCAGCATCTTGGCATCCTCTTCTGCCAGCGTATGGGCAATAATGAGCAGCTCCTTGTCCATATCGGCGGCATTCACAAGCGCATGCTGGAGCATCTGCTCCACCGCTTTCTCCTTCTTGCCGCGGATGCGGGCAACAGGAACAATGGCTCCGTCCACCAGCCGCAGAACCGGACGGATCTTCAGCAGGCTGCCGATGAAGTTCTGCATCCCTGAGCAGCGTCCGCCCATGTATAAGTAGTCCAGCGTGTCGACCACGAATTCCGATTCCACCCGGCTGCGGGCTTCGGTAATCATCGCTGCGATGTTGGCAGCGCTCTCGCCCGTGGCTGCGGCACGGGCAGCCTTCATGACCAGCAGCGCGATTCCGCCGCATAAGGTCTCAGAATCGACGACATGCACCCGGCCCTCCGGGAATTCACCCGCTGCCAGCAGTGCATTCTGATATGTAGAGGATAGAGCAGACGACAGACTGATGTATACGATATCATGGCCGCTGTCGATCACCGGCTGAAAAGCAGTGATGAAGTCACCGGGGGAAGGGGCGGCTGTCTTGGGCAGAGCGCCTCTTGCGGCCACCCTGCGGTACACTTCCTCAGGGGTAATCTCTACCCCATCCTTGAATGTGCCATCCTCAAAGACGACATATAACGGAACAATGCCGATATCATACGTGTCCTTCCAGCCTTGCGGCAAATCGGAAGTGCTGTCTGAAAAGATTTTTACGATAGACATGAATATCTCCTTCACCGATCTCGGATGAGAATACACTAGATTAAGAAAACTATAATCTATTTATTATACCAAGCTTGGGAAGAATCTCAAAACAAAAAAATGTAACCTGCCAGCCACACAGCACCCCCGCCCATGCCAAAACGGCCTCACCGTCCATGTTAGACAGCGAAGCCGTTCCCGGATACCACATTCAGCCTTGCAGTGCTTATTTCTTCATCACCGGAATCCATACTTCACACACAAAATCCTCAGAGTTCGTATCGCCGGGCGGGTATACCTCAATCTCAGGCCCGCCGGTATGCTCGTAGCCGGTTCCCGGGAACCATTCCTGGTAGATCCGCTGCCAAACCCCTTGGATCGCATGCGGCAAAGCACCCTCGGACCGGAAGACCGCCCAGCTGGCGGCCGGAACAACAGCTGTCTCATACCCCTGTGCATCCGTCTCCGGCGTTCCTTCCACTCCGATCCAGTAAGTAAGCATTTCCTTCTCCATATCCATGTTCATACAGATGCCAAGCCACTCGCGGGAGGAACTAAGCTCAATCAGCTTGTCGGAAGTGCCGTCCTCATTGCATTCGTCCCAGAACTGCGGGATTCTGCGGAAATTCTCCCCCTCACGGGTAGTGACCTCCATTGATTTGCCGATAACGGTAAAAGCTGGTTTATCCACGATTTTATAGTCCATGTCCTGATCTCCCTTCAATGATAGGTGGAACGAGATGCGGGGGAAGGCTTTGAGCTGGACGCCCGGTTTACGCGCTTCCGAAGGAGTAATCCCATGCGCCTTGCGGAACGCCTTGGCGAAGGACTCCGGCGATTCATATCCGTATTTCAGTGCCACATCCAGCACACGAACCTTGGATACGGCCAGCTCCTGGGCGGCCAGCGTCAATCTGCGCTTGCGGATATAGTCGGCCACGGTGAAGCCGGTCAGCATACTGAACATGCGCTGGAAGTGGAACGGTGAGACATAAGCTACCTCAGCCACATCCTCGATACGCAGCGTTTCAGTCATTTTGAGCTCCATATAGTCCAGTGCGTTCTTCATTCGGATCAGCCATTCCAAAGCTCCCCATCTCCTTCTGAAATCATCCTATCATACTACCGCACGTATGTTCCTGTTATTCTCTGCTCATTAGTGACAGGCTTCGTCCGGCGTTCTATCCACCTATGATGTCATATTTGAAGGAGTTTGTCAGTATTCGTAATGCTAACCGATCCGGCAGACTCTGGCCTCGTAAGGGCGGAGGGTGCTGCGGTCCATGACTGCGGGCTCCTCTGCATAATTGCCGATGATCGTTGCGGTGACGGCATTCAGCTCCTCAGTTAGTCCGATAGTCTGCGGGGTATCACTGAAGTTAAGCAGAATCAGCCACTTTTCACCTTCCAGGGTGCGGGTATAGGCATAGATATATTCATGCTCCGGCAGCAGCAGCTCATAATCGCCATAGACCATAATCAGATGCTGCTTGCGCAGCCGAATCAACTGCTGATAATAGTAAAATACCGAGTCCGCATCAGCCAGCGCCTGCTCCACATTGATCTCCGTATAGCGCGGATTGAGCTTCAGCCACGGAGTTCCGGCGGTGAATCCGGCATTGGCTGAAGCGTCCCACTGCATCGGCGTGCGGGCATTATCGCGGCCTTTGGTATGAATCGCCTGGAGAATGGTGTCATGGTCTGCGCCGCCTTCGGTCACCTTTTCCCGGTACATATTGAGAATCTCGATATCCTTATAGTCTTCAAGCACGGGGAACTTCACATTGGTCATGCCGATTTCCTCGCCCTGATAGATGTAAGGCGTGCCTTTGAGCGTGTGCAGCAGGGTGGCCAGCATTTTGGCCGATTGGACCCGGTATTTGCCGTCATCTCCGAACCGGGAGACCATCCGCGGCTGATCATGGTTGTTGAGATAGAGGCTGTTCCAGCCCTTGTCTGCAAGCCCCACCTGCCATTTATGCAAAATATCGCGCAGACCCTTCAGCGTCCACGGCACGACATTCCATTTGCCGCCCGGGCCGGAATCGACGTCCATATGCTCGAACTGGAATACCATCTGCAGCTCATGACGGTCTTCGTCCGTGTAGAGAATGGCGTCCTCGACAGTGGCTCCCGGGGTCTCGCCAACGGTCATTACCTCATATTTGGAGAGGACCTCACGGTTCATCTCCTGCAGATATTCATGGACCCGGGGGCCGTTCATGTAGTACTCTCCGCCGCCCGCCAGCTCGCCCGGGGCCAGATCCTCATGCTGCACCGAAGGCAGACCCTCCACCTTGGAGATCAGGTTAATGACATCCATCCGTAGCCCGTCGACACCCTTGTCGAGCCAGAAGGCAATCATTTTGTAAAGCGCCTCACGCAGCCGCGGATTCTCCCAGTTCAGATCCGGCTGCTTGCGCGAGAAAAGGTGGAGATAATATTCGCCGGTCGCCTCATCCCGCTCCCAGGCGGGTCCGCTGAAGATGGAGCTCCAGTTGTTCGGCAACGCGCCGTCCGGTCCGCCGGGACGCCAGATGTAATAATCCCGGTAGGGATTATCCTTCGAAGAGCGGGATTCCGCGAACCAGGCGTGCTCGTCCGAGGAATGGTTGATGACAAGATCCATCATCAGCTTCATGCCGCGTTCATGCAGTCCGGCGAGCAGCTCCTCCCAGTCCCGCAGCGTACCGAACTCATCCATAATATCCTCGTAATCGCTAATATCGTAACCATTGTCGTCATTCGGCGATTTGTAGACCGGCGACAGCCAGACGACAGTAACGCCCAGCTTCTGCAGATAATCCAGCCGGGAGATGATACCCTGCAGATCGCCGATGCCGTCTCCATTGCTGTCCTGGAAGCTGCGCGGGTAGATCTGGTAGACTACGGCTTCTTTCCAAAAGGCTCTTTTCATTGGGGGACGCTCCTTCTAGTGGTATTTAAAATTTAGTTACAAAATGGTATCAGCGGCAGTGTTGGCTCCAAGGAAGATTTGGAGTTCCGGCCGCTGTTGTCCCCAGATTTCCTGATTTAACCGCTATTCGCGGTAGAAATCCGGTGACAAAGGCGGACGCTATCGCTCCTACACTTCCAAATTTCCTTTCCGCCTTTCCTGCTGAATTAATTTTCAATAACAAATTTCAAAAAAGCCCCGAAGAAGCTAATATCTTCGGGGCTGATACAATTACACCGTGACGGAAGCGCCCCCGGCACTGACGCTGCCCAGTCCGTTCACCGTATACTCCTTGCCGTGAATGGTGAGCGAGGCTGGAACCTCGGTTTCGTTGCTGACGGTAACCAGTGCATCGGTCACGGTCACTTTTAGCCGTGAGCCGCGGAACATGATTTTGAACGAATAAGAGGTCCAGTGTCCCGGGTTAGACGGGTTCAGCACGAGCCGGTCATTCAGCACACGAAGTCCGCCGAAGCCATGGACAACCGACATCCACGTGCCCGCCATGCTGGTGGTATGGCAGCCATCCTCCGTATCGTTATTGTAATTGTCGAGATCCAGCCGCGAGGTCCGCAGGTACATCTCATATGCCTTCTCCTTGTAGCCCAGCTCACAGGCCAGAATGGCATGGATGCAAGGGGAGAGGGAGGACTCATGCACGGTAATCGGCTCGTAGAAGTCGAAGTTACGCTTCTTGGTCTCCAGATCATATCGGTCGCCGAGGAAGTAGAGTCCCTGAAGCACATCCGCCTGCTTGATGAAGCAAGAGCGCAGAATCCGGTCCCATGACCATTTCTGGTTCAGCGGCAGGTTCTCCGGCAGCACATCCTTGACCTGGATGATCTCCTTGTCGAGGAAGCCGTCCTGCTGGAGGAAGATGCCGCGTTCCTCGTCAGCCGGATAGTACATTTTGGCGATAATCTCATTCCACTTGGCCGTTTCGCTCTCCAGCAGCTCCAGCTTATCAGCCAGTTCGGCGTAACGCGTACCCTCATTCTCCTGCAAATAGGCAAGTGCCTCCAATGTGTATTCCATCGTCCAGGCGGCCATCCGGTTCGTGTACCAGTTGTTATTGACGTTATTCTCGTATTCATTCGGGCCGGTGACGCCCAGCATGACGTATTTGTCCTTATGCGCCACATAATTCACACGCTCCTCCCAGAAGCGCGCAATCTCGACCAGCACCTCCAGGCCGTATTGGCCCAGATAAGCCTTGTCGCCGGTATAATTCACATAGTTATAGATGGCATAAGCAATCGCGCCGTTGCGGTGAATCTCCTCGAACGTAATCTCCCACTCGTTGTGGCACTCCTCACCGTTCATCGTGACCATCGGGTAGAGCGCGCCTTTGCGGTAGCCGAGCTTGCGGGCGTTCTCCTTGGCCTTCTCCAGATGCTTGTAGCGGTAAATCAGCAGATTGCGGGCAATCGAGGAGTCGGCGGTACTGAGATAGAACGGCACACAATAAGCTTCCGTATCCCAGTAGGTGCTGCCGCCGTATTTTTCCCCGGTGAAGCCCTTCGGTCCGATGTTGAGCCGGTCGTCCTCGCCCGTATAGGTCTGATTCAGCTGGAAAATATTGAACCGGATCGCCTGCTGCGCCGACACATCACCTTCAATAATAATGTCGCTTTCCTTCCACTTGTCGCCCCAAGCCGCAGCCTGTTCCGTGAGTAGTGCCACAAACCCCGCCTCCCGCGCACTCTGAAGTGCAGCCGATGCGGCATCCGTGAGCTGTCCCAGTCCGTAATTGCGGGAGGTAACATTCGCAGCATACTTATAAATAACCAGTTGGTCACCGGATTGTACTTGAACGTTCGCTGTACTGCCCACATATTTGTCTTGCTCCAGCACTTCAGCTTCGGCAGCAACCGGCTCCCCATTCAGCAGAATATCGAAGGCGAAGGCGGAGGTGACGTGGAAATCGAGCTTTTTGGTCTTTAGGGTCAAATGCCCGCCTTCTGGTCCGGCCTTCTTCTCCACCTCGTTCCAGAATTTCTCGTCATAGTTGGCATCCTTGTTCTTGATATCGCCGTCCAGGTATGGGGTTACGGTGATTTCGCCGGAGAAGTTCAGCGGGCTGATGGAATAGCGGATCGCCCCGATCTCATGGCGGACCATGCTGACAATCCGGATGCTCTCTACCTTGACTTCTTTGCCGTCCTGGGTGGTTGCGGTGAAGCTGCGGGAGAGCGTGCCTTCCTTCATATTGAGTACCCGGCGGAATTCGCTGACTGTGCATTCGGCCAGATCCAGCGGCGTCCCGTCCAGCTCGATGTTGATGCCGATCCAGTTAGTGCTGTTCAGCACTTTGGCAAAATACTCCGGGTACCCGTTCTTCCACCAGCCGACCCGTGTTTTGTCTGGGTAGTAGACGCCAGCCATGTAGCTGCCTTGCAGACTGGGTCCGCTATACTGCTCCTCGAAGTTGGCTCTGCCGCCCATGTATCCGTTCCCGATACTAAATACGCTTTCGGATATTTCCTGGGTCTGCGGATCAAAGGACTCTTCGATAATGGACCATTCGTTGATTGTTAAGTATTGTTTCATGATTTTGGCTCCTTTAAGGGGGATGGGGATAGAAAATGAACCGTGTGTCTTAGTCTCGCCGGTCCGTGCAGGCCGCTCCGAATGCGAAAGGATGTTATGATCGCTGTTGTCCTCAGATGCCTTTATTGAACGGATGATCTCAACTAACGAGTGCATGGAGTAATGTACGCTTTCCGCACCCGGAGCGAAGCTCAGGGGCTTAGACTTAAAGTTAGTTGTATTCTGTGCATTTAAAAGGTGCGATTAGAGGGACTGGAGTCGTATAACTGTAGTCTGTACAACTAAATCTGCCGTAAAAGGTCATATCAGCCTTAAGGTGATAACATAATTGTACAAAGTACAACTAAGCGGATAACCGGGGGCTAAATTAGCAAATTAGTTGTACAAAGTACAGTTAGGCTATCCGGCGGGCTAGAGATGCCGCTTGAGCGGAAAGGCTCACGGCTAGGCTCAGCCTCTGTTACTATTCGTCATACAGTGGCAAAAGATTCCTTCAGCGTGGCAACTGTGAGCTGCTGCAGGGAAGGGACGACGAGTGTTGCTTCGCCTAGCGTCTCGGGGGAACCGATGCCTACGCTGCGCATACCGGCGCGGGAAGCGGCCAGGATGCCGGCTGCGGCATCCTCGAAGACTACACAGTGTGCGGGAGCGGTGTTCAGAGCCTTCGCGCCCAGCAGGAAGACCTCCGGGTCCGGCTTGGCCGCGCTTGTATGCGTGCCGTCAATGATGGCATCGAAGTATGGGGTCAGGCCGGTATTGTTCAAGATGGTCATTGCATTCTTACTGGCTGAGCCTAGGGCTACCTTGATGCCGCCTGTCCGGCATTCCTTCAGGAAGTCCAGAGCGCCGGGGAGAATCTCCGAGCTGTCCATCTTGGCGATGTACTCGACATAACGGTTATTCTTCTGCTCTGCAAGCCGTGCTTTCTCGTCTTCGCCAAGCGTGATGCCGCCGATCTCCAGCAGGATGTTGAGCGAGGCGGCCCGGCTGACCCCCTTGAGCCGCTCGTTATTCTGCTCAGTGAAGACAAATCCAAGCTCTGCGGCCAGCTCCCTCCAGGCAATATAGTGGTACCGGGCAGTGTCCACGAGAACGCCGTCCAGATCGAACAGGCAGGCTTTGATATCAGACATGGTTGTTCCTCCTACGAAGTATTAGTGAATCAATATATGTGTATATGGACATCGCCCCAAATGGGCGGAATTCCTGCAACTTATGCAACTTTCACTGCCGAATTGTGCCCATGTCGAGGAAATCCTGCACAAAGTACAACAATCGGTGAGCGTTACGCGCCAAACAGGCGAGAATCCTGCACTATGTGCAACATTTGTCTGCAGATCATGCCCTGCTTAGGGAAGTCCTGCAAAAAGTGCAACATTTGTCTGCGGATCAGCAGTTTTTCGAACATTCTAATCATTAGCGCAAACGTTTGAACAAATTGCGAAAAAATAAATGAAGCACCATAAGCTTCATTCATCTTTCTTGTTCCTGTCTTATTTCCCCTGGGAATACATCGAGGATTCGCGGACAATCAGGCGGTGGGGAATGACAAAACGGTTCGTATATCCGTCCTGGTTCTCCGGCTTCTGAATACTCTGGATCAGCACCTGTGATGCCGTGTAGCCCAGATGATAGATCCCGATATCAATGCTGCTGATCGGCGGACTGGACAATTCCGAGAGCGGGATGTTGTTGAAGCTGACAATCGCCAGATCCTCGGGCACCTTGTACTTCAGCTCATTCAACCCGCGCAATACGCCGAAAGAGACCATATCATCCACCGCAACAAGCGCGGTCGGGCGGTTCGGAAGATTCATGAAGAAGGACATCGCCCTATAGCCGCTGTCCTGCAGGAATTCACCTTCGACAATCCATTCCTCGCGCATCTCCAGGCCCTTGCTCTGCATCGCTTTGCGGTAGCCCTCCAGACGGTCGCGCGATACGATCAGATTCGGCGGTCCGCTGACGAAGCCGATGCGCTCATGTCCCATCGCAATGAGATGATTCGTCGCATCGAAGGCCGCCATGACATTATCATTATCCACCGAGAGGATATCCTCGTAACGGTCGCTTCGTCCCACCAGGACAAACGGATAGTCGCCCGCCTGCAAGAAATCAATGACCGCATCATCCTTGCGGGAGTACAGCAGAATCACACCGTCTACGCGGCGTCCCTTGAGCAGGCGGGAGACCGCTTCCAGCTCCTCCTTCTCGTTGGCACCCGAGCTGATCAGCACATCGTAGCCGGAGCGGCTGGACTGGGTAACGATCCCACGGATCAGTTCCATAAAAAACAGGTTAGAGAACAGCTCCTCTGCAGGCTTCGGAAGAATGATGCAGATGCTGTTCGTTGTTTTGGAAACCAGACTCTTGGCCATCATGTTCGGGGTGTAGCCCATTTCTTCCATAATCACTTTGACCTTACGGGAAGTTTCCAAGCTGATTCTGGGATGGCCTGACAACACCCGGGACACCGTGGAGGGAGAGACCCCCGCTTTCTTGGCAACGTCCTTAATGGTAACTGTCATAGAAACCTCCTAATGGAACCGTTTGCTTTACACAGTAATATTAATCGAAGTGGGGATGATTGTAAATAGAGAAACCCTGAACAAGGCATAATTCCGGCGAATAGCGGGTCTCTTACCTGTGAAGCAGAAGGTACTGCAATTCTTGATGTTGCATAAGGATATGCGCAAATTTGTGCAATTTTTAAAGCAATGGTGTGCAAATCAAGCAGAAGGTGAGCTTCACAGTCTTCTTAAAATAGTTGTTGACAGTTACTTTTCTGATGATTTAGTATTTTAACGAATTGTAGCAAGCGTTTACAAAAGTTGATTTCATGCAGGATTCCGAAGCTATAACCATGTGAGTCCAGAAAAAAAGTTCTTCGATGACATTTTTGCAAACGTTTGCGCAGAGTATGTCCTTGTTGATGGTGGGCTTCGTATTTTGATAATCGAAAGGGGGCAGGCAATTACGTATTAACGGGTCGCATCTACAGCAAATGCCCGTAAGGAGCGGGTTGTTATCCGTCATATGGGCTAAACATCATTAACACTAATGGGGGGGTAACGGATATGAGATTTACTGTGCGGGTTAAGAGAATATTTACCGTCCTGATGGTTCTAGCTTTGATCAGCTCTAGCCTAGGTATCGGTCCGGCCAGAGTAAGCGCTGCAGTGGTGAAAGCGGAGCATGCAGGTGATTTGCAGACGAAGTCCGCCGGGCCGGACCCGGCGGAGACGAAGGACTGGAACGAAACCTCAACGGTAACGGAGATGGCTTATAAGGCAGAGGGCTTGT
This sequence comes from Paenibacillus sp. FSL H8-0048, assembly GCF_038002825.1. Classification (NCBI taxonomy): domain Bacteria; kingdom Bacillati; phylum Bacillota; class Bacilli; order Caryophanales; family Paenibacillaceae; genus Paenibacillus; species Paenibacillus sp. FSL H8-0048. Next base: position 2,359,134 of record NZ_JBBODF010000001.1, on the reverse strand, counting down.
ACATAAACGCAGCGGACCATAATGGCACCGCTCTGTATACGGCTCCTGAAGGTGCGGGTGAGCTGCAGCCGGTTCCAGCGGGACATCTGCGGGTTCATTACCAGCGTGCGGACGGCAATTATGCCGATCTGGGCTTGTGGACCTGGGGCGATGTGGCTTCCCCGTCTACGGACTGGCCGAAGGGTGCGGTTCCCTTCCCGGCAAGACAGACCGATGCCTATGGCGCATATGTCGATCTGCCAGTCAAGGATGGGGCGAAATCAGTCTCCTTCCTTGTCGTCAACCGGGTGAACGGAGTTAAGGAGATGGAGAACGGGGACAAGACGTTCCTGATCGGTACTCCGCAGACCAATGAGGTCTGGATCAAGGAAGGCTCCAATCTGACGACACCTTACGAGCCGGTATCCCTCCCTGAGAATACGGTGCGGATTCATTATTCACGTGCGGATAATAATCAGAGCCAGTACGGCCTGTGGCTGTGGGATGATGTCGCCTCGCCGTCCGAAGGGTGGCCGAAGGGCGCAACTCCGTTCGCGCCGGAGCATAAGGATTCCTATGGCGCATACGTTGACATCCCGCTTAACGAGAACGCGAAGACGATCAGCTTCATCGTCATGAAGCCTGCCAGCGGTGACAAGGATGGTCCGGCGGGCAATGAGAACAAAAGCTTTGCTTTTCTGGACCGCTACAATCAGCTATGGGTGAAGGAGAATGATCCGAACGTCTACACCTCGCCGTTCGGCGAGACGCCGGTCGGCCTGTTGTCTGCGGAGGTGCTGTCTGCCGGCAAGCTGGTGCTGGGCTTCACCATGACGGACGGGCTGGACCCTGCTGCGCTGAAGAGTGCCATTTCCGTAAAGGACGCGGAAGGGACGGCCATTCCGGTCACTGCAGTGACGATTACGGGCGAAGGCACCCTGGAGGTGGCTACCGGTGCTTTTGACCTGAAGAAGACGCCGCTCAGTGTAACTTACGCCGGGACAACGGTATCCGCTTCCACCGGCTGGAGAATGCTCGATGAGATGTACAATTACACCGGGGATGATCTGGGAGCCGCGTACCATCAGGACGATCATTCGGCAACGCTGAAGCTGTGGGCGCCGAAGGCAAGCTCTGTGACTGCTGTGGTGTATGATGCAGCCGATGCTGACCGCACGGTTGGGCGTGTGGAGCTAACCCCTGGTGAAAAAGGTGTCTGGTCGGCCCGGCTGAGAGCCGCTGATCTCGCAGGTGCACCGGGTGCCGGGGATGTGAGAGGCTTCTACTACCAGTATGAGGTCACCAATGATTCGGTCACCCGGCAGGTGCTTGATCCTTATGCCAAGTCGATGGCTGTGTTCACCGTGAATACGGCAGGGGAAGCAGGCGCTGGCGGCGATACGGTCGGCAAGGCGGCCATTGTTGATCTCAGCACAACGAATCCGCCAGATTTCCAGGCGGCTGATATTCCTGGCTATGAGGAGCGCGAGGATGCGGTAATCTATGAGGCGCATATCCGGGACTTCACCTCCGACCCAGCGATTCAGTCCAGTCTGGGCGGGGAGCGTTGGGGCACTTATGCAGCTTTTGCCAAAAAGCTGGATTATATCAAGTCCCTTGGGGTGACCCATATTCAGCTGCTGCCGGTCATGGCCTGGTATTACGGGGATGAGACGCAGATGAATGAGCGGGAGCTGGATTACTCGGCCCAGGGCAATGAATACAACTGGGGGTATGATCCGCACAGCTATTTCTCCCCGGATGGAGCGTATTCCCAGCGTCCGGCTGACCCCGAAGCGCGGATTAGAGAGCTGAAAGGCCTGATTGATGCGGTACATGAGGCCGGAATGGGCGTTATTCTTGATGTGGTATACACCCATATGGCCAAGAAGGAATTGCTGAACGATATTGTGCCCGGATATTATGCCTTCCAGGATGCGCACGGCAACTTCATCGGCGGCTTCGGCAACAACCTGGCAACCAGCCACAAGATGGCCGAGAAGCTGATGGTGGATTCGGTAAAATACTGGTTCGAGGAGTATAAAATCGACGGGATGCGCTGGGACATGATGGGAGACGCGACAGCAGACGCAGTTCAGGCGGCTTATGATGCTGCGGAGGCCATCAATCCGAAGGCGCTGTTCATCGGCGAAGGCTGGATTACCTTCGGGGGAGATGCTGGTGAGCCTGAGCTCAAGGGACAAGGTGCCGACCAGAAATGGATGGACAAAACGGACAGCGTCGGCGTGTTCTCCGATGAATTCCGCAATGAGCTGAAATCGGGCTTCGGCTCGGAGGGAGAGCCGCGCTTCATTACCGGCGGAGCACGTGATCTGAATACGATCCTGAACAATATCAAGGCCCAGCCCTCCAATGTTCCGGCGGATGATCCGGGCGATATGGTGCCTTATATCGAGGCGCATGACAATCTAACACTTCACGATGTGATTGCCTTAACGCTCCGCAAGAATCCGCAGCTTGCGGAGAATGAGCTGGAGATTCAGAAGCGGATCAGGCTTGGCAATCTGCTGCTGCTGACTTCACAGGGCACAGCTTTTCTCCATGCCGGACAGGAATACGGGCGCACAAAGCAGTGGATGGCGGCAGGCGTTCCCGAGCAGAAATATACCGAGGTGCGGGATGTCGGGGACCAATCGGTCAGTTATTTCATCCACGATTCCTACGATTCGTCTGATAGCGTGAATAAGTTCGACTGGGCAGCAGCAACGGATGCGTTGAAGCATCCGGTACAGAATGAGACCAGAGCCTATACGGCCGGTCTGATCCAGCTCAGGAAATCAACCAATGCCTTCCGGCTGGGCGATATAGGGCTGGTGAATGCCAATGTCAAGCTGATCCAGGCTCCCGAGATGCAGCAGCAGGATCTGGTCATCGGCTACTCCAGCAAGGCTACGGATGGAACCGGCATCTATTATGTCTTCATGAACGGCGACAATAAGGCAAGAACGTTGACCTTACCGGAGGACCTGTCCGGGGCTGAGGTCGTAGCCGACAGTGACCAGGCCGGTACGGCAGCGATTGCTGCGGCGGAGCAGAGCGGCTTCCGCCTGAGCGCTGAGTCGATTACGATCGACCCGCTGACCTCCGTGATTCTGCGCAAGGAGGCACCGGCAGCGGTGTTAACCAAGCTTGCCGCCGACAAATCTGCCTATTCGCTACAGGCGGGCGGCACACATCAGGCGGCGGTTACCGCCACCTACGATGACGGAGCTTCAAGCACAGTCACCGCCAAGGCACAGTATGTATCAGATAAGCCTGAGATTGTCACGGTTACCGGCAAAGGGCTGATCCAGGGACTGAAGGCGGGCACGGCTACCATAACGATTACGTATGGCGGCTTGTCTGTTCAAGTCACAGTTGAAGTCGCAGCGAAGCCAGCGGACGGCAAGCGGTATGTGCAGTTCACATACACTCGTCCCGACAAGGATTACAAGGACTGGAGCGTATGGCTCTGGTATACCGGAGCCGCTGACGGAGAGGTCAAGCTGCCGGAGCCAGCAGGCGGTTCCGCAAGCTCCAGCGTGCTGATCGAGGTGGGCAAGGAGGCCACCCGGGTAGGCTTCGTGCTGATCAAGGGGCTGGACTGGGCGGACAATAAACAGGATATAGCGGAGGACCGCTATATTGAGCTGGTGCCGGGCGAGCTTTTCACCAAAGTCTATGTCACCAGCATGGTTCAGGAGCTTAACGTAATGCCGGCTATCCGTGGTCCGCTCCTGCAAGGAGAAGCTGTAACATTCCTCTACCGGGATGACGAGCTGTTCCGCAGCGGGGCTATATCGGCCATTACGGAAATGAAGGTGAAGGTGAACGGAGCCGAGTATCCGATGACGTATGATACGGCCAAGGAGTGGTTCAGCTACCGGCTGGAAGGACTGCAGGAGGGCACTTATAAATATAGCTTCATGGTTACCAAGGATGGTGTGACCCGCGAGCTGACAGACCCGCACAATACGGTGGACGGCGAATCGGTGATCCGCTACCACAAGCCGGAGGTGCAGATTACAGCAGAAGTCAGCCCGCCTGCGGTGAACTTCAATGAGAACGCTGTGATTACGGTAAAAGCAGCCTCTGCGGAGGAAGTGTCCTACACGGATGCTTATCTCGATCTTACAGAGCTGGGCGGACCTGCTAAGGTCAAGCTGGATACCGGGCTGATGCAGCAGACTGTGTCGGTGAAGCAGAATGTAACAGCCGGACACAAGAATATTCCGGTGGTTCTGGTGGACCAGTACGGCAATGCGCACCGGCAGACGGCTGAGATAGAAGTTAAGGCTAGAACGTACAGTGGCGCGAAGACAGATTTTGACTGGGATGAGGCCCGGATCTACTTCGCGCTGACTGACCGCTTCAAGGACGGCGACCCTGATAACAATGAGAATGTGGACACAACCCATCCTGAAGCGTATCACGGCGGCGATTTCAGAGGGATGATCGATAATCTCGATTACCTGAAGGAGCTTGGGATCAACACTCTTTGGATTACACCGGTTGTCGATAATATCGATTTCAACCAAGGGGTAAGCTTCGGCGGTAAGCAGTATGCCTACCACGGGTATTGGGCGAAGGATTTCACGAAGCTTGACGAGCATCTGGGCGACATGGACACCTTCAAGGAGCTGATTGACAAGGCGCATGACCGTGGCATCAAAATCATGGTCGATGTTGTACTCAATCATGCCGGCTACGGGCTGAAGGAGAGCGACGAGCAGCCTGGAGTGACGGCCGAGGATAAGGCGCGCTTCGCAGGAATGCTGCGCACGGATGGAGTACAGGCAGACAAGGATGTCATTCGGGGCGAGCTGAGCGGGCTTCCAGACTTCCGCACCGAAGATCCTGCGGTCCGTGAGAAACTGATCGCCTGGCAGACCGGCTGGCTGAACAATGCACGGACAGAGCGCGGAGATACAATTGACTATTTCCGGGTAGATACGGTTAAGCACGTGGAGGATACAACCTGGAAAGCGTTCAAAAACGCGCTGGCCACGATCGATCCAAGCTTCAAGCTGGTGGGCGAATACTTCGGCGGAACCGCCGGTAATGACGGCGGAACGCTGGAGAGCGGCCAGATGGACGGGCTGCTGGACTTCGGCTTCAAGGAGCAGGCGAAGCGGTTCACCGGCGGGTCCATTACCGCTGTCGATGCCTATCTCCAGGAGCGTGAAGCGAAAATCGGCAATACCCGAATGATGGCGCAGTTCCTGAGCAGCCATGATGAAGACGGCTTCCTGTCCGAATACGTGGACGGAGACGAAGGCAAGCTCAAGGTTGCTGCTGCCCTGCAGATTACAGCCAAAGGCCAGCCAGTTGTCTATTACGGCGAAGAGCTGGGCCGCTCAGGCAAGAATGCGGGCAATATGGCCGAGGGCGAGTTCAGCGGGAACCGCAGCGATATGCCATGGGATCAGCTGGATGCGGAGCAGGGGCTTCACGATCACTACAAGAAGCTGTTGAATATCCGTGCGAATTATTCTGAGGTGTATGCCAGAGGAACCCGCAGCTGGCTGGCAGGTAATGATGAGTCCGGGTACTTAGCCTTCAACAAGCAGTATGGCAAAACGAATATTGTGACGGTCATCAACAGCAAAGCAGAAGGACAGAAGGCGGAAATTCCTGTTCCGTATGAACCCCTGTCTGCTGTGAAGGATGAATACAGCGGCAAGGAGTATACGGTATCGGCGGCTGGGAAGGTTAGCATTGATCTGCCGGGCAGAGATGCTGGCGGTACGGTCATTCTGTCGGCGAAATCTGAGGCGGTGGTGCCGACGCCAGTGCCGACAGCAACACCAGTGCCGGGTGGAGAATCCGGAGGGACTCCGTTGGTTACACCTTCGCCTAGCTCTCCGGCGGTTCCGGGAGATATCCAGGAAGTCAGTGAGGCACAGCTCAGTTCTGCTACGGATGGCCGAGTGGAGCTGCGCATGGAGCCGGGCAAGACAGCGGTACTGCTGCCGCTTCAGGCAGCCGGCTTACTGGGCAAGAACGAACTGGTTATTCAATCGGAGGGGCTGTCTGTTACGGTACCGAGTGCGGTGCTTGCGGATGCTGAAGCCTTAGTTAAGAAAGCGGACGCTGAAAGCACGCGAATCCTGCTGGAGCTTCGTCCGCTTAGCCCGGTTGCGGTACAGGAGGAGGTCCGCAGGCTCAGTACGGAGAACAGGTTAGCGAGTGCGGCGTCAGGAATCTACGAGCTTAAGCTGCAACTGGTCAAGCATGACGGTACACGCCTGCCTGTTAACTCATTCAAACAACCGGTTACTTTAACACTCAAGCTTACAGGCCATCCAACGAAGGATTGGACGGGGGTGTTCAGTCTGGAGGATGGCGGTGTGCTGCGGTATATGGGGGGAGCAGTCCAGACGGACGGTTCCTACACGGCGGCAGTTACACAATCCGGCAGGTATGCGGTGCTTGAGGTGCATACCGTCTTTAAGGATGTACCGGGCACTCACTGGGCTTCTGCTGCAATTACATCGCTGGCTGCGAAGCAAATCATTACCGGTGTAACCGCTGAGGCCTTTGAACCGGCCCGGACGGTGACCCGTGCGGAGTTTACGGCGCTGCTGATGCGGGCCTTGGGACAGTCCGGGCAAGGACAGACAACGTTCGAAGATGTCCATCCTGGTGCGTGGTACGCCACTTATGTAGAGGCAGCTGCAAGTCAGGGGATCATCAATGGACGCAGCCGCAGCTCCTTTGCACCGGATGCGGCCATAAGCCGTGAGGAGATGGCCGTGATGGCTGTCCGTGCCCTGGAGTTCAAGCAGGGAGAGAAGCTGGCAATGGCAGCGCCACCGGCAGGGTATGCAGATGCTTCCGGCATTCGTGAATGGGCGAAGGCTTATGTCAATGCTGCTACAGCCTTGAAGCTTGTAGAGGGCAGAGAGCAGCGGCAGTTCATCCCCCAGGGACAGCTGACCCGTGCAGAGAGCGCGCAGGTGATCTATAACCTGCTCAGCCGCCTGTACAAGTAATCCGGCTTTATAACGAAACAGGGTATTCCGCCAGCCTGAAGGCTGCTGCGGAATACCCTGTTTGTGTTGCCGGTAACTGCCGGTGTATAAAGCGAATTCACTCAACATTGCCGGCAATTTACAAAAGCAATTTGAAGTGGCACTTCAAAGATTAAGGCGTGGATCATTGGACGTTTTGGGTGTACAGACTGCAATTAAGCGTAACATTTCGCCGTGTACCCTAACTGAGGCCCGGCATTACCTTAACAAGCTACTGGTTAAAATAGTCTCGCAAGGTATGCTTGTGATGTTACCCTAGGACAAGTTGGCCTGAAGCACGGCGAAGCCGTATGCCGGCAGCCGCAGTGACAGCTTGCCGCGTTCGGCGCGGAGCGCTTCGCCGGTCCACAGATTCTCCCAGTTGCGTTCCTGAACGTCCAGCCGGAAGGTCTGCACCGTCTCCTCCGTATTGATCAGCACGATGATCAGATCATCGTCCAGACTGCGCTCATATGCCAGCTTACTGCCCCCGGCTCCGGCTTCAAGGAAGGTGAAGCGTCCGGTACGCAGTGCCGGATGGCTGCTGCGGATCTCAATCAGCTTACGGTAAAAGTTGAACAAATCGCGGTCCTGCCGCTCAGGGTCCCACTCCATGCATTTCCGGCAGTCCGGGTCGCCTCCGCCATCCATTCCGATCTCATCTCCGTAGTAAATGCAGGGCGTGCCCATGAAGGTGAACTGGAACAGCGCAGCCAGCTTCATAACGTTCTTATCTCCCTCTGCCACAGTCAGCAGACGCGCAGTATCGTGGCTGTCAAGCAGATTGAAGGCAACCTCGCTGGCCTGGAGCGGATAGCGGGACAGCTGTCTGCCGATCGAATGGGCGAAGCCTTTCGCATCCAGCGTTCGGTAGACGAAGAAGTCAAGCACCGCATCGGTGAACGGGTAGTTCATTACGGCATCGAATTTGTCGCCTTCCAGCCAAGGGGCTGATTCATGCCAGATCTCGCCCAGAATGTAAGCCTCAGGATTGGCGCGCTTCACTACTTTGCGGAAATCACGCCAGAATTCGTGATCCACCTCGTTGGCCACATCCAGACGCCAGCCGTCGATGCCGACCTCCTTAATCCAATACTCTGCGACCTTCAGCAAATATTCCTTCACCTCAGGATGCTCCGTGTTCAGCTTCGGCATCAGCGGCTCGAAGGCGAAGGCATCGTAAGTCGGAATGTTGTTCACGACCTGGAGCGGATATTCCCGGATATGGAACCAGTTCTTATACTCCGAATCCTCGCCTTTCTCCAGTACATCCACGAACGGGGCGAAGGTACGGCCCGCATGGTTGAAGACCGCATCCAGCAGCACACGGATACCGCGCTCATGGCAAGCATCGACCAATCTTTTCAGCGTGTCCACATCACCGAAATGCGGATCGACCTGCATATAGTCCTCGGTGTCATATTTGTGATTGGTGGTGGCAGTGAAGACTGGTGTGAAATAAATGCCCGTAATGCCCAGCTCTGTCAGATGGTCAAGATGATCTATGACACCCTGCAGATCTCCGCCGAAGAAATTATCCGGCCGGGGGGTTCCGCCCCAAGGCTCCACATGATCAGGACTTATGTCAGGATTGCCGTTAGCGAACCGTTCCGGGAAAATCTGATAAAACACCGCATCCTTGACCCAAGCCGGAGGCGTGAAGACATCACCGCGGCTTATGTAGGGGAATTCAAACAGCCGGTTGGGATTCGCGGGACGCTCCTTCTGGAAATCACTCTCTGTCATCCAGATCCTCTCTTGGCCCTGCTGCAGCAGGAAGCCGTATTTCAGCCTGCGGTAGAGCGGCACCGATTCGCATTCCCAGTAATCGAACATCGCATCGGAAGTGAACAGGGTCATCGGGATTAATTCCTTGGTGGTGTCCCAGGCATATTTATCGCCCGCCCAGGCGAAAACCTCAGTCAGATCGCCTTTCTTGGCCCGCAGCCGCAGGTGGATGGTGTTGTGATCGTAGGCGTACGACCAGTTCAGACGGGGACGATGATACACGGCTTCTAATAACATAATAATTCCTCCTAGATTTAGTTTGGCTATATAGAGTGAACTTAGAAATTTAAATTAAGGGAAAAGTGGCGGAGGGGAATTTTGGAACTGGAGGAGCGGTAGCGACCGCCTGAAAGCTTTACGCAGGAAAGCTCGCATCGTAAGCATCAGCAGTCTGCGGATTTCAACCGTTATCAACGGTATATCAAGAAATCTGCGGACAACAGCGGCCGGAAGTCCAAAACTTCTCTGGAGTCACGGCTAATCCCAAAACATAAAAACCAGTAGTTCAATTTATATAGATTACGCACCCGATTCTGCACATGGCAAAAAGGCACAACCGCCGGTCAGATTACGCCGAGGTTGTACCCGATAAGGGACAGTGCCTTTAGATTGGTGAAGAATGAGGTGTTTCATGATGGTTTGGATTATAGCATGGAACAAAATGAGGTTCAAGAGGTTTGTACAAACAGTTGCACAAAGAAAACTCAACGGGAAACCGATTTCCAAAGTCTGTAAATTGATAATATTTAGCAATTATACAACAAAATTCGTCTAAATACGACAAAAAATGCAGATTCAAATTTTGAAATTGAAGTATATTTAAGTTATTTAAAGAAATCATGCGATATATAGAGTAAAAGTAACAATTTCCGCGTTAAATAGCCGAATTTCATTGATTTTATAGTGTGCAAACGTTTTTACAACTACAAGCCTGCTGATGTATTATGAATTCAGGAATGAAGCGCTTTCTAAACCGGGTATAACGTATTCGGAAGAGGCACAGGAAGAAAGCAGAATTTTTTTTGAATCCTCTGAAATCGTTTGCGCAAACTAGGGAGCGTCATCGTACAATCGAAAGAAGCATCAGCGTAAAGTGGAAAGAAGATTCATCGTCAAATCAAGTGATATACACACACAGGAGGGGTTAAAAGGAATGGATCTCAAAAAACTTATGGTTCTCACCGCAGCGTGCTCGATGGCAATCTCAATTACGGCGTGCGGCTCAAACAACAATACCGGGGGAAATGCAGCGGCGACTAATGCGCCTGCGGAAAGTGCGGCAGCTACAGATAATGCAGGGGCTGGCAGCGACAACGCTCCGGCAGCGGGTGAGATCGTCCCTGAAGAAGGCGCTTCCCTAGTGATCTGGGAGAGTAAGGAAGAAAGACAGTTCGCCGAAGAAGTCGCGAAGCAGTTCACTGCCAAGTATAATGTTCCGGTCAAAATCGAAGAGGTAGCCCCGCCGGATCAAGTCGGCAAGCTTACCCAGGATGGTCCTTCCGGTCTGGCTGCGGACGTCATCGTCATTCCTCATGATAATCTCGGCAAGGCGGCCAGCGCGAGCCTGCTGCTTCCAAACGATATTTTTGCAGAACAGACCAAGGCGGAGAACACGGAGGCTTCCATCGTAGGTTCTTCCTATGACGGCGAGCTGTACGGCTATCCTAGAGCGGCAGAGACCTATGCGTTGTTCTATAACAAGTCTCTGGTCAAAGAAGCTCCGAAATCCTTCGATGACGTTATTGCCTTCAGCAAAACGTTCACCGATAAAGCCAAAAACCGGTACGGCATTATGTGGGAAGTGGGCAACATGTACTTCAACTATCCGTTCATCGCCACTACCGGCGGCTACCTGTTCGGCAAAGACGGTACCGACAAGGACGACATCGGCCTCAATAATGAAGGTGCAATCAAAGGTCTGACTGAATTTGCCAAGCTGAAGGAAGTCTTGCCGATCAAGAGCGGTGACATTAACCCGGATATCAAGCGCAGTCTGTTCAACAGCGGGGATGTAGCTATGGATATCACAGGACCTTGGGAGCTTGCCGGATATAAAGAAGCGCTGGGCGACAAGCTGGGAATCGCCCCGGTTCCTACCATTGACGGCAAAACTGCCATTACCTTCTCCGGGATCAAAATCTTTACCGTCAACGCCTACACGCAATATCCGAATGCGGCTAAGCTCTATGCACACTTTGCTTCCGGCAAAGATTCGCAGCTGACACTTAACAAGCTGGTCGGCTCCGTACCGACGAATCTCGAAGCGCTGAAAGATCCGCAGATTACGGGTGACGAGTTCGTATCCGCTTTTGCTGAGCAGGCCAAGAACTCCCAGCCAATGCCTTCGATTCCTGAAATGGGGAACGTCTGGAGCCCGGTGAATGCAGCACTTCCGGCCATCTGGGATAACAATACCGATCCGAAGGCAGCCATGGACAAAGCTGTAGAGCAGATTAAAGACTTGAACAACGGGGCTTCTGCCCAGTAACTACACAACCATCAGCTTACCGTGGAATTAGAGTTGCCCGCCGCATAGTCTGCGGCGGGCAGTTTCCTTGAATTCCGCACGGAGAGGAGAACGGAAGGGAAATGCAGCGACACAAAGCGAGAGCTGGAATACTGTCGGCCATTTTTATGGGACTCGGGCAAATATATAACCGCCAATTCATCAAAGGGCTTATGTTCATAGCTGTAGAAGCTGTGGCACTTATCTATTTCATTAGCAATCTGGGAAGAGCCTTCTGGGGGATCACCACACTCGGGGAGTCGCCAAGCCGTCTGGAAAAGGTCAAGGGGATTGCCAAAATGGTTCCCGGGGACCATTCCATCGTCATTCTGATTGAAAGTCTGATTACCCTGCTGTTCTTTGTGTTATTCCTGATTGTCTGGTACATGAATATTAGGGATGCCTATAAAATCGGAGCAGAACGCGAAAACGGGCGTCCATCGCATACATTTAAACAATCCGTACGTTATATTCTGGATTATAAATTCGCCCAGAGCTTCCTGCTGCTCCCGGGACTTGGGATTCTGTTCTTCACCATTATGCCGATCATCTTTATGATCATGCTGGCCTTTACCAACTATGCTGCACCGAACCACATTCCTCCGGCCAAGCTTGTAGACTGGGTTGGATTCGAGACCTTCCGCAATCTGCTGGTGCTGAAATCATGGAGCCATACCTTTTACGGTGTACTTACCTGGACGATTATCTGGGCGGTTCTTTCGACTGTAACTACTTATTTCGGCGGGATGCTGGTTGCCCTGCTGATTAACCAAAAAGGTATCCGCTTCAAGGGCATGTGGAGAATGCTCCTGATCATCCCTTATGCCATTCCGCAGATGATCTCGCTCCTCTTGATGCGCAACTTGTTCAACGGGCAGTTCGGCCCGATCAACCAGTACCTCGGCTTTTTCGGACTGAATGGATTGCCATGGCTGACTGATCCGTTCTGGGCTAAAGTGACAGTTATTGTCGTGAATATGTGGGTGGGTATCCCGGTATCCATGCTGCTGATTATGGGAGTGCTGACTACCATTCCGCGCGATATGTATGAGGCGGCTGAGGTGGACGGTGCGACCAATTATCAGAAATTCCGCATCGTCACCCTGCCGATGATTCTGTTCTCTACCGCGCCTACACTGATTATGCAGTTCGCCGGTAACATCAACAACTTCAATGCGATCTTCCTGCTGACGGGAGGGAACCCGGTGAACGGGAACTACCAGTATGCGGGTTCAACGGATCTGCTCGTTACCTGGCTGTATAAGCTGACGCTGGATCAGAACAAGAATAATATGGCGTCTGCAATCGGCATCATCTTGTTCATCATTGTTGCCGGGTTCTCCCTGTACAATTACCGCCGGACCAAATCGTTCCAAGAGGAGGATATGATTCAATGATTATCGGACGCAAAGCTGCGAACTTTATTCGCCTCTGCTTAAGCTATATTGTTCTCGTTGCCCTGGCGGTCGCTGCAATCTATCCGGCACTCTGGATTCTGCTTGCATCGTTCCGTCCGGGTAAATCCCTGTACAGCAAGACGCTGATTCCTGAGACATTCACTCTCGCCCACTATAAGGAGCTGTTCACCTCACCGGTCTATATGTTTGGAACCTGGTATGGGAATACGCTTAAGATTGCGGTGTTCTCGATGCTGATCGGGGTCGTGCTGACGCTGTTGACCAGCTATGCCTTATCCCGGTTCCGGTTCAAAAGCCGTAAGACTACCATGTCCACACTGCTGATTCTCGGGATGTTCCCTGGCTTCATGAGCATGATTGCCATCTATCTGCTGCTGAAGGAGTTCAATCTGCTGGATACCCATCTGGCGCTGATTATCGTCTATGCGGCCGGAGCGCCGCTTGGTGGAACGCTGATTGCCAAGGGCTTCCTGGACACGATTCCGCGTTCGCTGGATGAAGCCGCACGGATTGACGGGGCGAGCAACTTCGGGATTTTCACCCGGATTATCCTGCCGTTGTCCCGTCCAATGATCACCTATATAGCGCTGACCCTGTTTGTCGGCCCGTGGGTGGATTTCATCTTCGCCAAGCTGATTCTGCGGACCAAGGAGAACTGGACGGTTGCCGTGGGGATGTGGGATATGGTCAATACGATGCAGAATTCCAACTTCACGCTGTTTGCGGCGGGTGCCGTGTTGATCTCTGTACCGATTATGATTCTGTTCGGCTTCCTGCAGCGCCTGCTGGTTGACGGGCTGACTGCGGGAGCAAGCAAGGGATAGGAAATAGTAATTAAACAATGTATGTACGAATAACGGGTGCGGCCTTGAAGCAGTTCTGAGGGGCTGCACCTTTCTTTTGTGGAGAAATCGTGATCTGGATGATAAGGGGAGAATGTAATGCGGCAGCGGCGATTCATTAATTTCAGCTCGGTTGGCGTCAAGTTATTCGTAATTCTGTTCTGTACTATTGTCCTGTTGTCCTCAGTCCTGGGCTTAACCTCCTATTATGCGGCAAAAGGGATCATTACCGATGAGGTGGCAGCTGCCTCCTCACAGTCCATTGTCCAGGCGGCGGACAAGCTGGATTTCCTGTTCGCTGAATATGAAGCGCTCTCCAGGCAATTCGCTGTAGATCCGGCGCTAAAGGCTGACATGGAGACGGTTAATCTTCCAACCGCCGGTACGGTTGCGCGGGCGGCCGCAGAGGACCGGATACGCCGCAAGCTGGACTCCGTGAGAGGATCGGATGAGCGGCTGCTGGGTGTCCGGCTGGTCGCAAGAAGCATGGTGGACGCCGAATCCTACAAATCGACGGGGATTAGCGGTGTGCGCAGTGATGAGGGCATCCTTGCACGGATGAAGGAGATCGATAACGCTAAAGGCAATCCCGTCTGGTTCCCCGTCCGGGCTAAAGGCTTCTTCGATGCCTACAGCCAGTCCGCTATGACGATGGGCCGTCTGCTGCGGAATATTCAGAATCCGGCGTCAGAGTACTACATGCTGATTGAGGTGAAGGGCCAGGCGCTGACGGATGTGCTGTCCAATCTGCATATCGGGCTGGGTGGGGAGATCCGCATCCTTGATTCTACGGGCCGGGTTGCCTACAGTGCTGACGATGCACTGCTCGGGCAGGCTTCTTACATACATACCGGAGAGTTGAAGGCCGGGGAGCAGACCGGAGTGCAAAAGAAGGAGGAGCAGAAGCTGCCTGCGGCGGGGAAGAGTGAGGAGCCGGATCTGACCGGGAAGCGGGAGAGTGAGGGACAAGAGCCGGCCGGAGCACGCCAGGGGGAGGACGGGAAGCGGTCCTTCACGGCCGGGGATGAGCAAGGAAGCCCGCAGCTTGTAGTCTACCAGCCGCTGAGTACGGCGGACTGGACGCTGATGGGGTACGCTCCGGTGAGTGATTTCACCCGATCGGCCGACCGGCTGCTCTATATTACCTTGCTGGTAGTCTTGGCTGCCGCTCTAATTGGTCTGGTCATCGGCTATGTCTTGGTGCGGCTGATCGGCCGTCCGCTCGGCAAGCTGGCCCGACTGATGGAAGAGGGCGAGCGGGGCAATCTGCAGGTACGGACCAGCTTCAAGGGCCAGGATGAGATCGGGCGGCTGGGCTACAGCTTCAACCGTATGATGGAGCAGATCTCCCGGCTGGCCGGGCAGAGCAGCAGCTCGGCTGCAGAGGTATTAGCGACCTCGGAGCAGCTCGTTGCCGCATCCGGTGCGATTAGCGGCCAGGCCAGTGAGGTCGCAACGGCTACCGGCGAAATCGCCGGGGGAGCCGCCAGTCTGGCAGCCGAGGCCGAGAGCAGCAATGCCAAGGTAGAGCTGATGGGCGGCAAGACTAGCGAAGTAGCAGAGAACAATGCAGTTATGGCAGCATCCGCAGGGAAGGTTATGGAGGTCAGCGACCAGGGAGCGGAGCGGATGAAGAAGCTGGTAGCGCAGAGTGAGGGGGTGCTGAAGCTGATGGATCTGATTCAGGAGAATTCAGCCATGCTGCGGGATAGCACGGTGCTGATCCGCAGCATCCTCTCCCCGATGATTGCGATGAATAAGCAGACGAATATTCTGGCGCTGAACGCATCGATTGAAGCCGTGCGCGCCGGTGCTGCCGGAAGAGGCTTCATTGTTATTGCCAATGAGATCAGAGGGCTGGCCAAACAATCGAGCGAGTCGATTGCCTCCGTCTCCCGGATTACCGGGGAGATCAGCGGCCATATCGAGAATACGGTCAAGGTTGTGAATGAGGCTGCGCCGATGTTTGACAGCCAGCTGGCCTTGGTCCGGGAATCCTCACTCATCTTCGGGAGTGTAAGGGCCGAGATGGAGGTGTTCAGCGGAGTTCTGAACCAATCCTCGGCGGCAGTCTCCGAGCTGGCCGAATACCAGCAGCAGCTGGGACAATCCATGGCGAGTGTGATCTCGGTAGTGCAGCAGACCAGCGCCTCTACGGAAGAGGTAGCGTCTATGTCCTCACAGCAATTTACGGTCAGCAGGGAGCTGGTCGCCCTGTCGCACAGGCTGGAGGAGCTGGCAGAGCAGCTGAAGCAGTCGATGATTTCTTTTCAGGGATAATGGGATTAAGGTGAACGGGTGAGGAAGCGTATTGCGGGAGCCTGCGCTTTTCTATAAGATGGATGAGGTTAGATGCAGGATATCTTGAATACTGAAGGTGATGTCATGGACAAGCATTTATTTCTGAACGGCGGCGGTCCGCCGTTTACCCGTGGACTGGCACGGAGGTTCGTAAGCACGATGGCAGCAGCCGCAGAGCCTGTCGCTGTGTTATTTGAAGAAGGGGAAGACTGGCCGGACTATATGGCTGCTTGCATGCAGCCGCTGGCGGACGTGGGTATAGCTGAATTCTGTTATTTGCCGCTGAAGTCCACTGAGGTGAAGACTGCTATAGAGAGCCTCCAGACTTGCGGCGGGATCGTCATCGGGGGCGGGGATACGGATCTGTATGCTGATCTCATTGTGGATACCGCTATCGGTGAGGTGATCCGGCAGCGTTATGAGTCGGGAATACCGGTTGCGGGATTCTCGGCAGGAGCCTTGATTAGCCCGGAGCGCTGTGTAATTTCCGCCAAGGACAATGAAAGCAGACAATTCAAACACCGCAAGGGCCTCAATCTGATTCCTGAACTGCTGCTATCCGTTCATTTCACCCAGTGGGATGAGGAAGAACATTTACGGACAGCGGTCCGTACCCTCGGCGAGCTGCCGAATTACGGCATTGACGAAGAGACCGGCATCTACCTGCTGAATGGACAGCCCGAAGAGATAGAGGGCGGCGGGGTGTATAGTCTGGTGAATGGAATATTAACAAAGATTCACTGACGATGATGAACAGGAGCAGAGGGCGTTGGCCTTCTGCTCTTTTTTTGCGCCGGAGAACCTGGGCATGTGGTCGGAATGTAATCGGAAAACCGATCACAATCGGCTGGCGAGAGGTGCATGTGGTCGGAATGTAATCGGAAAACCGATTACAATCGGCTGGCGAGGGGTGTGTGGGCGGAATGTAATCGGAAAACCGATTACAATCGGCTGGCAAGGGGGACGTGGTCGGAATGTAATCGGAAAACCGATCACAATGTGTTGGGAGGAGGCATCCGGGCCGGAGGGTTGACCCCGCTGCTTGTCCTGCCTGCGATCAAGCGATACACTTGTGCTATTGATAATGGCAGAGGGGCGGCGGGCGGTGTGGCGGAGATGAACGGGAGTCTATTTGAACAGGGATTGCTGGAGCGGGATTACAGCCCGCACTTTCTGGCTTACTACTACAAGCAATGGAGCAATTATACGATGGCTTACCATCATCACAACTCCACGGAGATCATGTATCTTATCTCTGGCAGCTGTGTCGTGGAGGTGCGGGATGAAGCGGGCGGCGACACACCCTTCCGTCTGAAGCGGGGAGAGATGATTCTGCTGGATGCGGAGGTGCCGCACCGGCTTATCGTGAACGAGGGCTCCTCGTGCCGGATGCTGAATGTGGAATTTGCTTTTACCGAATATGGGGGCGTAGTTCCTTCCATTGGCAGCTTGGCCCGGGAGGAGGAGGTGCTCGCAGAGCTGCTGCGGCATCCGTTCGACAGCCTGGTGTTGCAAGGTCAGGAGGAGGTTTTCCATGTGCTAAAAGCGCTGGTGCTGGAGCTGGATCAACGCGGGCGGAGGGGGAGCAGTATGGTGAATCTGCTCTTCGTAGAGCTTCTGCTGCGGCTCGCCAGGCTGCGCATGGAGTCGCTACCGTCCAGCCAGCAGTCCTCACAGACTTACGTGAGGCGTGCCATCGAGTTCCTGCATCAGAATTATGACCGGAGCATTCAGGTTAAGGAGGTTGCGCTCTCCGTGAATGTTCATCCGGGCTATCTGCACCGCATCTTCCGGACGCATACAGGGCAGACCCTGACGGACTACCTGAACCAGCTGCGTATGGAGAAGGCCCGGATGCTCCTGGGACAGGGCGAGATTCCGGTAGCGGAGATTGCCGACTATGTGGGGATCAGCAGCAGGCAGTATTTTCATCTGCTATTCAAGAAATATTCAGGCTGTACTCCTATCGAATACCGCAACTCTATCGAACGCCATTATTGGAGTGAAGAATAGCTGCCTGTTCCTTTCGGGCATGTTACTCTGCACATAAGGTTAGGATTGTTGACAGGTTACCGGCAAAATGGTCATGATATTGGTTACGCTTCCGGCAGCCTCCTTGCTACAATGGACAGGAGTCAATAATTCATTGCCGGAGGATGATTATTATGTCTTTTAAAGTAACCTTTATCGGGGCAGGCAGTATCGGTTTCACCCGCGGACTGCTGCGCGACCTGCTGACTGTGCCGGAATTCCGTAATATCGAAGTTTCGTTCATGGATATAAACAGCCATAACCTGGACATGGTCACCGAGCTGTGCCAGCGGGATATTAAGGAGAATGGTCTGGATATCATCATCTCTTCCACTACGGACCGCAGGGAAGCGCTCAGGGGGGCCAAGTACGTATTTTGTACTATTCGTGTGGGGGGCCTGGAGGCCTTCGCTACCGATGTGGATATTCCGCTGAAGTATGGCGTCGATCAGTGTGTAGGAGATACGCTGTGCGCAGGCGGGATTATGTACGGGCAGCGCGGGATCGCAGAGATGCTGGAGATCTGCCGTGATATCCGTGAGACGGCTGCGCCGGATGTACTGCTGCTGAACTACTCGAATCCGATGGCTATGCTGACCTGGGCCTGCAATAAATACGGCGGTGTGCGGACGATCGGACTCTGCCATGGCGTCCAGCATGGACATCAGCAGATCGCCCAGGTATACGGCCTGGAGAAGTCGCAGGTGGATATTATCTGCGCGGGCATCAATCACCAGACTTGGTATATCTCCGCGAAGCATGAAGGCAAGGATCTGACAGCAGGCCTACTGGAGGCGTTCGAGAAGCATCCGGATTACAGCCGTACGGAGAAGGTGCGGATTGATATGCTCCGCCGCTTCGGCTATTACAGTACAGAGTCGAACGGACACCTGAGCGAATACGTTCCGTGGTACCGCAAGCGCCCCGAGGAGATTATGGACTGGATCGATATGGGGGTATGGATTAACGGCGAGACAGGCGGATACCTGCGGATCTGTACCGAAGGCCGCAACTGGTTCGAGACAGACTTTCCGAACTGGATGAAGGACCCGGCGATGGAGTACATCCCGGAGAAGCGGGGCGAGGAGCACGGCTCGTTCATTATTGAAGGACTGGAGACAGGACGCGTTTACCGGGGACATTTTAATATGGTGAACAACGGCGTGATTTCCAATCTGCCGGCTGATGCTATTATTGAAGCGCCCGGCTACGTGGACCGTAACGGCATCTCGATGCCGCTGGTCGGCGACCTGCCGCTCGGTCTGGCAGCAGTCTGCAACGTCAGCATCTCCGTGCAGCGCCTGGCGGTGGAAGCGGCTGTGCATGGGGACGACAAGCTGCTGCGCCAGGCGTTCATGATGGACCCGCTGGTCGGTGCCGTCTGCAATCCGAAGGAGATCTGGCAGATGGTTGACGAGATGCTGGTAGCTGGAGAACAGTGGCTGCCGCAATACAGCGCAGCCATTGCGGCAGCAAAGGAACGCCTTGCTTCCGGTGATCTGATCCCGACAAGAGCCGGCAACGAGGGCGCGGCCCGCTTGAAGGTGAAGACGGTAGACGAAATGATGCAGGACCGTGAGGCCGCCAACAAGAACGCCGGGGAATCCGACAAGGGCAAGGACCGCGAGAAGGTGCAGTAAGCGGAGCGGGTGGAGTAGGCATAAGCCTGGGCGAAGCGAATGTTAATTGGAATAAGGGCTGTCCCAAAGTCATGAAATGACTGCTTGGGATAGCCCTTTAATTTTGGCACAGATGGAGGTGTGCATGAGCGCGCAGGTTCCTGGTGATGTGTATGCGAAAAACTGAACACAATTTACTCAGGGCAGGCGCTTGGGCCGAATGTATGCGAAAAACTGCTCTGCTTGCCGCAATGGGGGAATAGGTGGATTTTGGGCATTTGTTATCGAACGGATCTACGATATTCCAGCAAGAGTTGGAAAAACAACACTTAAATGTTTGCATAGCGCCCACTCGGAGCAAAACCGGCCCTAGCAGATGCTGTTTTTCCACTTGTTTACCTATAATCATAAGAAGTTGAAGAAATAAGTAGCGCTATTCCACTTGTTGCTGCCATCATGTAACCCCTCACTCCCGGATCAGCTTCTCCTGCTGCAGTCGCGCGGCCTTGCGGCGGAGCGGCAGGCTGAGCCACACGAAGAACAGGCCTAGAAGGATAATAGATACTCCTACAATAAAGTTGAATTTGTGAATGAACGAAGAAGTATTCAGCAAAAGCAGCATGAAATTTAAGGAGCCTACGACCAGCTCCATGAACGCGAGGGACAGATATACTTTGTAGATTCGCTGATAGTGTTTGATTTTGGAATCCGTATCGGAATAGATCTGGAAGGGGCCTTCCGCGGCCTTCCTTCTGAAGATCACCCAGCGATGGTTGGTAAAGGAACGCTTGCCCTTGTCAGTGGTTCTGGAAGGTACACGCTCCGCTCCGGTCTCTTCCATGAATTGCAGATAATCGGCCGCCTCCTTCGGGTCCTTCTCCAGCAGCTCAATCCGGTAAATATACTCTCCCCTGGCGCTCTCTTCGAATACATAACCGCCCCATGAGTATTCAACCAGTGCAAGCCCCTTAGCCGACATCTTATTCAGCCACGCCTCTTCTTTCTCGAAATCAAGAAAATATTTGCGTACTATCTGTCTCATTACACTTCGCCTCCCAGTAGCTTTCTTCCATTTGTCAGCAGCTCGTCAAGCCTTGCCATTTCATTCTGGACTACAGATTTCCCCAGCTCCGTAATCTGATACTCCTTCTTGCGCGAATCGGCACCGCCAACCAGCGGCCCGATCCACCCCCGTTCCACAAGCGTACTTAATGCACCATAGAGTGTGCCCGCGCCTAGCTCCACACGGCTATTACTCAATTGCTTCACGTTCTGCATAATTCCGTAGCCGTGCATCGGGGTGAACAGCGACAAGAGGATATAATAGACGCCTTCGGTCAGCGCCCCGTGTTCATTGCCTTCACTCATCTGCTTCACCTGCTTTCATCTTGTATCTGTTGCCGTTACATCATCTTCCGCTATAACAATCAACGTTATATCGTCAACCGATATATTTAGTATATCGTCTGACGATATACTAGTCAACAGGCTTTTGCGGCAAAGCCTGATTCCACGCACCAAAAAATCCCCCGCCCGCCGTTCGCACGGTTTGCAGGGGATCGTTCTCACAGTATGGAGCTGCGCGCAGCACTTGCTCCATGGTCAGTGCGGAGTGCAGGTGCTTAGGCTTCCAATGACTTTTTGCCGAAAAAAGCCTTCAGCGCCTGATACACTTCCTTCTTATCCTTAATCACATAATGCATGAACTGCTCCTGCTTCAGGTGACGGTAGGCGGACATCAGGGTGCTGCTGCGGTTGTACTGGTTCACCTCGCCGTAGCCGAACATATTGCTGCGCTTCAGCAGCTCGCCGATCAGCTTGACACAGCGCTCATTGTCGGAGGTCAGATTGTCGCCATCCGAGAAATGGAAGGGATAGATGTTGTATTTGGCTGGCGGATAGCGGCTGTCGATAATCTCCAGGGCTTTCTGGTATGCCGAGGAGCAGATTGTCCCCCCGCTCTCGCCACGGGTGAAGAAGTCATGCTCGCTGACCTCCTTGGCTTCCGTATGATGGGCCAGGAACACAATATCCACCTTCTCATACTGGCGGCGCAGGAAGCGGGTCATCCAGAAGAAGAAGCTGCGGGCGCAGTATTTTTCAAAAGTGCCCATCGAGCCGGAAGTGTCCATCATGGCAATAATCACGGCATTCGAGTGAGGAACTGCGATGTCATCCCAGGTTTTGTAACGCAGATCATCTGGGCTGATGCTGTGTATTCCAGGGTGGCCGCTGCTGGCATTGCGCCGCAGATTCTCAAGTAACGTTCGTTTCTTGTCGATGTTCGACATCATGCCTTTTTTGCGGATGTCATTGAAGACAATCGATTTGACCTCAATCTCTTCCTTATCCTTCGGCTTCAGATGGGGCAGCTCCATGTCCTGGAAAAGAATATCCTCGAGATCCTCCAGATCGACCTCGGCTTCAACGGTATCTGCTCCCGGCTGGTCGCCCGCTTTATCCCCTTTGCCCGGCTGGGCCGACTGGGAATCGCGTCCGAGGACATCACCCACCTGGCTCTCCCCGTCTCCCTGGCCGACATGCTTTTGCTTGCGGAAATTATAGATAATCCGGTATTCATCCAGACTGCGGATCGGCACCTTCACAATCTGCTTGCCGCCTGACAAAATAATGTTCTCTTCAGTAACCAGATCGGGCAGATTGCCCTTGATGGCTTCTCTGACCTTTTGCTGGTGACGCTCCTGATCCTGATGGCCTTTGCGATGAAGGGACCAGTCTTCTTTGGAGACGACAAAAGTGTATGGACCGGACGGCTGGGACAAGGATGACCACCTCCCATGGACTGTGTTATTCGGTATTGTCACTACGGAGACTGAGACGAAGCAGCAGGTTGTAACTAAAGTATATTCAGGGAGATGGGGGATATGTGAGCTGTATTATTCACTGATTTCTTCCAGAAGCAGATTGTAGGTATTAGAACGGGCTTCGCCGGAGTACCGGCGTCCGTCGATGGTGAATAGATACAGGGCTGCCGTAGAGCCTTGAAGATTCTTGCCCATATAATCTGTATTTATTCTGACAAAATAAGTGAGTGTGGAAGTCTGTCCCGCTTCCAGCGTTCCCAGAGCAACGGTTCCGCTGTAAGGCGTACCGGGTACAGTGATGGCGCTTATCGTAACGATATCGGGATCAATGACGGTACCCTGCGGTACAATCCGGATCACTGAGACCTCAGCCGGATAATTCCCGCTGTTGGACACTTGAATGTTGAATTCAGCGATGCCTCCAGGCTCAACTACGGGCGGCTCACCCTGAATCTGAATGGAAATGATCGGCGTGAACAGCAATGTGGTCACCGCATTGGAGCGGGAGACCTGCCCAACATTGCGTCCGTCGGGCAAGGAGAATGTATACTGGACCACTCCCTGATTCTGAATGGCCGGAGTCTGGCGGATATCGGTGGCACCCGGAATGGATACGAGAAAATCAACCACCATAACAGCGCCTGCCCGTAAGGTGCCCAGCGGGATTCCGTCTCCGGGGCGCACGCCCCTCTGAGGAACCCCGTCAATCCGGACGCTGTCCCAGACGAACAGTACGCTGGGCGGAACGGCGTCCGTGAGCCGTGCGTTGACAGCCAGATTGCCGCTGTTATTCACAGTGAACTCGTACCGCAGATTGTCGCCGGGCGCTGCACTGTAGAGATCGACCTTCAGCCTTACCGATAATCCGGGCTGGATGACCGTAATCTGAACGGTATTGCTTGTGGATGAGATTCTGCTGTCGTTAGCCTCATAAGAGATTTGTGCGTTCGCCAGAATCACCGAGCCTGGAGGATTCGAGCTCACCCGGACACGGTAAGAGACCTCAGAGGCTGCTCCTGCAGGGAGCAAACCCAGCCCGATGCCTGATGCCGGGTCGGCCTCAGGCTGATAAATCCCGCCAGCGGTAACACTTCCGGGAAGGAAGGTGGTGCCTTCCGGAACGGGAAGTGTGGCAATGACTCCGGTCAGCGGCCGGGTGCCTTCATTCCTGAGCTGAAGGGTATAAGTTACGACATCCCCAATGAAGGTTGTGGGGGTGCTGGCTGAGAGCAGGGAAGACAACTGGTAGGACAGCAGGGAGACACTAACCGTATTGGAACGGATCTCTCCGCTTACTGCTCTGCCTTCAGATGTATTGAAGGAATACGTGCCAATCGCCCTGTTAACCAGCGCTAGTGAAGGCGGAAGCGAGATGACAATGACCTGGAAGGCGATGCTGACTCCCGAATGGGGGGCGAGCAGGCCAAGGGGAATGCCGGAAGACGGAGTGACCCCCGGAAGGGGGACTCCGTCTCTAAGCACACTATTGGCAATGAACGAGACGCCCGGGGGAAGCACATCCGTGATGGTGACAAGCGCACCCGTATTGCCGCTGTTCCTGGCGGTCACAGTGTAGACGAGTGTCTCCCCCAGGGAGGCGCTCAGGCGGTTTGCTTGCTTCTGAAGCGATAATACCGGGCCCACGACAAGTGTATTGACGGTATTGGAATAGGTAACCGAGTCGGTGCCCTCTGCAGAGCTGTACAGAACCATGGACTGATTACTTACGACAGGCTGGAGCCGTGAGCCGTCTGTCATATGACGATGACCTGGACCTGGAAGGTTACTGTTGAGGTCGCTCCCGGTGCGATTGTTCCGATGATGATACCGGTGGCCGGATTTGCTCCGGGACGCGGTGTGCCGTCTACAGTTACGCTGCCTGCAACGAACTGGCTGCCAGCGGGGATCGGGTCAACGAGGACCACATTGTTAACGGGAACAATGCCGTTATTGGTTACGGCAATCGTATAGGTAATGATATCGCCGACAACGGCATCGACAGCCGGAGTGCTCTTAACTGCAGTTACGTCCGGTGAAGAGACAGGGATGACCAGCGTGTTCGATACAGCTGATCCCGAGAGCGAGCGGCCATCCGGCGGCGTGAAGGTGAAGGACGCGGCGGCCTGGTTCACCAGCTGCTGAGGTGAAGGAAGGGAAGCCAGCGTAACCTGCAGGGTGACGAGCATAGTAACTGTCGCACCCGCTGGAACTGTACCCAGATTGATCCCGGTAGTCGGATCAGCGCCGGGGACGGGCTGGCCGTTAACCAGTACGCTGTTCGGTATGAATACAGCGCCCGCAGGGATAGAGTCGGTTAAGGTGACGACTGCCGCAAGATTGCCTGTATTGGTGACGCTGAGTGCATAGGTGACTGTATCTCCAACCGTCGCGTTTGTGGTGTCCGCAGACTTCAGGATGCCGATAATCGGCTGGTATACCGGAGTAACCAGCGTATTGGAATAAGAGGCTCCCGAGAATGCGCCGGAGGTGAAGCTGACGGAGGCCAGATGCTCAGCGCGGCCGGATTAGGCAGCGTATTGACCAGGATGTTGAAGGTGACCAGCACGGTTGCTCCCGGAGCGATGGTGCCCAGCGAGATCCCGTTCGCAGGATTTCCCCCTGGCAGCGGAGTGCCGTCCACGACCACGCTGCCGGCTACAAAGGATGAACCGGCCGGAATCGGATCACTCAGCACAACATTATTAATCGGAGCAATGCCGTTATTGGTGACTGCAATGCTGTACGGAACCGTATCCCCCGGAACTGCATCAATGACAGTAGTGCTCTTGGCAACCAGGACATCCGGCGACGATACCGGAATCAGATTGATGTTCGAGCTGGCCGACTGGTTGAAGACGCGTCCGTCAGGCAGCGTATAATTGAAGGCGATGATGGCCTGATTGCTAAGCTGCTGGCTGGCCGGCAGCGTAGTGATCACTACCGAGAACACTACGGTCAGAGCTGCACCCGCGGCAACACTGCCCAGTGCGATTCCGGTAGCAGGATCGGAGCCCGGCGAAGGGAATCCGTTAATTAGCACACTGTTCGGAACCAGTGTTGTACCTGCCGGAATGGTGTCGGTCAGTGTGGCCGAGGCGGCATAGTTCCCTGAATTGCTTACATTCACGGTATATATAATAAGTGTCGCCTACCGTTGCATTTTGAGAGCTTGCGCTCTTCGCTGCAGCGATAATCGGCTGGAATACCGGCGTGGTCACAATATTAGAGAAGGCTGCACTGGACAGAGCGCCGGAGGTGAAGCTGGCCGAGGACTGATTGTTCAGTACCCCGGACGGCGGCAGCGCTGTAACCGTAACGCTGAAGGACACGGTGACGGAAGCCCCGGGAGCAATACTGCCCAGGGTCACCCCGGTAGCCGGTGAAGCGGCGGGGCGGGGCACACCGTCCACGAGCACGCTGCCCGGAACAAAGGCGGTACCGGCAGGCAGAGCATCCGTGAATACCACATTATTGACTGCCGCAATCCCGTTGTTGGTCAAGGTTACGGAATAGGTGATGGTGTCTCCGACATTGGTTGCGGTGGTCGCCGTTGTTTTGACAATCCCCAGATTCGGGTTTGAGACCGGCATGGTTACGGTATTGGTGAGTGTTGAACCACCCAGGGTTCTTCCGTCAGGCAAGGTGAAGCTGGAAGCAACGGTTCCCTGGTTGACCAGGAACTGCGGCGATGGCAATGAAGTGATGACCACCGAGAACGTAACGGCTACCGTTGCTCCCGGAGCAATGCTTCCAGCGGCGATTCCTGTGGAAGGATCGGCCTGCGGCAGAGGCAGACCATTAATCAGCACGCTGTTGGCCACAAAGGTAGTGCCGGCCGGAATATTGTCCGTGACCGTCAGGCTTGCTCCGTAGTTACCTGTATTGGTGATATTAATGGTATAGGTCACGGTATCTCCAACC
Source organism: Paenibacillus sp. FSL H8-0048 (assembly GCF_038002825.1). Lineage (NCBI taxonomy): Bacteria > Bacillati > Bacillota > Bacilli > Caryophanales > Paenibacillaceae > Paenibacillus > Paenibacillus sp. FSL H8-0048. The sequence goes on along the minus strand of NZ_JBBODF010000001.1, from coordinate 2,332,891 downwards.
GTGGCATTGGTGGTATTTGCTGCTTTGGTTGCTGCAATTACCGGCTGGAAGACGGGGACTGCCACAGGGTTCGAGAAGGTTGAGCCGGCGAAGACACCGGAGGTGTAGGTGACCGTCGCCTGATTATCAATGGAGGTATCCGCCGGTACGGAGGTGACGGTGACGCTGTATGAGACGACGGCTGAGGCGCCGGAGGCAAGCGTGCTGATGGGAACCCCGGAGGCCGGATTGGCGTTCGGAAAAGGAACCCCATTCACGGATACGCTGCCCGGTACAAAAGCAGCACCATCGGGTGTCGGATCGCTGAGAATCACATTGTTAACCGGGTCCGCCCCGCTATTCGTGATGTTGACGGAATACGCAATCGTGTCACCGAGTGCCACTGAAGTGGACGTGGTGCTCTTGACCACCGACAGGTTGGGAGCAGAGACTGCGATGGTCACGGTATTGGAGACGGCGCTGCCGCTGAGCAGCCGGCCGTCAGGCGGCGTGAAGGTATAGGTAGAAGCTGCCTGATTGACCAGCTGCTGCGGGGAAGGCAGGGACACGATGAAGACCGTGAAGCTGACAGACACACTTGCCCCGGGAGCTACGGTTCCGACTGTGATTCCGGTATCCGGTGCAGCCCCTGGCTGAGGGAAACCGCCGACAATGACACTGTTAGGGTCAAAGGTAGTACCAGCCGGGATATTGTCGGTTAACGTAACATTGGCGGCAAGGTTACCGCTATTGCTGACTACAATGGTATAGATGACCGTATCGCCAACGGTGGCGTTCAGGTCACTGGCGCTTTTGACCAGGGAGATCTGGGGTTGTGTGACCGGTGTGGTGGTGACATTGGATGATGAAGAGCCGGAGAAGACCCCGGAGGTGAAGCTGACGGTCGATTGGTTATTGACCTGCGAAGGAATCGGCATGGTTATTCTCACCTCGAATGTGACGGCAACGGAGGCCCCAGGCCCCAGGCTGCCGATTGGGATACCGGCGGACGGAACTGACAACGGCTGGGAGACGCCGCCGACAATTACGGTTCCGGGAAGGAACGCTGCATTCTCTGGCAAGGGATCGCTGAGAATGATGTTGCTGACAGAGGTAATGCTGTTATTCGTCAGCACGGAGGTGAAGGTAAGAATGTCACCGGTCACGGCATCAATGGCATTGACGCTTTTGACAATACTGACATTCGGTGCCGAGACGGGTACTGTAAGTGTGTTTGATACGGCGTTACCGCCAAGCTGGCGCCCATCCGGCAGGGTGAAAGTATAGGAAGCCGCTGCGTTATTGGGCAGCTGCTGGTTCGGGGGGAGCGCAGTTACCGTAACCAGGAAGCTGACTACAACACTGTCACCCGGAGCAAGCGGCCCCACCGGAATACCGGGAGGCCACTGAAAAAGTCCAACATATAAAAAGGTATAGTCCTTCAATAAAATTGAAGAGGCTGTACCTTTTTTTAGTATAATGGAATTATCATGAAAGCGGGTGAGTGCGGATGATTCGGCAACAGCAAACTTTGGTTCTGAGTCCTTATGCGGCACTGTATGACATCGTCGTGCCGAAGGACAATGTGCTCCGTCAAATTAACGAACGGGTGGACTTCACTTTCATATACGAAGAACTGGAAGAAAAATACTGTTTGGACAATGGACGCAACGCTATTGATCCTATTCGCATGTTTAAATACTTGCTTCTGAAAGCGATCTTTGAATTGTCTGACGTCGATATTGTCGAGCGTTCGAAGTATGACCTCTCGTTCAAATTTTTCCTTGGCATGGCACCAGAAGATTCGGTAATCGACCCAAGCTCCCTGACGAAATTCCGCAAACTGCGGCTGAAGGACATGGATCTGTTAGACATGCTTATTGGTAAGACGGTAGAACTGGCCATCCAGTTGAATATTATTCAGAGCCATTCCATTATTGTTGACGCTACGCATACGAAAGCCCGTTACAATCAGAAATCTCCGAGAGAGATTTTGCAAGATCGTTCCCGGAAGTTACGAAAAGCGATTTATTCTATAGACGAATCCCTGAAAGAGAAACTTCCCGTCAAGAACGTAGTCGATACGCTCGAAGAAGAGATCGAATATTGTGAGAAGCTTGCCAAGGCCGTCGAGACGCAACTTGAAATTGCCCAATTGCCAAAAATTACGGAACCGCTAAATCTGCTCAAAGAAACTACAAGCGATATTGTGGAACAGCTACGCATTTCAGAAGATCAAGATGCGCGTGTCGGTCACAAGAGCGCGGACACGTCGTTCTTTGGCTACAAAACGCACCTCGCTATGACCGAGGAACGAATCATTACAGCTGCCATAATCACGACTGGAGAGAAGAATGACGGCAAGCAACTACAGACGCTCATAGAGAAAAGCAAAATGGCGGGCATGGACGTGAAGACGGTGATTGGCGATAGGGCATACTCAGAAAAAGACAATATCGCTTACAGCAAACATAACAATATTGAATTAATTGCAAAATTGAATCCGCAAATCACACAAGGCGGACGTAAGAAAGAAGATGAATTCGAGTTAAACAAAGATGCAGGAATGTACGTATGTAAGGCGGGCCATATGGCGATTCGGAAAGCCAAACAAGGAAGGAAGAAAGAAGGCGGAAAAAATCAAAGGGAAGTATACTACTTTGATGTAGAAAAGTGCAAGAGTTGCCCTTTTAAGGAAGGGTGTTACAACGGTGGAGCCAGCAAGACGTACGCTGTAACCATGCTGTCGGACGAGCACTCCGAACAAGCTGAATTTCAGGAAAAGGAGTACTTTAAAACCAAGGCGAAAGAACGATACAAAATTGAAGCGAAGAACAGTGAACTGAAACATCGACACGGGTACGATGTAGCGTCGTCCTCAGGTCTTTTAGGGATGCAACTGCAAGGTGCTATGGCGATATTCGCCGTTAATCTGAAGCGAATATTGAAACTGACAGAGTAAATGACAAGATTAAAATAAGAGGAAATACATGAAAAGACGGCTATTCTCCCATAGCATTGGGAGGATAGCCGTCTTTTCATTACCGCTTTTTCGTACTTTTTAAAAAAATCGTAAGTTATTCAGTGGCCTCGAATACCGGTTAAGGGGCTGTATCCCGGCAGCGGCGTCCCGCCTATACTTACGCTGTTGGTCTCGAATACCGTCTGCGGCGGCAGGGCATCGGTCAGATTCAGCATGGCCGCGATATTGCCGGTGTTGCTCGCCAGGATGGAGAAGGAGAGCAGACTGCCGACAGAGGCCTGCGCAGGGCTTGCGCTTTTGACAAGTCCAATGACTGGAATGAAGACCGGAGTAGATACTGTGCCCGATAGGGCTGTTCCGCTGAATGTGCCTGATGTAAAGGACGCGCTTGCCCGGTTGCTCAATTGTGGCGGGCTTGGAATAGAGGTCGCATTAACCTGGAAGACAACGATGCTTGTAGCACCCGCAGCAAGTGTGCCAAGAGCGATCCCGGCATTCGGATTGGCAGAGGGTACAGCCGTCCCGTTCACTGTGACTGTCCCCGCTACAAAGGCACTGCCGGCCGGAGCCGGATCAGACAGCACTACATTGTTAACAGCTACACCGCTGGGGTTGGATACGGAGACGGTGTAAGTAAGATATTCGCCTACAGCCACAGAGGTGAGATTGGCATTTTTGAGAATCGTGATGTTGGGCGCAGAGACCGGAATAGTCACTGTATTAGATACACTTCCACCGGACAGGGAGCGTCCGCTGGGCAACTGATAGGTGTAACTGCTGCTGCCCTGGTCCGTCAAGGTTGCCGGAGACGGCAGGGATTGAACAGTGGTGAGGAAGGTTACGGTCAAGGCGGCTCCCGGTGCTACGGACCCGAGCGGAATTCCGCTTACCGGAGAATCTGACGGCCGGACCACTCCATTCACTGTGACGCTTCCGGCGACGAAGGCAGACCCGGCAGGAATCGTGTCCGTTAAGGTTACTGTTGCTGCGAGGTTGCCAGTGTTCTGTACCTGCAGCGTGTACTGGACATTTCCCCCAACCGTGGCGCTGCCGGGGCTGGCGCTTTTGACAATGCCGATTATTGGCTGATAGACAGGGGTGAGCGTTGTATTGGACTGTGTGATGGCATTGAAGGACCCCGAGCTGTAAGAGGCCGATGACTGGTTAGCGAGCTGGCCGCTTCCCGGCACAGAGGTGACACTCACCTGGAAGGTTACTGTTACGCTGGCCCCTGGCGCAATGGTGCCGACAGATATCCCCGAAGCCGGATCAGCGGCTGGCCGTGAGGTTCCCGCCACCACCACACTTCCAGGCACTAGAGTGCTGCCTGCAGGGATCGGATCAGAGAGCACGACATTCGTGATGGCGACGATTCCGTTATTAGTAACCACAGACGTATACTGCAGGGTATCGCCTACGGCGACATCCGGGAAGCTGGCGCTTTTGACAAGGGCGACATTAGGCAGTCTTACCGGTATGGTGAGCGTATTGGAGGCGGCCGAACCGTTCACGGTCCGCCCGTCAGGAACCAGGAAGGTATAAGCGGCTGTAGCCTGGTCAACGAGCTGCGGAGGAGAGGGCAGGCTATTCACCAGCACGCGGAACTGAACGGTCGAGCTTCCTCCCGCCGCGATGGTGCCGATGGCGATCCCGGCGGCGGGATTCCCCGCCACGGGCGTACCGTTTACTGTGAAGCTTCCCGGAATGTAGGAGCTGCCGGCAGGGATGTTATCCGTGAGCGTAGTAGTGGCGCCGATATTGCCGGTATTGGAGATTTGCAGGGTGTAGAGAATCTGGTCTCCGACGGTTGCATTGGTTGTATTGGCGCTTTTGACAATGCCGAGCACCGGGGAATATACCGGCAGCGATTGTGTGTTGGATGGAATAACCCCGCTCACAATCGGGCCTCCGGCCACACTCTGGAAGGTGAAGGCAGCGTTAGCCGTGTTGGGCACAAATTGCGGATTCGGCAAGGAAGTCACTCTGGCTTGATAGGTAACTGTTATGGAAGTGCCAAGGGCCAATGATCCCAGCGGGATGCCGGAGGTTATATCATAAGTCGGCCTGGAAACACCGGCAACCACCACACTTCCTGTGACAAAAGTAAGACCTGCCGGTAAAGCATCCGACAATACAACACTGGCTGCGCTTGCTGTGCCGCTATTGCTGACCGTTACAGTATAAGTGACCAGATCGCCAACGATAGTACCGGCGACATTTGCGCTTTTGGTCAAGGAGATCTTGGGCGCGTTGATATCAATTTGCAGTCCGTTCGCGTTAACGACATACGCATCGCCTGATGTAGTCAAGGTCAGGAGTGCAGAGGACTGATTATTGACCAGACGCGCAGAGACATCCACATTCGTGATATCCCAGCCCTGCCGCCCCCCGACAATGTTGGAGCCCGGACTGCCGTTGGTCTGGTTGCGGGTGCCGAACGTGCCTGTCGTATTCAGATTGCCGGCATCATTGTTAATCTGCGAGGCAAAGAAGTTGTTCGCGAAGTTATTAGGACCGGACAAGGCGACCTGAGTAGTAGAGGTAGGGCCGAAAAGCGCCTGATCTCCCGAGCGGTTGGCATCTCCTTCCTGGGCGCTGAACTGGATACGTCCGCCCAGCGCGCCGGTAACCGGTGTGGCGAAGCCGGTAATGGTGGTGACCACCGGAGCCGAGGAAGCTTGGACAAGGACGGCGCCTGCGCGCAGTGACATGTTGCGGAAGGGCAGCGACGGATTCTGGTAGATGACGGCAAGTGTCCAGCCCGCATGGTTGGCAGTGGAATCACCAGGAATAACAATAGTCCCGACTACACCGCCAGTGACATAGGTTCCGGCACCTGAGGCTTGAATGGTGCTTGTGACATTGGCGGAGCGGACATACGCGAGTGCCCCGCCACCCAGATCCACCGAATTGGCTGTGGCTGAATCGGGGGTTACGCTGACCGTGTTCCCGAGTGGTGTTGTAAAGGATACCGGGTTGTTGATTGCAGAAGTGAGATTGACGTTACCGTTAACATAGGAACCGCCCCAAATCAGCTCAGCATACAGAACCGTGCTTCCTGCAGGGAGTACTAGAATAGCGGCTGAACTGTTGTTCTGATATAGACTGGTAGTGCCAGCGGGGTAGGTGCCGTATACAGAAGCTGTATTGATCGTAGAGAAGCCTCCGATACTGTCCTGCGTACCCGGTACACCGGCAGTTTCAGAGCGGCTTAGTCCCAGCGTGTTGCCTGTGAAAGTGATGGCGCCTGTTGCATTAACCGTAGACCGGACGACTAGAGGAATAATTTTCACCTCCTTTTGAATAGAAGCTCTAACAGCAAGTGGAAACGGCTTTGCCGTCCTTTAAAGGACGGTACCGTTTCAGCGAGAAATAGAAGGATAAGTTATCATGTGAAACAAATAAATTCTTCTATACTTCAAAAAAAAGCAGACCGGCTCCTGTGTGAGCCGATATGCCATCTTGCTTGTGTTGTATTAGCCTATGTTCCGTTTTGGGCAATCTTGTATGTCCATCCCGATTTTTATAACATATATTACCTGTTATGCAGCCGAAGCCTGCGCTCCAGCAGCGCCTGTGGCTCAGGCAGCACCTTCCGGCTCATCGCCTCCAGTTCCTCACCCGTAATCTCCCGCTTAATGACGGCGAAGTGGTACATAATTTCATGGATGACATTGGACTGCAGCGTCTTCAGAACCTCCAGCTCTTCCGCATCATACAGATTGTCGTCATACGGATATTGATAGAACAGCTCCATCCGCAGCAATCTGAAGTCAAACGGCGGCAGTGGTACGGGATAATCAGGGATCTCCGGGCACAGCGGACTCTGAGAGGGCTGGAAGAAGCGGCCGGTGAAATAGCGGGGGGTATACTCATCGAACTTTTGCTTAAACATAGGGTTGGAAGCATGCGGGAAGCTATGGGCATAGGGTGAGAGAATACACACAACCGCTTGGTGCGTGCTTATTCTATAAATCTCTGACATCGCTGCAAAAAGATCGTTCACATAAGGCATGACCCGGCTGGCCATCACGAATTCGGCCGTATTGTCGGGCAGGGGGATTCCTTCGCAAATATCGCAGACGATATCCACCCCGGGGTACAGTGTGCGGTCGATTCCCAGATACCCGGACTCTTTGCCGGGGCCGCAGCCGATATCGATTCTCAAGGATACCACTCCTTCAAATGCTGAATAAGGCTCTTCATGTATTGTATTAGTCCGGCGCTTCTGTGCGTACGGCTGATGCCCAGCCCGTAACGGCAAGTTTACACTACCCGGCTTGCGGGGTAATCCTTAGGTAAGGTAAGCAGCACACAACTAACAGAGGAGGTACACATCATGAGACTAGAGCGTACGCTACCCGGTATGACAGCAATCGCTGCATTGATGCTCACCCTGACGGCTTGCGGCGGGAACAGCCCGGCGGAAGCCCCCGGAGAATCGTCCTCAGGAGGCTCTTCGGGCATTCCTGTACAGACGGCGGCGGTACCTCTCGCCAGTCCGGTGCTTAAGTCTAGTCCTTCCGCAGCCGAAGAGTCAGAGAAGATTCAAGGCTCAGGTACTTATGTCGGGCAGATGGACCCCCATTCCGTGGAGATTGTGACAGAGGAAGGGCCAACGGCCTTTGAACTAGGTGCTGGCACAGAGGATGCGCCGGAAGGGATTGAGATGGATGAACCAGTAGTATTTACTTATGTGGAAAAAATAGTCGGAAAAGATCCTGTAGTGATTCAGCGGGTATTGTCCAGTCTGACCAAAGCGGACTGATTCGGCAGGGTGCCCGGAACCGGGACTGTAATAGCGGAATATCCCATGGGTATTCTCTGTTGCAGTCTTTTTGCCGTCTATGGAACCGGCTCCAAAGGTTATTTTTTTGTAACCGGTTCAGAGAGAAACTTTTTCCGCCCGGCTTGCGTCAAAGAGATAGAAAAATGTGAGATGTTTCCTATTTCGGGAGGGTGAGTTTGTGAAAAAGTTATGGATTTCGATTGTAGCAGGATTATTAGTGTTCCCGATGTTGTTTCAGGCCCCTGCCCAGGCAGCAGCCAAACCCATCAAAGTTATTATTGATGGAGTGACCTTGTCCACCGATCAGCCGCCGATAATGGTGAACGGACGGACTATGGTACCGCTGCGGGCTATCTTTGAAGCCTTCAATGCCGACATCAAGTGGAATCAGAAGACACAGACAGTAACTGCCTCTCAGAATGATACAACGATTGTACTGAAGATTGGCTCCAAAATTGCCACAATCAACAACAAGGCAGTCAGCCTCGATGTGCCGGGCCAGAATCTGAAGGGCCGCACTATGGTGCCTACCCGGTTCGTCAGTGAAGCGCTTGGCCGCGAGGTTGGCTGGAATCCGGCTGCGCAGATTGTAACGATTACCACTCCGGTTCCGGTAGGCGGGAATGCGGCTCCGGTATCGGGAGTAACCGCCCAGGATATCGGCGATTATGGAGACGGCCGGGATCTTCAGGTCAGCTTCAACCGTGCGGCCGACGAATCGCTGGTGGATCACTACCGCGTGCTTATCGCCAAGACCGGCACCACACTAAATCTGTCGTCTGCACTGGCAGTAGGGTCCAATAACTACTCCGTTGCTCTGGTAACAGGAGCCAATCCTGTTGTGAAGCTGAATGCAGCCGCCAGAACGATCGACGGTGACCTGATTAAGAATAATCAGGGATATAGCGTATATGTAATGACAGTGGGCAAAGGCAATAATACCAGCGCCCTCTCCAGTGCATCTGCCGTTATTACCTTGCAGAACAAGGCAGTTCCGGCACTGGGTACCGTCCAGGCAACAGATACCAGTGATTACGGGGATGGCCGTGATCTTCAGGTCAGCTTCAACAAGCTGGCCGATGAGAGCAAGATCAGCACGTACCGGATCTTCGTAGTCAAAGCGTCGAATTCCCAGGTGTTTGATCTGGGCAGAGCCAATGCGGTGTCCAGCAGCAATTACACGCAGATCAACAAGACGGGGAACAACATCAGCATGAACCTTTCCTCCAGCTCCAGAGATACAGATGGAGCGCTGATCAAGACGGGTGTCAGCTACCGGGTATATGTACTGGCGGTTGACAGCAGCAATGCTGCGAATAATGTGCTGTCACCTGCTTCGGCGGCCCTCACACTCACCAATGCAGGGGTATCCAACCTGAATGTGACCGATGTGAACGATTATAATGACGGGCGGGATTTGAAGGTTACCTTCAACCATGCCACAGACGAGACCAATATCAGCCAATACCGAATCCTGGTAGTGCCAATGAATTATTACAGCAGCTTCAGCTTGAATGATGCGAATAACGTCTCCAGTGCCAATTATACGGCTGTAAATACATCAGGATCTTATACCGAACAGATTCTGAACTCCTCCAGCCGAGATGTACGCGGTTCCCTGATCAGGAATGGAATTAGCTATAGAGTGTATGTGCTCGCGGCAGGCAACTGGAACAATTCAGGCTCGAATGTGCTATCCGCTGCTTCTCCGGCGATCACGCTGGTGAATACCTCCGGCCTCAGTGCCATATCGAATCTGAGTGTGAGTGATGTGAATGATTATGGAGATGGCCGTGATCTGAGAGTAGCCTTCAATCATGCCGCAGACGAATCCTACATCAGCCATTACCGGATTCTGGTGGTGCCTATGAATTATTACAGCAGCTTCAGCTTGTCGGAGGCGAACAATACGGGGAACTATACTACCGCAGGTACATCCGGGGACAGCACCAATCAGGTGCTCGATGCCTCAGCCAAGGATGTACGCGGCGCAGCCATCAAGCCGGGAATCAGCTACCGGGTATATGTGTTGACTGTCAGAAACGGCGGCTACCAGGGAGCTAACATATTGTCGGAGGGATCGGCAGCCATTACCTTATCGGCTAAGCTTCCTGTCACTTCCGTGACGAATGTAACCTACGGCATGGATAACGGCAAACTTGCGGTTAACTTCACCAAGTCTGCCCGTGAGTCGAATATTTCCGAATACCGGGTATTCGTAGTCCCTTCCAAGCAGAGCTTCGGTACAGCAGAGGCCCTAAGCGTGCAATCGTCTTACTACAGATCGGCAGTCCCCAACGGAAGCAATCTCTCGATAGCGGCTGCTGCCAGAGATATTAACGGTAACCCGATTGTCAAAGGCACCAAGTATAAGGTATACGTGCTTGCGGTAGCCAACAGCTCTGGAGTACAGAACGGCGGACTATCCGATTCAAGCGAAGAGTTCGAAATATAAAAGTCCGGCTCTCTCTAGAGGGCTGCACCAAAAAACACAGCATGTCCCGGTTAAGGGATATGCTGTGTTTGCTGTTGAGCGGAAATCAGGACGCTCCGGCATTCACGAACACAACGGATAGCAGAAGCATGAACAGAAGCAGGAAGCCGGCGTTGATGATGATGCCGATGACAGCAAATACCTTACGCCGTCTGCGCAGGGTCAGACCGATAATGCCGGTAACCGCCCCGATGATATTCACTGCGACAAGGATGAGCATGGTCAGGCCCAGATACATGATCGTTTCTGCCGAATCGGCAATCAGTTTATTGTGCTCATTCATCAGAGAAGACGCTTGAGCTCCTACATACACGAAGGTAACCGCGTAGCAGACCAAAGTAAGCAGAGCGATTACGAACGAAGCGATACCGGGGCCGGAGTGCTTATAGTCGCGTTTATTCTCCTGATATTCGTATTCCGGATTCGTATCTTGTTCGAGAGGAGGTGAATGATAATCCATGGGCTGCACTCCTTGGGATGTAATAGGTTATTACTACCACTTCATCATAACACCGCTCTAAATGCAAGTCTTCAGCGCATATACGCTCAGAATAATGCAGCTGGCAAAAGGCGAAGCAGATACGTTAAGATAGGAGAAGTTCAACTCAGGGAAGGAGCTGTATATCTATGCAACGAAGATTGATCGGCTGGGGAGCCTTGCTGGGTATGCTGTCCGTTGCCATCGGTGCGTTCGGATCGCATATCCTGAAGCCTAAAATCAGTGAGCACTATCTGCAGGTATACGAGACGGGCGTCCAGTATCATATGTTCCACGCGCTGGCCCTGATCCTTATCGGGCTTGCCGCAGGGCAGTTGGGCGAAAGCGCACGTCTGCTCTGGGCAGGGCGGCTGATGGTTGCCGGGGTGATCCTGTTCTCGGGCAGCTTGTATATCCTCAGTATTTCCGGCATCAAGGTTCTGGGGGCGATCACTCCGCTGGGAGGCGTATGCTTCATTGCGGGCTGGATCTTCCTCGCCTTGGAGGCCTTTTCGCGCAAGAAGTGAAGTGAAGCCGGAGTATGTATTCGCACAATAACGGTAAGACGAAGAAGCACCCGCCCCCGGAACCCGGAGGGGGTGCTTCTTCGTCTTACAGAAATTCATCGATTTCATTAAGCTTGAATGTGTAGACCTGCTTCTCGTCCTCATGGTATACACTCAGCGAGTTCTCGGTTTCGTCAAAATTCAGAATACGGCAGGGCATGGACACCTGCTTGCCGTGCCGGTTCGCACGAAGCCGGACCAACTGGTTATTCTGAATGTACTGCCTGATTTTGCCGAATACATCAGCAGGAGTTTCTACCGGTGCTGCCGCCGGCTTTTTGGCCGCTGGCTTCTCCGCAGGCTTGGCCGCCGGAGGGTCTGCCGGCTTCTCTGGCAATTTCACCGGCACAGGTGAAGTTGTCAAAGCGTCATTCTTTATAGCCATTTTTGCGGACTTCAGCAGATGATCAATGGCTCTTCCAAGCTCCAGCCCGGAGTTGATGTTGAAATCCGTGACTTTGTCGCTGGCATTCAACATTTCAAGCAGGAACTGCAGCGCAAGCGGGTTCGTGCGGGCATTAATCAGGATGTCGACATTAAATAAATAATTGCCGTCGGTATGTTGTAGTTTCTTATCCATTAATCCCCCAGCTTAATCGTTAGTCACGATTTCTTTAATTTAAATTAGTATATAAACTATACCACTAAATTAGCGGAAATTATATACCCTCTTACATAGAAATAAGGACTTCTGACCCCTCCAATTTCTCTATGAACTAGGACCATCGTCCACACGCGCTCTGAAGCGGAAGCATAACCTACAACGTGTATGTGAAAAGAAGGAGGTGCTGCAAATGGTAACGTTAGAGCCTATGCAGGTGGGCGACCATGTCCTGGTGGGTGTTGAGGTGAAGCTGCCCAAAACTACGCTGCTCAGCATCAGTACAGACAAGGGATATATCATGTGCGGGGCGCTGGATATCGGACTGTTGAATGAGGTGCTGAGCGACCGGCAGATTATTGCGGCAAGGGCTGTCGGGGTGCGCACGCTTAATCAGCTGCTGGCTGCGCCGCTGGAGTCTGTAACTATAGAAGCAGAGAAGCTGGGAATTGTTCCGGGTATGTCCGGTGCAGAGGCCCTGCTGCTAATGATGTAAGGCGCATAGCGATGTAGTCAGCCAAGGAGCATCTCTGCCCCTTGGCTGATTTTATTCTCTTTGAACCGTATCATTTAGCATAACCGCCGCCTGCTTGGTTCATCCTACGGGGTAGGACAGAGGCTTGTTTATGGCCACGGGGGTGAAGGCTTGCCCGGGGTCAAGCTTGTTTCGCCCACAGGGCAGAAGGGTAAATGAAGAATAGACAACTGCATGGCCGGACAATGGACAAGCAGCCGGCTAAATTCGATGGATAAGGAAGGGATTATCTCATGGCTAAAGCATCAAACAAAGTGAATACCGCTTCATTGGAACAGGTACTGAACCGTCAGGTTGCCAACCTTAACGTATTATATGTGAAGGTGCATAACTATCACTGGTATGTGAAGGGTGAGCAGTTCTTCGCACTACATGTGAAGTTCGAAGAGCTCTACGATGACATTACACTCAAAATGGACGAGGTGGCTGAGCGACTGCTGAGCATCAAAGGCAGCCCTGCAGCAACTATGAAAGAATATCTGGAACTGGCTACCATTCAGGAAGCCACAGGCAAAGAAGATGCCCGCGGTATGGTTCAGGCGCTGATTGAGGATTTCGCTACAGTAGCGGAAGAACTGACAGAAGGCATCGAGCTGGCAGAAGAAATCAGCGACCAGCCGACAGCAGACCTGTTCATCAAAATCCGCACGGATCTGGAGAAGAACCAGTGGATGCTGCGCGCTTTCCTGGGCTGATTGCCGGGTAGCGTCAAATAATGAAGTAGACGAAGCCAAGCCTCCCTTCGGGAGGCTTTATTTTTTTGGACTATGATCAATTATTGTTTGAACGAATTTCAGCGAAGCCTGCAGCTCCGGCTCTGTGAAGGAGTTCATGCTCTCGAGAAATTTCTGTTCAAGGTGCTCATGCATCTTGGCGTGGAGGTCAAAGAGCTGTCTGCCTTTAGGGGCAAGGCTGAAGTACACCTCTTTCTTGTTGTCGTTCATCCGGCTGCGCTTGATGCAGCCATCCTGCAGGAGCTTGGTGCTGATTTTGGTGATGCTCGCCTTGGACAGCTTCATTTTGTCCGCGATTGCAGTGCTGTTAATCGGCTCGTTATTGCCGATACAATCAAGGACATGAATGCTGGTTAGACTGGTTGATGAGAACGTGATCCCGCGCTCCTGCAGGAGTTCAGCAATAGTATTCTCCTCAGCGGCAATATATTCCTCGGATAAATGGGATAAATGGATGAAACGCTCATACAGCAGGCGCTTAAGTCCTTCGGCTGGATACATGGGGGACAGGCCACTCCTTCTTGTATATATTAATTCTATTCTAATTCATTATTATTCATTAGTAAACTAATGTTAATGAAGAGTTGTTTTTTATACTATAGCTAATTAAATAACAGATTTAACTATTGCAATATTGGATTGACATTCCTCGATTTTGAAAATATAGTTTACTGGTAAATCATTTTATATACCAAGCTATATTCGGGGAGGAATGAGAGTGAAGGATGTGTCAGGCACCATAAAAGAACGGCGGACTGTCAGGAGATTCACCGATGCGCCGGTTGAGCAGGAGGCTATTGTATCTTTACTGAATGAAGCCGCCGGTCTATACGAGGCCGAGGGAACACCTCACTGGCGCTGTCTTTATGCCGGAGACCCCGAGTCCCGGGATGAATTGGCTGAATGTATGATCGCGAAGGTGAAGGGAAGCCCTCTCGCCAAGCTCCTTCCTGCCAAAATGACCGAACTTTTGAAGAAGCAAATCATAAATACACCGGCCCACATCATCTTCATTGCTGAAGCCGCCGATACGCAGCAGCAGCGGGATGTGAATTTTGCCGCGGTCTGCAGCATCATGCAGAACGTCCAGCTGCTGGGCTGGGAGCAGGGACTTGGCATGCTGTGGTATACAGATCCCATGATTCTCAGCGAGTCTTTATATGAAAAAATTGGTATGCATGAGGGAGAAAGGATTGCCGGAATTCTGGAAATCGGCTACTTTGAGAAGACGCCAAGGGCCCGGAAAAGAAAACCGGCAGAACGAAGCTGGACTACAATCGGCGAAGACGGCAGCCTGCTCCCGGGCTCCTCTCTGATCTCTCCACAGAACGTCCTGAAGCTGTTGAACGAAGCGGTCTGGGCACCGAATGACGGTCTGAGGCAACCGTGGCGGTTCATCTATGTAACGGGCAGCGAGGTTGCCCGTCAACTCAGCTCCGTAGAGGAGCAGGTTGTGCTGCCGTTGCTTCTGGTTGTAGCCACAGAAGAAGCCGATCCTCATAAGCAGCAGGAAGATTATGCCGCAGTCTGCTGTCTCGTTCAGAATTTTCAGCTGCTGGCCAAATCTGAACCGTGGCAGGTACGCCGACACATTCCGGAATGGGTGTATGAACGGGAACGGTGTAAGGCACTTGGACTTCGTCCGCTGGAGCGGATCGTTGCTGTGCTGGAACTGGGCGGGGGCAATAGGGGTCCTGAATCCGTAGCTTTGCCTCCAGAAGTAAGAATAGAGCTGAATTCATTTGTAAAAACCGGACCTTTGTAATAAAATTAGTGAGAATCATTGATAATCATCCTGATTCACTTTATAATAATTACAATGTGATAAAAAATCTAAATGCTTGTAATCAGGGTTAACCTGTGACAATACAACTTTCTGATTTCGCAAATCGATCAATGGAGGGAATAATAATTATGGCAGCAGAATTTGTCATTGAGGGACTGAAAGCGACGATTGAAGGAAAAGAAATTCTGAAGGGGATTAACCTTCAGATGAAGGGCGGAGAAATTCACGCGATCATGGGCCCGAACGGTACTGGTAAAAGTACGCTGGCTTCAGCGCTGATGGGACACCCTAAGTATGAAGTTACAGAAGGCACCGCTGTACTCGAAGGTGAAGACCTGCTGGAGATGGCAGTGGATGAACGCGCCCGTGCCGGCTTGTTTCTGGCAATGCAGTATCCAAGTGAGATTAGCGGTGTAACTAATTCTGACTTCATGCGCAGTGCGATCAACTCCCGCCGTGAGGAGGGCAGTGAAATCTCGCTGATCCGTTTCATCCGGCTGATGGAAGCCAAGATGAAGGAGCTGGATATGAATCCTGAATTCCTGCACCGCTATCTGAACGAAGGCTTCTCCGGCGGGGAGAAGAAGCGTAACGAGATTCTGCAAATGATGATGCTGGACCCGAAGATCGTCATCCTTGACGAAATTGACTCCGGCCTTGATATCGATGCCCTCAAAATTGTTGCCGACGGCGTGAACTCCATGCGCAGCCCGGAACGCGGATTCCTGGTCATTACCCACTATCAGCGGTTGCTTAACTATATCAAGCCTGACTATGTGCATGTCATGATGCAGGGAAGGATTGTGAAATCCGGCGGTCCTGAGCTGGCACAGAAACTGGAAGCAGAAGGTTACGAATGGATTAAGGAAGAGCTCGGCATTGAAGACGAAACTGTAGGACAAGAAGCTTAGAAACGCTGGAAGGAGGAAACCACTTATGACGACGCAAACCATACTTCCCTTAGACGCCCTGCAACTTACCGCACAGTCGCTGAGCAACGGTGAACCGGGCTGGCTGAAGGACAGCCGCTTGAAGGCTCTGGAGCTTGCCGCTGAGCTTGCTCTGCCGAAGCTGGAGAAGACGCGGGTTGACCGCTGGAATATCAACAACTATGGGGAATACAAGCCAGGCCAGGCGCTGGCGGCACTTCAAGATGCACCGGCTTCTATTGCCGGGCTGATTGAAGGACAAGAGGAAGGCAGCCTGATTATTCAACGGAATTCAGGGGCTGTATATGCCCGCCTGGCTCCGGAGCTGGCTGCGCAAGGTGTTATTTTCACCGATTTACAGACTGCAGTCAGAGAGCAAGGAGACCTTGTTCAGCGTTATTTGCATAAGGCAGTATTGCCTGAAGAGCACTCCGTTGCCGCACTGCATGCAGCACTATGGAACGGCGGCGTATTCCTCTACGTTCCGAAGAATGTCATCCTTGAGACTCCATTGCAGGCAGTGCTGCTTACGGATGACGCTGAAGCTGCTTTTGTACCGCATATTCTGATTGTAGCCGACACGAATAGTTCCGTGACTTATGTAGATAACTATGTATCGGATAAGTCTGAAGCCGGTTTGCACAACGGAGCGGTTGAAGTCTTTGTAGGTGCTGGCGCTACAGTGAGATACGCTACGGTGCATCAGCTCGGCCAAGATACTACAGATATTACTTACCGCCGCGCGGTGGTTGAGAATGATGGTACTATCGAATGGATCATCGGTGAGATGAACTATGGTGATACGGCTAGCGACACCAAATCGGTGCTAAAAGGCAACGGCTCAAGCTCAGATGCGAAGGTAATTGCTGTAGGCTCCGGCTCGCAGAAGCTGAGCTACACTACACAGGCGCAGCATTTCGGACGGAATACACCGAGTGATATGATTACCCGTGCTGTTATGCGGGATTCAGCAACCTCGATTATTAACGGAATTACGAAGATTGAGAAGGGCGCTACCAGAGCTGACGGACAGCAGACAGAGAAGGTTCTGATGCTAAGCCCCAAAGCGCGCGGAGATGCCAACCCGATCCTGCTTATAGACGAAGATGATGTAACCGCAGGCCATGCCGCTTCCGTAGGACAGGTCAATTATGAGCAAGTCTATTACCTGATGTCCCGGGGATTATCGCGGCATGACGCAGAAACACTGATCATTTACGGCTTCCTTGCACCTGTTGTGTCGCAAATTCCACTGGAGGGACTGCGCAATCAGCTCCAAACTCTTGTGGAAAGGAAGTTAGGCCAATGATTAGCAGTCAGATCCGGGAGCAGTTTCCCATCCTGAACCAGAAGATCAACGGCCATCCGCTGGTCTACCTGGACAGTGCGGCCACTTCACAGAAGCCGCGCCAGGTCATTGAGGCGGTCAAGTCTTACTATGAATGGGATAATGCCAACGTACACCGTGGGGTGCATACCCTGGGGAGCCGGGCAACCGATGCGTATGAAGGCGCCCGCGAGAAGCTGAAAAACTTCATTAATGCCCGCAGTGTGAAGGAAATTATCTTCACACGCGGGACAACGACCGCACTCAATATTGTAGCTTCCTCTTACGGTCCTTCCGTCCTGAAGGAAGGGGATGAGATCGTGATCACCCAGATGGAGCATCACAGCAATTTCATTCCCTGGCAGCAGCTGGCCAAGAACACCGGGGCCACCCTGAAATTCCTGCCGCTGCAGAAGGACGGGACGATTACGCTGGAGGATGCCGAGCAGACGATTACTGCCCGGACGAAGATCGTAGCGATAGCGTATGTATCCAATGTCATGGGGGTTACTCATCCTATCAAAGAGCTTGCAGCGATTGCCCACCGGAACGGTGCAGTAATCGTTGTGGACGGGGCACAGAGCACACCGCATATGAAGGTGGATGTGCAGGACCTGGATTGCGACTTCTACGCCTTGTCCGGACACAAGATGCTTGCGCCTACGGGTATCGGGGCTCTCTACGGCAAAAAGGCGCTGCTGGAAGCTATGGAGCCGGTTGAGTTCGGCGGCGAGATGATTGATGATGTCGGGCTGTATGAGTCCACCTGGAAGGAGCTGCCGTGGAAGTTCGAAGGCGGAACACCGATTATTGCAGGTGCCGTCGGCTTAGGGGCAGCGATTGATTTCCTCCAGGAGGTCGGAATGGATGAGATCCACCGCCACGAAATGCAGCTTGCCGCATATGCGGAGCAACGGCTGTCTGAGGTCAGTGATCTGACGATCTATGGTCCCCGCAACCGTCAAGTGGGGGTAGTCACCTTCAACCTGGGTGATGTGCATCCGCATGATGTGGCCACTGTGCTGGATGCGGAAGGTGTGGCTGTCCGCGCAGGGCATCATTGCTGCCAGCCGCTCATGCGCTGGCTGGAGGTCAGCTCCACCGCCCGGGCAAGCTTCTACCTGTATAATACAGAGCAGGATGTAGATGCGCTGGTTCAAGCCTTACTTAAGGCAAAGGAGTATTTCAGCTATGAACTTGGATGACTTATATAGACGCGTAATTATGGATCATTACAAAAATCCCCGGAATCGCGGCTCATTTGAAGACGATGCACTTAAGATTGAGCTCAATAACCCAACCTGCGGCGACCGCATTACGCTTCAGCTTAAGGTGGAGGATGGCGTTGTCCAGGACGCACGTTTCAGCGGCGAAGGCTGTTCGATCAGTATGTCGTCGGCTTCGATGATGACGGAAGCGGTCAAAGGCCAGACAGTAGAGCATGCGCTTGAGATGGCTAACAGCTTCTCCTCTCTAATGAAGGGTGAGGAAGCAGATTTCGGAGATTACGAAGATATTGAAGCCCTGTCCGGTGTTAATAAATTCCCGGCGCGGATCAAATGTGCCACTCTGGCCTGGAACGCGCTTCGCAAAGGCATAGAAACGTAAGAAGCTTATCAATAACATACACAAGGAGGCTGACACCATGGCTAAGAAAGCGCCTGATATGGAGGAATACCAGTACGGATTCCGTGACGAGCACAAGTCGATATTTCAGTCTGGTAAAGGACTCACGGAAGAAATCGTCCGGGAAATCTCCGCGATTAAGAATGAGCCTGAATGGATGCTGGAATTCCGGCTGAAATCCCTGGAGCAGTTCCGTAAGATGCCAATGCCACAGTGGGGCGGCAATCTGGATGATCTGGATTTCGAGGATATCCAATATTATGTTAGACCTTCCGAGAAGCAGGGCAAGACTTGGGAAGAGGTTCCTTCCGAGATTAAGGAGACCTTCGACAAGCTGGGAATTCCGGAAGCGGAGCAGAAGTTCCTTGCCGGTGTCTCTGCACAGTATGAATCCGAGGTAGTCTATCACAGCATGCAGCAGAACCTGGAAGATCAGGGTGTAATCTTCACGGATACGGATTCTGCACTGCGTGATCACCCGGAACTGTTCAAGAAGTTCTTCGGTACGATTATTCCTCCTGCTGACAACAAGTTCGCCGCACTTAACAGTGCTGTATGGTCAGGAGGCAGCTTCATTTATGTTCCGAAGGGTGTGAAGTGCGAAGTTCCATTGCAGGCTTACTTCCGCATCAACTCCGAGAATATGGGACAATTCGAGCGTACTCTGATTCTGGCAGACGAAGACAGCTTCGTGCATTACGTTGAAGGCTGTACTGCCCCGATCTACAGCACGAACTCGCTGCACAGCGCCGTGGTTGAGATTCTGTGCATGAAGAATGCGCGTGTCCGTTATACCACCATTCAGAACTGGGCACCGAACATCTATAATCTTGTTACCAAACGTGCGGTTGCCGAAGAGAATGCTACCATGGAATGGGTAGACGGCAACATCGGCTCCAAGCTGACGATGAAATATCCGGCAGTGGTACTTAAGGGCCGTGGAGCCAAGGGTTCTGTATTGTCCATCGCAGTAGCGGGTAAGGACCAGCATCAGGATGCAGGCGCCAAAATGATTCACTTGGCACCGGACACCACCTCTACGATTGTATCCAAGTCGATCAGCAAGCACGGCGGCAAGGTTACTTACCGCGGACTCGCTTCCTTCGGCCGCAAGGCAGAAGGCGCAAAATCCAATATCAAATGCGATACACTCATTCTGGATAACGAGTCCACCTCGGACACGATTCCTTACAATGAGATCATGAACGATAACATTGTGCTTGAGCATGAAGCGACGGTCTCCAAGGTGTCTGAGGAGCAGCTATTCTACCTCATGAGCCGTGGTCTCTCCGAAGCCGATGCCACACAGATGATTATCATGGGCTTCATCGAGCCGTTCACCAAGGAGCTGCCGATGGAATATGCGGTAGAGATGAATCGCCTCATAAAATTCGAGATGGAAGGAAGCATCGGGTAACCGGAAGCTTCCTCCAATTCTCAAAGATAGATACAGTGAGTGTCCACAGAACTTTGATGCAGGTTGGTCAAAGCTCTGTGGGCATTTTTGTGTTTTATTAGGACTGCTTGAATTTTTTTCTGTAGTAAGGATGAGGTGGCCTGAAAAGGGGCCGGTCTGTGAAATAAAGGAATCTGAGTCCGATTGCTGAGTAAATACCGCTGATTTTCCCGATTAGCGGTATTTCAGTCCTTTTCAGAGGGCAAGTCGCAATAAAAATACATAAAATACCTTTTATTAGGCTTCCAAAAAGCTGCTTCGCATCGTTGAATCTTGCTATATCTTAATTGAGCAGTATTTGCGAGGAAATAGCAGCATTTAAAACGACGGGCGTCCTTTAGCCCCTGCTTAAGCCCGGTTTATTCCGAAAAAAGAGGGAAAACGGTGGTTTCTCCCCTTTGCCGCATTAAATTAGGGATGATAAACTGCTTAAAGTCACTAAATTGGAAGCGCTAAAAAAGCTGGTTTACGGTGCGATATTTAGAGACTAAGTTTATGCTTACGGGGCAGGTTACTTCGTAAAGCTAAGTTTATGCTTACGGAGGCAGGTTACTTCGTAAAGCTAAGTTTATGCTTACGGAGCCAGCTTTACTTCGTAAAGCTTTAAGGAGGAGAGATATGGATGTTCTCAGGCAACTGCGGGGCTTTTATCGGGAGAAGCTGCACTATCTGATTCTGTCGATTGTATGTTTGGCGGCCGCAACTGCAGTGGGGCTTATTACCCCCAATTTGTTAAGGAGATTGATCGATGATGTTATTGTTCCCCTAAAGTTTACTGAGGTGCCCGTACTCGCTCTCAGTGTGCTTGCTGTCATTATTGTCAAGGCGTGCCTGCAGTTTGCCCATGGATTTTTCGGCGGACGGCTGGGGAATTTCCTGGCTTACCGGCTGCGCAATGCCTGTTATGAGAAGCTGCAATTTCTGTCCTTCCGGTATTATGATACGGCGAAGACAGGTGACCTGATGTCCCGGCTGACCGGGGATTTGGAAGCAATCCGCATGTTCATCGGCTTCGGATTTGCCCAATTGCTAAATGTGTTCTTCATGGTTCTGTTCGGCTCCATTATGATGTTCACCATCAACTGGCAGCTGACGCTGGTTACTCTGATCACAATGCCATTTCTGGCAATAGTCGCACTTAAGTTTGAATCCAAGATTCATCCGGCCTTTCAGGAGATGCGCCTCGCGTTAAGTTCCCTGACAACGGCTGTACAGGAGAATGTCACCGGGGTAAGAACAGTCAAATCGTTTGCCAGAGAGGCCTACGAAGTTGAGAAATTCTCGCACCGTAATGAACGATATAAAGAAAATCAGATTTTTGCGGCCGAGCTATGGAGTAAATTCTTCCCGTTCATGGAGCTGCTGGCTTCGGTCAGTGTAGCTATTCTGCTAGGTGTCGGCGGTACGCTGGTTATCAACAAGCAGATGTCGCTGGGTGAGCTGGTTGCGTTCTTCAGCCTGATCTGGTACATCATCGGTCCTGTATGGGGACTCGGGTTCCACATCAATAACTATACCCAGTCCAAGGCCTCCGGCGAACGTGTGCTGGAAGTGCTGAATCAGACCATCGATGTCCGGGATCAAGAGAATGCCCGCGAGCTTGCAGCGGCAGAAGTGAAGGGTGAGGTGGAGTTCGATCATGTCACCTTCGCTTACGGCAACAAAATGCCGGCAGTCAAGGATATTCATTTCCATGCCGAGCCCGGTGCAGTCATTGGCTTCCTCGGCGGAACGGGGTCCGGTAAATCCACGATCACCCAGCTGATGATGCGTGCCTATGATGTGAATCAGGGCAGTATCAAGCTCGATGGTGTGGATATCCGCGAGTTCCAGGTCCGAAGTCTGCGTTCGCAAATATCGACGGTGTTCCAGGAGACCTTCCTGTTCTCCTCATCAATCCGCAATAATATCTCTTATGGCCTTAAGAATGTCAGCATGGATGAGATCATCCGTGCCGCTGAGCTGGCGAAGGCGCATGACTTCATTATGGAGATGCCGGAAGGCTACGATACGGTAGTCGGTGAGCGGGGGATGGGTCTCTCGGGCGGCCAAAAGCAGCGCATTGCCATCGCCCGCGCATTGCTGAAGAATCCGCGGATTCTTATTCTGGATGATGCGACCAGTGCGGTAGATATGGAGACGGAGCATGAGATTCAGGCCGGCTTCCAGGAGGTTATGCGCGGACGGACGACCTTGATTATTGCCCACCGGATCTCCTCCCTGCGCCATGCCGATCAGATCATTGTCATGAATGAAGGTAGAATGGTCCAGCAGGGTACCCATCAGGAACTGATCGCGGTCCCGGGGCCTTATCAGGATGTGTACCGGATTCAGTACGCCGATTATTTAGCCAGGGATAACGGACGAGAGGCAGGTGATCCGGCATGAGTCTTGAGACCTCCAAGCAGACTGCTGACGGTGTATTAAATACCGACAACAGTAAGGTTGAAGAACAGACGCTTGAAGAACGTTTTATCTATAAAGACGATGATGTGATTGACAAGGCTTTTGACTGGAGGCAGTTCACCCGCTTATTCAGCTATATGAAGCCATATGCGAGGCAGATGCTGCCGCTGGTCTCAATTATGATGATTCTGGGTACGATTACAAAGCTGACAGTTCCGTTCCTGACCAGTATGGCGATCGATAAAGCGATTGCTCCAAAAGACGGAAACACCAGCTTGACGCTGCTCTACACATTAACAGCCAGTGTTATCATTCTGTATCTGATTCAATGGATTGCCGGCGTATACCGGATCAAATATACGAATGTGATCGGCCAGCGGGTGATTTATGACCTGCGTTCGGACCTGTTCCGGCATATCCAGAAGCTGTCCTTCAACTTCTTCGATAAACGTCCGGCCGGATCAGTCCTCGTCCGGGTGACCAATGACATCAACTCGCTGCAGGATTTGTTCACCAACGGGGTCGTCAATCTGATGATCGACTGTGTGCAGCTGTTCGGTATTATGATCATTCTGCTGCTTATCAACTGGAAGCTGGGGCTGGCCGTGATGATTACGGTGCCTGTTATGTTCCTGATCTCGACCAAGCTGCGGCAGAGAATCCGTATTGCCTGGCAGGATGTGCGTATGAAGAACTCACGGATCAACTCCCATCTGAATGAGTCGATTCAGGGGATTCGCGTCACCCAGGCCTACACCCAGGAAGAAGAGAATATGCATTATTTCGATGCCATGAATATGGACAGCCGGAAATCGTGGAACAAGGCCTCGGCCATGAACCAGGCATTCGGTCCGATCATTGAAGTCACCGGCGGCTTCGGGACGATGATTCTCTTCTGGTTCGGGGCTTACCTGATTCAGTCGGGAGAGCTTACGGTCGGCTTCCTGGTCGCCTTCAGCAGTTATGTCAGCAACTTCTGGGACCCGATCAACCGGCTGGGACAGATGTACAATCAACTGCTCGTAGCGATGGCTTCCTCCGAACGGATCTTCGAGTATCTCGACGAACAGCCTGCCGTTCAGGATAAGCCGGGAGCGACACCGCTGTCCAAGATTAAGGGAGATATTCACTTCGATAATGTTGTGTTTGAATATGAGAAGGGCCGTGCGGCTCTTAAGGGCATTAACCTGGATGTCCAGGCAGGCCAATCCATTGCACTCGTAGGACATACCGGCTCCGGCAAAAGCACAATCATCAACCTGATCGGCCGGTTCTATGATATCAAGAGCGGTGGCATCACCATTGATGGACGGGATGTCCGCGATGTTACACTCCAGAGTCTGCGCGAACAGATCGGGATTGTCTTGCAGGATACCTTCATCTTCTCAGGAACGATCCGCGACAACATCCGCTTCGGACGGCTGGATGCCACGGACGAAGAGATTGAAGCGGCTGCCAAGGCTGTAGACGCCCACGATTTCATCGTCAAGCTGCCTGCCGGCTATGATACCGAGGTGGAGGAGCGGGGAAGCGCACTGTCCATGGGACAGCGCCAGCTGCTCTCCTTCGCCCGGGCGCTGCTGGCCGATCCGCGGATTCTGATTCTGGATGAAGCGACAGCCAGTATCGATACGGAGACGGAGATCAAGATTCAGGAAGCGCTGAAGCTGCTGCTTCAGGGCCGGACCTCCTTCATCGTCGCCCACCGGCTCTCGACCATCCGTCATGCGGATAAGATTGTGGTGCTGGATCACGGCGAGATTAAGGAAGAAGGCAATCATGCCGAGCTGACCAAGCATGACGGCATTTATAACGGTTTAATTGAAGCACAGTTCCGCTTTTTATAGAAGCATCGTAGAAGCAGATGCAGCAGCCTGGCCCCGATGTGGGGATGGGCTGCTGTTTTTATGTGCTGGAAAGTACAGGGCGCGCGCGGAGCCCCTTTCCGTCAAGACCGTTTCCCCGGCTTCCCGCTTACCCGGACCTCCAGCAGCTGCGCGCTGATCTCCTGCTGCCACTGGGTATCATGAGTATCCGCTGCCAGCAGGGCTTCGATATGGAGACGCGCCATTTCCCAGCAGTAGACGGTGTTGATATGCAGGCAGTGTTGAAGCTCGTCTTGTTCCGCCGGAGCCAGCGGACGCTTCAGACTCAGGGTATATAAATCGGCTAGGCGCTGATGAACGGCAAGCATCATATCTCCTCCTTGTATTTCTGTCTGCTATTAGCGTGGCCCTCGAGAGCCGGTTTCAAACCGGAATGAAGCCTAATATGAATATTCAGATCTTTAGAATAAAAAAGTTCTTGAAATCGCTTTTATTTATGCTACAATAGCAGTAATACAGGATTGTGACCGGTAATGCGGGCAATGCCTAAGCTGATGCGAGTATCATTTTATGAATGATATTGGGATCAACTTAGGCTTTTTTTGTACAAACTATGCGTCAGGAGGTGAATAGAGATGATTATCGAGAAGGTGCTGAACAATAATGTACTCCTGACCAAGAACCAGAAGGGCAAGGAGGTTATTGTGATGGGCAGAGGGATTTCCTTCAATAAGGTGGCGGGGGATTATGTTGATCCTGCCAAGGTGGATAAGATTTTTCTGCTAAATGAGAATGAATTCACTGCCCGGCTGACTGAACTGCTGAATGATATTCCGGTAGCTCACCTGGAGCTGGCCAGCAGCATCGTCACCTATGCGAGTGGAGTGCTGCACACGGAGCTGAACGATAATCTCTATCTGACGCTGACGGATCATATCCATTTTGCGCTGGAGCGTTTTGAGAAGGGGATTCAGCTGAAGAATGCGATGCTGTTTGAGATCAAGCGCTTTTACCGGAAGGAATTCGGGATCGGGCTGGATGCCCTGAAGATGATTGAACAGACCACCGGTCTCTCGCTGGGTGAGGATGAAGCCGGATTCATTGCCCTCCACCTGGTTAACGCCAGAATGGATGGTACGGAGGTAAGATCGACGATCAAGATGACGGAGATTGTTCAGAACATTCTGAACATCGTTACCTATCATTATAATGTGGTGCTGGACGAGACCTCGCTTAACTACTCGCGGTTCCTGACCCATCTGCAGTATTTTTCCATGCGGGTGCTGAAGAAGGAGACCAATAACAGCGGGGAAGAGTTCCTGTACAACCAGGTGAGGCTAACCTATGTCAAGGCTTTCGAATGCGTGGGCAAAATCAATGAATATCTGGAGAAATCCCATGGCCAGAGCCTCAGCAAGGATGAATATGTCTATTTGACGATTCACATTCAGCGTGTAACGGAACGCAATAACCTGGAGTAACACATAGCATTTAACACGCAACATACGCAAGACTACAATATTTCAAATTTCATATCATCTGTCAGGGTGTAACTGGTTATGCAGGCAAAACCTGAGCTGATGGCAAAAAAACGTGTGCTTACGTATTTTTTGCCTTGAGTTCAGGTTTTTCTTGTTTGCAGAGGGGAACAAATAAAATACGCTGGCACCATTCGCCTCTGCAGCGATGCTTATATTACAGATCTCAAAAGGAGCAAACCCAAATGAGCAATAAAGACTTATCCAAACAAATTATCACACTCGTTGGCGGAGAAGGGAATGTGAATTCCGTCTTCCATTGTGCCACACGCTTAAGATTCAAGCTGAAGGATAACAGCAAAGCCAATAAAGCAGCACTGGAAAAAACACCGGGAGTCATTACAGTCGTCGAGAACAGCGGACAATTCCAGGTGGTTATCGGCAACAATGTCAGCCAGGTATTCGAGCAGATTATGAAGGAAACCTCGCTTCAGGATGCGGAGAAAAGCGGCGGCGACGAGAGCTCAGAGAGCACTGGAGTTCTGGGTAAAGCGGTGGACATCATTTCAAGTATTTTCTCGCCGATTCTGGGTGCATTGGCCGGAGCGGGGATACTCAAGGGCTTGCTGGCTCTGATTCTGTCCCTGGAGTGGATTAGCGCTGCCAGCGGCACTTACATGATCCTCAATGCGGCTGCCGACAGTGTATTCTATTTCCTGCCTGTCTTCCTGGCGGTGACGGCTGCGCGCAAATTCAAGGCGAATCAGTTCGTGTCGATTGCCATAGCCGGAGCCTTAATCTATCCCGCAGTCATTGCGGCTGTAGGCTCACCTGACTCCCTGCACTTCCTGGGAATCAAGATCGTACTGATCAACTATTCCTCCAGCGTAATTCCAATTATTCTGGCGGTATGGGTGCAGTCGTATGTGGAACGCTGGTTCCGTTCCTTCATTCATGAGTCAGTGCGGAATATTCTTGTTCCTATGTTCGCGCTGCTCATTGTTATTCCGCTTACATTCCTGGCCTTCGGACCTGTAGGCTCTCTGATCAGTGACGGGTTGGCCTCCGGCTATACCTGGCTCTACAATCTAAGTCCGCTTGTGGCGGGAGCTATTGCAGGGGCGTTCTGGCAAGTATTCGTAATCTTCGGTGTACATTGGGGCTTCGTACCGATCATGCTCAGCAATATTGCTACATTAGGACAGGATACCATGCTGCCCATTCTCAGTGCGGCGGTTCTGTCGCAGGCCGGGGCTGTATTCGGCGTCTTCCTGAAATCCCGGAACCCGCAGCTTAAAGCGCTCGCCGGTTCTTCTACACTATCTGCAGTCTTTGGGATTACGGAACCAACGATTTACGGAGTCACCCTGAAGCTCAAGAAACCGTTCATCTATGCTTGTATCTCCGGCGCTATCGGCGGTGCAATTATTGCAACAGGCGGTGCAAGAGCATTGTCCTTCTCGCTGCCGGGTCTGCTGGCCCTGCCGACATATTTCGGTACAGGATTTGTATGGGTAGTCATTGGTATACTGGTAGCATTTGTATTGGCAGCTGTACTGGTGTTGGTGCTTGGCTACAAGGAGCCTGAGACAGATGCTGCTGCAACCGTTAACTCAGGAGGAACCTCGGGTACGACTACACCAACGCTGATTGATAAAGAACTGGTTGTAAGCCCGCTGGAGGGAACGCTGCATCCGCTGGGCACCCTGCCTGACGAAGCTTTTGCTTCCGGTGCCATGGGTAAGGGAATTGTAATTGAGCCTTCTTCGGGCATCTTAACCAGCCCTGTGAACGGAACGGTGACTACTGTATTCCCGACAGGACATGCCATCGGCATTACTTCGGACGGCGGTGCGGAGCTGCTGATTCATGTCGGTGTCAACACCGTGAAGCTTAAGGGTCAGCATTTTACTAAAAAAGTGAAGGAAGGCGACAAGGTGGTCAAGGGTCAGCTATTGCTTGAATTTGACCTCGAAGCTATCCGTGCGGCCGGATTTATAACGGCGACACCGGTGATTGTCACCAACTCGGCACAATATCTTGATGTGCTTAAGAGCACAGGGTCAGAAGTGCCTAGCGGCGAGCTGCTGCTCACACTCATCCGGTAAAAGTATTGGGGCTATGACTACTGTCATATGACCCACGAATAAGGGCTGTCCCGGCTTGGCCAATTATTGGCTCGCTCGGGACAGCCCTTTTGTGTGCAAATGCTCAGGTAAGGCTACTCCATGTAAATCTCAACGACGGCAATTTTGCGTTCGCGGGACAGGTCAAGGAATTTGCCTTCGCTCTGTACAAGCGGACGGAAGACATCCAGCGGGTTGTTCATCACGATCACACCCATATCACCGGTGCTCAGCAGCACACGCTTGCCGATGAAGTTAGGCATCAGATGATTGATGAAGGCCTGGACCGGTTTGCCGTTCAGCTTGCCGAAGCTGAGGGAGTTGATCTCACGCAGAACGGAAATCAGCTCCTGCTTGGACTGATAGACCCGGTGAGTGGTCATAGCGCTGTAAATATCCGCGACGGCTGCGATCTGGGCGTAAGGGTGAATATCAGTCTTGGTCAGCTGCTTGGGATAACCGGAGCCGTCTTCGCGTTCATGATGCTGCAGGGCAACCAGAGCTGTGAAAGGATCGTTCATGGAGTTCTGTATGATTTCGTACCCGTAAACCGTATGTAATTTGATCTCTTCGTATTCTTCAGGCGTTAATTTGCCGGGTTTGTTCAGGATGGCGGGGGAGATGCGGCATTTGCCGATATCGATCAGGTAGCCCGCACGCCCGATCTCATAGCACTCTGTCTTGGAGTATCCAAGCCACGAGGCAAGATAATAGGAGAGCATGCCTACCTGAAGGGAGTGGTTATAGGTATAATTATCTTCCCGGTCGAGAAGGAGCAAGAGTGTCACAACGTCCTTGTGCTTGTCCAGCGTGGACAAGGTCGGCTGAAGAATATCATCCACCACGGACTGATTGAAGCTGCCTTTGCTGAGCGCTTCCATATATAGAGATTCAAAGCCGTCAATCGTGGTATCGAAGCTGCTGGCTGCAGCCTGAATGATTGAGGTCCGGCTGGAAGGGGCGGGCTCTTCCTGTACCGTTTCAATATCTACATAATCAACGCCGTGCTGTATCAGCTTGGCGATTTCCTCCAGTTGCAGCCGTGATCCCTTAGGGAGTACATGCAGCCCGCGGGAGCTGAAGCTATCCATCCGCAGATGATCACCCGGTTTAAGATCCATCACGTGTACTCTCAATGACTAGGCCACCTTACTATAGCAATTTTTTACAGCATAGCAACAAAGTCCGCAATATTCAATGGTGTAAGAGTACTGATTGTAGCTTGCAGATTGTGCAACCCGCTGGTCCTACCCTACTCTGAAGCTATGCAGATTCGCGGAAGGAGAACGGTGTGGTTAGCCCCCGGACACGGGCGGAATGAAGGCCACCTCTGAGCCTTCGGTAATATCCGTATCATCAGGCGCATATTCCTGATCAACGGCTACCAGAGATACACTGATCTGCGGCGCGGCATCGGGATAGGAGGCGGAGAGGAGTTCCTTCAGCCGGCCTGCTGTTACAGGGGACTCATGGGCGTGGAAGACCAGAGTGGAGGAGCCGATAATTTCGGCCAGACCGGCGAATAGCCGGATGGAGATATGCATGCGTTCTTCACCCTTTCTGGACTTAAGCTTAGGACAGCTTATAATGATTACAATATACCATATTGAGTCTGAAAATGTTATGCTAACTCTAGAACAGAACAAGCCTGCCGCTTACTTTATAAACGGCTGTACAAGTGGGAGGGAAGCCAGCTTATGAAGCCTGGGCCGCAAAGATTAACCATTATTCATACCAATGATATACATAGCCACTTTGAAATGATGAGTCCGCTCGCGGCAGTAATATCCGCGATGAAGGCGGCGGCGGGCGAGGAGCCGGCGCTGCTGCTTGATATCGGCGATCATATGGACCGCGCCGCTGTAGAGACGGAAGGCACGATGGGACAGGCCAACATCGACATTATGAATTTGACCGGATACGATGCGGTCACCATCGGCAACAACGAAGGCCTCACCTTCTCCAAGGAGATGCTCTCAGCCATATTCACAGGCATCCAGTGTTCTGTGGTATGCTGCAATTTCCTGGAGTCCGCCACCGGTGAGCCGCCGCACTGGATGCAGCGCCACGCGATTATAGAGAAGGACGGGATAAAGATAGGACTGACCGGTGCGACGGCGGCGTTCACCTCCTTCTATTCTCTGCTCGGCTGGGATGTGCTGGACCCGGAAGAGGCACTGCGCGAGCAGGTTCAGCTGCTTGCCCCGCAGGTGGATATCGTGATCATTCTGTCTCATCTGGGGCTGCCCGCAGACCAGAGGCTGGCCGAGAAGCTGGAAGGCGTGCATGCCATTCTGGGCGGACACACCCACCATATGCTGGAGCAGCCGCAGATGATTAACGGGACAGCCGTATGCGGTGCCGGCAAATTCGGCCGGTACGCCGGACGGGTTGTCTTCGAGCGGGAGCATCCAGGCGGAGTATTTCACCTGGCCGAAGGAGGCTGCACGGCAGTTGATCCTTCCTTAACGGAGGAGCTTATCGCTCCGGCGGCAGCGATCCATCTGCAGCGCGGCCGTGAGGCCCTGGAGAAGACGGTTGCCATCAGCGACCGCATGCTGCCGCTGGATCTGCAGGGGGAGTCTCCTTTTGGCAACCTGCTGGCACAGGCGGTCCGCCAGTTCACAGGCAGCCCCATCTCGCTCGTTAATACAGGACAACTGCTCGGCCCGCTTCCGGAAGGCAACATCACCGCAGGCATGCTGCATGCCTTATGTCCTTCGCCAATTAACCCATGCACAGTACAGCTGACAGGCAAGGATATCCGCACCGCACTGGAACAGAGTCTGATGGCAGAGTTCCGGAATAAGGTCATCTACGGATACGGTTTCCGGGGAGAGGTGCTGGGCACCTTGGCCGTGGACGGATTAAAAATCTTGTACGATCCAAGGGTCATGCCTTATGATAACGGTATTGCGATTTTTGCCGGCGGGGAGCAGCTGGAGGATACCAAGGTGTATAGTGTCGGCACGCTGGATATGTTTACATTCCGTACAGGCTATGAGAGTATAGCTAATGGCCGGGAGGCGGTATATTTGCTGCCTCATTTCCTGCGCGATCTGCTGCGGATGGAGCTGCAGCGGCCGGGGAGTCTGGATGAGTGTGAAGCGTTTCGCTGGGAGAGGCAATCCACCTGATGATCCACACCATGTTTTATCAAATGGATAGATAACGCATTACCAGGTTTCATTGACTAGATCAGGAGGAGTAATATGGATACAATTACAGCCATTATTCTGGCAATTGTGGAAGGAATCACGGAGTTCATTCCGGTTTCTTCGACGGGACACATGATTCTAACGACTAAGCTTCTGGGCTTCAATGAGCAGGATTCGATTATGAAGACCTATGAGATTGTGATTCAGCTGGGGGCCATACTGGCGATTGCGCTGGTCTACCGCCAGCGGATTGTGAATCTGCTCGGCTTTGGCCGCAGAGACAGAGGGGGCGTTATGCCGGCAGCCCGTCTGAACCTGATTCATGTGCTGCTGGGCATTGTGCCTGCGCTCGCTGTAGCTTTTTTTGCAAGGGACTTTATCAAAAGCCTCTTCGGGGCATCCACCGTTCTCTGGGCGCTGGTGGCAGGCGGTATTCTGATGATCATTGCCGAATGGGTCAATAAACGCAAGATTCGTGTGACAGCGCATGATCTGGATGATCTGTCCTACGGGCAGGCACTCTCGATCGGATTATTCCAGATTATTTCCGTCCTTTGGCCCGGATTCTCCCGCTCCGGCTCGACAATTTCCGGGGGGATGCTGAGCGGGGTAAGCTACAAGGCTTCGGCCGACTTCTCCTTCCTCATCGCAATTCCGATTATGTGCGCGGCCTCGGGGTATGAGCTACTCGATTCGTATAAGAATTTCACGAGTGAGACGATCGGGTATTTTGTCATCGGCTTCATTATTTCCTTCATCGTGGCCTATGTGGTGGTAGTTCTGTTCATGAGAATGATCCAGAAGATCAGACCAACTCATTTTGCCATCTACCGCTTCATCCTTGCAGCCGCCTTCTGGCTGTTTATTATGCGTTGATTCTCAGCTTGGCATCACAAAGAAGCAATTTTACCGTTAAAGGCAGGAGTGAGCCAAGGTGCGTCTAGTATCCGTCAATCGGCTTCAGGCGGGAATGAAGCTGGGTAAAAAAATATATAATGATGAAGGGCTGGTTCTGCTTGCGGACGGAGTGGAGCTTACCGATTCCCTGATCAAGCGGCTCGCCAGAATTGATATCGGTTATATCTATATTGAGGACTCGCTCACGGAGGATATTGTGATCCCCGGAATGCTGCAGGATGAGACGCGCAATCAGGCACTTAAGGTGATCCGTAACCAGTTCCAGCAGATGTCCGGTGCCTCGGGGATTACCAAGGGCTTTTATCATCTGGATAAGAAATTCTCCAAGGTGATGGATTCCATCCTCGACGACATGTCCCTGCAGGAGGACCCGATGATCATGCTGCTTGACATGCACACGGCTGACAATTACCTGTACGTCCATTCCCTGAACGTATGCCTGTATACGCTGGTGCTTGGCATTGCCCATGGCTACAGCAAAGAAGAGCTGCGGGTCATTGGGCTTGGTGCGCTGCTGCATGATATCGGCAAGACGCAGATTCCTGTCAAAATTGTACAAAAGCCCGGCATGCTCAGCGAGGAAGAGTTCCGCCATATGCAGGCGCATACCGAGATCGGATACCGCATCCTCAAGGAAGAGCCCAATATTCCTCTGCTGGCGGCTCATTGTGCCTTGCAGCATCATGAACGGATTGACGGCTCCGGCTATCCGCGCGGCCTGACGGGTCCGCAAATCCATGAATATGCGAAATGGCTGGGAGTAGCAGATTCCTATGATGCAATGACCTCTAACCGGATCTACAAAAAAGCCATGCTGCCCCATCAGGCGGTAGAAGCGCTGTATGTCGGCTCTGGAACCTTGTACGAGCAGAAGCAGCTGGAGTTATTCAGAGACCGCGTGGCCATCTATCCGCTGGGGCTTACGGTGAAGCTCAGCTCCGGTGAGAGCGGTGTGGTGGTCAAGATTGATCCCAGCACGCCGCACCGGCCTGTTGTCCGTGTACTGAATGGACCCGAAGGCGAAACGGTTACCCCTTATGAACGTGATCTCAGCAAAGCCCTCTCGGTAGTCATTGTGGATGTGACGGACGGGGGAGAACCTGTAGTGAAAAGTACCGGATAGGTGTTCTGTGCAGCGAGGAGAGAATAGGGCATCTGCAGGAATTGCAGAGCTCTAGTCTCAACCTTGCTGTTTTTTTGAGTAGTCGTGGTATGATATAGCTTAAGTTATCGTTCTTTTTCTTTTGTTTTGGGTTAATAATAAGGAATAAGCATTAAAGGAGCCTTAAGAAATGAGTATATTAGAGCCATCATCATCTATAATTCCTGTAAAAGAGCTGTCGCCGGAGTACGATCCGTGGGATCCGATTACCTCGCTCCGCGAATACGGGCAGCATGTGCTGACCAGTGTAGAGATGACGGTCACGAATCTATGCAACATGCGCTGCGAGCATTGCGCCGTCGGCGACAGCCTTACAATGAAAGAGGGGGAGCTGCTGCCTTTAACCCAGATGCTGAAGCGTCTGGAGGAAGTTGAACATCTGCAGACCATCAGCATTACGGGCGGGGAGCCGATGTTCCGTGCCGGAACGGTGGAGAATACGATTGTGCCGCTGCTGAAATATGCACGGGAACGGGGCATCCGATCACAGATCAACTCGAATCTGACCATGCCGTATTCCCGTTATGAGCAGCTGCTCCCTTACCTGGACGTTATGCATATCTCGTTCAACTATGTGAACGGCGATGACTTCCACGAGGTGGGCTTCGCGAACAGCGGTCACCCGGTCTCGAAGGAGGCCGCCTACCGGCTGTACGACACGATGCTGGAGAATTCCCGCCGGCTGAGCAGCGATGGAATGCTGATTTCTGCCGAGTCGATGATCAATTACCGTACACACACCAAGCTTCCCGAGATTCACCGGCTGATTGGGGACATGGGGGCAAGACGTCATGAGGTACACCCGATGTACGCATCCAGCTTCGCTTCGAAGCTGCCTGTGCTGTCGCTCCGGGAGATGAATACTGCGATTCATTCCCTCCTGGATCATCGTGACCCGGAGATGTGGATGCTGTTCGGCACGCTGCCGTTCTTCGCCTGCAGCTTCCTGGAGGAAGACCAGCAGCTGCTGAGCAGACTGCGCAGCGAGAAGAATGTAACGCTTCGTAATGATCCGGACGGAAGAAACCGGGTCAATGTGAACCTGTTCACGGGCGACGTCTTTGTCACGGACTTCGCCGACATATCCGCTTTTGGCAATATCAGCAACGCGAAGCTGGATGACATTTTCACTGAGTGGCAGACTAAGCATCCCTTGAATCAACAAGTGAATTGTTACTGCGATGCAGCAGGCTGCTGCGGGCCTAACCTGCTCGTGGCCGATATGTATTATCCCGGGGTCGATTTCAAAACCAGAAAAGCGATCACCTTGTAGAAATGGGGCGTTATTATAGTGCATACGGAATTTGAAATAGGAAGATTAGTGCTTAATCTTTTGCTCGTTCTGGTGCTCGTATTATTAAATGGTGTATTCGTTGCGGCGGAATTCTCGCTGGTCAAGGTCAGACAGTCACGTCTGACCCAACTGGTCAGCGAAGGCAACAAAATGGCGGGATATGCGCTGAAGGTCAACAAGCGGCTGGATTCGTATCTGTCAGCCACCCAGTTCGGAATTACACTCGCTTCTCTTGGACTCGGCTGGGTCGGGGAACCGGCAATCTCGGAGCTGCTGGTGGAGCCTCTGATGTACCAGATCGGTGTAACTGACCAGACGCTAATCTCAACGGTATCTGTGATTATCGGCTTCTCCATTATTACCTTTTTACATATTGTGCTGGGGGAACTGGCACCGAAATCTCTGGCTATTCAAAAAACAGAAGGCTCAGCACTGCTGTTGTCCGCTCCGCTGATGTTCTTCTATAATCTGTTTCTGCCCTTCATCTGGGTGCTGAATGCCTCAGCGAACGCTCTGCTGAGACTGTTCGGCGTGGAGCCGGCCAGTGAAGCCGAGGCGGCCCATTCGGAGGAGGAAATCCGCATTCTGATGAATCAGAGCGCGAAGAGCGGAGTGATCGATCAGGATGAAATGAAGCTGATGGATAACATCTTCGAATTCTCGGACCTGCTGGCCCGTGAGGTGATGCTGCCGCGTACCGATATGGATGTACTATACAGCAATCTTCCGCTGGAAGAGAACATGCGGATCATTACAGAAACGAAGCATTCGCGTTATCCGGTAGCCTTCGAGGATAAGGACCGGATTATCGGCTTCATCCATATCACGGATCTGCTGTTCGCCCCGCCGGAGCAGCAGAATGATCTGGCTTCCCTGGTCCGGCCGATTCTGAACGTGCCGGAATCGATGGAGATCAGCCACGCGCTGCGGCTGATGCAGAAGAACAAAGCCCAGCTGACGCTGGTCGTTGACGAGTACGGCGGTACGGCAGGGCTGCTGACCGCTGAAGAGATCCTGGAGGAGATCGTCGGCGATCTGCATGACGAGTTCGAGGATGAACGCCCTAGCGTGGAGCGCAACGGGGATTACATCTCCGTAGAGGGCCGGATGCTGATTGAAGACGTCAACGATCTTACGGGTGTCGTGATTGAGGATGAAGAGGTGGATTCTATCGGCGGCTGGCTGTTCAAGGAGCTGGAAGGCAATCCATCCAAGGGCAAAAAAGTAGTGGTAGGCGATGTCACCTTCGAGGTGGAGGAGTCAACCCGGCTGCGGATCACCCGCATCAACATCCACCGCGAGCCCGTGCCAGAGCCTGAAGAGGATGCTGAAGGCGGGGAAGAGGAGAAGGAGTAGGCAGAAGTGTAACTCAAATTTTTAAATATAGCAGGGTGCTTCAGAAGCTGTGTTGCAGAGCTTTTGGGGGCCCTGTTTTTTTTGCTTTTTCACTATATAGATTGAACTAAAAAATTTAAGTTAAAGGAAAAGTGGCGGAGGGGAATTTTGGAACTGGAGGAGCGGTAGCGTCCGCCTTTGTCTGCGGATTTCAACCGCGAACAGCGGTATACAATCAAGAAATCTGCAGAAGGGCAGCGGCCGGAAGTCCAAAACTTCTCTGGAGTCACAGCTAATCCTAAAACCAAAAATCATTAGTTCAATTTATATAGTTTGGCCGCAAAAAGTACCGTTCGCTTGCACACCTGAAGGTGATTTTAATGGGCAACTGTTCTTTTCCACCCTTGCACTGTCATAAGTTAGTTACGAAGGTATCGATCAGAGATCTGGACATTCATCAGGCAATGCCGTCAAAACCTTACGAGGAGGAATGATCATTGAACTCCCAGGATCGCGTATGGACACCGTACAGGGGACCGTTTGATCCTTGTCCGCCGGTGCCGTTCAAGACGTATGTTGTGCCGCCGAACCAATTCGTCACGTTTCAGCCCCCGAATCTGCCGCAGTTCTCCCTGCCGGAGGCGCTCAAACATGGAACGTTATGGCCATCGCTTTACAGCCCTTATGAGTCCAAGTTCAAAGGAGGGAAGTAGGCTATGGAAGCTAATCCTTGCGAGCCCCGTTATTACGAGATGCTGGAGCAGCTGCAGGTCCTTGATTTTGCACTCGTAGAGCTGAATCTGTTCCTGGACACTCATCCGGAGGATGTGAAGGCGATCGAGCAGTTCAATCAGCTGACATATGAGCGCACCAAGCTGGCGAACCAGTTCCAGGAGCTATACGGACCTCTGCAGAATTTCGGCCGCGCCTATTCCAAGGCTCCATGGCAATGGAGCGAGAGTCCCTGGCCTTGGCAAGTCTAAGGCATGAAGCCGGGAATGAAATAAGCCTTAAGGAGGGGGAAGTTCACGAATGTGGATCTATGAGAAAAAGCTGCAATACCCGGTGCGTGTCGGCAAATGCGATGTGCGGATGGCCCGGTATCTGATGGAGCAATACGGCGGTGCGGACGGCGAGCTGGCTGCGGCGCTGCGCTATATGAACCAGCGGTATGCTATACCTGATAAGGTAATTGGTGTATTAACGGATATTTCTACTGAGGAATTTGCCCATCTCGAAATGATTGCCACCATGATCTACAAGCTGACCAAGGACGCCTCGGTACAGGAGCTGGAAGCCGCAGGCTTAGGGCCGAACTATGCACAGCGGGATCATGCCTTGTTCTACCAGAACTCGGCCGGTGTGCCCTGGACAGCATCCTATATCCAAGCCAAGGGCGATCCAATCGCGGATTTGTACGAGGACATCGCCGCAGAGGAGAAGGCCCGGGCTACATACCAGTGGCTGATTGACATGACCGACGATGTGGATCTGCAGGACAGCCTCAAGTTCCTGCGCGAGCGGGAGATCATTCATGCGATCCGGTTCAAGGAATCGGTGCAGATTTTGATTGAGGAGAAGGATAAGAAGCGGGTGTTCTGACAATGATGAATACACATATAAAATAGACAATTTGACAAGAAGAGCCACAGGAGTATCATCTGCGGCTCTTTTTTCATTCAATACGAACGTATGTGCTTTTTGTTATATTTAATTCCATTAAAATGGGATATGCTCACAAGAAACAGGCAAGATATAACAGGAGGCGACTAAAATCCCCTTACCGCATGATGAAGCATTTAAGAAGCTGCTGGAGACGTTTTTTCAGGAATTTATTGAGTTGTTTTTTCCTGAGCTTGATGCAATGCTGGACTATAGTGAAACCCGGTTTCTGATGCAGGAATTGCTAGTGGATATTGTTGGCGAGGAAGCGCGGGAGCTGGATCTGCTGCTGGAGATCCGCTACAAAGGGCTGGACGGTTATATTCTCATTCACCTGGAGCCGCAGTCGTATCGGGATTCACGGTTTCATGAACGAATGTTTATTTACTTCAGCCGACTATTTGAGCGCTACCGTAAAGAGCATAAGCTGATTATACCGATTGCGATTTTTACTTCAGATGAGATCAGGGAAGAGCAGGATACCTTGGAGATGGTTATTCCTGAACATCATATCCTGCGCTTTCAGTTTCTCAAGGTGGAATTGCGTAAGCAGAACTGGCGAAGATTTATTGATTCGGACAATGCAGTGGCTGCTGCGTTACTGGCCAAGATGGGGTATACTACAAGAGAAGCGAGAGATGTGCGCCGGGAATTTCTGCGCATGTTCATGAAGCTGAGAGCGCGGCTCGATCAGGGTCGGCTGGCGCTTGTGATGTCAGTGGCAGATTTATATTTCCAGCCGGACCGGGCGCAGGATGAAGAGATTATACAAGAATTGATGATACAATACCCGGAGGAGGGTGAAGCGATTATGGAACTCATGCCAGCCTGGAAGCGTTGGGGATATGAAGAGGGTATAGCTGAAGGAATAGAAAAGGGCCAAGCCGAGATTATTCGTAAATTACTGCTTCACGGACTCACTCCGGAAGAGGTCTCCGAAGCGGTGGAGTTACCGGTGGAGAAGATTAAAAAGCTGATGTAAGCAGGGCTCCTCCAAATACGAAATAATATGCTAAGAGTGCTGCACAAACCGTCTCCAGACCCAAGTAAGGGCCGGAGACGTTTTTTTATGTGAACTCTTTTGGCATGTTTTCATGTGATTTTCTGAAATAACCATTAATAACCAGAATATCAAAGGAAATGCTAGTATAACCTCGTTGAGGGATTGTACAAGGGCCTAGAGGTATTCGTATGTAAAAATATGTATATTTTTGAGTGTTGAGGAAACTGGTGTTTAGGCTTACACTGAATATGTAAATAAATACCAAAAAATCAAATGGAGGAAGGCGATCAAAGCGGCTAAGCCGATCAAGCTAATTAAGCTGATTTAACCGATCTAAGCCGCAACGCATACTCTCTCATACATCGTGATTAATACCCGCATGTAAATCTAATACCATCAGAAAGGAATGTGAGATTCAGTGAACAGAGTTGCATTAGTAAGTCCCTTACGGACAGCAGTTGGTTCATTTAACAACGGACTTTCAACACTTGGTGCTACAGAATTAGGAGCAAAGGTGATGACAGCCTGCCTTCAGCAAAGCCATGTGGAGCCTGCGTTAGTGGAGCAGATTTATCTTGGCAATGTTCTGCAGGCGGGCGAGGGTCAGAATCCTGCCAGACAGGCGGCGCTGCAAGCCGGTATCCCGATTGAAGTGCCTGCAACAACGATCAACACCGTTTGCGGTTCAGGGCTTCATACCGTTGCTTTGGCTTACAATTCTATTCGGGCTGAACAAGGGAGTGTTCTCCTGGCCGGGGGGATGGAGAGTATGTCTAACGCCCCTTATGTGCTGAAAAATGCAAGAAACGGTTACAAGCTTGGGAATAGCGAGCTGATAGATACCGTGGTGGCTGATGGCCTGACCTGTCCGATCAATAACTATCATATGGGCATTACTGCCGAGAACATTGCCGGGAAATATCATATTTCACGACTGGAGCAGGATGAGTTTGCCTATGACAGCCAGATCAAGGCCGCCGAAGCTAAACGGAATCAGGCTTTTGCAGAGCAGATTGTGCCCGTGATGACCAAAATCAAAAAGGAGACAGTCTGGTTCGCGGAGGACGAGCATGTAAGAGGAGAGGTCAGTAAAGAGAAGCTTGCTCAGCTAAAGCCTGCTTTTAAGGAAAACGGGTCGGTTACTGCCGGAAATGCCTCGGGGATCAATGATGGAGCGGCGGCTGTGCTGGTCATGTCGGAAGATAAATGCAAGGAGCTTGAGGTTGAGCCTTTTGCCTATATTAAGGGCTATTCACTGGTGGGCGTAGATCCTGCTTACATGGGAATGGGGCCGGTAAGAGCCATTAAGTCGCTGCTTAAGAACCAGGGCATTCCTCTTGAGGCCATCGATTTGTTCGAGATTAATGAAGCCTTTGCGGCACAGGCCATAGCGGTACTGCACGAGCTTGAGCTTAATCCGGAGAAGGTGAATGTCAACGGCGGTGCGATTGCGATTGGACATCCAGTGGGGGCCAGCGGAGCCAGGGTACTCGTTACGCTTGTCCATGAAATGGTCCGAAGCTCTAAGCATTACGGTATAGCCAGCTTGTGCATCGGAACGGGGATGGGCATTGCCATGCTGGTTGAGAACGCACGCTATTAACACAACTCTGACAGAAAGGGAGTTTAAGATCATTATGAATGCAAAAGAGGTGCTTGCGCTGCAATCCATGCCTGCAGCCAGTCCGGGTTACGGGCGTCCGCCTTACCGCTTCATTGACCGTGAATTTATGGTTATCACTTATGAATCCGACCCTGCGGCGGTCAGACAAGCGGTCCCGGAACCCTTGCAGCCGGATGGAAGTAACACCGTGTCATATGAATGGATCAAAATGCCTGATTCGTCGGGTCTGGGAAGCTATGAGGAGAGCGGGATTGTGATTCCGTGTACTTTTCAGGGGGAGCCGTGCAATTTTGTAGCTCAGATGTATCTGGATAATGCGCCTGCCATTCTGGGAGGACGGGAAATCTGGGGTTTCCCCAAAAAGTGGGCCTCTCCCCGCCTGACCGTTGCAGGCACAGAGACGCTGACCGGCACGCTGCATTATAACGATGTTCTGGTGGCCGTGGGAACCATGCCTTACAAGCATGCTGTGATGGATGCAGAGGATACAGCCAGAGCTATCTCTACGACCCAAGTGAATCTAAAACTGATCCCCGATGTGGATGGGACCCCTAAGATTGCGCAGCTGGTTGCTTACACTCTTGAAGATGTTCATGTAAAAGGCGCTTGGACCGGGCCGGCCCGATTAAGCCTGATCCCCCATGTGAATGCCCCTGTGGCCGATTTGCCGATGAAGGCGTATCACGGGGGAAAGCATTTTATTGCCGATCTAACGCTGCCCTATGGCCAAGTCATTCATGATTATCTCCAGTAAGGGCTTTTCTCCAAATAATGAACAAGGAGCCTGAAATCTATGATAAACAAATTAATCTCCGCCGAAGATGCCGTGAAGAGGGTGAAGGATGGAGGCACCGTGATGGTCGGCGGTTTTCTGGCTGGAGGCCATCCCGAAGAGCTGGTGCATGCGCTTGTCGAGACTCATTCTGCGGGTAATCTCTCGCTCATCTCCAATGATACAGGCACCCCGGAATTATCAATCTATAAGCTGGTCAAAAGCGGCCGGGTTAAGCGCATCTATGCCTCCTACATCGGCTCCAATCCAGAGACCGGAAGACTGCTGATGACCAAGGAAGCGGAGGTGAATCTCTATCCGCAGGGCACGTTAGCTGAGAAAATCCGTGCCGGGGGAGCGGGGCTGGGCGGTGTGTTAACTCCTGTAGGAGTAGGAACGATTGTAGAGGAAGGCAAAAGGAAGCTTGATATCGACGGAAAGGAATATCTGCTGGAGCTGCCTCTCCATGCAAATGTGGCGCTGATCCGGGCCCATAAAGCGGACGAGGCGGGGAATCTGGTGATCGACGGCTCTTCCCGGAACTTTAATTTCGTCATGGCGATGGCGGCGGATTATGTAATCGCAGAGGTAGATACTTATGTGAAGCTCGGGGAAATTGATCCCAATCATGTCAACGTCCCCGGGATTTTGATTGATGCTATTGTAAAGGTGGCGAATACGCATGAATAACCGGGAATTTATTGTGAGAAGAATCGCCCAGGAGTTCAAAGACGGTGATGTAGTGAATCTCGGGATCGGTATGCCGACCCTGGCTGTAGACTATATTCCTGATCATGTCCAGATTATGCTACAGGCCGAGAACGGAATACTCGGAGTAGGCCCCAAGGCGGCGAAGTCAGAGGAAAACATCGACTGTATCGATTCTGGCGGGAGCTTTGTGACCACGATGGCCGGAGCCTGCTATTTTGACAGTGCGGTCTCCTTCTCAATCATCCGTGGCGGGCATGTGGACATCACCGTGCTGGGTGCGCTTGAGGTTGACGAGCAGGGCAATCTGGCCAGCTGGATGATTCCGGGGAAAAAGGTGCCGGGCATGGGCGGGGCGATGGATCTGGTCGTCGGGGCCAAGCGGGTCATTATCGCCATGGATCATGTGAGCAAGGACGGGCAGCCGAAAATAGTCAAAGCCTGCAAGCTGCCCCTGACGGCGGTACATGTCGTAAATACGATTGTAACTGAAATGGCGGTCATCGAGGTGATTCCGGGCCAAGGGCTGATGCTGATGGAAATCGCACCGGGTCTGACGGTAGAAGACGTTCAGCAGGCAACCGGGGCAGAGCTATGGATCTCCCCAGACCTGAAGGCGATTGCTGTCGCTGTCTAATAAAATAAAATTTAATATGCTTACATTGTGATGATTCTACGAACATATTACGCCGTTATGCTGTCTACTAGAACAGACAACAAGGAGTGTGAAGGTTCGTGAGTAATCATCCATTTGTAAAGAAAGTATGGAGCGGGATCTTGGCTATGACGGTTCTGCTTCCCACCCTTACCCCTGCTCTATCTCCGCTACCGACTGCTTTTGGGGAGGCGGCGGAGACCAGCGGGGTCGTAAAGGTTGAGGATTTTGAACAGGTGAGCTTAGCGGACCTAACCTTTGACAGTGCCCGCATTCATAGCGGCAGTCTGGCGCTGGAGACCAATCCGAAATATGTACATAGCGGAGCGAAGTCCCTGCGGATTGATTATGACTTCATAGGCATAACCGATAACCCGTCCCAGGTTGCCGTTGGTCCGGCGGCTCAGCTACCATTGACGAACCGGACCCCAAAAAGAATCGGGATGTGGGTATACGCCAATCAGGAGGGTCATGGTCTGACCTCCAAGTTCTACGTGTCTTCTACCGGCAAATCCAAAACGTATGAAATCAGGAGTGAAGAGACCGGGATAGACTGGAGCGGCTGGAAGTATGTTGAGGCTGAGATAGGGTCAGATCTGACTATGCCGGGTACTCTGGCCTTCTACTTCCAGATGAAAGAAAGACAAATGAACAAAAAGAATAAAGGCTCGATTTGGATTGATGATATCAGGCTGATTTATGATGAGCCCAGTAATGAGGATATGGATGTGCCAGTGTTGACTCCGGCGGCACCGGCTCCTGATCAAATCTTGAGCGCTCCCGTCTCTGACCTTATTCTGTCAGCAGAGGATGCTAAGTCAGGCATTGATCCGGATTCCATCCGGTTAACGGTGGATGGTCAGGCTGCGGCACCGTCAACGTATACCTATGATCTGAATCTTAAGCAGATTATCTATCACCCGGAGCTTCCGCTGGCCGGAGGCTATCATCAAGTGCTGGCAGAAGTGAAGGATAGAGCCGGCAATCCGGCAGCGGCCGAATATGCTTTTCAGATCGAGCATGGGGCCAGATTTACCTTGGAAGCCCCGGAGGAGGCTGTCAGTAATGAGACCTACCGGCTGAAGCTGAAGGCGACGGACGTAGGCGAAGCCAAGAGCTTCCATGCCAGAATCAAGTTCGATCCAGAGACATTGCAGGCCAATGTAATTAATGCACACTCCGGCTTGAGTCAGGTGCAGACAACTATCGATAATACAGGCGGCTACGTTGATGTCAGTGCAGAGGGACTGCAAGGGGATCAGGCTGACGCGCTGTCAAGTATTGATTTTGAAGTGAACCGGTCTGCGAAAATGGAGCGCGGCGAGACGGCTAAGCAGATGGCCATGGTAGAGGGCAGTTTCGGATATGGAAGCGGGACGCCAGTTCGTTCCTTCGCCTCTCCGTTAAGTTATAAGATCGGGTTTCCTTACAAGATCAGCATCAAGGGATCAGGCCTGCATACTCAGAGTATCATCTCGGTTACCTCCCGCGCAGGAGCGCCGGTGGAAGGAGCCGGGATTGATTTTACCGATACCAGCGGTCCTCAGACTTATGTGCGTGTAACCGCCGATGGGTCCAAAGTATATGCCAAAGCCGATTCATCGTCCGCAGTGCTGCTTAATGTTGAGAAAAACGCGCGGATGTTCGCCACAGCAGGCAGTGCCTCCGGATTCATCAAGGTGTATCTGCCGGATGGCAGTAAGGCGGGGTACATCTCATCCGCTGATGTGGAGCAGAGTGATCTTACCACAGGAATAGGCTTGACGGACGCCAATGGAGAGATCCATACGTCCCTGACGAACCTAGCCATTGGCACTTGGAGCGTGCAGGCTGTCAAGGATGGCGGGACCAGCGAGAGTATGAGCATGAATGTTGTAGCTCCGCTCGGCGGGGCAGATCCGCAATATGTGCAGACCTTTGTTACCGAAGATATGAAGACAATGATGAGTGTCGGGTGGCAGAGCGCGCCAAGTGTGGAGGAAGCTTACATCCAGTATATGAAAGATAGTGATGGGGTAGACAGCGACCTGACGAATGCTCCTGCAAAAGCAACCGTGCAGCGTGCTCTCTCTGATGTGGAGGTCATTCCTGAGGTGGCAGGCGGACCTATAGGGGAAATTAAGTTTCACAACGCAGTGGTCACGGGTCTTGAGCCCGGTATGGGCTATCGTTACAGAGTCGGCTACGAAGGCCATTGGAGCAATTGGTCCTATTATAAGACGGTGGAGGCTGCG
The DNA here is from genome assembly GCF_038002825.1 of Paenibacillus sp. FSL H8-0048. Taxonomy (NCBI): domain Bacteria; kingdom Bacillati; phylum Bacillota; class Bacilli; order Caryophanales; family Paenibacillaceae; genus Paenibacillus; species Paenibacillus sp. FSL H8-0048. Next base: position 2,288,247 of record NZ_JBBODF010000001.1, on the reverse strand, counting down.
CCGGACAAACCTGTTTCTTTTGTATTTGTAACCGATTCGCATACCAAAGGGGACAACGGGCTGGAGACCTATCAGCAATTGATCCAGAATGCGTTCACTAATTATCCGGGTACCCAGTTCGTTATGCATGGCGGTGATATGGTCGATGACGGGGCGGTTTTGAAGGAGTGGAACCAGTTCTGGGAAGCCTCGTCGGTCTACGCCTCCTCGATTCCTTCAGCGTATGCCATGGGGAATCATGATGTAAAAGGGGGAGGGAAGTACATTTTCGCCAAAGGCTTGGGGCTTCCTGTTAACGGACCTGAGCTCCAGAGGGAGTATGCCTATTCGTTCGATTCAGGAGAGGTGCATTTCGTGGTGCTGAACTCTGAAGCAGACGAAGTCACGATGGGCAAGCAAGCGGAGTGGCTACGGGAGGACCTTCTAGCAAGTAATAAAAAATGGAAAATTGTCATGTTCCACAAACCTGCCTATCATACCGAAGATGGACGCGGCAATCTGATCGAATACACACAGACTTATTTTGCCCCCATTCTCGAAGAATTGAAGGTCGATCTGGTGCTGGAAGGCCATGACCATGTATATGCGCGGACCTATCCGATGAGCAAAGGCAAGCCACTGCCAAGCGGAGAGCAAGGAACGGTCTATCTGGACGGCGGGGCGTCCGGCTGGAAGTTCTATGATGGAAGCAAATACGAGTATCTTGATTTCATGTTTGACGAGGATGTTCCGGTCTATTCTGCCATTCAGGTGAGCCATGATAAGATCGTAATCCAAGCCCGCACTACGCAAAGCGCAGAATTAATTGATAACTATACGATTGTGAAAAAGGATGGGCGGACGCTAACTTCGGTGGCCGTAGCCCCGGCCGAATTGAAGCTGAATGTGGGTGATAAGCACGCGACGGTGCTTACAGCTACCTATAGCGATAACTCCACTGCCGATGTGACGAATCAAGCCATATGGACATCTTCTGATGAGCAGGCAGCTACAGTAGACGCGGAGGGTATCATTCATGCCGTTGGAGTGGGCGAGGCGACCATTCAGGCGAATTACAGTAATCTGCCGCCGGTGAAGCTGTCGGTAACTGTGCAGTCAGAAGGTACGCTGCCTAAGCTGCTGAAGCTGACCGCCGAGCCTGGCACACACACCTTGCAGGTGGGCAAACAAGCGGCTTCCGTGATTACGGCGGTATATGACAATGGAGTAAGTACAGTGGTTACAGATCAGGTCCGTTGGACGACCTCAGATCCTGGGGTCGCCTCGGTATCGGATAAGGGGATCATTACAGGGGTTGCAGCTGGGGATGGGGTAACCATTACAGCTTCCTTCGGCGGCTTAACCGTTGCCATTTCCATCGTGGTTGAGGGAGGAAAGGTACCGGTAGTAACGCCGACACCGACACCATCGCCAACTCCACAAACGGGAGTAACACCGGCAACAACGCCAACACCAAAGCCGGCTGTAACACCGACAGTAACACCGTCAGCCAAAGCAACGACTACACCGGCACCAACACCAGCAATAACTGCCGGTCCCGTGAAGCCAACCCTAACCAGACCTGTGCTGAAAGACAGCTTGGACTTAGATAAACTTAAATCTATAGTTGCAAAAGGCCAGACAGCGGCTATTGTTTCATTCCAGGATGTGCCTTCCACGCTGTGGAGTGCATCGTTCATTGAACGTGCAGCCCAGATGGGGTTGATAACGGCTTACGTGGACGGTTCATTCCATCCTGAAGCCAAAGTAACACGCGCTGAGTTTGCTGTAATGCTCACAAAAGCTTTTGGACTGACCGGCTCACAGGGAACCGGATTTTCCGATACGCAGGGACATTGGGCTTCTATGGCACTTGCAGCGCTTAGGCAGCATGGGGTGATTCAGGGCTACGCGGATGGTTCCTTCCACCCCAAGCAGGAGATCACCCGCGCGGAAGCTGTGACTATGCTGGCACGTCTTACGAGCTATGTTCCCGGCACGCCGGCGTTATTCTCTGACCTCCCGGCAAGCTGGGCGGCAGAGCCAATTAATGCCTTCGCTAATGCGGGGATTGTCTCCGGGAAAGGCAACGGCGCCTTTAAACCGAAGGAATCTGCCTCCCGCGCTGAAGCCATAGTGATGATCATCCGGCTCATGGATAAGCTTGTTGAAGCGGGTGAGGAGTAGGCTAGATAGATAAAGCTAATGCTTCTGAGCAGACAAAGGCAGCCCTACTTGATCGGGGCTGCTCTTTTTTACATCAAAATAAGAACGCATGTGCGTTTTATTATACCGAATTCCATTGAAATGGAATATACTCACAACAAACAAGCAGTACATAACAGGAGGCGACTAAAATCCCCTTACCGCATGATGAAGCATTTAAGAAGCTGCTGGAGACGTTTTTTCAGGAATTTATTGAGTTGTTTTTTCCTGAGCTTGATGCAATGCTGGACTACAGTGAAACCCGGTTTCTAATGCAGGAATTGCTAGTGGATATTGTTGGCGAGGAAGCGAGGGAGCTGGATCTGCTGTTGGAGATCCGCTACAAAGGGCTGGACGGTTATATTCTCATTCACCTGGAGCCGCAGTCGTATCGGGATTCACGGTTTCATGAACGAATGTTTATCTATTTCAGCCGTCTGTTTGAACGCTACCGCAAAGAGCATAAGCTGATTATACCGATCGCCATCTTCACTTCAGACGAGATCAGGGAAGAGCAGGATACCTTAGAGATGGTTATTCCTGAGCACCAGATTCTACGCTTCCAGTTTCTTAAGGTGGAATTGCGTAAGCAGAACTGGATAAGATTTATTGATTCAGACAATGCAGTGGCTGCTGCGTTACTGGCCAAGATGGGTTATACTACAAGAGAAGCGAGAGATGTGCGCCGGGAGTTCCTGCGCATGTTCATGAAGCTGAAGACACGGCTTGATCAGGGACGGCTGGCACTTGTGATGTCAGTGGCAGATTTATATTTCCAGCCGGACCGGGCCCAGGATGAAGAGATTATACAAGAATTGATGATACAATACCCGGAGGAGGGTGAAGCAATTATGGAACTCATGCCAGCCTGGAAGCGTTGGGGATATGAAGAAGGTATAGCTGAAGGAATAGAACAAGGAATAGAACAAGGAATAGAACAAGGGATAGAGCAAGGGAAAGAAAAAGGTCAGGCGGAGATTATCCGTAAATTACTGCTTCATGGATTTACCCCGGAAGAGGTGTCCAAGGCCGTGGAGTTACCAGTGGAAAAGATTAAGAAGCTGATGTAAGCAGGCATTCTCCAAATAACGCATATACCAAAGAGACCGCCTATCCTAAGACGGTCTCTTTGGTGCGTTCTGATTCAAATCTTTTATTCAATATAGCTCTTCGTAGCCTCATACATTTGCGCTGCATATTCGTCAATCTGGTCCCGTGACATGCGCAGACGGTCCACAGATGTGCCGTAGCCGATCTCCTGGAGTCCGTCAGCAAGGCCCTGGAAGATCCCATCCGTGAACGCATCTAACGGCTCGCCATGTACATGCAGCCCTGATCCGCCGAGATCTGTATTTACGGCTGGCGGGGCTACCTCGATGACCTCAACGCGGGTCCCGGAGAGCTGGAGTCTCAGACTCATGGTGAACGAATGAAGGGCCGCCTTTGTTGCTGAATAGATCGGTGCGATGGCAAACGGAGTAAAGGCCAGGCCAGAGGTCACGTTAATGATAGTTCCAGCTTCCTGTGCTACGAAGAAAGGGGCAAACAGCATAGCCAGATGAAGAGGGGCTTCAAGGTTGGTGGTGATTTCCTGATTGAAATCAGCCCAATGGTTCCTCACATCCGCTGTCTGTACATTGAAGCGCTGCTGAATCCCGGCATTGTTCACTAGGACATTCACTCCCGGATAGCTTGCAGTTACCCAGTCCAAGAGAGCGAGACGTTCTGACTCTACCATTAGATCACACGCACGAATGATCAGGCCGGGGAATTTGTCCTTAGCCGACTGCAGCACCTGCTCACGCCGTCCGGTAATAATAACCGTGTTGCCCGCAGCGATGAAGCGTTCGGCCATCGCCAGTCCAATGCCGGAGCCTCCGCCTGTAATCAGAATGGTGTTTCCTGAGAGCTTCATGATAAAACCTCATTTCCTTTTGTTTTCTAAGTAATTCGTATACCGTTCTATTTTCTTATCAATGCCCTGCAAGGCTTCGGTCATGAGCGCAATTTGTGCCAGTACAGCCTGTTTGTGTTCTTGAAACATGGCTAGCCGCAGAGCAATCGTGCTATCCCCCTCTGCCATCCAGTCTACATATTGCCTGATCTGGCTTATGGGCATCTGTGTGTTTTTCAGATAGAGAATGATCTTAAGGAAGGCGAGATAATTCTCCGTGAAAATCCGCCTGCCTGCTTCATCCCGTTCCATCCGGGGCAGCAGTCCTTGCTTCTCATAATAACGGATGGTAGATTCCGGAATCCCTAAACGGGCAGCAGCTTCGCCAATGGAATAATAGTTCATCTGGAGGCCTCCAAAGTGATTGTTAGATGTCGACAGAGATAGCATACGACTTAAACCATGGTTTAAGTCAACCTAATATTCAAGAGTCTGTCAAAATATTGCTATATGTTATTTTTCCATTTTGCTATAGGATGTGATTGCTCTGCAATTAATTAGAAATATCCAAAAATAGGAGGAATACCAAATGACCAAGGCTGATTTTACAGCATACCAGTGGATGAATGAGGGGAACATCCGGTTTGAGGATGACAGTATTATAATAGAGGCCACTGCTAACAGCGACTTTTTCTGCAATAACGGGGCCATTTCCGAGGAGGGACTGACGCCTGAGAGTCTGACGAATGCTCCCTTCTTCTATACAGAGGTGACAGGAGATTTCGTGCTGCGCGTGAAGGTCAGCCATGACTTTAGGGATACGTATGATTCCTCTTCCATTATGGTGATGCAGGACCTTAACATCTGGGCCAAGGCTTGCTTTGAGCTGACAGATTTTGATACCCATGCGGTGGTCAGCGTAGTTACAAACCAGACCTCGGACGATGCGAATGGCTGCAATATTGAGGGCAATGAGGTATGGCTTCAGGCTGCCAGGTCTGGGAATGCCTTTGCTTTTCATTATTCGACCGATGGCGTAAGGTTTGACATGATGCGTTTCTTTACCCTTCCGGTGGGAGACACGGTCAAGGTCGGGTTGTTGGCGCAAGCCCCTACCGGCGATGGAGGGGATAGAATATACAAGGATTTCTCACTGGAGCAGCGGACGGTGAAAAATATAAGAGCCGGCGTATAAGCCGGCTCAGCTTGAACCTTTGGCCTGTCGGGGCCAGATGAAATAGGTAACAGTGATGATCAAGTCAATGCCAACCACCACGGACCATACGGTTAGGATACTTAACAGAGCTTCGGTACGGGCGGCGTCGTCAATCCAGATGATGAGACCATACAGTATCCCGGCAGCGAGTACAAAGGAGAGCAAGTGCTTCAACCAGCTCTGGAAATAATGCTTGGCGTGATCCATGCCGTAACGCTTAGCCGGCTTCGCCCCTTGCTTGGTAACATAGTACCGGAAGCGTTCGTCGGCCCAAGCGATCATGCTTTTACCGAATACAAGAGATACGGAAATATATACGGCTGCAAGCGCATGTGCTGTCGTAGCGGTAGCGCCTCTTGCCAAATCCACGCCGGAGATCATCAATAGAAGGATATCGAGCACCGGAGTCATCGCCAGCAAAATCAGTCCCAGTGTAGACCGCTTGAAGATATAACGCGCTGTAAAGCCTGCAAGAATGACCACCCAGAACAACACCTCACAGGTAACAATCGCCCATGCAACCAGATTCATATCGCACCCCTTGTTATAGTTGATAGTAAGTATAGCTTAGTCGAAGTATAACAGCGGATTTTAAATAATACAATCGTATTATTTAAATTGTGCTTATCATTTCGGGTATGCTACAATATGGGCATGCCAAAAATTGTAGATCATTCCGAACGAAAATCGAATATTGCCGAAGCTACCTGGCGGGTTATTATCCGGCAGGGAATCAAAGGGGCTACGGTGCGTAATATTGCTGCCGAGGCGGGTGTATCCTTGGGTGCGCTGCGCCATTATTTCTCTACCCAGCAGGAATTGCTGGAGTTTGCTATGAATCTGGTGAAGGAGCGCGTAACAGCGAGGATTGTGGACATTATGCAGTCGAAGCTTCCTCCCCGGGAGCAGATTTTGCAGGTGCTGCTGGAGCTGCTCCCTACCGACGACAGCAGCATGGCTGAGATGGAGGTATGGTTCGCTTTCACCTTCCATCTCAAGACTGGCAGGGAGAGGGCTACTGAGCTTAACGATGCGATCTATCCGCTGATCGTCCAAATTATTGATTATCTGGATCAGCAGGCGCTCCTCAAGCCGGGGCTGGATAAGGATGATGAAGCCGAACGGTTGTATGCCTTAATTGACGGCTTGGCCCTTCATGCCATGCTTGAGCCTGACCGGATGAATAAACAACGTGTGATCCGGGTGCTGAATGTTCACCTGGAATCTATCTGCAGAAGTGGAGGGGACAGGTAGAGCCGTCCGCTCCGCTTTCTATTTTTGCCAATTTGTTCTAGAATGAATAGGTGCATATAGCAACCGGTTGGCTGGACCCGCCGGATTCAGAGAGGAGTAAGGGATTAATGAAATACCGCAGATTAGGTGGAACCGGACTTAAGGTCAGTGAGATCAGCCTGGGAAGCTGGTTGACCTATGGAGGATATGTGGAGCAGGACAATGCTGTTAAGGCTATTGAAACCGCTTACTCCCTGGGTATTAATTTTTTTGATACCGCGAATGTCTATGAGAAGGGGGCGGCGGAAAAGGTGCTGGGAGCTACCCTAAGCAGCTATCCGCGCGAATCCTATGTGCTGGCGACCAAGGTGTTCGGGGTAATGGGTGACGGTCCCAATGACCGCGGCCTGTCCCGGAAGCATATTACAGAGCAATGCCATGCCAGCCTGAAGCGGCTGGGCGCTGACTATGTGGATCTGCTCTACTGTCACCGGTATGATCCGGAGACTCCGATCGAGGAGACGCTGCGGGCGCTGGATGATCTGGTCCGTCAGGGCAAGGTGCTGTATGTGGGAGTCAGTGAATGGACAGCGGCGCAGATGACCGAAGCTCTTGCAGTTGCCGACCGGTATCTATTGGATCATATCGTGGTCAATCAGCCGGTCTATAATATGCTTGAACGTTATATCGAGAAGGAGATTATCCCGCTTGGGGTGCGCAAGGGAATCGGACAAGTCGTATTCTCCCCGCTCGCTCAAGGTCTGCTGACCGGCAAATACAGCTCGGTCTCCGATATTCCCGCAGACAGCCGGGCTGCCCGGCTCGATTGGATGCGCAAAGGAATTACGGAGGAGAAACTTACAAAGGTTCAGGAGCTGGTCAAGGTTGCCGCTGAACTGGATATCTCCGTAGGCAATCTGGCGCTGGCCTGGATTCTGCGCCAGCCTAATGTATCCAGTGCCCTGGTCGGCGCGAGCCGCCCTGAGCAGGTGGAGGAGAATGTGAAGGCTTCGGGCATTGAGCTGCAAGAGGATATATTGGCACGAATTGAGGAAATTATCGGTTAAGAGAGAGGGAGGATACAGATGAAGGTTCTATTTATCGGAGGAACGGGACTTATCAGTCAGGCGGTTTCCCGGCTGGCAGTGGAACGGGGAATAGAACTGTATCTGTTCAACCGTGGAGAGCGCAGCAGCTTCGTGCCGCAGGGCGCACAGGTGATACACGGTGATATCCGTGACAAGGAGCAGGCAGCCGAGGCGCTACAGGGGTATGACTTCGATGTTGTAGTCGACTGGATTGCCTTCACGCCGGAGCATGTGCAGACGGATATTGACCTGTTCACCGGCAAGACGCGGCAGTATATCTATATTAGCTCTGCTTCTGCGTACCAGAAGCCCCAGCGTAATTACCTGATTACCGAAGAGACCCCGCTGGTGAACCCGTACTGGCAGTATTCCCGGGACAAAATTGCATCCGAGGAGCTGCTTCTGGAAGCGTATCAGAGCAGCGGCTTCCCAGTGACCATTGTCCGGCCTTCCCATACTTATGGAGATACAGCCATTCCGGCGGCGCTGACCAGCTGGAGCCATCCATGGTCTCTGGTGGAACGCATGCGCAAGGGCCAGCCGCTCGTCATTCATGGCGATGGCACCTCTCTATGGACATTGACGCATAATACGGATTTTGCCAAAGGCTTCGTTGGTTTGCTGGGACTCCAGGAGGCGCTTGGAGAAGCGGTTCATATTACCTCGGATGAGGTGCTGAACTGGAATCAGATCTATGCCGCTATCGGGGAGGCCGCAGGCCGTGAGCCGAAGGTGGTACACATGTCCACGGACTTCATCGCTGCGAATACCCCGGCGGGAACGGCGGACGGGCTGATCGGGGATCAGGCAGTCAGCAGTGTATTCGACAACAGCAAGATCAAGCGCCTGGTGCCAGACTACCAAGCCACCCTGCCGTTCGCGGAAGGCGTGAAGCGGTCGGTTGCCTGGTTCGAAGCCCGGCCGGAACGCTGCACCTCAGACCATGATTGGTCCAAAATGCTGGACGGATTGATCGCAAGACATGGCGTTGATGCGAAGCTGCTTAGCTATTATGTATAAGTAGATTTTATAGATACAAGACCTATAGATTACGCTGAGCAGGTGCTGTCCGTTAACGGGTAGCGCCTGTTTCGCTTACGGATCGATCCACCTTGAATATTAGGGATTGAGTAGGACGTTACGTCACAGTTTATAATAAAAAACACGGTACTTATAAATCTATATAGATTGAACTAAAAAATTAAAGTTAAAGGAAAAGTGGCGGAGGGGAATTTTGGAACTGGAGGAGCGGTAGCGACCGCCTTTGTCTGCGGATTTCAACCGTTAGAAACGGGATAAAACAAGAAATCTGCAGAAGGGCAGCGGCCGGAAGTCCAAAACTTCTCTGGAGTCACGGCAATCCCAAAACAGAAATCATTAGTTCAATTTATATAAAACGGTAATACAGGAGGGGATTATATGGAGCTTACGGTCGGTCAATTCGCCAGCGCTGTCGATACGACGGTAAGGACACTAAGATATTATGAGAAAATCGGGCTTCTTGTTCCTGGAAAGAAAAACGGCGCCAATCAGAAAATTTATGCTGGAGATGATCTCAAGAAATTCTATAACATACAGTTGCTTAAGAGTATGGGCTGGCCGCTAATCGAAATCAAACAAATGCTTGAAGAGACCGCGTATTCTTTTGGAGAAATGGTGGAAATGCAGGAAGCTGTGCTTCGTGATAAGCGAAATAGAATAAACGAATCCTTGGAAATGATAGCCCGGATGAAGAATGTAATGAATGAAACGGGTGATTTGAACAATGAAGATCTGATGTTGCTCATGAATGCGATCCGGTTAGAAGAAGATCAAAGAACGATTTTACAACAATATTTCTCTGCAACCACGGTAGATAAAATAATACCCAAAAATAAACAGCAACAACCAGCATTTGATCGATTAAACCGGAGGTTATTGTCTTTTTTTCAGACATCCATGGACAGCGGACTGCGTCCTGATAGTCAAGAGGTACAACGCGAGCTACAGGAAGTGTTAGCCCTTGTTCCGGTATCTGTGAACGAGCTTTTTCAGACAGAGCGGAGCTTGGACAAGCAGTCAGAGATTTTGAAGGCTTTGCTGCCTGATGATATGGGGGGATTTTTCGGTGAAGCGATTCATGCCTTTTATAACAATCAGTTCGAAGGAAGGGGGGGATAGAAATTGAGTGAATTAAGTACGCGGCAGCATAATAAATGGTTGATCCAAATTGGGTTAGGTTTAGTGCCATTTCTGGTTTTAGGCGCAGCACTCATTGCCATTTTCCGGTGGGGTGAAATCATTCCCTATATCCAGTCCTTGTTTGTTCCAAGTGAGTTGTCTTTTCTAGAAGTTACCTTGCTGGGGCTGATCGCGGGTACGATTGTAGTGCTTATCTCTGTCGGTCTTATTATAACAACAAAAGCGGTGCTTCCCCAGTCCGAAGGTTCGGAGATTATACGGAATATCATGAGAACTCCAAGCGGCATTGCCGTCAGCTCACTGGGGGGAGGCATTGTTGAAGAGTTTTTCTTCAGAGGCGTATTAATTGGACTGTTTACGGGTTATGGCTCTATCCTTGACGGCATTGTGATTGGGATAAGTACTTTTTTATTTTGGATTATTCATGTCCCTCAGTATAAAGGGGTACGTTTGGCTTACGGCTTAGTTTTCATTAATGGCCTGATATTTGCTTTATTGTTCTACTTTACGGATTCATTGGTTCCATCGGTCATTGCCCATGCCATTTATAATCTGGGTATAGGGATCTACTTCATGAAGCTTACGAAATAATCCCCATGTCAGGCTGCTGCGAGGTTATAGCATGAATCCGGGATTCGTGAATATACTCTCACTACCGAAATCCCCACGAGTAAAGGAGTCCTGGCCATGCCGACACATCCTTACGTCTCCCGTTTTTTTGTAAATACCGATGCACGCCGTGACAAGCTGGTTTATGATTTGCCGGAAGCCTGGTGGAGCCGTCCGTATGAATACGAATGGTGTACGAATTTCATCTCACCGCACGATGTAGTACTGGACGCAGCCTGCGGAATCTCTCACCCGCTCAAATTCTATCTTGCCGAGCATAGCGCTGAGGTCTATGCCTGTGATAAGGATGCCCGGATTCTGTCGCATGAAGCGATAATGCAGAATATCACCGAGGATGCCGGAGCAACTGCAGCCTCTCAGGTGGAGGCCGGACCTGTGAACAGGCTGCATCTGGCCCAGGCTGATCTGACCTCACTGCCTTATGAGGATGAGAGCTTTGATACGGTTTTTTGTATCTCGGTGCTGGAGCATCTGTCTGTGCAGGAAGCAGTACTGGCCGTCCGTGAGTTCCATAGAACGCTGAATGGAGAAGGGCTGCTGGTGCTGACCTTTGATCATCCGACGGTCAACCTGCCGCGGATGAATGAGATTCTGCTGCAGGCCGGCTTTCAGTATTGGGGCGAGACGGATTTCAATCTTCCGGCAGATGCCGTGCGTACAGATCAGTGGGGCGGCCTAAGCTGCTTCCGGGCAGTGCTCAAAAAAGCGCAAATCTAGCAAAGTCCATCCATCATTTGGTTGTTTCCTTCCATTGTAGTAGAATAGCTTCTAGGGCAGAAGAAAGAAGGAGACAATCTCATGGGGATGATCGGCAATGTTCCGGCTGTAAATGCTGAGCTGCTTCAGTCATCATTCTATTACATTACAAAAAGGAGCTAGAGAACTTTGCGCAGATATGCTGTTATAGTCATGATTCTGCTTCTGCTGGTCCCTGCCGCGGGGATAAGCGCCCAGGGGGCTGCTAAGCAGGAGGAAATCAGCCTTACGTTTGCCGGGGATATTCTGCTGGACGGCTTTGTCGGCGACCAGATTGCCAAATATGGCGTTGATTTCCCATTCGCCAAGGTAGCGCCGGTGCTGCAGAAGGCAGATCTTGCTTTTGCCAATCTGGAGACTCCTGTCTCGGTGCGCGGAACTGCAGCCAGTAAGACGTTCGCCTTCCGCTCCAAGCCGGCGGCACTTGCGGGATTAAGCAAAGCGGGGATCGACGGTGTCACTGTAGCCAACAACCATATTCTGGATTATGGCCGGAACGCGATGCTGGATACTCTGATTCATCTGGATAAGAACAACATTGGGCACACCGGTGCGGGTGCCAATATGGATGAAGCGTTCAAGCCGTATGTCAAGACCGTCAAGGGCAAGCGGATCGCCGTTCTGGGTACAAGCCGTGTGCTGTCCAGCCCCTCCTGGTATGCAGGCAAGAACAGCCCGGGAGCGGCTTCTGCTTATACGGCAGAGCCGCTGCTGAGTGCAATTAAGAAGTCTGCCAAGGATAATGATTATACGGTTGTATATATTCACTGGAATCAGGAATTCAAGGATTACCCGGAAGCTTATGCCCGCAAGCTGGCCAAGCAGATGATCGACAGCGGTGCAGATATCATTCTTGGTGCGCACAGCCATTGTCTGATGGGCATTGAATATTACAAGCATAAGCCGATCTACTATTCACTGGGCAATTTTGTGTTCAACCGTTCCACACGGGGCGGAGACAAGACCCTGCACTCGATGCTGGTTAATTTCACCATTAACCCGTCAGGGGTAACCAGCAGCATTACACCGGTCAAAATCATTGGCGGGCAGCCGAATTTCATGGGGGATGCCTACAATAAAGAGACCATCAAGAAGCTGAACCAGCTCTCCTTCAATGCGAAGATTGCAGCGGGCGGGGCAGTCAGCGAGAAGCTGTGAAGTAAGCTGGCCTGACAGATTCAGAGCCATAATGTATAAGCCCGGGGAGCCGCTTCCTAATCCTCCCTGGGCTATTTGACGTGTTCCTGGTATTATCATAAGTGCCGTTTCGGAGTAGAATAGCAATAACGAATTCTATGCAGAGGATGTCCAGTGAATGATGCCCAAGCTTAAGAAGTACATGCCTTTCACCTATAAAATGATGATTCCTTATCTGCTGCTGGTTCTGCTTACGGATGTGTTCATCGGCTATATCTCCTATTCCATGCTGACCGATTCCCGGACAGAGATGGCCGAGTCCAACATCCGTACAGGCATGGAGCAGTCGAGGAACAATATCCGCTATCAGATGGATGAGATTCAGCGGATGTCGGACAACCTGTTCGGCAGCCAGCCGTTCCAGCGTGCGCTGGAGCTGAAGGGGACGCCGTTTGAGATCTATCTGACGATGCTTGACGAGATTGTTCCCCAGATTACCGCGCCGCTGCAGCTGTTCGGGAACAAGATCCGCTTCATGCTCTACACTCCGAACGCTGATCTGAACATTGTGTCAGGCGATAATCTGGATGATCCGATTATTACCAGCGATTACTACATTCTGCCGTTGGACGATATTGTAGGCAGTCCATGGTACCGGTCGCTGAAGGATTCCAAGCGTGATAATTTGTGGCTGCAGATTGATACAGACCAGAAGCTGGGCAACCTCTCACATGTGCGCAGACTCGTCAACTTCAGTGATTACAAGTCGCTGATCGGGTATGTGCGGATTACGGTATCGCTGGAGGACCTGTTCGGCGGCTTCGATACCTTCCCGCTGGAGGAAGGAATTACGCTGCGGCTGGTGGAGGAGACTACCGGGGACGTTCTGTTCCAGCGGGGCCCCGCCAATAATAGCAGCGGAGAGGGGAGCTTCCTCAGGCTGCAGGAGCAGATTCCGGGCAGTAACTTCATTATTGAAGCGATGGTTCCGCATAAATATCTCACCCAGGATGCCGGACGTCTGCGCCGTGTGATTATCGCGGTCTGCAGTCTGAGCTTCCTGGTCATGACCCTGATCGGGTATGTGGTGGCACGGATATCGGGCCGCAAAATGAGCAGGATCGTAGGCCTGGTGCGTTCCTTCCAGGACGGGAACTTCCAGAAGCGCATCCGCTTCTCCGGCAATGATGAATTCGTGCAGATCGCGGATTCCTTCAATGATATGGCCTCCAACATCCAGGGGCTGATCAACAGCGTGTATGTGCAGGGAATTCAGAAGAAGCAGGCGGAGCTGGAAGCTCTGCAGGCACAGATCAATCCGCATTTTCTATATAATACACTATCTACGATCAGCAGCCTGGCTAATCTCGGGGAGATCGGCAAGGTCACGGAGATGGTCCAGGGGCTGTCCCGGTTCTACCGGCTGACGCTCAATCAGGGCAATGTCTATATTGAGCTGGAAAAGGAGCTGGACCAGGTTGCTACGTACCTGGAGATTCAGCGGGTCAAATATGCGGATGCCTTCACGCTGCACGTGGATGTGGACGAGGAGATTCTGCACATGCAGGTGATTAAGCTGCTGCTTCAGCCTTTTGTGGAGAATATATTCAAGCATGCCTGGTTCGGTGAGACCATAGCCATCCGGCTGACCGGCAAGCGGGTAGGGGACAATATTGAACTTAAGGTAATTGATAACGGGATCGGCATGCGCCCAGAGGTGGTCAAGCGTATGATGCAGGGACCGAGCCAGTCAGGCGGGTACGGTGTGAAAAATGTGGACGAGCGGATTAAGCTCAGATACGGCGATGCATACGGAGTGACAATTGCCAGCTTCTACGGAGGCGGGACAACCGTACGGCTCCTGCTTCCTGCCGGGCTTCAAGGTGATGAGGAGCTATAAGACATGAGGTCAGTTACACATACAGGAGGACAAGATTGCGATGAGTATCAATGTACTATTGGTTGACGATGAGGCAATCGATCTGGAGTGGCTGCGGCGCAGAGTGCTGGCCAGTCCACTGGATCTTGCAGTGGTAGGAACGGCGAACAGCGGCTTCAATGCGCTTAAGATCATGGAGCAGGAGCGGGTGGATATCATCCTGTCTGACATACGTATGCCCATTATGACGGGGACGGAATTCGCGCGCCGGGCCAAGGTCATCCATCCGAAGGTCAAAATTGTCTTCATCAGCGGCCATGAGGATTTCAGCTATGCCAAGGAAGCGATTGAGATCAATGCCTCCGGCTATTTATTGAAGCCTGTAGAAGACAAGGATCTCTACGACATGCTGGAATCTTTGTCTGCCGCTCTGGAGCAGGAACGGGAGAAGAACCGTTCCTTCACCGAGGCATTGTCCCTGGTGAACAAGGAGCTGATTCTGCGCTGGTTCGAGGATGCATCGCCTGAGCCGGCGGAGCAGCATCTGCGCAGTGCCCTGAACCCGCTGCTCATGAAGGGAGCGGCTGCAGCAATTATTGAAATTGATGATCTGGAATGGAAATTGCGCGACCTGTCCGAGGAGGATGCGCGGGTCAAGACGCGGCAGATGGCCGGACTGATCAGAGCGTTCGTAGAGAGCACCCAGCTGGGAATACTGATTCCTGTCCATCATCACCGGTTCGTCATTCTGTGCAGTCTTCCGCCGGACAGCTTCCTCAGTCTGCTGGATGAACTGATTAAGCAGATGGCCGGGAGCTCACCCTGCACCTTAACCATCGGGGTCGGGCGTTACGCCCAGGATGAGGCGGGGCTGCATGAATCCTACCAGCAGGCAACGGCTGCACTCAGTGCGAAGTGGCTGCTGGGCAAGAACCGGCTGATCCGCGACAATCTGGAGTCCTCCCCGCGCGGGACGCCGGGGGCCAGGATTGAACAGACCGTTGTGCAGCTGCTGGAGGCTATCATCCAGTACGATCTGGTGGCGATTGATGACCATCTGCTGGAGTTGTTCACGAATGCCGGCAAGAAGGATGTCTATGAGCTGATTATCCGTATCACCTCCAAGCTACATGCGGACCTGCAGCAGCAGAATGAGAATCTGTATGAGCTGCTCCAGTGGGAGTCTCATCAGCCGGATATCCTGTTCCAGTTCGAGACGATTCACGATATCCTGTCGTGGATGAGACGGAGATTCTTCGAGCTGTCAGAGCTGCTGTACGTGAAGCGGCAACGGCAGAAGCGCAAGCTGATCGACGAGATTATGAATTATGTCGAGGAGAATCTGGAGAAGAAGATCACCTTGAAGGAGGTAGCCGCCCACTTCGACTTCACCCCGAATTATCTGGGCTTCCTGTTCAAGGAGGAATACGGGGTTCCTTTCAGTGAATACGTCAACGAGCGCAAGACAGGCAGAGTGTTCGAGCTGCTCAGTGATCCGACGCTTAAGATCTATGAGATAGCCGAACGGATGGGCTATAAGAATATCATCTATTTCAACCGTCAGTTCAAGCAAATCACCGGCATGACGCCGGGGGAATACCGCAAGAAACAGAAGATATAAGCTTTGTTTGCCAAACGTTGCCAGCTCTGGTTTTCAAATCAGAGGCAACGTTTTTTGTTTTTTTGGAAAGTATATATATTTAAACGGATCGTTGAAAAAGTATTACTTTTAGTTGATAGCCCTAATCCACACCGGATGGACGCTTATTTATAATAAGGCTATAGAGAAATGGGAATGGGAAAGGGGATTCAAGATGAAACAGAAACAACACGGATTCTGGGATGATGTCAAGAAATACAGATCCTTGCTTCTTATGCTGACACCGGCAGTATTGTTCTTTCTGCTGTTTGCTTATCTGCCCATGTCGGGCATTGTGCTGGCATTCAAGCAATTTGACTATACGGGCGGGGTATTCGGCAGTCCATGGAACGGGCTGGACAACTTCAAATTCTTCATTGACTCCGGCGACGCCTGGCGCGTAACCCGAAATACAGCACTATATAACATTGCATTCATCGTTGTGAACAACGTGCTTCAGATCTTCGCAGCCATCCTGCTGTTCGAGGTAGCGGGCAAATGGTTCCGCAAGCTGACGCAAACGGTATTGTTCCTGCCTTATTTCATCTCCTGGGTGGTTGTGGGCGCGATTGCGTACAACCTTTTCAACTTCGATGTAGGTACGGTCAATGTGCTGCTGAAGGGACTGGGAATGCAGCCAATCGATATTTATAATACGGCAGCCTACTGGCCGTTCATTCTGGTCATCGTATCCGCGTGGAAGACACTCGGCTACGGAACGATTATGTATCTGGCCGCGATTACAAGCATTGACACCGAGATGTATGAAGCCGCCGAGATTGACGGCGCGAATATTTTCCAGCGTATTATGAAAATTACGGTTCCGAACCTGATGCCGACCGTCATCATTCTGGTGCTGCTGGCAATCGGTAATATCTTCCGCGGAGACTTCGGGATGTTCTACAACATGGTCGGCAACAACGGCCTGCTGTTCTCATCCACAGACGTAATCGACACCTTCGTCTTCCGCTCGCTGACTACATCCAATGAAATAGGGATGTCTGCAGCCGCCGGCTTCTACCAATCGATACTCGGCTTCGCAACCATCATGCTGGCCAACTATGCAGTACGCCGATACGATAAGGATCGCGCTCTATTCTAGGACAAGGAGGTAATGCCCGATGAGTTCAACCACTGCTAATATTCAATCACCGGAAGTACGCAGAAAGCCTGCCAACAGGGACAAAATGGTGCTATCCGTTATCGGATACGTAACCCTTACGATATTGGCTATATTCTGTATCTTCCCGTTCATTCTGGTTATCTCTTCCTCGCTGAGTGAAGAGAGCGCGATTATCGAGAAAGGGTTCCAGATCTTCCCGACCGCCTTCTCGACAGAAGCGTACAGCCTGCTGTTCAAATATCCGGCTGAGATGCTCAGAGCGTATGGCGTAACGATCTCCGTTACAGCCATCGGTACGATCGTCGGATTGTTCCTGACGTCAATGACAGCCTATGTGCTGTCCCGGAGAGATTTCAAATGGCGCAGCCGCTTCTCCTTCTTCTTCTTCTTCACTACATTGTTCAGCGGCGGCCTGGTTCCCTGGTATCTGATGATCATCAACTATCTGCATCTGAAGGATACGCTGCTGGTACTGATTCTGCCGATGATGATGAACGTCTTCTATATTATTGTCATGAAGTCCTTCATGGGCAGCATCCCGGATGCGATTACAGAATCCGCCAAAATTGACGGAGCCGGCGATTTCCGGATCTTCATGCAGCTGATTGTGCCGTTGTCCAAGCCCGCTCTGGCGACCATTGGTCTGTTCATTGCCTTGGCCTACTGGAATGACTGGTATAACGCACTTCTCTTCATCTCCAAGTCGGAGCTGATGCCGCTGCAGTATTATCTCTACAAAATGTTAGGCAACATGGATGGAATGCGTAAGGCAATGATGGCCTCCGGTGCGGTAGTCAACACAGACCTGCCAACCGAAAGTCTGAAGATGGCCATGACGATTGTGGCTACAGGGCCGATCCTGCTGGCGTATCCGTTCATCCAGAAGTATTTTGTAACAGGACTAACGATTGGTGCAGTCAAAGGATGATCACAGGGTAACCTGGTTATCAATATAGACTTGAGGCAACTATTACTTAAGGGGGAAATATCGGTCATGATGAACAAGAAAAAGAAACTTACAGTAACGCTTGCAACGATGATGGCACTAGGGACGGTCCTCAGTGCATGCGGCGGCGGCAATAATAACACCAATACAGGAGCGGAGGCTACTAAGGCTCCGGCGGCATCGGAAGGAGCAACCAATTCCGGCGCTCCGGACACCTCCAAAGAAGTGAAGCTCAAAATGATTCTGCTCGGGCCACAGCCTGGGGATTACGATAAGGTCTTCGGAGAGCTGAACACCAAGCTCAAAGAGAAAATCAATGCTACCGTAGAAACTGAATTCCTCGACTGGTCTGACTGGACCCAGAAATACCCGCTGAAATTCGCGGCGAACGAAGATTTCGACCTCGTGTATACAGCGAACTGGGCCTTCTATAACGATCAGGCGCTGAAGGGCGGATTCCTGGAACTGACGGATGATATGCTGACCAAGTATATGCCGCAGACCTGGGAAGCTATGCCGAAAGTGAACTGGGATCAGGCAAAAGTGGACGGCAAGCTGTTCATGGTTCCGAACAATAATGTTGAAGTAACCGACAAAGTGGTGCTGTACCGTGAGGATCTGCGCAAAAAGCATAACCTGCCTGAAATCAACAGTCCTGAGACGTACGCAACTTATCTGAAGGCAATTGCCAAGGACGAAAAAGGGATTACTGCCTATGGAGCCAAGCCGGCAGACGGCTGGAAATTCCATGAGCTGGATCAAACACTGCTGGAGCAGAACAACAACTTCAAAATCGTAGACAGAAGCTTGCTTCCGCTGGCATACAAGCTGGATGATGCTTCCGGTAAAGTCTTCAATATCTATGACACACCGGAATTCACTTCCCTGCTGCAATATTACAAAGACCTGGCCGATAACGGCGCATGGTCCAAGAACGTAGTCAGCAACAAAAACGATGTATGGCAGGATATTAAAGCAGGCAAGGTGTCCTCTTATGCACACAACCTGGGTACTGTAGCTGCTAACCTGGCTGAAATGCGCCGTGACAAACCGGATGTGGAGCTGGCCATTGCTGACCTTACCCCGGGCAAAAAGAAAATTGCTGCGATCTCCACGCAGAACGGGATGTCCGTACATGCTACCTCCAAGAATCCTGAGCGCGCTCTGATGCTGCTGGATCTGCTTCAAAATGATAAAGAAATTCATGATTTGACGATGTACGGTATCGCCGGAAGCAACTACAATCCGGAAGGCGACAAGAAGTTCACCGCCGGTCCTGCTGCCGCTAACTACACAGGCTTCTCGAACTGGGGCTGGAACTCCCCGCTGAACCGTCAGGATGCAGCTTATCCTAAAGAAGCGGACGATATGTTCAACACTTGGCAGTCCAGCATCTATCACTTCCCGCTCGAAACCTTCGTCTTCGACACTACGCCAGTGAAGAACGAAGTGGCTAACATCGGCAACGTGATGCTGCGTTATGCGATTCCGCTGGAGTACGGCTTGATTGATGATCTGGCTAAAGGTCAGGCAGACCTGATCAAGCAGCTGAAATCAGCAGGTCTGGATAAGGTTCAGACTGAAATGCAAACACAGATTGATGCGTTCCTCGCAGCGCAGAAATAACAGCATAAGCTTACGGGCTGCTCCAAAGCGTTAGCTTTGGGGCAGTTTTTATGAAAGGAGCAATTCTCATGAAGTATACGATTCAGGCTCAGGTGTCTCCCAAGCATATCTACCCGTCTACGCTGCGGCTGGGCGGAACCAGTCCCTCAGGGGATGAGCTCAGCTTCACGAATTATTATATGGAGCGCAGCGGCAAGCCTTATTTCGCCATCTGCGGCGAGTTTCATTATTCCCGTTATCCTGAGGCAGACTGGGAGAGCGAAATCCGCAAGCTGAAGGTGTCGGGAATCAATGTGGTTGCGACCTATATTTTCTGGAATCATCACGAAGAGCTGGAAGGCGTGTTCGAATGGGCGGGCAACCGGAATCTCCGGCGGTTCGTGGAGCTATGCCGGGATAATGGCCTATACGTCATCCTGCGTGTAGGTCCGTTCTGCCATGGCGAGGTCCGTAACGGCGGATTGCCGGACTGGCTGTTCGGGCGCGAATTCGCGGTCCGCTCCAATGATGAGGGCTACCTGAAGTATGTGGACCGCCTGTTCCGGGAGATTGGTACTCAGGCCGACGGGCAGATGTTCAAGGATGGCGGCCCGGTGATCGGTATCCAGCTGGAGAATGAGCTGAATGCTGCGGCTGCACTCTGGGAAGAAACTGCTAAGCAGGGGGACGAATATCTCAGCGGCGGAGTAAGCGGCGAAGCGGGATCAGAGCATATGCGTCTGCTTAAGAAGTATGCGGTGGATTCCGGTCTGATTGCTCCGATCTATACCAGCACCGGCTGGGGCGAAGCACCGTTTCTGGAAGATGAGGTGCTTCCGCTATATGGCGGGTATGCTTATACTCCATGGAGCATCAGTGATCCGAATCAGGTCCAGAAGCCGACGCCGGAATACGTATTCGTGAACTTTCATGATGAGCAGGCGCCGGGCGGTGAATTCAATCCGCCGTATCCGCGGACGAAATACCCGTTCGCCTGCTGCGAAATGGGCGGAGGGATGCAGACCTGGTATCTGTCCCGGTTCCAGGTCGAGCCGGAAAGTGTCATCGCCATGACCCTAATGAAGCTTGCCGGCGGCTGCAACTTCATCGGGTATTATATGTTCCACGGCGGAACGAATCCGGTGGGAAGAACGGGATACCTGAACGAGAGCACTACGCCGAAGCTGACCTATGACTTTCAGGCGCCGATTGGTGAATTCGGCCAGATCCGCGAGTCGAATCATCTGCTTCGTCCGCTGCATTATTTCCTGCGCCGGTTCGCAGACCGGCTGGCACCGATGGCGACTGTGCTGCCCGAGGGGGCACAAGCTGTTACGCCGGAGGATGCGCATACGCTGCGTTATGCCGTCCGCACGGATGGCAAGTCCGGGTTCCTGTTCGTCAATAATTATCAGGACCATGTGGACATGGATACGCATGAAGAGGTTGTGTTCGCTGTGGAGCTGGAAGAAGAAACGGTAAGCTTCCCGCAGCGGAGCCAGCTAACCGTTCAGTCCAAGGCTTCCTTCCTGCTGCCGTTCAACTTCGCGCTGGATGGTCTGAATCTTAAATTCGCCACAGCCC
The DNA here is from genome assembly GCF_038002825.1 of Paenibacillus sp. FSL H8-0048. Classification (NCBI taxonomy): domain Bacteria; kingdom Bacillati; phylum Bacillota; class Bacilli; order Caryophanales; family Paenibacillaceae; genus Paenibacillus; species Paenibacillus sp. FSL H8-0048. The sequence goes on along the minus strand of NZ_JBBODF010000001.1, from coordinate 2,267,152 downwards.
AGCCTGTTACGGCTGCTGAAACAGAGGAAGCAGCGGTCTACTTCTTCTCGATGCCGGAGGGTGTCGACGGTGAGTTCCAGATCGATGCAGCTTCCGGCATTCTTGATGTGACTGTGGATGCCGGGAACGTAGCAGAGAACGGCGGCTACAATGTGCTGATTCCGCATGAGCAATCTTCTATGATTGTGATTCGGCGGGACGGAGCCAGAGAAGTCCGTATCTATGCCATGAGCGCTCGTGAAGCTTCGACCTTGTGGGAGCTTGAGGAGAACGGCCACAGCCGCATCATCTTCTCACCGGTTCCTCCGGTTCAGACCCCTGGCGGGATGGAATTCATCAGCCAGGGGCAGCATGCATTCACCTTCCGTGAATACACGGGCGGAACCGAGGCGGCAATGCAATGGAATACCGCACAGGCGGATGCAACGGTCAGCGGACGACAGGATGGCTGGTTCCAGGCTTATGAAGTACAGGTACCGCAGAAGGAAGCCGCCGTTACCATGCGCCGGATTCAGGACCACAAGGTTGTCCTCCAGTTGCCTGAGGATATCCTCGAGAGTACGGAAGAAGTACTGCTGAGCATCGACTATACAGGAAATGTAGGCTACGCCTTCGCTGCCGGACAGCTGTTCCACGACCACTTCTATAACGGCCTGCCGTGGGAAATCGGCCTGTCGCGGTTCCGGGAGGTGCTGCGCCGGGGTGAGATCGTACTGGAGACCACGCCGCGCCGCACCGGTGCCGTCAAGCTGGCCGACGATGCCGCCATGGCGGTGGAGAAGGTGTTCGAGGGCGAAGCCGTAGCCGTGTTCCGTAGTGTGACCGCTACTCCGGTGTACCGGATCGGATTAACCAGATAATGATAATGTAAGAAGGAAGCACTGTCCAGGAAGCTCCGCTGGATGGTGCTTTTTTTTGTTATACAGATAGAACTTGAAACCATACTGAAAGGGAAAAGTGGCGGAGGAGTACAAGTATGATCTATTTAGTACATTTTGTGAGATTTTTATAAGTGCATTAAGTTAGAATGATAACATCGATGATTTGTACTGGAGGCTGTTTGTGAGAAAGGTAAATATCCGCAGGCTTGCGGGAGTCAGCATATTTTTCTTGATTGTCTTTTCTTTAATCTTCATGATCTTCTCACTGACCCGTCCTCCTCAAAGCGAGGTAAGAGTGGAGAAGGGAGTACTGGATCTGTCCAATTGGAATCTTAAGCACCAGGGAGTCGTGAATTTGGATGGTGAATGGGAGTTCTATCCGGATGAGCTGCTGAGCCCTGCGGATTTCCGGCTAGGCAAGTATGATTCACCGCCTGACTATTTGAAGGTTCCCGGCACCTGGCGCGGTAAGAACCCGGAAGGCGGGATGAGCCGCAAGGGTTCAGGTACTTACCGCCTGCAGGTATTGCTGAAGGATACCGATGAAATACTCGGCTTGAAAACAAGAAGCATCCGCATGGCCCACCGTCTGTTTATCGGTGGACAGGAGGAGGAGGGCAGCGGTCTTCCTTCCACGGACCAAAGCGTGTTTCAACCCGGAAACACACCCTATTCGGTATTTTTTCATCCGGATGCCCGCAAGCTTGAGGTTGTGATCCAAGTCTCTAACTATAATTTTGTCACCGGAGGAATTGTGAACTCCCTCACGCTTGGGGCACAAGAGGACATCACCCGGCGCAATATGGTACAGATTGGTGCGGATATCGGAGTCATTTTGATCTTGGCTATGTTCGGTGCCTATCACCTGAGCTTCTATTTTATTGGCCGCCAAGAGAAGGAGTATCTGCTTAGCGGATTTTTCTTATTATTTCTGGCCTTGCAGAACTCCTTGTACGGGGAAAAGGTGTTTCAGCGTCTCCTGCCGTCTGTTCCCTTTGATTTTTCATATAAGCTGCTGGATGTCAGCCACTTTCTTAGCGCGATACTGATTATTATGTTCTTTTGTACCGTAGAGTCGCACCTGATGTCGCTGCGCAGGCTGAAGCTGATTCTTACCCCGTTTATGGCTTATCTTGTGATGGTTGTGCTTTTGCCGTACGGGGTGCATATTCGTATGAAATATATCTTCATATTTTATCTCTGGATCGTTATGCTCGGCATTGTAGCGAGAATGGTTTATTTATATATCCGCAGGCAGAGCCAGGTGGCAGACCGTGCGGAGCTGATGCTGTTCATTGGCGGAGCCATTTCTCTGATGATCTATCTGATGAATGACGGCCTCTATTCCGAGAATGTGGTGCAGAGTAATTTTACAGGAAGATGCGGAGTCATTGCCTTTATCGTGCTCATTAATGTCCTGTTGGCTGTAAGGTTCTCGAATGCCTACGCCAAAACAGAGATTCTATCCCGTAAGCTATGGACAGCGAACCAGCTTAAGGATGAATTCCTGATGAACACCTCTCATGAGATCAAGACACCGCTGCATGGAATTATGAATATGACCTCCTTTTTACTGGAAAATAAGGAAGAGAATCTGCATCCAGGCCAGAAGCAGAACCTGTGGCTAATTAAGGATACATCCACGAAGCTGTCGATGCTGATCCAGGATCTGATCGATGTCAGCCGGCTGAGGCACGGAGAGCTGCGGCTCCACCAGACCGCTGTTGATCTTAGAGTGGCTGTCCAAATCGTATACGATATTCTCCGCTTCGAGCTGGCGGGCAAAGAGGTGCAGCTGCTCAATCAGGTGGAAGCTGGTACTTGGGTACTCGCGGATGAGAGCAGACTGCGGCAGGTGATGTATAACCTGGTTCATAACGCGATCAAGCATACCAGTCACGGATCGATTCAGATTTCAGCAAGAGCAGCCGGGAGTGAGGTCTTCATTGAAGTGGAGGACACCGGCACGGGGATATCGGAAGAGAACCATGCGGCGGTCTTTGAATATTTCGGGCAGGTGGACAGGCTGCTGCCGCAGGATGGATATACCGGAATGGGGGTAGGGCTGTATATCAGCAGGAAGCTGGTGGAGCGGATGGGTGGTGTGATTCGGGTGGCCTGGTCCGAGAAGGGCAAGGGAACCCGCATGGTATTTACGCTGCCCGTAGCGGACCCTATTCCAGAATATCAACAGACCGCTGAACCTTACGCGCTGCATACCGATGTTGATTATACGGTGCATGATGTACTGGACCGGGAAGGGCAGACCATTCTGATTGTAGACGATGAGGCCTCCAACATCCATACACTGCTGAATATTCTCCGCCGTCATGATTATAATGTGCTGGTAGCCTTCTCCGCCAAGGAGGCGTTGGCCAAACTGCAGGAATACCAGCAAGTGGACCTTGTCATTCTGGATATCATGATGCCCGGTACATCAGGCATTGAATTATGCCAATCCCTGCGCAGCCGTCATTCTATACTAGATCTGCCGATATTGTTCGCCACCGTCAAGGATGCGCCTTCCGATATTGCGCTGGGCTTCCGGGCCGGGGCCAATGATTTTGTAACCAAGCCCTTTGAGAGCGAGACGCTGATGGCCCGGATTCATAACCTGCTGGCCATGAAATCGTCGATCCAGGAAGCGATCCGGCATGAGCATGCGTTCCATCAAGCCCAGATCAAGCCGCATTTCCTGTATAATGCGATGAGCAGTATCATCTCATTCTGTTATACCGATGGCGTCAAGGCAGCTTATCTGTTAACCATGCTCAGCCAATATATGCGCTTTATTCTGGATATGGACCGCTCCACACTCGTCATTCCTGTATACCGGGAGCTGGAGCTGATTCAAGCCTATGTGGAAATTGAACAAGCCCGCTTCGGGGAGAGGTTCGACTATAGCAGCCAGGTGGATGATTCATTGAAGGCGGTGATTATCCCTTCCCTCTGCATTCAGCCGTTTATTGAGAATGCCATCCGTCATGGACTGTTCGAGAAGGAGGGGCAAGGCAAGGTTGCCTTAAGGATTCAGGCTGGTGACGGATACATGAAGATCTTAGTCGAAGATGATGGTGTCGGCATTCCCGCTGATCTGTTATGTACATTGAACAGTCGCGGAGAGCTGCAAGGAAGCATTGGTATTCAGAATATCCGCAAGCGTCTGGATACAATTCCGGGAGCGAGCTTAAGCATTCATTCGCAAGCAGGAAGCGGGACGAAGGTTACGATCTATCTGCCGCTCAGCGGCTCCGGGCAAGGGGCTGCAGAGGATTAGGAGTAAATATGATTCTGCGTGAAGGAGGGGGCGTCCATGTTTCGCACGATGATCGTTGAGGATGAACGGCCAATTCTGGATTTAATGAAGGTACTGGTTGGCCAAAATAGCAATTATAGCATTGTTGGAGCTTTTACGAATCCGGTAGAGGCCTTGGCGAAGCTGCAGGAGCTGCAACCGGATATCGTGTTCATTGATGTGGAAATGCCGCGGATGAACGGGCTGCAGCTAGCAGTGCATATCCATGAACAGCTGGGTCAGGCAGAGATTGTGTTCACTACGGCTTATAAGGATTATGCGCTTGAAGCATTCGAAGTAAGTGCACTTGATTATATTCTCAAGCCTGTCACGCCGCAAGCGATTCAGCGGGTCACCGGGCGGCTGTTCAAGCACCGGACGACCCTCGCTCCTGCAGAGACCCTCAAGTCCAGCTTCTCTGTCCGCTGCTTCGGTGACTTTGAAGTCCTTAATCCGGAGGGACTCCCGGTTCACTTCCGAACCCGCCGGACCGAGGAATTGTTCGCTTATCTTCTGTGCCACCCTGGACGGTATATCAGCAAGTGGAAGCTCATTGATTTGTTGTGGCAGGATGCGAAGGGAGAGCGGGGATTATCCAATCTGCATAATACCCTGTACCTGTTAAAAAAGGTCCTGAAAGAGAACGGAATTCCGATGAGCATACAGAAGCTTAATGACGGCTACAGGCTGGACACGGCAAATAAACAATATGATCTCCTGCTGTATCATCAACTGCAGCAGGTTCACAGTGAGGGCAGACTGACTACAGAACAAGCCGAAGAGCTCTGTTCGCTCTATCAGGGGCCGCTGCTGGAAGGCAAGAATTACTTATGGAAGATCCCGTTAGAGGAAGCCTGCTTCAAGCAATATACAGCTTTGATTCGGGAATTGGCGGCGGCTGAGCTTGCGGCTGGAAATGGCGCAGCAGCGGAATTGCGTCTTGAGCAATACTTATCGCTGCATCCGCTGGAGGAGGAAATGAGCCGCTTCCTGATCAGTATGTATAGAGAACGCGGCGCATTGGAGAATATCAACAGACTGTATGAGCAGTTTGAAGCTGCCTGTAAGAATGAGCTGGGACTTGAGCTAACGCCGGAAATCAAGAATGAATGGCTGCAGGCTCATTAGGGCCCACAGCAAAAATAAAAGGCGTCCTATGTAGCCGTTACGGCTTATAGGACGCCTTTTATTAGGGTGCTAACAGGGATCAGCCCTTAACCGCCCCCGCGACAACACCCTTCACAATGTATTTCTGCAGGAAGATAAAGACCACGATCGATGGAAGCACCGCCATTACCATAGCGGTCATGGCATACTGCCAGTCCGAGGTATACTGGCCCACGAAGGTGTAAGCGGCCAGCGTTAACGTCTTCGTCTCAGGTGAACCGTTGACCATCAATAGCGGGAGCAGGAAGTCATTCCAGATCCACATGACATCGATGATGATAATGGTCGTGGTGACCGATTTCAGCAGCGGGAAGATCACGCTGAAGAACAGGCGGAAGCCGGAAGCGCCGTCAATTGTCGCACTCTCGTCGATCTCTGTAGGGATGCCCTTGACGAAGCCGTGATAGATGAACACTGCCAGCGGAGCACCGAAACCCCAATACAGGAGACCCAGTCCCCAGGTGCTCTCTGACAGGTTGAGGTTCTTGGCGGTCTGGAGGACCGTCAGCATGATCGACTGGAACGGGATCAGCATCGGCATAATGCACAGGAAATACAGGACACCGCTCCATCTGGTTTTGGTCCGGGCCAGCTTATAGGCGGCGATGGAGGAGATGAATACGATACCGAGCAGGCCGACACCGGTAATAATAAAGTTGTTCAGGAACAGCCGCGGATAGTTGATGAACTCCCAGACATAGGCGTAATTGCTGAAGGTCAGCTTCTGCGGCAGGGCGATGACATCGGTCATGACCTCGCCGAAGCTTTTGAGCGAGTTGATAATCGTCAGGAACAGCGGATACAGGAACAGCAGAGACAAGAGGATCAGAATAACCTCCAGGATGATCTTGCCTGCCTTGCCACGGTTGGTTGTCATTAGGCCTCTACCTCTCTCCGTTTGAAGACGGTTAGCTGGATAATCGTTACGGCAAGCACGGCAAGGAACAGAATGAGCGCTTTGGCTGTACCGTAGCCGTACAGGTTGTTCTGGAATGTATCCCGGTAGATATCATACGCGATACTATAGGTAGTTCCACCGGGGCCGCCGCCGGTCAGCGACAGAATGACATCGAAAACTTTGATCGAATTAGTGAGCGCCATGAACACAGAGATGGTAATCGATGGGGCAAGCAGCGGCAGCGTAATGCTGAAGAATTTTCTCAGCGGTCCGGCTCCGTCTACTGTAGCAGCTTCCTTGAGATCCTCAGGCACAGACTGCAGACCGGCAATGTAGATGACCAGATAGAACCCGATCGACTGCCAGATGGATACGCCAAGGATGGAGATGAAGGCCAGTCCCGGTGTCCCGAGCCAGCTTAGATCAAAGATTGCCCAGCCGGTGCTCTCGCCCAGCGAGTTGAAGCCCTGCATGAAGATGAACTTCCAGATGAAGCCGACAATGACCAGACTGAGGATATAAGGGATGAAGAAGGCCGCTCTCAGCCAAGAGGTGCTTCTTAGTTTCATGTCCAGCAGCACCGCCAGCAGAATCGCCAGCACGTTGACTATGATAATGTAGAGCACCGCGTATTTAATCGTGAACCAGGCGGCATGGGAGAAGTTGGTATCGCCGGAGAAGATCTGCTTGAAGTTATCCAGCCCGATGAACTTGGGGTGCTTGGAGATCCCGTTCCACTTGGTCATCGAATAGCGGATGGTCATCGCGAAGGGAATATAGAAGGCTACAGCGATACAGATCAGAACCGGGAGAGTGAAGATTCCGAATTCGAATTTCTCGCGCCATCTTTTGCCGGGTGTTTTTAACATGGATGCACCTCTTCTTGAGTTATAGGGTGGGAGAATAAGGCCTGGCTTGCCACACTTAACCATTCCGGTTAGTCTATATTGTGTATTATAGAGCAGACCCTTATCGTCAAAAATGGATTTAAGAGTACAGTTAAGGGTAAAAAGGTGAACGGACTGCGGAGGCCGGAAAACCCCAAAACCGGCAGCGGGGAGAGCGGAGAGCATCATGAGAAAAGTGTGGGTTAAGCTGATCGGACCTTTGCTGGCGCGGGTATCCCGCCGCCTGGCTAATAAGCTGATTCTGTTATTTACGATTATCATCATCCTGGTGGTCAGTTCACTCACCTACATATCCTATAGCATGCTGCAGCGGGAATCGGTCGATAACAGCATTGCCAGTACAGGCAATAACCTGCTTCTGGTCGGACGGAATCTGGAGAGCTACCTGAGCGGGATTGAGCAGTTGTCTCTGCCGCAGATCTCCTATGATGAGTTCAATTATGCGCTTTTGCATGAATCGGAAGACTACAGCTCCCGGATGTACGTGGAGGATTATCTGCGGAATTTGTATTTTTCGCGCAATGATCTGGAGGCTGTATACCTCTATGTAATCAAGGAGCAGAAGTATTATTATGTCACTAAGGAGAACTATAACATCACCGTCCGGGTATCCGAGCATCCGCCTATTAATGACCTGCCGTGGTATAAGCGGGCACTTAAGAGTCCGTATAACCGTTCCTATCAGTCGTTCGTGGAGGAACAGCCGGCCAGCGTGAACAGCGCCGATTACCCCGTTAACCGGGACAAGGTGTTCATGGGCTATCACCGGCTGATCCGCTCCATCGTGTCACGCGAGCCGCAGGCAGTGTTATCGCTATATTTGAACTCCTCCGTGACCGATGAGATTATGCGGGATATCCCGTTCAGCACCGGAGAGCATTTGATGTATATCAGCCCGGACGGCGAGCCCTTCAAGGTGGATGACAAGGAGTTCTACCGGGAGAGCAAGGAGGCGGGGCTGGTGAACCTGCTGACACCGGAGCAGAAGGGGCGCGTAACCTGGCCCGGCAAGGGGCAGAAATACCTCGTAATCTACGATATCAGCCAAAAGGAGGGCTGGAAGCTCGTCAAGCCGATTCCTTACACCCAAATCTATGAGGCGGCGACAACGACGCGAACGTTAAGTGTGGCGATTGGCCTGCTGTTCCTGATCGTCTCTGTGGTGCTGGTCAGCTTCACCTCGAACCGGATTACCCACCCGCTGAAGAATCTGTCGCTCCAGATGCAGCGGTTCAGTACGGGGAGCTTCGATGCGCAAGCTACGGTTGCGGGCAAGGATGAGATCGCCTACCTGTCTCGCCATTTCAACAAGATGGTCGAGAGGACGAATGAGCTGATCAATGAACGCTATAAAATGAAAATCGTTGAAAAGAACGCCGTCCTGAAAGCGCTGGAGGCCGAGATTAATCCCCATTTCCTGTACAATGCGCTCCAGGCGATCTCAACGAAGGCCCTCAAGAACAACAACGATGATATTGTCGAGATGGTGGACAACCTGGCCCTGACCCTGCGATACTGCATTAGCGGCAAGGATGTGGTGCAGGCAAGGGAGGAGCTGCGGCATATCGAACGTTATCTGGCGCTGCAGAAGGCGCGGTTCGGGAGCCGGATGCAGGTGGTGTACGCCTGGGATGAGAGCCTGATGGAGCTGAGAATCCCCAAGCTGTCGCTCCAGACCCTGGTGGAGAACTGTATCAAGCATGCGCTGGAAAAGGTATCAAGTACGGTTACCATCACCATTGAGGCGCATATCACCGGCACACACAGCGTCATCTCTGTGCTGGATGACGGTCCGGGCATCAGCGGAGAACGGCTGGAGCAGGTGCTGAATTCACTTCAGATGCAGTGGGAGGACCGCGCAGCGGACACGGACGAGGAGGACGGCATGGAGAGTATCGGGCTGAAGAATCTGAACACCCGGCTGAAGCTTTTGTATGGAGATGAGTCAGGTCTGGTCATTCATAGCACGGAGCAGGGAACACGAATGGAGATGCGGCTGCCGCGGGGAGGAGTGGGACAACATGTATAGAGTGCTGATTATTGATGATGAGGAGCCGCTGCGCGAAGCGATCCATATCCTGGGGGATTGGGAGGGCCTTGGTGTCAGCGAGGTGCGGGAGGCGACAGACGGGAAGGCGGGCCTTGAGCTGCTGCGCCGTGAGCGGTTCGATCTGGTGCTGGTGGATATGAAAATGCCGGAGCTGGGCGGAGCCGAGCTGCTGCAGATAGCCGAGCAGGAATTCCCGGACCTGCTGCTGATTGTGATCAGCGGCTATAATGATTTCGAGTATACGCGCCAGGCCATCCGCTCGAAGGTGGTGGATTACCTGCTGAAGCCGGTGAACCGCACAGATCTTAACCATGCGCTGCGCAAGGCGGTGGGGGTGCTGGAGGCCAAGCGGAAGCGGGAGAGCGAGTTCATCAGCCGCAATATTACGCTCAATATGTCGCTGCCGAAGCTGAAGGAGAAGATGTATCTGTCCATCATTGACCGGAGCTTCAAGACCCAGTCCAATGAGGCCTTTCTCCCGCTGATCGGGGTGGACGGGGGAGCCAGCCATTTCGCTGTCGGCCTGCTGCGGATGCTTAATCTGGAGCAGGTACGTAAGGAAAGATTCCACGGGGACCGGGATCTGCTGCAATTTGCCGTAACGAATGTCATGAACGAGAACACGGACGGGCAGTTCGAGTCGTTCAGCTTCGCCAGCCCCAAGGGGGAGCGCGAGTTCATTGCCATCTTCACTATGAAGGGCGGTTATGAAGCAGATGCGGCCTTCCTGTCGCTGCACCATATGAAGAAAGCAGCCTCTACCTTGAAGGAGCTGTTCGGAATCCTCTGTGCAGGCGGAATCGGGGAGCCTTGCCGCGATTCGCTCAGTATTGCCGCCTCCTATGAGCAGGCCAAAGCCTCACTGGATATGGTTGACCTGCTCAGCCTGAGGGGCAGCCTGATTGTGCAGGGCAATGTGATGAATCCCGCAGCGAAGGATATTCCCTCCCTGACCGGGCGGATGCCGCAGATCCGCAGCGCGCTGGAGAGCGGGAATGTGAACCATGCCCGCAGCATCCTCAGTGAGTTCATCCGCAAATGCCAAGAGACGGAAGGGTTCACGCTCGGGGAGGCGGACCGTACGCTGCAGGGCTTTATTTTGCTGCTGGGTGAGATTGCTGCAGAGCTGGATGCTATGCCGCCGCAGACCCGCAGCGGGAAGGACAGCAGCCTGTTATCCCTGGGCATTCTTAGCGACTTTGCCTCCTTTGAGCAGTTTGCGGGCGTGCTTAACGATATCTTCGACCGTTATGCGGGCGAGATCAGCCGGACAGTAGCCGGAGACCGCAGCAGTGTGCTGGAGAATATTAAGGCGTATATTGATAACCATTATTTCGAGGACATTAAGATATCGATGTTCACGGAACAATATTTCCTGAGCAGAGAGTATCTGATGAAGCTCTTTAAGGGACAATACGGCTACGGCATTCACGAGTATGTGCAAAAGGTAAGGATGGACAAAGCCACAGCACTGCTGGCCGATCCCGCCCTCAAAATTCAGGATATCTCTGAAATGCTGGGATACAAGGACAAGAACTATTTCAGCAAGGCATTCCGCAATTACTATGATTGCTCCCCTTCTGAATTCCGGCTGCGGCTGCCAGGGGTAGAAAAGTGAAACGGTTACATGGACACTTTTTTACCCTCAGAAGTTCACTTATGTACCTTCTTATCCTTTTTCTTTTTATTTAGAATGATGAGCAAGACCACAAGATGCATAAGGAAAAAGGGGGCAACATCATGTTAAAACGATTCATGGCATTATCTGCGAGTCTGCTGCTGGTGGGCGGACTGCTGGCCGGCTGCGGCGGAAATAACACTAATAATGCCGCTAACAACACGGGTGGAACAGCCGGGGCGGGCAATACACCAACGGATTCCGCCAAGCCCGTCACGATTAATATGTTCACCGCCTCTCCCGAATACACGGATGCCTTCAATGCTTATATTGCGGAATACAAGAAGGTGAAGCCGAATGTTACGATCAATCTGGAGATCATGCAGGCAGACTACAATACGGTGCTGAAATCCAAGATCGCCGCCGGCAGCACACCGGATGTGTTCCAGACCACGGCGGGCGGGGATATCGATACGTTTGCCGAATACAGCGCTGACTTGACCAATGAGCCGCTGGCCGCAGCGATGACGGATGCCGTCCGCTCGAACATGAGCTCTACCGATGGCAAAGTCCTCGGACTGCCGGTGAAGGGCAACCTGTTCGTCCTTATGTACAACAAGAAGCTGCTGGCGGATGCCGGCATCACGCAAGTGCCTAAGACAACTGCTGAAATGGAGGATGCGATCACCAAGCTTGAAGCCAAGGGCATCACACCCTTCGCCAACGCCTACAAAGAGTGGTGGGTATGGAAGCATATCTTCCAGCACTTCGTAGACGCCGCAGCGACCGATGCCGGAACCGATGCCAAGACGCTCGTAGCGGACTTCATTGCCGGGAAGACGACCTTCAAGGATCATCCGGTGCTGAGCGATAACTTCTTCAGCTTCATTGATACAACGGTTAAGCACGGAACCGACAAGCCGCTTGAACGCGACAGCAATGCTGAGGTCAGTGATTTTGCCCTGGGCAAAACAGCATTCATGACCGGTAAAGGCGCGTGGGATGAAGAAGCGATTAAGAAAATCACCCCTGACTTTGACCTCGGCATCGCCGGGTACCCTGTCAGTGACAAACCGGAGCAGTCCCAGATTATCACCGGTGCCGACCAGGCACTGCGGATCAATAAGGATTCTGCGGTAGCAGCGGAAACGGTTGAGTTCTTCAACTGGCTGTATACTTCCGACTACGGGAAAAGCTGGTTCTCTAACGTAGCGAAGGTTATACCTCCAATCAAGGATGCTCCGATGCCTGACCTGCAAATGCCTAAGGAAATGGAAGAAATCCTGAAGACGGAGAAATCCGGCGACCTGTCGGTGAACTATTCCCTGGATACGTTCCACCAGAAATTCGGTGAGCTGATGCAGGCTTATATCGGCGGCAGCAAGACGAAGGATCAGGCGATTGATGAAATTCAGAAGGCCTGGATTCAATTCGGGTCTGCGGAATAAAAATAAGGATTAATGATGGCCTCTGAGGATTGCTGAGAGGCCATCTTTCTATGTAACGCGGATTGTTAGGCGGGGGAGGGTGTAAGTGGCTGGACGTAACTGCGTGAGCTTTGGATTTCCGGCCGCTGCCGCTCCTCCAATTCCAAACCTCCCTCCGTTACTTCGCCACTTACACGAGCACCGCTGGAAATCAGCAGTTACGAACAGAAGAGATGGCCTCAATATCAGGTGAGGCAGAAAACCAAGAAACCAAGAAACCGAGGACAACATTATCTGTCAGGAGGCCAAATACACATGGACAGCAGGCTAATAGACATAGCCGAGAACGGGCTTTATCTTACGATTGAAATTACCGGGGAGCAGGATGTGCGGCTGCTGCATTTTGGCGCAGCGCCGCTGGAAGCCGGGAGCATAGAAGAGAAGCATAAGGCAAGCTTCCGGCTGCTGGAGCTGCAGCTGTCAGGGGAAGACCGGGCGGAATATCACGGGCGGACACACCGCGCATCCTATCCGGGATTACGGATGGTGTATGACGGGCATAGGGACACGGTGAATCCGCTGGGCCGGAAGCTGGAGCTTACGTTGGCTGACCCGCTGACAGGTGTGAAGGCGGTACAGCATTATCAGTTCTATACCGGTGTGCAGATTGTACGTTCCTGGACAGTGGTGAGTAATGACGGTGACACAGAAGCGGCTGTGGAGTATATCTCTTCATTCGCACTCACTGGAGTAGACAAAGAGGGCAGCGGCGACCGAAATGATAAGATTGAAGTTAGTATTGCTCACAGCGGGTGGCAGAGCGAGCTGCAATGGAAGAGCTACAGTCTTCCAGAGCTGGGCATGTCCCATCTCGCCGACCGTGGCTCGAAGCGGATTGCCGCCAGCAATACCGGGTCCTGGTCAGCGGCAGAGCTGCTGCCAATGGCCGTACTGCACAACCAGGAGAGCGGGAGCAGCCTGTTCTGGCAGATTGAACATAACGGCTCCTGGCATTGGGAGCTGACGGATCAGGCCGATCAGCTTACACTTCTGGTCAGCGGGCCTACGGAGCATGACAACCACTGGTGGCTGAAGCTTGCCCCCGGTGAAGTGTTCACCTCCGTGCCGGTGGCCGCAGGTGTAGTAGAGGGCGGGTTCGGCGAAGCGGCAGAGCAGCTTACGGCATACCGGCGGCTGATCCGCAGACCGAATGAGGATAATGCGCTGCTGCGGGTGATTTTCAACGATTACATGAATTGTCTGTGGGGAAGCCCGACAACGGAGAAGCTTCTGCCGCTGATTGATGCTGCTGCCGAAGTCGGCTGTGAATACTTCTGCATCGACGCAGGCTGGTATGCTCCCGGTGAATGGTGGGACGGGGTCGGGGAGTGGGAGCCTTCGGCTGAGCGCTTCCCGGAAGGCATCAGGTATGTGCTGGATGTGATCCGCAGCAAGGGGATGATTCCGGGTCTGTGGCTGGAGCTGGAGGTGATGGGCATCAACAGTCCAAAGCTTGCGGAGACCGATGACAGCTGGTTCTTCATGCGCCATGGCAAGCGGGTCAAGGACCGCAGCCGTTATCAGCTCGATTACCGTAATCCGGAGGTCATCAAGCATGCCGACAGCGTGATTGCCCGGCTGGTTGAGGAATACGGCGTCGGATATATCAAGATGGACTATAACATCAATGCAGGTATTGGCACGGAGACGGAGGCAGACAGCTTTGGAGACGGCCTGTTGCAGCATAACCGCGCGTATCTGGCCTGGCTGGACAGCATCTTCGCCCGTTATCCGCAGCTCGTCATTGAGAACTGCTCCAGCGGCGGGATGCGGATGGATTACGCCATGCTCAGCCGCCACAGCATCCAGTCCACCAGTGACCAGGAGGATTATGTGAAGTATGCTGCCATTGCCGCAGGCTCTCCGGCTGCACTGACTCCCGAGCAATCGGCGGTCTGGTCGTATCCGCTGCGCGAAGGCGACGATGAAGAGGTCATTTTCAATATGGTTAACTCGCTGCTGCTTCGCGTGCACCAGAGCGGCCATCTGGCCGAGCTAACGCCAAGGCGCCGGGCGCTGGTGAAGGAGGCGCTGGATTATTACAAGTCTATCCGTGCCTGCATTCCGCAAGCCTTCGCCTTCTGGCCGCTCGGTCTGCCGGATAGTGGAGGGGAATGGGTCAGCTTCGGCCTGCGCCATGGAGATATCCGCTATATTGCTGTATGGCGGATTGCCGGAGAAGCGGCTGGAGTCACGCTGCCCGTTCCTGAGCTGAGGGGCCGTGAGGCGGAGGCGCGGTGTGCGTATCCTGAGGCACACGGTTCGGAGTGGAGCTGGAACGCTGCGGAAGGCAGATTGACCGTTACGCTGCCCGCCGGCAAGACTGCGAGGCTCTTCGAGCTTCGTTCCTAGGGTCAGCTTCACGTGCCAAGGAGAGGTTGAACAGCTGATACGGGGGCATTTGTATACAAGAAGGGGTATTTCTGCACCGGGGGACGGCTGCTGAAATACCCCTTCTTGCTACTTGATGAAGCTTAGGCTTTTCAGCAGCAGACGGCGGGTGTAATAAAAGGACAAGAGAAGGAGGAACGCGAGAACCAGGCTGAAGGGCAAGCTGAGAAAGGCCGGGACCGAATAGGAGGGGGGCAGATTCATCCCTATGGCACTGACTCCGAAGGTCCGCAGTATTCCCGCTATTGGAGCGATGATGGCACAGATGAAGCTCCCGGCCGTCCAGACGCCCAGTACGGGCAATGCAAAGAGGAGGACGAATCCTTTTGCCAGATAGTTCAGCAGGTTGGGCATTGCACCAGAGGAAGAAGTTTTCATGTCGTGTACCTCCATCGTTATGTATTTATCTGAATAATCTTGCCTATCCGGGAAAGGGGATGAATGGTCAGCGTGTCCCGGTAACGGATCTCCCGGATGGAGCATCCCGGTCCGAGTGTAACATTCTGTCCGCACACAAGGTCTGCATGCGTCCGGTACAGGGTGAGATCAGCCCCTTCAATGGTCTCGCAGCGCAGCTTGCGGAAAGGGCTGAGCGGAACAGGGAGCAGCCTTGAGGAGGGAGACACGATAATATCACCTTCAGAGGTCATGTGTCTGATCTTGCACAAGGCCCCCAGCTTGAGACGGATGGTGCCCCTGCAGGACAAGCGGTCTATACGAACGCAGCCCTCAGCCTTGAATTCTTCTCCGGCAGCCTCACCGGTGACAGACAGGTATCCATTGGACGTGATGCTCACGCCCTTGAGTTCATTAACGCGAAGACTGCCGAAGCTGCTCAGCTCCTGCGTGTTGCAAGACAACCCTATGGAGCATTCTCCTCTAAGCCTCAGGCGCGCTGTGGTCAAGCTCCCGCTGACATGCAGGTGGCCCAGCACCTCCACATGGGAGGCGTCCAGATCTCCCCGGCAGATTCGGGAGCCATTGATTTTAAGAGGTTTATCGGGCGCAGGTGTCGGGTTCAGTGCAGACATAGGTTTATTCACCGCCATTTTAATATTTTAGTATCTATAATATATATTAAATGAAATATTTAATCAATATGTTATCAACCGCAACAATCAGGTTTCGCCTGAATTGCGGCTCGTACAACAAAAAAACTGCACTTCCCTAAGGGAAATGCAGTTTGTCCGTATATTAGGAAACTATAGTTTCTCGCAAGCTGGCACATGGACCGAATGTATGTGAAAAACAGTATACATTGTGCTCGCAAACAAGTATAGCCCCCGGTGTTACTCTAACATTCCGCCCACCAGCTCATCAATTCGCTGGAGGGCCACCGAGATTTTGCTGAGGTCAGTGAGTGCAAAGGTGTCAAACAGAGAAAGGATGTGCTGCTTGCCTGGTCCGGTGAGAATAATATTGACGACTCTGCGATCTTCCTTCGTGCGCAGTCTCTCGATGTATCCCAGATCCTCCAGCTTATCGCACATGAACGAAGCGGCTCCCGGCGTAATGACTAGCCGCTCTGAGATATCCGTAATGTTAAGAGAGCCGGTGAGCTGCAGCAGGAACAACAGCATGATCTGATTCTGTGAGAGGGACCCTTTTTTCGTAATCCGGTCTATGAACGCCTGTGACTTCTGCTGCACACTGGCCATATGCTCCATGACGGTATAGACGGCTTTCTCTTTCTCAGCTTCTTTGCTCATGGAAACACTCCAATATAGTATATTACGTAAAATATATAGATTGTATATCTTTCTTGTCAAGTAAAGGAAGAGCATAGTTCCAAAGGAGCAGCCGTAAGCTAAGAGGAGAACCGCATCAGCCATGCCCCCGCAGAATATCGGGCAAAAATTGAATGAAAAGAATAAAATGGATATAAAACGGTTTCGGTTATAGATTTGTCGAAAAAACTCTAAACTTTGTCGAATTTTTTGTCGATAAATATCAAAAGATGTAGAAATAAAATTGACAGGAAAGAAATAGCACTTTACAATGCAATTATAGAGTAATCATTTCTACTTATTAGAAGCTTTGATAGCTTTTAACACGCAATGATGATCCAAGTGTTATTTCAAGGGAGGATGCATAATGATGAAAGCAACTGGCATAGTAAGAAAAGTAGATGAACTGGGACGTATTGTGATTCCGATTGAGCTTCGCAGAACAATGGGAATTGACATAAAGGATCCGCTCGAAATTTTTGTGGACGGCGAAAAGATCATTCTCAGAAAATATGAACCTACTTGCATCTTCTCCGGAAGCTCCGAGAACCTGATCAACTTCAAGGGTAAAATGGTCAGCAAAGATGTTCTCGATGAACTGATCTCAAGCTTCGACAACGTATAAGTTAAGGCTCTGAGGCAGTATGCAGTATGAACAGAAGGGATCGCGGTGTAAGCACTCCATGTGTTTGCACTGTGGTCCCTTTCTCTAATTAGGGGTTCGTAGACAACATCAGCTGCTTCCTATATCATTAGGTCGTGTGACCGAAGAACAATGGGAAGGGATGATTCACCTCATGAGCAACGAAGAACAGACACAGGCGGGGAACAGACCGCTGCCGAACTTAAACCAGCCGGAAGCCATCGTATTTGATATGGATGGTACGCTGTTCCAGACAGAAAGCCTGTTATTGCCCGCCTATCATAAAATGTTCGATATCCTGCGGGAAGAAGGCCTGCATTCCGGCCCGACTCCGCCCGAGGAGCGCATCTTGGGCAGTCTGGGCATGCTGCTTGCAGATATCTGGAAGAACGTAATGCCGGAAGCGGATGAGGCGGTGCACCGCCGGGCGGATGAGCTGCTCCTGCAGCTGGAGATTGAGGGGCTGGAAGCCGGAGGGACGGTCCTGTACCCTAAGGTAGTTGAGACGCTGCGTGCCCTGCATGCGCGCGGAGTGAAGCTGTTCGTCGCCAGCAACGGGCTGGAGGATTATATTCATAGCATAGTAGTCGTGCACGGGCTGAAGGACCTGTTCGAGGGGCTGTACAGCGCAGGCGGCTCGGGCACGGCAACCAAGACCGAGCTACTCGGCCTTCTGCTGGACAATCACAAGATTGGCAGCGCCTGGATGGTCGGGGACCGTTCCTCCGATGTAGAGGCGGGCAAGGGCAACGGACAGACCGTTATCGGCTGTGCCTATGCCGGCTTCGGGCGGCAGGATGAGCTGAAGGGCTCGGATGTCATTATCTCATCGTTCGATGAACTGATTGCGTTGTGTGATAACAGCGTTGCTGCTGAGCTGTAATCCGGCGTACCTGGAATAAGCAAGGAGTAAGCTAGGAGTGAGCTTTACTACTGGGAAGAAACTTTAATAAGGTAGGCAATGTCCGCCCTCGCCCGATCTTTTATAAGGGTGAGGGCGGTTTTTCCTGTTAGAGGTCAATTCCTGCACATAATGCAACATACCTTCTCCTTGAGAGACTACAATCGGCAAATGTTGCACAAAAAGCAGGATTACTCTGCATTTAAGTAACTTAACGTTGAGTTTCCTGCATTTCCTGCAACAATTCTGCCGCACACTCTGGTATCTGGATGGCTAAGTTGCACTTTCTGCAACACTTTCAGTTTGCCTTCGGCATCCGCACCTCACCTCACCCCACCCCTCACTAGCTCACAGCTCACCCAACTAATCTACTCTAAACTAGTTAACAAACCTACTTTGCTCCTCAGCGGGCGAGCTCCCCATAACCCCAATCACTACAGAAACCAATCGGATAATCCTTCTACCGGCTCGTAATAACATACATAAGTGCTTTGGATCACTGGGCGCATAAAGCCTTTACGGACCAACTCCTGCAGCTGTTTACGCGCTGTCCGAAAGCTCACATCGTATTGGAGCATCACATCTTTGGGGCGTAAGCCCTTCTTTTGACTCCAGGATAGTCTTAGGATCTCTCGTTCCAGCGGTAAGAGAGACTGCCCGGACGGGTTACGGAGCAAGGCAGGGGTAATGACCATTTGCAGCAGCATCCTGCAGATTTCCGGGCGGTTCTGTACATCATCGAAGGAGAAATGGATGATTCTCCAGCCCATTCCGCTCAAGAATGTATCACGGTTAAGCGAGTAACTGAATTTCTCCCGGTCCATATCCTTTACATGGCTCTGATAACCGTCACATTCCAGACCGAATTTCCCGTAGGAGGGGAGAAAGGCGACATCCAGAAACTGTGATTTACGGTTCCAGTCATAGATTTCATATTCAGGGTGCAGGTCATCCAGGTTGCCGAATAGCGGCCACCAGACATTGCGCAGCATCAGCTTCTCAGCATACTGGTGTCCCCGTGACAGCCGGCCTCTGCGCTCCCCTGATCGGATTGACAAATGCCGGTCCAATAGCAGCTGATGCGCTTTTTCAAACTCCATATGTATTCCCCCTTCATATTGACAAAAAAAGAACGCCCCTCTGCCAGCGATGGCTTGGGACGCTCTTCGTCTGAGTTAATTATACGCTGGCACCTGCGCAGGTGGCAATAAATGGTTTATCGATGTCTGGACATTACCCGTTTATTCGTAATCTATAACAGCCGCCAAAAGGATATTTCCTCCCAGATCGTTTATACTGAGTTTACATACATAACGTAATTTAGTATCTGCACACGCAAGTGCAGAGATGGAGGTTTGTGCGATTGGAATTATTTGAGTATATTTTGTTGATGCTGGCAGCCGTGTCGCTGTCTAATCTGGTGAACCGCTTCATCCCCTCGCTCTCCGTGCCGATTATTCAGATTGCACTGGGCATGGCCTTGACCTGGCTGCCCCTGCATTTCGAGCTGGAGCTGAACCCGGAGCTGTTCCTGTTATTATTCATTGCCCCCTTGCTGTTCAATGACGGCAGGCTTGCCGATAAAGTGGCCTTATGGAAGCTGAAAAAGCCGATATTGCTGCTGGCACTGGGGCTGGTTTTTCTAACGGTAGGGGTGCTGGGATATTTCCTGCACTGGCTGCTGCCGGTATTGCCTCTGGCGGCTGCGTTCGCGCTGGCGGCGGCACTGGCTCCTACGGATGCGATTGCTGTGGGCGCACTGGAGCAAAAAGTGAAAATTCCCCATCAGACGATGCAAATTCTCGAAGGAGAATCGTTGATTAACGACGCATCGGGTCTGGTATCCTTTCAATTTGCAGTCGCGGCTATGGTTACAGGTGCCTTCTCTTTCAAAACGGCCAGTCTGAGCTTTATCTCCATTTCGCTTGGCGGTGTGGTGCTGGGCCTTGTGCTCACGCTCATTAAATACGGGATCGTCCGCTGGCTGCGCAGGCTGGGGATGGAGAATGTCACGTTACATATGCTGATTGAGATCCTGACGCCGTTTGCTATTTTTATGGCTGCTGAGGAGCTCGGGGTTAATGGCATTCTGGCAGTGGTCAGTGCAGGGATCGCCCATTCCTTCAGCTACAAGCAGATGAATCCTGAGGTAGCCAAGCTGAGCGTCGTGTCCAAAAGTACCTGGGCGGTCATTATCTTTGTCCTGAACGGTCTGGTGTTCCTGCTCCTCGGTACCCAACTGCCGGAGATTATTAAGACGGTCTGGAACAATCCGGATATAGGCAATGTCCAGGTTATCCTGTATACCTTGCTATTAACCGCTGCTGTCCTCGGTCTGAGGCTGATCTGGATGCTGGTCATGGATATTCCCGAAGGCGAGGAGCCGCGCGGACCCTGGAAGCTGGAATTCAAAAAGGCGCTCATTCTCACGTTGTCGGGGGTTCGAGGTACGATTACCCTGGCGAGTACGATGTCACTGCCGTTTTTCCTGGATGACGGCTCTTACTTTCCCGCGCGAGACCTGATTATTTTCCTGGCGGCGGGTGTCATTCTGTGGACCCTGCTGGCGTCTAACTTTCTGCTGCCGCTGCTGCTTGGCTCAGCTCATGAAGCGGAGCATAATGCTGAGGAGGCCGAGGCCAAAATCGAAATTCTGCGCAACGTAGTTGCCGGATTGCAAGAGCAGGCGACAGATCAGTCCCAGTCCCGGATGGCTTTGAATCATTTGACCGGCACCTACAATGCCAGAATCCGCCTGCTGAAGAAGAATGATGACGCTGAGGAAATGGAACGGAAGCTTGGGGTGACAGCGCTCAAGTGGCAGCGGGAATACATCATGCAGGCGCTCAAGCAGCACGAGGTGAACCCGTACACGGCCTACCGCTATCTGAACAGGCTGAATCGGCAGTTGTTCGTATACACCCGTGATCCGCAATACAAGAATGACCTGATTCCATTCAAAAGCTGGGAAGAAATCACAGGTGTCATCCAGCAGGTCCGCTTAAACGCGCAGGAGCGGCGTGAGGAATCGAACCGGCTGCAGTCCGGGATTTTCGCTTACGTGCTTGAACAGCTGAGAGAGCTGCAGAATACGGGGGAGATGGAGCCTGAAGTAATCAGCTCCCTGATTCTTCGTTATGAGCGGGGGCGGCTCAGACTGACCCGTCAGGAGTCTATCTCTGCTACGAAGCGGGAGTTCGAAGAGTCGCTGCACGAGCTGTCCCGCGCGGGGATTCAGCTGGAGCGTGACAACATTCAGCTGATGTTCGAGGCCGGACGGATCTCCAGAGCTAGCATGAAGGAAATGAAACGTGATATTCTGTTCATGGAGCATGATCTGCGGGAAGAAATGGGCTGAATGCCATCTACAAGGAGCTGAATCTATAGTATGAACAATAAAATAGTAGCGGCTGCCTGTGCAGTTATTGCAGCGCTGGGAATCTACCTGTACACGGGAAGCGGGGGAACGAAGACAACGGAGGTTGCCACGACTCCGGGCAGCGGCCAGTCTGCCAGTCAGGACATCAAGCAAATGGTCGCTGACTTCAGCTCACGCACCTTAACGGCGGAGTCCGCTTCGATTACCTCGACCCAGCTGATCGTGGACAACGGCGGTTCTAACGAAGCAGTCTATGGGCTGCCGGAGGATGAATTTTTCTTATCGGTCGCTCCTTATCTGGACAAGACGCATCCCTGTGCCACCCACAGCCTGACCGGCTGCCAGGGAGAGATGGTTGGCCAATCCTTTGGGGTAACGGTCGAAGACGCGGACGGTAAGGAGATCATGAACCAGACCGTCAAATCCCAGCCGAACGGCTTCATCGACCTATGGCTGCCGCGTGATCAGAACTACAAGCTGACCATTACTCATGAGGGCAAAGAGGCTACGTCCGAGATCTCCACGTTTGAGAGTGACGATACCTGTCTTACAAGTATGCAGCTCAGTTAAAGGTTGGCAGGCCTGATTCTGCCTAAGCCGTTTTTTTGCCCGGATCAAGGGGGGAGAAAACGGCTTTTCGGCATGCCGCAATATACATAAATGATGAAGAGGAACCGATAATTTGGTAGGAAGGGAAAATTTTCAAAACGAAGAATTCATAATCGCGGAGGAGATCCATTGAGCGAGAAGATGTATCTTAGGATGAAAGCAATAGCACAGGTTGCATTGGTTGTTATCTTACATTTAGGGATAATCACCTTTTTGAGAATAAAAACGGAGGAGTGGCAGGAAGTAGAGGGAATGGAAATGGTATTGACCTATTGTGCTCCTGTATTCCTGCTCTACGCAACTTGTATCCGGTCGTTGAAAATAAAGAAGCTCAGGTACAATCTGATTTGGTTCCTGATCAGTCTACTTCCCAGTGTTGCTATTCTGTTTAAATTAAAAGAGGCTGCAGGCGCTGAGCCTAGCGAATCTGCATTTATTGTATTTCATTTTGAACAGGGTTATTTGGAATTAATGTGGTTCTTTCCCGTTGTCTATTCGGTCATTCAGTTACTCCTGTGGGCCTCCATGTGGTTTATGATATTATCCAAAGAGTAACGATGGACGTCAGGCTCCCCGCACCCCAGCCATAATGAAATCCTTGAATTGCCGGTCCGCTGCCCGGTCTTCCTCCGTAACGGCACCGCCCCGCTGATGGGACAGAATAACAGCTTTTTGTAAATACATGAAATACAGGTGGGTCGACTTCTGCAGAAGATCCAGCCACTTTTTTTGATGCTCAGGAGCCACCGCTGCGGTCTCAAGGTTTATGTACCGGGAATACCAGACCTCCATAGCTCGCTTGAAATCAGGCAACTCCGCCGGATTCTTGGACAGGGTGCTGTAATACACTCCAAAAAGAGCATCATAATAGATCAACGCCTCTTCATGCTCTCTAAGCGCCAGATATTGATCCAGTATCTTCTCCAGGGATTGAACAGGCCGGGCAAAATCAAAATCAAACAACAGCCGGCCAAACATCCGCTCCAGATTATCCACATAGAGCTCGGCAGCTAAATCTTCCTTATCCTTATAATGGAGGTACAGTGTGCGGCGGGAGACACCGGCTTGTCCGGCGATCTGTGTCATATCCGTGCGTTCGATCCCCTGAGCACAGAATAGGCCCAGCGCGGCCTCCTTAATGAGCTCTTTAGTCATTTGCATTTGCTTTTCACGTAAATTCAATGATTCTCTCTCCTGTCTTCCTGCTAAAATATTGCGGCTGGACCTACTCCTGAGCGGTTGCCGGAGCCTCCAAAAACTCACTGCCTACCGAATAGCGCTTCTGCTGATTGACCGCATCCCCCAGCCACTTCACCAGCTTCACACCATCCTGCTCCGCCTGATAAAAGGTCTCCCGGGTGGAAAAAGTGTGCGGGGTCGTCCCGTTCTCGGCATTCAGCCCGTAATCCGTCAGATAGTAATAATAATCAGGGACCGTTGCAGCTAGAGCAGCTACCGACTGCCGCATTTCCTCTGACCACGCTTTAATAAGCTTCTGGTCCCGTGGACCACTGTAGTCGTTAATCTTGTTCTGGAAGTGAATCAGAATCTCATCATATACCGAGTAGGCTTGTAAAAGCACTGTACCTGCTGGCAGCAGCCGGCCATTCGCCCGAAAAGCAGCCCCGATGATATCTGCCTCCGGCTCGTATCCGAAGCTTTTAACGAAATCCGAGTTCCATTCCTGCTTCATCACATTCGGCCACTTGTCTGACTTCAGGAAGGAGCTGTCCGCATACTGAAAGATCTCAGAATCCCGGTAATGTGAAGCAATCTCGGGCGCCCAGAAGGCTGACCCGAATCCGCCGGCGCTCTCTCCTGCAATCAGCAGCTTATCGGGCTTAGCCACGTTCGCATAGATCCAGTCAAGGCTGCTTCTCACATTAGTACGCCCGTTATACCGCATGGTGAAGGTGCTGCCGTCCTCCCGTGGATACGTAACAGTGCGGTTACCAATGTGGAAGTCACCTGTGGAATAAGGGAGGTAGACCACATTCCAGCCGTGAAAAGGATTATCCGGGTTGTCCGTATCCATCATCCCACCCAGCAAAGTCAGCATATAGAACGGAATGTCAGCGAAATAGTTGCCTGTATCTCCGCCTTTAATAAAGTTCATAAGTTTAATGGGGTGGGCAGCGCTCCGGGCATCCCAGCTGACCCCGCCGCCGGAAAAGAAGATGATCCAGTTGTTGCTCTCACCGCTCTTCGTCCAGATGAAATACTCCGATCCATCACTGGAAACGGTATTCCCGCCCAGCTTCACCTTATTCCACTCGTATGGCTTCGCTTCTGCGATGACAGGGGTTGTAGTGACCGGTCTTTGGATTACAAAAGCGTTGACCGCAAGAACAGCAATCCCAATCAGGCTCAGTAACCCTATCCCTGTGATTAACGTGATTCGCTTTATTTTTCGCATGTCATCGCTCCTTTGATTGGAGTATACAATAGGTGTATTGGTTATACAAGGTGTGTAATTAAATGATCGACAAGTTCATTGGTTTAACATCCCAAATAAAGTATTATCTACATGAGAAAACTAACTTCATATGCAGTTGTATCCCTTATTCTAGGTCTCGTGCTGCTAGCCATGGTTGGCTGTAGCGATAATCCGAACACCGCTGGGAAACAGACTGATGAGCAGACCGCCGCCGGCGAGTATTCGATTGAAGGGAAGACACTGGAAGAGATCAATGGGATGGAGTATTCACAGTGGCTTGAGCATTGGAAAGAGACTTATGGCTCCGAAGTAAGCGTAAGCGGAAATATTCCAATAAATGAATTAAAGAGCTTGTCTGAAAAAGCAGCCTCACTGCATTGGAAGGACTTTGACCAGTATGCTTTTGAAGATATCGGTTCAGGAGTGTATATCAGAAAGTACGAAATCGAAGGGGAAGGGCAGCTTGTAGTGAGGGGAAAAAGTCTGGAGAATCCGCCTGAGCAAATTACTATGGTTGATGCAGAGGGGAAGGAGTGGGTATTTAATCCTGAGAGTTTGAGTGAACTGCTTAAATAATTCGCGTATTAATTAGATTGGCAGGTGAATTAAAGTGGAATCTCACATGCTTATTGCTGCGCAAGGTTTAGCAGATATGCTTCAGCAGGGAAAGGTCCGGCATTTGGAGCTAGGATCTATGACAGAAGACGAACGCGGATGGTCCGGTGCGGAAGTGCGCCGCATAGGAATTATTTATGAAAATGGTCAAAGGGAAAGTATGATTTTTAAGGAAGCGGCCCTGAAAGAGAGAATGGCTATGAAACGGTTAACTGACCAGGGACACCGGAACACGCCAGCAGCCTTTTCTGCGGACACTCGGACAGATGAGCCTAAGTGGATGGCGATGGAGGATTTGGGGAGAATCAAGATGGCTCCGCTGGGTCCAAATTGGACACCGAGGGTTGCAGAGGCACTGGCCAGAATCCATGCCCGTAATTTGCGTAGAGGTTCTGAGATGTCTTGGCTTCCCCACGCTGACCGTAAGTATTGGGAGGATTATGTGATTACGACATTGTCTGTGGATCACTTTGAAGCGCTCACTGTACAAAACCCGGATTTTAGCCGGGAATTTGGCGCTTATCTGCCATTACTGCGTGAGAAAGCCAGCATTTTTGCGCGTGATATGGCGGCCTTATACAGAGAGAAGGAGAGCCTAACCCTTACGCATGGTGATTTGCAGCCAGCAGATGGTTCACATGTCCGTGAATATAATGGAGAGCCGTATATCATTGATTTCGGGTGGTGTCATTATGCCCCTTTTTATATCGATCTGGTCAGTTATTTCAACCAGGAGGATTCTCGAATGTATTACAAGGAACTCATCTCAAACGGTGTAGCTCTTAGCTTTGCTGATTTTTACGAAAGATTGAGGGCAGCCTTTCGTTACAGCGGCCTGATCTATTTGTATCCCAGTATCAGACAATGGTCTTCCGGGCCTACGGAACTGACGGGCAAGCGTCTGCTTCAGATGTTGAAAATTGTACTTACCGGTGAATTTCCTGAACGTAAAATAGATTACTCTAGCCAACTTTTCTCAAAGCTGCTTAATGAGCATAACAACGGTACACTTCATCTAAGTATTCAAGCGGATTAAACTCATTTCATTAATTCAACAGGATAGTCAGGAGCAGTATGATTTTGAAGCTCAGCTTCTGTTCCTACAAAAAAGCGCTGCACCGTAGGCCCCTCGATTTTACCGGAATTACTAACCGACTCGCCATATTCAACATCGGGAGTGGAAGTTTTTAATACTCCAGACTCAGGAATGGTAAAAATATATTTTCCGTTATCCTTTTCGATAGCGTTAAACCCCTCTTGATTATAAATAATCTGCACCCATCCCACATAATTGTTTCGAATAAGATAAATATTCGGATTGCGTTTATTAGTGCTGGAGAATTCAAGGACCAATAATAACAACAACGGTATCAATAGGAAAAGTGTCTTTCTCAATTTTTCTACCTCCGGAATTTAACATTAATATACAAGATTAATAGGGAGGGCCCGATAATTATAATTAAAGGAAAAAATTCAATTTAACCGGAGAATAAAATGATAATGAGTTTATTTTTTATTGCCTTAAGCGCAGCCATGGGTGTAGGTATTTGGTTTTTAGTTATAGGGATAATCTTTTCTACTGGTAGTGGCGACCTATTCACAGTAACTCACTATGATTCTTTATTTTTTTACGCTACCCTTTTGTTGTTATGTATTATAGCCTATCTTTTTTTTGCAAAGCACCTAATAGAAAAAGAACTACCCCTTTTGCTTGCTATTTGTTTTGGGACCACCGTTCTTTTCTTTTTCATTACACCTTGGCTTGCCGAAGCAAAATCATCAGTACAGCGGGAACTTTCTAACATTAGCGTTTCGAACAATGAAAAGTTTATTGAAAAAGTAGAGGTAATGGCGGAACAAGAAAAACTACCGTATTCAGTTGATGTTAATAAAAGTAGGGAAAGGTTCAAGGAGATAAGAAATATTAACGTTGTCGTATTGAATAAAACTACCAATGAAGAGATTAAGAAAAAAGATGTCGACAAGTTACTTGGTTTAACATATGGAGAAGATGTCAGGTTGAAAATTTTCGAGAATAGTAATGAAAGATTGCTGATAGATTTCGTAATAAATATAGATAAAAGCGTTAGCTACTGTGAACCTTATAAAATATGCGGGGATTTAGGGTTAGAGAATAAATAATCCATTACATAAAAGAAGGTGTTTATAACGGCCGTTGTAACGCTGCTCTGCAACTACCTTTACGGCAGCATCCTGAATAATTATTACCTTCATACCAGCGGATAATCGTTCCGATTATAGGATTACGGCAAACATAAGGGAAGGGTAACTATATTACCTAATTGTGAGGTGTGAATAAAATAAAAAAGTTCTTTTTAGTAAGTGTAAAAGCGATTTTACAAGTGATCTTTATTGTGTTTATACATTTATTTGTTATTCGTTTTTTGAATCTGAAGTCAGAAGTATGGGAGGAAGAAGCAGTACGACAAGCATCTATTGTTTCTTTCGTTCTAATTATCCTGTTGTATGCAACTTGCATGATTTCATTACTAACAAAAAGGCTTATATGTAACCTAATATGGTTTTGCATAAGCACAGTCCCTAGTGTTAGTCTTCTAATACTTTTTTATAACAGTAGAGAAAATGAACCTACTGAAAATTATTTTATAGATTTGAATTTTGACAGTGGTTTTTTTGAATTAGTAATTATCGTTCCTGTTATATATATTGTAATACAAATAGTTTTTATTTTTGTGCTATGGGTGATGAAATGTGAGAGCATTAAAAACAATACTCCAAGCCATTCTCTATGTACTGTTGGCTATTGGACTACAGCTATTCTTAATTTATTTTCTAAGGATAAGAATAGAGGGTTGGGGAATAAAGCTATTGAATTTTTCAATAAAGATGTACCTTGGGCCACTGTTTTTACTTTTAATTAATTCGTTTTTATATGTAAAAACGCGGAGGATAAAATATCATATTACCTGGTTTCTATTAACTGTTTTACCGAGTTCTTTATTAATTTTATTTTCCAAAGCAATACAAAGGAGCGGAGAGTATGAGCAAGCAGTGGTTGAGATTAAATTCTTTCCTGAATATCAGGTGGAAATGCTCATTCTGCTCCCATTTAGCATTTTTATATTTCAGTTCATTTTGATCTTGTATTATTTGATTAAAGTAAGAAAAGAAGAGGGGTTATTACAATGAAAAGAATTATATCAATTAGTGTAATCATTGTAGTGATTTTTTCTTTATTCAGTTCAATTGGAGGGGGACAAAGTTATACATACGCACATTCAGTTATATTGTTTTCAATCCCATATTTCAAAGAAGTAGCTATGAATGATGCTGCATATTTTCAAAAACGTTCACCAAAAATGCTGATTTAAATGTAGGCAACTACGTGGTGCACTAAAATTCAAAAAATAAACAGCAAGCGCCTCTCCGCATATACGGAGGGGCACTTGTCATTTTATAGATTAACAATCTTCTACTCCTCAACCACCTTAGACGAACTAGGCGTGTTCTTATTCTTATACACCCACATTGCGTACTCCAGCGGGCGGACCAGCGCTTTGCGGTAGGTGGTGCTGTCGCCGGAGCGGGCGAAGACCTCGCGGGCGGGCTTGGGGTTGACTTCCAGCACGTAGATCCGGCCCTCGCGGTCAATGGCCAGATCCAGGGCCAGCTCGCAGAGGGCGCCGAAGCTGTCTTCGAGATAGGCGGCAGCCTCGATCCCCAGCTTCTCAGCAGCGCGCATGGCCTTGTCGGCACGCTCTTCGCTGCCGAGCCACTGCTTCAGCAGCGTCTCTGCCTTCATGGCATGCCCGCCGCCATGCAGGTTCGAGGTGACGCTGCGGGCGGCGCCTACCCGGCCGGCCATGCCGGTGAACTCCCAGTCGCCCTGGCCGTTCTTCTGCACCAGCATCCGGTAATCGTGGAACCGGCCGCTGGGCAGCCGCAGCGGGATGCCCTGCTGCACGAGGAATTTACCGCTGATGCACCACTGGCGGACGATGGTCTCCAGCCGGTTCAGCGACACCTTGCGCGGGGCGATAATCTGGCGGCTCTGGCGGCGTCCCTGGATATCGAAGAGGGACTTGCCCTCCCGCTGCCGCTCAATCCGCAGGATGCCGCGCCCGCCGGTGCCGTTGATCGGCTTCACATAGACAACGGGGCTGGATTTCAGCATCCGGTGCAGATCGGCAGAAGACTGGTAGAGCAGCGTCTCCGGCATATGGGGCCGGAAGCGGCTCCGCTGGGAGAAGGTCTGGTGCACCGTCCATTTATTGCGCAGCGGGCGGTTCAGGAAGGTCAGATGGTTGTACCGCGCGCGGAAGCGCAGCAGCTGCTGGAAGCGCTGGCTGCGCTGAATCCGGCAGCGGTCATAGATCATATTGGGGAAGGAGCGCCATTTGCGCGACCAGACTCCGCTTTTGACGTCATAGACCATGGCATGGATCAGGTCCTTGCTGACATGTACATCTGCCGGGGTGAACACAAAGACATCCAATCCGATCCGGCTGCCTTCGATAATCATCCTCCGGTATACGCTCTTCTCTTCAAGCTGCTTGGCGTCGTTCAAATATAGGGTAAGGATGCCTAGGACGGGCTCTGGCACAGGAGTTCACCTCCTTGCGGGAGAATGGCGGGATCAACTGCGCTCCCCGGGGAACGCAAGAGCAGGGTGGGCTTGCCTGTTGGGCCGGTAACCAGGTCAACAGCGGCAAGGCCGATGTTGAAGCACATCTTGAGGCTGGCTGCATTGTCGCAGGCGACATGGCATTCCAGCTGCCCCAGGCGCTCCAGCTGTGCAGCAAGCAAGGCTGTGCCTGTATGCCTGTTACGGTACAGGGGATGAACGGCGACTACACAGGCCTCCTTGCCGAAGCCGGACACGAAGCTGACGCCTGCGAGCTGGCGGCCGTTCTGCCCCCGCACCGTAGCAACGAGCAGGGAGACTCCCGGCAGGGCGAGCTGATCCGGTGTCAGCCGGGCCAGCCTCCTGCACCCGCGAAGGGTAATCCGCTGCTCCCCATACTCCCTCAGGAACTCAAGAAATCCGGTTCGCCTGGATTCCCACTGTACGGGATTGCTGTCGTAGAGTGAGGATATCTGCATGGTGTCACTTCCTTTGACGGATAATGGATTATTTGGATTGGCGGGACAGATGATTGCCGTATTGGAAAATGCGTTCGAGCGACAGCTTGCGGATGGCCGGCTCATCGAATTTCATCGGGCGTGAATTGGCTTCAAAAAACCATACTCCGCCTTCTTCATCGACCCCGAGGTCCATCGACATCTCGCCCAGCATGCTGGAGGAAGCCCGCTCAATCTGCCGGGCAACCAGCAGCGCCGTCGTAGAGACATTCTTCAGGATAACCTCTGCCTGCTCGGGCCCGAAGGTTCCCTCCAGCATGCTGGAGGGGTCTTCGATGCTGCCGCCGCGCGGCACATGGGTGGTGATGCTGCGGGCCCCGGCCAGGCGGGCACCGATGCCGGTTACCGCCCAGGCGCCCCGGCCGTTCTTCTGCAGCAGCACCCGCAGATCGAAGGGACGGCCGCGGTGTCCGGCAAGCACGATGGCTTGCTGGACAATATAGCGGGCGGACCCTTTTTCCCGGCCGATCCGGGCCCACAGCCGTTCGACAGACGCGGCCTTGTAGGTCGTATTTTTTTTGCCGCTCTGAATCTGCAGCCGGTAGGGCAGGAGAGTGTCCGGCCGGTATCCCAGCCGCATGATGCCTTTGCCCGCCTTGCCCTTTTCCGGCTTGAGATAGAGGCTCTCGTGATTCTTCAGCATCGCGGTAAGGGTAGCTGCACTGCGCAGACGGCGGGTTTTGGGCACATGCCGCGAGGTGGCCTTGGATTCCTTGAGCCACTCGAAGAGATTCCACTTATTGAAGAAGCTCGGATTGTACAGCGAGATCTCAGGATGCTCCAGGCACTCGGCGATTTTGCGCGCGACCGGTGCTTTCTCCTCCTCCTCGCGGTTGGGAATCCGGTTATAGATGACCTGCGGCAGAGGAACAGGCACGGCATACCAGATCTTCCCGCTGGCGGAAGGAATGTAGCCGGTCACAGTCGGCTCATTCAGCTTCAGGTCACGGACCGTGACGACATAGACCATATAGCCCATTTCTCTGCCGGTACGGATAATGTCGCGGAAGTTATTGCGGTTGCCGCGGAACTGCTTAAGCCGGTCACTGGTGGTCAGAATGGCGATTACAGGCTTGCTGGGATCGGGTATCCGGCTGTTCACAAGTCATCCCTCCTGCGGAATTTGCTGAGATACAGACAATGCTCCAGGATGTGCTCAATGGAAGCTTTGCCCTCAGCGCGCAGGGAGGGGTGGCGGAAGATAGAGCGTCCCGGTTTGGCATTGGCCTCGAACATCCAGATATCCTCATCCTGGTCAATGCCGAGATCGAATCCGATCTCGCCTAGCAGATGGCGGTGCTGGATCTCCAGGGATTCTGCGAGCTTGACGGCAGTGGTCTTGGCGCGCTGGAGCACTTCATCTGATCTGGCCCCGAACACTCGGCCGAGGGCCTGCTGCGGGGTCAATAATGCTCCGCCGTTCTTGAGGTGGGTGGTGACACTGCCCCGTCCGGCTTTTTTGGCACCGATCCCAACCACGACCCATTGATTGCTGCCGTTCTTGTGCATATGGAAGCGGAAATCAATCGGGCAGCTGTCAATCTCAATAAGGCGGATGCCCTGCTGGACCACATAGTTCTGCATGCTCTGCCCGTGGCGTCCCCGCAGCATACGCATCAGGCTGTCGAAGCTGGTGAAGCGCAGCAGCACGTTCTTGCCATTCCTGCGGTACCGGGCGAAATATCCTTTCTTCGGCAGGTAGGTCAGGCGGTAGATGCCGTGTCCCAGGCTGCCGGCAGACGGTTTGTAATAGACGAAGTGGTGACGGTCCAGCATATCCCGCATTTGTTCGGAGCTGGGGTTACTGTGTGTTTCAGGCACGAAGCGGTTCGCTGCCCCGTCGTTCTCCAGCAGCCGGTAGACATCCGATTTGTTGAAGAAGCTCCAGTTGAAGTACGGAATCTTCTTGCGTCCGAAGCGTTCCCGCAGCTGGTTAATGTAAGGGGAGGTCTCAGCTCTGCGGCTGGGCAGGCGGTTATAGACGACATCCGGCAGGGGCACCAGCTTGCGCTCGAAGCGGCCGCTTGGTGTCAGGAAATACCCGTTGACCTGCTCCTGCTGCCAGTCGATATCCCTGGGCATGAAGGCGAAGATGTAGCATTTGTTGCTGCCTTCGCGCAGCAGCTGCTTGATGAAGCCGGTGCGGGAGCCGAAGGGCTGCGCAGCGGAGGCGGGTCCGTCTGAGAGCACGCCGACCAGCGGCCCGAGCTGCACCTCGTCATTCTGCAGATTGCGCAGGTAGACGCCGCCTGACTTCGGGACCTTGATGGCGCTTTTGACGCCAGAGGCCAGGAAGAGGTGCTTGCCGGCACGCTTGATCGGCTTGATCGTGGCCGGGATAGCATCTTTTCCGAGGCGCAGGCGGATATTTTTCTTGCCGGATAATTTCAGGCTTCTCATCAGTTCACCCGAGACATATACTACTCGATCAGGCTGCTTGGTGAAGTGTACATTGCAAAAAGTGAGACCCATTTATGAATCCTCCTTTGGAACCATAGATATCATTCTCCCGTGTGAACGGAGCTGCCCGGGAGGCAGCTTGTGATAGCTGCTTGAGGTAAGCAGCAGATGGCGCGCATAGCGCAGCGGGTTCTCGGCGGCGAGTCTAGCAGCCCGGCGGTCGCCCGTCAGCCGGAACACCGTGCGCCCTGGCTTGGAATTGGCTTCCAGCAGATAGATTCTCCCTCCGGCATCGATGCCAAAATCCAGGCCCAGCTCTCCGAGTCTGCCGCAGGATTCTTCCAGCAGCGGAGGCAGGAGCGCAGACGCCAGGGTCAGCTCCTCCAGCAGGTCTCTTCCTCCCGCGCCGTATTCGTCCAGCAGGAAGGGGAGGACGGGAACAGCTGTGCCTCCGCCATGCAGATTGGAGGTCAGTGATCCCCGGGTGCCGAGCCGGACGGCCATGCCGGTCAGGCTCCAGGCACCGGTGCCGTTCTTCTGCATCAGCACACGTACATCGAACGGCTGTCCTCCGCTGCCGGTGAGATGCAGGTATGGCTGTATGATATAGCGGTGCTGGCCGATGAAGCGGCCGATCCAGTCCAGACCTTCGTCCAGCGTACCGAAAACATATTGAAAAGGCTTGTTATCCCGGTCTCTGCCCCGCACCTTCACTCCGCCGCCTTCACGTCTGCCGAGCAGCACAGCGTGCAGGGTGCGCTTGCCGTGGGAGCCGGTCCGGGGCTTCAGAAAAACGCCGTATTCCCTTCCGGCGAGCATATTGCCAAGCGCTTCGCGGCTGCTGTACAGCTCAGTCTCCGGCAGCAGGGCGGCGGCAGCGGGGCTGCGCCGCAGAATCTCGTAGACTCCCCATTTATCGGGAAGCCCGCGGGACCAGGGCAGACAGCGGGTCAATACAGACAGGGCAGCCGATGCTGCCCGTTTCTCCTCCGGTGTCCGGTAGAAGCAGCGGTTATAGAGAATGTCGGGCGGCGGAGCCTGCGCAGGCTCCCATTGTCCGTTCTGCCACTCATATCCGCGGACATAGGAGCCGTCCGCCGCCACATCCTCCGGATGAAAAACAAGGACCTTCAGCTCATACAGCGGGGCCGCACGGCAGAGATGACTGCATAACTCCGGCTCTGCGAAGGGAGGAATCCCGTGGCGACGGCCTGTCATAATGCCAAGGAACCCCATTGCTGTTGTGGTCATGATGTCCTCCTTATAACCCGGCCAGATAACGGCAGTATAGAATCATTTGTTTGACAGAGGGTCTGATTTTCTGGTCATTCAGCGGTGTATTGTCGTTCTTGGACGGCTTGGAGTTGACCTCCAGCAGCCAGATCCGGCCGGATTGGTCAAGTGCAAGGTCGATGCCGAGCTCCCCGAAATGGGCGGGAATGTAGGTCTCAACCCCTCTTGCAATGGCCAGCGCCGCTCGGGGCAGCTGAATCTGAGTGCTCTCTTTGACACCGGCCGGAAGACTGCTTTTGCCGACAGCCTCTCGGGCCGTACTGAGTGTACCGCCGCGGGCCAGATTGGAGACAAAATGATTACTTCCGGCGGTCCGGGCCACAATGGAGGTGACGCCCCATTTCCCGGTGCCGTTCTTCTGCACCAGTGCCCGGAAATCGACCGGCCGCCGTCCAAGCTCCATCAGGGAGAGACCCTGCTGGATCTGGAAGCGGGTGGTTTTCATCTTCGGAGCAATGGATTGAAAAAGCTTCGCCAGGCTGGAATAGCTCTGCTTGCGTGTGCCCATCGGAGTGGTGGACAGCAGCCGGTAGCCGCCGCCTTCCTCCCTGGAAATGCGCAGAATGCCTTTGCCGAGGCTACCGCGTACCGGCTTCAGGAACACGCTTTGGTAGCTGCTGCACATTTTTTTGAGTATGGCGAAGCCGTTCAGGGCATGCGATTCGGGCAAGTACCGCTGCAGGGCGGGGTCCAGAGCCAGCGCCTCGAATACCTCTGTCTTGTCTAGGAACTTTTCGTTGAAGAAGTGGGTTCCGTAGCGGGATTTTACATCTGCCAAAAAATGCTGTACGCTAGGTTTATTCTCTACCTTTCGCGTGGTCAGCCGATTGTTGATCACATCGGCAACAGGAAGACTCAGCTTCCGCCAGCCCTCATCGTAGACCCAGCCCTGGATGGTAGTGGTGCGCGATTCCAGCGCTTCCGGGGTGAAGAAATAGACATAGGCGCCTTGTGCATGGCAGGCATGGGTCAGCTCCCGGCAGAACATGGTAATCTGGCCGAAGACCCTCTCCGGCTGTTCGGGATGGTCCCGGCTCACCAGGACGCCAATCATCGGCCCCAGACGCAGAATGCGGCTGCCGGTGCTGTAGGAAGCGTTAAGTGTCAAGCGCTGTCTTAAGCCAAGCCGCCGGCCGAGTGCCTCACTTACACGCAGGCTGTCGGATTTGGGGACAGGAATTACAGTAACCTCCTGCCGGAAAGAGCCGAAGTTCAGCTGAATGGTTCCGTGCGCCGGTATTTTGAGCCTCTTCATGGATTTGTCGCCTAGCATTACAGCATTTTCCTGCAGGATGCCCGAGTGGACCGTTTGAACCGGGATCTTTAGCTTAGACATCGTGGATCTCCTTCCGGTAGGCAAGCATCGTGCCGGCAATATGATTCTTGAGGGTTACATATCATTCATCATATGGAGACATCTGACCCTTGGTGATTGACCTATTCCCGAAAAAGCCGTGCCGGGCGGATTAATATCGCCGGCAGCTGGAGGGCTGGCAGGCGTGCCCTGGACCGGACGGCGGGAGCACAGCAGGAAGCAGGCGTGCCGGGGCGGAACTTGCGCGGCTGCCAAATTTGGGCGCAGACAGCCCCTGAGGCTGCTCGCTGGACAGGCATAGACCGCTGCCTGCTGAACGAGCGGGGCTTTTAAAGCGAAGCAGAGACGAACATAATCTGGAGGAGGAAATAGAATGAACGTGATTGATAAGGCGCATGAATTAGCGCGTGCTATTAAGGACAGCAGTGAGGTATCGGATATTACCAGTGCAATGAAGGTGATCGAAGCAGATCCGGAGAGCAAGGCGATGCTCGACAACTTCCGCCAGAGCCAGATTGAGCTGCAGCAGCGGATGATGAGCGGGGACATGCCTCCGCAGGAGGATATGGAGAAGATGGAGAAGCTCTTCGAGGTGCTTAACCTGAACCTGGGCATCCGCCGTCTGTTCGACGCAGAGCGCCGTCTTAGTGTGGTTATCGAAGATGTGAACAAAATCATCACAGACAGCCTGTCCCAAATGTACGGCGCCCAATAAGCACCGGCAGCGTATCGGGGATTCGTTATCATACAGGAAAAGGGTGATTTCAGGGCCATACGGCTCTGGAATCACCCTTTTTAGTGCGCCGATCCATAATTACTGCGAGCTACATTCGGTTAATCCTGCTTGCCCTCTACCAGACACAGCAGAATAGTAGCGGCCATCCCGAGACGGCGGTCCAGCTTGCCGTGGGTGTCCTTTGAGAAATCGGCAATAATTTTGGTGACAAACGGGTTGAAGTTCTGCCGGAAGGCAGGAATCACCATTCCCCCGATTTCTAAATCATATTTCTGCGGAATAATGGCAAGCGCACGGCGCAGCAGCGCGAGGAAGGCGTTGTCCTCCTTAATGGTGCCGATTTCATTATCCTGCGTGTCCAGGATGGCCCACTCGTCCTTGATGAGAGATTTCAGGCCTTTACGGCGTAGGGCGCCCACTGTTTCCCCGGTCTCCATATCATACACATCATAGGTTGAGCTGATATCAAGAATCTTGCGCGCTTTAATCCGCAGCAGCTCCCTCCCCATTGTCTCGTCAGGGTACAGTGTAATGTCCTCTCTCAGCCGGAACGCTTTCATTTCGGAGAACAGCAGCAGTTCCCCCGAATCACCCAAGATATGTAGTTTTCCGCCAAGTGCAGAGAATATTTTTTTGCGGGCGATGTACCGGGTCTGGTTATAAATGGGATTCAAGGTCATTCCCTCCTTCGCTATATAACATCACATACCCGGGCCATGCAGGATAGAAACTGCTACAAGGCACTAACATCCTTCCGGAAAATTACGCAGCTTGTCTCATATTTCAGATCGCAGGTTCATAGATTAGAGATATAGAATCATTCTAACAATCCCGTAGAGCGAAGGAGCGGTCCTGCAATGAGAAAAAAAAGTAAATTCAAGCATTCCGTGTATCTGCTGATTGCCCTGGCCATGCTGTTATACGCGCTGCCGAAGCTGTCTATTCAGAATGGCTCCGGCTGGGTGCTGGGCTTTGGTATCGTCTGGTGTGTCTTTGCGTTCCTGGTCATTGCCTCGCATCTGCATTTCATTATCGGTGTGGATGAAGAGAAGCAGAAGCGCCTGGATGCCGTCCGCAAGGCCAAGCTTGCACAGTGGCAGGGCAAGTGGAACGAAGAAGGCCGGGTGTCGCAGAGATCATAGGCCGGGTATAGAGCCAGCGGTATAAAAGCACCCCCTGTTTGCCGTTGCGGCGGACCGGGGGTTACCTGTGCAAATATAAGAATGTATAGGTTTCACGCTACACATTATCCTTCTATTTCTCGCTGAAACGGTACCGTCCTTTAAAAAGGACAGCAAAGCCGTTTCCACTTGGTGCTTCTCCTGCCGGGAGCAAGTTGCCCGGTGTTATATATATATTCCCGGCTGTCATAACTTTTGAAAGATACAGTATAACCTGCTGTACTCCGGTGCGGGCAGCATGTATAATAGGTACAGAATAGTACAGATCGGGGTATGGGGGTGTAACAGTTGGAAGGTCAAGGCGATAACATCACAAAGCATGAACAACTGCTGCAGCACATTGAAAGTCTGAAGGTGGGAACCAAAATCTCCGTCCGTAAGCTGGCGAAGGAGATGGGGGTCAGCGAAGGTACGGCTTACCGCGCGGTGAAGGAAGCGGAGAACCTTGGAATCGTCATTACCAAGGAACGGATTGGCACGGTCCGTGTGGAGAAGAAGCCGCGCAATATTTCTGAACAGCTGACCTTCGGGGATGTAGTAGATATTGTTGAGGGGCATGTGCTTGGCGGAGCAGAGGGTCTGAACAAGCATCTTCATAAATATGTGATCGGTGCGATGAAGGTCGATGCCATGATCCGGTACATCGACGCCGACAGCCTGCTGATCGTCGGGAACCGCGATGATGTGCACTCGCTTGCACTGGAGCAGGGGGCCGGGGTGCTTGTGACAGGGGGCTTCGGCACCAGCCGAGAGGTCAAAGCGCTGGCCGATGAGCTGGACCTGCCGGTCATCTCGTCCAGACATGATACGTTTACGGTGGCTTCGATGATTAACCGCGCGATTTTTGACCGGCTGATCAAGAAGAAGATTATGCTGGTCGAGGATATCGTGGAGGGCAAGCTGCGGCTGAACACGCTCAAAATCTCCAGCACCGTAGGAGAGCTGCGTGAACTGTCGCAGGCCAGCGGCGAGCAGCGGTTCCCGGTCACGGATGAGTGGAACCGGGTTATCGGAATCGTAGGCCGGCGTGATGTGGAGGATCTCAGCGAAGGGCAGAGTATTGAGAAGGCGATGGTGCGCAGTCCGGTCACCGCTGCACTCCAGACCTCGCTGGCTTCGGCGGCGCAGATTATGATGTGGGAGGGGATCGATTTTCTGCCCATTGTGGACCGCAACCGTAAGCTGGTAGGATCGGTCACCCGCCGTGAAGTGCTGCAGAGCCTGCGCGACGCCAGCAATCAGCCACAGTTGGGAGAGACGTTCGATCATCTGATCTGGAACGGGTTCGCGGATGAGCGGGATGAGGAGGGCAGGCTGTTCTTTCATGGCTTCATTACCCCGCAGATGGCGACTGATCTGGGAACGATCTCGGAGGGGGTTCTGTCCACCCTGATGACCCTGTCCGCCTTCAAGGCAGCCAAGGACATCACCGGGAATGACTATGTACTGGACAATATGTCCACCTATTTCATCCGTCCGGTACAGATTGAGCATTCCATCACCGTCATGCCGAAGCTGCTGGAGATCAGCCGCCGTACCTGCAAGCTGGAGATCGAGATCAGCTATATGGATACCATTGTAGCCAAGGCCGTGCTGATGCTGCAGTCGATTGACCACGGGTAGCGGGATTAGCGTGTCACGATGAAGGGGTAATGCTAGGCGAATAACGATGAGAGTGACGATGAACGAGGATTCATTCCCGGCAAAATATAAAATAGACCAGAGCTGTCCTGCAGGCAATCAGGATGAGCAACTGGTCTATTTGTACTGGCAACAGAATTTTGGCGGATTTGGTTTCGAGTAAGCTGTTAAGTAAGCAGTCGAGTCGGCCTATTGAGTAACCTGTTGATTACGTCTGTTGGGTGATGCCACATTCGCCACGCAAAGATGAACATAATATACAGCAAGTGGAAAAAGAGCATCTATTGATGCTGAATGTGATCGTATCCGAGCAGCAAGTGGAAAAAATACAACTAATTCGCCGGGAATTGCACCATCTGATGAAAGGACGCGCAAGGAATGCCTTTTTTCCAACTAATAGTCCGGAACTGATAAATGGCCCAAAATTAACTGTACAATTTCCAATTCTCTTAGGCATCCAACGGTAGATGAGGGGAGGAAAACCGCAGCTTCAGGCTCTACCGCAGAGTGTAGTGGGGGAATCCTCAGCTTCCGCTGCGCATCCGGCTGTAGTAGCTGTAGCTGCGCAGTCCCGAGAAGATATTGAACAGGCCCAGCAGCAGAAAAGCAGCCTCAATGACCACGTTAAGCGTCGAGCCGCGGAAGATGAACATCGACATTAATGAAAGCGTGACCAGCATTCCGCCCAGCAGCATATTCATGATCGAGCGTCTGGTGCCTTGGATAAGCGGGTCGGCAGTTCTGCGGGAAGAGATGCTGTACGCGGCGGCGCATACCATGAAGATAACCAGCAGGGCAAACAGCAGATACTTAATGAACATAATCATGAACGGTAGCTCCTTTGTGGAAGACCGGGCAGTCAGCGTAGCCTAAGCCGGGCACTCTGTATCCTGTGATTGTGATTTGTCCACTATTGTATCATGATTTGCGGCTCAGCTGCGTTTATAAGGACTGATTTCCACCCAGATTTGCAGCACGCCCTCCATCACCAGCATGGTGCGGATTTTGACGGTGTATTCCTTCTCGCGGGCCAGATAGATTTTGTTATCCAGCAGCAGGCGCGCCAGCTTGCCGTCGGAATCGATATCGAACATGCTGCGCCCGCGCAGCGGCTCCAGATCGCCTGCCAGCTTGCTGAGGACCTCCTTGGCTGTCACCGGGTCCAGCGCCGCTGCGCTGTCCTTGACCTTGCTCTCCTCGGTACGCACCTTAATCTCACGGATGACGGTGGAGGTGTTGTTATATTTTTTGAGCGTCAGAATGTCATTCCGGTATTGTGCAATCTCCAGCCGCAGATCGTGGTTATTGACCCAGAGCAGGCTATAGCCCATATGATAAATCGCGTTGTACAGGGCGGCTCCCACAATCATCCCCAGCACAAACACAGCAGCAATCTGCGAGAAACGGCGGTAGCGGTCAAACGGCGGAAGTCGCATGTATCTTTTCACCCCTTCGCTTCTACTTGCCGCATACCCACTTGACCAGCTCGCTGCCCATATGAGCACCCAGGAAGGCGAACACCAGATAGAGAATCTGCTTGATCGCCGGAGAGAGATTGCCTCCCAGCATATTGCTCTCAATGACCCGCATCGGGTCGATGGTTCCGCCAACGGCGGCAGCCAGTGCCCATATCTTAATACGGTCTGCGATTTCCAGCATGGTATCGGTTGGCGGTTGAAGAGAGACGACGGCGCCGATTCCGCCCAGCATCGCTCCGCCCAGCACTATGCCGAACGCGATGAAGAAGTCGAGGACGGCCTTGCTTAAGAAAATATCCATAGAAAGCTCCTTCCTTAGATCAGGCGGCGGCCTGCTTTTGCCTGTCCATATGCTCTTAATCCATTCTATGGGCGGTTCCCCCTCTAATATGATAAAATAGTTTCATCTTATGTTTTGATTTGGAGCTGAAGGGAAGTGGGGAATATGAGCCCATTCGTGCATTTGCATGTGCACAGCGAATACAGTTTACTGGACGGGGCGGCGCGCATTACAGATCTCGTGCGCCGGGCCGGCGAATACGGCATGACATCGCTGGCGCTGACGGATCATGGTGTGATGTACGGGGCCATCCCTTTCTATAAAGCCTGCCAGGCGCAGGGAATCAAGCCGATTATCGGCTGTGAGGCTTATTTGACAGCAGGCTCGCGCCGTGAGCGGGGAAGCCGCAAGGATCAGCCCATCTATCACCTGATTCTGCTGGCGAAGAATATGACCGGCTACCGGAATCTGATGAAGCTGATCTCGATCGGCCATCTGGAAGGCCAGCATTACAAGCCGCGTATCGATATGGAGGCGCTGGCAGCATATGCCGAGGGCATTATCTGCCTAAGCGCCTGCCTGGGCGGTGAAGTACCGCAGCATCTGCTGCACGGCCGGGAGGAGGAGGCGCGCAAGGCGGCTCTGCGGTATAAGGGGATTTTTGGAAGCGACTTCTATCTGGAGCTGCAGGATCACGGGATTGCCGAGCAGAAGCGGGTGAATCCGCAGCTGATTGCGCTTGCTGAAGAGCTCGGCATTCCGCTGGCAGCGACTAATGATGTCCACTATATGGACAAGGAGGATGCCGAGGTTCAGGATGTGCTGATCTGCATCGGCACGGGCAAATCCGTGGACGATGAGGACCGGCTGAAGATCGGGACAGACCAGCTGTTCTTCAAAAGCGGGGAGCAGATGGCTGCGCTGTTTCCGCATGTACCGCAGGCGATAGAGAACACGCAGCGGATCGCTGAAGCGTGCAATCTGGAGCTGACATTCGGCAATCATATTCTTCCGGAATTCTCGCCTTTGCCGGAAGGGCTGGATGCCGCTGCTTATCTGCGCCAGCTATGCCGTAGCGGGCTGGAGCAGCGCTATGCGGATACTCCGCTCTGGGAATCGCCGGAGCAAAAGGAGACGGCCGAGAAGCGGCTCGACTACGAGCTGGGAGTCATTGAGAGCATGGGGTTCAGCGATTACTTCCTGATTGTGTGGGATTTTATCGCTTTTTGTCACCGCAGCGGTATTGTTACCGGTCCGGGCCGCGGTTCCTCCGCAGGAAGTCTCACCGCGTACACGCTGAAGATTACCGATGTGGACCCGCTGAAATATAATCTGCTGTTCGAGCGCTTCCTGAACCCTGAGCGGATCACGATGCCCGATATTGATATCGACTTCAGCGACGAACGCCGCGATGAGGTCATTGCCTATGTGGTGGATAAGTACGGCAAGGAGCATGTGGCGCAGATTATCACCTTCGGTACGATGGCGGCCAGGGCTGCTGTCCGTGATGTGGGCCGGGCGCTGAATCTGCCGTATAACGAGGTGGACAAGGCGGCGAAGCTGATTCCGGGCCAGCTCGGCATCAGCATCAGCCGGGCGCTGGAGGGCACGCCTGAGCTTAAGGCGCTGTATGAGACGAGTCCGAAGACCAGAGTGCTGCTGGACACGGCGATGAAGGTGGAGGGGATGCCGCGCCATGCTTCGACGCATGCAGCTGGCGTGGTCATCTCCAAGGGGCCGCTGACCGATGCGGTTCCGCTCCAGGCGGGCAATGAGAGCACGGCGCTCACCCAGTACTCCATGGAGCATTTGGAGAGCGTTGGGCTGCTCAAGATGGATTTTCTCGGCCTGCGGACTTTGTCGATTATTGAACGCTGCATGAAATGGGTGAAGGAGATGACCGGGAGCGTGCCGGATTTCCGCATCATTCCGGATCATGATCCGCTCACCTATGAGATGCTGGGAGCAGGCGAGACCACCGGCGTATTCCAGCTGGAATCGGCGGGCGTCCGGCGGGTGCTGAAGGACCTCAAGCCAAGCGGGTTCGAGGATATTGTCTCGGTGGTGGCGCTGTACCGTCCGGGTCCGATGGAATTCATCCCGAAATTCATCGGGGGCAAGCACGGGGAATTCGAGGTCGTCTATCCGCATGCGGATTTGCAGCCGATTCTGGCCGATACGTACGGCATAATCGTCTACCAGGAGCAAATCATGCAGATTGCCTCCCTGATGGCCGGCTTCTCGCTGGGTGAAGCGGACCTGCTCCGCCGTGCGGTGTCCAAGAAAAAGCGGGAGACGCTGGACCAGGAGCGCAGCCACTTCGTGGAGGGCAGTCTGAAGCAGGGCTACAGCGAAGCGGACGCCCATGCGGTCTATGATATGATCGTGCGGTTTGCCAACTACGGCTTCCCGCGCGCCCATGCCGCTGCTTACGGGGTGCTGGCTTTCCAGACCGCTTATCTTAAGGCGCATTATCCGGTGCAGTTCATGGCTGCTATGCTGACTGCTGTGATGGGGAGCCACCGCAAGGTGGCGGAATATGTCCTGGAATGCCGCCGGTCCGGGATTGCCGTCCTGCCGCCGGATGTCAACGAGAGCGGGGTGCTGTTCACTCCGGTGCCCGGCGAAGACCGAAGGGCTATCCGCTTCGGGCTGGCTGCGGTGAAGAATGTCGGCACGCAGGCCGTAGAGAACATTATGGAAGTCCGTAAGGAGCGGCCGTTCGACAGCCTGCTCGATTTCTGCCGCCGGGTCGATCTGCGGGTCTGCAACAAGCGAGTGATCGAATCGCTGCTGCAGACCGGTGCCTTCGATACGCTGCCCGGACACCGGGCGCAGCTGCTGGCGATGCTGGATGAGACGGTGGATGCGGCGGCCAAATGGCGCAAGGAGCGGGATGAGCTGCAGATCCAGCTGTTCGATGACCTGATCGAGACGCCGAACTGGGAGATCCGCTACCCGGATATTCCGAGGTTCAGCGGAACCCAGCAGCTGGAGCTGGAGCGGGAGCTGCTGGGGCTCTATCTCTCCGGCCATCCGCTGGATGACCATGCGGGGCTGCTGGAGGAGCCGGGCATGCAGAAGCTGATGGATCTTGGCGAAGCAGCGGATGAGAGTATGACCGTGACGGCCGGTATGGTCGTGTCGCTGAAGGAGATCACGACCAAAGCCGGGAAGGCGATGGCTTTTGTGGAGTGGGAAGACCAGATCGAGCGCTGCGAGGTCGTACTCTTCCCGGAGGTGTGGAAACGCAGCCGCGCCCTGATTGAGAAGGGCGCATTGCTGGCCCTGCGCGCCAAGGTGCAGCAGGAGGACGAGGGCTTCAAGCTGCTGGCCGAGGAGGTAGCGCAGCTCACCTCGGACAGCGTGCGCGGCCTGCTGCAGCGCCGCAGCGCCGGGTCCCGGCCCGCCTACGGCGCGGGCCGCATTGCCCCCGCAGGAGCGCCTGCGGCCGCTCCTGCAGCCCGCACGGGCGCCGGTGGCCCCGGCGTCCGGCCCGGCGGTGCAGCTGGCGCCGCCGCTGCACCGGGCACGCGCATACCGGCGGCACAGCCGCCCGGTGCGCGCGCTTCTGCGGCCGCTGCGCAGGCCGCGCCCCAGGGCCTGGCCGCGTCAGCCGCGCGGCCGGGCAGCCCTGCCCCGCTGCGCACGGGGCAGGACCCCGCCGCTGAGCGCTTCGCAGGCTCAGCGCCTGGCGCCCAGCGTGTCTTCATCAAGATCACGCCGGGCGCTGAGCTGAAGGGTCTGCTGCCGCGCCTCCAGGCGCTGCTGCAGACCCATCCGGGACCCGCAGCGACGCTGCTGTTCTACGAGCGCAACCAGAAGGTGCTTGCGCTGAGCGACAGCTACCGGATCGAGCCCTCGGAGGAGCTGTTCGCAGCCATTGAAGAGATGCTGGGTGCCGGGACCGTCCGCCTCCGATAGAAGCAGCCCGACTAGCCTAGTGCAGCGTCAGAATTCCCTTTATGGGTTGGATCAGTAAAGCGATACCACCTACAATTGTGTTCGATTTTTAGCATACATTGTGCCCGATTACAGTCACGCCCTCGCAATGTGTTCGATTTTTAGCATACATTGTGCCCGATTACAGTCACGCCCTCGCAATGTGTTCGATTTTTCGCATACATTGTGCCCGATTACAGTCACGCCCTCGCAATGTGTTCGGTTTTTCGCATACATTGTGCCCAAGCAA
This sequence comes from Paenibacillus sp. FSL H8-0048, assembly GCF_038002825.1. Taxonomy (NCBI): domain Bacteria; kingdom Bacillati; phylum Bacillota; class Bacilli; order Caryophanales; family Paenibacillaceae; genus Paenibacillus; species Paenibacillus sp. FSL H8-0048. Next base: position 2,222,506 of record NZ_JBBODF010000001.1, on the reverse strand, counting down.
TTTACTCTTCTATTTGTTCAGGCCTCATCATGCCGACCCGCTATTTTTAATCTGATGCGCTGCTAGAACCTCATCGGATTTAAAGTAGTGGAGCAGAAACAATTCCTCCTTCAATTTACATCTTTTCCATGCGAGGGTTGTTCTTTAGGGGCGATTGGCTTAGCGTAACGGACTGAGGGGCTCTTATGCGGTAAGAAAGTCGTCACTTGGGCGATTAACGGACCGAAAGGACCTTATCCCCTGCAATTCAGCTCCAAAACGTCCCGCAGAAAGATGATAAGGTCGTCTGAGTCCGTTACGCTGCATAAGGGGGCGTTATCGTGGGAAGAAGGTCTCTTCGGTCCGTTAGATTTTTGGGGGTGATAGGGTTTCATTACACGAACCCCTGAGTTTCACAACTCTATCCACCCTTTTAAAGCTGACACTGTATCAGGGGCTTGTTTGAAGTGAACATTCACATAGGTGTATTATGTGCAATTAAAAACCGTGAAAAGGACGGCTTTCCTCTCCTAGCTGTAGTTTGTACAACTAAATCTGCTCGAATGGGTGAGAACCCGGGTATAGTGGCAGTTTAACTGTATGGATTACAGCTAAAAGGAAAGTCTGCGCTAAATCAGAGGATTTAGTTGTACAGAATACACCTAAGCATACCCGTTGCCCCTAATTGGGGCTTGGCAAACCCTCAGCATGGCAGCTGGTTAAAGAGTTTCTCACCAGTTAATTCTGATGCTGCACAGATGCAACTTTTACAGGCAGCCGCTGAGATACACTGATCTTTTTAGCACATTTGTCCCCTCTTCCGCATACATTAGGGAACCAATAGAGTGAACTTATGAATCTGTCAGGCTTCACTCTCAAGTTCAGCTAAATCATAGCGGGGCATTGCCCCGTGTGGAAGGGGAATGACATCATGTCCTATCAAATGGCGGAGGAGCTGCTGGAGCGCCGGGGAGTATCGCTGGACTCGATCGCGGAGATCGTCTATATCCTGCAATCGGTCTATTATCCCAGCTTAACGCAGGAGGAGTGCCTGAGCAGCGTCAAGTCGGTCCTGAACAAAAGAGAGGTCCAGTATACGCTCATGACCGGGATTGCGCTGGATGAGTTAGCCGAGAAAAAGCTGCTGCCCCAGCCGTTTCAGGCGGTAATGGAAGCGGATGAATCGCTCTACGGGGCGGACGAGACGCTGGCGCTGGGCATCACGAGCGTGTATGGAATGATCGGCCTGACGAGCTTCGGCTACCTGGATAAAATAAAGCTTGGAATTATCGGCAAATTGAATGATGATAAGGGGAGCATTCATGTATTCCTGGATGATCTTGTGGCCGGAATTGCGGCTGCAGCTTCAGCCCGGATCGCCCACGGGCATGAGGGTGCGAAGGTCTATCCCCATGTGACAGGGACCGAATAACGGCTGCTCCTGATGCGCTGCGGTCGGCCTCCCGCTCCTGAGTTCTTCCTGCCGGGCTTGCTTGCGGGAAAAAAGAAAACTGTGTTATCATAATTTCATTATATTCAGGATACGGCTGGATTCGAGATTAGGGAGGCCTTGCAGGGCATGTGGACGGTAATCTATATAGCGCCGACCGCCAAAGTGGCGGAGATGATCCAGAGGAAGCTTACGGAAGAAGGATTTCTGATTAAATGCCGTCCCATCAATATGTCCAAGCAGCAGTTTGAGATTCTGGTCCCTTCGGGAGAGCTTGAAGAAGTGCAGGAGGTCCTCAATCTGATTCTGCACCCCTGAAGAGTACAACGTAGAGATTCAAGAGCATTCATGACAGCGGCAAGCTGCTATTTGCGCAAATAAACGGCTGAAGAGGTGCGACCCTTGTTCAAAGATTTATTTCAGAAAAAACGGAAGTACGCGACTATTCCTTCAGAACGTCTGGAGCGAAGCGGCGGACCGGCAGAAGGCGAGCGCCCTAAGCGGGAGATTCCCGAAGGTCTAATGAGCAAGTGCGCCAAATGCGGAACGATCCAGTACAGCAAGGAACTGGAGAAGAATTTGAAAGTATGCCCGTCCTGCGGCTATCATATGCGCCTGAATGCAACCGAACGGATTGCAATGATCCTTGATCCGGAAGGGTTCATTGAGTTCGACAGCGAGATGGCGTCGATTGATCCGCTGAAGTTCCCCGGCTATGCCTCCAAGCTGGAGCAGCAGCAGTCCAAAACCGGACAGGTTGAGGCTGTAATCACCGGCCAGGGCAGCATCGGCGGACATCCGGTGATTGTAGCCGTGATGAATTTTGAATTCTTTACCGGCAGCATGGGATCTGTGGTTGGTGAGAAAATTACAAGAGCGGTGGAAGAAGCGACAGAGCGGAGACTGCCGATGCTGATCTTCTCCACCTCCGGCGGAGCCAGAATGCAGGAGAGCATTCTCAGTCTCATGCAGATGGCGAAGACAAGTAGCGCGCTGGCCCGGTTCAGTGAAGCAGGCGGCCTGTATATCTCCGTCATTACTGATCCGACTACCGGTGGAGTATCGGCGAGCTTTGCAAGCCTGGGCGACATTATTATTGCCGAGCCCGGAGCGGTATTCGGCTTTGCCGGACGGATTGTCATCGAGCAGACGATCCGCCAGAAGCTGCCGGAGGATTTCCAGACGGCAGAGTTCAATTTGCAGCACGGACAGCTGGATCTGGTCGTGCACCGTAAGGAAATGCGCTCCACACTCACGAAGCTGCTGGAGCTGCATGATGTGAAAGGGGGATTTTAGGTTGGCAGGAGAGTTGCCTTTTGAAATGCCTCTGGTAGAAATGCGCAAAAAAATCGCCGAGCTCAAGCAGTTCGGTGAAGAGAAGGGCATTGATTTCAGCGATGAGGTAGCCCGGCTTGAGGAGCGCTACAGCGAGCTGGAGAATGAGATCTATTCCAATATATCCCCGGCCCAGAAGATGCATCTGGCCCGGCATCACGGACGCCCGACCTCGCTGGATCTGATCGGGCTTATCTTCACGGACTTTATTGAGCTGCATGGTGACCGTCTGTACGGTGATGATCTTGCGGTAGTCGGCGGAATCGCCAAGCTGAACGGCCGGCCTGTGACCGTTATCGGGCAGCAGCGCGGCAAGGATACGAAGGAGAATATTCTCCGCTTCTTCGGCAGTGCCCATCCGGAGGGCTTCCGCAAGTCATTGCGCCTGATGAAGCAGGCGGAGAAGTTCGGCCGTCCGATCATCACCTTTGTCGATACCAAGGGGGCGTACCCCGGCAATACCGCAGAGGAACGCGGACAATCTGAAGCGATTGCCCGTAATTTGTTCGAGATGTCCCAGCTGGCCGTGCCGGTCATCTGTGTGATTATCGGCGAGGGCGGCAGCGGCGGAGCTTTAGCGATGGCCGTGGGCAACCGCGTGCTGATGCTGGAGAATGCCATCTATTCGGCGATCTCCCCTAACGGTGCGGCTTCGATTCTGTGGAAGGATGCCACCAAGGCGGAGCAGGCCGCGGAGGCCATGAAGATTACGGCCACCGATCTGCTGGAGATGGAAGTCATCGAGGAGATTGTTGCAGAGCCCAGAGGCGGTGCGCACCGGGATTACGAAGCTACGGCGGAGGCAGTGAAGGACACAGTCTGGCGTCACCTGCAGGAGCTGTCCGGCATGGATGCAGCAGCGCTGAAGGAAGACCGTTATCTGAAATTCCGCAAAATCGGCGAGTTTTCCGAGTCGGTGCTGGAGCAGGATTACGATCAGGATGAAGCGCAGATTGTGGAGTAAGCGGGAGCTTTTCTCCGGGGGATGAGCGGCATGGCCGGTCCGCCGGATTTGCACTTTTTAACATATTCCAGCTTATTCCAGACTACGGACGGGACAAGACCTGTTATACAATTATTCCCACTATAATCATCCTGTGCTTGCTGCGGGATGATTTTTCTTTTATCGGCCATCCTAGTATTATTCGACTTTAATTTACAGCAAAAACAGGCACTAACATTGATTTTGTGCTCAACATGCAGTAATATTCATAAGGGCGCAATAAAACGTGCATGTCTTTACATGTGATAAAGTTCCTATACAGAGAGCAAGCCTTATAGTAGATTTTGTAGTTGGAAAAAGCGAGACAGAGAGAACGAAAAAACGGAGGAAAACCTAATGCGGAAAAGTAAAATTGTATGTACGATCGGACCTGCAAGTGAATCGTTGGAGAATATCAAAAAATTGATTTTGGCTGGTATGAATGTGGCCCGTCTGAACTTCTCCCACGGCGATTTTGATGAGCACGGAGCCCGGATCAACACGATCCGTCAAGCATCCAAGGAACTGGGCAAGACTGTTGCCATCCTGCTCGACACCAAAGGACCGGAGATTCGTACTGGCAAGCTGGAAGTAGAACCGATTGAACTGGTTCAGGATGAGTATCTGACTTTGACTACGGAAGAGATCCTTGGCGACCATAACCGTATCTCCATCACTTACAACAACCTGCCTAACGATGTTCAAGTAGGATCGACGATCCTGATCGACGACGGCCTGATCGGCCTTACTGTTGTCGACATTCAAGGCACCGAAATCAAGACCCGTATTGTTAACGGCGGTACGATCAAGAGCAAGAAGGGTGTTAACGTACCAGGAGTATCCATCTCCCTGCCGGGTATTACGGAAAAAGATACCAATGATATCATTTTTGGGATCGGACAGGACATTGATTTTATTGCCGCTTCTTTCGTACGCAAAGCCAGCGACGTTCTGGAAATCCGTGAACTGCTTGCGAAGCATGATGCTTCCCACATTCAGATCATCTCCAAGATCGAGAACCAGGAAGGTGTCGATAACCTGGATGAGATCCTGGCAGTATCCGACGGCCTGATGGTTGCCCGTGGCGACCTTGGTGTAGAAATCCCTGCTGAAGATGTACCTTTGGCTCAGAAGCTGATGATTCAGAAATGTAACATCGCCGGCAAACCGGTAATCACAGCTACCCAAATGCTGGATTCCATGCAGCGCAACCCGCGCCCGACCCGCGCTGAAGCAAGTGACGTAGCGAACGCAATCTTCGACGGAACTGATGCAATCATGCTGTCCGGTGAGACTGCTGCCGGGAAATATCCGGTAGAATCCGTACTGACTATGTCCCGTATTGCTGAGAAAGCAGAATCTGCTCTGAACCACCGTGAGATCTTCATGAAGCAGCAGATTGCTCAAGAAACTACCGTAACTGAAGCGATCAGCCAATCCGTAGCGATCTCCGCTCTGGATCTGAATGCTAAAGCGATCATTTCTTCGACTGTAACTGGCCACACTGCACGCGTGGTTTCCAAATATCGTCCTAAATCACAGATCATTGCTGTTACTACCCAGGAAAGAACAATGCGTCAGCTGGCGCTGGTATGGGGCGTAACTCCTGTATTCGGTCCTGAAGCTCATTCTACTGACGAATTGCTGGAAACAGCTCTTAACGGCGGTAAGGCTTCCGGTCTGGTTAAAGCCGGCGATCTTGTAGTCATCACTGCAGGTATCCCGCTTGGACGTTCCGGTTCCACTAACCTGGTGAAGGTAGATACGATTCCAGCCGACTAGGATTTGGAAGAGCTTCTGCAGCACGAATAAGATATAATGAGAAGAGCAGTGGCGCTTGATTGCCGCTGCTCTTTTTTTGATAAGTGGACACTCTGGAAGTTCAAGATATATGTTGATATCAGGGATGTAAATGGATATATTGGACCTGTGTGTTTGGAGCAAGGCAGTATGTCAGGGAGTCGTATAAATAGGGTTCCTGGAATACACGGCAGGGGGACTTTTACGATAGATCCGTCTGACCGAAAAGGCGCTTCCGCAAGAACGCGGGAGAGATGGCACGGCCAACAGCTTCTTATTCTGGATCATAACGCCGCCGTCTGAGACCTTTAGTCTGGGGCTGCGCCCATTGACTTGACAGCAGGTGAAGCAGACTGTGGATAACTTGGCCAGCGGAGCAATATCGAATCCCACTTGGGGTGCTTCGACAATCCATTCGGCAGAGCTTTGCGGTCCGTTATAGCGCTGTACCGTGCGGAAGACCCAACCTTTGCTGAGATTGCGCAGGGTGATGCACCATTTGCCGGGACTCAGCTTGACGATGGAAGCACGCATATGGTTGCCGGGGGAGACGGGAAAAGGAATGACGGTTTCGGAGGCGGGGAGAATCTCCCACCAGGCATAATACCGGACTTTGCCGTTCACCGACTCATGGCCGGTGCCGGTCTGGATCAGGCTGCTGTTCTTGAAGCCGTCAATGCCGATCCAGGCCGAGGAGAACGTAGCTTTTTCCGTAGGCTTTACATAAGGGACGATCCAGTCGGCAGATATCTGCCGGTAGCTGCCTTTTTTGCCGGAAATGGCATAACCGCTCCAGTTGCTTGAGGTCCAGCCGAAGCCGGAACTGGCGGCTCTGCCCGTATTGAGTTTATCCTTCAGACAGGGTTTGCTCCGTGTTAATCTATTGACTTGGCCCACTTGTCCACCGCCTCATAATAGGTTGTGCTCTATTTAATGCAGCAGGCGGCTATGAAGGTTGGGTATTCTGTTAAAAAGAATGAGAGAGGACTTGTAATCCCCATGGAAAAAATAACAAAGCTGCGCGGGTTCTATCTGTTTCTGGGACTGGCCGGGGGCTCCTTCGGCTCCTACCTCTCGCTGCTGCTGAAATCAAACGGACTTGAAGTCAGCCAGATCGGCTTGCTGATGGCTATAGGGACGCTGATCGCCATCTGTGTGCAGCCTTTATGGGGAATGGTCTCCGACCGGTATAACCAGGCGCGGCTGGTGCTGATTCTGAGCGTGGCGGTTCCGGCGGTGCTTGCGGTCCTGTACCGCTCGGAATATTTCATCGTGCTGATGCTGGTGTATACCGTGTCCACGATCTTCTCCTCTACACAGGCGCCTATAGCCGACTCGTACGCCATAGCGGCTGCGAACAGGGCTGGAGCCACTTACGGCAGCATCCGCATGATGATGAGCATAGGCGCTGCCGTAGGGGCCATTGCGGGGGGGCAGTATGTATCCAAGTTCTCTGTATCGACCATCTGGCTGCCGTTTCTGCTTTTGAATTGCATCGCCGTATTCATCGCCTTCACCCTTCCTAAGCAGGCGGAGGAGAATCATATGATGAGCCAGTCCTTCTCGCAGGGTATCAAAAAACTGCTCGGCAACCGTATATTCCTGGCCTTCCTGGGCGGGAGCTTTCTGGTCAATCAGACGATGACGGCCTTCGGGACCTATTTCGTGATTGCCTTCCAGTCAGTCGGCGGGTCCACGAGCTCTGCGGGAATCGCCCTGTTCCTGGCGTCGATTACCAATGTTCCATCCATGTTCTTCGCCTCCAAGGTCATCCGCAGGCTTGGCATGGAGCGGACACTGCTGCTTGGTGCGCTGATCTATGTGCTGCGCTGGGGTATCCAGGTGGCCTTCCCTTACCCTTCCGTGATGATCGGCGTGCAGGTGCTTCACGGCCTCTCGTTCGGGTTCTTTTATATCGCGGCGGTTGAATATGTATCGAAGATTACCTCACCGGAGATGCAGGCGACCGGGCAAAGTGTATTTAACATCGTATTCTCCGGGTTAGCCGGCATTCTGGGCAATCTGCTGAACGGGATGCTGCTGAATCAGGGCGGGGTTGGTCTGATGAACCTCTCCTGTATGCTTAGTGCGGCTGCGGGCGCGGCTCTCCTGGTCTATGTCGCCCGAAGCTCACGCCGCAAGCTGCCGCTTGCGTCTGCATCCGGCGGTGTCGGCGCTTAAGCGTTCTGCTGGCTGCCGGACAGGCTGTATTATAGAAAGGAGCATGAATATGAATCTGCGTAAGCCTGGATGTGCCAGCCGCTGGCACAGTACCTCCATCCGTGTACGTTATCAGGAGACGGACCAGATGGGGGTGGTCTATCATGCCAACTATTTGATCTGGTTTGAGTGCGGCCGTACGGAGATGTTCCGTGAGCTGGGCTTTGATTACCGGATGCTGGAGGGACTCGGCCTGCTGCTGCCGGTAACCTCTGCAGATTTGCAATTTAAAAGCCCCGCGCGATATGATGATCTTATTACCGTGTATGCGCGGTTAACTACCTTCTCGGCTCTGAGGGTTGTGTATGAATATGAAATCCGCCGGATGGCGGCGGGTCAGGAAGGGCAGGAGCGGACCGCAGGCGAGCTTCTGGTCAGCGGCTCGACGAGCCATGTCTGGCTGAACGGGGAGTGGAGGCCGGTGCGGATTGACAGGGCACAGCCTGAGCTGTTCCAGGCCATCCTGGCTGCGCTGAAGGAAGAAGAATAGCGTTAACGTAAGGAAGAAGGAGGAGCAGTATGATCAGGAACAAATGGCTGTGGGCCGCCTTATTTGCAGTCCCGGCCGTGGAATTATTCGGTTTCATCTATGTCTCAAGTTTTCTTGGAGCGCCCAAGACACTGCTGATCATGCTGGCTACTTCAGTCATCGGTTTGCTTATGATGCGGTTCGAAGGCAAGAAGGTGCTGCAGGACAGCAGAACACATATGCAGGAGGGCCGGGTGCCCGGACGGACCATGCTGGACGGCTTATGTATTTTCTTCGGCGGTCTGCTGCTGATTCTCCCGGGATTTGTCACAGATCTGATCGGCTTTACTCTGGTATTTCCGCTGACCCGGCCGGTCTACCGGGTTTTTCTGCTCAAATGGATCGAGAAGAAGATGAAAAACGGCACGTTCACCTTCTACCGCAGGTAGCGGGTGGGCGTTTGCTGGCGGTATGGTGTGTCAGAAGGTGTTCAGTTGCAGGGTACTGCGGCTGGATGCCTTTTTGGCGTTAGGGGGTTGTGGGGGGAGCAGCAGCGGCCGGGAACAGTTGGATATTGTCCACTTACTGGTGGGCGCAAGAGACACTCTAAGCTTTTAGTTGGAAAAACAACACTTATTAGGCTGCAATTTCTCTCAATGGGCGATGTTCGTAGAATTAAGTGACGTTTTTCCAACTGTTACTCTAAAAAGTTTAAAAACTTCTAAAACAGTATACGTTTATCCAACTAATAGGCCATCAGTAATAAGAGTGTGAGAATTACTTTAACTACACTTATCCCTAATGGTTCGCTATGCTCAACTAGTTTCGAACCTTGCCCCCTAATACAGCCTGCCGCTAAGGATATAGGTGCGCAGGGCGCGGAATACGCCGGCGCGGGCGAACGCGTCGAGAATAACGAGCAGCACAGGGCCGAGGATCAGGCCCAGCATGCCCATCAGCTGAAGGCCGGCGAACATGCCGATCAGCATGGCGAGCGGATCGACGCCGATACTGCTGGCGAGTACCTTGGGCTCCAGCACCTGGCGGGTGATCAGGATGACGCCGTAGAGCACCAGCAGCCCGATGGCCAGCGCCATGTTCCCGGTCATGTATGAATATAAGGCCCAGGGCAGAATGACGATACCGACGCCCAGATAAGGAATCAGGTCGACGATGCCGATGGTCAGGCCGATGGCGAAGGCTGATTTGACCCCCAGCAGCAGCAGGCCGATGATCACAATTACCGCCGTTACGGAGATCAGCACCAGCTGGGCGCGGATATAGCCGAACAGCGCCTTGCGCAGATCCTTCCAGATCTCCGACACCGGTCTCAGCAGCGGGGCCGGGAGCAGGGCGGTCAGCTTGGCATTATGCCGTTCCCAGCCGGTGCTGAGGAAGAAGGCGGCCAATACGATGACAATCAGAATGGTGCCAAGGCTCGGCAGCGAGGAGATCAGCTTCAGGATGATATTGAAGAATCCGGTAATCATCTGCGTCACGGCTTGGCCGACAGTTTCTGTGGTCCGGTTGATATTGCTGTCAATGGTGGCATGATAACCCGGATTGTCGTGGTAAAACTGGTTGATTTGGTTAATAATATTTTGAATGCTGGCATTGCGGCTTAAGGACAGCAACAGCTCCCGCCACTGATCGGTATGAAGATCGAAGGTCTGGAGCAGCCCGATCAGCTCTTTAACCAGCCGGGTGATGAGTGCGGTCAAGACAAGTGCGATGCCTCCGATGTAGAACAGCAGCGAGAGGGATACGGCGAGCCAGCCGGGGAGCTTCATCCCCTTCAGGATCAGGACCAGCGGATGCATAAGATAAGCCAGCAGCCAGGCGATCAGCAGGGGGTATAGAAGCGGCAGCAGTACATATGCAGCCAGCAGAATCAGGGCGGCAGCAAGCACGACCCAGAGGCCGCGCAGCATTCTTTTAAGCACAAGTGTATCGATCATCGGTCCCTCCTACTCTGGGGGATTCCAGAAATAACGGCTCGTCTTATATATATTCATAAGGGGTGTGAAAAGACTAGCAGCGGTAGAAAAGCGCAGGCGGCGGCCATATCCATAACCTGGAAGCTGGTTCGTGAAACAGATTTTGCGTTCGTTTTTTTCTATCCCTCCGATAAAATCATTTGATGTCCTGCAAAGCTTCCACGTTGTTCACATAACCGTCAAAATCCGGTATGATAATTAAAGGTTAAAGAGCAGAAATCTAGTTGCATTCTTCTGAGCCGGTCCTGAAGCTTTTTTCAGAGAGAGTTGAAATACTTGGAAATGTAAATGTTTACATGAGGTTTGAAGCGGCACTATACACTCTTGTTGGCAAAGGAGAGAGATACTATGACAGCTACTAAAGGACTTGAAGGCATTGTTGCAACGACCTCCTCAATCAGCTCTATCGTAGATGGAGTGCTCACTTACCGCGGCTATGATATTGACGATCTTGCGGACCATGCCACATTTGAGGAGACTGCTTATTTGCTGTGGTTCGGCAGTCTGCCGACGGTGCCGGAGCTTGAAGCTCTGCGGCGCGAGCTCAGCGCTCATGCTGCGATCCCTGAGCAGGTGCTCACTCAAATGAAGCTGTATCCCAAGGAAGCCAACACCATGGCCGCTTTGCGCTCTGCCGTATCGAGTCTGGCCCTGTACGATGAAGCTGCCGATGATATGAGCAAGGAAGCGAACCAGACCAAGGCGCTGAAGCTGCAGGCGCAGATTCCGACTGTAGTCGCCGCACTGGCGCGCATCCGCAAAGGCCTGGAGCCGGTGGCGCCCAAGGCGGGACTGACCATCGCCGAGAACTTCCTCTACATGCTGTGGGGCAAAGAGCCGGATGCGGTATCCGTCAAGGCGCTGGATACGGCGCTTGTGCTGCATGCTGACCATGAGCTGAACGCATCGACTTTTGCCGGGCGGGTAACGGTTGCGACCTTGTCCGACATCTATTCCGGTGTGACTTCGGCGATCGGGGCGCTTAAGGGGCCGCTGCATGGCGGGGCGAATGAAGCCGTAATGAAGATGCTGGAGGAGATCGGCAGCCTGGACGCGGTGGAGCCGTATATCCAGGGCAAGCTGGAGCGCAAGGAGAAGATTATGGGCTTCGGACATCGTGTCTACAAGAACGGGGATCCGCGCGCCAAGCACCTGATGAAGATGTCCAGCGAGCTGGGCACGATGAAGAATGACACCAGTCTCTATGACATGTCGGTCAAGGTGGAAGAGCTGATCACCAGCCAAAAGGGGCTGAAACCGAACGTCGATTTCTATTCGGCATCGGTCTACACACAGCTGGGGATCGAACGGGAGCTGTTCACCCCTATCTTCGCCATCAGCCGGACTTCGGGCTGGACAGCCCACATTCTGGAGCAGTATGAAGACAACCGTATCATCCGTCCGCGTGCGGAATATACAGGCATGTCCGACATGAAGTATGTCCCTGTAGACGAGCGATAACAGGGCGGCAGGGAGGGCGGCCCTTGCGGGCTGCTCTGCCCCTTTAGTACAATGAATGATATGAATGCTTATACATTATACTTTTAGGAGGAATATCTACAAATGTTGAAACTGGAACAATACGATCTGCCCACAGAAGGCGAACAAATTACAATCGAAGACGGCAAGCTGCTGGTTCCGGATCAGCCGATCATTCCATTCATTGAGGGTGACGGGACAGGCCGTGACATTTGGAAAGCCTCCAAGCGGGTGCTGGATGCAGCTGTAGAGAAAGCCTACGGCGGTAAGAAAAAAATTGCGTGGTACGAAGTGTTTGCCGGAGAGAAGGCCTTCAATACATATGGTGAATGGCTGCCGAACGACACGCTGGAAGCGATCCGTGAGTACATTGTGGCAATCAAGGGCCCGCTGACTACTCCAATCGGAGGCGGTATCCGCTCCCTGAACGTGGCGCTGCGCCAGGAGCTTGACCTGTACGTATGTCTGCGTCCGGTGCGCTACTTCGACGGCGTTCCTTCTCCGGTGAAGCATCCTGAGCTGGTGGATATGGTTATTTTCCGTGAGAACACTGAGGATATCTATGCGGGGATCGAATATCAGGAAGGCTCCGCCGAAGTGAAGAAGGTGATCGAATTCCTGCAGAAGGAAATGGGCGTGAACAAAATCCGCTTCCCGGAAACATCCGGTATCGGTATCAAGCCTGTATCCGAGGAAGGCTCGAAGCGCCTTGTTCGTTCAGCAGTAGAGTATGCAATCAAGCACGGACGCAAGAGCGTGACTCTGGTACACAAAGGCAACATCATGAAATTCACTGAAGGTGCCTTTAAGAACTGGGGCTATGAAGTGGCTGAACAGGAGTTCGGCGATAAGGTCTTCACCTGGAACCAGTACGATGTCATCAAGGAGCGCGACGGTGAAGCGGCTGCGAATGCTGCCCAGAAGGAAGCCGAAGCGGCAGGCAAGATCATCGTTAAGGATGCCATTGCGGATATTGCTCTGCAGCAGGTATTGACCCGCCCGACAGACTTCGATGTCATTGCGACGCTGAACCTGAACGGTGACTATCTCTCCGACGCACTGGCTGCCCAGATTGGCGGCATCGGTATCGCTCCGGGAGCGAATATTAACTATATTACGGGACATGCTATTTTTGAAGCTACACATGGTACGGCACCTAAGTATGCTGACAAGGATGTAGTGAATCCGGGCTCTGTTATTCTTTCCGGCGTCATGCTGCTTGAGCATCTGGGCTGGCAGGAAGCAGCTGACCTGATCTACAAGGGAATGAGTACAGCGATTAACAACAAGACGGTTACTTACGACTTTGCCCGCCAGATGGAAGGCGCCACTGAGCTGAAATGCTCTGCTTTTGCTGACGAGATCATCAATCATCTGTAAGCAGGCTGGGCCCGTAAATATTACAGATATAAGCTGCACATCCGTGTAGCTTATATCTATGTAGCCGCCTGTAGACTATCATGCGGCGCTCGACCAGTCCGCTGATTCGGTCCACGCGGTGACTTCCTCTGTAACCGTGTAACCCCGGCAATCTGCCGGAGCCCCTCAAATTGAAAATGGAGGAGATTACGATGGGTCATATTTTCTTTTTTCTGCATATGATCGGAACGCTGGCGCTTGGCTTCTATCTGGTGCTGCCGTTTATCTTAAGCGGGACGGCTAAGCTGTCCTCCCCGGCTAAGGAAGGCACGCTCAGTGCAATCGGTGGTTTCAACCGCTTTGCCCAATACGGGCTGGTGATTCAGCTGCTGACCGGCGGCTACATGATGACCAAGGGCGAGTATTCTGTACCTTGGATGATCATTGTTACGGTGCTTCTGCTGGCTATGTTCGCGTTCGGCGGAATTATGACCAAGCCTCTGCGCCTTGCTGCGGCAGGCATGAGAGAGAACCGTGATGTCTCTGCGGAGACTGCCAAGATCCGTACCATGAGTCTGCTGCTGATGGTCTCGCTGGTCGTCATGATCTTTTTCATGGTGTATAACACAATTATCTAATGAACCTGCTGCCGGATGGGTAGTAGGGTGCTTACAGCTCTGGAAGCCTCGGCCTCCAGGGCTGTTTCGTATGTCTGGAAGCACATTGCTGGAGATTGTTCCCAACGGCCGTGGATTCCGCTACACTGTGATTAGGTACTTAGTTCATTTGGGATCACATACATAGGAGCGTGGCAGTAATGATTGGAAGAAAAATAGTAACGGCGGGGCTAAGTCTGGGCTTGCTGCTGGGTTCATCCGGGGTTATATATGCGGCAGCCGATTATGAAGGACACTGGGCACAGAAGCCGATTAGCCGCTGGCTGGAAAAGGGATGGCTGAAGGGATTCGCGGACGGGTCAGTCCGGCCGGATCAGGCGATCACCAGAGCGGAATTTATCAAGTTGATCAACGGGTTCGCCGGGCTGACGGCGGAGAGCAAGGTGAAGGCCGATTTCAGCGATCTGCCTAAGACGGACTGGGCCTACGAAGAAATCTCTAAAGCACTCGATGCGGGCATTATTAAGGGTTATGGCGGCACGATTCGTCCGGGCGATCCCGTTATGCGCCAGGAGGCGGCGATTATGGTGAGCAGATTGCTGCATTATGAGACGGGGAGCACGGAGGTATTATCCATGTTCAGTGATGAGGATCAGATTGCAGGCTGGAGCCAAGCCGATGTCGCTGCTATGATCAATGCCGGAGGAATGAGGGGATACCCGGACGGACGGTTTGCTCCAAAACAAGCGATGACCCGGGCCGAAGCGATTGCACTGCTGGATTACTGCAACGTCACAAGCGGCGGCTTGCAGAGTGTAACTATCAGCCGTTCTGAGGGGCTCGGAAGCTTTGAGCCGGGAGCCATCAAATACTATAACAATGTCACCGTATCCGGCTATGATGTGCTGCTGCAGAATCTTAAGATATTTGGAGACCTGGTCTTGGAAGAAGGAATTGGCAACGGAGAGGTGGACTTGGACAGTGTTGAAGTGTTAGGGAAGGTCATCATACAGGGAAGCGGAGATCCCTTAGTGCAGCTCAAGAACACAACCCTGAACCAAGTGATTGTGCAGAAGAAGAGTGGAACTGCCCGCCTGGTAACCGAAGGTGCAACATGGGTGAAGGCGGTGTCGGTACAATCTAATGTGATTCTGGAGGAGGATCAGGGTACAGGTGCCGGGTTCACAGATATTGATCTGCCATCCGGCCCTGCAGCCGGGCTCGCAGTGATGCTTAAGGGCAATTTCGGAGACGTGAACGTTGAAGCCGATGGACCCAACCTCCACCTGCAAAAAGGCTCCATACGCACGGTCAAGACCGCTGCCTCTGCATCAGGACTTAAGATGGAGCTGGATGAAGGCACAACGGTTACTCAGGCTATTCTGAATACGTCAATGAAGGTTACGGGAACAGGCAGAGTTCTGGATGTAATTGTGAAAGAAGATGAATAGAATCCTGAATGAAAAGTTGCTCTTCTAAAGGGCGTCATGCGGAGCATAGAAGAATGTATGCGACAAACCGAATATATTTAGCATGATGATGCTCCTTAAGTGTAGCATAAGGTCTCAGCATCTCTCCCCAGTCTGGTTCTATATCCCGTTATGCCCCAGGTACTCCCGGTCCAGTATTGCATAGAAGTATTGGTTGACCCACTGGTTGTTCCAGTGTATTTCTTCCCGGAATACGCCCTCGCGGACCATGCCTAACCTGTCCAGTACCTTGATGGATGAGGTATTGTATTCATTGCACATAGCCACGACTCTGTGGGCCCTCCATTCTTTAAAAGCAAGCTTCAAGGCCAGCTGAGCCGCTTCGGTGCAGTAGCCTTGCCCCCGGTATTCAGGGAAAAGGCTGTAGCCCAGCTCCCAGCTCTCGCGCTCTTTTACATACCAGTGCAAATGCACTTCACCTGCAGGGGGTGCCTCCGGGGAGGCGAGCCGGATCACGAATTGTTTGTACCAGTCGCTATGGATTCGTTCCGCCACGGTCTTCCGGACTGCCTCCTTGTCGGTTGGAATCATATCCTCGAAGGGCCAGAGTGAGGCGTTGGTTTCAAGCGTTGTGATGAAATCGATATCGTCCGGGGTGACCGGAGAGAGTGAAATTCTTGCGTTCATTTTGCAAAACCTCCTGTTAGTATGATTTCGATCCTACAGATGTCACTATGCTGTGTTATGGTGCCGAAGCGGCCATTAACAATCCCGATGCTTGTATGATGCAGCGACGGCCGTCCGGTTCCATCGATTACCGTTCCGTTCACCAGCAAGAAGCGCTCATTTCCCATGATAGAAGCGTCCCCTCCGTTAAGGTAGTTGTCGTTCCTCACCAAGTATAGGGCTTTCCCCTTAGCGGATATAGATAATATTCTCTTTGGAAACGTTCGTTGCATACTGTACTAACGTCCCGCTAGAGGTGCCGGTGAATGAAGATTAGCTGTTTGGGCGGCTGCCAAGTGTGGTAAGTAACATAACGTACAGCCAAGCAGGCACACTGCCTGATGCATAAACACCAGACCTTAAGCCATGCTAACATGATCAATCAACATTACTGTGGACAGCGAAAGGAGAATGGATTATGCCAGACACTAACAAACAACCTGTCAAAACCCTGCCCCCGCAGGTACAGGATCAGCGCCCCGGAATTGAGAGTGAGATGAACCCGCTCCCGGAGTTTGAGACCCCGGCGTACAAGGCCGCAGGCAAGCTGCTGGGCAAGGTCGCGCTTATTACCGGAGGCGACAGCGGGATCGGGCGTGCGGTTGCCGTTCATTTTGCCAAGGAGGGCGCGGATGTGGTGATCTCCTACTTGAACGAGCATGAGGATGCGGAAGAGACCAAGCGCCAGGTGGAGCAGGAGGGCAGAAAGTGTATTCTGATCGCCGGGGACATCGGGGACGAATGCTTCTGTCAGAGCTTGATTCGTCAAACGGTTGAAGGACTCGGCAAGCTTGACATCCTAATCAACAATGCGGCGGAACAGCATCCGCAGGACCATATTGAGGACATCACAGCGGAGCAGCTGGAGCGCACGTTCCGGACGAATATTTTCTCCATGTTCTATCTGACCAAGGCAGCCATGCCTCATCTTAAAAAAGGCGCTACGATCATTAACACCACTTCCATCACGGCGTATCGCGGCAGCCCGCAGCTGCTGGACTATTCGTCCACCAAGGGAGCGATTCTCAGCTTCACCCGTTCGCTGTCGATGAATCTGGCCGATAAGGGCATCCGCGTGAACGCGGTAGCGCCCGGACCGATCTGGACCCCGCTGATTCCGTCAACCTTTGACGCGAAGAAGGTCAGTGAGTTCGGCGGCACCCAGCCGATGAAGCGCCCGGGACAGCCTGAAGAGCTGGCACCGGCGTATGTATACCTGGCCTCGGACGATTCCTCCTATGTGAGCGGACAGGTGATGCATGTGAACGGCGGCGAGGTTGTCAACGGCTGATGGGTGCGGGATGCAGATTTGTGTGCAACATATAACTTCTATTGTAAAAAGCCTAACCGCTTGCCGGCAGGCTTTTTTTCTGCGCTTGTAACTATTACAATATATTTCCGTCTATTTAGATAATTGGATATGAAAAGGGGATTGGGATGCTTAGAAAAAAAGGATTCATTCTATCGGCAGCGGGGATTTTTGTTTTTCTGGTAGTGTTCATTTATTTGACTCCTTTTGCAGGGAGACTTGTGGCAAATACAAGGTTGGAAGGATATGCAAAAAGCATTGGGATTAGAATTACACAGGAATCGCCGCCGCTACCCCTTGTTACTTCCGGTAAAACCCAAATTCCAGTTACCCAAGGCAGCTATTGCTGGGGGAATTTAGGATGTGCGGATTATACAGGAGGACAATCCATGGTACAGGGGGTTACTCCCACTGTTATAGCCTCTGGGGGGAAGATCGATGTTGCTTTTACTTATAAACCGGCACCCGATGAGGTAAACGTTCAGCAATTTGTCGATGATAAAGAAGTGCAAATTCCATTGAAGAACGGCTCTTTTAATGCTCCAAAAGAACAAGGCGTTTATTACTACGGCATATCAGCATTCTGGACAACCGAGGATGGTAAATTTTCAGAAGGGAGTTCATCTGTGGTTTTTGTAATTGAAGTAAAATCTACGAAAGAATAGCTCTAACAGGAATTATATGCTAATATACAACAAGCAAGACGAAACAACCGCATATGAACGATCACTAGGGGTGCCGCAAGGCTGAGACGGGCGTAGTTGTCCGGACCCTTTGAACCTGATCTGGTTTATACCAGCGTAGGGAAGTGGAGAACGAATATTGCAGCGGGGTACACGGCTCATCCCGGTATTCCTGCTTATATTCCAGACTGCTTCCTTATGGGAGTGGTCTTTTTTGTGTTGGCGCGCGGTTTAGAATGAGCTGGAACAGACGGGAGGGGAAAGAGTGTTGTATGAGATTCATGCGGTCTCGGACGGGCGGCTACAGCCTGAAGCGCTGGCGGAATGGGCCGTTGCGGTACATTCTATGGTGGATTATATCCATCTCCGCGAAAAAGCCATGTCCGCCCGCGAATTGCTGGCGGCGGCACAGCAGATGCTTCAGTCCGGGGTTCCGTCTTCGAAGCTGGTCATTAATGACCGGATCGATGTTGCCCTGGCCGCCGGGGCAGGCGGTGCACAGTTAGCCTGGCATAGCCTTCCGCCAGCCGCAGTGCGCGGCCTTGCACCCGGCCTGCGGATCGGCAGATCGGTCCACTCGCGGGAAGAGGCGGCGGAGGCTGGAAGGCAGGGAGCAGACTTCTGCCTCTACGGGCATGTGTTCCCTACGGCCTGCAAGCCCGGACAGCAGGCACGGGGACTTGCGCAGCTGGCCGAGGCTGTCCGCTGGAGCCGCATACCGCTGATTGCGCTCGGCGGGATTACCCCGGGCAATGCCGGAGCGGTGCTGGCTGGGGGGGCGGCTGGCATTGCGGTCATGTCGGGGATCTGCGGAGCCCCAGATCCGGTGGCAGCGGCCTTGGCCTACAGGGCAGCGGTTCACAGGGTGGCAGAGCAGTCTTGTAACCCATGAGATGGATCAAGTAAAAGGCGCGGCAGGAGGTGAACAGACATGATCGTGACCGTTAACGGGAAGAGGCACAGGCTCGAAGAGAGCTGCCGGACACTGGAGGATCTGCTGGCCCGGCCCGAGTGGGCCGGTAAGCTGGTAATTGTCGAGCTGAACGGTGAACTTGCCGGCAGAGAGGTTTATGGAGAGACACTGCTTAGCGAGGGGGACCGGGTGGAGCTGGTTCATTTTGTAGGCGGAGGCTAAACACAAAGACTTATCCCAGGAGGCGTTAAGATGCAAGATCCATTGATGATTGGCGGCGTGACTCTAACCAGTAGACTATTCATTGGCACCGGAAAATACAGCCGTAACACCCTCATTCCCGAGGTCATTACGCGATCAGGCTCACAGGTTATTACCGTTGCCCTGCGCCGGGTAGACCCGGAGAGCAGTGACAATATTGTCAGCCATATTCCTTCCCATATGACCTTGCTGCCTAATACCTCAGGTGCGCGCACCGCAGAAGAGGCGGTACGGATTGCCCGGCTGGCGAGATCGGCGGGGCTGGGCAACTGGGTGAAGATTGAGGTCATCAACGACCAGAAATATTTGCTGCCGGATAACATGGAGACGATCCGGGCGACCGAGGTCCTTGCAGCAGAGGGCTTCGTGGTGCTTCCGTACATGAGTCCTGATCTGTCCGCTGCCCTGCGGCTGAAGGCAGCGGGGGCTGCGGCTGTGATGCCGCTAGGGGCACCGATCGGGTCCAACCGCGGGCTGCAGACCAAGGAGCTGATCCGGATTCTGATCTCCGAGACGGATCTGCCGGTGATCGTGGATGCCGGAATCGGCAGACCGTCCGAGGCGGCTGAGGCGATGGAGATGGGCGCTGCTGCGGTCCTGCTCAATACAGCGATTGCCACCGCTTCAGATCCGCTGCTGATGGCAGAAGCCTTCCGCGCTGCGGTATCCGCAGGGCGCAAGGCTTATCTTGCCGGACTGGGGCCTGTAGAAGAGACGGCGGCAGCCTCTTCACCGTTGACCGGGTTCTTGGCCTGACAGATGGAATAGGGAGGAGAGGAACGGTTATGAGCTTTTATGAGACGATGACCCGGCTGGAGCAGCTTCCTTACGGGACGCTATGGAGCCGGTATACGGCAGAGGATGTGAAGCGCGCGCTTCGTGCAGAGCAAGTCGATGAAGAGGGGCTGATGGCCCTGCTGTCACCGGCAGCGGAGCCTTATCTGGAGGAGATGGCACAGAAGGCGCACCGTTTAACGCGTACGCATTTCGGCCATGTGATGCAGTTGTTCACACCTATGTATCTGGCTGATTTTTGCGTGAATCACTGCACGTATTGCAGCTTCAGTTCTATTTATGATTTTCCGCGCAAAAAACTGACGCTGGAACAGGTCGCCCGGGAAGCAGAGACCATCGCAGCCACGGGCCTGCGCCACATTCTGATACTGACCGGAGAATCCCGGAGGGACAGTCCGGCTGGTTATGTGAGAGACTGCGTGGATGTGCTGCGCGGATACTTCTCCTCCGTCAGCATTGAGGTGAATCCGCTCTCGACAGCCGAATATGCTGAGCTCAGAGAAGCCGGCGTGGACGGTCTGACGCTCTATCAGGAGGTCTACCACCAGGAGACTTATCGTACGCTGCATGTAAAAGGCCCCAAACGCGTCTACCGCAACCGGCTGGATGCTCCCGAGCGGGGCTGTGAGGCCGGCTTTCGTTCAGTAAATATCGGGGCCCTGCTCGGCATGTATGAATGGCGGCAGGAGGCGCTGGCCACTGCGCTGCATGCGAGGTATCTGCAGGACAAGTACCCGGAATGCGAAATCGGGTTGTCGACGCCCAGATTCCGTCCTTACTTAGGCGAATTCAACCCCGCAAGCGACGTAACCGACCGGGCGCTGGTGCAGATCATCCTGGCGTACCGTCTATTCCTGCCGCGCTCCGGCATCTCGCTGTCCACACGTGAGCCTGCCGCTCTGCGCGATCATCTGGTCCAGCTCGGCATCACGAAGATGTCCGCAGGGGTATCCACCGAAGTGGGCGGGCATTCCCTGGAAGGGGGAACCCCGCAGTTTGAAATCTCGGACAACCGCAGCGTGGCTGAGATGGCCGAGATGCTGCGTTCGCAAGGACTCCAGCCGGTATTCAAGGACTGGGATATCCTGTCCGAGCCGCTTGGCTTGAGTAGGCAAGCTGGTTTGGCTTAGTTTCATGTGACCAAACTGGATGTAAGTTACCCTGATCAGGCTGACCGGATGAATTAAAACTGAACAGATTAATCGAATCTACTTGAACAGATTAACCAAATCAAGTTAAACTGACCAGACATACTAATGAATCTAAGTTGACCAGACTGACTAAATCAACTGAACTTAATCAGACTAATTCAATCAACTTATATTGACCAGAATAATCGTGCCTGACTTAACCTGCCCGTTTGCAAATAACCCGCCATGAGGCGGGTTATTTGCATTGTATAAGCGTTCTGGGCTGCGCGTGGGCCGGATATATGCGGAAAACCGAATACAATCGCTAGCGCGAAGGCTGATGGACCAAATGTAAGCGAAAAACAGAACACAATTTCCTGCACGAATGCGCGTGGGCTGGATGTGCGCTCCTCAGGGCTGATACCGGATGCATTCAGAAAGCAGTCGGATGGAGAAATGTGCTGCTACTTAAGAGTGGCATAGGGTATTCGCATTGTTCAGATATTAGTGTTCCAGTCAACGCTAGGAGCCAACGCTATGCGAATGCCATACTCTAATTACTCTATAGATTCAGACTCTCCGGCAGACTGCCCCTGATTCGCGCTGGAAGACAGCTCGTCTAGCGACATCTCGAAGCCCGGAGCCATGTGTTCAAGGAAATACTCCATCTCCGGCATCTCCAGCACATGCAGCTTCGCAGCGGTCTGCTCCCGGGCGGCGGCGAATTCGCGGTTGCCTGCGGCGACCTCCCAGACGCATTTCAGGTAAGCGTCAAGCACATCCGCTGCCTTGACGTAGCGGAGCAGTCCGGCATCCTCGAAGCCGGGCGGGCTGGTGTGCGGCTGCAGGAGCGGCGCGTAGACTGCGCTCAGCTCCGGCGGGATCATGGCCGCCAGCCGGTCGGCGGCCACCTGCTCCATCTCGCGGAAGCTGGACAGCAGACGCGAGTTGTTATGCTTCACCGGCGTGGCGATGTCGCCGGTGAAGACCTCGGTGGCGTCGTGGAACAACGCCATCGTGGATGCGCGGTCGGCGTTCAGCGACCGGCCGAAATGGGCATTGCCAATGGTGCACAGCATGTGCGCCAGCAGGGCGACCTGGAACGAATGCTGCGCCACGTTCTCCGGAGCGGTGCTGCGCATGAGGCTCCAGCGCTGGATATATTGCAGCCGGTAGAGATAGGCGGAGAAATGGTAGTTCAATTTTGAAGTAACCCCTTTCATGAGCAGCTTAATGTGCTATTATAGTAACTAATTGTACCAGAGTTAGGGCCGCTTGAACCAGATGGAGAGGAGACTGAATGAAGATGCAGCATTTTGAAGAGAGCATTTATAATTTGATTGTAGAGACCTCCACGAACCTGCCAGGTGATGTGCGCCGGGCGGTGGCCAGAGGGCGCGCACTGGAAGACCGGGCAACACGCTCCGGACTGGCACTGACCACGATAGCGCAGAATATCGGAATGGCGGAGCAGCAAATATCGCCGATCTGCCAGGATACGGGGATGCCGACTTTTATAATCCATACGCCTGTGGGCGTGAATCAGATAGAGATGAAGAAGGATATTCACAGCGCGATTATACGCGCTACGAAGAACGGCAAGCTGCGGCCCAATTCCGTGGATTCGCTAACCGGCGAGAACAGCGGGGATAATCTGGGGGCAGGGACTCCGGTGATTCACTTCGAGCAGTGGGAGGAAGAGAGCATTGATGTCCGGCTGATTCTGAAGGGCGGCGGCTGCGAGAATAAGAACATCCAGTACAGCCTTCCGGCAGAGCTGGAGGGACTCGGCAAAGCCGGACGCGACCTTGACGGTATCCGCAAGTGCATCCTGCATTCCGTGTACCAGGCGCAGGGTCAGGGCTGTAGTGCAGGGTTCATTGGCGTAGGCATCGGCGGCGACCGTACCACGGGCTATGAGCTGGCAAAGAAGCAACTGTTCCGCAAGGTCGAGGATGTGAATCCTACCCCAGATTTGGGCAAGCTGGAGGATTACATTATGGAGAATGCCAACAAGCTCGGAATCGGCACGATGGGCTTCGGCGGTGAAGTGACGTTATTGGGCTGCAAAATCGGAGTGATGAACCGGCTGCCAGCCAGCTTTTTCGTCTCTGTGGCCTATAACTGCTGGGCCTTCCGCCGTCAAGGCATTCTGGTCCATCCGGCTACCGGTGACATTCAGGAATGGCTGTATGAGAGCGGCACCGGGATATCCGTTGAGGGGGAAGCTGCACCGCAGCCTGTTGCTGAAGCTGTGGGTGTAGCAGCGGCAGAAGGGACAGCTTCCGGCGTGGTGCCAGAGGATGCTACGATTCCTGCGGCACCGGCTATTGTATCCGGTACGGGTGAAGCAGTATCGGGTGCTGCTGTCTCGGGGAACGGGCCAGCCTCTGAACCAGCTGCGGCAGCCTCCGCTGGCTCAGGCGGCTCGCGTGAGATTCGCCTGAGCACACCGATCAGCGAGGAGGATATTCGAAGTCTGCGTGTCGGCGATGTGGTTATTCTCTCCGGTGAAATGCATACCGGCCGCGACGCCCTGCACAAATACCTGATGGATCACGACACCCCTGTCGATCTGAACGGTGCTGTCATCTACCATTGTGGACCGGTCATGCTGAAGGATGATGAGGGATGGCATGTGAAGGCCGCTGGCCCGACGACCAGTATCCGCGAGGAGCCGTATCAAGGCGATATTATCAAAAAATTCGGTATCCGCGCCGTAATCGGCAAAGGCGGTATGGGACCCAAGACCCTCCAAGCCTTAGGTGAGCACGGCGCAGTCTACCTCAATGCAATCGGCGGTGCAGCACAGTATTACGCAGAATGTATCAAGAAGGTCAACGCGGTAGACTTCATGGAATTCGGTATTCCTGAAGCCATGTGGCATCTGCAGGTGGACGGCTTCGCAGCGATCGTGACCATGGATGCGCACGGCAACAGCCTGCATGCTGATGTCGAAAAGGATTCCGCCGCCAAGCTGGCCCAATTCCGCGAGCCGGTGTTTAAGTAAGCGAGCAGATTGTTCCTGCTTCAGAATAGTATCTAACAAACTGCTACGTATGCTGACTAGATATACTGTTAGACTAGAACCTCCTTCATTCCGGTGAAGGAGGTTTTTGGCGATTGCAGCAATTGTGCAGGACAACCTCCTATTGCGGATGAGGGGGCGAAATAGCAGGAACACTGCTGCGTAACGGGAAGTCGGCTGTGTGGGGAGGGTAATGAGAGGACACATGAGAGGCATAAATCCCTCTGCTGGTGCTGAAAGTGGGCTGGATGCGGAAATGAGAGGGATAAATCCCTCTGATAGCGCTGAAAGTGGGCTGGATACGGAAATGAGAGGGATAAATCCCTCTGCTGGTGCTGAAAGTGGGCTGGATGCGGAAATGAGAGGGATAATGCTGTTAGTGTTAACCGTGGACACCCGTTAAGAGAATAGAGATAATGAGTTTAACGAGGAGGTGTCCGCATGAGTGGAACACGGAGAAGCTACAATGAAGAATACAAAAGACAGGCCGTAAAGTACATCCAGGAGCAGACGAAAACGGTGGCGGAATTGGCCCTGGAGCTGGATGTCCCCGCCAAAACGTTGCATAAATGGCTAGGTCAGTACCGGCAGTTTGAGAATGAGCCCATCATTACTCCAGACAAATACAGAGAGCTGGAACGTCAACTGAAGGAGCGGGAGCAAGAACTCGCAGACCTGACAGAGGAGATGGCCATCCTAAAAAAAGCCGTGCACATCTTCAGCAATCCAAAGAACTGAGATTTCGGTTTATTGAAGATCATCGCTCCGAGTTCCGCGTGGAGAAGATGTGCAGTGTCTTTCAGGTGTCCCGGAGCGGGTATTACAAATGGAGAACAGCGAAGCCCAGCCCTCAAGCCACTCGTAAAGCCTTGTTGCTAAAGCGGATTGCCTATCATTTTCACGACTCTAAGGGTCGCTATGGCAGCCCCAAAATCAAGGTTCTCCTAGTGCGTGAAGGGCACCAGGTCAGTGAACGCACGGTAGGCAAGTACATGAAAGAACTGGGGCTGCGCTCTTGTGTCGCAAAGAGATTTCGCGTATGCACCACCGACTCCAACCATCCGCTACCCATTGCCCCCAACTTGTTAAACCAGCAATTTCACACGGAAAAGCCGAACCAGACGTGGGTAGCGGATATCACCTACATTCCCTGCCGGGAAGGACGAATGTACTTGGCGAGCGTGCTGGACCTGTGTACCCGGGAGATTGTCGGCTGGCGGCTTAGCGACCGGATGACCACTGACCTCGTACAGGGCGCTCTGGACGCTGCCTACCAGGCCAAACGCCCCGGAAAGGGCTTGATTCACCATTCGGATCGAGGCTCCCAGTACGCCTCTGCAGACTACCGGGAACGCCTAAAGACGTACCAGATGACCGCAAGCATGAGCCGCAAAGGAAACTGTTATGATAACGCCTGTATCGAATCTTTTCACAGCCTCTTAAAAAAAGAGTTGGTGTACTGGAATCGATTTAAAACGAAGCAACAGGCGTATGATGCCATTTTCCAGTACATTGAATTTTTCTACAACCGTAAACGAATCCATGGGGCACTGGGGTACGTTTCTCCGGTTCAGTTTGCAGCCACATTTAAGCGAAAAACGTTGTAGGTTTTGTCTACTTTCTTGACAGGAGTCCATAAATCCCTCTGCTGGTGCTGAAAGTGGGCTGGATGCGGAAATGAGAGGGATAAATCCCTCTGATAGCGCTGAAAGTGAGCTGGATAGGGAAATGAGAGGGATAAATCCCTCTGATGGTGCTGAAAGTTGTCGGAGAGTGGAAAGGAATGGGGATGGTGCTGAAAGTTAGCTGGGTGCAAAGAGTAGCCGGGGAAAAGAGTAGCTGAGGAGCAAAGTGCACCTGAATTCCAGAAAAGTTGGCTAAACGAGCAAGTGAGGAGCACAAGTGCACCTGAATTCCAGAAAAGTTGGCTAAACGGGCAAATGAGGAGCACAAGTGCACCTGAATTCCAGAAAAGTTGGCTAAACGGGCAAATGAGGAGCACAAGTGCACCTGAATCCGCTAACCGCCATGAATGGATCTTGCCAGCAAAAAAAGGGGAGTATGAGACCAATACAGTCTTCCTGAGGGTGCCTTCCAGGTATGAGCTTATGCTGAA
This sequence comes from Paenibacillus sp. FSL H8-0048, assembly GCF_038002825.1. NCBI lineage: Bacteria > Bacillati > Bacillota > Bacilli > Caryophanales > Paenibacillaceae > Paenibacillus > Paenibacillus sp. FSL H8-0048. Next base: position 2,196,428 of record NZ_JBBODF010000001.1, on the reverse strand, counting down.
TACTGCTTTTTGTGTTTTTTGCAGAGCGGCTATCCTATATGGGATAAGGGTTGGCGGCAGGTTTGATTTATATGTCTTGACAGCGCATACAGGGACATGTTAATTTTTAGTGGGGAAACCGGTTTCCCCACTGCTGCGCTGATGCTGTGAAAGTAAGCTCTAGCGAACCTATCTAGCTAAGCATGAGCACTCTAGCTAAGCTCTAGACAAACTGCCTAGCTAAGCATGAGCACACTCTAGCTGAGCTCTAGCCAAACTGCCTAGCTAAGCATATGTAAGCTCTGGCTAAATTGTCTAGCCAAGCATTAGCAAGCTGTAGCTAAGCATCCGTGAGCCCTTACTAAGCTCTTACTAAGCTCTTACTAAGCTCTTACTAAGCTCTTACTAAGCTCTAGCTAAGCTCCTGCTAAGCAGTCAGCATCAGCCTATGCACTATCAAGCTGAAGCAAAGCTCAAGTTGTTGATGGCAGAGTATCCGCTGGCCCCAATGTGTTGCATTCGGTTTTACATGAGAGGGAGATGAGGAATGAAAAGAAAACGTAACCGCCTGCTTGTTCCCGTTCTAATCACATCCATTGTATTGTCGATCATGATGAATTTGTTTGTCCTGCCGCAAGCTAAAGTGGAGGCAGCCAGCATTGGAACTGTAACCGAGAATGACACGATTTATCAGATTATGGTGGACCGCTTCAATGACGGGGATTCTTCCAATAATGCAACAGGCGCGGCTATCCGCTACGGGGAGAACTCCGAGGAGGATTTCCGTTACATGAAGGGCGGCGACTGGCAGGGGGTCATTGACAAGCTCCCGTATATTCACAATATGGGCTATACCGCGATCTGGATCTCACCGGTAGCTGAGCCGCAGATGACTAACCGTGATAACAACGGTACAGGCAAGAACACAGCCTACCACGGCTACAATGTCAAAGATCCGAACAAGGCCAACCCTTACTTCGGCACCAAAGAAAAGCTGAAAGAGCTTGTAGACTCCGCGCATGCGCTAGGAATTAAGGTCATCATTGATGTCGTTCCCAACCACATCGGCGATTATATGCTGGGCACACAGGCGTATTATGATATCCCGTCATTGCAGCCTGCCGCTCCATTCAATAATCCGGCCTGGTATCACCATAATGGTGACATTAACTGGTCTCTTGCCGATGGACGGTACGATCAGTGGGCCCAGGATTATCTGGAGAATCATGATTTGGGCGGTCTGGATGATATCGACTTCGATGTTCCTGCCGCCAAGCAGGCTATCTTCAGCTCGATTAAGGGCTGGTTTGACTATACGGGGGCCGATGGCGCCCGGGTGGATGCAGCCAAGCTGATGAAGCCGACCGATATCGGCGAGCTGCAGAATTTGCTGGGCGTGAATACTTTTGGGGAGAATTTTGACGGCAATGCCGAATTCGTTTCCCGCTGGGTCGGTACCAACAAGGAGTGGGGGATGCTCGACTTCCCGTTATTCTTCTCCGTGCTGAACAGCTTCGCGTACGGCCAGTCTTTTGACGCGAATATTAAAGGCACCCTGGCTCAAGACTCCTACTACGGCGGCAACGCCAACCATATGGTTACCTTCATCGACAATCATGACCGCAACCGCTTCTTGACCGAGGCCGGGGGCAGTGTTGAGAAGCTGCAGAATGCTTTGTCCTTTATTTTTACTGTGCGCGGAACGCCTGTGGTCTTCCAGGGAACCGAGCAGAACAAGGGCAACGGCAACGGGCAGATCATGACGGGCGGAATCGCGGATACGTGGAACCGCTGGTCGATGGTGAAGCGGGATGCAAACGGCAATGTGCTGGAGAATTATTTCAATGAGAATGCCAGTACCTTCAAGCATGTAGCCAAGCTGAACGAGATCCGCAAAAACAACCCGGCCCTGCGCACCGGCACCCAGCGCGAAATGTGGTCCGCACAGAATCTGTACGCCTTCTCCCGGCGGATCGATACAGGCACGAATGTCGGCCAGGAGGTCATCTCCGCATTCAGTAATGCCTCCAGCGGATCACAGACTGTCACGCTGCCGCTGCGCGCCGAAAGCACGCTTACCGCAGGTACGGTTCTGGTGAACCAACTGAACCCTTCCGATACTGTGACCGTGCAGGCGGGCGGTGTTACCGGTAAGCAAATTACAGTTACCCTGAGCGCCAATTCAGCCAAAATCTACTCCAAAACTCAGCCGGTAACCGATACGCAAGCACCAAGTGTTCCGGGAAATGTAACAGCAACGGTACAGAATGCCTCCAGCGCGATGGTATCCTGGTCAGCCTCCACCGATAATGTCGGGGTCACAGGGTATGAAATCTACCGCAATGGAGTGAAGATCGGGACTTCCGCTACGACCTCTTTTACAGATAACGGACTTGTGGGCAGCACTAATTATTCCTATACGGTAAAAGCGTATGACGCCGCCATGAATCTGTCGGCCTTCAGCGCAGCCGCTCTGATCGTTACTCCTGCCGGTAACAGTGTGACTATCTACTACAAGCAGGGTTACACCAATCCGTACATTCATTACCGCCCGGTAGGCGGGACTTGGACGACATCTCCAGGTGTGGCTATTCCAGCCGCCGAGGTAGCTGGCTATAACAAAATCACCATAAACATCGGCGCAGCCACTCAGCTCGAAGCCTGCTTCAATAACGGCAGCGGCACCTGGGACAGCAATGGGGGCAGCAATTATCTGTTCAGCACCGGCACCTGGACCTATTCGCCTACAGGCAATATCCAGGCAGGCGGTCCGGTAACGCCAACGGCATCGCCGACTGCTACACCGACTGTATCGCCAACAACGACACCGACCGTGGCGCCAACGGTGGCACCAACCGTAGCTCCAACAGCTACACCGACTGTAGCACCGACCGCAACACCAACGGCAACACCAACCGTAGCGCCAACGGCAACACCTGTGCCAACCGCCACACCAGCGGGCAACACCGCGACGATCTATTACAAGAATACGGCCTTCAGTAACTCCTATATCCATTATAAGCTGGATGGGGCATCCACCTGGACGACTTCACCGGGTGTGCAGATGCAGGCCTCTACTTTCAGCGGCTACAAAGCTATTACCATTCCGCTCGGCACCGCCACCGGCCTGACCGCAGCGTTCAATAACGGCAGCGGCACTTGGGATAACAATGGCGGGAATAACTATCATTTTGGCACCGGCAGCTCCAGTCTGGTTGGGGGAAGCTTGACCTCCGGGGAACCGCAGGCGGATAGCGTAACCTTCAGGGTTAGCGTTCCGGGATCGACTCCGGCGAATGCCCAGGTCTATCTGACGGGTTCGTTCAACAGCTGGAATGCGGCAGATGCGGCCTATCTGCTGACACGCGGGAGTGATGGGATATATTCCATCACCTTGAACCTTCCGGCAGGCAGCGCCGTGACGTATAAGCTGACGCGCGGAAGCTGGGGCACGGTAGAGACCGCGTCCAACGGTGCGGACATTGCGAACCGGACGCTTACACCGGCAGGCGGAGCACAGACAGTGACGCTAAGTGTGCAGCGCTGGAAGGATCAGTAAGCAGCTTGAGAGGGCGAGGGATGGAAGTCCCTCGCCCCCGTTTTTTTCACGAAGAATAATCCCAAGTAAGAAGGAGTTGAACCATGACCAAGACAACCAGGTCCCTTCGCAAAATTACAGCCCTGCTTCTGGGCGCGCTTCTGACCGTTCCGGCACTAGTGTCTCCTGTCTCGGCAGATATTGCCGCTACGCATGTCTATCATAATCATATGCCGAACTTCTGGGCTTACTATGATCTGAACACTTACAATTCCACCCCTGTAGGCAGTCCGATCCGCTATACCTATGACGGTGAAGTCATCCAGCTGAAGCAGAATCCGCCCGCGGGATATCCCTATTATCTGCCGAATGGCTCTCCCATGCCCCACGATGATCTGGTCTCTTATTATTCCCATCACGCCAAGACTGGCGCGTATTTAACCTGGCCCTGGAGTGTGGCGAACACGCTGCACAGCACTCATCCCCAGGCGCAGATGCATGTTACCATGTCGGGGTCTGTGGTGAACAATGTGAACAGTATTATTCAGCAAGACAATGTAAGCGGATACAATAATCCGGCCTGGGGAACCCCTTGGAAGAATGCCGTGAATCAGCTCCGGACCACTGGCGGCGACAACATGCTCGACCTGATTCATTTTTCCGGACACCATTCGATGGGCCCGCTGGTCGGCAACGATTATTTACTCAAGGATATGATCTATCATGGAGCAACGATGGCTCAGCCTTATTTCCTGGGCAGCAGCTATAAGTCATCGAAGGGTTTTTTTCCGACAGAGCTGGGGTTCTCAGAGCGGATTATTCCTGTGCTGAACAAGCTCGGCATCCAGTGGTCCGTGATCGGCAACAACCACTTCTCCCGCACACTTAAGGATTATCCGCTGCTGGACAGTCCGGGCAAGGACACGATGATCTCGCCGCCTAACCGCAGTGATCTGCAGAATGTCAGCACGGCGGGGGCCTGGGTGAGTGAACCGATGTTCAATGAGCAGCAGGTGGTCTATAATAAATATCCGTTTGCCTCAACGGCCCATTGGGTCCGTTATGTGGACCCGGCAACCGGGGCGGAATCGAGAGTGGTTGGCGTGCCTGTCGCGCAGGCGCAGTCCTGGGAAGAAGGGTATCTGGGCCAGGTAAAAGCAGATGCGCTTAAGCCGTATGAGAATCTGGCTCTGCAGAAGCAGATTTTTGTCGTGGCCCATGACGGGGATAATTCTTCGGGCCGGGCCGGCTCCGAGGAGACCTGGCGCAATGCCGGGAATGTCACCTATGCCGGCAGCGGTGTGACCGGAATGGGGATCGATGAGTATCTGCGCAGCAATACACCGGCCGCTTCCGATGTGGTCCATGTGCAGGACGGCTCCTGGATCGATACCCGGGATTCATCCTCTGATCCGACCTGGTACCATTGGCATCTGCCGTTTGGGATCTGGAAAGGCCAGTTCGCGGCCTTCAATCAGGTGAACGGGACTGCTTACGCCCCGAAGAAGAATCTGGCGGGCGCTGAGGAAGGCATGACGGTATCCTTCGAGAAGGGCTATCATTATCTGGAGCGTAACTTCGCGTTGCTACAAGCTTCCCTGAACTATGCCAAGACCGCCGAACAGATCTGGCTGGAGGAGCATCCGAATTACTGGAAGCCGGCGAACCCGCTGGACCGTGAGGTGACCTACGAAGGCAATCAATTGAATCCGTGGATGCTCTCTTATCCTGTGAAGGGGAATGCTGCGAGTGATTACGCAGGAGGTGCCAATCCCGCTGAGCTGGCCTGGTATTTCCTCCTGCCTGCCATGGATTCGGGGTTCGGTTATTACGATGAGAATGTGGATGACAGCGTGAAGCCGGCGTTGTCCTTCAATCAGTCACTGTATTTCTCCAAGCCCTATGTGTCGCAAAAGCTGGCCAAAGACAAAACCGGCCCCTCCGTCTGGTGGCCTCAGCGTTACCCGTACAATCCGGGCAGCGCCAATGTCAGTAAGGCAGAGGGCTGGACCCTGCAGCATTACAATAATGCTTTTGCCATCTATACGTATGCGTTCGACACCAGCGGAATCAGCGACATCAAGGTGAAAATCCGGGCACATCGTGATAAGACGGCAGACGCAGCGGATAATACCTTCAAAGTATATGATCCCGCAGGTCTGGCCGCATCCGGGGTGCCTGGTATTGATCCTGCCAAGGTAGGTGCGTGGACGGAATATCCGATGAATGTCCGTGACCTGAGCGCCGATATTAACGGTGTCGACTGGCAGCCAAGCAGTAAGACGATTATGCAGAAGGTTCCGGCCACGGATATCGGGAACCTGTATTTCTCCTATATCTCCGATTACCGCGATCAGCTATTGGACTACTATATTGAAGCCAAGGATGCCAAAGGCAATGTGACCAAAAGTGATATCCAGCAGGTCTATGTCGGTGCCGGCAAATATACTCTGGCGAACGGTAAATATACGGAGAGCATGCAAGGAACGATTGAAGGAACACATCCGTTCATCACCGATGTGCCTGCTGTCCCGGATACAGAGGCTCCGGCTGTGCCGGCCAACCTTCAGGCCACAGTGGTAAATGCTTCTTCTATCGGGTTGACCTGGAATGCCGCTACAGATAATATCCGTGTTACCGGCTATGAGATCTACCGTAATGGCGTTAGAATCGGAACAACTACTTCCACCGCATATACAGACAACGGCTTGTCAGCCAGTACAGCCTATGAATACAGAGTTAAAGCTTACGATGCCTCCGGCAATCTCTCCGGCTTCAGTGCGGCAGCAACTGCCACCACACCAGCGGGCAATAATGTAACGATCTATTATAAGCAGGGGTATTCCGCTCCTTACATCCATTACCGCCCGGCTGGGGGGACCTGGACGACAGCCCCCGGCGTAGCGATTCCGGCCGCCGAGCTAGCAGGCTATAACAAAATCACCATTAATATCGGTAATATCGGTGCAGCCACCCAGCTCGAAGCCTGCTTCAACAACGGCAGCGGCACCTGGGACAGCAACGGCGGCAGCAATTATCTGTTCGGCACCGGGACTTGGACGTATACGTCGACTGGAAATATTCAGTCGGGTGGTCCGGTGACGCCAACGGCTACGCCGACCGCGACACCAACCGTAGTACCAACAGCGACAGTTAAGCCAAGTGCAACACCTGTTGTAACGCCAACCGCAACACCGACCGTGACGCCTACTCCAACACCCACTGCAACGCCAACGGTGGCCCCGACAGTTAAACCAAGTACAACGCCTAATGCAACGCCAACAGTAACTCCAACGTTAGCGCCTACTACAACACCAACTACAACACCAACTACAACACCAACTACAACACCAACTACAACACCAACTACAACACCAACTACATCACCAACGGCGACACCAACTACATCACCATCGGCGACACCAGTGCCAACCGCCACACCGGCGGGTAACACCGCAACGATCTATTACAAGAATACAGCCTTCAGTAACGCCTATATCCATTATAAGCTGGATGGGGCAACCACCTGGACGACTTCACCGGGTGTGCAGATGCAGGCCTCTACTTTCAGCGGCTACAAAGCCATTACCATTCCGCTCGGCAGCACCACAGGCCTGACCGCAGCCTTTAATAACGGCAGCGGCACTTGGGATAACAATGGCGGGAATAACTATCATTTTGGCACCGGCAACTCCAGTCTGACGGGAGGCAATCTGATTACCGGCGAACCACAGGCTGATAGCGTAACCTTCCGGGTCAGCGTTCCGGGCTCGACTCCAGCGAATGCTCAGGTCTATCTGACGGGTTCGTTCAACAGCTGGAATGCGGCAGATTCAGCCCACCTGCTGACTCGCGGCAGTGACGGCGTCTATTCCGTCAACGTAAACCTTCCGGCAGGCAGTCCCGTGACGTTTAAGCTGACACGCGGAAGCTGGGCCACGGTAGAGATCACCTCCGGCGGAGCGGATATTGCGAACCGTACGCTTACACCGGCAGGCGGTGCACAGACGGTGACACTGACCGTGCAGCGCTGGAAGGATCAGTAACAGGTTATTGGTCAATTTATTATCCCGGAGTGTCTGATCCACGAATCGCCCCTTTTTGGATGGTGTAATACAGCCCTCTGAGAATGGGCGATTTCTTTTGACTTAAGATGCAGAAATAGATGGATTTTCTCCACCTGCTGCTTACAAAATTTGCGCCGAAGAAACAATAGTTGGACAACCAACACTTAATCATTCAGATTTACGAGAAATAGCAGAAACAAACATAATTAGTTGTCATTTATCCACTTGCTTCCGATAATTTGGCAGAAAAGGGCGAATTAAGCTGCGTTTTTCCAATTGTTTGCCGTGAACCGGTCACTTCTGAAGAGCAGGGCTGAAACTATTTGGATTGGAGGAGTTGAGGATTGGAGAAATGAGGAGTTGAGGAATTAAAGTTTGCAGAATCGGATAGTTGCGGGTTGAGGTGTCAGGGTGTTGAGGTGTTGATTATTTAAGGAGATTTAGGGTTGTGTAACTCCACCACTTAAACAGCGCAGCGGGCGGACTGATTGTGGAGAAGCGATAGCGTTCGCCTTTGTGTCCGGATTTTCACCGATCAGGTAAAATAATAAGAATCTGGACACAACAGCGATCGGAACAACGGTCCGTATGCGGAGCGTCCACTAGAGCTCCCATATCGCTCCTCCCACGCCCCAAGCTCTTAGATCTCAGACATCGCCCCAGCCTCGCCCATGTTACTCAATCGCTCCTCTCTCGCCCCAAGCTACCTCCAAGTCCTCCCTGGCACTCCCTCCCAGCGCACATCCCGCTCCCCGCACATTTTACACCCCGTTGATAATCGCCGCCAGAACTGGTATTTTGCCGAAAATGCAGGTAGAGTGTTCTCAAGGACATTTACACGAGGGAAGAGGACCGCCGCAGATGAAACCATTCCGCATTCGACTTACCATCATACTTATGGCACTGATAGGCATATCAATGACCGGGGCCGGGATCACTATGGCTCAGCTGTTTAAGGATTCGCATATTTCCGTGCTTGAAGAGAACATGTCCCGGGAAATAAAGCTGCTCTCCGGCACCTTCTCATTCATGGATACCGGCAGTCCCGATGCTCTCAACTACTATACAGAACAGGCAGAGAAGATCTCCAACTTGACCGGATCGCGCGTCACCTTCATTACGAAGCAAGGCCAGGTCATCGGCGACTCGGAGAAGAATCCGCGCGAGATGGACAATCACTCAACCCGCGAGGAGGAGCTGCTGGCCGCGAAGGAAGGGATTGGCCGGGCGATCCGTTACAGCGATACGTTAGACCGTGAAATGATGTATGTGGCGGGCTCCGTGTCCTCAGACCAAGGCTTTGACGGGTATATCCGGCTGTCGATGGGGCTGGATACCGTATCCGAAGGACTGAACCGGGCGTGGATGATCATGGCAGGAGGACTGGTGCTGCTGTTCATTGCCGCGACCTTGGTGAGCTACAAGGTAGCTTCCAGTATGACCTCTCCGCTGGAGCAGATCACCAGAGTGGCGCGGCGGATTACCGATCTGGATTATGATGCCCGGGTACCGATGAAGCGCAAGGATGAGATCGGCCAGCTGGCTACAGCCATCAACGCGATGGCCGACAGTCTCCAGGCCCAGCTGAAGACCATACGCGACAACGAGGACCTGCTGCAGAGTGTACTCGACAATATGACCGGCGGCATCGTGATGATTAACGCTGAAGGGGAGATTGCCCTGCTCAACCGGGCCGCTGAACGACTGCTCGATGTGAAGCACAGCGAGATGACCGGACATTCTTACAAGGAGATTAAGCATCATTATGAGCTTACCCGGCTGATTGATGATGGAGTGTCCGCAGGTGAACCTATCCACGAGGAGCGCAGCATCTATAATCCGGTGGAGCGGATTGTGCGTCTGGACGGGGTGCCGATGATTCAGGACGGCTGCTCCCGGGGCATGCTTTTCCTGCTACAGGAGGTTACAGAGATCCGCAGGCTTGAGAAAATGCGCAGCGAATTCGTCGCCAATGTCTCCCATGAGCTGAAGACCCCTGTTGCTGCGGTAAAAGGCTTCGCCGAGACCCTCCTCGGCGGGGGCGTTACGGATGAGAAGACGGCGCGTTCGTTCCTGCAGATCATTTACGATGAGAATGAACGGCTGAACCGCCTGATCGGCGACATCCTGGAGCTGTCCAAAATCGAATCCAAACGCGTTCAGCTGGAATGCTCCCCGGTTCATCTGATCGAGTTCTTCGATTCCGTCCTGGAGACGCTTAGCAAGGTAGCGGAGAAAAAGAAGATTACGCTCAGCTCGGATGTGCCTGCGGAGCTATTCATTGAAGGCGATGAAGACAAGCTGCGCCAGATCTTCATGAATCTGCTTTCCAATGCGATCAACTATACCCAGGACGGGGGCAATGTCAGAGTGACCGCAGTGAGCATCCAGAAGAAGGATGGCACTGAGAGCGTACGTTTTACAGTCAGTGATACGGGGATGGGGATTCCGCGCAAGGATCTGCCCCGGATCTTTGAACGCTTTTACCGGGTGGACAAAGCCCGCTCCAGAAGCTCCGGCGGAACCGGCCTTGGTCTATCTATCGTGAAGCATCTGGTTGAGCTGCATCGCGGATCTATTAATGTAGAGAGCGATCTGGGCATCGGCAGCTCATTTATCCTGGAATTGCCGCTGCTGCAGGAAGAGAATCAATAACCCTGCGGAGTTTAATAGAGAATAAATTTATAATTTTACACTAAGTTAACATTGTGGTGCTATGATGTGCATGTGTGCAGTTTTGTAAATTAATAACCTATGAAAAGACGGGGGAACCTATGGCACAACGATTGCTTGTCATTGAAGACGAACCGACACTGGCCCGGCTGCTGTCTTATAACCTGACACAGGAAGGCTACGAGGTGACGGTGGAGGATCATGGAACGGCAGGATATGACCGTGCGACTAGAGAACCTTTTGAATTGATCGTACTGGATCTGATGCTGCCCGGCATGAACGGCATTGACATTCTGGATAAATTGCGTGGACAAGGCATACGTACACCGGTGATCGTGCTGACGGCCAAGAATGCGGAAGAGGATGTCGTCCGCGGGCTGAAGTCCGGGGCGGATGACTATATTACGAAGCCCTTCGGCGTATCTGAGCTGCTGGCCCGGGTCAGTGCAGTGCTGCGGCGGATCTCCGGCATTGCCGAAGAAGCTCCGCCCGAGGCAGCGGTATCTGCATCGACGATTATTCTCGGACAGCTGGAGATCTACCCCGAGCGTTATGAAGTCTCCCTGGGCGGACAGAGCATCAATCTGCGGCCGAAGGAATTTGAAGTGCTGCTGTATCTGGCCCGTAAGCCGGGCGTCGTTCTGACGCGGGATGATCTGATGAATGCGGTCTGGGGCTTCGACTATATCGGAGGCCAGCGTACCGTTGATGTGCATGTCAGTTCCTTGCGCAAGAAGCTGGAGCTTGACCCTGAATCCGTGCATATCGATTCCATCCGCGGGGTGGGCTACAAACTGGTCGTCAACAAGAAGAGAACACCTGTCATCTAACATGGCGGTGTTCTTTTCACAAGATAAGCACCTTCTCCTGGCGCATATCTTACTACACAAGGATTTTACACTGCGTTAACAATTCTCTGGAGCTCTATTTACACTGAAAGCTTATCATGGGGAACGAAGATGATGAGAAGGAGACAACAGAAACTAATGAAATCCATCATTGACATAGAGAAGCTAGATCTCTACTATGAGTCATTCCATGCCCTGAAGAACGTGGATTTGCAGATTCCGGAGAAGCAGGTGACCGCTTTTATCGGACCTTCCGGCTGCGGGAAATCCACACTGTTGCGTACTCTTAACCGTATGAACGACATGATTCCCGGAACACGTATTGAAGGTAAAGTAAATATCGGCGGCAAAAACATCTACAGCGACGAGATCGAAGTGGAGAGTCTGCGTAAGCAGGTGGGGATGGTGTTCCAGCAGCCCAATCCTTTTCCCAAGTCGATCTATGATAACGTGGCTTACGGTCCGCGCCTGCACGGTGTGAAGAGCAAAGCTGAGCTGGATGTTCTTGTAGAGCAAAGCCTGCGCCAGTCCGCGCTCTGGGAGGAAGTGAAGGATTTCCTCAAGAAGTCTGCCTTAAGCCTGTCCGGCGGGCAGCAGCAGCGTCTCTGTATTGCCAGAGCCCTTGCCGTACAGCCGGATATTCTGCTGATGGATGAGGCGACGTCTGCGCTGGATCCGGTGTCCACGCTCAAGATTGAGGAGCTGGTCCAGGAGCTGCGGGATAAGTATACGATTGTAATGGTCACGCATAATATGCATCAGGCCGCCCGGGTATCGGGACGCACTGTATTTTTCCTGAACGGTGTTATTGTGGAAGCTGCGGACACGGAGCTGTTATTCTCCAACCCGAAGGATTCCCGCACAGAAGACTATATCTCCGGCCGCTTCGGCTAAGAATGCCTGATTCGCAAGTCTCAGGTTCACTCCGTTCACCCGATATGACCATATGTTTTTGAGGAGGATCACTTTCGATATGATTCGCAGAAAAGAATTCGACAAAGATCTGGAAGAACTGCGCACCCTGCTGCAGCAGATGGGCGAGCATGTAACGGATGCCCTGGATGGTGCGATACTGGCCCTGCAGACCCTTGATACGGCACGGGCACAGGAGATTGTCAAAGCGGACCTGCGGCTGAACGCCATGGAAGACCGGATTATGGAAATCGGCTCACGGCTGATCATCACCCAGCAGCCAGTGGCGAAGGACTTGCGCCGCATTATTGTAGCCTTCAAAATCTCCAGCGATCTGGAGCGTATGGGCGATCTGGCACTGGATGTAGCCAAGGTAACAATGCGTATTCAGGGACAGCAGCTGATTAAGCCGCTTGTGGATATTCCGCGTATGGCTGAGCTGGTGACGATCATGACCACCGAGGCTATTCAGTCTTATCTGGACGAGAATACGGATCTGGCCTACAAAATGGCGCAGGATGACGATCAGGTCGATGGCCTGTACAGCGCGATGATTAACGAACTGTACACGTATATGGTTCAGAAGCCGGAAACCGTGAATCAGGCGATGCTGCTCACTCTGGTTGGCCGCTATATTGAGCGGATTGCCGACCATGCAACGAATATTGGTGAGAGTGTAGTGTATCTGGTTACAGGGAAACGTCCGGATTTGAACCAATAACCGTATAATGATGGCGCATAGATGCTGCTTTGCAGAGCTCTGCGCCTTAAGCGTCAGACAGCAAGCCACCTCCCCGGGGCTTGCCTTTTTTTGTTTTAAAGCGCGCTTCACTTGGCAAACCTGTATTCCATACCATTAGCAGCAGCTAAGGAGCGGGCAGGTGTGGATCTGTGGTCTCAGGTTCTTTTTTGTACGGAGCATATGGTACTATGTAAAGAGAAAGCAAGATAAAGGCGAGGTGCTAGTGTGGACAAGCTGATACTCATTGATGGAAATAATATCATTTACCGGGCGTTCTTCGCCATGCCGCCGCTGACGAATACAGCGGGACAGCAGACGAATGCGGTATACGGTTTCACGACGATGCTGCTCCGTTTGCTGGAGGAGCATAAACCGACACATATGATTGTGGCTTTTGACGCGGGAAAGATTACTTTCCGGCATGAAGGCTATGAAGATTATAAGGGCGGACGCCAAAAGACCCCGCCGGAGCTGTCCGAGCAGTTCCCGCTGCTCAAGGAGCTGCTGAAGGGTCTGGGAGTTCCGCAGTTCGAGATTGCCGGCTACGAGGCTGACGATATTATCGGCACCATCTCCAGGGAAGCGGATGCCGCCGGCCGTCAGGTAATGATTGTGTCGGGGGATAAGGATATGCTGCAGCTGGCTTCCGAGCATACCACCATCGCGCTGGTGCGCAAGGGAGTTACGGAAGTGGAGCTGTACGGGCCTAAGCAGATCCGCGACAAATATGATCTCACCCCTGAGCAGATCATTGATCTGAAGGGGCTGATGGGCGATGCCAGCGACAATATTCCCGGGGTGCCGGGAGTCGGGGAGAAGACGGCGCTTAAGCTGCTCCAGCAGTTCGGATCGGTGGAGGGCGTGCTGGCCGGAACCGGTGAGCTGAAGGGGAAGATGAAGGAGAAACTGGAAGAGCATGCGGACAGCGCCATTATGAGCAAAAAATTGGCGACGATCTACCGTGAGGTTCCGCTTGAACATACCTGGGAGGATATGGTGTTCAGCGGTATTGCTGCCGATACGGCGGGCCCTGCCCTGGCAAAGCTGGAGTTCAAGTCCCTGCTGGAGCGGCTGTCGCTCAGCGCCTATTCGCATGGGGCGGACGGCAGTCTGTCCAGCCCCGCAGCAGTGGAAGCGGCTGAGCTGACGATTACCCTCGTTGACGAAGCCGGAATAGAGCAGCTGATTCAGGCACTGCCGGGCATCTCCGCCCTGCATGTGGAATCTAACGGGGAGAACCCGCACCGTGCTGAAGTGATCGGCCTCGGGCTGTCTTCGCCGGAGCAGCATTATTTTGTGCCTTTTGCCCTGCTGAAAAGTCCGGCGGCAGCACCTCTGCGGGACTGGCTCGGTGATGAGCAGGCGCCGAAGAGCGGGTATGATCTGCACCGGGCCGATCTGGCTCTGCATTGGCAGGGAATTGCTTTTGCCGGAGCCGCTAACGATGTTCAGCTGGCCGCTTACCTGCTGGACCCGACGGAAGCGAGCCAGAATCTGAATGACCTGACAACGAAATACGGCCTGCCCCGCTTGTCGCCGGATGAGGATGTTTTCGGCAAAGGGGCCAAATATAGAATTCCTGAGCTTGCAATTCTCGGTGAGCATGTCGCCCGCAAGAGTGCGACTGTGCTTGGCATTGTGCAGAAGCAGCAGGAGGAGCTGGACAAGACGGACATGACCGGTCTGTTCCAGGACCTGGAGATGCCGCTGTCACGGATTCTCGCTGATATGGAGAAGCAGGGCATTGCTGTGAATAAGGATGATCTCATTCAGCTCGGCAAGGAATTCGAAGCCCAAATCTCCCGGCTGGTCACTGAGATTTACGCCGCCTGCGGAACCGAATTCAATCTGAATTCTCCGAAGCAGCTGGGCGAGGTTCTGTTCGTGAAGCTCGGTCTGCCGGTTGTGAAGAAGACGAAGACCGGATATTCGACCGATGCCGAGGTACTGGAAAAGCTTGCGCCTTATCATGACGCCGTGCGCCTGATTCTGCAATACCGCACCCTGGCCAAGCTGCAATCTACGTATGTCGAAGGTTTAATGAAGGAAATTTCGCCGGAGACGGGCAAGGTGCATACCTTCTACCGGCAAACGATTGCTGCTACGGGCCGGCTCAGCAGCCAGTTCCCGAACCTGCAGAATATTCCAATCCGGCTCGAAGAGGGCCGCAAGCTCCGTAAGGTATTCGTGCCCTCCGAGCCGGGCTGGTCGATTCTGGCAGCGGATTACTCGCAGATCGAGCTGCGTGTGCTGGCACATATCTCGGGCGATGAGCGGATGAAGGAAGCTTTTGTCGAGGATATGGATATTCATACCAAGACCGCGATGGACGTATTCGGCGTCCCTGCGGAGAGTGTGGACAGTAATATGCGCCGGTCCGCCAAAGCGGTTAACTTCGGGATTGTGTACGGCATCAGCGATTACGGCCTGTCGCAGAACCTGAACATTCCCCGTAAGGAGGCAGCCCGGTTCATTGAACAGTATTTCGAGGTGTTCCAAGGTGTGCGCCGTTATATGGATGATATTGTGGTCGAGGCCCGTAAGCAGGGGTATGTGACTACGCTGCTGGAACGCCGCCGTTATCTGCCGGAGATTAATGCGAAGAACTTCAATCTGCGTTCCTTTGCAGAACGTACGGCGATGAATACGCCGATTCAGGGAACCGCTGCGGATATTATCAAGCTGGCCATGGTTCATATGGACAAGGCACTGCATGAGCGCGGCCTGAAGAGCCGGATGCTGCTCCAGGTACACGATGAACTGGTATTCGAGGTGCCGGAGGAGGAGCTGGAGCAGATGAAGCAGCTGCTGCCCGAGGTGATGGCCGGAGCGCTGCAGCTGTCAGTTCCGCTGAAGGCAGAGGTAAGTTATGGAAGCAACTGGTACGAAGCGAAATAGGCTCCCCGTACATGGAAGATATCCGGTATAATGGAGTGGAGGTGAGCCATGATGCCGGAATTGCCGGAAGTCGAAACAGTCAGAAGAACACTTAATGAGTTAATTACAGGCAAGCAGATAGAGCATGTCACCGTCCGGCTGCCGCGGATTATTCAGCGCCCGGATGATATTCAGGCCTTTGCCCATATGCTGGCAGGCCATAGTGTGGTTACAGTTGAACGCAGAGGCAAGTTCCTGCGTTTCGTATTTGACGGGCTGGTGATGGTCTCCCATCTGCGGATGGAGGGCCGTTACGGCGTCTACCGTGAGGGCGAGCTGCTGGACAAGCATACGCATGTTATTTTCCATTTCACAGACGGGACAGAGCTGCGTTATACGGATGTGCGCCAATTCGGGACGATGCATCTGTTCCAGCCGGGAGAGGATCTGCAGCTGAAGCCGCTGAACAAGCTGGGGCAGGAGCCGCTGGATGCCGATTTCACGCTGGAACGGTTCAAAGAGATTGTCGCGAAGCGGAGCACCAAGATCAAGCCGCTGCTGCTCAATCAGGAATATATAGTAGGTATCGGCAATATTTATGTAGATGAGTCTCTGCATCGTGCAGGAATCCACCCGGAGGAGACCGCGAAGTCCCTCACCGAGGATCAGCTGGCCAGGCTGCACCATGCTATTGTCGCAACACTGACAGAGGCTGTGAATGCCGGAGGCTCCTCCGTGAAGTCGTATGTCAACGGCCAGGGGGAGAGCGGAAGCTATCAGGATCAGCACAAGATCTATGGACGTAAGGATCAGCCGTGTGCCACCTGCGGTACGCTGATTGAGAAGAGCGTAGTCGGCGGACGGGGAACGCATTATTGTCCCACCTGCCAGCCCGTACCTGTACTGATTCTGTAATTTTTATTTAGAGTCATCTGCATTTACCGCCCTTTTCCGGGCCAGTTACACCTGAGTTATAACCGTTCTGTATAAAGGCAGGCACTTACTGCCCGTCCCGCCCATATAATGTGTGAAGATTGCTGATTATGGCGAAACGGAGCTCCGGCTTGGATGCTTAATCCACCGGCTCCGGTTCTTCACGGGAGGGATTGCGGGTGCTGAGCCCATTGTTGTCTTTGCTGTTGCTTGCGTTTGCGCTTAGTCTGGATGGATTTGGTGTAGGCATTACATATGGACTGCGTAAAATGAAAATTCCCCTGCTCTCCATTATCATTATTTCGCTCTGTTCAGGGGTCGTCATTTATGGTTCTATGCAAGTGGGCGTGCTGCTGGCCAATGTAGTCTCTCCGAATGCCGCTTCCAGTGTCGGAGCGGTTATTCTCGTCTTGATGGGCTGCTGGTCCCTGTTCCAGATGCTGACGCAGAAGGAGAAGGAGCAGGGAGAGACAGTGCCTGGACAGGAGACCATACTGGAGACGGCTGCTTCCGTACAAAGTGCCGAGACAGTGCTGAAGCCGGCAGTATTCTCGCTGGAGCTGCGCCATCTGGGCGTGGTGATACAGATTCTCCGGACGCCGTCTTCCGCCGATATGGATGCTTCAGGGAGTATTTCCTCCATGGAAGCCATGATTCTGGGGATCGCGTTGTCACTGGATGCCTTTGGGGCCGGCCTTGGTGCGGCACTGCTCGGATTCAGTCCGTGGTCCACCTCGCTGATGATCGCTGTATTCAGCGGAACCTTTTTGCTGATGGGAATGAAGACGGGACTGAGATTATCCGGCAGCTACTGGATGAAGCATGCGGCTGCGCTGCCCGCGATATTATTAATTGTAATGGGTATAATGAAGTTATTATGAGGTGAGTACATGATTATAGGCTTAACCGGAGGCATAGCTTCGGGAAAAAGCACCGTGTCTGCGCTGTTTGTCCGCAAGGGAGCTGCACTGGTGGATGCCGATGTCATCGCCAGAGAGGTGATGCTCCCCGGACATCCGGTGCTGGCGGCAGCGGTGGAGGCTTTTGGAGACCGCATCCTGCTGCCTGACGGTTCGCTGGACCGGGCGGGTCTTGGTGAGATTGTCTTCCGGGACCCGGAGGCGCTCAAGACACTGAATAACCTGACCCATCCGGCAATCCGCAGGGAGATCAAGGACAGAATGTATGCGCTTGAGCAGGAGAATCCGCAGCGGCTGGTCATTGTCGACATTCCGCTGCTCTACGAATCAGAGCTGGATTCCTTATTTGAGCAGATTATTGTGGTCTATGTCCCAAGGAGGGTGCAGTTAGCCCGCCTCATGGAGCGGAGCGGAATGAAGCTGGAGCAGGCTGAGGACCGGCTGAGGTCGCAGATGGATATTGAACTTAAGCGCAGGAAAGCAACATTTGTGATCGACAATAGCGGTGATCTGCAGTCTGCCGAGCTTCAGGTTGCCCGGTTGTGGGACAGGCTGGGCCTGATATGATGAAGTGGTTACGTAAAAAAAGAGTCCTGCTGCTGCTGTTCATCGGCTTCACCGCGATTCTGTTTCTAGGCTCCAACTGGATGTCATGGTTTTATCCTATTCATTATAAAGCAGAGATCCGCCAGCACAGCCGGACGTATGAGATGGACCCGTTTCTGGTGGCATCCATCATCCGGGTGGAGACCAATTATAAGACCGGCCGTGAATCCAAAAAAGGCGCGCTGGGACTCATGCAGCTGATGCCGGATACCGCCAAGTGGGCGCTCGAAAAGGCCAAGCTTCCTGAGGTATCGCTGGAACGGCTGAAGGAAGAGCCCTCGTCCAACATTGAACTGGGCACCTGGTATTTGTCTACGCTCTCTAAGCAGTTTGACGGCAACCGTATAGCAGTTATCGCCGCCTACAATGCCGGACCCGGCAAGGTGCAGAGCTGGCTGGATGAAGGGCAGTGGGACGGAACAGAAGCCTCTGTGAAGGATATTCCGTTCGGTGAGACCCGTCATTACGTGCAACGCGTGATTTATTATTATGATCAATACACTGAGCTCTACAGTGAGTTCTAGGTGCTTGTTACTTCTGTTGCTCTTATGTAAAAAGAAGCATCAAACGGCCGGAGGCCGTTCGATACTTCTTAGGCAAGCTTATGTCGTGTTTAGCAGGTTATTTGTACTTATTTGTACTGACCTGCCAATTGCTGTTCAGCCAGGGTTACAAGACGTTTAGTGATGTAACCACCGATCGAACCGTTTTCGTAAGAAGTTTTATTGCCTTGGTATCCGTCTGGGGAGAGGGTGATACCTAGTTCCTGGGCAACTTCATATTTCAGTTGTTCCAAGGCACCGCGTGAGTTTGGAGCTACCAGGTTATTGGAGTTGTTATTTTGGCTCATTGCTGTTCACCTCCTATCGGTTGGTAACTGTATTATGTGCCGGACATGTCAGATTCATAACAACAAATAAACGGTGTTTTCTGGAAATTAAATGATGCCCGAATAGCCCTTGTGTATCAAGGGACCGGGCCAATCCATTCTAATGATGAGGAAGTGAAGAAGCTTATGAAATGTCCTTACTGCGACCACACCAATACCAAAGTCCTGGACTCGCGCCCGGCCAATGAGAATAAGTCCATCCGCCGCAGGCGGGAATGCGAGCTGTGCAGCCGCCGTTTCACCACCTTCGAGATGATTGAAGAGACCCCCCTGATTGTGATCAAAAAAGGCGGCAGCCGTGAAGAGTTCAGCCGTGACAAAATCCTTCGCGGCCTGATCCGTGCCTGCGAGAAGCGTCCGGTTCCTGTAGAGCGTCTGGAGGTCATCGTATCCGAGGTGGAGAAAAGCCTGCGCGGCATCGCCCTCGCCGAGATCGAGAGCCGCCAGATCGGCGAGCTGGTCATGGAGCAGCTCTACCCTGTTGACGAGGTAGCCTACGTCCGCTTCGCATCCGTGTACCGCCAGTTCAAGGACATTAACATGTTCATGAAGGAACTGAAGGGATTGCTGTCCAAGAACACGGAGGAGCTGGAGGGGCTGTAAGGGGTTTGGGGAATGAAGGGGTTGGTCTTGGGTTAAAGGGCCAGTTTCCGGGTGGGCTGCTATGGGGTGTACGGGACAGCCACACAAATGAACTAGGTACTTATTGGTGAATGAACCGATGGGTGCCTTATTTGTTGTGTTGTATAGGAAATTATACTGTCAGTCTGTATGCGAAAAACCGAACACATTTGAAATGATTGTGTTGAATTGCTTATGAACGTATAGGATTGAGGGGCTTTAATTTGAACAAAAAAAAGACCCTGGTCAGGGTCTTTAAAAATGTGATGGACTCTCAGGGGCTCGAACCCTGGACAAATAGATTAAGAGTCTACTGCTCTACCAACTGAGCTAAGAGTCCATGGAATGGTGGAGAATAGGGGATTCGAACCCCTGACCTCTTCGCTGCCAGCGAAGCGTTCTCCCACTGAACTAATTCCCCATTCGTTTTTCTCACAAGAAATAATATATCATAAATATATTTCTCAGTCAACATTATTTACAAAAAGAATAATAAGGATTAAAATATGGTAGTATATATGACTGATGGGAGGTCTTTCGATATGGGGGATAAGAGGCGGGTCGCAGCATTTTACAGAGTATCAACAAAGGGGCAGCTTGAAGGAAATGATATTCCTATGCAACGTAGGGCTTGTCAAGAGTTTATTAATAGTAAGGGTTGGATGTTGGTAAAAGAGTATACGGAGAAAGGCGTTTCTGGATATAAGACAGCGAATGAGGACAGAGATGAAATTCAACGTGCTAGATATGATGCAGAAAATAGTCACTTTGATGTATTGCTTTGTTTCATGTTCGACAGATTAGGAAGAAGGACATATGAAACTCCTCTGTTATTAAAATGGTTCAACTCAATGGGAATTGAAGTCTGGTCAGTAAAAGAAGGTCAACAAGAATTTACAGACGAAGGGCATGACATAACAAACTTCCTTAGATTCTGGCAATCGAATAACGAATCTCAAAAAACTTCGATGCGCGTTGATGAAAAACATACACAAATGGCCGAAGATGGTGCATTTAGAGGTGGCACTGCCCCATTCGGATACCGGTTAACACCTTCAGGAATTAAAAATAAGAAAGGCAAAGAGCTGATGAAGCTGGAAATAAATGAAGAACAAGCTACCATCGTCAAACAGATGTTCAATATGGTGATAAAAGAGGGTTTTGGAAGTAATCGAATTGCTAAGTTTCTTAATGAAAATACAATCCCCACTTCTACCGGAGGTAAATGGAACACTGCTGCTGTGAACTTTATTCTTAGAAATCCTGTGTATAAAGGGTATCCGGCCTATGGAAAAAGAAAATCGGTTGAAGGGATTTTTGAGACTAAAGGTAAAGCAGAATGGACGATGCCCGAAAAACAACAACTTCAATTAGTAATTATCGATAAAGAAGATTTTGATAATATTCAATTGCTAAGAAGTTCTAGGTCGAAAGAACAAGTTAAAGACCATAATCGGGAACGAGTTAACACCTCGGTAGGCCCGCTTCTATTGGTCGGGTTTATAAAATGTGGTTATTGTGGCTCCCCTTTGACTACAACATATAATGCCAAAAAATACACTCTTGCTGATGGTACGATTAAAATGTGGAAACGGGCGGTTTATCGATGTTCTGGCAAAGCGTTAAGGAAGGTTGATTGCAAGGGGCAGACTATTTATGCACAAAATAAAATTGAAGATACTGTTGCTGATGTTGTTAATCAATATCTCGCATCTTTGAAAAAGATAGACTACATAGAATTTTCCAGAGGTTATGATCTAGAGGAGTATAAGGATATTAAAGAATTCCTTGATAAAAAAAATCAAGAGTTGGCAAGCGAATATGTTGAATTGAACTTACTTAAAAAGGAAGTGACAAAAAGTATTTTGGGAAAGAGTGCCTTCAAGCCAGAACTATTAAATGAAATGATTGAGGATAAAGAAAAGGAATTGCAAAAACTTGATCAGGAAGTCAGATCACTTGAGGAGCAACTTCAGACGAAAAAACTAGAATTAAGTGAAATTATAGAATTGGCCAAAAATATTAGTGGGTGGATTTTAAAATATAATGAAGCTAGCCATGACAACAAAAAAGTTATGTTGAGATGGATCATTGAAAGGATAACAGTATTCAAAGATCAGATTGAAATTGAATTTAGGCCGGATATCACAAAGTTCTTATCGAGTGCCGGGAACGGTAATATAACTGAACTGAGGAAAAGAACGCATCGCTGGCATGCGTGAGGCTAGCGTTCTAATTCTTCATAAGACATAACTATGGTTTGAAAATAGGGCTTGAATCCAAGCTTTATATAAAGCGTATTGGCTTCGTGGCTTGCTCTCAGGGTCGCTGTCCGCACACCCTTGTTATGTAAATCATTGAGGGTTTTGAGGCACAGAGCGCTTGCAGCACCTTGATTTCGATACGGCTGCAGGGTGGATACAAACTCAATGGATGCCTGATTGCCGGTCTGCATGGCAGCCGAGGTAGCTATGGGAACACCATCCAGGTAAGCAAGATAAAAAGATAGCTCGCTGCGTGAAAGCCAAAATTCGTAATATGGTTTGCAGGCTTGGAGCTTGGCGGGATAAACCATATTTTTGGAAGTGCTCCTGTTTTTAAGTCAGGCAGCAGATTGCCAATATGCTCGCTTGCTGTATCCTCCTCAAGAGATACTTTAAAAACTAGTGAGGGGCCGTCGAAGCCGGGCAAAGGAGAAATCCATTCCACTTCCCCCTGGTGATATTGCATATGTTCTGCCAACGCCAGGGTGTGCAGATATTGTTCCATTCCCTGAGTGATGCAATTCACATAATAATCGTGATTCATAAATGGCCTCCCTCTATCGCTTCCCTAAGAGCAGCTTGTTCCGTAAGCGAAGCCCAATGTAGTTAAGCAGCACCTGCATCAGCAGGCTGTCTACTTGGGTGCCGGTGCCTTCGTATTGCAGCGACAGGTCAACAATGTTCTCTATACCTTGTAGCCTTACGTGAGCTATGCAGGCAGTCCGGGCACCTTTTTCCTTAGCCCTCTTCAACTGCTGCACCTGATGAAGATTATACTGCGGCATATAGATCAAGCTGATGACGGCCGACTTTTCGTTCACACCGTCAACGGCATTGACTTGATAGTTGGGGTCGATAAACGCTTTGGTTTTTTTGCCCAGGAGCACCAGCTCCACCTGAAGCCGCCAGATCTCGGAATGCAAGGGAATACCGATGAAAACGATCTCGTCACTGGATTCGATCATGGACAGCAGCGAAGTGATCGCCTGTCCATCCAGTTGGCTGGTGGTTGCCTTAATCTTCTCGGCCAGCAGCTCACCATAGGCTACCGGATCTATGTCCTCTTCCTTCAATGCAGGATAGTATTTGCCGTCATATTGATATTGCAGAGGCGTCTGCTCATAGATCATCCGGAAGCTTGAGAAGTTGTCATAATACATCTGCCGCATGAAGCGGCTGACCGTAGAGACTGAAATATGGTTGGACTCAGCGAATTCCTGTATGCTTGAAGTCTGAAGCTGGTTATAGTTCTCCAGCATAGTTTTGGCAACATCAAAGTAAATATCATCCTGATCATAGGTGTTATAGCACTCCAGCAGCGCGAGAATATCTAACATGACGTACAGACTCCCTTTATAGTTTTACTTCATTATAATCGGATTCGGGTGGAGAAGATTCAGCACAAAATCGCCCATACCGGGTAAAGGTAGGGCGATTTTTTAACAATTGTGCAATTCGTTGTCTAATTACTTATGCGAGTACCCGGCAGCATGGATACCGGCCAGCCGGCCGGAGGTATAGGCAAAGCCAAGTGTACCGCCTTCAAAATCAACATAGGCCTGTCCGTACATCCCGCCTGCATCAGCGCCGGCAACGTAAAGTCCAGGAATGGCCCGGCCGTCCGAATCAGTGGCTTCGATCTTCTCATTGATGCGTACGCCGCCCAGCGTTCCGAGGTTACGTCCGACATACTTAATGGCATAATAAGGACCTTGCTTGAGCGGAACCAGCCGCTTCGTGTCGGAGAAGAACATAGGGTCATTGCCCTGGGCGATAGCAGTATTATACTGGTTGGCGGACGCAAGGAACGTATCCTTGTCCACGCCGATCTCCTGAGCCAGTGCCTCCAGTGAATCTGCTTTGTGGACAACACCGGTACCTTTCATTGAATCCAGCAGCGGAGTGTAGTCCGTAGGCTTATTCTCATCTGCAAGTATAACATCTGTATCATTCGGTTCATTGAATTCCATGTAGAATTGCCGGTTGCCCTTCCATTTGGAGAAATGCGGCTCGATGGCAGCCAGGCCCTTCTTCTTGATGGTGTTCAGCATGGCGGAGTCCAGAATCAGGAATTCCGTCTCTTTGGGCTGCATGTGAATCTCAGCGCCGTGCACAGCGAAGAGGGTAACCTTAGTCTCATCGGAAAAGCGCTGGCCCAGCGTATTCACTCTCAGGTTCGGGTACTCACTGAACTTGGTCAGGCTGTACCAATCCTTGTTGATCGGGGCCAGCTTAGCGATCTCTTCAGGCGTAAAGATTTGCGCAAAATACTGGGACGAGGTCATTCCGTATGGATCAGCACCAGCCTTCCAGGCCATTTGGATGCCGTCACCTGTATTTGTAGCAATCTGTCCCGGAGTGAACTTCTTGCCGAAATACTTCTCCATCATCTCGCTGTTGCCGCCGAAGCCGCCTGTTGCAATGACGACAGCCTTGGCGTTCACTTTGAGCTTGGAGCCATCCTCTTTCTTAGCCAGCACGCCGGTTACTGCACCGTCAGAGTCTGTCAGCAGCTCAGTCACCGGAGTACTGAAGCGAACCTGTCCTGATTTGGCTTCAAAAGACTTGATCAGCTTGGTAATCGCAACTGTGCCGCCTTCCTGGTATCCGTGCAGCGTGGCAGGCATTCCGATATGCTCAAAGGCAAAGCCGGTGCCGGCATCCACCAGGGTCATTTTGGCGCCATTTGCATTCAGCCAGTCAACTGTCTTACCGGCTTCATCAATAATGGTGCGGACCAGCAGTGAGTTCATGTATCCATCTGAGGCCGCCATGTATTGGTCATAGAGCCATTGCTTGCTGACTGTGGCCTTCTTGTCCTTCTGCTGCTGGGAATCGGCGGCGAACATGCCTCCGGCCATAGTGCCGGCTCCCATAGGTGTAGCTGTCTTCTCCAGCAGTACGACGCTGGCCCCGCTGTCTTCGGCGGCAAGCGCCGCAGCTGTACCGGCCGCACCGGCACCTACCACGGCTATATCCACCGTGATCTCCTCTACTTCCTTATTCTCGGCAGTGGCCTTGGCCTGCTTCAGGACGGCTAGATCCCCGCCTGCCTGCTTGGCGCAATCTTCCACCGCGTCCAGAATACCCTTAGTGGTCATAGAAGCGCCGGAGACGGCATCGATTGCGAGGCTTTGCTCACTGATGATTTTTTCAGGAACAATCTTTAGCGGCCCTTGGGCAATGCCTTCCGTTTCATTCTGGCTTAACACCTTGATGCTTTTGATCGCGGTCTCGGTGAATTCTGTTTCCACTTCGATCGGACCGTTTTTTCCGTTCCCCTTGGCCGTGTATTTCCCCGGCTTGAAGGAGAGTGCTGCGCCAGGTGCAGAAGGGCTTGCCTTTGCCAGTTGACTTGTCGCTGCCGCCGCCGCTTGCTTCTCAACGTTCTGCGGAGTTACTTCTGTCCCCTTGTTCGCAGAGCTGCTACAGCCCGCAAGTGAGATTACCAGTATCGCAATAATAGCCAGCAGAACTCCTTTGTACCCCCAGTGTTTCTTTTGCATAATGCAGTTGCCTCCCCAACATTCTTTGAGATGTATATCCTCTATTTGAAGGTAACATGTAACACATTTCACATGGAGGTCTGGATCAGACCGCTCTACTTCTGATTTAGAAGAGGAAGGGCGATACGGCACGCAACATTTACCGAATGTGAGCTGTTCAACGGCCGTAACACTGAACCTGTAGGATTGCGATCTTGCGGCAGTTACTTAAAGCAGAATTCCGTTGCAGTCCGAAATCTCCCGGATTTTGATATACCAATTTACAAACCGATGGTCGGTATGTATAATCAGCAGTAATCATATTTTAAATTAACTCAATCTTAACTATGCCGGACAAAAGAGGAGAATAGCGATGAAGAACGCAGACCGCCGCAAGCAGACAATCCGGCAGCTGTTGGAGGCTACCAAGGAGCTGCTGCGGGACAAAAGCTGTCACGCCATTACTTTGAAGGACATCATGGAGCGGTCGCAATTGTCGAAGGGGGCTATTTTTCATTATGTGAAAAGCAAGGATGAGATTTTTGCCTGGGTGCTGGAGGAGCGGCTTGATGCTGTGAATGATCGTTTCGAGGAGGAAGTGGCAGGCAGTCTGGACAAAGCCTTCGAGGGGCCGATGCTGGCGATTGCAAGAAGTCTGGCCGGACTGGAGGACAGCCATGAGGCGACGAATAAGGTGCTTCTATACCTGCTGGGCAAGGAGAATGAGCCGGTGGTAGCGGAGGTGCTTAAGCAATTTCATGAGCGGTCGGTATCCGTATCCAGACAATGGATTAGTACGGGACAGAAATATGGAGTGATCAAAGAAACAGTGAATCCTGATGAGACGGCGGAGCTGTTCGTTCTGTTGTCACTGGGTCTGCGGGTGCGGGCCTCCATGCGTCCCTCTAACGAGTCCCTTTCTGCAAGAGAGGTATCTGAGTTCATGGCTGGTATTCTGAAGAATGAAGATGAAGCATTATCAAGTGATAGAAGGGGAGAGTTTAAATGATTCCTTTTTATGCGCTCATCGCATCCTTTTTGCTGTTCCGGGGAATGGGTCTGCTGGGCCTCCAGTATTGGAATGACTGGCAAACCGCCCTTCAATGGGCCGTAGCTGTGATGCTGCTGCTCGGAGCTTCGGCTCACTGGGGACGGCGGCGGCCGGATTTAGTTAGAATGGTACCGCCTGTTTTCCCGGGGAAGGAATGGATTGTGACGGTTACCGGAATGCTGGAGATTACCGGGGCTATTGGATTATTGCTGCCCGCTGTTTCCTTGGCGGCCGCAGTGTGTCTGGTTGTGCTGCTGACCGCCATGCTCCCCGCCAATATCTATGCTGCCCGCAATCACCTGACGATTGGCGGCAAGCCGGTCCCGAAATTGCCGGTACGTCTAGCGATTCAGCTTGTTTTTATAGCGGCGGTACTGCTGGCTTCTCCGTTGATCTAATTACTGTAAGCCGTACAATCATGCTCACAGGTAACACTCCCCTTGTTCATAGGATAGCCATAGAGACTGATAATAAAAATAGCACCTATGAGTGAAAGCTCAAAGTGCTATTTTTTGCTATTTTTTTTAGAAAAATCAGGACTTTTTCATTTTTTTTAGAGCCATACCCCAATTAGGTCCTCGTGAATCGGTTTTTGTCGAGAATTGTTAAGAGTTTGTTTAGAGCGGTCTGCTAGAATGGAGCCCAGATATGAAATTTCTAAGGGGGCAGATGCTACACTCCAGCAGAATTTGCAATATAGCGCACAGGATGAATGAACAAGGGGGAGCGATACATTGTTTAAGGGTAAGGGATTGAAAAAAGTTTTCTCGTTGCTACTCACGATCAGTTTGGTTTGGACCGGGGCCTTTCCGGTATATGCGGGTTCAACAGATAATGGTGCGGCAAGCTGGACTACACTAGATACGGCACCAGACGGAATTACATTAAATGCAGTAGCAATAGGCACCGGTACAGTAATGGTGGGCAATGAAGGGGAGATTGGTGCGTTAAGCAGCTCCATGACCTGGACAGACCGGGAATCAGGTGTGACCGAGAATTTGAACGATATTATCCATACAGGAACAGATGGCGAATATGTTGCAGTCGGTGCCAACGGGATAGTCCTAACGTCAACAAATGGCGTGTCCTGGACACCCTCCGATGGATTCATCACTATGAAATGGAATGGAGTCAGTTACGGTGATAAAAAATTAGTTCTAGTCGGCGAATCAGGATCTATCATGATGAAAAATGACAACGACAATGACCCTGATTGGAATATAGTATACTCAGACACTAATGCGAATCTGAACGCTGTGGCTTACGGCAACGGTACGTTTGTAGCTGTGGGTGATAACGGTACAGTGGTAATGTCCAAAGATGGATCTGATTGGACTAAGGTAACACGCAAAACAACCGAAAATTTAAAGGGCATCAGCTTCGGCGGTGGCATGTTCATGGCTGTCGGGGCGTCCGGAACCATCATTATCTCTCCGGATAGTAAGAGAGGCGTTGAGCAGGCCCTGGATTCTAAAGTGAATCTGAACGGAGTGACTTACGGGAACGGGGTATTTATGGCCGCTGGAGACGGCGGTAAGGTTATCTCTACTAGTGATATGGGGCAGAATTGGAAGCCTGAAAATACAGGTACGACAGCAACCCTTAATGGAATCGCATTTAATCAGAGCCATAACCGCTTTATCGCTGTGGGTGTAACTGGTGTGATCATTGAGTCCAATGCCGTTCCAAACATTCCGCGGGTGCTCAGTCTGACTCCGGGAAATGATGATACCGATGTGGAGATTAATGCCAATCTGGTTCTGACCTTCAATCAGCCGGTGGATGAAGCAACTGGAAATATCCGGATTTTCAAGGCTGCGGATCTGTCTGCTCCGGTTGAAATCATCCCGGCGAAGGATAGCAGGGTATCAGTAGATCCTGTTAATAATACCGTAACAATTAATCCGGGCGAGGATTTTGTTGAAAGCACTAAATATTCCGTAACAATTGACGAGAATGCCTTCATCAATAAGAGCGAATATGGAAATTCCGCGATTGCAGCGGGTGAATGGAGCTTCACGACAGTAGCTGGAGCAGCAGATACCACAGCTCCGGCTGTAGACAGTTTGACTCCGGAGCGTTGGGGGACATCAGTAGACACTGACACCGATCTTACGATTACGTTCACTGAGGATGTAATGAAGGAGAGCGGCAACATTCTGATTTACAACAGCACGGAACGCGATATACCGGAACAGATTATTCCTGTTAATTCGGATAATGTAATGGTGAATGGCAGTGTTGTTACTATTGAACTGTTGTTCTCTTTGAAACACAGTACTAGTTATTATGTTGAAATCGGAGACGTAGCATTCAAAGATGCAGCGGATAACTATTTCTCCGGCATCATAGACAGTAACACCTGGTGGTTTACAACAAACGATGCGCCAGATACTACACCGCCGTTAGCAAGCGGCTTTACTCCTGAGAATGGGGCAAAGAATGTAGAGATTGGCACCAACCTGAGCTTTATTTTCAACGAGGATGTACAGAGATCGGAAGGCAGCATTAAAATATATAACAGCACGAACAGCAGTGTTCCGCCGGTGACGATTCCTGCCGAATCTATTCAAGTCATCATTGACGCTAATGTAGTAACGATCAATCTGGAGGCTGACCTCGATTACAGTACAACCTACTATGTACAGATTGAGAACAATGCATTTGCGGATATGGCGGGCAACAGCTATGCGGGTATCACTAACGATACAACCTGGCGGTTTACTACTACCAGCGAGCCCGATAAGACTGCGCCAATTGTATACACATACTCACCTGCGAACGGTGCAGCAGATGTAGCGGTTGGAACTGATCTGGAGCTTACTTTCAGCGAGAATGTAAGGGCAGGGGAAGGCAGCATTAAGATCTACAGCCCTGACTCCGACAAAGCGGTAGCTACTATTGCTGCCAGTAAGGCAATCATTCTGAACAACAAAGCAACAATCCACCTGGCTCAACATCTGGAGTATGGTACAAGCTACTATGTGAGAATTACAGGAGATGCCTTCGCAGATCTATCCGGCAACTTCTACTCCGGAATTGCGGACAGTACAACCTGGCAGTTCACCACCCCGGCTGCGCCAGATACAACTGCACCTGTGTTGAACACGTACACACCTGCGAATGGTGCAACAGGTGTAGCTATTGGAGCTAATCTGGAGCTTACCTTCAGTGAGAATGTAAAGGCTGGTGAAGGCAATATCGTCATTTACAATAGTGCGAATCATGCACCGGTAGCGACGATTCCTGCAGCTTCCGGGAATGTAACTATTCATAGCAATGCAGTGACGATTAATCCTACGGATGATCTGAAGTATGGTGTGAGTTACTATGTACAGATTGGAGCCGGGGCATTTACTGATCTCGCAGGCAACGGCTATGCCGGTAATGCAGAGAGTACAGTCTGGCAGTTCACAACCACAGATGCACCGGATCGGATCTCGCCAACGGTGATCACATATTCACCGGAGCCATGGGCCACCGAAGTGGCAGTGAACACGAATCTGGTCCTTAGCTTCAGCGAAAATGTACGGGCAGCAGCGGGTACTATTGAGATTTTCCGCAGCACCGATGATAGTCATCCGGTAGCGGCGATTCCTGCTCTTTCGGACAGGGTAACGATCCTGAACAATGTCGTAACCATCAATCCGGCGGATAACCTGGAGCATGGGACGAGTTACTTTGTACGGGTTACAGAGGGAGCATTTACAGATCACGCGGGCAATGGCTATGCCGGGATTGCAGGCATTAACGCCTGGCGGTTTGTGACTACCAGTGCACCGGATACAGCAGCACCTGTAGTAACCTCTTACAGTCCGGCAGGCAGTGCAACGCATGTACCTGTATCTGCTATACTCTCACTGACTTTTAACGAGAATGTGCTTGCTGGAAAAGGGAATATTGAGCTTGTAAATGCAGCAGATCATGAGATTGTAACGACAATCGAAGCGGGCAATCGGGAGCTTGTCACTATTACAAACGATATCGTTAGCATCAATACTAGCAGTTTATTGAAGCAGGGCGGCAGCTATTATGTGCTGATCGAGCCGGGTGCTTTTACAGATGAATCAGGTAACAGCTATGCAGGACTTGCGGATAGTAAGGTATGGAGCTTCTCGACAGTTCCTGTTCCGGTCACACCAACTGATTCTCCTACACCGGCACCGGGCGGCGGTTCAGGCTCAGGAGGGGGAGCCCCGGCTCCGGTACCGACACCAATCCCGCAGACTGAAAGCATCAATGCGAATGTTGAAAACGGTGCTGCTCAAGGCTCTATGGTCTCCTCCGTTGTCATTACCCGCACCAAGGATTCAAACGGTGTGAAAAGTGACACTCTTACGTTCACATTGGATCAGGCCATCCGGGCAGTTAATGAGCTTAAGGCCGCAGGGTCCAATATTGCCAAAATCATCGTGCCTGATAAGAATGACGAGGTGGCTGGAACCAGATTGACTATTCCGGCAACCTCCAGCAAGCAATTTGCTGATAATCAGATTATGCTGGATCTATTTACAGTGAATGCTGAGGTGAAGGTGCCGGGCAGCTCAATGGCTGGATTCGGTACAGATATTTACTTCAACCTCGTTCCACTGAAGACATCACAGCAGAGCGCAGAGGTTGAAGCTCTTGCAAAAGCACAGGTACAGAGTGTATCCCGCGGTGCGGCAGTTACGTTAGTAAGCCGTCCTGTAACAATTGAGACCAATCTGCAGAGCCGTCCGGTTACGCTGGTATTACCGCTTAATAACACTTCGTTAACGGCGGAGCAACTGAAGGCACTTGCGGTCTTCATTGAACATAGCGACGGCACCAAAGAATTGGTCAAGGGAGAGATCGTACCTTTTGGCCAGACCGGAAAGTCAGGCATTCAATTTAGCATCAGCAAATTTAGTACCTTTACCGTTGTACTTGCACAAGATCCTGCGGTACAGGTGAAGGCGTATATGACGGGTTATGCCGATGGCACCTTCAAGCCAGGGAACAGCATTACCCGGGCAGAAGCGGCCAGCATCATTGCCCGCACCTTCAGCCAGTCCAATGTTACTGCTGGCGTAGCGTATTCCGATGTTCCTGCCGGACACTGGGCGGCAGAAGCAATCGGTCAAGTGACGCGAAGCGGCATCATGAAGGGTTACAGCGGAGGCAGCTTCAAGCCTAACCAGACAATTACAAGAGCCGAAATGGCGACCATTTTGTCCCGCTTGATTATAAGCGCACAAGACCATGCGGCCGGCTTCAGTGATATTTCCGGACATTGGGCTCAGGCAGCCATTGAACGGATGTCTCAGGCTGGCATCATCACCGGTTACGAAGACGGCACGTTCCGTCCGGACCAGACGTTAACGCGTGCAGAAGCTGTAACTATCGTCAACCGTGCCCTTGATATCGCTCCGCTGACCAGCGCAGTTCAGAAATGGACAGATGTCCCGGTGGGCTACTGGGCATTCGGCAGCATTCAGGCAGCTTCTGTAGATCATACGGCAGAATAAAATAATTACAGCACAAACAGCCCTTCCATCCGTCTTAGACGGGGAAGGGCTGTTTTGTGCTGGGGGCTAAATGCCTTATGCTGCACTGCCATGAGGGCACGTGGGCTCAATGTATACGAAAAACCGACCACATTGGTCCGGCAGAGGGTGGCTCAGCGCTATCGGCGGTATCACCGCCCGCCAGGGGACGTTTTTCCTATTCATGCTGGCCGCTACTTGATGCCTACTTACTCCCGGCCTCCCACCGCAGATTCCAGTGGTAACGCTGGTCCAGCTCCTCATGACCGCTGAAATACTCCACAAGCCGTTCCACGCTGAAGCTCCCATCCGGTTGGCTGTGAAGCATGGCGATGGCGCACATTCCCTTATCGTTGTTGTGCTCGTCCAGCTGGACCTTGATCTCAGGCCCGCCCTGCTGGCTTATGGTTACAACGGCGCCGGCTTGTGACCAGTTTGCCACGCCCTCATAGATGAGGGCAAAGATAACAATCCGCTTGATCTCGGAGAGATAGTGGCTGTTAATCCGCAGATTCTCGCCCGTGGCAATCGAGCCGGTGCGATCATCTCCGTCCAGGAGGATGTAAGGCGGCCGGTTCAGACTGCCGAAGGATTCACCGAGCGCCTGGACCGCGCCTTTGAGGCCATTGCTCAGCTCAAACAGACAGCCCAGATCGAGATCTATCCCTTTTCTGCCGAACCAGCTGGAGGATTCGGTCTGAACCCAGTTGAGATTGATGACGATCTCCTCCGCAGCTCCCGGCCCGCTCTGAAGCCGGACCGTCTCTCCCCGGTTCTTCAGCAGCCGTTCTCCAGAATTCTCTGGAGAACCGGGCGGCGAAGC
Organism: Paenibacillus sp. FSL H8-0048; assembly: GCF_038002825.1. Classification (NCBI taxonomy): domain Bacteria; kingdom Bacillati; phylum Bacillota; class Bacilli; order Caryophanales; family Paenibacillaceae; genus Paenibacillus; species Paenibacillus sp. FSL H8-0048. The sequence goes on along the minus strand of NZ_JBBODF010000001.1, from coordinate 2,163,693 downwards.
CGGAGGCAACAGGTCCGCTGGCCTCTGCTTAGGGCGTGGCCGCAGCTCCGGCAGAACAAAAGGAGATTTCCGGGGCGGAGCCTCCGGTCTCGCTGTCTGAACCAATGCCTGAGCCGTATCCGCCGGTATCCCGTAGCTATGGCACAGGGCGGGCAGGCCGCCGGCATAACCAGAGCCGACCGCACTGAATTTCCATTCGCTCCGATACCGGTAGAGCTCCCCGGCAACGATGGCAGTTTCCACCGAATAACCGTTGCCCAGCGGATAACGCAGCAGCTCCGTTCCGTCCGCAGCGCTCATAATCCGCAGATAGGCACCGTCCAAGGAAGAGAAGCTCTGCTGCCGCTTCACAGCTTCATGGATCGTCAGCACAAACGCAATGCGCTCATATTCCGCAGGAATCTGGTCGAGCCGGACAGCGATTTGTGCTTGGTCAGCCGTGCCTGTGCTGATCCGTTGCTCAGGGGATAATAGAGCTACAGACTGATCACCGGCAGCGGGATGCCCATAGAATATGAGATCCGCCGCAGAGGAGACCCGCTGTGCCTCTGTAAGCAGAACAGCAGAGCTATCAATCTCAATCCCGGCTCCCGCAGCCTGCCAGCCCAGGCCGATGATGAGCTGCGTGAGGCGGGGGTTGTCTTTGGTTATGCTGTATTTTTGCCCCTTGATAAGCTCAAGTGTCATTGAGAACCAACCTTTCCTATGTGTAGTTCAAGCTTGTATAAGTGCACTGGCAGGCTTAGAATCTTCCCCGGCTCCCGGCGTCCAGATTCGGACCGTTCAGGCTGGACAGCCGTTCCAGCGCCTGCTCGTAGATCCGCACAATATCCTGTATCTTCTGGAATTCGGGGTCCGAGGGACCCAGGTTATCCATGAACATGCGCTGTAGAATCTCTTTGTAAAAGGAGATACGGCTCCCCACCAACTGGCATTCGTAGTCAATGACCTCTTCAATCGAGTGCTGCTGAACGAAGTCCATCAGATCGTCAGCAGGGTTACCGCGCGGCTCCCGCTCATTGCGTGCAGCTACCGGCGCATTAATATTATCCAGATTGACGGTAGAGCGTATATCGGTGAACAGGATACCTTCTTTTGCCAGCATGACCTGAAAAGGCTTGTGCTTGAACAGCTCCTGTGCAACCAGCGTACACATCGCCGGATTCCGCAGCAGCATCCCGTCAAATGGATGAAGCACCCACCCGCTGTCATCCCGGTACAGGCTGAACGTGAAGTACTCACCGCCGTACTCATATTTCAGGTTAATCGAACTCTCTGAGGTAAGCTCATATTGAAATGCATCCATTCCGGGTTACGCCTCCTGTATCTACTATGAATTTCTATTAGCATAGCAGAATATAGCGAATATTGGGAGAGATGGGCTTCACCCGCACACCTTCTTTTGGAGAAGAAAAGATTAGTTTGAAATTTGAGGATATTCAGCGATTAAGCAATGTGCGGATTCGACAAATTGTGCTGTTATCTTCTTGAATTTATTATAAAGGGGGGGATTTATGTTAAAAAAGCTATTGATTATTGCATTATGTTTCTCATTTCTGTGGGTATCTGATCTGAACCCATTCGCTCAGCTGTAAAAGCTAAAAAGCAGCGATTCTCCTGATTAGTGCAGGATCGCTGCTTTTCGTTGCGGGAACCTGATGTCTACTTGGGCAAAGGTAAAGCCGGCAGCTTCAGAGTCGCACACAGCCCTTCCCCCGGAGGGCTCTCCAGAACAAGCTTACCCTTGTGAGCTTCCGCGATGCGGGCGACCATCGGGAGGCCAAGCCCGTGGCCCTGCCGGACGGGGCGGGTCCGTTTTCCAGAGTAGGGCAACAGCATCAGCTCAGGCAAAAGCTCTGACGGAACCCCAGGCCCTTCATCGGATACGGCTAGACAGCATTCCGGCTCCTTCGGGTTCCGGCTGCCGGAGACCGTTACCGTAATCCGGCTGCCGTCCGGATTATGGCGGATGCTGTTCTGGACCAGATTGTTTACCGCACGGTACAGCAGTTTCTCGTCGCCCGTCACTAGCAGGCGCTCGTCCATAATGCACAGGTCCAGCGAATAATGCTCCTCCAGGCCGTTATTCATGAAGTCAGAGACCACGGTCCGGGCCAGAGCGGATAAGCGGACCGGCTTAAGCTGCAACGGCTGCATGTCATACTCCAGCATCGAGACGAGATTCAAATCGCTGACCAGCGATCTTAGCTGCTCGCCTTGGCGGCGGATGATGGCAGCCTGCTGGCGTTGCTCTCCGGTTAGATTGTCCTGCTCCTCCAGATTGCTCGCGTAGCCCAGGATCATCGAGAGCGGAGTGCGGATGTCATGGGAGATCCCGGCGATCCAGTTCGAGCGGGCTTCATCCCGTGATTTCAGCTGCGAGCTCCTGGTTTGCAGCGTAGCGGAAGCCGAATTAATGCTCTCGGACAAATCGCTGAAGAGTCCGGCAGTCTGCAGTTGGACCGGCTCGTCTTTGGCCAGGGCATGAATGCCGTTGATCAGCGGCCGGATACTGCGGATCAGCCGGGAGCCGATGAACAGTGAAAGGGCCACAGCCAGTACCACGTTGCAGGCCAGGAGGAGGAGCACTCTTAAGGGGAGGGAGCGCAACCAGTCCGTCAGGTATCCGAGCTGATATTTTTCATATGAATATTTGGGATAGCCAACGACGAGAAGTCCTTCCGGGTGCTCCCAGATATACACAGGATACTCCAGCAAGTAGTAGCGCGAGAACTTCGCCACCTCTACGATGTTGTAAGCGCGCGGAATCTCCGGCGGAAGCTGCTCACTCCATGTTACCCTGCCCCCCGTATCCAGCAGCATAGCCCAGGCCCGGTTCTGCTGAAGCAGCGCGGCCCCCTTGGGATCAAGGGAATATGTGCCGTCAGCCCCTTGCAGAGCTGAGGATAACTCGCGCACAACCTTCTCCGGTGAAGCCTCCTGATGGGTCTCCTTGAAGATTAGAGAGCCGATTAGAATCAGGTTGAACAGGAGCAGCAGCGTAGAGACCAGCAGGGTAGAGCCTACGAATTTGCGTAAAATCCGGACCGCGCTGTCCATTAGAGCGCCTCCTGCACCATGAGCTTATACCCAAGTCCTCTGACCGTCAGCAATTGCTCCGGCTTCGAGGGGTCTGCTTCGATTTTCTCGCGGATACGCCGGATATGTACCATTAAGGTGTTCTCATACCCGTAGCTGTCATCCCCCCACACCGCCTGGCAAAGGGCATCGCTGGTCACAATCCGGCCGCCGTTCTGGTGCAGCTTGATCAGAATGGCATGCTCCTTTGCCGTCAGAGGCAGCTCCTGGCCTTCTCTTAGTACCACAGCGCTGTCCAGATCCACTACCTGTTCACCTGATCTGAAGACAGGCAGCCGCTCTGGTATGGAAGGCGCATATACCCGCTTCAGCACAGCGCTCAGTCGCAGTATTAACTCCCTCGGCAGGAAGGGCTTAACGATATAATCGTCAGCCCCCAGTCCCAGACCCAGCAGCCGGTCCTCATCTTCACCACGCGCCGACAGGAAAAGTACCGGCATCCCGGAGAAGGTGCGTATGGCGGAGAGAAGCGAGAATCCGTCCCCATCCGGCAGCATCACATCGAGAATGGCGATATCCGGCTTCTCCTGGCGGCACATTGCTAAGGCACTGCTGTAATCTCCAGCTGCGTATATGCGGTAATACCCTTCTTTTCGTAAAAAAAGCTCGATCATCTCGCGTATCTTCTGCTCGTCCTCGACGATCATTATTTTGCGGTTCTTCATCATATTCAATCGTCATCACCCATAATTAGTATACACGATCAGGCGCTGAAGAATGGGCGGGGCCGGAGTATTTAAGGTAGGCGTAAGGTTATCTTCAGTCTGCAGTAAGGGAAGGCCGCTATGCTTGGAAGCAAGAGCCAACTTGACAGAAAGGGAGCTGAACTGGAGCCTATGAACACACATCCAATTATCGAGACCCAGCAATTGACCAAGACCTATGGGGGAACGCCCAGAGTGGATCAGGTAAATCTGACGGTGGAGCAGGGAGAGATTTTTGGCTTCCTCGGTCCGAATGGAGCAGGGAAGACGACTACGCTCAAGATGCTGCTCGGACTGGTGCAGCCCAGCCAAGGAACAGTTAAGCTGTTCGGGCAAGAGCTGCGGAACCACCGGCTGGAGATTCTGAACCGGACGGGTTCCCTGATAGAGTCACCTTCCTATTACGGACATCTGACAGGTCTTGAGAATCTGAGAGTGATGCAGCGGCTGCGCAGCCTGCCTGCCAGGAATATCGATAAGGTGCTGGAGATTGTGCGGCTGGATAATCACCGGCATAAGCCTGCCGGGCAATATTCACTCGGAATGAAGCAGCGCCTGGGTCTGGCCATGGCCCTGCTGGCTTTCCCGAGCCTGCTCATACTGGACGAGCCCACCAATGGTCTTGATCCTGCGGGGATCGGGGAGATCCGGGAGCTGATTAAATCCTTGCCTGCCCAGTATGACATGACGATTGTGGCATCCAGCCATCTGTTGTCTGAGATCGAGCAGACCGCTACCTCGGTAGGAATCATCAGTGACGGCAAGCTGCTGTTCCAGGGGACGATGGCTGCGCTTCAGGCACAGAACCGGGCGGCGGTTCACTTCCGGATCGATGATTCCGCCCGGGCAGTCCGGATTCTGTCGGAGCACGGGTACCGGCCCAGGATGCAAGAGGGGCAGCTGGTGTTCAGAGCCATGCCGGACTCTGAGGTGGCGCGGGTCAATGAGATCCTGGTGTCAGGCCAGATTGCTGTGAGCCGGATCGTGGAGTCGAAGAAGAGCCTGGAGGATATCTTCCTGGATCTTACCGGAAAGGAGCGGAGCCTGTGACGAGAGCCTTGTTCCTCGAATATTACAAAATCCGGCGGAGAAGGGTATGGGCGATGCTGACGCTCTTTCTGGCCGCCGAGCTGGGCTGGGCAGCCATGTCCATAAGCATCTCGATCTCGCGGAGTGCAGACAATGCCGCCTGGGAAGCGCTGATTTTCAGCCTCTCGTCCATGAACGGGCTGTTCCTGCCGATTCTGTCGGCGATTGTGGTGTCAAGGATTTGCGACATGGAGCATAAAGGGGATACCTGGAAAATGCTGATGACCACCTCTGTCGGACGCCAGGCGGTCTATGCCGCCAAATTCGTCTGTGCCGGAAGTCTGATTCTCTACGGCATTCTGGCCCAGGTCGTTTTTATTGCCGGCTTTGGCATGTTCCATAGACTCGCAGAACCGCTTCCGGCAGGCCTGCTGCTTCAGTTCACTGCGGGTACTCTGATTGCCAGTCTGCTGATTATTGCCATGCAGCAATGGATATCGCTGGCGGTGAAGAATCAGGCGTTTGCCCTATGTCTTGGCATGCTGGGCGGGTTCCTGGGGACAACCGCAAGCTTATTCCCTGCCGCTGTCCGGCGGATGGTCGTCTGGTCTTATTATTTGGATCTCAGTCCGGTGACTTATCTCTATCAAGCTTCCGCGGGTTCTTATATTACAGGTACAATACCTGTCCTTCAATGCATTACAGCTCTATTCATCACGCTGCTCCTGTATATGGGCGGAAATGCCCATATCTCAAGACAGGCAATATAAGGAGGAGAACTTATGCTCAGAAGTGTTGCTGCCGAATGGGCCAAGCTGCGCCGCTCGCGGATGGGACTGGTGCTGGTCAGTCTGCCTGTGGTCAGCCTGATGATTGGCTGCGCCAACTTTGTTATGAACCGTGAGGTGCTCGAAGGCGGCTGGTATAGCCTGTGGACGCAGGTAAGTTTATTTTACGGGGAGTTTTTCCTGCCGATTCTGATTGCCATCTGCTGTGCCTTTGTGTGCAGGCTGGAGCATGTGAACCGGAACTGGAACATGATTCTGGCTGCTCCAGTACCCATAGCCGGCCTCTTTATAGCCAAGCTTGTTATTGTAGGCGTGCTGATTGCCGGAGCGCAGGCGCTATTCCTTCTAATGTATTGGGCGGCAGGACGGATGCTGTCTATGACGGGGGCTTTTCCGCTGGACATCATCCTGTGGACCTTTCGCGGCTGGGTGGCTGCGCTCAGCATTGCCGCGCTGCAGCTCGGGTTGTCCATCCGTATCCGCAGCTTTGCCACGCCGATTGGAATCAGCCTGTGTGCGGTCTTTGTCGGGCTGGGCTTATATGTGCTGAAGCTGGGTCTGCTGTTCCCTTATTCGCTGCTGACCATTGGCATGGGCGTGCTTACCCAGCGCGGGCTGACTCCGGCAGAGAACCTGCTGTTCTTCTCCATGAGCGGAGTGTATCTGGTCATCCTGTCGGCCTGGTCTATCCGCCGGCTGAAATATAGTGCAGCGGCGTAAGTTCCGCCCCAAATGCATAACATAAAGAAGGAGCTGTCTAGGAAGCCGTGAAGCGGCTGCTTGGGACAGCTCTTTATGATGGAGAAGATTTAGCGTGAGCACTTGGGAGAGGGGGACGCTTCGCCAATGTATGCTGTTTTCCGCATACATTCAGGCCTCAGGCCTGCGCCTCAGCAAAATGTATGCTGTTTTTCTCACACATTCGGGCCTCAGGGATGCGCCTCAGCAAAATGTATGCTGTTTTTCGCATACATTCGGGCCACACGCCTGCATGTCAGCAAATGTATGCTGTTTTCCGCATACATTCAGGCCTCAGGCCTGCGCCTCAGCGAATGTATGCTGTTTTTCGTTCCCGCAATAAAAGGGGCTGTCACTTTTGGGACAGCCCCTAATTCTAGTACGCCCAGCATGGGCGTACTAGAATTAGGGTGGAATTGACCGGACGCGGGTTGCGCTTCGTACGCTACGCAGACGACTGTAATATCTTTGTGGCGAGCAAACGAGCTGGCGAACGGGTCATGGAATCGGTTAGCCGATTTGTAGAAGGAAGGCTAAAACTGAAAGTAAACCGGGAAAAGAGTGCGGTAGCCAGACCTTGGCACCTGAAGTTCTTAGGATTCAGTTTCCTGAGCCAGAAACAGGCGAGTATACGAATAGCACCGAAGAGTCTCAAGGCATGCAAAGAGCGAATTCGAGAGCTAACGAACCGGACCTGGTCCATCTCAATGGAAGAACGAATACGCCGATTGAATCAATATCTGATGGGCTGGCTTGGCTATTTCTATCTGGCGTCGGCAAAGAAACACCTCCAAACATTGGACCAATGGATTCGGAGAAGGCTGCGAATGTGCCTGTGGAAACAATGGAAGCGAGTGCGCACACGAATCCGCGAACTTCGGGCACTTGGGGTACCCGAGTGGGCCTGTGTAACGATGGCCAACTCGAGGCGAGGCGCATGGGAAATGTCTCGGAATACAAATAATGCCCTTCCGACTTCCTTCTGGGAAGCGAAAGGGCTGAAAAGTTTGCTTTCACGTTATCTGGAGCTTTGCTAACCTTTTGGAACCGCCGTATGCGGACCCGCATGTACGGTGGTGTGAGAGGACGGAGGCTTGCCGCCTCCTCCTACTCGATTTTGCTCATATCATAATCCGGCATTCCAATGGTAGAGAACCACTGGCGGATTTGCTCCTGGTCCTTGGAGAAGGTAAGACCCAGCTGAAGCAAGAGTCTGGCCTTCTGCGGTAGCAGATCGCCTGCGCCTATAATTCCTTTGGCGCCGGTATCATATACTGCCCCCGAGCCTGCGCGTGTCGCGCTGACGAACAGAACACCCTTGTCAATCGCCTCTTTGCGGGCAGCCTGCTGCGCGGTCGAGATCCCGCCGGCCCCGTGGCCCGCAGTAACTATGCCTTGGACTCCATCATTGGCCAAAGCTGTAATCGGTGTTGCGGAGGCTTCCGTATAGCTGTATACAATGTCAACCTTAGCGAGATCCTCCGGCTGGATTGTGCTGAGATCGAAAGGAGTCTTCCACTTCTCCGTTCCGGCATCCTTAACACGGGCCGGGGCACGGACGGCGCGTATCCGGTTTTCATCCACTGTACCCAGGGCACCGTAACGGCCGCCGTCAAAGGTATCCAGACGCAGTGCATCGGTCTTGGTAACCTCCCTTGCTGCAAAGAATTCATCATTCATCATCAGAACAGTACCGTAGTAGGCCGTCTTTTGGCTGGCAGCCAGTCGTATCGCATTCAGCAGGTTGGCTTCCCCGTCGAAGGAGATCGTATTGGATTGCCGCATCGACCCTGTGAAGACGACAGGCTTCGCGCTGCGGACCGTAAGATCAGTCCAGTAAGCCAGCTCTTCCATAATGTTGGTTCCGGTAGTCACGACAACAGCGTTCACTGCCGGATTAGCCAGTTCCTTATCGATAGCGATAGTGAGGTTATATAAGTCCTTGGATGAAGTCTGCGCCGAACTGATGTTGCTGAGCTCGGTGCTGGTCACATTGGCGATTTTGGACAGCTCGGGCTGTAATCTCTGGATAATATCTTTGATGGGAACCTTGGGGGTGCCGTAAGTCTGAAACAGCTCTCTGGAAGGTGAGGTGGAGGTGATCGTTCCGCCGACACCGACGACTACGACATTGGGAATGACTTTCCCGGGTACAGCCACATCCGCTGCCTGGGTAATGGAGGGAAACGACAACAGGGTAAAGAGGGCAAGCAGGGCGGTAAAGCTTCTCAGAGTCCGTTTGTGAATAAATTTCATAAATGACCTCCTTAGATGTTAAAATTAATGTGATTATATATGACATAAATCATAATTGTCAAAATGATATATTTACTTTTATGTAAAATAAATTTATATTCATGCAGGTTTATTGTATAAAAATTAAAAAAAGAATAAATTAATGTTATTTTACATAACTCATATTGTTATTTTAGTTGCGAATTTTAGATGATTTTGTCGAATAATAGGATTTTAAAGATATTTCAAGCTGATAAAATAGACCTATATTCAGATAAGGGGTGAATGAAAATGAAAAAGTGGTTGAAGGTGTCACTTATTATGACAATGATGGTGGTTGTGCTCTCGGCGTGCGGAGGAAACAAAGCGAATGAAGGCGCGGCGGGCGGCAGCTCGAATAAACTGGTAGTCTATACCCCTAATAGTGAAGCGATGATTAACGCACTTATCCCAGCCTTTGAGAAGCAGACAGGCGTTACCGTAGAGCTGGTATCGGCGGGCAGCGGTGAGCTGATCAAGCGGATTCAGTCAGAGAAAACCAACCCGTACGCGGACGTTATGTTCGGCGGAGCTTACGCCCTGTTCAATGATAATGCGGACCTGTTCGAAGAATATGTATCTTCTAATGATAAGGATCTGTTGCCGGGTCACACGAATACGACAGGGATCATGACCTCTTATGTGTCTGACGGAAGTGTGCTGCTGGTGAATACGAATCTGGCAGGCGACATTCCGATTAAGGGCTATGCAGATCTGCTCAATCCGGCGCTGAAGGGCAAGATTGCCATGGCGGACCCCGCGAACTCCAGCTCGGCATTTGCCCAATTGACGAATATGCTCAGAGCAATGGGCGGGGATTACACTTCAGAGGCAGGCTGGGATTATGTAGCCAAGCTGCTGGAGAATCTGGATGGCAAAATTGCGGGCGGCTCCAGCAAAGCGCACAAGAGCGTTGCGGACGGCGAATATGTGGTGGCGTTGACGTACGAAGATCCGGCAGTGAGCTATGTGAGAGACGGCGCTCCAGTCAAGGTAGTCTATCCCGAAGAGGGCACGGTATTTCTGGATGCGGTAGCGGGAGTGGTCAAGGGCTCTCCGAATCAGGAGAACGCCAAGAAGTTCATTGATTTCCTCATCTCCAAAGAAGGACAGGATGCACTAGGGAAAGAGACCACGAACCGTCCGTTACGCTCGGATGCGGTAATCGGAGATTTCATGACACCGATGGACCAAATCAAGGTGATTGATGAGGATGTGGCCTATGTAGCGGAGAATAAGTCAGCCATTATAGAACGCTATACAGAGCTGTTTACCAATATCGCGAAGTAATTCAACCTTCAGAACAGCCAATTTAGAGGAAGCGGGTGTGCAACATGAGCGTCGCAATATCCTTCAAGAATATTGTCAAAAAATATGGCGACACCACCGTCATCCCCGAGCTGTCCCTGAACATCCAAAAGGGTGAGTTCTTCACCCTCTTGGGTCCTTCAGGCTGCGGGAAGACTACACTGCTGCGGATGGTGGCCGGGTTCAACAGTATCGAAGGCGGGGATCTCGGCTTCAACGATAAAGTCATGAACAACGTTCCTCCGGGCAAACGGAACATCGGAATGGTGTTTCAGAATTACGCCATTTTCCCCCATCTGAACGTATCGGAGAATGTAGCCTTCGGGCTGGAGAACCGTAAAGTGGGCAAGGAGGAGCGGCAGCGCAGAGTCGCAGAGATTCTGGATACGGTGCAGATTGAAGTTTACAAGGACAGAATGCCCAAGAATCTGTCAGGCGGACAGCAGCAGCGCGTTGCTCTGGCCCGCGCCATCGTCATTAATCCCGACGTGCTGCTGATGGACGAGCCGCTGTCCAATCTGGACGCGCAGCTCCGCGTGGATATGCGCAATGCCATCAAACGTATCCAGCGTGAGGTGGGAATTACGACAGTCTATGTGACACATGATCAGGAAGAAGCGATGGCGGTATCCGACCGCATCGCGGTAATGAAGTCCGGGATCATCCAGCAGGTGGGAACGCCGCGGGATATCTATCAGCGCCCGGCTAATCTGTTCGTCGCCACCTTCATCGGGCGGACCAATGTCATTGCGGCGAAGCTGGAGAGCGGAGCCGGAGGTAACGCAATTCTTCGTGTGGGCGGCAGTTATTCACTGGAAATCCCGGGGCTTCAGGATGAACTGCTATCCGCGGCAACGGCAGAGGTGAAAATCTCCGTCCGGCCGGAGGAATTCGTGCTGGCTGAAGACGGCACAGGTCTCACGGGAACCGTGGTGAACAATGTGTTTCTGGGGTTGAATACCCACCTGATAGTGGCGCTTGAGAACGGACAGGAGGTGGAGGTCATCCAGCAGTCGGCTTCCACCCAGGCGGTGGAGACCGGACAGCAAGTGACGCTTGCCATTCTACCGGGAACGGTCAATGTATATGATGAAGCCGGGGAACGCAATCTGAACCGGGGGATTCGGCTATGAGCGGCCGGATGAAGCGCTGGGATATCTGGTCGCTGATTACCTTTGTACTTTTTGCCGGATATTTGGTATTCCTGGCCCTGCCCTTGTTCATGCTATTGATAAAAAGCTTTTTCGACAGCAACACCGGAGAGTTCTCACTCGCCTACTTCCATAAATTCTTCAGCAAGGCTTATTATATGAATGCCGTGTGGAATAGCATCAAGGTCACGGTAAGTGTTACCCTGCTGTCTATCCTGGTCGCCGGCCCGCTGGCCTACATTATGACCATTGCCAGAATCAAAGGCAGCGCTGCGGTGCGGATTCTGATTCTGATCTCCTCCATGTCCGCTCCGTTTATCGGGGCGTATGCCTGGATTCTGCTGCTTGGACGCAGCGGGGTGATCACTACCTTCATGTCCCGGGTATTCGGGTTCACGATGCCTGATATTTACGGCTTCTCCGGCATTCTGCTGGTGCTGACCCTTCAGCTGTCTCCGCTGATCTTTATGTATGTATCAGGAGCGCTGAAGAATGTGGACAACTCCCTGATGGAAGCGGCGGAGAGCATGAACTGTACGGGTCTGCGCAAAATGTGGAAAATCCTCGTGCCCCTGATTACGCCGACACTTCTCGCCGGTGGGCTGCTGGTGTTCATGAGGGCATTCGCGGATTTCGGCACACCGATGCTGATCGGTGAAGGCTACCGGACGGTACCTGTCCTGATTTTCAACGAATTCATCAGTGAGGTCGGAGGAGATGACGGCTTTGCTGCGGCGATCAGTGTCATTGTTGTGTTGTTCGCGGTTGCGGTCTTTCTGCTCCAGAAGTATGTGGCGAATCGGAAGTCGTATAGCATGAGTGCGCTGAATCCGATTGAACCGAAGAAGCTGAAGGGAGTAGCCAATCTGGCGGCCCACGCCTACGTGTATCTGTTCACGTTACTGGCGCTGATGCCTCAGGTCTATGTAGCCTATACCTCCTTCCTGAAGACCTCCGGCAAAATATTCGTCGACGGCTATTCGCTGGACAGCTACCGGGCGGCCTTCTCCAAAGTGGGAGATGCAATCTACAACACCTTCATGATGGCCAGTATCACCATTGTAATCATTACCCTGGCTGCGGTCCTGATCGCCTATGTGACGGTGAAGCGCAAAGGTGCGGCGGCGAATGTTCTCGATACCTTCACAATGCTGCCTTATATCGTACCCGGCTCGATTCTGGGGATTGCCCTGCTCGTGACCTTCAATAAAGAACCGCTGGTGCTGAGCGGCACCGCTGTGATTCTGATTGTTGCTTTTGTCATTCGGCGGCTGCCTTATACGATCCGCTCCAGTGCGGCGGTGCTCCATCAGGTGAATGACAGCATTGAAGAGGCTGCGATTAGTCTGGGGGCCTCCACCCTGCGGACGTTCTTCAAGATTACCGTGCCGATGATGATCTCCGGGGTATTCGCCGGGGCGATTATCAGCTGGATCAGTATTATTACAGAGCTTAGCACCTCAATTATTCTGTATACCGGGAAGACCCGGACGATGACCGTAGCGGTCTACACTGAGGTGGTTCGCGGCAATTATGGGGTGGCGGCTGCCTTATCGACGCTGCTGACGGTGATCACCGTACTGTCCCTGCTGCTGTTCTTCAAGCTCTCCGGCAAAAAAGAAGTAACCATGTAGCTGTAGTCCGGGCCCGCGCCAGCGGGTACCGGGCTTTGCTGCATCCTGGTGTATGATTACAGGACGAATAGGAGGGGAAGGCATGAGGGCAAAAAGGAGCTTCAAGGATTCGCTGCGCAGACTGTTTTTGCTGCATACGCTTGTGCCGATTTCCATTCTGTTTGTGCTGTTCCTGATGTTCATGATGATCAATTCGCGGTTCCTGCTTATCAATCAGACGGCAGAAGCGGGCAAAAAAATCAAGCTGGCGATGGAGGAAGTCTACAGCTCCTATATAAAGGAAATGAATGAAGCTTCGGCGCTCGATTCCGTTATCGCGTTCACAAGTGCGCAGACCCGGGGCCCTGAGGTGTTCGAGCGGTTCTATGCCTTCAACAACCGGCAGCGGGTAAAGAGTATTCTGTATATCATGGGTACAGATGGAAGCATTCTGGCCTCCTCTGCTAACTACGGCTCTGACTCCTCAGACCTTGCCCTGCAGGCTATCGCCCGGAGGATGCACAATCAGGGTCTGACGGGATTGGCCGAGACCAACCCTATCCGCTTCTCGCATGACCGCTATACCGCTTATACATTTGCCAAGGCCATTAGCGGCAGCGGGGGTGTGCAGGGGTATCTGATCTATCAATTGTACGAGCCGGATCTGCAGAAGCTGCTTTTCGTGCAGAATAACGAAATTGCCGTAGTTACTGATCCTTACCGGACCATCATTGCCACAACCAATAACCTGACCCAGGGGCTGATGAACAAATACAGCCTGACCAGTGATTCCAAGGGCTACGTATGGATTGATGACGGAAAGTATTACAGCAAGGAAACGTATCTTCCGTTGTCGCAATGGCGTATTTACACGTTAAGTGCCGCCGAAGGGAATCGCAGCGCCTATTTGTCTTTGGTTGTATTTTTTGTATTGGCGAGTCTGCTGCTCTGGATTGTTATTTGGTATTCGGCCCGTATTATCTCCACGCGCCAATCACGGGCGATTGATAAGCTGATCTATGCCGTAAGAGAGCTGCAGTCCGGCAATATGGATTCTTACGTGTACATCGGAACCGGTGATGAGTTCGAGACGCTGGCGAATCAGTATAACCGGATGCTTCAGCGGCTGAATGAGCTGGTCGCCCAGAATACAGAGCTGTCCGATCTGCGCAGAGTCATTGAAGTGAAGCATCTGCAGTCGCAGTTTCATCCGCATTTCATATTCAATGTACTGGAGACGCTCCGGTATGCCATTATCGTGGACAATCAGCTTGCCCAGGATATGGTCCTTACGCTGTCCCGCCATCTGCGCTACAGTATAGGCAATGAGCAGGATCATGTCATGCTCGGGAGTGATCTGGAATATATAGCAGGCTATATGAAGCTCCAGCAGATCCGCTTCAAGGACAGGCTCCATTACCGCGAGGAGGTAGACCAGGCGGCCCGGACGGCGCTCGTCCCCCGGCTGATGCTCCAGCCGGTGATTGAGAATACGATTAAGTACGGCTACCGCCAGCGCCAATCCGTATCGGTTAAGGTGCTGGGCTGGGTAGAGGGAACGGATCTTATTCTTGAAGTGAAGGATGATGCCGGAGGCATGAGCAGAGAACGGCTTGCGGAGGTGCGGGCCATCATGGATTCACAGGATAACCGTGCCCCTCACATCGGGCTGCATAATCTGCACCGGCGGCTGGTGCTGATGTATGGCGGCCGTTACGGGATTGAGCTGGACAGCACGCTGGGAGAAGGCACAGTCGTTACATTCAGATTGCCATACCGGAAGGAGGAGACCAATGTTCAAGGTGCTGCTGGTAGAGGATGAGGAGATGATCCGCAAGGGGCTGCGGTTCACCTTCGATTGGATGGGAGCCGGCTGCGTCGTGGTCGGGGAAGCCGAGAATGGCGAGGATGGACTGCGTCAGATCGCAGACTTGCGGCCGGATATCGTCATTGTTGATGTGAATATGCCGCTGCTGGACGGAATTGGCATGATTGAGCAGAGCGTAGAGGAAGCCGATTGCAGCTACATTATCCTGTCGGGCTACGATGAATTCAGACTGGCCAAGGATGCTATCCGGCTTGGGGTGACCGAGTACCTGCTGAAGCCCCTGGAGCAGGAGCAGCTACTCGCTGCTCTGAAGCGGGCCAAGGGGCAGCTGGCGATGAAGCGGCAATACACGGCTATGCTGACAACAGGTGCTGCTAATGGGGAGGCACTGCAAGCTTCTGTCGTTAAGCTCCCCGGGAAGTCGTCCCGTTACGTGTCCAGGATGATCGGGTATGTCCAAGAACATTATGCGGAGAAAATCGGGATCAAGGATCTCGTGGAAAGCCTGGGGGTAAGCGCCACCTACTTGAATCAGAAGTTCAAAAGCGAAACGACCTATACCTTCAACGATTTCCTGAACCGTTACCGTATCCAGAAGGCGATGGATCTGCTGCGCAGCGGAGAGGACAAGGTGTATGCCATTGCCGCTGATGTCGGCTATAAGGACTATAAATATTTCATTGCCATCTTCAAAAAATACGCAGGCTGCACACCCAGCTATTATCAGGAGCGGTACGGCCTTGGACAAAACAGCGGAGAATCGGCAGCGGACAGTCACACCAAAGAGGCAGATTAATGGGCAGCGGTAAGCGCCGCCGCCTCTTTAGTCTGCCTAAGTGTATCCTCTCATTAAGCAGAGAGTTACTTTGTCTCCAGATAGGCGATGCCCAGCGCCCCGGTGACCGGGTTGCGGTAGGTCTCGCACTCCACATCGAAGACCTCGCCGATTAATTCCTTGGTCAGAATATCCTCCGGCACTCCGCTGGCCGCGACCCGGCCTTCCTTCATGACATACAGATAGTCGCAGTATTCTGCGGCCAGGGTGAGATCGTGGAGGGCGGCGAGAATGCCGATATCCAGCTTTTTGACAATATTCAGAATCTGCAGCTGGTACTTGATATCCAGATGGTTGGTCGGTTCATCCAGAATCATGAATTCCGGCTGCTGGGCCAGCACACGCGCCAGAATGACCCGCTGCTTCTCACCTCCGGACAGGGAGTTATAGCTGCGGCCGGCATGTCCCTCCAGATTCACCTTGCGCAGCGCGGCAGAGATAATATCTGAATCCTCCCGGTTGTCGGTCTCCAGCATCCCCTTGTGCGGCGTCCGGCCCATCGCCACCATCTCCCGCACGGTGAAGTCGAAGCTCAGCTCGTTGAACTGGCCGACGACGCCGAGCTTGCGGGCCACGGCCTTCGGGCTTGCTTTGATCACATTCAGCTCAGAGAGGAAGACATCCCCCTGGCGCGGCTTAATGACCTTATAGATGCTCTTAAGCAGCGTGGATTTGCCGCAGCCGTTCGGGCCGATCAGGCCGACGAATTGCTTATTTTGTACCCTCAGCGAGACCTCCTGCACAATTTTCGCTTCACCGAAGGATACACTTAGGCTTTCAACGTTCAGATTCATCAGCTTTTCCCTCCAAAAGCATAGCCTTTTCTAATCAGCATGTACATGAACATCGGCGCCCCAATCAGCGCGGTAATAATCCCGATCGGCAGCTCCACATTCGGCACAATCGTCCGGGCAATGACATCCGTCCAGATCAGGAAGATCGCGCCGAACAGAACCGACGCCGGCAGTAGCCTGCGGTGGTCCGAGCCGACCAGTCCCCGCACCAGATGGGGGATAATCAGTCCCACGAAGCCGATCATTCCGCAGCTGGCTACCATAACTCCGGTAATCAGCGCGGTGAGGATCATGTAGACTCTGCGGTAGGCACCCAGATGAATACCCAGCGTAACCGCCGCCTCATCTCCGAGCAGCATGGCATTTAGCACGCGGAACTGCGAGAGGAACAGGATAACAGCAAGCAGGACGGTGACCGAGATCAGTGGCAGCTTATCCCAGCTCGATGCAGCCAGGCTGCCCATCGTCCAGAAGGTAACCGTCTTGATGCCTTCGGCATTGTTCGCGAAATAGACAATGAAGTTGGCAAAAGCGGTACATAGAGCGTTAATGACCATCCCGGCCAGCACCAGCTTGACGGAGGTCATTTTGCCGCCTGC
Organism: Paenibacillus sp. FSL H8-0048; assembly: GCF_038002825.1. Classification (NCBI taxonomy): domain Bacteria; kingdom Bacillati; phylum Bacillota; class Bacilli; order Caryophanales; family Paenibacillaceae; genus Paenibacillus; species Paenibacillus sp. FSL H8-0048. The sequence continues at coordinate 2,146,933 of NZ_JBBODF010000001.1, read as the reverse complement.
ACTGGCGAGTGTGAGGACCAGCAGAGATGCGCCAACCGCCCCTGCAAAAGCCCAAAAGGCGACACCCGACTGGCCGAGCAGCCCCATCGAGCCGAAGCCGATCAGGATGGCGAAGGTTGCGCCCAGCGAAGCGCCGGAGGAAATACCTAGTATGTATGGATCAGCCAGGGGGTTCTGTACCGCTGCCTGCATAATTGTCCCGCACAGCGTAAGTCCGGCGCCGATGAACATCGCCATCAGGACACGCGGGAACCGGATTTTCCAGATAATATCCACGAACGAACCGGAGGTCAGGTCTTGTATATCTCCAATCTGAATGCCTGTGATGTGGTGAAGCAGAATCCGGTAGGATTGGGAGACAGGAATGTCTACCTGCCCGAAGGAGACCGCAGCCCCGGCAGACAGCAGGGTAATAACGAACAGGATGCCTATAATAGCCATAAAGCCGTAACGGGAATGAATGAGAGATTGCTTAGGCTGTGAAGGTACGGCTAGATCAGTATGCATGACAATGGGAAGGCTCCTTTACATTAGAGAATTTAGTATGGACTGACTCATCAGACGACACTGTGAGCAGGATATCGTAGCATGTTTTTAAATATAAGGTACAATGAGAACGATTGTCAATGATAATTATTCTCATTGACATGCGGCTCAACTTTCTATATTCTACGGAGGTATCCCCTGCAAGGCTATGGGCTTAATGCCCTTCCCGCAGGATAACTAATGTACATACAGAAAAGGGGACCTAAGAGAATGAAGAAAATATTCAAAAGATATGTACCGCTGCTGGCGGTTCTGGTAATGGCGGTTATGCTGGCGGCTTGTTCTTCCAACGCAGGTAATGAGAAGGAAGCAGCGGCAACGGCTGCACCTGCATCGGCCAGTTCCGCACCGGCGGAGACTGCACCTGCGGCAGCCAAGACGGTATATCCCCTAACAATGGAGAACCACACGAATAACGGGGAAGGCACCGAATGGAAGGCTAAATCGCAGACCTTCGATAAGGCTCCCGAGAAGGTAGTAGCGAATACCCAAGGTGCGGCGGAGCTGCTGATTAAGCTGGGGCTTACCGACAAAATGGTCGGAGTAGCGGCTCTCTACGGTGCAGGTGATCCGGCAGTTCAGGAAGAGTTCAAGAAGATTCCTGTCATCTCACAGGACTATGCCAGCAAAGAGCTGGTTGTAGGCGCGGGCCCGGATCTGGTGATGGGCCGCGGCGGCCTGTTCGCGGATGCGGATTGGGGAGTAGGGACGGTAGGCGGACTCAATGAGCTGGGCATCAAGACCTTCGTGCAGAGCACCAGCCTGCAAGGGGCAACGCTAGACAGCTTGTACAAGGACATTGAACAGCTCGGCCAGATCTTCGATGTGCAGGATAAGGCCACGGCATACATCGCAGAGCTGAAGGAGCGTGCGGCGAAGCTGAAGGAGGGAGCGGCAGCCACAGGCGCCAAGACCTTCGCTTATGTATCTGACGGAGGCAACGGCGCAATCGCTGTTTATAGCGGCAATGTCGACACTTTTGCGGGGGATGTGCTGGGGTTGGTGGGACTGACCAACAGCTATGCCGATGTGACCGGTGAGATCAGCAAGGAGCAATTGATCGCCACCAACCCGGATGTCCTGCTGATCTCAGTGTACACAGGCGGTATTGATGCCGACCAGTCGATAAAGGCGTTCTATGCCGATCCGTCACTACAGAGTCTGAAGGCGATCCGGAACAAAGCGATCTATAAGATTGACTTCAACCAGTTCTGGGGCTACAGCTATTCCATCTTTGACGGGGCGGAGAAGCTTGCGTCTGAGCTGGCTGCTGCGAAGTAATCCGATCTTATCTTGACAAAAAAAGCAGCCTGAGCTGTCACTCTAACGGGTGACGGTTCAGGCTGCTTTTGGCATTCTCATAGATATTCATAACCACCTGCTGAATCGGAAGTTCCTTGACGGATATATCCGAGAAGGCATGCTTGCGGGAGATACCTTCGATGAACTCGCTGATTGAGATCCGGGCGGTGTCTACCTCAAGCGTTATCTCTAGGTCGGAGGGGCGCTCCATTACCTTGGTCCAGTCATTGTCGAAAAGGGTGTCCCGCACCGACTCGTTAAACGTAAAGCTTACGCGCTTCTTCTCTCCAAGGAACAGCTTCAGCCGTTGGAGCGAGTCATCAAACACCTTCTCGCCGTGATTAATGACAATCACCCGGTGGGCTAACTCCTCCACATCCTCCAGATCATGGGTGGTGAGAATGCAGGTCATGTTCTGCTGCTTGTTCATCTGGCGGATGAATTCGCGGATTTTGAGCTTGGCGATCACATCCAGCCCGATGGTCGGCTCATCCAGGAACAGAATGTCCGGCTGGTGCAGCATCGCCATGACGAACTCGCATTTCATGCGTTCGCCAAGCGACAGCACGCGGGTAGGCTTCTCCATCACTCCGACTATATCCAGCAGCGTTGCCAGCTCTTCCAGCCGGTTGCTGAAATCCGTGGCTGAGATGCCATAGATCGCTTTGTTCATCTTGAAGCTGTCGATGGGCGGAATATCCCAGATGAGCTGGGATTTCTGGCCGAAGACCGCTCCGATGGTGCGGACATAATGCTTCCGGTCCCGGGCCGGGGAATAACCGAGTACTTCGATCTCCCCGCTGGTCGGGTAGAGTGCGCCGCATAGCATTTTGATCGCAGTGGATTTGCCTGCCCCGTTCGGACCCAGCATCCCGCAGATTTCACCCCGCTCAATGGCGAAGCTGATATCGTTCACGGCCTGGACGCAGACCGCTTCACGCCGGAAAAAGCTCGCGAAGGTCTGCCCCATGCCTGCGCCCCGCTTATAGGTAGTATAGCTCTTCGTTAAATGCTTGACATCGATCACCGGCATCAGCCGCCAACCCCCTCATATAATCTGATCATGTGCCGGTAGACCCAAATGCCTGCCCATAGAAAGACAAAGCAAGGCAGAACCGCGATGAAATCACCGGCCTGTGCCCGGCCAAGCAGTGCGGAGGCCGGGAGGTAGCCAACCATCCCCACGGGAATGATCAGCGTAGCTGCCGCCTGCACCGCCTTCGGGAAGATCGGCAGCGGATATTTACCGACATGCAGCACGCTGTCCGCCAGCTCGGAAATCCGGGAATTGCCGACCCATTTGAAGGACATCGCCGCCATCATCAGCGATAATCCGGCGAGTACAGCCGTCCCGGCCAGGAACATCCCGGTGAATTGCAGCCACGCGAGGGCGGAGATAGCGCCGATATGCAGAGCGGAGAAGATGAATAAGGCAGCCCCGCCAAGGAATAATCCGACACTCTCTACAGAGAAGGTAGTTGCTACAATGTAGAACAGCGGATTCAGTGGCCTCAGCAGAATGACCTCGAAGCTGCCCTCCCTCACATGCGACATTGTTGTCCATAGCAATCCTCCAAAGACCAGACTGGAGAGACCGCTGGACATGGTGAATATAGACTGAATCAACAGCACCTCGTACAAGCTCCAGCCGGGAAAGCTAGTGCCCGCCCGATAGATTAACAGCGTCACCAGCGGAAACAGAATGTTGCCGATTAGGGTAATCAGACTGCTGACGATGAAGTTCATCCGGTAAGCCGAAGCGGTCTGGATAGCAGAGTACATGCACTGCTTGTATACATCTACATATTTTTTCATAACAGGAATGTTCCTTTCCCTCCGGGTATTCATGCGCCGACCGCCGTGAACTGCTTCATGGCCCGGCGGCGGACCAGCTCATTACAGCCGAACATTATTAGTACAGCAGCGGCCTGCATGCCTACGGCTTCGGGAAGGGATAGCTGAAGGCCGCCTAGTGAATAATGCCCGGTGAACACCATGGCAGGCATATAAGCAATGTACTGGAAAGGCAGGAACAGCTGGGTGACCTGAAGCCAGTGCGGGAAGAAATCAAGCGGAATCAGCGCCCCCGAGAATATTCCCGATACCAGCAGGAAGGCACTGCGAATCCCGCCGGATTGCACCAGCCAGAAGGAGGTCAGTCCTATCGTATAATTGACATAGAAGTTCATAAGAAAGGCAAGCACCACAGATACCAGTGTCCAGGGGAGGCTTGCCGGCCGCATATCGATCCCGAAAATATAGATAAAGATCAGCAGGCAGGGCAGGAACTCAAATAAGAAGCCGAGCATCCGGTGCCCCAGCTTCTGGAACAAGGCGAAGGAACGGTGATGCACCGGGCGCAGATGGAAGGTGAGGAATTTGCCGGTACGCACCAGCATCGACAGATTCCAGTCGGCAAAATCCATAATCAGATACCCGATTAGTGCCGTTGCCCCGAAATAGCGGATCATTTGCTGGAGATCAAGTCCGCCGAGCGTAGTCTGCCCGCCATAGACTGCGGTCCAGATGAAATATTGCACCATGAAATAGACCGGGCCGACAATAACAGAGACCAAGGAATGGGTGCGGTAGGCACTCCATTCCTTGTAGGTAACCTCTGCAACGGCCCGGCAGATGAGCCAGTTATACTTAAGACGGTTCATTACATCAGTCCTGACCAGATTACATTGGTTACATTGAACAGGGCTTCCGCATACCAGTTATCATCCGTGAAGGGCACGAACCATACCGCCGTGAGCTGCTCCACCGGATCGATTACCATACAGCAGGCGCCGGCTCCCTCATGAAAATAACTGCCCTCAGAATAGAGGAATGCGGGGCCTTTCCGCATATCCAGCCCAATGCCATAGCTCCGGTCTTTGACATTGTTGCCCCAGCAGTAATCAGGCTTGCCATAGAGCGTGCGGGTGGTGAGCTTCTCGACGGCTTTGCGGCCGATAATACGCGTATCCCCCAAGGTTCCCATGAAGAGGAGCATATTGGCGAAGCGGGTGAGGTCCGCAGTAGTTGAGACCAGTCCTCCGCCTGTGCTGGATACATTCTCCCACAGCTTCTCTGCTGGAGGTACTTCCGGTTGTATGCCATGGATCAGGTCATGGAGCTGCTTTTCTTTATGTTCATTTCTTATGATGAAGCGCCCCGCTAATTCGGGAGTCGGCTCCCACATCGTGTCCTTCATGCCGAGCGGCTGCAGGATCTGCTCCTCTATGTACTGTTCAGCGGAAATACCAGTGACCTTCTTAATGATCTCACCAAGAATACAAAAGCCGAAGGAGCAGTATTGCCATTCCTCACCAACCGGTTTGTCGATCCCGCAGCTCAGTGCAGCTGTGATCCAATCAAGCTCGCCGTCCTCCGGCTTATACTTGTCGAAATATTCGCCAATCAGCTGCCAGTAAGACTTGTGATAAGGAATCGTGCCGCCCGCACAGTCAGGGAACAGGCCGGAGGTATGGGTCAGCAGGCTGTAGATGTCGATTTTATTGAACGGCTCTACGTTAAACGGTTCCAGAAAGGCACCAACGGGAAGGTCAAACCGCAGGATACCATCTTCTACGAGCTTGGCTATCGCCACAGAGGTAACCGCTTTGGTAATGGATGCGATGCGATGAACGGTTGTCGGCAACAGCGGGTCCGTCCGGTCCTTGCGGTAGGAGAGGGGGCCGATGGCACCGTTCATGAACGTCTTGCCGTACCGGGAGACGCTGTAAGCGGCTGCCTGGATTTTGTTCTCGTCGATCAGTTTCTGAAAGAGGGTATGGAGTACCCCGATTCTTGATGCGTCATAATGAACCTCTGCCGGTGAGCAGTCGGTCTTGCCAGGAGTGTAGAGCATACGTATATGCCTCCTCGAAGGGTAGTAGCGCCAAGATGAAGAAGAGTCCGTGATAGCGCTCCCAAATAGTATATATTCCAGATCATGGATGGTTCAATGGCAAGTTTGATTTATAACCAATTTATCCTGATCCAAAAAGAGGGGCGGAGTGCAAGAACAGAGAATTTACTACGGAGGACTATCACTCACACAGAATGGAAGGACAAGGAAAGAAATTATGAAATCGAAACCGTTAACCCAAAGTATCACCTTTATGCAAGCCCTGGCTCTGGTGGTCGGGATGATTATCGGATCGGGGATTTTTTTGAAGCCTGGGATTGTATTGAGTGACGCAGGAACCCCGTGGATGAGTATTCTGGCCTGGCTGGCAGGAGGGATCATTACGCTGGCTTCCGCGCTGAGTGTGGCGGAGATTGCAGCGGCCATTCCGAAGTCGGGGGGACTCTATACGTATCTAACCGAGTTGTACGGCGGAGTAGCCGGCTATCTGCTGGGCTGGGTGCAGGCCGTGATCTCATATCCGGCTTCGGTGGCTGCGCTGGCGATTGCTTTTGCAACCTACTCTGGTTACTTCATGCCGTTGAACGCATGGCAGCAGAAGCTGGTGGCTGTCGGGATTCTGGGCTTCATCCTGCTGATGAATGTCATCGCGACGAAGTTCGGCGGGATCATTCAGACGGTGGCCACGGTTGGGAAGCTGATTCCGGTAGCGGGCATTGTGGGCGTCGGGCTGTTCTCGGATTTGGCTCCGGGCTTCAGCGGCATCAGTACAGCGGCTGCGGGTGCAGGCTTCGGGGCTGCGGTGCTTGGAACACTCTGGGCTTATGACGGCTGGATCAGCGTGACCAATATGGCGGGAGAGATCAAGGACCCGGCCAGGACGCTGCCCAAAGTCATTTCGATCGGTGTTATTTTTGTCATCGCCGTATATGTGCTGTTCAATATAGCGGTGTTCCAGGCGCTGCCCTATGACCAGATTGTGTCATCCCAGACCCCCGGAGCCGATGCGGCTGAGGCCTTGTTCGGGAGCGGCGGCGGAGCCTTCATTACGGCAGGCATTATCGTCTCTGTGCTGGGGGCGCTGAACGGTTATCTGATGACCGCAGCGCGGGTGCCGCAGGCGATGGGGGAGCGGGGACAGCTTCCGTTCTCCAGGGTGCTGAGCAGCATTCATCCGAAGTTTCAGACACCGGCGAATGCGCTTGTTTTTCAGAGTGTGCTGGCGGTGGTCTACATCTTCTCAGGAACCTTCAATACGCTTACTGATCTGCTCGTGTTCGTGCTCTGGATCTTCTTCACCATGGGCGTGTTCGGCGTGTTCCTCCTGCGCAGGAAGCTGCCGCCCGTACAAGGCCGCTATCGCGTGCCGCTCTATCCGTTCACCCCGGTTCTTGGCGTAGTAGGGGGCCTCTATATCCTGGCCAGTACAATTATCAGTGACCCGCAGCGTTCCCTTATAGGGATTGGCATCACGCTTGCGGGACTCCCGGTGTATGTGGTGATGATGCGGAAGAAGCGCGTGTAGACAGCAGTCCATAGCCAGGTGTGAGATAATTTGAACAAAACAGTTGACAAGCGCCCGTTCAAAAAAGTATACTATGAAAGTACTTTTGAGCGGACGCAGTCAGCTTAGAGATTATCGTCTAGAGAATCATACATAGACACCATACGGACTCTTAGCTCAGTTGGTAGAGCAGTAGACTCTTAATCTATTTGTCCAGGGTTCGAGCCCCTGAGAGTCCATCCCTTAAGAAACGGCAGAAATGCCGTTTTTTTGCTGTCTTGAGAGATGTGTGCGGTAAACCGAACACATTGGGACCGGGGATGGCACGTGGCGAAAATGTAATCGAAAAACCGATTACGTTGGGTCGTGTGTAGGCGCGTGGGCTTAATGTAATCGAAAAACCGATTACATTAGGTCGTGTGTAAGCGCGTGGGCTTAATGTAATCGAAAAACCGATTACATTGGGTCGTGTGTAAGCGCGTGGGCCTAATGTAATCGAAAAAGCGGATACATTATGCATCCGCAAATTCCGCAGGTAGGCTCACACTCTACAGATGCTCCGCAAGCTGTACCTCGAAGCCGTCGGGGTCCAGGATATAGAAGAAGCGCAGGCTGGGATTCGGCGCGATAGGGCCTCGGGCTACCGGAATTCCTTCCTTACTAAGCTCCGCCATAGCCTCGTCCAGCGACCCAACCTCGAACCCTACAGATACTCCGCATTCCGGCTTCAACGGCGGGTCACTACCCTCTATGAGTTCAAGCTTCGGCTGTCCCTCTATCCCCAGCATGACGATCTGCTTCCCTCTGCTCTCGAATCTGCGCTCCAGCGGAAGCCCTAGAATTCGGTGATAGAAATCAAGGGAAGCCTCCAGATTGCGTACCCTGAGTGTAATCCAATTCATCGTCAGCTCCATCATGATCCATCCTTTACTGTACAATTCAATTGCTGCTAATATTAGCTATCCGCATATTTTAACATATTCGATCAGGAGGTTATAGCAATGAACATAACTACTATAGAAGCTGGCGGCACAATCATCGCTGTAGTAAGCGGCAACGAGGCTGTGGTGGGGGATGTCCAGAGTGCACTGGATCTGATGGCGACGGTACGCTATGAGACGGAATGTGACCGGATCGTGATCCATAAGGCGCTGCTGAGCGAGGAGTTCTTCGACCTCAAGACTCGGCTGGCCGGTGAGATTCTGCAGAAGTTCATTAACTATCAGGTGAAGGTAGCCGTGGTGGGGGATTTCAGCAGCTATACCAGCAGCAGTCTGCGTGATTTCATTTATGAATGCAATCAGGGGAAGGATATATTTTTTGTAGCGGATGAGCAGCAGGCCGTTGAGCGGTTGAGCCGGAAACCCCGGATATGATAAGCTCATGGAATCAGGGCGGCCCTGAACTAAGGAGGGGAATTATATGAGCAGCTTAATAGCAGGTGAGGTCTATTCCGGGTTTCAAGTGATACGCAAGGAGTACATACGGGAAATCGAATCCTCCGTATACACGCTGGAGCATCAGCAGAGCGGCGCGCGGCTGCTCTATGTACAGAATCAGGATGACAATAAGGTGTTCAGTGTAACGTTCCGGACTCCGCCTGCGGACAGCACGGGAGTGTTTCACATTCTGGAGCATTCGGTTCTGTGCGGCTCGGACAAATTCCCGGTGAAGGAACCGTTCGTGGAGCTGCTGAAGGGCTCGATGAAGACGTTCCTGAATGCTTTTACCTTTAGCGACAAAACGATGTATCCGGTAGCCAGCCAGAATGATCAGGATTTTGCCAATCTGATGGAGGTCTATCTGGACAGTGTCTTTCAGCCGAACATTTACAGTCAGCCGGAGATCTTCGAGCAGGAGGGCTGGCACTATGAGCTGCCGCATTCCGGGGATGAGCTGATCTACAAGGGCGTTGTCTACAATGAGATGAAGGGCTCGTATTCCTCGCCGGTGACAGTGCTGATTGACCGCATCAAAAAATCCCTCTATCCGGGTACGATCTACCGTCACTCTTCCGGTGGTGATCCGCAGCATATCCCTGCCTTGACCTATGAGCAGTTTCTGGAGGCGCACCGGAATTATTATCATCCGTCGAACAGTTATTTCTATCTCTATGGCGATTTGAATATCGAAGCACGGCTGAAGTTTATCCATGAGGAATATCTCAGCCGCTATACCCGCAAGACAATGGACACTTCCATTCCGCTACAGGCCCCGGTCGGCATTACCCAGCTTACGGCGGAGTATCCCATTCTGGAGACGGAAACGGCTGCGGACAAGACATACTTGAGCTTGAATTATGTAATAGGGACCTCTCTCGACCGGGAGCTGAATCTGGCTTTTGCCATTCTGAAAAGCATGCTGATGGACAGCAACGCGGCCCCGCTGAAGCAGGCGCTGCTGGAGAGCGGTCTGGGCAAGGATGTGGTTTCCTTTTATTCGGATAGTATGGTTCAGCCTATGCTGGGTATTGCCTTGACACATTCCAACCCTGAGGCCAAGGAAGAATTCGTGAATCTCGTCAGAACCACTTTAAGCCGCCTTGCAGCAGACGGTCTGGATGAGAAGCTGGTGCTGGCTGCGGTGAACAGCAAGGAATTTGAACTTCGGGAAGCCGACTTCACCCAATATCCGAAGGGTCTTACCTACAATATGGAAGTGATGAAGGCCTGGCTGTATGACGGCTTGCCGTCCACGTATCTGGAGTACGAAGCCGCGCTTACGGCGATCCGTGAACAATGCTCGGGCCGCTATTTCGAGCGGCTGATTGAGACCTATCTGCTGAACAGTAACCACTGCAGTGTCGTTGTCCTCCAGCCTTCTCAGACTCTGGCGGGGGAAAAGGATGCGGCAGTCCGCAGCCGTCTGGCGTCATACAAAGCGTCTTTGGCCCCGGCACAGCTGGAAGAGCTGGTGCTTAGCACGCAGAAGCTGCTGGCCCGTCAGAACACTCCTGATCCCGCTGAAGAACTGGAGAAGCTGCCGAAGCTGACCTTGCAGGATATTAACCCTATCGCCCCGGCGGGGGTACACACAGTGGAGTATACGCTGGATGGGATAAAGGTACTGCATCATGAAGTGGCTGCCGGTGCAATTGCCTATATCAAGCTGTACTGGGATACCAGCATGCTTGCAGCGCAGCAGATTCCCTATCTTGAGCTGCTGGCGAGAGTGCTTGGACAGCTGGAGACGGAAGCTTACAGTATTGAGGAGCTGACGAGTGAGATCGGGATTTCGACCGGGGGCATCCGTTTTCAGAACGAGGTGTTCGGAGCCGGGAAGGCTTCGGAGGGCAGCTATCAGGCCAAATTCAGCGCCCGGATTAAGGTCATGCAGGGCAACATCGGCGGTTCCCTGAAGCTGCTGCATGAGCTGCTCTACGGCAGCAATCTGGATAACCTGTCCAAGCTGCAGGAGATTGTGCGCCGGGAGGCCTCCGGGATGGAGGCGATGCTGACCCAGAAAGGCAATGAGATTGCAGCCAGCCGCGTGCTGTCCTATTTCTCGGATCGGGGGATGTACGAGGAGCAGCTTGGCGGTGTGGCGTATTACCGCTTCATCAAGGAGCTGGCCCGCACCATTGACCAGCAGGCGGAGGGGCTTGCGGATACGTTGAAGGAAATCTGCGGGGTGTTGTTCAATACGCAAAATCTGACGCTCTCCATCACCGGTACGGCGGATTCGTATGCGGAATTCGCCGCACATGTGCAGGAGCTGGACCTGCAGAGACTGGCGGTGGAGTCCCAGCCGCTCTTGTCTGCACAGGGCCAAGCGGTTAACGAAGGCTTCATGTCCGCAAGCCAGGTGCAATATGTAGTCAAAGGCTATGACTACAAGAAGCTGGGCTTCGCCTATTCCGGCAAGCTGCAGGTGCTTAAGAAGATCCTCAGCCTGACCTACCTGTGGAATACCGTCCGGGTCAAGGGCGGTGCGTATGGCGGCAATCTGCTCCTGCGCCGCGACGGGGTGATCCTGTTCACCTCCTACCGCGATCCGAACCTGCTGGAGACGCTGGAGGTCTATGACCGGGCCGCTCAGTTTGCCGGAGAATATTCGGCAGATGAAGCGGAGATGGAGAGGGCAATTATCGGGACCCTGGCCATGCTGGACCAGCCGCTGAGTCCCGGCGCGCAAGGCCGTCAGGCGGACCGGCATTACTTCGAGCAGATTACGGCGGAAGACCTTCAGCAGGAGCGTAACGAAATCCTGTCGGCCACAGCCGCGGATATCAGGAGCTATGCCAGTCTGCTTGAGGCGGTAACGCAGCAGAATTACTTCTGTGTAGTCGGAGGCGAATCCAAGCTGAAATCGGCTTCCGGTGCCTTTGGCAGCCTGGAGGAGCTGGTGAAATAAGCGGGAGCGGCTTCGATTAGCCTGCTAACACACGATAGGGTGCCTCACGGGCTGTTGACACAGCTGGGGCACCCTTTTGCTGCGGGTAGAAGTTTTCTTTGAATATTTGACTATTTAGTTTTAGAATATAAAGATTACTGACTTCTAGGAGGAACAAGACGTGGAACTTGGAATAAGCACCTTTGTCGAGACAACGCCTGATGTGAATACCGGAGTGACTCTAAGCCATGCGGAGCGGCTGCGCGAAGTGGTGGAGGAGATCGTGCTCGCGGATCAGGTGGGACTGGATGTATACGGCGTGGGTGAGCATCACCGGCCTGATTTTGCAGCTTCATCGCCTGCTGTGCTGATGGCGGCGGCTGTACCGCTGACGACCCGGATCCGTCTGACCAGTGCGGTCATGATTCTGTCCTCAGCCGATCCGGTGCGGGTATTTCAGGATTTCGCAACACTGGACGGGATATCGGGCGGCCGTGCCGAGATCATGGTGGGCCGGGGCTCGTTCACCGAGTCGTTTCCTCTGTTCGGCTATGATCTGAAGGACTACGAAGAGCTGTTTGACGAGAAGCTGGACCTGCTGCTCAAGCTAAGGGAACCCGGCAAGGTGAGCTGGAGCGGCAAGCACCGTCCGGCTATAACGAATCTGGAGATCTATCCGCGCCCGGAGCAAAATCCGCTGCCCGTATGGATTGCGAGTGCGGGAACTCCGGAGTCTGCGGTCCGTGCGGGTACCCTGGGTCTGCCCTTTGCCCTGGCGATTATCGGCAATGTGAACCCCTCCGATTATGCCATGCATGTACGGCTCTACAAGGAGGCAGCAGCCAAGGCAGGCCATGATGTGTCGAAGCTTCCGATTGCTTCACATTCTCATGGTTATGTTGCGGAGACGGATGAGCTTGCGGTAGAGGGCTTCTTCCCGTCTACCCATGCACGGACGAATGTCCGGGCGGTGGAGAAAGGGCTCCCGCCGTATCACCGTGCGGATTATGATGCCGCCCGCAGCTTTGACGGTGCTCTATATGTGGGCGACCCGGACACGGTTGCCCGCAAAATCATCCACCTCTACGAGCATGTAGGGATCACCCGCTTCCTGCTGCATGTCCCGCACGGCTCCATGCCGCATGCCCAGGTGATGCAGGCCATCCGTCTCTTCGGGACAGAGGTAGCTCCCAGGGTGCGGGAGGGAATTAAGCGGCTTAAGCAAGTCTGATGATGCTACGGGCTTAGGCAACGGCTAACAGCCCCCGGGCCTAATGGCTCGGGGGCTTAAGTCTGCCAACCTAAGAAACCAACGAACAGACGGAGAGCTAGAGGACTTAAGTAATCGAAGCCTCATAGATGGCCTGGATTGACGCAGCGAGGGTGCTGTTAAATTCCTCTTCCGTCTGCTGATCGCTGAGCCCCTGGGATAAGGCGCGGGAGAAGCTGGCAATCACTCCATGCTGGCGGGCCAGCTTCCCGTTGGCTTCTGCCTGGGTATACCCTCCTGAGAGGGCTACGATCCGAACTACATGGGGATCTGCAGCGAGCTCACTGTATAGATTATCCTCTGTCGGGATCGACAGCTTGAGCATGACCTTCACGCCATCTGGCAGTTCAGACAAGCTTGCGGCCAGTTCCCGTTTCAGCAATTGCTCTGATTCCTGCTTGTCCTTGCTGAGGATATCTACTTCAGGTTCAATAATCGGAACGAGTCCGAAGGCGGCGATCTGCCGGGCCAGCCCGAACTGCTGCTGAACAGCCTGCCGGATACCCTCCGGGTTCGCCTCATGGATCACGGAGCGCATTTTGGTGCCGAAGATATGCTTGCTGACAGCCCGCTTCAGCAGATCGTCGAGGGCGGGAATAGGCTTCATAAGCTGGACTCCGTGCTCAGGAGCGGCCAGTCCCTGGTCTATTTTGAGAAAAGGCACGATGCCCTTCTGCTCCCACAGGTAATCGGCGGTATATTGCCCGTCAATGAAGCGGTCCATCGTGTTCTCGAACAGAATTGCACCGAGAATATGCTCGCCTGTAAAGGCGGGGCTCTGAATAATGCGTGTTCTCATGCTGTGAACCATGGTGTACATCTCTTCGTCCCCTGAATAACGGTCTTCCTTAATACCGTATTGCAGCAGCGCTTTGGGGGTGCTTCCTCCGCTCTGGTCCAGAGCAGCTATAAAGCCTAGGCCAGTGTGAATCCGGTCCAATTGTTCGGTATTCATGGTTAGTGTCATTCCCTTCTGCAAGATGAGATCGTAACTGTACCCTGTCTAGTATAGCACTTGCGCATAAGGACATACATCCGGGTCCGGCAGAGCTTTCCATTTGCGCCTGAGAGATATGGTATGTTACCTTGTTCAATAGGATGGTATGATAGACAGTGGGGTGAATTTAACTATGACAAACGAAACAACCAATGAGACCACGAATGAGCCGGTGAACGGTGAAGCGGAAGCTGCCGAGAAGGCCATGACCGAAGAGAACTGGAATGAGCTGCTCAAGGCTGTTTTTCATAACGGCATTGTAGCGCTCAAAATGAGCTTCAGCGATGTGGAAGGACAGGTGCTGAACCTGGACAACTACGGCCCGGTATTTGTATTCCGTGTGAAGGATAAAGATAACGCTGATTATTACTGCGGCTTCTTCCTTCGTGAGCTGGCTGCCCGGTTCCAGTCCGGCAACAGTCCGGAGATCTGGATGGCGTCCTTCTTCCACGAGCTGATGAAGACCAAGGGAGGCAACTCCATGCCTAAGCCGCTCGCCAGTGAAGAGGAAGCCAAGGCTGCTGTCGATAACGTGCTGGTGCCGATGTGTATCGCCGCTGTAACGGAGGAGTTCGCACCGGAGCAGGTGCATGCCGGACTGGCCTGGAACGAGGAGCATGGACCGGTCTTTGAAGCAGGCTTCCCTGCCATCACAGACGGAAATAACGTATGCGCGATCCCGCTCCATCTGCTGCTGACGCATCTGCAGCTTAACCGTGATCCTTCGGAGCTGCTCGTGCAAGGGATGTATAAGATCCGCGAAGAGCACGGACTCGAGTAGTACAACGGCATTATCTTTGTAAAAGCATGAACCGCCTCTGTTGGAGCGCGGTTTTTTGCTGCGCCGGGGGTGACAACGTAGCACAGCAATGCGATAGCGTGGAGATAATCCGGCCGAATGTATGCGAAAAACTGAACACAATCGCTAGCGGGAAGGAACGGGGGCTAAATGTATAATGTAAACCTGCCGCTCTACTGGTGTCTTCCGAAAGGACAGTCCTTCACTTTCCCTCAGGTTCGCTGAATTGTCAAATTTCTGGTTCTTCCGGGAAGCAAAAGCGATATATATGGGATGTAGCAGAAGAAGGCGCTGCCATATTCATGTCCGAAACCGGTTGGGTAAGGTTTCAACTGCGCGAACGTACGCGTGCATTGAAATAAGTAGGGCAACTTCGAAATGCAAAAGAGGAGGACGAAGATGTTTAAAAGAGGTAAAGTCTTAAGCTTGTTCATGCTGTTCACATTATTAATCGCACTGGTCCCTGCAGGGAGCGCAAGCGCAGCAACCTGGAATCTGGCCTGGAGCGACGAGTTCGACGGATCTTCCCTCAATACGGGGAACTGGACAGCCGAGATTGGCACAGGCACCGGAGGCTGGGGCAACAATGAATTGCAATACTATACCAACCGTTCACAGAATCTGAAGGTGACCGGCGGCAATCTGGTTATTACTGCGCAGAAAGAATCCTATGAAGGCATGAACTATACCTCGGCGCGGATCAAGACGCAGGGGCTTAAGAATTTCACATACGGCAAAATCGAAGCCAGAATCAAGCTGCCGTCCGGCCAAGGCTTATGGCCTGCGTTCTGGATGCTCGGCTCCAATATCAACACCCCGCCCGGCTGGCCGGCCTGCGGTGAGATCGATATTATGGAGCGGGTAAACAATAACGCTGCCGTTAACGGCACGGTACACTGGGATGCAGGCGGCCACGCCGAATTCGGAAGGGTATCCGGTAATCTGGACTTCTCCCAATACCATATATACAGTGTGGAATGGGATTCGAAGTACATCAGATGGTTCGTGGACGGCAACCAGTTCAATGAATTCTATATTGAGAACGGAACCGGCAATACAGAGGAATTCCAGAAACCGTTCTTCCTGCTCTTGAACCTCGCGGTGGGCGGCAACTGGCCGGGCGCTCCGAATGCGTCCACCAGCTTCCCGGCACAGATGCTCGTGGATTATGTGCGGGTGTACCAGGAGGGCGCTCCTACAAGCGGCATTGTCAGCGGCGGGATCTACACTTTGATGAACAAGGCGAGCGGCAAGGTGCTGGATGTGACAGATGTCTCTACAGCAGACGGTGCCAAAATGCATCAGTGGACCAATTACACCGCCGCCAATCAGCAATTCAGAGTGGAGAGCACGGGAGACGGCTTCTACAAGCTTACGGCGATGCATAGCGGAAAATTGCTCGATGTGCCGAACGCTTCCACGGCCAGCGGAGTCCAGCTCCAGCAGGCGAATGACAACGGCAGCAACGCCCAGCGGTGGAAGATCGTCGATGTCGGCGGCGGGTATTACAAAGTGATCTCCAAGGCCAGCGGGCTGGCGATGGATGTATCGAATTCCTCGACAGCAGACGGTGCGGTCGTGCAGCAATGGACGGACAACGGTACCGATGCGCAAAAGTGGCAGTTCATCAAAATTAATTAGGGAGTGAGCTGGCGAAGCAGCGCTTAAGAAAAGGAGAAGCCCCGCAAGCCTGTCGGCTGGGCGGGGCTTCTTGCTGTATTCTATTTCTTTGAGAACAGCTCGATACTTTGCGTCTCCATAATTGGATTCCAAACTCGCGTTACCGGTAGGGTAAGCGGCTGCGGGTAATCTGCAGCTTGACTGTCAAAAGATAAACTCATCTCACCGGTTCCCGTACCATCTCTAGAGATCGAGGTGCCGCCAAAATTGACAAGTGGCGTTTCCCGATTGGTTCTATCATGCACCTGGCCGTCCGCATCGGTGAATTTGTCGGCCAGTCCTACGCCGATGTATTCCGCCTGTACTGCCCCTTGCGAATCAGTATAATAAAACAGTTCGGTCACTTTGCGCCGGAGCAGAATCTCTTCTGCTGTTGCATTATGCTCTTGTTTGGAGGTGACTATTTCCCAATCGTTGGTCGGTGCTTCAATCACTTGTTGTTTGTTCAGATCGACCACAAATTTCATACGGTCCGGCTCCAGAGCCGAGATGCCGGCAATCTTCAGCGTGGCAGAGTCCGGCTGGTTAAGCCCGGTATGCTTGAATACAAGCGTTGCCTGCGAGTGGTCTTTGTGCACTTCAGAATTATCGGCCGTGATTCTGCCCGGATAAACCAATTTCTCGGATTGACTCCCGGTTGTTGTAATCAGAACAGGATTCAGCAGGCTGAAAATCTGTTTGGTGTTCGCCTTGTCATACTCCAGATCGACATAAGTATTGAACGGAGTATACTGTACTTGGCGTACTTTGATCTGTTGACCGTCCACTGTAAGCGTGCGATTCACAGGGAGTGTGCGCACCTGGTCTTTGAATCCGTCCGGGTCAAGCTCAAACGATACCTCCAGGCTGGTCCGGTACTTGTTGCTGCTGGAAGTGAGCGCCTGGTCGGATGTTCCGGTGAGAATTAGAGTGAACTTCACCTCCTTGGAATCAGTGATGGCAGCCGGATAGTTAGTGGAATAAATAAAACGCTTGTCTTCACCGGGCTGAATTCTGGATTCGCCACTGTATACTAACTCCAGGGCTGCGCCCCGATGCGGATATGGAACCTCATAATCACCGAATTGAATTTTCGTATCCGCAGGAGTAACTTCTTTATCCGTACCGTTGTGTACATTGAAGAGGATATACACTTTACGGCCATCCGTGACAGCGCCATCCACATCCATGCGGTATCCATTGTTTGTTGCGCTTTGACGCACCGGCTTTACCAGATTTCGTTCCAGGATGCCGCCAACCAGCCGGTTTGTTAATGGCTGTTTGCGATAGTCTGCAAAATCATTCCAGCTTGTGGTGCTGGCCGTCTGCACTGAACCGCCGAGGACGGAACCGTCCGTACCTCCGGCTGGCAAGCCGAAGGATGAGACAATCACAAAAATGACTGCGGCCGCAGCTAATACGGCGCCGGCCCCATAGGAATAGAAACGCCGTTTGCTGCGTTTGTTCCCTTGCGCCATTCCACTGCGCATGGCTTTATAAATTTTCATTTCCTGAATCTCCTCTGCATGAAGCTGGACCTCCTGGGCGTCCTGTTTCAGGACACGCTCTTCTTTTTCTAACATTTCTGTCACCTCCTGTTTACTCACAGATATTTCCGCAACTGCATGAGTCCTTGACGCATCCAGGTTTTGATCGTGCCTTCGGGCTTATTCAGTACCTTGGCAATCTCGCCGGTCGTCATATCCTGGTAATATTTGAGCATCACTGCATGCCGGTATTTCGGCTTTAGCCGGCTCATGGCCCGCTCCAGATCGAGACGGTCGCTGCTCCTCATCTCCTGGGGCTCCTCCTCCAGCTTCTCTGTCAGCACCACACGTTTTTTACGCCTTAGCTCATCCATGCAGCAGTTGATGGTAATCCGGAGCAGCCATGGTGTGAAGGCCTGCTCATTCTTGAGCTGTTTGCGCTTCATCCAGGCCCGGCACGAGGCTTCTTGCACCGCTTCCAGGGCATCTGCTTCTGAGCGCAGATAGCTGTACGCGAGCGCATACAGTTTGCGGTGCTCACTTGCCAGCCGCTCATAGAACATCTCTTCATCCATCAGCGCCAGATCTGCTGTATTGGCTTTGTTCATTGTCTTCCCCCCATTCACCATCCCCTCTTCCTTGTGTGTTGGTCTATGGAAGAAGTCGTCCTCGAAATATGTTTTCATAAGTAAGACGGAGCAGACCGCAAAAACGATTGATTTTTATTAAAACATATATAAGTTAGGCCAACCAGTAGGAGGGAACAGCCAAGCGGCATAATTGTACTACTATAAATATCCAGATGTGTGTTACTGTTAATTGTAAGCGCTACGATTGTGGCGGAGAAGGGGAGGCGGTCGGTATGAGGGGTTCTCAAGGCTTCAGGCTGTATCTGTTTCTTATCATACTGTGTATAGTGCTGGGAGGTTGTTCACAGAACTCAGGCAAAGCGCCTGAAGAGGCGGCAGACAAGGTTGGGACGGTACCGCTGCAAAGCCCAGGCGTTCAGAATCTGGTTTTTCACAGTAAGGCCCTGGACCGGGAGATGCGGCTCAGTGTCTATCTTCCTACAGGGTACAATGCGTCTAAGCGTTATCCGGTGCTCTATTTCATCCATGGCTATGGCAGCAAAGAAACAGATATGTGGGGCGGGCTGGATATTCAGCAGAATGCAGAACGACTGATTGAGGCTGGTCAGATCGAGCCGCTCATTATCGTCGCTCCACAGATGGACAACAGCTATGGGCTGAATGCTGTAGCTAATCCGGGTAATCCCGCATCGCCAAGCGGTGAACGGTATGAGGATTATTTGGTCGAAGATGTTGTGAAGTATACAGATACGCATTTCAACACTCTGGCTGAGCGCGGTTCCCGCTATATTGGCGGCATCTCGATGGGCGGTTTTATCGGTCTGCATTCGGCGTTCTTGCATAGTGATGTCTACAGCAGGGTTGGCGGGCATAGCCCGGCGCTGTTCCTGGATGACTGGTCTCTTGCCGGAGGCGAGAACGGTCTGGTCCAGTTTCTCTATCCGACGGAGGCGCTGCGGCAGGAGCGTGATCCGCTTCTTTTGGCGCAGAACAGAGACTTATCGAACTTGAGTATCTACCTGGACTGCGGGGCGGAGGACAGCTACCGGTTCTATGAAGGCACGGAGCGGCTGTATACTCTGCTTAAGGGGAAGGGCGTGCCGGTGGAATATCATCTCAGAGCAGGGCAGCATGACGGGGACTATTGGAAGAGCCATATGGACGAATATTTGAGGTTCTATGCCGGGAGGACGAAGGAATCATGACGCTTACGCATTACAATTTGAATTTTGAAAAGCTGTGTGCTACATATAAGTTGGGCTTAGCTAACTACGCCTATGAACCAGCCCAAGGGAGATGAAGCCGAAGTGGACAAGAGTAAAGTAACCTATGAATCGGTTGACCAGTATATTGCGGACTTTGCGCCGGAGGTTCAGGAGCTTCTGCAGAGCTTGCGTAAGGTTATTTCGGAAGCTGCGCCGGAGGCAGTGGAGAAGATCAGCTACCAGATGCCGACCTGGTTCCTGCATAAGAATCTGGTGCATTTTGCCGCCTACAAGACGCACATCGGTTTCTATCCGGCACCCAGCGGGATCGAAGCCTTCAAGGAGGAGCTGGCGCAGTATAAAGGGGCTAAAGGGTCGGTACAGTTCCCCATCAAGGAGCCGCTCCCATACGATCTCATTACCAGAATCGTCAAATTCAGAGTGGAGGAGAATCAGCAGCAGGCCGCAGAGAAAGGGAAGAAGAAGTAAGCGGTTAGCCAGCAGCACGCAAACAAGCCCCGATCAGACATTAGGGCTTGGTGCGAAAAGAATTTAGTTGTATTTGGAACAGTTAAAAACCGGAGAAAAGGCGGATTTGCAGGGATAGCTGCAGTCTGTACAACTAAAAACATGGCTGAGCTACATTTTTCAATAAAACTGAATTTATAAGTGCAGAGAATACAACTAAGGCTTCCGTAGCTCAAATGAAGCTCGCTTTAGTTGTACAAACTACACTTAGCAAGTCGCAGCCTAGTCGCAAATCCTGTTACCGGAAGCATGAAGTGAATGCTGGACTACTCCCAGGGGCCTACAGCGCCTTATCATCTATGCTGTTCAGCCAGCCCTCAATCTCACCGATCACGGAGCCGATGCAGCCATCCTCGAACGGGGAGGTTAATCCGGCAAGCTTCACCAGCTCCGTGAAGGAGCGGCTGCCTCCGGCCTGGCAGAGCTTCAGATAATCCGGCCAGGCCGAGGTGAAGTCCTCGTTCGAGCGTTTCCAGAACTGGAAGGCGCAGAGCTGGGCCAGGGTATAGTCGATATAGTAGAACGGGGAGCGGAAGATATGGGCCTGCTTGTGCCAGAAGCCGCCTTGTTCCAGATAAGCATTGCCGTCATAATCACGGTGCGGCAGGTATTTCCGTTCAATGTCCCGCCAAGCCTGTTTGCGCTGCTGCGGCGTAGCTTCCGGATGCTCGTACACAAAATGCTGGAATTCATCGACTGATACGCCGTAAGGAATGAACTCCAGACTGTCCGCCAGATGGTTGAAGCGGTACTTGTCCGCCTCCTCCTTGAAGAACAGATCCATCCATGGCCAGGCGAAGAACTCCATACTCATCGAATGAATCTCAGCGGCTTCAGAGGTCGGGAACGCATATTCAGGGACCTCCATATTCCGGCTGGAATACACCTGGAACGCATGCCCTACCTCATGGGTCAGCACATCGATATCCCCGGCGGTTCCATTGAAATTGGAGAAAATAAACGGAGCACGGTAGTCGCTGAAGAAGGTGCAGTAGCCGCCGAATTCCTTGCCTTTTTTGCTGACCAGATCCATCAGCCCGTTCTCCTGCATGAAGGTGAAGAATTCACCCGTCTGCGGGGACATCTCCTGATACATCTTAGCACCATTCGCCACGATCCAGTCCGGGTCTCCCTTAGGGGTAGCGTTGCCGGAATTAAATTTAATGCCTTCATCATAAAATTTCAGGCCGTCCAGCTGAAGGCGTTCGCGCTGACGCTGCTTCAGCTTCCCCGCAACCGGCACGATATGCTCATGCACCTGCTTGCGGAAGCCCGCCACCATCTCAGCATTGTAATCGGTACGTCCCATCCGGTCATACCCGAGCTCCACGAAGCTCTTGTAGCCCAGCTTGGCAGCAATTCCTGCCCGGACCTTCACCAGCTCGTCATAGATCCGGTCGAATTCGGGTTCATGCTCTGCCATGAAGGCATTACGGGCCTCGAACACACCTTTGCGGACTTCACGGTCCGTGGAAGAATCGAACGGAATCAGCTGTGCCAGGGTGCGTTCTTCGCCCTGGAACATGATTTTGGCGGACGCGATCAATTGGGAATATTCGGAAGACAGCTTATTCTCCAGCTGCAGATCTTCAATGACTTCAGGGCTGAAGGTACGCAGTGAGATCTCGGCCAGGCTTAGGAGCTGTGTTCCCCATTCCTGCTCGAACTCGGCTCTGTACTTGGAGTTGACAAGGGCTCTGTAATAATCCGTGATGTACTCCTGGATCACCGGTCCGGTCTCGTCCATATAATCCTGCTCTGCCTTGTAGAATGCATCCTCCGTATTGATGGAGTGGCGGACACTCACGAGGGTCTCCATCGTATCGAAGCGGCTGCGCAGCTTATTGATGGCTGCCACGGCAGCCTTTTGCTCCTCCAGATTGCCTGTCTCCAGGTCCTTCAGCAGAGTGGTGAACTCTTGCTTGAATTGCTCCACATCCGGGCGTTTGTATACATATTCTGAGAATTTCATTTGCTGCATCGCATCCTTTCTTTACCATATAAATTCTATTATATAATCGGCGCGCGCAAAAAACTAATGTTCTTCCGGTAATATTTGATTATAGCTAAACGCTATACTCCTGGTACCGCGCACATCCGTTGTTGAACCGGTATGGAAATTATTTTAAGATAGAGTTAATCTGCACCAATTATTGAATCCCGGGAGGTGATGGCCATGTTTCGGATGAGTCAGTATGTGAACGGCACGCTCCATGCAAAGCCTGTGGAATAACTAAGGCGAAAGCTTGGCATGGAGCGGATGTATTCGCCTGAAGTATGTTTTAAGTGATACAGTTATTTACACAGGCTTTGCCCTTAAAAGATTAATATATTTTAAGGAGCGAGCCAGATATGCAATGTGTAAATGCAGCAAAGCTGTTGCCAGACCACCTGCTGAAGGAGATTCAGCAATATATTCAAGGGGAAGCCCTGTATATCCCGACCTGCAAGAGCAAGCGCAGAAAATGGGGCGAAAGCTCAGGGGCAGCCGATTACTATAAAGTCCGCAATGCTGAGATCCGTAGCCGCTTCCAAGAAGGTGCAGAGTTGGACCAATTGTGCGAGCAATACGGGTTATCTATCGACAGCATCCGTAAAATTGTATATTCCAAGAACCCGCAGAGCTGATCTGCGGGTTTTTCAGGCTTGGGGAGGCGGGGCTGATCTGACCGGAAAAGGGCGGGGCGGATGCAGTATATGGTCAAGTGTGCATCGGCAAAAATACAGCGTGTGATCAAGGGCATCGGCTAAACTGCTATGGCCAAGTGTTCAAAGCGGCTGCGGACTGAGATTCCGCTATTGTGGATTTACAGCGCCATAGTGACTTTTGGCGGATGACAATCCGCTATTGCTGCTCGAATCTCGACAATGAAGCTTCCCCTTTACAGTAGATTGGCCGTGAACCCGCAGTGAACCCGAAGCCGAACACAAGAAAAGCCGCCCCGATACAACGTATCCAGAGTCAGCACCAGATAAACGTTCTAATGAGGCGGCGTGTTCTTCACGACCTATACGGGTTATTATACCGTGCTTCACATTATAACCGTTACCTTATATTGCAGAAGAGCCAACGAAGGAATTGGACTTGGTTGGACCAGGTTGCACCTCCCAAACCTGCAGCTTGAACCCGCTAGAGTGCAGCTTGCGCAAAGGCTATTGTATAAGTCTTTTTACAAAAATATACTGTAGCTGTAGGGAGAGAAGGCAGGAGGCGGTGGCGGTGAAAATCACGATTGAGCAGGTTCCGGAGGGCGGTGAGCCTGAAATTATTCTCAGGTGCAATGACCCGGATGAAGGCTTGCTGGCGCTGATCTACTCGGTGAACGCAGGCGTAAAGAAGCTGATTGGTATGACCGGGCTACAGATGCACATCATCCATCCGCGTGACGTCTATTACTTCGAGGCGGTAGATCATAAGGTGTTCATCTACTGCCAGGAGAAGGTGTATGAGTCGAGGCTGAAGCTGTATGAGCTGGAGACGGAGTATGAGTCTGGTGATTTTTTCAGGGCCTCCAAATCCAGTATCCTGAATGTGGCCAAGATTGAGTCGCTCCGCCCGGTGCTCTACGGAAGATATGAGGCGCTGCTGCACAACGGTGAGAGGGTCTGCATCTCCCGACAATATGTCCCGGTACTCAAACGGAAGTTAGGGTTATAGCTATGCGGTCAAGACTCAAATAGGAGGGAAGCTCATGATTACAACCAGAAAGTATGTGTCTTTGTTCGTGAAGGATCTGCTGGTGGCTTGCGGGGGGCTGATGGTGCTTGCGGCGGTTGTGCTGGCTCTGAATGCTACGGAGATGATCCGGGGCTCGCTGCTGGTGCAGCTGTTCCTGGGGGCGGCGGCCTTTACCTGCTTCCGGTATGCGCTGGTGAATACGTATGAGGTAGATCCCAGAGTGCAGACGGTCAGCTTCTATCTCTGCTTCATTCTCGCTGATCTGCTGGTGATTCTCTGGCTGTGGCTGTTCGCGGACGGCCCGCTGATGGATAAGGGAGTGCTGGTGCCGTTCGTCATTGTCATTCTGGTGGTCAAAAGTATGGTGTACGCGATGATGCATATCGACGGGAGACGAGAAGCCAGGCAGCTTAATCGGAAGCTGAATGAGTATAAGCAGGGCGGGGATCAAGGAGACGAAGAGCTTTAGGAAGCGCTGGAGCTAGGGAGCATGAAAGCCATCTTGGAGGGGAAGCAGGCCGGGTGGCTTTTTGAGCATGAGAATATGAAAACTTAGGGATTTCTGTTACCTTTTGCAGGCTGGACCGTAATAAGCCAAATGCTATACATAATATTCCATGGAGATGATCTAATGCTGCTTCACAAGGTATCCCTGACAGAAATGATGAGCCGTATTCACGAACCCGGATATTCACCCGGAACTGTGCTTGACCCGTACCTTAAGCGTTACAGACAGCTTGAGCCGCATATCCATGCGTTTGTTCCTGAGGACCAGGTTGAAGGGCGTCTGGATTCGGAAAAAGCTTTGCTGCAAAGGATGTACAGCGCAGAAGAACGAAAACCAGGCCTCTTCGGCATTCCTGTAGCCATTAAGGACCTGCTGCATGTAGACGGCTTGCCGACCAGGGCGGGATCACAGCTATCCGCTGAATTGTTAACCGGTCCCCAGGGGTCTCTGGTCACTAAGCTGCGTGCCCTCGGGGCCGTGATTGGAGGCAAGACGGTGACCGAGGAATTTGCCTACAACGGGCCGATTGCTACGCGTAATCCGCATAACACCGCGCATACTCCCGGCGGTTCCAGTGCAGGCTCCGCCGCAGCGGTGGCTGCGGGGCTCTGTCCGCTGGCTGTGGGCACACAGACGCTGCGTTCGGTGATCGCTCCGGCGTCCTTTTGCGGAGTGGTCGGGTTCAAGCCCAGCTATGGCCGGGTTCCACTGGATGGGGTGCTGCTGTTCTCGCCGTCTTTTGACACGGTAGGGTTCTTCACGCAGAACTTGCCTGACATGGAGGCTGCGGCAGCCTTGCTTGTCCCAAATTGGCAGACCCGTCCCGCCGAAGTCTCCCGCAAGCCGGTTCTGGGTATCCCTAAGGGAGTCTATATGGAGCTGATGAGTGCGGAAGTCAAAGGGGTGTTCCAGGCTCAGATCTCAGGGCTTGAACAGCTTGGATATGAAGTCCATTATGTCCAAATGCCGTGGGAGGATGAACTTATCTACGGAAATGCCATGCTGCGCTTCATTGAGGGGGAGCTGGCACGGGAGCATGAACATAGATTCGCAGAGCATAGAGTAGAATACGGCGTTCCCGTGCAGGAAGCGATCCTCAGAGGACAGCAGATTCCCGAGGAGGAGCTGGAGCAGTACCGCGCCCGGCAACGGGAGCTGCGGCGTGAGCTGATGGAGCTTATGGAGCAGGAGGGAATCGACCTGTGGGTCTCTCCGGCCCAAGGGGGGACTGCACCGAAGATCGAGGAGCGGAATACGGGCTGGGCAGGGATGCCTGCGGTCTGGGGCTTCGCGGGAGTGCCCACGGTCAGTCTGCCTGCGGCAACGCTTGAAGGCATGCCGCTCGGCTTCCAGTGCATAGGAAAATATGGAGAAGACGAGCTGCTCTTAGCTTGGGCGCGCCAGCTATGGCCGCAGCTGGCTGAGGAGTAACCGCTCCCCGTCGGATAAGGAGCGGTTACCGTGCCGGTTATTTTGGGGTCTCCGCAAAGTAGCTGAATATCCTTCGAAGCTAAAGTCTCACTTGTGGGGTTTCTTGGGCGGGCAGCGCCGCTTCAGGAACCGTACGTCGATCTCCCCGCTGCCGGCGGTATTCGGCTTCAGGCGGAGAGGGAAGGCATTCCGCTTCAGCAGGAGCTTCACCTGGCGCGGTGTAAGGCAAGGACGGAGCTGTAGCAGCTGCGCGGCGGCACCGGACACGATGGGCGTGGAGATGCTGGTGCCAGACAGCTTGAAATACCGCTTGCCGACCTTATTGCGCGGCAATTCACGGACAAGCTGGGAGCCGGGGGCGCGCAGCGAGATCACTGAATCGCCGGGGGCGACCAGATCCGGCTTCACCCTGCCGCCGGGAGCGGGCCCGCGGCTGGAATAGACGGCGATCCGGTCATCCTTCTGCGTCAGCGTCCGCCGGTCATTGACGGCTCCGACGGTGATTGCGGAGGGGCTGATCCCGGGGGATTCAATGGTCCGGTGCCTGGGGCCGGCATTACCGGCGGCGATGACTACGGTGAGGCCGGCTTTGACGGCTTTTTCAACGGCCTGGACGAGAAGGTCATCCTTGATATGCGGGGCCACCGGTCCGCCGAAGGACATGGACAGGATACGCAGCTTCAGCTTTTTACGGTGGGTGATGCAGTATTCAATGGCCTTGATAATGGTGGAGTCATAGCCGTCCCCATACTTATCGAGCACCTTGATCCCGACAATTCCCGCTTCCGGCGCAGGTCCCCGGTACTTGCCCCGGCTGGACCAGCCGTTACCGGCGGCATCCCCGGTGATATGCGTGCCGTGTCCGTTGTCATCATACGGGCATTTCCGGTGATTGATATAGTCCTTGAACGCCAGAATGCGGTTCACCGGCCGGGTCAGATCGGGATGCGGATAGACTCCGGTATCGAGCACAGCGATGTTGATGCCTTTGCCGGTAAGCCCTCTTGAGCGTTTAACCGCTGTAGCGCCTATGGATGGAGTTGCAATGTTGAGCGTAGCCTTCTTAATGCCGTCCAGATAGACTTTATGGACTCCATTCCAGCGGCATACATGCTCCAGACATTTCAGGGATACCTGTGAAGCCACGGCCTGGTGCAGCCGCAGATGATGCTTGACCGGGAAGACATGCCGTCCCAGATGCTTCCTTAGTTCGCGGAGTCCCGCATGAGTAACCGGTTGTCTGAACTGTATGATCACCGGAATAGCAGCAGTTGAGGCAGCGGTGGAATAGGCTCTGCGGATCTTATGCTTCAGGGGACGGTTGAGCTTGGCAGCATGACGCCTGACCCATGATGGTTCACTCTTCATAATGTAATCACCTCTATGAAGCAGTGTATGCGGCCAGCTGCCTCGTGGGTACGAAACCATGAATGAGTACAGCGATACATTTATGTAAATAACAGGCAATAGCGCGTTTCGTCTGATCCTTCTCTTGCATTTACTACTGTATTCCAAGTAGAAAGTGGTGAAGTAAATGAAAGAATCAGAGAAGAAGGCATTGCTGGCAAAACGTCAACTGATGGCTAAAAAAGCAAGAGCAGCGGCGGTAGTAAGACCCAAGAGACGGCGGATCAGACAGGTGCTTAATAATTTCATCGTGCTTGCCGTGAACAATAACAATGTCCCTTACGAAACACAGGGCTGGACGGCTACACTGACCCGGAGCTCCGGCACTGTAATCACGGCACAATTCGATGAATTCGGCGTCGCTCAGTTTAATACGATCAGCACACTGACAACAGTCAGCTACACGCTCCGGATTATCGACGCGGATAATGTGCAGCGCACACAGAAGTTCGTCCCGTCGAACCGCGAGTTTTTTGTAGCACGCTTCTAAGTCACAACAGCGCGCCCGGATTCATTGAGGGCGCGCTGCTTTATGAGCATGTCTGAAATAATAGATGCTATAGAGAATCACCGGAATGATCAGGAAGTTGGCTGTATTTATGCGGGTCATCCGGTCCGTTAGATTTTTGGGGATGATAGGGTTTCATTACACGAACCCCTGAGTCTCACAAGCGTGATGAAGGAGAGGGAGATTGCGCTTTTTACATAGAGACTACGTCTGACTCCCCTTATATCAGCCAGCATATTATCGAGCCGCCACCCTGGAAATAACTTCACGAATGAAGATAAGCGCCTAACCATTTCCATCTTCTGTGGTGCCGCGCCAGTGGTATGGATGGCTTTGTGGGATTATTTTATGGATGCGTGTTAAATAATATTACATTTGTCAAGCTTCATGCGAAGAAAGCCTTAAAATATTGGCTAAATGTACAATCGCGTTCACCGAATTCAGCTCTTATGACAATAAACCTTCCATCAATATTTAAAAGCGGGGGCATACCCTATATAATATCGCCATAGATGTATATCAGGGATTGTGGAACAGGATACAAAGTGAGCGGCAGCCATGCGCTGAAGATGCTCCGGAAAGGTCTGAGGAATGATGAGCCTGAAAGCCTTGAATGAACGCGTGAACACGGATCTCTCTTACCTCGCCTATGGCGGCGCGGATTGGGTTCGCCCTGTGGAGCATGCCGAAGGCCATGTCTATGATGTCGTCATTGTGGGCGGGGGCCAGAGCGGGCTTGGTGCGGCTTTTGGCTTGCTGCGCGAACGGATCTCGAATCTGCTGATTATCGATGAGAATCGTGACGGGCTGGAGGGGCCTTGGGAGACCTATGCCCGGATGGTGACGCTGCGTACGCCCAAAGCTCTGACCTCGATTGATCTCGGCATCCCGTCGCTGACCTTCCGTTCCTGGTGGGAGGCTCAGCATGGGGCGGAGGCCTGGAGTGAGGTGGACAAAATCCCGCGCGGGCAGTGGATGGAGTATCTGCGCTGGTACCGGCAGGTTCTGAAGCTCCCGGTACGTAATGAGGTGCGGCTATTGCTGGTCGAGCCTGGTGACGATGGGATCTACCGTCTGCAGGTTACAGGAGCGGGTGCGCAGGCCGGAACACTGCTGGCACGTAAGGTGGTGCTGGCTACCGGCATTCAAGGAGGAGGACAGTGGCATGTTCCGCCGATGATTGCAGATCATCTGCCGGAGCACCTGTATGCCCATACCTCCCGGCAGATTGATTTCGCCGCCCTTCGCGGCAAGCGGGTGGGAATTCTCGGCGGCGGGGCGTCCGCCTTCGACAATGCGAATTATGCGCTTCAGGAGGGCGCGGCGGAGGCCCAGGTCTTCGTCCGCCGGGCGCAGCTTCCGGGGGTGAATCCGATCCGCCAGATGGAGGGCTCGGGCATGATTGAGCGGTTCCATACCCTGGCGGATGCGGACAAATATGCGGTCATCTCGCATTTCTTCCAGTATAATCAGCCGCCGACGAGCGATACCTTCCGCCGCGCAGCGGCATGGCCCGGCTTCCGGCTGCATCTCGGCTCGCCGTGGCTGAAGGTGGAGGCTTCAGGGGAGCAGGCGGTGGTGACTACGCCCGCCGGAGAGTTCAGCTTCGACTATCTAATCGTCAGCACGGGCCTGCTCAGCGATCCTGCCCTGCGGCCGGAGCTGCGGCAGGTGGAGCCTCATATTGCCCGCTGGAGCGACCGGTACACGGCGCCAGAGGGATCAGCGAATCCGCTGCTGGATGCGCACCCTTATCTTAGCCCCGGCTTTGCGCTTCAGAGCCGGGATGAAGCAGGCCGCAAGCTGCTGCATGGCTTATTCGTGTTCAACTATTCCGCTCTGGCCAGCTGCGGGTTATCGGCATCGGCTATCTCGGGACTGCGGAATGCGATTCCGAGACTGGTCAGCGGTGTGGCCGACCAGCTCTTCCAGGATGACCGGCAGCAGATCCTGCAGTCTTATTATGATTACGATGAGATTGAATTCACAGGCCCGTAAGACGGCGGGAAGAGGCTGTACCTGAGGCGGGCAACGACCTCTGGTGCAGCCTCTTGGCGTGCAGAGCGGTTAGATGGGCCAGTGCCTGAGAGCTGACTGGCAGCCGGGTCAGGCAGTAATTCTGGCGTATAGCGCGAAGAACAGGGCCAACTCGCCCATGATCAGGACATTCGGTACATCGACTACAAGATCCAGCACATAGAAGCAGGCCAGAATGAGGGTCAACAGTGCCAAGGGCTTCATTCCCAGCCGGTGCTGCTGATGCCTGTAGACCTGAAAGACCAGTGCTGTGGAAGCGAAATAGAGCAGCGCGGAGCCGAACAACAGATTCAGCATCTGCCCATAATGAAGCTGATCCAGGAACAATAGCTGGATTGACGCGGCAAGCATACATAGCGACAGATAAATGAACAGATGCCCGTAGATAATCGTCTGCCCGGCAGTCTGGATATGCATATCGACCTTCTTCTCCAGGTTGTCGTAATACTGCCACCATATGGCGATGATCAGTACAAAGGTGAGCGCAGCAAAGCCTACGGATTGACCGGTCCAGCTGCTGGATTGCAGCACGGCCAGAATGCTGACCACGGATTCGCCGAGCAGGATCAAGGCGAACAGGGAGAAGCGCTCCAGCAGATGATGGGTATTGGCGGGCGTCTTCACCAGAATCCTCCGTCCCGTCAGCGGGAGGATGATGTCCAGCATAATCCCGGCGTACAGTACCGCATACCGCAGCCAAGAATCGAAGAACAGGGAACAGGCCGAAATCGCAAGTCCAATCCAGAAGCGTGATCCCAGATAGCGGGCGGTGTTCCGCAAATGCCCGCTTTCTCTGGAATGGCTGTAATGATACTGGACCGCGGTCATGATCCGGAGCCCGAGGTAGCCAATCAGAAACGGCAGATAGTTGGCATCGAAATCTACGGACAGGCTGGCTGTCATAATTAATACGAAGAACAACTGGATAATAATAAATATCCGGTGCATCATCGTATCCTGGCCATATCGGTTAACGAAGAGCGTCTGGCCGACCCAGGCCCACCAGATCGGAATGAAGATCAGTACGAATTTGCCCAGTGTCTCAAGAGACAGGGTCTCGTGTTCTACATGCAGCAGCACATGGCTGGCCTTGGAGACCGCAGCGACAAACAGCAGATCGTAGAAGAGCTCCAGCCAGGTTACCTTTTTGATGATCATTACGTTAGTCCCCTTTGCTTGCCGAATGTTTGCCCGGAGCCGTCCGGTTTACAAGTATAATAATGGCTCTCTACAGAAGAAGGCAAGAATATCTGTGACAACTGGTGAGGTTGGCCTGGCGGCAATTGACCTGACGGACACACTCATTGATAATAAAGAGGTTCATATTCTTGAGAGAATGGGAGTAGAAGCATGTCATATCGTAATATGGAAGAATGTATTATTGACCTGGAGAAGCACGGGCATTTAATTCGCATACATGAAGAGGTGGACCCGCATCTGGAGATGGCGGCGATACATATGAAGGTCTATGAGGCAGGCGGTCCCGCTCTGCTCTTCGAGAAGGTCCGGGGCTCGAAGTACCGTGCGGTCTCGAATCTGTTCGGAACGATCGAGCGCAGCAAGTTCATCTTCCGTGACACGTGGGATTCATCGCAGGCGGTCATCGCCCTGCGCAGCAATCCCATGAAGGCGCTCAAGCAGCCCTTTAGATATATCGGGACAGGCCTTGCCGCCCGCAAAGCGCTGCCGATGAAGAAGGGCAGCGGCGTGCCGGCCGGATTCGAGGAGATTAGGATCTCCGATCTTCCGCAGATTAAGCACTGGCAGGGCGACGGAGGGGCGTTCGTCACGCTTCCGCAGGTGTACTCCGAAGATCCCGACAAGCCGGGCATTATGAACTCCAATCTGGGGATGTACCGTATCCAGCTTAGCGGCAACGAATATGAGCTGAATAAGGAAGTGGGCGTTCATTACCAGATTCACCGCGGCATCGGTATTCATCAGGCTCATGCGAACAGACGCGGCGAGCCGCTCAAGGTCAGCTGCTTCATCGGCGGTCCGCCTGCGCATACGCTATCGGCGGTGATGCCGCTGCCGGAGGGCTTGAGTGAAATGACCTTTGCCGGGCTGCTCTCGGGGCGTCATTTCCGCTATAGCTATGTAGACGGATTCTGCGTCAGCAGCGATGCCGACTTCGTAATTACCGGAGAGATTCATCCCGGGGAGACGAAGCCGGAGGGACCGTTCGGCGACCATCTGGGCTACTATAGCCTGACTCACCCGTTTCCGGTGATGAGAGTACACAAGGTTTACGCCAAAAAAGGGGCCATCTTTCCCTTCACGGTGGTCGGCCGTCCGCCGCAGGAGGACACTGCCTTCGGAGAGCTCATTCATGAGCTGACCGGCGGGGCGATCCGCTCGGAGATTCCCGGCGTGAAGGAGGTACACGCGATAGATGCTGCGGGTGTGCACCCGCTGCTGTTCGCGATCGGCAGTGAGCGGTATACCCCGTATCAGCAGCTTAAGCAGCCTGCAGAGCTGCTGACGATCAGCAACCGGATTCTCGGAACCGGCCAGCTCAGTCTGGCGAAATATCTGTTCATCACGGCAGAAGAGGACAAGCCGGTCAGCACGCATGATATCGCCGGGTTCCTGACCTACATCCTGGAGCGGATCAATCTGCGCCGCGATATTCACTTCCAGACGAACACAACGATCGATACGCTGGATTATTCCGGCAC
The DNA here is from genome assembly GCF_038002825.1 of Paenibacillus sp. FSL H8-0048. Classification (NCBI taxonomy): domain Bacteria; kingdom Bacillati; phylum Bacillota; class Bacilli; order Caryophanales; family Paenibacillaceae; genus Paenibacillus; species Paenibacillus sp. FSL H8-0048. The sequence continues at coordinate 2,114,607 of NZ_JBBODF010000001.1, read as the reverse complement.
CGGGATCAACAGCGGAAGCAAGGTGGTCTTCGCAGCCGTAGGGGAACAGAAGCGGAGCTTGTGTACGGAGGTGCCTGAGGTTCTTCAGCGGGTAGACCAGGGCTGGGATCCGGCGGCAATGATTATGCCGGGGATAGTCGCCATGCAGGGACAGCCGTTCCGGGATTACGCCTCGGCGGCAGAGGAAATCTCCGGCCTGAGTGCTGCCATTGCAGCGCAGGGGGCGCTTGATTCCTGCCCGATGATTATTCTGTGCGATGACAGCAGCTTCATGTCAGAGTCGCTGAACAACTTCCTGTGGGCAACCTTCACGCGCAGCAATCCTTCCCATGATATTCATGGAGTGAACAGCACGGTGGAGCATAAGCACTGGGCCTGTGATAATGTGATTATTGACGCCCGGGTGAAGCCGCATCAGGCGCCGCCGTTAATTCCTGACCCTGAGGTGCAGAAGAGGATTGAGCGGGTATTTAGTGAAGGAGCAAGCTTGGGTGGACTGCGGCGGCCCTAGGAGTGAAGCAGCCATTCCATAGCCGCTGAAACCGCTGAAAAGAGGGGTTTGTATGGCTGAGCTTTTCGGAATGCTTTTCGAAGTTATGCTGGATCTCCTGCTCTACCGTAAGGACCGCAAGCGGAGGAGAGAACGAAGAAGACAGCGAAGAATGGAACGGAGAATGAAGAGGCAGGGGCGTCTGTAGACGCCCTGTCTTTCATTTGCCGGATGCTGTATATCTGGCGCATAAAAGTCATATTTTGATAAAATGACTTTTATGCGCTTTTTCTCGTGGTCGAAAAAATGTATGCGAAAAACCGAACACATGGGCTGGCACGAAGTCGCACGGGCTAAGTGTATGCGAAAAACCGAACTCAATGGAATGTGAAGCGCAGCTGCTCAGTTCTGGCTGCCAGGCCATGTGTAGGTCTTGATGATGTCTTGGCTGCCATCCATTCTGTGGATGTTGAAGCTCAACACATTGTCTTTACGCCCGGTGAAATAGATATAGTCCCCCGGGAACATGAAGTCGGGCTGCTCTACCTCGCGCTGGCGCTCCGCACTTAGCAGTTGCTTGTATAACAAAGTCTGCTTACCGGTAGCACGGTCAACAAGGGTCAGGAATGCTGTGTCTGTAGGGCGGACAAGCAGAACATCCGGGTAGACGGCTTCAACATTATAGTAGATATCCTTGGCTACAGTGGTGCCCAGCAGCTTCGGTATATCTACTGTCTCGCTGACCGCTCCGGTTCCATCCTCTATGAGCCTTAACGTATGGCCGTCATTGAATATCAGCTTGCCATCCGCCCGGACCGGGGCTGTGCCGAAGGAGGTATAAGTATCCGTATGCCCCTGGCGGATTACACTATTGTTCTTCAATAGATAGGTATAATACTCCATATGCACATGGGGTTCGCCATAGGAGTTAACGACTTGTAACAACGTTAGACCGGCAGGTGTGCGCTCGAAAGTAAAGTCTACTACATCCAGCTCTATGCCGAGAACAGCAAGCTTATGCTTAGTGTTCTGCTTCGTTGTCAGATACAGCTCGCCGCTGTCCAGCGACAACGAGTACACTCCGCCGTCGAACACTTCGGAATAACCGCGGTACATATGCAGACCGTTGGCCCGGATGGTGTTCGTGACGGCATCCCATCGTACAGCCCCCCCTTCAAGGGCTGCTACTACAAATTTGACAGGCACATACAACTGCTTATCGGCAACATAAGGTGTGCCTCCAAGGGAGACCTTCTTCCCGTCCAGTACGCCAGTGGATTGACCAAGCTTCATGCTGAAGCTTTTATTCCACCCGCTGAAGGTGGCAGTTTTGTCCGCATTATTCCACTTGATCTCAAGTCCCATAACTGTGACCAGGTTAGCCGGCATATAAGAGACCCCGTTCTTGATCTGTGCGATGCCTCCGGCCATTCCTGATATTCCGCTTACGCTGCTGTAGGTTAATTGGAGCTGCACGCCCGGGGCAGGCTTGGCCGAAGCCGGAACGGCTTCAGCTCCTCCGGTCAAGGCCAGTGCGAGTGCAGCGAGGACTAACATCCTCCAGGTAATCTTCATGTTCATCATCCTTTCTGCTTGTATGTTGCTGCTGAATCAGCCGTCCCCCGTCCCGTGACCCATAGGCTGAACTGCGGATTGTAAGGTAACCTCTGATACAGATTCATAACCCCCCAGGGGGTGAATAGCTATAACTGTCAAGCTACACGAAACTAGAAGCATAATCATTTTTCTTATCATTGGATTCTTGCACCTCTCCAATCAGAAGTCTGTATTGTTCTGTCTGTTCCTCAGTGGCCTGATGCCGGAATTGTTCAAACAGATTCACACATTTTATGATTATGCTGTCACTCTTTATTTTAGCAGAAGATTCCAGACCTTGGAGCAGGAAGCCCATTCCTTCCGGGCGGTGATTACGTAAATAATACTTGGCTAATTCCGCGAGAAAGGTAGAGTACTGGTCAGCCAGGATCTGCTGGTTGTGAAGCTCCCCGAAGGCCTTCAGATTGGTCCGGTAAGGGATATAGGAAGGGAACTGTTCAAGCACCTCATCGACATTCCAGGAGAAACGGTTGGCTGAGATCATAATATGGTACAGGGCTACAAAGATCTCACTGGCATGCGGAGCAATATAGGCCACATATTCAGGCAGTACTTCATAGTCGCCGGACATCATCCGGTAGAGAAGGGTATTGGCCGTCCCCCATTCCTGGAATTGGTCCAGGATGTGAAGGGTGTCGTCTCCTTTTTCGCGTATCCAGCTTCGATCCATATATAGAGCTACGTATTTCAGCGCCGATTCATAGTCCCGGAATTCTTCACACACACTTGCCCGCATCAGATGCGAATACAGCGCATAGAAGAAGACCGGCTTCTCCGGACATTTATCCTGGCGGTCCCTGCGCTGCGAGCGGTGCAGATGGTGGTAGCTGAGCATGGCAAGACGGTGCATCTCCTGGGCCAGCGCATCCACCTTGTCCCACTTGTGCAGCGAGTAATAGACATGCATCAGGGCTTTTAGTCCATCGAGCTGATCAGGCACCTCAAGCCGTTCAATATAACATTCGAATAAAAGAGCAGCCTGGAGGTTGAGTGTCTGGCTGTCTCCGAGGGTAATGCGGAACAAACGGTACTGGCAGAGGGCCAGCCGCTCCGAATGCTGATACTTCTCGCTTGCGCTGATATTCTTGTAGAGCACAGCCGCCGCCTGCCAGTGATGCTCCTGGAACAGGTCCTCGGCCACTTCAAAAAGCATCGGAGCGTAGATCAGGTTGTCCAGCAGATTTTTGACTACTAGCTCAATACAGTCCAGCCTCCCCAGCTCCGCCGAATTCAGGATGAAGGGGCGCAGCCGCCGCCAGGTTGGTGCCGAATATAAGAAGCACTCATCGACATACATGCTATAGAAATGATCCTCCGGCAATGACATGCCCCGGGTAATCAATTTCAGGTGGTTCATGGCAATCGGCTGCTGGCCGCTAAGGATACGGCTTAAGGTGCCGGAATTAACGCCGGACTGAATGGAGAACTGGTTAATGGACAAGTGCTGGGAATAGAGATAAGCCTCAAGATGACTCCTAATCGTTGTGAGAGGCTTCAAGGGATCACCGCCTGACTGAATTCCATATTTTGGATTATTGTATATGTGTATAATATAAGTCATTATTCCAATGGTCAATAGAGTGATGGGGAGAAACCGTGAACAATGGAAAAAAGCATTCCCGTAGTCCCGGGAACGCTTAGTCTTCATAGGCGGGCAGACAGCGGATCAGGCGGTGTAAATCCCTGCTGTATCCTTGATGCTGCAGTGCTCGATGACCTCTTCGTAATCCTTAATCAGTCTGTCAAAAATCTGCTCCCAGGAGCGCTGGAGAGCGTGGCGCCGCCCTTCACGGCCCATTGCGCTCCGCAGCAGATGCCCGGCTGCGGCAGTGCAGATCTGCTCTGCCATGGCTGCCGGACTGCGGGGGGCGAACAGCATGCCGGTGGCACCGGGTGCGACCAGCTCCCGCGTTCCGCCGGCATCTGCGGCGATCACGGGAAGCCCCGACGCCATGGCTTCAAGCACGACATTGCCGAAGGTCTCCGTGCAGGAGGGGAAGACGAACAAATCGGCGGAGGCGTATAGCTCTGCCAGCTCTTCGCCGTGCCTGGCACCGGTGAAGGTGACATTGTCCGGTGCCTGCGACTTCAGCTCAGGCAGCAGCGGCCCATCGCCGACAATCACCAGCTGAACGGTTGAACGCACGGACTCCGGCAGTAGCGGCATGGCTTTAAGGAGTGTGGTGAGATCTTTTTCGGGGGCAATCCGTCCGACATAGAGCATCATCAGTGCTGCACCCTTGCTGTAAAGTTTCCGCACTTCTTCGCTTCGTCTCTCTGGCGAGTAGAGGGTGCAGTCCACGCCTCTGGACCAAAGGCGCAGCTTGGTGAAGCCCTCCATGCGTAAGCTGGTTAGGGTCTCGCGGGAAGGGGCCAGGACGGCATCGCAGGACCGGTGATACCACTTCATGTATTTCCAGTAGAGCGGCAGGATTCTTCTCATTTTGTAGTATTCGAGGTAACGGTCGAAGTGGGTGTGATAGGAGGCGACATGGGGGAGCTGCTGCTTGCGGGCATACCGGAGACCGGTTAAGCCGATATTGAACGGGGTGGCGAGATGGAGCAGGTCGGGGGCGAAGGCAGCCAGTTCACTCTGCATGGAGGACATACCGGGCAGGGCCAGTCTGCACTCGGGATACAGGAAAAAGGGGATGCTGGCCACGGGTCTGACAGGATCGGGGTAGCTGCTCTCCGGGGCTGATTTTGGCGTGAACAGCAGATGTTCAATTCCCCGGCGGTGCAGATGGCCGGTCAGCCGGCCGAGTGTACGGGCAACGCCATTCGTCTGCGGAAGAAAAGTGTCCGTGAATAGAGCCAGACGCATCGGTATCCCTCCCAGTAATCTTGTTGCCTTGATCTTAACAACCAACTATTACTTGGAGATCAACCGCAGGTTAAACATCTCGCATGAAGCGGGGATTTTGCAGGGAGGGTCGGTGGGAACCCGGAGGAGTAAGGAGGGTAAGGGAGGAGTAGAAGGAGTAGGTAGGAGTAGGGAGGAGTAGGTAGGGTAAGGGAAGACTAGGGAAGACTAGGGAGGACCAAGGAGGAGGAGAGGGGAGTAGAGAGGACAAGGGGGCTAGGGCAACAAGGTTAAGGGAGGAGCGGAACGGGTATACATGAGGTATCAGGAATGAAGGAGGTATAAGGAGATGAGTAAAGATCTGCCGCCAGAGGTTCCGCCGAAGGTTGTCCCCGATGTAAAGCCGGATATCCTCCCGGAGCCGGTTGTGATCCCGCCGGAGATTGTACCGGAGAAGCATCCCGAAATCGTACCGCCGGAGCAGCCCGAGATTATTCCTCCAGCCCCGCCGGAGATTCTTCCGAATGCTGATCCACTGTAAGCTGGAATGCTGTCTGACAGAAGGATAATGTAAAGATTATGCTGAGCGCCCGGGGAACCGGGCTTTTTTGCGATTATAATAGGAAACTATAGTTTCCTGCTACTGTGGAGAAGTGAGTGTGAAACTGTAGATATGAGTTCTTGGAATGATTCTTAGAATGACTTTGATGCTGAATGTGACTGAAGGCTGAATGTATGTGAAAAACAGCATACATTGTGCTCGCAAGCAGGCAAATGGACCAAATGTATGTGAAAAACAGTATTCATTATGCTCGCAAGCAGGTATGTGCACCAAATGTATGTGAAAAATAGCATAGATTGATTCGCAAGCAGGCATATAAACCAAATGTATGGCAAAAATAGCATACATTGTGTTCACACGAAGGTAATATTACTCATGCTTTGTTCTGCGCAAAGTACCTGAGCAATTGTCGGAGCTAGAGCCGGCGGGATGAATGGATTTGCGGGTTATTGTATGGTTGTTTTTTGGGTTTATGGTTATTTTTAGCTGCTGCAGGGGAAGGAGGGGGCGTTCGGACAAGTAAGGAGTTACTGTAAAGCGAAATAGGTGGATTTTGTACACTTGTCTGTTGAACGAAGGCCCTCTGTTTGAACAACAGTTGGAGAAACAACACTTAATTCGCACATATCTTCCAAAGTAGCGAAAAGTAGCTGGAATAAATGTACAAAAACCACTTGCTGCCCGATATTTTTGAGAAACCGGCGAAATAAGATACGTTTTTCTACGTTTTTCCAATTGTTTGCGGCAGGCACCCGTCGCCTGTGATGGAGAAGGGTGCGTCGGTAAAATGGACAGGCCATATGTTTGCTGGGGAGCCGCTCCCGATGCCCAGTTTCTGCTCCCATCCCCAATTACAGTACCCATGCCTCCGTTCCTGGTTCCCTGTACCGTGCGCGTAACTGATACCAGCTACTCCTTCATGCATCTTTCTCTCGTTTCCCGTTCCCGCTCCACCGGACTCGCTCTCCATTCCCCGCCCCCGTTCCACCATGCCCGCTCTCCAATCTCCGCTCCCCCTCAACTCCCCGGCAGACTTGTCCAGATCGGATCGGCGTATTGGTTCTGCAGGTTCATGCTGCAATCCTTGCCGGTATCGTAGGAGCGGTTGCCCAGCACCTGTGCGAATTGCTCCAGCTTGCGAATTGCGGCAGTGGGGTCCTTGCTCTCCAGCCAATCAGCAAGCGCTCCGAGCACCGTCCTGCCTTCGGCAAGAGCCGCCTCCCACAGCTCCCACACCGATTCTGTGCGGACCTCAGAATAGAGCGCGGGATGCCGCCATTCGGAGTGCCGCTCATTCAGATAATCCAGCTGCTCCTCACGGGCGGTAAGCTTACGGGAGAACAGCAGGCGTGTCCGTCCCCAGGTGATAGCCTTCTTCCAGCCCTTCGGGTCATACAGGCAGCGCTGGGCCAGCACCATATCGCGGTAAGAGGTCTGCCAGATCTCCTCAGGCAACCGGGCCATCGCTTCCGGGTAATGCTTAAGGGCCGTAGTGTGTAGGATGCGGTGAACCGGACCGGGCAGACGGGAGCCGGCGTCGATCAGGGACCAGGCCGGGCTCTGCCACGTGTTAAGATTCCGCCGCCGGTTCATGAACAAGGTGTCCAGATCAATCTCGAACCGCTGATGATCGCGGTATTGATAGCCCGCTTTCCAGTTAATATAGGGATGGAGATTGCGGTCCAGCAGATGATGGGTGAGAAAGCCGAGGAAGTAGAGCCGGGCCTGTTCACCCTCCACTCCGCCGAGGTTCCGCGCCGACTCCCAGAAGTCTATAAGTACAGGCCCGCAGCTGCGCGAATGCATCAGATCCCCGAGATGCAGCGCCCCGGCATCCTTGCTCCAGGGGAGAAAGCTGTGATACAGCAGGATATCAGGACCCTGACAGCCAAGATGATAGAGGGGCTGCTCCAGCTGCTGAAGAAACGGAAGACGATGACTGAATTCTCCGGCCAGCTGCCGCCCGTACTCGATATGCATCCAGATATTAGGCATGATCGTTACCTCCTATGAGTTCTTGGGTCAGCCGCAACTAAACATATTTATATATTTTACCCCCTGTATGTAAAAAGAAAATCAGAAATGCCGCATAAAACAGCATGCATTCTTTTACAATTCTGTGAATGAACCCAATGTGAAAAAATAAAATATACAACGGCATAGATTAGCGCTATCCTAAGAAGACATGATCGGAGGCAGGGAGATGGATCAGCGGTTAACCTTCAACGAGGACGCGGCGAATTATGACAGGTGGAGGCCGGTCTACTGCGCAGAAGTATTCCAGGACATCATCGCTTACTCACACATCGGACCAGGCAAGCAGGCGATTGAGATCGGAATCGGTACGGGGCAGGCGACCAGGCCTGTGCTGGAGACTGGCTGTGAGCTGGCGGCGGTGGAGCTGGGCAGAAATCTGGCGGAGTACACACAGCTGAAATTCCGGGAGTACACAGGGTTCAAGGTGCATCATACATCGTTTGAGGATTTTGCAGCCCCGGCGGGAAGTAGCGATCTTATCTATTCAGGCACCGCCTTTCACTGGATTCCAGAGCAGACCGGCTATCCGAAAGTCTCGCAATTATTGAAAACTGGCGGAACCGTGGCTTTATTCTGGAACCGGCCGTTTGCCGCGCGTGCGGACGATGAATTACATCAGCAGCTCCAGCAGATATACCGGAAGTTCAGGCCCGGCAGTCCCCCGTTAATTGAGCACGATACGGCAAGGTACCATGCAGTCTCACAGCGTCTGGATACCTACGGATTCAGAGAGATTAAGCTGAAGCTGTATCATCTGACGAGAGCCTTCTCCTCAGCGGATTATATCGGCTTGCTCAATACCTATTCGGATCACAGAGGAATGCCTACTGCTGCGAGGTTGCTGTTAGAGGAAGAGATCAGAGCGGCGATCCTGAAAAGCGGGGATGTGCTGATGATTTATGACACGATAGACCTGCATTTGGCCAGAAAATAGCACAGCAAATAGCGGAAGCCAGGGATGAGATGTCCGGCTGCCGCTATTTGCTGTGCTCATACAAAACAATCGTATTCAGTCCATGCTGATCAGGTCACGGAATACACCGGGAAAAGAATCAGGGACCGCAATCGCACCCACGGTCTTCTCATAGAAAGGGACGGCGTCCGCCACCCAGCCGATAATGGCATAGCCATAACCGCTCTGGTGCATGGCAGACAGGCATTCCAGCAGCAGCGCCTTCCCGATGCCCAGCCCCCGGTAAGCCTCCAGCACCCCGGTCGGGCCGAAGAAGTTCTTCACCACGACATCATGGCAGGCGAAGCCGATCACCTCGCCCTGCTTCACCGCAATATAGCAGTGGACGGGCAGATGGGCGAAGGCCGTCTCGCATTCATTCCGCCAGCTCTCCGTGAAATGGCGGCCGACAAAATCCACAATCGCCTGCTTATCTCCGGTCATCGCCCGTTTGATGGCAATCCCTTCACCCCGCAGCCGCTCCAGCAGCGCTCCGTTATCCGGCAAATCGTATAGCTTCACAAGCATATCAGGCATTAAGGTTCCCCCGCTTTCTGTTCTATGAGCTCAAGATCGGTCATCATGGCTTGCAGATTGGCCTCGAATAGTTCAGGCCGGTAGAACCGGGAGCGTATGAACAGCTCCGCCATCTGCGGGACCAGCAGCTCGGCAAGCACGTTCTGCATTCTTAGCTTGGCCTGCCGGAGATCGCTGTAGCCGCTCCGGTATTTGTCCCGGAGGAAGGTCATCACTTCCTCGCTGCCCGGCGACATGGCTCCCCGGAAGAGGAAGGTAGGCAGCGGCGAGCGGCGCTGTGCCGGAAGCTCGTACTGGATCATGGCATCGATCAGCTCGGCGGTCAAGCGGTTCTTCTTCACCTCCGGCAGAAGCTGTGGAATCAACGCGTAATAGTCGGTTACCGCATAATCTGCCCATTCTTCCCCGCTCAGCCGGTCCGCAGGCAGGCCGTGGAACTGGTGCAGGAACCTTGTCAGGAAGGTCCCGGTCTCCGCCCCGGCATTCCAGCTCTGTTCCGCAGCGAAGACAGCCGGATAACGCGAGGTCTCGAACAAGCCGTAGGGGCTGCCTAACGAGAACGGGCACCCCCAGTTCGTATGAATAATGCCCTCCAGCTGCTCGGAGCGGGCGAGCTGAATCCAGTCCTGCACATTCTTGATCCGGTTATGAATCACCGGATAATTCTGGTCGCCGTTATCGTCCCAGCAGCGGACAGAGGAAGCGCCAAGGGTCTGGATGCCCGCATCCCGCAGCTTGTGGAGAATCTGCCGGGCATCCGCCTTCATCCGGTGCCCGCCGTAGATCCAGACGACCACGATCACACGCTTGTCCAGCGCCGCAATCTCCTCTGCCGTAGCCTGCATGATCATATCATGCCAGATCATCGGCTGCTTGCCGAGGCTGAGTGTCTTCTCCGCCAATTGATTGACGAAGCGGATGAACGAAGCCTCGGGGGTAAGCCCGGAGCGCTTGCAGTCCCCGCAGGTGCCAAGGGTCCAGACTTCGTCACAGCCGAGGTGAAGATAGCGGCTGTGCGGGTGGAGGGCCGCCACTTCTTCCAGAATCCCGGCCATCATCCCGAAGGAGCCGGCGCGGTGCGGGCACAGCTCGGACACGGTCTCCGGGACCTCACGCAGACCGATATAGGCCGGATGCTTCAGGATATATTCCAGATGCCCGAAGGATTGCTGCTTCGGAATGACGGTAATGAAGTGGTCCTGTGCCGTCTTGAGCAGCCGCCGGTGTTCTTCCTCCGTGAAGGCAAGCTCAGGATGGCGCAGGAAGGCCAGTTTCCGGAACGGCAGCTTGTCCTCATATTCGATAATCAGCGTATTGATCTTATAATCGGCCAGCTCTGCGATATACTCCAGCAGATGCTCATAGGTCGGATAGACGGTGCGCAGATCCAGATAATCGCTGCGCAGCCGCAGCTCCGCCCAGTCGGCAATCGTCACCGCAGGCACGGTACCGCCGCCGCTCTGAAGCAGCTGTTCCAGTGTCTTCAGCCCATAGAAGAGACCGGAGGCGCTAAGCGCATACAGCTCGATCCGGTCCTTATCGGTAATCAGCACGTAGCCGTCATGCCTGCCCTCGACCCGCCGGGCCAGCAGCGGGTTGAGCGGGGTACCCTCCGTGACCAGGGCGAATACACCGCTGCCGCCCTGAGCAGCATGCGCTGTTACCCCGGCGAATATCCGTTCAGCCGCCACCACTAGCCGGGCATCCTCCCCGGGGCACCATAACTGTACCGCCCAGCCGTGAAGCCCGGTGACCGGCTCCGGTCCACGGCTCTGCACCACCTGAGGCGCTGGAATCAGCTGGAGGCTCATAGCCAGCGTACCCGGCCCTTGAAGCGCTCAATGAAGCGGTTATTCCACTCGTCCCCGCCCGGGGCGTTGCCGCTGCGCCAGACCGGCACCTCGATCCCTTTTGCCCCGAGGCAGGCGGCAGTGGTCATCATCAGGGAATTCAGCAGAAAAGCGTTGGCGAAGGTAGAGGTGGAGCCCATCTTCGGTTCAATGCCGTCAATGTGAAGCGCAGCGTCACCAGGCTTGACCTTGCTGTCCAGAACATAATCGCAGAGCGCATACAGATTCTGTCCCGAAGGGTGGCGGGCAATATGATCCGCTGGCGTAGCCTCGGCATGGCCCACGGAGGTCACCGCAACCGTGATTACGCCCCGGCGGCGTGCTTCCAGAGCGGCATCGACACAGGCTGTGTTGATCCCGTACGCATTGGCGATAATCAGAATATCGCCTTGTTCGAGCCGGTTGTCTTCAATGACTAATGTGCCATAGCCGGGAGTGCGTTCAACCGCCATGGAGCGCAAGGCGCCATTCGAGATCATCGTGCCTTCATCTAAGATGGCGCTGATATGCATCAGTCCGCCGGCACGGAAGAAGACCTCGGTGGCATTCATATTGGAGTGTCCCCCCGGTCCGTAGAGATAGATCAGCCTGTCCTGCGCAATATGCTCCGCGAGCAGCTCCGCCACCTCCAGCAGCTTGTCCTGCGGCTCACTCCGTATCTCATTCAGCAGTTCGACAATAGTATCCATATAAGCGGACATAATATCTGACTTCACGTTCATCACTATCCCTCCTAAAAGTTTTGTAAGCATAGGCCCCCTGGGTCTCTTCGCAAAACTGGCATTGAAAGCATACACTTCAAGTTTTGTAAGCATAAGCTGGTGCTTGCCTAGAAGATAACAAAGCAGACTACCCGAGTAAATCAACTATTTTGCGCAATTCCGTACCGTTTTTGACTGATTTGGCCGGCAGGGTGTCATAGAGCGGCATCAGATGTAATTCTGTGAAAGAATCAGATCCCGGAGGTTCAGTACAATGAAACTGCACCGGCCGGTCGAGTTTGCTCCTAACGGACCTGAGAGACCCTATTCCCTGGAAAACGCCACTTTTTGCGGTTTAGCGGACTGAGTAGCCCTTATCCTCTCTCTATAAGATGTTTAAAGTAGAAATTCCAAGAATAAGGCCCCTGGGGTCCGTTCCCTTTCCCAAGTGGAGACTATCCTCCGCAATAAGCGCTCCTCAGTCCGTGATGCCGGGCCAAACGTTCTGATGGACAACTATCCGCAATAAGCGCGCCTCAGTCCGTGATGCCGGGTCAAACGTTCTGATGGACAACTCTCGTCTTCAGCAGGTAAAAATTTTTCCGAACGGGTCAGGATCGTGGCTTATGCACCTCGCCTTACCTTTCTATAATGAGAGATAAGATCACGCAAGAGGGGGGACAGAGCCATTGAAGACGTCAGTTGCCTTACCGCAGTCCCGTGAGAAACCAACCGCCGGCAGCAGAAAAAGAAAACGGCTGGAAGCCGGGATGGGGTACCTGTTCACCGGTCCCATGCTGCTGGGTGTGCTCATATTTACGCTAATTCCTATGCTATTCTCCTTCGTGCTCAGCTTCACCAAATGGTCGTTCGTCACCGGGTTTGACAAGATCCGGTTCAATGGCTTCGATAACTTCCGCCAGCTGTTCCAGGATGAGGTTTTCCTGAAGTCGCTGGGCAATAACTTCATTATGCTGCTGGCCGTACCGGCCGGAATGGGGATCGCGCTGGTCCTGGCGGTGATTATCACCAGTCATGTGTACGCGCCGGGGGCTTTTAAAGTTATCTACTTCATGCCCCAGATTTCCAGTGTCGTCGCGGTAGCGGTCGTGTGGCAGGTGCTCTTCCATCCTTCGTACGGTCCGGTCAACGGCTTCCTGTCAGCGCTCGGCGTGGACCATCCGCCCAAATGGCTGGCCGATCCGACCTATGCGCTTCCTTCGGTCATGCTGCTGATGATCTGGATCGATCTCGGGGTCTCGCTGATTATCTATATCGCCGGAATCAAGAATATTCCTGCCGATCTGTATGAAGCGGCGACGATTGACGGCGCCTCGAAGCTGGCCCAGTTCCGCTCGATCACCTTTCCGCTGCTGACGCCGACGACCTTTTTCCTGCTGGTGACCGGGATTATCGGCAATTTCAAATCCTTCGCTCTGGTCAAGGTGCTGACGGACGGCGGACCGGCCCATTCCACCTCTGTTGTCGTATATGACATGTACCAGACGGCCTTCGTCGATCTTCAGACCGGGTATGCTTCATCCATGGTTATGATTCTGTTCGTCATTGTGCTGGCCATTACCGGCTTGCAGTGGCTGGGGCAGCGCTATTGGGTCAATTACTAGATAAGGGAGGCATACACCTGTGAGAATGGGCAATCTTACCTTAGGAAAAGCCATCATCACCCTGATCATGGCGCTGCTGGGGATCGTGTTTTTGCTTCCTTTTATATGGATGCTGTCCGCTTCGCTTAAGCCGGAGGCCGATGTCTTCAAGTATCCGGTTGAATGGATTCCGCAGACCCTGCGGGCGTCCTTCAACTATCATTCCGTCTGGTTCGGCAAAGCCAACTTCACGCTCTATTACTGGAACTCGATCAAGGTCACGGCGCTCACCACGCTCCTGTCTGTGGGGGTGTCCAGCATGGCCGCCTACGGCTTCACCAAAATCCGCTTTCCCGGAAGAAATGCACTCTTCGTCCTTGTGCTGGCCACCTATATGATTCCTGCGGAAGCCACACTGGTGCCGCTGTTCATCATTTTCCGGTCGACGGGCCTGTACGATACGCATCTGGGCCTGATCCTGCTGGGCGGGTTCAGCGTGCTGGGCACCTTCCTGCTCCGCCAGTTCTTCGCTTCGCTCTCGAACGAATATATCGAATCGGCACAGATCGACGGTGCGGGCCATTTGCGCATCTTCACCTTCATTCTGTTCCCGCTGGTCCGGCCCGCGATTGCCACGTATGCGATTCTGCGGTTTATCTGGACCTGGAATGATTTTCAGACGCCGCTGGTCTTCCTGAACAGTAAGACGCTCTACACGCTACAGCTTGGCATGAATGCCTTCGCCGACCGCAACGGCGCCTTCTATTCGCTGATTATGGCGGCTTCGGTCTCGGCTATTGTCCCGCTGCTGATTGTGTTCATCCTCGGGCAGAAGCAGGTGATCGAAGGCATTTCCTTAGGGGGGGTGAAGGGGTGAAGGCTGGCAAGTTCCCGGAAGTTGCATAACCGGATGTAAACCACATTAGAAGGGGTGTTAGTGATGAAAAAGAATGTGTTCGCGCTGGTATGGATCGTCGTGCTTCTGGTAGCCTTGGCAGGCTGCGGCAATTCGGGCAACAATAGTGCATCTCCCACTTCTGGCAGCACGGCTGCACCGGAGGCGGGGGAGAGTGCTGCACCTTCCGCAGAGCCGGTAACGATCAAGGTTGCTAACTGGTCCCCTGCGGCGGATATGGAGCCTGTGCTGAAGGCCTATGAGGATTCACATCCGGGCGTCTCCCTGGAATATGTTGAGCTTGCCGACAACGGAGACTCTGTGGCTGGCATGAAAAAGCTGGATCTGCTCGTGGCTTCCGGCGAGAACCTGGATGTAGTGTTCATGCCCGGTGCCACCGACTATTCACAGCGTGCCGGACTCGGCCTGCTGGCTCCGCTGAATGACCTGATCAGCAAGGAAGGGATCACGCTGGCTGACGAATACACGATTGATCCGTCTGTGGACGGTAAGGTGTATGCCCTCCCGGATACGCTTGAGAATTATTTTGTCCTGCTGAACAAGGACAAGCTGGATGCGGCAGGGTTAGCCGTTCCCACAGAATGGAGCTGGGACGACTATCTTGATTACGCAGCCAAGCTGACCAGCGGCACTGGCCCGTCCAAGACCTTCGGCACCTATTTCCATACCTGGGCCATGTACTGGGAGCTGGGGATCATCAATCAGGAGAAGGACAACAATCTGGTCAATAACGGTATCGTGAATATCGACAGCGCGGGCATCCGCAAGTCTCTGGAGCTGCGCAATAAGGCTGAGGAATCCGGAGTAGCTGTGCCGTATGCCGACACCATCTCCCAGAAGCTTGCGTACCGCTCGGAGTTCTTCACCGGACATGCCGCGATGATCGTGACCGGCAACTGGATGATCGGTGAATCCGGCGGGTCAGAGGAGTTCCCGGCTACGTTCACCACCGCGTTCGCGCCGATGCCTTCGAACAGTGCAGGAGAACCGAGCGGAGTCAGTATTGCTAACGGCAACTATGTTGGGATTCTGGAAAAGTCGAAGCATCAGCAGGAAGCGTATGATTTCATCCGCTGGTACTCCACAGAGGGCGAGCAGATGCAGAATGTATACTCCGCCTGGAAGAAGCAGGATGTGGACCAGTTCATAGCAGGCGTCAAAACCAAGGCCATGAGCCCGGACAACATTGACGAAACCTCACTGGCCTATGTAATCAAGAATGCGAAGCCTGCTCCTTTAAGTGTGCCGCCGACCTATCAGGGCGAGCTGGAAACGGCCTTTACCAAGGAAACAGAGCTGTTCATCCTGAAGCAGCAGGACCTGGAGACTACGATCAAGAAGGCGCAGGCGGAGCTGCAGAAGATTGTGGATGCCAATAAGTAAAAATTGGCAGGGCTAAACGGCCGGATTTTACCTGAAATCCTGTGCTCTAATAGGCTACTGGAGGCGGAAAGCTGATATGATAGAAGCATAGACACGATAGTCTGATTGTGAAGGGGGATTGCCATTGCTGCCAAGAGGATGGAGACTCGGTTTTCGCAATAAGCTGCTCGTCGCTTCCCTGCTCTGTCTGCTGCTTCCCGCCTCTATTACCCTGTATATTTCCAATTCCTACACAGAGCATATCCTCCGCTCCCAGGTGATTCAGAATGAACGCCGTTCACTGGAGCAGGAGAGCCTGTACATCTCGAACCTCTTCAGCAATATGGTGCTGGTGGCGAATTATATCCAGTTCGATCCCGGCATCACCCTTATTCTCAAAGAAAACTGGCAGCGCAGCAAGCTGCACCAGCCTGATACAGCAAGACATATCCTGGACTTCAAAGAGGTGACCGACAAGCTGGTCAGCGTGACCTCCATGATGGAAAAAACATTCGTAACCGTCCTCACCTCGGACGGGCAATACTACTCCAACTATTCCTACGCCAAGCTCAATGTCGGCGCACTGCTTCAGCAGTCCTGGATGGAGGCTGCCCGCAAGAAGCCTGCCTTCGAGCTGTACTGGGCAGGCGTGATAGATAACTATATTCCGACCGCAGCCGCCGGCAGTCCGCAGGTGCTTACGATTGCCCGCAATCTCAAGCTGTCTTCCAGTTCAACCTATGCTACGGTGATGATCAGTATCGCCGAGAGCCGGATCAGCCAGATCTTGAGTGATAGCGGGAAGGGGCAGCAGACCCTGCTGATTGCACCGGATGGAACGGTTACTGCCGCCCGGGACAAGTCCCTGCTGGGCCAGCCGTTCTCACTTATGGCTGCCGTGAAGCCTGCGGCCGATTCCAGCTTCATCGATTACCGGGGCGAGCAGTATCTGCTCAGCAGTCTGGAGATCCCTTACGGCAATTACCGGATTGTCAGTCTGTCGCCCTACCGCGAGGCGGTCAGCCGGATTAGCGCGACGCACCGCTGGAGTTCGGCGGTGCAGGTGGTGTCGGGGGCTTTTTTCCTGCTGATTCTGGTGCTGCTGGTCAGGCAGTTCACGAAGCCGGTCATCCGGCTCGACCAGGTGGCGGCGCGGGTGGACCGCGGAGAGCTGGGTCTCCGTTCGGGAGTCCGGGGCTATGATGAGATCGGGCGGCTGGGCAAATCCTTCGACCATATGCTGGACCGGGTAGAGCGGATGGTTGTGCAAATCAAGGAAGAGCAGGCGCAGAAGCGCAAGGCGGAGCTGGCGATGCTGCAATCGCAGATCAATCCCCACTTCCTGTTCAACATCCTGAACTCGATCCGTCTGCGCATTATGATGCGGGGAGATGAAGAGAATGCCGAGCTGCTGTTCTCGCTCTCCCGGCTGCTCCGCATGACGATCCAGCAGCGGGATGAATACACCACGCTTCATGATGAGCTGCATATTGTCAGGAGCTATGTGGAGCTGCTGAATTTCCGCCAGTCCGAGGAGGTGGCGCTGGATACAGACTGTACCTCCGAGAGCCTCGGCATCCGTATCCCCCGCTTCCTGCTGCAGCCGGTCATTGAGAATGCCTATATTCATGGGCTGCGTCAGGCGGGCGGGCGTATTCTGATCCGAACGTGGACACAGGATCACCGGCTGTTCATTGAGATCGAAGACGACGGGCAGGGGATGGATGAGGACACCCTGAGCCGCCTGCGCGCCGGGCTAAGCTCCAAACCGCCGGGCAAGGAAGCTATGCCGCCAGGCAGGCTGGCCCACATCGGAATGTCCAATGTCTACGAGCGTCTGTATCTGACTTACGGATCAGCCTTCCAGATTACGACGGACAGCAGGCCCGGCGAGGGGACAACCTTCCGGTTCGTATTGCCCGGGCAGATTCCGGATCAGGCTAAGGAAAAGGAGCGTGGTAGGGATGTATAGCGTAATGCTGGTGGATGATGATCAGCCGGTACTGGATTTTCTGACGGCAATGATTCCCTGGGACGAGCTTGGATTCACGCTGCATTCAGCCTGCAAGAACGGTCTGATTGCTCTGGAGAAGGCCGGGGCGGACATGCCGGATATTGTAATTACAGACATTGGGATGCCGTATATGGATGGTCTGGAGCTGATCCGCGAGCTGAAGCTGCGAAGCGGGGAGGTGCGCGTGGTGGTGCTGTCCTGCATGGATGACTTCACCTATGCGCAGCAGGCGGTCAAGCTGATGGTGAGCGACTATATCCTCAAGGAGACGATGAGCAGAGAGCTGATTACCACCCTGCTCCGGGAGCTGGGCGGGGAGCTGCGCCGCAGGGACGAGGAGAAGGCTCAGACGCTGAAGTGGAAAAGCATGGCCGAGCATCAAAAGGGGCTGCTGAAGCAACGGGTGCTTACGCGGATCACGGCCCGGGAGCTGCCAGGCAGCGAGTGGCAGAGTGACGCTGCCGAGCTGGGCATTCAGCCTGAGCTCACAGCCCATGTCGCTGTGCTCTGCCGGATCAACGGTGACAGCGGGGAGGCTCCAGGGGAGGAGCTTGCGCGGATGGCCTTGGTGGCATCGGCGGCGGAGTCGGTGTACCAGGACAATAATGCCGCCCTATGTCTGCCCTACAGTGGCCGTGATTGTGTACTGGTATTCACCGGCGGTATGGGGAACGGGGCAGAGGCCGCACACATCTCTATGCTCGGCAGGCTACGCTCAGCCATTCAAGCCGTGCCGGGGGTGAGGGCGTCCTTTCAATACCTGTGTATCCCCCGGGGCAGCGGGCATTTCCGCGAGAGGGTGATAGAGCTGCTAACCCAAGGCCGGGAGTATGCCTTCTACTTGAAGCCGGGCGGGCTGGCCGGACTGAAGGAGCTTCCGCCGTTCACGGAGGAGGACCTGTTCACCCGTTACGCCGAAGCCGCGCACGAGATCCGCGAAGCCTTCCTGGAGGAATCAGCGGACAGGCTTGCGGAGCTGATCGCCAAATGGATGGACCATATCCGTCTGAAGCGTTATGCCCCGCGCCAGGTGAAGGAATGGATGCTCAAGCTGCTCTATGACAATCAGATGCGGCTGATGGCCCGCCAGCAGTTCCAGTCCACTTTTTCGCTGGAGCTGCTGCATGATACCCTGGCGGACATTGACGATATCGGCACGCTGGAGAGTTGGTCCCTGGCTTTCTTCTACGAACGGCTTCCTTATATCCGGGAGATGTACCAGGAGACCCGCCGGGATGAGATCAAGAAGGTGAAGCAGTATGTTGACCGTCACCTGAACCGTAAAATCACCCTGGAGGAGGTGGCGGAATATACGCATTTGAATTCGAGTTATTTCAGCCGTCTGTTCAAGAAGGAGACCGGAATGAGCTTCATCCACTACGTTACCCATATCAAAATGGAGCAGGCCAAGGAATGGCTGGACCAGTCTCCGCAAAGCGTAGAACAGGTCGCCGAGCGGCTCGGGTATGAGAATAAGAGCTATTTCACGAAGCTGTTCAAGCTGCATACTGGAGCTACGCCCGGAGAATTCCGGGGAGAGGAAGGCAGCCGTTCCGCACAACCCCCTGAAGCAAGGAGGCATTACCCATGCTGACTATCAAACCGATTCATACCGAGCTGTCGGGTGCTATGCTTGTCCGGGTATACCCAAACCGTGCACAGCTCGGAGCTGCTGCCGGACGTGAGGCGGCAGCAGCCATCCGGGCGCTGCTGGCCTCCAAAGCGCAGGTGCGGATCGTCTTCGCCGCCGCCCCTTCGCAGAACGAATTCCTTGCCGAGCTTGCCGCTGCGAAGGATCTGGACTGGAGCCGGATTACCGCATTCCATATGGATGAATACACTGGCCTGCCGGCAGACTCGCCGCAGAGCTTCGGCACCTTTCTCCGCAAGGCGCTCTTCGACAAGGTGCGTCCGGGAACGGTTCATTATCTGAATCCTGCCGCAGGTGCAGAAGCGGAATGCAAGCGTTATGGACGATTGCTGGCAGAGGCGCCTATCGATATAGTGTGCCTTGGCATCGGAGAGAACGGCCACTTGGCGTTCAATGATCCGCCGGTGGCTGATTTCGCTGATCCGCTTCCTGTGAAGCTGGTGATTCTGGATGATATCTGCCGGAGGCAGCAGGTGAATGACGGGTGTTTCGCCAGCTTGGACGAAGTGCCGCAGCAAGCCTTGACGCTGACGATTCCGGTGCTGCTGTCCGCGCAATGGCTGTTCTGCATGGTGCCGGGCGCTTCCAAGCGCGGTGCAGTGACCCGGACGCTGCATGAAGCAGTCTCTACAGCATGTCCGTCCACCATCTTGCGGGGGCATGGAGACTGCCGGATGTTCCTGGATACCGACTCGTTCGGGGCGGTCTTCTCATGAAGCTGGAGGCGCTGCATTACCGGACCGGCGAGCCGGTCCGGCTTACTGTGGAGGATGGCTTAATTGCTGCTATCGACCCGCTGGAGACGCGGCTGACGCTGGAGGAACGGGCCGAGCTGCCACTGGTGGCCCCGGGCCTTACGGATCTGCAGATCAACGGCTATGGCGGACATGATTTCAATCATCCGGCGCTTGGTGCAGAGGATGTCAAAAAGGCGGTCCGTGCGGTATGGCAGGAGGGCGTGACCGCCTGTTACCCTACGGTGATTACCGGCGCGCCGTATACCATCCTGGGAGCGATGCGGGCGATTGCCCGGGCCTGTGACGAGGATGCAGCCAGCGCGGCGACCATCAAGGGCATCCATCTGGAGGGGCCGTTCCTCTCGCCGGAGGACGGTCCGCGCGGGGCGCATGCCCTGGAGCATATCCGGCCGCCGGACGCGGCCCTGCTCGATCAGTGGCAGGCGGCGGCGGGCGGACGCATCTCTATTGTTACGCTGTCCCCCGAGTGGGAGGGGAGTGCGAAGTTCATCCGCCACTGCGTCCGGCAGGGAATCACCGTCTCCATCGGGCATACGTCAGCGGATGCCGCGCAGATTGCCGGGGCGGTAGCCGCCGGAGCGCGGCTGTCCACGCACCTGGGCAATGGCGCGCATGCTATGCTGCCGCGCCATCCGAACTACCTGTGGACCCAGCTCGCGGCAGATGAGCTGTGGTGCACATTGATCGCCGACGGCTTCCACCTCCCGGAGGAGGTGCTGAAGGTGGCGATGAAGGTCAAGGGCCAGCGGGCACTGCTGGTCAGCGATGCCGTTGCCCTGGCCGGGCTTGCGCCCGGCAGCTACGACACGCCGGTCGGCGGCCGTGTCGTGCTGACCCCGGCGGGCCGGCTGCATCTCGCCGGCGAGCCCGGGCTGCTGGCGGGCTCGGCGCAGATGCTGCTGCGCCACATCGCGCGCCTCAGCGCCGCGGGCCTGGCCGCGCTGCCGGACGCCTGGGACATGGCGTCCGTGCGCCCGGCAGGCTTCATGGCCCTGCCTGCGGCGGCGGGCCTGGCGGCCGGGGCACCGGCGGATCTGGCGCTGATCCGCCGCACCGGGCCGGGCGGCGCCGGGCTTGCGCTGGCGGCGCTGTGCCAGGCCGGCGGCTGGGTGTACCGCCGGGACTGAGCGGAGCGGCGGTACAGTGCGGCGGTACGGTGCGGGCAGGCCGCCGGTGACGGGGGCCTGTTATCCATGTGAATCGCACAAGTTAATCGATTACAGACGGCGGGAGCGGCAGTGGCTGGGTAAGTACATGGCTATGGCTATGGGCATGGTATGGGGATTGTATGGGGATGGTATGAGTATGAGTATGAGTATGAGTATGGCTGTTGCGCCCGCGTTTGCACCACGCCAGTAAAATTTGTAGTAAATGTATTCGGTTTTCCGCATACATTTTCTCCGTTAGTCTACGCGCAGTATAATTGTATTCAGTATTCCGCATACACCCGTACTATGTCCACACTAGCGTCAATGTTTGCACCAGTGCCTGGACCAGTAGCTGCCTCAGTAACTGCCTCAGTAACTGCCTCAGTAACTGCCTCAGTGACTGCCTCAGCATCACCCTATGTATCTGCATTAGTCTCACCCTCACCCTCACCCCTTGCCGCAGGGAACAGTTGGATTTTGGGCACTTGTTCAGAGGTGGGAGGGGCCCGCAGCGAGTCGTAGTTGGAAAAAAGGCACTTAATATGCTGGCATCAGAGCCATAGAGGGGGTTCACGCGAAAAATAAATGTCATAAATCCAACTAAGTTCCGCAAATGCTCCAAATGTTCTAGATTAAGATACGTTTTTCCAACTAATATGCATTAAGTAACCTCCATTAAGTAACCTCCGTCATGTAGAGCAAACCCCAGTTACTTTCATACCCATCAGATATCCCCACACATACCGCTTGCGCAAACCCTTCGGGAGCTGCATGCCCCAGCTTTCAGGGCAATTTGTCCGAAATCAAACTCACTCACAGAACTAGTAATCCAACTGATCTAATAATCCACCAGAACTACACTCCAACCAAACTAATAATCCAGCAGACGCCCGTTGTCATGCCATTGCCCGTACATTTTATTCACTCTGGTATTCTCGATGAATTTGTCCAATCTGCGTTCTAACAGCTCCGGCTGGCGGATGCAGCTCTGAATGGTGTCGATCCGCACCCGCTGATACAGCGCCGGGAAGGCCAGGAAATGCCGGTACACCTGCTCGTCCGCCTTCAATCGCTGTACAATCACGGGATCAATTCGAAAAGCTTCTACATCCATATCGGGCAGGCATCGCCGTCCCTCATCGCGCATCAGGCCCAGCTTGTCCAGCCTTCGCACGCGCTCCTTATTCAGCTCGGTCCATGAACTGCGCTTGCTGCGCGGGGATAGTCTCTGCGCTAGCTTGGAGTCAGCCGCCGCCTTCTTCACCCCGTCAATCCAGCCGCAGCACAGCGCTTCTTCCACGGCATCCAGATACAGTATCGTCTCCGGGAGCGGTTTGAGACTGACCTCTACCCAGCAAGAGCCCTCCGTGGTACTGTTCGCCATCAGCCAATCTCTTAATTCTTCTCTCGATGTAGCTTCAAGCCTATTTTCAATGCTCATAATTACACTTCAGTCCCTTCTGACGTTTGCCCTTTGCTCTCTTGCTGATACAAATCCTGCATATTATACAACTTCTCCCTCATTAAACTAATCCTAATCTGAAAATATTGCACAAAAGGCAGCATTCCCTCTTCTCTAAGGGGCTTGGCGGCGATATTCCTGCAATTTGTGCAACAATATTTAAGTTTACCCTGTTATCGATGAACCAGGGTTGCAATTTGTGCAACAACTTGGCCTGCCGCTGCTGCCATACCTTGTCTCTCTGACACCCACCCAATTGCCCCGTGCAAATAAGCCGCGTTCCCATCCAATAGTCCTACTATTTCCTTGAATTCTGCACATTTGTTAACAGTTTCGCAACAGATTCTTTACGCTGCGCATACATAACTTAGGAGGACAATTAATATCCGGCTTTTACAATTAGAGAGTATTAGCAGAATATACCTATTGCAAAATCAGGCTAGATATGAAGGGATGATACTTTTGAAGGGGAATCCGCTGCACTTTTCGATGAAATGGAAGCTGATCTTGAGTTTCTCGGCGATTACACTTATTTTTCTGGGTGTGGCCCTGTACCAGGGACATAAAATCAAGCAGGTCGAGCTATCCATGGAACGGCAGAAGAGCGAAATGGAGAATAGAATTACGGTCTCAACCATCACCCAGCAGCTGCAGGAGCTGAACCGCGCAGAGACTTCCTTGGCGGAATCCAGTGACCTGGAGCAGGCCGAACCGTTGCAGGAGAAGCAACAGCAGCTGTCTGCGGAGCTGGGGAAGGTGGATTTTAAGCAGGGTACGCCTGCTTCTGCCAGTTATAAGCTACTGTCTTCACAAGTAAAAGAATATGGCGCTCTTACAAAGGAACTGGTAACGACGATGTCGGACGAGACCCTTGACCCGCTGAGTGTGCTGGAGACCATTGATGGTATACATACAAAAGCGCTTGCCCTGAATCAGGACATGCTGAAGACTAACGGTGAGCTGTATACCGCTGCCGCTGCCAATGCCGATCAGGCCCAGGGAGTCTCCTTCGCTCTGCTGGATGATACGGTATCCATCGTGATGTACGCTGCGATTGCAGTCTCCCTGTTCATGCTGGTGCTCGCCTGGCTGCTGATCCGCTCGTTCCTGTCGCCGGTGCGCAAGCTTCAGGCGGCGCTCAGGCAGATCGCGGAGGGCGATCTGCGGCAGCAGATTAACTCCCCGTACAATGACGAGCTGGGACAGCTGAGCCATCATTTCGACCATATGGTCGGCAGGGTACAGGGGATGCTGCGGCAGACCTTGTCTGCAGCAGGCTCGCTTGCTGATTACGCGCAGTCTTTTGAGGAGTCTTCGGTGGTTACAGCGCATACGAACCAGAATATTGTCAGAACCATACAGGAGATTTCGCTTGGGGCGGACCAGCAGGCCAGCCAGTCGGAGCAGAGCACACAGCTCCTGGAGGAGCTGGCCTGCGGAGTTCAGGAGATTACTGACTATACCGATGTAATGCTGACTACAAGTGAAGCCGCTAACCGGAACAGACAGCTGGGTTCGGATACCGTTACGGCGCTGCGCCTCAGCTCCCGGAAGTCTCAGGAATCCATTGGCAAGGTGTATGGGGCGCTGGACAAGCTGGTGAACCAGTCCAAGGATATCTCACGCATTACCCATTCGATCACCGAAATCTCGAAGCAGACGAATATACTCTCGCTGAACGCCGCGATTGAGGCGGCCAGGGCCGGAGCAGCAGGTAAAGGCTTCGCCGTTATTGCCGATGAAGTGCGGCAGTTGTCTGTGCAGACGAATAATTCCTCGGTGCATATCAGCAAAATTATTCAGGAGCTTGGGGCCTGTATGGCGGATTTCCAGGGACATATGATGGAGACCCGGGACAGCCTGGAGCAGCAGGACCATCAGGTGGAGCAGACCCTGGCTTCCTTCGCCGCTATCGACGAATCGATTACAGGCATCAGCACACAAATCGGGCAAATTCACAATAAGGTGGAACAGACCCGTACTCTCAATTCTCGGCTTGCCGAATCTGTACATTCTGTTGCGGCTGTAGCTGAGCAGACGGCGGCCGGAGTTCAGGAGGTTAACGCTTCCAGCACCCAGCAGGATCAGGCCATCGGGGACATTGCCAGACAGGCCGGGGAGATTAATGAAATCTCGCAGCGGCTGTTCCGGGAGATCAATGTGTTCAAAATACCGGAGGCTGCTGAGGCCAAATTGGAGCAGGGGTCAGAGTCTGTTCCAGCCCCAGGTTCAAATTCAACCGCAGATTCGGATGCAGTTCCAAGCTCAAAGCATGCAGCGGATAAAGCGGTTCGCGGGATAGTGCAGGTATACGAAGAGCAGCCGATAGCGAAGACAAAAGAGAACATCCCGCCCAAGCCACAGCAGGAGATGCATACGAATCTGACGGATCAGCCGGAAAAAAAGGCAGAAGCCGGAATTCACCGGCCCCTGCCTGCGGGAATACCGGTGCAGGATAAGCCTGCGCCCGGCCTGAATACGCTTGTTAACGAACCGGAGAAAGAGATCTCCAAAGAGCTGGAGGAGGAGCTACTGGTCCTGGCGAAGTGTGCGGGTCAGCGAAGAGACCAGCTCCGGGAACCACTCTGATAAGGACAGGAAGCTGAAGCCCGCACTGCGGGCTTTTGCTGTATCCATGAACCAGGAGGCACCGATGCCAAAAGGCGATTGGTCTGCTTCCGCCGCCTCATTCTGGACGACAGCCGTCCTTCCGGTAATCTGTTCGATGATGGAGATGACGCTGCCAATGGGGAGAGTGCCGTCCGAGCAGGCGTTCACCGGCCCCGTGACAGCTGAGCCCTCCCGGCCCAGCCAATGCAGGAAAGCAGCCGCTTCATCCGAACGGATGAACGAAATCTCTGCCTGCGGATTAGGGATGCCAATGGGCCTTCCCGCCAGAACATGCTCGATGTGAAAATGCAACCGGCGCGTATAATCATCCGTGCCCAGTACAATCGGAAAACGTACCGCAGCCACCGGGAAATCCGCTGTCTGAAGCAGAATCGCTTCGGCTTGCCTTTTGCCTTCCTGGTAACTGACATCCGCTTTCCCGCCAGCCTTCAGCGGATAATGCCAAGGATCGAAGTCCGTTTCAGCCAGCGCCTCCGGCTGCGGATCATACACGGATAAGCTGGAAGTCAGGATATACCGCTTGGCCCGCCCCGCCCAGATCCGCACAGCTGCCGCCGCCTCATCCGGCGTGTAGCAAATGTTATCGTAGACGATATCCCATACAGTCCCCCCGACAGCCTGCTCAAGCGCAGCTTCATCCGTCCGGTCCACAGCCAGCCGGGCAACACGCTCTCCGAAGGTATCCTCAGTTAGACCCCGGGTGAGAATGGTGACCTCACTGTCCTGGTCCTGGAGCAGCAGCTCCACCAGTCTTTTACCGAAAAATCTCGTCCCTCCAAGCACAAGCACCTTCTTCATGGGATCATCCTCCTAAGTTATAGTCAGAGCAGAGCCGCTGCTCCATTCATCCCTATTATGCAGCCATCCGAAGTCCGCCATATGCAGGCGCTCCATGGGTATAGGCGTATCTTGCGTTGTCTGTATACACGGAATGCACGGACTGAACTGTATACGTGCTTACAGCAGCCGTTACCATCCCGGCGTTCTCCTGGCGGAGCAGCTCCAGCAATACTGGAATCTGCCCTTGCTCATAGGCCTCAGCCAGCGCCCGCAGATAACCCCGGTAATCGGCATCCTGCGGAAGCGCGGGACCTTCATGCTGGATCAGCTCCTCCCGGACCTTGCTCAAGGCTTGGCGTGCACGGTGCAGCGCCGCTTTGACTGCTCCTTCCGTGGTTGCCAGGAGTCCGGCGGACTCGGCGGCAGAATACCCCAGCACATCGCGGAGAACCCAGGCGGTCCGCTGCGGCGGCGAGAGATGGGCAAGCAGCGCCTGAAAGGTCAGCTCCAGCCCGGACAGCTCCTCCAGAGTTGCCGCCGCAGAAGCCGGATCTGATGCTGCCCCAGACCGTTCCATGGCACGGATGAGCGACCCCCGGCGGCGGGAAGCGTCAATCCAGGTATTCTTGGCAATCCGCAGCAGCAGGGCTTCGGGATTGGGGCTGATGGTGAATTTGCGGTAGCCGAGCGCTTTGGCCCAGGTCTCCTGCGCCAGATCGTCGGCGTCGAAGCGGGAGCGGGTGAGCGACAGGCAGTAGTGCTGCAGTGCTTTTCCCAGCTCCTGAAGATGTCTTGTATCCATAGCTATCGTATCCGGTGTCCGGTGATGTTCAAGAATCGTCATAGTAGCCCTCTCCTTCGATGGGTTGCGTTGCTTCTATTATATAAACGAACAGTGCATTGTAAAAGATACGCACCCCCGCTATTTCCGCACCTCTTCCGCTTTCCGTATCTTTTCGCGCAGGCAACCCGTTTACATGGTATTCACACTAAAACAGATTAGAGGAGGCATACCAGAATGAGTGTAATACCCTATGTGATAGAACAGACAGCCCAAGGAGAGCGGTCCTATGATATTTATTCCAGGCTGCTGAAGGACCGGATTGTATTCGTGGGTGCGGCAATTGATGACGGGCTGGCTAATAGCATTATTGCGCAGCTGCTGTTCCTCGCGGCCGATGAGCCGGAGAAGGATATTCAGATGTTCATTAACAGCCCGGGAGGTTCGACTACCGCAGGCTTTGGTATTTATGATACGATGCAGGTAATTAAACCTCAAGTCAACACGATCTGCACCGGTTTTGCTGCTTCGTTCGCTTCTCTGCTGCTGTTGTCAGGCGCTACCGGTAAACGGTCGGCCCTGCCGAACAGCGAGATTATGATCCATCAGCCGCATGGCGGGGTGCAAGGGCAGGCGAGTGATATTGCCATCAGCGCCAGACGTATTCTTCAGATCCGCAAGAAGATTGTCGGGATCACCGCGCAGCGGACCGGCCAGCCGCCGGAGAAGGTGGAGAAGGATATGGACCGGGATTACTTCATGTCGGCTGAGGAGGCACTGGAATACGGAATTATTGACACCATCATCACCCATTTGTGAGACGAAGGAGAGGAAGAGCATGCTGGAAGCGCTGAAGGGACAGGAAGTCACGATTCATTTTTTGGATGGTACAAGTGTCAGGGGAGGCGTACTGGAGGAGCTGGATGAGCGGTTCGTGAAATACAGTACGGAGTATCAGACCCTCTACATTCCCATAACCTCCATCCGGGCGGTAGATGTGCAGACCAAGGAGCGCAAGCGTCCGCGCGTCGGCTTCGGGCAATAACCGGGGGCTGCCTATAAAAGCGTACAAAACCCCGTCATCTCTGCTCAGAACGAGCGGATATAACGGGGTTTTCTTCGAATGATTCGTAGAGCACGCATATGGTCGCGTACGGTCCGAATGTATGTGAAAAACAGCATACATTGTGGCGGTGCGCAGGCGCATGGCCCGAATGTATGCCAAAAACAGCATACATTGCGGTGGCACGCAGGCGCATGGCCTGAATGTATGCCAAAAACAGCATACATTGCGGCGGTACGCAGGCGCACGGCCCGAATGTATGTTAAAAACAGCATACACTGTGGTGGCACGCAGGTATATGGCCCGAATGTATGCGGAAAACAGCATACATTGCGGTGGCACGCGGCGCACGGCCCAAATGTATGCGAAAAACAGCATACATTTTGTTAGCGCGAAGGAAGTCCTA
Source organism: Paenibacillus sp. FSL H8-0048 (assembly GCF_038002825.1). Classification (NCBI taxonomy): domain Bacteria; kingdom Bacillati; phylum Bacillota; class Bacilli; order Caryophanales; family Paenibacillaceae; genus Paenibacillus; species Paenibacillus sp. FSL H8-0048. The sequence continues at coordinate 2,086,482 of NZ_JBBODF010000001.1, read as the reverse complement.
TCCATCCGTTAATTATCCTGCTATTTCTCGCTGAAACGAACCGTCCTTAAATAGGACGGTTCGTTTCCACTTATGCCGTAAGTTCTGGCCGCCTTATGGGCACAAGTTCCGCGCTTATAAGGATAGTGAGAAGGCAGGCTCCAGTCGGTGAACTCCCTTCGGGGAGTATCCTAGGGCGGAGCTTAACCCGCACAGATCAGCCAGCAGATAAATGATGCTTAGCCACATTTCCGTGCCTTGCAGGCCGGTCTCCTGCTGCCGGGACAGCTGAAAGGCGAAGCCGCGTCCGGGAACCCAGAAGGGCAGTACTTCGCCGAGCAGCTTCTCCGCCCAGGCGCGGATCTCCGTCTGGCGGTAATCACTCTGCTTCCGGCAGAGCCAGAGCGGGTGGACGACATCCAGCACGTTGCAGGCATTCAGTACATCCAGGTGGAAGAAGCGGCGGTCCCGGCTGTGAGCCAGCACGGTATCGATGCTGCGCTCCGGGTACGGCAGGGGCAGGCCGAACTGGGCATAGGTAGCGCGGGTAAGCCGGTAAAAGCCGTTCACCGGCTGCAGCCAGCCCTCCTCCGCAGTAGGCAGACCCCACAGCCCAGAGTCGCGGCGGCAATGCGTGGCCAGCCAGCCGAACAGATCATCCGGGCGCCTGCCGGAGCCGAAGGATTTCAGATTGTGATACAGGCCGGTAGCATAGCAGTCGATCCAATCGCCGGCGCCCCAGGCATTCTCCACCCATGGCAGACTATTAAGCTGCCGATACAGTGTAGCGGTATCCATATTCCCGGCCACGGCTACAGGATAGGGCAGAGCAGAACCTAACACCTCTAGCGCGTAGCCTACAGCGAGAAGATGATAACGCGAGAGATGATCGGTTAACAGCTCCGGCTGATCCTCCGGCCCGGGCGGTGACCACGGATCGGGCAATAATCCGGTCCAGCTGTCCTGGAACTGGTGTAAGGTGGCGATCAGCTCCCCCTTCGTCCAGCCGGGCGGCAGACTGCCGAACATGGCAGCAATCTCCACAGCATCGCAGTACGCTCTTATGGTCCGCCCCGCTCCCGGCCGGTCACGGAACAGCTTCTCTCCCTCTAACGTTTCGGAGTAGAACGCAAGCACGGGAGTTAGCTGCTCCTGCACCTGCTTGCTGAAATTCGCGAGCTGCTCATACAGGCTTATAGGAGCAGGCTCCGCTCCGCCAAGCGGCGGTACCCCGCTGCCCGTTCCCGCTCCTTCAAGCTTAGCGGTATCTGTCTGGTATTGAGCAGACGTCGGTCCCTGCGCATTCGCTACATGCTCTGCATATTCGCCAGCGTGCTCTTTCATCTCTATTGCTGCACCCTTCTTATGAACTTCTGGCACTGTCTCCCTAGCCAGACGGCTGCGGATCAGCCTGGCCGGATTGCCGCCGACAATGCTGTACGCCGGTACATCGCGGGTCACGATGGCCCCCGCCGCAACAATGCTGTGCGAGCCGATCCGCACTCCGTCAAGAATCACGGCATTCGCCCCGATCCACACATCGTCTTCTATAACGATGCCCTTAACAGTCAAAGGCTGGCGGAAGACCGGAACATCCGTCACAGCATAGCCGTGATTGAAGCCGTATAGACTTGCATGGGAAGCGATCCGCACGCCATTACCCATGGTAATATCGCCTGAGAGTACGCTATAGCTGTTAATAGAGCAGTCGCTGCCTGTGACCAGCCGTGTGCTGCGGACAATCGCACCTCCTGCGATGTAGCTCCGGTCGCCGAGGGTCAGCTGATCCGGCAGCACGATGGCTTGCGGCGAGACGAAGCAGGCTTCACCGAAGGTGCATGGATAATCGGCAGCAAGCTGCTGCTGGTGCCGTTTCTGCTGAAGCTGTTCCTGTTCTGACAGGCCAATCCAAGGCATGTAATCCAGGGCTTGTACTGAGGGGGATTGTGGTTCAGGCATCCTGCATCTCTCCTTCATCATTCCAGTGGTTAATGCCCTAAGTGTAGCAATGAATGTTGGGGAGGGGCATGGTATAATGAACAGAATTGGCATGTCAAAAACGCTTCAGAAATGACAGGCCGGGAAACGGAGGAGCTATACATGGAGGAGATTCCGCAGAATCTGGTGCTGGACATCCACTGGATTCATGACAAGACGACCTTCCCGCACTGGAGGGATATCCGTCAGAATATACATGTGCACAGCCTGTACTGGATTCAGGAGGGAGAGGGGGTATTTAGAACAGACACAGAGGAGCACCCGGTGTCGCCGGACATGCTGTTCTATCTGAGGCCGGGACTGCCCATGGAGATGAGCAGCGGAGGCGGGGAGCCTTTGCGCATCACCATGATCCTGCTCTCGCTGTATACGTTATCGCCTTCAGCGGACAATCAGGGGAGGGTAGAGCCGCTTCATGAACTGCCCTTGCCGTTCCGCCTGAAGCCCGGGAGGGAGCCGGGCAGAGCGCTGGGTCAGCTCTTCCGCCAGATTGCCGGCGATTTTGTTCCTGGCAGTCCCGGAAGCCAGCTTAAGACTCAGGCGCTGCTCTATGAGCTTTTGTACGAATTATTTCAGGCTAAGGAGAGCGGCCATCCTGACCGGGGGCAGGGATACGAATTATTCTTACGGATGAAGGAGGAGCTGGAGCGCCGCTACAGTGAACCCTTGCAGATCCATGAGCTGGCGGTGCGCTACGGGATATCCCCCTCGTATGTGCGCAGTCTTTTTCAGCAATATCTGCACAAGAGTCCCAAGGGGTATTTAAGTGAGATCCGCTATGAGCATGCGAAGAAGCAGCTGATGTACACCAGGCTAACCCTGAAGGAGATTGCGGGCGCCTGCGGATACAGCGATGAGTTTCATTTCAGCAAAGCCTTCAAGCAGCTCAGCGGACAGCCGCCGTCTGCGATGAGGTCTGGTTAATCCTGCAACGCTCAGGTATGACAGAGGTATGGGAAAGACAGGGTTACGCATAATAAACGAATGGACCGGATCAGATCACTTAACATTGGGCGACCTTTACACTTATCAGTTAACGGCAGCGAAAAACGGGTAAGTTATTATAATGTGCCTCATTTGCACTTTTATCCGGCTGGCCTTGCTTAAATTTGAAATAAAAATGTTGAACAACACCGCCGTTGTGATATAATTGTCCGGTTGGCCTGATGCACTGAAATATGGACGGAGCCCTAAGCTGGTTTTCAATTTATTAAGGTTAAAAGCGAAGGAAAACGAAGGATTTCAGTGTAATGAAGTGAATTACAGAGTATTAATGTAGAAAACTGCAGATTTTACACGGAAGATCACAGTTTTTGTCGGATTTTATTGATTTATTGAGAAAGTTTCTGTATAATCAGCGTTGTTGATTTTTCATAGGATGTAGCCTGTTCCAGAGCAGCAAGGCTAATAACTAATAACTTAAGCATAATTAGGGGGTTATTAATTTGGGAAAAGCGTTAATTATTGGCGCTGGCGGTGTAGCGAGCGTTGTTGTTCATAAATGCTGCCAGAACCCGGATGTATTCGAGGAGATTTGCATTGCCAGCCGTACGGTGTCGAAGTGCGATGCGCTCAAAGAGAAGCTGGACGGGGGCCTGACCAAGATTTCTACGGCCAAGCTGGATGCTGACAACACGGAAGAAGTCATTGAGCTGATCAAGAGCTTCCAGCCGGATGTCGTGATTAATGTGGCTCTTCCTTACCAGGATCTGACGATCATGGATGCCTGCCTGGCTACCGGAGTGCACTATGTGGATACAGCGAACTACGAACCGCAGGATACTGCGAAGTTTGAATATTCCTGGCAATGGGCTTACAAGGAAAGATTCGAGAAGGCCGGAATTACAGCGCTGCTCGGCAGCGGCTTCGATCCTGGCGTAACCGGTGTATTTACGGCTTATGCGCAGAAGCATTATTTTGACGAGATTCATACGATTGATATTGTGGATGCGAACGCAGGCGACCACGGTTATCCGTTTGCGACCAACTTCAATCCTGAGATTAATATCCGCGAGATTACTGCGAACGGACGTTACTTCGAGAATGGCGAGTGGATTGAGACAGCGCCGCTGTCCGAGAAGAAAGTATACGATCTCCCGGAGATCGGCCCGAAGGATATCTACCTTTTGTACCATGAAGAGTTAGAATCGCTGGCTGTTAACATTCCTGGCGTGAAGAAGATCCGCTTCTGGATGACCTTCTCGCAGAACTATCTGACCCACCTGAAGGTGCTTGAGAATGTCGGCATGACTTCTATTGAGCCTATTAATTATGAAGGTAAAGAGATTATTCCTTTGCAGTTCCTGAAGGCCATTCTGCCTGACCCGGCTTCCCTGGGACCAAGAACCAAAGGAAAAACCAATATCGGCTGTATCATTCAAGGAACCAAAGACGGCCAGCCTAAGACCTATTATGTCTACAATGTCTGCGATCATGAAGAGTGCTATAGAGAGGTTGGCTCACAGGCCATTTCCTACACTACCGGCGTTCCTGCGATGATTGGGGCAATGATGATTATCAAAGGCATCTGGAACAAACCGGGCGTACACAATATCGAAGAGTTCGATCCAGATCCGTTCATGGATGCTCTTAACAAACACGGCCTGCCTTGGCAAGAAGATTTCTCGCCGACGCTGCTGGATTAAGGCGCATGGCCATGAAGAACAAGGACATCGATATTGATATCAGCAATCTGCCGTCCCCGGCGTATCTGGTGGATGAACGGCTGCTGACGAAGAACCTGAAGACCCTTAATTATGTGCAGGAGAAGAGCGGAGCCAAGATTCTTCTTGCGCAAAAAGGCTTCTCCATGCACGCTATGTACCCACTGGTCGGCAAATACCTGCATGGCGTAACCTCCAGCTCCCTGTTCGAGGCCCGGCTGGGCTTCGAGGAGATGGGCAAAGAGGTGCATGTCTATGCACCCGCTTATGTCGACCGCGAGTTTGATGAGCTGCTTCGCTATAGCGATCATATGGTTTTCAACTCTTTTGATCAATGGAGCCGCTTCAAGCAGCGAGTGCAGAACGCGCCGAAGCAGATCAGCTGCGGCATCCGCGTCAATCCGGAGTATTCCGAGATTGAAGTGCCGCTGTACGATCCTTGCTACAACTTCTCCCGTATGGGCGTAACCCTGCCGAACTTCCGGCCGGACGAGCTGGACGGCATTGACGGCCTTCATTTCCACACGATGTGTGAACAGAACTCGGACACGCTGGAGCGTACGCTTAAGGTTGTGGAAGAGAAATTCGGCCAGTACCTGCACGGGATGAAATGGCTGAACTTCGGCGGCGGGCATCATATTACACGTCCTGACTATGATCTCGACACCTTAATCAAGTGCATTCTGCACATGAAAGAGACCTACAACGTGGAGATCTACCTGGAGCCGGGAGAGGCTGTTGCCCTGAACACCGGCTATCTGGTTGCGACGGTACTCGACACCATGCATAACGGCATGGATATCGCGATTATCGATACTTCGGCTGAATGCCATATGCCGGATGTGCTGGCGATGCCTTACCGCCCTGGCATCATCGGTGCCGGAGAACCGGGCGAATTCGCCCACACCTACCGGCTTGGCGGCATGACCTGCTTGGCAGGCGATATTATCGGCGATTATTCCTTCCCGGAACCGCTGAAATACGGCGATAAGCTGATCTTCACCGACATGGCGCATTACTCCATGGTGAAGAACCATATGTTCAACGGCGTCAACCTCCCGGCCATTGCTTCCTATAATGAAGCAGAAGGCCTCAAGGTGATCCGCGAGTTCGAATACAGTGACTTCAGCGGACGGTTGTCTTAATCGGGTAGATGATAATAATAGAAGCGCCCCTTCAGCTTTGGCTGAGGGGGCGCTTTTTGGGTGGGGGATGGAAGGGGCGGCTTGCTAACGGACAGTCTGCGATATTGCCAATTGTCGCTCCGCTCCCCGCCGCTGGAAATCCTGCAAAAAATGCAACATTACTGCCCCCGATCCGTCCATCTGCCTGAAATCCTGCACAAAATGCAACAATAGGCTGGTCTGACCCGACAAACCGCGGGAAATCCTGCAATAATTGCAACAATCCCTACCTTTACTCCTGAGCCAGCCAGAAATCCTGCATTTTGTGCAACATTTGGATTTTATGCCGAGCCTCTGCTTTCCTTGTATATTTGCACTAGCAAAAAAAGCTGACAGACTATTTCCCATCATAGATGAGAATAGCCTGTTAGCTTCAGCTTGTAACTAAGCGAAGAATATTATTCTTTCCATCCTATTACTTCAAGCTTATCGCAATTCTGCCCTCCTGCGGCAGCCAATCGACCTTAGCACCAAGCTGTTCGCTGATGAAGCGCAGCGGCAGGTAGACGGAGCCGTTAACGACAAACGGCTTATTGGCCAGAGTTACACTTTTACCATTTGCGGTTGTCGCTCTGGTCACGGTGTTGATTACAATAGTTAGCAGGGATGGGTAAGCAGCGGTGCCGGTAATGTTTGCAAATTTGTCCATAGAATATTACTGAATATAGACGCTGCACAGGTACGGAAAGTTTCTTTGAAAATTAACCGTTGCTGACGGCGCTCCTGTGGTACAATAATTTAGTCTGTTTTTTGGAATTGTCCGTACTTGAGGAGGAAATCAGCGTTAATGAAACATGCACCCTTTATAGCCGTGGAAGGCCCGATTGGAGCCGGTAAAACCACCCTCGCCACGATGCTCGCCACCGAACTGCAGCTTCCGGTCATTAAAGAAATTGTCGACGAGAATCCGTTTTTGGACAAGTTCTATCAGAATATGGACGACTGGAGCTTCCAGCTTGAGATGTTCTTCCTCTGCAACCGGTTCAAGCAGCTGGAAGACACGACTGTGCAGTACATAGATCAAGGGAAGCCGGTCATTTCGGATTATCATATCTATAAGAATCTGATCTTCGGGGAACGGACGCTGAAGGGAGCGAAACGGGACAAATACCGGGAGATCTATCATATTCTGACCGATGATTTCCCCAAACCGAACATCATTCTGTATATCCGGGCGGATCTGGATACGCTGTTGGCCCGGATTGCCAAGCGCGCGCGTACCTTCGAAGAGATCATTGCCCCTGCCTACCTCCAGCAGTTAATTGAGGATTATGACGATGCGATGGCCTCACTGGCCCGCCGCGAACCGTCCACCGTAATCGTTACCATCGACGGAAATCAGGTGGATTTCGTAGCAAATCCCGAAGATTTCAACACCATCGCAAAGCAAGTAAAGGAGCTTATGAAATGAACAGTTACAACATCCCAGAAAACGCAATTATCACGGTTGCCGGTACCGTAGGCGTCGGCAAGTCGACGCTGACCGCAGCACTCGCGCAGCGCCTGAATTTCCAGACCTCGCTGGAGCAGGTGGATCATAACCCGTATTTGGAGAAATTCTATCACGATTTCGAGCGGTGGAGCTTCCATCTGCAGATCTATTTCCTGGCGGAACGCTTCAAGGAGCAAAAGAAAATGTTCGAGCTGGGCGGCGGATTCGTGCAGGACCGTTCGATTTATGAGGATACCGGAATTTTCGCAAAAATGCACGCCGACCAAGGGACCATGTCCCCGACAGATTACGCAACCTACACCAGCCTCTACGAGGCTATGGTGATGACGCCATACTTCCCGCATCCCGATGTGCTGATCTATATTGAAGGCAGCCTGCCTTCGATCCTGACCCGCATCAATGAGCGCGGACGCGAGATGGAGATCCAGACTGATGTCTCCTACTGGGAGCATATGCACGGCCGCTATTCCCAGTGGATCAATGAATTCAGCGCCTGCCCGGTGCTGCGGCTGAATATTGACGAGTACGATGTGCATGATCCCGCTTCGGTGTCTGCTATCCTGGAGCAGGTAGGGCGGACAATCGGACAGCAGGCAGCGAAGGCATAAAGAGGATGATATACGAAAAAGAGCGTTTCACAGCCGATAGAGACTGTGGAACGCTCTTTTTCGTTTGGACGAACGTTTAGTTCGAATGATCTACACAATAATAAGCTGTCTACGGTCAAATTTTGCTATCTGTTGGTCCGCGTAATAATTCGCATTTGCACCTTAATTTGGGTAATAGGGCCTGTTTCAAATCACCTGCCATTGGATTAATTAAAAACAGAAGGAAATATTACCAATTGAGAAAAGCTAAATCAAATGAAGTTAATACATAATGAATACGGTCAGAATGACAGGAACAGCAAGAAAAGGAGCGAAGGGAACGGAGCCTGGAAGGTTGTGTCCAGCTGTCCGCTTGAGCAGCAATACCAGAGCACATAACATACAAGCCGCACCGAACAGGACCAGATTCAGGAGTCCTCCCAGCCATACCCCTGCAGCCGAGATCAGCTTAATATCTCCTGCTCCTATCGAACGGGAGTGCCTGCGCAAGAGAAGAAGGGGGGCGGCAGGAAGAAGTAAGCCGCTCAGGGAGTTCAGAAGAGAGCCGTACAGAATCATATGAAGAATACCCGTTCCCAGAATTAAGGCTGCCAGCAGGTTGGGAATCCTGCGCCGGCGGATATCACTTAGACTGCATAAGGTCAGTAGTAGCATAAGGCTGGATAACAATAGGAGTTTCATATAGGGACACCGCCTCGGATTCTGTGTGCTGTGCTGGGTTTTGTGATATGCACTATTAGTCGTTTTATGGAAAATGTTCTCATGATGTGTCGCCCTGTGTCAAGGCTGTCAGCCCGGGTGGCTTGCCAGGCAAAATTACAATGAAAGAGGATTGAGGATGAGGGTACTTCTACTCGCAGGTACAGCTCACGGGTACATCACTGCCCATATCGCTGATCCGTGGACAACTATGAATGAAGGAGGCCTGCGGGTCCGGGAGACAGCCGGATACTTGCAGAATCTTACGATTCCCGGGCCGGACGCTATTGTGATTACAGACGAAGGATTGCCGGACGGACTGGCTGCTGACATGGCGTATATTCATACTCTGCTAGAGCATCTATCCCAGACCCGGGAAGGCACTCCGGTAATTATATTCACGAGAGACCCGGGTCAGAGAGAAGCTTGGTCATCACTTGCAAGACAATATGCGAAGCTCAGTGTTCATGAATATTATACACCCAGGCTGCCGGCCTCAGTGCTGAAGCAGGCTTTAGCACAGCTTGGAGATCGTCAGAGGAATAAGGGGCGGGGATCAGGCAGCCAGGATATACGCTCTACGCAAGGCAGCGGGAATGAATCAGGTGAGCTGAAGGGCAAGAAGCGTTCTTTTCTGGACCGGTTCCGTTCCAAAGGTAAGGATGCCGAAGCGATCCAGTCCACTGACCCGCTCTCCCGGGAGCTGGCGAACATTAGCCGGGGGATGAGCCGGGTCGTGGCGGTGACCGGACACCGGGGCAGCGGGCTGACGAGCACCGCGGTCAATCTGGCGGCAGAAGCTGCCAAGCGCGGGCTGAACACGATCCTTGTCGATATGGACGCTGAATACAGAGGGCTTAACCTCTATTTCAGCGGCTTCGATGAACAGGCGCGCAAGGATGAGCATCTGGGGAGCTCCTTGATCCGGATGCTGGCGAAGCCGCAGGAATACAGGACCAATGCTTTTCCTGTCCAAGGAAATCTATGGATCACTACACTCAGCTACGGGTTCCAGGACCAGCGGGCCATTCAGCAATTCTATACCAGCGAGAAGCTGGCCGGGTTGTTATCGGCACTGCGGAATAACTTCAACCTTGTGGTGCTCGATCTCCCGCTGGATGCCATGCGGCAGATGGAGAGTGCGCTCATTCATATGGATACCTTCGCGCTGTGTGTGCCTAACAACCTGTATTCAGTATTAAGCACCCTGCGGAATATTGAATTAGTGCTTACAAGGGATTCTGCCGCCTATCTGAATGCCAAGACCAAAGTGATTGTCACCCGCTATAATCACAGCTTTCGCTTTCACGGTGACCTGTTTACCCCGGAGAAGGTCGCAGAGCTCCTTGGCTCGGGCCTGAGTGACAGCTTCCGGTTCGAACCGGCACTGGCCGGATACGTGCCCGCCAGTGCCGAATTTGACCAGCAAATCGAAAGGGATATCCCGATTGTGAACAGCGGGCCGGAGTTCGAGCGGGCGTTCGGCACCATACTTCTTAGATTAATGGAGGGTTCGGGGTAGATGGATATTAGAGGTGTAAAAAATGTGGCTCCCAACCGGAATCTGCTGAAACGAATGGGTGCAGTGCTGTTCAGTCTGACCGTCATTGCCGTCTCATACATAGTCATTACCAATGCCAGCCAGGATGCCCGTGATACGGTAGAGGTGCTGCGGCTGACTCAGAAGGGGGGGCTGCCCGCCTTTACGGTGCTGACAGACAAGCAAGTGGAGACCTATAACATTATCCGCACAGAGTATACACCGGATATGGTATCAGCGGACAAGCTCCCTGACGTACTGGGCAAGTTCACGAAGTATTATATGCGCGACAATAGTGTCCTGTATGAGGATCAGCTGCTGGATGAGAAGCCGGTCAAGAATGAATGGCTGTATAAGCTGGGTGAGAAGCAGGAAGTCCTCACCCTGCCTTACAACTTCCTTGAGGCTGGCGGAGACATTCTGATGCCTGGAGACCGTGTCCGTATCCGTGTATCTTACAATGTGGAAGAAGCAGTGGCTTCTGGCGCAGGAGGCAATCCCAATGCCGTATTCAACCCTTCACAGTCCTCCGTCACGAAGACCGATATTCTGTTCGACAGTATTGTCATCAAGGATATGCTCAACGCGAGCAGCCATTCGATCTATGAGGTATACAAGGAAGTGCTGAAGCTGAGCGAGGATAAACGGCAGGAGGTCATGCGCAGCGACGATTTCCTGAAGAACATTCAGCCCAAGGCTCTGCTGCTGGAAGGCTCAGGTGAGGAGATTAACAAGTATGCCAAATACAAAAGCCTGGACAGCAAAAGCTTTCTGATTACGATGCTCAGCAGAAGCGGCAGCACGGTAATTATGGATGAGCTGCCTACACTGCAAAATGAGGTGGAATCATGGATCGAAAAGAAGTAAAGAAGCTGGAGAGCATCTTCCGCAAGATATCCTCCAAGGAGCTGGTCGGAGCCGAGTTCCGGGACAGCCCGCTAATCTATAGCGTTATTGGCTTCTTGCCGGCCTGTGAGGGTACAGATCAGGCCATGCTGATCGGCAATTTAGGCTATCTGCTGGCACAACAGGGCTTCAATACCTGTATCGTGGATTTTAAAGTGTTCAATCCGAATCTCTATTATCTGTTTGGTGTTGACCCTCCCGCCAGAGGAAAAGGGCTGATCCGGGTGCTCAAAAGCGATAAAGCGGATATGCGTGAGGATATTGCTCCTACCTCTGAGGAGAACCTGTATCTGCTCTCTCCCAGTCCCTATGATCTGCTGGAGGAATACTTCGAATTTGGTTTCGCGCATATTGAACAGGTATTAGCCACACTTAAGGGGATGTTCGATATTGTCCTGCTCGACATCCCATATAATCCCCCACTCGAATTCTGCACGGGGGCGATGAAGCATTGCCATATTGGATATTTCACAGCAGCCGAGCGGATCGAGGCTCCGGGCAATATGACCAAGCTTCTGGACTTCGCCGCCTCCATCGGCATCAGCACAGCCAAGTTCACCAGTGTCATTATGATGAACCTGCATGAGATCGGGCTGGACTATAAGGTGTTCAAGCAGATGGGCTTTCAGATCGCAGCAGCACTGCCCTTCGTGAAGGCTGCAGCGGCATACACCCAAGACGGCAAGCTCTACGTTAAAGATCATCCGCTGCAAAATAAGGCATTTATGAAGGAAATGAACCGTCTGAGGGATGCCATCATTAATCAGTGAAGGAGGCCTGAGCCTTGCTAACCCGGGCAAAAGTAAGCGAAATGCAGCAGAAGTTCTCGCACCACAGCATTCAAGCGGAAGATATGGATGCACTCAAAAATAAATACACAACGATCAGCTTCGAGGAAGCGCTGGAATTGTGCCAGAAATACATTAGCAAGGCAGCAACGAATGCCTTCCGCCGGGAGAGAGACCCGGTCCGCAAACGGGAAATGACCCAAGGCTATATTATGGAGTTCGTCGATAGCCAGAAGCCCAGCGTGGAGGGCTATAGCGGACTACAGTCCCTCAAAAATGCGCTGATTAATGAAATCACGCACTACGGTCCGATCACCGAAGCCATGGAGGACCCGCAAATTGACGAGATCCGGGCCAACGGGCCGGAACAGATCTTCGTGGAGACCGGCGGTAAAACGCTGCGCTGGGAACAGCATTTCACGGACCGCGAACATATGGAGCGCATCATATCGAAGTTAATTGGAGTATCAAAGATGCGCCTAACACCGAAGGTTCCGATGGTGAATGCCCGGACGGTGGAAGGGTACCGGGTGAATGCCACACATGCGGAAATCTCGCCCTATGAGCTGCCTGCTTTTGTCATCCGTAAATTCAGCAAAAAAAGTCTCACTCCGGCCATGATGATTCAAGAGCAGAGCTTCTCCGTCAACATGTTCCGGCTGCTCTCTCTAATTCCCAAAGCAGACCAGTCATGGATTACCGTAGGTCCAACCGGCAGCGGTAAAACTACGCTAAATGAAGTGCTAGTGAAGCAGATTCATCCGCTCTCCCGGATCATCACGATTGAGAATCCGTCCGAGATGCGGCTGCACCGCCGGGATGGCGGAGAATTCGGCCCCGTCATCAATGATGTGCTGCAGTACGAATCCGTGCCTGAAGAGGATGATGCCAGTCCTGCTACGATGGAGAATCTGCTGATTAATGCGATGCGGCAATCTCCCCATTGGATTGGGCCGGGCGAGCTGCGGACCCCGGGTGAATTCGCCACTGCACTGCGGGCGGCACAGACCGGGCATTTCTTCTTCACCACACTCCATGCCGAAGGGGATGAGGAGGCGATCTACCGCTTCCTGACGGCCTATCTGATGGTCTCCAATGAACCGGCTGAGCTTGCCTTGCGCAACATTTGCAGTGCAGTCCGGTTCGTAATCTACCAGGAGAAGCTGGCTGACGGGACCCGCAAGGTCACGTCGATCTCAGAGATTCTGGGATCAGAAGGCTTGAAGCCGCTGATCAATCCGATTTATAAGTTCATCTATGATGATGTGGTGGAAGAGGCGGGAGGCACCAGGGTGGTCCAAATCATCGGGCGGCATAAGCGGGTGGGTAAGCTCTCTCTGCGTGCCCAGGAGTCTATGATTAAGGCCGGCATTAAGCGCAGCCGGTTTGAATTCCTCACCCGGGAGCCCCTCGAGGATGAAACGGAGGGGTATGCATTCGATGAATGTGAACTTACTCATTAGTGTGCTGCTCGGCGCTTCAGCCTTTGTGCTGTACAATACCGTGTTTCAGGTACGCTTCTTCGAGGGCTCTCTTCACCGCCTCTTAGATTTGCTGGACACGGTGGCTGAGCATCTTGGTAAATACAATACCAAGCGTTACGTGGCCCGGATTAAGCGGGAGCGCATCGTCAAGCGGAAGGAGAACCCGGTCGCGAAATACAACCGGCTGGTGGAAGGGCTGATTCTGGATTTCAACCTCCCGGTTACCCTGGAGAGCTTCACCTCGCTGCTCTGCATTTCTTTTGCGCTGGTCGCTGTAGTCATTGTGTTCTTCATGAACAGCGTTACGTTGTCGGTAGTTGTAACGATCTCGATCTTTGTCGGCCTAATGACCTGGTTCGTGATGCAGTCCAAGATCATCCGTGCCCAGGATATCGAGAATATTATGGACGCAGAGGACCTGATCTGTCCGCTGGCCCGGGACGGCGTGCTGGTCGCAATTAAGAAGGTGATGGAGAGTGATGAATACATCAGCCCCAACATCCGGGTCTATCTCCGGCAGTTCATAGATAACTGCGAGAATAACGGATACAGCTTCAGGCAGGCCATCACCCTGCTCAACCGGCAGCTCGGTCCCAAGTTCGATGATTTTACGAAGAAGGCGATTGTGTTTGAATATAACGAACGCAAGGGAATGGCTGACATATTCCTGGATATTGTCGATGAGAATGCGGTGCTGCGGGAGATCAATGCGCGTAAGGAGACGATTTTCCGTAAAATGAACCGCGATTTCCTGATGAAAACCGTCATTGTACTGCTATTCTTCATCTACGCTCTGTCCATTGACGGATTTCGCGAGTTCATGCTGGACACGCAGGCCGGGAAGCTGATTAACACCATGATGATCTGTGTAATCTGCCTGAGCTTTGCCCGCACCCAGGCGCTCCAGGGGAACCTTGGGGGAGGAAGTGACCGTAAATGATCTTTATCGCCAAGGTGTGTGCCTTAACGTCCATTCTGTATTTGATTAAGCTGTTTCTCCTGCCCATGCTGAAGCCGGTAAGCGGGCGCAAAAAGAAGCGTGCACGCCGGTTCATGAACGAACGTAAAAGCACGCAGCTGAAGCAAAGAGTAGCGCTGTATAAAAAGAATTTTGCCCTGAAATATATGACAGGACTTGTAGGCACAGCGGACCGCATCCGCTTCCGCAAGATGATCGACCGGCTGGAGCTGGCGGTCCGGCCGGAGGAGATCCGGTTGAATCAATGGCTCTACGCTTCTGGCGGAATCCTTCTGACCCTCGTGCTGGGCAGTGCCAACCGGCTGCTCGGCTGTGTGACCGCCATCTTCATTCTGCTGGGCTGGATCTATCCGGTGAAGAGCCTTGAAGAACGCATTGAGAAGAAGAACCGCAATATCTCGCTTGATTTCCCTGCCTTTTACAGCATGGTCTACTACCAGTACTCCAAATCCATCAATATCTATCTGGCCGATGTGATTCGTGATTACCTGCCCCATGCGGGCCAGGATATGGCCGAAGAGCTGGGTGTGATGCTGGACAATATTGAATACGGTGAGGAATATGCGCTGAAGCAGCTCAAGAAACGGGTTCCGATGCGTTATGTGATCAAGTTCTGCGACATCATGGAGACCCGCCTTAGAGGCTATGACAATGTCTCCCAGATGGTGTACCTCAAGAATGAGGTCAATCAATTCCGGGTGGAAGCGCTGGAGAAGGAGCTGCTGCGGCGGGAGCGCAGCAATGCACGAATTCAATGGATACTAATTATTGTGTTGTTTGTGTACATTGCCATTTATTATCTGTTCCTGGTCAGAGGTTCACTGGAAATGTTTCAATAAATTTTATATTCGGAGGTTGAACAATATGGAGAAGAATTCGCAGAACGTGGCTAAGTCTAAGAATCAAGAGAGCTTTTGGACAGAGGAACGCGGGGATATCGGGGTGAAGCAGATTGCGCTTACCGTAGCGGCTATCGTCATTATCGGTGCGGCTATCGTAATTGTGCAAGGGAATTTGAAGACTTGGATCACTGATATTTGGGATCTGTTCATGAAGCAGATTGAGAAATTCACACAGTAATCTGAAGGAGGTACACCGGCTATGCGGGGTGTCGCAAAATCCTTTCTGGTCGCGATTGTGGTGGCAGCCAGCATTATGGTGTTCACCAATCTGGTGTTCTTCTTCCCATGGTACATGACCCTGGTCATCGAGACCTTCAACCTGTCACAGGTCGCTGCCGGAGATAATTATATCAAGCAATCCTATTATGATGATGCGCTGAAGCGTCTGAAGGAGCGCCCGCTCTACAGGGAGCACCCGGATCAGATCGAGGTTGAGGCCTTGAATGAAGATAACGGCAGGGCCATCGGCAACGATGACGAGACGGTCTATGCCAATGCTACCGAGCTGGAGAAGCCCTACCGTCAGCGGGGCGAGCCCGTGACGGTCACGGTACGCGCAGTTTATCCGCTGAGCGTCAGGTTATGGGGGGAAGAGATCCGCACGGAGATTCCCGTATCCTTCTCGCTGACCTCAGTCGGGCTGAAGCACTATAAGGATCTGGACTATTATTTCGATTAACTCACTGAGATGAGAAGCGGGGACTGAAGGACTTGAGAACATTCGCGGTGTCCATTCTGATCGCTGTGATGCTGTCCATCCTGATTGCACCGCTCACCGAAGTGTTCAATATTTCACGCGAGCAGATTGTGCTGAGTACGGCGCTTAATAACGCGCTGCGTTCTGCCAAGGACCGGAGCCTGGTCTATGAGAAGCTGCGGGGGCTGGATGCGGAGGTGGATGAAGAACGTTTCGCGGAGTATTTCGCTGAAGCATTCGGTGCAGCGATGAAAGCCGGACTGACCAGGAATGAGGGCGGGCAGCTAACCTTCACAGGTGAGCAGCAGGCGATACAGGTAACTCTTGAATTTAGACATGAGACTGAGGGCTGGAATGAGCGGGAAACCACAGAAGTACATGTCCGGGCAGAAGTCCCTTATGTATTCAAGACCAGCTATTTACGGCTGGCCCGTGAAGCCGGGCAGGATGTGGATTTCGTTATGACAGGCGAGCGGATGACTGTACTCTCTGTGAAGAATTAAGGATCGGAGGAGACGAGGCTGATGGAATATGTGATGGTCACGTTGAAGGCAGGAACGGTGGAGGCCGATTTGAAGCTGCCCGCGGAGATCCCGGTATCTGAACTGCTGGAGATGCTGGAGGAGCCGCTTGTGCTGAAGCAGCCGCAGAGAGGCAGGCTGCAGGCAGAGCCGCTGGGCCGTATTCTGGAGAGCGCACGTTCACTTGAGGAAGAGGGTGTCAGCCACGGCGCGCTGCTGACACTGATAGGAGAGGAATGACAGCATGAACGATAATATTGCAGGCGGCGGACTTCTGTTACAGAGTCCGGGTGCGTTCTACATCACGGATCTCTGCGGGACGCTGGAGCCGGAACCGGGCACTTACCTGTTAAACAGGGATGAAGGCTCAGCTGCAGGGCTGCCGGGAATCCTCTGGTTCATGAATGAAGCGGGCGGCATGCTGTTCGCCAGTGACCAGAGCCGTGGCAATGTCCTGGTTAGAGTGGATACGGGAACACAGGAGCTGAAAGTGGTGCTTCAAGAGCCTTGCCGCGAGATCAGGCTCCAGGCAGGTTGGCTGTATTACATCAACGAGAAGGATGGCAGATTGTACCGCTGCCTGCCGGATGGACGCAAGCCCGAACGCCTTACGGACAGTGTGGTGCAATGCTATACGATCTTGGGAGAACAGCTCTATTATGCTTGCGCACAAGGTATCTATAGTTGTCCATTGGAGGGTAACCGCTCTACCCGGCTGACTGAGGGAGGCGCTGCTTATCTGCAGACTTGCGGAGCACGGCTCCTGTATGCGGATCTGACGAACGGACATGCTTTGACGCTGCTTGATCCGCTGTCCGGTGAGCGTGAAGCCTACCCGGACCTGATTCCGCTCAGCATGATCAGTGAAGGTGGTTACATCTACTGCTGCAATGCGGGCAATGACGGCTCGATTTATAGACTTGATCTGAAGTCTGGTGAGAGCCTGCGCATCTATGGGGAACGTGCAGACCGCATACATAGGGTTGACGGGCAACTGTTCTTTGTTCACCAAGAGTCTTGGTACACCATGCCACTGTCTGGCGGACAGGCGGTCCGCTTTCAGGCAGACAGATTTCGTTAAGGGGGATGAAGATGGCAAAAGTATACGAATTCAGCCGCCAGCCGAGATTTTTACCGGATATGCCTGGCGGTGAACTGGAAATTCCGAATCCTCCGCATGCCTATGCCAAACCGGAGATCGCCTGGATGGCACTGCTGGTGCCCCCTGCCGTAATGCTTGTCATTACAGTGCTTCTGGCCCTGACAGCCCAGTCTATGTATATGATGCTCTCCATTGCCATGACGGTAACCACGCTTCTGTTCTCCTTCACGGGTGCAGCGTCACAGATCCGTAAGTATAACCGGCAGAAGAAGGAGCGGGAGCAGAAGTATCTGCAATATATTGCCGATGTCCGGGCCGAGCTGTCACTGGCCCGGACCCAGCAGAGCAAGGCGCTGCACGAGATGAACCCGGAGCCTGAGGCTTGCCTGCACAGACTTCAGCATCATGACAGCAAGCTGTGGGAACGGACGCCGGTTCACCAGGATTTCCTCTCCTTGCGGCTGGGGGTAGGCAGTGTGCTGTCCGCTCTGCGTGTCGTATACAACAAGCAGGCAGTCGTGCTGGAGAACGACCCGCTGCTGATGGAGCCGCACCGGCTGGCGCTGGAGTTCGCCAAGGTTCCTGATGCACCGGTTACGGTTAACCTGCTGGAAGCTGAAATCTGCGGCCTCGCAGGGGAAACAGAGCGAACCCGGCAGCTGCTGCAGCAGATGGTCCTGCAGTTGGTGACGCATCACGGATACGACGATGTGAAGCTCGTGCTGCTGGTGCCGGAAGAACGGGTTCAAGACTGGAGCTGGCTTAAGCATCTGCCCCATGTGTGGAATGAAGATTTCACCACCCGTTACCTGCTCTGCGGCCGGCCTATGGCTCATCCTGTACTGGGTGAATTGCAGGAGATTCTGAGAGAGCGGGAGCTGCGCACGGTTCCCGGCAGCCTGCATCCGCATTATGTCTTTATCATTGAAGATCCTTCGCTGCTGGAGAATGAACCCATCTACAATTATCTGTATAACGGGAATGCGAGGCTGGGTGTATCCTCAATGTTCATTGCAGCCAATAAGGCCTATCTGCCGATGAACAGCCGCATCGTAATCCATATGAACAACAAGAGTGCTGAGCTGGCGGATAAGATATCGGGAGTCAAGCTGACTTTCGTACCCGATCAGGTGAATACGAGAACGCTTGAACAGTCGGCCCGTAAGCTGGCCCCTCTACGTCTGCGGTCCACAGGAGCCGCGTTTGCTCTTCCTGCTTCGGTCACCCTGCTGGACATGCTGGGGGTCCGTACCGTGGAGGAACTGGATTTCCCGTCCATTTGGAACCGCAACAAGACGTTCAGGGGAATGAGTGTCCCTATTGGTGTCCGTGCAGGCGGAACCTCATTCCGCCTGGATCTGCATGAGAGCGGGCATGGTCCCCATGGTCTGGTAGCTGGAACCACAGGCTCGGGCAAAAGCGAGCTGCTTCAGAGCCTGATTATTTCACTGGCGATCCACTATCATCCGCATGACCTGGTTTTTGTCCTGATTGACTACAAGGGCGGCGGGATGGCTGATGTATTCCGGGGACTCCCTCACCTGGTGGGGACGATTACCAACCTGGGCGGGAATGAGACGAACCGGGCGCTGCTCTCTATCAAAAGCGAGCTGCTGCGCCGCCAGCGGCTGTTCGCTGAACAAGGGGTCAACAATATCGACCGCTATCAGAAGCTGTATCATAACGGAGGAATGGAACGTGGCATGACGCCTATTCCGCATCTGATCATGATTGCCGATGAATTCGCGGAGCTGAAGCAGGATCAGCCCGACTTTATGAAGGAATTGGTCAGTGCCGCGAGAGTAGGGCGAAGCCTGGGGGTGCATCTGATCCTGGCTACGCAGAAGCCGGCAGGAATCGTGGATGATCAGATCTGGAGCAATGCGAAATTCAAGATCTGTCTGAAGGTCCAGGATGAAGCGGACAGCAAGGATGTTATTAAGCGTCCGGATGCGGCAATGATCAAGGAGCCGGGGCGGGCGTTTATCCAGGTGGGGAATGACGAGATCTTTGAGATGTTCCAGTCGGCTTACTCTGGAGCGATGTATGAACCTGGCAACGTGCAAAGGCATCACCTCCGGCACAAGCGCATTTACCGGCTGCAGCTCAACGGCAAACAGGAGCAGATCTATCCGCTGGATGAAGAGAAGCTGCCTGAGATGGAGGTACCAAGCCAACTGGAGAGCGTGGCCCTATGGCTGGCAGCTTCAGCACAGAGTGCGAACATTCACCCGCTCCCCGGACCCTGGCATCCTCCGCTCCCTGAAACGGTGCATTTAGGGGAATTGTACAAGGCTGGCGGGGGCTGGAATGAAACCGGCGGCTGGCCGGCAGTCAAGGAGACGCTAAGTATCCCTGCTGGACTTGCAGATGACCCGCGCGGGCAAAGGCAGGAAGCATTGATGCTTGATTTGGCGGGGGAAGGCAATCTCTTCATTTACGGTGCGCCAGGCACGGGCAAAACGATGTTGCTGAGAACCTTATGCTTGTCAGCGGCGTACCGGTATTCACCGGAAGACGTACATCTGTATTTGATGGATTGCGGAGGATCTTCGTTCAAAGCGCTTGAAGCGCTGCCCCATTGCGGAGGCGTGATGACGCTGGAGCAGGAGAAGACTATTCTCCAGTTTACTAAGTTCCTGTTCCGCACCATGAATGAGCGCAAGCGGATTTTTGAGGACAGCGGGGCGGATGGCTTTGCCGATTACCGGGCAAGGATCGGCAAGCTGGCGTCTTTGGTTCTTGTGATTGACAACTACTTCGCCTTATCGGAGACCTATGAGGAACTGGATGAGCAGATGGTGGTGCTGGCGCGGGAAGGGACCAAATATGGAATCTATATGGTGGTTACGGCTACCAATGCTTCGCTTGTGCGCTATAAGTTCGCCATCAATTTCAAGAATGCCATCAGCCTGCAGATGACGGAGAAAAGCGAATATGAAATGATTGTCGGCCGCACGGAAGGCCTGGAGCCATCACGCGCGGCCGGCCGGGGACTTGTGCGCGGCAAGCCTCCGCTGGAGTTCCAGACGGCATTGCCGCTCCTGCCGGAGCAGAAGCATGGTGGAGTAGAGCAGTGGATACTTCACTTGCGTAAACAGGCAGACGCCGGGCTGTTAACGGAAGCACCGCGAATTCCGGTGATGCCAGCATCCATCGACATAAGGAAGCTGAATGAGGCTTGTGCCCTGCCGGAAGGGCGGCTGGCGATTGGACTTGCAGATGGCGACCTTCAGCCTGTCGTCCTGGATCTGGACACAACACCTATCGTTATGGTAGCCGGAGATCCCATGTCCGGTAAAAGCACATTGCTGGTATCCTGGGTCACACAGCTGCTGAGACAGTCTGGGAAGACCGCCATCTATGCGCTTGATTCGGGGAGTATGGGAATCTACAGTGTGCTGGGGCAGCCCGGCGTAACGGATTTGGCAGGCGTAGAAGATATGTATGCCTTCGTAGAAGAAATCAAGAATGAGCTGGAGGCCAGACGCCGCTCCCTGCTGGAGGTCAAGAGCAGAGGCGGTGCAGCCGAAGAGCTGCTTGCCTCATGGCCGCGTATCGTCTTCGTCATTGACCGGCTTACGGAGTTCACGAATGGTGATCTCTATGCCTTGAAAGAATTGCTGGAACGAATGGTGAAGCAGGAACGGGCGCTTAAGGTTGCCGTTATTGCCGGAGATAACACCTCCGAACTGGCCGGGAACTGGGACGGACTCGGAAAGGCGGTCCGCGAGGAACAATGCGGACTTCAGCTGGGCAGCCTGAAGGATCAGAATCTGTTCAATGTCCGGTTGCCTTACGGTGAGAAGGAGAAGGATCTGGAGCCGGGCGATGGCTACCTGATTCTGAAGAATAAATACTCGGGTATCCGTACGGCCACTTAGGGCCTGCGTGTAGTCCTAATTGAGGAGGTGAGCTTGTTGCCTACGCCGCAAGAAATCCGCCGGCAGTCAGGAAATGTAAGCAGTGCGGCGGAGGATATCCGCCGGGAGCAGAGTAAGAATGACAGCAGTGCCGCTCAGAGCATCAGCTGGTGGAAGGGCGGAGCCGGGGATACTTACCGCAGCGAGTATCAGGAGATTACCCGGGATGTAACCCGTTTGCTTGGACAGATGCGGGAGCTGCAGAATCAGCTGCAGGCCCTGGCGGGCGCTGTCCAGCGGGCTGACGATGAACGCAGGGCGAAGGCGAAGGCGGAAGAAGAGGCCCGCCGTGCGCTGGCCGCAGCCGCTGCGAGGAAGAAGTAACGGCAATAGATTCCACGAAGGGAGGTGAATCGAATGGTGAAACAGGTGTTCAGTCCTGAGCAGGCTAGAAGTGTAGCCAGTTCCATTAAAGCTAAAGGCCAAAGTGCTAAAGATATCATCAACAAGCTGGATAGTGA
The DNA here is from genome assembly GCF_038002825.1 of Paenibacillus sp. FSL H8-0048. NCBI lineage: Bacteria > Bacillati > Bacillota > Bacilli > Caryophanales > Paenibacillaceae > Paenibacillus > Paenibacillus sp. FSL H8-0048. The sequence goes on along the minus strand of NZ_JBBODF010000001.1, from coordinate 2,064,595 downwards.
GATCAAAGCTGCTGAAGCATGGTGGCAAGGTGAATCCTCCAAGGCCTTCATTGAGGAATTTAACCAGTTGAAGCCGTCGCTCGACAAGCTGGTCGAGTGTGTGAATGGCATCAGTATGCAATTGAACAAGGTAGCAGAGATCAAGGAACAAAGCGATCGCGATATTGCCAGCCAGCTTCGCAGATAGAAGCAGGCGAAATATAGGTATAGGCGGCCGGAAGCATAAGCTTCCGGCGCGGCTATGCTTATCATACATAACTTCAGAACATCAGACATCATGAAAGTGATGGTTCAGACATAGAAGTGAAGCAGGCGGAAGGAGGGCGGGATAGTGGCGCAAAAGGTTGATCGTACAAGGCTGACTGAGCTGTCGGCCGGCTTGAAGCGGATGGGCCGGGAGATCAGCGGGAGCAGCACCAATATGCAGAAGACGGCAGGCCATTCTGCTTCAAGAACCCGCGAGCTGTACACAGAAGGTTATGTACAGTCTGCCGCCTATGGTGTGGAGAGCCTGCTTAAGCAAATCAAGGCGCTGGCGGGAACGCTCTCCAGTGACTTGGACCGCAAAGCGGCTGCGCTAATCTGGGCGGCAGATCAGTATCAGCGGGAAGAGAAGCAGTCTACCATCAGGCTGGAGCGGATAGCTGTCAAAAAGCAGAGTGCGCCCGGTATTTCTCAGAACAAAGGCTCAGCCGCAGCCTCCAAAACGGCAGCTTTGGTATTGCCGGAGGGGGTTAAAGCACTTACTTCCAAGCTCTCGTATAATCCCGATGTCTACAGCAAAGAGGTGGTGCTGCTGCAACAGCGTCTGACTGAATTAGGGTATCCGCTTGAAGCAGACGGTTATTTCGGCAAGCAGACTAAGCAGGCTGTTAATGCTTTTAAGAAGACCTATGGACTGGGCAATACAGGCAAGGATGCCGGGATCGTAGGCGAGATGACCTGGCTCTACTTGTTCGGCGTCATTCAGGGCGGGCTAAAATATAGCCCTCATGAGTACTCTGAGCAGGTGCGGATCATGCAAATCCGGCTGCGTGAGCTTGGCTATGAGGTGACGGTGAACGGCCGTTTCGACGCCAAGACGAAGCAGGCGGTGAATGCCTTTAAATCAGACCATGCCCTGGGCAATACAGGCGATGTGGCCGGTGTCGTAGGCCCGCACACCTGGAAGAAGCTGTTCAGTGAGCTGAAGCAGGCTGATTCTTCCGCCGGAATGGGCAGCAACACGCTCACAGAGACGAAGCTTACGGATCTGGCGATGGGCGTGATTTTTGGCAATGAAGGCAATTACGGTACTGTGGTTCCAGATGACGGCGGCTGCTTAAGTGTCGGGAAAATACAGTGGCACGGCGAACGGGCCAGGGAGCTGATCCTCCTCACCTTCAAGAAAATGAATATAACGCCATCCCAGAGAGATTACGAAGCCAAGCTCAAGAAGCATCTGCCTGCCAGTCTGGCGAACGATCTCATCAAGTACGCCAAGCAGGATAAATGGTGGTATACCCGGGTGCTGACCTTGAAGGAGAAAGAAGCGCTTGCCGCCTTATTGACGGCCAAGGCAGGGAAGGAGGCACAGGATGAGCAGGCCCGCAAGGATGTTCAGGTCTATCTGGATAGCGGGAGAAAGCTCGGCATTACCGATCCCCAGGCGCTGGTCTATTATGCGGATCTTAAGAATCAGTCGCCGCGCGGAGCGAACCGGGTGGTGGAGGCGGTGCGTAAGGCGGGTCTTCCGCTGACGCTCAAGAATATTCATCATGCAGCATTAAAAGATGAGGTCATGGGCAAATATACCACCCGGCGCAACAACACCTATAAGGAAAGCGCGGCGCTTCAGGCTCCCTCCGGGAATCCTCAGCTTCCACCCAAACCGAAGCCCGAAGCACCGGACGCTAAGGGCGGTGTAAACGGCGGCAGTACCGGGAATCCCCCTGGCATTGATAAATTCCTTGCGGCCGCTGAGAAGGAACTGGCGAAGGGCTTCAAGGAGCATGTCCCCAAAGGCAAAAAAAGCGGTGACAACAATACGCCTTACGGCAAATGGTATGGGCTGAACTATCAGCCCTGGTGTGCGATGTTCGTCTCCTATGTCGCTAATGAAGCCGGAATCCTGGGCAGTGTAGTACCCAAATATGCAAGTGTTGAAGCCGGGAGACAATGGTACATCAAGCAAGGCCGATACAGCAAACGCTCCTCGGGATATACGCCGAAGGCCGGAGATGTGATCTTTTTTACCCGCAGCGGGCAGAACCATACAGGCATCGTCACAGGCTATGACAGCAAGTCCAAAACAGTATTTACTATAGAAGGCAATACGAAAGACAGGGTGGCCCGGCGTTCCTATAAGCTTACAGATACCTATATCGTGGGATATGGCAAAAATGGCGGGGTCACGGAAGGGCAAACGGACGGCAGCGCGGAATCCGGCAAGGGGTACAGTACCCGCTGAAGAAGATCATCCGCAGCAGCAACACTTGGAGAGGAGCAACGGCAACATGAAAAAAATGTTCTGGATCATCAGCCTTAGCACCGCACTTATGATTACAGGCTGCGCACGGACAGATAAGGCTCCACCCAATGATACGGGTCAGGCTGCCACGCAGAAGCCGGCTATGGAAACCCCTGTTCCCAGTCCTTCAGCAGTTCCGGCCAAGAAGGTCATTGCTGATGAGCAGAAGAATGGAGAAGATGGTATGTTTCAACTGGGAATGACCCTGGAAGAGGTACGTAGACAATTAGAGGCTGAAGGCATCGACGACAGCAATGAAATTGAGAATGCAGGTGATCCCGCCGATTGGAATCAGGGGCACCGTACCATTATGACGGACAGTGCGGATTTCACATTCGATGAGAATGAGCGGCTCTACAGGATTGATGTGACGGATGAATCCCTCACAACAGCAGGCCTTAAGGCAGGGGATGCGGAAGCAGAAGTGCTCCGGCTGTATGGGGAGGAGTTCCACACCTATGAAGGGGCTGACGATGGAAGCCGGGTCCTGGAGTATGTAATGAAGGATCATTACTTCATGGTATGGCTGCAGGAAGAGAAGGTTGGCGGCTGGGGTGTCTCCTCGTATAAATGGCAAACGAATAGTCCCGTTACGGAGAGCTATGATCAGGTGAAGCCTGCCGGAGATCATGAAGGCACTGCACTGAAAGAGAAGCTGTATGAAGAATTACAGGGGAATATGCAGAAGGTTGAGCAAAACTCTGATGATTTGATGGCCGCGGTACTGGCCTCCGACCGGATTCGCGGGCTGCAGGGCATCCTGTCCATCGTGCTCAGCGATGCGGAAGTGGAGGAGATGCTGGGTCAGCAAGAACAGGTTCAGCCATTGTTGGACGATTCTGTGATCTATACCGGCTATACGACGCAGGGCGTGCATCTGATGGCGATTGTGTCGCCAACTACGCCGGGGAATGAGAAATTTAAAGCTGTGATGAACCAGCTGCGCGGCAAGGAGGATGAATATGCCTTCCTGTCCGCGATTACAGATGCATCGGATGAACGTTCGCTTGAGGTTGGACTTGATCTGTATGCAGAGGATCTGACAGGCTCGCGTCAGGAGATTAAGCTTAGCTCGATTACAGTCTCGGACAGCAGTAACGGAGCAGAGCAGGTAGTGCCCTTTACAGGCAAAGACCTGGAACCGCTCTTGACTCAATACAGCCGTAAGCAGAGTTCAGACCTTGTACTGGCAAGCGGAGCCTGGCACGCCTTCGGCTTCATGGGCACCCTGATCAACGATCCTGTCATTACGATAGAGTTAGACGGAGAGCCGGTAATTCTGCAACGCCAGTAGAAGGAGGATAGATAAGGCTTGTCACAAGCCCATTTGAGGAGGATATGAAGATGAAAAAAATAACCATCTGGTTTACCGCCCTTTTACTGCTAATCTCGCTAATGCCTGTATCGGCACATGCCGCCCAATCAGTCCGTGTAGTGGTGGACGGCTCCAAAATCAGCTTCCCGGATGCCCAGCCTTTTCTCGACAAGCAGAACCGGGTGCAGGTGCCGGTCCGCTTCGTGAGTGAAGCGCTCGGGGCGAAGGTGGGCTGGGACCCGGCTTCCAAGACCGTTACGGTGGAACTGAACGGCAAGAAGCTGGTGCTGGTCATCGGGAACCGGCAATTTACGCTGGATGGCGCCAAGAAAACGATGGATACCGCAGCCCTGATGAAGAATGGCAGAACGTTCGTGCCGCTGAAGTTCGTCAGCGCAGGGCTGGGCGTAGGCGTGAACTGGGATCAGACTGTCAGTACCGCTTATATTTCCACGGATGGCAAGACGCCTGTGATCAGCTCCGCACCCGTTAAGGGCACTCCTAAGACATCCAACGGATTCACTTATTATACGGATACAGGCTCTATGCTGCTGGTCTCACCCTCTGAAGAGAATCCTCCCAAGGGCGAGGCCGTGCTTGCCATTCTGGTCGATTTCGAGATCAAGGGTGCTGATTACGACATGCAGATGAAGGAAGCGGAAGCGATTATGCGGCAAAAGATCGAGCCGGCTACCGTGGATGCCATGCTGGCTTATGTCGCTCCCAAGAAGACAGTAGAGTATAATCTGCCGTTCAAAACCTTTGAAGATGCAAAATATAAAATCAATGTGTCTTCTACTGCATTCAATTCGCTGACCTTTACTATATACAGAAAATAGGTGTAGATGGATGAAGAAAGCCCTGGTTGTAGCCATACTTTCGGTTATTGTTGTCGCTGCCGTCGTGTAAACCCACGCCAATATGGCGGACGGTGAGTATCCGATTAAAGTGTCGGTTGGGAATGTGGAGCTTGGCAAGAGTAAGCTGGCTTATCGCACTCTAGGTTCTATTCAAGGCATTACGGTACTGGACGGCATGACAATCACAGTGAAGGGCTCCATGTTCGACGACTTGAATAACTAGACGGCGGATTTGTACTCTGGAGGTGAAGCATGCAGCAGCAGGTGGAGATTAAGCGGATACTGGAGCTGGAGCAGGGACTGAAGCGCTTGAACCGCATACTGGAGGAGCAGGTCACCGGTATGGACAGAAGCATTGGCGGTTTGATCAGTTCGGTGCAAGCTGCTTATCCGGAAAGTTATGTGCAGTCTTCCTCCCGCGAGGCAGTCCGATTGCTGCAGGAACTGGTAAGGGAGGCACAGTCGCTTAGTGACCGGTTAGAGCGCAAGCAATCGGCATTGCGCTGGGCGGCCGGGCAATATCAAGCTGCTGAAGCGAAGGCGCAGAGTCTGTTAAAAACTACACCGGCCTTCACCTGGAAGCAGGCACGAAGTATGTTCAGCCAGTGGCTGCAAGGCGTACGGGACCAGGCGGCGCGTGGCGTTCAGGATCTCCTTCGCCATCCGCCCACGCTTAGCCGCATGATTCAGGACCTTCTGCGGAACGTCAGGGATGCTTCGGTGGACAGACAATTGCAGCCTTTTGCAGCGGATGCAGTCATATCGGAGCTGTTCCAGCAGAGAGAATTCGGCAGTCCCGCCGAACAGCAGCACGCGCGGGAACAATTGGCCAAGATTGCGGAGGCGTTGCGTGAAATCGGACGCAGTCAAGCGGCGTACTCTGTATATGAGAAGTATGGAAACGTAGTCTATATGAAGTCCGCGAATGAACATGCAGAGCGCCAGCGGGAGCTGCTGCAGAAGCTGGGCGTGGACCCTGGATTTTATGTGAAGACCGACATGCGGACGCAAATACAAGGGCTCCCCCTTATCAGCCTGCACCTATAATCCGCTGCTGACAGACGGATCGGCGGTGCCCGCCAGTGATGAACTGCGGTTCGCCATCACACTGGGGCTGGTGAATGAGAAATACCGCGAGTGGGCGAAGAGTAATTATAAGGACATAGAGGCAGCGGTGGTTCGAGCAGAACAGATTCGCGAGCTGGAACGGCAGGTGGCAGAGTATAAGCGGCTCCATGGTCCGCCGATGACTCTGCCGGATGGTACGCCGATCACAGCAGAGAACAAAGAGAATGAGACGACCTATGCATATTTCAGGGACAAGATTTATGATCCCAATAAACATACCGGAGCGGTATACACCGCTTATTATAGCTGGGCCGAAGACACCTACGGCATGACCAAATGGCGCAAATTAGTGGTGCAGGCCGATCAGGTAACCCAAGCCTTCGTAGGCGGCCTGATCAAATCTACAGTCATGGGCGTGGTAGACACCGCCAAGTTCGCCTTTGATTTCGTCATCGACCCGGAGAAAACGACGCAGGAAACGATCGACAAGGTGAACTATCTCGTCAGTCACCCCGAGGTTTTGGTGGATGCCGCCAAAGCCATGTATCATGATTTCAATGAAGGCACCCCGGAGCAAAAAGCCGAAATGCTCGGCAACGCCGCATCCATCCTCGTACCGGGCGTACCTATCGCCAAGACCGGCGTGGTCGGCAAGGTGGCCGACGCAGTGATGGACCCGCTGACCGATGCGGTGAAGAAAGTGCCGGATGCTTTGAAGCATTGGAATTTCCCAGGGACGAATCCGTACCCGAACCGGTTAAACCCGGCAACGCCGGGCGGTCCAGGCCCGATCGAATTGCCGGGGCAGGTGTGGCGGAGTGAGGGGCGGGGGAAAGCTGAAGTAAAAGAGGTTATTGCCCCATCAACTGGCAAACCAATTAAGGTTTATACAGATGGAAATACAACTATACCAATTGATAAAATTGAAAAATATATGAGAGGTAAAGTAAACGTTAATATTCAAGAGTTGAGCAAGGAACTTCGGGAATTAAAACAGTTGAGACAGACACAAAGAAAGGTGTTTGATGCAGATCCTCAAAATGCAGAACGCATTAAACGTCTTGAATCAATGAAGCATAATTATGAGCGTTCAGATGATATGAGAAAAAAACTTGAGTCGATTGGGCTTAATGATACACCCGAGAGTAACCAATCCATTAGCAAACATCTCCTAGATGTAGGAAAGAACATTACACCCGAAAATAGATTGGATTTCCCAAGCGTATTAGAAGGTCCAAATGGAAGAGTCAAAGTTCTAACAACATGGAGTATAGTTGAGGGAAAACCTTATTTATCAACTATTAAGTTAATTCCAATCAAAGATTAACAGGTTGAGGTGAAATATGGACAATAAAGATTTAGCACATGCGTTGGATAGGTCGGAAAATTACGAGGCATATATTGCTAGTATGGATGATACTGAACTTATTTCAATCGTAACTAACTTAGAAAATTTAGATGAAGTTACTACAGCGTTAACAGAACTCTCCATAAGATATAAGGAAATGGTAGTACCTTATTGCATCAAAATACTCGGAGAAGATTTGGGAGATGAATTTCTTCAAGCGGTTGCGTTTAATTTGCTTTATGAAGTTGACCATGAAAAAGCAAAAGAGATTATCACCAAAAAACTAACAAAAGCATCTGCAACCTTGATAGGAGCAATAATGGATAATTTATCATCCGATAGTTTACAACCATTCGGAGAGTCACTTTCATCTGAGTTTCTTACTGCGATTTTAGAAAGATATTTAGAATTAAGGGATGCTGACAAGAAACGTATCCAAGATAATTACGAATGGTTCAAAGAATCTTTTGAGAAAAAACTAAATTTTATTTAGCTCACGGAGGGGTTACCTCACCGTTCCGCCACCCATGTTAGGATGTATAATGCCACGGCGCGACAGAAGTGAGCGCATATATGAAACGACTACCATTAATGTAGCCCTAACTCTGATGCGGCGGGAGAACGTGCTAGGACATTTTTCCAATGCAAAAGACGATATTGTTGGAATCTTCGTCAAGCGTGTCAAAGACCCGATGTCACAGGAGCAAGTCGAGCTAATCCTCGAACATTACCTTGCTACCTCTAAACACAATGATCATGCTAGAACACTAGACGAGTATGAAGGTTTGGCAAGAAATCCAGACCATAATTTTAACATTAACTAGAATAGAAGGTCAGGCTGGGCTTGAATTAAAGGTTAGAGGAGAACTTAAGGGGCCTCCAGTTCGGGTTGTGGTGAGTTTATCTATGGGAATGGAGGAGTGTGGGATGTAAAGGGATTTAACTCAAATTACCCTCCTAAGAAAAGCGGGTTTAGATTAGATAAGGCAATGCCAGATATTGAAGATGAATTAAGCAAAGGAGAAATTCCCTTGGTGGCCTTGAATGGAAAGAGGGGGATAACAGATGTTAACTCAGCAAGAACTAAATAAAATGATTGAGGATCACCAATTATGGATCATTGAATTAAAATCTAGAGGCACACAATTGTATTTAGAGGATGCTATTTTAATTGAATTGGAACTTGTTGATAAGAATTTAACTGATGTGGTACTTGTAGGCTCAACATTACAGAAATGTGTATTATCCAGTACTGATTTTTATTATTCTAATCTGGCATCAATTAATTTTTTTGAAGTCAGTATGAATGGCGTGATTTTGACAAAGGCAAATTTGGATTACTCAATAATTAAGAGATGTGAAGCAACTAACTCTAAGGCTATAAAAGCTTCTCTTTATGAATCAGAAGTTGAGGAAGTGGATTTTTCCAATTCTAGTATGATGAAAGTGAATTTTATGTTTTCCAAGCTTAAAAATGTGAAATTTATTAATTGTGATTTATCGAGAGCATCTTTTAAAAATTCCATCCTTCAAAATGTAGACTTTACTGGTGCCGATTTATCTGAAGTAGACTTATCAAGTGTGGAGACAAACAATGTTATTTTTAATGGGGCTTTTTACAATCATAAAACTATTTGGCCTGAAAATATAAGTTTAGAACAATTGGGAGCCATTTTCAAAGATGAATAGTAGAGGAAACATTGAGTTTGATTGCTCTGGCACAAGCAGAGTATCAGGTGATCGTAGAGAAAGTGAGAGATTACTGCCAGAAAGCACGAGCGGTAGGGCAACAGGCGGATGAGTTAAGATGATAAGAGGCTATACCTAATTCAGGAGGATGATTTTTTATGAAAAAAATAATCGCATTGCTCATGACAGTTTTGCTGCTTTGCTCCGTATTCCCTGCTTCTACGTATGCCGCCCAGTCTGTCCGGGTGGTGGTGGACGGCTCCAAAATCAGCTTCCCGGATGCCCAGCCTTTTCTCGACAAGCAGAACCGGGTGCAGGTGCCTGTCCGCTTCGTGAGTGAAGCGCTCGGGGCGAAGGTGGGCTGGACCCCGGCTTCCAAGACCGTAACGGTGGAACTGAACGGCAAGAAGCTGGTGCTGGTCATCGGGAATAGACAATTTACGCTGGATGGCGCCAAGAAGACGATGGATACCGCCGCCCTGATGAAGAACGGCAGAACGTTCGTGCCGCTGAAGTTCGTCAGCGCAGGGCTGGGCGTAGGCGTCAACTGGGATCAGAGTGTCAGCACCGCTTATATCTCCACGGATGGCAAGACACCTGTGATCAGCTCCGCACCCGCTAAGGGCACAGCTAAGACATCCAACGGATTCACTTATTATACAGATACAGGTTCTATGCTTCAGGTTAATTCTTCTACTGAGAATCCTCCCAAGGGCAAGGCCGTGCTTGTCATTCTGGTCGATTTCGAGATCGAGGGTGCCGATTATGCCATGCAAATGAAGGAAGCGGAAGCGATTATGCGGCAAAAGATTGAGCCGGCTACTGTAGATGCCATGCTGGCCTATGTTGCTCCCAAGAAGACAGTAGAGTATAACCTGCCCTTTAGAACATTTGAAGATGAAAAATACAAAATTAATGTGTCATCTACCGAATATAACGCGTTGGTTTTTACTATATACAGAAAATAGGTGTAGATGGATGAAGAAAGCACTGGTTGTAGCCATACTATCGATCATTGTTGTTGTTGCCGTCTTCCAAATGGATACGTACTCGGATGCACGCGGGAAGCCGGCCACTCCGGCCGAAGTGCTGAAATTCGCCAACGAGGATTACCTGGACTTATATGGTGTGAAGGATTACTTCAAGGAGGAGACCTCCAAGGGCAGCTACCGCAAGGATCTGCTGCAAAAACGGATCGCTTCCGGCGCTGAACGTTACTATGAGATTGTCTACGGGACCAGTCATGGCATCCAATTGGACGGTGGAATATATGAATATTCCGGCTATACCAGGGAAGGCAACTCGGTACCGACAGAGAATGTCCCCTGGTTTGCCGGGTGGAGCGGGACGCAGATTCAGAATCTCTCCCTGATTAAGGAATCCTGGGAGGATGATGCCGTTCAGCAAAAATTCAAAGTTAACACAAATAAATTTGACCGCTACCAAAACACTAACAACCCCAAGCTCACCGCTTATCTCACGGACGGGACCTTTGAGCAGGCTATTATCGAAGGCTTGAATTTTGAATATGGCGGCAACCGTACGTATAAGGACTTCATGTACCGTAATCAGAATAAAGAGCTTCAAAATATGAAGGTCTATACCAACAACGCCACTCCGTCCAAGGGCGGCAAGTGGATTGACTATGTTCATGTGCTCCAGCCGCCTACGTATTTCTCGTGGGGGTATGGAACCGTCTATATCTCCCATAACAGCGGGAATATTACGTATTTGGACATTCCGATTGCACCGCTGGCATTGGTCGAGCAGGAGTATGACTTAAAGGCTGAATTCGAACAGCTGCCGCTGCAGGCAGAGGCCGGGGAACAGGTACAAGTACAGATCCGGGTAAATTCTTCTTTTCTTGAAGAGATCAAGACTCCCTTCCGTTGGGAGATTATTCAAGTGAGTACAGGCAAGGCCATCGATACTTCAGCGGCGAAGCTGACGTTCACCGGTCAGGCGCAGAAGGGGAGCGGGGAGCTTGTCATTCCCAAGAACGGGGAGCGCCTGCTGAAAGCCAGCTTCAAGATGCCGGACAGCGAGGTGCGAATTAAGTTCAGTGTGAACCCGGATGGGAAAGCACCTAAAGAGAAGCAGCTCGCTAATAATGTGCTCGATTCGCATCCGATCGCCGTCAAGCTGCTGAAGCCGCAGCCGCTGGGCTATAATGTGCTGACCCGGCAGGTGGAATTCCCGATCTACGGCGGCGCACCGTTAGTTGCCCAATTGTACTTACCGCGTGGAAAGTGGATCAACAATGCTACAGGGCAACTGCATGTGACCAATGCGACGCCGGATGTATTCCGGCAATATAAGGTGTCTAACAACGATGTGGTGAATGATCCGGGGAGCCGCATTTCGCGCCAGCCCATCGTCAGCGCGGTGATTGACCGCAAGGATTTCGGTGATGACCCTGAGCATGGCAAATGGCTGAATCCGGCTAATCCATACTCCCCTGCCGTGAAAGAAGGCCGGGTGGAATTCCAGGGCGGAGTCCAAAGAACCTATGAGTATGACGTGACGAGCTGCAGCAATGGCACCTGCACCACAAAGAAAGAGACCGGGACGGCAACCGCCAGCTTCCCGCAGGGGACGGACCGGAAGCTCTATGAAATGTATTTTTATCATGGACGCAAGGAAGTGCCGGAGCCTGTAGTAGATAGTAAGATCGAGCAGAACACCGGAACCGCTCTATCCAAGAAGCTGCTGTGGAGAACCGAGCCGTATCCTGTGGATGTCATCCGCTGGATGTACCATTTAGATAAGAATAATCAAGCCTATCAGGCTGTAGCTGTAAATGGACAATACAAGCGTACGTTTACGCAGCAAGGTATGGGTGACATTGCCTGGAGTGCAGACCGTTCGCAGCGCCAAGAATACCAGACTTCACGGACTGCGGCCAAAGAAGGACAAGCGGGTAAAGCAGGCTATGACAAAGCCGTGTTCGCCACGGACCGGGAATTGCAGCGCTTCAACTATCCGGTGAAGTCGGGCTATTATTTTAACCCGGCAGGGTCCTATTCCTTCAAGGTAAAAACCGTGGTGTACAAGCCGGTCAAGGACGATACCGAAGATCATAAAGAGCTGGTGCAGCGGGTCATTGATTCTTTTCGTTACGAGAATGACCTGATCTACATCAACAACAAAAAGATCGCCGTGAACCTGAGCAATGAGCCGCTTGCCAAACAGGGCGGAGGGTTTGCCCGTAAAACCGGCGTACTGACTGCCAAGAATCCAAAGGGTGTGAATGGTGAAGTGCTGCTGGCCGTAATGGACCGCAGTACAGATAGCAGCCGCTACAGCAAAAAGGTAGTGGAGCTGGAGCATTCACAGGACGTAAAGGGCGATACCCATGAATACTGGAAAAAAGTGATGGAAGGCTATAGCCAGTCCTCTACGGCAGGAAGCAATAAGGCTTTTGAGTATAAGGAATTCGTAAAAAACGGGCAGAGCATGTATCAGATTACGGAAGAGACCCGCGTTACGATTGTGGTCAACCCGAAGAACAGCTATCTGTATACCCACGCCAATATGGCGGACGGTGAATATCCGATTAAAGTGTCGGTTGGGAATGTGGAGCTTGGCAAGAGCAAGCTGGCCTATCGCACTCTAGGTTCTATTGAAGGCATTACGGCACTGGACTGCATGACCATCACAGTGAAGGGCTCCATGTTCGACGACTTGAATAACTAGACGGGGAATTTGTACTCTGGAGGTGAACCATGCAGCAGCAGGTGGAGATCAAGCGGATGCTGGAGCTGGAGCAGGGACTGAAGCGTTTGAACCGTGTGCTGGAGGAGCAAGTCTCCGGTATGAACAGAAGCGCCAGCGGTTTGGTCCGTTCGGTCCAGACTGCTTATCCGGAAGGTTATGTGCAATCTCCCTCCCGCGAGGCGGTCCGGTTGCTGCAGGAACTGGTACGGGAGGCACAGTCGCTTAGTGACCGGATAGAGCGTAAGCAATCGGCCTTGCGCTGGGCGGCCGGGCAATATCAAGCGGCCGAAACGAAGGCGCAGAGTCTGATGAAAACTACACCGGCCTTCACCTGGAAGCAGGCAGGCAGTATGTTCAGCCAGTGGCTGCAAGGCATACGGGACCAGGCGGCGCGTGGCGTTCAGGATCTCCTTCGTCATCCGCCCACGCTTAGCCGCATGATTCAGGAGCTTCTGCGGAACGTCAGGGACGCTTCGGTGGACAGGCAATTGCAGCCTCTTGCAGCAGATGCAGTCATATCGGAGCTGTTCCAGCAGAGGTCATCCGGCAGTCCCGCCGCACAGCAGCAGGCGCGGGAGCAATTGGCCAAGATTGCGGAGGCGTTGCGGGAAATCGGACGGAGTCAGGCGGCATACTCTGTCTATGAGAAGTACGGCAACAAAGCCTATATGAAGTCCGCGAACGAACATGCGGAACGTCAGCGGGAGCTGCTACAAAAGCTGGGCGTAGACCCAGGCTTCTATGCGAAGACTGACCTGCGGACGCAATACAAGGGCTCCCCCTTATCGGCCTGCACGTATAATCCGCTGTTAACGGACGGATCGGCGGTGCCCGCCAGTGATGAGCTGCGGTTCGCCATCACCCTGGGACTGGTGAATGAGCAATACCGCGAGTGGGCAAAAGCGAATTACAAGGACATCGAAGCAGCGGTAGTTCGAGCGGAACAGATTCGCGAGCTGGAACGTCAGGTGGCAGAATATAAGCGGCTCCATGGGCCGCCGGTGACGTTGCCAGACGGCACGCCGATCACAGCAGAGAACAAAGAGAACGAGACAACCTATACTTATTTCATGGAGAAGGTCTATGATCCAAATATACATTCTCCAGTCGTGCCCACCGCGTATTCTGCCTGGGCGGAAGACACCTACGGCATGACCAAATGGCGCAAAATAGTGGTGCAGGCCGATCAGGTAACCCAAGCCTTCGTAGGCGGCCTGATCAAATCTACCGTCATGGGGGCGGTGGACACCGCTAAGTTCGCTTTTGACTTCGTCATCGACCCGGAGAAAACGACCCAGGAAACGATCGACAAGGTGAACTATCTCGTCAATCACCCCGAAGTTCTGGTGGATGCGGCCAAAGCCATGTACCATGATTTCAATGAAGGCACCCCGGAGCAAAAGGCAGAAATGCTCGGCAACGCTGCGTCCATCCTCGTCCCCGGCGTACCTATCGCCAAGAGCGGCGTAGTCGGCAAGCTGGCCGACGCAGTGATGGACCCGCTGACCGATGCAGTGAAGAAAGTACCGGATGTTATGAAAAATTGGGATTTTCCAGGGATGAACCCTTACCCGAACCGGCTGATCCCGGCAACGCCGGGCGGTCCTGGCCCGGTCGAGGTGCCGGGGCAGGTGTGGCGGAGTGAGGGGAGGGGGGGAATTCCAAGTCAAACAGAAGGTGGAGGACATTGGGGAAGGCCTGGGCAAGTAACAAGGCCAATAAATGCTACTAATCCAAATGCACAGCCAAAAGGGTATAAAACTACAATAAGAGAAAATATGGATTTAGAGACTAAGCGTTCGTTGTCACGAGAGAATGAAGCAGCCGAGATTTTAGCTAAAAACGGATATGATATTGAGCAGAATCCAAAAATACCGGATACTAATAAAGATCCTGACTATTTAATCAATGAAACTATATTTGATTGTTATTCACCTAAAGATACGACAAGTCCACGTGGTATCGCTTCACAACTAGAGAAGAAGAAAATTAAAGAAGGCCAAACAAGAAGAATTGTACTCAATCTTGGAGACTGGAATGGAAATCTAAGTGAACTGAAAAAGCAATTCACTGATTGGCCTATAAAGAATTTAGATGAAGTTATCGTAATAACTAAAGATAAAAAGGTAATTGACTTACTTCCATAAAACGGGGGAATACTCATGGCTTTAGAATATTCATTTATGTTAGAAGAGATACAATTATCCAATACTGATATCAGTATTGAACTGGAAAAATTGGGTGTAATACTAGACGTGAACAAAATTGAAAAAATGTCAGAAGGGGTTCGAATAACTGAAACATATGATAGGCTTGGATTTTCATTGACGCTAATGGATACTTCAAAGTCACTTTACGGTTATGAGTCCGAGTACTTCTTGGATGAATTCATCAATCGACAAGATTTAAGTTTTAGAATTAACAAGTTCTTTGAATGGGAAAAAGCAATAGTTAATATGTTAACTATTGTTTTTGAAATCATGGATAAGGTCAGCACTAACTGCATTTTTGAGTTTAATGGCGATACAGTTTATTTAGTGAGATTAAATGAAGTGATCTATATTAATAATAATACTGGATTTTGGGATAATGAGAACTTCAAAGAAATTATCAAACGTAGAGAATTTCTGTTTTTAAAACCTAATGAAAAACTTTAGAGGAGGTTGTTGATAAATCATCTTTGCTGATTTGTAAACTAATGCAGCAGTATGTCTATTCCCTGATGATTTAGACCCTGATGAAGATACGTTTGAAGGTGTCATGTTCTCAGAGTCTGTTAAAGGCCACACCGGCCTTCACCTGGAAGCAGGCAGGCAGTATGTTCAGCTGGTGGCTGCAAGGCATTCGGGATCAGGCCGCGAGTGGTTTGCAGGATGTCCTTCGTCATCCGCCCACCCTTAGCCGCATGATTCGAGATCTGCTGCGGAACGTCAGGGACGCTTCGGTGGACAGGCAATTGCAGCCTCTTGCAGCAGATGCAGTCATATCGGAGCTGTTCCAGCAGAGGTCATCCGGCAGTCCCGCCGCACAGCAGCAGGCGCGGGCACAATTGTCCAAGATTGCGGTGGCGCTGCGGGAAATCAGGCGAAGTCAAGCGGCGTACTCTGTCTATGAGAAGTATGGTAACAAAGCCTATATGAAGTCCGCGAATGAACATGCGGAACGTCAGCGGGAGCTGCTGCAGAAGCTGGGCGTGGACCCGGGCTTCTATGCGAGGACCGACCTGCGGACGCAATACAAGGGTTCCCCCTTATCGGCCTGCACCTATAATCCGCTGCGGACGGACGGGTCGACGGTACCCGCCAGTGATGAACTGCGGTTCGCCATCACCTTGGGACTGGTGAATGAGCAATACCGCGCGTGGGCGAAGATTAATTATAAGGACATCGAGGCAGCGGTGGTTCGAGCGGAACAGATTCGCGAGCTGGAGCGTCAGGTGGCAGAGTATAAGCGGCTCCATGGCCCGCCAGTGACGTTGCCGGACGGCACGCCGATCACAGCAGAGAACAAAGAGAACGAGACGACCTATACTTATTTCAGGGAGAAGGTCTATGATCCAAATATACATTCTCCAGTCGTGCCCACCGCGTATTCTGCCTGGGCAGAAGACACCTACGGCATGACCAAATGGCGCAAAATAGTGGTGCAGACGGATCAGGTGACCCGGGCCTTCGCTGGCGGCCTGATCGAGTCTACCGTCATGGGCGTGGTAGACACCGCCAAGTTCGCGTTTGACTTCGTCATCGACCCGGAGAAGACGACCCAAGAGACGATGGACAAGGTGAACTATCTTGTCAATCACCCTGAAGTACTGGTAGATGCGGCCAAAGCCATGTACCATAATTTCAATGAAGGCACCCCGGAGCAAAAAGCCGAAATGCTCGGCAACGCTGCATCTATCCTCGTCCCCGGCGTACCTATCGCCAAGAGCGGCGTAGTTGGCAAGCTGGCCGACGCGGTAATGGACCCGCTGACCGATGCGGTGAAGAAAGTGCCGGATGTTTTAAAAAATCGGGATTTTCCAGGGATGAACCCTTACCCGAACCGGTTAATCCCGGCAACGCCGGGTGGTCCCGGCCCGGTAGAGATGCCGGGGCAGGTTTGGCGGAGTGAGGGGAGAGGGGATGTACTTGATTCTGTTCCAACTGTTAAAGACGGTGAGTTTGATGATTGGTTCAATTCACTGACTCCTGATGAATTTAATACAGTGTGGGCAGACCCTAAACTAAGAGATACTATAAAAGATCGACTCAGACATCCAGGAGGATTACATGAGTGGCATTTGGTATCAAGAGCAGACGTATTCAAAAGATGGGGAGTAACAAGCGAACAAATTGCTGAAATGAGGACGCTTATAAGCGAGACTAAATTTGTGAATCCCACTGGTAAGCATGGTGGGAAAGGCTCAACAAAAGCACATAATGAATTGCTAGAAATTATTGATTCGTCTACTGATTATGATATGTTTAGAAGAAGGCTACAGAACTGGGCTAATTATAGATTTGAGGGTGGGGTAGATGCTCTACCTGATGGATTAAAACCTTAGGGAGGCTTAACATGGAACAAGAAGGATTCGTGTCTTTGTGGGTTGGCAATGTTAAATCTTTCGAGGAATTGGACAGATTACTTATGGTCTCTTATTCCGATGAAGGAGATTTTATCCCATCCATATTTGCTAATCACTTTGAGATTCGCAGATATGATGATGCAGTAAGAGAAGCAGAATATTATGAAGAAGCAAGTAATAACCTAAATCTATTACTTGAAGGATTCTCTTATGATGATCAAATTGCCCCGAAATTTAATACACTAGTTCAGGAAGAGTTATCAAACGATATTAATGCAGTTATTTTACTTTATAACTTTAAGTATACTGGGCAGATTGCTGAAGCTACATTTTCATCCAATTACCTGAAATACTTAGGCACGGTGGAATACCAATAAAGGAGTTACCCAAGAGGTAGAGACATGGAAGTTAAGGATGAAACTATAATATATCCATTGCCAGATGATGTTCTGCTGACTGAAAAAGAAAATAAGTGGAGAATTAAATTGCCAGATCAATATAAAGAATTTATTAAAAAATTTAATGGTGCTTCTCCTGTGAAAAATAGTTTTAAGTGTGACAACCATAGTTATGCTATTGATAGGTTTTTATGTATCTTGAAGGTAACTGGGGAGAGGGAAGATGAATTTTACGATATAGGAGTAGTTAGAACCCAGTTAGATGAGAGAATTGGTGTAGACGAAAACTTAGTAGGTACTGAGTTATTACCAATTGCTGTTCTATTTGCAGGTGATTTTGTGTGTTTAGACTATAGAAATACTGGTAAAACAGAGCCATCTGTTTGCGTTTGGAATCATGAAGAATCTTCAGAATTAGACCCTGTAACATATTCTACAAGTAACAGCTTTGATGAGTTTTTAAATATGTTAACCGAATGAGTTTTGAAAATAACCGCACATCAAATGCTTTAGCTTTATAATTTAAATAACGCTATTCCGTTACATTAAACAGGTTGAGTATGGTCAGATGCCACCGTAATTGACCTGTTCTTTATTATTTTGTTTGCTTACCGATCGAGAGGGGGCGTGAAGGAATGTATGAGGTTTATGATGGTCAAAAATCAATTGAAGTTTCCAACGTGCATTACAACGGAGATCTACTGTCTTGACATTGTTTTAAACATGATGGATATTGCAAAGATTTCTGAAGACGAAGCTTTTCAAAGAATTAACTTGTACTGGGAAGGAAAAGATTTCACTTCTGAAGATGATATTGTATTTCACGAAGGACCAGACTACTGGGCCAAAAGGATTTATTATGAACAACTGGATTGGTGGAACTATAAACAGGAAGAGCTTACCCCGAGGAAAGTATGAGTTACAAATCACCTGTAAGGATTCATGGGATGACTTAAGTTAAGGGGTGTTGACATGAATTTGAATATTGAATTGAACCAATCGGAAGAAATTCAAAAGTTTTTATGTATATTAAATCTTGGTATGCTTGATTCCCTTATGGAGGGAGTATTGACATTTGAAGAAGCGCACACTTATCTCTATCGCCCTTACATAGCACAACTTTTAAAACAAAATAGTGCCAACCAGAGCATAATTGAATTGTTTGAAGAATGTTGTATGTTGGAAGATATAAGCGATATCGCTCCCGAAAAGCTAACGGAAACTTTTCAACAGAAAAAGAAAGAGACACTATATGTACTTAAATCCTTGTCTACTACAGAAAATTCGATGTACTGGATCAACAAGTTTGACGAATGATTTAGCACTGCTGGGCCATGTCTGAAAATTACCGGATGACAGTAAGAAGCAATTCATGTTTTGTCTATCGATAGCAAGAAAGAAAATGATAGTGCAAGATGATATCGACATCACTGATTTTAGTTGGTATCTGGATAAGCTGGTATCTGGATAGGATACTACCAGTATTTAAGGGTTTGCAAGTTGAACCCATTCCCACCGTAACTGAGCCGTTCTCAGTGCGGTTTTTTGTGTTTTTAGATATTTTCTCTTAAAAATCAGGACTTTTTTCGTTTTTCGAGTGTATTAACCCTATTTCGGGGCGTTTGACGCAGCTTTTGTCGAGAATTGTTAAGAGTTTGT
This sequence comes from Paenibacillus sp. FSL H8-0048, assembly GCF_038002825.1. NCBI lineage: Bacteria > Bacillati > Bacillota > Bacilli > Caryophanales > Paenibacillaceae > Paenibacillus > Paenibacillus sp. FSL H8-0048. The sequence continues at coordinate 2,045,465 of NZ_JBBODF010000001.1, read as the reverse complement.
TTAGAGCCGCCTGATAGAATAAACGCAGATATGAAAAAATAGGTAGTTTATAACTAGTATTTTTTGTCCACGGGAGGGCAGGGCGAAAGGAGAATGCGGAAGCACAGGGAGTGAATCTATGCTACAGCGAAGCTTGCTGCATGCCGGACAGGAAATGATGAACGAATAAGGGGGAGCACCAATTGTTAATGAGCAGGAGATTGAAGAGATATACCTCGCTAAGCTTGATTCTTAGTATGTTGTTATCGTTAATACCCAGTTCCTTCAGCGGACTGGCAGAGGCTGCGGGTGATGATTATGAGGTTACGTTTCCAAACGGACAACATGTCGGAAATCTAAGTTACCCTGCGGACAATACGTTTCTTAACTTTTATACCAAGGTGCAAGGCTTTAAGCAGACAGAGGAAGATAAAGACGCCAAGTACGACTGGGCTAAGGGAGATATCTTTGCGGGTGTCGACGATAATGAAGCAACGGTTCAATTCGAGGTGAAGGTAGCCGACAATCCGCTTCTGAAGAATATGGCGGAGAGCGGACATGCCGAGATGCTTACAGGGTTCGCCGTGCTGCGGCGTCACTCCGGGTTCTTATGGACCCGTCAGTCGTCCATTACAGTAAATATTGACGGGAAAAATATTATCAATGAACGAACCGGCAGCAGCCAGAGGTATAACAAGTCGGCCAAGGCTATCATCAAACCTAATTCTGTGATTACCGTTAGAGTCTGGGGCGAAGGCGATGATGACGGTGAAGCAGCGGGTGTGCGCGGATTCTACCTCAAGTTCCAGGATCTCAAGCGTCCGGTGATTGATAACTATACCTTTACCGGCAACGGTGCAGAACGGCTCAACGAGAATATTAACCAGAAAGAGCTGTATGTCAAAAGAGACGAGAACATCACGCTCAGCTACAATTTCAGCGAGCCGGTCAGACCGACTTCGGTGGTAAAGGCGAACTCTGATTATTTCCTGCGGCACAAGCTGTTCATTAATGATCCGGGCACCGGACTTCCGGCAGCCGGACAGCAGCAGTATCTGCAGAATATATCCTTTAACGAGAACAATCTCGATTCCTACCAGAAAAAAATTGCCTACAGATATACGGGTGTTCCTTTCCATAACAGCGGTAATAATCCGCTGAAACCCTTGATTACTGGAGGAACTACAGGCGGAGCGCAGATGGATCTGTCGCTGGATAATAAATTGAAAGAAGCCGTGCTCAGCGATGCGGCAGGGAATAAAGCGGTTGTCAATCTCAACACCGTACCGAGCAGCGGCAGCAATGCCTGGCTGGACCGGAAAAGCGGGAACCCGTTTGACTTCGACCGGGGCGGCTTCCGCGTCATTGTCGATGCCGTGCGTCCGAAGTATTCCAAGACCGCGAACGGCATTCAGCCGGAGATTCTGACGGGAGTTACGCTGAATAAGGGAGATGTGATTGACTTCACCCTCCAGATGACGGAAGAGGCGATTGCCAAAACCGGCTGGGATGAGAAGAAGACCTTCATCCTCTTCAATAACGGAATGAAAGCCTATTATGTTGCAGGTCGAAATACACCAAATTGGAGCTTCCGCATGACTGTGCCTGATGGCAAAACTGTGGAAACCCCGCTCCTTAAGGCTGTTGCTATATCTAATGATGCCAAGGGCGGCAGTGAGCCGATCCAGATGGATACCGATGTTATCCAGGATTACGCAGGGAACCTGTTAATTCAGCCTGCGAACTTCGATGGAATCCATGAAGAGAAGATCGCTGGTATTGAGGGCGGTGACTTCTCACTTGCCAACTCCAAGATTGACTGGGCGAACCTGTTCATTGACAATACGGAGCCGGTGATCGGGTACCGGTTCGAGACAGGCGGAGCAACGGATACAACCTATGCCAAAAAAGGTAAGGTTACGATTGACGCCAACGATCCTTCTATTAAAGTACCGCATCTTGATCCTACCGTAGGTGACCGCGGTACGGAACGGCCGAGCCGCGGAATCTACCGTCCTTCCAATATGAGTGCGGAAGCCTCCCCATCTGTAGGGCTGGTGTACTACTGGTGGAGTCAGGATAAGGCTGATCCGTTCGCCGGGGTAGCCGGAGATCATTATGCAGCGCTCAAGCGTTATGCACTCTCCGCCAAACAGCCGTCGGATGAGCTATATCCGGGAGAGTTCGAAAATATAGAGCTGTCAGTAGTGAACAACAAGACAAACCTGCTTGCTCCTCCGGCGGAAGCCTTCGAGGCTGGGAACAGCGGCGAGTGGTATCTGCATACCTGGACGGCCGATATGTCCTGGGATTCTGCCAGAGAATTGATGCAGTATGAGAAGAAAAAAGCTTACGTGGCAACCCATCAAGAACTGTATGATGCCTGGAAAGCAGAGGCACCGGGTTCAGAGGCAGATAAAATCTTCTATGCTGACAATCAGGCACTGGCAGCCGTTGGACAATACGGTGATCTGACTGTATGGCCGGTTAAAGATTTCAAGAATGACGACTCCAACTGGAAGCATGAAGTAGGCATTCTCAAGCTGGACAACCAGGGACCTTCCATTACGATGGCCGGCGAAGATACCGCTACGGTACAGGCTCTGGTGAAGGACCCGCATAGCGGAGTGAGCAGCGTGCAGTACCAATGGGTGAAGGACGGGGATTCTCCGGCGAGCGACAAGTGGGCGGATACGACCTACACCGGCTCAACCGTTACCCGGTCTACCTATGAGGATATTGATGAGGACGGCTCGTACTGGCTCTATCTGAAGGCGCTGGATAAAGCGGGCAATGAGACGATCAAGACTCCGCAGGAAAGAGCGGTAGTCGTGAGTTCAGAGGCGGCTATTCCGACAGAGTTCACACCGGAAGCCAATCCTAACTATGTCAAAAGTCATGATGTTACGTTCCGGATCAGCGGTGTGCATCCCGATTATGTAGGCTACGCCATCAGCGACAGCTCCATTCGTCCTGATAATGATAGTAAATTTACCGGACTGGAGGTCTCCAAGTCATCCGGCATGTCCCCACTGTCTGAGAAAAGCTTAATTGAAGACGGATCGGAGCCGGAAGCGTCTGGTGCTCCTACAGAGCCAAGTCCTTCGGCCACACCGGAAGTTACAGCAAGCATCGGGCCGGTGGCCCTTATGAAATTCCTGTCCTCCGGGCCAGAAGCGCCTTCACTGACGCCGCTTGAACCGGAAGAGACACCGGCACCGGATAACGGTGCTGAGCCTTCAGTGACACCAGAAGTCAGCCCCGATGCCAAGCTGGCAGCCAAGGGCCTTGGCGCTTCTGTAAGTGAAGCCACTTACAGCTATGACATTCCTGCTGCTAAAACAGTGTTGAACGGAACGCAATACATTCATCTTATGGTGAAGCACAGCGACAAAACGTACTACTATTCGAAGGCTTATTATTTTGACAATGAAGCACCGGTAGTGTATTTCAGCCCTGATAGTGTTGCATACCCGCTGCCGCTGCAGAAGACGAAGATCAGCGTGTCAGAGTTCTATAGCAAAACAGGACTGGTCAGCAAGTATCAGTGGGTCAGACAAGATGCAGGTGCAAAAGTGCCTGACGAGTCTTCCACAGAATGGAAAGACGTCCCGGCAGGCGGCTCCGTATCCATCGACGACAACTCGCTGAAATCGGGAGAAATCTCTGAGTTCCGCTTGTATGTACTCGCGGTTGACGGAGCTGGCAACAGCACGATCAAGGCAAGTGCAGGAACCTTCAAGGTCTCGGCAACGACCAAGCCGGATGCGCCGGTGTCGGATGCCAAGTCTTCTCTGATCTATTTGTCCGGTGATACAGTGGACGGCTACACGGCCATTGTGAAGCTTAGCCTCGAAACAGACGACAAGACCGGTTATGAATATTCAGTGTCACCGGATAACGGTGTGAGTTGGCTGAACTGGAAGCCTTACACCAACTTCGTAGCAGTGAAGGTTCCGACGAGTAAGCCTGAGGAGGTTCAGGTATGGGTTAAATACAGAACGCCGGGCGGTCTGATCAGCAAAGCGGCCAAGCTTGATATCGATGGAGCGTCCACCAGCCTGCAGCCGGTCTATGCGCTTGCTTCACTCAGCGTGAACAGCCCGGTCAATGCCAAGGTTGGAGCGGATATTGAGATCACGGTCCCGCCGGGTATCCGGGTAATGCCATCGAAGATTAATCCCTCGGTACCTGTGCGGACAGGGAATTCTTTCAAGATCTATGAGAATGGTTACTACAGCTTCGATCTGACCGATCTCAGTGATCCGGACCGGACAGATACTCTGTATCTGGTCGTGAAGAATATTGACGGTACTGCTCCCGAAGGGACCATTGAATATTCATACATGGAGAGCACGAACGGTAATGTGGTTGCCCTTCTCCAGAGCACCTCTGAGCCGGTGACGGTTGTGAACAATGGCGGCAAGACAGCCTATACCTTCACGGAGAATGGCGAATTCGAATTCGAAATTAAGGATGCTGCCGGAAATATCAATACGGTTAAAGCTACGGTTGCGAACATCAGCAAGGAAGTGCCAAGGGTGAAAGTAGTCCGTTCCTACCAATATGGCGAGAATGGAAGCCAGACCTTCGGCACCCTGAAGGATAACAGCGGCAATGTGCTGTTCTCTACCGGAGTTACGGTTACGGTAGAGAAGGCGGATGCATCCGCTAAAGCGTTCAACATTATCAGTGCCGATAAGAGCATTACACTCATGGAGAATGGAACAGCTTCATTCACTGTGGTGGATGTGTACGGCAATACGACAGTTATCAAAGAGAAGGTAACGAATATTCTCTCTGCACCGCCAGTACCGGATAAAGTGGCTTATACCTTTGTAGATGCCGAAGGCAAAGCGGTTCCGGCTGATCAGATTGTTACCATCGGCGGACAGAAATATGCCAAAGGCAAAGTGAAGGTTACGCTTAGCGGCACAGTTGCTGCCCCTAACCAGATGTTCTCAGGCGTAAGACCTATTGAGGGTGGAGCCGCCTATACGAACCAGATCAGTAAAGCGGATGGAACGTACAGCTACTCGCGTGCTTTTGAGAACAGCGGTTCAGCGGTCATTGCCATCTCGGATCTGCTGGGCAATGTGAACAAGGTTCCGGTAACCATTGCCGGACTTGATAACACAGCACCTGAGCTGGCACTGAACAAGGAAACAGTAGGGATTGTTCAGAACAAGAAAGACTTTAACTTCCGTACGGATCTCGGCGGGTTCACCGTATCTGATAATGTATCGGCTGAGGCTAACGTGAAAGTATCGGTCAGCGGGCTGGATCTGAGCAAGCTTGGACGCCAGCGCGCCACATATACAGCGGTTGATCAGGTAGGCAATAAGTCGGTGGTCTATCAGGATGTGGTGGTCGTGAAGGACGGCGGATTACTGGTCTTCGGTAACGATACCTTAATCTCGGCTTCCTCCGGCGAATCTGCATTGTTCAATACCAACACCATTACCTTCAAGGTATCCGGCTTCAACCTGATGAAGGTAGGCGGAGTAGACAAGGTCAATCAGGCAGGAACGTTCGATATTCTGTATTACCCTGGTCTGTACCGCGAAGGACAGCTGAAGCTGGTGAAGCAGAAGCTAAGCTACGCTGAACTGGTGAGCAGTAATTTCAAGGTCACCTTCCCGAAAACAGGCTGGTACACCATTGTGGTGAGAACCCAGGAGCGGGACCGCGAATTTGCTACCTTCTTTGTCGGCAATCTGAAATAGTTGAAACAAGAACAGGGGGAATACTTGGTGAAGTTGTTGAAACGCACAGTAGCGGTAATGCTCACCTTAATCATGGTATTTCTGTCCACCTCCGAGAGCTTCCATGCTCTCGTCGAGGCGGCCAGCAGTACCAAGACAACCATGATCCAGAATGACTTTATTAAGGTCACTGTGGATAACGAGACTGGCCGCTACGGCATTCGCACTGTAGAGGGTCAGCCAATCCGTAAGAACGACAATAATGTTAACCTGCTGTTCCAGGGAGATGACCCGGAGACGTCGTTCACGACGTTCCGGATCGATGGAACCGATTATATTTACGGCAATAAATACAAGTTCGACGCCAGCCATTATTCAGAGACTACTGCACCTAAAGTGGTGGAGAATTCCAATGGCACCAAGCAGCTTGAGATGATCTGGAAGATTAAAGGCGTAGAGATCAAGCAGATTCTGATGCTCTACACCGACAGCAAGGATGCTGTGAATTCCGGTAACGTCAATATCCGCTATGAAGTGAATAACAAGAGCGGGGCGCAGGTGCAGATCGGCAGCCGGATTCTGCTGGATACGATGGTCGGCGGCAACGACGGGCCGCAGTTCCAGATTGGTACAGCCTACAAGTCCCCGCTGCAGGTAGAGCGGAAGCTGGTGCATAATCCGGAGGACGATCCGGGTATTCCCTTTGAGGATAGAGCTTACTTCAAGATTCCTGCTTATTGGGTGATGCGCGATAAGCTGGATCTGACGAATCCTCAGGCAACCAATGTGGTAGCCTACGGCTTCAATAACTTTGCCGAACAGAATATTAATATTGTGGATGAGATGATTGTCGGCCACTGGAACGGCCTGGCGAACACGAAATGGGATTATAAAATCCATCCGAATCTGGACTTCACTAGAGACACCAATGATTTCGGCACAGCGGATTCCGCAGTTGCCTTCTACTGGAACCCGGAGAAGCTGGCACCGGGAGGCTTCCAGAGCTTCGAGACTGTCTACGGTCTGGGTGAACTGACAGCTCCGGATAAAGTGTTCTCGATCCGTTATGTAGATCAGGTTCAGCAGCTGGCTACCGAGCCGGTTGAAGGCGGAGGAGTGCCGACAAAATATGAGAAAAACGGTGTCTTCGACGTTATAGCCGAAGTAGAGAACCTTCAGGCCTACAATATGGAGCACTCCAAAATTGAAGTGGAGATGACGCTGGAAAGTGGCCTCAGCTTCGTCAGGCAGAATGAAAAGGGCGAAGATATCCTGGATGAGAACGGCAATCCGGTCCTGGAGAATTCCCGCAGCAAAATGCTGGAATTCAAAAAGTCAGCCACACCTGATGAAGCGGCGATGGGCATTGAGCCGAAGTACAAGCCGGGTGATGCGGTTACTGCAACCTTCCGCGTTCAAGCCAAAGGCAGACCTTGGCCGGTTACCCGGGAGTATATGATTTCCGCAAGAAGCCCGGAAACGCAAGGCAAAATCGAAGGCGTCAAGGATGAGGGCATCAAAGCCCAGTATGAATCGACCCGTACCAATTTCATTCTCCTGCCGCCGGTGGGAGAAGCAACTGCAACGTATTCCTATGCACTCGCTCCTGCAGAGCTGTATAGCACAGATGTGAAATATCTGACAGTCAATCTGTCGAATATTGAAGCTTACAATACGGGCAATGCAACGACCGCTCCGAACTTTGACCTGTACCTCAAGAATAAAGCAGACGGTAACCGGTACAAAGTCAATGTTCAGGATGCAGTGGTGATGCAGCCGACGGATGACGGATTCTCCGGCGCCATGCGGATTACGTACCGCGGCGGTGACCAGGTGGATCCAGGCGGCAATGTGCTGGAAGCCGGGCTTGGACCGGAATTGCCGCTCGGTGAATACCAGGTGGAGATTGATTACAAGGGCGATGCCGGCGGGGATGAGGAAGTAGCGGCTCTCTATGATATGACGACTCCGCAATCCTTCCTGGTTACCGATAATAACGACACACGTATCCGTGAAGCCGGAGTAATGGCGGTATACAAGGAAGCTGTAGATATCAGCGGCCTTGCGAATGGTTCATCTGTCAAGGATGAGCTGGTGGATCAGCTGAATTCTCTGTTCCCGGGCAAGCCTTTCAAGGACGGTTCGTTCCTGTACAAGGCGGTTACCGAATATAAGAAAACCAAGGCCTTGTTCGGCGCAGCGAGCAAAGCGGTTGATCCGAAATTCGATATCAGTGAATTTATGGATGAAGAAGCGCTGAAAGAGACTCCAATGTATGCTTACAAGCTGTTTGCAACAGAAGAGGACTTCGAGGAATTCAAGGAAGAAGCGGAAGCCAAGGACCCGGAATTCGACCGTGAGATTCTGGTAACTGTCCGCGGCATGATCAAGCAGGTGGGTACAGGTGACGAAGAGCAGGTCATCGTGGATACCAAGACCGAACCGGCAATTATTAATGATGCTGTAGCTTATAAAGGTAAAGACCTGTCTTTTGTACGCGGTAAGCTGGATATTTTCGGCAACACCCTTCCCGGCGATCTGCCTTTCCTGGATACCTTGTTCGTCAAGGGTGAAGGAACGCTGAGCGTAGCGAGCAGCGGATTCGTCTTCCACAAGGGCGAATGGACCCTCGACTTCTTCAACGGCTTCAACAAGTCACTTGGAGAAGAGGACTTCGATCCTAAGGAGAAGGAAGACGATGAAGATAAAGACAAGGATGATGATAAAAAAGAAGAGAAAGGCAATGACGGCAATCCGGAAGACGACAGCCAGAACGGCAGTCTGAAATGGGCCGTCGGCGGCGTGGGCGACAGATTGAATCCGCTGCGCCAGATCATGATTGAGGATGTGTACTTTAACAAGCAGTCTTTGTTCGGGGCACCAAGCTTCTCCATTGACGGCTTTGGCTTCTCCTTCAATGACTTCATTCTTAGAGAGAATGGGATTTCCTTCGGCGGCTCGATGTCCCTGAAGATCATTAACTCCGAGATTAAGAATGTCATCTTCAACAGTGCCGGCTTCTATGGCGTTGATGCCTCCCTGGGCTTCGATCTTAATCAGGAGATGGGCTTATTCGGACCGGATAAGAAGAAGGACGCGGACAAAAAGAAGGGCCCGGATAAACCAAGCGGCAAGGTTACTATCAAGCATGCTGTGCAGGGCGACGGCGTAGGCAATGAATACGGCCTGGAGTTCGCGGCCCAGCTGAAGAATATGATGGGCGTGGAGATTGAATTCTCGCTCAAGAAGGTAAAAGACGGCCGGATTCTTCCGGATGTAATTGCCTTCGGGGCAGAGCTTCCGAAACCGGGTATCCTGGTCACGGGTGCAACCTATTTGACCGCTGTGCGGGGCGCAGTGCGTGAGCTGGCGGACACGATTGCCGGCGGCACGGCACAAGATCCATTCCCGTTAACGATTCAAGCAGGCGTAGGCATGCGGTTCGGGATTGCTCCGGCGTATTTCTTCGGCGATGTGGACCTGACGGTGAAACGCACAGGTCTTAAGGTGGAAGGCAAGCTGGATTTCGCCGCCAAAGCGGATGCGGATAAAGATGACCGGCTTCCAATGCTGACCAAAGCGCTGCTCGAAGCGCAGTGGGTAACCCCATGGTTCGTGCGCGTGGAGGCGGAGATGGATATCGGCGGCTGGGATATCATCATCGGGAAGGCGGGTATCTTCGTCGGACAGAATCTGGAGAAGAACCGCACGGATTTTGAAGGCTACATCAGCTCCAAGGTGCAGATTCCGAACGATGTACCGGTTGTCGGCGGTATGCCGCTGTCCAGTATGTTCCTTGGGGTCAATAATGACAAGGTCTGGGGCAGCATCGGTATTCTGTTTATCTCCCTCGGCATCACCTATTACTGGAGTGGAGGCATTGAATTCGGCACTTCGACCGATCAGTTGCCGGAAGGCATGATCCATCTGGTGGTGGATGATCCTGAGCTTGGACCGCGCCTGATGGTGATTGGTGCAGGGGTGCAGACGCTGGCCACATCCAAGGTAGCTACTGAGGATGAGAACCAGGAAATTATCTACCGCGAGGTAGAAGAAGGCGTCAAATATGTCGAGAACGGATCGATCAATGTCGGCGTAGGCGGCATTACGGTCAAGAACGGCGGCAGAATCCATGAGATTCCAATGGACGGCGTAGCCGGCAATGCCATCATTGAGATGGAGTACAGCAGCAAGGAAATGCCGGAATTCAAGCTGCAGGATGCTTCAGGCAAGCTTTATCCGGTGAAATTCGATAACACGAACACTGATCCTACGGCAAATGCTTTTACACAATATATTCCTGCAAGCTATACAACGGACAATGGGTCTAAACTCAGCAATGAAGTGGACATTCGCAGAGCCTATATCATTATTCCTGAGAATGAAGCCACAAAGGGCGGCACTTGGAAGCTGACAGCCGTCTCGGCAGTTGATACCAAGCTGCTTAACGTTCCTACTCTGCCTACTCTGGGTGAAGTCAACCTGGCGAAGGACAACACGAACGCGAATAAGTTCACAGCCTCCTGGAAAGTGGCTAACGCAGCCGAAGGCGATACAGTGAACCTGTATCTGGCTGAGGATGCGGTGACAAACCGCAAGGAAATGCTGAATGGTCAAGAGATTCTGCAGACGGGTGATCCGGGTATGCTGATCGCCAAGGATGTACCGGTCGGAGCTGGCGGCTCGGTCAGCGGCGGAATTACGAGCGGCAGCAAAGTGATCGATGTCACCAATGTAACACTGATGGGCAATCCCGAGGATATCCGCGGGCTGCTTAGACAAGGCAACTACTACCTGCGGGCCGAGCTGAAATCCAGCGCGAACTTCGGGACGAAGACTTCGCCGCAGCGCTTTGAAATCATTGATCCGCTGGCACCGCAGAGTGTCAGTGATGTCATTGTTGAGCCTGCCGGCAACGGATTGTTCTCACTCTCCTTCAAGCCGGGAGCGAAGAAAGCGGGACAGAGCGGCTTCGAGCACAGCTACGTGATTGATGCGAAGCTGGATGCTGAAGGCAAACTAAGTGAATATGCTCCGTTCGGAGAGCTGTTGTACACAGAACAGGAGCTTAAGCCTTACTGGAATGCATCCACAGGTAAATACGAAGGTCTGTTGATCGGCGGCTGGAAGGCTGTATCTACAACAGATGAAGTCTACAAGGGCAGCCTTGAAGGCTCAGTGATTGATCTGAGCAAGGTGAAATACGTCGGGCTGGAAGTGAAGCAGAATTACGTCATCGGCGTTACTTCAGCAACGGTTCCAACCGAGGATGCCGACAAGCATCAGAACTATCATTATGCCGAGCGGCAGAGCAGCAGCAGCAAATGGTTGCCGGTTCCGAGCCTGCCGAAGCTGACGGTATTGAGTTCATCAGGGACGGCAGATGCCTCTTCCGGGAACTACGTGAACCTGTTAACGAATGAAACGAAGCAGAAGCTGACGCTATCTTCAAGCCAGTCCAATGTGACAGTGGAAGCCTTCTACGCTGACAAATCCATTGGGACAGTAGCTCTGAAGAACAAAGCAGATGGCACAAGCGAAGGCATACTGAATCTCGACCAGTTCCAGACGGACGGGCCGTATGCGATTGAACTCAGGGCCAGAAATACGGCAACCAAGGATATCTCAGTGACCATGCTGTATCTGACGGTAGATACAATCGCACCGGTGCTGTATCTCACAGAGCCGGTAACGGGTGAACGTACTGCACAGGGTGCCGTTCGTGTAGCCGGAACAACAACTACAGGAACGAAGCTGGCCGCAGTGTATACCGTGAGCCAGTTACAGCCGGATGGGAAATACAAGGATGTTGAGATTTCTGCTCCGCTTACCGTGGACCCGTTAAGCGGTGATTTCAACGGAAATGTGAAGATTGACTCGGCTGAACCTTCCGTAGCCCTCAATATTGTGGCTAAGGACGAAGCGGGCAATCAGAACACAGCAGTTGTGGATATTACGAATGCAGGCTTCAAAGTACCGGTTGCCCTGGTTCTGAAGGGAGCGGAGACGCTGACACCGGGTGCGGCAGGCCAAATCCAGGCTTATCTCAAGGTGTCGGATGGCAAGGATGACAATGGCAAGCCGAAATTCAAGGAAGAGCCGATTACCGGTAAGGATCTGGATAACCTGACTTATGAGGTTGCTGTAGGTGATGCGGTATCCCTGTCAGCCAAAGGCAATGTTACCGCACTTGCCACCGGCTCCAGCCTGATTGAGGCTGAGTATAAGGTATCCGAGGGTGTAACGCTTAAGGGAATGCTTGCGGCAACCGTAGCTGTTCCCGATCCCAAAAAATTAGGAACTGTGCAAGCCGTATCTTCTCCGATTAGCGGAGACAACAACCACACGAAGATTACGGTGACTTCGGCCGGAGATATGACTGGACAGCAGATCTCGTACAAGGTCTTCTCGTCAAGTCCTGAAATCCTGAAGTATGAAGAAAATGTAAGCTCATGGAGTCTGCTTCCGCTCGATGGTATAGTAACTGCTCATCCGGGCGCCACCATTGTGCTGGCTAAGCGTACCTCGCTGGACAAGCTGGTTAAGGCTTCCGGCAGTGTAGCTGCGTCGGTCTGGACCAGCAGTGGTTCAGGCGGTGGAGGCGGTGCTGGCGGCGGCGGCGGTGGTGCAGTACCGGGAGTTGTTGAAGAGCAAGCACCGGAACAGGCAGCCCAGATTACCGTCAACGGCCAGCCCGTGACAGCGGAGTGGGATGGACTTACAGCTATCATCCGGATTACGGATAAAGAAGCAGTTGCAGGCAGTGACCTCACAGTAAGCTCCACCGATCCGAATGCCAAAGCATTCAGTATCCGTGTAGACCAGAGTGTGGTTCAGCAGCAGCTGAGCGCGAAGAAGAAGATTGTGATTGAAGTTCCTATGGGCCAATTGGTCATTGCACCTGAGAATCTTGCAAGTGTAACCGCAGGGCTTACTATCGGCATTGGCGGTAATAGCACTGCTGACCAGCAGGCGATGAAGGCTATTTCGGATCAGCAAGGCTTCACGCTGATGGCGGCAGGGCAAGGTGTAACGGTGAACGTTAACCTGCCAAAGGGCAGCTGGACACCGGCGCTGGCAGCCAAGATTGCCATTCCTGCGCCGCTTGCGGCCAAGGAGATTACGGCCATGGTGCTTAAGGATAAAGACGGCAACTGGACAACGGTACCGTGGAAGCTGGACAGCAGCGGTACGGCAGTGAATGTACAGCTGACGGGCGAAGGCAGCCTCTTCTTCATCCGCAACCAGAAGACCTTCAAGGATATGCCTTCAGGCTGGGGCAAGGAAGGCATTGCAGCGGCATCCGCCAAGCTGTTCGTGCTAGGGAAATCTGCGGACATGTTCGATCCGGCAGGCAAAGTGACCCGGGCAGAATATCCAACCATTCTGCTGCGCGTTGCAGGTCTCATGAACAAGCAGGCAGCTTCGGCAGGCTTCAGTGATGTCAGCGGCAGCAGCTGGTATAACCGCAGTGTCTCCATTGCAGCCGAACTCGGTATTGTTACCGGACTTGAAGGCGGCAAGTATGCGCCTAAGGATACGCTGACAAGAGTTGAAGCAATGACGATGCTCGGCAGATTGCTGAATCAGGTCCAACCGGGCAGTGAACTTAGCGAGGCCGAAGTTACTTCGATCCTCAGCGGCTTCACTGACAAGGGCAAGGTTCCGGCATGGGCAAGACAAGCCGTGGCAATGAGCATTAAGAACGGCATTATTCTCGGGGAAGGCAACAAGGTGAACCCGTCAAGTCCGCTTACGCGTGAACAGGCGGCAGCCGTTGCCATCCGGCTGGATCAGTTCATTACAGCCAAGCAATAACAAGGATGTGCCCGTTCGCTCGTAAGCGGGCGGGCACACTTCTCTGGGAAATCCTTAAGTCACAATCCAATTCAGGTGGTGTCAATATGGCTTTGAAGCGAAAATCATGGATAGGTTATCTAATAGCACTGGCGGTAGTTGTTGTTGCCGCAGTTGCCGGAGGCATCATGGCTAAGGCTGATCCGCAGACATGGGACAGCGCGGCTAGGACCGAGTGGTACGTGCCAACGAATGATACCTTCAAAATAAAGACTGCTGCAGAGCTGGCAGGTGTAGCCAAGCTCGTAAATGAAGGTAAGGTAAACGGGCTGAGCGGTAAAATTATGGAGATTACCGACAATCTGGATCTCTCCGCTTACCAGTGGGTGCCTATCGGTACGGCCGAGCATCCCTTCCGGGGAACCTTAATCACCGAAGGCGGATTAATGAAGAAGATTAACGGTTTGAATGTAGTAGCGAACCGTTCTTACCAGGGTCTGGTAGGGAACATGGCAGGCGGTACAGTAGGCGGCCTGATTTTTGAATCAGGCACCATCTCTGTGACCGGAGTAACCTATGATGTCTATGCCGGCTCTGCTGTTGGTAAAATGAGCGGCAGCAGCATTGTGTTTGACATTACCAACCAGATCAATATCACTTCGGACGCTTCTCCGTACCACTCCTACACGGGCGGTATTGTCGGGATGGGCGAAGGGATGATCTCGAACTCTATCAATAACGGAACCGTTACAGCGTATGGTTCAGCCGATGTTGGCGGAATTATGGGCTATGGCGATTCCAGAGGCATCATCATCAAAAAAGTGGTCAACCATGGAGCGATTCTTGCCCAGGGGACGGACAGCTCCGTGCTCACCGCAGGCGGGATTGCAGGGCATACGACAGGAACGCTTAGTCTAAATGATGAAGATACGCCAATCATCAATACGGCTACTGTCTCCATTGCTGGCGGAAGTCAGGTTGCGGCAGGCGGGATTGCCGGTAAAGTGGACAACACCGTCGTGTTCTCCAACATGACTACCAATAATGGTGCAATTACCGTTAATGCAGCAGCGGCAGTGAATTCGGCAGCCGGTGCGCTGGTAGGCGCGACAGGTACGGTTGGCAGCCGTGAGGCTTCCATTACCTTTGTGAATACAGCGCCGGTTACCAATAACGGCGGCAAGAACGTATATACCGGCGGGATTGCCGGATATACCGGCAGCAAATTCACCTGGACGCATCCTTATGCGAATACACAGCAGATTACAGCAACAGGCACAGAGAATGTAGCTACCGGCGGATTCGTCGGATATGCCGCAGGCGGCTTGGTTACCAGCAACGCTACGGCAGGAGTATTTGAGAATAGAAAGCTGATCTCAGTTAACGGCGGCAAAGGAGTCTACACCGGCGGGATTGCCGGTTATGATACGGGCGGGAACATCACTCAGACCTCTTCCACCGGCGAACTGAAGGTTAAAGGTACTGCGGATGTATATACCGGCGGTACTGTGGGTTACGAAATCGGCGGAACCATTGCATCGTCCGTGACCGGCAAGACTGCAGCGGACCTGCTGAGTATCACTTCTGATGGTACCATCGGCGGAATCGCCGGCTACCTGGAAGGAACCGTGACTAATTCTTCTATTAAATATGCAACGCTGCAGGTCACTTCTGCTGGAGGGGTTGCCGGCGGAATTGCCGGTAACGCACAAGGTACGGTCAGCGGAGTTACTGCTGGAGATGCTGAATCGGCTGACTACAGCACCTTGGTGCTCAAGGCTGCGGTAGCGGGTGCACCGGACGGGCAGTATAATGTCACGTTTGGCGGACTCGTAGGCGTGAACACGAAGCCGCTGACGCTGACCGGCGGAAAGGCTGCACGGATCAGCTTCCTGAATGAAGCCGGAACCAGCGGGTATACCATCGGCGGCGCAGCAGGCAAGCTGACTGCTGATGCGGTAATCGGAACTGCTGCTGTGCCTGCACAGGTACAGGATATCCGCACAGAGCTGAAGGCCGACAAGGTGAGCTTCGGCGGCGGCGCAGGGCATAACTCGGCTGCCGGGTTCAACGGGCACACGAATCGTATTGACATTAAGGCTACAGGCGCTTCGGTAAAAGCCGGCGGTATGTTCGGCGAGAACCATTCGGCCGCAGCCACTCCTTACAATCATGCAGAGAATGTAGTTATCACTGCAAGTGGTGCGGATAACCAGCTTGGCGGGAATACCGGCTTCAATGCCGGACAGCTGGTTAACGCTACAGTGACCCAGCTGTCTATTGAAGCCAGCGGTATCCGTGCGGAAGCGGGCGGAATCGCCGGACATTCCGAAGGCGTATCGGCGTCTGAAGCACGTGCAGGCATTGCATCTGCTGTACTGAATGTTCCCGGTGCTGAACCGATGATTACGCTGACAGCGGCAGATGCCAAAGCTGGAGCGATCGTTGGAGCAGCTACAGCGACAGATATTACAGCGCCGGAAGTGAACGCAGAAAATGGCGCTCTGATGCTCATCCAGGCCCAAGCGGCGAAGCCGTCTGTCGGCGGTCTGGCAGGCACCCTTACGGACAGCAGCATCAGCAGTGACAGCAAAAAGGTCAATGTGGAGAATATGCTGATTCTGGCAGGGCCAGCGGCTGCAGATGCCTACATTGGCGGTATTGTAGGCTACAATGAGTCCTCCAGGCTGGAACGTCTGGCAGGATCAGCGGTGAGTCTGACCATTAACGCGCCGCGCGCTACTGCAGGCGGAGTGGCCGGATATAACCACGGCAGTGCTACAGGCATTATTGTGGACACTTATATCAGCGGTCTGAATCTGAAGGCTAACGACGGTGCAGTGTCCTCTTATGTCGGGGGCATCGTGGGTCTCAATGCAGCCCAGAGTATGGATCCGGTACTGAATCCTGCGACCTCGGTCAGCACGATTCAGAATACCCGTACACTGGGTACGGTCTCAGCTACCTCCGCAAATGCCATTGTGGGCGGTATGGTCGGCGAGAACCGTACGCTGATTGCCAACAACAGCATTACCGATAAAATCTCGGTGATCTCACGAGGCAATTCCTCCCTCATCGGCGGTCTGGCCGGTGTGAACACGGCATCAGGAACACTCTATTACACGTATTCCAATGCGAACCTGACCATTGAAGGGAAGGGTACCCATGCCGGGGGCTTGGCAGGCAGCAATGCCGGTGCGGTAATTGGCTCTTATGTAGATATTGATGTTACTGGCAATGCTCAAGGATCATCAAGCGGCTCGGTCTACCTGGGCGGACTGATCGGCAGAAATACAGCCGGTACAGTGGAACAATCGTATTCCGTTTCCAAGGTTACGGCGAACGAAGTCTATACCATTGTAGGCGGTCTGATCGGGGAACTGTCCGGCGGGACCATCAAGAATTCCTATGTGGCGAAAAGTGTTAACGCTGCGAACGATAATTCTTACGCCGGCGGCTTCGTTGGCCGAATTACAAACGGTAAAATAAGCAACGTCTACTCGGCAGCAGAGGTTAATGTAGCCGAGAAAAAGACCGCTTATGCCGGCGGCTTCGCCGGACGTTATGATAATGCAAGCAAAGAACTGCTCTACAAGTCTTACTATATTAAAGACGAAGGACTGAACATTAACCGCGATCTGCCTGATTTCGCAGAGGGCAATCACCGCTGGCTGAATGTGCATGTCCGGCTGACCACCATTCTGTCGGAGACCCTGAAGGACAGAACGGTATTCCCGGGCTTGTCGGGCTGGGATTTCGAGGGAGCCTGGAAATACGGCTCGCTGAGCGCGGCATACCGTTATCCCGAAGTCAACCGCACTGCCAATACCGGCGGCGGAGACAACGGCAATAACGTAAATGCCAATATCAACTGGTATACGAAGGATAAGGATGCGATCGGCTTCGAGATCACCTCGGAAGCGGAGCTTGCCGGTCTGGCGGGAATTGTCAACGGCACGATTGCCGGTGTGGAGCAATTCGGCTTTAAGGACAGAACCGTGACCGTGCTGAATCCGATTCATATCCAATCAAAGCAATGGGTACCTATCGGTGATAAGGAAGCTGGCCCGTTTGAAGGAACGTTCGACGGGAAGAGCCAGCTGATCGACGGTCTGACTCTGCAACCGGTATATACTCATTCCGGGTTGTTCGGAATCATTGGAACTAATGCTACAGTACAGAACATGAATCTTGAGCCGCTCTCGGTTGCCGGTAACGGCTACACCGGCGTACTGGCCGGAACGAACCTGGGTACGGTCAAGAATGTGGACCTTAAGCTGCTTGAGGGCGTTAAGGTCAGCGGCGGTATTGTCGGCGGCATCATCGGCCAGAACTCAGGCAGTGTTGCCGGTCTGCAGCTTACGCTGGACGGCGGAAGCCGGATTGAGACAGTAGCTGAAGGCGGCATCGCCGGCGGTCTGATCGGCGACAACACAGCGGATATTACAGCTGACACCTATGTCATCCACGATAAGGACGGCAGCATCGGTAGTGCGGCTGACCATGCCGTTATCGGCGGGATTATCGGGGTTCAGAATGGTAGTGCGACGGGGCTGGCCCTTGAGGTCAATTCGAGATACCGGATTTCCTCCACAGGAATGGAAGCCACGGTTGGCGGACTGGTTGGACATTACCAGAGCGGTCAAGCTGAAGGGCTGACCGTAAGCTTTGCAGACGGAACCCTGGAAGCGCGGGGGCTTGGCTCCATCCTTGGCGGTATGATCGGTCAATCCGATCAGGGGAACAGCATCCGCAATGTTACAGTAACCGGCTCCGGCAGCGGTGTGCAGCTGACAGCTAATGGTACGGCTGGCGGTGTAGTGGGCGCGAAGGAAGGCAGACTCGGCTTCATTCTGGCCCGTTCTGTGGATAACAGCAGCAGCTTCGATGTTGAACATGCAGCGGTGTCAGGCGTGAAGCTGGCTACGACCAGCGACAGCTTGCAGGCTGTGCTCGGCGGGATTGCCGGATCGGCTTCCCGGACGGCGATCAATGACGCCAAGTTCAAGGCTTCTTTGCAGGCCGCCGGTGAAGTGATTACTGCCGGAGGTATTGTGGGAGAGAGTGATAACTCCATCATCTACAACGCAGATTCGTCGCCTGAGCTTCAAGCTGCGGCGAAGAGCGGTGAGGTAGCGGTCGGCGGGATCGCCGGAACGATCTCAGCCCAGGATATCAATCAGGGCTTTGATTTTGGCAAGGCATATCCGCTGTATAAAGGGATTTACATTGCCAAGGTTCATGATGGACAGATCACAGTCACCGGAACAGACCATCGTGCTGACCTCTATGCGGGCGGTCTGACAGGTAAGAATACGGATGCTTCCATCTATAGCTCCGAGGTGGCCTCCGGTCTGAAGGTAACCGGCGGTAATACTGTGAGTGCAGGCGGAGTTGCCGGATACAGTAATGGTATCATTGTGGACACTATTGTCAGAAGCGGTGTGAACGCAGATAACAGCAGAGTGATCAATGCCGGCGGGCTTGTCGGCTGGGGAGACGGCGGTGAGCTTCATTACAGTAAGGTGACCGCCGGCTCCGGCCAGTCCATCACTATCGGTTCGGCGGTTACTCTGGGTGAATCGGTGCCGAATACACGCGTCGGCGGGGTCATCGGTATGGCCGATCATGTCCTGATTACGAATAGCCATACGGATATTCCGGTAGTCATTACAGATACGAATCAGGATAATACGATGTATGCAGGCGGCTTCGCCGGACTGCTGGGTGAGAACGGCACGCTTGCCGGACAGATTCAGAAGTCTTATGCTACAGGCAAGCTGACTGTCAGCGGCAGATTAGGCTCTTATGTCGGCGGATTCGCCGGATCTGTAGATCATTACTCGATCACAGATTCCTATGCCTCCGGTGACATCAGCAATACCGGCTTCGACACACGCAGCGGCGGTTTCGCAGCCTCCGTGGAGAGAAGCGGCAGCATCAGCAAGTCTTATGCTTTACAGAGCAAGATTTCTACTGTCGGAGTGAAGTCTTCGACCCGTTCCTATAACGGCGGCTTCGCCGGTTATAATGACGGAACGCTTACTAGCGTGTACGCAAATGTGCCGCAGATTAACGTTGCGGTTGCGGGGGACAATGTCTCCAAGGGTGCACTGGTCGGCTACAACTTCCGTGACGGTAAAATTATTAGTTCCTCCTACACAGGCACACTGTCCGCTGTAGGCCGCAACACAGGTGCAGCCGCAGCTGCCGTAAATACAGCAGCTGTTGATCCGCTGGCTTCAGGACTATGGAGTATCGATTATGACACTAGCTTCCTGAATGACCTGACGGGCGGGGCCATTACGGTGCAGACTCCGCTGCAGCTTGCAGGGGCAGTCATGTTCTATAACGAGACTGGACTGAATTATTACAAGCTGTTCAACAGAACGGCAGAGAACAAGCCGGGGCTGGCAACGATCCTGCTTGAAGCAGATATCGACCTTGCCGGACGCTACTGGACGGCATTCGACAGCTTTACAGGCGTATTCGACGGCCAAGGCCATACGCTAAACGGACTTTCTCTGAAAGCCTCCGGCCAGCAGACAGCCGGATTTATCAAGGATCACCGTGGACAGCTCCTGAATGTGAACTTTACCGGAGCAGAACTCTCCGGCGCAGTGAATGCAGGTATTGCTGCCGGGATCAACCATAAGGGTGCCGTTATCCAGAATGTGAAGGTCAGCGGTTCCGTGGCTGGCAGTGCTGCCGCAGGCGGGGTAGCAGGCGTGAATCAGGGAACTCTGGAGAAGGTCACGAATGAAGGCGTGAAGCTTGCCGGAGCAGGCCGGATTGGCGGCATTGCCGGAAGTAACGCTGGTGTAATTCACCAGGCTGTATCGAAGGGCGACATTGATGTTACATCTGCACTGGCCGCAGGCGGCATTGCCGGTGAGAACAGTGCGGAAGGCTTCATCACTGAATCAATGGTCTACGGCGATATCCGTGTAGCTTCGGCTCAGGCAATCGCTGGCGGAATCAGCGGTCTGAATGCGGGAGAGATCAAGAACAGCTACTCTGCCGCGACGGTTCTCGCTGAAGGCATGTCTACTGCATGGGCTGGCGGGATTGCCGGTCTGGCAGAGAGCGGGTCGATTATTTCTTCCCTGAACACCGGAGAAGTGAAGGCTGGAGTGAAGGGTAAGATTCAGCCGCTGCAGGCCTTCTTCGGAGGAATTGCCGGACAGAAGTCTGAGCATGCCACGATCAGAGGCTCCTTGTTCAACAGACAGATGCTGAAGAATAATATTGCCTATTACAATTTGGATGGTAAGGCAGTTGGCGGCAATAACAGCAGTGCCATGGGGCTGCTGGGTGCAGAGCTGACCGGTGCGAATCTGCCGGCAGGCCTGGATGCCGGAGTCTGGACAGCCCAGAACACCTTCTATCCAGTGCTTGCTGCCTTTAACGGAACAGACGAAGGGAATCTGGCTTCAGCCGCTGTTATCCTGAGCCCGCAGGATCTGATTAACCGCGTGGGTTCGGCATTCCACATGAGCGGCGGCGGAGCACTCTCCTGGAGCGCTGATCCGTCCAAGGCTGCAGTGAACGGTACAACAGGCAGCCTGATATCAGGCGGCAGTGCAGTGCTGAAGGCAACCGCTGGAGGACAGAGCAGAAGTATTGCTATTAATACAGCAGCACTCCAGTACCCGAGTGCAGCAGTTGCACCAACTGCAACTCCAGCAGATAAGAATTTCACCACTGAATTGAAGGTGGAGCTGGCAACAGGTGAGCAGGAAGGAAGTATCTACTATACACTGGACGGTACAATACCAACTGAGACCTCCCAGATGTACAGCGGACCTATCGATCTTAAGAGCACAACAACGGTTAGAGCCATTTCCATTGCTCCCGGCAAAGAGTACAGTCCGGTTGCAGCCTGGACCTGGACGCTTGTCGTCCCTAATCCTGGCACTGATTCCGGCTCTGGCGGCTCTGGCGGTGGTGGTGGCGGTGGCCTGGCAGCTCCGCTTCCGAGCCCGACACCTGCACCGGCAGCTCCCGCGATTACCGCGGTTGCTGGAGCATCAACAGTAACTGGTGACAGTGAAGCTCCGGTCAAGATCGCTAAGAACAGCAAGCTTGCGCTGACGGCTCCAGAAGGGCAGACGATCTATTACACAACGGACGGCAGCATTCCGACTACCAAGAGCACGAAATACGCCGGTGAGCTGCTGATTACCAAGAGTATGACGATCAAAGCGATTACGGACAAAGACGATAAAGTCATTACCATCGAATATGTGGTTGAGAATGCGAAGTACAGCCTGAAGAGTGACAGCGGCGAGATCAAGTATATGACAGCCTATCCGAACGGCCTGTTCATGCCGAACGCTGCCATTACCCGGTATGAGCTGATCCAGTCCCTTGCACCGCTGCTTGACATGGAAGAAGTAAATGTAGGGAACCTGTTCAATGATGTCAATGCCGAGAATGAAGGCCTGACCGGATTCTTCGCATCGGCCGGCATTATTGAAGGCTTCCCGGATGGCGGATTCGGCGGAACCAAGGGCTTGACCCGTGCGGAATTCTCCAAAATCATGACTACCGTGCTGAAGCTTGATGTGACTGGGGCAGGCGTTACGAAGCAGAAGGATATCCGCGGACACTGGGCAGAGAAATACGTGAATGCCCTGTCGCAGGCGGGATACGTGCAAGGCTTCCCTGACGGAACCTTCAAGCCGGGAACACCGATTACCCGTGCGCAGGCCGTAGTGCTGATCAACCGCATTGCCGGCACGAAGAAGCTGACGGTAACCGCTGTACAGTTCAAGGATCTTCCGGCTACCCACTGGGCTTACAAAGACATCATGTCGGTTGTGAAATAACAGAAATTCATAAGTGAAGGAGCTCGGCGGATGAAAACAAAGCTGCTTGCCGTAAGCCTGGTCCTCTCATTAATCTCGGCGATACTCTTCTATTCGGGCACCACCAGTGCGGATACACCTGAGACGTACAATGCTGAACAAAGCTATGGAATAGCGGGTAAGGCGATCTTTTATCTGCGTGTGCTGAAAAGCGACGGTACTGCAAGCTCCACCGGAACAGGAGTGATCCTGTCTCCGGCCGGTACCGCAGCAACAGCGTATCATGTGGTCAAAAACGCACAGCGCATTGAAGGAGTCATGGCGGATGGAACAGTGATTAGTCCAATTAAAGTCACGAAGTCTGACGAGCTGAAGGATGTGGCCATCCTTGAGCTGCCAAGTCCTGCTGCGATGAAGCAAAAGGATAATGCCTATGCTTATCTGCCGCTGCGGGAGGACAAGCTGAGACATGGTGAAGCGGTGTATGCCCTGGGCTATCCGCTCAAGAATACAGCGATCATCACGGAGGGGATAGTCAACACTCCGGCAGCCGACATTAACGGCCGAAGCCGGATTCTAACCTCGGCCCAGGTGGCAAGCGGAATGTCCGGCGGTCCTCTGCTCGATACGCACGGCGAGCTGGCGGGTATCATCTCCGGTTCCCTGCGGACGATGAGTAACATTCATTTGATTGTGAATATGGAGGATCTGCGCAGCCTGCTGCCAGCTTCCTTCAACTAAAAGCATTACCAGAAGCAGCTTACACTTGAGGCTGCAATATAATACCGACTATGGCTGTCCTCAGGCGTTTCTTGGCAAACGCGGGGACAGCACTTTTTTTAAAATAAGCTGCTTGATGATCGTAATTCATCCCTATGGAAGGAGGAGGAGCCCGGGTGATTAAGGCCTATTTGCTGGATGTGAATCAGAAGGATCTCTATAAGCTGTCATCGATGCTTCAGCATACAGGCATGGTAAATGTGATCGGTATGTCTGCTTATCCCGAGAATGTTGTGGACCGGATTGTTCTGCTGCAGCCCGACGTGCTGTTTCTGGATCTTCAGCTGCCCGGCCACCAAGGAGTCGTTGTAGCCGAGCTGGTGAAGAAAAAGCTGCCGGATATACAGATTGTGGTGGTCACAGAGACGAAGCAGCATGCCCTGTGGGCCTTCGACCAGGACATTGTGGATTATGTGCTGAAGCCGCTGGAGGAGGTCCGGCTAAGCCAGTCTCTGGAGCGGCTGCGCAAGGGAAGCTGAAGCAGGCTGGCGGATGGGATCAGGATGCCGGATATCTCTGCCCGTGGTACAATGTACGGACAAGCAGAAAGGATGGGTGATTTTAGTTGAAGTATGATTTTAACCGTGTCATTGACCGCCGCAATACCCGTTCCTACAAATGGGACCAGTCCGAGAAGCTGTTCGGAGACAAGGAGATTCTTCCGCTGTGGGTAGCAGATATGGACTTCGAGAGCCCTCCTGCGGTGCAGGAAGCGATTCTGCGCCGCGTGCAGGCTGGAATATACGGCTATAGCGTAACGGGCGACTCCTACAAAGCAGCAATTGCCGGCTGGTACCGCAGACGCCATGACTGGGAGATTCAGGAGGAGTGGATCTCGGATTCTCCGGGGATTGTAACCTCACTCAGCCTGTCTGTGGAGCTGTTCAGCCAGCCGGGGGATCAGGTGATTGTGCAATCGCCGGTCTACTATCCTTTCTATGATGTGATCCGGATGAATGACCGCAAGGTGGCAGTGAATCCGCTGAAGCTGGAAGCAGGACGTTATGTCATGGACTACGCCCAGCTGGAAGAGCTGATGGCCGGAGGCGCGAAGCTGCTGCTCCTGTGTAGTCCGCATAATCCGGGCGGCAGAGTATGGGAACGGGAGGAATTGCTGCGTCTAGGCGAGCTATGCCTGCGGTACGGGGTTACGGTTATCTCGGATGAGATTCATTGCGATATGATCATGCCCGGACATAAGCATATTCCGTTCGCCTCCCTGTCCCCGGAGCTGTCTGACATTACACTGACCACACTGGCGGCTACCAAGACCTTCAATCTGCCGGGTCTTCAGACCTCGTATATTGTCACTTCCAGCCCCGAGCTAAAACGGAAGTTTGACTATAAAATTAAGACGCTTAGCCTGCACATGTCAGCATTCTTCTCGCCGGAGGCTGTGGAAGCGGCATATAACGAAGGGGAAGAATGGCTGGATGAGCTGATCCTGCACATTAACGGCAATGCTGACTACGCCATCTCCTATCTGGCCGAGCATCTTCCGCAGGTGAAGCCGATGCAGCCGGAAGCCACCTATCTGCTGTGGATCGACTGCCGCGCCCTCGGCCTGGATTCAGACGGGCTCAAGCAGATGATGTACCGTGAGGCTAAGGTGGCGTTCAACGAAGGCTCCGTCTTCGGACCGGAAGGCCAAGGCCATCTGCGGATCAATCTCGCCTGCCCGCGCTCCGTGCTGGCTGAAGCACTGGAGCGGTTCGTGAAGGCTGCGGCCGCCTACGTGAAAAATTAATGTGTCAAGCCCTATTTACAACTTGACAATCCTTAATGGAGAATCCGTCGCCTGATGAGGCTGGCGGATTCTTTATTTTGTGGAGACTATATTGAGCCGAAGATAACCCCATGTTAAGATGAGCAGTGCGAATAAGCTGAGAGAGCAGAGTAAATATAGGGAGTGGAGAGATAGAGATGAGTAACAGCACAACTAGAATCATCATCGATTGTGACACAGGAATAGACGACGCTCTGGCCATATTGTATGCGCTCCGGGCGCCGGGGGTAGTGGTTGAGGGGATTACGACGGTGTTCGGTAACATTGATGTGCAGCAGGCGGCAGATAATACGCTGCGGCTGCTTGAGCTTGCGGCTCCGGGCTATGAAATCCCGGTAGCGCTGGGAGCTTCCCGGGCGCTGGTGCGCGAGCTAACCGGCTTCTCCACCCATGTTCACGGGGAGAATGGCATCGGCGGCGTTCAGCTGCCGCCCTCCCGGCAGGTGCCGGTTCAAGAGACGGCAGCGGAGTTCATCGTGCGGATGGCGGATACGAATCCGGGAGAGCTGGTGCTGGTAACGCTTGGGCGGCTGACGAACCTGTCGCTGGCGCTGGATCTGGACCCGCAGCTGACCTCCAAGCTGAAGAAGGTAGTGGTCATGGGCGGAACGGTCTTTAAGCCGGGTAATGTTACACCGGTAGCCGAGGCCAATCTGTGGGGCGACCCGGAAGCGGCTGACCGTGTGTTCACTTCAGGGCTGCCTGTAATGATGATCGGGCTGGATGTGACTCTTCAGACGCGGATTACATCTGAGCATGTGGAGCTGCTGAAGCGGCATGGACGGGAAGAGAATAGGGCGGTCATTGACTTCATGGAAGAGTCGCTGGCGTATTATTTTAAATTCTACCGTGAGGCGAACTATCTGATTAACAGCGCTCCGCTGCATGATCCGCTGGCCCTGATGGCTGCCTTGCAGCCGGATCTGGTAACCTGCCGCCGGATGAAGGTCCGTGTAGAGCATCAGGGGGCGTTCACCTCCGGTATGGTCGTAGCAGATTTGCGGGCACAGCCCAAAGAAGGCGAATTCATCGAAGTGGCTGTAGAGGTGGACGCTGAACGGGCGGTTGGTGTCTTTTTGAGCGTATTTATGTAGGTGTAAGGGGAACCCCGGACGGGTGAATCTGCAATGGTTATACAAATTGGTCGAGAAAGCCCACTCCTTTAGGGGGGGGATGAATCGTCTTTGTTTAAGGGACATCCTTATGTTGAAAAAAATGATCGCATCTTTTTGTAGCAGTTAATCATTTAACTGCTACAATCTAGGTAAGGGACAATCCTATAGAGGTACAGACGTAAAGTGCTAGTCCATCAAGTGGAGATTCAGTTTAAGCAAATCGTTATGGAGCCTGGACGCGTGCCTACTTTGTCAGTACGGCAGGGAACGTTTCAAGCGAAACGTTCAAACGATATGTTGAAGAACAAAAAACAAGGGGGTGAGACCCTGCAAACCGTAACGATTCAAATCCGCATTTTCCCAACCCATCCGTCTGTATTGGTGGATATGGGCAACGAATACATTTGTACCGTCAACCAACTAACGGAGCAAGCCGAAAGGTCTGGAACGTTCCCGAAGCTAACTTCAAAAACCGTCCATGCCAATCTACCCTCTGCCGTAAAGAATCAAGTGATTCGAGACGCCAAAAGCCTATTTCAGCGGTTCAAGAAAACGAAGAAGCGACCTCTTCTCCAAAAGAGGGTGTACTACGTGAACAATCAAAATTATACGATCTGGGGCAACCACATTTCTTTTCCGGTGATCCTGGAAGGAAAAGCACAACGTCTTGTGGTTCCTGCGCTTCTTTCGGACCGGGAGCGAGGCATGTTTGTGAACGGGAAGCTTGGACTTCTGCGCGTGGTTCAAAAATCAGCGAAATGGTTTGTTCAAATTTCAATCGAACGCCCCACTAAGCCAGCCGAGGGTCATGAAGTGATGGGGATTGATTTAGGCTTGAAAGTTCCTGCTGTTGTCGTAACCTCTAGCGGCAAGACAAAGTTTTGCGGAAATGGACGTAAAAACAAGTTTGTTCGCCGTAAGTACAGTGCCTATCGCCGCAAATTAGGAAAGCTTAAAAAGTTATCAGCGATCCGTAAACAGAACGACAAGGAAAGTCGTTTTATGAAAGATCAGAATCACAAAATCAGCCGCCAGATCGTGAATATGGCGATTCAAGAAAAGGTGTCTGTCATCAAGCTGGAGAAACTGACGAATATCCGTAAGACGACAAGAACAAGTCGTAAAAACGCTAGAAATCTGCATCATTGGTCGTTCTATCAGTTGCAAATGTTCATCGGGTATAAGGCGACACTCGCTGGAATCCAAGTGGTTGAAGTGAATCCGGCTTACACATCGCAAACCTGTCCCTCTTGTGGAGAGCGGAACAAAGCAAAGGATCGAACGTATCAGTGCGACTGCGGTTATATAGCACATCGAGATCGGGTCGGTGCCATCAACATCATGCGTCAACCTGTGGCAGATGGTAATAGTCTGCCAGCCTAGATAGCTATACGCTCTGATCTAGGATGGGTGAATGAACTCGCCCTTAACTTAGCAGTAGGGTAAAGCGGAAACGTATGCACCCACTAACTAGCTAAGAATCCCACCCTTTTAAGGGTGTGGAAGTTCGAAATACCTTCATTTGCTATATTTATCTAGTTTGCTAGAATAGTAGGGGATGTAAGGTTGAGAGATTCACAATCTATCTAATAGAATGGGGAACTTACTGATATGAAGCATTTGGCTAAAATCGTATTATGCGCAGCGATCTCACTCGGCAGCCTCTCGGCACTTCCGGCAAGTACGGTCCATGCTGCGCCTGCGGGCGTCAGCATCATGCTGGATGGCTATCCTCTGCCGTTTCCGGTAGAGCCGGTGATGATGAACGGAACGACCATGGTGCCCTTCCGCGCCATCTCTGAAGCCCTGGGAATTCAGGTGGAATGGAATCAGAAGGCCCGCAAGATCACAGCCACCCGGAAGGACGCAGCTGGATCTGCTCCAACTGTAGTCGTCCTGACCCTCGGCAGCAAAAATGCCGTCGTGAACGGGACCGTAGTGAAGCTTGCGGCAGCGCCGCAGGATATCCGCGGAACGACGATGCTTCCGCTCAAATTCTTCAGCCAGCAGTTCGGGGCGGCAGCCTCCTGGAATCAGGCATCCAAGACCGTATTCATAACTTCCCCGAAGCGGGATATGTATACCTTGGGCTTCTACGCACAGAAGGCTTACAGTGAGGTCTCGCTGATTCCAAGCTTCGATGCGGTTGCTTTTGGCTGGGCGCGGATTGACAAGAACGGCCAGTTCACCACCACGGGCAAGGATTTCTGGTGGCCGGAGGCGGCTGGCGAGGTTACGCCGGAATCGATTGTGCAGAATGCGGCGGCGGGAGGGACCGCTCCCTACCTGATGATCTATTCCAGTGACTCGTCACTGGAGCTGAGCAAGAATCTGGAGGACGCGCAGCTACAGCAGCAGACGATCGCCAGTATTGTCGATTTGGCCTCACAGAAGGGCTTCAAGGGCATCGGACTCGATCTTGAAGGCTTGGGACTGACGGGGGATAAGGCGCTGGTGCAGAGCCAATATAACGCTTTTGTCAAAAATCTCTCCACCGCCGCCCGCGCCGCCAGCCTCAAGCTGACTGTCATTCTGCATCCGCTGAACAGCTCCTACAAGGGCTATGATTACAAGACGCTGGGGAAACTTGCGGACGATCTGGTTATCATGGCTTACGCCTATGAAGGAGAGACCGGGCCGGAGCCGATGAAGAAGGTCGATGAGAGCATCCGGCTGGCGCTTGATCAGGTCAGCAAGGAGAAGCTGATTCTTGGGATCTCGGTCTACAGTGAGAACGAAGCCTCTGTCAATGCCAAGATCGGTCTGGCTAAGCGTTACGGCCTTAAGGGAATTGCGGTCTGGCGTCTGGGAATCATCGGCCAGCCGGTGCTGAACCGGATGGGAGAAGCTATCGAGCTGTAGCAGGTACATCTATCTTAATGAAGACTGCTGTATGGTGAGCCTATAACCGTGCAGCAGTCTTTTTGCAAAGATCAAATATCAAATGTCACATTAACCTCACGGGCAAACCTGTATAATTCTATAGTTGACCTTTGAACAGGAACAATCAGCATCCAAGGAGGACTATAGAAGATGAGTACGAAATACAAAGCACTGGAACTGGATAAGCCGATGACGTATGAGCTGGAAGGGCTGGAAGTCGGCGTAACCTCGAACTGCAATTTCCGCTGTGATTACTGCTGCGCTTATAATAGAAATGACGGCCAGACTCTTGACGGCAAGGAGGTCATCCGCATTTTGGAGGAGCTGCCTAATCTGAAGCGTGTGCGTCTGTCGGGCGGAGAGGTTACGCTGAAGTTCCAGGATTGTGTGGAGATTGTGGCCTACTGCTCTTCGCGCGGCATTCAGACCCAGCTCAATTCGAACGGCAGTCTGCTGAATGAGCAGCGGATCGGGCAGCTGGTGGACGCAGGTCTGACGACGATTCATATCTCTTTCAATTTCACCACGGCTGAGGGCTTCTCGCGGTATTACAACATTCACACCAGCGTCTATCACAAAATCAGAGAGAACATCACTATGTTCGCCAAAACAAACGTGAATGTCGTGCTGGAGACACTGCTGTTCAATGAGACTCAGGATCATATGCAGGAAATCAGCGAGCATGTCTATTCCATGGGCGTAAGAACGCATGAAATCCAGAATAGTATTATCATGGGACATACCGGCTGGAAGGCGATTGCCGCCCGCGAGCAGCTGAAGAATGCCGTCAATGAGCTGATTGCACGGAAGCCGGAGGACACCACTCTCTACTTCACCTGTATGGACCGGTTCATGGATGCAATGGGCTTCGAGGAGCAGCCGGGCGTCTATTTCCCGCATTGCATTGAAGGCATGAAGCAGCTTCATCTGCACGGTAACGGCGACATTCTGATCTCCGAGCTGTGCCACCCGGTTATTATCGGCAATATCTATAATGGAACGTCACTGAAGGACTTGTACAGTAATATGCCTGCACCTCTGTCAGACTATCTGGAGAAACGGCCTTGCCCGGCGCTGGACGCCTTGTTCCCCCAAGGAGTATAGCTCCTTTACCGGATCTGGCAGCAGAGACAGTCAGCGGTGTATGATGGCAAAGTTTACATGAAGGGATGAGAACCATGCTTGGTGCAGTAAGACACGGATTAATATCATCCAACCGTGTGCTGGAGCGGATTATGCCGCTGCTAACACCCGCAGCCATCGTAGTTGGCGTGCTCAATGAGGTGTCTCTGCTTCCGTTAACGTGGCTGGTGCCTTGGATCTTCGCCGGTATGACACTGATCGGCAGTCTGAAATCGAATTTCCGGGATCTGCTAGCCGTGCTGGTCAAGCCGCAGAAGCTGATTCTTCTGCTGGTTATCCTGCACGTTGTGATGCCGCTGATCGGGTGGGTGGCTGCGATGCTGTTTTTCCCGGGTGATCCTTATACCGTTACAGGGTATGTGCTGCTCTTCGCTATTCCGACCGGAGTGGTCAGTGTAGTCTGGGTATCCATGCATGGCGGGAATATCGCGCTTACGCTGGCGCTGATCTTGATCGATACGCTATTATCTCCATTGATTGTACCGGCTACGCTGTATGTCCTGATGGGGGCGAGCGTACAGATGGACGCCGGTGAGATGATGCGGGGCCTGCTGTGGATGGTGGTACTGCCTTCTGTAGCAGGAATGCTGCTGAATCAATTCAGCAAAGGCAAGATCAGCACGGTATGCGGTCCGCCGCTGGCCCCGTTTGTCAAGGTGGGCTTGTTCACCGTGGTCTCGATCAATGGGGCCAGCATCGCCCGGTATCTGAAGCATCCGGATGGCAAGCTCATCCTTATTATCGCGGTTACCTTCGTTACGGTCGCGCTCGGTTACGTTATTGGAGCATTCGTTTCGCGCCGCCTGCATTATGACCATGAGAGCTCCGTGGCCGTACAGTTCAACTCCGGCATGCGTAATCTCAGTGCAGGCGCAGTGCTGGCTGTGCGCTACTTCCCGCCCGCTGTGGCACTGCCCGTGATCTCCGGTATGCTGTTCCAGCAGATTCTGGCTGCCTGCTCCGGCATGTTCATCCGCAGCAGGGTGAGACGGCGGCAGCAGCAAGCCCGGCCGGTAGCAGTGCCGACTGGCGCCTCAGCTTCGCCGGACAGCCCGGGCACTTAGTAGAAGACCAACTTCATATATGGAATGCGAACCCGCTTCTCCTAATTCAACCGCTGTATGCGGTTGTTGAGGAGGGCGGTTCTTTGCTATTTGGTAAATTATGATTTGTGCGTGTCGTGGATAAGCAGGTACCCGTTGGCTGCGAAGGCGCATAGACCAAATGTAATCGAAAAACCGGTCACAATTGGACTGTGTGTGTCACTATGGCCGTGCGTTTATCACAGGTTGTGCCAGACGTTTTTTCACAGAAAAACGAATACAATATGTTTTTACTAAGATAAATATAATAGGTTACGATTCGACAAAATTCGATAATATTTCTGAAAATACTACAAGGAATATTCATTATTTTCGAGGAAAATCCGATAATTATTGTAATAAAGTTAGCATTTTGGCTGATTAGAAGCTAGCGGATTAGAAAAGGGCGGAAGGAAGAAGAAAATCATGAAGATTCGTATGAAGCTATCGGTTATGATGATTGTCGTTACACTTATTTCTACAGCATTAATGGGGATTTTTACGTACACCAAATCCACAGCCACCATCATGAACCTGACCGAATCTTCCATGGAACAGGCTAACACCAACAAAGCGCAGACCATCGGCGCAATGATCGACAAGGAGAAGCGGAACATCCAGCTGGTAGCGGGGGAGAGTGAGATCGCGGAGCTGCTGCTTCAGGCTGCTAACGGCGGCTCAGTGGAGGAAACACTGCGGGGCCAGATCAATGTTAAGCTTCAGAGCCAGGTGAAGGATGCAGGCAATCTGGAGCATATGTTTGTGGTCGATCTGAAGGGAACGGCGGTAGCGGACAGCGATACTAAGCTGGTCGGCGCCAACTTCAGCGACAGAAATTATACGAAGAATGTCTTGAAGACCGGCCAGCCGGCCATCAGTGAGACGCTGAAATCCAAATCCACCGGGGCTTACATCCTGGTGTTTGCCCATCCGGTGATGAGCGGGGGCAAGATGATCGGGTTCGTCGGCTCGGCCGTAAATGCGGATAGCCTGATTACGTATCTGGCGGATGCCAAGGTAGCGGGCGCCCCTTCGTCCTATGCCTATCTGGTGGATGAGACGGGGAATACGCTGTATCACCCTGATCATAAGAAGATTGGCTTCCCGGTCGAGAACGAATCGATCAAAGCCGTTGTGGACCGGGTGAAGGCGGGGGAGGCCGTTGCGGACGGCAATGTGGAATACACCTTCAAGGAGGCCAAGAAAAAAGCGGCCTTCACCGTGCTGCCCGAGACGAAGTGGACCCTGGTGCTGACCGGAGATGTGGACGAGGTGCTGCAGCCGGTGAGCGAAATGACCAACTTCATCCTGCTGCTTGGTCTGGGAAGTCTGCTGCTTACCCTGTTGATCGGGACTACGGTGGCTACCCGGATCTCCTCACCGATTATCAAGCTCACGGAGCTGGTGAACCGCACGGCGGAGCTGGATCTCAAGTATGATAATCAATATGAATATTTGACTAAAAATAAAGACGAGACAGGAACCATCGCCAAGGCTATGTTCCGTACCCGCGCGGCGCTGCGTGAGATGGCGGGCAGTCTGATTGCGATCTCCGCCAAGGTGCTGGACAATGCCGAGACGCTGGAGAAGCTGTCGAATGAGGTCAGAGAGAATGCGCATGATAATTCAGCCACGACAGAAGAGCTGTCCGCAGGGATGGAGGAGACGGCAGCTTCTACCGAAGAGATGACAGCGGCCATCCATGAGACCCTGAACAACGTGAGAATGATCAGCGCTAAGGTAAAAGAAGGCTCCGGAGTATCGGGCCAAATTACGCAGCGGGCCCTGGAGCTTCAGCATGATGCAGTGACGTCTACAGAGAACGCGAAGCAGATCTACAGCTCCGTCCGCAGTGAGATGCAGCAGGCCATTGAACAGTCAGGAGCGATCCACGAGATCAATGTATTGGCTGATACGATTCTCTCCATTACAAGCCAGACCAACCTGCTGGCCCTGAATGCAGCGATTGAAGCTGCGCGGGCAGGTGAGGCGGGCCGGGGCTTCGCCGTGGTGGCCGGGGAGATCCGCAAGCTGGCCGAGAAGTCCTCCGAGACGGCTTCAGGCATTCAAGAGGTTGTGCGGAATGTCTATGCCTCCGTAGAGCAGATGACCCGGCACTCTGAGGCTGTGCTGAGCTTCATCGACCGCAATGTGCTGGGCGATTATGAGCGTCTGACCGAGGTCAGCCAGCAGTATAATGATGATGCTTCCACGATTAACGGGCTGATGAACCAGTTCGAGGCGGCAGCTGAACACCTGAACGAGACCGTCTCCAGCATCGCCATCGCTGTCAATGAGGTGGCGGCTACCGTGAACGAGGGGGCCATCGGGGTGCAGGATATCGCGGAGAAGACGGCGGATATTGTGGAGAAGACCTTCCATGAAGCCACAATGGCGGACGAGAATACGCAGAGTGCTAAGGAGATGCAACAGCTGGTAGAGAAATTCAAAATCTAAGCCGGTTTCAGCAGATCTTTACCTGGGCTTCATCTATTTTTAAGCTTGAGGGGGTATAGTACTCACATACCCCCCTTTAATATAACTTTTGGCCCCGCCGGACGCTGGCGGGGCCCCTTTTTTTGAAAGACCGGATACTGGTATGCTATAGTCAATATAAGCTATGTTAGATACTGGAAGGAGGACGCATCATGACAAGATTAATGCTCAGCTCTACGCAAAGTCTATGGATCAGCAGACAGCGGTTATTGTGTAGAGCGGACAGCTATTCTCCGCTGCAACGTTTGGCCGGATAAGGTTCTGTTCTATAGACTTTGCTGCCTTGATAAGTTGAATAACTTAAGAGGAGCGGAGCTATATGAAATATGTAAATGCAGACCTGGTATTACCGCAGCAGCTGCTGCAGGAGGTTCAGAAATATATGCAGGGCGGGATGCTCTATATCCCGAAGCCCGAGGGACAGCGCAAGCGGTGGGGGGAGAGTTCAGGCGGCAGATCCTACTTAAGCGCCCGGAACCAGTCCATTCGTGAGCAATATGCCAGCGGACTAAGCGTAACTGAGCTGGCGGAGCAATTCTGCCTGTCGGGCGACAGCATCAAGAAGATTGTCTATGGAAGCAAGCAGAGAGGGTAGAGGTCTTAAAGGCACAGAAGGTAGCCATTTCTGCTTATGGTAAAAGCAGAAATCTAGTTTATGATGATCGCCTCAAACTGATCCACCTGTAATACAGAGACTGCTCTAAGAAGTCGCGTCATGACTCTTGGAGCAGCCTTTTTTTGTGCAAAAGTCAGGTTATACCTGTCTATTATCTATGTCCCCCGCCTCCGCCGACCCTATAATAAATGCAGACATTCATAGGAGGAGACAGAAAGATGAAAGTAAAAGCAGCAACAAGGAATATAGTACTCCAAGCGCTCAAGGCATACGAATTAGATTGGACAAAAATTGAATATGTAAAGGAATCCGATAGTATCACGTTCAAGATCGAGACGGAAAACAAGCAGCAGCTGCTGCTGCGGATTCATGGCGAACGGTGCAGCCGGGAGGAGATTCTGTCGGAGCTGGAATGGCTCAGACATCTCAGTCAGTCGGCGGAGCTGGTTGTCCCCGTGGGGCTGCCGGATTCAAGCGGCAGTTATATCCTGGAGACTCGAAGTGAAGCTGGCAGTGAAGCGCAGCAGCTTAACTATGTTACCCTGATGCGTTGGGTCGAAGGGAAGCATTCGGAGGGCGATCTGCCGGATGAGCAGCTCTACGCTGTAGGCGTCATGCTGGCCGGGATGCATCAAGCGGGCGGACAGTTTGCCCCCTCTGCAGCGTTCACCCGTCCGGCATGGGGAGCGGACAGCTTCCGCAAGGAATGGGATAAGCTGGAGAAGCATCATTCGGCGCTGGTCCCGGAAGCTTGGTGGAAGCTCTATCAGGCTGCGGCTGTTAGAATTTTGGATGAAGCCGAAGCCATGCTGCCGGATGACAGCAACTATGGTCTGATTCACGGTGATCTCCACGGCGGGAATGTGGTGTTCGCTGAAGGAGAGCCGCGTGCCATTGATTTTGGCCGCTGCGGCTATGGCTTCTACCTCTATGATCTGGCAGCTGCTCTGCTGGAACTGTCCACGGAACAGCGCAGAAGCTTGATAGGGGGCTATAGCAGCATCCGTGCGCTGGAGCCGGATTACGAACGGAAGCTGGAGTGCTTCTTCATTATGATCATGATCGGGAACTATAGCCACCACATCTCTAATCCTGACGAACTCCCCAGCTTGCGGGAGGAACAGCCCTATGCACTGGCCTATCTAAAGGAGTATCTGGCGGACTCCCGGTTTCTGTTTCATAGAATTCAGCCCATCGAAATCAACTGAACCGCCTCCGCCGCCGTAACCAGTTTCTCGCTCCCCAGGTCCATATCCTTCAGCCGGAGATTGCCGAGAGCGGCTTCGCTCTCTCCGACCATAATCACGTAGCGGATGCCTCTGGCTGAAGCGGCGGCCAGCGTTTTTTTGAGCCTGCGCGTGCCGGTGTCCACCGTGGCCCGGATGCCGGCGGACCGCAGGCTAGCTGCAGCGATGAGAGCCTGCGGCATATATCCGCCGATCGGAACGATCAGCACGCCGGAACGTTCCGCCGGTTCTGCCGGGCGCCCGCCCAGCAGGGCCATGATCGATTCCATGCCGAAGGAGATCCCCACGGT
The DNA here is from genome assembly GCF_038002825.1 of Paenibacillus sp. FSL H8-0048. Lineage (NCBI taxonomy): Bacteria > Bacillati > Bacillota > Bacilli > Caryophanales > Paenibacillaceae > Paenibacillus > Paenibacillus sp. FSL H8-0048. The sequence goes on along the minus strand of NZ_JBBODF010000001.1, from coordinate 2,009,736 downwards.
AGGATATTCGATATCGTCACGCCCGACCAGCTTGCCGATGATGGCATCATACCTCCCTCCGCCGCCCAGACTGGACGAATAGCCGCCTGTGGCATCGAAGATTTCGTATACAGTCCCTGTATAGAATGACAGCCCGCGTGACAAAAACGGATCGAACACGCACACATCCGCAAGTCCAACCGCATCCATCAGCTGCTGCAAGGCAAGCACTTCAAGCGTGCCCGGCTGTCCTTCCAGCTTGTACCGTTCTACCAGTTCCGCGAATCCCGGGTTCGCCAGCTCCAGCAGCTCCGAGATCAGCGTAACCGTCTGAGCGGTTAGCTGCTTGTCAGTCAGCTCAGCCAGCACCCCGCCGCTGCCGATCTTAGCCAGCTTGTCGAGTGTGAGCATCACCGAGAGCTGCTCCTGCTGCGGTACAAAGGCCGCACCCAGAATCTCACCGAGAAAGCGGCGGTTGTTCCACTTCAGCACCACCGGAATTTCCAGTCTGCGGAAGGCTTCCACCGCAAGCTGCATCAGCTCTGCTTCCGCCTGCGGACCGGCAATGCCGGCGACATCGGCGTCACATTGCAGGAACTCGCGCAGGCGGCCTTTTTTGACCGGACCATCCCGGAACACCTTGCCGATCTCATACCGCCGGCAGGGGAATTCGATTCCCGGATTGAGAGCAATCACCTTGGCAAAAGGAATCGTCAGATCGTACCGCAGCCCCAGCCTGCGCCCGCCCTGATCGGCCAGCTGGTACATTTCGCGCAGAATCTCATCGCCCCCGGCGTATTTGGAGGTCAGCAGCTCCAGCTCATTCAGCATAGTCGTATCCATGGACTCGAAGCCGTACAGCTCGAACAGCTCCTGCAGCGTAGTGCGCACCTTCTGGCGGATGGCCTGTTCCCGGCCGAAGTAATCATAGGTTCCTTTAATATTTTGCATACAGCACAGCTCCTTTAGATGTGAATTCCGGTGAAAATATAAAAAACGCGCCGGACCCCGTGGTCCTGCGCGCTTATCTATGCCGCAGGGAGGTCGAACGCGAAATGCGCTAGCCCTCCCTGAATGAATTCAGGTGTGCTAACGCTGCTTGTGATGATGAAGCTGATTCGTTATGATGGACAAGCGGTTCATATGAATCATATCCCTTCCGGCTGGATTACAGCACATTATAGCGGATGGGGAGCAGCGGCGCAAGCGTAACATTTTTGATCGCAGAGGAGCTATTATAATGAATGATACAGAGCTGATCACAGCAGCGGAGCATTTCGCGCAGGAGCAATTAGGCCAGGATACCACCGGACATGACTGGTTTCATGTGAGCCGGGTGCGCAATACCGCAGCCCTGATTGCCGGAATGGAAGGGGCCAATGTGGTGATCTGTACCATAGCCGCCCTGCTGCATGATGTAGCAGATGAGAAGCTGAATCCCTCCAAGGAGGCAGGGCTGCTCAAGGTGAGTGTCTGGCTGGACGGACATCTGCCGGATGAAGCAGCGTGCAAGCATATTATGGAGATTATTGCCACGATGTCCTTCAGCGGCGGCGGGGGCGAACCGATGTCAACGCTGGAAGGGCAGGTTGTCCAGGATGCGGACCGTCTGGATGCGCTGGGGGCGATCGGGATAACGCGTACCCTGGTCTTCTCGGGAGCCAAGGGCCGGCCGGTCTACGATCCGGCGATCCCTCCGCGTGACGAATCGCTGCAGGAGGAATACCGGGACTATTCCAAGGGGACGGCGGTCAATCATTTTTATGAGAAGCTGCTGAAGCTGAAGGATTTGATGAACACCGCGTACGGCAAGCAGCTTGCGGAGGAGCGGCATCAGTTCATGCTGGATTTCCTGGAGCAATTCTATAAGGAATGGAATCAAGGGGGTACACAATGAGTGAAGTACAAGTGAAATTTAGTGATTATGGTCTGGATGAGGAGATTATCCGCGCGCTGGAGGCTCTGAAGTACACGGACCCTACAGAGGTGCAGCGGAAGGTTATTCCGGTGGCGCTGAAGGCGCAGGATCTGATCGTCAAGTCCCAGACCGGCAGCGGCAAAACCGCAGCCTTCGCCATCCCGCTCTGCGAGCTGGCCGATTGGGCGGAGAACAAACCCCAGGCGCTCGTGCTGACTCCTACCCGGGAGCTGGCCCAGCAGGTGAGAGAGGATATAACGAACATCGGGCGCTTCAAGCGGATCAAGGCGGTAGCGCTGTTCGGCAAGCAGCCGTTCGCCCCGCAGAAGCTGGAGCTGACCCAGAAGACGCATGTGGTCGTAGGCACACCGGGCCGCGTTTTTGACCATATCGAGCGTGGCACGCTGAACCTGAGCCGGATTCAGTATCTGGTCATTGACGAAGCGGACGAAATGCTCAGCATGGGCTTCATCGAGCAGATCGAGAAGATCATTAAGCAGTTGCCCAAGGAACGTGTAACGATGCTGTTCTCGGCGACGCTGCCGGAAGTGATCAAGAATCTGTGCCGCAAGTATATGACGGACCCCGTGGATATTGAAATTGCGGCCAGCGGCTTGACGACTGCGTCCATTGAACATGCGCTGATTGAGGTTGTACAAGCTGCCAAGTTCGGGCTGCTCAGCGATCTGCTGATGGTGGAGAACCCGGATAGCTGTATTATTTTTTGCCGGACCCAGGAGCAGGTGAATTCCCTCTTCCGCGGGATGGCCGACCTCGACTACCCGGTGGACAAGATCCACGGCGGCATGGAGCAGGACGAGCGGTTCGAGGTGATGAATGCCTTCAAGCGCGGCCAGTTCCGTTATCTGATCGCCACCGACGTTGCGGCCAGAGGCATTGATATCGAGAACATCACCCATGTCATCAACTACGATATCCCGTTGGAAAAAGAGAGCTACGTTCACCGCACCGGCCGCACCGCGCGCGCAGGCAAAAGCGGCAAAGCGATCACCTTCGTGACGCCGAACGAACACAAATGGGTCAGAGAAATCGAAGGCTATATCGGCTTCAGCCTGCCGGTGATAAAGGCTCCTTCAGACGATGCCGTGGCCGATGCCAAACCGGCCTTCGACCAGAAGCTGGGCAAGCAGCAGGTCCGCAAAGCGGGCAAAACCGAGGTCATGAACCAGGATATCATGAAGCTGTATTTCAATGGCGGCAAGAAAAAGAAGCTCCGCGCGGTGGACTTTGTCGGCACCATTGCGAAGCTTGAGGGGATTACAGCTGAGGACATCGGGATCATCACAATTCAGGATAACGTGACCTACGTCGATATTCTGAACGGTAAGGGACCGCGTGTACTCCAGACGATGAAGGAGACCACGGTTAAGGGCAAGCTGCTGAAATGTCATATTGCCAAGAAATAAGCCGGAGCTGCTGCTATTGCAGCCGGGTATCGAACGCTGTCACACTGGGCAACAAGGCCGGGGTGACAGCGTTTTTTTGAAATAGTGATGTATGATACAATAGTATGAACTCTTTCTAAAGGATGGGCTTCTAATGAAGAAAGCAGATAAGTCAGCCTCCTAAATTCAGTTTACACAAACATTTAGGAGGCATAGCCAATGATTTTTAATCTGATTGATAGAGATAACTGGAAGAGACAAGAGATCTTTAATCATTATCTGAACCAGGGTACGACCTTTAACCTGACAGCAGAAATCGAGATTAGCGTTTTATACCGAATAATAAAACAACAAGAATATAAGCTGTATCCAGCCCTTCTATTCTTATTGACCTGTGTGGTTAACTCCAATACAGCGTTCAGGACAGGGTACAATAGTGCGGGGGAATTAGGGTATTGGGACAAGGTAGACCCGCTGTATACAATTGCCGACTGTGTCTCGGAATCCTTTTCGGCGATTTGGACGGCAGGTACGAATGATTTCACAGCGTTCCATGATGCTTATGTTTCTGATGTGGAGAATTATAAGGATTCGGGGAGATTGTTTCCCAAGACACCTATACCTGAGCATAGCTTTTCTGTATCTATGATTCCGTGGGCATCCTTTACCGGGTTTAACCTGAATATCAGCAACAACAGGAATTACCTTCTGCCCATTATTACAGCCGGAAAATTTAGGACTACAGGTGATTCCATATCCCTGCCGCTGTCGTTGCAAGTCCATCATGCAGTCTGTGACGGCTATCATGCAGGATGGTTCATGAACGAGGTCCAGGCCATGGCAGATCGTGCTGAGGAATGGATTGACGGAAGGCAATAGAACAATCCGATCAAGAGGACAGCGATCCTTGAGAATATTAATTGCACCACATGCTGTTGTTAAATAAAGAAACCTTCCGGTACGGCTTAAGCCGCATTCCGGAAGGTTTCTTTGAGTCCAATAGTGTTGTCCGCTCCAGTATCACATAGAAATCCTAACTATTATACTGCGCCTGATAGAGACGGCTGTAAGTGCCACCGGCGTTCACCAGCTCCTCGTGGCGGCCTTCCTCGGAGATGCCGTCCTCATTAACTACAATAATGCGGTCGGCATTCTTGATCGTTGTCAGGCGGTGGGCAATAACGAGCGTAGTGCGGCCTACGGAGAGGTCGGCCAGCGACTGCTGGATTGCTGCTTCGGTCTCGGTATCGAGCGCCGAGGTCGCCTCATCCAGAATCAGAATCGGCGGATTCTTCAGGAACATCCGGGCGATGGCCAGCCGCTGCTTCTGTCCGCCCGACAGCTTGACGCCGCGTTCGCCGATTACAGTCTCCATCCCGTTCGGGAGGCTGTTAATCAGCTCCTCCAGGTGAGCCTGGCGGGCCGCCTGCCAGATGTCCTCCAGCCCCGCATCCAGCCGGCCGTAGGCAATATTCTCGCGGATGGTGCCGGAGAAGAGGAAGACATCCTGCTGCACGATTCCGATCTGCTTGCGCAGCGAATTCAGCTTCATGTCGCGGATATCGATTCCATCGATGGAGATTGCACCGCCGGTTACATCGTAGAAGCGGGGGAGCAAGCTGCAGATCGTAGTTTTCCCGGCACCGGAAGGGCCAACGAATGCGATGGTCTCCCCGGCATTCACCTTCAGACTGATCTCCTTCAGCACGGTCCGGTCTGCTTCATACCCGAAGCTGACATTGCTGAAGGAGATATCCCCGCGAAGCGAAGCCACCTCTACCGCATCCCGCTTGTCAGCGATATCCGGTTCAGTGTCGATGACTTCCAGATATCTTTTAAATCCGGCAATTCCTTTCGGATAACTCTCAATAACTGCATTGATCTTCTCAATCGGCCGGAAGAAGACATTAGACAGCAGAATGAAAGCGACAAATTCACCGATTTCCAGTTCTCCCTTGATGAAGAACCACGCCCCGCAGACCATCACCACAACAGTAATCAGACGGGTCATCATATAGCTGACCGAGAAGCTTTTGGCCATCAGCTTGTACGCCATCAGCTTGGTCTCGCGGAACTTCTGGTTGTCCACAGCGAACAGCTCTTTCTCAAATTCTTCATTGGCAAAAGACTGGACCACGCGGATTCCGCCGACATTATCCTCAATCCGGGCGTTGAAATTCCCGACGTTGCCGAATAAGCGGTGATAAGTGTCCGTCATGTTGCGTCCAAAATAAATAATGACCCAGGCCATAACCGGCACGATGATGAACGTGATTACGGCCAGCTGGAGATTGATATCGGCCATCAGTATAAATGCGCCGACCAGCGTCATGACCGCAATGAATACATCCTCCGGCCCGTGATGCGCGACTTCGCCGATATCGTTGAGATCATTGGTGATTCTGCCGAGCAGATGACCGGTTTTGTTGTTGTCGAAGAAGCGGAAGCTGAGCTTTTGAATATGGTTGAACATTTTTTTGCGCATATCGGTCTCAATATTGATCCCCAGCATATGCCCCCAATAGGTGACAATATAGTTCATTGCCGTGTTCAAGGCGTAGATGGCGAGGAGGGCGACACAGGCAATCAGAATCAGCGACCAGTTCTGGCCCGGCAGCAGGTCATCAATGAATTTATTGACAGCCACCGGAAAAGCAAGCTCCAGCAGACCCGCACCCACCGCACAGGTGAAATCAAGGACAAACAGCTTCTTATACGGACGGTAATAGGAGAAAAAACGACGCAGCATCTCTTGTTCACTCTTTTCTGTAATATGTTATGTATCTGGTTACTGAGATTGATTCTCAATTAAACCTTCTGCTTAGGATACTAAAGAGGGTTACATGTTTTGTCAACGGTGAGAATCGTAAAAATTAAAATATACTGCGGAATTGATTGCCGTTTAACCCATACCAAGGACATTATCTATACATATTTTAACAGTATTCAGGCATAAAGGAGGAGTTAACATGGGCGAAAATGTTGGAGGATACGGCGGAGCTTTCACTTCCACTGGCGCAATCCTGGTTCTGTTCATCCTGCTCGTAATCATCTCTAAATCCCTCTGGGTGTAATCCGGTTTCACCTGCTCTGCTGCCGCTGGTCACTTGACCGGCGGTTTTCTTCTGGACCAGGGAGACTGCTCCGGCAAGCGATATGATATAATGAAATAATGCGCCTTCGTTGAAGGGCGTAATACATATAGCGGCTATTCCCTGACAAGCTCCGGGCTTGACAGGTGTTTTGCTGCGACCCTGGAGGTACAACATGAAGCCTGGCCGTGAAAATAACATGAGGACAAGCCCGGCCTTGTCCTCATCTGCTGCGGATATCCGCAGCCGCTGGATGCTTGTCACCGGAATCATCTGTGTGGCCGCTGCCCTGCGTGCCCCGTTCACTTCCGTCGGACCTCTGCTGGAGATGATCCGGGATGATCTGGGGCTGTCTAATACGCTGGCGGGAGCGATTACGACTTTGCCTTTACTGGCTTTTGCCCTGCTGTCACCGTTCGCGCCCCGGCTTGCCCGCAAGCTGGGACTGCCCAATATCCTGGTGCTGGCCATGCTCACGCTGTCCATGGGAATTCTGGTCCGTTCGGCTTCAGGCACGGTAACCTTCTTCGCAGGTACGGCGATGATCGGTCTGTCGATTGCCGTCTGTAATGTGCTGCTGCCTGGACTGATCAAGGGGAAATTCCCGCACCGCATCGGTCTGATGACCGGAATCTATACCGTGTCTATGAACATATGTGCGGCGGCTGCTTCGGGGCTGAGTGTTCCCTTGGCCACCCGTGCGGGGCTGGGGTGGAGAGGGACGCTGGCGCTCTGGTTCATGATTGCTGCACTGGCTACGGTCTTCTGGATTCCGCAGCTGAAGAGTCTGGGTGCAGGACAGGCAGGCACTGCAGTCTCATCAGCGGCACGGGTCTGGCGCTCCCCGCTCGCCTGGCAGGTTACGCTGTTCATGGGACTGCAATCCCTGCTCTATTATGTGCTGATCGCCTGGTTCTCGGTGATCCTCGGGGAGCGGGGGATGTCTGCCAGCCATGCCGGCTGGATTCTCTCGCTGATGCAGCTGGCCCAGCTGCCGTTCACGTTCTTTGTGCCGCTCTGGGTGGGAAGGATGAAGAGCCAGCGGCTGCCGGTGGTGATTACTTCGGTTCTGTTTATCACTGGCATCCTTGGCGTCTGGTTGGGCAGCACTGCACTAATGGCGTTATGGGCTATCTGCATAGGAATTGCCGGGGGCTTCGCCTTTGGTCTGGCGATGATGTTCTTCAGTCTGCGCACCCGGACTACGCAGGAGGCCAGCGAGCTGTCCGGCATGGCCCAATCGGCGGGGTATCTGCTTGCCGCGATGGGCCCCGCGCTGTTCGGGCTGCTGCATGATGCTGCGGGGAGCTGGAATGTACCGCTTGCGCTGCTTGTTCTAGCCAGTGTGCTGCTGTTCGCAGCGGGTATGGGGGCGGGACGCGACAAGTATGTGGGGGACCGGTTGTGAACGATGGGCCCCGTCAGCTTGGCGGGGTCAAAACGTTTGTATAAGATTTTCGCTGAGAAAGTGCATTGTAAGCTGCTTATGGCGTGCTACTATTGTGTTTAAGATCATCTGAGAATGATTATCAGTGAAATTAGACACAGGAGTGAAGAGAGATATGAAGAATTGGTGCCGAAAATTCATTTGGACCGCTGTACTTATCCTGGCAATGTCCGCTATCGCAGCTTGCGGTACGAATAATAAGGCTGCGGACAGCAAGGAGGTCCAGGCAGGGAATGCGGCAGCTGCCAGCGCAGCACCTGCGGAGACTGGCGGAGCGGCAGCTTCAGAAGGGGCAACACGGACAGTAAGCGGAGAATTCGGGGAGGTAGAGATTCCGGCGAACCCTAAACGGGTAGCGGGAATCTATGTGGAGGATTATCTGAAGGCGCTCGGCGTTACCCCGGTGGTGCAATGGTATCATCCCAGCTGGGGCAAGCAGGATTATCTGAAGCTGGATGTGCCGGAATACGATATTGCGGGGAGTATTGAAGCCCTGCTTGAGAAAAACCCGGATCTGATCATCGCCGACGGCGGAGCGGATGAAGCGAGGTACGAGCAATATTCCAAGGTTGCGCCCACTTACCGCCTGCCGGAGGCTGTGCTTCAGGATTCGAGATTGATCCTGACAGCTGTTGCAGAGGCGCTGGGCATCCCGGATAAGGCGAAGACTGTGCTGGCGGACTACGACAAGAAGGTGGCGGACGGCAAAGCTGCGCTGCAGCAGGCGCTGAGCCAGGAGAAGGTGGCGGTGATCCGGCTGAATGTTGCGGACAAGACCTTTGCACTTTTTGGAGTCAAAAACCGCTATACCGGCATGATCTATGATCAATTCGGCCTGACACCTGTCCCTATGGCTGCTGAGATGACGGACTATCAGGCGATCATCTCCGAAGAAGTGATCCCGCAGCTTGAGGCGGACCATATCATTATCTTCCCTGACAATGGCGGTTGGGACAGCGCGGTCAACCAGGAATCCATCAAGCTGCTGGACGGGCCACTCTGGAAGAACCTTCCTGCGGTCAAGAACGGTAATATCTACCGGATGGAGCGTTCCCACTGGCAATCCGGGGGGATTACCGCCAACCAGATGAAGCTTGAGGATCTGCTTAAGGCGATGGTGAAGTAATCCGGCGTGAAGTGATAGTTGGTCAATAAGCCACAAGAAGGTCTATCCGCAAGGTTGATAGATCTTCTTTTTTGTTTTACACTTGAGTCTATGATAATGATTCTCAGTTAGGAGGGGCAGCAGTATGGCGGAACAGTTGCAGGAACACACCACGAGAAGGCTGCTCCACAGCCTGTTGAATATAGAAGTGGTTACACGCTCTCCGATGGGGAAGGATCAGCTCGAAGTGTATCAGGAGCATACCTTAATCATTGTGTCCGAAGGGCAGGGTTGGCTGCAGGCAGGGGACAGAAGATTTTCTTTGGAAAAAGGGGCCGGGTTCCTGATCGAAGCCGGATCACTGAACCGGATTCAGGCCGGCGAGCAGGGGATCAGCTGGTACCGGATGGAGTTCAGGCTGATTCCTGCAGGGCACGGCAGGCTTGGTACAGGGGACAAGGAACATGAAAAAAATATGCTCCGCCCCGGATATCTGGACTGCCGCCCGTTCTCACAGTGTGCTCTGCTGCTGGATTCCATCTATTATAGCTTCCGGCGTCCGGAGGATATCGAATGGTTCACGGCTCAGACCCGGTTCCAGGAGCTGCTGCTGTTGATTATGCGGGCGAATACTCCGGTACTGAGGGCTAAGGATGACCGTGAGGCCGTGGAAGCCTCGATCCGCTATATGGAAGAGCATTGCAGTGAACCGTTATCGGTCGATCAGCTGGCTGAGATTGCCGGGATCGGGCGTGCGCGTTATACGCAGATCTTCAAAGAGATTACCGGACGGATGCCCCTGGAACACCTGAACGGGCTGCGTATTGAACGGGCACAGCAGCAGCTTCTGCTGACCCGGGACCGGCTGCATGAGGTTGCCCTGGCTGCGGGCTACAGCAATGAGTATTATTTCAACCGGCGCTTCAAAAGAACGGTAGGGGTGACTCCCGGACAATACAGAAGCCTCCATCAGGAGGGAGTCCGGGTATTTGCCCCTTTTCTGGAGGATTATCTGCTGGCGCTGGGCATCACTCCGGTCGTACAGTATTGCCATGCCCAGTGGGGCAAGCAGGAATACCTTGGGTTGAATGAGGTTCCGGCGTTCGATATCTCAAGCGGAGACTGGCACGGTCTCAGCCGTTACTCGCCTGAGCTGATTATGCTGGATGACGGCTTCCGGCGCTGGCAGCTGGGAGAATGCAGCCGGGTCGCACCGTTGTTCCGGCTCCCGTTCTATCAGGAGGATTGGCGTGCCACGCTCCGCAGCGCTGCGGCCGTCTTTGGGAGAACGGGACAGGTGCAGGAGGTAATCAGCGAATATGAACAACAGGCCCGTCAGGCCAAGCGGCTGCTCAGCCGCAGCGTCCGGGGGCAGACAGTAGCTCTGCTGCGGATTTCCGCCTGTGGGGTTACCCTGTATGGTTGCGAACATCTGGGCTATGCAGCGGGTGTCCTGTATGAAGATCTGGAGCTGGGTCGGCATCCCCTGGTCCAGCAGCTTACCCGCGGGCAGAAGCGTGTACTTCTCAGCAGTGAAGAGCTGTCCGGCTTGACCGCAGATCATTTGTTCATTGCGTTTGACCTTCAGGAAGGGGAGGGGAGGGAGCTGCTGGATACCCCGCTGTGGAGAAGCCTGCCTGCGGTTCGCAACCGTTGTGTGTACGAGGTGGATTTCATGGCCTGGATGAATTACGGAGTCCTGTCGCATCAGCGGAAGATTGCGGATGTGCTGAAGGTATTGGCTTGAAAATTAAAGCTTGCAATTCCCCGTCAAAGAGAGTATATTCTTAATTACGGTGATTGAATCACTGAATTACATAATATGCGGTCATGGCGGAATTGGCAGACGCGCTGGCTTCAGGTGCCAGTGATAGCAATATCGTGGAGGTTCGAGTCCTCTTGACCGCATCCGCATTACTCAATAGCCCTTCTTTGGAAGGGTTATTTTTTGTGTCTCTACTCCAGTACACGGGAAAGAGACTTATTTCCCGGAAGCGTTACAAAGGAATGCCGAAACAGGTGTGGCGTAAGAGTGCTCACATGTAGGCGTGTGGCCCGAATGTATGTCAAAAACAGCATACATTGTGCTCGCACGCAGGCGCGTGGCCCGAATGTATGTCAAAAACAGCATACATTGTGCTCACATGTAGGTGCGCGGAAGGAATGTATGTCAAAAACAGCATACATTGTGCTCACATGCAGGTGCGTGGACGGAATGTATGCCAAAAACAGCATACATTGGGCTCGCACGGGTAGCGTCAAGAAGTTTGTGTAAGAGAGTAGAAGTACCTCCCCGGGGTTACGGGTTGGGGTGTAGTGTTTCTGGGGGGAGGGGGAACCCCGACCCCCAGAAACTGGATTTCTCTGCTATGTCTCTTCCGGTGTGGGCAAAGAGGGATAGCGTGTTTCGAATAGCTCTTTTAGCTTCTTTTTAACGGCATCCATGCCAAAGCCTTGGGCGACCCGCCCTGCATGACGTTCATTGTATTCCAGCATCTCCAGGTACACGATTTTCTCTGCCGCATCCATGTTCGTCAGACTGTTCATCGGTTTCAGACGCTTGCGGATTTCCTTGTTCATCCGTTCGATGGGGTTCGACGTGTAGATCGCTTTACGGATCGATTCCGGATACTTGTAGAACGTCAGGAGTGTGGATAACTGTTCCTCCCAGGACCTCATTTCCTTCGGATATAGCTTGTTCCACTTCGCTTTGACCGTATCAAAGTTAGCCCGGGCTACCACTTCATCCGGTGCGGTATATACGGTTTTCAACGCTTCAAGGACATCAGTTTTGTGCTCCATCCGGATTTTAGGGAACGTGGCCCGCACTTTGTGCACTACGCAATGCTGTACATCTGCCTGAGGATAGGTCTCTTTAAACGCCGCATCCAGCCCCGGTAGTCCGTCAAACACACCCAGCAGGACTTCCTGCGCTCCGCGGTCGTACAGGTCTTTGAGTACCTCCCGCCAGCCATTCGAACTCTCTTGGCCGCCCACGTAAAACCCGAGAATTTGACGCTGTCCCTCCTCGTCAATCCCCATCGCAAAGTAGACCACTTCGCCACGGACCGTGCCCCGTTTCAGCTTCACGTACAGCCCATCCAAGTAGATCACGGAGTACCGTTTGCTCAGGGGCCGTTTCTGCCACTGGTGGATATCGTCCAGCACCGTAGCCGTAATATTGCTGACCGTGGTGGGGGAGTAGTGGCTGCCAAACATACTTTCAATGAACCGGGCCACATCCCGCGTGCCCATGCCCGATTTATACATTTGGATGACAGCCTCTTCTAACCATCCGTCCCGCCGCTGATACGGCTCAAACATCTGCGTTTGGAAAAGGCTTTGGCGGTCCCGGGGCACCTGAAGATCCTCGATATGGCCGTATTTCGTGTGTAAGTCTCGCGTATAATAGCCGTTACGACTATTACTGGCACCCGCTTCTTCACTGTCCATAAACCCCTGGATTTCGGCGCGCAACAGGCGTTCCATGTTGTCTTTCACAAAATCTTTAACAAGTTTTTCAAATAGATTATTCAGAGAACTTTCGGGTAAAATATTCATTGGTAGGGTTCCTCCTTGGTGGTTTCGCAATCCCGAGGATACCCTACTTTTTTGGTGTCTGACTAGACTCCAAATCTTGGTACACAACTTACTTTACGCCATCCTCGCACGCAGGCACGTGGACGAAATGTATGCCAAAAACAGCATACATTGGGCTCGCACGCAGGTGCGTGGACGGAATGTATGCCAAAAACAGCATACATTGGGCTCGCACGCAGGCGCGTGGCCCGAATGTATGCCAAAAACAGCATACATTGGGCTCGCACGCAGGTGCGTGGACGGAATGTATGCCAAAAACAGCATACATTGGGATCGCACGCAGGTGCGTGGACGGAATGTATGTCAAAAACAGCATACATTGTGCTCGCACGCAGGCGCGCGGAAGGAATGTATGTCAAAAACAGCATACATTGTGCTCACAAGCAGGTGCGCGGACGGAATGTATGTCAAAAACAGCCTACATTGTGATCGCACGCAGGTGCGTGGACGGAATGTATGTCAAAAATAGCATACATTGTGCTCACATGTAGGTGCGCGGAAGGAATGTATGTCAAAAACAGCATACATTGTGCTCACATGCAGGTGCGCGGACGGAATGTATGTCAAAAACAGCCTACATTGTGCTCACATGCAGGTGCGCGAGGGAATGTATGTCAAAAACAGCATACATGGTGAGTGTGCAATGGCACATGGGCCAATTGTATGGATATCCATGCTGCTCATGTTTCATGCTATATGCCGCCAGAAAGCAGAGTGGATGGAGGCACGTAAAGTCTGCCTACAAGTGGCAGAAGGTACCAGCATCATTCACCCGTTGGGGTGATTTTTATTTTTTCACGAACAAACTGTAACCTTTTGCCTTACTTGAACGAATAAGCAGTAGACGGCTGGGCAGGAGAGGAGGCGTGTGAGACGAACGGGAGCGAAAGTGAGCGAGGAGAAGGCCTTGGGGCAGTGGACCAGGTGACGGCGGGTGAGGCGGCGGCTTCTCAGCTGGATGAAGAAGCGGTGCTAATCAGGTTCACGGAAGGGAGCCTGGAGGCGTTTGAATGGCTGGTCCGGCAATACCGGGAGCCTGCTGTGCGGTTTGCCTACCACTTGACCGGAGATTATCATACCGCCGAGGATCTGGCGCAGGACTGCTTCGCCTATCTGCTGGTGTACCCGGAGAAATATGATTACCGGGCATCCTTCAAAACCTATCTGTTCACCATTCTCCGCAACAAGAGCATAGACTCGGTCCGTAAGCGTGCAAGGCAGCAGAGCTTGCCGTATACGGCGGAGAGCAGCAGCGTACATAACCCGGATGAGGGGAATCCTGAACGGCTGGCCATCATCCGGGAAGAGGATGTGGAATGGCGCAGAAGATTGCATCAGATGAAGCCGGACTACGGGCAGGCAGTGTATCTGGTGGATGTGGGACAGATGTCTTATGAACAGGCGGCCGCAGTGATGGGCCGGAATCAAGTGAGCTTCAAGGTCCTGCTGCACCGGGCACGCAAGAAGCTGAGGCAGATCTATGAGAAGGAGGAGTGGGATTGTGAAGTCAACGGAACAGGAGCGGCTATTTCTGGATGAGGTCTACCGCAAGGCCCGTCTGCTGGAATACGACAAGCGTGAAGCACAGAGAGTACTGCATAACCGCAAGGTGCTGGCCAGACGCCAAATTCTTACAGTCTCAGGCATCACAATCGTTACAGCTGTATTCGCCCTAATGATTTGGATCGGTAAGGTGGATCAGTGGCTGTGTGTTGAGCTGTCGCTCCTTCTGATTACAGCAGGTCTGTTGATCGAAAAGCTGGAATTGCTGTGGAGTCTGGAGAACGACAGTTGAACGGGAGTTGCAGGAAAGGGAGAGAGATGAAATGGAGCTAATCATTAATCATTTGACCAAGACTTACGGAAGCAAGGCAGCCCTGCAGGATATCAGCTTTCGGGTAGGCGAGGGCATTCACGGCCTGCTGGGGCCGAACGGGGCAGGCAAAACTACGCTGATGCGGCTGCTAGCCACTCTGCTGACGCCCAGTTCAGGAACAGTAGAGATAGGCGGGGTTCCCTTGCAGGATAAAGCCCGGGTACGCGAGCTGGTCGGTTATCTGCCGCAGGAGTTCGCCTTCTATCCCGGAATGACCGTCTATGAGGCTATGGATTATCTTGCGCTGCTGTCCGGGATAGGCGGCCGTTCCGGGCGGAAGCGGAGAATAGATGATCTGCTGGAGCAAGTGAACCTTACGGAGCAGCGCCGGACCAAGGTCAAGGCGCTGTCCGGCGGCATGAAGCGGCGGCTGGGCGTGGCCCAGGCCATGGTGCATGAGCCGAAGCTGCTGATTGTCGATGAGCCGACAGCGGGGCTGGACCCTGAGGAGCGCATCCGCTTCCGGCGGCTGCTGGGACGGTTCGCGGAAGGGCGGATTGTCCTCCTGTCCACGCATGTCGTTGAAGATGTGGAGTCCACCTGCGAGCAAATGACTGTACTGCAGAAGGGGAGTCTGCGGTATCACGGCAGAATAGGCGATCTTACCGCCGCTGCGGCCGGACGTGTCTGGATCGCTGAGCTGGACCGGGCGCAGTGGGAGCGGGACCGCGACCGCTTCCCGGTACTGTCTGCCGTGCCGGAGGGTGCAGGCATGCGGGTCCGGGTACTGGCGGAGGAGCAGCCGTACGCAGGGGCACAGCAAGCCGCGCCATCGATTGAAGATGCGTACCTGCACCTGATGCGCAGGGAGGAATCCTGCGTATGATGGCATTGATCGGCAAGGAGATGCGCATGACGCTGCGCAGTCTGGTGTTCTATCTGTTTGTAATTGCCAGCGTATTCTTCTATTTCACTTCTTATGCTACGGAGGAGACTTGGGGAGAACTCGGTCCTCCTGTAATAAGTACGCCGCAGAATATGGGGACTGCGGAACAGCCTTATTACGGCTGGGCGGTTCCGTGGGATACCCGCAGCTTGGCTGAACAGATGAAGATTCATATGCAGTGGGATCTGAATGATGGAGCGGGTGAGAAGCTGAGGCTGGGATTCCCGATGGAGATAGGGCTGGATGCCGGAGAGAAGGCCGCCTTAACTGCTGCCATCTCGCAGCTGGATAAAGTCCTGAAGGACCCCGGCCAATATACCATGGATGAGGTGTACCAGATCGCTGAGGCATTGAACAGCGAATTGGGCGGAAGCAGTATGTATCAGCAAGGGTTGAGTAACTACGGTTATGCTACAACGTCTATAGACGAAGCAATGAAGGCGCAGGAAGCGCAGCTTGCGGAGTACAATGCTAAGGTAGACGGTGGAGAGCTGCTTCCCGGAGCCGCCCGCTATTTCAGTGATTATCTGTCGTTGCCCGCAGGGATCTTCCCAGTCTTTCTGTCCGCCTTCCTGCTGCTGCGGGACCGCTCCAGCCGGATGAATGAACTGATCTACAGCCGCAGGGTCTCCCCGTGGGTGTATGTCGGGTCCAAGTTTATCGCCCAAGGGATTATGCTCTCTCTGGTCTACCTCATTCTGGCTGTCATCGGGGGCTGGCAGACGGTGGATACGCTTGGACTTACAGCTCAGACGGGGCAGGCCATAAGGACCTTTCTCAGCTATACGGCCTGGTGGCTGCTGCCCACCCTATGGATCTCGGTAGCCTTCGGGATGTTCGGCTCCATGCTGTTCCGCCGGGGCATTGTGCCTATCGCCTTGCAGATCATCTGGTGGTTCGTATCCGTACTGCCGCTCATGGGCTCCTATGGGCTGAATCGGCTGTTCATCCGCTTTAATTCACCTAATGACTATAACCTGTACCGCGGCTGGGCAGATGAGATTGCCCTTAACCGCAGCTTCTACCTGCTGCTGGCCATTCTTCTGACCGCGGGGGCAGCCTGGCTCTGGGAGCGAAACCGCAGCCGTCTGGATTCTGCCCAGTCACTTGGCAGGAGAAAGACGAAGCGGACTCCGGCGGCGCCCGCATCCGGAGCACTGAGATGAGCCGGCAGATCATCGCGCCGCTCGCCCGTTACAACCTCAAGCTGACAGTGCATTATTCCTGGTTGTTGTCAGCGGTACTTTTGGCAGCCGTACCGGTATTCATAGACCCTGTATTAATGGACAGGCTCCAGGCTGCGAAGCTGGGAGAATTCCTCGTCAGCCTGCTGGGACTGATAGTCTATCCGCATCTGGGTCTGCTGGAGGATGGCGGTATCCAGGAGGTGCTTTATGCCAAACGGGTGCGTCATCTTCCGTTATTTCTGTTCCGCTGGCTGCTTACCGCTCTCTATATCTTCCTTGCTGTTGCTGCTTTGTTCACCTGGATACATGGACACGGCGCGGATTTTGAGTTATGGCCGATGGTGGGAGGGACGGCAATCACCGCCATTGTGATGGGGTCAGCCGGTCTGACGGCCACTCTTCTGGCCGGTAACCTCTCAGCTGGATATATTGCCGGATTCTCCTGGTATCTGCTGGATTTCACCACTAAAGGCAAACTGACTGGGCCCTTTTACCTGTTCGGCCAGCTTAAGGAGCCAGGGGATAACGGCAAGTGGCTGCTTGCCGGTCTATCGCTGACACTGGTACTCTTCTGTGCCTTCTGGCTGCCGCGCAGGAGACTGGACTAACCTGTACCGCCTTGATGTCATGCAAGTGACCAGGGCGGTTTTTTGAAAATATAAGAATGTATATGTTTTGGGGTCCCCTCAAAGCACCTGAGTCATCACCTGCGCTAAAGCCCCACTTTGTGGGGTTTTTGTGTGTGAATATGCACCGTTTCCAGCGGCAAGCTTGCCCGGAGTATCTTCATTAGCGGGACTTTAGGTCTGGAGCATAAATTCCGAAAAAAAGGTATAATGTTACTAAATTATGTCCCCCATTTTCTCAGAGGAGGCTCCAGCTTTGTCCGACACACTATTTAAGCACTTGTACATGCGGTCCTCAATAGGATATGCGGCAGTATCCATTACGGATGGAACTATGCTCATGGCCAACCCTGCGCTTTGCGGGATGTTTGGATACACCGAGACCGAACTCAAGGAGCTGCGTTACCAGGATATCGTCTATCCGGGTGAAGGGGATACCCTGGATCACGGGCAGATTATGAATGACTTAATAAGCAGACCCGATATGGCTGTAGATACCGAAAAGCGGTTCGTACATAAGAATGGTGAGATGCTCTGGGTTGCCCTGCATCTTTTTCTGATCATTGATGAACAGAGCGGAAGTCCCTCCCATCTGGTTGCAGAGATGACTGATATCACCGCGCGTAAGCTGGCGGAGAAGAAGATAGAGGAGGACCACCAGCTCTACGAGCTGGTTACGGAACACACCCCGGATATGATTTCATTCGCCGGTCCCGACGGGACGCTGCGCTACGTCTCCCCGTCGGTCGAAGCGCTGCTGGGTTATCCGCCCAGCGACATGATCGGCCGCAACAAAACGGATTTTTACCATGAAGCGGATGCGCTGGAAATGGCCGGACCGGGTAAGCTCTACTCTGACAATGATACCTTCACACGCAGAGTCAGGCATAAGGACGGCCATTATCTTTGGACCCAAAGCTCCTTTCAGGTGGTGCGGAACCGTGAAGGTGAAGTACGGCAGATCCTGACGATTGCCCGTGACATTACCGAGCGGAAGAAGGTTGAAGATATGCTGGCTGCCGCGCAGGAGCTTGGACAAATGGGCTCCTGGGAGTGGAATTCCGTATATGAGCAGCTGATCGTCTCCGGCCAGCTGATGGCTATCTTTGAATTAGGCGGGAATTGCGGAAATCATACCGTGGTCCATTATACTCAGTTGCTTGACTGTGTAGTGCCGGAGGACCTGGACAGATTGCGCGAAGAGCTGCATTATACGCTGAAGTCCGGGGCTAAGGGCGAGGCAATTTTCAGAGTAAAGGGCAGTGAGGATCGTAAGTCTCTCTACGCACACTGGGAAGTGATTCTGGACGCCTCCGGCAAGGTTCAACAGATCCGCGGTATGGTGCAGGATGTGACTGAGCGCGAGCGGATGGAGGAGCAGCTGCGTGAGAGCGAGAACCGCTACAAGTCGCTTTTCGAATACAATCCGTCTGCCATCAGTGCCATGGATCTCCAGGGATACATTCAGTCAATGAATGCCAGTCTGGAGCAGCTGACCGGATACAGCAGAGAGACCCTGATGCATTCCAGTTACAGTGAGATTATTGAAGAGGATGAGCTGGAGCATGTGAATATGCGGTTTCTGGCGGCAGCCGGAGGCAGGGCCCAGACCTTCGATACCCGGGTGATCCGTCACGACGGAGAGCGGGTGGAGGTGGGGATGATTTATGTCCCTATGCTGATTGATCATGAGGTGGTCGGCGTATTTGCCATTACCAGTGATATTACAGAGCCTAAGCGGTATTTGGAGCAGATTGAGAAGCTTAGCTATGAGCATGCGCTGATCCTGAACTCTGTGTCTGAGGGGATTTTTGGCATGAATCTGGAGGGGGAGACCGTATTTATCAATCCCGCTGCCTCTGTCATGCTCGGGTATAATCCGGGGGAGCTGGCCGGCAATATCAAGCTGCATACGATCGCGCAGACCTGGATGGACGGTGAGCTGTATCCCGGGGGACACCGGACGCTGGCGGAGTTGCTCAAGACGAGGCTCTCTTATGAGCAGGAGCAGGAAGGGATTTTCTGGCGTCAGGACGGCTCCAGCTTCCTGGTCAAATACCGGATGACGGCATTATATGATAACGGTGAGCATAAGGGGGCGGTGGTGGTCTTCAGGGATATCACCGAGGAGAAGGCTGTGGAGCGTGCCAAGGAATCTGCGGAGAAGGCTGACCGGGCCAAGTCGGAGTTCCTGGCGATTATGAGCCACGAGCTGCGTACGCCGATGAATGGAATTATCGGGATGGCCGATCTCCTGTCGGGAACAGAGCTTACGGAGGAACAGCAGTATTACACCCAGATTATCAATAAAAGCGGCGCTGCGCTCGTGCATATTCTTAACGAGGTGCTGGATTTCAGTAAAATTGAATCCGGCATGATGACGCTGGATCTCCAGCCGGTCGATATCCGGCAGGTTGTTCAGAACGTCTGTGAGCTATTCTATCCCCGTATCCAGGAGAAAGGGCTGATTCTGCGCAGCCATATTGATCCTGATATCCCGGCAGTTGTCATCACCGACGAAACCAGGCTGAGGCAGGTGCTGGTGAACCTCGTCGGCAATGCGGTCAAGTTCACGGAAGAAGGCGAGGTCGGCGTCTCAGTGAAGCTGGAGGCTGCCGGGGAGCCGGGCTCGCTGATTCTGAGGTTCTCGGTAACCGATACCGGTATTGGCATTCCGCAGGGCAGCCAGAACCTGTTATTCCAGTCCTTTTCCCAGCTCGACCCTTCGATCAACCGTAAGTACGGCGGGACGGGACTGGGGCTGGCGATCAGCAAGAAGCTGGTCGAGCTGCTGGATGGAGCTATCGGTGTGAACAGCGTCGAAGGGGAAGGCTCGGAGTTCTACTTCACCATCGGCGTGATGTATTCGGTGGAGGAGCCGGGCGAGGCGCCATTGGCAGGAGTTGCTGCCACTCAGGAGTATAAGGGCGGGATCTTCAATCTGGATCATCCCGAGGGTCAATACGGCCCGTTGTCAATCCTTGTCGCAGAGGATCATCAGGTGAATCAGCAGATCCTGCAGACTTTTCTCAAAAAGCGCGGCTACTCCTCAGACCTGGCAGTGAACGGGGAGCAGGCGGTAGAAGCTGTACGTTCCCGGCATTATGATCTGGTGTTCATGGATATTCAGATGCCGGGCATGGACGGAATTGAGGCGACCCGGCAGATCCGCGAAGCGATGGGGCTGTCCCCGGTGATTATTGCCGCCACGGCCTTTGCCCGTAAGGAAGATGAAGAGATGTGCCTCCGGGCAGGAATGCAGGACTTTATTCCCAAGCCGATCCGTGGAGAAGAGCTCGACAGAGTCCTGAGGGAATGGTCGGGCAGCATCCGCAGATAATCTTGTCATGGATTAGGCTGGAGGACTGCCGGACCAGGGAAGCGCTATTCATATTGACAGCTATCCTTTGTCTGCTTTACTATTATATAAATCGTAATTATTACGAATATATAATGGTAATCGAAAGGGTCAACCGAGTGAAAATCATGAAGCGCGGAGATTTCCTGCTGATTCTTATTGTGTTGCTGGCCGCCGGTTCCATCTACGGCTTCAAGTGGTTCTCTAACCACAGTCATCCGTATAAGCAAGGGGAGTTGGAGGCAGTAATCACAGTGAATGGCAAAGCCTACAAGACTGTGCAGCTAACCAAAGAAGAGCAGATTATTGATATCCGCACCAGGTATGGTCATAACACGCTGAAGGTATACGACTATGGTATTCAAATGACCTATTCCGATGCTCCGCTGACCATTGCGCTGGATATGGGATTCATCTCCCGGCCGAAGCAGCAGATTATTTGCATTCCGGCCCGTCTCCTGGTGGAGATCACCAATCCGGAATCTTCGCTGGAGGATGACGATGCGCTGGACGCGGTCATCTAATCAAGGCTGCAGCTCTTTCCATGCCGCTGCGGCATCGGCATTCGTGTACACATAAGGTGTGGACGGTGCTGCCGTTGCGGTTATGCTCTGCGGAGCAATCTGCAGAGTTTCAACTCCCTCATGAAGAGTCACATGAAGCTTGCCCCGAACCTCAATCCAGGTATCGGCGGGCAGGCTTATTTGTGTACCTGGCGCAAGAAGAATGCCGAAAGGAGTGGCATCTGCCGTACAACACTGAACCAGGAAGCGGCTGACGGCATAGCCGGATTGGCCGGACCCCTGCGGCTCACGGTACAGGAAGCCGGATACGGCGATCTCCTTGCCCTCGAACTGTGATTTGTACAGGTTGAGAGCGCCCAGCGTTTCCGAGAAAATCTCAGGGAACACAGGGATCACGGGCTGCCTGTAGAGCTGGCCGGCCAGCTCTGCGAATTCGGCCTCATAGGGGTTGGCCGGAGTGAACCTCGCCCCGGTGCCGGACTCTACGGCAGTGTAGGACAGGGCAAGGCCCTTCTTGGCCGCTGCGGCACTGCCAAGTGCCCGGTCGGGCAGCAGGAAGCCGAGCAGCAGCGGGAGCAGGAACAGGCTGTACAGTGCGGAGCTGCCTATGAATGAACGGGGCAGGCGGTGCTCGCAGTCGCAGAGGGCGGAGCTTCGGCCCAGCACAGCTTGGAGCCCGAGACTGAGCGCCATCAGGGAGAGCGGAACCGGGCACAATCTGATCCAGCGGGCCAGCTTGGGCGCAACATAATAATGGAGGGCGTCCTGCTGGACCAGATGTCCGATATAGAGGGCGAAGGCGAGCAGAATAACCGCCCTAAGTACGTAATGAAACCGGATGCTTGCGGAGCTATTCATGCAGATCCTCCTCCAGTTATTCGGGATTTCACGGAAGCTACAGCCAGAAGGAAGCGAGTACGGAGCCGGTGAATACGGCCGCGGCAATGAGGAAGAACAGGTACAGGGCGAATCGGGTCTTGAACAGCGAGAGCAGCATCAGCGCGTTCTTGAAATCGAGCATCGGTCCCAGCACCACGAAGGCGAGCAGGGCTCCTGCCGGGAAGGTATGCAGGAACGTGGAAGCAACGAAGGCGTCGGAGGTGGAGCAGAGCGAGAGTGCGAAGGCTAGTCCCATCATGAACACGTAGGAGCCGAGCGGACGGTCTCCAATGGCGGACAGGCTGCTCTGATTCATGAAGGTCTGGATGCCCGCAGTCAGCAGACAGCCGATGATCAGGAATTTGCCCATCTCAAAGAATTCATCCGACGTATGCACCAGGACTGCCGCTGCCCGGCCTCCGCGTAGTGTGCCGTGCTGCTCTTCGCTTCCCTCCCGGCGGATGGACAGGCGCAGCGGCGATCTGCGGACAGTCCCGTAGATGATCAGGCCAATACATGCCGCTACGGCAAAAGCCAGTCCCATCCGGGTGTAGGCCAGCTCCGGATGGGAGCGGAAGGCCGTCAGGGTGGCTCCGTAGACGACCGGATTGAGGATCGGGCCGGACAGAATGAAGACGATGGCAACATAGAGCGGCATCCCCTTATGCATGAGGCGGCGGACCAGCGGAATCATCCCGCATTCACAGACGGGAAAGAGGATTCCGAGCAGGCAGCCGAAGAGAATAGCCGGAACCGCGCGGCGCGGAATCCAGCGTGAGATCAGCTCGTCTGGCACGAAGACGCGGAGCAGGGAGGAGAGCAGCGCGCCCAGCAGGACAAACGGCAAGGCCTCCAGCAGAATGCCGAGGAATGCAGTTTTGAACGTGTCGACATAGCCGTTGTCCAGCAGGCTCAGATGTCCAGGCAGCCACAGGCTGCCCGCTGTCAGCAGAAAAGCGGCGGAAAAGAGCAGCGGCAATATTTTAATCGGATTAAGGGTGGTCATGATTTCTTCGGCTCCTTCCCGCACAGGGGTCTTAGCTGAATAACGCTGCCCAGCTGCGGCTGATGGCCTTCTCGTCCAGATTCAGGCCAATGCAGACGATATATGGCTGGCCCGGGTAGCTTGAAGCCTCCCAGGAGATGCGGTTCCCTGCGAGCTGCACCAGCTGTACGGAATCCCGGCCGGCAAGCCGCACATGGCCTTTGGCCCGGAGCAGACTGTAGCCCCATTGCCGCAAAAAATGCTCCAGCTCCTCCTTCCGGAGACTCCCTGCCCATGCCGCAGGAACGGTTAACGTCACGGCTGCGACTTGGGAAAAAGAGCCGTCCGTCCCGGTTTCAGGCTCATGCACTGCCGCCACGCTGACGCCGCTGCTACTGCCCGTGTTCATCCGCTGGAGTGTGACACCGCTGATATTGCCGGGGCCGCGCCTGGGAGCAGAGCCCTTAAAACTGCGTGCTGCGATGCCTGTGAACAGCGGAGCGAGATTAATCTGGCTGTAGTGGGTGAAGACAATCTCGGATTCCGAATTTTGTTTGGAGACCATCTTCTCAATCTTCCACAGAGTCTCAGGTTCTACCAGATCGCTTTTGTTAACGATGATGAGATCAGCGGTGGTGATCTGCTTGCGCAGAGTGCGGACGAGCTGCTTGTCGGACGAGAAGCGGCTGCTATACTCCAGTGCATTCTCGGCATCCAGCAGCGTAATGGCGTGGTGCAGCTGCAGCCGGTCTGCCAGCGACGGTGCCAGCAGCGACTTTGCGATCTCATCCGGGTCAGCTACTCCTGTAAGTTCGATGTAGATGATGTCCGGGCGGCGCGCCAGCAGGGTGCTCAGGCTGCGCGGCAGCTCCTCCTTGCGGCTGCAGCAGATGCAGCCGTCCAGCAGCTTTTCCACACTTGTGCCGGTACTCTCCTGCAGGATATAGCCGTCCACATCCTTGGCGCCCAGCTCATTCATGATCACCCCCGGGTTCAGCCCTCTCCGCTTGCTCTCCTTCAGCAGACTCAGCAGCAGGGTCGTCTTTCCGCTCCCCAGAAATCCGCTCAGTATAATCACAGGTATCTTCATGGCTCACTCTCCCGCTCCAATAGTACCGTCCCCATAAGAAGGCGGCCAAGCCGCTTCCGCTTGTAATTCCATCTATACGTCAAGCTTATTCAGGAAAGAACACTAATCTAAGAGAGCCGAAATGTTCGGGGACAGCTGTTGACAGCGCAGGGATAGAGCGTGTAGAATGTGTAAATCGTAATAATTACGATTAAACGAAAGGAGTTTGATGGAGATGAGAGTAATCGTTACCTTGGCCTGTACGGAGACGGGCGACCGCAACTATACCACCACGAAGAATAAGAGAACGACACCGGAACGCCTGGAGATGCGAAAATATTGCCCGCGCCTGAAGCGTGTCACGCTGCACCGGGAGACCCGCTAAGCTGCTTAGCAGCGTTATTCTGAAAATATAATGTACAAGGAGACTACAATGGACAAAATTCCTGTAACCGTGCTAAGCGGATATCTTGGCTCTGGTAAGACTACACTTCTCAATCATATTTTGCACAATCGTGAGGGCCTGAAGGTAGCCGTTATCGTCAATGATATGAGTGAAGTGAATGTGGATGCGAATCTGGTGAAATCAGGAAGCAGCCTTTCGCGCACAGAGGAGAAGCTGGTGGAGATGTCCAATGGCTGCATCTGCTGCACCCTCCGTGATGATCTGCTGCGCGAAGTGAATCATCTCGCTTCGGAGGGGCGCTTCGATTACATTCTGATTGAATCCTCCGGGATCAGCGAGCCGGTCCCGGTGGCCCAGACCTTCACTTACCCGAACCCGGAGCTGGATATTGACCTGACGGAGCTGGCCCGGCTGGACACGATGGTGACGGTGGTCGATGCCAACCGCTTCTGGCATGATTTCGCCTCGGGCGACAGTCTGCTGGACCGCAATATGACGGCGGGTGAAGGCGACTTCCGGGATATCGTCGATCTGCTAATCGATCAGATCGAGACCTGTGATGTGCTGCTGCTCAACAAGTGCGATCTGGTGGAGGAGGCAGAGCTGAACAAGCTGGAGGCGGTTCTGCGCAGACTTCAGCCGCGGGCGAAGATCATCCGTACGGTGAATGCTCAGGTGGAGCTATCGGAGATTCTGAATACGGGATTGTTCGATTTCGGACAGACCAGCCAGTCGTCCGGCTGGATTGCTGAGCTTGCTAAGGAAGAACACACCCCGGAGACTGAGGAATACGGCATTACCTCCTTCGTCTACCGCCGGAGAACACCGTTCCACCCGCAGCGGCTGAGCTTCTTCTTCAGCAACTGGCCCTCTGAGATCGTCCGGGCAAAAGGACTGGTCTGGCTGGCGGCCAGCGGTGATCTGGCAGCGACCATCAGCCAGGCAGGGCCGTCCATTCAGTTCGGACCCGCCGGTTATTGGCTGGCTACCCTGCCGGAGGAGCAGCAGCAGGAGGTGTTGGCTGCAGAACCGGATGTACTGGCGAAGTGGGACGGGCAGTGGGGAGACCGGCTGAATGAGATCGTCTTCATCGGAGTCCAGATGAACCGTGACGATATCGAAGCCCGGCTGGACCGCTGCCTGCTGACCGCAGAGGAGATGAAGCAGGACTGGACGAAGTTCAACAACCCGCTTCCTTGGTTCGTCGAGGAGTTGCTTGAGGCGGGACAGGAGTAGAAGGATGTTGTGGCAGGGGAAGTGGTACATTAGCTGAGGCGGTGTAAGGGAGCCGGAATCATTGAGCTGATTCCGGCTTTCCCACGCTTAATGGAGCGAGTGGGCCGGATGTAATCGGAAAACCGATTACAATGTGCGGGGCGGGAGTGCGTGGGCCGAATGTAATCGGAAAACCGAACACATTCGGCGTTGCGCGGGCACGTGGTCCAAATGTAGTCGGAAAAGCGATCACAACATGTAATGTGAGGTACGGCGATGCAAGTGCTGAGTGATTACGTAATTTGGTGTCCTACCATCAGAGAATAAAGCAAGTCCAAATCGTTGTGATTACGATTGATTTATGTTTACGGGTTTACAAATCGTAATTATTACGATAAAATCATTAAAGTTAAAACGTAATAATTACGAATAAATAGTGAGCTAATAGCTGCTTAATAGTTTTCACTAACAAGTTCATTAACAGCTAACGGACACTTTAGCTCGAAACGTTCCGCTACAGTGTCAGGAAGGGAGGAACGATGCCATATGATTCTGTCATCGATGCGGGATGTGGTGTTCGGTTACGGGGATGAGCCGGTCATTGACCGCTTGTCGCTGGATTTGGAGGCCGGGCAGTTCATTGGGATTACCGGACCGAACGGGGCTGCGAAGACTACACTGCTGAAGCTGATGCTGGGCTTGCTGAAGCCCTGGAGCGGAACGGTCACGCTGAACCGGGAAATTACCGGAGGAGGCAGGCTGGAGGTCGGTTATGTGCCGCAGCAGGTAGCCTCCTTCAATGCCGGATTTCCGAGCAAGGTCATTGAGCTGGTCCGTTCCGGCTGTTATTCCAGGCTGGGATTGTTCCGCCGCTTCACTAAGGAACAGGAGGCGCTCGTTGAGAGCAGCCTGCGGCAGGTGGAGATGTGGGAGTACCGTAACCGGAGAATCGGCGAGCTGTCCGGTGGACAGAAGCAGCGGATCTGCATCGCCCGCGCGCTGGCCCAGCAGCCGCAGGTGCTGGTGCTGGATGAGCCGGTAACGGGGATGGACGCTGCCAGCCGCACCGGGTTCTATGAGCTGATGCGGCATTATGTCAGCCGCCATGGCCGGACCGTCATTATGGTTACGCACGGCCTGGAGGAGACAAGTTCGTATCTGGATACCGTGATTACGCTGGAACGCAAGGAGCAGGAGGGCTGGACATGCTTGGTTACGAATTCATGCAACGCGCATTTTGGGCAGGAGGCCTGATCGGGCTGATCGGACCCTTGCTGGGAGTGTATCTGATGCTGCGCAGGCAGGTGCTGATGGCGGATACGCTGTCTCATGTCTCTCTTGCCGGTGTTGCACTGGGTTCCGTATTGGGCTGGAATCCTGCTCTTAGCGGTTTCACTGTAGCAGTAGCAGGAGGGCTGGTTATTGAGCAGCTGCGCCGATCTTACCGTACCTACAGTGAGCTTCCGGTTGCCATTATTATGACCTCCGGCCTGGCACTGGCCGTTGTGCTGATGAGCATGAAGCAGAACTTGACCAAGAGCTTCAGCTCTTATCTGTTTGGCTCCATCGTTGCGGTAAGCGATACCCAGCTTAAGCTGATTGCTGTGGTGGCCACAGCCGGTATTCTCTACTTCATTATTCTGCGCCGCCCGCTGTACAGCCTGACCTTCGACGAAGAGACCGCCGCTATCAGCGGTGTCCATACCGGGTGGTTGTCCTTCTCGTTCGCTGTTCTAACCGGCATGACCGTTGCCGCAGCCATGCCGGTGGTGGGTGTGCTGCTTGTATCGGCTCTGATTGTGCTGCCCGCCTCCATTGCGCTGCGGATGGCCTCAGGCTTCACGGCAGCTATAATAATCTCCGTCAGTGTGGGGCTGACCGGTGTGTTCAGCGGGCTTACAGCTTCCTACTATATCAACACGCCTCCAGGAGGCACGATTGCACTTATTCTGCTGGTATTTCTGCTGCTGGCCATTGCGGTGCAGAAGCTGATCAGGCTGCGCAGCCGCAGCCGTTATTCATCTCAAGCTAACGAAGAAAAGGGGTCTCACAACATATGATAAAATTCAAATCCATAGCAAAGTCCAATTCGGCCGCACAGTCCACATTCAGCATCCGTCAGCTTGCCGCTTTATCCTTGACCGCCATGCTGGTGATCTCCGGCTGCGGCAACAATACTGGGACCAAAGCCGCTTCTACCAGCAGTCCGGCGTCTACACCATCGGCTGCGGCCGGAGCGACTACTATACCGGCAGCGGATAAATTGAACATTAAGGTCAGCTTTTACCCGATGTATGAATTCACAAAAAGCATTACCGGTGACCTCGCCGATGTGGAGGTACTGGTCCCGCCCGGGGTCGAGCCGCATGACTGGGAACCAACCGCGAAGGATATGGCTGATATATCGGATGCAGATGTGCTTGTCTACAATGGGGCAGGCATGGAAGGCTGGGCGCAGCAGATTGTGGACAGTGCGGCCGGAAGTGATCTCATTACAATAGAGGCAAGTAAAGGACTCCAGATTATTGAAGGAGCAGAGCATGAACATGAACACGAGCATGAGCACAGCCGTGAAGAGGAAGCGGCAAGTGGAGCAGACGACGATCACGATCATGAACATCATCATGATGAATCCGCAGCTGAAGGAAGCGATCATGATCATTCCCATACTGATTCCGCTAACAGTGAAGCAGACAACGACCATGACCACGCTCACGACCATGGCGGCCTTGATCCTCATGTATGGCTGGATCCTGTGATGGCAATCCGGGAGGTTCAGACCATTGAAGCAGCACTCTCCGCAGCTTTTCCCGGGAATGCCGCTGCCTTCCACGCTAACAGCGAAGCTTATATCGCCAAGCTGGAGCAGCTGGATCAGGATTTCAGAGCCGGGCTCCAGAACACGAAGCGCAAGGACTTTATTACTCAGCATGCCGCGTTTGGTTATCTGGCACAGCAATATGGCTTGACGCAGGTGCCGATTGCCGGGCTGTCGCCGGAGCAGGAGCCCTCTGCTGCACAGATGGCGTCAATCGTGGAGTTCGCCAAGGCGAATAAGGTGACCACGATCTTTTTTGAAACCTTGGTCTCCTCGAGTGTCGCCGATACTATTGCCCAGGAAATAGGAGCCAAGACCGCCGTGCTGAATCCAATTGAAGGATTAACAGAGGAAGACGCTGCCCACAATCTCGATTACCTGAGTCTGATGCGGCAGAATCTTAACGCGCTGACCCAGGCGCTGAACGAATAAAAACGAAGGAGCTGATCTATAGTGGCCAAGAAATCCAAGGTTGTGAAGGAACAGAAGCGGCAGGAGCTGGTGGCGAAGTACGCCGACAAGCGCAGAGAGCTGAAGGCGGCGGGCGATGTAATGGCACTGCAGAAGCTGCCCCGGGATTCCTCAGCCACCCGCCAAAAGAACAGATGCAGCGTGTCCGGCAGACCGCGGGGATACCTCGCCAGATTCAAAGTATCCCGGATCGTCTTCCGGGAGCTGGCACATAAGGGACAAATTCCAGGTGTCACCAAGTCCAGCTGGTAAACTTTTAACTTAACCAAATACGATAACGGCAAGACGGCTGATCTCTCTGTGCTACAGGAGCCAGCCGTTTTGCTGTGTCTATAGACTTTGCCGGATCGGGCAGAGTGGACTATGATAGGAGGATAGTATTGTCCTGCTGAAGGAGGCTTACCTATGAGCTATACTGATACATTTATCCGGATTGCAGAAGATTGCCCGGTGGAGACCGGCACCATCCCTGTATCTGATCGTCCGCTCCCGCCTGCTCATGTTATTCAGTATCATCTGCTGGCCGGCTCGCCTTACCGTTATAATCATGAAGAACTGCTGTACCAGGTGTATGTGCGGCACAAGGCTATTCCTGAAGAAGAGCGTGAATCACGCCGGGAGGAAATCTGGACAGCGCTGTTCTCAAAAAATCATCCGTGCCTGCGGGCCTCCATGCTGCCCAAGAAATACGGCTGGGGTGTCCATTACGATGCTGAGGGGAAGATCGCACTCTATGCCAAAGAGTCTCCAGAGTATGATTATTACACTACCAAGGATGAAGCCGGAGTGAAGCTGTTGAATGCCATGCGGAATAAGCGGCGTTAATCTTAAGACCACGCAGGATCATATTCTGAACACAGAAAGAAGGAGCTACATGACAGAGTATTGGAGTAAAAGATTTGCGCAGGAGGGGATGATCTGGGGGAGTGAGCCCAGCCCGTCGGCAGAATGGGCAAAGCGGAAATTCAGGGAGGCAGGCGTATCCACTGTGCTCGTTCCGGGTGCCGGGTATGGGCGGAATACCAAGGTGTTCTCCGCTGAATTTACAGTATATGGAATAGAACTAAGTGAGGCGGCACTGGAGCTGGGTACAGTATGGGACCCGGGAACGAGTTTTATTGCAGGCTCGGCGCTGGAGCCGCAGCTTGGGCAGTCTGTAGATGCCGTATACTGCTACGATGTTCTGCATTTATTCCTCGCCGGGGACCGCCGTCGCCTGATTGAGGCCAGTCTCAGTCAGGTTAGAACTGGAGGGCTGCTCTACTTCACCAGCTTTTCTGATGAAGATCCCCATAACGGCTGCGGGAGAGAGCTGGAGCCGGGCACATTTGAATACAAAGAGGATAAATACGCCCACTTCTTCAGCGATGCCGATTTGCGGGAGCATTTTGCCGGGACGGAGATTCTGGAGACAGGTTCCTTTACCGAGTCGCTACAGAGCCCGCAGGGCGGGACTCATGAATACATACTAAGAACGATCCTTGCGCTTAAAAGGTAGCTGCGTTCTGAGACAGAAACGCCAACATGGCCCCTCCCTGCGGCGAGAAGGACCTTACTGTGAACCTATGCTGTACTTACTCCCTCATCATCCTGCGGCTTTCTATTTAATGAAGTTAATGGAGCTCGCAGTCGGCGAACAGGATATGCCGCGGAATGCGGAAGAAGTTCTCAGCTTTCTCCTGAAGCGCCAATGTAGGCAGATGACAATGGTGCAGCCACTTGCGGAAGGTGCCGGGATGGACGCCGATCCAGATGCTGACATCGGTGACAGAGAAATCATACACCATGCAGAGTCCGGTCAGAATCGCGTTGTGCTGCGGTGAATGGGCAAGCGTTCTTTTCATGAAACGGGATGGGGTCGGCTGGCACACAATCGGACTTTGCCGCAGAAGAGCTTCGTTGAACAGGATATGGGGCGGATAGCCTAAGTGGCGGCAGACCTTGTCCAGATTGGTTCTGGAGGGAATGCGTCCTTCATATACCCATGCGCTTACGCTGCGTGAGGAGACGGAGAGCTCTTCTGCAAGTCGGGAGAGCTTCATGTCCTTGGCCATCAGGATGGCCAGCAGAACGCGGTTGCGGATCTGGCTGCGTTTGGGGCGGCGAAATCGTTTGACCCGTACGCCTTGTCCAAGATATTTGCGGTTGATCAGAGACCAGGCCTGAATTTTATGTGTTTCTTGCTGATTTTTAGCCATAATACCTCCGGGTGTACTGATTTAATGAAGTGACGGATCATCTAGTTTAACTGTTATGACTTTACCATTTCATTACGGCATTCGTCCAGAGTGCAAAGCACCTGTTTTGGTCATGAACCAAGATTGTTTCAGTAATGCTGCGGTTTATGATATATTTTGAGTAATCCATTTCACATTAATCAGGCTGGGAGCGGGATAGATGATCAAGCATATTGTTTTCTTCAAATTAAAGGACCGGTCCCGAGACAAGGTCGCAGAGACGGTTGCAGTCCTCCGTAATATGGAAGGAAGAATTCCGCAGCTGCTGTCCATTGAAGTCGGGGCCGATCTGATTCACTCGGAGCGTTCGTTCGATATCGCCCTGGTCACGGTTGTGGCCTCGATGGAGGATCTACAGGCGTATCAGGTGCATCCGGCCCACAAGGAAGTCATTGCCCATATCAATGAAGTTAAGGAACTGTCGGTAGCGGTCGATTACGAGATCTGAGACGGCACGTACTTGCAAGGCTGGAACCCATTAAGCACGGAAAGCGGTGAGCGGAATGCGCGAGCTTGAGTATCCGATGGAAGCATTGACGTATCTGATTGTTTTTATGGCGGCGTGTGTCGTGATGGTGTTCTGGCTGAAGCGCCGGGGCAGGCGTGGGAAATAACGGCAGTTCATGTTAGGGAAGTTTACTAAATACCGCAGGGTGGAGGGTCAGCTGTGTATTATGTCAACCGGAAGCAAATAGAAGTTATTCTTGAACAGATCCCGGATCTTAACGAAGGTCTAGCGTATGCAGCTTCTTCCTGGGACGGCAGTACGCTGCTGGGTCTGGTGCAGGAACGGTGCTTACATCTGGCCGTTGAAGTCGTGACGGATGTGGGCAGCTGTCTGATTGACGGGTTCATTATGCGTGATGCCGGAAGCTACGAGGATATTATATCTATTATTCATGAGGAAAAGGTGCTGGGAGACAGCGGGATCTACGAGGATCTGACTTCGCTTGTGGCCTTGCGCAAGCCGCTGGTTCAGGATTATTTTGTGTGGGAACGCAAAGAATTGCACCCCATGACCCTGACGCTGCCGGATATTCTGGAGAAATTCGCCAGCGAGGTGCGCAGGTATCTGGATCAGGAGCTGGGCAGCGGGGTCACGGGCTAACTGAAGCCGGGGCTGTGTGCATACAGACAGAAAGGAGGTCCTTTATGGCGAAGAAGAGTCAGGAGAGCGGTTCAACCCGGCGGATGATTATGACACTGCTGAAGATGAGAGGTCCGCTGACAATCAGCGCTCTTGCTGAGGAATTGGGAATTACCGAGATGGGTGTCCGCCGCCATGTGCTTCAGCTGGAGCAGGAGTCACTGGTGAGAACCAAGGTCGTGCGCCAGGCTATGGGACGTCCGATGCATGTATATTCGCTTACCGAGCGGGCGGAGGATCATTTTCCCAAAAGCTATCACAATCTGGCGCTGGAGCTGCTGCGGGAGCTGGACCACGGGAGCGGGACGGATGCGGTCAATATGCTGTTCGAGGGCCGTAAGCGGCGGATGCTTGCCCAGTATAGCCCTATGATGAAGAGCCGTGAGCTGGAGGAGCGGGTTGCGGAGCTGTCAACGATTCAGAATGCCGGGGGCTACATGGCGGAGTGGAGCAAGGAAGAGGACGGCTCCTACACACTGCGGGAGTATAATTGTCCCATCCGTCAGGTGGCTACCCAGTACCGCAAGGCCTGCCAGTGCGAGCAGCATTTGTTCGAGGAGCTGCTGGAGGCGAAGGTGACACGCAGTGAGTGTATGGCGGAGGGCGGCCAATGCTGCCGGTATGCGATCACGCCGAATCCCAAGCAGAAAACTTCCGAAATCAAGGGCTGAGCAGTCACAGGACATCCTCTCTATGCTTATGATATAGCAGAAATAGGCGATCGCCCGGGTGGCCGGGCAGAGGCACAATAGAATCCAAAGGAGAGATTGATGATGAAAAAAGATAACAAAAGCTTGCTCTGGGGCGTCATTGCCGGCAGTATTGTAGGATCGGTGACAGCGCTGCTGTTCGCCCCTAAGCCGGGTAAGGAGCTGCGCAAGGATATTGCCGAAGGCACAACGGAAGCGGTGGATAAGGTTCAGGTGATTGCCGGCCAGGCCAGTGAGAAGACTACAGAGATCTACGGTAAGGCCAAAGAAGCGGTAGTCTCGGTGGCGCATGAGGTGAAGGAATGGAGCAAGTCCGCTAAATGTGCCGTGGAAGAAGCCGATGTAGCCACAGTAAGCGGTATTGCTGAGCAGGCTGTAGAGGTCACAGATGCAGTGGAAGCTGTAAAAGACGAGATCGCTGCTTATGAAGCTGCGGAGCAAGCCGCCGTGGCTGACGCTGAGATCGAAGCTGTGACCGGTACGGATGCGGCAGTAGCTGAAGCTATCGAGGATGGCAAGACCGCAGGGAAGCTGTCGTAAGCTTCGCTTGATCGATATGAAGCCGTTCTCCGCTGGCAGGCGGGGGGCGGCTTTTGCGTGTGACGGCATGCTTCAGGAGGGTGCGTATTGTGGCTTCCCTGGCTCCCTACTTGAACTGAACCCGTAAATGGAGTATTATCTGCAATTGGGGCTGAAATCCTGGTACACATTATTCCAGCCTTACATAAGCTACACAAAACGAGTTAAAGGATGCGGTGTGTTCGTGCAGCAGGCAATAGCAATATTAGACTCAGGTGTAGGAGGATTGACCGTTGTCAAGGAAGTGATGCGACAGCTCCCCCGGGAGAAAATCATCTATTTCGGCGATACGGCAAGAGCCCCGTACGGACCCCGTTCCACTGAGGAAGTGAAATTGTTCACTGAACAAATCGTGGACTACTTAATTCAATTTAATCCTAAAATGATCGTCATTGCTTGCAACACAGCAACAGCAGCAGCTCTTGATTATATCTCCGCCAAGGTAGCCATTCCTGTGATCGGAGTCATTCACCCCGGTGCCCGCGCTGCCATCAGCGCCTCCAAGAGCGGACAGGTCGGCGTGATCGGGACCATCGGTACGATTACAAGCGGTGCCTATACGGCGGCGCTGAAGCAGCTGTCCCCCTTCGTTCAGGTGGTCAGCCAAGCTTGTCCGGCGCTTGTGCCCTACGTGGAGCAGGGGCTATTTCGCTCGGAGGAGAGCCATCTGGCGGTGGCTGAATCACTGAACGGCATGAAGTACGAGCCGATTGACACGCTGATTCTCGGCTGCACGCATTATCCGTTCCTGGTCGAGCCGATCGGCAAGGTAATGGGACCCGGCGTCAAGCTGATTAGCTCGGCGGATGAGACCGCGCGGGAGATCAGCACCATCCTCTATGATAAGGGCCAGCTGGCACGCGGGGATGAGAGTCCGATTCACCAGTTCTTTTGCAGTGGAGATGCGGAGATCTTCCAGCGGATCGCCCGGGACTGGCTGGGCGAGCAGATCAGCCGGACGCCTGTCGTCTGGCAAGTATCCACTCTGTAGGAAGAGAGCATTACAGCAGTGAACTGAATAGGGACAAACCCCTTGCAGGGAATGTCAGGGAGATGAGACCGGGAGGACTTCCCGGTCTTTTTCCTCTTGATTGTCTGCGGAACGTTCTGCACACCTCCGAGTTGTTACATTTCCACATGACCCGCTGCTGCTGCTCATATACTAGGCATGAGGGCCGGGTCCCGCAGGTCATTAAGCAGGATGATAGGGACGCAGGCACAAGAGGGCCGGGAGGATGAGACCTATGCAGCAATACATTGCCCGCAGGGGAGATACCGTAAGCCGTATCGCCGCAAGGCACGGATTAACACCAGAGCATGTCATACAGGGGAATCCATGGGCTGGCAGCCAGCCCTATTTATATCCGGGACAGGTACTGTTTCTGCCATCTGCCCCGCGCAAGCGGTATATGGTGCAGGCGGGGGACGATGCGCTTAGCATTGCGGCCTTGTTCGGGGTGGGCGTAGATGAACTGGAGATGCTGAATCCCGGGGTAAGCTCGGGACGCATCTGCCTGCCGGGCAAGGTGCTGGTGATTCCGGCGCTCACCCGGGGGACAGAGGTCTATCTGCGCGGGGAATACGGACCGGCTGAGATAGAGGCGGATGCTGCAAGGCTTGCGGCCCGCTATTCTTGTGTCAGCAGCGAAGTTATAGGCCACAGTGTACTCAGCAAGCCGCTCCGCCTGCTGCGGATCGGCAGCGGCCCGCGCCACCTGCATGTGAATGCCGCGCTGCATGCCAACGAGTGGCTGACGGCCCCTTGTCTGATGCGCTTCCTGGAAGAATATGCCGCTGCCTATACGTCTGGTGTGGACTGGCACGGACGTCAGCCTGCGGACTGGCACCGGGACTGGACGCTCTGGGCTGTGCCCATGGCGAATCCCGACGGTGTTGAGCTGGTGCAGGAAGGGGTTCTCGCGGATAATCCTTATTACCGGGAGTTGATGGCGTGGAACTGCGGCAGGCGCAGCTTCCGGCACTGGAAGGCGAACATCCGCGGCGTCGATCTGGGGGACCAGTTCCCCGCACACTGGGAAGAGGAACGTGACCGGCGGCAGGTGCCCGGACCGGCTCCGCGCGATTACAGCGGACCGGCACCGCTCAGTGAGCCGGAAGCGGCGGCGCTGGCGGCACTGGCTGAGCGGGTTCCGGGCGATGCGGCCGTCTCGCTGCACAGCCAGGGAGCTGAGATCTACTGGAACTACCGGGGCTATGAGCCGCCGGAGAGCAGGGATTGGGCGGCCCAGCTGGCAGCAGCCAGCGGCTACCGGGCGGTGGAGCTGACCGGCAGCGATGCCGGCTACAAGGACTGGTTCATCGAGCGCTTCCGCAAGCCGGGCTTCACCGTCGAGCTGGGAGTGGGCAAGAATCCGCTGCCCGTGGCTGATTTTGAGGATATGGCGCTGGACACAGGCCTAATTCTCAGTGCGATTCTGTCAAATTTGAAATAAAAATGAAACAATCTCTGCAAATTTGCGTAAGATAACAGCAAAGGGCACGGCCGCAATCCTGACCAATTGATGCTTTGCGGCTGTATCCTTTTTTTGGTGTGGGAATGAAGCGCAGAAGTGCCCCTGATCTCGGCAAAAGTCGGCTAGATGAGCAAATGAGGCGCAGGAGAACACTGTATTCTCCCTAAAAGTGGGCCAGGTGA
The DNA here is from genome assembly GCF_038002825.1 of Paenibacillus sp. FSL H8-0048. Taxonomy (NCBI): domain Bacteria; kingdom Bacillati; phylum Bacillota; class Bacilli; order Caryophanales; family Paenibacillaceae; genus Paenibacillus; species Paenibacillus sp. FSL H8-0048. The sequence continues at coordinate 1,973,560 of NZ_JBBODF010000001.1, read as the reverse complement.
GCAAATGTAGTGTATAAATCCCTCTGATTTCCCCAAAAGTGGGCCAGGCGAGCAAATGTAGTGTATAAATCCCTCTGATTTCCCTAAAAGTGGGCCAGGCGAGCGAATGTAGTGTATAAATCCCTCTGATTTCCCTAAAAGTGGGCCAGGTGAGCAAATGTAGTGTATAAATCCCTCTGATTTCCCCAAAAGTGGGCCAGGCGAGCGAATGTAGTGTATAAATCCCTCTGATTTCCCCAAAAGTGGGCCAGGTGAGCAAATGTAGTGTATAAATCCCTCTGATTTCCCCAAAAGTGGGCCAGGTGAGCAAACGTAGTGTATAAATCCCTCTGATTTCCCTAAAAGTGGGCCAGGCGAGCAAATGTAGTGTATAAATCCCTCTGAGTCGGCTGATCAGGTTGCTCAACCCCTAAGTTTGTTTCCATACCTCCCATTACCAGCCCGACTCCCTGCGATCAACCTGTAACGATCCACTCACCAGCCCTGCCAGCACTCATAGTCAATCCTCATCATTTCACACGCGTCAGCTAGTCACCTACCAACCACCCGTCAGCACCCCTTAGTCAATCCCCATCATTCAATCACCCGCCATCCATCCATCACCCATCCAACGTCAACCCGCCCCGGCAGTCACCCACCCGTCAGGCCCTCTCTCCCAGCTTCCCAGCGCCATATGCCCAACCTGTTCAACCAGCTCCTCGCACTCGCTTCCCCCCCTGAAAGTCAAAATAATACACATCAACCCGTATGAAAGCTATACCGTACTCCTCCGGGTCTCTTGCTAAAATTAGCGTATAGATGAGCGGCAGGCGGCCTAGGCTTATAGCATAGCCCAAGTGTCTGCCGGGAAAGTGAGGGCGAGATGGAGTACGAAACATATGCATTAGTTAGTTGTAAAAGCCCACAGCCGGCCTCCTGCGGCGCAGCAGCAGAGGTGGGTGCGCGATGAGTGAATCTGCGGTTACCCGGAAAACGGCCAAGCCCGCAGCCGGCACGTATTGGACGCGCAAGAGACGGGAGCAGCTCGCCGGATGGCTGTTCATTGCGCCGGAGGTGATCGGGATGCTGGTCATCGCGGTGTTCCCGCTGCTGTTCAGCCTGTTTCTCAGCCTGACGGAGTGGAACCTGGTCGGCGGCTTGTCGGCGATCAACTTCGTTGGCTTCGATAACTTTATCGAGCTGTTCAGGGACAACCGCTTCCTGCTGGCCCTGAAGAATAATGTGCTGTTCACGGTCGGTACGGTGCCGGTTACGATGCTGCTGGGTGTAGTGCTCTCGGCGCTGATCCATAAGAAGCTTTATGCCAAGACGTTTTTCAAGGTCGCCTTCTTTGTACCGTATATCTGTTCCACCGTGGCGATCGCGGCAGTCTGGCAGGCACTCTACCATCCGTCCAAGGGGCCGGTCAATCAGATCCTGATGCAGCTCGGGGTATCCGAACCGCCGCGCTGGCTGGTTGATACCAGCTTCTCGCTGATTGCGATTATGATTATTTATGTCTGGCAGCTGCTGGGCTACCAGATGATTATTTTCCTGGCGGGGATGACGAACATTCCCGAGGAACTGTACGAAGCGGCGACGATTGACGGAGCCAGCGGGATCGGACAATTCCGGCGGATTACGCTGCCGCTGCTGGGGCCGACTACCTTTTTCCTGGCAATCACGAGCACGATCTCTTCCTTCAAAATCTTCGACATGATCAAGTTCCTGACCAGCGGCGGTCCCAACTATTCCAGTACTGTTATCGTGTACCAAATTTATGAGGAAGGCTTCGAGCGCTTCAAAATGGGCTACGCCTCCGCGATGTCCTGGGTGCTGTTCCTGATCATTATGCTGGTCACCTCCATTACCTGGATGACTCAGAACCGTAAAGTCCATTACTAGCCCAAGGCGAAAGGAACGAAAGGCAATGACAATGAAAAAGCTTAAGCCCGGCAATCTGATCTTCACGGTCCTGTTCGCCCTGTGCTCGGTATTCTTCCTGATGCCGCTGGTGTGGATGCTGTCGGCCGCCTCGAAGACGGAGAAGGAGGTCTGGACCTTCCCGATTCAGTGGATTCCCACCGACTGGAATCTGGTCGCCAACTTCAAGGCCGTGTGGATGGGCGATGTCGCGTTTGGATTATTCTATATGAACTCGCTCAAAATCGCCCTGATCTCCACCCTGGCGACCATCATCATCTCAGCCATGGCCGGGTATGCACTTGCCAAGCTGGATTTCAAGGGCCGGGCGCTGATCTTCACCCTGATGCTGGCGTTCATGATGATTCCCGAGCAGGCCACGCTTGTTCCGCGCTATATTATGATTAAGGAGCTCGGCCTCTACGACTCCCATGCTGCGCTGATCCTTATGGGCATGTTCTCCAGCTACTTCACCTTCCTGCTGCGCCAGTTCATGATCGGCATTCATAATGATATGCTGGAAGCGGCTGAGCTGGACGGTGCCGGGTTCTTCCGCATCTTCTGGAGTGTCGTGCTGCCGCTGAGCCGCCCGATTCTGGCGACGGTTGGGATCATCAAGTTCATCTGGACCTGGAATGATTACCAGGGGCCGCTGATTATGCTGAACTCGACCAAGCTGTACACCATTCCACTGGGGATGCAGTTCTTCAAGGAGGAATTCGGCACGCAGATCTCCGTCATGATGATGGCCTCCGTGGCTGCGATTCTGCCGCTGCTGGTCCTGTTCCTGATCCTCCAGAAGCAAGTCATCAACGGGATTGCCATTGGAGGCGTCAAAGGGTAAAGGTCAAAAAAGTGTACGCGTACACCGCATAGCTGTACACGGTGTGCGCGGGCCTTCAATTGTATAATGAGCTTGCAAAACATAAATCTAGGGGGAATTGCTGTGAAGAAACTATCAATCATGCTCGCCAGTGTGGTGCTTATGCTCTCGGTCACTGCGTGCGGCGGAAATGGCGGGAACGGGGCGGGCAGCTCAGCGGCCACCGATGCGCCGGGGTCTGCGTCAGCCGAACCGGGTACTGGAAGCAGCGGCACAGACGGGACGGCAGGCAAAGCCAAAATTAAGTTCTACACCTTCAAAGCCGATAAGCCGGAGGAGCCGATCTACCAGGCCGTTCAGGCATATAACAAAGCTCAGGATAAAGTGGAAGTGGAGTATGAATCCCTGGTCCAGAACAGCGACAGTACGGATTTCATGAAGAAGCTGGATATTCTCGTGGCCGGTGGCGAAGTGGTCGATGTGTTTATGACCGGGAACGAGGATGAGCTGCTGGAGCGCGCTTCGCGGGGAGTTGTGGAACCGCTTAATTCTTTTTTTGAACAGGAGAAAATCACTCCCGAGGATGAATATTCCAAGCTGCTGAAGCTGGAGGACAAGGTCTACGGCATTCTGCCCAGCTCCACGCAGTGGCTGACGGTCTTCAACAAGGATCATCTGGAGGCCGCAGGGCTGACCCTGCCTGAGATGGGCTGGACCTGGGATGACTTCCGCGACTATGCCAAGAAGCTAACCACGCCTGAGCATTACGGAACCTACTTCCATACCTGGGGCGAATATCCGAACATTATCGCATACACCGAGAAGCCGCATCCGCAGCTTAGCGCGGATTTGAAGCCGATTTTCGACGATCCGTCCTTCGAGTACTTCTTCAACCTCCGCCGCACGATGGAGAAGGAAGATAAGAGCGCGGAGCCGTATGCCGATGTCTTGGCCTCGAACTACCATGTGCTGCAGCAGTTTTTTGCCGGAAATGCCAGTATGCTGGCTGTGCCGAGCTATGCCGTCCGGGCGGCGCTGAATCTGGAGAAATTCCCGCATGAGTTCCAGAGCATGTACGCCCCGCTGCCGCGTTCGGTGGACAGTAAGGAGCTGGGCATGACGAATATTTCCGGAGGCGGTCTGGCGATGGGCGCGAAATCAGCGAATAAGGAAGCCTCGTATGACTTCATCCGCTGGATGTCGAAGGAAGCCTACAAGTTCACCAAAGAGATTCCTTCGTTCAAGGGCGTGGACGGAGCGGAGCTGGTAGGCAGCTTTTTCGGGGAAAATACAGACCTGATCGATACCGTCTCCCTCTCCAAGACGCTGTTCGATCCGAATATTAAAATGCCTGACTCCTTCAGCGTGCCGTACGGCAGCGAACTGAAAGCGATTGTGGAGAACGGCTTCGCCAGCTTCATTCTGGATAACCGCAGCTTCGATGAGGTCAAGAATGAGATGACAGCGGAAGTCGAGAAGGTAGTTTCTGCCAATCAGAAATAACGGTTGAAGTGCAAAGGCAGCAGGGATTTTGGATTATAATAGGGACGTTGAAGCTTTCATTACAGTGCGGGGTGGAATTCTTATGAAATGGTTAAGCCGTTTTTCCTTCCATCGCAGACTGCAATACACGTTCCTGATCCTGATCCTGCTGCCTTTTGTTGTCGTTACGTTCTGGTCCTATACCTCTGTGCGGGAGAATGTGAGTGAGAAGATCGCCCGTTCCAATGAGGAGACCCTGAAGGTCATCGGCAGTCAAATGGAAAAAACGGTGGACAGCATCTCGTTTGTCTCGGTGTATTTCTCTGAGGCGTATGATCCGGCCGTGCTGGAGAGTCTGCGATATCTCAAAAATACCGGGAGCTTCGGAAATTACGGAGTGTATACCCATTACAACAAGCTCAAGACCACGGCCAATATTCTGTCGGTGCAGTCCCTGGATGCCGATCTGCAGATCATGCTGGTCAACCGAGAAGACCGGATACTGATCGGCAATCAGAATATTCCGGTATTCTCTGTGCTGCCGGAGACTCTTCTTAAGGAGAGCAGCAGGCTGGATGAGCGGGAAAAAGTGTCGCTGCAATGGTTCCCCTACGGTGGCACCCCCGCTGCACCGGATTATTATTATGCCGTACGCTTCATTACCGACCCGCTGAATCAGGACAAGCTAGCCACGCTGTATGTAGGCATTCCGAGCCACTACTTCCGCAGTCTGCTCGACACGGGCAATGTGGTAAGCAGGCTCACACTGGTCGACCAGAAGGGGAGAAGCATTGCTGTCACCGGAGAAACGGCTCCTGCGGATGAAGGTCCGCTGCTGGTCAGTGAGGTCCGTATTCCCAAGGTCGGCTGGCTGCTGACCAGCAAGACGCCCCGCAGCTCCATTGACAGCCATATCAACCGGGAGTTTCTGGTATCGATCTCGCTGATTGGACTGTTCTTCCTGGCGTTCCTGGTGCTGTCCATGCTGTGGGCCGGTTATATGAACAAGCCGATCAGCCTGCTGCGGGCCAGCGTCAAGCAGTATGTCGGCGGCAACCGCGCGGTGCGGATACCCGTCAAGGGCAAGGATGAGGTGGCGGTGCTGTCGGCAGCCTTCAATCAGATGCTAGAGGATATGAACGGGCTGCTGCAGCAGGTCGAGAGTGAACAGGAGGAGAAGAGGCAGCTGGAGCTTCAGGCGCTGGCGGCGCAGATCCGGCCTCATTTTCTGCTGAATACGCTCAATTCGATCAAGGTGGATCTGCTGCTGAGCGGGGACCCGGCGCATGGGGCCATGATCGATGCGCTGATGAAGCTGCTGCGTGTGTATGTCCATGTGGATAAGCCGCTGGAGCTGGCGGAGGAATGCAGGGTGCTGGGCAGCTATGTGCAGGTGATGCAGATCCGCAACCGTCTCGATATCGCCTGGGAATGCGAGGTGGGCGAGGCGGAAGGAGCGGTGATGCTGCCCCGGCTGCTGCTGCAGCCCATTGTGGAGAATGCGATCAGCCACGGCTTCTCCGCCCGTCCGGACCATCCGGCGATCCGGCTCGAAGCAGCGTTCGAACAAGATCTGCTGCGGATCAGCATTAGCGATAACGGCCGCGGAATGCCGGAGGATAAGCTCCAGCGCCTGAACCGGCGGCTGCAAGGAAGTGAAGACCCGGCGCTCTGGCCGGAAAAAGGAGTCGGGCTGGTCAACACAGCACGCCGTCTACAGGTGTTGTACGGATATCGCGCCCGGCTGAGCGCGCAGGCAAGAGAAGACGATGAAGGCATGACGTTCACTCTATATATTCCCGTGACCCGGGAGAAGGAGGCGGTTCCCCTTGATGACCCTGATGCTGATTGACGATGATGTCCCGATGCTGGAATATGTGGAATATCTGCTCGGGCCCTTGGGGCTGGATCTGAAGCTGGTGGCTTCGGCATATAGCAGTGAAGACGCACTGGAGCAGTTCCATGCAGCACTGCCGGATATTGTGATTGTGGATATCGGGCTGCCGGGGATGGACGGGCTGGAGCTGGCGGATGCCTTCCGGATCACGAAGCCGGAGGTGCGCCTGATTTTCCTGACCTGCTATGAGGATTTCCATTACTCGAAACGGGCGATTCAGCTTGAGGCGGATGATTATCTGATCAAGGATGAGCTGTCGCCTGAGCAGCTTAAGAGCAGTCTCGCCAAAGCGATGAGCCGCTTCAGGAGCCGGGAGGAACTGCTGGAGCGCTACTCTTTCCGCCAGGCGATTGAGCGCAATAAGGAAGTGCTGAAGCAGAGCTTCCTGAAGCAGCTGCTGTCGGGTGCAGCGGGCCAGGAGAACACGCTGGAGTTCGGCGAACGGTTGGGTATCTCCTGGAAGCACCCCTTTCTGCGTCATGGATTCCTTCATATGGATGCCGCATCTGTCACCGAGCGTTACCGGTACAAGGATATTCCGCTGATCCATTCAGCCGTGAACAATATTGCACTGGAGCTGTCTGCTGCTGCTGAGGCTTCCATTACACCGATTATGAGCCGGGACGCCGATATTTATCTGGTCTGGAATGTGGCGGACCCCAGCCTTACAGAGAACAAGCTGGCTGAATTCATGCGGGCGGTACAGGATAAGGTGGAGCAGTATCTGAAGATTACCCTGCGGGGGTTCTATTCGGAGTCCTGCGCACCGGTCCGCAGCTTCGATGTGTTATTCAAGACACTGACGGATTGCCGTGAAAATAACTTCTATCAGCCAGTGACGCCTGTATCTCTGCTTGAGGAGCATGAGGATTTCGGGCACACATTAGAACGGCGCGGGGAAAAGGAACGCGGCATGCTGTCCTTGGCGCTTCTTGATCAACAGGCCGCCTGGATTGATCTGGCCGTGAATCAGTGGACCCAGCAGGCTTCGGCAGAGCGGCTGCTGCCGCGGCTGGTGAAGGAGACCTGCGGGGATCTGGTGCGCCAGCTGGCCTTCGAAGCCGGAGGGCTGGCCGAGGAGGACTTCTTCACGCAGCTGGAGCAGACGGTTCATATCGGTGAGGCGGCCAGCCTGACCAAGCGGGAGCTGAGGCATCTGTGGCGGCAGCATACTCTGGCCCCCGCAGCCGCTGAGGAGAGGGATGTCCGGCTTCAGGCCGTGGACCAATTCTTGGAGGAGCATGTGGACCGGATGGTCACCTCTACCGACATGGCAGAGCATTTGCATCTGAATGCCAGCTACTTCTCCCGCTATTTCAAGAAGCTGTCCGGCGTGAACTTCACCGATTACGTGAACCAGTACAAGATGAATATGGCCATCACTATGCTGGCCCGCCCGCAGGAGACCGTCGAGAATGTCGCCTACACCCTCGGTTTCTCCGACCGGGCGTACTTCTCCAAGGTGTTCAAGAAATACAGCGGCCGGAATCCCAGCGAGTATAAGGCAGGACCGGTTGGGGAGGACGACAGGGAGCCTTAATCGAAGAGCATCAAATGTAAAGCTGTGGGTAAGGTTATAGCCCTAGGGGTTCGGTGAAGAGAACCAACAGCAACCTTGTCGGCTCCTTACGGACCCGAGAGTCGTTATGTTCAAGAAAACGCCACTTTTTTAGCCTTAACGGACCAGGGAGCGCTTATTGTCTCTCAAAGGAACGCCTGGGAGCGGAATATTCGATAATAAAGCCCATGGTGTCCGTAACTTCCCAAAGTCATGACTTTCATCCGAAATAAGCGCACCCCAGTCCGTAACGCCGAGTCAATCGCCCAATGTAAGAACAAACTATCTGGGATGGGCTACATCTTAGGAAGAATCACTCCACGCCTTCAGTCCGGCGGGCATCGCAGGCACCTACTCCACCATTTACATTCTGATGCTCTACTATGGAGCAGCAGATGTAAAGCTGTGAGCATGACTTTAACCAAACGTATGCTAAGGGTTTGCCGTGTTCCAGATAAGGAGCAGGCGGTACGCTTACTTGCTGTCTGTACAACTAAATCCTCTAACGTATCACCCAAAATCCATTTAACTGTAAACCGTGCAATTAAATTGTCCTTTCTACCCAGGTTCCCTGAATATTAACTTCGAAGGAAACTTCATACATGATCTAATAGAACGTCACGAAGCCCTATAAGTCAAAACTGTCCACCGTAACAGGCAATCAGTCTGCACGCTGTTGCAGCCTCCTTCTCACTATAATGGTGAAGAGTCTAAGTATAGCTTCAAGGAGGAACAACGATGAACAGAACTGTATTTACCTTGCCTGCGGAGGAGATAACGATATCCCGTGAGGTGGATGTGCTGGTTGCGGGCGGCGGGCCTGCGGGCGTCGCAGCGGCGATAGCTGCGGCCCGCAGCGGGGCGCGGACACTGCTGATTGAGCAGCGCGGCTTCCTGGGCGGCATGGGCACGGTTGCCCTTGTGCCCGCCTTCTGCCCTTACAGCGACGGGGAGAAGGCCGTGGTACGCGGCATCGGCCTGGAGCTGCTTGACCAAATGAAGGCCGGATGTGAGCCGGAGTTCCGCGAGCGCTTCGGGGCGGAGCTGGACTGGGTGCCTATTGACCCGGAGGTGTTAAAGCGCGTCTACGACGAGGCGGCTCTGGAGAGCGGGGCGGAAGTGCTGCTGCATACCGTGGCGAGCCAGACGGTGATGGACGAGACCGGAAGAAGCATTGCAGGCGTGGTGATCGTCAACAAGTCAGGCCGGAGTCTGGTCCGCGCCCGGACCGTCATTGATACGACTGGTGACGCCGATCTGGCCGCGCTGGCGGGAGCGCTGTTCCATAAGGGCGGAGAATCCGGCGAGCTTCAGGCCGCGACCATGTGCTATCTGCTGGCGAATGTGGACCGGCAGCGTTTTGAGGAATACCGGAATGTAAGCGGTGACACCGATCAGATTCATCAGGCGGTCCAGCAGGCGCAGGCGGACGGGAAGCTGCCGCAGGGCCGGGACTCCGTCTCTGGCCTCGCTTGGGTGGCCGATTATCTGGTCGGTGTGAACTTCGGCCATGTGTTCGGCATTGACGGCTCCCGCGCAGAGGATCTGACCCGGGGAGCCATAGAGGGACGCCAATTGGTCCATCGCCAGCTGGAGTTCTTCAGGGCTTATGTGCCCGGATTCGAGCAGGCCCATCTGGTATCCACCGGCGAGCAGATCGGTATCCGCGAGACGCGCCGGATTGTCGGCGATTACGTGCTGACCCAGGAGGATTTCATGAATATGGCATCCTTCCCGGATGACATTGCCCGTAACAGCTACTTCATCGATATTCATATGGCCCGCAGCAGTGGGGCGATGCATATCCACCATCTTCCGCCCGGGCAGTCGCACGGTGTCCCTTACCGCTGCATGCTGCCGGTGGGCCTGGACAATGTGTGGGTGGCGGGGCGCGCCGCTTCCTCGGACCGTGTCGTGCAAGGCTCACTGCGGGTGATGCCCAACTGCTTCGCCATGGGGCAGGCGGCAGGTATGGCGGCGGCGATGGCCGCCGGAGCGGAGGGGCAGAGCCGGAGCGTGGATCTTGCTAAGCTGCAGAAGGAACTGGTGCAGCAGGGAGCTTGGCTTGGCGAGGCTCTAGCTGCTTTATAGCTATAATAAATTGAACTTGAACATACACAGAGTGGGACAAGTGACAGCGGCATGAAGTCCAAAACTTCTCTGGAGTCACGGTGATCCCATATGAAAACTATATGTACAATTCATTATCTGCGGGAGCGTGATCCGAATGACAACAAGAGGGTATCGCAGTGGAGCTATGAATCCGGCACAAGGCAAGCCGCGCAGGTGGCTATACCGTTTCTGTTTGCCGGGACTAACCGGCTTGCTGCTGTTCAGTCTGCTTGCAGGCATGTCAGCCCCGGTCGCTGAGGCGGCTGGAACCACCTATTACGTCGATGCTGCCCAGGGCAGCGATACCAATCCAGGTACAGGTGAAGCGGCAGCCTGGAAGACGCTGGGCAAGGTGAACGGTGTGACCTTCAGCCCGGGCGACCGGATTCTTTTGAAGGCAGGCAGCGTATGGAATGATCAGTATCTGGACCTGCATGGCTCCGGGACAGAGGGGAATCCGATAACTGTTGACCGCTACGGGAGCGGGGACAAGCCATTGATCCACTTCGGCAACACAGCTGTGGGCGGGGAGGGCTTCGGGGTCCGGCTGCGTAATGTCTCCTACTGGGAGGTTAATAATCTGGAGATTACAAGCGGGCAGCATGCCACCGACATGCGGCGGAGCGGAGTGCTGGTGGTCGGTGAAGGCTCAGGAGCCGGGAATTTCCGGCATATTACGATCCGCAATCTCGATATTCATGATATTTTCGGCACGGACCGCCGTACAGGGGGCATTAACTTTCATGCGCGCGGAGCAGGTTCCGCGCCAGAGAGTACCTGGGATGGCATCCTGATCGAGAATAACACTATAACGAATGTGGCGGATACGGGGATTCAGACGATGACGGATGCTTTTCTGAATAGTGCCTGGACGCATAAGTTCGACGCCTTCCGGGGTGTGGTCATCCGGGGCAATACCGTGGAGCGAATCCACCGGGACGGTATCCTGGTCAGAGCCGCCGTATCCCCGCTGATCGAATACAACCAGACGAAGTCCATCGGCGAAGCCTGCGATATTGATCCCGCAGTGGTAAATTATCTGGAAAACATAGCTGTCGTGGCCGCGCAGTGGGCCTATTATACAACTGGTGCCGTCTTCCAGTACAATGAGGCCTCGGATACCAGGATGCTGGAGGGGGACGGTCAGCCCTGGGACTTCGACGTTGAGGTGCATGACAGCATCTACCAGTACAATTACAGCTATAATAATCAGGGCGGCACGCTGCTCGTTATGAATAACACGAACAATAATATTTTCCGCTATAACATCAGTCAGGATGATCTGGACGGCAACGGGGCGTTCCATCTGGTGAGCGGCGGGGGCAACCTGCAAATCTACAACAATATCATCTACCGTTCCGGGACGCAGAACCGGGCGCTGACTCATGCGAGCAATACGGGAATGGTTAATTACACGAATAATATATTTTATAATACCGCCGCAGGCCAATATACGAACAGTCCAAGAATGACGTACAGCCATAACAGCTTCTACGGGGCGAATGCCAATGTCCCAAGCGATCCTTACAAAATCACCGGCAACCCCGGGCTAGTCAGCCCCGGCACCGCAACCGGACGCGATTCGGCAGACGGCTATAAGCTGCTCCCGTCCTCTCCGCTGATCCACGCAGGTGTAGCTGTGCCGGACAATGGGGGTCTCGATTACTTCGGGAATCCGCTTTATAACGGTGCGCCGGATGTGGGGGCGTTTGAATTCCAGGGTTCGATTACACCGCCTGCGGTGCTGTTACAGGAGGATTTCGAGAATAATGATTACGCCGGCTGGACTACCTCCGGGGGAGCCTGGAGTGTGGCCGATGATGTTACCAAGGCGTTCTCACAGAACTCCGGGACAGGTGAAGCACTTGCCTATACAGGCGATGCCGCCTGGAGGAATTATACGTATTCGGCCAGAGTCAAGCTGCTGAATGCTTTTGGCAACGCAGGCTTGCTATTCCGTTATGCGGACGCTTCCAATTACTATATGTTCCGACTGAATGATTCGGGCGACAAGGCGGAGCTGTTCAAAAAAACCGCCGGCACGCTCACCATGGTCAGCAGCACGAATACTCCCGTTACACCTGGCCAGTGGATGGAGCTGAAGGTAACAGTCAGCGGCAGTACGGTTACCGCCTACGCTGGAGGTGTCCAGCTGCTTCAGTGGACGGATACGGCGGTACCACCGGCCGGAGGAAAGATCGGTCTGCGGATGCATTCCAGCACCGCACGGATCGACGATGTTAAGGTGACGGAGTGAACAGTGGGCACGGTTCGGGAGGATTCGATTAAATTTTACTTAAAAGTGAAACGAATCCTGCGCATTCGCGTAAGATAACAGCAAAGGGCACAGCCGCAATCCTTTTACAGGGGCTTAGCGGCGGTGCCCTTTTCTAAAGGAGGTATAACTCATGAAATTCAGAAAACTGTTGTCGCTCAAACAATGGTCTCATATATTCCGCAGCTCCTGGCATTATATCGTTTCGCCTAATGTGGCTATGGCCGACAAGCTGCTGTTCACTATTCCGGCATTGCTGTACTGGGTGCTGCCCGATTTCATGCCGTTTATACCGATTGACGATATTGGCGTAACGATGCTGCTGATGGGCTGGTTCGTCTCGCGGATGGACCGTAAATACGCGGCACTGCACAGCGGAAGATGACATTTTAGCGACGATTGCACCTTTAACTGCGGATGTCCATCTCCTAATGGTTGCTTTATCCTCCCATATTCCTTAAAATGAATTATTGAGTATTTAAAATATAGAGGCCTGGGAGATGGAATCGAATGAACGTCAAAATTACCCGCAACGCGGCTAAAGTGATAAAGAAGACCATGGAACTTGAAGGCAACAGCGAGCTTAAACTTCGTGTAGCGATTACACATGCCCATGGCGACCATGCCCACTACGGACTGGATCTGGACACGCCTAAGGAGAACGATGTAGTAGTCTCCACTGACAAGGATATCGATGTGATTCTTGATCCGAACCAGCCGCTGCTGGACGGGGTGAAGATTGATTATCTCTACTTGCCGGAAGAAGGCTTTGTGATTACTAATCCGTCTAAAGGAAATCATGGCGATCACTAGTTGATCCGCCCGTATTTTACGGACATAAAGAAGGGTTGCTTCATGGCTAACGATATAAGATTATGTGACGAGTGCAATCATATCAAAATGAAAAGCATCGTGCCCAAGCTGCTGAAGATGGCACCGGATGCCGAAATCAAGACAGGCTGCATCTCCTACTGCGGACCGTGCGGCAAACGCCCGTTCGTCTACATTAACGGCCGCTACATCAGCGGCCCGACGGAAGACGAGGTGCTGGCCAAAGCGGAAGCCTTCGTCAAACGGCCGGTGGAAAAGAAGTAATTCAGAGCTGCTGCGCCTGCGGCATCGTGCAGCCCCCGCGTTATTTGCGGGGGTTGTTTTGGTGTGCGTGGGGATATGCGGACAACCGGATACATTGCGCGGGGCGAGGGGTGCGAGGGCGAATGGATGTGGAAAACAATATACAATGTGTAGCTTCAAGGGTGTGCGGGGCGAATGGATGTGGAAAACAACATACAATGTGCAGCTGCGAGGGTGAGCGGGGTGAATGTATGCCGAAAACAACATACAATGTGCAGCTGCGGGGGTGAGCGGGGCGAATGTATGTGGAAAACAACATACATTCTTTATAGCCGCGAGTGCAGGAAGTAAAGATTTAGGATTACCAAATACCAACAAGTTCTTGCTGATTTTTATACCGGAGGAAATTGTAACTTTATAGTACTACCTTTATCTTGCATTCGCTGCCCAAAAGTGGGACACTAGTTTTAGTACAAATTAACGCGGCAAAGAATGCCCCGCTCCCTTCCATTCAGAAGGAGGCGGGGTTTTGTGCGTTCTGAGATTAATTTCAATGCTAATTGGGGGGACTGAAATGGGCTTTGCAGGAGAGCATGATCAATGGTTAAACAATCATCTCAAACGAAGAAAGGGGGAGCGGCTAGATGCGCTTAAGCGGGGACATGGCTACGGGAACCGCTTATTCGTCGAGAGTGTATGGTGGCCGCTTGCCGGACATTTTCACGGACTGCACCCGGAATACGAAGTAAAGGACTGGCGCGGCAGATCTTATTTTGTCGATTTGCTATGGAAGGTTGGATCTTCGCGCATTGCGTTTGAGATTATGGATTTTGGGTCGCATGGCACGGACCGTAGCAAATACCGGATGGACCTGAATCGGGGTCTATTCCTGCAATCACAAGATTGTTTGGTGCTCTACATCTCTCTGGACGAGATGAAGGATAATCCGTCTTTCATCCTTTCCGCACTGCGGAACCTTTTGTTTCCTTATTTGTCGGCTGAAACTACAAATCGGAGTACCGAGAAAGCATATTCGAGAATTGAACGAGATTTAATGCGATTAGCTATCCGTAACAATCGTGTGCTTCGTCCGGGCAGTGCTGCGAGAGAGCTTGAACTGCAAACCGCGACAGTCATTAAGTACAGCCGCATGTTGGTGGATAAAGGTAAATTTCGCGCTGTAGCTCGAGGAGTAACTCAACGGATTATTTACTATGAGTATGTAGGTTCGCTGCAAAGCCCAGATCTGGTTTAAGATCTGACCCCACCCGCATTTGTATGTGGAAAACAACATACAATGTGCAGCGGCGGGGGTATGCGGGGAGAATGTATGTCGAAAACAACATACAATGTGCAGCGGCGGGGGTATGCGGGGCAAATGTATGCCGAAAACAACATACAATGTGCAACGGCGGGGGTGCACGAGCCAAATGTATGCCGAAAACAACATACATTGTGCAGCGGCGGGGGTGAGCGGGGCAAATGTGTGTGGAAAACCACATACAATGTGCAACTACGAGGATGAGCGAGGCAAATGTATGCGGAATTGATCCAGCATCAGCGCTTTAATGAGAAAAAAAAGCCTTAAGTTCATAGCGCAGAGGGGGGGCGGTCCCGAGTGCATCATGTAACTTAAGGCTTCTTAGTAAATTAAGGCTTTGTAGGAAGAGTTACTTAACTGCAATACTGTTTAACCTGCGCCAGCTCCTCCTATTTCCGCGGAGGCAGAGGTCCCAGGTATTGATAGTATTGGCATTCAATCCGGCCATTATAAAGCTTACGGCGCTTGTCCGCCTTGCGGCCGTAGTATTGCTCGAACTCCTTGTACGGGCTGATGGCGAAGAAGGACCAGGTAGGCAGATAGAGCATCATCTCGCCGAACTGGCGGGTCAGCTTCTCCACTTCCTTGTCATTGCTGATCCGCTCGCCGTAAGGCGGGTTGGTGATGATGCAGCCGTATTCGCCTTCCGGCCGGGCCTTCGCAGCGGCCATATGCTTGAAGGTGATCTCACCGGAGAGTCCGGCGCTTTTCGCCGCCGCTTCGGCGATCTCAATCGCTGCCGGATCGATATCCGTTCCGGTCAGCTGCAGCGGGTAATCGTCACGCACCGCATCGAAGGCTTCCTCGCGGGCTTCCTCCCACAGGCGCTGGGGAATCTCCGGCCAGTGCTCGGACGGGAAGGAGCGGCGCAGGCCCGGCGCGATATTCCAGGCAATCATCGCGGCTTCGATCAGAATCGTGCCCGATCCGCAGCAAGGATCATAGAGCGGACGATGGCCGTTCCAGCGGCTGAGCTGGATCAGAGCCGCAGCCATCGTCTCCTTCAGCGGCGCTTCCGTAGCCTGGCGGCGGTAGCCGCGCTTGTGCAGGGCAGGGCCGGTGGTATCCAGGGTGATCAGCGCGATATCATTCAGCAGAATCACTTCTACCACATACCGGGGGCCGTTCTCCGGGAACCACTCCGTGCGGTACGACAGCTTCAGCTTCTCAACAATAGCCTTCTTCACAATCCCTTGACAGGCAGGTACGCTGGTCAGCTGAGATTTATGCGAGCGGCCCTCTACCGGGAATTCGCCGTTCTCGGGAATCCAGTCCTCCCAATGTATCGCCTTCACTCCTTCGAACAGCTCATCGAAGGTCCGGGCCGGGAACTGGCCCATCTTCACCAGGACACGGTCCGAGGTACGCAGCCACAGATTGCAGCGGCAGATGTCGATGTAATCCCCGCTGAACAGGACCCGTCCGTTCTCGACCGTGGTCTCATAACCCAGCTCGTTTAATTCGCGTGCTACTACAGCCTCCAGCCCCATGGGGGCGGTGGCGATCAATTGTAATTTGCCCAAATGCGCTCAACTCCGTTTAACTTGTGGATAAATACGTATAGCCAGTACAATAGAGTAACTGGTTTGTCATCTGACCTGCAGAACGTTCAGCTTACAGTATAGGGTAAGGAAGAGTTCTGCACAATGCCTGTCCGCAGGCACACACCCATCCAAGAGGAGAATACATATGCAGAATCAGGAAGAGTACAGCGAACAGCTATATACAGAAGATGAATTATTGCTTCAAGTCAAAGCAGCCATCGCGGCGGGGGGGATGCCGGAGGTGTCCATTGCCCCGGGCTACGGCAGATTGCTGACGATGCTGGTGACCCTCTCCCGCTCGGCGAACCTGCTGGAGATCGGGGCGCTTGGCGGCTACAGCGGAATCTGCCTGTGCCGGGGAATGACGCAGGAAGGCCGTCTCACCTCTCTGGAGCTTAAGGCTGAATATGCAGAGATGGCACAGGGCCATCTGCAGCAGGCGGGCTTCGGCGACCGGGTGGAATACCGGATAGGCCCTGCACTGGACAGCCTGAAGCTGCTCGAAGCACAGGGGAACAGGTATGATTTCTTCTTCATCGATGCCGATAAGGAGAACTATCCGAATTATCTGGAATATGCGATCCGGCTGGCTTCGCCGGGGGCGATTATTGCCGGGGACAATATTTTTCTGCGCGGCCGCACACTCAATACCGAGAAGAACGGACCGGCTGTCCAGGCCATGCGCCGCTTCAATGAGATGATCGCGGGCGATCCCCGCCTGACCAGCACGCTGCTGCCTGCCTATGACGGCCTGGCGCTGGCGATGGTGAAATAGCATCACTCACATTAGCACCCGCCCGCGTCATAGAGAAGCAGCTCCTTAACGGAATAGCCGGGGTTCAGTCTTCTTGTACAGCTTGATCCGCACCCAGACCGTATTAATCAGCAGGAAAGCACCTGATATGATGAACAGACCCTCAATCCCGATATAACCCGACAGGAATCCGCCGATCACCGCACCGAGCATATTACCGAGCGCGAGCGTACTGCTGTTGAAGCCAAACGCCCGGCTCTCCTTGCCGTCAGGCGTATAGGAGCGAATCAGGGCGTTGACGCTCGGCAGCAGGCCGCCCATGAAGACGCCCATCAGGAAGCGGACGAGAATCAGCTGCCAGACGCTGGTCACGAACGCCTGCGGAATCAGGAACAGAGCGGCGCCGATCAGCGCGAAGGTCAGTATCCGGTGGGCCCCCACCTTGTCGCTGAGCTTGCCGAGCAGCGGCGATGCGAGCATATTCGAGATACCGGTGACGGCGCTGACCATACCTGCCCAGAAGGCAAGGTCGACGGTGGTGCCGTGCAGCTTCTCTACATAGAGCGGCAGCAGCGACATTGGACTGACCATGGCGAACTGCAGCAGGAAGGTCACGCCGAACAGGGCGGGAAGCTGCGGCACCTTCGCCAGTTCCTTTAAGCCTTCCAGCACGGATACCTGAGGCACCTGTGCGGCTTCTGCGCGGTCGAATTTCTCTTTGACCAGGAATAAGGCCAGCAGTGAAGCGACGAACAGAAGCGCGCCGACCACATAGAAAATAGGGCGGAAGCCGATCCAGTCCGCCAGTAAGCCGCCCATCAGCGGCCCGAGAATCGTTCCGGCCACAGCGCCGGACTGCATCAGCCCCATTGCGAAGCCCATCTTCGGTTTCGGTGTGGTGCCTGAGACCAGCGCGACAGAGGCGGGATTGAAGCCGGAGATGGTTCCGTTCAGCAGCCGGAGCAGCAGCAGCTGCATCGGGGACTGGGCGAAGCCCATCAGGACAATAACAATCGCCATGCCGAAGCTGGAACGCAGAAGCATTATTTTGCGTCCGTATTTGTCGGCAAGCTTGCCCCAGAGCGGCTGAAAGATAAATGAGGTCAGGAAGTTGGCGGCAAAAATAAGCCCGGCCCACATCCCGATTGCGCGGTCGCCGGTCACCCCCAAATCTTTGGCGAGATAAAGCGATAGAAACGGGGTAATCATAGTCATCCCGGCATTTACCAGGAATTGGCCAAACCAAAGCACCATGAGGTTGATTTTCCAGGTCTCCCAATTCTTCAAAGTGCTTTCACTTCCTTTCTGAAATTTCTTGCAACAACGATCACGAAAAGACGACATTATATCAGTATATCACATTTTTTCAGCAGGTTAATGCAACACTCGTCATAGTTATGTCATTGGATTGTCATTCCCGGCAGCGCCCGGGAGTTGTTAGCCGCTTACAAAAGGGGCATAATAATGATATGTGTTTAATCACAGTATTCTATTAAATCTAATGGAGATCTTATCATGACCTACAACGACACTTTTATCCGTGCCTGCAGACAGCAGACCACGGAGTACACCCCGGTATGGTACATGCGGCAGGCTGGCCGGTATGATCCCGACTACCGTACAATCAAGGAGAAATATTCGCTGCTTGAGATCTGCAGGCAGCCCGAGCTTGCGGCTGAAGTGACCCTGATGCCTGTGCGTAAGCTGGGCGTGGACGCAGCGATTCTGTATTCTGATATCATGAATCCGGTGGCCTCCCTCGGTGTGGATTTTGACATTGTGAAGAACATCGGGCCGGTTATCGAGAATCCGATCCGCTCTGCAAGCGATGTGCACCGGCTGAAGCCGATTGATGTGGAAGGCGATCTGGGCCATATTCTGGAGACCATCGCCATACTGGACAAGGAGCTGGACGTCCCGCTGATTACCTTTGCCGGAGCACCGTTCACCATCGCCAGTTATCTGATTGAAGGCAGACCGTCCAAGACGTATCACCGCACCAAGGAGCTGATGTTCAGCCAGCCTCAGGTGTGGGAGAAGCTGATGGAGAAGCTGGGAGATATGGTTATTACCTATCTGCGCGCCCATGTCGCCAGCGGCGGAAAGGCGTTCCAGCTGTTCGACAGCTGGGTCGGGGCGCTGGCTCCGCGTGATTTTGAGCAGTATGTGCTGCCTACGATCACCCGGATTTTTGCCGAGTTGTCCGATCTGGACGTTCCGAAAATATACTTCCCCGGCGTCAGCTCAGGGGAGCTGCTCCCCAGCTTGACCAAGCTGCAGGCCGATGTGATCGGACTGGACTGGCGGGTAAGCATCACCGAAGGACGACGCAGACTGGGCGGAGGCTATGCGGTTCAAGGCAATCTTGATCCATACCTGCTGACTGCGCCGATGGATATGCTCAAAGCCCGGGCCAAGGAACTGATCGATGAAGGCATCACGCAGCCGGGGTATATTTTTAACCTGGGACATGGATTATTCCCTGAAGCTTCGCTGGACACGCTCAAGGAATTAACGGATTACGTGCATGAGTATTCGGCAGCGGCAATGAAACAGGCGGCACCGCCGCTGGCATAGTTGTAGAAATAGCATCAAGGGCGGCAGCATCCTTTGCTCTTTGCTGTATGAGACGTTAATTATTCGTAAAAGGGGATGGAAACCGTGGCTAACAAAATTGGAGTACTCGTGATGTCGTACGGCACGCCTGAGAGCCTTGAGGATGTAGAGGCTTATTATACGCATATCCGCCGGGGGAACGCTCCTTCTGCTGAGCAGCTCAAAGAATTGACCGACCGCTATAAGGCGATTGTCGGCGGGGTTTTTCCGCTTAGAGAGAATACCGACCGTCAGGTGGAAGCCTTGCAGGCCAAGCTGAACAGCGGGCAGATCCAGTACGTATGCTACCAGGGACTGAAGCATGCCAGACCGTTCATAGAGGATGGTGTCGAGGCCATGATCCGGGACGGAATTACCCAGGCGATAGGCATCGTGCTGGCTCCGCATTACTCTGTAATGAGTGTAGGGACCTATATCAAGCGCGCCAAGGAAAAAGCTGAAGCCTGCGGTATTCAAATGGAGTTCGTTGAGAGCTACCATATGCACCCCGAGCTGATCGATGTGCTAAGCCGGAGAGTGACTGCCAAGCTGGACGAGTTCGAAGAAACGGGCGCGTCGCGCGAGGAAGTGCGAGTGCTGTTCAGTGCACATAGTCTTCCAGAACGCATTCTGGCGATGGGCGATCCTTACCGTGACCAGCTGCTGGAGACCTCTGAGGCGATTGCCGCACAGGCTGGGGTAGAATCCTGGCAGTTCACTTGGCAGAGTGCGGGCCGGACAGCGGAGCCTTGGCTGGGACCGGATATTCTCGATACGCTGCGTGAGCTGGCCGAGAGCCAGGTGAAATACGTGCTGTCAGCCCCGATCGGCTTCGTCTCCGACCATCTGGAGGTGCTGTACGATCTGGATATTGAAGCACAGCAGCTTGTCTCCGAGCTGGATATGCGTCTCTTGCGGATTGACTCGCTGAACAGTGATCCGGCTTATATGTCGGTGCTCAGCGATGTGGTGCGAACGAAGGCGAACCAGTTGAAGGTGAATCTGCCATGACCGCATCACCCCGCAAGGTAGTTATTATCGGCGGAGGCCTTAGCGGGCTCAGTGCCGCGTTCTATATCCGCAAGTTCTACCGTGAGGCTGGAACCCAGCCGGAGATTACATTAATTGAGAAGGACAAGGTCCTCGGCGGCAAAATCGAAACGCTGCACCGTGACGGCTTCGTAATTGAGAAGGGCCCGGATTCCTTCCTCGCCCGTAAGACGGCGATGGTCGATCTGGCCAGGGAGCTGGAGCTGGACCATGAGCTGGTAAGCACGAATCCGAACGCCAAGAAGACCTACATTCTGCAGCGGGGCAAGCTTCATCCGATGCCTGCCGGTCTTGTGCTGGGCATTCCGACAGAGCTGAAGCCCTTCCTGAAGAGCGGACTGGTCTCCTTCGGCGGCAAAATGCGGGCGATGATGGATTTCGTACTCCCGCCCCGCCGCAGTGCTGAGGATGAGTCGCTTGGCGATCTGATTGAGCGCCGTCTGGGTACAGAGGTACTGGAGAATATGACGGAGCCGCTGCTGGCAGGAATCTATGCAGGGGATATGCGCAAGATCAGCCTTCAGGCGACCTTTCCGCAGTTCGGTGAGGTCGAGCGCCAGTACGGCAGCCTGATCCGTGGAATGACGACCGGCAGGAAGCCGGTGGAGACCCATACCGGGACGAAGAAAAGCGCCTTCCTCACCTTCCGTCAAGGATTGCAGAGTCTCGTGCACGCGCTCATCCATGAGCTGCAGGATGTCCGGCAGCTCACGGGGTCAGGAGCGAAATCCATCCGGGTGCTGGGAGGTGCCGGTTCTTCCGGCGCTTCCCGTTATGAGGTGGAGCTTGAGAGCGGTGAGCTGCTGGAAGCAGACGACATCTATGTTACGGTGCAGAACTTCGCAGCCGCAGAGCTGCTGCGTCCACATGTCGATGTCTCGGCGCTGGATGCAGTGAACTATGTATCAGTAGCTAATGTAGTTCTGGCGTTCACCCGGCAAGATATCGTTACCGAGTACGACGGATCGGGCTTCCTGGTTCCGCGTAAGGAAGGGCGGAATATTACCGCCTGCACCTGGACCTCTACCAAATGGCTGCATACCAGCCCTGATGATAAGGTGCTGCTGCGTTGTTATGTGGGACGGTCGGGAGATGAACAGAATGTGGAGCTGCCGAATGACGCACTGGCCGAGCTGGTGCGCAAGGACCTGAAGGAGATTATGGGCATCACCGCAGCACCGCTGTTCACAGAGATCACCCGGCTGAGGTCGTCCATGCCGCAGTATCCGGTCGGCCATCCCGGCCGGATTGCCGGCCTGCGCAGTGAGCTGGCGCAGAAGCTGCCCGGCGTTTACGCCTTTGGCGCAGGCTATGACGGCATCGGGATGCCGGACTGCATCAAGCAGGCGAAGCTTACGGCTGAGACTGCCGCAGCCAGCCTCCCGAAGCTGCCGGAACCGGCGGGAGCTACAATCTAAAAGAAGCGGTGGAGCGGAGCAGTGGCGCTCCACCGTTTTTAGATATGCTATAATAGAAACACTTTAAGGGTAAAGGAGATTACTTGCACTCATGTATCCGCCGAGATCAGGCAATAGACAAGGTAAGAGACAACATAGCAGGCGACGGCGCAGAAGGGTATGGGCATGGGTCAATGTGGCGTTGCTGCTGATGATTACCGCAGCGCTCGCTTATTCATTCATGGACGACAAGGACCAGCAGGGCTCTGCTGCTCCGCCGGCGGCGCTTGTTACCTCCCCTTCGCCGGAAGCTGCTGCAACGGCGGCAGCCCCTACAGAAGCCGTCTCTACAGAGGAAGTACCAGGGGTTGAGGCTACAGCCACTGCTGAGCCTGCTCCGGAGGAGACAGCGGAGGCTTCTCCAGTGCCTGCGGCGACCAAGGAAGCTACGTCTGCACCGTCACCGGCGGATCAGGCAACCCCTACGGATGCGCCGCAGGCCACAACGGCAAGCAGCAGCGGGCTGGTCGCAGGCTTGCCGGAGAACAGCTCCGGCGGGACAGTGAAGCTGAGCTTTGCCGGAGATATCATCTTCAGCGGAAAAGCAGGCGCGCTGCTGGAGCAGAAGGGCTACGACTATTCCTACAGTGCGCTGGATGGGATGTTCAAGAAGGATGACCTCACGGTAGTCAATCTGGAAAATCCGATTACTACACGCGGGGTCGGGGCCAAGAACAAGCAGTTTGTGTTCAAGGGCCCGCCGAAGGCACTGGATGCGCTCAAAGCCGCCGGTGTGGATGCCGTCAATCTGGCTAACAACCACACGCTGGATCAGGGGGAGGAAGGTCTGCTGGACACCCTGAAGCATCTGGGCGAACGCGGAATCCCTCATGTGGGGGCAGGGCGGAATAGCCAGGAGGCTTATTCGGCGCAGTATTTTGAACGTAATGGAATTAAGATTGCCCTGCTTGGGTTCACACGGGTGATGCCGGTGATTGAATGGAAGGCGGAAGCGGGCAAGCCTGGCCTTGCCTCGGTGTATGACAGTGCGGAAGCGCTCAAGGCCATTGCCGCAGCCAAGCAAAAAGCCGATGTTGTCGTTGTCGTCGTCCATTGGGGACGGGAGCGGATGGAGCAGTATGATAAGACCCAGCAGGCGCTCGGGCATAGCTTCATTGATGCCGGAGCGGATCTTGTGATGGGCGGTCATCCGCATGTGCTACAGGGAATTGAGCCCTATAAAGGCAAATGGATCGCCTACAGCACAGGCAACTTTATTTTCACACGCGGCTCCATCCCGGCTACTTGGGAGACGGCGGTATTCCAGGCGGAATGCAGCAAGCAGGGGCAATGTGCTCTTAAGCTGAAGCCGATGGATGCCGAGCTGGCGCAGCCGGTGCCGATGAACGATGCCGACGGGCAGCTGCTGCTGCACAGAATACAGTCTATTTCTTCCGGCCTGATCAAGGTCCGCAATGACGGCACTGTGACCCAAGCGGTGAAATAGCCGGAGGTGCGTATAATGACGAACAATTTGTGTGTAGCCCACCGCGGTTTTTCCGGCAAAGCTCCTGAGAATACACTTGCCGCCGTGCGGATGGCGATTGCGCTGCCTTTTGTACGCTGGATAGAGATTGATGTGCAGCTGACGAAGGACGGGGTCCCCGTGGTCATCCACGATTATTCCCTGGACCGCACGACCAACGGACACGGCAAGGTGAAGAATATGGAGTATGAACACATGCGGCGGCTGGATGCGGGGAGCTGGAGGGGGCGTGCTTTTCGCGGAGAGCGGGTGCCTTCACTGGAAGAGCTGCTTGCTCTGGCGTCAGGCCGGCTGCGGCTGAATATTGAACTGAAGACGGTGGGGGAAATGTATCCGGGTCTCGAGCAGGCGGTTATTGATCTGGTGAACGCCAGGGGAATGCGCGAGGAAGTGGTGCTGACCTCGTTCGATGCAGGTGTATTGCGGCGGATCAAGGAGCTGGACGCGCGGTTCCGTACAGGGCTGATCTATGACTCCAGATATGGTAACCCTGCGGATAAGCTTGATGAGCTGGGCTGCTCCTTTTTATCCATCAGCTATGACCGGCTTAGTCCGGTTCTGGCCAAATCCCTGATTGAGCGCGGCGTGCAGGTGATGGCATGGACCTTGAACAAAGGTAAGGAAATGCGCCGCCTGTCGGAGATGCATTCCGATATTATGATCTGTACGAACCGTCCGGATATTTGGGGCGAACTCTTTTTGAAGGCTTGATCAGGCTGCTGTAAGCACACCAATTCATAGAGGAAGAGAGCTGAAGGAACAATGAGCAGTGCGATCAATAATGTATACTGTGTAGGACGCAATTATCAATTACATGCGGAGGAGCTGGGCAACAAGGTGCCTGCCGAGCCGCTGATCTTCCTGAAGCCGTCTCATGCTGCTGTGGCCCTGGATAAAGCGATCATCCATCTGCCCAAGGACGCCGGACTAATTCATTACGAGGGGGAGCTGGTACTTCGCATTGCGCGTGATTACGTGCCGGGCATGAGCGTGCAGGAGCTGGTGGATGTGATGGCGCTGGGCCTCGACTTCACGCTCCGTGATGTGCATAATGATCTGCAGAAGAAGGGTCTGCCGTGGACAGCCGCCAAGGGCTTCAAGAACGCAGCTCCGCTGACACCGTACATGGCATTGCCTGAGGAAGAGGAGCTGGAGGCCACTGACTTCACCGTCCGCAAGAACGGAATTGAGGTTCAGCGTGGGAACGTGAAGAACATGATTTTCTCTCTGCAAAAAATCGTTGAGTTCATTGCCGCCCGCTACGGGCTGGGCAAAGACGATATTATCTTCACTGGAACCCCCGCCGGGGTAGGTCCGGTAGTGGCGGGCGATTCGTTCGAGCTGTTCTGGGGTGACACCCTCATGGGCACCTGCCTGATCGGTTAAGGCGATGCTTTCAGGACTTGAAGTGCTGCAATGGCTGATCGGGGCCTGCGGTGCGCTGCTGGTTGCCGGGGCCGCTTACTGGAAGCAGTCGCTTAGCTTCTCAGGGATGGTGGCGGCAGTGGTCATGGGGACGATCTATTTCGGTGCAGGGAATCTGTTCTGGTTCGGTATCCTGCTCGTGTTCTTCATCTCTTCAACGCTGCTGTCGAAGCTGCATCATGAGAATAAGGCAGAGCTGGAGGCCGCGTATGATAAAACCGGACGCCGCGACGCGGGCCAGGTCTTCGCCAACGGCGGACTCGGGATGCTGGCCGTTCTGCTGAACGCGGTCTATCCGCTGGAGCTCTGGAGCTTCCTGTTCATCGGGGTGATGGCTACCGTGACCTCGGATACATGGGCGACAGAGATCGGCACGCTGGCCCGGAAGCCTCCCCGGTCGGTACTGACCGGGAAGGTGCTTCCGGCAGGCACCTCCGGCGGCGTTTCCCTGCCCGGGACACTGGCCGCGGCGGCGGGAGGGACGCTCATCGGCGCGGCCTCCTGGGTGCTGCGGGCGGCCTCCGGCATGACGCCCCATGCCTTCTGGCTGCTGGCGCTCGCCGGACTGCTGGGCGGGCTTGCGGGAGCTTTTGCCGACTCCGTACTGGGGGCTACTGTGCAACGGATGAACCGCTGCACAGTCTGCGGCCGCGAGGTCGAAGCCTCTATGCACTGCGGGAAGCCGACGGAATACGCCAGGGGCTGGCGCTGGATGGACAATGATACTGTAAATGCTGTAAGTTCTATAATAGGCGGTGCTGTAGCGCTGCTGGTCAGTTATATCGGTTACATAGGATAAGGACGGGCCTGAGAGTTAATAAGCTGGCCTTTGCATTATCCGGTAACAAGCTGGATTCTATGGGTTGGGAGGTGAACCGTTGAGCAGTGCATCCGTAGACAAACATGCAGCTATTCTGGATGCCGCTTATGAGCTTTTCGGTTCAGGCGGCTTTTATGAGACGAAGATGTCGGAAGTGGCCGAACGTGCTGGCATTGCCAAGGGTACGGTCTATTTATATTTTAAAAGCAAAGAGGAGCTCTTCATGGCGGTTACCCGCCGCGATTGTGAAGGCTTCCTTGAGCAGCTTGAGGGCAAGCTGAGGACCCGCTCCACATTGACAGACAAACTCTCCGTTATTGCGGAGCATCATCTGTTCTATTACTATGAGCGCAAGCAGCATACGAAGCTGTTCTTCCGTGCGCCTAACAATAACCCTGAGCTGGTGGCCTATATGGCGCAGTTCATGGAAGCCTATATGCAGGCTGTGGTGAAGGTGCTGCTGGAAGGCGGGGCTACCGAGCCTGAGCTGATGGCACAGTCGTATATCGGGATTCTGGACCGTCTGAAGATGGACATCCTGTTCGACCCTGAGTTTGCCGAGGCAGATGCGGATAAGCGGGCGAAGTTTGCAGCGAGGCTCTTTATCACTGGGGCACTGGGCAGCCTGGATTCGGCGCTGGGTGACTTCCCTGCTGAAGCTGAATCTTAAGGGAGTACAGCTAAGTTCCGGTTTCAAAATATAAGGCAAGCGAGGACAACTGATGAATATTATGACGGTGGAACACCTCTCCAAGAGCTACGGGGAGAAAATCCTGTTCCGTGATGCCTCCTTCGGCATGGACGACAGGGATAAGATAGGCGTAATTGGTGTCAACGGTACGGGGAAATCAACCTTTCTGAAGATTATCGCCGGGCTTGATACAGCAGATGAAGGGCAGATTAGCATCGGCAATGATGTGCGGGTGCAGTTTCTGGCTCAGAATCCGCCTTATGAGCCTGGAAATACAGTCTTGCAGCAGGTATTTGCCGGAGAGGACCCGGAGCTTGCGACGATGCGGGAATATATGGAGGTGATGTCTCTTCTGGAGCAGAAGCCGGGAGATTCAGGGCTGGAGAGCAGGCTTGTCCGGATAGGGCAGGCCATCGACGCCGCCGGCACCTGGCAGCTGGAGAGTGAGGCCAAGACGGTCCTCACGAAGCTGGGGATTACCCGGTTCGATGCCCGGATGGAGAGTCTCTCCGGTGGACAGCGCAAGCGCGTAGCGCTGGCGGCGGCACTGATTACACCGTCGGAGCTGCTGATTCTGGATGAGCCTACCAACCATATTGATACGGATTCCGTAGCCTGGCTGGAGCAGTATCTGCAGAAGCGGCGCGGGGCGCTGCTGATGGTAACGCATGACCGTTATTTCCTGGAACGGGTAGCCAGTGTAATGCTTGAGCTGGACGGCGGGAATCTGTACCGGTATGAGGCGAATTATTCGCGGTTCCTGGAGCTGAAGGCAGACCGTGAAGAACGGGAGGCCTCAGAGGAGCAGAAGCGTAAGAACCTGCTGCGCACAGAGCTGGCCTGGATTCGCCGTGGGGCCAAGGCCCGCTCCACGAAGCAGAAGGCGCGGATCGACCGCTTCGAGAAGCTTAAGGAGAGCACGGGAGGCGCATCGGTGTCATCTATGGATATCTCTGTAGCCTCTACAAGACTGGGCCGCAAAATCATTGAAATTCAGGATCTCACCAAATCACTGGACGGCCGGACCTTAATCAAGGATCTGAATTATATTGCGGTGCCGCAGGACCGCGTGGGGATTGTCGGCAAGAACGGCAGCGGCAAGTCTACGCTGCTGAACCTGATTGCCGGTAAGCTTACGCCGGACAGCGGCGAGGTGCAGCTCGGGACAACCGTGAAGCTGGGCTACTTCACCCAGGAGCATCAGGACATGGATCTCAGCCTGCGGGCGATCGAGTATGTGAAGGAAGAAGCCGAGATCATTAAGACCGCAGACGGCAGTGTCATTACCGCCGGGCAAATGCTGGAGCGCTTCCTGTTTCCGCCTGCGATGCAGTGGACGCCAATCTCCAAGCTGTCCGGCGGCGAGAAAAGACGTCTCTACCTGCTGCGTGTCCTCATGGGAGCACCGAATGTGCTGCTGCTCGATGAGCCGACGAATGATCTGGATATCGGCACACTCGCTGTGCTGGAAGATTACCTCGATGAATTTCCCGGCGTAGTCTTCACGGTATCACATGACCGCTACTTCCTGGACCGTACTGTAGATAAGCTGATTGCCTTCGAGGAAGGGGGCATCCGCCTGCATGTCGGCGACTATAGCGAATATGAAGAGTGGCTGGCGAAGAACGTCCCATCCGGCAGCGTGAGCTCCGGCAAAGCAGAAGGCGGTTCCAGCCGCAGCGCCAGCGGAGCTCACGCTGCTGAGCAGGGAGGGAATGCCCAGACCGGGTCAGCGCCGCGCGAGAAGCTGAAATTCACCTTCAAGGAGCAGCGCGAGTACGAGGGAATCGACGAGGCCATTGAACAGGCGGAGCAGCATCTGACAGACATCTCGGCACAGATGGAAGCGGCCTTTGCCGACTCCGGCAGACTGCAGGAGCTGGTGGAGAAGCAGCGGCAGGCCGAGGCAGAGCTGGAGCGCCTGATGGAGCGCTGGACGTATCTCAATGAGTTGGCGGAGAAGATCGCGGGTAAGTAACCGTGCAGAGGGAGGGGCAGTGCTGTAACCCATCCGATGGAGCGCTGGACATATCAATGAGCTGACGGAGATGGACGCACGCGGGTAAGTAACAACGTGCAGAAGGGGGCGGTTACTGTGACTCATACAATAGAAGCCGCTATGCAGCTCCGGTCTTCTGGCCAGGCTGAAGAAGCAAGGACCATGCTGCTACAGCTGCTGACAGCAAATGAGAGCAGCGCGGAACTGCATTATCAGCTGGCATGGACGCATGATGTGCTGGGCTTGGAGCGCGAGGCGGTATCCTATTACGAGCAGAGTCTTGCCCTCGGGCTTCCAGATGCGGAGCAGAAGGCAGGTGCGATGCTGGGCCTGGGCAGCACGTACCGGACGCTGGGGCAGTATACAGAGTCCCGTGCGCTGCTGGAGCAGGGTGCGCTTGAATTCCCGCAGCGTGCTGAGTTCAAGGCTTTTCTGGCCATGACGCTGTATAATCTGGGTGCGCACACAGAGGCGATGCAACTGTTGCTTACCCTGCTTGCGGACACATCCACTGATCCCGGTATCCAGGATTACCGCAAGGCCATTAAGTACTATGCGGACAAGCTGGAACAGGTATGGCCTTAACCGGGTAATCCTGGAAGGAAGAAGGAGCTGGGCGGAGAAAATCGCGGGTAAGTAACACCACGCAGAATCAGCTGCAAAGTCAGAGGGTTATGCAGAAATCCTGCCCAAAATGCAACTTCTCACTCGTCATCGCAGCCCTAATCCGCTATTGTTGTACAAAAAGCAGCATTACCCGATTCCAGAGCGGATTGGCAGGATAATTGTTGTATTTCATGCAGGAATTTACTCTAATGTGCAAGTGTTTGGACGGCAGGGTTGCAATAATTGCAACATTTCGGTCTGGTCAAGTAATATTTGTCTCATTTTTATCACCATGATCAACTAAAAAGGCAGCACCAGCTATCTAAACGAGCTGGTGCTGCCTTTTTGGTACTCTGTATCTCGCTGTTATGAGAATAGGTGAGTGACTGTCCCCGTCCAACTTCAGCGATTCACTCCAGCGGCTACTGCTGTAGAGCGTGACCCGCCATGGCTATTTGCCGCCCGCCACCGCTATCATCTGCATGACCGGCCGTGAATCGCCGGTCAGTACCGCCTCGTCTGCATTCATCTGCGATGAGCCGTCTCCGTCGAGGAAGATCCCTTCCCGTCCCTCGCCCGGGACGGTCTCCTGCACGGCAGCGCGGAATTCCGCCGCCGTGCAGAGCGAATTCGTGACGAGCAGCCAGAGCTTCCCGGACTGGTCATAGACCAGCCCGGAGCGCAGGCGCAGCTCACCCTCAAAAGGCAAATGCTCTGCGGTCGCAGCCGCCTCCCACAGCTCTTCCTGCTGCAGGTTCATGCTGACCCCGCCCTGCGCCCAGTAATTGCTGCGGTCGCTCACCGCCAGGTCGTGGCCAGAGGCTGCGACCTGTACGCTGAGCGCTCCCGCAGCACCGTCCCAGACCAGCGTTCCACGCGCATATTTCGCGTTGAACCAGCCAGATCCGTAGCTGCGGGCTTCATCGTTCACGGGCTGGTCGTTCATGATAGCGATGGACAACAGGTCATCGCCGTAAAAGAAGCCGCCATTGATCCCATAGGCGGCAATTTGACGCAGCGGCAAGCCGGCGCGCCGCAGCACCACATCCTCCGGGTTCAGCGATAGCATATGCAGCTGAACCCCGCCCGGACCTTCGGCTTCCCGATAGGTATAGTTATGCGGGAGGCCGGAGAAGACCTCCCGCTGACTTGTACCTGTATGCGGGAACACAGCAAAGAGGAGCGCGCTTACCGTCAGCAGCGCTCCTATAGCTAGTATCCTTAACTGCGCCGTCCTATCAGTTCGCCCCAACATAAGCCGCCAGCAGCTTAGCCGTATTCAGCACAGCCTGCTTGTGGGTACGCTCCATGGAATGGGAGGCGTGTACGCCGGGTCCGATCAGAGCGGCCCGGATGTTATTTCCGCCGCGCAGTGCAGCAGAAGCATCAGAGCCGTATTGCGGATAGATATCAACCGCGAAGGGAATAGCCAGACCGTTCGCCAGCTCGATCATGCGGCTGGTCATGGCATAGTCATACGGGCCGGAGGAGTCCTTGGCGCAGATGGAGACATCCGTCTCCTTGCAGCTGAGGTCATCGCCCATCGCGCCCATGTCCACAGCGATCATCTCATTGATCTCACCCGGAATCCAGGCAGCACCGTGACCAACCTCTTCATAGTTGGAGATGAGCAGGGACAGGTTGTGCAGCGGCTTCCAGCCTTCGCGCCGGATGCTCTCCAGCAGCCCGAATAAGGCGGCTACGCTGGCTTTGTCGTCCAGATGGCGGGATTTGATATATCCGCTGGGGGTAAGCACCGCCCTAGCATCGAACGAAATGAAGTCACCGACTGAAATCCCCAGCTTCAGCACATCATCCTTGGTGGAGACGAGCTCATCAATCCGGATCTCCATATTCTCTTCCGCACGCTTGAATTCACGGGCATCGGCATACACATGCACAGAGGGATGACTGGTCAGGATCGTACCGGTATAAGTTAAGCCGCTGCGGGTATGGATGATGCAATATTCATTCTCAATGCTGCTCATGCTGAATCCGCCTACAGAGGTTAAGCGGAGGGTACCGTTAGACTTAATTGAGCGGACCATGGCACCGAGCGTATCCACGTGGGCGCTGATGCCGATTGTGCGCGAAGGGTCGAGTCCGGGTACGGTGAGCATCGCGCCGCCTTTTTCATTCCAGGTAAGCGGAATACCCAGCGCTGCCGCTTCTTCGGCCACGAGTGCCATCACCTGGGCGGTGAAGCCGCTGGGGCTTGGAGTGTCGAGCAGTTTTTTGAGCAGATTCAGGATATATTCTTCATTGGGCTGGATGTTAAGCAAGGATAGTTCCTCCTATTCGTCTATGAATTACAGCTGGGATGATCCTTCTGGAGTAAGAGGGGCGCTCTCAGCAGAGCTAGGCTCCATGTTGATACTTCCCGCGTCACGCAGCTTGGCAAGCTCGGCATTCAGGCTCTTGATCTGCTTCTGCAGCTTATACTGGCGGAAAATCCCATACGAACCCACCACCACACCGCCAATCAGCGCACAGCCAAGAATGACGAGAATCAGCGGGATGCTCACAACGTCAAAGCCGAAATTCACCGGAACCGGATCTACATTCATGACTGCGAATACGGCGGTTATCAGGGCAAAGAACAAACCTAATATTAATGACCATTGAAATTTCATATTTCTTCCTCCTCGGTTCGGTGTGACAATACAAATCCCCTGCCCGCAAAGGGCAAGGGATTACTGTTATACTAAGCGTTCTGTCTTACTTGGTCAACTGCTCCATCTGCTCAATGACGCTCTCAAATACGCTCATGGCTTCACGGATCGGCTCAGGAGACGACATATCCACTCCGGCCTTGCTCAGGATGTTGATGGAATAATCGCTGCCGCCGCTCTTGAGGAAGCCGAGGTAACGGTCAACCGCCGGTTTGCCTTCCTCCAGAATCTGTTTGGCAAAGCTCGTCGCCGCCGAGAAGCCGGTAGCATATTTATAGACATAGAAGCTGTTATAGAAATGGGGAATCCGTGCCCACTCCATCTCAATATCCTGATCGACCACCATATCCTTGCCGTAATATTTGACATTCAGATCGTAGTAGATGGAAGAGAGATCCTGCGGTGTGAGCGATTCGCCTTCTTCGGCGCGCTGATGAATGATTTTCTCGAATTCAGCGAACATCGTCTGCCGGAAGATCGTCGTACGGAACTGGTCGGCATAGTAGGTAAGCAGATACATTTTTTCCTTCGGGTCTGTGGATTTCTTCAGCATATAATCCATTAACAGCGCCTCATTGGTGGTAGAAGCAACCTCCGCCAGGAAAATAGTGTACTGCGCGTCCCGGTATTTCAGCGCGGTGTCCGAATAGTAGGAATGCAGGGCGTGACCCATCTCATGCGCCAGTGTGAACATGCTGTTCAGATTATCGTTATGGTTCAGCAGCACGAAAGGATGTGTGCCGTAAGCCCCCCAGCTGTACGCGCCGGAGCGTTTGTTCTCGTTCTCGTAGACATCAATCCAGCCTTTGTCATAGCCTTCCTGCAGAACACTCAGGTAGTCCTCGCCAAGCGGCTTCAGGCCTTCCTTGGTAATCTTCTTGGCCTCGTCAAAAGTAATATCCAGCTTATATTCGTCCACAAGCGGAGCGAACAAGTCATACATATGTAGCTCATCGACCCCGAGCAGCTTCTGGCGCAGCTTCATATAACGGTGCATCAGCGGCAGACTCTCATGAATCGTATCGATCAGATTCGTGTAGACTTCCTTCGGAATATTGTCACCGTAGAGCGACATTTCAAGCACGGAAGGGTATTTGCGCACACGGGAGTAAAAGACATTCTTATTCACATTAGCGCTCAGCGTAGCAGCAATGGTGTTCTTTTGCTTGCCGTAGGTTTCGTAGACCGCTTTGAAGGCATTCTTGCGGACGTCACGATCCGGGCTTTCGAGGAACTGAATATAGCTTCCGTGCGTCAGCTCGACTTCCTTGCCTTCTTCGTTCTTAATCTTCGGAAACTTCAGATCCGCATTGTTCAGCATGCTGAATACAGTCTGCGGGGCCTGAGCGATCGTGCTGACCTGAGCCAGCAGGGCTTCTTCCGCTTTGGACAGGACATGGGCCTTCTCACGCTTCATTTCAGTCAATGTGAAGGTGTAGCCGGAGAGCGAAGGGTCGGCGATGAACTGGTCCAGCGTCGCGTCAGGCAAGGCCAGAATCTCTGGTGTGACAAAAGAAAGGGCTTCGCCCGCTTCAACGCCAAGCTTCTTGGCCTTGGAGGAGAGAGCCTGGTACTTCGGAGCTGCTGTATCCTCATCCTGGCGCATATGCGCATAGACATAGAGGCGTTCAGTCAGCAGGGACAGCTTATCGTCCAGCTCGAAGCATTTCTTCAGGGCATCGGGAGAATCCAGCTTCCCCTGGAAGGAGGCAGCGCTTGTGATCAGCGCCTTCACTTCCTTGTATTCGGCATCCCACTGCTCCTCTGAAGCAAACATATCTTCAAGCTTCCAGCGGTTCTCGGCGGGCACTTCACTTCTCTTAGGTAATTGTTCCATAGAAATCCTCCTCGGTAGATGGGATGCGGCTGGGCTGCTCTCCGCCTGCGGGTGCGCTGAGGACAGAGTTCCTTGCAGTAGGCTGAACGCAAGCAGGAGCGGGAGTGATTTGGCGGTAACGGACATGAGGGCAGCCTCCTGATTCTCAAAGTCTGCTTAGTATGCCCTGCCAATTCATGTTTATTAAATCATAAGTGTGCTTACAGATGAAGTTATGTGAGCAGGCTATAAATAATGAAGACAAAAGCCAGCGCAATCATAATGACTGCGGTCAATGCCATCCCGCGCTTCATGCGCGGGGGCATTTTGTCCTTGCTCATAATCAGTACGGCACCCAGACACAGGACGACTACTACATAGATGACAAGACTCTCGTTATCCATGCCGGACTACACCTGTTTGAAGGCGGCAATGATATTCTTGTACTCTTCTTCATTATCCTTGTAGGATTCTTTATTGAAGCGGTTGTTCACCCACTGCATCATAGCCGGACGGCTCATGAAGGTATGCGTTTCTTCACCCCATTGGTCGGAGATTTCACGAAGGATAATATAGCGTCCCTGAACCTCCACCGTCATCATGTTCCACTTGTCTGTTTTGTATATTTCATGTTTTTTGATCATTATCATTACCACCCTGGCGATTTTTGGCTTTTGGGTCAATGATAACGCACCAGAGAAGGGAAAAGCAAATTAAATCATGAAATCAGGGAAAAGATGGATTGCTTTACAAGTATAGAAAGAGTATAATGTAAGCATACGCCATATATGGCGCTATTTTTAGGAGGTTGTTCATTTGAAAGGTACAGTAAAATGGTTTAACGCAGAAAAAGGTTATGGTTTTCTTCAGGTTGAAGGCGGCGAAGATGTATTCGTTCACTTCTCAGCAATTCAAGGCGACGGATTCAAGACTTTGGACGAAGGCCAAGCGGTAGAATTCGATGTTACTGACGGTAACCGTGGTCCACAGGCAGCGAACGTAGTTAAATTATAAAATACGGCCAAGGCAGAGCTTCTGTCAGCCGCAATATATATATTTGATCTAGCACGCACTGGCATAAGTAGCATCAGGCAGCTTGAGCAGCACAGTTCCTTCGGGGGCTGTGTTTTTTTATTATATGAGGAAACTATAGCTTCCTTTTGCTGAGGCATGCTTAAAACCGAATACAATTGGCAGGTACAGCGGAATATGGACCAAATGTATGTGGAAAACAGTATACATTGTGCTCGTAAGCAGGCACGCGGCCTGAATGCTATGTGAAAAATAGTATACATTGTGCTCGTAAGCAGGCACGCGGCCTGAATGCTATGTGAAAAACAGTATACATTGTGCTCGTAAGCAGGCACGCGGCCCGAATGTATGCGAAAAACAACATACATTGTGCTCGCAAGCAGGCACGCAGCCTGAATGTATGTGGAAAACAACATACATTATGCTCGCAAGCAGGCACGCGGCCTGAATGTATATGGAAAACAACATACATTGTGCTCGCAAGCAGGCGCGCGGCCTGAATGTATGTGGAAAACAGCATACATTCAAGCCGCGCGAACTCAGAGCGGGGGCTTACTCTTATTCCTTAGCGGACGGACTGTGCCGCCCCCAAGGTCCAACAGATGCTTGGACAGGAAACCGGCGAAGGCCAGAACCGAGAAGGCGGTAGCGACCAGATAAAATACAACCCGCCCGGCATCCTGGTAGATCAGCCCGCCGAAGGTGCCGCTGAGCAGACCTGCGCCGCTGGACCATACGACGGTGAAGAGGGCCATTCCGGTGGCCCGCAGATGATCAGGGATGATTCGTGTGATATAGCGGACGGCGGTTACATAATAAATGCCGAACGAAATACTGTGCATGGCTTGAATGGCAACCACTGTGCCCGGCTCCTGGGCCAGCGACATGAACAGAAAGCGCAGCGTGAACATCAGGCTGGCACAAGCGAGCAGCGGCAGCTCCTTGAACTTGTCGCCATATCTGCTGAGCAGGAAGAAGATAGGGATCTCACTGAGCGCAGAGGCCAGCTGCGCCCAGCCCACGATCTCATCTCCTGCATTCATGCCCTTGAGGCTGATGGTCAGGAAGGCCTCGTTCATCCTGTAGCCGATGGCGAGCAGGAAGACCGAGCCGAAGAACCACAGCACTTCCTTTTGCAGCAGAATCTCCCGGAGTCCGGAGCCCTTCAGCGGTTTGTCCGCAGTTTCCTTGTCTACAGAGAGCGGTGCCGCTTCGGTTCGCTTCACATCCTTCAGCCCAATCGTAATCAGCAGAGCGGTTACGACAATCACAATGCAAATCGCTACGCTATACTGAGGTCCGAGCGTTCTAAGTACATAGCCTATTGTAAGGGCGAAGAAGGAGTACCCGAGTGAGCCGAATACACGGATGGCGATGAAATTCCGCCCGTGGCGCTGGGCAATTTTGATAGCCATCGTATCTGCCAGCGGAAAGACAGGGTAATAGAAGAAATAGAAAAAGGACAAAATAAGCATTACACTAGAAAAATCGGTGGCTCTGGCCAGAATAATGGCGGTTACCAGCTGGCCTCCAAGCAGGAGGGCCATAATCTTACGGACGGTACCCAGCCGGTCGCTCATCATACTCCAGAACAGATTAGAGAGAATTGAGATTAACGGGCCTACTGAGTAGAGCAGACCCATTTGCGGACTGCTGAAGCCCAGGTGGGCATAAAATAACGGGAAATAAGAAACAACCAGCACACTGGTGCCGTACAGCGTAAACATAAAGGATCGCAGCCAGTTTTGATCACTATATTGGCCGCCGCTCCGCCTCGCATTCATGATTGTGCACTCCTTCGGAATATAGAAAAGTATAGTATAGCATAAAGCGGAGAAGCCGGGGGGTTCGTAAAATATCGATTTTCTGAATCTTTCAAGAGTTTGCGAAAGTGATTTTGTTGTTTGTACAAATCCGCTCTGCATATTATAATAATCATGATTTGGATAAGGAGACAACAATGTGGAGGCACTGTCATTGAATGAATTTGAGCAAGGCCGTAACCGTAGTCCGCGCGGTCCTATTGGACTCATGAAGAGGGTCTATAAGTACGTGCTGCCGGAAGTGCGATCATGTCTCGATTTCTGGCGCAAGGATGCAGAAGGAATTCCCGATCCTGAGCTCCGCAAGCAAGCGCTTGCCAGCATTGAAACGAAGCAGTTTCATTGCGAAGGCGGCGGAATCTATGCCGCCGGCAATTTGTCGATGAGACATATACTGATTCCGCTAATTGTTGCTTATCAGACGATCAGTGATTATTTGGACAACCTGTGTGACCGCAGTACTTCGCTTGACCCGGCTGATTTCCGGCTGCTGCATAAGTCTATGCTGGATGCTGTTACCCCCGGCGCAGAGCCTGTGAACTATTACGCGCTGCGCACGGAACAGAATGACGGCGGATACCTGCACAGACTGGTCCGCAAATGCCAGGAGATGACCTCCCGGCTGCCCGGATACGGTGCTGCTGCTGAAGAGGTCTATAATCTGGCCGTATTGTATACCGATCTTCAGGTCTATAAGCACATTCACCCGGAGCTCCGGGAAGCGGCCCTCAAGGAATGGTGGGAGAAGGAGGGGCACCGGGCGCCTCATCTCCAGTGGAATGAGTTTGCGGCCGCAACCGGTTCAACTTTGGGCGTATTTATGCTTTTTCTGGCGTCCTGTGATCCTAAGCTAAGTACAGTGGCATCATCATCCATTCGTGCTGCTTATTTTCCGCATGTGTGCGGTCTGCATATCATGCTGGATTATCTGATTGACCAGGATGAAGACCGGGCCGGCGGTGATCTCAATTTCTGCAATTATTATGAGAATACGGATATGATGCTGAACCGGATCGCTTCCATTGTGGAGTGGGCCCGCAAGGATGTCCGGAGTCTTCCCGAGAACTCCATGCACCGAATGATCATCGAAGGACTGCTGGCACTCTATTTATCCGATCCCAAGGTGAGTGAGCAGCGGGAGGTCCGCTCGGTGTCCCGGAGGCTGATGAAGAATAGTCCGCTGACCAGACTCTTCTTCTTCGTCAACAGCCGCTGGATTCGCAAACACATGTATTGATGCTGCTGGATCTTCTCCGGGTAAGGGGGAGAAACCGGCACAAATTTAAGGAGGAACTAACAGTATGTCAAACGTAAAAAAAATCGCAGTATTAACCAGCGGAGGAGACTCCCAGGGGATGAACGCCGCAGTGCGTGCGGTTGTC
The DNA here is from genome assembly GCF_038002825.1 of Paenibacillus sp. FSL H8-0048. Taxonomy (NCBI): domain Bacteria; kingdom Bacillati; phylum Bacillota; class Bacilli; order Caryophanales; family Paenibacillaceae; genus Paenibacillus; species Paenibacillus sp. FSL H8-0048. Next base: position 1,935,964 of record NZ_JBBODF010000001.1, on the reverse strand, counting down.
CGCAGCGCGATCTACTTCGGAATTGAGGTATTCGGCATTCAGCGCGGATATCAGGGCCTCTTGAACCGTGACATTTTCCCGATGGATTTGCGTAGTGTCGGAGATATTATCCAGCGCGGAGGTACCGTTCTGCAGTCTGCACGCTGTCTGGAGTTCATGAAGCCGGAAGGCCAGCAGAAGGGTGCTGACATTCTGAATGAGCTTGGCATCGACGGTCTGGTTGTTATCGGCGGAGACGGCTCTTATCATGGCGCCAACAAGCTCAGCAAGCTGGGAATCAAGACGATGGCTCTTCCGGGCACTATTGATAATGATATTTCTTATACAGACTATACGATTGGGTTTGATACTGCCGTAGGCGTAGTAGTGGATGCGATCAATAAATTGCGCGACACCATGTCTTCCCATGAACGTTCCTCCATCGTAGAGGTTATGGGCCGTCACTGCGGAGATATCGCTCTGCATGCGGGTCTGGCTTCCGGGGCGGAGACCATTCTGGTGCCGGAAATGCCTTATGATCTGAATGAGGTAGCTGACCGGATGAAGGATAATTTCGCACGCGGCAAACGTCACAGTATCGTCATTGTAGCGGAAGGCGTAGGCAAAGGTGAGGATGTTGCTCAGGCTCTCAAAGACCGCCATGCTTCCCTGGATGCCCGTGTAACTGTACTGGGTCACATTCAGCGCGGGGGTACTCCAACACCGGGAGACCGTAACCTTGCCAGCCGTCTGGCCGATTTCGCGGTCCGCAAGCTGATCGAAGGCGAATCGGACAAGGCGTGCGGGATTATTAAAGGGGAACTGGTTCTTACCGATATCGACAAGGTAGTGAACACGAAGAAAGATTTCAATATCGAGCTGTATGAATTGGCTTCCCGTCTATCCCAGTAACAACTACAAGAATTCATCCAATCTCCAATCCTTAGCGGAGCAGTCATCCTTCCATTTCCGGAAGAGACTGCTCCGTTTTTTGGCTTGACTATATACCCCCACCCGTATATTATAATACCCATAGGGGTATACAAACAGGAGGGAAATAATATGAGCAGAACTATAGTCATTATCGGCGGAGTTGCCGGAGGGGCATCCGCAGCAGCGCGCTTAAGAAGATTGAACGAAGAAGACAACATTATAATTATAGAGCGGGGAGAGCATGTTTCTTTTGCCAACTGCGGCTTGCCTTATTATATTGGAGAGACGATTGATTCAAGAGATAAGCTGTTCCTGCAGACACCGGCTGGTATACAGGCGCGCTTTAATATCGATGTGAGAATCTTCACCGAGGCAACGGCGATTGACCGTGAACGCAAGGAGGTACATTGCCGCAATGTTACAACAGGCGAGACACTGCACATTCCATATGACATTGTAGTGCTCTCTCCGGGCGCGAAGCCTATCGTTCCGGCGTTTCCCGGAATCGCTGAGGCGGATAACCTGTTTACACTGAGGAATATTCCGGATACGGACCGTATCAAGGCATATGTGGACAGCCGTCACCCCCGGCATGCCACTGTAATTGGAGCCGGTTTTATCGGCCTTGAAATGGCTGAGAATCTCCGGGAACGGGGTCTTGCCGTAACTGTAATTGACCGGGGGGAACAGATTCTTAACCCGCTTGACCTGGAGATGGTTCGTCCGCTGGAGGAGCATATGCGTCTGCATGGGGTAGAGCTGCGGCTGAATGAGGGCGTAGAAGCTTTTGAACAACAAGGCCGTCTGGTTCGTCTCTCCTCCGGCGGGGAGCTTAGCACGGATATGGTTATTCTGGCGATCGGGGTCAGTCCTGAGAATGACCTGGCGCGAAGCTGCGGACTTGAGCTGGGCATCCGGGGGGCGGTTAAGGTGAATGCTTCACTGCAGACGAGTGATCCGTCCATCTATGCTGTTGGTGATGTCATTGAAGTGAAGGACCGTGTTCAGGGGTTCGATACCATGGTATCCCTTGCCTGGGGGGCCAACCGTCAGGGGCGTCTGGCCGCTGATCATATCAATGGGCGGCAAGCCTCGTATACAGGAGCATTAGGTACGGCGATTATCAAGCTCTTCGATATGACAGCTGCGCTGACCGGAAATAATGAGAAGACGCTTAGTTCACTGGGCGTTCCCTTTGAAGCTGTGCATATCCATCCGAATTCCCACGCCGGTTACTACCCCGGTGCTGTGCCAATAGCGCTCAAGCTGCTGTTCAACCCGCAGACAGGTGAGATTTATGGAGCGCAAGCAGCCGGAAGTGCCGGTGTCGACAAAAGAATAGATGTCATTGCCACCGCTATCCGCAGCAAGCTTAAGGCTGATGAGCTGGCAGATCTGGAGCTGGCGTATGCGCCGCCGTATTCCTCGGCCAAAGATCCGGTCAATATGGCAGGCTATGTTGCCTCTAATGTGATGGAAGGACTCGTCCGCAATCTGCAATGGCATGAGGTGGACGAATTCACCCACACTTCCGGTCTTATCATTGATGTCAGAGACGAAGCAGAGCGGTTAGCCGGTTATATCCCCGAGTCCATCAATATTCCTCTGGCTGAGCTGAGAGACCGTCTTTCAGAGATTCCGCAGGATCAGAAGATCGCCGTATCCTGTCAGGTAGGGCTGCGCGGCTACATTGCTGCCCGGATGTTAACCCAATACGGATATGCAGTACGAAACGTTGACGGAGGCTACAAGACATACGCAGCAATGGCAAGGGGGGCTAACACTGGAGATTCCGGGAAGACAGGAGCACCAGTTTTGAGAAAAGAGGACCCGTCTCCCGCCGGGATAGTCCATATCAAAGAACAGCTTAGCAGTAAGCCTCAGCTCTTACTGGATGCTTGCGGATTACAGTGCCCCGGCCCTATACTCAAAGTATATGAGACTATAGGTTCTATGGAGGAAGGCCAGCGGGTAGAGATCACTGCAACGGATTTCGGGTTTGCCGCTGACATCAGGCAGTGGTGCAGCAAGACGGGGAATACGCTGGAAGCTGTGGATGTATCCGGAGGCAAAGTTCACGCACTGGTACGCAAAGGACAAGACCCGGAAGACAGAACCGGGGTAGCGGCGGGACAGGCAGCAGTCTCTGAAGGAACCACGATGATTGTATTCAGCGGTGATCTGGACAAAACCATCGCTTCCTTCATTATTGCAACAGGCGCCGCAGCGATGGGCAAGCAGGTAACCATGTTCTTTACCTTCTGGGGGCTTAATGTTCTGCGCCGGGGGCAGTCTCCACAGGTGAAGAAACATGCACTCGACCGGATGTTTGGTCTGATGATGCCGAAGGGAACGCGGAAGCTTCCCTTATCCAGAATGAACATGGGCGGGCTTGGCGCCAAAATGATCCGTTATACGATGCGCCGCAAGAATGTGGAGTCTCTGGAAAATCTGATGCAGGGGGCACTGCATGCGGGGGTCAAGCTGATGGCCTGCACAATGAGTATGGATATCATGGGCATCAAGCAGGAGGAATTAATTGAGGGTGTGGACTTCGGCGGTGTTGCCAGCTATCTTGGAGCTGCCGAGGACTCCGGCGTGAACCTATTCATCTAGAGGGGGCTGATTGACAGTGGAATATGATAAAGCTATTACCAACCGCTTGAAACGTATTGAAGGTCAGGTAAGAGGCGTGTTAGGGATGCTGGAGGAAGGCAAGGACTGCCGTGAGATTGTGACTCAGCTGACTGCGATCCGGACAGCGGTAGACCGCTCTATCGGTGCAGTAATCGGAGATAATCTGGAGCATTGTATCCAGGAAGAGCTGGCGAAGGGGAATTCCCCTGAGCAAGTGATTAAGGAAGCGGTGGATCTGCTGGTAAAAAGCCGGTGAAGCACAACAGCCACAGACGAAGGGGGTCTCCCGGATGTCTGTGGCTGTTTTTGGTTCTACATCGAAGCTACAGCTGAACTTTGTGGCGTTAATTCAAGCCTTCTCCGGAGCGAATCTGCGCTGCACCCTGACGAGACGGGCCAGCAGCAGAATTGCGCCGATGCCAAGGCCGGTGATGAGTCCGATCCAGTAGCCGTAGGCCCCAAGCGAAGTATAAGTGGCGAGCAGGTATCCGACAGGCAGGCCGATCACCCAATAGGCAATGAAGCAGATGACGAACGCAGGATTAACATCCTTATATCCCCGCAGCACACCTTGGGTCGGGGTTGCGATAGCATCGGAGATCTGGAAGAAGATCGCGTAGATCAGGAAATGCTGGATCAGCGAGATCACCTCATGGTCATCCGAATACAGCCCGGCGACATGATTCCCGGCGAAGAGCAGCACCAGCGCTGTGAGCAGGGAGAGGACAGCCGCCGTACCAATGCCCATAATGCCATACTGGCGTGCGTCCTTCAGCCGGCCGGAGCCGCTCTCGAAGCCGACGAGAATCGTCAGACTCATGCAGATGCTCAGCGGAATCATGTAGAGGGTGGAGGCGAAGTTAATGGCGGCCTGATGGGCAGCGATTGTAATCGTATCGAAGCGGCTCATCAGCAGGGTTACAGCCGAGAACACCGCCGTCTCGAAAAAGATCGAAAAGCCGATAGGCACACCAATCTTCAGCAGCTCCTTGAGACTTACCAGAGACACCGCGTGAAATTTACGGAAAATCTGCAGGCTCTGGAAAGGTTCGGCCCGGTAGACGAAGATTAGGGCAATCAGGAAGATGACCCAATACGTGATCGCAGAGGCAACGCCTGCGCCTACGCCGCCAAGGCGGGGGAAGCCGAAGTTGCCGAAGATCAGCAGATAGTTAAGTCCTACATTGACCGGCAGGGCAATCAGGGTGATGAACATGGAGACGCGGGTCTGGCCCAGGGCATCAATACAGCTGCGGACAACGGTATAGCCGAACAGCGGGATAACGCCGAAGGAGATGGCACCGAGGAAGCGGAAGGCAATATCGCGTACGGCAGGCTCCAGATTCATGAAATTCAGGATCGGTGTGAGAGCGAGGCTGCCAAGAATCAGCACGAGCGCCGATACGATCAGGGAGAGCCAAATGCCCTGCATCACCTGATTGGCCACATCCTTGTCCCGCTTGCTGCCAAGGAGATGAGATACAATGGGTGTGATCCCCATAAGAATACCGCTGAGGCCTGTCTGGATCGGAATCCACAGGCTTGTGCCGATGGCTACGCCGGCCAGATCATTCGTGCCGAATTTGCCGGACATATTGGTGTCGAAGAAGGTAATGGCTGACAATGCAATCTGAGTAATCAGAATCGGAAGCAATATATGAAGGAATTGCCCGGCCTTTTGCTTAATGGAAGAAGTCTGTTTCATAATCATCAATGCCCCGTTATCATTATTTTGGATACTTATATTCCAGTGTAAATGTTCCCAGTAAAAAGCCCGGCAGCTGCCGGGCTATGGATATCGTGCGGCTATAGATACATCCGGATAATTGCAGAAAGCTTATTGGTCGTACTTCACATCGGCGGTATAGCGGTTGTTGGCATTCCAGAGCAGGAATTCGTCGATATTCTGATCCTTCAAGGCACGGATCTGATCTTCAACCTGCTTTTTGCCGTATTTGACATAATGCCCGCTGCCCAGCCAGCTGGCGGTGAAATCCTGAATCCATGGGCGGATCACCGGTTTGTAGCTGCCTAGCGGGTTTAGCTTCTTGTGCGTATCGACCATTGAACCCTTAATGGTAGCATAAGGGTCTTTGTCGGGGTCCTTCACATCGAACCAGCCGGTGGAATAATGACTCGGATAGACCATCGGGCTGATAACATCGACATTCTTGGAGATCTTCACGAAATCCTGGCCGATGCCTTCTGCGGCAGGTACCGAGGCGGCATAGCCAAAGATATCTACCGAAATCCGAACTCCAAGCGGAGCTAGCTCAGCTTTGGCATATTTGACGAAGTCGGCGATAATTTCCACACGCGGTCTGTCGCTCTTCGTGTATTTCAGAGTGTCTGCACGCTTCTCGAAGCCCTCAGGGAAGCGTACATAGTCAAACTGGATTTCCTTGAACCCGAGCTTAACGGCTTCCTTGGCAATATCTACGTTATACTTCCACACATTTTCATTATAAGGATTGACGAAGCTGTCTCCGCCTTTGTTGGCCCAGACAGAGCCGTCTTTGTTAACGAAAGATAATTCCTTGTTCTTCTTGGCAAGCACAGAATCCTTGAATACTACAATCCGCGCAATCGGGTAGACATTATGCTCCTTCAGGCGGGTCATCAGCTTGTTGATATCCCCTATGAACGGCTGGGGATGCCCCATTTGCTGAAGCTCAGCATTGTCTGTCTTGTAGGTGATATATCCGGCATCATCCTTAATATCGATGACCATGGAATTGAGCTCAGTCTTGTCCAGCAGGGCAAGCAGAGTCTCCATGCGTGCGCCTCCGGCGCTGTAAGCAGTCACGTATATCCCTTTAACCTTGGGAGCATCCGGCTGCGGATCAGCAATACGAGCTGTCTCCGGCGATGCGCTTGGGGAAGGTGCTGGAGAGGCAGTGCCGCCTCCGTTCGGTGATGCTGCTTCCGGATTCGTTGTGTGTTCTGCGACGATGGGGGGATTCATGGCGCCCTGCAGTACTGCTGCCACATCGGCTTCATGTCCCTGGTTCGGGACACCCACGCCTCCCAGCGCCATCATCAGTAAAGCCCAGGTGATATTCATTTCTTATTCGCTCCCTTTATGTACATTCCTTATAAAGTATAAGGTAACGGATGCACCCAAAAAGAACAGACTTGTAACAATACCCGTAATTTTTTGATGTCTACTTTCCGCTCTTGTTGTTTATAAACGGGATGTACAGATTTTGAACCGCTGAATATAAAAGTAAATGCCGCCCCGGACTGGCACGAAGGCCAATGACCAGGGCGGCAACTATTACAACTTGCTCTTTACGGCAGCTTGCTCAATGAAGATACGCAGAATTCTGATGCTCGCAAATGCTGTAATGGATGATATCCATGGCATCTGCCGGTTCCAGAATACTCAGACCGTCACGCAGTACGATTACAGAATTGAGTTCGTCCTGCTTCAGGAACGGTATCATATCCGGATACCACCTCATGACGATTGCTGACAGTTTTACCGTTTCCATTTCCACAAAAATCACCCTTTCCTTTTTCGAATCGAACTGAATCAGAATTCAGGGTCCACCCGGAAAAACGAAGTGCCTGGAAAAAAGAGGGTAAATCACAATCTTCATGAAATTGTTAAGGTCCTGCGTAGCTATAATATAACATAATTTGAACGGATAAGCATTTTCTTATAAATTAACGTTTGCGGAAGGAGCCCATCACACCGACAGTCTCGACAATATTTACAAATGCCTGCGGGTCGCTTGTTTTGATAATGCGTTTCAGCTCCGCAAGCTCATACCGTGTGGTCACTGTCATTAGCATGTCCCGTTCTACATGAGAATAAGCACCTTCCGTCTTAAATTTTGTAACTCCGCGCTGAAGGCCCAGCAATTGCTGCAGCAGCTCGTCAGTCCGGTTGGTGATGATGTACACGGTAACCTTGATGTGGCTGATATGAATCAAGTCGACCACCTTACCGGTGACGTATATAGACACCATGGAGGCAAGTGCCAGATTCCAGTTATCGTCAAAATAGGCCGCAGCAAGAATGACGAGGCCGTTGAGACCGACCAGCACATTGCCTACCGGGAAGTCCCGGTACCGTGTTATAATGGAGCCCAGAATATCGAAGCCGCCCGAGGAGCCTCCTACGCGGAAGGATACACCAGCCCCGACACCTACAAGCACTCCTCCGAACACAGAGGCGAGCAGCATATCCGAAGAGACCTGAACGACAGGCACGACTGTCATCAACCAGGTTGTTGCCCCTACAGAGACAATGCTCAGAATGATAAATCTCCGGCCCAGCTGGAACCATCCGGCAGCAAGCAGCGGGATATTGAAGAGTAAATACAGTAAGCTGATGTTAAAAGGAGTGAAATAACCGGCCAGCATCGCAAGGCCGGATACGCCTCCGCTGAGCAGTCTGTGGGGGATCAGGAACAGATTAAAGCCGCTTGCGATCATCGCTGACCCAAAGAGAACGGCAAGAAAGCTCCCGAATAGTCTTAGTTTAACCAAGCAAATTCACCTCTGAGTGTAGTGTGAGTGTCATGTAAGTAATGAAAGTAAGGAATACACTGGTATTCCTGATTGGGTTTGTGATATAATGTATAGGATATTCTTGAGTAGGACGTTACAATGGTATTTTTGCATTGCTTAGAATGCGAAACTGCAATTGTCAGGTGTAAGTAGTGGCCTGATCATAGGACATTTTTTTGTCCCAATACGCGCTAAACCATGCAGGAAATACGGCATGATTGGACAGCCTATAAATGTGTTTACCGCTACTTAAGAATACAGACAAGCATGTGGAATGTCCACTGTATAGAAGGAGCATGAATAATTTGAAAACATTCGCAGAATTCGGCTTGGAGCCAAAAGTACTTCAAGCAATCACAGAGCTAGGATTTGAGGAAGCAACACCCATCCAGGAGCAGGCAATCCCGCTTGCACTGACCGGATCGGATCTGATCGGCCAGGCACAGACGGGTACAGGTAAGACCGCAGCCTTCGGAATTCCCCTCATCTCCAAGATCGCAAGAGAAGAAGAGAAGATCCTGGCACTGGTAATGACGCCGACGCGTGAGCTTGCCATCCAGGTTGCTGAAGAAATCGGTAAGCTGACCCGCTTCAAAGGACTTCGTTCACTGGCTATCTACGGCGGGCAGGATATCGGCCGTCAGATCCGCGGACTGAAGAGAAAACCACAGATTATTATTGGTACACCGGGACGCCTCCTGGACCATATCAACCGCAAGACCATCCGCCTGGATGATGTTCAGACGATCGTACTGGATGAAGCCGATGAAATGCTCGACATGGGCTTCATGGAGGATATCCAGACTATCCTCAAGCTCGTTCCTGAAGAACGTCAGACCATGCTCTTCTCGGCTACTATGCCTCCTAACATCCAACGCCTTGCCCAGCAGTTCCTGAAGAACCCGCAGCATGTATCCGTAATTCCTAAGCAGATTAGCGCACCGCTTATCGACCAGGCTTACATTGAAGTGCCTGAACGCCAGAAGTTCGAAGCGCTTAGCCGCTTGATTGACATGGAATCGCCTGATCTGGCGATTGTATTCGGCCGCACGAAGCGCCGGGTAGACGAGCTTGCTGAAGGCTTGCAGAAGCGCGGATATTCCGCTGACGGCCTGCATGGTGACTTGTCGCAGAACCAGCGTGACGCTGTAATGCGCAAATTCCGCGACGGCAGCATTGATGTACTGGTAGCTACAGACGTGGCTGCACGCGGCCTGGACGTATCCGGCGTAACGCATGTTATCAACTTTGACCTTCCGCAGGACCCTGAGAGCTATGTACACCGTATCGGCCGTACTGGCCGCGCCGGCAAAGAAGGAACGGCATGGTCCTTCGTAACTCCGCGTGAGATTGACCATTTGCACCTGATCGAACGTGTTACCCGTCACCGCATTACCCGCAAACCGCTTCCTACAATGGCTGAGGCTATTGAAGGCAAACAGCGCATTACTGCTGAACGTTTGCTGGCTATGGTTGAGACAGGTGAACTGAATGAATACAAAGGAATTGCCATTCAATTGCTGGAGCAATATGATTCTGTACAGCTGCTGTCCGCAGCGATGAAGCTTCTAACCGGCGATAATAAGGATGCGCAAATTGAATTGACTCCTGAAGATCCGATCCGTGCCAAGCGCCGCGGAGGCAAGAACGATATCCGCAGCGGGCGTAAGCCTAACGGCGGCTATGGCGGCAACCGTTCCGGTTCCGGTTCTGGTTCTGGTGGCGGCTATCGTGGTAACCGTGACAATGCAAGCGGCGGCGGCTATCGCGGAAATCGTGATAACTCCAGCAGCGGCGGAAGCACCCGTGGCGGCTACAGCAGCGGCTATGGCGGCAACAGCGGAAGCGGCAGCAGCTACGGCGGCGGCTACAAAGGCAACCGTGATGGAGCGAGCCGTAACACAGACGGAAGACCATCCTCGCGTCCGAGCAGCACAAGCACCCGCCCGGCCAAGCAGGATTATGACGCTTAAGACATAACAGAACACCTTGAAGAAGACGAGCAACCGTTACCGGTTCCCGTCTTCTTTTTTACTGCAGATTCGCTTAGATGAAGGTACGGCTGATAATGACCAGCAGGATGAAGAGCACGAGAATTGTTCCGGTGGAAGTCCAGGGATTGCAGCAGCCAGGTGCGGACATGAGGTCAACCTCCTTTGAACATGGGGGATTTGTTGTGGTTACAATGTAATATATGGACGTATTGCAGTGCTTGCTTAGACACTTACCTAGAACTTGTAAACTTGGGCGCTGGAAAAGTCCAGTACAAACAGGTATAGTTAAGATACGCAGTATGCACAAGATAGACAGGAGGAAGGGAATTGGAGTTTAAAGGAGCAATGGGCGGTATATACCGCATCACGGAATGGATCTCACGCATCGCCTTCAGCAATATATTATGGGCATTGTGTTCGATACCGTTCCTGTTCGCAGGAATTCTGAAGATCCTCATGCTGGGTTCAGAGGCAGGCGGACCGAATGAGCAGATTATGCTGAACTGGGTACTTGGAGTATTCGCGCCATTCACTGTATTTCCGGCGACGTCGGCGTTATTTACAGTGGTGCGCAAATGGGTAATGGGCAATACCGATGTAAGTACATTCCGCACTTTTTTTCAGGGGTACAAAGAGAATTATCTGAAAAGCATGCTGGGAGGGCTTATCTACACCCTGCTGTTTGTCGTGATGTACGTTGATGTGACCGTATACATGACACAAATGCCGAATTTCAAGATCGTCGGTATCCTGATGCTGGTGCTGATGATTATTTTGTTCGTATCGATGTTTAACTTCTTCTCTATCGTAGTTCACTACCAGATGACGTTCAAGGAAGTGGTAACCAATTCGATTCTGCTCACGATCGCCCGGCCGATCCGTGTGTTCTCGACGTTGATTGGTTCAGGCGTTCTTCTCTATATAGGTCTGCGGTATCCGGTTCTCTACGTGATTTGTATTCCTACGCTGGTTGCTATGCTTGCCTTCTTTAATTTCTTCGCTACATACAATAAGCTGCAATTACAGGTGGAGAAAAAGAAGCTGGCTGAAGAACAGGCCGCACTGGAAGCGGCTGAGAACGAAGGTCTTGCGTCGGATGACGACGATGACGAGGATGACGAAGACGACAGAGACAAGGACACCGGTAAGGATTTCAAGCGGACTTAATATTCCTTTGATCATCCGGGCAGTAATGTCAACGGAAAATGATCCCGGTGTTAAATAAAGCGTATACAGGTTTACTTTTTCGTCAAAACGCACTATAATGTTTATAAATCCTGCGATGTACGTTATGGTTGCTCGTTGTTTTGAACCAATGATAATGTCTTGGGAGATCTACATGAAGCGCGGCTGAACAGCCCTGTCTATATGACCTGGGGAATTCAAAAACGACTTCTGCGGTCACCCACCTGCTCTAGCAGGTTCAGAAGACACTGCAGCCGGACGGCATAGGCGGGTTTTCTAATGGAATCGACAAGGCACCCTGTTACCTGCTCACTTGCGGGTAAAGGGTGCCTTTTTCAAGGTTAAAGTGAGCAATGCCCTTTTGTTCCGCGGACAAGAGTGTTACACTTAAGGTAGTGAACTTGGGATTTGAAGAGGGGGAAGAATTTTGTCGTTGAAAAGAACCTTGGTCGGTTTATTTCGCAGTCATGACGGAACAAGCGACCGTGCCAAAGATCCGGCATTGAAAACGCGTTATTACAATCTTTCAAGAGACAAGGCGTGGGACGAAGTCTCCGCAACACTGAAGAAAATTCCTGGATACAAGGTCTTGCATGAAGTGCAGTCTGTAGGGGAGATCACGCTGGAGAAAAGAACGGCGTTAGGCCGCTCGCTGGATATCACCGTATCTGTGCTAAGCACCACGCCCGTACGCTGTGCCGTAGATATATATTCAGCATCCAGAGGGTCGCTCGGCGATCTGGGTGCCAATTACCGTGTCATTCAGCGTTTGTACCAGTCTCTGGATAAGAAGCTGGGCAAATATAAGGTGGATTAAGGACAAGTACCTGGGCATGTTTTGCCGGGATTGTATGCGGTTTCCGGGAGCGGGACAGCCCGCTCTGAACGCGGTTATCCTTATTGATCATCATACGCAAAAAGCGGAGAAGGATGACCTTCTGCCGCTTTTTTTCAAAAATGCACATCTATAGCTTCGAAGGCTGTATAACCTATCAGTGCTGTCCGTTCCAGCTTACAGCAGAGCCTTAACTGCGGAAATGGCCGCTTCGTAGTCCGGGTGCTCAGCCATTTCACCGAGATACTCGACATAAGCCAAAGTATCGTTCTTATCTACAACAAAGATAGAGCGCATGTCGAGACGGAATTCCTTGATAAGGACGCCGTAGGCTTGTCCGAAGGAAGTCTCCTTATGGTCGGACAGGGTGATTACACTGTCAATGCCTGCGGCGCCGCACCAGCGGGCCTGGGCAAAGGGAAGGTCTGTACTGATGGTGAGAATGACAACATCATCGCCAAGACCGGCAGCCTCGCTGTTGAAGCGGCGGGTCTGCGCATCGCACACACCGGTATCCAGGGAAGGTACAACGCTGATCAGCTTGATTTTGCCAGCGTAATCTGTAAGAGTAACATCTTCCAGGAGATTCTTGCTAACCGTGAATTGCGGCGCGGGGTCTCCGGCTTTCAGCTGCGGGCCTACCAGAGTGATGGGGTTGCCCTTGAATGTGGCTACGCCTGTTCTTTCTTGCGTCATGTGCTTGTTTCCTCCTTGAATTGCAATATTGGCATGTACCTGCCAGAATAAATTATAATCTTTTTAGAAGCTGGATGTCGAGCTGGACAACATACATAAAAGGAGGGGTGTTATGATTTTTATAAGATATGAGAAGTGGAGAAGTTATCTCCGGTATTATCCTGTAACCTGTGCGCTGATTCTGGCCAACGTGGTTATGTTCATCGTGCTGTCTCTGAATGGCGGCTCTACCAACCTGAACACGCTTGTGAAGTATGGGGCTACAGTGAATGTGGGTCCTGAGAAGGATGAGCTGTGGCGCTACGCGTCGGCGATGTTCCTGCATAACGGCTTTGCCCATTTGTTCTTCAACAGCTTCTCGCTGCTTGTGTTTGCCCCGCCGCTGGAGCGGCTGATGGGCTGGTGGCGGTATGCGCTGCTGTATCTGGGCGGAGGTTTCGTTGCTAATCTGCTTGGAGTGGTCAGCCTCGGGCCTGTGGAGATTGGGATTGTCTCTGTAGGGGCCTCGGGGGCGATCTACGCTGTCTATGGCGCATTCCTCTATATTGCGTTGTTCCAGAGGGCAATGATGGATGAGGGCTCGCGCAAGACACTCTATGGACTTCTGGTGATGGGGATTATCACATCCTTTGCCACTCCATATATCAACTATATGGCTCATATCGGCGGCCTGATCGCCGGATTCTTCATTTATGGGCTAATCATCCGTGTATTCAAACGAAACCGGCGATAAGGAAGGGTGTAATCGTGGAGCTTAGACAGCTGCAGTATTTTCTGAAGGTTGCCCAGAAGGAACATGTCACCAGAGCAGCGGAGGAGCTGCATGTCGCACAATCAGCGGTGAGCCGCCAGATTCATCAGCTGGAGCAGGAGCTGGGGGTGGATCTGTTCATGCAGAAGGGGAGAAACCTGCAGCTTACACCTGTCGGGCAGCTCTTTTGCAAAAGAGTGGAGTCGGTGCTGAATGAACTCGACCGTTCAGTGGCTGAGGTGCATGAATTCCTTGACCCGGAGCGCGGCGAGATTCGCATCGGCTTCCCGCACAGCCTCGGGACTCATCTGATTCCTTCGATTGTGGCGGAGTTCCGCCGTCATTATCCCCATGTGAAATTCCGCTTCAAGCAGGGGGCCTATCCTTCCTTAATCAAGGATGTTATCTCTGGAGAGGTGGATCTGGCATTCATCTCGCCGTTCCCCGAGAATGTGGGGCATGTGGCCGGAGATATCGTGATGACCGAGGAGCTGTTCGCCATTCTGCCGCAGAATCATCCGCTTGCCAGCGAAGAAGTGATCCGGCTGGAGCAGCTGCGGGACGAGAAGTTCGTATTGTTCAGCCAAGGCTACTCGCTGCGGCCGATTGTGTGGCAGGCCTGCCTGGCGGCAGGGTTCAAGCCGCAGATTGCTTTTGAGGGCGGGGAGACCGATACGATTCGCGGTCTGGTAGCCGCCGGAATGGGGGTAAGCCTGCTGCCGGAGATGGCGCTCTACCAGACCAACCCGATGCAGCCTGCGCAGGTCCGGGTGGTGGAGCCTACGATTACCAGAACCGTCGGGCTGATTCACCGGGCAGAAGGTAAGCTGCCGCTGGTCGCCCAGTCCTTCCGTAACTTCCTGCTTACCTATTTCAAAGACAGACACACAGACAATACCCCGGTCGGCTCATAGCCTACCGGGGTATTGTCTGTGTAGTCGTATAGATCTTAATCGCGGTTGCCGAGGAACATCAGGATCAAGCGGATCAGTTCGATCAGGGATACTAGCGCTGCTGCAACATAGGTGAGCGCTGCGGCATTCAGGACCTTGGCCACGCCGCGCTCTTCGTCGTTGCGGATGAAGCCCTGCTGTAACATAATCGTGCGCGCACGGCTGCTGGCGTTGAATTCGACAGGCAGTGTGACCAGCTGGAAGGCAACTGCAGCAGAGAAGAAGATAATACCGAGTCCAATAAGATTGAACGAGCTGAAGATGAAGCCTGCAAGCAGCATGAAGGGGGCCACCCCGGAGGCAAAGTTCACGACCGGGAACATCCGGTGGCGAAGTGCCAGCATCGGATAATGCTCCTTGTGCTGGATCGCATGACCGATCTCGTGGCAAGCGACGGAGACCGCTGCGATGGAGCTTTCATAATATACAGGCTCCGACAGCCGCACAACGCGGTTAATCGGGTCGTAGTGGTCTGTAAGGGTTCCCTGAACCGGTTCAATGGGAACATCGTAGAGTCCGTTGGCATCCAGCATACGCCGGGCAGCTTCGTAACCCGTTAAGCCGTTCATGTTAGGCACCTTGGCCCATTTCTTGAAATTGCCCTTGACCCTGAACTGGGCCCATACAGAAAAGATAAACGCGACAGCTAACAATACATACATTAGTGGCATCATAGGTGCTCATTCCTCCATTATAAATTACAAGCTGTTACATTGGCGGGCCCTGCGTCAGCAGAAGCCGGATCGCTTCCATACAAGCGACACCCTGAGGAATCAGTGCGGCCAGTGCGCGGTTGGCCTGGCCAGGCTTCAAACCGCTTATCACGGGCTCCAGGGCCTTCACTTCCCGTTCAAGCTGCTGCATCTGAAGCTCAAGCTGGACCAGCTTCCCGGAGACCTCAGCCTCAGGTGTGGCTGCATTCCACTTGCCCATCAGGGATTTAATTTCTTCCAATGTATATTTCTCTTGCTTAAGCTGATTAATACGTTGCAGAATGACTAAGGTTTCATGACTGTAGAGCCGGTAGTTCTTCATGCTCCTGGATTCGGGTGTAATCAGTCCGAGCTTCGTATAATAATCAATGGTACGTTCACTGATGCCGGCCGCCTTGGCCAGCTCTCCGATCCGGTAAAGGGTCATATCTCCAAGTTATCTCACCTCACTATATACTGCGTGAAATAATCATATCAAATTGGAAACCGTACAGTCAAACGTGACGCTTACTTTAAAGTATATGCTGACTTTTCATAAAGATGCTTGGGGCGAGAGGCTTCTAAGAAAGGATGAAGTTATTTAAAACATAACATATCGCGTCATATATTTATGTCTTTATGGAAGCGGGGAATCTTCAGAATTGAAGAAGGCAGAGCGTGGTATGGGAGTAATCAAGGGATAAGAAAAGGCATCTTTACTAATAGACGTTAATAAAAATACAGTATGATGCTAAGGTAAGAGCACTATTGTCTGTATGCGTTTGCATAATTGGCACGTAAGGAAGCGCGCTAATTCTTGCGGGTTACCGGTAATCGTACTCAGGAGCGTTCCTTAAGTGAAGAATGGAACAGCTTCCAAAATTAAATTAAAGCATTCAAAAAAATAGTCTTGTCAATTTACCTGACTTCTGATTATAATGACATTAAGAGTTTCACGCTTTGTTAGAAAATATAACATTGGGGAGTGGGGTACAATATGAAAAAAAAGATGTTGATGATGTTCCTGGGTATGATTACACTGATGATCTATCCGGTCAGCGCCTTCGCAGCTGAGGGTCCGGCAGCACCGGATCTGCAGATTGGACTTGACACTGCATTTACGTTCCTGGCATTTATCCTTGTATTCTTCATGCAATCAGGGTTCGCATTACTTGAGGCCGGTTCGGTCCGGATGAAGAACGCCGGTCACGTGGCCGGTAAGACGGTACTGACACTGGCAATTGCAAGCTTGTGCTTCTGGGCACTGGGCTTTGGCCTTGGCTTCGGTAACGGCAACAGCTTCTTCGGAACTACAGGCTTCTTCTACGGCGGCGATTCCACAGCCTCTGCATTCGAATCCCTGGCCTTCTCCGATGTTACACTAAATACGAAATTCCTGTTCCAAATGGCATTTGCGGCAGTCTCCCTGGCGATTGTATCCGGCGGTATGGCTGAACGTGCTAAGCTTAGCGTATATATTATCTTCGGAATTCTTTTCTCGGTTGTGATTTATCCGGTGGTAGCTCACTGGGTATGGGGCGGCGGCTGGCTGGCAGAGCTGAGCATGCAGGATTATGCAGGTTCTACAGTAGTCCATCTTACAGGTGCAACGGCGGCAGTAGTAGCGACCATTCTTCTCAAGCCGCGTCTTGGCAAATTCAACAAAGAAGGCAAGCCGGTTATTATTCCGGGACATAATCAGGTATTCACAGTCCTTGGTGTTATTATTCTCTGGTTCGGCTGGTTCGGCTTCAACCCGGGTAGTGCGTTGTCTCCTATGGGCGGATTCTTCGGACACGTAGCACTGACTACTAATATTGCAGCAGCGGCAGGCGGTCTGGCAGCTCTTGCAGCTTCCTGGCTGTACTTCGGCAAATCCGATATTCCAGCCATGCTAAACGGCGTACTGGCAGCCCTGGTTGCCATCACGGGTGCCTGTGCCTTCGTAGAGCCTTGGGCAGCCATCATTATCGGTCTTGTTGCCGGTGCCTTCACCTTCATGACTTCGCAGTGGCTGGAGCGTGCAGGACTGGATGATCCAATCTATGCTTTCTCTGTACATGGTATCGCCGGTATGTGGGGGGCGTTGTCTACAGGTCTCTTCGCAGCACCTGATCTGATTGAACAAGGCGCACTTGTAGGTAAAGCAGGTCTCTTCTACGGCGGCGGCTTCCATCAGCTCGGCGTGCAGGCGCTGGGTGTAGTCGGAACCTTCGTATTCGTAGCCGTGATGTCCTTTGTCATCCTGTATGTGATGAAGATGGTTATGGGTATCCGTGTAACAGAAGAAGAAGAGTTGATGGGTCTGGATATCAGTGAGCACGGTACTTACGGTTATCCTGAGCAAATGAAGCTGATCAGTGAATCAGAATCCAAAACCCTCAAACACTAATATATATACTCAGGCAGGGAGGCGGACCGTGTGGCTTCGATGGAGGCAGCAGATTGGAACGAAGAAGAAAGTTACTTGTCCATCGTAACAGCCGGTTCGCCGGAGGAGCTTAAGAGGAGGCGTACCGCTTGTCAACAAGTGCTGCTGGAGCAGCTGGGCGTGATTCCCGTTCAGGAATGGATGCACCGGGTCAATGCGATGCATGACCAGCTTGCCGGGACGGCGGTACGGATATGTGAGGCGCAGATGAAGGAGGCGGGCTACGGCCTGCCTCCCTGCGCCTATTCCTTTATTGTATTCGGCAGTGCGGGCCGGAAGGAAGCTACACTATGGAGTGATCAGGATAACGGGCTGATTGTTGAGGAAGCGCTGGAGGGGGAACGAAAAAGGTATTTCGAAGCTTTTGGCAGCATGCTGTCGGATGTGCTTGAGGCCATTGGCTATGAGAAGTGTGAGGGCAGGGTCATGTGCTCTGAGCCGCTCTGGCGGAAGTCACTGGCTGATTGGAAGCTCCAGCTGGCAGACTGGATGGAGCAACTCGAATGGGAGCCTGTGAGGTACCTGATTATAGCTTCGGATATGCGGCATGTAGCGGGAAGTGAGGCGCTGTCAGCACAGTGGCGGGAAGCCCTGCATAACGGATTCACGGATAACAGCAAATTAACGATGGCGGTACTGCGCAATACCGTGCGGCATAAGGCAACGCTGAACCTGCTGGGACAAGTGCTCACGGAACGGTTCGGTGATAATGCAGGCGGATTCGATGTCAAATATGGCCTCTACATTCCGCTTGTCAATATTGTCAGGCACTTGTCGCTGCTGCATGGAATTGAAGCTCCTTCGACACTGAAGCGGCTGGATGAGCTGACTAAGCTGGAGCAGTATCAGCATCTGGAAGAAATCAGGCGGGCTTGTCTGACAGCGCTCAGGATGCGGGTGAACACGCCGTTTACGGTGACGGACGGCCTGCTCGTGAGCAGTAATTATTATGCGGAGAATGATCTGAAGAATAAGCAGCTCCGGGCGGAGCTGCGGGAAAGCCTGCTGCTGATCAGACGCCTGCATAAGGCGCTGCAGCGGCAGCTCCGGTCAGCGGAAAGGAGACAGCTATGAAGGAGCCGAGCAAAGGCGGAGGATTCTGGAATAATCTGCGGCAAGGCGGAATGCCCTCTGCCATCGCTTCCATGAGGGGCGGAGAATCGGCGCAGCAGACAGCCCAGCAAATGGCCTTTATCCGTTCTCTGATGCGCGAGAAACGGCGTCCTGAGGTGCTGCATACTCCGCTCTCTGAACTGGAGACGGTGATTTTCGATCTGGAGACTACGGGTTTCTCCCATCAAGGAGGAGACGAGATTATGTCTATCGGAGCGATCCGGGTGGTCGGCGAAGAGGTCAAGGCAGAGGAATGCTTCTATACACTGGTCAACTGCGGGGCAGCGATTCCTGACAATATTACGAGACTGACCGGAATCTCAGCCGAGATGACCTCCTCTGCTCCGCCGCTGATGGATGGCCTGCATAACTTCATGTCTTTCGTCGGACAGAGGGTGCTGGTGGCGCACGGAAGTGCCCATGATAAGGCATTCCTGAACGCAGCCTTATGGAAGACCTCCAAGGTCCAGTTAACCCACCGGGTGCTGGATACAATGATGCTGGCCCGCTGGCTGGAGCCGCACCGCAGCAATTACACGCTGGATGAGCTGCTGGCGATCCATGAGATTCCTATTGAGGGACGTCACCATGCGCTGGAGGATGCCAAGATGACAGCGAAGCTGTGGGTTACTTACATCCGCCAGATCTTACAAAAGAACCAGGTGGATACACTAGGCGACTTGTACGCCTATCTAAGCAGGACATGAGGTCTATTGTTGTAAGACTAGCCGGATTGCAATGTAAGGTGGACACTTATTAAGGTATATCAGGATGGCGGCGGGTCAGGCGCTACGTTGCGTATCGGCCCTGGGCCAATACACATGCCACCCGCTGCGGCAGCACCAGCAGCTGTACGCAGGTCTCCTGCGGCAGCCGGGCAGCAGAAGCTTCCCCAGCCTCTGCTGTACGGAAGAGTCCGGTCCGAACAGCCGGAGGCTTTCCTGGCCGCTGTCAGCTTTACCCCTCTCTCTTCATGGGATTTCGTCTTTGACGGAATCCTCTTTTTTTATGATAACGTTTGAAACTGGAGCAAGTGGGGGTACAATAGAGAAAAATCCTCCATGTAAAGGATCTGAACTCTATGAAAGCAGTCCATAAACGGAATGTAACGATTCTGGCCTTGATTGTTTTTCTGGCCGCTCTTGCCATAGAACATAAAATGAAATCGGAGCCTAAGGCGGTTGCGGTCCTGCAGCAGACGGGGGAACCGGAGACTGGTGCATCGGCAGGACTCAAAGCGCCTCCTTTTACAGTGCAGGAGGGGGATAAGCAATATGGGGTCGATGGGGCGAGGGAGAAGCCGGTCATTCTTAACTTCTGGGCCTCCTGGTGCGATCCTTGCCGGCAGGAGGCTCCTGAGCTGAATAAGCTGGCAATGAAATACAGCAAGGTGCTGGATGTATACGGAATTAACGTGACCAGCCAGGATTACAAGCCGAATGCGGAACGCTTCGTCAAGAAGTACATGCTGACCTTCCCGGTGATGTATGATCTGAAGGGCCAGATCTTCGACAAGTATAACGGGGCGGTGTTCCCGACCAATGTATTGATCGATAAGAACGGGATCATCAGCGAGATTATTCTGGGGGTCCTGAGCGCAGAGGAATTGGAGAAAAAGATTATTGCGCTAACCGGGTCCTAGCACAGGCAATCAGCCATATAGTGAAAAGCCCTCCTGCGCGGAGTAACTTCCGCACCCGGAGGGCTTTGTAGAATCTTGAGAGCGAAAAGCAGGCATCAGTGATTGACCAGACCTCTCGGTTCATTGCTGGCCGGAATTCCCTGGTCCAGTGAAATCTGTCCCAGGAGGGCATAGCGCATGGAATCGACCAGAGCCTCCCAGCTCGCTTCGATCACGTTGCTGGATACGCCTACGGTGCTCCAGGTGTCGCTGTAGTCCTTGGATTCAATCAGCACGCGTACCTTCGCGGCGGTCTGATCCTGCTCATCCAGCACGCGGACCTTATAGTCGGAGAGGTGCATGTCTTTAAGCTGCGGGAAGTAGGTCTGCAGCGCCTTACGCAGCGCATTATCGAGTGCGTTGACCGGTCCGTTGCCTTCGGCGGCTGTGTACAGGCTCTCGCCGCCGACCTTCAGCTTAACGAAGGCTTCGGAGACGACAGGGCGGCCGGCGGTTTTCTCAACCAGCATCTTGAATGATTCGAAGGTGAACAGCTCGTTCATCTCGCCGGTTGCTTCCCGGAGCAGCAATTCAAGCGAAGCATCCGCGCCTTCGAACTGATACCCCTGGTGTTCAAGATTCTTAATCTTGTCAATCACCTTGCGCGCCTGCTCGCTGCTTGGATCAAGGCTGAGGCCCATGTCCTGCGCCTTAGACAGCACATTGCTCTGTCCGGCAAGCTCGGAGACCAGGACACGCTGCTTATTGCCTACCAGTTCAGGGGCGATATGCTCGTACGTCCGTGAATCGCGCAAAATGGCAGATACGTGGATGCCGCCCTTGTGGGCAAATGCGGCTGTACCGACATAAGGCTGATTCACCGGCATGTTCACGTTGGCTACCTCGCTGATGAACCGGGCCGTGTTGGTTAACTGCGGCAGGGAATCGCCAGGGATGCAGCGGTAGCCCATCTTAAGTTGAAGCGTAGGAATAATGGAGCACAGATTGGCATTGCCGCAGCGCTCGCCGTAGCCGTTAATAGTCCCCTGGACCTGCCGGGCACCGGCGCCGATTGCGCTTAGGGTGTTGGCAACCGCAAGCTCACAATCGTTGTGTGTATGAATACCGAGCGATGCTTCTGGCAGCAGTACACCAATGCTTGTCACAATATCATGAATCTCATGCGGCAGGGTGCCGCCGTTCGTATCGCACATCACCAGCCAGTCTGCCCCAGCCTCGCGGGCACGGGTGAGAACGGCAGCGGCGTATTCAGGATTATTCTTGAAGCCGTCGAAGAAATGCTCTGCATCGAAGATGACCTCAAGGCCCTTGCGCTTCAGATAAGAGATGGAGTCGAAGGTCATGGCCAGGTTCTCTTCCAGGGTGGTCTGCAGGGCAGTGTGAACATGGAAATCCCACGATTTGCCCACCAGGGTAGCCGCCGGAACGCCGGCGTTAATCATCCGCTGCAGTCCCTCGTCCTGCTCAGCCACTGTGTTCTTGCGCCGGGTGCTGCCGAATGCGGTAATCTTGGCATTCAGATGGAGCTCCTGGACTCTTTTGAAAAATTCGATGTCCTTGTTGTTGCTGCCCGGATTGCCGCCTTCGATATAGTGGACACCCAGATCGTCGAGTTTCCTGGCAATCTTCAGCTTGTCATCCGCCGACAGGCTGATCCCCTCGCCTTGTGTTCCGTCACGCAGGGTGGTATCGAAGATGGAGATAGACTTAGACATGAGTGTCCTCCTAAAAGTGTTATTAGCCTTCGCATAGGAAATTAATTTTTATATTATAGCATTTTTACGCGGGAAAGTAACAAAGAACTTTTCACCGCGCCGTCACAACCTGCTCACTGGCAAGTTGACCTCCCGCCGGGGTAGAGGTATGCTGACAATAACAATGGAACCCCGAAGATAAGAAGGTGGATACCATGCAGAGTGTGGATCAGTATTATCCGGCAAGCGGCAGGGTTATTCTGCATGTGGACATGAATGCCTTTTACTGCTCTGTGCATGAGGCGGAAGATCCGGAGCAATATAAAGGAAAGGCGACAGCGGTGGCGGGCAGCGTGGAGGCTAGAAGGGGAATTATCGTCACTTGCTCCTACGCCGCTCGCAGGCTGGGCATCTCCACCGGCATGCAGGTGCAGAAGGCGCTGCGGATTTGTCCGTCTTTAATGCTTATTAAGCCGGATTTCCATCTATACCGCAAGTACTCGAATGCATTTATGCAAATTGCCTACAGCTATACTCCCCTGCTCGAAGCGGTCTCGATAGACGAGTGTTATCTGGATATCACAGGCTCCCGGCAATTCGGAACGCCGCCGGAGATTGCCGAGGCGCTGCAGCGGCGGATTATGGAGGAGCTGGGTCTGCCGTGCTCCATCGGGATTGCCCCCAACAAGCTGCTGGCGAAGATCGCTTCTGATCTGAAGAAGCCCAGCGGCATCTCGGTGCTGCGGCTGCGTGATGTGCCTTCCGTGCTGTGGGACAAGCCGTGCAATGAGATGTTCGGGATTGGCGGCAAGACGGCCGAGAAGCTGCGCAAGCTGGGAATCTACAGCATCGGACAGCTGGCGGCTGCGGACGAGGCGATGCTGGTCGGCCATTTCGGCGTCATGGGCGCCTGGCTGAAGCGGGCGGGGAACGGGATTGATCACGGGATCGTGAATCCTGAGCGTGAGCAGAGCAAATCCATCGGCCATACAACCACGCTGCCGCATGATGTAGTAGGTCTGGCTGAGGCGCGCCCGATTCTGCTGAACCTAAGCGATCAGGTCGCGCGGAGACTGAGGAAGCAGGGGCTGGTTGCAGCGGGGGTACAGCTGACGATCCGCACGCCGGATATGAAGACGATTACCCGCTCCCGTCAGCTTGAGGCTCCCACGGAGAGCGCCGAGGATATCTACAAGGTGGCATGTGACCAGTTCGCACGCCACTGGAAGGGTGACAAGCCCGTGCGGCTGCTGGGGGTAACGCTCCAGGGGCTGATACCCAAAGAGGAGTCGGCCATTCAGTTGGACCTGTTCGACTACGAACGGCAGCCGAAGAAGGAGTCGCTCAATAAAGCGATGGATATGCTGCGCAATAAATTCGGCGAGAATGCAGTGCTGACCGCAGGGATGCTGAGCGACAGCCACTCGGCGCGTCTGCGTAACCATAAGGAGCGGGGGACCTCGCTGCAGAAGGATAATCTGGACGGCGCAGACAAGGATATAGACTGAGTTAAGGTCCGTCATCAGCCGCCCTGGGGGACCGCAAAGAATGAGGCAATAATGTCAACACATTGAAAATTCATTGAAATTGTATCCTATTTATATTAATATGAGAAAAATAACAGGCTGCGACTGCAGGCTGTATAGTTAAGCGGGAGGCAGAGAAAAAATGGCTAAGTACACTTGGGTCGAAAAGGACACATGCATCGCTTGTGGTGCTTGTGGCGCGACGGCCCCTGATATTTTTGATTACGATGATGAAGGTTTGGCAGAAGTGATCTATGAGAACGACGGCAACCACGGTAATGTAGTGATTCCGGACGACTTGTTCGATGACCTGCAGGATTCAGCTGACGGATGCCCTACAGATTCCATTAAGATTGCAGATGCACCTTTCAACAAAGAAGGCTAAGCTTCTGCCTTCTACATAAAGACATCTCCGGTCCGCGATAAATGCGGCTTGGGGTGTCTTTTTTTGCATTCCCTGCCGATATAAAATAGAAGATACATACGCATACATAACCATACCACCAATAGTGGAGGCCAACATGAAGAATGCTCAGCATCTAAAAGCCTATGTACAGATGCATTCAGACAATAAGATGGCATGGTACTTGCTTGGTAAGGAATACTATAAGAATGGCCAGTATGGAAAGGCGAATTACTGCTTTAATCAGGCCGGGGAAGTATATGAAGCTTTTGAACGCAGCAAGGTGCCGGCGGAAATGCTGCAGCAGTACGAGGAAGGGCTGCTGGAATCGGCCCGGGAACGGCAGACTGCGAGGCTCAGGAAGCGCAGGGTTCTCCTGGCTCTAATGCTGATGTTGTTACTGCTTATTCCGGCTGCCGTTGCACCGGGAATTCAGCAAGGCAGTGCGGGCAGAGCTGCTCCGGCCGCGAATATCTCAGCCGTGCTGCCGGAGACCGCCGAAGAGCCGCAGGTAAGTCCGCAAGAACCGATAAGTCTGGATTTCATGGCGGTAGCGTCGGATGCTGCTGCGGGGGGAGGGGGCCTGGCAGCCATCCTGAAGTCGGCGAAGACGCCTTCCGCCACCGCACTGCTCGGTATGAAGCGCTCGGGCAAATGGCTGCTGTGGAAGAAAGGGCTGCCGCTGGAGGCTACCCTTGCCAAGAGCGGAGAAGGGCGCATAGTCTATCAGTCTTATAATCAGGCAGCGTGCGCTTGCCAGCCGCCGGGTCCGGCGGAGCTTAAACAGCAGGGGCTGGTCTGGCAGAAGCAGCAGGAGGAGCTCGCTGTGCTATGGAGTGCGCTGCATGCGTACAAGAACATCAAAGGGGCTTATCCCGAAGCGGTACAGGAATTAGTGAGGCCGTTCCCGGCGAACGTGCTGGGCGGCATCACCCCTCTGATGAAGGAAGCCTTCGCACCGCTGCGCAGTGCCGCACGGGGAGAGGCGCCGCTGCTCTCTGCATCTCCGCAGCTGTCCGGCCAAGAGGCAGGTACTCCGGGACAAGAGCAGACAGGCGGAGGACGTCCGGCGGCGGGGCCGGGGGAGAAGCTCTTTTTCAAAGAACACCTTACTATTATTGTAGATAAGCAAAGCTACCGTCTGGCGGTCACCAGCGGCAATGTGATTGTGCGGAATTATCCTGTGGGGCTCGGCGGAGATAAGACACCTGAAGGAGAGTTCTTCATTAAGGATAAGGTCGTGAACCCGAACGGGCGCGATAACGGGGAATTCGGCAGCCGCGGCATGCAGCTCTCGGACAGTAATTATGCAATTCACGGGACGAATGAGCCGGGTAGCATCGGCAAGGATGAGTCGCTGGGGTGTATCCGGATGAACCGGAAGGATGTGGAGGAGCTGTTCGCGATGGTGCCGATGGGCACGAAGGTTCAGATCAGTCAAGGGGTTCTGCCTGAGGAGCTGGTCGTACCGGAGGAACGTTTCCCTTCGGATTCGCCCCGTAATCAGACCAACCCCCATAAAGTGTACCATTGGCTGAACTAATTCCCGAGAAAGACAAATAAAACGGCGATAAGCGCAATCAGCAGTACGAGGCTGGCGCTGATCCACAGAATGGCTTTGCGGTTCACTTCTTCTTTTTTCTGCTGGAGTGTAGGAGGCTTACGTTTGGTTGACATTAGGTCACCCTTCTTTCTCTCTTAGTCTGTGATAACCCTTACATGTGAGGCTTGGCGGCGGTGCATGAAACTTGTGCCCGCTCTTCTATTCTAGTCTGGATGAAAAGACAAGTCTAGCTGCAATCTCTTGCGGCAGGGACTAGATCACCTAAGCCTTAGTCTATACAGCGAATACCGGCTGGAGTATCATAAGGAAGGTTTCATGCTGGAGCGTGAAGAACACAGAAACAGGAGTGAGGCTGCCATGGCAAGCAGATCCAAAAGCGAAATTCCGGGGAATCTGTGTGAGAAGTAGCGGCGGTGTGGGGGAAGTGCGGCAGGGCGGGGACAATCGCTGCGGCAAAAAACTTTTCTTTTCCCCCGGAAACGGATAAAATTAAGAAGAAACCTATAGATACGGGAGTCGTTATGTCAATTGTGGTTCCCTTGAAGGAGCGAGAACGGTGCTGTATCGACATTTTGGTAAACCTATTTTCTTTAAAATGGACCCGGAGACGGCGCATCATCTCGTCATCGGCGGACTGAATAAAGCAGATCTGGTTCCCGG
Source organism: Paenibacillus sp. FSL H8-0048 (assembly GCF_038002825.1). Taxonomy (NCBI): domain Bacteria; kingdom Bacillati; phylum Bacillota; class Bacilli; order Caryophanales; family Paenibacillaceae; genus Paenibacillus; species Paenibacillus sp. FSL H8-0048. Next base: position 1,909,758 of record NZ_JBBODF010000001.1, on the reverse strand, counting down.
CGGGAGCGCAGCCATGCGGCTAATGTACGGGGTTCCTGAGACTGCTGATCTTGCAATGGATCTGTTCGGGGTACATTTCCCAACCCCAGTGGGCTTAGCGGCAGGACTGGATAAGAATGCGGAAGCGGTAGGAGGTTTCTCTTCGATCGGCTTCGGATTCATGGAGGTAGGCACGGTAACTCCGGTAGGCCAGCCCGGCAATGACAGCCCCCGGCTGTTCCGGCTGCTGCCCGACAAAGCGCTTATTAACCGGATGGGCTTCAATAATGAAGGCGCGGAGGCTATGGCTGAACGTCTCAAGAAGCTGAAGAAGCGCAGAATTCCGGTGGCGGTCAATATCGGACGCAACAAGGCCACCCCGAATGAATTGGCGCATGAGGATTACCGCAAGTGTATCCGTACGCTGTATCCGTACGGTGATTTTTTTGTGGTCAATATCAGCTCGCCGAATACCCCGGATCTCCGGAGTCTTCAGCATGGCAGCGAGCTCTCGAACCTGCTTAGCGAGGTTAAGGAAGAAATGGAGCTGCAGCGGGCGAAGACTGGCTTCACAAAAGGGCTTCTGGTCAAGATTGCTCCCGATGTCAGTGACGCTGAGCTGGAATATATGGTACATACCATCACGGAAGCCGGAATGGACGGCATCATTGCCACCAATACGACACTCTCCCGTGAAGGGCTGCAGAGCGACAAAGCCAGTGAGACAGGCGGGCTGAGCGGCCAGCCGCTGAGTGAACGTTCTACAGAGATTATCCGCAGAATCTATACCCAGACTGGCGGCAAGCTGCCGATTATCGGGTCGGGCGGGATTTTTACAGCCCAGGATGCTTACGATAAAATACGGGCAGGCGCCAGTCTGGTCGAAATTTATACAGCACTCATCTATGAAGGGCCGGAGGTTAACCGCAGAGTGCATGCCGGACTACGGCAGCTGCTGCGGCGGGATGGCTATCAGAGGCTCCTTGATGCGGTAGGCGCTGATCATCACTGAAGGATGAATGGACAGGAGGACAAGGCGATGGACGTCAGGGACTGGGGAACTTTTCTGCTTCCTTATGAACAAACGGTGGAGGAATTGAAGGTTAAATTCAAGACGATGCGCTCTGAACTCAAGAAAAGGGAAGAATACACTCCGATTGAATTCGTTACCGGCCGTGTGAAGCGGCTGTCTAGCATACTTGAGAAGGCCAAACGGTTAAATGTCAAAATGGAGGATCTGGAAACGGGTATTGAGGATATCGCCGGCATTCGCATTATGTGCCAGTTCGTGGAGGATATCCGCAGAGTGGCGGAATACATCCGTGCCCGCAAGGACCTTGAAGTACTATATGAGAAGGACTACATTACCAATTATAAGGAGAGCGGCTACCGCAGCTTCCATATGATCATCCGGTATCCGGTACAGACTGCGCTGGGTCAAAAGATTGTACTGGCTGAAATTCAAATCCGTACACTGGCGATGAACTTCTGGGCAACCATTGAGCATTCGCTGAATTATAAATACCGGGAGAGCCTGCCCGATGAAATGCGGGTGCGCCTGAAGACGGCAGCAGAAGCGGCATCCATTCTGGACAGCGAGATGTCGAGTATCCGGGAAGAGATTCTGGAGGCCCAGAAGACCTTCGAGGAGAACTCGAACATGACGACCCAACTGCTGAAGGCGATTCATCAGCTGTATTTCTATCATCTTGTGAATGAAGCGATTGAGAGCCAGGAACGGTTCAATGCGATCTGGCAGGCTCAGGATATGGATGCAATGAAGGAACTGCTGGACCATGTGCGCGAGCTGCTCTCGAAGGCCAAGAAGGGCAGCGAGCCGGATGGCTTATGAGCCGCTGTATCTGGCCTACCTCATCTACTTCAACCGGGACAGGGATTATTTCGAATGTCATGAGGTGCTAGAGGAATTATGGCTGGAAAAGCAGCGTGATCCATTATACAAAGCTCTGCTGCAGGTGGCAGTAGGGCTGTACCATTTCCGTAATGCCAATGTGCGCGGCAGCCTGATTCTGCTGAAACAGTCCCATGAAGTACTGGGCAGATATCCGGCAGTGACGCTGGGTGTTGATCTGGCGAAGCTGGTCCGGGAAGCTGGGGAGTATGTTGCCCTCCTGGAAGCTTACGGTGACCAGCCCTTTGAATATTATGATCTCACAATACGCATCGTAGACCCCGTGCTGGAGGAAGAGGTCAGGCTGGCGGCTGAGTCTACTCCGCCTGTGCTGCCCCAGCGGCGCGGGCCGCAGCGGCCGGACAGACCCAGGCACAGCCCGGATGGCGCTTGACCATAGTAAGGTACAACAGGAGCACCCGCAGGGGTGTTCCTGATTATTTGAGCGGGAGGAAGGCATCATGACGGCACAACTGCCCGGAGCTTTCGCGCAGCGTATGAAAGAGCTGCTGGGACCGGAATATGAGCAATTTATAGATACCTATCAGCAGTCACCCTACGGGGGAATCCGTGCCAATACACTGAAAATAGCGGTGGACGGGCTGCGGGAGCGTTCCCCCTTCACACTGGAGCCGATTCCCTGGTGTCCTTCGGGCTTCTATACCGGAGAGGGAGCCAGACCCGGAAAGCACCCCTATTATCATGCGGGGCTGTACTATATTCAGGAGCCGAGTGCCATGGCCCCGGTTGAACTGCTGGACGTTCAGCCGGGGGACCGGGTGCTCGATCTGTGCGCAGCCCCGGGCGGCAAGTCTACCCAGATTGCTGCCAAGCTGCAGGGCGAAGGCCTGCTGGTCTCGAATGACCTGCATCCTGAACGGACGAAGGCGCTCGCCAAGAATCTGGAGCTGTACGGCGTGCGTAACGGCATTGTCCTGAATGAGCGCCCGGAGCGGATTGCGGCGGCCTTCCCGGGGTTCTTCGACCGGATTCTGATCGACGCGCCGTGTTCGGGTGAAGGCATGTTCCGCAAGGACGAGGATATGGTCAGACAGTGGGAGCCGGGAACCCCGGACAAATATGCGGAGATGCAGCGGGAGATTCTGCGGGCTGCAGCTTCAGCGCTGAAGCCCGGCGGTACCATGGTGTACTCCACCTGCACGTTCGCTCCGGAGGAGAACGAGGAGATGATTGCCGGGTTCCTGTCCGGGCATCCGCAGTTCTCGCTGGTTCCCGTAGGCGGAACCGGTCCGTTCGCTGCCGGACTCGGCCGATTGCCGGGTGCGGCGCGGCTGTGGCCGCATAAGGTCAAGGGGGAAGGGCATTTCATGGCGGTATTACGCCATGATGGAAGTGACGGAGCGGAGAGTCAGGCTGAGAATGTAAAAGCACGAAATGACATGAGAGAGAGAAGCCTGTCCACTGCCCCCCGGAGCAAGGCTGGCAAAACAGACTTTCATAGTAAGGCAGTTCCCGGTAAGGCAGATCACGGCCGGGGCGGCAAGGGAGGACGCGGATCTGGACACGGCTCCGGCTCTGGCTCTGGTAGAGCCGGAACGGGTCCAGGTCCGCAGTCACAGCGAACTGGCGGGGAAGCGGTAGCGTTCGCGGTCTATGCGGACTTTATTGAAGAGCTGCTGGGGGCACAGCCGCCCGGACATGCGATATGGTTCGGCGACCATCTATATATTTCCCCGTTGCCGCGTGAAGCGCTGGACGGTCTGAAGACGGTTCGGCCGGGCTGGTATGCGGGACAGATCAAGAGCGGCAGATTCGTTCCCGGTCATCCGCTCGCAACAGCATTGCGTCCTGAGGAATGCAGCCGCTGGGTATCGCTATCCAGCGCCAGCGGGGAAGCGGTATCCTACCTGAAGGGGGAGACCTTGTCGATCCCCGCAGGGCGCCTGTCGATTAAGGAAGGACATGCTTACAAAGGCTATACCCTCGTCTGCATCGACGGCTTCAGCGTGGGCTGGGGCAAATGGCAGGACGGACTACTGAAGAACGAATATCCCGCAGGCTGGAGGTGGACTTAGAGTATGGCTACAGGAGGAACTGCGAATAAGAAGCAACGGATTGACAAGGTGCTGTCCCACATGGGGATCGGCTCACGCAGCGATATCCGCAAGCAGGCCAAGCAGGGTCTGATCACAGTAAATGGAGCAGTAGTCAAAGACAGCGGGTTCCATGTAGACCCGGAGCAGGACCGCATAGAGGTTGGCGGGGAGCCGGTCCTCTACAGGGAATTCATCTATCTGATGATGAATAAACCGCCGGGCGTATTATCCGCCACCGAAGACAAACGGGACCGTACGGTTCTGGATCTGCTGAAGCAGGAGCATGCGCTGTTCGAGCCGTTCCCGGTCGGGCGGCTGGATAAGGATACCGTGGGTCTGCTGCTGCTCACGAATGACGGCAAGCTCGCACATGAGCTGCTGTCCCCGCGCAAGCATGTCCCCAAAACTTACGAGGCCACCGTAGAAGGGGAGGTCGATGCAGCGGATGTGGCTGCTTTTGCCGAGGGAGTTACGCTTGAGGATGGTTATGTGACCCTGCCCGCGCAGCTTAGCATTCTGAGCAGAGAACGGGGCAGCCGCGTGCTGTCGTATATCTCACTCACCATTACGGAAGGCAAATTCCATCAGGTGAAGCGGATGTTCGTGGCTGTCGGGAAGAAGGTAGTGTTTCTGAAACGGGTGTCAATGGGCGAGCTGAAGCTGGACGAGACGCTGTCCGAGGGAGCCTGCCGGGAGCTCACGGCCCGCGAGCTGGAGCTGCTGCGCGGCGGCGGGGCTGGGGAATAGAGGTAGACTATACAGAGATAGGATGATGGGGTATGAAATACAAACTGATTGCACTGGATGTAGACGGAACACTGCTGAATGATGATCATCAGCTCAGTGAAGAGAACAAAGCGGCGATTGCAGAGGTTACGCGTCAGGGCGGGCAGATTGTCCTCTGCACAGGACGCAGTCCGCAGAATTCGATTCCTTTTATGGAGGAGATGGGCTTGTCGGGGTATGTGCTGGGCCATAACGGGGCGGCTACGGTGAGTGTCAAGGACCGTAAGGTGCTGCACCAGTACGGGCTGGACGCCAGAGGGCTGGACCCGTATATCGCCTATTGCCGCGAGCGTGATATCCATTTTGATGTGAACACTGCGTTTGAGATGTATGTGGACAATGTGGAGAACCTGACCAAAGAAGCCCACTTTATGTATGAGCATTTCCGCATTATGCCTGCATCTCTTCCCGCCTGGGAAGATTTCCGCGAACCGATTGTGAAATTCACTGTGTTCACGCAGTCCGATATTCTGGATGAAGCGCAGCGGGAGTGGGCTACGTGGGGAGAGCAGTACAATATTCTGCGCAGCGGAGAGTTCTTCGTTGATCTTATGCACCCCGAATCCTCCAAAGGAAATGCCCTGAAGCACCTGGCTGCCGAGCTTGGCATCCCGCAAGAGCAGGTGCTGTCGATCGGCAACTATTATAATGATATTTCCATGCTGACGTATGCCGGTCTGGGTGTGGCAATGGCTAACTCTCCGGTGGAGGTCAAAGCAGCCGCAGATGTGATCACCGGCACTAATAATGCGAACGGCGTGCGCGATGCGCTGGTGAAGTATTGTTTGTAAGCGGAAAATACAACATGTGTAGTGATGAAAAAGCAGCCTGCCCCCATTAAGGGAGCGGGCTGCTTGAGGTCCGTGTGCTATGCTGCTTATAGCGGAATTAGACGAACAACGAACGGGAAATGATTACGAGCAATATGAAGAGTACCAAGATCGCACCGGTCGAAGTGAAGCCTACACCTGCACCCATGTCTGATTCCTCCCTTGATTCATGTCTGTTCCCACTTGCCGCCGCTTAAGTCCGGCGGACCTCCATGGGATAATGACATCATATGCTTATGAAGGATTCGTGAACTGGTCAGCAGCCTAAACTTCGTCAATATGGGCTTTTAGAATCCGCAGACCCTTGGGCAAATGATTCTTCAGCTGGCCGGAGCTGGCTTTGCCCCAGCCTACGGGCAAGCCGTCTACGGTTACCAGCGTCCAGCCATGCAGGCCGGGCGGAACCGGCAGACTTTCCCCGCGCAGCCAGGCCCCAATCTCCGGGCCGTCCGCCGGCATATCATAGCTGCGTGCCGCCTGATCCGGCCGGAGTGCCATGGCCAGGGCGTGGGCAGGCTCGATCCGGTTCTTTTTGAGATGGGCAATATGCAGTCCGGCACGCGGTACCTTGAGTCCGTCCAGCATCCCGGTGTGCAGCCGCTCACTGAATGCCTCAGGCAGCAAATACAGAGATTCGCCGAAGAGAAGCGGAAGGCCTTGTCCGGTGAATCCGGGCAGCTCTGCCGCTGACCAGCTCATGAACTGCTGATAGGCCTCCCTAAGCGCAGCACTTGCCTTCTGGCCGTTACTGCCGCGTTCACCGCGCTTGCTTTTGCTTTTACTTGAAGCAGATTCTGTCTGGTCAGTGGAAGCAGTCTTGTATAGCAGGGCCACGAAATGCCCTTCGCCCCGCTCCAGATGCGGCCACAGCCGCTTCATAACGATCAGCTCCATATCGGGATAGGTCTGCACGAAGCGCTCCATCGTCTCCTCATTCTCCTGACGGTTGAAGGTACAGGTGGAATAGACCATATGACCGCCAGGCTTCAGCATCAGATACGCATCCTGCAGAATATCCCACTGTCTGGCTACACAGATCTCCACATGCTTCGGGGACCATTCGTCTATTGCCGCAGGGTCTTTGCGGAACATTCCTTCGCCGGAGCAAGGCGCGTCCAGCATAATGCGGTCGAACACCCCAGGGAATCTTTTGGAGAGATCACCGGGAGCTGCGGAAGTAACCAGCGTGTTGCTTATGCCGAGACGCTCGACGTTTTCGGCCAGGATTTTGGCCCGCTCCGGGTGGATTTCATTGGAAATGAGCAGCCCTTGCCTCTGCATCAGCGAGGCGATATGAGTGGTTTTGCCGCCGGGAGCGGCCGCCAGGTCGAGAACGAGCTCACCGGGGAGCGGCTTCAGCAGCTCGGCTGCGGACATTGCGGAGGGCTCCTGAATATAATATAGTCCGGCGGTATGATACGGATGTCTTCCCGGCCGGACCGGGTCCTCATAGTAGAAGCCTGTTGGGCACCATGCTACCTGTGACAGGCCGAATTGTGCGATTGCCTGCTCCGCTGCGGCGCGGCCGGAAGGTGCACTGCTTTTTAACGTATTGAACCGCAGACCCTGGGTCCGCTTAGCAAGATAGCTCTCCAGAAAAGCGTCCGCCGTATCCCCCAGCATCTCTCTAATGTTAGCGGTGTACGCGGCAGGCAGCCGTTCTTCATTCATCTTTCATTCTCCTCTAGTTCAAAATCCAAGATAAGTAAAGCTGTCATCTTAGTTGCTGTTTCGGGTGGATACCGATAAAATTAGGATATGGAACCTTAGCGTACCTATACCTGTAGCTGTACCCGTATTTATTATTGTACATATACACAACTATATCATAATTGCCGGCCTTCACCGTAAATAGGGCAATTGTAAAGGGAGATGTACCAATATGAACTTGCTGCAAGCGCTATTCTTCCCGCCGGAGCAGCCCGGTGGTGTATCTTCTATGATCCCTTATCTGCAGGAACGCTTCCGCTCTAGCCGCTGGGAGATGGATTTGTTCTGGCTGCCGAAGCGTATCCGGGGCAAGGGACGTGAAGACATTGTCTTTGAAACCTTCGATTGGACCGTGTACTTTGATAGTCCGGTTGTGCAAAAATACATTCAGACCTACCGGGATTACATCTGGTGGACCAAGCTGCGCATGAGCAAAAATTACGATCTGATCCATGCCCATCATCCGATTGCGGGGCTGGCGATGAAGAGAATTTATCCTGATGTGCCCTTGATTCAGACGCTGCACTCCAGCTATGAGCGTGAATTGATTCTGAACGGATTGATCCGCGAGGGGGGAATTGAGCATCAGTTCCTGGTCGCCATTTACCGTGAGCTGGAGCATGTGAGTGACAGGCTGATGACGGTTTCGCGTGCTTTTGCCGATTATATGACTCCTTATATTGAGCGGCCGGACAGCATCGGAGTGATCCCGAACGGATTCGACGAGAAGCGGTTCAAGCCTGTCCCGCATGAGAATGACATTCCGCAGCTGGTCACGGTTACCCGTCTGGTGCCGGCCAAAGGCATAGATATTCTGTTCAAGGCCTGTGCCGAGCTGAAGAAGCGGGGGCATGAATATGTGCTGCATATTATCGGGGACGGACCGAGCCGGGCGGAGCTGGAGAAGCTTGCGCAGGAGCTGGGCATATATAATGAGACTATTTTTTACGGCTATACGCTGCATCCTGAGGAATTCATGCCGTTCTTCGATATCTTCGTATTGCCTTCGCGGGCGGAGGCGTTCGGTTCGGTATTTGCCGAGGCTGCGCTGAGCTGTCTGGCGCTGGTCGGGACCAATGTGGGCGGCATTCCCGAGCAGATTGAGGACGGGGTGAACGGGCTGCTGGTGAATCCGGATGATGAGCTGGGACTGGCAGATGCTCTGGAAAAAGTAATCACGGACCCCGGTTACCGCTATGAGCTGTCGCGCTCGGCTTGGGATAAAGCAAAGAGCCTCTATTCCCTGACCCGTGTAGCCAATGAACTGAAGAAAACCTATCTGCAGTTCCAGCCGGGAATGAAGGGGTGAGGCTATGATTCCTTTTCGTTTCCTGCATACAGCGGATATGCATCTGGACAGCCGGTTCGCCGGTCTGTCTCATCTCCCGCCGGATATCCGCTCCTATCTCCGGGAGTCCACCTTCGCCGCCCTCGGGCGGCTTGTTGGCGTAGCCATCCTGCAAAAGGTAGATTTCGTGGTCATTAGCGGCGATGTCTACGATGTCTCGGATGCTTCGCTTCAAGGGCAGCTCCGGTTCCGGGAGGCCTTGGAGGAACTCGGAAGCCACGGGATTCAGGTATTCCTGATCCACGGTAACCATGATCCGCTGGACGGTCCGCGCCTTAGCTCAGCACCGCCTGCCCATGTTACGGTATTCGGCGGCAGTGAGCCGGAGCGCGTTACCGCCCGCCGCCGGGAGGACGGACGGGAGGTAGCTGTGATCAGCGGCATCTCCTACCCGACCTCCAAAGTGACAGAGAATACAGCTCTGCGCTTCAGCCGCCAGCCGGGCAGCAGCCTGTTCCACATCGGCCTGCTGCACGGCAATGTGGACGGGGATCTCCAGCATGAGACTTACTCCCCGTGCACCCGGAAGGATCTGATCGGCAGGGGCTATGACTACTGGGCGTTGGGGCATATTCATAAGCGGAGTATTCTGCATGAGCATCCGCCTATCGTCTATCCGGGCAACATTCAAGGAAGAAGCATTAAGGAGACCGGGCCGAAGGGCTGTTATACGGTTGATGTCAGTGCAGAGGGTGCAGTCCGGCTGGATTTCCATGAACTGGACAGTGTACGCTGGGAGGTCCGCGAGCTCTCTATTGAAGGGCTCACTGACGAGGCAGAGTGGACCCTGGCTGTAGAGAATGCAGTGGAGGATATCCGCAGAGAGACTCCGCAGCTGATGTCTGTGGTCAGATTCCGCCTGACCGGGCGGGGCGATATACATAAGGTGCTGGCTGAGAAGGGGGCGGCGGATGATCTGCTCACTGAGCTCCAGCGGCGGGAAACTGGGCGCGCAGTGCGCAAGGAATACGCAGGCTTGGTCTGGACGGAGGGCTTCTCCATCGAAACGGGACTTGCGGTTGACCGGGAACACTTGCTTCTGGAGGACAGCTTCCTGGGTGAAATGCTGCGGCTTGCCGGGCGCAGTGGCGGGAATGCCGCAGAGCTGGACGAACTGGTCGCTACTGCGCTGAGACCGCTGATGGAGAATCAGGAGCTGCGCAGGCTGCTATTATCCGCAGGAGCCGAAGAGAAGCAGGAATGGCTGAGAGGTGCAGCAGAGCTGGGAATCACCCTGCTGAGCGGATTGGAAGAGTCCGGCAGGACGCTGCTGAATGCTGGGGAGGAAGACCAGGCGTATTCTGCTGAGGGCAGTGGAGCAGGGCTGGAAGGGACTGGACGGGCGCGGGAAAATGCATCGGCTGATGCTGGCGGATGGGTGATGAGCAAGAACACTGCCGGGGATACCGGAGATAGTGATGGACAGCAAGACCGGGAGGTAGAGGAATGAAGATCGATTCATTGCGGATCGGCGGCTACGGAAGGCTGACTCAGCGGGAGATTGGACTGAATGAAGGGGTCACGGTTCTGTTCGGACGCAACGAGGCAGGTAAAAGCACAACCCTGCAGTTCATCCGTGCCATGCTGTACGGCATCCCCGGCCGGGGGAATCCGGCTGAACGGTACGAGCCGCTGCAAGGAGGGACGCATGGCGGTATACTGGAAGCAAGGGATGAGTCCGGCGCATTATGGACCATCCGCCGGTATGCTTCCGGCGGCGCGGGGCCGGGCAGAGCGGAGAAGCTGCATATTGCAATTCTCCATCCGGATGGCCGCACGGAGGAGCTGAATCAGGCGGAGCTGGAGCGGCGTCTGCTTGGCGGCATCTCCCGGAGCATGTTCCGCCAGCTGTTCGCTGTCTCGCTTGACGAGCTGCAGGAGCTGGGCGCCTTGCAGTCGGGGGAAATGAGCAGCTACCTGTTCCATGCCGGGATGGGCGGCGGCGGGGAGATTATGCGGGCCGAGAAGCGTCTGGTCCAGGAGGCGGAGAAGCTCTACAAGCCGCGCGGCAAGGTCCAGGAGGCGGCCAGGATTCTACAGTCTATCGGGAAGCTGGAGCAGGAGGTAGCGGAGAGCCGCTCTTATCTGCCGAGATATAACGGGAACACGCTGGCTCTGGAAGCTGCGGAGCAGCAGTTGGAGCAGATGAAGCTGGACCGCGAGCTCGCCGGGGCAAGGCTGATGAAGCTGCGCAAGGCGCAGGACATCCGGGAGCTGTGGCTGAAATGGAGCGAAGGCCGGCTGGAGCTGGAGGAGCTTCCTGTGATTGCTTCGTTCCCGGATAACGGGGCGGAACGCTGGAGGTCCCTTACAGCCGATCTGCGCAGCTTGCAGGGGGCGGCGTTCCGGCTGGAACGGCTTACAGCGGAGCTTACCGCAGAGCTGGCGGCGAATCCGCCTGATCCTCTGCTTGCGGAGCAGGGGCCTGCGCTGGAAGCGCTGGACCGCAGCCGCAGCAGCTATGAGGACAAGCGGGCGGAGCAGCTGCGGATTCAGGCGGAGCTGGCGGCTCTGCGGGAGCAGCTGGAACGCCTGCTGCGCAGCATCGGCGCAGGCTGGGATTCCGCAGCGCTCGCAGGCTTCACCCCGTCCGCCGCGGACCGCGAGGCCGCGCGGCGTTACGCCGCCTCTTTTGCCGGATATGACCGGCAAATGGAGACCCGGGGCGCGGAGCTGCTGAGCCTCCGCGCCCGCAAGGCCGCCGCCGCTGCTGCGCTGCAGGCAGCCGAGCGCCTGCTGGCGCAGGAGCACGCCAGCGGCGCAGCGGACTTCGCGGGCCTGGCCCCGCGCAGCCCGCGTGAACTGGTGCAGCTCTGGGACGAGCTGCAGCAGGCCGCCGAGCGCTGGCGCGAAGCGCAGCTCGGCCCGGAAGGCGGCGCGTCAGCTACGCGCCGCAGGGATACCGCCGGGGGCAGTAGCCGCCCCGGCGGGGGCCAGCGCCGGGCGGCACGCTACCGGCGCCTCCTGCAGGCGGGCGCAGCGCTTACGCTGCTGCTGCCGCCTGCGCTGCTCTTGACCGGCGCACCGCCGGTCAGCGTATGGTCCGCGCTCGGCCTGCTGGCCGCAGCGGACCTGTGGCTCTGGTCCGCCCTGCGCGCAGCAGGGGCGGCGGGGTCCCCGCCGGAGCCCGGCGGCGGGGAGGCGGGCAAGGCCGCAGCGGAGATGCTGCGGCTGCGCGGGCTGTTGCTCTCCGGCGCGGAGCGGGAGAGCGGGCAGGCGTTCAGCCCGGACGCAGGCGGGCTGGAGGCCGGGATGCGCGAGCTGCGCCGGCTGATGGAGGCCTGGGGCACCTGGCGCCAGAGCGTAGACCGGCAAGCCGCTGAGGTCGAGGCCTGCCGGACGGAGCTTGCGCAGCTGAGCGGACAGGAGCAGGTGCTTACCGGCGAGCTTGCGGAAGCGGAGACCCGCTTCACAGAGCTGGCGGCGCGCTACGAAGAATGGCTGCGTCAGCGGAGACTCCCCGAAGGGCTGTCGCCGGACGGCCTGCCGGATATCTTCGCCCTGGCAGAGCAGGGCCATGAGCTGCTGCGCCAGGAGACCAAATGGTCTGTGCGGCTGAGCGGCTTGGCTGCGGAATGTGCGCTCTATGAGCAGGAAGGGCTGAAGCTGCTTGCAGCTGCGGGGACCGGACGGCCCAATTCTATTCCCTTTGTAGCTGAGCAGCAATCACTACCGGCTGTTCCGCTTACTGCACAGCACCGACTATTGGCTACAGAGTCTACTGAGCAGCACCAGCTACCCGCTACCGAGGCTACAGTCCAGCAGTTGCTATCCTCTAACGATTTATCTGCTTATCAGACGTCAATACCCAGCGAAACTACTGAGCAGCGCCGTCTACCCGCCACCGATCCTACTGCCCAGCATCCACCCGCAACTCAAGCTGCTCCCGGTCAACCTACCCCAGCCGCCCTCTTAACCTGGCTGGAGCTGCGGAAGCGGGAGTGGGATCAGCTGAAGGCGGAGCTGCTGCGCAGAGAGAGTACGGAGGCACGGCTGGCTGAGGTCCGGGAGGAGCTGGCAGGGAATCTCAGGGAGCAGGCGGAATTGAACCTGCGGTGCTCGAAGCTGCTGGAGGAAGGCGGTGCTGAGGATGGTGAAGACTTCCTGCGCCGTTCTGCTGTGTGGCTGAGACGGATAGAGGTTACGCGGTCCGTGCGTCAAGCGGAGCTGGCGATGTTCAGCGGCTGGGATGCCGAAGGGCGGACGGAGCTGCTGAGTCTGCTGGAGCATCTGGATGCAGGGCGGCTTGCGCAGGAGCGTCTAGCTGCGGAAGAAGCGGCAGTCGAGCTTGAAGAGGAGCGGAGCGCACTGCTAGAGCAGCGCGGCAAGCTGCTGCAGGAACGGGAAGCACTCTCGGTGCGCGGCAAGGAAGACACTGCCCTCCAGCAGCTGGAGGAGCAGCGGGCGGCACTGCGTAATCTGGCCGGCCAATATGCGGTAACAGCGCTGGCGGCCGAGCTGATGGGGCGGACGCGCAGGATCTATGAACAGGAGAAGCAGCCTCAGGTGCTGCAGCTGGCCTCCCTGTATTTCTCGAAGCTCACGTACGGGGAATACCGCCGGATCGTGATGACGCTGGGGCACAAAGAGCTGAAGGCTGAACACAAGGATGCCGGACTGCTGGACAGCGGACTGCTCAGCCGGGGAACCGCGGAGCAGCTGTATCTGGCGATCCGGCTGGCACTGGCAGAAACGATGAGCGGTAAGGTCAATCTGCCGCTGTTCTTCGATGATCTGTTCGTTAATTTCGATGAACACCGGCTGCACGCGGCCCTGGCTCTGCTTGGCGAGCTGTCGGCTTCCCGGCAGATCGTCATGATGACCTGCCACCGCCACGTTGCCGAAGCTGTGGCTGGCATCATTCCTGCTGCAACAGTTATTTCCGTGTAGTCCGGATGGCAGGCTTGATGCTGACAATCGTGATCCCCTGCTTTTTACCGCCCGCACCTCCTGTTGGGGGCTTGCCCTGACCTGGCGGCGGAGATATGGGGGAACGCACGAGCATGACTACCCATATCAGACACAGCGCGCCGAAGATCGGGTAGAAGATGCCCAGCAGGGAGCTGAAGCCGAATTGGCTGAACACATAGCAGATCAGCATGAGCAGCGGGGCGACAAGCGCAGGGGCAACCGGGAGCCGCTGCTGGAGCTGTACGCTTACCCCGTAGATCCCCGCAACGAAGGTGCTGAAGATTTCCATGAAGATCAGCAGCAAGAAGATCATCTGCACCACCGGACCCAGCCGGACGGCGATGCTCCCCATCGGAATTTCGAACTGCAGGATGCCCGGCATCTGCGAGCTCATGGCAAAATGGGCCGCCAGCAGCATGAACCCGATGCCCGCTCCGCCCAGAATACCGCCGCGCACCAGCGCACGTTCGTCATCCGTATGACGGGCCAGCGGAACCAGTACAGCCTGGGCCATGCCAAGGTTGAACGAGGTATAGAGCAGCGGAGAGATCCAGGCGTTGATGCTGCTGTAATCGGTGGGCAGGAAGAGGAAGCGTTCGGCTCCCGCCACGCCCAGCGTATTACAGACAAGAATTAGCGACAAAGTAAGCATCAGGGGCACCACAAGGCTGTTGATCTGCAGAATGCCGGAAATGCCGCGCTTCAGCAGCAAGTAAGATCCGAGGAGAGTCAGAAGCAGTCCAGCCTGATAAGGAAGGCCGAGATGCTCCTTGAAGATCGCCCCGGCGCCTGCCAGCATGATGCTGTTCACCCCGATCAGAATAATCATGGTGAACAGGCTGATGATGGTCCCGGACTTGGCTCCGAACAGATGCCGGTTGAAATCCTCATACGAATCCGCAGAGATTTTCCGGGCGATGATCATCATTTTGGTGCCCAGCCAGATAAAGAGAGCGGCAGAGAACAGAATCGTCAGCAGGGCCCAGTGGCCGTATCTGGTGAAAAAACGGAGGATTTCCTGGCCGGTAGCGAATCCGGCGCCGACAATGGTACCAATATAAGTGAACGCGATCTGTAATGTGCGGACATGTGACTTCATGCTTAGCCTCCTTATGAATGCTGCGAAGTTTATAATCGCGGGGCCTGCAAGGATATAGCCTTGTGTAGTCCGCATAGTACAGGTTATGATGAGGAACAGAGGGACATGACTTCCGCCTGGACGAACAGGTGTGATTTCGGTGGAACGTCTATAAAGGGTAATGGAGGTTTACAATTATGGAATTATTGAAACAGCGGATTTTGGAGGAAGGTGTAGTCGTCTCGGATCAGGTGCTGAAGCTGGACGGGCTGCTTAACCACCAGGTCGACCCGATGCTGACGATGGAAATGGGACGGGAATTTGCCCGCAGATTTGCTGAGGCTGGAGTGACTCGCGTAGTGACTGTGGAATCCTCGGGGATTGCCGTGGCATTTGCCACCGCTTATGAGATGAAGGTGCCGCTGGTGTTTGCCCGCCGCAAAAAAACGCTGCTGGCTGATCCCGACGCTCTGTGTGAACGGGTACCATCTTTTACCAAAGGGATTGTTACGGACATCATGCTGTCCCGCCAGTTCATCTCGGAGGATGACAAAATCCTCTTCATCGATGACATTATCGCCAACGGCGACGCGGCCCGCGGCCTGATTAAGATTATCCAGCGTTCAGGAGCCGAGCTGGTGGGCCTTGGCGTAGTAGTCGAAAAAAGCTTCCAGGCCGGTGCACGCACGATCCGCGAACAGGGAATCCGTCTGGAATCCCTTGTTGATATTACCTCTCTTAATGACGGGACAATTGTTTTCGGATAAGATGGAAGTGACAATAACAGGAACACAGCCTATTTTTCAAACATCTGCTTTTCACCCTATAAGTTTTCCTTTATAATAAAAATTAGACATGAGAGAGGAGGCGTCACAATGGGGAATGAACCGGTGACAGAGCAGTTTTTTATTGATAAACTAACCGAGGCTAAGGATCACTTCGAACGTGCGCTGGATTGCAAACACACGGAGTTCGACGATTTGTATCCCTATATGATCGAACATCCTCAGTTTTTCTGGTACAAACGTTATGTTGCTTGGTCAGAGCTTTTGACAATCACAAGTTTGTGTGAAGAGCTGTCGTTCAGCTGGAGACAGACATTCACAGAGCATCAGGTCGAATATCTGGAACAACGTGTGATGTCCGCTAAAGTTCTTGACTTCTGGTTTGAGAAGAATGAAGCGCTGATATAGGAACTTCATAAGACATACAGATTGCTTTTGAAAGATAACTAGACCCGGATGATTCTCATTTGGGTCTTTTTCATGACCGGATTCAGAGTTGAATTTGGACAAGCTAAGCACAGAGAGGAGAGCAAGAATACTATGATCAGCGATGAACAACTGGATGCCTACCGGATTTCTGGTGAGCGGGTAAGAGTCGTGCGCGACGGGCTGGCGAGCAATGATATCAGAGGGATCGTGCTGGCCTGGGACGAGACCCAGGTGATGATCCGGCGTCCAAACAAGCATGTGGTGAAGCTGGACCGGAGATACCTGTATCAGCCGGTGAGCGAGCCCAGACCAGAAGCCTATACCCCGGAATGAGCGGAGAATGGAGGTCAAGATGAGTCATCATAATAAAATAGCGATAGTCACCGGCGGCGCGGGGGGAATCGGACGCTGCATCACCGAAGAATTCCTGAAGGCCGGAGCAATGGTTGCCTGCATCGATACGGATTCTGCAGCCGGACACTGGCTGGAGGAGCGGTATGGCACTGAGCGGCTGTTTTTCTATGCGGGCGATATTGCGCAGCAGTCCGTGCTGGATGATTTCACCGCACAGGTGATCAGCCGTTACGGACAGGTCGATTATCTGATTAACAATGCCTGTATCAGCAGGAAAGGGCTGCAGTCCGAGTGCACCTATGAGGATTTCGAGTATGTGCAACGGGTCGGAGTGACGGCACCCTATTATCTGACGCTGCGGCTTAAGCCGTATTTGGCCCAAGGAGCTTCTATTGTGAATATCTCCTCCAGCCGGGAGCGGATGTCGCAGCCGGATACCGAGAGCTACACTGCCGCCAAAGGCGGAATTGGTGCATTGACCCACGCTCTTAGTGTAAGTCTGGCCGGCAAAGCCCGGGTGAATGCCATCAGCCCGGGCTGGATTGATACCACTGCTTATCACGGTACAGAGGAATCGGTGGAGCCGGTTCATACCGAGCCGGACCGGCTGCAGCATCCTGCGGGACGGGTCGGAACTCCGGCGGATATCGCGGCTATGGTGCTGTTCCTGTGCACTGAGGCTGCGGGATTCATCACGGGCGAGAACATTACAATCGATGGCGGGATGGGCAAGCAGATGATCTACCACGGAGACGGGGGCTGGACCTATCGCCCTGGAGGGCAATCATGAAGCTGCCGGTTATCAAAGATGCCGGAGAACTGGCCGCACTGGTGCGGGAGATCGGGTACCTGCCCTTGTTCCGCTGTGAGATCGCAGGCTTCTCTCTGGAGGAATGCACGCCTGCGGGCTACTGGTTCGTGAAGGATGTAATCGGCCCGTGGGAATGGCGCGAGGAGATTGCGGCCGGGGGCGAGATCGCTTATGCGAAGCTTTTCAACAAGAAGGCCGGGTTCATCAGCAGAGAATGGTATCCGGACTTCGCCAATTACCGCCGTGACGGTTATGACTTCGACGCCAGATATGATGACGGACTGGCCTCCATGGCCAGCAAACGAATAATGGATGTGCTGCTGGAGCATGAGGCGGGGCTGCTCTCCAGTGACCTCAAAGCGCTGTCCGGCTTCGCAGCCAAAGGTGCCAAAGGCTTCGACACAGCCATGACGCTGCTCCAGATGCAGACCTACATTACAGTCAGCAAATTCGAGTATAAGCAGGACAAGCATGGCCGTCCCTACGGCTGGGGAATCGGCCGTTATGCCGTAAGCGAGCATGTATTCGGAGCGGAATGGGTGACTTCGCAGTACAGCATTCAGCCTAAAGCATCCATGGAGCGGATTATGGAGCATACAGCCAAGCTGTTCCCGGAGGCAGGAGCGAAGCAGCTGGAGAAGGTCTTGAAGTAAGTTCGCTCGGGCTGCGAACCGGCGAACGGCAGGAACGGGCCGGGTTGCTGCTTGGACCAAGGTAATCGAAAAACCGATTACAATTGCTCGCGTGGAGCTACCTGGACCAAATGTAATCGAAAAACCGATTACAATTGCTCGCGCGAAGCTACCTGGATCAAATGTAATCGAAAAACCGATTACAATTGCTCGCGTGGAGCTACCTGGACCAAATGTAATCGAAAAACCGATTACAATTGCTCGCGCGAAGGCACCTGGACCAAATGTATGCGGAAAACTGAGCTTAATCCCCCAGTGTTCCCGACAATAAAATTCACCCAAGCCGCTCACCGCCAGCATATTCAAATCTTGTGCTGCACCCGCACCAAGAGCCTCGTCCTATTTGGGACGAGGCTCTTGGTGACAGCAGTACTATCCATTACAAAGGACAGCTTAGATGGTCATGGCCAACTGTTCGGCTTGTTCTTCCCGGGGAAGAATGGAGGCAAGCTCGGGACCCAGTCCGAGGTAGGCGCGCATACGCTGCATCATCTCATTGCGGAAGCCGGGCCATAGAATATGGATCTCGCCAACATAGCCCCGGCAGTTATACTCGGCGGTAACTCCGCGCTGATCCTGGCGCACAGTACTGATCTTGAGCTGGCTCACGGTAAGCTCGCGGGTAACCTCCTTCAGCATCAGGGATGTCTTCTTGGTAGCGCTGGATACCAGCTCCATGTAGAGCTGGGGAGTCTTGAACAGACCGCTCTTGCCGATGGCACGGCAGTCGCGTTCGAATACTTTATGAATAAACGTTAGCAACAGATAGCTTCTGACCAGGGACAATTCATCTTTGGTTATATTCTCAGGGATTGTTGGTGTATTTAGGGGGTGTCTCTTGGTAATCGCCATTATAAATCACCTCATTTATAGTATGCGAACCTTTGTTCTCATTATACACCGAATCCGCAAATAAAAGCAATATTTTACTTGCAATTTATGGATAGAAATTTACAATAAAATATACTTGACTCCATAAATCTGGCATGGTAAGATCTATCTTGTGACTGCGAAAGCAAGTCAACTGAATATGCGGTCATGGCGGAATTGGCAGACGCGCTGGCTTCAGGTGCCAGTGGTAGCAATATCGTGGAGGTTCGAGTCCTCTTGACCGCATTACCGTAAGAATGAATAAGCTCTTGAATCAGTCCTTTTGACGGTTCAGGAGCTTTTTTTGATTGGTTAGATCTGATTGATAATAAGAATTAGGTGTGCCAATATGGTTTTGCTATTGAAATAGGCCGCCTGTATTGTTTATGATAATATCTATGATATTCATTAAATCTTGAGTAGGTAGATTATGAATTTAAATGACAATATATTAATCAAGATTCGTGAAATGAGGGAAAGCTTTACTCCGGTTGAACGGCTGGTCGGGGATTATATTCTGGAGAACAAAGAAGAGATTCCCCATTTGTCCATTAAAGAATTGGCCCAATCGAGTAAAACAAGTGATGCCTCGGTCCTGCGGTTCTGTAAAACAATGGGCTACAGCGGATACCGCAATTTTATTGTGAGTATATCAGCTTCTTTGGGTTCCCGCGATGAGGATGCAAAGGCCCAGTATACAGATATTCAGCCGGGTGATGAGCTCTCGACCATTATTTCAAATATTTCACTCAATAACATGAAATCCATTGAGGACACACTTAGTGTGGTTGACCGGAATGAGATTGCAAGAGCAGTAGAAGTGCTGTGCCATAGCAAAAGAATTGTTTTCTTTGGCATTGGAGCCTCGGGAATCGTCTGTATGGACGCCGAACAGAAATTCTCTCGCATTAACAAAATGTGTCATGCTTATACAGATGGCCATAGCCAGCTCACGGCAGCAACCTTACTCGGAAAAGACGATGTTGCCATTTTTATTTCTAATTCTGGTGCAACCAGTGACATTATTGACGCCCTGATCATTGCCCAGAAGAATAAAGCGACATGTATTGCGGTTACCCGGTACAACAAAAGCGAGCTTGCAATGCGGGCGGATATTGTTCTCAGCATATCTACCCCTGAAATAACAATCCGCAGCGGTGCCATGGGCTCACGTATTGCTATGCTGACGATCATCGACATCCTGTTTGCCGGTGTGGCAAGTGCAGAATACGAGCAGGTAAAAACCTCTTTAACCAATACCCATAATATTTTGAAGAAAAAACTCAGATATTAAGTACTCAGAATCGAATAGACTTGGAGGAAGCATTGATCGGTCATCGGTCAATGCTTTTTTATTGTATAGGAAACTATAGTTATCTGCTGCTGCAGCAAAGGTGTGTGTAGATTTGTGGATAAGAGCTCTTGGAATGATTCGGAGGTAGAGTGACTGTGAAGCTAAAGGTGGCGGAAGATAGGCTTAGAACCTATAGAATGGGAGAGTACAACGGCATATGGACTAAATGTATGTGAAAAACAGCATATATTGTGTTCACAGCAGGCACACGGCCTGAATGTATATGAAAAACAGCATCCTGCTCGCAAGCAGGCCTATGAACCAAATATATGCGAAAAACAGCATACATTGTGCCCGCAAGTAGGCAAATGGACCGAATGTATGGCGAAAACAGCATACATTGTGTTCGCTCGCAGGTAATCTCATTCACCCGTTAGGTTGATTTTGGTCTTCCCTTAACGATGTCAGATTATCTACATCACAGAATGTTTGATTCTGGCGAATCTAATGACTTGTTTTTCAAGAATACGGCAGAAGGAGTGATAATAACGTTTGACAAAAGTGAGAATCGCTTATTGTAAGCGCTTTATAAATGTGGTATAACTGATTATATGAGATTATGAAATAAAAAATCGGAATAATATTCATAAATAAAATTTTATTTCAAAATCTATTGACGGCTTTAGGGATATATATTAGTATAAAAATTAATAAATGTATGATATTCTAACATGAATTGTTAGATACATGGAATTTATATTTAACAAGAAGGAGGATGACTATGAATGACTACCTTGCGGGATTAACCACAGAAGCCGTGAATCCGGACACCCTGATGATTGATGAATGTACGACTGAACAAATGGTCCAGTTAATGAATCAACAGGATGCTCTGGTCTCGGCAGCCGTCGCTAACGAAATCCCGCAGATTGCAAGGGCGGTAGATATTCTGCACCACAGGCTGTCTGCCGGCGGGAGAATGTTTTACATAGGAGCCGGCACCTCCGGAAGATTGGGTGTTTTGGACGCTTCCGAATGTCCTCCTACCTTTGGTACAGATCCTTCGATGGTACAAGGATATATCGCCGGGGGTGATATTGCTCTGCGGAATGCGGTTGAAGGCTGTGAAGACGATGACGAGGCAGGGACCGCATTAGTCGATAGCATCGGGGTGACAGACCAGGATGTAGTTATCGGCATTTCGGCAAGCGGGAGCGCCAGGTTTGTGATTGCAGCTCTAGCGAAGGCGAAGACGCTTGGGGCCGCTACCATCGGTGTGTGCAACAACAAGGGCTCCAAGTTTGAACCCATTGCAGATATTTGTATTTCACCTGTTGTAGGACCGGAGGTCATTAGCGGCTCGACCCGGTTGAAGGCGGGAACGGCTCAAAAGCTGGTGCTCAATATGCTGACCACATGTACTATGGTCAAGTTGGGGAAAACCTATAACAACCTAATGGTTGATTTAAAAGCCAGCAATTACAAGCTGGTAGACCGCTCCCTCCGCATTATTATGAATACGACGGGTGTAGACACCCAAGCCGCCTCAGAGACACTTGAAAAGGCAGGAATGAATTGTAAGCTGGCCATCATGATGATTAAAACGGGGTTAGACGCAAAAGCGGCAGAAGAAGCGCTTGAGGCTAATGGAGGACGCCTGAAGCAAGCGATCCTCTCATTGAATTAAAGCGCAGGAAATGGAATTACCGGATGGATGCTTGTGAAAATTAAGGAGGCTGCTATCGATGAAAAAAAGAAAAGGTTTAACTCTGTTATTGTCAGCAATCATGATGATGTCGCTGTTATCCGCCTGCGGAGGGAAAGCAAATAACACTGCGGGTTCTGCAAATTCCGGAAACACAGACAGCAGCGGTGCGGGAAAAGATACGATAACCGCATTATTACCTCCGGTATCGGCTAATTACCAGGCCCGGTTTGCTGATATGGAAAAAGAATTTAATGCACTGCATCCTAATTTGACGCTGAAAATCGAACCGGCGAGCTGGGAAGATATGACCCAAAAGCTGGATACACAAGTCAATGCAGGCTCCCCTCCTGATATTGCCTGGATCGGTGCCTCCGGACTTTCGAAATATGCAGCACTGGATGTACTAATCGATCTGAACCCAGTGCTGTCTGACGAAGTTAAGGTGGATTATGACGAAGTTCCAATGAAGTATTTTCAATTGGGTGACGCCCAGTACGGTCTGCCGGCATATATGGAAATCCACACGATCGGCGGTAATAAACAATTCCTTGAAGAAGCCGGAATTGACTGGAAGAGTATTCAGCAAAACGGCTGGACCTATGATGAGTTCCGGAAAGCTATTGCAAAAGGCGTAGTAAAAAATGATAAAGGTGAAACCAGCCGTTACGGTTTCGTATTCGCGACCTCCGGTGTAACCTCTAAAGATTACCTGGGTATTCTTGCTAAAACTGCGGGGCTGCCGGATTACTTCGATAATGACCTCAAATACACGTATACAAGCAAAAAATTCCTGGGTCTGCTGACAGCAATCCGTGAAATGATCGACGATGGTTCTATGCCGAAAGAGTTAAGCTCCATCGATGCCGGCAAACGCTGGAATATGTTCCTGACCGGCCAAACGATGATCACTGGTAAAGGCTTGTCGGCATTTGAAAACTCCGCCCGTCTGAACAATGAGAAAATTAAAGCGAACGATGGATCAGCTGTTGCCGATTCTATCCAAGTGGATTACATTTCACTTCCGGTTCCAACCTTCAACGGTGCCGATTATATCCCTACTTCCATAGTGGACGGTTATGTCGCACTTCGAGGTAAAAAAGAGCCTTCAGAAGAACATATCAAAAATATTGCTCTGGCGGTGAATTTCCTGTCTTCCGGTTCGATTGCTGCCAACTATAGTAATGAGCTGTTCTTAACACCCATTACCGAGTCTGCACGTAAGGCAGAAGTGCTTGAACAGTTCCCGCGTAATGAAGACAACGTTGCTGCGGGTAAAGCTATGATGGCCAAAGCGCTCCCGGCCCGTACAGATATTCCTACCGAGCAGGCTGCTGAAGCGCTCAAAATTGAAACAGAAGTAATCATTCCTAAGCTGCAGGCATTGCTTGCCGATGAGATTACCCCGCAAGAAATGTATGATGCAGTTAAAGCAGCGGCCGTCAAATCCTTCGGTGAAGATGGTGTGGTCGCTGACTAGATTGCCATATAGGCCGGCATGTGAAGTGAAAGCTGTACGAAGCTTAAACGTACAGCTTTCCTTCTGAATGCAGGCAAGCAGAAGGTACTTTTTTGAAGAAGAGAGGTGCGGCCCAATGAATCAATTGTTGACCAAAAGAAAAAAGCTGAAGCTCGAAAGTGACTCTGGTTGGGGATACGCGTTTATCGCAGTAGCACTTATTGCATTTTCTTTATTTACTGCCTATCCGGTAATCAATGCCTTTATAATCAGCCTGCAGAAATATCGTCCACTAGGGTCCACTTATGTCGGCCTGGAGAACTTCGTCAATTCCTTTTCAGATGAGCTGTTCTGGAAAGCGCTGAAAAATACATTGGTCTATACGCTGTTAACCGTTCCATTTAATATTTTACTGTCCTTCCTTGTGGCCATTCTGATTATGCCTTTTAAGAAAAAAACACAAACTATATTTAAAGCGGTATATTATTTGCCGGCTGTAGCTTCAGGGGTATCTCTTGCTGTCGTATGGCTGTGGATCTTTGATCCGCTAAAATCAGGTATTGCCAATCAAGCGGTCGGACTTTTTGGAATCAGTAATCAGAACTGGCTTGGTTCGAGTGCAACGGCCATGTTCTCACTTGTATTAATGTCTTGGCTGTCAAGTCATGGTACAGCGATCATTATCTATCTGGCGGCACTACTCAGTATTGATAACAGTTATTATGAAGCAGCTGATATTGACGGGGCGACTTTTTTGCAAAAGCTGCGGTATATTGTCATCCCTTTCCTTAAGCCAACCACGCTATTCCTGCTGATTACCGGGGTCATTGGTTCCTTCCAGGTGTTCCAGAACGCTTATCTGATGACAGGCGGCGGACCAGACCATGCCACAACTATGGTGGGATTGTTAATCTTTAACAACGCGTTCACATATTTCGAGTTTGGCGAGGCAGCGGCCCAATCCTTACTTCTGGCAGCGGTTATTGCCTTGATCTCATTCTTCCAATTTAAGATTCTAGGTAAGGATATAGAATATTAGGAAAGGGGCAGAAACCTATGGGGTTGTTCAACAATACTATCAAAAGCAAAGGGTCTCTGTTCGCCCGTAATGGTCTGATCATTACAGCCCTTCTCCTGTTTGCCGCGGCGACCATTTTCCCGATATACTTTATGATCATTTCCTCGTTCGGCGATCCGGTAGAAGCTGGCGCAATGAGCTATTCGCTGATCCCGGCGAAGATTTCCTTTGAGTCGTATAAATTCTTTTTTAACTTCAGCGCCCATTCCTGGGATTGGTTAAAAAATTCTTTTATTGTAGCAGCTTGTATTACGGTATCAAACGTATTTTTCGCCACGCTTGCAGGATACGCTTTTGCCAAAATGAAATTTAGAGGAAAAGGCATTCTGTTCGCTATTCTGCTGGGGTCCATGATGATCCCTACTCAAGTCACCCAGGTTCCGCTGTATATATTGATCGTGAATATTTTTGAATTGCAAAATACGTATACAGCGTTGATTATGCCAAGCATTGTCACGGTGTATAACATTTTTCTGGTCAAGCAGTTCATGTCCTCCATTCCGGTAGAAATTATTGAAGCTGCCAAAATCGAAGGCTGCTCCCAGCCTAAAATCTTCTGGTATATTATTATGCCGCTGTCCAAAACGGTAATGGCCGTGCTGGCGATCCTGACGTTTATGGCAGCATGGAATGACTTCTTCTGGCCGTTCCTGGTAACCAACACCATGGATATGCAGACGATTCAGGTGGGGCTCAAAAACTTCCGTTTTGCGAATACAACGTACTTTGCACCTATGATGGCCGGGGCAACCATTTCTGCGGTTCCGATGTTTATTTTGTTCTTCAGCTTACAGAAGTATTTCCTTGAAGGAGTCGCCGTCGGAGCGGTGAAAGGGTAATGGGCGGCCCATCTGAAGTAGAGGTTGCCTATCTGGTTGGCTTGATGTCCGGCACATCGGTAGACGGTATTGATGCAGCGGTAATTAAGCTTTCTTCTTCGCCGGACAAAGAGTACGGAATAGAGACGGAGTTACTGGCTTTTGAGAATACCCCGTTTCCAGCGCATGTCAGAAGCTCGATATTCGAGCTGTTTGATCCTTCCAAGGCCACGGTGGATAAAGTAGGCGCAATGAATATGTGGCTGGGGGAATTATACGCCCGGGCTGCACTGTCGGTGATCCGCAAATGCGGACTTGCGCCTTCCCAAATAGTTGCGATAGGATCACATGGCCAAACGATCTATCATGCACCGGAAGAGATGAGGATGGACGGCTACAACCTGCACTGTACGGTGCAGATCGGGGAAGGTGCAGTGATAGCGAACCGGACGGGCATTCCCTGCATCTCAGATTTTCGGGTTGCTGATATGGCAATGAATGGACAGGGGGCGCCACTCGTGCCTTTTACTGAATATTTATTGTTTAACCATCCGGAGAAAACCTCACTGCTGCAGAATATTGGAGGAATCGGGAATATAACGGTTCTTCCGGCCAATGCTTCACCCGAAGAGGTGTATGCTTACGATACAGGGCCCGGGAATATGATTATTGATGGTCTTGTCTCCCGTTTATTTGCGCCAATGACGATGGATGCCGGCGGTGAAATTGCTGCGGGCGGTGAGGTCATTGATCCGCTTTTGAAATGGATGCAGCAGGATGAGTATTATAGTATGCCATTCCCGAAATCGACGGGCAGAGAACGGTTTGGACAACAATATGTTGCCCAAATACTTCAGATGATGGAGTCGAATCGCTGGAAAGCTGAGGATGTAATAGTCACGGCAACACACTTGACAGCATGGAGCATTGCCGACAGCTATGAACGGTATATTGCCCCGCAGCATCAGGCTCAGCGATTAGTGGTTGGCGGCGGGGGGAGTTATAACCTGACGTTAATGCGTGAGTTGCGGCAGTTATTTGCCCCGTTTGGAGTACAGGTGCTGACACAGGAGGATATTGGCGGCAACAGCGATGCCAAGGAAGCCGTTGCTTTTGCTGTACTGGCTTATCATACGATGAGACGTCTGCCGAATAATATTCCCCAGGTCACCGGAGCTTCCCGGCCGGTAGTCATGGGCAAAATTTCTTGGCCCTACCCGGAACACAGGGGGGTTGAATGATGCAAAGTGATATGGTGTGGAGCGGAGTTGACTCTATCACAAGGTATCTTCATCTGTTTAAAGGGAAACGTGTGGGTTTAATTACAGCGACGACAGGGCTTACCAAAGATTTCAGATCTACCATTACGATATTACACGAGAATTGTAATCTTACGGCCATGTTCTCGCCTGAGCATGGTGTGCGCGGAGATTTGGATGCAGGGGCATTAGTGGAGACGTATACGGACCCCCGTACCAAGGTTCCGGTCTACAGCCTGTACCGCAAAGATTCCAAACGTTTAACAAAGGAAATGCTGGAGAAGGTAGATATCCTTGTGTATGATATCCAGGATGTTGGTGTACGGTATTATACCTTCATTTATACGATGCTGTATGCCCTTGAGGATTGTGCTGCGGCTGGCGTGGAATTTGTTGTTCTCGACCGGGTGAATCCGCTGAACGGGGTGAACGTGGAGGGGAACATCTTACAGCCCGGCTTCAAATCCTTTGTCGGGAATTATGAGCTGGCTGTCCGCTACGGCCTGACCGCAGGTGAAGTGGCTGTCATGGCCAATGATCAGATGAACTGGAAGGCAGAGCTTCATGTCGTTCGTCTGGAAGGCTGGAAACGGAGCATGTCCTTCCCGGATACAGGCTTGACCTGGGTTCATCCTTCACTGGGAATCCCCCGGTATGAAACCGCGTTATTATATACAGGCACCTGTTTATTTGAGGGGACAAGCTGCTCCGAAGGCAGGGGCACAACCTTCCCCTTTGAAATGATTGGAGCTCCCTTTATTGAGGCGCAGCAGCTGGCAGATGAGATGAATGCATTGCGGCTTCCAGGCGTATATTTCCGTCCGGTTCATTTCAAACCAACGTCATCCAAGCATTCTGGAGAGCTGTGCGGCGGCGTTCAACTCTATATTACAGATCGCCAGGTGATCAAGCCGTTAGAGGTTGGCGTATCCTTATTATTTACGATAAGAGACCTGTTTGAGCCCTTTGCATTTCTGCCCCCAGTGAAGGAGGGCTCACGTCCTTTTATTGATTTGCTGGGCGGAAGCAGTATCTACCGTACGAAGGATATTCAGGCTAAGCAGCTGCTTGAACAGTTTGCAGAGGACAGCAGGCAATTTGCAGAAATGAAACAGCAGTATCATTTATACCACTAGCGGATGGTGAATAGCGGATGAGAACGATAGAACAAATGAGCTTGCGTGAGAAAATCGGGCAAATGTTCGTAACAGGCTTTCCGTCAACGGAGATGTCCCCTGAGCTGAAGGAAGTCATTGAGCAGTACAAAGTCGGGAATATTATTCTATTCTCACATAATATCAGCAATAAATATCAATTAGGCGGGCTTGTAACGGAGCTGCAGCAATGGTTCACCACACATACAGGCATTCCGGGCTTTATTACGATTGATCAGGAAGGCGGCCGGGTGACCCGGATGCCCAAGGACGCGACGAATGTAGCCGGAGCTATGGCCATTGCCTCTTCAGGACGCCCTGAAAATGCTTATGCCGCAGGCAGAATAACGGCCCGGGAGCTACAAGCATTAGGCATTAATTTCAATCTTGCGCCCGTGATGGATGTTAACAGTAATCCGCTCAATCCGGTGATTAACGTCCGCTCCTACGGGGATTCTGTTGAGACGGTATCGCAGTACGGGCTTCAGATGATGAAGGGCTTGCTCGACGGCGGCGTTATGTCCTCGCTGAAGCATTTTCCCGGCCATGGGGATACCGATGTCGATTCACACATTGGCTTGCCTGTAATTAACAAAACGTTGGAGGAGCTAGAGCAGCTTGAACTGCTGCCATTTAAGGCGGCCATTGGGCAGGGTGCCGAGGCCATCATGAGTGCACATATTTTATTCCCGCAAATTGAAACGTCCGGCGTGCCGGGAACGATGTCTTATACGATTATTACAGGGCTGCTCAAAGAGAAATTGGGCTTTAAGGGGCTGGTAGTATCTGATTGTCTGGAAATGGATGCGATTAAACGCTATTACGGGACGGCAAAAGGTGCACTTGAAGCCATTAAAGCAGGGATTGATCTGGTGTTCATAAGTCACACGCCTGCAACCGTTAAAGAAGCGGTACATTTAATAGAAGAAGCTGTGGCGGCCGGTGATTTGGATGAAGCGGTTATTAATACCGCTGTTGCCAAAATTCTGGCCTACAAAGCCCGCTATGCGCATGTTGGGGAACCGGATTACGGGATCGTGGGCTGCGAGGTTCACCGCCGGGCGAACGAGCTGATGCGTACGGAAACGATCTGTCTGATTAAAGGTGAAATCGAGCCTGTTCAGACAGGTGATGGCCAAATCTTGTTTATAGGCTCTTATGCCTACCGGACCGACCAGGCCTCCAGCAGTGTGAATCAGGAGCTTAGCTTCCCCCGGTATATGGGTGAGCATTTTGCTGCAGCGTATGAGCTGATCAGCATTGATCCGGACGAGGAGCAGATTCACGCAGTGCTGCAAAAGGCCGAAGGGTACAAGCATGTTGTTATAGGGCTGTTTAATGCGCGTGAAAATACAGGCCAGCTTGCGCTTGTGCAGAAGCTTGTGGCAGCAGGCTGTAAAGTAACGGCAATTACACTCGGCCGGCCTTATGATTTAGCTTTAATCGAAGGCGCGTTTTGCGGCCTTGCAGCCTTTGAATATACGCCGGATGCGTTCAAGTCCCTTATTCCCATCCTGAATGGTGAGGTCACACCTGCTGCCAGAATTACGATTCAGCTATAGGGGGGACATGAGTATGGCATTTATTGTTGGCATTGACGGAGGCGGCACCAAGACTGCGGTCATTGTTACTCCTGATGATCAGGAAGAGCCTGTATTATCCTTTACCGTAGGGCCTATTAATTATAATGGCGGTGATGTAGAGGCTATTGCTGCCGCTTTCAGGGAGATGTTTAATCAGATCAGGTCCTGCTGCACAAGCCTTGCGGAAGTGATTCATGTATGTATAGGAGCGGCAGGCGTAAGCAATCCGGCAGTAGCCGATTTTTTGGAGAAGCAGGTGAGAGATAACGGTTATAAAGGTCCTCTCACGATTACCGGTGATCAGGAAACCGCATTATATGGAGCCCAGAATGCGATGCAGGGTATTATTCTCATTGCCGGAACAGGCTCCATTTGCTTCGGGGTGAATGAAAAGGGAGAGCGGCACCGCACAGGAGGCTTTGGCCATCTGATCGATGATGAGGGAAGCGGCTATTCTATCGGGCGTGAGCTCTTGTCCATTCTGGTTCAGGCAGAGGACGGAAGAACAGCGGATACGATGATTCCGGAGCTGGTCTATAAGCAGCTTGGACTTGGTACGGTGCAAGAGGTGATAGGTTTGGTCTACGGCAAAAACACAACGAAAAAAGATATTGCAGCGCTCGCACCGGTGATGACGGCAGCATGCGGGCTCGGGGACGCCCGGGCACTAAAACTGGCGGAGCAATGTGCAGCCCGTCTGTTTGAGCTTGTGGTGCCTGTTATTGAGCGGCTGAAATTATATGAGAGCAAGATTGCAATTGCCGGAAGTGTGCTGCAGAAATCCCGTTTTGTAAGTGAGGCCTTAGAGCGGAAGCTTGCCCGCAGCTACCCGCAGACCAGGCTGATTATGCCTGTTCATAATGCTGCCTATGGTGCTGTACTGCTCGGAAAAGCAAAAATGAGTAACGGGTAATGCTGTGAATTAAAAAAGATGGGTGTGCCATAAGTCCGACAGTTGCGGACTTGCGGCACACCCTTTTAAAACTTGTCGGTTAAATAAAACACGGCCTGTTGCTTCGGGAACAGGGCCTGCAGGATATCAGCATGTCGGGCAGGGGCTCCTGCTTCAGCTGCGCCTTCCGCATTATAGCCGAAGATGATATAAGAGATCAGCTCCCGCTCATCCACTTCTACGGATATCCGGGACCCGGCCTGACTGCTCTGGGAAACGGAAAGCCGCTTCTGGCGGTAGTCGAGGTAGACCCGATCCTCCCCGCATTGCAGTGCTATGAACAGCTCCTGTTCTGCCATCAGGTCATTGCCGTTAAGTCGCTGCTCCAATTCAGGCTGAAGCTTGTGGAAGGTAGAGTACAGGTTGATCATTTTCCACATTGCCATATGGATGGGGACGGGCTCTGCCTGATGCTGCTGATAATAGGAATATAGCTTGTGATCCTCAGGAAGCATCGCCATGATGTGCTTGGCCTTCGGCCGGAGACGGCATAATTCATGAAATAAGTATTCCACACCGTCCGCTGCCTCATCCAGATAGATGAGTTCGTTGATAAATACCTGTTCGGTGTCCTTTTTTTCTATAATGCCATAAGCGACAATTTTATGATGATGCTGAAGCAGCAGACAGTCCGACTTCTTCCATTCCGGCCACCGGATCATATCCTTCCAGTAGGTTTTATTACGAACTACAGTATAAGTGCGGTTCTGATTGAATTGTTCATAAATAACACGGATATCATCAAGATAACGGGGCTCAAAAGGTATAACCTCGTAACCGTCCGGCTGCCCGCCTCGCGCCTGATTGTCAACAGCATAAGCAGTCTCAGGAATCAGTCTCCAGCCGGCCTTCTCATAAAATGCATGCTTGCTGGCCAGAAGTACACTTATATCATAATCGGCTTCTCTCATGTAGTCTGTTTGTGCAGCAAGAATTTTGTGTGTCAGCCCCATGCCGCGATAATGGGGAGCTGCAGCGACGCTGCCCATGGCACCCGTCTGCAGGACCGCTTGGCCGACTCGGATGGAGAGGGGAAAGATTTGAACATTGGCAGCGACTTTGCCGCCGACCGTCGCAAACCATGTGGTATCCGGGTCATAGGAGCTGTCGAGGTCTAATCTTTCCTGGAAATACCCCCGGCCTACGGCAAAACATTCATCTAAAATATCATAAATCTGTTCGAGCTGTTCTCTGCCCGGCCTGTTGGTTACGCTGATATTTGGTTCTGGTGTTGTCGTCATCTGTTCTTTCCTCCTGGGTCAGCCAAGTTGAAAATTATTGTCATAGATAGATCTTAATGTTGAAAATAATTTTCGTCAACAGTACATTGTAAGCCCAATCATCCGACACATCGCAAGACATTGATGATTGATCAGGGAATTCTAAAGCCTTATGATCATATCATGCAACACGATGTTGGATGATTCAAAGGAATACGAGTAGCCAGGGGGAATTGAAATGGCAGCAAAGCAAGAGAGAATTTTAATTTTCGGCGCAGGTGTCATCGGGAGCATATACGCAATCAAGCTTATGGAAGCAGGATATGACGTTAGTCTGTTTGCACGTGCGGACAGATTCAGACTTTTACAAGAAAAAGGCCTGCAATATAATGACAAAGGTACAGTTAGAATGGTTCCGGTGAAGGTCATGGATGTGCTCGAAGATGACGATATATACGATTTTATTTTCGTTACCGTCCGTTATGATCGTGCCGAATCCGCGTTGTTAGCGCTAAAAGATAATCAAAGCCCGAATATCGTTACGATGACCAATAGCCCCATTGGATTTTCTTCTTGGCGGGGTATTGTTGGGGATCGGCTGTTACCGGCTTTTCCCGGCTTCGGCGGACAGATCAAAGATGGGGTCCTGTACGCCCGGTTCATGCCCAAGTTTGTAGTGGCTACCTCATTTGGAGAAATGAATGGCGCAGTGACGCAGCGCATCTTAAAGCTCGTACAAGTATTTCAAACCGCCAAGCTTCCCTACGTTATAAAAAAGGATATGCAGGCATATCTAATCACCCATTCTGTATCAGACATTGCCTTGCTGGGCAGTTTGTATGGCGGCAATCAGACGGTTGACCCAGTAACACCCGGAACCAAAAAGACGGCTCGCCAAATAACAGTTACTTTAAAAGCATATCTAAAGGCAATCCGCAAAGCCGGTGTTGCTGTTGACCCGCCCGTCTTTAAAATAGTCCCCAAACTCCCAAGCCTCCTGTTGGATGTTCTCTTCATTGCCTGGTTGCGCACAAACATGGTTAAGGATATGCTGCTGCCGGATTATGCGAATGCTGCGAATCAGGAGGTTGTGCAGCTGGAGAAGGATCTGACGAAGTTTCTATCTATACAGAACGGCTGATGAATCGTTCGTTCCGGTATTGTAACCTGTCTGTTTATTCTTCACTTCCAGCGGATGGTAAGGTTGAATAACTGAAGCAGGCGGGAGGCTTACCATGATAACAAGATTAGGGAAGATACTGAAAATATCGATATTGGCGGCCTGCCTGGCTGGATGCAGTCAGGCTTCTCAACCCACACATCCCACAGACGCACAGCACATCCCGATCACTCCGTCTCCAAAAGACGCTGCGCCAGAGGAAGCGCTGATTCCGCGCAATACCTCCGAACCTTTTATCGGGCGAATGGATATGGATCTGGCGACGGAGGAGTTCATCTATGGAACCTGGAAGGTGGACAAGCTGCTGGGCTTCACCAATTCCTACAATGACGCGTCTGAATATCCTACAGGACAGGACATCATTGGGGATGAACTCTATCGGGATCAACGACGAAATGACAGTCATAGGCGTAACTGAACCTTCGCCGGGGCTGGGCATACCGCTAGGGTTCCTGGATGTGAGCCATAACAAGCTGATCCTGTGGATCGAAGCCGCAGTGTTTGAGTTGACTAGAGTGGGCGAATCGGGTAATAAGTAGTCTAAGTACTGGAGTCTATAATGACAGGAGTGAGCAACCATGAGCTGGGATGTACTTATTATGAAAACGAAATACGATTTTGAAGCGCCGGAGGAAGAACAGCCCCCGGTGCCACCCCTGGGACAACGTGATGACATTATTGAGAAGCTGGCCCGCCGCCTACCGAACCTGGATTACCGGGATAAGGCTTGGGGTATCCTGGAGGGTGAAGGGTTTTCGATTGAGTTCAACACAGGTGACGAGGAGCTCGTAGATTCCATCATGCTGCATATCCGGGGCGGGGGAGAAGTGATGGATACCCTCTGCTTGATCTGCGAGACACTGGAGGCTTATGCCCTGGACACATCGGATACGGGCTATATCGACTTTGAGCAGCCAGAAGCAGCGGAGCAATCCTGGGAGCAATTTCAGAAGTATCGTGACCAGGTGATTAACAATCATAACGGATGAGTTTGAAGTGAACAGAGGCGCAGGATGGATCACATCTGCAGCCTCTGTTTTTCATTTTGGAGTGTTTGGAAATAACATGCAGAAGGGTATTGACGCCTAATGAAGTAGCATGTTAATATTTTCACGTAACAAACTAACATGTCAGTATACCTAAATAGCATGTTAGCATGTTAACTCAATGATCCTACTTCAGGAGGTTATTTTGTGGATGTGGCTAATGTTGTAATCGGTTTCATTATGGTCTTATCATTTTTTGGATTGGTGTGGTATTGCGTCAAGGGGTATAACCTCATGGTTGGCTTCTTCGTCATGTCGGTGCTGTGGACCTCGATTGCCCTGATCGGAAATAGCATTCATCCTACCTCTGTGATGGAGGGCAAGACGTTCATTGACGTCCTGACGAACGTGTTCCAGACGGGGCCTGAGAATTACGGGAAGGCGATACTGGTTAATATTTTCTTCGGCGCCTTCTTCGGCAGAGTCCTGATCGACACCGGGATTGCCGCCACGCTGATCCGTAAGGTTGTTGAGCTTGGGGGAGACAAACCAAGAATTACCATGTCCCTGCTATGTATCGTTACCGCTGTAATCTTCACCTCCATGACGGGTATCGGCCCGGTTATCTCCATTGCTGTCATCGTGCTGCCGATCATGCTGTCACTCGGGATTCCTTCACCGATTGCCTTGTTCTCCTTCATGGGCTCGATCATGGCGGGGATCTTCGGGAACATCGTGAACTTTAAGCAATATCAGGCAATTTTTGCAACAGCCAACGAAAGTTATGCCAGCTACGACTACAATACATATTTCAAATTCGGCATGATTGCGATGGCTGTATCTCTGATCGTAGTGCTGGTGGTCTCTAATGTGATGATGAACCGCAAGCTCTCCCGGGCCTGGGCGGCCACGCCGGATAGCGGAGCTACGGTAGATGCACCTGCCATCTCCTGGATCTCAATCATTCTGCCGGTTGTGGGTGTAGTGGTGCTCAAGGTGCCGATTATTTTCGGATTTATCTTCGCGGCCCTGTTCGCCCTGCTGACCTGCGGCAAGCTAAAGGGTGGTTTTGCAAGCGTTTGCAGAATGTTGTCGAAGCAGTTCGCGGACGGAGCTATCGATGTGGCGCCAATGATCGGGTTCTTGCTTACGCTATCGATGTTCAACAATGCGGCCACCTATGCTTCCCCTTATTTCAAAACCCTGCTGGACGGTGCAATGCCCCAGACTGCACTGCTCTTGTGTATTGTATTCGCTATCCTGACACCGCTCGGCTTCTTCCGCGGCCCGATGAACCTCGTCGGTTCGGGTTCGGCCATCCTGGCCGTCGTGGTGGCAACCGCTGCCTGGCCGGTGCAATTCCTCTATCCGCTGTTCGCCATTACTACTGTTGCACCGCAGCATCTGGACGTTACACAGTCCTGGGTAGCCTGGGGCTTCGGCTATACGAAGGTTCCGGCCAAGGAATATATGAAGATGTCGATTCCAACCGGCTGGATCATCGGGATAATTCTCTGCGCGATTGTGTTCTTTATGTACGGTAACCTGGTGTAGTGTTTAGCACTGCTTAGTATTAATCAATAAGCAGTACTCAAGTCAATAACGAGAAGCTATAAGGAACGGAGGGGAAATTTGGAACTGTAGGAGCGGGAGCGTCCGCCTGAAAGCTTTCCGTAGGAAAGCTCGCATCGGAAGCATCAGCTGTCTGCGGATTTCCACCGCGAACAGCGGTACAAATCAAGAAATCTGCAGACAACAGCGGCCGGAAGTCCAAATGTTCACCGCAGTGACGGTTAGGCTTCAAATTTCACTTGGGTCTACTATTAATGAAGAGAAACGGAGAAATCATATGAGTACAATGGTTAGAATGGGGATCGATGTGGGGGGAACCCATACCAAGGCAGTTGCGATTGACAATGCGACCCATGAGATTATCGGGAAATCCTCGGTCAAGACGACGCATGACCATGCCACAGGCGTAGCCGCAGGTGTGGTGAAATGCTTCATGAATTGCCTGGAGGAGAACAACATCCGTCCGGATGACGTAGTATTCGTGGCCCACAGTACTACGCAGGCAACCAATGCGCTGATCGAGGGCGATATAGCCCAGGTGGGCATTATCGGCCTGGCAAAGGGCGGTCTGGAAGGCTGGCTCGCCAAGCGTCAGACCAAGCTTCAGAATATCGATCTGGGCAATAGTAAAGAGATCAGGATCTATAACAGCTTCCTGAATGTT
Organism: Paenibacillus sp. FSL H8-0048; assembly: GCF_038002825.1. Taxonomy (NCBI): domain Bacteria; kingdom Bacillati; phylum Bacillota; class Bacilli; order Caryophanales; family Paenibacillaceae; genus Paenibacillus; species Paenibacillus sp. FSL H8-0048. The sequence continues at coordinate 1,874,282 of NZ_JBBODF010000001.1, read as the reverse complement.
AAAAAAATGTCCGAAGCCTCCGTGATGGCGGTCATCGATGAGCTGAAGCAGCAGGGGGCACAGGTGATTGTGCCTTCGATGGCTTTTGGCGTAGATAACGGGCGGCCTGAGGAACTGGTCTATATCGAAGCGGAGAAAAAAGGCATGCCGACCACCATGGCCTCCGACATCACGAAATTATACGGGCTGACCCGGAGAACGCGGACGGCCGCGATCAACGCAAGCATTCTGCCGAAGATGCTGGATACCGCCAATTCCACAGAGAAATCTGTGCGGGAGGCGGGGGTTCATGTTCCGCTGATGATTATGAGAGGCGACGGCGGCGTTATGGAGATCAGTGAGATGAAGAAGCGGCCTGTGCTGACGATGCTGTCGGGCCCGGCGGCCTCGGTCATGGGCTCGCTGATGTATCTTAGAGCGTCTAACGGGGTATATTTCGAGGTCGGCGGTACGACAACCAATATCGGTGTGATCAAAAACGGCCGTCCGGCCATCGACTATTCCATCGTCGGCGGTCATCCGACCTATGTCAATTCCCTGGATGTACGGGTGCTCGGCGTAGCCGGCGGGTCCATGATCCGGGCGAACAAGAGCGGCGTGGTCGATGTCGGACCCAGATCGGCGCATATCGGCGGTCTGGATTATTCCGTATTCACCGACCCGGACAAGATCAAGGGAGCGCAGGTCGAATTCTTTTCCCCGAAGCCGGGTGATCCTGCTGATTATGTGGCGGTCCGGCTGGAGAACGGGGAACGGGTGACGATCACGAACTCCTGTGCGGCGAATGTGCTGGGACTGGTGAAGCCGGAGCATTTCTCCTACGGGAATGTGGAAGCGGCCAGAAGAGCGATGCAGGCATTGGCGGATTACTGCGGAACGACGGTAGAGGATATTGCCAAGCAGATTATGGAGAAGGCGTATGCCAAGATCGAGCCGATCATTTTGGCGCTGGCTGAGAAATACAAGCTGGAGAAGGACCAAATCTCGCTGGTCGGCGTCGGCGGCGGAGCGGCTTCGCTGATTGTCTATTTTTCCGAGAAAATGGGCCTCAAATACAGCATCCCCGAGAATGCAGAGGTTATCTCTTCGATTGGGGTTGCTCTGTCGATGGTCCGGGACGTGGTTGAGCGGATTATTCCGTCTCCGTCCAAGGAAGTGATCGCCGCCCTCAAGATGGAAGCCATGAACAAGGCCATCCAGAGCGGAGCCACCCCGGAGAGCATCGAGATTCATATTGATATTGATCCGCAGACCTCCAAGGTTACAGCCATTGCTACCGGTTCTACGGAAGTGAAGACAACCGAGCTGCTGAAGGAATGTGATGAGGCGGAGCTGCGGGAGCTGGCGGCCCAGGATATGCGTATTCCGTTGGAACGGACGAAGCTGCTGGAGAAGACCCGGTATGTCAGTATTTTCGGCGAATGGATGGATAAAGCCGGTGAAGCCGGGGCAGTCCGCATCCTGGATACCAAGGGCTTCATCAAAGTGCAGAGAGGCCGGGCTATGGCGCTTAAGACCATTGCGGGCGACTACCTGAGTGCGGTTAAGCAGCTGTGGGAGGCCATGGCTGTGTATCAGACGGAGCTGATTGCAAGACCTGACTTTTACCTGTGCATCGGTGCCCGTGTCATGGACTTTACCGCATCGGACTTCGAACAGCTCGAGCTGCTGATGGATATTGAGGTATCCACGTTCGAGCCGGACACGGAAGTTATTGTGGTGGCGGCTAATATCAAGCAGAGCTAGGAACCGTGCGGAAGAACGTGTAGACAGGGGGACATATGCAAGTGCAGACAAAGCTGGGAGAGCTGCTGTATCCATTGATGCAGGTTGACGATGAGGCTTGGGGAATGTATGCCTTCTCGAGAGACATTCTGAACCGGCGTATTTCACCGGAGACGAAGCGGGAAATGCTGAAGCAGGCCAGAGCCTGCGGTATAGAATATGCACAGCGGATGATGCTTGAATATGGGACCCGTGATGTCAGGGTGCTTGCTGAACGGATGAACCTGAAGCTGGAATTCAAGGATGCGCTCATGACCGGAAAGCGTGTGCTGTTCGCCTCCTACACCCCCCCGGAACGGATCGAAATCATGGAAGAACCCTTACGCAGAGCGGCGGAGCAGGTGCGGGAGGCGGGGCCTGGTCTAGTTGAACTTTTTCCGCAAGCTGGTATAATGAATACTATCCTTGGCCACGAAATTTATCATTTTGTAGAAGACCGGTTTGCACAGGAAATATACACCCGGACCGAGCGCATTCTGCTATGGAAGCTGCTGGGCCTGAAGAATTATTCTACAATACGCACCTTAAGTGAAGTTGGAGCCATGGCTTTTACACAGGAGCTGAACAGACTGCGGTACTCGCCGTTTATTCTGGATGTTCTGTTGTATTACAGCTACGACTCAGCCAGTGCGGAGACAATAACCCGTGATGTACTAGGAGTGAGTTCAGGGAAGGTGTAGGGAAGCCGTTGAAGATTATGAATAACAGTAATTCGTTGAATGATGTAACTTACAATAAAATAAAAGAAGACATCATGAATATGACGCTCGAGCCAGGAATGGATGTCAGTGTGCAGAAGCTCTCTGAACGCTATGGCGTCAGCCGGACGCCGGTACGGGAAGCCGTGGTCCGCCTTCAACAGTCAGGACTGGTGGAAATATATCCTCAGCGCAAAACCGTAGTCTCCAAGATCGATCTGCAACGGGTCCGTGAGGAGTGGTTCATCCGCACCTCGCTTGAATCAGCAGTTATCGATGAGTTCATCCGCAAGTGCAGCGAGCTGGTGGCAGATACGATGCAGGAACTGATTAATAAGCAGAAGAAATACATGGACAAGAAATACTTCAGAGAATTCTATATTAAGGACAACCGGTTCCATCAGCTGATCTTTCAGACGGCCGGAGAGGAATTGTCCTGGTTCACCATCGAAGAGGTAGCGTCCCATTACAACCGTATCCGTCTGCTCTACGGGAAGATGGAGGGGGTGCAGCCATCCGATATCGATAAGCATGTGAAGATGGTGGCGGCTACCCGCAAGCGGGATGTGGAAGGGATGCGCAAGGTCGTGATGGAGCATTCCAATACACTGCTGGACCGGGTCCAGAGTATGTCTAAGCAATACCCGCAATTCTTCTGATTATACAAGTTACAAGTGAAAAGCTTAAAGGCGTATACTGAAGTCTTCTCCACATGGAGCAGGACTTCCGGTATACGCCTTTTGTTGTGATACAAGAAATGATAGAGCTTCTATTGCTGCTTGAGCCGCCGGTAATATAGCCACGTTCTGCCCGCGAACGAGCCGAAGAGCAGAATGGAAAGGAACATAATTGAAGTGTTCCACGCTTGGGAAGCGGTAATCCCGTCCCGCACCATGCCATTAATGAAGGCCGACAGATTAAAGCTGTAGAGCAGGATCATCGGCAGGAACAGCAGAGTATAGCTGATGGCGACTTTACGTGCCTGCTTCAGGCGGTGGACCGGATCACTATAGATTTCCTGCTGCTCCGCAGCGTTCTGCTCCTCCCGGCTCCAGAGGGTCCATTTCTGCATAGAGAAGGGAGAGCTGTAGAGTCTCGTCCAGCCAGCCTCCTGATGCAGCTCGAAATACCCTTCATCGGCAATGACCTGATAGTCGGCGTGATAGGTCATGCGGCGCGGACGGCCCTTGCTGAAATGGAACAGCGTTCCTCCGAAGCCTATTTTATAGAGATTCCATCCGTGCCTCTCCTTGTCCTCCAGCCATTGCTCCAGCCGGTCAGGGGCGTACATCCAGCCGGGCTTCATCCGCGCCATCGTAGTGCCGGCAGGCTTCTGCGGTCCGGGAGGTTTCTTCAGGTCCTGATGGTTTGGCAGAAATACCTTACTGGCAGCCCGGAGCTTCACTATTGAGTAGATTGCTAGAATAAGCAGGGCCAGCGCTACCGCTGCTGCGGCCCAGGTAACGGCCCACATCGGACTTGGCTGAATGCGCACTGGAGTATCCTGATTGAAGGTGAGCCCTAGTACAAGCAGTGGAATAAGTGCAATTAGCAGCAAATACACCAGGATGCCCATGAAAAGATAGGAGATAATGCGGTTTCGCCTCAGGACATCCTTTCGTGAAGGATAGGCGCTAATCTGTGACGGCAGCCGGTCATTTTCGTACAGGCTCCATTTTCCATGCTGTAGCCGCTTGCTCCATCCCTCTGCGGCAAGATAAGGAGACATGGCTGAAGGCTTGGCTGATTGATAAGCCAACTGATAAGTTAGCCGGCCAGGCTCAGCCTGCCGGAAGGTAAAGCGCCGCAGCAGTAAGCTCCATGCCTCCACATGCCATCCCTTGCCGGCCATATCGGCCAACCAGGCTTCTGTAGCCGGCAGATCATAGCTCCAAAAGGGCCGAAATACCGTTCTCATTGAAATTCCTCCTCACTGGTGACGGCGTTGCGGTGAAGTTCCTTTAATCTGCCGATTTCAGCGCGCATGACTTCCTTCCCCAGGTCAGACACCTCGTACACCGTCTTTCTCTCTTCATCGGCAAATACGGTAATCAGTCCATCCTTGCTCATTTTGGTCAAGGTTCCATATACCGTACCGGAGCCCAGCCGGAGCCGTCCTTCCGACAATTCCTCTACATGCTTAATAATTCCATATCCGTGGCGCGGCTTGGTTAAGGACAACAGAATATAGAAGGCCGTCTCGGTCATGGGCACGTACTTTTTTAGAACCTTTTGCGCTGCGGACACCGCGTTCACCTGCTTCGTCAATTCTTTGTGCCAAGTCTTGGCTATAAGAAAGTATGTCATGCTGTGACTATGTCATAGTGTGACTATATCACGATGCGACATACAATTCAACTCTAGGCAGATGATCTAAGGTAAGCAAGACTAACTTAGGGGAAGAATTAGGGGCTTACATACAGGCTGCCAGAGCTCAGGTACAAGCTGGGGCTGTGAACAGTAGACCGTCTGCAGATATTGACTGAGCGGGGCAAGTTTGTCCTCAACCAGTACTTCCTTGATCTCGGATGGCTTGGAGGGTATAGCTTGTCCGGTGGAGGACATGAATTCGGCGAGGGGGAGCAGCATGGCACAGCTTTTACGGTATGACATGCGGTGCGGGAACCTGGGGGAGCTGCCGGAATCGTATTTGGACAGCCTGATACGGGAGAAGTGAGCAGCCAGCACTTGGCGGGCATCGAGCTTAAGCACGGAGAAGGGTTCGCCCGGCTCCCGGCGCGAATACATCGCAGCCATTGCCAGGCAGTCGCGCCAGGTCGGCCACAGGAACACATGGCGGTCCAGGCAGCGGCGGAACTCTTCAGCCGTTGTCCCCGGAGCCATCGCCTCAGGCGTAATGCGCAGATGGGCATTCAGAATCGCAGCTTGTCCGGCGTAGCTTACCCGGTGCGCCGCAGCCCGCCGCTCCCCGGCTGCATGGGCGGGGCTCAGCACCGCAGAGGAATAAATGGCGTCAAGGGCAGCCATGGCGGGGAGATTCACTGCCCGGGTGAAATGATAGAAGGAGGTGCGGAGCGGGCTTTTGGTTATGGCGTCAATCAAGGAGGTGTTCATGGCAGCTTCGTTCCTTTGAGCGAGCTGAAGGGCATACTCTTCACCTTGCGGTTCAGCAGCACGGCATTGATCTCGCCTCCGGCCAGGATGATAAAAGAGCTGATATACAGCCAGATGAGCAGCACGGTTACGCCTCCGAGACTGCCGTAGGTTTTGGAGAAATCACTGAATTGATTGACGTATACAGAGAACAGGATCGAGGTCGTAATCCAGCCGATGGTGGTGAACAACGCCCCGGGCATAACCTCCCGCAACGCCAGTCTCCGGCTGGGAGCGATCCAGTACAGCAGGGTGAAGACGATGAACATTACAAGCAGCGGAACCAGATATTGCAGCAGATCCCAGAGCTTGTGGAATCCATAGGGGAGATCAACCAGCAGGAAGACTTGCGTCTTAAGCCAGCTTCCGAGAACCAGCAGCAGAATGCTGAGCAGTACGACGAACCCGATCGTCAAGGTAGCGAGCAGGGCGATCCCCCGGATTTTCCAGAAGACTCTGCTCTCGTCAACCTCATAGGCACGGTTAAGCCCCTTGATGATAGCATTGATCCCCTTGGAGGCGGCCCACAGTGTGGCCAGCATCCCGAAGGACAGCAGCGTCTGGCTGCGTCCGGCAGATACATCCTGCAGAATCTCTTCTATAATAGAGATGGCTTCGGCGGGCATGATCTGCTCCAGCTGCTCTATATTTTTCTCCAGAGAGATATTCGCATACCCGATCAGGGTCATGATGAAGATCAGAAAAGGAAACAGAGACAGGATTAAATAATAGGTCAGCTGCGCAGCAATGCCCTGGACATCATCGTCGCTTATTTTCACCCATAGCTGCTTGATGAACTTGAAAGTGCTTCTTCTACTGCCGGAAGTGCTGTTCATAGGACCCTCCTTCATGAATTCCCGGATAGGCTAACCTGGTAGCCAAATCGTTCCATATATATGTATACCCCGGTGAAATACCCTTTAGCCGCTCCAGTCCGCTCTTATTGTAACATAAGGGATTTTTGCACGCCGGTGGGTCGTTTTTGCTGGAAATCAACCGGAATGGATTCCCTCGCAGATCAGATTCTGTTATTGTAGCTGAGGTGAAGACTGTTCTGCTAAAAAGGGTTCATTAAATTGTGTATTGGAGGGTTCCCGGCGTGCCGCTGCTATATTATGTTCAGACCGCTGTGATCGGTCTGGTGATTACAATCATTATCACCTTCCATATGTTCATCCGCAACAAGCAGAAATCGGAGCTGAGAAGTATCTTTCTGGGCCTGTTACTGGCGAATACCGTGCTGCTGCTGCTGGAGATGACCATTAACATCGTTACAGGCACAGAGTCGGCGGTTGCCGGAAGGCTGCTGCCTTATATAATCTGTCTATTCTATATTCTTAATCCGCTACCCGAGGCACTGTGGATTTTCTACCTGGATGCCGTCATCCGCCGGAATGAGCAGCGGGGCATGAGCCGGATCACTGCGGTCATTGTCTGCCTGCCGCTGGCGGTGAACACGCTGCTGTCCGTGGCCAGCTTATCCGGAGGCTATCTATTCTATGTAGACGGGGAGCATGTATACCACCGTGGGGATTATTTTCTGCTGATGCCCGGGATGTGCTATATTTATCTGCTGTATTATCTGGTGCTTATGGTGCTGAAGCGTAAGCATATCCCGCCGCAGGAATTCCGCGCTCTGCTGTTCGCGGCCGTTCCGGCCATTATTGCCGGGTTGCTGCAGAGTATGTTCTACGGAATAAGTGTGGTCTGGATTGCTCTAGCCTTCTCCCTGCTGATTGTATATATTAACCTCCAGAATGAGCAGGTCTACAAAGAGCTGGTGGAGCTCGACCGGATGAAGGATCAGCTGCTGGCCAATACGTCGCATGAGCTGCGCACGCCGCTGAACGGCATTATTAATATTACCAGCTCCTTGCTGGAGAGCGGGAGGGAGGAGCTGGATGAAGCGCAGAGGTATAATCTCCATACGGTTGTATCCGAGGCCCGGAGACTGGACAGCCTGATCAATGATATTCTGGATGCTGCTGTCATGAGAAGCGGCAAGCTGAAGCTGAAGCAACGTCCTATCGACTTGCACTCGGTTGCCGAGGCCTCGCTGACTATGATCAGGCAGCTTCATAACAGCGGTGAGATTGCCTTCCTCAATCAGATCCCGGAATCTCTGCCGCCCGTCTATGCTGACGAGGACCGGCTGTACCAGATTATGTACAATCTGATCGGCAATGCCGCCAAGTTCACCCGGCAGGGCTCGATTACGACAGGTGCTGTGCTGGGACAGAACCGGATCGAAATCTGGGTAGAGGATACGGGCAGCGGGATTGCGGAGGACCGGCTGGAGGACATTTTCAAGCCGTTCTACCAGATTGATTCCAGCGAGACCCGGGAAGCCGGAGGAACAGGGCTCGGGCTGTCCATCACCCGGACACTGATAGAGCTGCATGGCGGTGAGATTCAGGTCAGCTCGGAGCAGGAAAAGGGCAGCCGGTTCAGCTTCACCCTTCCGCTCAGCAGGCTGCCTGCTGAGAAAGGAAACCGAAAGCAGAGAGAGGTACGGCCTGCACTGCTCCAGCATCATGCTGCATTCACTGAGGCGGAGGCCAGGAATACCCAGACCCGCTCCATATTGGCCGTGGAGGATGATCCGGCGAGCCTGGCGGCATTAATCAGTATTTTGAAGTATGACGGATATTCAGTAACCGCCGTAACAGACGGGGTGTCCGCATTAGAAGCGCTTGAGCGAGAACGCCATTATGACCTCATCATTCTGGATGTGATGATGCCGAGAATGTCAGGGTACGAGGTGCTCAAGAGGCTGCGGATCAGATACGGAATGCTGGACATGCCTGTGCTGATGCTGACCGCCAAGGCCCGGCCGGAGGATCTGCAGGCAGGCTTCGCCGCGGGAGCGAATGATTATCTGGCGAAGCCTTTTGAGGCGCTGGAACTGAAGTCGCGGGTCAAGACGCTGGTACAGCTGAAGGAGTCGGTCAGTAACCGGATCGCGGCGGAGCTGTCTTTTTTGCAGGCACAGATTAAGCCTCACTTCCTGTTCAATTCCCTCAGTACGATTATTGCCCTAAGTACCAAGCACCCCCAGCGCTCCAAGGAGCTCTTGTACCATCTGTCCGATTATTTGCGCGGGAGCTTCAACTTTGAACAGAGTGACGGATTCACGCCGCTGGCCAGCGAGCTGTCCACGGTAAGGGCTTATGTGGCTATTGAGCAGGAGCGATTCCGGGACAGGCTGCGGGTGGAGTATGAGGTGGATGAGCGCATGGAGCTGATGGTGCCGGTGCTGGTGATCCAGCCGCTGGTGGAGAATGCGATCCGCCATGGCATTATGTGCAAAATGGAGGGCGGAATCGTCCGCCTGAGCATTAAGCAGGAGAGGAGCCAGGCTGTAATCCGTGTGGAGGATGACGGGGTTGGCATGTCCCCTGAACAGGTATCCGGTCTGCTGAAGCAAGACGGGCCGCAAACGGGCGTAGGCCTGGCCAATATCCAGCGGCGTCTGATGATCCATTACGGGTACGGGCTGCAGGTAGAGAGTGTGCCGGATCAGGGGACGACAGTCACGTTGAGAATTCCGCTTGCAGACGAGGTCCAAGCAGATGGTGCGCATCATGTTACTTGATGATTAGCCGATTATTATGGAAGAACTATTTTCCCTCCAAGGTGTTTCACATATAGAAATTGACAACTATCTCAGTGGTTCCCCATAGCAGATATGCCAGTGCAGATGTTTTGAGTCCTGATAATTACCAAGATTAGTAATCACTCTGCATGCTCCGTATTCTTCAGTTACCTGGGCTGCAACCTGCTGAATTATGCCAATTAGCTCAATCAGCAGCTCGTGTTCTTCCACCTGAATGGTTAATAGGGAAGAGATATGCCGTTTGGGAATGGCTACAATATGAACAGGGTAAAAGGGTCTGGTATGATGGTATGCTAAAATATTGTCCGTTTCGATGACTTTGTTAACTTCTGTTCTGCCGCTCAATACTTCGTCACAATAGAAATCTTCTGTCATATACTTCCTCCTAAATAGTGTCTATTCCCTTGTATTATACTGGAAAACTACTAGAATAGTAGGAAAGATAACAATATAGACTGAACCTGGGCTAAAAATTCTCTGGAGTCACGGCCATCCCATAACATAATAAAAGATGTTCAGTCTATATTGCTACCCAAGGCATAAGGAGAGTGTATATGAAGCTGCTGCTGGAGGAGTACGAAGAAATCAGACGCTGGATGTACCGTAATGCCCGTCCGCTGGACCTGGCACGTTGGAGATTTCACTTTGAGGGCGGCGGTGCTGCGCAGGTGCTGGAAGCACTGTCCGCCTATCAAAATGAGGATGGGGGCTTCGGCCATGCCCTGGAAGCGGACGCGTGGAATCCGAATTCCACGCCCATCCAGACCGCTACGGCGGTGGAGCGGCTGCTGGAGCTGGAATTCACAGAGGCCGGGCATCCGCTGGTGCAGGGAATTCTGAAATACTTGGGCAGCGGCGCGGATATGGAAGGCCGCACATGGAGGAATGTCGTAGCTTCCAATAACGATTATCCTCATGCCCCCTGGTGGCATACAAGCTCAGACAGTACTTCCCACAGTATCTATAACCCGACGGCTATTCTGGCCGGATTCATTCTGAAGGCTGCTCCGCAGGATAGCGGGTTGTATGCCACCGGACTGGAGATTGCCCGTGAGCTGACGGAGCTTTTCCTGCGTGATCCTGAGATTGAGATGCACCCGCTGAAATGTGTGGACACGCTGCTGCATTGCATCACCTGGGCGGGGCTGCAGGAGCACTTCCCCTATGTGGAGCTGCAAGAAGCCTTCAAGGTACAGAGCGCACGGCTAATCAGCCGCGATGAGGGGAATTGGAACGGGTATGGCTGCCGGCCGTCAGCGTTCATCCATTCGCCGCATAGTCCCGGATACGCTGAACTGGGCGGACTGCTGCACCAGGAGCTGGATTATCTGCTGGAGACCCGAAATACCGCAGGTGTCTGGGAGCTGACCTGGAGCTGGGAAGGATATGAACGTGAGTTTGCTATTAGTGAGAACTGGTGGAAGGGGCATATCGTGATTGAGAATTTGCGGCTGCTGCGGGAATTCGGACGAGTGGCGGAGCTGCTATGAACAGAATTGGAATGGCGTATGGCATAAAATAAATGCAGCGCATCTTCAAGCCACAGCCCTCCGTACCGGGAGCTGTGGCTTGATCGCGTCGCGTGCCAATTGCAGCCTTATCACTGGCAGCAGCTATCAGGCGCCGCCGGATTGAAGGTATTCCTGCTCGTAAATGGCCCGGACATCCTTAAGGATACGGCTGCTATGCTCTGTGAATTTCAGCGGTTTGACCTGATTCTTGATCAGGAAGACACCGGATTTGCCGCTGTGTTCACCCAGTGCCGCCTGATACAGCAGGCCTGCCCCATGGGTAGGCTCAGGGAAGAACAGCCGTGTAATGGGTTTTAACCATAACGGGATACCGGATTTTTTGCCGCTGCGAAGGGTATTGTTGCCTCCGGGATCAGCGCTGCGGATCAGGATGCCCTCCGCCGCAAGTGCCGGGGCCGCCGCTTCTGTCCACAAGGACAACGCGCGCTTGGTGTCGGCATAAGGGCCGGTCAGCATCTGGAATTTCGCCGGGTGCTCCAGAGATTCCGGGTCGAAGCTGCGCTTCATCATAAATGCATTGGAGGACGTATTCACGACCGTGCGGAGCCTGCTTTTCAGCAAGAGGGGCTTCAGCTCCATCGTAATGATATACGGAACCACCGTCTGCAGCTCATAATGCAGCTCACGCCCTTGCTTGGACAAGAATAATTCGGGGAAGCTGCCCCCGGCATTATTGAACAGAATGTCAATGTGCGCTTCATGATGGTTAATCTCCTGCAGGGCACTCCGCAATTGCCCGAAGTCGCTTAAATCCGCCTTATAGATTCGAAGTTGTCTGCTGCTGAGTGCCTGCCGGGTAAGCGGGTCATCTTCTGCAAAAGCAGAGCGGATCAGCGCAATGACCGCCCAGCCTTCATTCAGAAGTCTATGGGTCAGGGCCAGCCCGATGCCGTGATTGGCTCCGGTGATTAGCGCTATGTTATGGGGATGCGATGGTTTCATAGTGGTTGCTCCTCTACATGTGAAGTGGTGAATGGTGCTCATTGTATAACTTGGAGCCGAATCCAAGTCAAGCGATAAAATGTGTCATTGACTTGGAGCTGGCTCCAAGTCATATAATAGAACGAAGGCACGATTAGACCAGTGAAACGGAGTGATTCTATGAGTCTGGCGGAAACGGATCTTCAGCAGGGATATTCGATTAAGGAAACGGCGGAGCGGACTGGAATGTCCGGGGATACGATAAGATATTACGAGAAGATTGGGCTGCTGCCCCGGGCGAAGCGCAAGGGGAACAGCCACCGCATTTATAGCGATTCGGACCTGAGCCGGATGCAGCTGGTGACATGCCTCAAAAAAACGGGGATGTCGCTGGACGACATGCGGCCTTATCTTGATTTGTCTCTGGATGCGGACCTGTCTCAGTATCCCGAGCTGCAAGTGATGATCATGGAGCACAGGCAGAAGATTGTTGAGCAAATCGCATCGCTGCAGCAAATTGTAGATTTCATTGACGTCAAAATCGATCAGGGTAATCTGGGCCCGCAGACCTGCGAGCTGACCGGAGACCGCAAGCAGATGCCAAGCGGACGTAAAGCCAAAGCTAAAGTGTGAGGGATCAGGAGAAGCAGGAGGGATTCATTGATGCCGCAGATCATTTATTCACCGTCAAAATATATTCAGGGCAGTGGAGAGATTGCCAGACTGGGCAGTTACTGTCTACAAATGGGGGATAAAGGAGCGTATGCCATAGTTGATCCTTATATCCTTTCAAGGTATGGGCAAGAGATTAAGGATGGCTTCGCGGCCCAGCAGCTTCCCTTGATGCTGCGTGAATTCCAAGGGGAGTGCAGCCTGGTGCAGGTGGAGCAGATGGTAGCTGAGCTGGATAGGGGACAGGTGGGGACTATCGTAGGCATTGGCGGCGGCAAAACCCTGGATACAGCAAAGGCCGTCAGCCATTTCGCTAATCTGCCGGTGATGCTGGTGCCGACCGTCGCTTCGACAGATGCACCTTGCAGCACCTTGGCTGTTCTGTACAGCGAATCGGGAGCGTTCGACCGGTATCTCCCGCTGCGCCGCAGCCCGGATCTGGTCGTTGCAGATGTGGCGATCATTGCAGGTGCTCCCGTAAGATTGCTGGCCGCCGGGATGGGCGACGCTTTATCCACCTATTATGAAGCCCGGGCTTGCAGCCGGTCGGGAGCAGTAACCAGCACCGGAGGGACCGGGTCGCTGGCGGCGCTCGCCCTGGCCCGTACCTGCCTGGATACGCTGCTTGCGGATGGGCAGCAGGCGCTTAAGGATGCAGGTGAGGGCCTTGTCACGGCTGCTGTTCATCACATCGTTGAAGCGAATATCTATCTCAGCGGGATCGGATTCGAGAGCGGAGGCTTGGCCGCCGCCCATGCTATTCATAACGGACTGACGCTGTTGGAAGAGTGCAAGCACGTGCTGCACGGGGAAAAGGTGGCTTTTGCTACACTGGTGCAGCTGATCCTGGAGGGTGCGGAAGAGACCGAGATTGCCAGAGCCGTGGAATTCTGCTGGATGGCTGGTCTGCCTGTGACCTTGGCGGCTATGGGATTGGCCGGTGTGGAGCAGGACCGGCTGCTGCTGGCTGCTGAGGCCAGCTGTAACCTGGAGAATAGTCCGATGAGCAATATGCCGTTTGCCGTAACACCGCAGCAGGTGCTGAAGGCGATGCTTGACGCTGACAAACGCGGAGCTGGAGGAGTGGCTTAGATGCTGACAGGCCGCCCGTGCCGTATACGCATCTCATTGTTAATAATTGCGTAAGCGCTCCGTACATATTTAACCTTCATGAGCCAAACAATGAGAACAATTGTTGAATCACGAAGGAGGTGTTCCATCTTGAAGATAAGCAATCACAGAGTGAAGCGTGTCCTTCTGTATCCTTTGGCCGCAGCGGTGATTATGTCGGCGGCGCTGATCCCACCGCATGGGGTGTCTGTTGCATTAGCAGACAAGACAGCTTCAGCATCCGCACCAGCAGACAGCAGCAGGGACAACGCATCGGGCAACCTGGCAACTGGGGAACAGCAGCAGGCACTCAGCCGTGTGGCGGTCATTATCGACGATTTCGGCAACAGCATGCGCGGGACAGAGGAAATGTTCAACCTGCCCGTCAAAATCACCGTCGCAGTCATGCCGTTCCTGCGCTCCAGTGAGCAGGATGCCCGGCGCGCCCATGAGCTGGGCTTCGATGTGCTGGTCCATCTGCCGATGGAGCCGCGCCAGGGCAAGCCGGAGTGGCTGGGGCCAGGGGCCGTGCTGACCAGTATGAATGATGCTGAGGTCCGGGGGCGGGTGGAGGCTGCACTCGATAATGTGCCTTACGCGATCGGCATCAACAATCATATGGGCTCCAAGGTGACCGGAGATGAACGGGTCATGGGTATCGTGCTTGCGGTCTGCAAGGAGCGCGGGCTATTCTTCGTAGACAGCCATACCAACTACCGTTCAGTTGCGGGACGGATGGCCCGGGAGCTGGGCATGCCGCCGGTGGAGAATCATATCTTCCTGGATGATGTGCATTCGGCAAGCCATGTAGCTAAGCAGATGAAGCTTGTGCAGGAGCGGGCCTTGAGCCAAAAGTTCTGCGTCACCATCGGTCATGTCGGCATCCAGGGCAAAGAGACCGCCGCGGGCATCCGCAGCGGCATTGCCGGAATGAAGGACAAGGTGCAATTCGTCGGCATCTCCGATCTGGTCCGCGAGGAATGGAAGTGGAATTCCCGGCTTACACTTCCATAAGGTAGGCAGCGATCCCGTTCGCAATGGCTTCGGCGATCTCTTCCTGGCCCTTCGGTGTACAGAGCTTCTCCCGGTCAGCCGGACTGCTGACAAATCCCGCCTCAACGATCACCGTTGTGGCGGTTATTTTGTTGAGCAGGTAGAAGGGCTTGCCCCGGACAGGATCATTCTTCATCCCGTAGAGCTGGTTGAGCTGATCCTGAATGGTCCGGGCCAGCAGGAAGCTGCGACCTTCCTGGCGGTACAGGACGAGCGGACCATGCTTGGACGGAGATTTCGCCCAGTTAATATGGATACTGACCACGACATTGGCCGGAAGCGTCTCTGCCAGCTCCTTGCGCTGGGCCAGATCGCGCAAATGCCGGGATCTGCTGCGCAGCCACAGATTCTCATCGCTGGGCGCATAATCGCCGGTCCGGTTCAGGATCGTATCGAAGCCGTCCGCACGCAACAGGAGGAAGAGACGGCGTGAGATGGCGAGGGTGATGTCCTTCTCCAGAATGCTGCCATAAGAGGTTCCGCCGTCTATCCCTCCATGCCCGGCATCAATCAGAATGATCCGCTGGTCATGGCCGAGCATATGCTGGCGGTGTCCGGGAAGCTCCGCCTGCGGATTAGTACGGGGGGCAGCCGCATGGATTACTGCGGGGTTGCCTGCTGTTAGCATGAGCAGAACGCTTGCTGCAGCTATGATCTTTTGCAGCCGGTGCCGGGATCTCAGCGGGGCCTGCTCTTTTAAATGATGGGAATGTGTAGCGGTAAGGGACTCCAATGCTTTTCTCAAGTGAATAACCTCCTTGCCGGAATAATCAACTGTTACTTGTACTTAATGACGGTTTATACAGGTGTAGTCTTGTTAGATTGTGCCTTAACAGCCCAAATCATACGAACCTTCGGATTCCGGTTTAGAGATCTGAGGATTGGAGCACACTATAGGTATAAGATCAAGGGGCGGGAACCCGCCAAGCACTCACCTGGGAGGTGTACGAGATGGCATCCGGCGGAGATGATCTGGTGAAGTATATTACGGAGAAGGTAGTCGTCTACATTGAGAACCCTCGGGCTGTCCATGCCAGACGGAAGGCAGAGAAGCAGCCATGGGCGGAAAAATGGTTCGGCACGCTACCGCTCGCCTGGTCCGTGTGGCGCAGCAAATGGAGCCGTGGCGGGCGTTGAGTGTGAATCAGGTGCATAAGCAAACAGCCTTCCCAAGCGGTGCCGTACAGACGGCACTCGGGAAGGCTGTTTCAGTGTGGAGCAGGAATTCTGCCAGTGCCGCCAGTCTACCGGCTTGAACCGGGCAGAACAGCCGAGCCCAGCGTCGTTCCTCCGGGCAGCGGTACCGGCAGCTTGTGGAAGGTTCCGGCCTTCTGTAGAGCGGTAAGCGGGAGGTAGCGGATGCCGCCTGGACCGGAAGCGGCATAGACCACGGCTGCTTCGGTGCTTCCCTGGTCCCGGGAAGCGCCTGGCTTCAGCCAGCTCTGGCTGCCTGTAATCATGAATGGCGCGCCCAGCGTGTCGTTATGCCCCGAAGACTGGAAGGCGAGACTGCCCCGCTCCTGAAGCAGAGCGCTCAGGCTTGCTCCATTCAGCGTCTTCAGACTGGGTGCGGTCAGCCACAGGAGGTCGGCATACGGGTCATCCTCTCCGCCGCTCCGCAGAGCAGGCTGGGGAGTGCGTGCCTGGCCCGGACCGGAGGCCAGCATGGCTGAGTCATCCGGTGCAGCATTAAGAATAGGCTCAGCCTGGCTCTGACTCCAGGGCAGCAGCTCCAGAACGGCAGCATTCAGATACAGCGTTCTGTTATCCGTAGTGATTTTCCAGACAGGCAGCATTGGAGCATAGAGCGCTGTAACCCCGATGGCACCATAAGAATTAGAGGGTATCAGTCCTTGCTGCACCAGATACTGGCGCAGTTCAGTCATACTATAAGGGAGGCCATCGGTTCCGGCTCCGTATTCGCTAAGCAGATAGCCGCCCTGATCCGCAGCGGAGATAATGAGATAGCCGATCCGCTGTCCGCTGCTCATTACATTGACCAGCCAACTCCGTGTTCCCGGACCAAGAGGGTAGACCTCCGTGCCGGCATCCTTCCATTCCTTAAAAGGAGCATTCGCCGAGAGCTGATTCATCGTCTGCTGGGTGAAGGCCTTCAGCGTTTCCGGCGCTGGAATCGGCTTCATTTCAAGTCCCGGAAGAACCTCCTGCGTAACGGCCTGCATCACGGTCGTCCGGCTGGCTTGTGATGCTAGTGCCTGAGGAGAGGATGCGCTGGCAGCCAGCAGAGTCAGTCCAAGAATCAGACAGAGGAGCAGGCGGCCACGCCGCCGGGAGCTCTTTTGCCTCGCAGTGATATTCATAGGTTCAGTCACCTTTCCTGTTCTTGAGGGAATTTACGCTTCTTACTGTTCATTGTAGGGGACAAGCCCTGAAAAGGCTGTTGCTTGCTGTCGCGCCGGGCGGCGGGAGTTTCGCTGTTTTTTTGCCTGCTTTTAGCGGACGGGGTCACATTCTATGTGCTGCGCAGATGAAACAATCCGTAAGTGACGGCAGAAACTGCAATCTGCGGCTCATACTGCCACGAGGTCTCCTGGCGGCGGCGGTTGAACTGCTCCTCTACGGCGAGGCGCTTCTCCTCATCCTGCTCCTTGAGCAGTTCTGCGTAGTAGATGTCCACGATGCTAAGCTCCAGCTCCAGCCGTTCGCGGGCTTCTTCCGCCCAGGTGTAATCCAGCAGTGCCAGCTTCGAGGTCAGATATCCCTCCAGCCGGTCGGCCCCGTCCGTTATCCCCAGCTCGAACGGCTGGACATGAATGTTCTCCGGCAGCCGCGGCGTCAGCTCCTTGCCGGCCAGCCGGGCCTCGAAGTCTGGAACGATCAGCCCGGTGGTCAAAGAGACCGCGATGAAATGCAGCTCCTCGCGCTTCAGGTCACAGGTCATCTCGACCTTGTAGCAGACCGCCAGCCACGGCTCGTAGGCGGCCGAGAACAGGGTGGTCCGCTGCCTGAGGCCAGGGTCCTCGAACAGCTGTAGGCACCGGCCTTCGTCCAGCGCCGCCGACCAGATCTGCCGCAGGCGCTTGCTGCCGTAGGTTACGTCCTCGCGGCGGATCATGCCCGGTCCGAGGCGCGGCAGCGCCGGGACGATGCCGAAGTACCGCGCGAGGATGCTGTCCTCCGGCGCAGCCGATACCCCGGGCGGCAGCGCCGCTCCCTGCGCCTGCGCTGCGCCAAGCGGCTCCGCAGCAGCTTCGGCATCCGCTGCCCCGGCCAGACCCGGCGGCGCTCCCGCCCCTGCCGGGCGGCTGGCCCCGCCGCGCGGGCGGGCCGCAGGCGCAGCGGCCTGCGCGGCCAGTTCATCGTACTTCTGCGGGTCGAAAACGAAGCTGAAGGACAGGGTCTCGGGATCTACGCCCGTGCGCTCCACGAAGCCCCAATAATAAGGGCGGTCCGTCAGCATCCGGTCCGCGCGCGGGGAGAGCTTCACCGTCACATGCAGCGGAGAGGATTCAAGAATGGTGCATTCGGTCGCTTCCAGATAATCCATGACCTGCTTGCGCACCTCTGTAGGCGTCAGCATCAGCCCAGCACCCCGCTATCATCCAGCCCCGCGTGGGTCAGTTCACTGAGCGAATCGCCGATCGTATCCAGCCCGCTGCGCAGCTCCTCGTCGCTGCCCGCTTCGAGCACGATTTTGTACAGGCTTTTCTCAAGCGAGCCCTTCTGCTCGAAGCGCTCCAGAATGACATCCAGCCCGCCGATGACCATCTCGAACATGTTGATTTTCTCATGCAGCAGGTGGAGGATATGCTCTTCAATCGTCCCTTCGGTGGAGAGGTTATAGATGACCACATCATTCTCCTGACCGAGCCGGTGGACCCGGCCGATCCGCTGCTCGACCCGCATCGGGTTCCACGGCAGATCGAAATTGATCATATGGTGGCAGAACTGCAGGTTGATCCCTTCGCCGCCGGCTTCGGTGGCAATCATCACCTGGGCGCGTCCGCGGAAGAGGTCCATCAT
The DNA here is from genome assembly GCF_038002825.1 of Paenibacillus sp. FSL H8-0048. Taxonomy (NCBI): domain Bacteria; kingdom Bacillati; phylum Bacillota; class Bacilli; order Caryophanales; family Paenibacillaceae; genus Paenibacillus; species Paenibacillus sp. FSL H8-0048. The sequence goes on along the minus strand of NZ_JBBODF010000001.1, from coordinate 1,855,797 downwards.
CCAGTCTTTTTTGCCGCGGTTCATCCCGCCCGAGTACGTTACACATTGCAGTCCATGATCACGGAAATACTGAAGCAGATACTCCTGCGTGGCCCGGTATTCCGTGAAGACGATCACCTTCTCGTTCATATCGCGGATTAACTCCATCGTCTTCTCCGCCTTGGTATTCGTCTTGACCGTACGGATCGTCTGGAGCAGCCCCATCATCCGCTCACGCTTCGGCGAATCGGCAGGCAGCTTCTTGATCAGATTCACCAGCGTAACGAACACCGCATCCCGGCTGCTGCACACCTCGCGCTGAAGCGTGACCAGGGAGAGCATACTGCTGAGATTACCGCCTGCCTCCTGATACTGTTCTTTGACAAAAGCGGTCACGCCATCATACAGCGCCTTCTCCTCTGCGGAGAGGGTGAGGGGGATATTGCGCACCTTGCGCTTGGTGAAATTCACCGGGCCTTCGCCCCGGCGGTTGCGGATCATGACCTTGGACAGCTCGCCCCGGAGCTGAACCTCATTCTTGGGCTGACGCTTATCCACCACAAAATTGGCAGCAAAATCGCCCTGATTCCCGAGCTGACCCGGCTTGAGCAGCGTAATCAGATTGAACAGCTCGCCGAGATCGTTCTGCACGGGGGTGGCGGTGAGCAGCAGGCAATATTTTTTGCGGAGCTGCTGTACGAACTGATAATTGGTCGATTTCTTGTTCTTCAGCTTATGGGCTTCGTCGATAATCAGCATGTCATACTCCTGGCTCAGCAGCATTTCCTTATGCGGGTCACGCTTGGCTGTATCCATCGAGGCGACGACAATGTCATTGCCCCAGGAATAGGCTTTCTTTTGCGCTACGGCAGAGATTCCGAACTTCGTATTCAGCTCCCGCACCCATTGCAGGACAAGCGAGGCCGGCACCAGAATCAGAACTTTGCTCACCAGCCCGCGTACCAGATACTCCTTCAGCACAAGCCCCGCTTCGATGGTCTTGCCAAGTCCGACTTCATCGGCCAGAATCGCCCTTCCCGACATCTCGAACAGCACCTTGTGCGCCGTATCCAGCTGATGGGGAAGGGGAGACAGCCCGGACAGATGCTTCATACACTGCAGCTCATCGAAGCTGGTCACCAGCCCCGACTGCTCTCCCTGCACAGCAAGGCGGGATAAGCGCCAGTCGCCCCACGGCCCGCCTTTATCGAGTCTCGATTCCAGATCATGCAGCCAGTTACGCTCAAAAGATAGAGGAACAGGCAGCAGCGGCGCAGAAGTTACCTTCTCTTGGGGCAAGGAATTGCGGAATAATTGCGTCATGTTGCAGCCTCCTCCGTCGCAGTTTCATATCGAAATGCGTAGCAGTAGTATGCTCGTTTCAGAGAGATTTCATAACCAGAGGCGCATGGAATTCACAGAGGAACGCTGTAATCCGCCTTGAAAGCTTTCAGTTCCGGTGCCCTGCAAAAAAGCGAGAAAGAGGGAGGAAATGAGCCTTTCTTTTCCCAATTTTCCGTTATTCCTGCCTGGGGCTGCTTTTTCAAAAAAGACCTCTATCCACAACATGTGGTATAGTTTAAAAGTTAACGCACACCATATATTGTTACAAAAGCATGAAATTTAGCGGGTATGCGGATTTAATCCGGCAGTTTGTTATTGACAAAAGGAGCTTTCGCCGGACAAGCAGGCTGCGGCTGCCTTGCCGCCGGAAGCATGAACTATTACATTCCCGGGAGGTTTTGGTATTGAGTACAGTGGAACACAACAAGCGTCTAGAGGGTCTGAGCGAGAAAATATTCCTGGACCGTTACGCCTGGAAGGACGCGGACAGCAATAATGCCAAGGTAGGCGATGTGGTGCTGGTCCTGACCAAGGATGATCCGAAGTTCCCGACCAAGGAGGTCGGTGAAATTGTGGAGCGCACAGGCCGGATCGTTACGGTCCGAACCCGCAGCGGCGAGCTGGTGCAGTCGGATGTCGAGAAGCTGACGCTGAACATTGAGAAGACACCGGAGGAGATGTGGGACCGTCTTGCGGCTGCGATGGCCTCAGTAGAGAAGACGCCCGAGCTTCAGGAGGAGTGGACAAGCCGTTTCCGCTCCATTCTGGATGACTGGAAGCTGGTTCCCGGGGGGCGGATTGCGGCTGGCGCCGGAGCAAGCGAAGAGCTTACGTTATTCAACTGCTATGTCATTCCCTCTCCAAAAGACAGCCGTGGCGGCATCATGGAGACCCTCTCCGAGATGACCGAGATTATGGCCCGCGGCGGCGGGGTTGGCATCAATCTGTCCTCGCTGCGTCCGCGCCGCGCTATTGTCCGTGGGGTGAACGGTTCCTCCAGCGGCTCTGTGTCCTGGGGCGGCCTCTTCAGCTACACTACCGGACTGATTGAACAGGGCGGCAGCCGCCGCGGCGCGCTGATGCTGATGATTAACGACTGGCACCCGGATGTGCTGGACTTCATTACTGTGAAGCAGACGATGGGCCAGGTGACGAACGCCAACCTGTCTGTATGCGTGAGCAACAGCTTCATGAAGGCCGTGAAGGAGGATCTGGACTGGGAGCTTGTCTTCCCCGACACGACTGACCCGGATTACGACACCCTGTGGGACGGCGATCTCGATAAATGGAAGGCCGACAACCGCCGCGTCATTCCTTACCGTACCGTCAAAGCGCGCGATATCTGGCAGACGATTATCGAATCGGCCTGGAAATCGGCAGAGCCGGGCGTTGTTTTCATGGAGTATTATAATCAGATGTCTAATAGCTGGTATTTCAATCCGATCATATGTACCAATCCTTGCGGTGAACAGGGCCTGCCCGGCTGGGGCGTGTGCAACCTGTCTGCCGTCAATCTTTCCAAGTTCTACGATGCCGAAAACCATGATGTGGACTGGGCAGATCTGGCGAGAACAACCCGGTATTCCGTCCGCTTCCTGGACAATGTTATCGATAAGACGCCGTATCATTTCCCGGAAAATGAAGCGAACCAGAAGCTCGAACGCCGCGTAGGCCTCGGCACCATGGGACTGGCTGAGCTGATGATTAAGCTGAATATCCGCTACGGAAGCCCCGAATCGCTGGAGTTCCTGGACAAGCTCTACGGCTTCATGGCCCGCGAGGCCTATTTGGCTTCGGCTGAGATTGCAGGAGAGAAGGGCTCGTTCCAGGCGTTTGACACCGACAAATATCTGCAGAGCGGCTTCATGCGGAATATTACTGAGGTCTATCCGGAGGTTGGCGAATCGATCCGCAAGCATGGCATGCGCAACGTGACTGTTATTACCCAGGCTCCTACAGGCAGCACTGGAACTATGGTCGGAACATCTACAGGCATCGAGCCGTATTTCGCCTTCAAATATTTCCGCCAGAGCCGTCTCGGCTATGACGAGCAGTTCGTGCCGATCGCCCAGGAATGGCTGGAAGCCCATCCGGGAGAGGAGCTGCCGGAATACTTCGTCACTTCGATGGACCTGTCCGCCAAGGATCATATCCGTGCACAGGCCGCCATCCAACGCTGGGTGGACAGCTCGATCTCCAAGACCGCGAACTGCCCGTCCGACTTCACGGTGGAAGAGACCGCCGAACTGTATGAGATGGCCTTCGATCTGGGCTGTAAAGGCGTGACCATCTACCGCGATGGTAGCCGTGATGTGCAGGTACTGGAAACGGCGAAGAAGGAAGACAAGAAGGATGCTGGGGCAGAAGTTGAAACAGTGGAAAAAGAAGTCGAATCGGCAGCTCCGGCTACTGTGGCCGTAAAGCCAATGACTATGGAAGCTGCTCCGGGTCTACAGCCGGCGGCCAGCGGAGTGGACAAGCAATACAAGAAGCGCCCGCAGGTGCTGCGCGGAGCGACCTATAAGATCAACACGCCGTTCGGCATGGCGTATATCACGATCAATGACCTTGATGGCATCCCGGCCGAAATCTTCCTGAACGTGGGCAAGGCTGGCTCTGATGTCTTCGCCATGGCGGAAGCCCTGGGCCGCGTCTGCTCGCTGTTCCTGCGCTACGGCGACCACGGCGAGAAGGTCGGCCTGCTGATCAAGCACCTCAAGGGCATCGGCGGCTCTGGCGCTATCGGCTTCGGCGCGAACCGCGTCGAGTCCATCGCTGATGCGGTAGCCAAGGCCCTGGAGACCCATGTGCTGAACAATGCCGATGACGACCATATCCCAGCACCTATCGCGGCTACGCTGGAGCTTGATTTCAATGAGGCGCTGAGCGCTGAGCTGAAATCTACCGTTCCTGCGGCAGCCACCAACGATAACCACGGCGGTCATGACGCGCACAGCCACGCTACTGCTTCGCGGGATCTCTGCCCCTCCTGCGGCAGCGCCTCGCTGATTAATATTGAGGGGTGTAAGACTTGCGGGAATTGCGGGTATAGCCGGTGCGGTTGAGCCGAGGATAGAAGATTGTAACTAATACTGGCCCTCATCTTAATAACAAGGTGGGGGCTGTTTGACGTTCCAAAGAACATCAACCGCTTCCAAAAAGCTGTTGCTTTAAGCTTAAGTTTAAGGCGTACAATGATTTTAAGATTCTCTCTTATTGGCGGGATTCATGTAAATCGGAATAGATTATCTTACCGGAAATGGAGGTCTCGAGGTGAGTCAAAGACATTGGATTATTCAAGGAAAGAGCAGTAGTGGCGGAGACGGAGGCGCCGCTCGCTAACTTATTAAACGACCTGATAAGTGAATCTCCCTCTCCTTAACAGTCGCATGAACAACGCAGTTACCGTAGATGTTAATTTGACTCCAATAGGTCCACCTAGCAGTTAGATGGAAGCCCGGGTATGATTGATGACGATAGAATAAACTATGATGTGGCTGTCTTCAACGTAACCAAAAACCAACTTCATCCTCTGCTAAATACCTGCAAAATTAATCATACACCTTGTACTTTCAGCATGATCAACAATATAGTGAGGGATGTTTTGTGATAAAAAAGTGAAAATTTTTCAATCGACATTTAATGACAGATTTTGAATTTTATTAATGATAGGATTGATGATACAAAGTTTACTTAATTTGTTAATCTATCATTTGTGCTTATACATAAGACAAAACTTGAGTATGAGGAGGGCTAGATGAAAATCGTCGTATGCATCAAACAGGTACCGGATATTCATGCGAGTGCAGATAGTGAGTTTGACAGGGAGGCTTATCACCTTCTCAACAATCCCAATGACTTAAATGCATTAGAGGAAGCACTTCGTCTGAAGGAACAATATGGCGGACACATTACTTGCCTGTCCATGGGACCCCGGAAATGTGAGGAGCAATTAAGAGAACTGCTGGGGATGGGCGCAGATGAAGCGGTATTATTATCTTCACCACAGTTTGCCGGCTCTGACACCTATGCAACCTCCTGCATTCTTGCAGCGGGCATACAGAAGCTGGGCAGTTTCGGAATCGTTATTACAGGAGAACAATCCGTTGACGGGGAGACGGGGCAGGTAGGACCTGGCATTGCCGAGCTTCTTGGCATTCCGCATATCATCGGAGTAGAGAAAATTAACGCCCTTCATCCCCAATCGGTCCTTATTGAAAAAGCAGACGAAGAGTCCAGGCTGGTTGTTAAGCTGCCCACTCCTGCATTGTTAGCTGTAAGAAAAAGCTGCAATACTCCACGAATACCATCTATCCGGGGAAGAATAGCAGCTGCCCGGGCAGAAATAACGATATGGTCAGCTGAAGATCTGCCGCTGAATTCTGCTAATGTGGGTAAGTCAGGCTCGCCAACCCAAGTGCTTCATACCGTTAATTGTGAAAAAAATCACCAGCGAGTAAATTCCACGAAATTTTTTGATGAGTGTAATCCAAGTGAATTTATGGAGGTTGTATCTCATGTACTGCAATTGTGATGGGGATTTCATATGAAGATTATACAGTCCAAGTGCAGCTATTGTTTGAAGTGTAAGGCAGTCTGTTTGTTTGAGGCTGTTACTGTCAGCGATGGAAGGGTGATTATAGACGAATCTGTATGCTTTCAATGTGGTGTCTGTAAGGATACATGTCCCATGGAAGCAATCTTCAATGAGCAGGACGAACAAGATGCTGGGATGCAGACAAGCTCAGGGCAAGAATGTAAAGGCATCTGCCTGTATCTCGAATCCCGTGATGACAAACTATCCTTATCCGCTCTTCAAGTCATTGGAGCTGCGAGGCGGCTGCAGGCGCAAAGTGATCTGAAAATCTATGCCATTCTTATCGGTGAGCATACACATGAGCTTGCCAGCGAGTTCGCCCGGTATGGTGTGGACGAGCTATGGTTCGTGGAACAGCAAGGTATTGGCTATTACGCCGAGGATCTTCGCATTCAATGGATTGCTGAATTGTTAGGGATTATGAAGCCTGAAATTGTCTTGGCAGGAGGACTAAGGCATGCGCGTTCCATCATGGCCGGCGTTGCGGCAAGACTGCATACCGGATTGTGTGCCGATTGTATTGATGTTCATCTCGATAGCGTGCAGGGTACGCTGGTGGCAACGAGAACAGCATTTGGCGGTTCGGTAATGGCGAGTATTCATATGCCACAGCACAGACCGCAAATGGCGACTTTGAAAGAAGGTGCTTTTGAGCCAGCGGAGCAGATCGAAGGCTTCTGCGGACAACTGAAGAATTGGTCTGGTCATATATCTACTTCTCAGTCGTTCTATGAAGTATTGGAGGTTCGGAAGATTGAGCGTTGGTTAAGCGACTTTACAGACTCGGATGTTATTGTGGCCGTAGGCCGCGGGATCGGCAAGGCTGAGAATCTCCCGATAATTCTGTCGCTGGCGGAAGCGCTTGGCGCCAAGGTCGGGGCGACCCGGGCTGTTGTCGAAGCCGGCTGGCTGGATGTATCGCATCAGATTGGACAGTCCGGTAAAGTGGTTAAACCACGTGTCTACATTGCCTGCGGAATCTCCGGCGCCCTGCAGCACATCGTAGGGATGGAGAAGTCCGCAACTGTAATCGCAATCAATACTGACCGCAACGCTCCTATTTTTCAATATGCTTCTTATGGATTTGTAGGAGAGTTAGAGAAGATTATTCCAAGGATTACGGAGTATGTGAAGGGGAAAAGCTTGACACTTAAATCTTAAAAACCTATCTGGAGGATGGTGTAACCATGAATAACGTATTACTGGAAGATGTTTCGGCTTATATTCAAAAGATCACAAATGAGGATATACAGGACCGCTCTGCGAATCTGTTTGAGCTTGGCCTGCTAACTTCCCTGGATGTGCTAGATATCATTTCCTATCTGGAAAACAATTTTGGCATTGAACTGTCGGATGAGGACGTGGATATGCATCATTTTGGTACGATTGATGGTCTGGTTAGCCTTGTCGAAAGAAAGACCAAGGAGCAGTAACGGGATGTTCATCCATGAGGCCCTCACTAAGACGGCGGAAGAAACTCCGGACAAGCCGGGCTTCTATGCGGCTGAACGGCACTACACCTATCGTGAAGTGGAGGAGGCATCAAATCGGGTTGCCCGTTTCCTGGTGTCTATGGGTGTGGAAAAAGGAGACCGGGTCGGTATCTTCTCAACAAAATGTGTTGAAGAAGTGCTAGTAATCTTTGGTGCGATGAAGGCTGGAGTTGTATTTGTTCATCTTAATCCGCATTTCAAGGAGGAGCAATTGGCGCATATCATCCGGGATTGCGGGATGAAGCTGCTCTTTCTGCATGAATCCAAGAAGGGTATATGGAATAAGTCGGATTTAAAAAGCGGGGAGCCTGCGGAGGTTGTCCCCATCTTCTCGGACCCGTTAACGCCTGGAGGCTTCCATGACATTATTGAAGGACTGCCAGACCACTTCACGCCAGTAAGCGGGATTAGCCGTGAGGACCCGGCTGCCATCATTTATACCTCAGGTTCTACAGGAAAGCCGAAAGGAATCATTGTCACACATGGCATCTTCCTTGACTCTACCGTTACTTCGGCACAGGTACTGGAGAATCATTCAGAGGACCGGATTATCAGTGTATCCCCCTTTTCCTTCGACGGAGCGTTAAGCCAGCTATTCACTTCCGTTTACGTGGGGGCAACACTTGTACTTCAGGAATCGCTGTTTCCTCAAGATATTGTAAACACGATGTTGAACCAGCGCATCACAGGTTTTCATGCGGTCCCATCATTCTGGCGGATGCTCCTTCAACGCCATTCTCCTTTCTCCAGGAATCAATATCCGCATTTGCGGTATGTGTCAATTATCGGGGAAGTGTTCCCTCATGATGATTTAATGCGGCTCAGACAGATTCTGAGCAATACCAGATTCTATATGATGTATGGAACGACCGAGGCGTTCCGTTCTACCTGCCTGCCGCCGGAAGATTTCGAGCGCAAACCCTCGTCTATCGGCAAACCGCTGCCTGGAGTAACGATAAGAATCTTAGATGAGCAGGGAGAAGATTGCGCCCCGGGCGAAGTGGGTGAAATCGTTCATGAAGGGGCGTTCATTTCGCCTGGCTACTGGAACAATCCAGAGCAGAATGAACGCCGCTTTCGCGGCCGGGCGCTTTATACCGGTGATTTGGCAAAGCGTGACGGGGACGGATATCTGTATTTTGCAGGCCGTAAGGATATGATGCTAAAGTCAATGGGGTTTCGCATCAGTCCCGAAGAGATTGAGGAAGTACTGCTCCGTATGGATGGGATTGAAGAGGTGGCTGTTACTGGGATTTGGGTTGAGGAATCCGGCGAGCGGATCAAGGCGCTTATCATAAGCGGCAATCAATGCATGTTAAGTAAGGAAGCAGTCATTCAGTATAGCAGGCAGCATCTTCCGCATTATATGGTGCCTCACTCCATTGAATTCGTGAGTGAGCTGCCAAGAACCGCTACTTTCAAGATTAACCGGTCTGAGTTATGAGGACTGGCATACAGGTAAGGGAGGGCTATTACATGAAACGCTGTGTGAGATGTATATTACCTGAGACATTCCCGGAGATTCATTTTGATTCCGAGGGCGTGTGTCACTATTGCCAGGAGGCCGAAGGACAAATCCTCTTTTCAGCGGGAGAGCATATACAAGAAAAGCTGGAGAACATCATTCAGGTCAGCAAAGCACTGGAGGGCAGCAGCTATGATGCTCTCGTGGCTTACAGTGGCGGTAAGGACAGCACCTATTTAATTAAACTCCTGCAAGAACGTTATCAGCTTTCCATACTGGCCGTTACATTCGACAACGGCTTTATGTCAGAGACTTCCTTCCAGAATATGCGCACAGTACTGAATACACTGAATGTAGATCATCTGATCGTAAAGCCGGGACAAGGCTCCTTAAATCAGATGTTCGCCGAAAGCTGCGTCCCTCATATCTACCCCGATCATCTCACCAAGTTCGGAAGCGGAATCTGCATCTCTTGTATCCGTATGGTATCGACAATGGCGTTGAGAGTAGCTATTGAGAAGCACATTCCCATGGTCATGCTGGGCAACAGCCCGGGGCAATTGATCCAGTCTGAGAGTGAACTGATTTATCAGGACAACAAGATTCCTTTCGGGCTGCGGAAAAACCTGTTCAAGCCTCTGGTCGAGCAGATCGGGAATGACAGCTTGTATGACCTGCTCATGCTGACTCCGGCAGAGTATAAGACGAAGCCATTTCCTTATGTGATCAATATCTTTCCGATCATCGGATATGACGAGAACGTGATCTATCAGGAGATCAGAGCATTAGGATGGAGAAAGCCAACGGATGTCGACCCGAATTCGACGAACTGTAAGCTCAATTCACTGGGAATCAAAAAGCATTGTGAGACATATCACTTCCATCCTTACGATTTTGAGATGAGCATGCTGGTCAGGCAGGGAATCATCAGCCGCGAAGAAGCATTGCAGCGGGTGCAGGACCCGGACCGCAAGTCGGATGAGCTTGCCGCAGAGGTAGAGGAAGCGCTGGCAGACCTGTTGCAAAAATCCGTACAAAGGTGAGTGGAACGGCTATGGCTTCAAGAGAGAAAATATCGGAATTACTGGATGCCAATCCGGAGATTTTGCGCATATTCGTACTCAGCCCGACAGTCTCAGCTGCCAGAGAACAGCTCTATTCCTATCTCAGCCAGTGTGAAATGGCCATTATGGATGCGAATTGCCAGCTACATCCTCTGGAGAAGAAGAATACACGCGACTGCATCCATGTATTCCGGACAATTATTTCATTGAGCAGTGAAAAGAAGAGCGGCCACAGCTGCCTTACGGTGCTATACCACCTGGCAACAACGCATTGGCGGGAACGCGAGTGGCCGGAGATCAGCGATGCCTTCCTGGAGGATATTATGCATCTGTATAAGGGGGTCATCGGATTATCCGGCATTTATTCCAAATCCGGCATATGTATCCGCGAGGTGCCTGAATTTATCCATCTGCAGGGCCGGGAGGCAGCGATTGTACGCTCTCATTACCTGAATGGCAAGACGGATGAGTACCAGTATATTAAGAAGAAGAATGGGTACCGTTCGGGACTGGAGCCGGATATTATCGGCAGACGAAACGAGACAAGAGACCTTATTTTACAGCAGTTGGACGGTTCACTGGAGGACTGGAACGAATACAAATGGCATCTGAGAAAAATCTACAGGAAAAGCGGCGATATTCAGTCGGTCATAGCCTTATCAGACGAGGAGGACCATGGCATCCGCGAAGCTACCGAGCATGGCCTGGCTTTTGGGATTACCCCTTTCTATCTGTCTCTGATGGATCGTGAGCGTATATCCGGCGGAAGCGATTCATGTCTGCGGGCACAGGTAATCCCGAGCAGTAATTATGTTCACAAGATGCTGGATGAAACAACCGGTTCAAGGGAAGCCCTTGATTTCATGCGGGAAGCTGATACTTCGCCGGAAGAGCATATTACCCGAAGATATCCCAAGGTGGCCATCATAAAGCCGTTTCTGTGGTGTCCGCAAATCTGTGTGTATTGTCAGCGGAACTGGGAACTCTCCGATGATTATCAGGATATTGCCGACCCCCTGCCAGCCGATTTGAAGGGCTCAATGGAATGGTTCAAGAGCAATACCGGTATCAATGAGGTTCTCATTACCGGAGGAGATCCGTTAACGCTTGGAAATACAAAGCTGCAGTCGATTTTGTCGAGCTTCCGGGAGATGGAGCATATCCGGCGAATCCGGATTGGCACGCGGACCCTCGTGACCATGCCGATGAGAATCGACGATGAGCTGCTTGCTATACTGGAACGTTACCATAACCCTCCCCACCAGACGATTACAATCATTACCCATGTCGAACATGCCTATGAGATCTCCTGGGAGATGGCAGAAGCCGTCGGGAAGCTGAAGCGAATTGGTATTGATGTCCTCAATCAGCAGGTCTATACGCTCTATAACAGCAGAAGATTTGAGACATGTTTCTTGCGGGAGAGCCTGAAGAGCATCGGAATCACGCCGTATTATCTGTTTAATCTGAAGGGGAAAGAGGAGACAGAGGATTACAAAGTACCGATCGCCCGCTTGCTGCAGGAGCAGAAAGAGGAAGCGCGGCTCATGCCCGGAACCGTACGCACCGACAAGCCTGTGTTTAATATCCCTTCACTCGGAAAAAACGAGCTGAATTCATGGCAGGATCATGATGTGATTATGATTCACAGCGATGGCAGCAGAATTTATGAGTTCTATCCATGGGAGAAATACATGGCCCCTGTCAATACCTACATATACAAAGACAAGCCCATTGCCGATTACTTGGCTGAGCTTGAGCAGATGGGTGAGGATTCTCGCGATTACGATACGATTTGGTATTACTACTAAGCTGCCTTTAGCGGCTTCGGAAGGAGTGCACCATGTGCGGGATTTGCGGAATCTATAATTTGAACAGGGAGCAACCTGTCTCGCAAGACGTACTGACAAACATTAATAATGTAATGTTCCACCGGGGGCCTGACGGCTGCGGAACCCATATTGACGGCCATGTGGGGCTTGGTCACCGCAGGCTATCCATCATAGATCTGAGCCTCGGACAACAGCCGATGTGCAATGAAGATAACACAGTCTGGATTACCTATAACGGTGAAATATTCAATTATAAGGCACTCAAGGTGGAACTTCAGCAAAAGGGGCATCGCTTTCGTTCGGATTGTGATACAGAAGTCATTATCCATGGTTATGAGGAATATGGAACCGGGTGGATTGAGAAGTGCAACGGTATGTTCGCTTTTGGCTTGTGGGACCCCTCTAGAGGTACCTTGCTTCTTGCCCGTGACCGTATGGGAGTGAAGCCGCTTTATTACTATATGGACGATCACTGTTTTGTATTTGCTTCAGAGATCAAAGCGATTCTACAACATCCTGACGTACCTGTTCAGCTTGAACCCGGATCTATTCCCGAATATTTGTTCAGTACTGCAATTCTGGATGAGCGAACTATGTTCCGCAACATATACGCTGTTCCTCCCGGACACACACTGACCTTAATCAACGGTGAAATGCGGCTTGCCCCTTACTGGGAGCTGAATCTGGATTCGGATCATTCCCCGGGCTCCCTGGAACAGTGGAAGGACGAATTCGTGGACCTGTTGACGGAATCGGTACAAATGAGGTTGATGAGTGATGTGCCTTTCGGCTCTTTACTGAGCGGAGGTTTAGATTCCAGCCTGCTGACGGCGATGGCTTCTGCCGCTTCACCTTCCCGCCTCAACACGTTTTCGATTGAATTCACCAATAATGTAAAGATGAATTTCCAAAACAGCGATACATACTATGCCCGCCTGCTCGCAGAACGCCTGCCGACGACTCATCACGAATATGTACTCGATCCCTCTGAATATTCAGGGATCATGGAGAAGGTCACCTGGCATATGGAGAAGCCGGTTGAATTGACAACACCGTCCCTGTACCTGCTGTATCAGAAGGTAAAGGCAGAAGCCACAGTTGTCATTTCCGGGGAAGGCGCAGATGAGCTGTTCGGAGGGTATTTCTTCTTTTTGCAAGAGCAATCAATCGGCCGGATGAACCAGTTTCCGTGGTCCCCATATTATGAAGAGGTTTCCGGTCTGTTGGACCCAGCGATGGAGACATCCACTCATTACAGGCAACGTCTGAGTCTCGCGATCAACCGGATGATGAACCAATTCAGTACAGGTGACACCATCAACAAAGTGCTTTATATGTTCCTGAAGGTCTATTTGCTCGAAATGCTGGAACGGCAGGACAAAATGAGTATGGCATCCAGTGTAGAGGTAAGGGTGCCGTTTCTGGATTATCGGATCGTCGAACAGATAGCGCGTCTGCCCTCCCATCTGAAAATCCAAGACGGTACAGAGAAATGGTTCTTGAAAGAAGTAAGCAAGGCCTTTCTCCCGGATGAGATCGTTAGCAGGAAGAAGAAGCCTTTTCCTTTTCCCGTTGATCCCAAATCTCTCTTCCAGCAAAGAAATATGGCGCTTGAGCTGATGCATTCAGGTAATTCGAAAATTGCGGCTTATTTTGACCGGAAGAAGGTCAGCGATTTTTTGAACAAAACCGGAGATTACACGAAGCTTGATAATCTGGCCATCTTCCGAACGGCTCATGCACTAATCGCTTTGGAGCTATGGCACAAGACATTTGGAGTGTGAGATATGGACGATTCACAGTTACGTCAGATTGTTCTTGAATCCACAGATGCTTTTATAACAGAATTTGTTGCGCCGATTGCCCAGGAGATTGATGAAAGTGAACGTTTCCCTCTGGAGAATTTGAAGGAGATGGGTCGAATCGGACTTACAGGCATTCCTTTTCCGCAGAACTATGAAGGATTGGGGCTTGATTACAGCGTTTATCTTACAGTGATCCGCAGGATAGCCGGTATCTGCGCTTCCACAGCGATGACGCTTGTCTCGCATAGTACATTAAGCTGTACACCTATTCAGGCGTTCGGAACGGAGGAGCAGAAACAGACGTTCCTCAGACAGATGATTTTGGGTGAGAAGGTAGGCGCATTTGCCTTGACGGAGCCCGGCAGCGGCTCGGACATGGCATCCATGATGACCACAGCAGTGGAAAAGGACGATTATTACGAAATTACCGGCAGCAAAGCCTTTATCACCAATGCCAATGTGGCTGACTATTATATTGTCGCCGCCAAAACCGCGCCCGATAAGAAAGCGCTCGGCATTAGCCTATTCATCCTGGAAAAGGACATGCCAGGTGCTTCCACAGGTGTAAAGAAGGAAAGAAAGCTGGGGATGAGGGGCTCAGATACGGGCTCGTTAACTTTTGATCATGTGAGGGTACCAAAGACTCATTTAATTGGAAAAAGGAATTTCGGCTTAAAAATCTTGCATCATACTTTGGTATCTGCCCGGTTGGGGATGGCTGCCATTGCTCTCGGGATTGCCGAGGAAGCCCGTAAGCAGTGCCTGGAATATGTCAGGCAGCGGAAGCAATTCGACCAATATCTGTTCCAGTTCCAGGCTATTCAGGGCATGCTCGCTGATATGGAAATGGGAATCAACGCTTCCATGCTGCTGCTGGAGAAGGCTGTCCGCTTGAAGGAAGAGGGTAAGCCATACACCAAAGAAGCTTCTGAGGCTAAGCTGTTCGCCTCGGAAACGGCAAACCGGGTAACCAAAAATACGGTACAGATCTTCGGCGGATACGGATACTCAAGGGACTTGCCTTTGGAAAGGTTCTATAGAGATGCTAAGCTAACCGAAATCGGAGATGGGACCTCAGAAATTCAGCGGATGATCATTGTTGAGGAACTTATGAGAAAAGAGAGCCGTGCCTGAATTCAGGAGAAGGGAATGAATTGTAATGACTCTGGAGAAACGAAAGTACTCTTTGCCTGCCATAACTGAGAAAGCCGCTTCAGCACCGCTGTCCTTTCAGCAAGAACGGTTATTTTTCTTATCGCAGCTGATGCCGGACAGCCCGGTTTGGAATCGGGTATCCGTACGTAAATATTCCGGAACCCTGGAAGTCTCGACGATACGCAAGGCTGTGGCAGAACTGGCTAGAAGGCACAGTGTGCTGCGATGCATAGTTAAACGGCAACAAGGCGAACTCTGTCAATATTTCACAAGGGATGTCTCAGAGTTGTTTATTTATACAGACTTGACTGCTGGAGAAGGTCGGGAGGTCGGGATACAGCAGTTGCTGTCCGATGCCTGGCGGATACCTATTCAGCTTAGCGGAAGCGATCCGCTGTTCCAGGCAAATCTGGTACAGACTGCCGGGCAAGAATTTTACATCGTGTTAAAGCTGCATCATATCATTTCGGATGCGACAACCTTTGAACTCCTGTGGCGTGATCTAAAGCATATCTATAACGCCTTACTTGATCCTGCGGCAACGGACTTACCGGAGTTGAAGCTCGATTATGGTAACTATGTAAAGTGGCAACGCAAAGCTTTCTCCGAGGAACACACGAGGGAACAGGAGCGTTATTGGCTGGAGGAATTCAAGGGAGAATTGCCCATTCTGGACCTGCCCACGGACTTGCCGGCACCTGCACAGGTCAGCTTTAAGGGGGCGTTGACAGGGGTGATTCTGCCGGAAGAACTACTGAAGCCACTGCGCGCTCTATGCTTGAATAATAAGGCGATCCTCTTCTCTGGACTGCTATCCGTCTATTATATACTTCTTCATAAGCTGGCCCGGCAGGAGGAAGTTGTTGTCGGAACGGTGTTTAACGGACGGCATTACGGCTCTCAATTAAGCCAGATGGCCGGGTTCTTTGTCAATACTGTAGCTATTCGCCTTAATGTAGATGAAGAACAGTCTTTTGCAGACCTGCTGAAGAGGGTTCAAGGTAAGGTGAACGATGCCTATTATATGCAGGATTTTCCGTTTGAGCGGCTTGTACAAGCCATTAACCCGGACCGGTTGAACAGCCGCAATCCGTTGTACCGCGCCATGTTCAATATGGTGGTAAGCGGGAAGGATAGATTAAGCTTTGCGGGTATGGAGGAATCGGCTGTAGATTCGGAAGGTGAATCCGCGCAGACCGATCTGTTGTTTGATGTAAGGCAGGATGGGGAGCAAACAGCCCTTTGGGCAGAATACAATACCGATCTTTTCCGCAAAGAGACGATTATGCATTTTCTGGATATGTACAAGCATCTGTTGAGCCAGATTGTGACCAGCCCGGAGATATTGCTGAAGGATCTGACACTGATTAATGACGCGGAGAAGGAAATAATCCTTCAATCGTTTAACGCCACCTCCACCGGAGATGCGGCGGACAAGTGTATCCATGAGCTGTTTGGGGAAAGGGTGCAGGAAAAGCCTGAGCGTACGGCACTCCTATTCCGAGACCAACAACTTACTTACCGCGGGATGAACGGGCTTGTCAACCGGCTTGCACTGCATTTGCGCCGTTCGGGTGTTCATGCTGAAAGCATCGTAGCAATTATTGCCGAGCGAAGCCTGGAAATGGTTATCGGGATTTACGCCATTTTGAAAGCGGGTGGAGCTGTGCTGCCTATCGATCCCCTCACGCCGAAGGAGAGAGCCCTGTATATGCTGGAGGACAGCGGTGCAAGCCATGTTCTGCTTCATAAGCCGGAATTCTCGGAGCTTGTGGGCGAGGGGATAAGGATTCATCCGATTGGCGATTTATCGGTATATGCGGATACGGATGAAAGCACTGAGATCGGCTGTGTTAACCAGCCTGAGGATCTGGCCTATATCATCTATACCTCAGGTTCAACCGGCAAACCGAAGGGCGTGATGCTGGAGCACCGCTCTATTGTGAATACCCTGTTATATTTACAGCAAACTTATCCGCTTGAAGCCGGAGACACACATCTTTTCAAAACCACATATACGTTCGATGTGTCGATTGCGGAGCTGTTCGGCTGGTTCTTCGCAGGGGGCAGGCTGGCGATTCTTGAACCAGGGCTGGAACGTGACCCGGGAGGTATTCTGGATGCATTTGGAGCACATAAGATTACTCATGTCAATTTCTCCCCTTCCATGCTGGCAACCTTTCTGGAAGCGACTGAACGCAGAGCCGGTACGGAGTGGGAACAGGTCAAATACGTTTTTTCTGTTGGAGAAGCGCTTAAACCTTATGTGGTAAAGAGATTTTTTGAACGGGTGGAAGGCACGCAGCTGGAGAATATGTACGGGCCGACGGAAACGACCATCTATGCGGTTATTTATTCAGCACGCACAGAGGATGCTGCTGCAAGTATTCCTATTGGTAAACCTATCTCCAACATGAGAGTCTACATTATGGACAAGCATATGCAGCTTCTGCCTCCAGGGGTTGCGGGAGAACTGTATCTAGCCGGCCGGGGAGTTGGCCGCGGTTACCTGAAGCAATATGAACTGACTATGGAAAAATTCGTGGAAGACCCATTTTTCCCTGGTGAACGAATGTATAAAACCGGAGATTTGGCCCGTTGGCGGAGTAACGGGATTCTTGAATATTTAGGACGGATGGATCAGCAGGTCAAGGTACGGGGCTTTCGCATTGAACCTGGTGAAGTTGAGCAGACGCTACTGATGCATCCGGCGGTTAAAAGGGCCATCGTGGTTGTAAAAGAGGATGAGGACGATCAAAAACGGCTGGTCGCTTATCTTGTCATGCAGCCGGACGGGCACGAGGATAACTGGGCAGGCTTCTTAAGTCGATGGCTGCCATCCTATATGATTCCTACAGCGTTCGTACAGTTGGACGAAATCCCGCTGAATGCAAACGGCAAGGTAGATATAAGAGCGCTGCCGGCTCCAGGTCTGGCAGTCATAGCTAATCCTCTGAAAAGTGATATTCCGCTAACCTACGTGGAGAGCAAACTGATTGAAATTACTGAAGCGGTACTCCATATCGAGGGCATCCGGATTACAGATAATTTCTTTGAACTGGGCGGGAACTCCCTGCTGACGATTCGTTTTGTAACCGAAATTGAGGAAGCCTTTGGCATCAGCGTCTCACTGCTGGATTTTTTTGATCTGCCGGTTTTGTCTGACCTTGCCAAGATCATCGAACCTTTATTTCAAGCCTCGGTGGTATAGAAGGTACACGGCGTATAACCCTAAGAGGGAGAGTGTGTGATGGTAAATCTGGTTAAGAAGTATCCGCCTTTGTTAGCTGCAGGCCGTGCAGACACGTATCCTCTTTCCTATCAGCAGGAACGGCTGTATTACTTATCCCAGATTCTGCCGGACAGCTCTGTATGGAATCTGGTTACATCCAGAACATTATCGGGAAATTTGCAGGTGGCTGCCATGAAGAAGGCTGTGGCCGGGCTGGCCTCGCGGCATCCCGTATTGCGCAGCGTGATGGACTGGCAAGGTAATGCTCCCTGCCAATCTTTCACAAGGAATACAGATGAGTTATTCACTTATTCTGATTTGTCGGTAAAGTCGTTAAGTGAGCGCAGCCACATGCTGCAGGAACAGCTCGAAGAACTCTGGTACCATCCAATTCGGCTGAGCGGGGAGGATCTGCTGTTCCAGGCTACGCTAATCCGGACGGAGGAAGAGAAGTATGTAATGCTGCTCAAGCTTCACCATATCATTGCAGACGGAACGAGTTTGCAGATTCTATGGCGGGACTTAAAGCTCATTTACAATGCTCTAATTGACGGGATTCCTGCCGACTTGCCTGCACTTAAGCTGGAGTACGGCACTTATGCATGGTGGCAGCGGGAGAATTTTTCCGAGGAATTCACGAAAGAACAAGAGCGCTATTGGCTTAAGGAGTTCCAGGGTGAACTGCCGGTACTGGATTTACCTGCCGATTTTCCCCCGCCTGTGCAACTTAGCTTTAGTGGTGCACTTACGAGCCTTGAGTTGCCTGGGGAATTGGTCAAGTTGCTCCGAATACTTTGCATGAATAATCGGGTGATTCTGTTCTCCGGTTTGATGGCCGTTTTTTATACGCTGCTGTATAAGCTTGCCGGTCAAGAGGACATTGTGGTAGGTACGGTGTTTAATGGCAGGCATTACGGTCCGGAATTCAATCACCCGGTAGGTTTTTTTGTCAATACGGTAGCGGTTCGCATGGAGATCAGTGACGGGCTGAAGTATACGGACTTGCTCAAAAGCGTTCACGATAAGGTGGATAATGCTTATTACATGCAAGATTATCCGTTCGAAAGGCTAATCCGTGTCTTGAATCCTGACCGGGATAATAACCGGATTCCGCTATTCCGCACCATGTTCAACATGGTGTCGGAAGGAACAGAAGAGCAGGGGTTCCTGGGTCTGGAAGAGACCAAGCTGGAATCGGACGCCTGTGCTACCCAGACGGACCTCTTGTTCGATGTTCGGCAGGAAGGACCCCGGACATTCCTCTGGGCAGAATACAATACCGACCTATTCCGCGAAGAGACGGTTAAACAGCTTCTTGGGATGTATCTGAATCTATTGCGCCAGATTGTCTTAAGCCCGGAGGCAAAAATGGAGGAGTTAGTATTAACCGGCCCGCAGGAGCAGGAAGAAATCCTTAAGGTGTTCAACGACACTTCAGTACCGTACCCAGCGGACAAGTGCATTCATGAGCTGTTCGCAGAACAAGTGAAGCGGACGCCGGACCATACGGCACTGTGTTACGGGGACCGGCAGTGGACATATAGCGAAGTGAACCGTCAGACTGAACGGTTGGCGGGTCAGCTTCACCAGGTAGGGGTGGAACCCGGAAGCATTGTAGGCATTCTCGCTGAGCGGTCACCTGAACTGGTCATCGGGCTGTTGGGTATTCTGAAGGCAGGAGCCGCCTATCTGCCGATTGATCCGGCCTATCCGGAGGAGCGGAACCGCTTCATGCTGGAGGACAGTGGCACATCTATTTTGCTGGTTCAGTCCGGGCTGAATCCTCCTGCAGCCTGGAGCCTAAAGACGCTGGTGCTGGATCAGCAGGAAGCGGAAAGCGGACCCGGCGGCATGATACCGGAGTTCCCCATCCCGATGGAGCAGGACGAAGAACAGCGCGCGGGGCGGTTAGCCTACGTCATGTATACCTCCGGGTCGACCGGCACACCTAAGGGAGTGATGGTTGAGCACCGGAATGTGGTACGTCTGGTTCATGACGGCGGCTTCCTGGCGATTGAGCCGGAGGACCGTCTGCTGCTGACCGGTTCCCCATCATTTGACGCCGTTACCTTTGAAATATGGGGCTCCCTGCTGAACGGCCTCCCCTTGTATCTAGCCGGAGATGATACGCTGCTGCAGGCCGGACGCCTTGGCATGTTCATCCGGGAGAAGGGGATCTCTCTTCTGTGGCTGACAGCGGCGCTGTTCCAGCAGCTGGCCGAAGAGGACCCGGGGCTGTTCGCGCCGCTGCGGTCTCTGCTCGTGGGCGGGGATCAGCTGCCGGTTCGCCAGGTCCGGCAGGTCCGTGAGGCCTGCCCGGGACTACGCATAGTGAACCTGTACGGACCTACGGAGAATACCACCTTCTCCACCTGTTATCTCATTCAAGGTGAGCATGACACCGGGATTCCCATCGGGAAGCCCGTTCCCAATTCAACGGCTTATATTCTGGATGCGCGGGGACAGATGCAGCCGGTGGGGGTTCCCGGAGAACTGTATGTGGGCGGAGACGGGCTGGCCAGAGGTTACCTGAACCGGCCGGAGCTGACCGCAGAACGGTTCGTGCCGGACCCCTTCCATCCGGGACAGCGGATATACAAGACAGGGGACCGGGCAAAGTGGTTGCCGGACGGGAATATTGCTTTTCTGGGGCGGCTGGACAACCAGGTGAAAATTAGGGGGTACCGGGTTGAGCCGGGTGAAATCGAGACGAGCCTGCTGCTATGCAGCGCCGTCACGGAAGCTGCAGTCGTGGCCGGAGAAGACCCTGAGGGAAGCAAATATCTGTGCGCTTATGTGGTATGCGCCGGGCCGTCCGCTGTCCCCGAAATCCGGGATTTCCTGAACGAACACCTGCCCGGTTACATGATTCCGTCCGTCATCGTTCCACTGGCGAAGCTGCCGTTAACGCGGAACGGGAAGATCGACCGGAAGCAGTTGCCGGCTCCGGCAAGCCTTGAGGAGCCGGCCGTGTTGTTCAGAGAACCCGGCAGTGCGGCGGAGAAGCAGCTGGCGGAAATCTGGCGCGAGGTGCTGAACCGGGAGCAGGTCGGAGCGGACGATCACTTCTTCGCCAGCGGAGGGCATTCGCTGAAGGCGATGTTGCTGATATCGCGGATTAACCGGAGCTTTCAGGTCGAGCTGCCCCTGCGGGAGATATTCCAGGCGCCGACAGTAAGCCGGCTGGCCGCACGTATTGAATTCCTGATGGAGCATGGCCGTTCGGATAGCAAAGGGGATGGAACTGCGATTCCTTACGCTGTACCCCGGGCGGAGGGGTACCCGGCATCAGCCAGCCAGAAGAGGATGTATGTGCTGCACCAGATGATGCAGGAAGGCATCGGATATAACGTTCCACTGGTGCTGCGTGCAGAAGGGACCGTGGATGCTTGCCGGCTGGAAACGGCGTTGAACCTGCTAATACAGAAGCACGAGGCACTGCGGACCTCCTTTCACATGGTGAACGGAGAGCTGGTGCAGCGGATAGCGGAGGATGTGCGGCTGCGGATAGAATACCGGGAAGCAGCGGATGAAGCCGAAGCCGGGTGCCAGGTTCAAGCGTTGATCCGCCCCTTCATTCTAAATCAAGCGCCGCTTATGCGCGCTGCTGTGATTGAAGGCAAGGACAGCAGTGTGTTTCTGGTGCTGGATATCCACCATATTGTAACGGACGGGGTGTCCAGCGGAATACTGCTGCGGGAGTTAAGCCGGTTCTATGAGGCGGCGGCAACGATAGACCCGCAGGATGCTTCCAGATTGCAGGAACTTTCCAGATTGCCGGAGACCAGACTGGACTATAAGGATTATGCCGCATGGCAGCAGGAACGACTCGGGTCGGAGGCGTTACGGGAACAGGAAGCGTACTGGCTGGAGCAGCTTCGGGGTGACATACCGGTCTTGAATGTGGCTGCGGATTATCCGAGACCGCCGGTTCAATCCTTTGCGGGAGATCGCCTGAGCTGTAAGGCGGATCAGCAGCTGTATGAACGGCTCCAAAGAACCGCAGCTGACAACGGAGCGACATTATACATGATCCTGCTTGCCGGGTATCAGGTGCTGTTATCCAAATACAGCGGGCAGGAGGATATTCTGGTAGGAACGCCCATAGCAGGACGGCAGCATGCCGATGTGCAGAACATGGTGGGGATGTTCGTGAATACGCTGGTGATGAGGGGGTATCCGCGGGGCAGTCTGAGCTTCAGGGAGTATCTGGAGGAAGTGAAGGCGGGAGCACTGGGCGCTTACGAGCACCAGGAAGTTCCGTTTGAAGATCTGGTGGAGAAGGTGCAGATGACCCGGGATATGAGCCGCAACCCGCTGTTTGACACGATGTTCGCTCTGCAGAATATGGAGCAGAGCCCGCTCGTGTTGAATGGAGTGACATTCCGGGAGGCGGAGTATGAGTATCCGGTATCCAAATTCGATCTGACGCTGACGGCGGAGGAAGGGGAAGAGGGGCTGCGGTTCGAGTGGGAATATGCCGTGAAGCTGTTCAAGCAAGCAACGGTCGCCCGTATGGCCGAGCATTACGTTCATATCCTGGAACAGGTGACGGAGAACCCGGACCAGCGCTTGTCTGCCGTGGAACTAGCCACTATACAGGAGCAGGAAGAAATCCTTAAGGTGTTCAACGACACTTCAGTACCGTACCCTGCGGACAAGTGCATTCATGAGCTGTTCGCAGAACAAGTGAAGCGGACGCCGGACCATACGGCACTCCTGTTCCAGAACGAATCACTGACCTACTGCGAACTGGACAAGCAGGTTAAGCGACTGGCCTGGCGATTGCGTGATAGCGGCATCCAGTCCGGAAGTATCGTGGCTATTATTGCCGAGCGGAGCCTGGAAATGGTCATCGGAATTTATGCCATTCTGAAGGCAGGAGCAGCCTATCTCCCCATAGATCCCGGCACTCCCGGTGAACGGCTTCGTTATATGCTGGAGGACAGCGGTACCCGGCACGTCCTGATTCATCGGCCGGAGGATTCGTCTCTAGTAGATGCAGATGTAACCTTCCATCTAATTAACAGTCTGCCCAAGGATAACGCAGCAGCAGAAGAACAGGAAGAGTTATGCGTGAACCGGCCGGATGACCTCGCCTACATCATCTATACGTCCGGTTCAACTGGCAAGCCAAAGGGCGTAATGATCGAGCACCGTTCATTAGTCAATACGCTGTTGTATCTCCAGGATGCTTATCCGCTCACTGCAGAAGGAACGTATCTGTTCAAGACGGCTTTTACCTTCGATGTGTCAGCGACTGAACTGTTCGGCTGGTTCTTTCAGGGAGGGAGACTGGCCATTCTGGAACCTGGTCTGGAGCGGGAGCCGAGGGGGATTATGGAAGCGGTAAGGCAGCACAAGGTAACTCATATGAACTTCTCGCCGTCCATGCTGGATGTCTTCCTGCAAGCTGTAGACCGCAGAACAGACATGGATTGGGATGGAGTCGAATATGTCTTTGCCGCCGGGGAAGCGTTGAAGCCCCATGTGGTGCAGAGTTTTTACGAGCGGGTCAGCGGTGTGCGGCTGGAGAATATCTACGGGCCGACCGAGATTACGATCTATGCCACCGCCTATCCTACAGAGGCATTGGACAAGAAGGGGAATATCCCGATAGGAAGACCTATTTCTAATATGAAGGCCTATATAGTTGACAAGTATATGCGGCTGCAGCCTCCAGGCGTAGCTGGAGAACTGTGCTTTTCGGGAGTAGGGCTGGCAAGGGGCTATCTTAACCAAGAGGAGATGACGAAGGAGAAATTCGTGAGCAATCCGTATCATCCAGCGGAAATGATGTACAGAACGGGTGATATGGCCCGGTGGTCGGACGACGGGAATATTGAGTATCTGGGACGGCTGGATCAGCAGGTGAAGGTAAGAGGTTACCGTATTGAGCCGGGAGAGATCGAACAGACCCTGCTTGGACATCCAAACATCAGAGCCGCCGTTGTGACTATAAAGGAAAGCTCATCCGACCTCAAGCGCCTACTCGCATACCTAGTCCTGAGGGATGAGGAACAAGAGGATAATTGGGCGGGCTATTTAAAACGTTGGCTGCCATCTTATATGATCCCGGAAGCTTTTGTACAGCTCAAGGAAATTCCGCTTAATGCAAGTGGGAAGGCGGATATAAAGAGGCTGCCGGACAGCGGAGCCGAAAAAAACACCTCGTTCAGCGCGCCGCGTACAATGCAGGAAATACGGCTTATACAGCTTCTCGAAGAACTGCTCCAAACGGGTGGACTGGGGATGAACGATAACCTGTTTGACCGTGGAGCCAATTCGATTGTCCTCGTTCAACTGGCCATGCTGCTGGAAGACGAATTTCAAACTGTTATATCTATTATGGAACTGATGGAGGCTCCCACAGCTGAAGCCATTTTCGATAAAATCAGCCTTTCGGCAAGGACAACGGGTACAAGCATATTGCTGTAGGTAACGCGTAACAACCTTTCAATGTAGAGGAGGAGGTCCGGTGAGTCTGACACTGCTGAGCAAATCACATCAAAAGTTTCAGTACAGACGTAGTCTGGTGCTGCTGCGAAAAGGGTCTGATCCCGGTAAAAAGCTATTTCTCATTCATGATGGTACCGGCAGGATCGAGGGATATCTTCCGTTATGTGCTTCACTGGATCCCCGGTTTGACATCTATGCGGTCATACTGGATGCAGCTGTAGACGGAATACCCCGCAACATTCGGATAGAGGAATTGGCCAGCCGGTATGTGGAGTACCTGCTTAATCTGACAGAGGGCCCGTTTTATCTCGCAGGCTGGTCGATAGGAGGAAGTATCGCCATTGAGATGTCTAATCAGCTGGAGGCGAGGAATGCGCAGGTGAAGCTCTGCTGCATGTTTGATACTCCCCAACCCGGTTACTATCCGAAAGGGAGTGTCGCGGCATTTACAGTGGCCTCCGAATATGAGTTCTTCAAGCGGTTCATCAAGAGCGGCAGTGTGCAGAGGGAGCTGAATGCGTACGAGAGTATGAGCATGGAGTCTTTTTGCTCTCAGCTTATTGATGCTCCGGCTGAAGCCATTGACTGGGAAGCTTTTTTTGCAGGGTTAGACGGTGAATGGCCGTTTCCCTTGGTGAAGCTAGGCAATCTTACTTATATTGACCGGCTGTATCTGCTCAATATCAATCGTATTCTCCACCATGCACGAACAGAATACTCGCCTCATACCGTAGGAACCTATCCGGTTCATATGTTTCAGGCCATGATTGATCCCATACCTGACCTGAATGAGTGGTCGCGGTACTGTTCATATTTCACTATCCATGAAGTGAACGCAACTCATTATTCTATCTTTGATCCAGAACCCAAAGAGGCTATAGCATCCCAACTCAATGCAATTCTCGAAAAGGAGTGTCCCGCATGACACATTTGTTCGATAGCGTATTTGCACTGCATCAGGACCGGCTTGAGCGTCTGCCACTTATTAACCAACCGAAACTGGGTTATAGTTCGATCTATACACCAGAGGAAGTGCTTTACGCTGCAGGCGTTGTCCCTTTTCGCATAACAGGTGATACACGTACCGTTAATTCGGATGCAACCTCGTTGTTGTCTAACAATTTTTGCTCCTATATCCTAAGCTGCCTGAGTGAAGGCTTGGAGCAGGTCTATTCGTTTTCAGACGGTCATATTTTTGTAGATACATGCGACATGCGTAAGCGGCTGTACGAAGTGTGGCAGAAGAGCGTTGGTGATTCTTTTCATTATCTATTGGAGCTTCCGAAGGATGTCAAGGAATCGTCGAAGAGTTACTACCGCTGGCAAATCGAACGGCTGATTAAGGAGCTGGAGGAGAGATATTCCTGCACGATTGGCCAAACGGAACTCCGGAACGCAATCAGGCTGTGTAACAAATCTAGAAGACTGCTGCAAAAGACGTGCAGAATGCGCAATCAGGGCATACTCCCGATGAATTCTGTCGACATGCTGGAACTGGTCAAGGCCGGCAGCTCGGGATTCAATGAGGAATTCAACGAGAAGCTGGAAGCCATTCTCCAGATCTACGAAGGGGTAGAGATACCTGCTCATACAGAAGGCTGCAATGTACTGCTCACTGGAAGCTATTTCGACAATGCGAATATTCTGGAGGTTATCGAACGTACAGGTGCCCGTGTCGTCTATGAGGACATGAGCACGGGATACAAATATTTTGAAGGTGAAATTGATGAGAATGCAGAACCACTGGAAGCTATTGCGAGTTATTACCTGGATAAAGCGACAAGTGCACGGATGATCGATGCAGACCGGAGACTTGCCCATATCCAGCATTTAATCCGGGAGCATAATGTGGATGCGGTGTTGTACCTTTCGCTTAAATTTTGCGATACCAATCTGATTGATTATCCATATATCCGCCACGCGCTTGCCCAGCTCGGAATCCCGGTATTATTCATCGAGTCGGAACGGCATATGACCAATATCCAGAGTATCAAAACTAGGATTCAGACTTTTTTTGAAACGAGAATATCTTAGAGGAGGCCATAATGACACTGACTAATGATTTTAAGCTGATCGATGGTGATGACCGGAGCCTGCAGGCTAAGAATATGGCAGAGAATCTGGTCAGCTACAATGTGCAAAACTACTCGCAGCCGAGCTATCCTAAGACAGCCCGTATCCGTTCGCTGTTCAATGCCTATTACATTATGCAGTGCTTTAAAGAGCAAACCAAGGTCGCGTATGTCGGAGAGGTTTTTCCCAACGAGCTGTTATTCTTATTCGGTTTCATTTCACTAAACTTTGAGAGCATATCCACGCTTTTCTCCCAATCCGATGCGATAGATATGTGTCTGAGGCTTACGGAGGAGAATCATCTTCCGAGAGATTTATGCTCCAGTGTTAGAGCTGCCTATGGAGCGGCATTGGCCAATTGTCTGCCAAGACCGGATATCATCATCATCAACAATCACTTATGTGACGGGCTCGCCAAACTGGGCTTTCAATTCAGTAAAATCTATGACAGTACCTACAGTACCTTTAATGTGCCGATGCTGCAGACGGAGGAATCAGTTGCCTATCTGACCGGACAATTTCAGGAAGTCCTCAGGGAAGTTGAACAAGTAACAGGAATGTCCTATGACGAAAAATCTTTTCAAGAGGTTATCAAGCTTTCCAATGAGGCGAAGGATTACTTCCTTCAGACGATTGATATTGCCAAGCAGGTGCATATCCCGGGACTGCAGCGAGAGCTGTATGAAATAATGGCTGTTAATTGTTGGGGCATGAAAGAAATGGTGAAGATTTGCCAATCCCTGCACTCAGAGACTCTTGAAAAGCTGGAAACACAAGAAGTAGCACCTAGAAAAAAAAGGATGCTATGGGTTGGACTGGCCCCCGATCAATCGCACGAGCTGGTTCAATATTTGGAGAGGGAAATTGAAATTATCTATTGGACTACCTATTGGGAAGGTAATTTGATGAAGCTTGATCCTGAGCGACCTCTGGATAGTATGGCTGAGCGGTCTATCGCATATTTGTGGAATTCTGAAAGAATGAGGGAACAGACCGCCGTTGTCTGCGAGCAAAATCATATTGATTGCATTATCCTGGTCAATACCTGGGGCTGCAGAAATATGATGGGTCTTAGCCAAGCGGTCAGGGAAATGTCTGTCACTAAGCAGATTAAATATCTTTCGGTTGACGTGGACATCCGGGACAAAAATAATTATTCGTTCTCTCAAGTAAAAAACCGTATTGATGCGTTTCTGGAAATTATCTAACCTTCAGAAAAAGGAGACTATCATAATGATTACATTAGGAATAGATATTGGCTCGCTTTCCACCAAATCGGCGATTCTTAAGGATAAAAAAGAAATCCTTGCTTATGATGTCATTTATACCGGAGGCAACAACAGACAATCTGCTGAAATGACCTACCAAAATGTCATTGAGAAAGCCGGACTGACACCCGATGACATTGACCTTGTAGTGACTACCGGCTATGGCAGGGAAAATGTACCATTCTCCAATAAGAATTATTCTGAAATTACTTGCCATGCAAAAGGAATGTATTTCCTAAATCCGGAAATCCGTACTATTCTTGATATCGGAGGGCAGGATAGCAAAGCGATACAGCTTGATGATAACGGGAATGTGCTGAACTTTCTAATGAACGACAAGTGTGCGGCTGGCTGCGGAAGGTTCCTGGATATTATCGCGCGGGCGCTGAATGTCCAGCTTGAAGACATGGGAGAAATTTCACTCAATTCCACCTCCGCAGCACGGATTAGCAGCATGTGCTCTGTTTTTGCCGAAACGGAGGTTGTCTCCTTGGTGGCTGTAGGCACACCTGCTCCCGATATTGTCAAAGGCGTTCACGATTCCATTGCGACGAGATCCATTGCTTTGCTTAAGTCGGTAGGAATCCGGGAACCGCTTGGAATGAGTGGAGGTGTAGCTAAAAATATAGGGATTATCAATTCGCTGAAAGAAAAGCTGAACATGGATATTCATGTTACCGATTATCCTCAAGTCACTGGTGCGATAGGTGCAGCGTTTCTCGGACAATAAGGATATAAAATATGAATGAACAAAGGGGGGGATTCAACTTGAATCACACGGCTGCACTTGATAAAATCTCTTATAAAAAAATTATAAACATCACCTATCCTATTATTTTGTCGATGTTTTCCATCAATATTATGGTATTTATTGATCGTGCATTCGTGGCGCAATACGATATTACGCAATTTGCGGCGGTTATGCCGTCCAGTAATGTTGCGACATCATTAGGGAGTATTTTTTTGGGTGTTGTAGGGTTTTCTTCTACATTAATAGCCCACTTTTACGGGGCGGGCGACAAGAATAGCTGCAGCAAATCTTTGTGGCAAGGAGTGTACATAAGCCTGTTTTCTTCACTCATTTTACTCCTTACAGCACCCATTTTTGCATCAGTCTTTTCACTCATGGGACATAGAGGAGAACTTCTAGCCTATGAGAAGCAATTTTTTTACCTGATGATCTTCTCCAACTGTGTGCAGATTATGATTGCCGCTTTTTCCAGCCTGTTCCGGGGTGTGGGTGATACCAAGAAAATTCTGTATGTTGCGCTGATTTCCAACCTCTGCAACATAGCTCTGGATTGGCTGTTGATTTTCGGCCATTGGGGCTTCCCGGAACTGGGTGGAATCAAGGGGGCGGGTCTCGCTACCCTGATCAGCTGTTTCATTAATTTGGCGATTAATATCCTCATGCTCTGTTCCAATTCCTATAAATCAGGCTTTCAGATCTTTAAGCATATCAAATTTGATCGCGAGTTGTTCGTGAAAATATGGAAGTTCGGATTGCCTTCCGGTGTCCAGTCCTTTGTAGGTACTGCCTATTTCAGTCTGCTATTGCTGATTATCGGAAAAACGGGAGAAAGTGATTTAACTGCGGCAAATATTGTGTTTACGATTGAAGGCTTATCCATCTTTCCGATCTGGGGACTCGGTAACGCCTTAAGCATTCTGACCGCTCAGGAGAGGGGCGGGGGAAGGATTGAAAATATTTCGGTCATCCTGAAAAAGGGTTTGTGGTTTGCACTTGGGTTCAATGTGCTGATCATAATATCGTTCAATCTGTTTCCGGAGTTCCTTGTGTCCATTTTCCACGCCAAGCAGAGCCAAGGGTATGATCTGGTCAGGGATATTACCGTCCCGCTTATAAGATTGACATCCGTATGGATTATATTTGATTCTGTTCAAATTGTTATTGGAAGCATCCTGAGGGCAACGGGAGACACCTTGTTCATGATGAAGTTATATTTGATTCTGCCTATTCTGTTTTATTTGCTGCTTCCTTATTACACTTACATCATAGCTGATTATTCGTTATTCTGGGTATGGATCGAGCTGTTAACATATACGATAGTTATGCTGCTTATTGTGACCTGGCGGTACGTAGGAGGCAAGTGGCGTAATATCGAGGTGTTGAACAATCAGTCAGTGAGAGCCTGATGCTGGTCAAGCAATGAAGAAAGGGGAAGATAATGATGATTGAGCTGGCTCCCAAGGATTATCACAAAGCGCTCGACCTGGTCCGCCAGATACAGATTAACACCATGTTCGCTGAAGCGGTGCTTGAGCAGCAAATTACAGGACATGTATATGTAGATTGTATTGAGAACCCCTGTACCTTTTATGTAGTCCATTCCTATGGGATGTCTTTGCTGTTCGGTGATGCTGGAATTGAGTCCTTTACTAACAAGCTTTACGATTATATAACCAATCAGTCGGCAACCAGGGAACAAGTGGAATGGCTGCAGGCTGATCCGGGGGGAGAATGGAGCGGGATAGTGGATGGTATGCTATCCTTCCATAACAGTGAGCTCAAGAAGTGTGATTTGCCGTCCGGTGGCTTTGAGGAGAAAAGAATTATGAGAAATACCAGAGTCAACTTCACCTTTGATCACGATGCCTATCAGCAGGCAAAGCAGAAATTTCCCAGGCACAGTGAGCCTGTAATCCGCATAACCCCAAAGCAGTTTTTGACCCAGACCGGAGCTGTAATTCCCCGGCACTTCTGGCGGGATGAAGAGCATTTTGCCACGGAAGGCGTGGGTTATGCCCTGCTTCGCGATGGAGAAACTGCTTCAAGCGCATTCTCCTCTTGCCGGACCGGGAATCAGCTGGAGATTGGAATTGAGACGGCGGAGGCTTACAGGGGAAATGGTTATGCGGTCTCCGTATGCTCCGCTCTAATCGAGTATTGTCTAGACCATGATCTGGAGCCCGTATGGGCTTGCCGTCTGGAGAACGAGGGGTCCTATTATTTAGCGCAGAAGCTGGGCTTTCGGCCGTCGGTAACGTTGCCTTATTATCGGCTGCCGGTATAATCACTAAGAGAAGAGAGGAATCTCTGGGTGGCGGGCATTCAATAATAAACTCAGTAAAAATAAGGGTGACCAAGAGCCGGAGTAACGCCCGGCGATTCGGTCACCCTTATTTGCTATACTCTTTAGCCTTCCGTCTGCAGCCGTTGCTTCAGCTGTTTTTGTTCGGAATGCAGGGCCAGCTCAGTCTCGAGCTCCATGCCATAGGCTGCGGCCGCCTTTCTGGCATGGCTATGATCAGGACCATAGCGGTGGCCCATCATGTAACAGTTCTTTACCACGTTACTCCTAACCAAACAATAGCCCAAAAGAGTAGTTTTGGCCGTATTCACCAAGATGTAAGAAAGAGTTGATCCTTTCATGAACGTTTGAAGGCAATAAGGTGACCGGAACTGTTTTACTTAAAATTAAAGATATAATAATTCAAAATATCTAACTGCTTGGATAAGGAGGCACTAACGTAATGGGCATCGATACTGTGCTGTGGAGCAGACTGGTGACAGGCTTAACATTGGGGTTCCACGTTATTTTCGCAACAATTGGCGTTGGGGTTCCGCTGATGATTGCTATTGCAGAATTCATGGGCATACGCAAAAAAGACGCTCACTACACGTTAATGGCCAAGCGATGGGCCCGCGGGTTTGTCATTTCTGTAGCCGTTGGCGTGGTGACAGGTACGGCGATTTCACTGCAGCTGGCCTTGGTCTGGCCGAATTTCATGAAGCTGGCCGGTAACGTGATTGCGCTTCCGCTATTTATGGAGGTGTTTGCGTTCTTTTTTGAGGCGATCTTCCTGGGCATTTATCTCTATACCTGGGACCGCTTCAAAAAGCCGTATATCCACTGGCTCCTTACGATCCCGATTGTTGCCGGTGCCGGGATGTCCGCTGTGTTTATCACGACTGTAAACGGGTTCATGAATCAGCCTGAGGGCTTTGCCATGGCGGGAGGACAATTCACAGCTGTGAATCCGGTGGAGGCGATGCTGAATACAGCGACGTTCTCCAAGGTGTTCCATGTCTTAAGCTCAGCCTATCTGACCGGGGCTGCACTGCTGGCAGGCATTGCCGCATTTGCGCTACTCAGAAAGGGCGCTTCGGAATACCATAAAAAAGCGCTGAAGCTGATGATGGCCGTGGTGATGGTGTTTGGACTGCTGAACGCACTAGCTGGAGATGTATCTGCGAAATTTTTGGCGGAGCATCAGCCGGAGAAGCTGGCAGCGGCAGAGTGGCATTTTGAAACGGAGAGCGGAGCAGATCTGGTTCTGTTAGGGTGGCTTAACGCAGAGCATGAGGTGCTGGGCGCACTGCACATTCCCAAATTTCTCAGCTTCCTCGCCTTTGGCGATTTCAATGCAGAGGTGACCGGTCTGAATGAATTTCCTGCGGATGAGCGGCCGCCGCTCCTGGTTCATTATTTGTTTGATCTAATGGTCGGTATAGGGTTCGCCCTATTAGGCATTTCATTCCTGTATTTCCTGTTTGTATTCTGGAAAAAACGCAATGAGCATAACAAATGGCTGCTCCGCGCCATCGCGTTAGGCGCACCGCTTGCTTTTCTGGGAGTCGAGCTGGGCTGGTTTTACGCTGAAATTGGCCGCCAGCCCTGGATCTTAAGGGGATACATGCGTGTAGAAGAGGGGGCAACGACATCCCCGAGCGTGAGAATCCTGTTTTTTGTTTTCCTGTTGCTGTACATCCTGTTGGGAACTGTATGCGTTCTTGTGCTGCGGCGCATGTTCAAGGACAATCCGGCGGAAACCGAGATGGAGAAGTGGCATCAGCCTCCCGGAGGCAACTCAACAGGAAAGGGTGAGCACGCAAAATGAGTTATGAGCTGATTGGAATTTCAGTGCTCTGGCTGTTTTTATACGGCTATTTAATCGTGGCCTCCATTGATTTTGGAGCCGGATTCTTTGCATTTTATGCGCGGCTGACGAAGCAGGATCATCTGATTAACCGTTTGATCTCCCGCTATTTATCGCCTGTCTGGGAGATTACGAATGTGTTTTTCGTCTTTTTTTACATCGGACTTGTCGGCTTCTTCCCGGATACCGCTTATTATTACGGCTCGGCGCTGCTTGTTCCGGGAAGCATTGCTGTGATCCTCATCGCGATCCGCGGTTCGTTCTATGCGTTCGAGAATTACGGGTCCAAAAATAACATCGTATACCTCTTTCTGTACGGCGCTTCGGGGCTGCTGATTCCCGCATCCTTGTCCGTGGCGCTCACTCTGTCGGAAGGCGGCTTCATCTTCAAGCAGGGGGAGAGCGTGTCTCTGGATTACTGGGCATTGTTCACCAACCCCTTATCCTGGTGCATTGTAGGCTTGGCGATTGTATCCGTGCTGTTCATCAGCGCCTCCTTTTTGGCCTTTTATGCTTCCCGGGCTGAGGATCAACCCGCGCTGAAGCTTATGCGCACCTATGCGCTGTTCTGGAGCACGCCGACGATTGTTACCGCGCTGACGGCCTTTATTTATCTGGGACAGCACAATGAGCGGCATTTTCAAAATATGATGGATTTATGGTGGCTGCTTGCGCTGTCCGTCGCTTTCTTCATGCTTGCCATGTGGCTGCTGTACAGCGGACGCCGTTACGGGCTGGCGTTCATAAGCATCATGCTGCAATTTCTATGCGCCTTCTTCGCTTACGGGATCGGGCAGTACCCTTATATTCTGGACCCGTTCATTACGCTGGAGAACAGCATCACTTCACCGGCCATGGGCCTGGCGCTCGTCATTGTATTCATCGGCGGGATGTGCCTACTCATTCCTTCTCTGATTCTGGTGTTCAAGCTGTTCCTCTTTGACGCAGATTATGTGAAAGGAAAGAAATAAATGAACAAGACAACAAGCCTGATTGCTGAGCAAATGTCACGGCAACGAAAACGGTTGGTTATGCTGGCCGTCCTATCGCTCCTGCTCGGTATTGCGATTGTAAGTCAGGCCGGGCTACTGGCGGAAGCGGTGCAGCGGGTGTTCGTGGAGAGGGCTTCCTTATCTTCGGTTGCACTGCTGCTCGCGCTGCTGCTGTCAGTGATGGCGATCCGCACGTTGCTGTTATACGGGAACGGAAGAAT
This sequence comes from Paenibacillus sp. FSL H8-0048, assembly GCF_038002825.1. Taxonomy (NCBI): domain Bacteria; kingdom Bacillati; phylum Bacillota; class Bacilli; order Caryophanales; family Paenibacillaceae; genus Paenibacillus; species Paenibacillus sp. FSL H8-0048. The sequence continues at coordinate 1,821,916 of NZ_JBBODF010000001.1, read as the reverse complement.
AGGCTTGGCTATGGCGGCCGACGCTAAGGCAAATATGCATTCAGCCGTGCTGCAAAAGCTTACCCATGCCTCCATGCCTTCAACGCTGCGTGGGCAGACGGGAGGAAAGGTCAGTGTGGCTCTGGATGCAGTGGACGAGACGGACAGCTACTTCAGTCAATACATGCCGCGGATGGCCGAAGCTGCGATCATCCCGGTTCTGATTCTGGTCGTTACGTTCATTTTACATGCGAATACCGGCTTCATTCTGCTGTTTACGGCACCGTTCATCCCGCTGTTCATGATTCTGGTGGGACTGCAAACGAAGAATAAATCGGAAGAGAAGTATGCGCAGCTTGCCGAATTCTCCGGCACCTTCCTGGATTCGCTTCAAGGGCTGGTGACCTTGAAAATATTCGGACAGGGCCGCCGCCAGCAGCAGCAGATTGAGCGCAGTAGCCTGGGGTACCGTGACGCGACCATGGATATTCTGAAGGTTGCCTTTACGAATACGTTCATGCTGGAATCCATCGTCATGCTGGGCATCGGGATTGTCGCTCTTGAATTGGCTATTCAGCTGCTCGTGTTCAAATCAATGCCGTTCCACACGGCATTTCTGGTGCTGCTGCTTGTTCCTGAGTTCTTCAACCTGCTCAAAAATACAGGCACCGCTTTTCACAGCGGGCGGACCAGTATGGGGGCGGTCCGTAAGGTGGAGCAGATGCTTGCGGAAATCAGCGGCGGCACCGGTGCACAGCCGGAAGCGGGCGGGCAGACCTCAGCCAAGCTGCTCAAGCTGCCGCCATCCATTGCGCTCGATGGTGTACATTTCCACTATGCACCCGGTTCATTCGAGCTTAAGGCTGGGTCTGTCTCCATAGAACCCGGACAGCATGTTGCCATCGTCGGCCACAGCGGCTCGGGCAAAACAACCTTACTCCATCTCATTGCCGGGCTTTTGAAGCCGGTATCAGGGACAGTGACGGTGAACGGAAGCCCGCTGACAGAGTGGGAGGAAGACTCATGGTTTGAGCAGGTGAGCTACATTACGCAGCACCCTTATATTTTTGCCGGCACCTTCGCTGACAATATCGCCATCGGCGCCGGACGGAACGTATCCAGGGAAGAAATCAGGCAGGCCGCAGAGGAAGCGGGACTTGCACCGCTGATTGCCGGGCTGGAGCAGGGATTAGACAGTTATGTCGGGGAAGGCGGCAGGGGACTGTCGGGCGGGGAAAAGCAACGTCTTGCTTTAGCCCGGGCCTTTTTGAAACGTCCGGCCCTGATCTTGTTCGATGAGCCTACGGTAGGCCTCGACTTGCAGACCGAACAAATTCTGCAAAGCTCCATAACAGCGCTGGCCCAAAAGGCCACGATGATCACAGTCGCACACCGGTTATACACGATCCGGCAAGCGGATAATATTTTGTTTATGGACCATGGAGTATTAGCAGCGGCCGGACCTCACGACGAGCTCCTTGAACGTATGCCTCAATATGCCCAGATGGTTGATATGCAGCGAAAAGGAGGGTCAGCATGAATGAACTGGCGATTTTATCCAAGGCCATGATAGCGGAGCGTAAGGATATTCTCCTGTCGATTCTGGGAGGGTTTATTGCCGGCGCAGCCGGTGTGGCCCTCTTCTCCGCAAGCGGGTATCTGATTTCACAGACGGTCTTCATGCCGCCGCTCTACACCCTGATCGTACTGACCGCGCTGGTCAAGCTGCTGGGTCTGCTCCGGGCGGCAAGCCGTTACGGAGAACGCCTGTATTCGCACAGAGCCACCTTTTCCATGCTTAGCCGTTTGCGCACAGGCTTTTTTACCCGGCTGATCCCGTTAACGCCCGGTATCTTGAACAAGAACCGCAGCGGAGATCTGCTGGCGCGGATTGTCGGCGATGTAGAGAGCCTGCAGAATTATTTTTTGCGTGTCGCTTATCCGCCGGTGATCGTCATCTCGGTGTTTCTGGCAACCATGGTGTTCAGTGCTTCTTATTCGTTCTGGATCGCCTGCTTATTTGTAACAGGGATGCTGCTAACCGCATGGGTTGTACCGGGCATCGTACTGCTGGGCCAGCGGGCGATACACGGGCGTGTCCGTAAGCTGCGGGCGCTGCTGTCAACGGAAGTGACTGAAGTATTATATGGCTTCCGCGATCTGAAGGTGTACGGGCAATTGCCGCAGCGGGAGCAGCAGCTCCAGGCGGCTTCAGCAGCACTGACAGCAGAGCAGCAGCGTGCAGCAGGCCATCTGTTATGCGGACAGGCAATGCACACCTTTGTAACCTTTTTTATATCGTGGGGTGTACTGACGCTAGGGGCCTATCTAATTATGGAAGGTTCGCTGTCCGGCGTATTTCTGGCTATGCTGGTCATGGCCTCACAGACGGTGTTCGAAGAAGCAGCGGCCATGGCTACTTTACCAGCCTATAAGCAAGACAGCGAGCACGCGGCCAGCAGGCTGACTGAAACTGTACTGACTGCTGGTGATTTACCTGTGCAGCCGGGCGGCACCCTGGCGGCGGGAGATGCTGTTTCGGTGGAGCTGTCCGGCGTTACGTTCCAATATGAAGACGAGTGGCGGCCCGCGCTGACCGAGGTGTCGCTGCAGCTCCCGGCAGGCTCCGGAACGGCAGTGGTCGGACCGAGCGGTTCCGGCAAATCCACGCTGATCGATCTGCTGCTCAAGCTGCGCACGCCTGTATCCGGGGACATCCGTTTGAACGGTATTCCGGTGCAAGAGCTGGATGAGTCAGGCATCTGGGAAGCTGCGAATGTCGTATTGCAGCAAAGCCATTTTTTCCGCGGAACGGTCCGTGACAACCTGCTGCTGCATGGAGAAGAACAATCCGACGAAGTATTGTTGGAAGCTCTGGCTAAGGCCCAATTGCCGGATATGGCATTAACAAATGTCGTATTCGAAAAAGGAGAGAACCTGTCCGAAGGCGAGAAGCAGCGTCTGGCTCTGGCGCGGGTAATGCTCCGCAAAGGGCGGTTATGGCTGCTGGATGAACCGACCTCTTCACTGGATTATGTAACGGAAGGGCGCGTGTTAACCCATCTGTACGAACAGTCTGCCGGAGATACGTTGCTGCTCATTTGCCACCGGCTTACCGGCTTGGAAGATATGGACAGGATTATCGTCATGGAGCAGGGCAGGGTGATCGAAACAGGTTCGTATGCGGAGCTAATGGAACGAGAGGGGTACTTGTACCGGATGAAGCAGATTGAGCTGCAGATGATTGGAGAGCAATAGGCAACAGAATTACATCCTAAAACAATCCCGATATGACACCAAGCATATCAGGGTTGTTTTTTTGTCTGGTTAAACCTTTTTCTGTAATTCAACAGGTTGTCTATTTACAGGAATATAGTTATATTTTAGGAAATGAAAGAAAGAGAGAATGAATGAGATTATGCTCAAGCAAGCCATAAAATCCATTGCTATTTTATACAAATATGCTCCCTATCTGATCATCTTGAAGTTCTTACAAATCCTGCTGCTGGCTCTGACCACTCCGCTAACGCTATACATAACACAGCATCTGATTGATTCTTTGCAAGGTTATATCAATAATGGTGTTCCGCTGAATCAGCTTGTCCAATGGGGAGCAGGCTTGGTAGCTACTTTGCTTTTCACAGCGAATAGCACCTTCATGGACAGCATGATTACCCTGCGCTTAAGGAGTAAGCTGAACAAGGATTTTATGGAAGAGATTGTGGAGAAATTTAACCGGATAGAGTACTCCTGCTTTGAGGATTCGAAGGTACAGGATCATTTGAACAAAATGGGAAATCACCCGGATGAAAAGATTCTGGAGGTGCTGGTTCAGACCTTAACGATGATATCGCAGCTGGTCAGCTTAGTGAGCTTGATGGCTATCTTTTTACAGGTATCGGGCTGGTTCACTGTGGCCTTCTTGATAATCTTCACACTAATGGTGGTACTGAACTTCAAAGCCATGGAAATGATGAACGGACTGTTCACCAGCCAATCCCGGGATGAGCGTGAACTATCCTACTTGGGGGGACTGCTAAGTGACAAAAGATCCCTGCTAGAACTCAAGGTATTTGGTGCGGTCGGATACATACAGAGTAAATGGAAACAAAAATCGGAAAAGGTGCTAAAAGAGCGCTTGATGACGACGATAAAGTCTCATCGCTATTTTGCTGCCAGCAGCTTTTTGCTTCTAATGTGGATAGGACTAGTAATCTTTGAGCTGATTCATGGAGTCATGGACGGGCGGGTGTCTGTCGGGTTGTTCGTTTCTTTGGTTGGAGCATCCGGCAGTATTTTGGGCATTGCAGATGATCTGTCATTGCTGTTCTCCCGGCTGTCTCATCGTTGTATGGAGATTATGCATTATGAAATGTTCATGCAGCTTCCAGAGCGGCAAATTACAACTGTATCCGTGCATCCGGCACCTGCCGACTCTGAACCGTATCCATTCATAGAATTTAAAGATGTTTGCTTTACATATCCGGGGACTGCAGAACAGGTGCTGAAGAAGGTCTCCTTCACCATTCATCAGCATGAACATCTTGCTTTGGTTGGCGGGAATGGGGCCGGTAAATCGACAATTGTAAAGCTGTTAGTGAAGCTATATGTTCCAGATCGCGGAGAAATATTGATTCATGGTGTACCCTTGAACCAGATCAGTCAAGAAAATCTTAGAAACAGTATAGGGATTATCTTTCAGGATTACGGCAAGTATTCACTGACTCTTCGGGAGAATATCGCTTTTGGTAACATAGCCAAAATAGGAAATGACAATGACCTTAGAGGCGCTTTAACCAAGGCAGCACCCGATGGGTTTCTGTCTGATTTGGATACGGCTCTAGGGAAAATTGCGGAGAACGGTATAGATCTGTCTGGAGGACAATGGCAGAAGATTGCCACGGCCCGTGCCTATTTGGCAGATTGCCCTTTCATGATTATGGATGAACCGACAGCGGCATTAGATCCGGTGGCTGAGAGTGAATTGTACGCAACTTTTAGAGATATGATGGGGGAGAAGGGTTGTTTATTTATCTCTCATCGATTGGCGAGCGCCAGATTCGCTGACCGTATCTTAGTGCTCCAAGACGGTGCTATTGTGGAAGACGGAACTCACGAACACTTAATCAGTCAGAAGGGTATGTATGCAAATCTATGGAGCAAGCAAAGCTCTTGGTATAGGGACAGTGATAACCATGAAGGATAGATACACACCGCTGGTGATTGTGCTCAGAGTATACAAACAAACGTTAAAGGCTGCTCCCTGGTCAGGGATTTTGTCTCCGCTGTATTATTTGCTTGAGGGCATTTTTCCGGTATTTATAACGATTATTTCGGCCGCTCTTTTTAACGAGGTTTATTCTTACTCGCAGGGAAGGACGGAGGCGGAGCCTCTTTTTTTCTACGGGGGAGTTCTGCTGGCAGGCTATGTAGTGAAGCAGATCCTTCAGTTTATATCTAATATTACAATCAATGCCGGAGTATATGAACGATGCACAGACTATCACAAACAGGCTATAGCCCACAAGAGCTCCCGGTTACCGTTAATCCTGTATGAGGACTCCGAGACCATGAACATCAAAGCTAGAGCTATGGACTGTGTAAACCGTGAAATTCTAAGTCAAATTTATATGTCATCTGCGGTATTTGCTACAAGCGCTATCAGTATTATTTCATTGGTGTCTGTGCTGGCCAGCTACAATTTGCTGTTTATTCTGTTGTCCTTGTTGACAGTCATGCCCTATTTTATTGCGAGAAGGCTGCGTGGTAAGGATTTCTATGCGCTGAAGAAGAGACAAACCAAGCGGGTCCGCTACAGGGATTATTTATGGGAACTGTTCAATGATAAGACCGCAGTGAAAGAAATGCGAACTATGGGGTTCGACCAGTACTTAAGCGAGCAATTTAAAGAAACGAGAGTTGAGATCGATAAGGAGTTATGGGCATTCAGTAAAAAGGATGCATTATCTTTGCTGTTCTGCGATACAATTCGTGTCATCGGTTATACGGCGAGTGTAGTTCTCGCACTGGTCCTAACCCTATCCGGGGAGATTAACATAGGCTTGTTCGGAGCAAGCATCGGGGCTTTCTTATCTGTGCAGAATGAAACGAAGAAGTTCTTAATGGATTTAGGCAGCCTTCCTGAGAAGATAGCCTTTGCCAAGGACTACTATACTTATTTGGACTTGAATGAAGAACAGAAAGGCTCTGTGCAAAAAAAGGGGCTGAGCGAAAGCATAAAGCTGGAGCAGCTTGAATTTACTTACCCCAACGCTGCTGGCCAATCCATCAAAGGAGTTAATCTGGAAATTCATAAAGGTGAGAGGATAGCGATTATAGGTGAAAATGGAAGCGGGAAAACAACGCTCTCGAAGTTGATTTTGGGACTATACCCCGTTCAGCGCGGTACAGTTACCTATGATGGAGAAGCCTTAGAGGGGCTGAATCAGGATACGCTTTTCCAAATGAGCTCTATCATTCCTCAGGATTTCATGAAATATTCCCTTACTCTGAGAGAGAATATTTGTATCTCGGATCTGAGCAGATTAGAGGCTGACAATGATATTCTGGATGTACTTGCTGCGGTTAATCTGGAATTTGAACCCGCCCAGCTTGATTGTATGTTAGGCAGAGAATTCGATGGCCTGGAGCTTTCGGGCGGACAATGGCAGAAGCTCTCTATCGCCAGAGGATTATTTAAGAATAGCGAGCTTATTGTGATGGATGAGCCGACGAGTGCTCTCGACCCGCTGATCGAGAATCAGATCCTGATGAATTTCCTTACAGTAGCTCAGGGCAAGACGGCAATTATCGTCTCCCACCGGACCGGCTTGTGCAAGCATGTAGATAGACTTGTTGTGATGAAAGCCGGTGAAATCGTCGAAGTTGGCAGCCACAGCGAACTCATACAGCAAGATGGCGACTATACAAGGCTGTATACAACGCAAGAGCAGTGGTATGTTTAGCAAGAATTATAGAGCCCAAGCCTCTTAACGGTGTTACTGTATTAAACTTAGCGGCGTATGTGTATATGGATATTGGCTTCGTTTTCAACGCTTCCTTTTGTGTTGAGTAGCGGTTTCGCCGAAATACTTTTTGAACGCATTGCTGAATTGCTCCGGGGTAGCGAAACCAGCCTGTGCTGCGATCTCGCCAATCGATATTTGTGTAGTGAGCAGAAGCCTTGAAGCGGCGCCCATCCGGGCTTGCTGCTTCTTATCTTGGAAGGACATGCCGTATTGCTTATGAACCATTCGTTCCGTCTGTCTGGTGCTTAGCCCCAATTGGTTGGCAAGCTGTTGTAGCGTAATGGAGTTGTACTCATATAAAAAGCAGTTCTCGATCATGAGCAGTCTGCTATCATCGAGAGTCTTCAGGGGAAGGGACGGTATAACGGAGTGATTCCCTCTATAATGCCTTAACAGGCAAATCACAATCATCTCAAGAATGTTGGTCGCCATATGATGGACCCCAATCCGCCCGCGGGAGAGCTCTTCGGCAAGCATCTCGAATAAGGAAAGCATGGTACCGTCCTCTTGCCCAATCCAGAAGGGGTTGGCTACCAGCAGTTCGGGGAGAGACGGCTCGCTGAAGTGTTGATGTTTTACATTCGGAGAAACGGAATTTCCGGGCAATACCTCAAAGAAGATGCAATATTCCGCCATAGGGTCTTCCAGATCGGGAATCTGCTCGTGAACGACATCCGGGCCGGTTACAAAGAGCATGCCAGGCGAAATCGCGTAACGGTTGCCTTGTGCAATCAGAGTCCCCTGGCCGGTTGGAATGTAATGCAGCTCGTAGCTTCCCTGGCTGTGGCTGTGTGCAGGCATAGCCTTATAGAAGTACCCGAACTTGACATACAATACGTTCAATACCATTGTGCCCAGAGTCAGCTTGATATCCAGATCACCGATGTTAATGTTAGGTAAGTTCATTCTTCCGGACGCCCCCCCCTTGTCAAAATGCGACATTCATTGTTCTTCCTTGTCATCTCTAAGGATAACGAATCTCAGCCTCCATTGATATAATTATTACTGAATTTCGATGTAATGTGATTCATTAGCCCAAACCGCTCAGGAGGAGATCCAATGACGATTGCACCGGAACCAGCACGGATGTATAAGAAGGGGAATTATGCAAATGTCTATACAGAAGTTTCAGCAGTTCATCCCGGAAATGCATGGCGGGAAGGTATGGTTAGCGGAAACGGGGAGAACGGATATATTACTTCAGGCTCACCGTATACGGACTGCTTTATTTTTCAGAATATGTGGTTTAACTATCCTTCCAGGGACCCGCGTGCGGTTCCGCAAGAATTGACAGGACAACTGGATGCCGCCAGGCAAAATGTGTACAGGCAGAACGATGAATGGAAGATTACAGATGCTAACGGATCTACCCGGATCAGAACCTTTTATTACAGCTACCATCCGGGCCATCAGCTCCGGTTCAATATACCCTCCTATGGAAGCTTAAGCGGATATCAGCGATGGACGAATTATGAAACTGCGGAGACAGGGGTACGGTACAGCGATGAGAATGGGGAGTGGGTCCGTACTTCCTTTACTTCTCGTGAGGATAATGTCTCAATTACCAGGATTACAGCTTCTTCTGCAGGTGCAAAAGTTAATATAACCCTCTCGATTGACGATATATCCTCGATGAGCGGAGCGAACGAAGGTCACATTGAGCTGAAGGGACTGCAATATAAAAAGCTGGTGGACGCAAATGCCGACATTCTCGCCCAGGTTGCGCATTACCCTTTTTATGCGGAAAGTGAACTGGCTTACGGGGGATACGCCGGCTTGACTCAGGTTGTTGTTGTGAATGGAACCAAAAAGAGAATACAGATGCAAGGCAACCATGAAGCAGTGAACGTTGGTCAAGAGGCCAACCCGGCAATCCAGATTAAGGACGCTGATGCTGTATATCTCATTACGCGCTCATGCAGAACACATTCTATGGGAAGCATCGAAGATTTTGGTGCAATGGCTCACTACAATATTGTAGACGAGCTCTTTGAAGGGACCCGTGCCGTTGTTCAAAAATATTCAGCAGCAGATGGTCATTTAGATTATGAAGCGGCACTGGCTGCTCACACTATCAAGCATTCCGCAGAATTTAATGCAGTGAGCTTCCATATTGAAGGCGATGCACCTCACAGGAATTCGGACAACCAGACCTTAATTGCTGAGCAGCAATCAACCCCGGCAAGGGTTAATCATGCCTTTATGGAGCAGGTATACAATCAGGGGCGGTATGCCATGATCTGCTGCAGCGGTGCAAGCGCACCGCGCTTATATGGAATGTGGACCGGGGAGTGGAATCCTGGCTGGCGGGGGATTTATACGCTGGATGCCAATGTGAACCTGCAGGTGGCAGCCATGAATATTGGTCATTTAACTTATGCGCCGCTCGGGTATATTACATTTTTTCTCCGGAATACGCCCGATTTCGAATACAATGCGCGAATGGCCTACGGAATGCACGATGCCATTCAGGTCTCTGTTAACTCTGACGGGGACCGGGCAATGCATGTCGAATATGACAATGATTATCCGTTTGAATACTGGAATGCCGGAGCAAGCTGGTGCCTTCTGCCCATTTATGAATATTGGCAATGCTGCGGGAATCAGCAGATACCAATCAATGATCAGATGAGAATCCATAAGCTGAAGCCGATTCTAAGCGTTGAAGATGGAGGGCTGGCTGATGAAGAATTCGCAGAGTTGCTCGGCAGGGGATATTTGGATTTAGAGCAAGATATCCTGCTTCCCTTGCTGACCAAGCAGGCCAACTTTTGGGAGCAGATCTGCACACCGGAATATTACACGGATATTAACGGGAAGGCTTGTTATCGGCAGGGGAAAGCGCGGCTTGATCCGGGAGAGAAATACTTGATTATTCCTGGATATTCTCCGGAAAACCATCCTATCGGATATAACAGCACCATTACGGCAAATGCCACGATGGATATATCAGCTGCACGAGATGGTCTCTCTATGGTTATTGCAATGGAACGGGAAGTCAAACGTGAGGGTTATGAAGCAGCTATAGCTAAGTGGAAGGCATTACTTGAGCTGTTGCCGGATTATAAATATGACTACGATGGTGCTTTGCGCGAATGGGCAATGAATGAATATACAGAAAATAACAACCATCGTCATTTGAGCCATCTGTATCCGGCATGGCCTGCTTATGAGACACAAGCCGATCCTGCGCTGACACGGGCAGCTAAGATAGCGATTGATAATAGAGACCGGTTGAATACCGGCGATGATACAGCAGGACACGGCTGGATGCATAAGGCACTAGTGCAAGCCAGGTTGAAGAATGGTGACGGAGTACTGTCATCCCTTCTGCCAATGATGAGAGATGCGGCGTATTACAGCTCCTTAATGACAGATCATGATTCTAACAGAAGATGCAATTGTTATTGCACGGACACCTTATTCGGTACTGTGGCAGCTGTGAATGAAGCGCTATTATTCTCGAACACAGGCGAAATAGAGATCCTGCCAGCGTTGCCCTCCGATTGGCTGACGGGTTCTATACATGGGCTTATGGCAAGAACCTGGGCTGAAGTCAAAACATTAACCTGGAATCTTCCTGCGAAATCAGTGCATCTGGTACTGCGTTCCCGTAGGAATGACAATGTCATCCGGTTAAGCGCTGGACTTCCTTGGACAGAGGCCCGGATCAACGGGGAGAGGTTGGATGTGGTACAGGACTCACGGGGGAAATATATTCAATTCACTCTAAGTGAAGGAACAGAGGTTAGCGTAACGTTTGAATGGTAAGAGAGACGGGAAAGACACCTTTGAAGTATCGCCGTGCGCAAAAGCAGCATTCCTTTCTTCCTTTAACGGGGAGCGGAGACAATGCTGCTTTTTGCGGTTTAGTTAAAAAAGGTACATGCACCTTAGCCAAAATAGGGTTAAGCTAGAGTTATAAGAATGGAGGGGACACACCATGAAACAGCTCTACATCAAGCAAAAGGTATTCAGCATAGGCGAAAAGTTCACAGTGAAGAATGAGCAGGAGCAGGATGTGTATTATGTGGAGGGCAGCTTCATGCGGATTCCCAAGACCTTCTCGGTTATGAATGCCGGCGGGAGGGAAGTTGCACAGATTACGAAGAAGGTGTTCAGCTTTCTGCCCAAATTCTTCGTGGAAGTGGATGGCCGTGAGGTATTGACGATTAAGAAGGAGCTGTCATTCTTCAAGGCGCGCTATTCGATAGATTCGGCGGATATTGAGGTGTACGGGAACTGGTGGGACATGGATTTCCAGGTTTTGCAGCGCGGGACCGTCGTCGGGGAAGTGAGCAAGAAGTGGTTCACCTGGGGCGACAGCTACAGTGTGCAAGTATGGAATGAGGAGCTGGAGGCGATCATCATCGCGATTGTGGTTGCCATTGATTGTGTGAAGAGTGATGAAGCCTCGGCTTCTAGCCAGTAGCCGGCATGTTAGAATAGATCAATTATGATCCTGCTTAGATCATTGTTTTGGGGCAGGGCGTCTATTAGAATTTGGGGGTAGGTAACGATGTACATGTAAAGGAGACGGTAATATGCTTAGATTGGTCAATGTGGAGAACGGTGCGGTAAAAGGCTTGCCCGCAGCCGATCCCCGGATTACTAGCTTCAAGGGAATACCGTTCGCAGCTCCGCCTGTAGGCGAGAACCGCTGGCGGGCACCGCAGCCTGCCGAAGACTGGGAAGGCGTGCTGCAGGCCCACGAGTTCGCACCGGTCTCCATGCAGGTCAGACAGGAGCTGGATGACAACAACATCTATACCCGTGAATGGGCGGTTGAGCCGGACATTGCGATGAGCGAGGATTGCCTCTACCTGAACGTATGGACCCCGGCCAAGCAGGCGGACGAGAAGCTCCCCGTCTATGTATGGTATTTCGGCGGCGGACTGCAGGTCGGCCATCCGGCAGAGATGGAATTCGACGGCGAACGGATTGCCCGCAGAGGGATTGTAGTTGTGACGATCAATTACCGGCTGAATATCTTCGGCTTCCTCTGCCATCCTGAGATTACGGCCGAATCACCGGAGGCGCCTGCTAACTTCGGCAACCTTGACCAACAGGCGGCAACCCGCTGGGTGAAGCGCAATATTGCGGCCTTTGGCGGCGACCCGGACAACATTACCATCGGCGGGCAGTCGGCGGGCGGCGGCAGTGTCATGAGTCAGCTTACCTCTCCGCAGAACGAAGGATTATTTCAGCGGGCGATTGTTGAAAGCGGTATCTTCACGGACCTGTACCCGGGAAACCTGCTGCCGCCGCTCCGGGGAACGCTGCAGGACGGGGAACAGGATGGCATTGAGTTCTTCAAGTATCTAGGCGTATCCACTCTGGCGGAAGCGCGGAAGCTGGATGCGGACTACCTGCGGGACAAGGCTGTAGCGCTTGGCGGGTTCTGGGGTACGGTTGCCGACCAGAAGTTCCAGGTGGGGAATCCGTTCGATCTGTTCGTGCAGAATAGACGCTTGCAGGTGCCGGTGATGCTCGGCCATACCTCTTCCGAATTCTTCAGCACTCCGAAGGTACAGTCCTACGAGGAGTTCAAGCAGCTTGCGGCAGACATGTTCGGGGAGGATGCGGAGACCTTCCTGAAGCTTAGCGGCGCACGGCCGGATGCTGTTCAGGAAGCGGCGGAGCGGGCAGCGGTAAGCGGGATCGAACACGCCATTCGTATTGCCGCGCAGGCGAATGCGGATACCGGAGGAGAAACCCCGCTCTATTACTATAACTTCGATGCCGAGATTCCGGGCTGGGATAACCCGGGCACCTTCCACTCGGTGGATCTGTGGTTCTTCTTCGAGACGCTGGCCAAGTGCTGGCGGCCGTTTGTCGGCAAGCATTACGATCTGGCCCGCCAGATGTGCAATTACACGGCGAATTTCATCCTTACCGGTGACCCGAACGGCAAGGATTCCACAGGCGAAGAATTGCCGCGCTGGGAGCCGTACACCCCGGAAGCACCTTATGGGATGCTGTTCGCAGACAAGGCGGAGTTCTCCAGAGAACAGCCAGGCGCTATCATGGATTTTCTGGTGCAGCAGTATTTCAAGAAGGCTGGCAGCCCGGTCTGAGCCGGATGTGATTCAAGCTGGCTGCTAAGATTAAGCGGCCGGAAGCCCGATAGGCTCTGGGGTTACGGCGGCGAAGCCCCGGCCCTGGCCTGTCTCTGGTAATTTCGCGGTGTATGCCCGGTCACCTGCTTGAATTGCCGGCAGAAATGCTCCACATTCGGGTAGCCGCACCGTGCAGCGATATCGGCGATGCTCTCGGCGCTGTGAACGAGGTATTCCTTGGCCATGCGGACGCGGCTGTTAATGACATCCTCCATGCAGGAGAGTCCGAAGTTTTTTTTGTAGATACTCTGGAGATAGCCTGGACTGATCTGAAGCACACCGGCCATTCTGGCCACGGTCCAGTACTCTCCGGGGTTCGTCTGAATGAGCGTGCGCAGCTTCAGCAGCTTATAGTATTGCGGGGTAATATTGTCCTGGAAATAGGATTCCCACAGCTTGTTGAACAGCGCGCGCAGGAGCAGATCGGTGGAGGAGGCTTTGCAGTCCCCGCCCATATGGTGCTCGCTGGCAAGCAGTTCAAGCAGCTTTTGACAATAGTCAGGGTCGCTAAGCGCAAAAGGGATACCTAGGGGGAGCGGAGATTCCGTGACATAAGGCTCATTGGACTCAAAGCGAATCCAGTCATTAATGAACTGGCCGCCGCAGGCCTGATAATACACCTTCTGCTGCGGTTGATAGAGAACTACGCTGTGAGCAGGGTATTGCTGAAGTCCGCCATGCACCCAGAATAGCGCCGGAGTCTTGGTAATGACCATGAGCCAGTGCGCACCGGCGGGAACATCTACAACAAAGTTAGAAGCGTGTATCGTATTGCACTCGACATAGTGAATAAGGGCCATTCGCACTCTCCTCCTAATGAATCTCGCGGAATTCACCTGGCGTAATTCCTTCGGATTCCATGAATTTCTTGTTGAAGTAGCTGATGCCCGGATACCCTGAGAGGATGGCCACCTCTTTGATAGAGATAGTGGGATGGCCCAGCAATAGTTGCTTGCTTTTTTGAATCCGGCATTTGGTGATATAAGTGACAGGAGTCATTTTCGTTGCTTTTTTAAATAGACTGCAGAAGTAATTCGGTGTCAGCCCTGCTTTGCCCGCCCACCATTCCAGCTCAAAGGGAAGGTGGGCTTTTTGCTGCATTTCGGGCAACAGAGCCGTTATTTTATCCAGATGATTGGTGCTGCGGTAGGAGGAGAATGGAAGCGAATTGCTCACAAATTCAATGATCACGCTATAGGTTAAGGTGGAGATCCGGGAGGGGCGGAGGAAGTTATAATGCTCCACCTCATGAAATAAATCCTCAAATGCCGAATGCAGGAGGGAAGCGTTCTTCAGCGTCCAGATCGAAGAACTGGTATACCGGTTATCCAGAAAGTAAGCCGGGAGTGCATTGCCATTGAACTGAATCCAGAAGATATTCCACGGGTCTGACTCCGAGCAATAATAACGCATACGGTCGTTCGGGAAATGGAGAAAAGCATCTCCAGCGCCCAAGGTGAAGGTCCGGTCCCCGATTTCGATATCCCCGCTTCCGCTGGCGATATAATGCAAGCTGAAATCTCTGACCCCGTTCGGCCGGTTCACATTATGATCGTCCGGGCGGACGAAGTTTCCGAACGAATGCGGAAAGCAGAAGAACCGGAATTCCGTAAAGTTGGGTAAGTAATAAGTCCGCATGTTGCTGTCCCCCTACCTTTCCTCTATCAGACGAAATCTTAATATAGTTTCATTAATAGTATAATATTATTATTTCGTCAAGGATTATTGATCATTATAATGAAAACAATAAACTATTTTTGTTTTAGAAAACGGTGCCCGATATATAAAAGTGACAACGCTTTCTAGAAAATGTTAGCTTACGCCGCGCTTCCCCGGGAAGGTAAACTACAGGTAAAGGAGGAACGAATGATGCAGCTCGAAACAAACGTAACCGGCGCGGAGGTTCAGCGGGGCCAGATATGGAAGCGGTTTAAAAAACAAAAAGTGCTCCATTTATTTGTCGGACTTGGCCTGATATTTCTGGTGATTTTCTCCTATACGCCGATGTTCGGGATTCTGATGGCATTTAAGGACTACAGTATTTCCGACGGGATCAAGGGGATTTTTACAAGTGATTGGGTGGGTCTCCGCTATTTCGATGAATTTGTACATGATTATCAGTTCGGGAAGATCGTCAGGAATACGCTCGTGCTCAGCTTCCTGAAGGTGATTTTTGCTTTTCCAGCTCCAATCATACTGGCCATTCTGCTCAACGAAGTGAAAAGCATGCCGTTCAAGCGGTTTGTGCAGACCATCAGCTATTTGCCGCATTTTATCTCCTGGGTAGTGGTGGTCGGGGTCTCCTATGCGTTCCTGTCCGCAGATCTCGGTCTTGTGAACAAAGCGCTGCTGCAAGCCGGATTCATCGACCAGCCGCTTAATATTCTGACCAGTCCGAATTATTTCTGGGGCCTCGCGGTAGGAAGTGCCGTGTGGAAAGAGATGGGCTGGTGGACTATTATCTTTTTGGCGGCCATTACAGGCATCAATCCTTCTCTATATGAAGCCGCCGAGATTGACGGGGCTGGCAGGCTGGCCCGTATCCGCCATATTACACTGCCGGGGATGAAGGGGACCATCGTGGTCGTGCTGGTTCTGACCATCGGCAGCATTCTTGGAGGCGGCTTGGTCGGCTCTAACTTTGAGCAGGCGTATCTCCTGGGGAACAGCATTAATAATCCGACCTCGGAAATCGTGCAGACCTATGCGTTCAAGGTGGGGTTAAGCGACGGCCGGTTCTCGTATGCAAGTGCGATTGATTTAATCCAGTCTGTTATCTCGGTCATTCTAATCTTCTCCAGTAACTTCATTGCCAAGCGCGTCTCTGGCTCAAGCCTATTCTAGAGAAAGGAGCGTTAACTGTGCCCAAGAGTCAAAAACAAAAAGATCTGGTTATGGACAGCATTGTTTATTTGCTTCTTTCCATTATTGCGCTAACGATGCTATATCCCTTTTATTATGTACTGATTGCTTCGTTTAACAAGGGATCTGACACATTGTTGGGCGGGATGTATTTATGGCCGCGCAGTGTAACCTTTGAGAATTACAGGATTTTTCTGGAGGACCCCAAATGGATGAAGGCATTTCTGGTTACTGTGGCCCGCACGGTCTCCGGCACTGCGCTTGGGCTTCTGCTTACCAGTCTCGTCGCCTACGCGCTGTCTCACCGGGACCTGCTGTTCAGTAAATTTTATTTCACCCTGATTATTTTCGCGATGTACTTCTCCGGCGGCCTGATTCCGTATTACGTGGTGCTGCGTTCATTGGGACTGCTGAATACGTTTGGTGTGTACATTGTCCCTTCTATGCTGAATACGTTTTTCTTGCTGATCGCCATCTCGTTCTTCCGGGAGATTCCCGGTGAATTGAAGGAATCTGCTCACATGGACGGCGCAGGCGAGTTCACGATTTACTTCCGCATCATCCTGCCGGTCTCGATGCCGCTGCTTGCCACCATGGCTCTGTTCATGGGTGTAGGCCAATGGAATTCCTGGCTGGATTCCGCGTATTTCGTCCAATCCGAGAATCTGCGGACGCTTACGTTCCGAATGATGGAGATCATCAACCAGAGCAACGCCCCGATGGATTCGGTGGCAGTGGCCAACCGGCCCGGCGGCGGGGTCACCAGCTTCTCGTTGCAGGTCACCTCGATGGTCGTCTCCATCCTGCCGATCATCTGCGTGTATCCTTTCCTGCAGAAGTATTTTGTACACGGAATTATGTTAGGTTCTGTCAAAGGTTAATCAGAATGCTGAGAACAAAACAGGGAGAGATAAACATTGCTTAGAGAGAATCTGGACCGGAATTGGGAGTTTGAACACGGAAAGCCGTTTCACATTCAGCGCAAGGAAAACGGGCAGGCAAGGATCGTCCATCTGCCGCATGACTTCACGATTGAAACGGATACCTGGGCGGAGGCTCCCGGCGGAAGGGCAACCGGGTATTACGGCGGAGGAATCGGCACTTACACCAAGCTGCTGGATATCCCGGCAGAGGCAGAGGGCAAGCGGGTTCTGCTCGAATTCGACGGCGCTTATATGAACACCACTGTGGTGCTTAACGGACATACTGTTGCCCAGCATCATTACGGATATACTCCATTCCATGCGGACCTCACGCCTTATATTAAGCCCGGCAAGCCGAACCGGCTCGCGGTTACGGTCAACAACGCCGCACAGCCCAACTCCCGCTGGTATACGGGTTCAGGCCTATACCGCCATGTCGATCTGTTAATCAGCCCGAAGCTGCATATCGTGCCATGGGGAATCTATGCCCGCACCTCGCATATCGTGGGCGGCACAGCGTTCATCATTGTGGAGACAACGGTAGCGAATCATACGGATACCCCGGCGAGTGTATGGGTGGACCTTAAGCTGGAGAAGGAAGCCGGAGGGGGTGAGGCGGGAAGTGGCAGAGTGCGGGTCTATGTACCGGCAGCGCAGAAGGCCGTGGGCCGGGTGACGGTCGCGGTTGAACATGCCGAATGTTGGGATATTGATTACCCGTGTCTGTACCGCATTACCGCATCTCTGAATGGGAGCGACAGGCACTATGACAGTGACAGCACACTGTTTGGCATCCGCACGCTCAGTGTTGATGTGAAGAACGGTCTTATGCTGAACGGGCGCACGGTCAAACTGAAGGGCGGCTGTGTGCACCATGATCACGGGATTCTCGGGGCTGCCTCCTACAGGGACAGCGAGTACCGCAAAATGAAGCTGCACAAGGATAACGGATATAACGCCATCCGCTGCGCTCATAATCCGCCGTCCAGGGATATGCTGGATGCCTGCGACCGGCTGGGCCTGCTGGTGATGAATGAAGCCTTCGATATGTGGACGATGGACAAAAATCCGCATGATTACAGCTTGTTTTTCGAGAGCAGCTGGAAATCTGACATCGAAGCCTTTATCCGGCGTGACCGCAATCATCCCAGCATCATCATGTGGTCAACAGGCAATGAAGTCAATGAGCGCGGAGGGTTGTCCGGCGGATATGAGTGGGCTGCCCGGCTGGCGGCATGGGTCAGAGAGCTGGACCCGAGCCGTCCGGTGACCAATGCGGTATGCACCTTCTTCAGCGGGCTGGAGGATGAGGATCAGCAGCGATTCTATGATGATCTCAAGAATCCGCCCAAGGAGTCAGCAGGCTTCGTCAACTTCGACACGGAGTTCGGCAAGCAGGTGTGGGACGGCTATACCGAAGCCTTCTGCGCTCCGCTCGATATTGTCGGCTACAACTACCTGATTCATCAATTCGCTGCCGCTGCCCATAAATATCCTGACCGGGTAATCTGCTCAACCGAGAGCATAGCCAGAGATATGGATAAATATTGGGAAGGTGTGGAGCAACATCCTTATATTATCGGTGATTTCAACTGGACCAGCTTCGATTACATCGGTGAGGCCGGACTCGGTAAGACGTTATATGTGGAACCGCATGAGGCAGATGAGGGGCGTAAAACCTTACATGTGTCTCCATACCCTTGGCGCTTGTCCTATGATGCGGATTTCGATCTATGCGGCTTCGCGCGCCCCCAGCTGGCTTACCGGCGGATTGTCTGGGGCTCTGACGAAACCTTCATTGCCTCCCATCATCCCCGGAACTTCGGTAAAACCGAGCTGATTAGCGGCTGGGGCTGGCCGGAATGCGATCATGCCTGGACCTGGAGCGGGTACGAGGAACAATCCGTTACGGTCGATGTCTACTCGGCGGCTGAGGAAGTCGAGCTCATTCTGAACGGCGTAAGCCTGGGCAGGCAGCCGGCCGGGAAGTCTAACCGCTTCAAGGCGCGCTTTGTTCTTACCTATATGCCGGGCACCTTGGAGGCTGTCAGTTATACGGGCGGCAGTAAAGGTTCCAGCGATGTGCTTCACTCGGCTGGAGAGCCAGCGGGCATCCGCATTGTTCCGGAGAAAAAGGAGCTGTCCGCCGATGGGCAATCGCTCTGTTACGCGGTTGTTGAGATCATCGACGCCGCCGGCCATTGCGTGCCGGAAGCCTCGCTGCCGGCGGTTGCCCGGGTAGAAGGCACAGCGTCTCTGGCTGGCTTCGGTACCGGCCGGCCGCAGACGGCCGAGAATTATACGGCTGGCCGGTTCACGTCCTTCAAAGGCAGATTGCTGGCCGTTGTCCGTGCAGGGGGTGAGCCGGGAATCTCCACGCTGACAGTCAGCGTGGACGGGCTGGAACCGGTTAGTCTGGATATTCCTGTGAACTAATCATATGGAGGGATTACATTGACAAAGAGAACAAGCCACAAGATGCTTGCGGCAACCATGGCCGTTACCTTGACGCTGGGACTATTGTCCGCCTGCGGCGGAAACAACGAAGGAAGCAAGCCGGAGGAAGCTGCCGCAACAGCCGGAGCCGGAGCTGTGAAGGAATTATCCTTGTTCATTGATTTTCCCTGGTGGGCAACTAAGGAGTGGAAGGGACCGATTGCGGAGAAAATCACCGAGAAGACTGGCGTTAAGCTGAATGTAACCGTAGCCACCGACGACAAGCAGCTCCCGCTAATGATTGCATCAGGCGATTTGCCGGATCTGGTGCTCACCTCCAGCAACGTAGGGCGGATGTCCGACGCCAAACTGTCGTATTCGTGGAATGAGCTGATTGAGAAGTATGCGCCGGACTTCAAGCTGGACCCCACCCGAATTGCCATCAATACGATGGATAACGGCAACTTCTATACGGTCCGCAATGCTTTTGCCACCCAGGAAGAGATGTCCAAGAATAAATTTGCGCTCGGCGGGGACGGCAATCCGGGGATTGCTGTGCGTGAAGATATCCTGAAGGAGCTGGGGAATCCCCCGGTCCAGACGCTGGATGACTTCGTGAAGGTGCTGGGGATGGTCAAGGAGAAGTATCCCGACATGGTGCCGCTGGTGCTGGACAAGAACTGGATCGAGCAATATTTTCTCCAGCAATTCGGTGCTGAGGCCCTGTTTGACAATTGGTATGAACAAGACGGGAAAGTCGATTATTTCATCAGACAGCCGCAAATGCTGGAGTTCTTCAAATTCATGAACAGCCTGTACCGGAGTGGCTACATTCTGGCCGAGAACTTTGCGTTTGCCAATGATCAGATCGACGAGCAGTATGCGACCAGCGGCAAAGCGTTCGCCCACGGCCACACCGTAGGCACTGCGGATACGGACAACAGCGCGATTAAGAAAAACAACGGTACGTTTACCTTCAAAATGCTGCCGAGCGCATTGACCAAAGAAGCGAAGAAGGTAAGCACGGGACTTGGCTTCGCCGGCACCTTCATCACCAAGAAGAATAAGGACCCGGAGGCCTCGATCAAGCTTCTGCAATATCTGGCCAGTGACGAAGGGAAGAAGCTGACGATGTTCGGGGTAGAGGGCGAGCATTGGACGTGGAATGAAGAGGGACACCCGGATCTGAAGTATGATTCCTCTGATCAGGACTTCATGAATGCAAACGGCATCGGCTGGTGGGTGCTGTACAATGACGGTGTCATGGAGGGCATGAGAGGATATGTGCCGGGCAAGCAGAAGACACAGGCGCTGATGGAGACGAAGGCGATCACAACCTATAAGCCGGCGCTCGGCCTGATTCAGACCCAGCCGGATTCTGCGGAGAAGACGCTTAAGACCAAAATTGACGAGATGATTAAAAATGAGAAGGTCAAGGTCTATCTGGCAAGCTCTGAAGCGGAGGCAGCAGCCAATTACGAGAACCTGGTGAAAACGGCCGAGAGCCTGGGCTTGCAGCAGTTGGTCGATTGGGCCAACGACACGTATCAGAAGAAGAAGGAACTGTTCAAGTAAATCAGGGACAACTGGTAGAGGCGATGAGCCTCTACCTTATTTTGTGTCAGACGATACTCATTACAACAGGAGGAAGAGCAAACATGAGAGTACTGATTGTAGATGACGAACCGCTGATTCTGAACGGGCTGGTGAAGATTATAGGGGAGGCGGCTCCGCTCGGGACGGAGGTGTTCAGGGCGGACAATGCGTTTGAGGCCTTGGAGCTCATGACAGACTGTATGCCGGATGTGACCATAACAGATCTTCATATGCCGGAGAAAAATGGCTTCGAGCTCATTGAGGCGGCCCGGGAGAGCGGTCTGTGCGACCGTTTCATTATTCTGACGGGCTACGATGAGTTTGAATATGTACGCAGAGCGCTCCGCACAGGAGTCGTGGATTATCTGCTGAAGCCGCTGGGCAAGGACGAGATTGCCGCTCTGCTGGCGCGGATTGAACAGGAGCTTCCCTCAGAAGCTGATCCGGAGTACTCGAACCATGCGAAGCGCATACTTGCTTATACCAAAACCCATTATATGAACGATCTGTCGCTGGGCCATCTGGCCGAATTGATGAATCTTCATCCGAAATATATCAGCAGTCTGTTTAAAAGAGTGACCGGCGATACGTTTGTCAATTATCTGAACGGATTTCGCATCAAGGAGGCCCAGAGGCTGCTCCGGTCTCATGGCCGGTTATCCGCGAACGCCATCGGTAAGAAGGTCGGGTTCGAGGACAAGCATTATTTCACCAAAGTGTTCAAAAAGTATACAGGAATGACGCCGGGCGCATACCGTGAAGAGGTCAAACAGGAGTATCCGGCGAGTAGCGTAGAAGCAACCGGAGCTGGAGGACTGGAGCTGCAAGATAAGCGCAGTTAAAGCGTTGCATCCGGGATTTTGTCAATGCCGGATAAGTGAAGTAAAAATGTGAGCGTTGTCATTAAATAGATGCCTCCCTCATAATGAAAGCGTAACCAAAATAAAGACCACAATAATTGAACTGGGGGTTGACTATGAAGACAGGTACAAGAAAAGGTCAGAGCTTACTGAAGAGTACTTCCATCCTGTTGTTGTCTGCACTGCTGTTGTCCGCTTGCTCAGGCAAGCTGGAATCCGGTAACGGCGGGAAGGAAACGCCAGCCGGTAATGATCCGAAGCCAAGCGCAGCTGTAGATGAGAGTCCGCTCGGCAAATACGATCCTCCGATTGAGTTGTCGTTCGTCAGAGATCTTAGCGATGTGGTAGAGAATAACGTGCTTGGCGTATTGAAGGACGAGACGATTGATAACAACCGCTGGACCAAGTTGTATGAGGATCAGCTCGGCATCAAGATCAAATATAACTGGATTGTGAAGGGCAGCCAGACCTCGGACCAGTACTTGCAGAAAATCAATGTCACTCTGGCCTCCGGGGATCTGCCGGATGTAACGCCGGTCAACGCCACCCAGCTTAAGCAATTGGCCGATTCGGACCAGCTTGAGGATATGACGGCGTTATATGAAAAGTATGCTTCACCGTTCACAAAGAAGGTGCTGTCGGGAGAAGGAACAAGTGTGTTCGATGCCGCGACCTTCGATGGCAAGCTGATGGCTATTCCGAGCCTGGAATCCTCTATTGAACGGTCGATGTACATCTGGATTCGGACCGACTGGCTGGAAAAGCTCGGGATGCAGCCGCCGAAGACAATGGCGGATGTCCTGGCAATCTCTGAAGCGTTCGTGGATAAGGACCCCGACGGAAACGGGAAGAAGGATACCTACGGCCTTGGCATTACCAAGGACCTGTGGGGCGGGGCCATGGGACTGGAAGGCTTCATGGCCGGATACAATGCGTACCCGAACATCTGGGTGGATGACGGCAGCGGCAAGCTGGTCTACGGCAGCATTCAGCCGGAAGTGAAGAAAGCGCTTCAGGTGCTGCAGGATATGGCCAAGAAAGGGCAGCTGGATCAGGAGTTCGGCGTGAAGGACGGCGGCAAGGTCTCCGAGCTGATCTCAGCCGGCAAGATCGGGATGGAGTACGGCGAGCAATGGAATTCCATCTGGCCGCTGCAGCTTAACCGTGACAACGATCCCAAAGCCCAGTGGCAGGCCTTCCCGATTGTCTCGGAATCGGGAGACACGCCGAAGGTACCGCTGAAGTTCAGCACGACCCGCTTCTTCGCGGTCAAGAAGGGCGCCGCACACCCGGAAGCGGTCATTAAATTGTTCAATCTGCATGTGGAGAAGAACTGGGGCGAGACGGCCGAATTCGATAAGTACTATGCACCGCCGGAAGCGGAGAGCGTCTGGCAGTTATCCCCGGTTACGCCGTATCCGGTTACGAAGAACGTAGACGCGTTCCGGGAGATTGATGCTGCCCGCAAGGCCGGTGATTTCTCCACCCTGAAAGGTGAAGCGAAGACAATCCAGGAGAAGCTTGAGTCCTATGCTTCAGGTTCAACAGAAGGCTTCTCCTTATGGGGCTGGGAGCGGATCTATGGTGAGCAGGGCTCCATGGGCATAGCCGACCAATATATCAAGAATGACCAGTTCCTGCAGGAGAAATTCGTCGGCGCTCCGACTCCGACCATGGTTGAGCGCAAGACAACGCTTGAGAAGCAGCAGAATGAAATGTTTGTCAAAATCATTCTGGGTGATCCGATCGATAAGTTCGACCAGTTCGTGAAGGACTGGCAGAAGCTGGGCGGCGATCAAATTACGCAAGAGGTCAACGAATGGTACGCAGCGACTAAGAAATAAGGCGCCTCTGGAGGAAGAAAACGACCTTTTCTTCCTCCATTCCATTCTAGCCCTGCAGATGTGGAGGATAACAATGAGAGCAAAACTGCGAAAAGAACTGCCGCTTCATTTGATGCTTTTGCCGGGACTGGTGATGATCATTCTGTTCTCCTACGTCCCCATGGCCGGTGTCATGATCGCGTTCCAGAAATTCATCCCTGCCAAGGGCTTGTTCGGGGATCAGAAGTGGGTGGGCCTGGATAACTTCGAATATGTGATGAACCTGCCAAGCTTCACACAGGTGCTGTGGAATACGCTGTTTATTTCGAGTCTCAAGCTGATTCTGGGCCTGATTATTCCGCTGGTGTTCGCCATTCTGCTGAACGAGCTGGCCAGCAATGTGATTAAACGGTCCGTGCAGACAGCGATTTATCTGCCGTATTTCTTGTCCTGGGTGGTGCTTGGCGGCATCTTGATTGATATTCTGTCTCCATCGGGCGGGATTGTGAATGAATTCCTCGGATGGTTCGGCGTCTCCAAGATCTTTTTCCTCGGCGACAATGACTGGTTCCCCTTCACGCTGATTGCCTCGGATGTGTGGAAGAACTTCGGCTACGGCACGATTGTATATCTGGCGGCCATAACGGGCATCGATCCCGGGTTATATGAAGCAGCTACCATTGACGGCGCCAACCGCTGGCACAAGACCTGGCATATTACCATTCCGGGCATACGCATGGTCATCGTCCTGCTGTCGGTGCTCAGTCTGGGACAACTGCTGAACGCGGGCTTCGATCAGGTCTTCAATCTGTACAGTCCGCAGGTCTACGAGAGCGGGGATATCCTGGACACCTTCGTCTACCGGATCGGTCTATTGGATGCCCAATACGGCGTAGCGACTGCCGTCGGCTTCTTTAAATCCATCATATCGCTCACCTTGATCTCCAGCTCGTATTTCCTGGCTTACCGTTTTGCCAAATACCGGATCTTCTAGAGGAGGGAGTACCCTTGGAGCAATCGCTTACGCCTAAACAGGCAGACATAACTACTGTTCACCGTTCCAAAAAGTTCGACGGGATATCGGTGCTGAACGCCGCCTTCCTCATTCTGGTCTCACTGCTCTGTATCCTGCCGCTCGTTCATATTATAGCGGTGTCCTTCAGCTCCAGTGCGGCAGCCTCCGCAGGGTATGTCAGGCTCTGGCCGGTAGACTTCACGTTCGCCTCGTATATGTATACGATGAGCCGCACGGAATTCTGGCAGTCGATGGTGGTATCACTGACCCGGATCGGGATCGGGACGCCGCTGAACCTGCTGCTGACGATCCTCGTGGCCTACCCGTTATCCAAAGAATCACACGCTTTGCGCTTCCGCAGCGTCTATGCCTGGGCCTTCTTCGTCACGATGCTGTTCAACGGCGGGCTGATCCCCTGGTATACCACACTCAAGGAGTATGGCCTGCTGGATTCCATCTGGGCACTGGTACTGCCTGGCGCAGTTCCTGTGTTCAGCGTAGTGCTGCTGCTTAACTTCTTCCGGGAGATTCCGAAGGAGCTGGAAGAGGCGGCGCTGATTGACGGGGCCGGCCACTTCCGGACAGTCTGGTCCATCTTCGTGCCGATCTCCAAGCCCGCGCTGGCAACACTGGCCCTATTCTCGATGGTGGAGCACTGGAACAGCTGGTTCGACGGCCTGCTGCTTATGGGGAATCCGGCCAACTATCCGCTGCAAAGCTATATTCAGACGATTGTCATCCAGCAGAACCTGTCGAATATGTCGCGTGATGCCATGCTTGATCTGGCGCTGATCTCGGACCGGACGCTGAAGTCCTCCCAGATCTTCCTCGGCTCCCTGCCGATTATTCTGGCGTATCCGTTCCTGCAGAAATATTTCGTGAAGGGAATTGTACTCGGCAGTGTCAAAGGTTAACCACCCGGAAGTTATGCATAAGCCTGCGGCTCCCCACGGATTCAGGCTATAATGGTGAAAATGATTGCTGGGGGTCTGGGATTGTTGTTCAAAAAGGATTACTCACTGCGCAATACGATATTTCTGCGGCTGATTGTGACCTTTCTGCTCATTATGCTGCCTATTCTTGTCTTCGCCGCTTATCTGTATCAATGGATTATGCAAACGGCCAGCAGCGATATCCGAAGCTCGGCCAGCGCCCAGACCGTCTTTTACTTAAATGATATGGAGAATGAGATCGAGCGGATGAAGCTGCTGCAGTACAGTCTGCTGGAGGATGAGGATCTGAACAAGCTGGCCCTGACCTGGGAGACGCTGCCGACCATTGACCGCACGGAGAATCTGAATTCACTGATGAAACGGCTGTTCATCGTGCAGAACAGCAGCACGTATATCAAGGACGTTAGGGTTCATATCATGACTATAGGCCGGACGATCTCATCGGTCGGCGGTGTGCGTGAGATTGAACTGAAGCGCTTCCGCGAGATCCGCTCGGTCTTCGGGGACCGCCGTTCCCAGGTGATTGAGTGGGATGGCGGCCTGTATCTTAGCGCGATGAAGCAGCGGGGCATCAAGGGGGCGGAGCCGGTGCTGACGGTCGAGATTGAGCTGGATACCCAGGAGCTGCGGGCGGCGCTGGGCCAATTCAATACGTATCCCGGCAGTGGAACGCTATTGCTCTCCGATAGTGCGAGATTCGCGCTCTACAGCATGACCGGCGAGCTGGCGCGGGCGGAGCCGTCCCAGTATGCCCGGGATATCCGCGCGGTGGCCTCCGGGGAGAGGCTGAGGATCGCCGGTGCGCCATATTACATCGTCCAGACCGGCTCGCAGGAGCTTGGGTTGTCCATTTACCGGATCATCCCGGAGGATATTATCAAGAATCCGCTTAGCAAATTCTATACCTGGGCCTGGGTGTTTGGTGTGGCCGCGCTTGCTATCATTATTGCTTTTGCGCTGTCGACCTACAAGTTCATTCATAAGCCGATGCTGACGCTGGTGAAGAGCTTCCGGAGAATGGAGCAGGGCGATCTGGATATTCATATCCAGCATGAGTCAAAGGATGAATTCCGTTATCTGTACAGCCGCTTCAACCAGATGGTGAGCAATCTGCATTCCCTGATCGATCAGGTCTACAAGCAGAAGATTATGGCCCAGCGGGCAGAGCTGAAGCAATTGCAGTCACAGATTAACCCGCATTTTCTGTATAACAGCTTCTTCATTCTGAACACGATGGCGAAGACCGGCGATACCGAGCGGATCGAACAGCTTACAACGATGCTCGGCGAATACTTCCAGTTTGTCACCCGTAACGCTTCTGACCTGGTGTCCTTGGAGCAGGAGATTCACCATGCAAGAATGTATACAGAGATTCAGGCCATGCGTTTCTCCCGCAGAATTGGAGTCCGGTTCGATGCCTTGTCCGAGGAGCTGAAGAAGGTGTCCGTTCCGCGGCTGATTGTGCAGCCGATTATTGAGAACGCGTTCAAGCACAGCCTGGAAAAGAAATCCATGGAGGGCCTGATCATTATCCGCTTCGCCCAGGAAGGCCCGGACATCCGCATTATCGTAGAAGATAACGGGGATAGGCTGAGTGATGATACGCTAGAGCAATTGAGAGAGTCCCTTAATGTTTATCGAGAGCAGGCGGAGACAACGGGACTGGTGAACATTCACCGGCGCATCCGCATTACCTTCGGCGAAGAGAGCGGCTTGCTTGCGGACCGGAGTGAGCTGGGCGGATTAAGGGTAACCATCCTTCTTAGAGCGGGAGGTGAGAATGCTGGTGTACAGGATGCTTATCGTTGATGATGAAGAGATTATCACAGATGGACTGGCGGTTATTTTCGGCAAAATGGAGCTCGAGCTGGACATCTACAAGGCCTACTCGGGCCGCGAAGCGCTACATCTGCTGCACCGGACCCGGGTGGACCTTGTTCTCTCAGATATCTGCATGCCTGAGCTGGACGGGCTGGAGCTGATGAAGCATATCCGCCGGAGCTGGCCGCAATGCAAAATCGTCTTCCTGACCGGACACAGCGACTTCAATTATGTCTACCAGGCGATTCAGGCTCCGGGCGTTCAATATGTGCTCAAGAATGAAGGTTATCCGAAGCTGATTGAGGCGGTGATGCGTGCGCTCCAGGAGCTGAACGACACCATGCAGGTGAATGATCTGATCCGTGAGTCCAAGGAGCAGCTGAACACGCTGGAGACCTTGGCGCAGGGCGATTATTTCCGCCATCTCATTCACAGCGTCAAGGCGGATCAGGATATGGCCGGGGACTTCGTCCGTCTGAACATT
This sequence comes from Paenibacillus sp. FSL H8-0048, assembly GCF_038002825.1. Classification (NCBI taxonomy): domain Bacteria; kingdom Bacillati; phylum Bacillota; class Bacilli; order Caryophanales; family Paenibacillaceae; genus Paenibacillus; species Paenibacillus sp. FSL H8-0048. Next base: position 1,794,017 of record NZ_JBBODF010000001.1, on the reverse strand, counting down.
CCGCTGGATGCTTCGCGGCCGGTCCTGATCGCACTGGGCAGTATCAGTGATCCTGAATCCTCGCGCACGTATATGGACCGGCGGGAGACGGCGCTCGCGGTGAAGTTCCTGTCCGAGAAGCTGCTGAAGGAGCGGACGGTCAGTCTTGGGGTCATCGACCGGTACGGTGACCTGATCTGGCTGATTCAGCCGGGCGGTACGGGAGAGGCTTCGCAGCCGGAGGATCTGGAGCAGATGATTAAATTCCTGGAAGGCACCTTCGAGCTGATTCAGCAGTCGTGCCGGGAATCACTGGAGGTCGGGATGGCCATCACCCTGAGTGCAGAGGAGTCTGCGTGGTCCAGGCTTCCGCTTGTGTACGATAAAGCGAGGCAGGTTCAGCATTACCGGGCCGGGGATGGGGAGCGGATGGTGCAGAAGGTGCAGCTGAATGAAGCGGCGGTGCCGGATACCGTGCGTGACCGCTTCCTGCGTGACAAGGTGGAGACCTTGGCTGCACATCTGGAGGCGGGCCGCAAGGAGGAGTTCCTCCAGCTGTTCGGGGAGATGGCTGAACCGGCAGGGCATGAATGCACACGGGGCAATCCTTATCTGACTGAACTATATTACACCATTGCCCTGATGCTCATGTCGTATACGAACAGATGGGAAGCCGACGGGGAGATTGGGGCAAGCGGGCTGATGCAGCTTGAGGTCCACCGGACGCTGGGAGAAGCCTTCCAATATCTTCGGGACACGGCTGAGCTGCTGTTCTCTGTCAGGAAGAACGGGGAGCAGAAGCGGGCAGCGGGTGTCATCGACCGGATCTGCATATATATAGAAGAGAATCTCGACCAGGACCTGTCGCTCGTACGGCTGGCCGATGTGATCCACTTCAATCCCTCCTATCTGTCCCGCCTGTTCAAGCAGGAACGGGGAATCAATCTGTCCGAGTACATCGAGGATATGCGCGTCCGCCAGGCCAAGGAGCTGCTGCGCAGAGGGGAGTTGAAGGTCGCCGAGGTCGGCTCGCTGATCGGCTACGTCACCCCGCAATCCTTCACCCGGGTATTCAAAAAATGGACCGGCACCACGCCGCAGGAATACCGTGCGGATGTGGTGGGGGGCTGAAAGGCTAAGAATATAAGGGAATCGCTCCTTCGGGATGGATAGCGTTGCCTCCATCGCCCGGGGGAGCGATTGTTCGTTGAGGAGAGTAAATGAGAGGGATAAATCCCTTTGGTGGGGCTGAAAGTGGAGTAAATGGTGAAATGAAAGGGATAAATCCCTTTGGTGGGGCTGAAAGTGGAGTAAATGGTGGAATGAGAGGGATAAATCCCCTTGGTGGGGCTGAAAGTGGAGTAAATGGTGAAATGAAGGGGATAAATCCCTTTGGTGGGGCTGGAAGTGGAGTAAATGGTGAAATGAAAGGGATAAATCCCTTTGGTGGGGCTGTGCTTGGGCTAAAGGAGTGCCTGAATATGCCGGACGCGGGCGGAATCGAAATGAGGAGCCCTTGTGCAGCACAAGGGCTCCTCATTTCGATTCCGCCTTAGGTGGGGCGGATTGCTTCAAGCTGCTTACTGTTACTTATTTATAAATCCGATAATTCCCGCTCAGCGCCAGCATGGTGAAGAAGTACAGGCAGTTGTCATAATAGCGCCGTTCTCCGGTGCGCAGGGGAGTGTTCCAGAACAGCTTGACGAAATGCCCGGCATCCGGTCCGTCAGCAGCGTGCGAGGCCATGGCCAGAGTGGACAGCAGGCCGACCGGATGCAGGGACAGCTCGTCAAAAGGCTGGCCGTCAATCGTATACCGCCGGTAATCAGCCGGATCGATATCGCGGAAGAAAGCCTGGATGCGGTTAGACTGCTCCACCTGCCAAGGATCGCAGCGGAACCATTCATAATCCAGCCCGATGTTGGCGGCTACCCGGTAGGCGTCGCTGAAGAAGTGGCGGTAGTCGCCATGCGGCTGGGGTTCAGCTGGAGTTCCGTCATAGTTGGCGTATTCCGGGGACAGGCCGGTTGCGGGATGGCAGGCCAGATGCAGGTAATCCCGGCTACGGGCGGCCGCATCCTTCCAGAACGCCCGGTCTGCTTCATCCGCCTGCAGCGCGAACAGATCATAGAAATGCGGCAAATGATAGGAGGGATCGCTGAACGGAGTCTCCGGGATGAACTTGATCAGCCGGGTCTCGGGGTCCCACATCGGATCGCCTTCCCCGTCTTCTCCCTTGTGCACACAGGCGCGGAGAATGATTCTGGCCTGCTCCGAATAATTGAACGGCGCGGCCCCGTCACCCCAGCGGCGGGAAGCGAAGAACAGTGCCATCGCGAAGAACTCCTCCCCGTCCGGGGCGGGTCCTTGCGACAGCCGGGTGCCGTCCAGCTTACAATGCCAGGCGAAATAATCCTTGTAACGGCCCTCCGTATGCTGCATGAAGACTTTGGCGAATGTCCAGAGCCGGTCAAACTCCTCTTTTTTATCCATCTGAACCGCCATCATCATCCCGTAGGACATGCCCTCTGTGCGCACATCGGTATTGCCTGTATCTACGATATAACCCTTATCCTCACCCATAGTATGGTAGAGCCGCACATCAGGGGCACCGTAGAATATTTCGTTCCAGGTATCTTCCAGCCGCTGCTGGATGGCCTCCGCACACAGTCCGTTCTCAAGGAACAGATTTCTATACTCTCCTGTATAAAAAGAACCCTCTGTAGTATTCATCATAACATCCTCCAGGTGAATTTTATTTTGCCCAAGTATACCATAAGCGGCGGTATAGAGATTAAAGCGTTTTCCAGATAATTTATAGACGATTCCGGCTCTGGACCATAATCTAAGGATAGATCAAGCTTAGGTGTCTATATGTCATGGACTTCACGCCAAGAGCTTCTCTATACTGGTAGGGATATGCTGCAAGATGAATAACAAGGTAAGGGTGATAGAGCTATGAATGAGGTGTCAGAGCTAATGAAGCTTACAGTCTACACACGCATACCGAACCAGGATTACACCGGGTCTCTCAGCAACAGTGTTCATGTGGCCTGCGCAGATGATCATAACGGATTTCAGCCGCTTAACCGGAACTATGGCCTGTTATTTGCCGAGGCCACCGTGGATGAGAAGAATGTGATCCATGAAAAAGGACTGAAAAATCCCTATCTGTTCCGCACGCAGGATGGTGCTTTCGGGATTGTTGCCGTAAGGGTGGACGCCTCGGGGGAGGATGACGGGGAGAGCAGAGGGCAGATTCTGCTGTGGACCTCGCTGGATCTGGTGACCTTCGATGCCCAGCAGCTTGTACGGCTCGATAATGAACGCTATGTAAAAGAAGCCGTCTGCGCACTGGACAGCACCGGCGGATATGAGATCCGCTGGCAGGATAACGACGGCAACTATTATGTGAACCGGCTGGCTGACCTGCGGAAGCCGGAAGGGATCTCGCCGCCGGAGCCTGCTGAAGCTTACACGGTAGAGCAGCCCGCTAGGCCGCTGACCGGCACCTGTCCGGGGAATGTGCTGACAGTGGACGGTCCCACAGGCCGCAAGGTACAGGCAGCATGGACCCCGGTGTATAACACCGATATCCGTGTGGAGGAACAGGTCAGTGTTCGTTCCGCCGGCGAATTGGCGAAGGTCAGAGCCACCGCGCTGTATTCTGACGGCTCCACTGCCGATAAGCGGGTGGACTGGGATACCACAGGGATTGATTTCACCTTGCCGGGAACGTATACCATACATGGCAAAGTAGTCACCTACGACTTGCCGTTCCCGTTGGCAAGCGGCTATGCAGACCCGATAATTCTCCCTTGGAACGGCAGGTACTACTTCCTGGCTACCAATGACAATGTCAATAATATCGGCATCTATGTCCGCGTGGCAGATACCTTGCAGGACTTATTCGTTCCGGGCTTCGAGGAAGCCGTTATTCTGGACCTGAATGAGGAGCTGAACTTCATCCAGACCTTCTGGGCGCCGGAATTCCATGTCATCGGCGGGGAGCTGTACATCCTGTTCGCTGTTGGCGGCAAGGTATGGGGACCGCAATGCCATCTTATGAAGCTGAATCCCGGCGGTGATATTATGCAGGCCGGGGATTGGAGCACACCGGTCCGGGTGAAGCGGATGGACGGTACTCCATTGGCCGGAGACGGCATTACGCTGGATATGACTTATTTCAAGGCAGACGGCACCTCCTGTGTAGTCTGGTCTTACCGCAAAGGGATCGGAACGCCGCTGGATACCGGCTCCATGCTGTACATCGCCACTGTAGATGAAGCGAACCCGGCGGTGTTAACCAGTGAGCCGGTGCTGCTGTCGCGTCCGCTGCTCGGCTGGGAGAATGTTCAGGGCACGATCAATAACGAAGGCCCGTATCCGCTTCTTACGGAAGATACCGTGTATATTGCCTACTCCGGCGGGGCGGCAACGGGATATACCTATGCGGTAAGCTGGTTAAGCATTCCACGGGGCGGCGACTATCTGAATGCCGGTGCCTGGAGCAAGGCAGGCACGCCGGCACTTTCTTATTATTCGCTGGACGGGGTGTACGGTCCGGGGCATAATTCCTTTTTCCAGGATACTGACGGTACTACGCTAGTCCTCTACCATGGGGAAGAGCAATTGGTGAAGCATGGAACGAGATGCTCGGCGATCCACAGAGTCCATTACAATAGTAACGGCATTCCACTGCTCGATGTGGCCGGGGAGAGAGATGTACATCCGGATTACGCCGAGTGCACGATACAGGTGACTGTGCTTGATTAGCTAGGCCACACTTACAACGACAATCTATATAACAAATGGAGGATGTTAAAATGACACAACCACAAGGATTGAACCCATATCTGCCTTCCTGGGAGTACGTGCCGGATGCGGAGCCTTATGTTTTTGAAGGAAGAGTATATGTCTATGGCTCACATGACCGGTTCAACGGACACGCCTTCTGTCTGAACGACTACGTCTGCTGGTCAGCGCCGGAGGACAATCTGGGCGATTGGCAATATGAAGGGGTGATCTATAAGACGACAGATGATCCGCTCAACCCGGAGGGCAGCATGTGTCTCTATGCACCGGATGTGACGCAGGGACCGGACGGGCGCTACTATCTCTACTATGTACTGGACAAGGTTTCTCTTGTATCGGTGGCAGTCTGCGATAAGCCGGGCGGCAAATACGAATTCTACGGCTATGTCACCTATAAGGACGGCACACGCCTGGGCGAACGGGAAGGCGATGAGCCGCAGTTTGATCCGGGGGTATTGACCGAAGGAGACACCACGTACCTGTACACCGGCTTCTGCGGATACGGAGACAAGTCCAGGCATGGCGCGATGGCTACTGTACTGGGCCCCGATATGCTTACAATAATTGAAGAGCCTGTGTTCGTGGCACCGAGCCAGCCTTACAGCCAGGGAACCGGCTTCGAGGGCTATGAGTTCTTCGAGGCCCCTTCCATCCGCAAAAGAGGGGATATCTACTACCTGATCTATTCCTCCATCTCGATGCATGAGCTGTGTTATGCCACCAGCAGTCATCCTACCCGGGGTTTTGTGTATCAGGGTGTCATTGTGAGCAACTGTGATCTGCATATCGATACGTATAAGCCAGCGGACCGGACGATGTATTACGGCGGCAATAACCACGGCAGTATCGTGGAGGTTAATGGAGCGTGGTATATCTTTTATCACCGGCATACCAACGGGACAGCGTTCTCGCGCCAGGGCTGCATTGAGCCGATTGCGTTCCGTGAAGACGGCACGATCCCGCAGGTGGAGATTACAACCTCCGGCCCGAACGGCGGTCCGCTGGAGGGACGCGGAGAATATCCTGCTTACCTGGCCTGTCATTTGTTCACCAAGGATCAGGAGATGTATACCGGAGGCTTTGGCCCTATGGGTGCCTGGATGGACAGCCGGTTCCCGAAAATTACGCAGGACGGCAGAGACGGTGAAGAAGAGATTGGCTATATTGCCAATATGACGGAGTCGGCCACCGCCGGGTTCAAGTATTTTGACTGCAAGGGGGTTAGCCGGGTCTCCATCAAGGTGCGGGGATATTGCCATGGTGAGTTCCAGGTGAAGACGGCTTGGGACGGGCCTGCGCTTGCTTCTATACCGGTAGGCTTCACGAACGTCTGGAAAGAATATGCGGCGGATGTGGCGATTCCGGACGGCGTTCAGGCGCTGTATTTCACGTATACCGGGGGCGGCGGCGCGCAGTTTGCTTCGTTTACACTGGCTTAAGCGGTCGCGGGCGGGATGGAATAGAGCATGACAAGGAGCAGTGCCCGAGAGACCTCTCAGGCACTGCTTCTCTATTGGATGGAGGATAGTTAGTTGAAGACAGAGAGGGTTCCTCCTATTTGGCTCCACTCATTTGCAACTTATGCCTTAGCTCCAACATCTGAAGTAGTGCACGGACACAGGTGCCGCTATTTTGTCCAAAAGTGTGATTATTCACGAGCTACGGACTCAGTGGACCTTAAATGGGCGATATGGAAGCCAAATAAGATAGAAACAGTTAATTAACGGCCACTGAGTCCGTGAAAAGCTCATTTCTTCGGTTTTCAGGAATATAGCGGCATCTGAGTCCGCATGGCTTGCAGCCAGGTGCAAGAAATCTCTTGCCTAGTAATCTAGCTCGTACAGGGCGGAGCCTATTTGTTGTCCGCTCCCGCCCACACACACTAGATGGTAATGGAGTACGCCCCGGACACTACACGCCGGAAGAATACCGGGCCTTGTACTCTGAGGGCGTCATGTTCATATAATGCTTGAACCATTTGGAGAAATAGCTGACATGCTGGTAGCCTGACTCCAGTGCAGCCTCCAGTACATTGTATGAGCCGCTGCGGAGCAGACTGGCTGCTTGGCTGATGCGGATATAGTTCAGATACTCCATCGGGCGCATCCCTGTCTGAGCCTTGAAAAACTTGCAGAAATGCGAGCGGCTCAGCGCCACCACAGAGGCAAGCTGATCCAGCTCCAGCCGGTCGCGGGAATGGGCTTCCATATAGCTCAGCACCTCCCGGATCTGCCGGTTATATTCCCGGCCGTGCCGGGTCTCCGCCGCCGGGTTCAACCCGGTCAGCTTGTACTGATAGCAGTCTGCGATGAACAGCAGCAGGAGCGCCTTCAGACTCATTTCGTATGCCCCGGGCCTGCACTCATAGCGGCTTAACAGCTCCCTGATCAGCTGAAGTAAGGGGGCGTGGGAAGCATCTGCAGCAGATAATAGAGCGGGAAGCCGGACCGTCCCTTGCAGGACGGGGTCCAGGAACAGCTCCTGTACCCGGTCGGGCTGCGGCGAAGACAGCCAGGAGCCTTTGAACACGATGGAGTAATAACAGGTGCCGCCCATAGCAGTGTCTATACCTGAATGAAGCTCCCCGGGATGGACGATCAGGGCATCCCCTGCTTGAATGGCGAACTCACGGCTCTCAATATGGAAGACAGCGCTGCCTTTTGCCAGATAGATAATCTCCATTTCGTTATGCCAGTGTACCGGAAGAATGGAATGCACGCGGGCCTGATGCTCCACCCGGTAGATATGCAGCGGGAATTCCGGCTGGCCGTGCAGCTTGTTCTCCCGGTAACGGTGTTCGTACATGATGTCCTCCTGTAAATCGTCATATTGTGTTGATATCGCGCAAATATATGCTAGATGAACCGATATCAATAATAATATCATTAACATCAGAGGAAGTCATAAGGAAGGGTGGAAGCATTGTGAAACTGATAGAGGTACAATCCGGCGGGGCCGGCGTAAGGCTTGCGACTAGTGAGGGAATGATGCATATCGGCTGGTGTACGCCAGGGATTGCCAGAATCCGTTATACGCTGAATGCTGAGCTGAGCGGCAAAGAGAGTCTGATGGTGATAAGCCAGCCAGCGGCCGGGAACGTAGAGTACAATATCGCAGACCTGCCCGGGCATCTGGAAATCTCAACGGCGCAGCTAACGATTGAAGTGGATAAAGAAACCTGTGCGTTCAGCTATAGAGCTGCGGATGGTACACTGCTGACACGGGAGCCGGCCCGAGGCGGCAAAACCCTGGAGCGCACAGAGGTCTATCATACAGTCTTCGATGCTTCAGCAGATACGGTCGAGACTGGACAGGGTGCTGATGGGCTGCGTGCCAGAGCAGAGGGGGTGAATCGGAGGCTGGACCGGGAGGCTTTTCATACGAAGCTGGAATTTGAATGGCAGGAAGGGGAGGCCCTGTACGGACTTGGCTCCCATGAAGAGGGGATGATGAACCTCCGGGGACGGCAGCAATATCTGTATCAGCAGAATATGAAGGCGGTTGTTCCGGTCCTGGTGTCTACGCGCGGCTACGGGATTCTGGTAGATTCGGGGTCTTATATGACTTTTCATGACGATGCCTTTGGCTCGTACCTCTGGAGTGATGCGGATGAAGAGATGGATTACTATTTCATTTATGGTCCGGAATTCGATCAGATTACGGCGGGCATCCGCTATCTGACCGGAGAAGCGCCGATGCTGCCAAAATGGTCCTTCGGGTATGTGCAGTCCAAGGAAAGATATGTCTCCCAAGCGGAGCTGCTTGCCATTGTAGAAGAGTATCGTGAACGTTCGCTTCCCCTCGACTGTATCGTACTTGACTGGCAGTCCTGGACGGGCAATCTGTGGGGGCAAAAGACTTTCGATCCTGAGCGCTTCCCCGATCCGGTGCAGATGATGGACAGCCTGCATGCTATGAATGCCAAGCTGATGGTGTCGATCTGGCCGATCATGGGTGCGGGCGGGGACAATCATGAAGAGATGAAGGCGCGCGGCTTCCTGCTCGGTAATCAGGCGACTTATGATGCCTTCCGGGAGGAAGCGCGCGAGCTGTACTGGAAGCAGGCCCATGAAGGATTGTTCGCACATGGAGTCGATGCCTGGTGGTGCGATTGCACTGAGCCGTTCGAAGCAGACTGGAAGGGGGCAGTTAAGCCGGAGCCGGAGCAGCGGCTGCTGATTAATACGGCAGAATCGAAGCGGTATCTCGATCCGGGCTTGATCAATGCCTATTCTATGCAGCACTCCAAAGGAATCTATGAAGGCCAGCGTGCAGCGACCTCAGCGAAGCGGGTAATCAATCTGACACGTTCTGCGTTCGCAGGGCAGCACCGCTATGGCACAATTACATGGTCTGGCGATATAGCCGCCAATTGGGTGACACTCAGGAAGCAGATAGCAGACGGCCTTAACTTTTGCCTGACCGGTTCGCCTTATTGGACGCTGGATATCGGAGCGTTCTTCGTGAAGAATCACAAGGAGCAATGGTTCTGGAGCGGGGATTATGACGAGGGTGTTGCCGATCTGGGCTACCGGGAGCTGTATGTCCGCTGGTTCCAGCTTGGCGCGTTCCTGCCGATGTTCCGTTCTCACGGAACCGATACGCCGAGAGAGATCTGGCAGTTCGGCCAGGAGGGAGAGCCGATGTATGATACCTTGGTGAAATACCTGAAGCTCCGTTACCGGCTGATGCCGTACATCTACTCCCTGGCCGGAGCTGTGGCACACCGCAGTTATACTATGTTCCGCGCGCTGGCCTTCGACTACCGGGAAGATGTGCAGGTTCATGCTATCGGCGATCAGTTCATGTTCGGTCCGGCCTTCATGGCGGCTCCCGTGACAGAGGCCATGTATTACGGTCCCGGCTCCCGTGAGCTTGAAGGGGTTCTTAAGCAGCGGAGTGTCTACCTTCCTGAAGGCGAGTGGTACGATTATTGGAGCGATGAACGGCTGGAGGGCGGAGTGACGATTGTAGCAAAAGCGGATCTGGAGACGCTTCCCCTGTATGTCCGTGCCGGGTCCATTGTTCCGCTCGGCCCCGATGTTCAGTATACGGATGAACAGCCGGAGGCAGTGACGAGGCTCAAGGTATACGGCGGCAAGGATGCAGCCTTCACCCTGTATGAAGATGAAGGCGATAATTATAATTATGAGACTGGCTCTTATGCCATGATTGAGCTGAGCTGGTGTGAAGCGGACCGCAGGCTGACTATCGGGAAGCGGGCCGGAGACTATGCCGGAATGCAGGCGGTAAGGCAATTTGCCGTAGAGCTGGCCGGGCATGCCGGAAGCTGCGTTGTCACTTATGAAGGGGATGCTGTAACCGTCTGCGAGGAGGACCTTCAGAGCTAAGGCAGAAGGTCATTGTAACCAATCCGAACGTTTTGTAAGCTGAATTAAGAAGCACTACTACGCTCTGTTACTCTTGCGGTAGGCGGCGGGTGTCATGCTGGTGATTCTTTTGAACGTACGGTAGAAGTGGGGCAGGCTCTCGAAGCCGCAGGCCATGGCAATCTGCTCGATGGTATAGCTTGATTGCAGCAGGCTGTCCTTGGCGGCAAAAATCCGCTTGGTCGCAATATAATCCGTCACATTCATGCCCAGACGCTGCTTGAAGACCCGGCTGAAATGGGCCGGTGAGATCGAGGCCCGCGCAGCCAGGGAGCTAAGCTCCAGCGGCTGAACGAGATGATCGTTGATGTAGCTGAGCGCCTCACGGAACCACTCCGGCAGCAAGGGATTGGAAGCAACCGGCTCGGCGGCTTGCGGCAGACAGTAGCGGTTCAGATGCAGCAGTGCAAGATGAAGCAGCAGCGTAAGCGCCTGCCCGCCGTCCGGCTGATTCTGCTCGCGCTCCCGGTGGATCGCATCGATATCATTTTGCAGAATCTCAGCATGCTCAGGAGACAGAGTATACTTGTACTGCTTGTTGGTCTTGGCAGCGTCGAACAGCTTCAGATAGGGATAAGACTCACTGTAGGTATGGTTATGGATCAGAGCCGGGCTGAAAAAAAGGGCGGAGGAGGTCACCGGCTCCTCATTGTCGGGAAATCCCCGGTGCACCGTGTTTCCGGGAACAACGATGATGTCACCCGGATGCATCTCATAAAAGGTCTGATCGATGAAAAAGCTTCCTTTGCCGCCGTATACGTAGATGAATTCGTACCAGTCATGCTGGTGGTCGGGCAGCTCGCGCTGCGGGCTTTTCGTTTCCTTATAGTCCAGCAGCAGCGTAATTGGCAATTGATGGTCAAAATGCCTGCGGATCGGTTCCATGAAGTCTCCTCCTGAGTTTCATCTCTGCATTCTTACCCACATCATATCAAAATAAGGTATGAATTTGTTTGTTTTAGCTATTTTTATTCCTTTATCGGATGTTTACAATAAGGTGGAATGGAGGCGTTATCATGTATATTGATGCTCACCAGCATTATTGGAAGATAGACAGGGATGATTATGGCTGGATTACGCCGGAGATTCCGGTGCTGTTCCGGGATTATCTGCCCGCTGATCTGGAGCCGGAGCTAGCGAAGCATGGGATCAGCCGCACGATTGTGGTACAGGCTGCGCCGACCGTGGAGGAGACGGAATACATTCTGGGACTCAGCGGGCAGGCGGAGTCTGTCGCGGGTGTCATTGGCTGGCTGGATCTTGCAAGCCCTTCCTTTCAGGCAGAATTCGAGCGGCTCAGCAGACAGCCGAAGTTCACCGGGCTGCGGGTGATGATTCAGGAGATGGCGGACCCCGGTGTGCTTTTGACCCGGCCATATATAGAAGCGCTCTCATATCTTGCGGAGCGGGATGTGCCGGTGGATCTGCTGGTGCTGGCCGATCAGCTTCCGCAGCTCATTGCGATGCTGGAACAGGTTCCGGGACTGCGGGGAGTTATTGATCATCTGGCTAAGCCGAAGATTGCTTCGGGCCAATTAGAGCCGTGGCGAAGCCTGATGGCGGAGGTGGCTAAGCATCCGGGAATTTACTGCAAGCTGTCCGGGATGGTGACGGAGGCTGATCCGCAGGGCTGGACGCAGGAGGATTTTTCGGCTTATGTGCATGCTGTGCTGGAGCTGTTTGGACCGGGGCGGGTGATGTTCGGCAGCGACTGGCCGGTGTGCCTGATGGCGGCAACCTATGAGGAGGTTGTAGGGATTTTGCGCACAGCACTGCAAGGCCGCTTATCCGCGGAAGAGAGGGAGCCGGTGTTTGGAGCGAATGCTGCTAGATTTTATAAGTTAGATCTATAAACCATAGGAGGTAGTGCAAGATGAAATACAGACAGCTGGGCAATACGGGACTTGAGGTCTCAGCATTAAGCTTCGGGGCCTCTTCGCTGGGCAGCGTGTTCCGGGAGGTTCCGAAGGATGAGGCCATCCTTACGGTTCATACGGCGATTGATCTGGGGATTAACCTCATTGACGTCTCCCCGTACTACGGCCTGATGAAAGCGGAGACAGTTCTGGGCGAGGCACTCCAGACGCTACCGCGTGACAAATATATTCTGAGCACCAAGGCCGGACGTTACGGATCAGATGAATTCGACTTCTCCAGAGAGCGCATCATCCGCAGCGCGGAAGAGAGCATGGCCCGCCTGGGCACGGATTACCTGGATATTCTGCTGCTGCATGATGTTGAATTTGGCTCGTTTACGCAAGTGATGGAGGAGGGCATTCTGGCGCTGGAAGAGCTGAAGCAGGCAGGCAAAATCCGTTACTTCGGCGTCAGCGGCCTGCCGCTGAGTGTGTTCGAGAAGGTACTTCCGCAGACCAAGCTTGATGTCATTCTGTCCTACTGCCATTATTCGCTCAACGATACCACACTGCTCCGGCTTCTTCCGCTGCTGGAGGAGAGCGGCACAGGGCTGATGAATGCGTCGCCCATCTCGATGGGGCTGCTCAGCAACCGCAAGGTGCCGGACTGGCATCCGGCGGGAGCGGAGATTCAGGCGGCGTGTCAGCGTGCTGCTGAATATTGCAGGGATAAGGGGGAAGACATTGCCAAGCTGGCGGTTCAATTCTCTACAGCGAATGAGCAGATTCCTACCACACTGGTCAGTACGGCAACGCCGGAGAATATCCGCAACAATATTAAATGGACCGAAGAGCCCATAGATCAACAATTATTGGCAGAAGTGCGCGATATTCTGAAGCCGATCGACGGGGCGACCTGGCCGAGCGGACTGCCGGAGTGGAACGAAGCACAGAGCCGGAACGGGGAGCGCCTATAATGAAGGGAATTATTTGTGAGGAGATCGGAAAGTTCGTATTCAGGGAAGATCTGCCGGAGCCGGGGCTTGTGGACGGGGAAGCCCTTGTAAGCATCCGCCGTATCGGCATCTGCGGGACAGATCTGCACGCTTACCGGGGGAACCAGCCTTATTTCACTTATCCGCGTGTGCTGGGGCATGAGCTGTCCGGGATTATTGAGCGCATTGGCGACAACCCGCAAGGACTGCGGGCCGGTGACCAGGTCAGTGTCATTCCGTATCTGCATTGCGGAGAATGCCGGGCTTGTCTGAGCGGTAAAACGAATTGCTGCCAGAAAATGAGAGTGTTCGGTGTTCATCTGGACGGCGGGATGCGGGAACGGGTGAGTCTGCCTGTAGGTAATCTGCTGAAGACAGACGGGCTGACGCTGGATCAGGCGGCCATGCTGGAGCCGCTGGCGATTGGTGCCCATGCGGTTCGGCGCTCCGGTGTCGGCGCTGGAGATCAGGTGCTGGTGATCGGCGCAGGCCCAATCGGACTGGGCGTGATGGCCATGGCCCGGTACGCAGGGGCGAAGGTCATTGCGATGGATGTCAACGATGAACGTCTGGCCTTCTGCAAGGGCTGGGCGCAGGCAGAGCATACGGTAAGTGCCTTGAAGGAGCCGAAGGAACAGCTGACGGCGCTTACAGGCGGCAACTTCCTGCCGCATGTCATTGATTCCACCGGCAATATCTCCTCCATGGAAGGGGCTTTTGGACTGGTCGGGCATGGCGGTACATTGACTTATGTCGGCTTGGTCAAAGGGAACATTACCTTTAGTGACCCGGATTTCCATGCCCGCGAAATGACGGTGCAGGGCAGCAGAAATGCGACCCGCGAGGACTTCGAACGGGTAATTAGCGCCATTAGAGACGGTTACATTGATGTGGACCGCTATATTTCCCACCGCTGCTCCTTCGGGGAGATGACCGGGCAGTTCGAGAGCTGGCTGAATCCTGAGTCCAAGGTGATCAAGGCGCTGGTGGAACTGAATTAAGTCTGTTTGAACTGGATCTGAATACGAAGGGACGGAATATCGATGACAAGCATGGAACAGAGCCAGCGGTTATGGTACACGGAGCCGGCACAGGAATGGAATGAGGCACTGCCGGTCGGTAACGGCAGGCTGGGAGCGATGATCTTTGGCAGGGTAGCTGAGGAAAAGCTCCAGCTCAATGAGGATTCCGTGTGGTACGGAGGTCCGCGTGACCGCAACAATGAAGATGCGCTGCCCCACTTGCCGAAGCTCCGCCAGCTGATTCTGGAAGGCAAGCTGCGGGAGGCGGAAGAGCTAGCAGCCATGACGATGGTGGGGCTGCCGGAAGCACAGCGCCATTATCTGCCGCTTGGCGACCTGCTGCTGTCATTCGCCGGACATGAGCAGCCTGCTGAGGACTATCAGCGGGAGCTTGATCTCGAATCCGGCGTATCCCGGGTGAGTTATGTGACCGGCGGGGTCCGGTATACCCGTGAGCTGTTCGCCAGCTACCCGGATCAAGCTATCGTGGTGCGGATTACCTCTGACCGGAAGAACGCAATCTCCCTGAAGGCCAGGTTCAACCGCCAGAACTGGAGAATGCTGGAGAAGACCGAGAAATGGAATGACAGCGGGCTGGTGATGGGCGGAGAATGCGGCGGGCGCGGGGGCAGCTCCTTCGCTGCTGCATTGAAGGCCGTCACGCAAGACGGAACCTGCCGCAATATCGGCGAATATGTGCTGGTGGAGGGGGCAAGCTCGGTTACATTGCTGCTTGCCGCAGGAACCACATTCCGCTATCCCGATCCGGCGCTGTATGCCAAGCGGCAGTTGGAGGCCTTGACTATGGTGCCTTATGAGGAACTGCTTGCCCGCCATGTTGCGGATTACCGCAGCTTGTACGGCCGGACCTCGCTGACGCTCCCGATGAACCCGGAGCTGAGCGGACTGCCAACCAGTGAACGGCTAAATCGGTTCCGGCAGGGGGGAGAAGACCACGGACTGATCTCGACTTATTTTCAATATGGCCGTTATCTGCTGATTGCTTCCAGCCGTCCGGGCTCCTTGCCTGCGAATCTGCAGGGCATTTGGAATGACAGTTTCACTCCAGCCTGGGACAGCAAATTCACAATCAATATTAATGCGCAGATGAACTACTGGCCTGCTGAACTCTGCAATCTGGCGGAATGCCATGAGCCGCTGTTCGATCTGATCCAACGGATGCGTGAGCCTGGACGGGTGACTGCGAAGGTCATGTATGGCTGCGGCGGCTTCACGGCACACCACAATACGGACATCTGGGCAGATACTGCTCCTCAGGATACGTATCTGCCAGCATCGTTCTGGCCGCTGGGAGCAGCTTGGCTGTGTCTGCATATGTGGGAGCATTACCGGTTCAGCCAGGACCGCCAGTATCTGGCGAATGCCTACGATACGATGAAGGAAGCTGCACAGTTCCTGCTTGATTACCTGATAGAGGATGAGTCGGGCCGGCTGATTACCTGCCCGTCCGTCTCGCCGGAGAACACGTATCAGCTGCCCGGCGGAGAATCGGGCGTGCTGTGTGCCGGAGCCTCTATGGACTTCCAGATCATTGAAGCCCTGTTCAAGGCCTGTGTCCAGAGCTCGGAGATTATCGGCTGTGACGAGGTATTCCGCGAAGAACTCCGTTCAGCGCTGAACCGTTTGCCGGGGCCACAGATCGGTAAATACGGGCAGATTCAGGAATGGATGGAGGATTACGAAGAGGTAGAGCCGGGGCACCGGCATATTTCGCATCTGTTCGCGCTGTATCCGGGGGATGCCTTCACGGTGGAGCATACGCCAGAGCTGGCAGCAGCAGCCCGTACGACGCTGGAACGCAGACTTGCCAGCGGCGGCGGACATACCGGCTGGAGCCGGGCCTGGATCATTAACTTCTGGGCCAGGCTGCAGGATGAGCGTAAAGCCTATACCAATGTGCGGGCGTTGCTGGAGCATTCGACCCTGCCTAACCTGTTCGACAATCATCCGCCGTTCCAGATTGACGGGAACTTCGGAGGAACAGCAGGTATCGCGGAGATGCTGCTGCAGAGTCATACAGATAGGATCAGACTGCTGCCTGCATTGCCTGCCGACTGGAACGAGGGCAGTGTCAAGGGTCTGCGGGCGAGAGGCGGCTATACCCTCAATTTCACCTGGAGCGGTGGACTGGTTACGGAAGCAGTGGTAACATGTACCGTATCCGGCCTATGCCGGCTCGAAGGTCCAGGACTTGATCCCGTATCGTTCATAGGAGAAGCGGGCAGTTCGTATACCTTCACCGGTAGAGTAACTTTAGGATAGCTAGTTGACAAATAGGATAATATAGTTATGTAGGATTGGCGTATTTGTGCCAATCCTTTTTGGTGTGGTTAGCTAGAAAGTCGAGTGTGGGTCAAATATAATCGAAAAACCGACTACAATTTGCCGGGGGACGGCGCGCGAGCCGAATGTAATCGAAAAACCGACTACAATTTGCCGGGGTCGGCGTGCGAGCCGAATGTAATCGAAAAACCGACTACAATTTACTGGGGGGCGGCGCACGGGCCGAATGTAATCGAAAAACCGACTACAATTTGCCGGGGGGCGGCGTGCGAGCCAAATATAATCGAAAAACCGACTACAATTTGCCGGGGGACGGCGCGCGGGTCGAATGTAATCGAAAAACCGACTACAATTTACTGGGGGGACGTCGCACGGGCCAAATGAAGAGCACTAATATTCACCCATCACGAGCAGCCGTAAACACGCGCAGCCAGCTCTGAAAGAACGGCAATTCCGCTGCCGCGATTCAAGCAACCGTTTTCTTTTTGTGAATTTATAGGGGGGAAGACCTATATTCTATGAATTGTAAGCGCATTCTGAAAACGTATAATTAAAGTTGTCACCAGGAGAAATTAGAAGCATAAGCGATTAGCCAAAAAGGGGAGGCATAACAACATGCACAAAACGGCAAAACGTTCAGCAGCAGCCGCTGCGGCCGGTGTATTAGCACTCACACTGGCACTGACAGGCTGTGGATCAAGCAATAACACCAGCAACACCGGAAGTAAGGATACCGCAGGCAAGGATACCACCAGCGGAACCAACGCCAGCCCGGCAGCAGCCGGAGACGACACGGCTCCGGTAACGTTCTCGGTATTCATGAATGGTCCCGCACAACAACCAACGCCTGACAATAAGATTTTGAAGCTGATCAAAGACGAGACCGGAATCACCTTCAACCAGGAATTCCTGGTCGGCGATCTGCAGCAGAAGCTGGGGGTCATGATTGCCGGGGGAGATTACCCGGACATCATGTCGGGTGACGACAAATTAATCAATGCCAAGGCATACATTCCGCTGGAGGATCTGATTGAGAAATATGCTCCTAACCTGAAGAAGCATTACGGTGCGGTCTGGAACCAGATCAAGGATGAGAATGACGGCCACATCTACGTTCTGCCAAGCTATGGCGTCTATCAAGGTAAAATTACTGAGCCTACTTATCAGGGACCAGGCTTCTGGCTGCAAAAAGGCGTGCTTGAGGAAATGGGCTACCCTACTCCTAAGACCCTGGATGAGTACTTCGACATCATTGCCAAATATAAAGAAAAACACCCGGACATGATCGGGTTCGAATCACTTAACTTCGACTGGCGCGTGTTCCCGCTGCAGAATCCCCCAGAGCATCTGTCGGGGCATCCGAATGACGGGGCCGTTATTGTAGATAACAATGTAGCACAGATTTTTGCGGACAAGGATATCTCCAAGACCTATTACAAGAAGCTCAATGAGATTAACGCTCAGGGCCTGATGGATAAAGAAGCGTTCGTACAGAACTATGACCAGTATCTGGCCAAGGTTGCAAGCGGCAAGGTCATCGGGATGTTCGACCAGCACTGGAACTTCCAGGACGGCGAGAAATCCCTGATCTCCCAAGGCAAGCTGGAAAATACGTATATCGGTTTCCCTCTGCTCTATCCGGGCGCAGAAGAATGGTATCGTGACCGCGGAGCGGTCGGCACCAACCGCGGATTCGGAATTTCGATTAATGCCAAGGACCCTGTCCGCATTATCAAATTCTGGGATAAGATGATCACCGAGGATTGGCAGAAGACGCTTCAATGGGGCGTGAAAGGCGAAGATTATGAAGTGAACGCAGATGGTTCCTTCTACCGTACACCTGAGCAACGTGCGAATGCGGATAAGACCAGCTGGCAGGTTGCCAACAAAATCACAGGGATGTTCGGTTACATGCCTAAGATTCAAGGTACGTACAGCGACGGTAACGCAGCAGATGCGGGTACACAGCCTCAGGAATTCTTCGACAGTCTGAAGCCTTACGACCAGAAGATTCTGAAGGCGTACAACAAGAAATCATGGTCCGAATTCTTCAAGGAGCCGAAAGAGAACAATATCTACTTCCCTGCGTATTCCATCGTGCTTAAGGATGGTTCACCAGCCCAGCTCGCACAGTCCAAGCTGAATGACCTCATGATTAAGTATTTGCCGAAAGCCATTATGGCCAGCCCGGCTGAGTTCGATAGCGTGTGGCAGGATTATGTGGACAGAATCCACAAGCTGGACATCAAGGCCTATGAAGACCGGATGAATGAAGGCATTCAGCAGCGCATCGAAAAATGGAGCGTTAAATAAACCATTCAATACAGAACTAGGAGCGGGAAATGCTGTTTCCCGCTCTTCCTAAATAAGAATGCGTGAATAGGACAGCGTGGAGAGAATGATTTTTACAGGAGGGAATACAACATGTCTGATGCCGTACTGGACAAACAGGTCAAAAAACAGAAGACCCGAAAAAGCAAAATCGATCCGGAAATCGGTGTGAGTCTAAGCTGGAAAACACTGAAAACACAGAAACAGCTTATTTTTATGTCCGTGCCCATTGCACTTTATCTGATTATCTTCAACTATGTTCCCATCTGGGGCTGGCTTATGGCCTTTCAGAATTACCGCCCGGCGGTGTCCTTTGGCCAGCAGGAATGGGTAGGCTTACAGCAATTCAAGTTTTTATTCTCTGACGATACCTTTATGCTGGTACTTCGCAATACCATTGCCATGAGTTTCATTAATCTTGTACTGGGTACGGTTACGGCTATCGGTCTGGCTCTGCTGCTGAATGAGATCAAGCTCAAGTTCTTCAAGCGTGCCGTTCAGTCGATTTCCTATTTGCCGCACTTTCTGTCCATGGTTATCGCTGCGGGGATTGTGTCCACTTCACTCTCTATCGACGGCGGGATTGTCAATGTCATCCTAATGAAGCTTCACCTGATTAAAGATCCGATTATGTGGCTCAGTGAAGGGAAATACTTCTGGGGCATTATCGGGGCATCGAACGTGTGGAAAGAGGTGGGCTGGGGTACGATCATCTATCTGGCGGCCATTACCTCCATCGATCCTTCCCTGTACGAGGCTGCTTCCATTGACGGCGCAAAACGTTTTCAAAAGATGCGTTATATCACGCTTCCGGGAATTAAGGCTACATTCGTTATTTTGCTGATTATGAACATTGGACATATTCTGGATGCCGGCTTCGAGCTTCAATATCTGCTGGGCAACGGACTTACTGTGGACTATTCGCAAACCATTGATATCTTTGTAGTGAAGTATGGTCTGGCCATGGGTAACTACTCGCTGGCTACGGCGGCAGGGATCTTCAAAACGATTGTCAGTGTTATTCTCGTATTCATCGCAAACAATGTCGCAAAACGCCTCGGCGAAGAGCGATTACTATAGAGGAGGAAGCCCATATGAAAGCCGGGACCAAAGGTTCAAGCCGGATTGAGCCGGTTGTATTTCATACCTTCAACACGATATTTATGCTCTTTGTGGTTACTGTCACGCTCTATCCGTTCCTCCAGACGCTGGCTGTATCCTTCAATGACGGCAGTGACACGCTTACCGGGGGAATCTACCTCTGGCCCCGTGTATGGACGCTGGAGAATTACCGGGCGGTCTTTGTATCAGGAACAATCTATCATGCTGCATTTATCTCGGTATCCCGTACAATTATTTCAACTTTGCTCGGTGTATTCCTTACAACGATGCTCGCTTATGCACTGGCGCAGCCGCAATATATTTTCCGTAAAAAGATCGGCCTGCTGTTCATCCTGACGATGTATTTCAATGCCGGACTGATTCCGAACTACTTCCTGATCAAGAATATGGGCCTGCTGCATAACTTCATGGTCTATATCCTGCCGAGTCTGGTCAGTGCGTTCAACCTGATTATCATGCGGACATATATCCGCGGGCTTCCGTTCAGCCTTACCGAATCGGCGAAGATTGACGGAGCAGGTGAATTCAGAATTTTCTGGAAAATCATCTTCCCGCTCTGTACGCCTGTACTGGCAACAGTCGCACTGTTCATCGCGGTTGGCTCATGGAATTCCTGGTTTGACACCTTCCTCTATGCCTCCTCGGATATCAAGCTTAGCACGCTGCAATACGAAATGATGAAGATGCTCGGCTCCATTATGAGTACGAACAATGATCCGTCGATGCTGGCGGGAGGCCAGAACAATCAGGTCCAGTCGCTGGTTACGCCAGCCTCCATGCGTTCAGCCATTACGATCGTTACAGCGGTTCCGATTCTGTTCGTCTACCCTTTCTTACAGAAGTATTTCGTGGTAGGATTGAACCTGGGTAGCGTAAAAGAGTAATTGTTACTACGTATTATAGTAAGAAAAATAGGTATACGATAACCGTTTCGGGTGCAGCCGAAGCGGTTTCTCCTGTTCAAATATAAGTATGTATATGTTGCACACGATAACTTATATAAAGTTGGTGATTCCATGCTTAAGGTACTGTTTGCCGACGATGAGCCGATTATGCTGGAGGGGCTCCGCTTCCTGGTCGACTGGGAGGCATTAAATTATGAAGTATGCGGCGAGGCGCTGGACGGGGAGGATGCACTGCAGCTGATCGGCAGCACCC
Organism: Paenibacillus sp. FSL H8-0048; assembly: GCF_038002825.1. Classification (NCBI taxonomy): domain Bacteria; kingdom Bacillati; phylum Bacillota; class Bacilli; order Caryophanales; family Paenibacillaceae; genus Paenibacillus; species Paenibacillus sp. FSL H8-0048. The sequence continues at coordinate 1,773,045 of NZ_JBBODF010000001.1, read as the reverse complement.
GCCCTGACCTGGTCATTACAGATGTGCGTATGCCGGTCATCGACGGCCTTGAGCTCATCCGAAGAACCTCTGAAAGCGATTATCAGCCAAAGTTTATTATTTTTAGCGGCTATGCTGATTTTGAGTATGCCAAGCGGGCCCTGAAATACGGAGTATCCAATTATTTGACCAAGCCGCTGGATGAAAAGGAGCTGACGGAGGCGCTGCAGACGGTTACGGAACAGATCCTTAAGGAACGCAAGGCCTCCTCACGGCGTGATGCGCTTTCGGCTCTAATGCAGGAGGATATGGTATCCCGGCTCCTGATGCGGGAGAATACGGAGGAGGAGCGGGAGCAGGGGCTGAAGACGCTGGGGATCTCCCCCGCCTCGCGGCTATGCTGTATTCTGGTCCATGGAGCAGCGCCGGACAGCTTGCATATGCGTGAGCAGCTCGCCGCCATGAACGCCAAGGAACCGCTGCGCAGCCTCGCGGTCTATCCGTTCACCGCAGGCAGCGGGAAGCACGGCTATCTGCTGGTGTCCCCGCAGGAAGGACCGGCGCTTGACCGGGCACTGCTTACCCGGTGGATGGAGGAGCTGCGGCCGCTGTACAGCACGCCGGTCTTTTTCACAGCAAGTCTTCAGCATCAGGGCCCTGAGGCTCTGAATACGGCATACCAGGAGGCGCTGGCTGCTGAGCTGTGCAGACCGTATGGTCCGGTGGGCGGGGAAGCAGGCTTCTTCGAGAAGCAGGATAAGACTCAGATGGCCATGCTTCCGGCAGAGCTGAGACGATCGCTGCTGCAATCCGTCACCGAAGGGAAGGCCCTGCATCTCACAGATCAGCTCGGAGAGGTGTTCAAGATTTTCTCGGCGGAGGTAGCTTCCAGCTCCTGGATCGACGCATTTCTGGCTAATATCAAAGCAGAGCTGCTACGTGAAATTACTGCCAGAGGGGGAGACTATACGCAGTGGGTGCAGAAATGGTTCCCGTCCCGGCATTCGGCCACTTGTCTGCCGATGCTTAAGCGTCAGATAGAGGAGGAGCTGTGCGAGGCTGCAGAGTGGTTCGCTGCGGCTGCGGATGGCAGGGTAGAAGATCAGATCGTGGCCGCAGCGATCGAGTATGTCCGCGGGCATTATCAGGAGAAGCTGAAGCTGCAGGATATTGCTGGGCACCTGCATGTGAACTCGGCTTACTTAGGACAACGGTTCAAGAAATACTACGGCAGCTCTTTTAACGATTATCTCCATGAATACCGCATTGAAGAGGCAAAGAAGCTGCTGCGCCGGACCGATATGGGGATTTCCGATATCTCAAGCAGAGTAGGCTATTCAGACGCCGATGTGTTTGCCGCCAAGTTCAAGGCGCTTAACGGAGTTACACCTTCCGTGTACAAGAAGAGCTAATTCAAGAGGGAGGAGAGGGCCTGCATGAAGAATAACCGGAAGCCATCTGCCTTCATCAATGATATTCCGCTCAAATACAAGTTTTTGTTCATCTACTTGCTGTGTGTGCTTGTCCCCATACTTAGCATCAATGCCCTCTTTTATGTGCAGATCAGCCGTAATGTGGAAGCACGGGAGAGGAATAATTTGGAGATATCGGTAGACCGGGTGGCTTATGACCTGATGCAGATCGTGAACGAATGTGTGGCGATCAGCAATACGGTGGCTGCGGACCGGCCTTTTATGGAGATGATGGATTACGCCTACCCGGATAATGAGGCTTATTATGATGCCTATAATGATTCTCTGAAGGATAAGCTGCGCCAGTACAGCACTCTCCACTCCTATATCTCCTGGATGGGCATATACACCTCAAATCCGACGATTCAGAACGGCAACAGCTACTTCATTCTGTCGGACGCGGATAAGCGAAGTGAATGGTACCGTAAAATCTCAAGCAGCACAGACAAGGTGCTGCTCACTTCTTATCAGGGAACCAACCCGCTGAATCCGCCGCAGCAGGAAGTGCTCGTCAGCCTGATCCGCAAGCTGGATAACTTCACGGGCCAGCCCTACACGAAATATCTGAGGATTGATCTGCGGCTGAACAATGTGCAGGACCTGTTCCAGAAGGAGCGTGACTATCTGGATTTCAAGCTGCTGGATGAGAAGAAACGGGTCGTACTGGATTCGAACCGTTCCTTCTCCTCACTGGATGGCAGTGCCTTGCTGAACGTGGACACTAGCCTTGACCAGGTGCCCAAGCAGATTGTCCGGGCGCTTAGCAGTGCGGCCTACACCAAGGGCTGGCGGCTGGTTGGCACTCCGGAAGGACGTAAGATCAACCATGAGATGGACAACGCGCTCAGGAACTCGCTGATTCTGCTCCTGCTGACGATCATCCTTCCCACGCTGCTCATGATCGTCATTATACGTTCCTACAATCTGCGGGTACGGCTGCTCTACAAACATATGAAGCAGGTCAAATATGAGCAATTCGAGAGCATTGATATGTATGAGGGGAAGGATGAGATCGGCGGTCTGATCCGCAGCTTCAATCTGATGACCGACAAAATCCGCAATCTGATCAATGATGTCTACAAGCTGGAGATTCAGAAGAAGGATCTGGAGCTGGAACGGGTGCGGGCGGAGCTGAAATATCTGGAGAGCCAGGTGGACCCTCATTTCCTTTTTAATACGCTGAATGCGATCCTGGTCATCTGTAAGAAGTATAAATATGAACAGGTTACCGATGTCATCCGCAATCTGGCCCTGATTATGCGCAGGCTGCTCAGCTGGAAGGATGATCTGATTACGGTGCAGGAGGAGGTATCCTTCATCGAAATGTATCTGCAGATTGAGAAGTTCCGCTTTCAGAACCGGTTCTCTTATGAGCTGGATATTGCGCCTGAGGTGCTGAACTGCCGGATTCCCAAGATGAGTATACAAGCTCTGGTGGAGAATTCCTGCAAGCATGGTCTGCAGTCGGTCAAATGGGCAAGGGAAATCCACGTGTCCGCTTCACGGAATGAGACCGGTCTGCTGATTGTGGTGACCGACAACGGCAAAGGAATCGAGAAGGAGAAGCTGGAATGGATCAAGTCCCATCTGGAGACAGAAGAGGATACGGGACAGAATGTCGGCCTCCGCAATGTGTATAAACGCCTCATGCTGTACTATGACGGCAGGGCTGGATTCAGTATTGAGAGCATCGAGTATGAACGCACGGTCATTACCATCCAGATTCCCGAGGATTTGAGTCTGGTTCCGATAGGGGAGGGAGCTCATGTATAAAGTAGTGCTTGCTGATGATGAGACGATTGCCTTAGAGGGGCTGCGGACGCTGACCGACTGGGGGGAGCTGGGCTTTGAGGTATGCGGCGCCTGTGAGAACGGGGAGGAAGCGCTGGCTGCCATTATCCGCAGCTCGCCCGATCTTGTAATTACGGATATCCGCATGCCCGGGATCGACGGGCTTGAGCTGATCCGTCGCGTACGCAGTCTTGATATGGAGCAGCCGGTCTTCATCGTGCTTAGCGGCTACGGCGAATTTGAGTATGCCAGAACAGCCATCCGTTACGGGGTAAGACATTACCTGCTGAAGCCGGTCATGGATGCGGAATGGGATAAGGTGCTTACGGACATTACGGATGAGCTGGAGCAGCGCCTTAAGCAGAGCATGCAGCACAGCATGCTGTCCAGCCGGCTGCTGCCGCTCGTGATCGCGCGCATGCTTGAAGGACACTGGGCGGAGCCGGATGAAGAAGCAGCTGAGCAGATGGACCGCCTGGATGAGGCGGCTACCGGGTGGACATATGTGCACGTGGAGGGTCATAGCAGCGGGATTTCGGAGCTGTGCCGGGAGCTGGCCGGACCAGCCGGTGCGATGTTCATTGATCTGCCCGGGGATCAGGCCGGGCTGGTCGTGGAGAGCTCGGGGGCGGCGGCTGGACTGGCGGAGCAGCTGTACGCCGGGCTGATCCGCAGCGGAGTAAAGGGCTCGGTCAGCATCGGGCCGAGTGTGCGCTCCCTCCGCGAGCTGCCGGTCTCCTACCGCGAGGCGGCAGACGCTGCGGCCCGCCACTACTTCTATTCGGACGAATACGGCCCGGTGGATTCGGCCAGTGAAGCTGAGGGACAGGTGAATTACTCGCTTCCTTCCGCAGCGCTGATTGAGGAGATCATCAGCGCGGTGGAGCGGCTGCAGGAGCAGAAGGCCGCGGAGAAGCTGGGCGAATTGTTCAGCGGTTTCAAGGAGAACCGGACAGATCCGGGAGTCGTCCAGATGACGGGCATGGATATCATGCTGCGGAGCATGGAGCTGCTGAAGGAATTCGGCGGCGCGGACGATCAGTGGATCGGCACGCTTGATTTTTTCAGAACCGAGCCGAGGTCCCTGGAAGACCTGCAGGTCACCCTGGAGACGGCGCTCTCCACCAGTATGAACTATATACGCCAGCACAAGGAGCGTAACTCCGAGCATCCGCTGATCCGCGTGGAATGCTTCCTGAGAGATCATTATGCGGAGCATCTGACGGTAAAAGAGATTGCAGAGCATTTCTATCTCAATCCGGTGTATCTGGGTCAGGCCTTCATTAAAAAACACGGCATCAGCATTCTTGAATACATTCATAATCTGCGGATTGAAGCGGCCAAGCAGCGGCTTGTCGACACTCAGGACACAGTCAGAAGCATTGTGGAGAGCGTCGGGTACGTACACTATCACCATTTCTTAAGAGAGTTCGAGAAACGGACGGCGCTGAAGCCCGTCCAGTTCCGCGCACAGGCACAGGGAAATAAAAAATAGGGTGCAATTATTTATTTGGGGTCCATCTATTTACTTTGGTGATGGTAAACGCATACAAATGCGTTATGATAGAGAGAGTTGTCCCAAAAAATGTTGTCAAATACAGGAGGTTAGCAAAAATGGAGCAAGCCAGCAGCGAAATTCCTGCATTACATGAAATGTTCCGGGAGGCCTTTAAAATAGGGGCTGCCGTCAGTACCGGCATTATAGCTTCCCAGGGTCCTTTCATCGCGAAGCACTACAACAGCATCACCGCCGAGAATGAGATGAAGCCGGCTCTGGTTCAGCCGCAGGAAGGCGAATACACCTTCGAGGCTGCGGACAGTATCTTCGAATTCGCAGAGCCGCGCGGAATCGGTGTCCGGGGGCATACGCTTCTGTGGCATAACCAGACCGGAGACTGGATGTTCCGGGATGCGGAAGGCGGAGCCTGCAGCAGAGAGCAGTTGCTTGCGCGTCTGCAGACCCACATCAATACGGTAGTGGGCCGATACCGGGGACGGGCGTATGCCTGGGATGTAGTGAATGAAGCGATTGAGGATAAAACAGACCAGTACCTGCGCGATACGAAGTGGCTGCAGATTATCGGCGAGGATTACCTCCGTCAGGCCTTTGAAATGGCACATCAGGCAGACCCTGACGCGCTGCTGTTCTACAACGACTATAATGAGACCGATCCTGTCAAGAGCGGCAAAATCTACAAGCTTGTCCGCAGCCTGCTGGACCAGAATACGCCGATTCACGGGATCGGGATGCAGGGACACTGGAATATCTACGGCCCTTCCATTGAGGAAATCCGCAATGCGCTTAAGCTCTACGCATCGCTGGGGCTTAAGATCCACATTACCGAGCTGGATCTCTCCGTATTCCGTCATGACGACAAACGCACGGATTTGAAAGCGCCAACAGCTGAAATGCTGAAGCTTCAGGAGGAGCGTTATGCCGAGATCTTCGCCCTTCTGCTGGAATTCAAAGATTCCATTGATTCGGTAACCTTCTGGGGTGTGGCCGATGATTATACCTGGCTGGACGGCTTCCCCGTCCGGGGACGCAAGAACTGGCCGTTCCTGTTCGATGAGCAGAAGCAGCCGAAGGCTTCATTCGCCCGGCTGGCCGAGCTGGCCGCACCGCAATCTTAATATTATTGCATGCCTGACATCTTACTATATCTGGAGGGAATCAAATGACAACTCAACTGAAGCAGGCTACCGGCAAGGTACCGCCAAGCGGCAATCCGCTGGTGGCACACAGATACGGGGCCGATCCTTATGCCCTGGTATTCGGAGACCGAGTCTATCTGTATATGACCAATGATGCACTGGAGTATGATGAGAACGGCGCCGTGAAGGAGAACTCCTACAGCAGCATTAATACGATTACCGTCATCTCGTCCGCTGACCTGGTGAACTGGACTGATCATGGTCCGATAGCCGTAGCCGGGCCGGAGGGTGCAGCGAAGTGGGCCACCCAGTCCTGGGCACCGGCAGCACTTCATGCCGTAATTGACGGCAAGGATAAGTTCTTCCTCTACTTCGCCAATAATGCCAGCGGCATCGGCGTTCTGTCGGGTGACAGTCCGGTGGGTCCATGGGTGGACCCGATTGGGGAGGCACTGATTCTGCGCTCTACACCCGGGGTAGAGGATGTTACCTGGCTGTTCGACCCGGCGGTGCTGCTTGATGACGACGGCAAGGGATATATATACTTCGGAGGCGGCGTTCCGGAAGGACAGTTCGCTGAGCCGGGCACAGCACGGGTGATGCCGCTGGGTGAGGACATGACCAGCGTGGTGGGCAGCGCGAAGGTGATTCCGGCCCCGTTCATGTTCGAGGATGCCGGAATCCATAAGTGGAACGGAGTCTACTATTATACCTACTGCTCGAACTTCTATGACGGGCAGCGGCCGGAAGGCAGCCCTCCTGCGGGAGAGATTGCCTATATGACCAGTGAGCATCCGATGGGTCCCTGGACGTATCACCACACGATCCTGAAGAATCCGGGACATTTCTTCGGCGTATCCGGGAATAACCATCATGCGGTCTTCCAGTTCCATGACAGCTGGTATATTGCTTATCACGCCCAGACCTTGTCCAAGGCCCAAGGGATTGCGAACGGCTACCGCTCCACACATTTGAACCGCCTGACTCATAATGAGGACGGGTCTATTCCGGAGATCCATGCGGATTACGAAGGTGTACAGCAGCTTGCAGCGTTGAACCCGTATGAACGTATTCCTGCGGCAACGATGGGCTGGAGCGCAGGGGTGAAGACAGAATACCTGGCTGAGGGCGGAGTTCAGGCCGTAACGGATGTGGAGCACGGCGGCTGGATCGGACTATCCGGGGTAGACTTCGGCAGCGGAGCCGGCTCATTCCAGGCGTCAGTACTAAGCCTGGAAGCGGGCGGCGTGCTGGAGCTGCATCTGGATGAGCCGGCGGGTCCGGTTATCGGCAGATTGGCGGTTCCGGCGGCGGACGGCCCGCAGGAATGGCTGGAGCTGGAGACGGCGGTCCAGGGAGCGGAGGGAGTGCATAACCTCTACCTGGTATTCACAGGAGAGACCGGTAAGAGCCTGTTCAAGCTGGCCCATTGGCAATTCATACCACAGCATAACTAACAGCAAGGAGGCGGCACATTGAATACAGCCATCATTACTAATCCAGTACTATGGGCAGATGTCCCGGATGTGGATGTGATCCGGGTTGGCCCAGTGTTCTATATGGTCAGCACCAGTATGCACTCGATGCCGGGTTGTCCGATTATGAAATCGGTGAATCTGAAGGACTGGGAGATTGTGAGTTACGTCTTTGATACCTTTGAGGACACTCCGGCCTTCCGGCTGGAGGACGGCGAAGGGATTTACAGCGGCGGTTCCTGGGCTGCCTCGCTGCGGTGCAAGAATGGAATCTATTATGTATGCTTCTCTTCCAATGATACAGACCAGTTCTACATCTACCAGACCGGGGATATTGAGCATGGACCGTGGGAGCGTTCGGTCATCCAGGACCTGCACCATGACCCGGCGCTGCTGCTGGATGAGGACGGCCGCAATTATGTGATCTACGGGAACGGGGATATCCGCATCCGGGAGCTAACATCGGACCTGAAATCGGTGAAGCCCGGCGGGACTGATCAGCTCCTGCTGGAAGGTGAGCGGCAGGGCATTATGCTGCGGATGGAAGGCTGTCACGCCCATAAGCGGGGCGGGTATTATTACCTGTTCTTCATTGAATGGCCGGCAGAGGGCAACATGCGCAGACGCCAGCTATGCTACCGGTCCCGGGAGCTGCTGGGTCCTTATGAGCGAAAGGTTATTCTGGACGATAACCTGGGCTACGAGAATCGTGGTGTAGCGCAAGGCGGGCTGGTGGATACTGAGGACGGCGACTGGTACGCTGTGCTGTTCCAGGATCACGGAGCAGTTGGACGTGTTCCCTGCGTATTCCCTGTGAGCTGGGAGGACGACTGGCCGGTAATCGGGGATGGCGGCAAGGCTCCGCTGGCCTTCGATACGAAGCTTCCCGCCGGGGAGCCGAAGGCGCTTGTAATCAGCGATGAGTTCGAGTATACGGAGAACCGGCTGGCGCTTCAGTGGCAATGGAACCATAATCCCGATAACGGGCTATGGTCGGTTACCGAGCGGCCGGGCTGTTTGCGGCTGCGTACAGGCAAGGCAGCTGATAGCGTAGTAACGGCGCGCAATACGCTGACCCAGCGGACGGAGGGTCCGGCTTGCAGTGCCGAGACGCTGCTGTATCTGGGCGGCATGCACGAAGGAGACCGGGCCGGGATGGTAGCCCTCCAGTCCGGGTACGGCACGGTTGAGGTGGCGGCCGGAGCGCAGGGACAGTACACTGTGGAGATGTGCATCCAGGGTGACGGTGGCGTTAAAGTGGTGGAGAGTATTCCGTTCACGGGTGAGCGCATCTGTCTCAGGATTGATTTCAACTTCAGGAATGGTGTGGACGAAGCCCGGTTCTTCTACTCGGGAGACGGGGAGGTCTGGCAGCCCATCGGGCAGACGCTGCATATGCTATATACGCTGGATCATTTCATGGGCTACCGGATCGGCTTGTTCAATTATGCGACCCGGCAGCCCGGCGGCTATGCCGATTTCGATTATTTCCGTTATCACCGGGAGGATTAAGACCGGGTCTGGAAATGGGAAGCATATTCGCTGGGTGTCATCGATGTATGCTGCTTGAATATTCTTCCGAAATACGTGAGGCCTGTGAACCCTACCCGGAAGGCTACCTCCTGAATCGAATACCGGCGAAGCTGGAGCAGGCGGCTGGCCTCATGTACCCGCAGCATGTTCACATATTCGATTAAGGTCTTGCCGGTGTTCTTTTTGAATAGATGACAAAAGTAGTTGGGGGTCACGCAGCAGATCCGTGCGGCTTCCTCTACGGTCAGCGGTTCATGGAAATGGTTGCTAAGGTGAATCAGCAGGGGCTGGATGCCCGTCTCCTGCGGGTCTCTTTTGGAAGGCGGTACTGTGAACTCGGCCAGGGGATAAGCGAGACCCAGGGAAGAGAACAGGCCGCCTTTTATACATAATTCATACCCGGGGCTCTTGCTCTGATAGCTGTCAATAATCTGTTCAATGCATCCTCTGATCTGGCGGGTAACCGGCTGATCCGCCCCATAAAAGGCAGGCAGCCGGATTTCACCGGAGAGCAGCGGCCGGATATGCTGAAGCTCAGTCAGGTCCCGCATACCGTTCAGCAGCGCTTCGTTGTAGACAACCGCATACAGCTCACTGCCATCCTCTGTCGGATAGGCCGCATGAATCTGCGGACGGCTGACGAAGGCAAGCTCACCCTGCACCAGCTCTCTGGAGTGGGGGCCGACCTGGACGCGGAAGCGGCCCTTGGTCACGAGAATCCATTCGAGATGGTCATGCCAGTGCGGCGGAATAATACTGCGGTCCGGAAAGCAGATATGAAATACATTGATGGGGAACAGGCCCTCGGGAATTTCCGTGTGCTCTTTTTTCCATGGATAAGGCTTGTCCTCGAACGCTCCACTCATCTTAATCCCTCCACATAATCGTAATATCGTATGATAGATGCGTACTTTTATGTATAGTATGGCGGCTTTGCACTCTATATAATGTGGTTGCAACCTTATTATAGAACTGTTGGAGGGATCGCGCTATGTTTCGTGAAGAGAATGGCAGACTAATCAGAGAATATGACCATGAGAGAGTCTGGATAGAGCCTTGGGGAGAGCATTCGCTGCGTATCCGGGCTTCGTATGCGGAGATTACCGATGAGCAGTGGGCACTTCTGCCTGCTGTGCAGACGCTGAGTAATATATCGATCACTAAAGAACGCGCGAGCATTGTGAACGGGAATATCCGGGCGGAAATAACGGACAAGGGACAGATCTTCTTCTATAACCAGCACGGCAAGCTGCTTCTTAACGAGACGGAGGATACGTATCAGTTAAAATACGGGGGCAGAGAGCTAAGCGCCATCCCCGGCAGCAGTGACTTCTCCGTGAAGCTCCGGCTGGAAGCGGACCCGCAAGAGAAGCTGTACGGCATGGGGCAGTATCAGCACTCCTTCCTGAATCTGAAGGGCTGCTCGCTGGAGCTGACCCACCGCAACAGCCAGATCAGCATTCCGTTCGTGCTGTCAAGTGCCGGCTACGGGTTCCTGTGGCATAATCCGGCGATCGGACAAGCGCATTTCAGTCTGAATGTGACCGAATGGACAGCCCCGTCCACCAAGCAGCTGGATTATTGGATCACCGCCGGTGACTCGCCTGCCGAGATCGAGGAGTCTTATGCCAAGGCTACGGGAACCGTACCGATGATGCCGGATTATGGCATGGGGTTCTGGCAGTGTAAGCTCCGCTACCGTACGCAGGAGGAATTGCTGGAGGTGGCAAGGGAGCATAAGCGGCGGGGGCTGCCGATTGACGTCATTGTTATTGATTTCTTCCACTGGACGAATCAGGGAGACTGGCGGTTCGACCCGGAATATTGGCCTGATCCGGAGGCAATGGTGCAGGAGCTGCAGGAGCTGGGCATTGAGCTGATGGTCTCGGTCTGGCCGACTGTCCAGACGGAGAGCGAGAATTATAAGGAGATGCTGGAAAAAGGCTATCTGCTGCGCTCGGACCGCGGGGTGCGGACACAATTCCAGTTCCTCGGCCAGAACGCGATCTTCGATGCGACGAATCCGGAGGCACGCAAGTTCCTGTGGGGTCTGATTAAGCAGAATTATTATGACAAAGGGATCAAGGTTTTCTGGCTCGATGAGGCGGAGCCGGAGCTGACGGTCTATGACCATGATATCTACCGTTATCATATCGGCTCCAGCAAGCAGATCGGCAATATCTATCCGATGAAATACAGTCAGACCTTCTATGACGGCATGGCCGCTGAAGGCCAGGAGAATATTATCAATCTGGTCCGTACCGCCTGGGCGGGCAGCCAGCGGTATGGGGCGCTTGTATGGTCTGGAGACATTCACTCCAGCTTCAAGGTGCTCAGCATTCAGGTGCGGGCCGGACTGAATATGGCTATGGCCGGGATTCCATGGTGGACCACCGACATCGGCGGCTTCCATGGCGGTAATCCGGCAGACGCCTCCTTCCGGGAGCTGATGGTCCGCTGGTTCCAGTACGGCGCGTTCTCTCCGGTATTCAGGCTGCACGGGGACCGTTCACCTTTTGTAGAGCCTACCGGAACGCGGGGCGGGGGCGTATGCGGAAGCGGCTCGGATAATGAGGTGTGGAGCTATGGGGATGAGGCGTATGTTATCTTCAAAGAGTTCATGCAGATGCGGGAGCGGCTGAAGCCGTACATCCGCGGGCTGATGGAGGCTGCCCATGAGAAGGGCACGCCGCCTATGCGTCCATTGTTCTATGATTTCCCTCAGGACCCGGCAGCCTGGGATATCGAGGATCAGTATATGTTCGGTCCCGATCTGCTGGTCGCTCCGGTCCTGGGCGAGGGCGAACGGGCACGCAAGGTATACCTGCCGTCCGGCTCAGAGTGGACCCATGTCTATACCGGCACTGCCTATGCCGGCGGACAGGCTATTATGATCGATGCGCCGCTCACGCAGATTCCGCTGTTTGTACGGGACGGTGCCGTGCTGCCGATTCTGGGCGGAGATGAAGAATAAGGATAGTGTGAACAAGAGCAGCGATTCTCCGGTGGAGGGTCGCTGCTTTTGGTAGTTGGGGAGGAATGTATGCGAAAAACCGATCACATTGGGCCGGCGTGGGGCGTGCGAGCGGAATGTAATCGAAAAAGCGATTACATTGGGCGTGGTGAAGGCGCGAGGACAGAATGTATGCTAAATACCGATCACATTTGGCGTGGCGGAGGCGTGCGAGTGAAATGTAGTCGAAAAAAAATACAATGGGCGCGAGTGCGTGGACGAAGGCTGATGGCGCAAAGTAAAGCAGTATTGGGGGATAAAAGTTCGAATAGTCGTGCAAGGGTTTTGCCTTAGTCAGTGGGAATTCGTTGGAAATCCTCCACTTGTAAAGGAACGTAGGAGCGCTAGCCAGAGAGCAGGTGGAAAAACAGCACTTAATTTGCTGCGGATCAACCAAAGTGGAGGAAACCGTGAAATTAAATGACGTTTATCCAACTATTTCCATCAGATGTTGCGAATGATCACAATTAAGATACGTTTATCCATCTAAGTCTCCTCCCGAATCAGCGGTTGCTTGGATGCCAGCCGCTCCCGGTAGGCGCGGGGGGAGAAGCCGGTTAGCTGGCGGAACTGGCGGCAGAAATGCTCGACATTGGCGTAGCCGCAGAGAGCAGCGATCTCGGCGATTTTGTGCTGGCCGAAGCCGAGCTTCTCCTTGGCCAGCCGAATCCGGCATTGAATGACATCCTCCATGCAGGAGATGCCGAAGGCGGATTTGTAGATGGTCTGGAGGTAGCCGGTGCTGATGTGCAGATACCCGGCCATCGAGGATACGGTCCAAGGGTGACCGGGATTACTGTACAGAGTCTTGCGCAGCTCCAGCAGATTATAATACTGCGGCGTAAGCTTGTCTTGGGACGCCTCAGACAGCTTGTTGAACAAGAGGCGGAACAGGTAGTCAATGGACAGCTCCCGGTAGTCATTCTGGAAGGAGTTCTCCAGCGTCAGCAGCTGGAACAGCTGATGGCAATATCCGGGGTCGGGCAGGGAGAACGGACTGCCCAGCGGCAGAACGCTTTCAGTGATATACGATTCATCCGCATCGAAACGGACCCAGTCGTTGACATATTTTTGGGAGCAGGCGCGGTAATAGATGTTGTGCCCTGGAGGATACAGAACGACAGAGTGAGCTGGGAATTCCTTCAATTCACCTTCCACTTCAAACACCGCAGGAGTCTGGGTCAGGACAAGAAGCCAGGCGTTCAGTCCTTCGGGGATACTGTAGACGAAATTGGCCGGATGTGCAGCATCGTATTCCACGTAGTGAATTGTAGGCATTGGCTTCTCCTTTCTTCGGATAGATCAATTAATGGTCAGTAAATATCATTGTTAGTATTTCAGTGAATCTCTATAATTTGTAGTGGACATTAGAGTAAATTCGAAGGTTAACCGAACAGTGCGTAATTATAGTTATTAGAAATTATCAATAGGAAGGAAGATTATGAATCCATGATACCACAACAAAACGAAGATCGGAAAGATATCCTTTGCTATACAAGACTGCCGCAAGAGGATATTGTGTATGCTTCGAAGCTGGCTTACAGTATGCACCTGGCTTACAAGACTGATGGGGGCCAGTATCGGGCATTGAATCATAACTCGGGTGTCCTGTTCGCCAAGGCGACGGAGAATGAGGATGGGACGCTCCGCGCCAAAAGCCTGAAGAAGCCGTATCTCTTCTACTTGGCAGACGGGAATTTCGGCGTCATTGCTGTGCGCACCGAGGCTGACGGGGAAGCAGATGAACAAAGCAAGGGGAAAGTGCTGCTGTTCTCTTCGGCCGATCTGCTGCAATACAGCGAGATTGGATTGCTGGAGCTTAAAGCGGATACTCATGTAAGCGATATCTCGTGTACCTATGACCCGGAGCGCAGCGGTTACCTGATTCAATGGATAGACGGGCAGGGCCAGGGCTATGAGAATTTCACTGCCGACATCATGAGCCTTACGAATGTCTCAGCACCGGTGGAAGCGGAGCCGTTCACGCTGGAAGCGGTGCAGACTGATATCGAGGGAATCCAGCCGCGCAACAGGCTCTCTGTCTCCGCTGAGATCGCCCGCAGACTCTTCTGCAAGCTTACGGTACCGGAGAACATTGCTGTCGTAGTACCGGACCGGGTGAATGCGGCATCGGTGGAGGATGTGCAGGCGGTCCGGGCAACAGCCCTATACAGTGATGGAACGCAGGCTGCCAAAAAAGTCCGTTGGAACACGGATGCCATCAACTGGGACAAGGCCGGGACCTACAGCATCTCCGGGGAGATCCATCAGGATCATTTCCCATTCCCGATTGCACTTAACCGTGCGGACCCTTGCATTGCAGCGTGGAAGGGGAAATATTATTTCATAGCGACTAATGATGCAGATAAGGAACATACGCTGTATATGAGGGAAGCCGATACGATTCCCGGGCTGGTGACAGCGGAGGAATCCCTGATCCTCGATTCCACCACTTATGAAGAGATCGGCGGCCTGCTGTGGGCACCGGAACTCCATATCATTGAAGACGAGCTGTATATTTTCCATGCCGCAACACCCGGAGAGTTCTTCCATGAGGAATCACATGTGATGAAGCTGAGTCCGGGCGGCAATCCCATGAATGCTGCGGACTGGTCCAGGCCCCGCCGGGTAGTGAAGAAGGACGGAAGCTATCTGTGTGAAGCAGGCACAACAATCTCGCTGGATATGACCGTCATCCGCTGGAACGGCCAGCTCTATGCCGCATGGTCGGAGCGCCAATTCCTGCCGGTGGATCTGGGAGCCTGGGTCTACATCGCCACGATTGACCCGCAGGAGCCGTGGAAGCTGACCAGTGATCCGGTGCTGCTGACCCGGCCGGATTACGGCTGGGCCAATAACCATACGTTCGTGGACGAAGGTCCGTTTGCTCTGTACACGGAGGACAAGCTGTACGTGACTTTTGCCAGTGCAGCCGTGGATGCTACTTATGTGGTCGGTCTACTGACCGCAGACAAGGGGGCAGATCTGCTGGATATCAACAGCTGGACCAAGGGCAATTATCCGCTGCTGACCTCCAGAAGCGTGCCGGGAGAATATGGACCGGGCCATAATTCCTATGTAACGGACGAGGACGGGGTGATCTGGAACGCCTACCACGCCAGACCGGGAATCGAGGGACCGCGAAGCTCCGGCCTGCGGCGCGTGCATTTTGACATTGATGGTGCTCCAGTTCTGGATCTCACCGAGGAGAAGGACCTGAATCCGGGCCTGAAGCAGGTATACATGGAAGTCATTGTAGGCTAGAAAGGTTATAGCGAAATATAGAATATTCATTTAAAATGTCTAAATGACATACAAGAAAGAGGAGGATGATCATATGGAATATCATGTTGCAATGCAAGGAAGTGATCAGGCTTCCGGTACAGCAGACCAGCCCTTCCGCTCCATTTCCCGCGCTGCGGCGCTGGCGGAGCCTGGAGATACGGTCACCGTTCATGCGGGGACATACAGGGAATGGGTGAGCCCGGCTAACGGAGGAACAGAGGATCAGAGGATTGTCTATCAGGCTGCCGGAGATGGGGAGGTCATTATCACAGGCGCTGAGCCGGTGGCAGACTGGCAGGATGAAGGAGACGGTGTTTGGAGTGCGGAGGTGCCGAACAGCCTGTTTGCTGTGCGCAATCCTTTTGAAGAAAAATTATATGGCGATTGGCTGTTCGAAGGGGCGTTCGAGCCGCATCTGGGGGAGGTCTATCTCGACGGCAAATCGCTGTATGAATGTGATAGCGTTACCAAGCTGCGCGATCCCAAGGTATGGCCGCAGGCCAAGTACCCGGCGGACTCTCTGCTCCAGTGGTATGCGGAGGTGAGCTCCAATGCAACTAAAATCTGGGCGAGCTTCGGTGGCAGGGACCCCCGCCGGGAGAATGTGGAGATCAGCGTGCGCCCTTATTGCTTCTGGCCGGAGCAGACGGGGCGGGGTTACATAACCGTCAAAGGCTTCACGCTCCGCCAGGCAGCTCCCCAATGGGCACCGCCAACGGCGTTGCAGGAAGGGCTGATCGGACCGCACTGGAGCAAGGGCTGGATCATTGAGGATAACCACATCTGCGAGTCCAAATGCACAGGGGTGAGTCTGGGCAAAGAAATCTCAACCGGGCATAACGAGTGGTCTAATGGCCGGATGAAGGGCGGGACGCAGCGGGAGCAGGAGGTTATTTTCCGTGCACTCCGCCAGGATTGGCATAAGGACAACATCGGAAGTCATATCGTCCGCAATAATGTGATCCATGATTGTGAGCAGGCTGGAGTCGTCGGTCATTTGGGCGGGGCCTTCAGCCAGATTTGCCATAACCGGATTTATAATATCCATCATAAACGGATTTTCCACGGGGCAGAGGTAGGCGGAATCAAGCTGCATGCTTCACTGGATACCCAGATTTGCGGCAATGTCATTTACAGCTCCTACCGGGCGTTATGGCTGGACTGGCAGGCACAGGGCACCCGCATCAGCCGGAATGTGTTCTACGACAACCTGTCGGAGGATTTCTTCATGGAGGTCTGCCACGGTCCTTATATGGTCGATCACAACCTGTTCCTGTCGCCGATGAACTTCCGCAATATGGCCCAGGGCGGCGCGTTCGTCCATAATCTGTTCGCCGGCAGATTCGTGGTACGTCCTGAACTTACCCGTTATACGCCGTACCATATGCCGCACGAGACAGCGGTTGCCGGGTACAGCAATATCGCGGGCGGTGACGACCGATATTACAACAATATCTTCCTGCGTGACGAGGACAAGGACAATGAGGTAGTACCGATGACGTTCTTCGAGCATCTGCCGCTTGCCCCGAGAGAGCAGCTTAATGATAACGGTGAACGGGTGATGGACGGTATCCCGGATAATTCCCGCTGTTATCTGCATCCTGTTGGACTGGGCGGCTATGATGAGCACCCGAATTCCCTGGACAAGCAGTGGTGGGAATACACCAAGGAAGAGATCAAAGCGCTGATCGATTCCGGGAAGCCGTTCCATCCCGAACAGATGGCCCTTCCTGTAGCTATTCAAGGCAATCTGTATCTGAAAGATGCGGTGCCGGGTGCGCATGAGCGCAGCGCGAAGGTCTATGCCGACAAGGGTCTTGAGGTTGAGGTGGATGCGGCTTCCGGCAAGGTGCAGGTGCATATCGTGAACCCTGAGCTGCTGCGTGCAGCCGCGCCAACCGTAGTCACCACGAATCTGCTGGGCAGAAGCTATCACGCCGAGATGCGCTATGAGGAGCCGGACGGCTCACCGTACCGGTTCGACTGCGACTTTTTCGGTAAGCAGCGCCCGGACTCGAATGTGACGCCTGGACCGTTTGAATTAACGGATAACAGTCCGGTGAAGATTGTACTGTAACGCAGAATACTGGAAAGCCTGTCCCCCCGGGACAGGCTTTTTGCTCGCCATAGATTGGTGATGCAGTGTTAACCAGCTCCCGCTGTAATGACGCAATAAATTAGGTGGAATCTGCAATGATTATTAACTGAAGCTACTTTAAAATGTCACTATCCTAACGAAGCAGGTTCCGCCGGCGGGAAACCGACGGCGGAATTTTTTTTTGTAGCCGTTAGTTGTATAGCCATATTCACTTGTGGGAGGTTCAAATGATGTTCAAAGTATTGCTGGTAGACGATGAGGTATTTGTCCGCAAGGGACTGCTGGAGATCATTCCGTGGGAAGCGCTTAATTTCAGTATCGCCGGAGAAGCGAACAATGGGGCAGAGGCGCTGGATATGATCCGGCAACTCAAGCCTGATCTGGTTATTACGGACATACGGATGCCTATTCTGGACGGACTGGAGCTTATCAGCAGCGTGGCCGAGAATAATGCTCAGGATGTGGTCTTCATCGTAATCAGCGGCTTCAATGATTTCAAGTATGCACAGCAGGCACTCCGCTACGGGGTGCATGACTATATTCTGAAGCCGATTGACGATGAGGAGATGACCGCCACACTGCGCAAGCTGTCCTATACGATGGGCAGGAAGAGGATCACCACACTGACTAATGATGATCACACCGCCAGTGTAATTCTGGAGGCGTTGGTGCAAGGGAAGCTGCCGGATACAGAAGCGGAGCCCCTCGCCGCAGCACTGGGCATGGAGCATAAGCGAGGCTTCCTGTATTGTCTGGCCGAAGTGTATTCAGACCCGGAGGACCAGCAGCTTACGCTGAAGCAATTTCAGAGCGGGCTGCAGTTCATTGAAGAGGACGGTAACCGCATACCTGTGTTTGAGCAGCAGCAGGGAAGCTTTGGAATGCTGCTCTGTACAGAAGCGGTAACGGGCGGAGCCTGCGGTCTTGCGAACCGTCTGGAATGCTTTAGGTCAGCATTGGCGGACAGGCTTGGTTGCAGGCTCAGTCTCTACGCAGGCGATCCGGCCCAGGCGCTTATTGATGTTCACCGTTCGTATGCGGAGGCGAATGAAGCGGCAAGACATAAATATGCCGAGCCCGCCGGGCTCATTATGTACTCCCTGATTAAGGAGAGGCCTCTGTACGTTTTTGATATGAGTCCGGCGGTCATAAGCAAGCTCATCGTCCAGCTGGAAGAGGGGGACAGGTGCGGCTACCTGGACACTGTGGACAGTATCTTTCAGCTGTTCCATAAGCAGCGGTTCACACCGCAAGCGGTATCAGGCTCTCTAGCCCGGTGTAGAACGGGAATCATTGCTGTCATTAAAGAAATGGACGGCAGTAAAGAGCAGATTCTGAAGCTGAGGGGGCTGACTGAACGGGAGCATGTGAATTGGAGTCTGCAGATGCTGAAGGAGAATTTCACACTGGCTATGCAGGAAGCAGCAGAGTATATTGCCCTTCTCCGCAAAGAGCATTCTGCAGGGGGCATTGTGCTCGTTAAGCGGTATATCGATACCCGCTACAGGGAGAATATCAGCCTGAAAAGTATAGCCGCCCAATTCTATATGAATGCAGTATACCTGGGACGCCTGTTCCGCAAGACATACGGTGTCTATTTCAACGATTATTTACTGGAGCTCAGGATACAGGAGGCCAAAAAGCTGCTTCGGAAAAGTGATTTCAGAATATATGAGATCGCCGAGAAGGTCGGTTTTCAGAGTGCGGATTATTTCGTGACCCAATTCGAGAAGCTGGAGCAAGTGTCGCCGACAGAATACCGGAACATGTTGATAGAAAAAGAATAACGGGGCGATCCAATGAAAAAGCTGTTAAATTACATGAAGCTGCGCGAGAAGCTGCTGCTCATGTACGTACTGTCCGTATTTATTCCCATTGTCCTCACCAATATCGTGTTCTATCACGTCACAACCACCAATATCCGCAATCAAAAAATCCGTGATGCCGACATGGCACTGAACAATTTGAGAGCCGAACTGCAGGTGGCAATCGACCAGGGAGTAGGCTTATCGTATTCGCTGTATGCCGACCCCATCTTTAATAAGACCATTTCCCGCAAATTCACCAGTGAGATGGATTATGTACAGACATTCAACAGCTACCTGGAAGGAGCCTTGTCCAATCAAGGCGTACAGGGTGTCCGTTGGTATCAGGTGTACACCGATAATCCTACAGTGCTGACCTCCGGCTATATTGACCGTCTAACCGGTAAAATCCGCAAATCAGACTGGTATACCCAGTCCAAAGCCTTGTCGGCACCTTATCCGACCTTTGTCTATTCGGAGCAGAAATTCAGTCTGATTCAAAAATTAAATAATTATTACACCAGCGGAATGGAGCAGCTCGTCAAAATTGATTTGAACATGGAGCGGATTCAGCAGATTTTTAACGGCAGCACCTTCAATGGCGCTGTGTATCTGTTAGATCCCCAAGGCCGGGTTCAGTATGCGAATGATGAGGCGGCGAGCCCGGGGCTGGTCCCTTTCAGGAGCATTCTCCAGCCTAAGAATTCCCTTGAATTCCAGGCTGCGTATACCGGGATTAATTATCTGGAAGGGTGGACACTTGCGGGCGTGATGAATGAGGAGCTTGTGCTGAACGAAGTCAGGAAATCGCGTTCTTTTGTCATTTGGTTTGCCTGCATCAACTTTATATTGCCCACAATCATCATTGCGGTGATGTCCCGCTCGATTCATGTACGGCTGGTCCGGATTCTCAAATATATGAAGAAGGTCAAGGCGCAGAACTTCCAGACCATTCCCTATGAAGAGGCCAGAGATGAGATCGGCCAGTTAACCATGGAGTTCAACCGCATGACCGAAACGATCAACAGCCTGATTAACGAGGTCTACGTTGCCGATATCCAGAAGAAGGACCTGGAGCTTAGGGAGCAGCAAGCGCAGCTGCATGCCCTGCTTAGCCAGATTAATCCCCATTTCCTGTTCAACTCGCTCGAATCCGTGCGCATGCGCAGCATCATCAAGGGCGAGAAGGAGACGGCAAAGATCATTCAGCATATGGCGAAAATGTTCCGGAAGTCCATCTCCTGGAGTCAGAACTATGTTACCGTCAGCGAAGAGCTGGAGCTGATTGAGAGCTTCCTGGAGATTCAGCAGTACCGCTTCGGCGACAAGCTGGAATATAGCATCGTGGCAGACCCGGAAGCCCTGAGGCAGCGGATTCCCAAAATGGTGCTGTTGCCGTTTGTCGAGAATGCCAGTATCCATGGGGTCGAGTCCATCGCGGATAGCGGAATCATCTCCATCTCAGTGACTGTGCAAGCAGAACGGCTGATTCTCAGACTGGAGGATAACGGGATGGGGCTGTCACCGGAGAAGCTGGAGGAGCTGCTGCTCTATCTGCAGGAGGATGGCGGTATCGGTGAGCGGGTTGGGATGAAGAATGCATACTACCGCCTGAAGCTGATCTTCCAGGATCAGTTTGAATTTGCAGTTGAGACCCGGGAAGGGGAAGGGATGGTTATTCTCATCTCCCTGCCGCTGATGGATAACAGCACCGTATGACATCGCAATATGGGTATACATTTTGAAGCACAAGGTATGGTTTGTCGGGTAAGAAAGTAAGCGGTTTCTTGGTATATTGAAAGAGCTTACACAATTTATGGAATTACAAGAACAGTTAAGGGGGATTTAGTAAAAATGTTAAAAAATAAGCTTTTGACCACCAGTCTGGTACTCATTCTGGCGGCGGCATTGGGAGGCTGCGGCGGAGGCAACAGCAACACTGCGCCGGACACCTCAGCACAGAGCACGAATGCGGGAGGCAATGAGGATGCTCCGGCAGTGACCTACAAGTATTTCAGCTTCGGGGCACCCAAGAAACAAGTCTTGGGAAGTGAAACAACAATCGGCAAAGAGCTGCAGAATCAGACTGGAGTGGACTGGAATATTGAATATCTGGTCGGCGATGGGGATACCAAGGCGGGCGTGATGATTGCCAGCGGAGACTATCCGGACATTATTGATTCCAGCGGTCAAATGGCTAAGCTTATGGACGCAGGGGCATTTATTCCGCTTGATGATCTTATTGAACAATACGGACCCAATATTAAACGGGTATACGGACCCTACTTTGATAAATTCAGACAACAAGACGGCAAGCTCTACTTCTTCCCTTACGGTGCGAACATCGGCTATGTCTCCGAGCCTAACTTCCAGACCGGCTTCTACATTCAGCGGTCTGTGCTGAAGGAATTCAATTATCCGAAGATTAAGACGCTTGATGAATATTTCGACTTGCTGAAGCAATACAAAGAGAAGCATCCCCAGGTGGGCGGACAGGAGACGATTGGCTTCGCTACCCTTGCTGGTGAACAGGGAAGCTTCTTCACCCTTCAGAATCCAGCCAATCACCTGGCAGGCTATCCGAATGACGGCAGCACCATTGTCGATATGAAGACCCATGAGGCTAAGCTGGTTGGGGGCTCCGATTATCAGAAGCGATGGATCAAGAAGCTGAATGAAGCTAACGCCGAGGGGCTGGTTGACCCTGAATCCTTCACCATGAACAGAGACCAGTATCTGGCGAAGCTGACGTCGGGACGTGTACTCGGGTACTTCAGCTATTCCTGGCAGGTTGGGGATGCGACGAATAACCTCAAGAAGGCCGGTAATGACGACATGCGCTATGTTGCGCTTCCGATCGTATTTGATAAAGAGATCAAGGATCAATATATTGACCCTCCCGGCTTCGTAAACAATTATGGTGTAGGCATTACAGTGAAAGCCAAAGACCCCGTTCGTATTATCCAATACTTCGACAACCTGCTCAAGGAAGAGAATCAGATTCTGGTTCAATGGGGTATCAAGGATCAGAGCTACGCTGTTGACGCGAATGGAAGATTCACTTATGCCAACGATGCGCAGCGCCAGCTGCACGAAGATCCTGAGCAGAGCATGAAATTCGGGTTTGACTATTTCAACTACAGCTGGCCGCGTTATGGCAATAACTCTGTTCTGCAGGATGGCAATGCCTATGGTCCGGGTAACCAGCCTGAGGTAGCCTCTTACGGTTATACGGATGGCGACAAGAAGCTGCTCGAAGCTTACGGAGTGAAGACCTTCAGTGAGCTGTTCAACGACCCCGATGAGCGCCCTTGGTCTCCTGCCTGGTCCATTGCCCTGGAACAAGGTTCCCCTGAACAGATGTTCATTACCAAGGCTGACGATTTACAGCGTAAACATCTGCCTGCTATGGTTCTGGACACACCGGCCAACTTCGACAAGAATTGGGGAGATTACATGGCCCAGTTCGACAAGCTGGATAAGAAAACCTATGAAGATTTCATCACCAAGAAGGTTCAGGAACGTGTAGCAGGCAAATGGTAATCTAGAGACAGAACCAGCTATAAGCTGCGGGCTGGAAGGGGGAAGCTGCTCCGGCCCGCAGCTGTAATCAGCAAGGTGTCAGAAGGGAGAAGAACCAGTGGAGAAACCAGTACATGCTCTACCCCCCCTCAACAACAAGGGAATCCTTTTCAATAGAAACCATTCATTCTTCAAGCGTCTTATTCAGCAGAGAACACTGGCTTTCATGTGTATTCCTTTTGTTCTTTGGGCGTTTGTATTCAAGTACCTCCCGCTCTGGGGCTGGACCATGGCTTTTCAGAATTACAAGCCGGCCAAGAGCTTCTCAGAGCAGCAATGGGCGGGGTTAAAGCACTTTAGGATACTGTTTGAGGACAGCACCTTTTATCGTGTGCTGCGGAATACACTCGTCATGAGCGGTATTCAATTAGTATTTGGGTTTGTTACGGCAATTACGCTTGCGCTTCTGTTAAATGAGCTGAAGAATATTATTTTTAAGCGTGTGGTGCAAACCGTCAGCTACTTGCCGCATTTCATCTCCTGGGTAGTGGCGTCGAGTATTGTGCTGACGGTATTATCGCCGGACGGGATTGTCAATGTCCTGCTTACCAAGCTTCATCTCCTGGACAAACCTGTACTCTGGATGGGCAAAGGGAGTTATTTCTGGGGAATTCTCGGGGCAACACAGGTATGGAAGGATGTGGGCTGGAACACCATCATCTACCTGGCCGCCATCACTTCCATCGACCCCTCTCAATATGAGGCGGCTGAAATCGACGGAGCCAGCCGTTTTCAGCGGATGCTTAATATCACGCTTCCCGGACTCAAGCCGGTTATTATCATTCTCCTGATTATGAATATGGGTAATATTCTTGAGTCCGGATTTGAGGCGCAATATTTGCTCGGTAACGGGATGAACATTGACTTCTCGGAGAACCTGGATATATTCGTGCTGAAATATGGACTTGGAATGGGTAATTTCTCCCTGGGTACTGCTGCAGGGATATTCAAAACTTTGGTCAGCTTCATCTTCCTGTTCTCAGCCAACAGCATCGCCAAAAAAATGGGAGAAAGCAGATTATTCTAAAAGGAGGTATATGTCATGCAAGCAGCAAGAAAATCGCGTTTGCGTAATTCCAGTCTGGGAGACCGTGTATTTGATATTTGCAACATCATTTTTATGCTATGTCTGATGATTGTCACGATGTATCCCTTCGTTAATATGATCGCCATCTCCCTTAATGATGCTAATGATGCTGTCAGAGGCGGGATTTATTTGTGGCCGCGGATGTGGACCTTTAGCAATTACAAGTATATCTTCGGGGAATCGGACATCTATCATGCCACGCTGATCTCCCTTCTGCGTACAGTGATCGGAACGGCAGTCTCAGTCTTCTGTACCGCCATGCTGGCCTTCACCTTGAGCCGCCAGGAATTCGTACTCCGCAAGTTCGTCACAATGTTCTTCGTATTCACCATGTATTTCAGCGGCGGCCTGATTCCCGGCTACCTGCTGATCCGGAATGTGGGCCTGACGGATTCTTTCTGGGTCTATATTGTTCCGGGGATTATCGGTGTGTTCAATATGATTGTCATCCGATCTTTCATTGAAGGCCTGCCTGAAGGGATTCTGGAGTCCGCCCGGATCGACGGTGCCGGGGAATTCACGACCTTTGTCCGTGTAGTACTGCCGTTGACGATTCCTGCAATGGCCACTGTATCTCTGTTTGTGGCTGTGGGACAGTGGAATTCCTGGTTTGATGTATTTCTGTACAACTCCTCCAATATCAAGCTGAGCACACTTCAGTACGAGCTGATGAAAATTCTGCAGACAACCAATACGTCTGCGACTGCAGGTGCAGTGGATGCCTATCAATCTGCAGATAATGCAGTAAGGGTAACGCCAACCTCGTTGCGTGCTACGATGACCATCGTTGCAAGTGTACCCATTCTGATGGTCTATCCGTTCCTGCAGAAGTATTTTGTTCAGGGGATGACGGTCGGCGGCGTTAAGGGTTGATGACAGGGGGGAGGGGCAGGGATTTAACCTGCCTGCACCCCGCTTGAGGTTATATCATCTTATGAATCCAAGCATCGGTATACAATACAGTAAGTGCAAGACAACAGATTGTTATGATTGTTCTCTGCCTATAAATGAAGAGATAGTTCCTCTTATAATAGAAGCAGAGTGCAATTATGAGAGCCGGATGGGGATGGAAGCAATGAGTGAGGAGTACATGAACACCCTGGAGAATTTCAATAACATTCATGCCTTTTTGAGAACAATGGTAACTTTGACGGGGCAGCTTCTTCAGCTTAATTGTCCACCCGGATTATCCGCAACTGGCAGGCGAGATGGTGGAATGGACACGGAATGTATGGGGCGAGGGGAAAAAGAAGCTCAACACCGACTGCTATCCCTATGGTCTGGAGGTTCAGGCATTATTAGACCAAGGATTTGTGCAGGATTCTCATATCGGGAACACCCGAAGATACGATCTTACGCATACGGAATACATTTTGAATCTGGAAGAAGGGTTCCATATCCGCTCAATGGCGGAAGGGACAGACGAAGGCCAATGCAGGGAGCATAGAGTACTGGAGAAAAGATCTAAAGTCCTATAAGGCGGAGCTTGATTTCTCGGTAGTGGATGATAAAGGGCGGCCTGTTGCCTTCTGTTTCGGGTTCGTGGATCAGGACAACAAGATAGCGGTTATAGAGACGATTGGGACCCACCCGGATTACCGGCAACGCGGCTTCGGCAAGTCTGTCATTTCTGCATGCTTCATCCGCTTGAAGGAGCAAGGTGTGACAACGGCATACATTACGGGTTTTTCTGCTGAGGCTAATGCCCTCTATCAATCTCTGCATCCAGTGGAGATTATTCCAATGCATTCGTATGTGTATGAACGTCAAATCTAGTCCGTACAGGCGTTACTGATGGATTTCGATGCTCCAAATATTTTTTTGCTCAGCAGCTTCCTCAGCAGGATTCCGGACTTAGTTTATCGAATAAACAAAGTGTGGGGATGTACATATAATCTATGAGAGGAATGAGCAGCTTTGGACATGAACCATCAGAAGTATACAACACAAGCAGCGGGATATGATCAGGAGAAAGCAGGAATTGAGCGTGGTAAGATCACGATGATCGAATATCCCTCTGCAACAGTTGGCAACCCCCGGAAGGCAAGAGTCTATACGCCGCCTGGCTATTCAGACGCTGAGAAATACAGTGTACTGTATCTGCTGCACGGCATTGGCGGAGATGAGGACGAATGGTACACACACGGCACGCCGCAGATTATTCTGGACAACCTGTATGCCGATCACAAGCTGAAGCCGATGATTGTAGTTCTGCCGAATGGCCGGGCGATGCAGAATGACCGTGCGGTGGGCGACATCTTTGCGCCTGACAAGCTGGAAGCCTTCGGGGCCTTTGAGTCTGATCTGCTGAACGATCTGATCCCTTATATTGAAGCGAACTATTCCGTGCTGACGGACCGGGAGCACCGCGCGCTGGCCGGGCTGTCCATGGGCGGAGGGCAATCGCTCAACATGGGTCTGAATAACCTGGACCGCTTCGCCTGGGTGGGAGCCTTCTCACCGGCACCTAACACGAAGGAGCCTGAGCTGCTGGTACCGGACCCGCAGAAGGCAGCGGATGCGCTTAAGCTTCTCTGGTTATCCTGCGGAGACCTCGACAGCCTGAAGTATGTCAGCGACCGCACCCATGCTTATTTCTCAGAGCATAACGTGCCTCACATCTGGGTGGAGGAACAGGGCGACCATGACTGGCCGGTCTGGAAGAACGGCTTGTACCAGTTCGCTCAGCTTATTTTCTAAATGGTCTAGGAGGCGCCCGGAGTGGGTGCCTCCTATTCTGGCTGGAAGCGCTGCGTAATCTCCTGCCAATCACCCGCCCAACGTACGATGACCGCCAACTAATTACTCAGTAATTACTCAACTAACGTCTGTTTATCATCCACCGGTCACACAAGACAGCACAGCACGCGGCTATGGAGAAGTTGCGAGGAAATAGATGGAATTTATACACTTGCTGATGAACCAACTTTCCTTACGGGAACAGGAGTTGGATAAAAGGCACTTAATTCATCACAATTCACCTGAAGTGGGTGAAATCTCAAAATTAATTATGTTTTTTCCACTTGTTGCCGGGTAATCCTTAGAAAGCGGGAAATTAAGATACGTTTATCCATTTGTTTGCCGATGAGGTACCCGAACGGCTGGAGATTGGTTCGTTGGCCGGAATTGAGAGACGGAAGCCGCCAAAAAAGGCAGTCCCAAAGCCATTACATAATGGCTCCGGGGCTGCCTTTTCTTTTGCTTTTACAGCTTACGCATTAACGTTCATTTGCTTACTTGTTAGCAATCGCGTCAGCACGCATTTTAACGATTTTCTCTGCTCTTTCCTTGTCTACCGCGAAGACATCGTTCCAGCCCAGACCTTCCACATCGCTCTTCAGCTTGGTCCAGAGCTGGTCGAATTCGGCCTGGTCCTTGGCGAAGATCATTTTCCAGGAGGTGTTCTTGACATAATCCGAGATCTGGCTGCGTTTGTTCTTGACGTCAGAGGAATCGGAGCCAAGACTGGTGTTGATGTTCGGCACGATGTCGATCATGTTGTTCTTTGTATAGTACTCGGTCGGAGTAGTGGCGTCATAGGTGCTCTGCCAGTCGGTGGTCAGCTTGGTTTTATTCGCTTCGATGGTGGAAGCCCAGTAGGTGCTGTTATAGAACTCTTTGGTTTCCGGGTCGGTCACGAAATCACTCATAATCATCGAGTTGACCTTGCTCTGGCCATCCTGGTAACCGCCGCCGCCATATTCAGCAGGGACCGGGGTGTTTTCCTGGAATGCAGTCTGACCAACTTCGGTCAGCTTGAATTTGCCGTCTGCTGTCTTTTCATAGTTGAAGCCCTCAAAACCGTTGGTATAGTAACGCAGGCCCTCCGGTGAAGACATCCAGTCCATCAGTTCCATGATTCTTTCCGGTTCTTTCGCTTTGGAGCCGATGGCGAATACTCTGCCGTTCCCGAAATAAGCATCACTGTTCTGGATCAGGTGGGTATCGCCAATCGGAACTGCCACGTTGCCGTCACCCTGGTTGCCGCGTTCAATCGTGTTGTAGAAGCCTCTCTGCCAGGAGTACCACAGGAGCAGCACCTGCTTGTTGGTCAGCTTCTCAGATACCTTGTTCCAGTCCTGGGAAGGGGAATCCGGGTCGACGAGACCCATTTTGTTAGCGTCATAATAGAACTGCAGAATCTTCTTGTACATGCTGTTGTCGTCCACAATCGGAACGATATCGCCTTTGGCATTCAATTGAATCGTTGTCGTACCGTTCGGCTGCTCATAGCCATACCAGTTGCTCAGCCACCGGACATTCTCCATGCTTCCGCCGTCCCAGTCCTTCCACAGCGTAATCGGAACAATCGGCTTGCCGTCCGGAGTCTTCGGATATTTAGCCTGCATGTCCTTCAGGGCTGTCATCAGGTCGTTCAGATTGTTCAGCTTCGGCGCGCCGATTCCCTTGTAATAATCCCAAGGCATGATCGGGCTGGAGTATGGCAGCTCTTCCGAGAAGGTCGTTGGCGAAGTATCGGCGGTGAAGGCCGGGAGAGCATAGATTTTACCATCCGGATTCTGTTTCTCGAAGGCCACATTGAACGGCTTGAAGTGATTGTCTACATATTGGGACAGATGCTCCGTGTTCTTAATCATGTCGGTTAGATCCATAATCATGCCTGCCGGAATCAGTTCCTCAAGCTGGCTGTTCTCAATAATCAGGAGGTCGCCGAGGTCACCGGATGCCGAGCGTGTCTTGTACAGCTGGTCGCCCGCTACCTGCGGAGCCAGAATGTTCAGTGTGATATTGAACTTGTCTTTCAGCAGCTTGCCGTACCATCCCGTCTGCTCGCCTTGATAGTTAGCTGCGTTGTCGAATACCGTAATGGTTAGTGGTTTGCTGTGATCGATGCCTTTGCTTGTGCCCGGATCGGATGACTCAGCAGGTGTTCCGGGCTCGGCCGTCCCCGCAGCAGCTCCTCCATTGTTGGAATTACCACTGCAACCACTTAGCGCCGTTGTTACCAGCAGGATGGTCGTCCCTAGTAACAGCGCGGACTTTCTGCCCAGCTTGATGTGTGTTTTCATGTGTAGCCCCCCGAATGTTTAATGTATCATAAATGGCGCTGGCGGATTAGCCTTTGACCGCACCAATTATAATTCCTTTGACAAAAAATCTCTGGAAGATCGGATATACCAGCAGAATAGGTGCGACTACGATAATGGTTACGGTCATGCGGATGGAGGTAGAGGTCTGCTTGGTCGCCAGGGTTGCCATAGCCGTGGAGCCGGCATTCTGCAGATTGACCATGGTCGACAAGGAGCTTGCCTGGTTGATGTAGTTATATAGTATGAACTGTAAGCTGTAGAGCTTACTGTCCGTTACCAGCAGGAGCGTATCCTGGAAAGAGTTCCACTGGTTGACCGCTGAGAAGATGGCAACGGTTGCAAGGATCGGCTTGCTGATCGGCAGAATGACTTTGTAAAAAATCGTGAAGATTCCTGCGCCGTCAATACTGGCCGCCTGCTGAAGCTCCTTCGGTGTTGCCTCGACGAAGGTTTTGACCAGGATGATGAAGAAAGGAGCAACAACGGACGGAAGAATATAAGCCAGGAAGTTGTCCGTCAGATGCAGCGATCTCATGGTCAGATACCAAGGAATGATCCCGGCGTTGAAGAACATCGTGATAATGGTGAAGCGGTACCAGAACTTCTTGCCCCACATGTCCTCCTGGGCGAACATAAAACCGAGGAAGGCCGAGGCGCCGACCGTCAGCAGCGTACCGATTACGGTTCTGCCGAGAGAGATCATGAACGCATTGCCCAGACCCGGGATTTTGAACACATCGATATAATTCTGGAAATGAATCCCCTTAGGCCAGAAAATAATTTCGCCCTTCGCACTGAGATCATTCGCGCTGATCGTATTGATAATGATCGAGTAGAACGGATAAACGCAGATGAAGGCGAACAGTGAGAACAGGATGTAGATAATAGTAGAGATGATTTTATCGGTAGCGCTGACCTGCATTTTGACTGTTTTCTTGGTGAGGTCAATCTCGCGGGTGTTTGGCGTAAGACTGGTCTGGTTGTCACTCATACAATGCCCTCTCCTCTCAGCATTTTGGACAGCCCGTTCACCGAAAAGAGAAGCACCACGCTGATTACACTCTTCAGCATACTGATCGCAACAGAGACGGAATAGCTGCCGCCGCCCATGGCGAGGTTATACACATATAGATCAAGAACCTGAATAGTGTCCTTGTTAAACGCATTCTGGAATACGAAATACTGCTCCAATCCGTTGTTCAGGAAGCTGGCAATCTGGAGCATCAGCAGGACGAAGTAGGTTGGCATCATGCTTGGCAATACGACATGGCGGATCACCTGCATCCGGGTAGCCCCGTCTACATAAGCCGCTTCATACAGCGATTCGTCGATGCCCATGATGGCTGCGATGTACAGAATGGCGGACCAGCCCAGTGTCTTCCAGGTAGCCCAAGCCCACATCGTCCACCATACGTGCTCGGAGCTCTGCAGGAACATGGTTGGAGAATCGGTCAGCCCGGTCATATGCAGGAAGCCGTTGACCATCCCTTCGCTGGAGAACATGGAGAAGGCGAGGGAGTACACAAGCACCCAACTGATGAAGTTCGGCAGTGTGGTGACTGTCTGGATGAATTTGCGGAAACGTACCGCCTTGATTTCGGTCAGGAAAATAGCGAAGATCATCGGGAGCCAGGAGAAAAGGATGCCCAGTCCGCTGATGCCGAAGGTATTCCAGATGACCTGCATTAACTGGTCGATCTTGACCTGATTCTCAACCAGGGAATGGAACCATTTGAAACCGACGAACTCGGAGGCGGACAACGGGATAGGCGGGGTGTAGTCAAAAAATGCATATACCCATCCATAAAGCGGATAGTAGGCAAAGACAGCGAGTAAAAGCATAAAGGGAGAGATGTAAAGGAATTTCCGGAACGAATTGCTTCTCATGCTCTGGCTGCGCATTGTTTCACTCCTCATCATATTCTCTTTGTATGATTGCTTCCTGAAGCTAAGCCGGGGCAAGCAATCCTGAGTAACTTGTCTGGTTGTCATCCCCCTTCATAATAAAAGCAATGATAAGCAATTTCGGAGTAATTGATAACGCTTTCATGTATGAAACTATAATAAGTTATCGTCTATCTTCCTACAATGACCGATCCTCACCAATTATTGATCTATTGTAAGGTGAAGGAGACGCGGACGAAAAGGGCAATGGCATGGGAGGAGGAAGGGAGAGAAGCAGGAGACGCGGATGAAACGGGAGTTTATAGGAGTGGGAAGAAGGCATACGGGAGGCTAGCGGCCGGACTTATTCAGAGCCTTGCTCCAGATTTCGCACAGGCCGCTCCTTCCAATCCCTCTGCCTCAGGCAGTGATGAAGCATTGCTTGCGGTATTCATTGGCACTGGTCCCGGTGTATTCTCTGAATTTCTTGTAGAACCAGTCGGTTTCCGAATACCCGACAGCGTCTGCAATCTCATAGATTTTCATGTCAGTCGTTTCCAGCAGCAGCTTAGCCTTCTCCATCCGCTGGCGCAGGAGATATTCGTTGAAGGATATCTTCTCCTGCTGCTTGAACTTCTGTCCGAGATAAGCGCAATTGAAGTTCAAGGAGTCGGAAATCTGCTTGAGCGTAATATTACGATGGAGCTGCGCATCCACGTATTGCTTGATCGTACTGACAATTGGAGACGGGGAGGGCGGCTCTTTTTGAAGGGTGAACTCCGCATAATCCTGCTCCGCAGCAGCCGGTCTGCCGTCCGGAGCCAGCACCCGACTAATTGCCTCCAGACTTCCGCTCAGCTCAGCCGGGTCCACCGGGTCTTTCAAGTAATCGCTTACATTGTAGAGTAAAGCTTGGCGCGCCAAGCCGAAATCCCCGCTGCCGCCGAGCAGGATAATCGGAACGGAGCAACCTTGCCTGATCTGCTCACAGACTCTCATGCCCGCCGCATGGGCGTCCCTAATGTTCAGAAGAACCAGCGATATCCCCTCGCTGTGGATCAGCCGCAGAATATCGGATGAATAATCAGCATGCGCATGAATGATGAAATTCTTAAGTCTGCTCCCTGCCATATAAGAAGCGATCTCCCGCACCTGACGGTTTCGCTCTACACATAAGATTCTGTACAAGATGAAGACCCCGCTTTCAGAGAGAAGTTAAGCTTCCTTCATCCATTATGTGCAACACAGCCGGGCGCTACAATGTGCAATTCTTGCACCAGGCTCCATTTGTTTACCTGATCGGAATCCGGTTGCCCGGCGGATAAGGACTTGCGGACCCGACCTATAATTTGACAGGTGAACACCTGAAGTTAGACGGGTTGCTG
The DNA here is from genome assembly GCF_038002825.1 of Paenibacillus sp. FSL H8-0048. NCBI lineage: Bacteria > Bacillati > Bacillota > Bacilli > Caryophanales > Paenibacillaceae > Paenibacillus > Paenibacillus sp. FSL H8-0048. Next base: position 1,740,950 of record NZ_JBBODF010000001.1, on the reverse strand, counting down.
CCTGAAAATGTAAGCGCTAAACTTTCGAGGTAAGTCATTCATACTTGGGGGGACAGATCATGCGGGCAAAAAAAGTAATGTCAGTATTCATTAGTATGTTGTTATTAGCTGCAACGACGGCTTGCGGCGGCGGAGCAGGGAACGGCGGGAACGCCGGAGGGGGAGCATCAGCCCAGCCGGCGGCGGCTACGGAGGCTCCGGCAGCTGAGGCCACTGCGGAAGCTACGCCGGCTGCGGAGCCGAGCAATGCTACACCGGACAAGGATTTCGATATGGGCGGCAGAACGATCAAGATTGTCTCCTGGTGGGATATGAAGATTCCCGAGGACAATCCTGACAATATCCAGCGCTCTAAGAATCTGAAGGAATTGATGGCCAAGCATAACTTCAAGGTTGAATATGTAGCGCTGGACTTCGGTGAATACCAGAAGAAGGTAGTGGCTTCACTGGTTGCCGGTGAACCGCTTGGCGATATTGTCAGAATGGGCAAGGGATATATGATTCCGGTGCTGACGAAGCAGGATATGTTCTGGCCGGTAGACGAGTACACCAAGAATGAGAATGCCTTCAATCAGCGGATGACTACGGAATTCTCACAATATGAGGGCCGGGGCTATGGCTTCTCGGAGAATGCGGGCAACCTGATCAGCGGGGTCTTCTATAACCGCACGCTGATGAAGAAGCTGGGCATGAAGCCGCTCCAGGAATATGTGAACGAGGATAACTGGAACTGGGAGACCTTCACCCAAGTCGCCAAAGAAGCGAACAAGGATACAGATAACAACGGAAAACTTGATGTTTGGGGCCTGGCCTCAGGCGGGTTCTTAGAGATGGCAATGGCCTCCAACGAGACCGATCTGACCATTGAGGACAAACAGAATCTCGATGATCCCAAGCTGCTGGAGGTCTTCAAGTTCATCGCGAAGCTGGGAGCTGAGAAGGTAGCGCGGCCGACTGAAGGCGGGGACTGGCAGGAACCGGCGCAGTTCTTCCGCCAGGGGAACACGCTGATGTATGCGGGAGCCGATTATGAGGCGAACGGCTTCAAGACGGATATGAAGGATTATGACATCGGCTTTGTTCCTTTTCCAAAAGGGCCTAATGCTACCGAATACCACAGTGTGGAATCCAATGTCCAGTTCCTGACGATCCCGAAGAAGGCCGAGAATCCGGACCAGCTGCTGTATATCTGGGAGAAGATCAACGATATCGAGTCGATCTACGATTATCCGAAGCAGGCTTCCCTGGAGAGCACATATGACAACGAGGATGATATCAACAACGCCAAGCTGGTCGAAGGCGGTATGCTGTTAACGAACCATAACACCTTCTCGACTATGCCTTACTACGAGATGATTGACGAGTTGAAAAAGGGAACGTCGGCATCTACTGTCATTCAGAAGTACAAGGCGAAGGTTCAGGCTTCTGTAGACGCGGTCTACAAAAAATAAACGGATATCCGCATGGAACAACAGTCCCCCGCGGACTGTTGTTCCCATTCTTGCGGCAATTTACATGATCCATCGCTTAAGGGGAGGAGTACGATTGAATATTCGAATCAGGAACATAGCGATTATATTGGTTGTTGTCCTGCTGGCCGGGACGATCTGGATATTTAATTCCCCGGGGCAGCGTGTGCATTCCGATTCTCCCGCAGTAGGCAAGTTCACAGCAGCCGCGCAGGATGCCGAAGAAGGCAGCTATGAAGCCTATCTGAAGCAACACGGGGATGCCCCGCGCCCTGACCGGGAGATCCGTATCGAAGGGGAGAGCTATTCCCCTGGCAGCGGAGATGTCTTCGAGGTGAAGCAGCAATTCGAGGGGCTTGACGGAACAGCAGTCATTACACCGGAATCGGGAACCATCTCCTGGGAGGTGCCGGTTCCGGAATCCGGGCTGTACAACATCCGGGTTCATTATTATCCGGTGGAAGGCAAAAGCTCGTCGATTGAGCGTTCCTTATCCATCAACCGGGAGGTGCCGTTCAAGGGAGCGGATACCTTGCTCTTCGACCGGGTCTGGGGGAACCGTGAAGAAGTCATCAAGCAGGATGACCGCGGCAATGATCTGCGCCCCAGACAGGTGGAGCAGCCGGTGTGGCAGTCCACGGTTATTGCGGACAGTGAAGGCTTCTATGAGGAACCATATGCCTTCTATCTGGAGCAGGGGAACCAGACCCTGTCGCTGACTGCGCTCCGTGAGCCGATGGCCATTGATTATATCGAGCTGTTCCAGGACCGGACAGTGCGGTCTTATGCAGAGGCTCAGCAGGATTATGAGACTAAGGGCCTTCAGCCGGTAAAAGAGCCTTATATCGAGGTCCAGGCCGAAGCGGCATCCGCCAAATCCTCGCCTACCTTATATCCGTTATCTGACCGCTCCAGCCCGGCAGTAGTGCCTTATGCGGTCTCGAAGCTAAGAATCAATACCATCGGCGGGGTGAACTGGAAGCTGCCGGGGCAATGGATCGAATGGGAGATTGATGTCCCTGAAGAAGGTCTGTACCGGATAGCGCTCAAGGAGAAGCAGAATCAGCTCCGGGGTGTCTATGCCAATCGCAGCCTGACCATTGACGGTGAATATCCCTTCACCGAGATGAAGCAGATCCGCTTCAATTACTCGCCCGGCTGGCAGATGAATGTACTCGGCGGGGAAGAGCCTTATCTGTTCCATCTTACACAAGGGACGCACAAGCTGAGACTGACCGTGACCCTGGGCGATATCGCCCCGCTGGTCCGTACCATCCAGTCCAGTGTCCTGACCCTGAATGAAATGTACCGCAATATTCTGGCGATTACCTCCAATAACCCGGATAAGTTCCGTGACTATCAGCTGGAGAAGCGGATACCGGAGATGACCAAGGTGTTCCGGGAGCAGGCGGAGATTATCCGCAGTGTCGGTGAATATCTGGAGCAGGCCACCGGGGAACGCAGCGACAAGGTATCCGTGCTGTACTCGATGGTCACCCAGCTGGAGGATATGGCTAAGCACCCGGATACGGTAGCCAAACGGCTGGTCTCCTTCAAGACGAATGTCGGCGGTCTGGGAACCTGGATTCTAAGCGTGCGGGAACAGCCGCTGACACTGGATTCACTGGTGGTCTCGGCGCCGGATAAGCCGCTCCCGTCTGCGCAGGCTACCTTCTTCCAGAAGCTGAAGCATGAGCTCAGAGCCTATGGTGCCTCGTATACCGAAGACTACGACAGTATCGGTAACGTGACGAAGAATCAGAAGGCGATTACGGTCTGGATCTCGACTGGCCGGGATCAGGCTCAAGTGATGAAGAGCATGATTGACGATACCTTTACACCGGATACGGGTATCTCTGTGGCGCTGCGGCTGGTGCCTCCGAACATTCTGCTGCCGGCAACCCTGGCGGGCGAAGGGCCGGATGTAGCCATGCAGATCGGCGAGGACCTTCCAGTGAACTATGCGATGCGCAAAGCATCGGCTGATCTGTCCCAGTTCGCCGATTTCAAGGAAGTAGCTGAACGGTTCAGGGACAGTGCGCTCACCCCTTATAAGTACAACGGAAGTGTCTACGGGCTGCCTGAGCAGCAGATCTTCCCGATGCTTTTTTACCGGAAGGATATTCTGCAGGAGCTTGGCCTGGAGCCGCCTACTACGTGGGAGGAAGTCTACAATGTGGTCTCTGTTCTGCAGAGGCATAATCTGGAATTCTATCTTCCGCTGGAGGATACACTGAACAACGCGACGCTGGTGCCTAATGCGGCCTTCACCATGCTGCTCTACCAGAACGGCGGGCAGCTCTATACGGATGACCAGAAGCGAAGCGCGCTGAACTCGGAGACCTCCATGAGTGAATTTAACAAGTGGACCCAGTTCTATACCAATTACAAGTTCCCGGTGAAGGTGGACTTTCCGAACCGCTTCCGTACAGGTGAGATCCCGATCGGGATTGCCGATTATACCATCTATAACAGCCTGACGGTAATGGCGCCGGAAATCCGCAATTTGTGGGAATTCACGGTGGTGCCGGGAACGAAGCAGGCGGACGGCAAGGTGGACCATAGCGTGGCCAGCCATACAACCGGTGTCATGCTGCTGGAGAATGCCAAGGACAAGGATTCGTCCTGGGAATTCATGAAGTGGTGGACAGACAAGGACACCCAGGTCCAGTACGGCCGGGAAATGGAAGGGCTGATGGGAGCGGCGGCACGTTATCCGACCGCGAACATTGAAGCGCTGGAGGAGCTGCCGTGGCCTGTGAAGGATTACAAGGAGCTGGAGAGCCAGTGGCAATGGGTGAAGGGTAACCCTCAAGTTCCGGGCGGGTACTTCACAGGCCGGCATCTGGACAATGCGTTCCGCAAGGTGGTCAACGGGAATGTAAATCCGCGTGAAGCCCTGTCGGATTATCTGATCTACATTAACGATGAAATTCAGATCAAACGGAAGGAATTCAAACTTCCGTATTAGGTTGGAGGCTGCAAGCTGATGGTACAAATACACAATACCACTGAACCAGCCTTGCAAGGGCTGGCTGGCGGTCCGCTCAAGGAATCCCGCCTGGCGCAATTATGGAGAGATATCAAGAAGAGCAAGCATTATTATTTCATGATGAGTCCCTATATGATCATCTTCTTCCTGTTCACGGTGATCCCGGTGGTCGTCTCCTTCGGGCTGAGCTTTTTCTATTTCAATATGCTGGAGACGCCGAGATTCATAGGCTGGGAGAACTATTCCAGGCTGCTGCTGGGCGATGATGTGTTCATGATCGCGCTGAAGAACACCTTTTTGTTCGCTGTCATCACAGGCCCGTTAAGCTACATTGCCTGCTTCCTGTTCGCTTGGCTGATTAATGAGCTGTCGCCCTTCGTGCGGTCGCTGATGACGCTGGTCTTCTATGCGCCTTCGATCTCGGGCAATGTGTTCTTCATCTGGCTGATCGTCTTCTCGGGTGACAGCTATGGTTATCTCAACGGCTTCCTGATGAAGATCGGGGTGCTGCTGGAGCCGATCATCTGGCTGCAGAATGAGAAATACATTCTTCCCATCATCATTATTGTGCAGCTCTGGCTGAGTCTCGGCACAAGCTTCCTGGCCTTCATCGCCGGACTTCAGACCGTGGACCAGACGCTGTTCGAGGCGGGAGCGATGGACGGAATCAGGAACCGCTGGCAGGAGCTGTGGTTCATTACCCTGCCATCCATGCGTCCGCAGCTGATGTTCGGCGCGGTCATGCAGATTACCGCCTCCTTCGCGGTGGCCGAGGTCTCCATTGCGCTTGCGGGCTTCCCGAGCGTTAACTATGCAGGTCATACGGTCGTAACGCATCTGATGGATTACGGGACATTGCGCTTTGAGATGGGCTATGCCTCGGCGATTGCCACCATTCTCTTCGCGATTATGCTCGGAACCAACATGATGACCCAGAAGCTGCTCCGAAAGGTGGGTGAATGACCCTGTATTCAAGAGTGATAGGGGCTCTTCGCCCTCAAAAAAGACTGAACCGTTCCTTTGCTGTCAGCTTTATGCTCTTCGGCCTGCTGCTGGGCTTCGGCGCATTCATGGTTCTTCCGCTGATCTACGCGGTGAACAATGCCTTCAAGCCGCTGGATGAGCTGTTCATCTTCCCGCCAAGATTCCTGGTGCGGAACCCGACGCTGGAGAACTTCACCGATCTGATGGTGATCATGGGCAATTCCTGGGTGCCGTTCACCAGATATATTGCGAATACGCTGCTGATCACACTGGTAGGAACCGCAGGACACATCCTGCTGGCGTCGGCAGCGGCGTATCCGCTGGCCAAGTTCAAATTCCCGGGCTCAAGCATTCTGTTCAAAATTGTAGTGCTGTCCCTGATGTTCTCGCCGCATGTTACGGCAATACCGAACTATCTGGTCATGTCACAGCTGGGGTGGATCAATACCCAAGCTGCGATTATCGTGCCGTCACTGGCCTTTTCATTAGGGTTGTTCCTGATGAAGCAGTTCATGGAGCAGATCCCGGATGCGCTGATTGAGGCGGCCAAAATCGACGGTGCGAATGAGTACCGCGTGTTCTGGCAAATCGTAATGCCGAATGTGAAGCCGGCCTGGCTGACGCTGATGATTCTGCAATTTCCGGCGCTGTGGGGCACAGATGGAGGAAGCTTCATCTACAGTGAGAACCTGAAGACGCTTCACTACGCGCTTAGCCAGGTCATCCAGGGCGGGATTGCGCGTGCCGGGGTCGGAGCGGCAGTCGCGCTGCTGCTGATGACCGTGCCGATTCTGTTGTTCATTATTTCACAGAGCAGTGTCATCCAGACGATGGCTACTTCCGGTATGAAAGAGTAGAGAGGAGGAACGGTGACCATGGTCGCAAGGATAAAGAAACTGAGAACCGGTCTGCTGGCCTTGTGCTGCCTGGCCAGTCTGGGGCTTGGCGGAGAGCTGGCCCTGGCAGAGAGCGCAGCCCCTTCCTACAATTATTCATACTGGGGGAATGCGGTGGCGGCTCCGTCCGCCTACGAGGCAACTACGCTCATCACGGGTGCCAGCTCCGGTGCGGGCCCATTTAATAATCCGCAGGATATTCAGGTTACGGAGGATCAGCAGATCTATGTTCTGGATAGCGGAAATAACCGGTTTGTCATCCTGGATCAGGACTACAAATCCGTCAAGACGGTAGATGCGTTCGAGTTCAAAGGGAAGGCGGAGAAGTTCAACAATCCGCAGGGCATCTATGTGACGCAGCAGAAGGAAGTGTATGTGGCGGATACGGGCAATAAGCGTATCGTCCATCTCGACAGCAGCTTCAAGGCGGTGGGGATCATTGAAGCACCGAAGTCCGAGCTATTGCAGGCGAGCTTTGAATTTCAGCCTGTCCGTGTTGCTGTAGACAAAGCGGACCGCATCTATGTGATGTCGGCCGGCGTCTTCGACGGATTCATGGAATTCGGGGCAGATGGTGTGTTCAAATCGTTCATCGGCGCGAACCGGGTGCATGTCGATGCGGTGGAGTATTTCTGGAAATCGATCTCTACCAAGGCGCAGCGCGAGCAGATGGTCATGTATACGCCAACCGAGTTCACGAATCTGGACATTAATGACGAAGGCTTTCTGTATGCTACCAACGGTGACGATTACGGGGACCCGATCAAGAAGCTGAACGCGCAGGGTGCGGATATTCTGCGGAGAGAGGGCTATTACAAGCCCAGCGGCGATCTTATGTATTCAACACGGTCAGGCGGTGCCCCGCGGCTCGTGGATATTGATGTGAGCGACAGTGAAATATACGCGGTGCTGGATGCCAGCCGGGGCCGGGTGTTCACGTACAACGGGGACGGCTATCTGCTGTACATTTTCGGCGGAATCGGTAACCGGCTGGGCGAATTCAACACTCCGGTTGCCCTTGAGCATAGCGGTGACGATATTCTGGTGCTGGACCAGGCGCTGGGTGAAATCACGGTATTCCAGACCACAGAGTATGGAAGAACGCTGAACAGTGCCGTACGCAGCTACTATAACGGTGATGAGGAGATGGCTTCCCGGGAGTTCAGCAAGGTCGTCAACCTGAATGCGAATATGGAGTACGCTTATGCGGGCATAGGCAAGGCATATCTGCGGCAAGGCGAGTACAAGGAGTCGGCGGAATATTTCGAGCGCAGCATGGACCGGACCAACTATTCCAAAGCGTTCCTGCTCTACCGTAAGGAAGTGCTTCGCGGACATTTCTCCACCATTATGACGGGTCTGATCGCACTGTTAGCCCTATGGCTGGGCCTGAGAATGTTCCGGAAAATGAAGGCCAGAAAGAAGGTGGAGCTCCATTGAACAGAGAAGCGCTGCAACATCCGCTGTATGTGATGGTTCATCCGTTCAACGGATACTGGGACCTCAAATATGAACGCAGTCAAAAAACCAGTCTGATCCTCTCCTTCGGCATTCTGTTTATGCTGATTCTGACGAATGTGCTGGGCGAACAATACAGCGGGTTCCTGGTGAACATGAATAATCCGCGGTATCTGAACAGCCTGCTGGAAGCGGTCTACGTGCTGGTTCCTGTTCTATTCTGGTGTGTGGCGAATTGGTCGCTGACCACGCTGATGGACGGGGAGGGGAAGTTCGTGGAGATTTTTATTACCACCTGCTTCGCACTGCTTCCGATCGTGCTGATTAATTTCCCCTGGATCTGGATCAGCAATTTCATCTCGGCCCAGGAGAGCTCCTTTTATTACTTTTTCAAAAACTTTGCCATTCTCTGGTCGGGACTGCTGCTGTATGTGGGCATTATGACCGTTCATCAGTTCTCCCCGTCCAAAACGGTCGGGACGATTCTGCTGACGCTGCTCGCTATGGCCTTCATGGCTTTCCTGACCCTGCTGTTCTTCAGTCTGGTTCAGCAGATGATTGCATTCGTCTCGACCATATACCAAGAAATTGTCTTGAGGAGATAGGAGGAGGACCGGGAATGAGGAAGCCGTTAATCATGCTGCTCTCGATTCTCTTCAGTATGAGTGTGCTGGCCGGCTGTTCGGCGTCAAGTTCAGGCAGCCAGGCCAGCGGGCATGAACCGAATCTTGAAGTGTCCTTTACGGAAGGGAGCGCGCTGAAATCTGCCTTCACCGATAATGGGGTGAGCGGGATGACAGGCGTGCTTGAGAACGCACAGCTCCGGCTGTTCATGGACGAGGCTACCGGGGGGATCGCCGTCAAGAATCTGACGGACGGGACGGTCTGGTACAGCAATCCGCTGGACCGTGAAGCGGATGCCAAGGCCAGCGGGGATAATAAAGACCTGCTGTCCGCGCAGCTCAAGCTGGATTTCTATAACAACCTGGGTCAGGTCAGCTCTGTCAATTCATATACGGACAGCGTGGCCCATAAGCAAATGAAGATGGAACAGACGCCCGGGGGGGTCAAGGTCTTCTACCAGTTCGGAACGACCGCTGCAACAGCAGAGGACCTGCCGATGAAGATGGGCAAGGAGCGGTTCGAGGAGAAGATCATGAGCAAGATGGATAAGACCGGGCAGCGGACGATGAAAATTGCCTATACCTTCGATGAGGAGAACGGAGTCTATACGCGAAATGATGAAGCGCTGAAGGGGCTTCAGCTGGAGCGGACGCTGAAGGGCTTCGAGAAGGCGGGATATACCGAGGAGGATCTGCAGCAGGATATCGCCGAGAACAACCTCAGCCAGACCAAGCCTGCACCGCGTATTTTCCAGCTTGCCATTGAATATGCCCTGGACGGGGACCAGCTGGTCGTCAAGGTCCCGGTAGCGGATATCCGTTATCCTGCGGATTATCCGGTGAATGACATCTCCCTGCTGAGCTTCCTGGGTGCCGGAGGGAGTAAGGATTCCGGGTCCATCCTGGTGCCGGACGGCTCAGGAGCGCTGATTCATTTCAATAACGGCAAGACCCGTTATCCCGCTTATAAGCAAGCCGTGTATGGTGTGGACGGGACGATGGAGACTACGGATGCCTATGCACAGCAGCAGGAGATCAAGCTGCCGGTGTTCGGCCTGATCCGGGAGGAAGGCGCCATGCTGGGCATTATTGAACAAGGTGCTTCTCTTGCCACCATCAACGCGGATACCAGCGGCAGATTGAACGGATACAACTATGTATATCCGAGCTTCACCCTGATTGCCAAGGGAGATCTTACCCTGACATCAAGCGATCAGAACCGCACCCTGCCGAAATTCCAGCAGGAACCGCCCAAGACAGATTACGTCGTCCGTTATGCGTTCCTGAGCGGAGCGGAGGCTTCCTATCCGGGCATGGCGCGTTATTACCAGAGCTATCTGGCGGAGCATGGCGGACTGCCTGAGGCGCAGCCGGCAGCTTCCGCAGAAGCCTCTGTCAATACGCCGTTCTATTTGGAGCTGGTGGGCGGAATCACGAAGACCAAGCATGTCCTTGGCATTCCTTATCAATCGCTGGAGGCGCTGACCACCTTCGAGGAAGCGCAAAAGATTCTGGAGCAGATGAAGCAGCGCGGGATTGATAACATCAAGCTGAAGTATGCGGGCTGGTTCAACCGGGGCCTGGATCATAAGGTGCCGGACCAGCTGTCTGTGGATAAGGCAATCGGAGGCAGCAAAGGGCTGGAGCGGCTGACTGCCTACGCCAAGGAGCAAGGCATTCAGCTCTTCCCTGACGTCGCACTGCTGCGGGCGAACCAGACCTCAGGCTTCCGGATTAACCAGAAGGCTTCCCGGATGCTCAGTGAGATTCCGGCCGCCGTCTATCCGTATAATATGGCCTTGAACCGGCGGGACCGTTCCTTCACCCCTGCCTATATTATTTCGCCAAGCAGGATCGGCGGATATGTTGATGCCACGCTGAAGGAGATTGCGCCGTTTCAGACCGGCGGCATCTCCCTGAGGGATATGGCCGATCAATTGAACAGCGATTTCCGTAAAAATCAAGAAATTGACCGGTCAGCGTCCGAGCAGATATCGGTCCAGTCGCTGGAGAAGATCACCGGAGCGTCCATGCGCATTCTCGCGGACGGCGGGAATGCCTACGCCCTTCCGTATCTCTCTGACATTACGGATGCTCCGGTGTCCAGCAGTCGGTTCAAGCTGGAGGATGAGGAGATTCCGTTCTATCCGATGGTGGTGCGGGGATATGTGAATTACACCGGCAAGCCGTTTAACCTGTCCACGTTCACGAATCCAAGGCAATATATCCTGAAGAGCCTGGAGTATGGCTCCGGCCTCTATTATGAGTGGATGCATGCGCCTAATTACAAGGTGAAGGATACCGACTTCGATAACCTGTATGCGGTCCATTATGAGCAGTGGATTAACCAGGCGGCTGATATGTATACCGAAGTGAACGGAGTGATGAAGAACGTTCAGAATCAGCGGCTGACCGGTCATGAGAAGCTGGCAGACGGTGTCTATAAAAGCACTTACGGTAACGGGATGTCTGTCATCGTCAACTACAATAAGACCGCAGTCCTTGCAGAGGGCCGGACGGTTGAGGCCGAAAGCTATATTACGGGTGGTGAGCAATCTTGAAATCCATACTTAGACTGGACCGCAGATCCTACAATGAGCAGAAGGCAATCATGGGCTTCTTCTATGTGCTGCCCTGGCTGCTGGGGTTCATCTTCTTCTTCCTGATTCCGTTGTTGTCTTCGCTGCGCTACAGCTTAAGCTCAGTGCAGGCCAACTCCGACGGACTGATTGTTCATTTCAGCGGCTTCCAGAATTATGTCGAAGCGCTGACGGTGAATACCGAATTCAACCGCTCGCTGGCCGATGCCATTATGAATATGGTCATCAATGTGCCGCTGATCGTTATCTTCAGCCTGTTTCTGGCAGTGCTGCTGAATCAGAAATTCATCGGCCGGTCGCTGGCCCGTTCGATCTTCTTCCTTCCGGTCATTCTGGCCTCCGGGGTTATTCTGAGCCTGGAGAGCACCAGCCTGATTCAGGCGGTCAATGATCAGAATGCCGGTGCGGGAGCGATTCAGGGACTGGGCACCTTCGAGCTGGAGGGGCTGATGCTGGACGCGGGCTTAAGCGAATGGGTAGTGAACTATCTGACCAGTGCCGTGAGCCGCATCTATAGCATTGTGAGCCAGTCCGGTGTACAGATTCTGATTTTCCTGGCCGGCATCCAGACCATCTCGCCGCAGCTGTATGAGGCGTCCAAGATGGAAGGGGCAACCGGCTATGAGGCCTTCTGGAAAATTACTTTTCCGATGGTCAGCCCGCTTATTCTGGTGAATTCCATCTATACGATTATCGATTCCTTCTCGAATAACGCCATGACGGATCTGATCCGGGAGACCGGCTTCACCCAGTTCAACTTCGGTCTAAGCTCTGCGATGGCCTGGCTGTATTTCGCCGCAGTGGCCTTAATTCTGGCTGTCAGCAGCTATCTGATCTCGAAGAAGGTCTTCTACTATGATTAAAGGGAGGATGGGACAAATGCATGCGACCCGCTTACTGTCGCCCGAACGCTGGAAGAAATGGATATGGTCCTTCGTGCGGCTGACGCTCATTGCAGGCCTGTCGTTCGTAATCCTCTATCCGGTGCTCCAGAAGATATCCACGGCCTTCAAGGCCAAGAGCGATCTGTATTCGCCGATTGTCGTCTGGCTTCCCGAGAATTACACGCTCGACAATTTCGTCAAAGCGATTGGAATTATGGACTACTGGCAGGCCCTGCTGAATACCTTCAGCCTCTCGGCGCTGACTACGATCTTGACCGCCATTTCCTGCGCGCTTGCAGGTTATGGCTTCGCCCGGCTGAAATTCAAGGGAAGCCAGCTGCTGTTCGCCGGAGTCATATTGACCATTCTGGTTCCGCCGATCACCATTCTGATTCCGGTCTACCTGAATTTGAAGGATTTCAGCCTGATGGGGCTGATTCCGCTCTTAACCGGCGGTAAATCGGTGAATCTGCTCAACACCTACTGGCCGTTTATTCTAACCTCTGCTACGGCTAACTCGCTGAAGGCGGGGCTGTACATTTTCATCTTCCGGCAGTTCTTCCGGGGGATTCCCAAAGAGGTGGAGGAAGCGGCTTACATCGACGGGGCCGGGGTCGGCAAGACCTTCTACCGGATCATGCTGCCTAACGCGATTCCTTCTATTGTTACGGTGTTGCTCTTCTCGTTTGTGTGGCAATGGAACGACAGCTTCTTCACCACGACCTATCTGACATCCAGTAAGGTGATGGCAACCCAGCTCGGCTCGCTGCCGTATAATCTGCAGATTCTGCTGGAGGACGGCGCCAATTCCAAGGCCGATCCGTTCTACCTCAGCATGGTCCAGGATACAGGGATACTGCTGGCGATTCTGCCGCTGATTATTATCTATCTGTTCGTGCAGCGGTATTTCGTGGAGAGTATTGAACGTACCGGGATTGTCGGGTAACCGTAGAAGGAGGATAACTGTGCGCCAAAATAACAGAACAAGCACTCCGGCCAGACTGGTCCGGAGTATAGTCTTCGCAGCCGCGCTTCTAGGGTTATCCGGCTGCTCCGCTTCTGGCGGGGATGCGGCTCCGGCCGCCCCTTCGCCCGGGCCGCAGGAGAGCGCAGCTTCATCCCCGGCCGCTTCACCCGCCGGGACTCCGGCACCTTCTGCCGCAGCTTCGCCTGAAGCTGCGGCGGAAGCTCCGGTGCAGCAGGAGGCCGCGCCGCTGGCGGCAGCCTATGCGGATTACTTCCCCATAGGCGCTGCGGTGGAGCCGGACCAGACAGAAGGAGCCACGGCAGAGCTGCTGAAGCGGCATGTGAACTGGCTCGTGGCTGAGAATGCCATGAAGCCGGATGCGATTGCACCGGCTGAGGGTACCTTCACCTGGGAACGGGCCGACCGGATCGTTGCCTTCGCCAAGGCGAACGGCATGGGGCTGCGCTTCCATACTCTGGTGTGGCACAGCCAGACACCGGAGTGGTTCTTCCGGGATGAAGCCGGTAAGGCGATGGCGGATGAGACCGATGCAGCAAGGCGCGAAGCGAACAAGAAGCTGCTGCTGAAGCGGCTCGATAGTTACATCACCGCTGTTGTCAGCCGTTACAAGGACGACATCTCCTCCTGGGATGTAGTGAATGAGGTGATTGAGCCGAACGACCCTGACGGTATGCGGGCCAGCGACTGGTACAAGATTACCGGCACGGGATTCATCGAGACTGCCTTCCGGTCGGCCCGCAAGGCTGGAGGACCGGAGCTTAAGCTGTACATTAATGATTACGGCACAGAGAGTCCGGAGAAGCGGGACCGTCTCTACGAGCTGGTGAAGGACATGCTGGCGAAGGGAGTGCCGATTGACGGGGTTGGCCACCAGACCCATATTAATCTGGAATATCCTTCGGTGGAGAGCATAACCCAGTCCATGGAGAAGTTCCATGCTCTGGGCCTGGATAATCAGATCACCGAGCTGGATATGAGCCTGTATGTCTATAATGATCTCAGCGATGTCGGCCCTGTAATCCCCGAGGATATCCTTCAGAAGCAGGCCGCGCGGTACGGCGAGATATTCGCTGCACTAAGAGACCGGAAGGAGCTGTTAAGCGGGGTCATGTTCTGGGGGATTGCGGATGATCATACCTGGCTGAGCAGCTTCCCGGTCAATCGTACCGAGGCGCCGATGCTGTTCGACCGGCAGCATCAGCCCAAACCGGCCTTCCAGGCGGTCACCGATTTTTAAATGGTAAAGAACGGGTAAGCCAAACAAGAATTGCACCTTACAATTCCTTTATTTTTGCCGGGATAATATAATATTCTGGTAGTAATAATCTTGCAAAGTGAGGTTGCAACTGGTGCCCATAACAATCAAGAACACAATGGCCTGGACTGTCGCTGCATGCATGGTCGTAGGGCTGATGACCGCTTGTGAGAGGGGCGATAGCCTTGCGGAGCGTTCTCCGGTCCCTGAGGGACAGCCGGGGAGCGCTCCGCTGTATGAGGAGCCGGGTCTTAGCAAATATGATCCGCCGATTCAGCTGTCGTTCGTACGTGAGAACAACGATGCGCTGGAAGAAATACTGAAGGAATTGCCGGGGGAGACGCTGGAGCATAACCGCTGGACCGAGCTGTATGAAGAGGTACTCGGCATTAAGATTACCTATGACTGGACGGAGTGGAGCTCCATCTACTCCCGCAAGCTGGGGGTATCCCTGGCCTCTGGGGATATCCCCGATATTGTGCGGGTGAATGCTTCGCAGCTCAGGGTGCTGAGCAATGCAGGGCTGATCCAGGACCTGAGCGGAGTCTATGACGAGTATGCAACCCCGTTAACCCGCAAGGTGCTGAGCGAGGAAGGGGCGGGTCCGTTCGAGACGGCTACGCTTGACGGCAAGCTCATGGCGATCCCGGAGACCAATTCGTCGATTGAGGGCGCGATGTTCCTGTGGATTCGGACGGACTGGCTGGAGCGGCTCGGCCTTAAGCCGCCGCAGACGATGGCAGAGGTGCTGGCTATTTCGAAAGCGTTTACGGAGCAAGATCCTGACGGTAACGGCAAGCATGATACCTACGGTCTTGCGGCAACGAAGTACCTGTGGGACCCGGTTATGGGACTTACCGGGTTCATGGCCGGTTATGGTGCTTATCCCGGCATCTGGATTAAGGACAAGACCGGTAAGCTGGTCTATGGAGGTATCCAGCCGGAGGTCAAGCATGCCCTGCAGGTACTTCAGGATTTGTACCGGACGGGACAGATTGACAGGGAATTCGCCTTCAAGGATGGGGTCAAGGCCAGCGACTGGATTGAGCAAGAACAGGTCGGAATGATGTACGGGGAGCAGTGGGGCTCCTTCCTCGTGCAGCTCAGCCGTGAGCATAATCCGCAGGCCGAATGGCAGGCCTTCCCGCTGGTCTCGGAGTCCGGGGCACCGCCGAAGGTGCCGCTTCCGTTCAGCACCAACCAGTTCCTGGCGGTCAAGCGGGGCGTAGAGCATCCTGAGGCGCTGATCAAGCTGATTAACCTGCATCTGGAGAAGAACTGGGGGGCTACGAGCGAGGTGGAGCGGTACTATAATGCTCCGCAGGCGGTGTGGAAGCTCTCGCCGGTGACACCGTTTCCGGTGCAGAAGAATCTGGAGGCCTTCCGGGAGCTGGAGACCTTCCGGCGCACCGGCGATGCCTCCGTACTTCAGGATGAAGCGAAGACGATCCAGAAGCGGATTGCCGCTTACGAGGCCGGAGGTGCGGACAGCGAGACAGGCTGGGGCTGGGAGCGGACATATGGGCCTTCGGGCGCTTTTTCCATCCTGGACGGGTATGAGCGTAATCACCAGCTGCTCTATGAGAGCTTCGTCGGTGCACCTACAGAGACGATGATCGAGAAGCAGAATATTCTAAATAATCTTCAGATTGATGCCTTTCTTGATATCATTCAGGGCAGACCGCTCAGCGAGTTCGATAATTTCGTGGCACAGTGGAGCAAGCTGGGCGGCGAGCAGATTACGGCTGAGGTCAACGACTGGTATGCAGAGAAGGGCGGAAGCGGCAAATGATCGGACATGAGCAGACGAGTGGAGGCGGTGCACATGCTTAAGTTTCCTGCGGTGTCGATGCGCCACACTATTTTTATCCGGATGGTTGTCACTTATCTTGCTATTATTCTGCCGATTCTGCTGCTTGGACTCTACCTCTACAACTGGAGCTACAAGAATGCAAGTCAGGACCTGTCCAGAGCGACCCTGTCGCAATTAAAATATTATCTGGAGGACCTGAACCGCGAGGTGGAGTGGATGGAGATCCAGCAGTATGATCTTGCCCAGGATACCGAGCTGAACAAGATTGCCGTTACCTGGAACTATATGGATGATGTTCAAAAGCGGGAGAGTCTGAACTACATTACGCAGCGGCTAACTTCCCTGAAGAACAGCAGCGCCTACATCGGTGATGTGTTCGTACATATCCGTACCATTAACAAGACGCTGTCTGCGATGAACGGCATTGATCAGTTTGACAGCAGCAAGTTCAATTTCTTCCGGTCGGTTGATCTGAGAAAAGAAGGGCGGCTGATCAACTGGAACAACTTCCTGGAGCTCAGCGTTACCCAGTCGAGCGGAAGGATGGGCGAGCCGCCGCTGTTCATTGTTCAGATCGAGCTGGACAACGAGAAGCTGAGGGATTCGCTCCGGGCGATTAACGCGTACGAAGAGAGCGGCTCGCTGCTGGTCTCGCGCCTGACGGATTACGCACTCGGTACAGAGAACAGCTCCCCGGAGCTGATTAAGAGCTATCACCAGGCAGTTGATGAAGGGAACCTGTACAACTGGGAGCTGGACGGAATCCGGTATCATATTGACAGCTTCACCTCCGACAGGCTGGGGATGGCTGTTGCCACCTATTTGCCGGAGAAGGCGGTCAAGCGCCCGCTGACCAAGTTCGTGGTCTGGGCGTGGCTGTTCGCGGCGGTGTCCTTCCTGGCGGTGCTGATCTATTCTTACGCGACCTATAAGTTCGTCCAGAAGCCGCTGCTTGTGCTGATCCGCAGCTTCAAGCGAATGGAGAGCGGCTCGCTGGATATTCAGATTGACCATGGCCGCAAGGATGAATTCGGCTATCTGTATCTCCGGTTCAACCAGATGCTCAGCAGGCTGCGAATGCTGATTGACCAGGATTACACCCAGAAGCTTATGATGCAGCGGGCGGAGCTGAAGCAGCTCCAGTCGCAGATCAACCCGCATTTCCTGTATAACAGCTTCTTCATTCTCAGCGCCCTGGCGAAGCAGGGGGACAGCTCCCGGATTGAGGAGTTCGCGGGCATGCTGGGCGAATATTTCCGGTTCATCACCCGTAACGGAGAGGATAATGTCCGGCTTGCGGAGGAGACGCGCCATTCCCGGATGTACACGGAGATTCAGAAGATGCGCTTCTCCAGGCGCATTCAGGTTCAGTTCGATGAGCTGCCGGAAGCCATGGAGGAGCTGCGGGTTCCGCGCCTGATTCTCCAGCCGATTATCGAGAATGCCTATGAGCATTGTCTGGAGAAGCAGGCGGAGGATGGGGAGCTGCGGGTTTCTTTTGAACAGGAGGAACGGGAGATCCGCATTATTGTTGAAGATAACGGAAGCGGACTGACCGATGAACGGATCGAGACCTTGAGAAGGCGGCTGAATCAGAACAGCGGTACGCATGAAGTCACCGGCATGAGCAATATTCACCGGCGCATCCAGTTAATCTACGGGGAAGGCAGCGGCCTGTTCCTGGACAGAAGCACACTAAGCGGCCTCCGGGTTGCAATCCGGATCAGGCTCACAGGAGGTGAAGGTCTTGTACAGACTATTGATCGTTGATGATGAAGAGATTATAACGGACGGCTTATACGAGGCGTTCAACCAACTGCTACCGGACAAGCTTGATGTCTACAAGGTCTATTCGGCCAAAGCAGCCCTGGAGTGGCTCTCGCGCACCCGGATCGATATTGTGCTGACGGATATCCGCATGCCCGGCATGAGCGGGCTGGAGATGTCTGAGCAGATCCGGGAGTTTTGGCCGCGGTCGCGGATTGTTTTTCTGACCGGCTACAGCGAATTCGATTACGCCTATAGTGCGCTGCAGCTTCCCGGTGCCCGTTATCTGCTGAAGACGGAAGGCTTCGACAAGATTATTGAGACGGTGCAGGAGGTGCTGCAGGAGATTGAGCAGGGCAATATGCTGAGCGAGCTGCTGGAGCAGTCCAGGGAGCAGCGCGATTCCATGGAGACGGCAGCACAGGGGGATTATCTCCGCCATCTGCTTCAGGACAGCCAGTCCTTGTGTGCAGATGCGGACACGTTACGTGCAGATTTCAGCAAGCTGGGTATCACCCTTAAGGCTGAATCTCCGGTGATGCTCGTTCTTGGACGGCCTACATACCCGGAGGGCATCTCTTATATGGACCGTCGCGAGCTTCTGACCTCTTCCCGGCTGATCTGGAATTCGCATCTGGCGGAGATGACCCGGCATGCCTGGGTGCTTGACCGGCACGGAGATCTCTTGTGGCTGCTGCAGCCTCTGGATAATGCCGGGGCTGCCTTCGGCGGGAATTTCACGCGGTATCTGGAGGGAACGCTGGAGATGATTCAGGATTCCTGCCGGCAGACGCTGGGCCTGCCGGTTGCTTTTACAGTCAGCGGCTCAGCCTGTGCCTGGACAGAGACCGGCCGCCATTACGAGCGGCTTCACCGGCTGCAGCAGATGAAGATCGGGGACGGCATCTCCATGGTGCAGATTGACCGCAGCGGTCCGCCGGGGCCTGACGTCATCCGTGAGACGGGGGTCCGGCTCCACCAGCGGGTGGAGAATCTTGCGGCTCATCTGGATGCCGGACGGCGGGAGCGGTTCGCGGAGACGCTGGAGGAGATCCGGGAAGGCATTCATTCGGGCATCTCTGCGGAAGAGGCAGCCGAGCTCTATTACACGGTTGCGCTTGTGCTGCTGTCCCATATGAACCGTTCGGAGCTCTACAGCCTTGTCAATGAATACGGCAAACTGATGCGGCTGGACGAGCATTCATCCCTGGGGGAGGGCATCTATTATCTGGAGAGGCTGGCCTCAGATCTCTTCGAGCGGAGAAGCACAGCCGAGAAGGAGCGCTCCTCGGAGGTCATTGAACGGATCTGCGATTATATCCACAGCCACTTGGGCGAGGATCTGTCTCTGGTGCGGCTGGCTGAGCTGCATTATTTCAATCCGTCGTACCTGTCCCGCTTCTTCAAGCAGGAGCAGGGCATTAACCTGTCAGAGTACATCGATCAATGCCGGGCGGTCAAGGCGAAGGAGCTGCTGGGAAATGAAGCGCTCAAAATCCGCGATGTAGCGCTGTATGTCGGCTATGAGGCCCATCATTCCTTCACCCGGTTCTTCAAAAAAATGACGGGAATGACGCCCCAGGAATACAGGGAGTCTATGCATGTAAATCTATAATTTATAAGTAAATAAACTATAATCTGTAAGTCTATCAACTATAATCACACAGGTTTCCGCCCGTCTCCGCGCAGAGTACAATTCAGATGTATTCGCTTTCATTAAGACGGCATCCGCCGATTCCATGAAATGAGAAGGAGATGGGTATCTGTGAGAAAAAGGAAGTTAAGCTTATCCATGAAGCTGCTGGTGATGCTGGCCCTGCTGCTGACGCCAATGCAGTCCGGCGGCGGCAAGGCAAGCGCTTGGGAGGGTTCGCCTGTTCCCAAGCTGCATGTTAGCGGCAATCAGCTGGTGAACAGCAGCGGACAGCCTGTACTGCTGAGCGGCTGGCATCAGCCTACCGGGGCTTACTGGACGTATCAGAACAGCAATTATTATCTGAACCGCAACGGCGGGAACCGGCATAAGGCCACTCTGGAGTACCTGAAGGAGATCACAGATACCTTCACCAGCACCTCCGGCAAATACGGGAACAGCCACGGCTGGTACTCGAATCAGGTCCGCTTGTTCATCGACCGGGAGGATATGGGCGATGTCGCTGCAGGAACGTATAACTTCGCGGGCCTTCAGGCAGCTACCCAGAATCTGATCATTCCTTATGTAGAGTACGCGAAGACGAAGGGGCTGTATGTCACGCTGGGACTGGACTTCACCCTGCTGGACAACAAGGCGACTACCCAGGCTAACCTGGACAAGTTCAATCAGATCTGGGGTTATCTGGCCTCCCAGCCGGGACTCAAGAGCGCGGATAATGTGATGTTCGAGCTGGTGAACGAGCCGGTGCTGAGCGATGTGAACGGACAATGGGGCGGCAATCCCTCCCAGCCGAACTTCGCGGCGTTCTGGAATTCTTTGAAAAACTTCCAGAACTCGATGATCTCAACCATCCGCAGCAAGGGCGCGGACAATGTGATCTGGGCTTCCGGACTTGGCTGGGATCAGCATTATCAGCTGACGGCATCCAGTCCGCTGACCGATCCGCTTAACAATTACGGATATGCCGTGCACTGGTACCCGGGCTACGGCGCTTATGACAACTACAACTCGCTTCAGCAGATATGGGATAGCAGCATCAAGCCAGCGGCCGATGCTTACCCGATCAATATTACTGAAACCACCTGGTTCAAGAACCAGCCGGGCGACTCCTCGTATTGGGATCTGTTCAACGGTACGAACGCAGGCTTCGGCAAGAATACCAAAGCAATCTTCACTGCCGCCGGCAATGTCAGCATTGCCGTCCATATGAACGGCTTCCTGCTCGATCCCGGTCCCAAAAGCTCCTTCGCCGATCCGGACGGCGGATTGCTCTATGACGGCAATACGGTCCGCGACGGCATGGCGCGCTTTATCTTCGAATGGTACTACGAGCGGGCCCAGTTCAACCCTTGGAACGGGGTGTGGAACGGAGTCACCAACAATGCGAAGTATAAGCTGATCAACCGGGGGTCAGGCAAAGCGATTGACGTTCCGAACGGGCAGAATACGAATTCCCTTCAGCTCCAGCAGTGGCCGGAGAACACCGCACTGGCTCAGCAATGGACGGTTACGGATATGGGCACGTATAACAATATTTACCGGCTGCGCAGCGTGAACTCCTCTGACAACAAGGTGATGGATGTGCGTAACGGCACGAAGAACAACGGCGAAGCCATCCAGCTGATGCAGGATTTGAACAACACCGCCCAGCAGTTCCGGCTCATCAAGCTGAGCAACGGCTACTGGAGCATTCTCAATGTGAACAGTAACAAGGCAGTCGAAGTCACAGGAGCCTCCACCGCAGACGGCGCGAAGCTCCAGCAGAACCTCTACCGCGGCGACCTGCACCAGCAATGGAAGCTGGTTCAGGTGAACTAGAGCTTAATGGTAAAAGCCCCCTTCTCCATCTACGGGGCGGTCCGGGACAGTACCGGATTGCCGTGTGGGGGGAAGGGGGATTTTTTGAGCGTACGGCAGGCGCGTTGGGGAAATGTAATCGAAAAACCGATTACATTCGGCGCTGCGGAGGGGCGTGGGCTCAATGTAATCGAAAAACCGATTACATTGGGCGCTGCGGAGGCGCGTGGGCTCAATGTAATCGAAAAACCGATTACATTCGGCGCTGCGGAGGGGCGTGGGCTGAATGTAATCGAAAAACAGGCATGACAAGACAGAGACCTTGTCACCCCCAGGAATGAAAATAAGTGGGTGGCATCCGTCGCATCCATTCTAAAAGAGGCTGTAGTCGTCAACACTACATATACAAATCAAAGGGCGGAAACGGTTACTGGGATACACCCCGTGCGAAAAACTGTTCTATTGCGCTTTTCGAGCATCGCCTATTGTAGCCCCCAAAAGTACGTGTATTAAATTACACTCACTCGAGCGCATGATTTGTAAGCTGACGATGGAGGATGATTGGAATGGATGCTGTACGTATGTGTTGCGCCGGTCTGGACGTGCACCAGGAAACCGTTGTGGCCTGCGTGTTGAAAGGACCGATCGAACAGAAACCCCAATGTCACCTGAAAACCTTTGGGACGACAACCAAAGAATTGCTAGGCCTGCAAGATTGGCTGAGTGAACAAGGCTGTCGGGAGGTGGTGATGGAGAGTACGGGCGTGTTATGGAAACCGGTATGGAACATCTTAGAGGGCAGTTGTGATCTGGTCTTGGCCAACGCCCAGCGGGTAAAGAATACGCCGGGTCGAAAAAGTGACATGCAAGATGCGCGCTGGTTAGCGCAATTGCACCGTTGCGGGCTCATTGAAGGCAGTATGGTGCCCGAACAAGACATCCGGGATTTGCGAGACTTGACCCGTTACCGGAGTAAGATGGTGCAGGCGGTGACGGCGGAGAAAAACCGCATTCACAAAATCCTGCAGGATGCCAACATTAAGCTAACCACCTTTATGTCCGATCTATATGGGGTTTCGGGACGGGGCCTGCTCCAGAAGATCATGGACGGCGAGGTCATCGACGAAGGGACCGTTAAAAACCTGGTCAAAACCCGTTTGAAAAAGAAAGTTCCGCAGTTGCTAGACGCGCTCAATGGCAAGTTGCGCCGTCATCACCGCGAGATGATTCGAGACCACTGGGACCACTTGGTCTATTTGGAGAAAAGGATCACGGAGCTGGAAGCTCGAATCGAGGCGAAGGCAGAACCGTACCTGGAGGTGATTGAACAAATTGACTCCATTCCAGGAATTGAGCGGACGTCTGCCGTGACCATCTTTGCCGAAGTGGGGCCGCATGTCGCGGAAATGTTCCCGAGTGATGCGCAGTTTGCATCATGGGCGGGGGTGTGTCCAGGGAACAACGAAAGCGCGGGAAAGCGAAGAAAGTCAAAAACGATGCAAGGGAACAAGCATCTGAAAGGGGCCTTGTGTCAGGCGGCTTGGGCGAACTCTCGCTCCTCGAACCGGATCGGCCAATTTTTTCGACGAATACGTAAGAGAAGAGGCGATAAAAAAGCAAACGTCGCCACCGCGCATTTGCTGATTCGAATCCTCCATGCCCTGATGCGGGAGAAGAGGTCATACCAAGAAATAGACGTCTCACTAGGCGATGAGACGTCCAAGAAAAACACGTTAGATAGGTACGTGAACTATATCCAGCAGTTAGGATATAGCGTGCAATTAAATCCTATCCAATAGTCTTCCCTTTTTCAAAAAAAACGAAACGTTTTTTTGGGGCGGTGGGTCTTTTTTTGTCAAAACCCGTTCTGCTGCGCATTTTCCGGTACTTTTATTTTCGTATTAAACCGATTACATTCAGCGCTGCGGAGGCGCGTGGGGGAAATGTAATCAAAAAACCGATTACATTCGGCGCTGCGGAGGCGCGTGGGGGAAATGTAATCGAAAAACCGATTACATTCGGCGCTGCGGAGGGGCGTGGGCTGAATGTAATCGAAAAACCGATTACATTCGGCGCTGCGGAGGCGCGTGGGGGAAATGTAATCGAAAAACCGATTACATTCGGCGCTGCGGAGGGGCGTGGGGGAAATGTAATCGAAAAACCGATTACATTCAGCGCTGCGGAGGCGCGTGGGGGAAATGTAATCGAAAAACCGATTACATTCGGCGCTACGGAGGCGTGCGGGCTGAATGTAATCGAAAAACCGATTACATCGGGCGCTGCGGAGGCGCGCGGGCCCAATGTAATCGAAAAACCGATTACATTGGGCGCTGCGGAGGCGCGAGGGGGAAATGTAATCGAAAAACCGATTACATCGGGCGTGTGAAGAGGTGCGGGAGACGGGTGTCGGAGGCTGGAGGGCCGGGCGCAAATGTGTGGAGGGAAACAGTTGCCTTTTATACACTTGCTGATGAATGAAAGGCTTCTCCTGCGCCAACGGTTGGAAAAACAACACTTAATTTTGCGCATTTCCACCAAAGTGACGAGATCAAACTAAATAGTTGCTCCTTTTCCACTTACTCCCGCCCAATCCTGAGATTCCAGTAAACTAAGGTACGTTTTTCCACCTATTTCCGAGAGAGAAGAGATGACACAAGTAGTTTTGCTTGCAGCAGGGCCAGAGAAGGTATGATTTTTCAACCAGCCTACCCGCCCAGTCCCCTCGAAGTTGCTGCATTCGCGCCCACAAGCATCACAATCCGCATAAAACAAACCAAGCTCTTTACACCTTCCACTCTCTCACTCCTTATATATGAAAAGCAACATACATCCATACAAAAGCAACGTTAAGCTATGTATTATAAAGGGTTTGTGTGATTAAATACATAAAGAATACAGCATTTTACCCAGGGATCAATATCTGTCATAATGCGAAAGGAATGAATACAAATTATGGACAAACAGCAACAGCTCGGCTTAACGCCGCCGATGGGATGGAATTCGTGGAACACTTTTACTTGGGATATCAACGAGCAATTGATCCGGGAAGCAGCTGACACGCTCGCAGCCGACGGATATAAGGATGCAGGGTACGAATACATTGTTATTGACGACTGCTGGAGCCTGAAAGAACGGGACAAGGATGGCAAGCTGGTCGCAGATCCGGTCAAATTCCCGAACGGAATGAAGGCGGTTGCAGATTACATTCACTCCAAAGGACTGAAGTTCGGGATGTACTCTTGTGTGGGAACACATACCTGCGCCGGGTATCCGGGCAGCTTCGAGCATGAATTCCAGGATGCTGCGTCGCTGGCGGAGTGGGGTGTAGATTTTCTTAAATATGATTACTGCTTCAAGCCCAGACATATGTCGGGGGAGCTGCTGTACAAACGGATGAGTCTTGCGCTTAAGAACTGCGGACGGGATATTCTTTTCTCCGCATGTAATTGGGGCGAGGATAATGTCTACCAGTGGATTCGTGAATCCGGCGCACATATGTACCGGTCTACCGGCGACATTCAGGACAGCTGGGAATCGATCAAGACCCTCGCGCTGTCGCAGCTTGACAAAGCCGCCTACACCGGGGCCTACTGCCACAATGACCTGGATATGCTCGTTGTCGGCATGTACGGGGGCAGCAACAGTGACTTCATCGGCAGTCAGATTGGCGGCTGCACGGATGTGGAGTACAAGACCCACTTCTCGCTGTGGAGCCTGCTGGGTTCTCCGC
The DNA here is from genome assembly GCF_038002825.1 of Paenibacillus sp. FSL H8-0048. NCBI lineage: Bacteria > Bacillati > Bacillota > Bacilli > Caryophanales > Paenibacillaceae > Paenibacillus > Paenibacillus sp. FSL H8-0048. The sequence goes on along the minus strand of NZ_JBBODF010000001.1, from coordinate 1,716,040 downwards.
TGATGATCGGCAGTGACATCCGGAAAGTAAATGAAGCGACCAAGAATATTCTGCTTAACCCGGATCTGATTGCTATTAACCAGGATATCGAGGGCCGCGGAGCTTACCGCATTAAGCCTGAGCCGCAGTGGTTCCATACCAATGAAGTATTCATGCTGGTAAAAGTATTGGCAGACGGTGACCTGGCCATCGGGTTCTTCAATCTGAGTGACGGTCAGCGAGAGATGTCGCTGCAATTCTGGGATTTCGGACTTCCGTATGCCTCCGGCAAATCGCTGTCCCTGTATGACTGCTGGGAGCACAAGGAGCTTGGGGTGTTCAGAGAACGCTTCGCTCCGGTCGTGCCAGCCCATGACTGTCTGATCGTGCGGGCGAAGCTGGTATAGAGACAAGAAAGAAGAGAAGCGTATGAGCATGAACAGAACCTGCAGGCAATGCGGTGTTCCGCTGATGACAGATGATGTGGCGATTTACCTGAAGCTGGTCACGCGCAATGCCCAAGATTTCCTGTGCATCGACTGCCTCGGCGTTCAGTTGAAATGCGGACGAGAGCCGATTGAGCGGCTGATTAAGTATTTCCGGGAATCGGGAAAATGCGTGTTGTTCCGTTAACACCTGCCAAAATGTAAAATTAGGTCTGTTCCGCAAGGCATTAGCGCTTGTGTGGGACAGGCCTGTTTCGGCTGAGCGTACCTATGGAATCCCAATTAACAGTCAACAGTAGGCTAGATGCAGGAAGTGAGAGGGATAAATCCCTCTGAATGGGCCGGATGTAGACGGAATGTGGAAATGAGATGTATAAATCCCTCTGAATGGGCCGGAAGTAGACGGAATGTGGAAATGAGATGTATAAATCCCTCTGAATGGGCTGGAAGTAGACGGAATGCGGAAATGAGAGGGATAAATCCCTCTGAATGGGCCGGAAGTAGACGGAATGCGGAAATGAGAGGGATAAATCCCTCTGAATGGGCCTGGAAGTAGACAGAATGCGGAAATGAGAGGGATAAATCCCTCTGAATGGGCCGGATGTAGCAGAATGAGCAAATGTGAGAGAGATATCCCTCTAGGTGCTGGAGTGAACGGCCAGGGGGGATTGGGAGGAATAGATGGTAGATTGAGCCCATTGCGAGGGAGGCGTAATTGAATAAACAGAGCAGCATATCTCCGGTATTCAATACCCAAAGACTGCTGCTCTGTTTGTTATTGACTATGAGTGTGCCCTGTAAGTAACCAACCAGTATCTAGCGGGTCAGTTCACGAAGCCCGCCTGCTCCAGTAATCTTAGAATCACAGTAGCGGCCTCCGCGCGGGTGGCCGATTGGCCCGGGTGGAATTGCCCGTCAGGCGTTCCGGTGATCAGACCTGCCTGAACCGCCTTGGCAACATCCTGCTGTGCCCAGTCGGCAATCTGGCCTGCGTCCTTGAACGCTGCTTGCTGTGACGCTGAATCTGGGAGCGGCGCACCTGCAAGGGCCATAGCCTTCACCAGGATGGCTGTCATCTCCTGGCGTGTAACCTTGTCGCCCGGCCGGAAGGTATTGTCCGTTCCACCCCGCACCAGGCCCAGCTCAGCGGCTGTCCCGACGCTTCCGGCGTACCATGCACCGGCGGGGATATCCTTGAACGAACTGGCTGCCGGACCAGAAGAGGAGAAGCCGAGCGCACGGACGATCATCGCTGCGAATTCAGCGCGCGTTGTGGTACTGTCCGGTGCGAATTGGCTGTCTGTTAAGCCAGTCAGAATAATCTTGGAGGCCAGCTTGTGGACAGCTTCCTGTGCCCAGTGGCCGTTCATGTCTGCAAAGGTCCTGTTGCTTGAGATTACAGTAAATGTACCGTTGCTAGGACTGTAGAAAGATGCTTCGCTTCCGTTAAAAACTGCCGGGACGAAGGTGAAGCTGCCGTTATTCTCCAGCCTCACGACTGTCGCATTGCGGCTGTTCACCGGAGTGCTGAGCGGCAGGGTATGCCGGGCATAGCTGCTGCCGAAGCCCGGGATCTCCACCGACTTGCCGCCAGCCTCCGCCTTCACCGTATATTCTACCGCCTGGCCGATGAGCTGGCCTTGAGCAGAGAGGGCAGCTTGACTTATCGCTTGCTGCCGCTCTTCCGGGAGTATCGTCATGCTGACGGTAAGCTTCCAGCTCTCACTGCCCAGTTGCTGCCCCAGCGCTGCCGGATTAAGAGCCCTCACAGGGAAGTGGATGGTGCCTAGTGTAGAGGTAACCGTAATCTGCTCTGCCGCCTGAACCTGCTTGGCGTCCAGAGTGGCTGTTGCCAAGGTGCCGTTAACCGTAGCTTCAACGTTAAGCTGATTGCTGCCCGGAGCTACAGTCTGCACCGAACCGACGGTAGTATTACTAGTGCTACTTCCACCATTACCACTAGAAATCCCGCCATTGCCACCGCCGCTATTACCGCCGCTGCCATTACCGCCGCCGCCATTACCGCCGCCGCCATTATCGCCGCCGCCATTATCGCCGCCGCCATTACCGCCGCCGCCATTACCGCCGCCGCCATTATCGCCGCCGCCATTACCGCCGCCGCCATTATCGCCGCCGCCATTATCGCCGCCGCCATTATCGCCGCCGCCATTATCGCCGCCGCCATTATCGCCGCCGCCATTATCGCCGCCGCCATTATCGCCGCCGCCATTATCGCCGCCGCTATTACCGCCGCCGCCATTATCGCCGCCGCCGTTATCGCCGCCGCCGTTATCGCCGCCGCTTACTTCAAGCGTGTGGCGGGCATACAGATCAAACCGGTCGAATGCCGGTGTGTACTGGCGTGGAACCGCCGTGTAAGGCGTGAAGCCTTGCGCGCCGCTTCCGCCATAGGGGTTGGAGCCGCCGTTGTACGTATTATTGTTGGAGAAGCGGATCGTATTCATGCCTGCCTTCAGCTCCACATCCAGCGTCTGGGTAGCAAATTGCTGCCAGGAGATGGTGTTCTTGAAGTAGACCGTCTGAGGTTCGCCGCCGTTGACGCTTACTTGCGCATAACGCTCAACGACATCATTGTTGTAAGCATGGGTTCCCGCACTTTCACCGTTAGCATAAGTGACCACCAGCTTGTAGGTGCCTGCCTTAGGCGCGTTAATGTTCCCAAGCTCCAGATAGCGCTCTGCCCCGTCGTAAGTGGTAATGCCACTCACATATTTGCCGCCGGAGGCGTATTTGGCGAACGCATCCTCCCGGATAAGCGGCAGCTCGGAACCGGCAGGCGTTCCGACCACGGTTGCCGCCTCAGCCTCCACAGAATATAGAGCGGCCTTATTTACAAAGGCTGCATTAATGTAATCCAGACTGAGCGCCGCGCTGGAGTGCACGTCGATCAGGTTAATGCCTTTGCGCAGGAAGACTGGAGCTTTGGCATCCTGCCATTGACCGTTCGTATTCACCACAGGGAGATCAATCAGAGGCTTGCGGTCATGGGCAAGCTGCAGCTTCCCGCTGTCCGCAGAAGCATAGCGCGCTGTCAGCTCATACATCCCGTCCTCCAGAACGCTGAGGACGAACCGCGTGTTCGCTGCTTGGCTGCCGCCGTAGCCGCTCACATATCCGGCCCCCTCGAAGCCTTCCAGGCTGCCGGCCCGGGACAAGCCCTGCTCTGAATCATAGTCGGCGAATTCCGCCTGCACACGATAATTCGGAAGTGCGCCAGGCAGCCCGTTATACGTCAGCTCGATGGCATCCAGAGTGGATTCGCCCTGGCCTGCTTCTCCCGTGTCCGGGTTGGTTCTGCTGATGCCGATGGAATGGGTGCCCTCCGTCAGATCGGCGAGTAACGTATTGCCGCCAAGCAGTTGCATATTGTAGTCAGCACGCAGTACGATTTTGGCTGCCGGCTGATCGTCAATTTTGACGAACCATTCGGAATTGATGCGCTGATTCGCATCACCCGTGTTCGATTGATTACGCAGCGAAGCGGTCGCGCCGCTGCCGCCAATCAGATCCAGCCGGTAGTTCCCATCTGCAGGAACGGTTACCGAAGTCCATTTCACGAGGCTGTCCGCTGCCTTGATGCCTGACACATACTGGCCGTTCGAAGACGAGCGCCCCGTACTCTTGCGCGGGTATTGGTCCACCTTGGACACATTCGTCTGTACCTCTGCATTCTCCGCTTCGTAACGCTTGACGAAAGTCTCCTTCGGAGCATGGCCCACCGCTGGTGTAATGACGGCATAATAGGCCGAGGTGTAATCATTCAGGTTAATCCCCAGCGTAACCGAGCCGTTCTTGACCGGAAGATTGCGGTTCAGAATCTGCGCAGGCTCCACCAGGAAGCCGGTCAGGCCGGTATAACCCGCATAGAAGACAGAGACATGCACTTCTTCAGCTCCTGCCAGGAAGGAAGGGCTGTTCCCGTTACCGGTGACGTTGTTGAACACGATCTGACCGTCGCCTTGGGTCCCGCCGAAGGCGATACTGACCTGCTGCTTCTGGTCTTGAATCGAAGTTAACCCGTACAGGCCGGGGCCGAAGGCGTCATTCTCAGCTCTGGCGTTAATCACATTGACCTTAGCCATGTCGCCGCCCATCATGTCGGCATACCACTTGTAGAGCCACCATGCCCCGTTCGGCTCGTTCTGTCCGGCGAGCAGGGACCCGTAGGAGTTGGCCGTATTCCAATACGGCAGCATGCTGTTCATCTTCAGCTCATCGTAACGTGCGATGTAATGGATAAGCGAGCCGCCCACAGCGATCTCTGAAGTGGCCGCATATTCATTAATATCGACTTTGAGCGGGAAGGGAAGAGGGCGGTCCGGGTACAGCTCTTTATAGCGCTGTAAGGACTTCGCTTCCACTGCTCGGAAGGTTGTGACGTTCGAGGCCGCCTGATTGAAGGCTTTGTCCCACAGCATATGCCAGCTGATGATATCGGGCAGACAATCATTCTCCACACAGAAGGGAATGAAATCCTCGAAGACTTTAGCCCCGTACTGGGTCAAATTAACGCCGGAAATGACTGCACCGGGATCGATTTCTTTGATCTTCTTGACTACGGCGAGCCAGTCGGCATTGAACACGGCTCTGGAGTTCTTCCCCGTCTGGCTGTCGGACAGCAGCTGGGGATAACGGGTATTATTCTGTTCAGGCTCATTGAACGGGATATAGATGAAGCTGGAATTGACATTGCGGCCCGGATTCTCCGCTGCCCATTGATCCTTGTAGGCTTTGACCGCCGTGGTGATCGGAATGACTGCTTCCTGGATATATTCCTCTGCCGTTCTGGAAGGATAATACCAGTGCTGGTAATAATCCTGCATGACGATATTTACGGCTTCCCCGCCAGCCTCGAAGAAATAATCAGACACTCTGAGCGCATCGCCTGTAGGATGCTGGATGCCGTTCGGCGGCTTCTGCGAGATATGCGAGGGCTTGATCGGTATCAGCGTGTTGATATCCGGCACGTTCGGCTCACTGAGGGCATACAGAGCGCCGGAAGCCCCGTGGTATACAGGTCCTAGCGAGCGGTCGGCGAGATCGACTGTTATTTTGGCCGGGTTAGTTACAATGACCTCTTCATGCTTGGTCGCTGTATAGAGTGCGCTGACCTGACTGGCCGTGAGCTGGACATTGTAGATCCGCAGGTCGTCGAATCTCCCCTTGATATCTCCATCCGAGGTGTAGAGCGACCTGCCGAACGCATTGAACTTCAGGGCGTCCAGATAGTCACGCGCAAAAAAGTGCTGGAGTACCGAAACCATCGTTGCACCTGATGAGCTTTTGCTCTGATCCAGTCCCTTGATGCCAACCGGGACGCCGTTCAGGTAGATCTCATAGGCTCCGCTGCTGGTCATAGTGACGGTCACCTGCTGCCATTTGCCCTTGGCCGGGTTGCGGTTCCAGACGATATCGCCTTTGTAGCTGGCAATCTGGCTTGGGTTCGTCCCGGTATAGATCCGGTTGCTGAACGTGCCGTCCCCGGCGATCATAATGAACTCCGAGTCCTGCCAGCCGCTTACCCCGGCATTCGTCAGCCCCTTCTCGGTAATCGTGGAGGACAGCAGACGGGTATAAGCGTTAGCCGAAGAGTCAATGTTGGCCCAAAAGGAGATGGACAGCTCATCCTTGATCCCGCTGTAGAGCTGATCGGGCAGCTTCAGCCAAGCAGTACCGTTCCCGCCGCCGGGCAAGGAGAGGACGTCTCCGCGCTGTTCGTCATAGACAATGGAAGCTACTCCCTTCAGCTCGGCGCGTTCAGCGGCCGCATCGGGGTAGACGCTGTTCACTACCGAGGTGCGGCCAATCACCTGCCCGGAGCGGAAGCTCCACTGGAACAGCGGGGACGCTTCAGCGGCGGCTTTCATCTGGACTTGAGGCGCAGTCTCCTGAACAGGAGCAGCCTCCGGCCTTGCGGCCGTATCTGGCCCTGACGAGGTCGCAGGAGCCACAGCAGGCTCAGGCTCCACCGGTGCATCAGGTGCTTCATCAGAATCAGGTGCCGTAACCGGATCGGTTACTAACACCGGCTCAGTCACCCATACAGCATCTTCCACAGGAACCGGGTCTGCAGGGGGAACGTTGGAAGCGCTTGCCAAACTGGAGGGCAGGAGAGTCAGAATTGCCAGTATAGATATCAGTGAACGCTTAAGATATAGCCTCAATAGATACTCACCTCTTTTGTTTTTTGAGATACCTTTGCCTAATGTCCTAATGTCCTTACGGTGATGATCGTCTGCACAGTCTGCCGTGAAGGCCCCCGCACTTGGAACGCTTTCTTATCCCCTCACCCGCTATCTCCGCATAGGCACCGCAACCTCCCTGTCATGGCTGTTTCGCTTCACCGAGAATGTTAAGGGAATGACTCTTACTATAAAATCAAGCTTTTTTACTGTTTTTGTTCTTTTCTTTACGTGTCTGGGTTACTGCCTGGAGCGGGCAGCCCGGGGAGCTTGAGCGGTAGCCGCAGAATTCTTCCAGCCCTTCCTCCGTAATTCCGGTACATGTAAAAAAGGGAACGAAAAGAGTAAAAAAAAGACATGCAGAGCAGGGTGGCGGGAACGCAGCCGGGAGTCTATCATTAAAGGTATTCCACAAAACTCTGCTGCCGGAGGTTATGACTTGAAAGCACCCTTCCCTTTGAAGCCCAGCCGCCGTTTTGTGAGCGTGAAGAACAAAATGCTGTTCTTTTTTCTGCTGGCCATTCTGATTCCGGTTGTGATCCTGTTCGTGAACTCCTATATCTCCTCGCAGCAGATGCTTGAACGCAAATATACGGACCTGCTGGCCGATGTGACGAGACAGTCGAATATCCGCATTGAGGAATTCCTGGAGGACACCAAGCAGATTTCGCTTATCGCCAGCTATGGAATCAATAGCTACATTTCTGCCGTCTCTCAGGAGAATTATCCGGTGCAGAACTATCTGCACGAGAGCTCCGTGACGAACGAGCTACAGGCCACGCAGCTGCTGATGAACTACATAACAATGAAGGACCGCGCCATTTCTATCTATGTCTACAATTTGGTGAATGGCAGCGATCTCTATGTGGCCCCGAACAAGCCTGTCGATTATACCTACAACCCCCGCAAGGAGGACTGGTTCACCGAATTCCTGCGTTCTGACGATATTACGCGGGATTTGCCGACCCGGCTGGACCGGCAGACCAAGGCGGACAACAACTGGACGATCTACAATCTGCGCAAAATCTTCGATATGGAGAACGGCAAGCTGCTCGGCGTTATGGCGGTAAGTGTAGACATAGATTTCATCAACCGGCTGAACAAGCGGATGGAGGCAGGCAACCGTTCAGCCTTCACCGTTACCGATGACAGCGGTAGGATTATATTCAACAACAATTATAACCTGATCGGCAAGCCGTTCAGGACACTCTTTCCGGTGCGTGAGGAAGAACTCGCCGCAGGTTCAGGCAGGCAGATAGTCCGCGTAGCCGGGAAGAACTATATTCTCATCCAATCGCCGTTTGAGGTCCATAACTGGAAGACTTATATGTATATGCCGGTGGAAGAGCTGGCGGTCGAAGGCGACATCCTGAAGCGCAACCTGTGGACGATTGCTGTTGTGCTTATCCTGTTTGCCCTGGCCAGTTCGGTGTATATGTCGAATCTGATCACCCGTCCGATCAAGCAGCTGATCCGCAATATGACGCTGGTGGAGCAGGGGAAATTCGATAATCTGCCGGCGGTCCGCTCGAATGATGAGATCGGGGTGATGGCCAGCCGGTTCGAGCAGATGTCTGCAGAGCTGAAGCAGCTGGTGGAGCGGATCTACGTGGAGCAGGAGCAGAAGGTGGAGGCCGAGATCCGTGCATTGCAGGCGCAGATCAGCCCCCATTTCCTGTATAATACCTTGAATTCGGTCAAATGGATCGCCACCATGCAGCAGTCGGAGAAAATTGTCGAGATGACCGGGGCGCTAATCTCCATGCTCCGTTATACCGCCAAGACGGACAACCGGCTGGTGCCGGTCCGTGAGGAGCTGGAGCACATCAGGCATTATATCGTCATTCAGAAGGTGCGATATTTCAACCGGATCGAATTCCGCTCTGAGGTGGAGGAGACCCTTGCGGAGCAGGAGATTCCGAAGCTGAGCATCCAGCCGCTGGTGGAGAATGCGATCTTCCACGGGATTGCCGACCAGGAGGACGGACTGCTGTCCATCGAAGTCAGACAGGCCGGAACTGCAGAACTCACCATTACGGTAAAGGACAACGGCGCAGGCATGAGCGCTGAGGCGGCTGCGAAGCTGCGCAGCAGGCTGGGCGGCGCAGAGGACAGCGGCGGCATCGGGGTGATCAATGTGCATCAGCGTGTACGCCGGTTATACGGCGAGCCGTATGGGGTATCATTCGAGAGCAGCCCGGAGCAGGGTGCAGTATTCGTGATCACCATTCCCATTCGGGACAGGAAGGGGGACTATTGAGTATGCTGGGTGTGATTATCGTGGATGATGAGCTGCTGATGCGTATCGGTCTGAAGTCGATCATCCAATGGGAAGATGAAGGATTCACGATTCTGGGCGAAGCCGCCAACGGGCGCGAGGCGCTGGAGCTGGCCAGGACGCACCGGCCGGATCTGATTATTACGGATATCAAAATGCCGGTGATGGACGGCCTGGAGCTGATCCGCGAGGCCCGGCGGCTGGACATCGGCGGGCAATTCGTCATCCTTAGCTGTCTGGAGGAATTCCAGTATGCGCAGGAGGCGCTCCGGCTTGGGGCGGCGGACTATCTGATCAAGAGCGATATGAAGCCGCAGCAGCTGGTGAATGTGCTGGAGACAGTCAAAAAGCGGGCCGTCCGCCTCTCCGCAGGCGGCTCCGCCGGAATGCCGCCCGGGTCCTACAGGGAGAGCATCGAGCATTTGAAGGAGATGCTGTTCAAGGAAGTGCTGAGCGGCTTCAAGGGCGCCGAAGAGGTGCTCGCCCGGCGCGAAGCGCTGCACATCCGCCTGCCGGATCAGCCGATGGTACTGATGAAGCTGCGGATCAACCGGTTCGACCAGCTGCGGCGCAAGTATGTGGAGCAGGACGAGAAGCTGCTGCGCTATTCAGTGGCGAATATTCTGGAGGAGATCCTGCCCCGCAAACGGGCGAAGGAGATCATCGTCATGAATTCCGCAGAATATGTGCTGCTGCTTGATCTCGGAGAGGAAGGGCGGATTGTGCGCGCGGAGATCGAACGCGCCGCCGCCAAGATCCAAGAGGCGATGAAGGATTTCCTGAAGCTGACCCTGTCGATCGGCGTCAGCGCTCCGGCCTCCGGCTTCGACCGGCTGAAGCGTGCATACCAGGAGGCCGACATGGCCCTGGATGCACTGTTCCTGGAGAACGGCAGCGGCCTGTGCTTCTACGATCAGGCCCGCAGCAGGCAGAGAAGCGGAGAACGGCTGAACCTCGACAAGTCTGCCCTGCGCAGATTCAGGCAGGATACAGAGAGCGGCAGCGGGGAGGCGATAGCCTTCCTGAACCGCTTGAAGGAGTCCTTGCTGCAGGAAGGCTGCACGAAGCAGGCAGCGCGCTTAGTCTATATCAGGATGCTGGCGGTCATTCAGTCCTGCTTCCCGGCACTGCCCGAGCCGAACGAGGCTGGGCTGACCCTGTATGAGAGCATCCTCGGGGAGGAGAGTCTGCAGGGGCTGCACGGGCTCATTACCGGTTATCTGGAGCAATGCAGAGCGCAGATGTCGCAGGGACAATCCTCCCGGAGCTATGCGGAGCAGGCGAGTGAGCTGATGATGCGGCTCTACGCAGAGGATATCTCGCTGCAGTCGGTGGCGGAGCAGATTAACGTGAATGCCTCCTATCTCAGCCGGGTGTTCAAGCAGGAGACGGGCGAGAACTTCGTCAGCTTCCTGACCCGGCTGCGTATGGAGAAGGCCAAGAGCATGCTAAGGGACAGGAACGTCAAGGTCTATGAGGTTGCCGAGCGCGTGGGCTATCCGAACACCGCGTATTTCAGCAAGCTGTTCAAGAAGCTGAACGGCATAAGTCCTGAGGAATACCGGGGCTAGAGTGGCAATTGTCAAAAAAAGAACAGAGTCTGTAAAAGAAGTGCATCCGCTGCGGGTGCACTTTTTGCCGCTTCCGGGGATTGGTCAAAAAAGGGAATGTTTCCGTAAAAAACGGCCATTCCGGGAGCGGCGGGGTTCGCCTACCATTGGAGATGCAGCAGATGCAGCATATCCTAAATGGAAGTTGGGGGTAATTCTAGTGAAGAAAAAAGGCTTAGCGGCCGTATTGTCCATCCTGCTTACAGCGGCCACCTTGACCGCATGCGGTAACGGCAACGGCAACGGCAATAACAAGGCAGCTGCCCCATCGGCAAGCGCGCCTGCAGAGGCGGCGGCAACACAGCAAGCAAGCGGAGAGAAGGTCCAGCTGACCTATGCAATCTGGGATTCCAATCAGGAGAAGGGCCTGCGGACCATCGCCGATGAATTCGAGGCTAAGAACCCGGACATCAAGGTCAATATTGAAGTGACCGGCTGGTCCGATTATTGGACGATGCTGGAGGCCGGAGCTACCGGAGGCTCGCTGCCGGATGTCTTCTGGATGCACTCGAACGAGATTTACCGCTATGCCAGCAACGGCATGCTGCTTGATCTCACAGACCGGATCGGCAAGAGCACCGAGGTGAAGCTGGAGAATTACCCGGAAGGTCTAAACCAGATCTATAACCTGAACGGCAAGCAGTACGCGGTGCCGAAGGATTTTGACACGATCGGGCTGTGGTATAACAAGACGCTGTTCGATCAGGCGGGCATTCAGCACCCGGATGAGAATTGGACCTGGGATGATCTGAAGCAGGCGGCCAAGACGCTTACAAAGGACGGGGTCTATGGCTTTCTTGCTCCGCTGCATAATCAGGAGGGGTATTACAACTTCGTCTATCAGAACGGCGGAACCATTATTACAGCGGATAAAAAATCAGGCTACGATGATCCCAAGACCATTGAAGCGCTTGATTTCTATATCGGCCTGGTGCGTGAGGGATTGTCACCTGAGGTCTACGGCGATGCCGAGCGTGCCGATCTGCTGAAGAACGGTAAGGCGGCCATGGGGCTGTTCGGCTCCTGGAACCTGAGCGGCTTCACGGAGAATGAATACATGGCTAAGAATTTCGATGTGGCTGTGCTGCCGAAGAAGGAGAAGCAGGCCTCGATCTATAACGGCCTCGGCAATGCCATTGATGCCAAGACCAAGCATCCTGAGGAAGCTTGGAAGTTCGTGGAATACCTGAGCTCCAAGGCAGGTCAGGAGCGGCAGGCAGAGCTTGGCGTAGCGATCTCCGCATACACAGGCGCAGCCGATAAGTGGGTGGATTCCAACAAGACCTTCAACATCAAAGCCTTCGTGGATATGGTCAGCTATGGCGTGATCCGTCCCTATTCCAATACAACGGCGGTCTGGGAAGACAAGGCCTATGAAGCGCTTAAGCCTGCGTTCACCGGCAAGATACCGGTAGCGGAAGCCGCGAAGAATGCGGCTAAGGTGATGAATGAGAGCTTGGCGGAAGAGAAATAAGCTTGAGAACAGGACCGCGGCGCCCTGAGGGTGGCCGCGGGTTTGACTGGAAAGATAAGAATTTATATGCTTCGCGCTATAACTATCCTTATCTTTCTCACTGAAACGGTACCGTCCTTCAAAAGGACGGCAAAGCCGTTTCCACTTGAAATATAACGATGCGTCCCCTACAAGGACGGCAAATCCTTTCCGCTTGAGAGGTGAGTCCATGAATCAACCCGTGAAGAGAAGAATAGGAGCTGCCACCCGGAACGAATGGTACTGGGGCTGGCTGCTGATCGCACCCACCATGCTCGGGCTGCTGGTGCTCAATTTTATTCCGATTATCCAGACCGCGTACCTGAGCTTCTTCAAGAGCGGAGACTTCGGCAAAGGCAACATCTACATCGGGTGGGACAATTACAATAAGCTGATTCATGATCCGCAGGTGTGGCATGCTGTAGGTAATACCCTGCTGTATACTCTGCTGGTTGTACCTGCAAGTGTGGCTATCGCTATGCTGGTGGCCGTGCTGCTGAACGGCAAGCTCGTGGGCCGCTCGCTGTACCGCACGATCTACTTCATCCCGATGGTCGCTGCACCCGCAGCGGTCACCATGGTCTGGCGGTGGATGTACAACCAGCATTATGGCCTGATGAATTACGGGCTGTCCAGAGTGGGCCTGCCGGCGGTCAATTGGACGACTGATCCGCGTGTTGCGCTGATCTCCATCGCCATAATCGGCATCTGGAGCGTGATCGGCTACAATATGGTGCTGCTGCTCGCCGGTCTGCAGGAGATCCCGAAGGACTTTTATGAAGCGTCTGATATCGACGGGGCCAGCAGAGTACGGCAATTCTTCATGATCACCCTGCCGCTGGTCTCGCCAACCCTGTTCTTTGTAGTGGTGACCTCGGTCATTCAGGCGATGCAGGTCTTCGACGTGATCTACATGATGATTGATGTGACCAACCCGGCTTATGATCATACCGTATCGCTGGTGTATCTGTTCTATAATAATTCGTTCAAATACTCGAACAAGGGCTATGGCTCGGCAGTTGTACTGGTGCTGCTCACACTGATTATGATCATTACGTTCTTTCAGATGCGGGCGCAGAAAAAATGGGTCAACTACATGTAGGAGGGTGCAACATGGATAATCCGAAGCGTTATAACCGTATTCTGTCCCACACTGTGCTCCTCCTGGGAGCGGCCGCAATGATTCTGCCCTTCGCCTGGATGCTGCTCACCTCCTTCAAGACGGTGACGGAATCGACCTCCATGAATCCGTTTGTATTCCTTCCTAGGACCTGGAGATGGGAGAATTACATAGAGGTCTGGCGGCAAAATAACTTTTTGATGCTGTACTGGAATACGTTTGCGATGATGGCTCTGCGGGTGCTGTGCGCGGTGATGTTCAGTGCAATGGCAGCGTATGCTTTTGCGAGGCTGAGATTTCCGGGGCGTGACTTCTGCTTCAGTCTGGTGCTGTTCCAGATGATGGTGCCGACCCAGATCTTCATCATCCCGCAATATCTGATGGTGGATGCGCTGGGGATGCGCAATACGATCTTCGCTCTGCTGTTCCCCGGGCTGGTCAGCGCCTTCGGCACGTTCCTGCTGCGGCAGTTCTTCATGGGGCTGCCGAAGGAGCTCGAGGAGGCGGCGAAGATCGACGGCTGTAATATCGGCCAGACCTTCGCCAGAATAATGCTCCCGCTGGTCCGCTCCGGCCTGGTTGCACTCGGCATCTTCACGGCTCTCTTCTCCTTTAAAGACCTGATGTGGCCGATGATCGTTAACACCAGCTCGGATGCAGCGACCCTCTCCTCGGCCCTGGCGAAAATTCAGAGCGCCTTCTCCGTGGACTATCCTGAGCTGATGGCGGCTTCCGTGCTGGCCATCTGGCCGATGCTGCTGATCTACATTCTGTTCCAGCGGCAGTTCATTGAAGGCATTGCCACCTCGGGCGGCAAGCTCTGATGACCCGTTGACGGGAAACGGAGATGTCCGTCAGAATAGAGGGAGAATGGCTGAAGGAGGGAGAGAAGCCCATGATGGCAAGAAGAACCGGGAGACTGTGCGCCGCTGCACTGCTGCTCTTCGTGCTGGCTGGCTGTGATGCACAGGAGCGCACGGACGCCTCCCTTCTGTCCAGCCAGCTGCCCGGTGAAGATGAACCTGTCACCCTCCGCTACTCCAGCTATCTGCTGGATACGGCGCAGGCGGGCAAGGTATATTTCGATGCGATTGCCGAATTTGAACGTCTGCATCCCGGGATTAAGATTGAAGCCGACTTTATTCAGAATAATAATTACACGGCAGGGATCAAGATCAGGCTGCTGGGTGGCGAGAGGGTGGATGTATTCGATACATGGTCGCCCAGTCTGTTCGAGGAATTCCGCGCTCTGCGCAGCGATATGTATCTGGACCTGACGGGCGCTGAATTCCTTAAGGAGTTCTACCCCAATTCACTGCTGCCGGTAACTATTGACGGCAGGGTATACGGCGCTCCTGAAGTGATGCACAGCGACGGGCTGCTGTACAACAAGACCCTGTTCGATGAGCTGGGACTGGCAGTCCCGCGCACCTGGGATGAGTTCCTGGCGCTCTGCCTGAAGCTGAAGGAGGCCGGGGTGATTCCGGTAGCGATGGATGCGGAATGGTCTACGGCCCAGTTCTTTTGGGGTTCAATCATGTCGGACAACGGGGCGGATGCCGCCTGGACGAAGAAGCTGGAGCGCGGGGAGATCACTATTGATGATCCGGTGTTCACCGATGCAATCAAGAAGCACCGGGAGATCATTGACCGGGGGCTGGTGCCGCCGAACTGGAAGAGCCTGAAGCATGAGCAGGCGAAGGACCTGGTGGGCACGGGCCGGGCAGCTATGATCATTACCGGAACCTGGGATATTCCCAGCATCAAGGAGCGGAATCCGGCGCAGGATATCCGCTTCATGATGGTGCCGGGCAGTGTGCGGACGGTGCCGAACATCAATGTCGGTACGTACCGTGTCATCAGCTCCCGGACGGAGCATCCGGAGGAGGCCAAGCAGTTCGTGGCGTTCATGAACGGCAGAGCCACGCAGGAGAAGCTGGCCGCAGGCGCACTCGCCGTGCCATCCGTCATCTCGGCGCCCACGGACCGCAGCGATTCGGTCTCGTCCATTGCCGCTGCAGTGACGCGCGAGGATGCGACCCTATACTGGCCGCATACGGTATCGACGGAATCGCTCCAGGTGAAGATTCTGGAGGGGGTCAATCAATATCTGGCCGGACAGCCGCTGGAGACCGCCCTGGCCGGCATCCAGCGGGCGGTTGATGAGGCTGCGGCTAAGCGGCGGGCAGCCCGATAGCTGACGGGAGGGATTTATCCCTCTCATTCCGGCAATCGGCCCGCATACGCCGAATTCAGAGGGATTTATCCCTCTCATTCCGGCAATCGGCCCGCATACGCCGAATTCTGAAGGTCTCAACTTAATGGTTGCTGCGGGCGCTGTTCCTCGGAATTGCTTCGCTGCCCATCCGGTATTCCCGCAGAGTTCCCTTTCACTTGTAGTCTAGTCAGTGCTCCCGGCATCACCCCGATGCCCCATTCTTCCTCCCGTTCCCGCCTACAGCGACTTGCGGAATTCCGCCGGAGTCATGCCGGAGAAGTTACGGAACAGCTTGATGAAGTAGCTGACGTTGTCATAGCCAAGCTGCTCCGCGATCTCCACGATGGTCAGGTTCGTCTGATTCAGGAGATCGCGGGCCTGCTCCATTTTCACCCTCGTTACGTACTCAATGAAGGTCAGTCCGGTCTCCAGACGGAATAACCGGCTGAAATGGGTGGGGTTCAGGCCCAGGCGCTTCGCCATCTCCTCCATTCCAACCTTCTCGCTGATATGATTCATGACATAACGTTTGGCTTCAGCGACCTCTTTGCGGACATTCTGCTTCCACATGGAGCTCAGCATGAGTATTTTATCCTTCAGGAATTCCTCCAGCCATTCCATGAGCTGCTCCAGCGTTTCGAATTCCTGGATCGAGCGCTGAAGCCGCTCACTGTTGAAGTTGTTGACGAAGTTCTGCATGACTACATATTTCAATTCCAGCTCCATCACCATCTTGAGCAGCCAGCTCTTCACACTCTCTACCGGATATTTCTGGTCCCCGATATACTGCTTAATCTCCCTGACCTTGGCCGCAATCTGCGAGCTGTCCTCCTGCTGAATGCAGTCCCTTAGCTGCTGTAGAATCTCCGAATAATGCACGAACAGGTCCTCGCCGCTGGTCTGGACAGGCGCATACTTCATAATCGCCCCCTCGGCGGTATAGAATCGCAGGGCATGGGAATCCAGCAGCGCCTGAATCTGCTTCTTGATGTCAATCAGACTTGGAGTAGCCTCCCCGTAAAAGAAGGAAATCCCCATCCGCAAATGCAGCTTCGCCATTCTCTGAACATGCCGGAAATGATCACGGAACTCCTCATACAGATTGCGGACGAGGATATGCGGCAAAGGAATGAACAGGATGAACTGCCGTTCCGTCAGCGCGAACTGGATAATGCCATCGATCTCCAGGAATTCCTGCAGCACATTATCCATCACGAACTGCAGGTTCACCACTCCGCTGAACCGCCGTTCCAGCTCATAGGAGCGCTCCGGGACCGCCAGTACGGGCAGATACGGGGTGCCTTGGTGCAGGCTGATGCCCATCGCTTCGGCTTGTCCGAACCACTCGGCTTCATCCCAGACCGGCTGCTCCACGAACATGCGGATGAACCTGGTCCGGATGGCGGCGTGGTTCTGGCTGACCAGCTTCTCCATCTGGAGGTAGTGGTTACGGGATTTCAGCTTCACCTCCAGCCGGGCTACCGCCTCCGTTAATACAGCAATCACTTGATCGATCTGCAGGCTCTCCTTCAATATATATTCGGCCACATTCAGCTTCACAGCCTGCTGGGCATATTCGAATTCCCCGTGGCAGGACAGGATAATCGTCTGCAGCTGAGGGTTCATCTCCCGCGCCTTCCGGATTAATTCCAGTCCATTCATCGCCGGCATGCCGATATCCGTAAGCAGAATATCCGGCTGATGCAGCTGGCAGGCTTCCCAGGCCTGTCTGCCGTCCGAGCAGCAAGCCGACAATTCAAGGCCGAGGGTGTCCCAAGGGATCGCAGCACTTAAATACTCCAGGACAGGATAATGATCATCTGCTAGTACTACTTTATAGGTCATGAATATCTGCTCCTATCCGCTTCACGGGCATGATTAACTGTACGGTGGTTCGCTCCCCGTGAATGCTCTCAATGTTCATCTCGAAGCGCTCCCCGTAGATTAGCTTGAGCCGCTGGTAGACGTTGATTAATCCGATGCCGTGAGCGGGCTCAGCCACGGGCGTCCCGTCAGCACTCAAGGCGCCTATCTCCGCATCCTTCTGCCTGATGTGCTGAAGCAGGGCGGCGAGCGTATGCTCCTCCATTCCCGTGCCGTTGTCCTCAATGTGAATGGTCAGCCTGGACTGAACGAGTCCGATGGTAATGACCACCCGTCCTCCGCCCTGCAGGAACCCGTGCTTGTAAGCATTCTCAATAATAGGCTGCAGGATGAACCTTGGCACTGTCTCCAGCAGCAGCTCTTTGTCCACATGCACTGCATAATCCGTAGGATATCTCATCGTGAACCGCATTAATTCCATATACTGTTTGGTGAAATCAAGCTCACTGGCAATCGAGACGAATTCCTCCCGGCTGGAAAAGCTGGCCCGCAGCATAGCAGATAGGGAGCCGACTATAGCAGCATTCTCCTCATCCTGCTTCATGAGCAGCTTGAGCCGGATCGAGCTAAGCACATTGAACAGAAAATGCGGGTTGATCTGGGCCTGCAGCATCGCAATTTCCGCCTGGCGCTTCAATTCCTGCTCCGTCTCCACCTGTCTGAGCATCAGCTGCACCCGGTCCAGCATGTTATCGAAGGAGTGCCCGAGGCTGCCGATCTCATCGGTTCCCCGGATGCCCGAGCGGACCATGAGATCTCCGTCCTCGACCCGGCGCGCCGCCTTGCCCAGGACAAGCACGGGCTTGGTGAATCTCCGCAGCAGAACAGTAAGCGCGAACAAGAAGCTGAGCGCAAACACTGTCTGAATAATCAGGCCGGTCCGGTTCATCCCGTTCAACCGTTCCGTCAGCTGCTCATAGGGAGCGACACTGATCAACTTCCATTTGGCATATTTCAGCGGCAGCGAGAGGAGGAGCTGGTTCTCCCCCTTGAACTTGACGATATCAGGGAAGGCCAGCTCATCTACAGGCAGCAGCTTGTCAAAGCTTGTGCCTATCAGCTCATGGCTGCGGTTCGACAGAATGTTATCCTCTTCATCCAGCAGATACACATCCTCTTCCAGTGAAGCAAACCGCTCACGGATCGAAGCCTCACTGCGGCTGACAATCAGGTAAGCGTAGGGGGCGGAAGTCGTTTCTTCTCTTAAGGCACGCGCTGTCATGAAGATATACGGCTGCTCAGCCTTCAGGGAGGTCAGATAGTTGTCCTCTGCTCCCATAAATAAGGTGTCATACGGCGGGAGCTGCTCCAGCGTAGCGAACCAGCGCCGCTTCAGAAATTGCCGGGGATCATAATCATAGAAGGAATAATCGGAATAGGCATGTCCTTCCTTGTCCAGCAGGGTGATCCGCAGATCAATGGTGTCTCCGGCCACCTGCTCCAGGCGGCTGGTCAGGGTCCGCGCTGCTACGGGATTGGTCTTGGCATCCTCCAGCAGGGTCTTGATCTCCGGATCGAAATGGACGAAATTCGACACCGATACCATCTCTTCGAAGATCACATCAATCTGCGACTGGACAATTCTCAGGGACTGCGTGGACTTCTCCAAGGAATGCTCCCGGATAATCAGCTTGGAATAGACATTGGTAATATATAGCATCCCCAGTGCCGGAATGACCAGGCAGGCGATGGAGGTAAGGATTAGCTTTTGCCGGAAGGAGAGCTGACTGAGCCTGTGCTTTTCTTTCATTAATATCCCTCCCGTAGTAGACCTTCACAGACTTATGGTACTTGATTCTGCGGTTCGGCTCATCCAATAATTTTTTCAATTTAGAAAAAATAATGCTATACAAAGTTTTCGCCACAGATAAATTCGTTGCATGTGCTATGAAATTTGCCCTTCTATAATAAAGCTACAAACATAAAAAGAGGTGGATAAAGTGGAGGTTATTACTGAAGAGGGGACGGCAAAACGGTCCGGCAGCCCCGGGATAAGCAAGATGCGCAAGCAATCCTTTTACGACAATATTGCAGGGTATTTATTCATTGCCCCCATGCTCATTCTGACCGTAACGCTGGTAATTATTCCGATTCTCCTATCCGGTGTGATCAGCTTCTCGAACTGGAACTTTGTATCCGGTCTGGACGGGTTCGGGTTTGTCGGTCTGGATAACTACACCCGGCTGGTGCAGGACGAGTCCTTTCACCGTTCGCTCTACAACAACCTGATCATGATCGGCGTCGTTCCGGTGGCGATGTTCCTGGCGCTGGTGCTGGCGGTGCTGATCAACAAGGCAACGTATTTCAAAACCTTTTTCAAAGTGATCTACTTCATGCCCTTCATCTCAAGCTTCGTGGCGATTGCCCTGCTCTGGAGAGTGCTCTATCACCCGAACAACGGTCCGATCAACGGCTTCCTGAGATCCATCGGGGTGGAGCATCCGCCCATGTGGCTGGCTGATCCCAAGTTCGCCCTGATCTCGGTCATGATTATTATGGTGTGGACCTCACTCGGCTTCAATATGGTCATCTATCTGGCCGGCCTGCAGAATATCTCACGGGATCTGTATGAAGCCGCCGATGTGGACGGGGCCTCACCGCTCAGACAATTCTTCAGAATTACACTGCCGATGCTGTCGCCTACGTCCTTCTTCCTGTTGATCACAGGGGTTGTCGGGTCCTTCAAGGTCTTCGATCTGATTATGGTGTTAACCGGCGGCGGCCCGGCAGGCTCAACCTCCGTCATTGTCTACTATCTGTACGAGGTGGCATTTGTGAATCTGGAGTCGGGCTATGCTTCGGCGATGGGCATTATTCTGCTGATCCTCATCCTGCTGGTGACCTTGTTTCAATGGGTCGGACAAAAGAAATGGGTCAACTACTAGGAGGTTTATACATGCGATCGATCAAGCTTAACCGTGTTATTGTTACCGTTGTCATGGGGGTTGCGGGCATTCTGTTCATCATGCCGTTCTTATGGATGCTCTCCGCCTCCTTCAAGCCCGAGCTGGATGTCATGAAATATCCGATAGAATGGATTCCATCGAAATGGAATGCGGCGGAGAACTACAAGCAGGTATGGGCGGGTGCCGTGCCGTTCACACTCTACTACTGGAATACGACAAAGGTTACTCTGATGTCTACAGCGCTGTCACTGATTATCTCCGCTATGGCGGCTTACGGTTTCTCCAAAATCATTTTCAAAGGGCGGGATATGCTCTTTCTGGTGGTCCTGGCCACCTTCATGATTCCAACGCAGGCCATTCTGGTTCCGCAGTTCATTATGTACCGCTGGCTTGGACTGTTCGACAGCCATTTCGGGCTGGTGCTGCTTGCCGCCTCCGGGGTGCTTGGAACCTTCCTGCTGAGACAGTTCTTCCTTGGAATCCATGATGAAATTATTGAATCGGCGCGGATTGATGCAGCGGGCCACTGGACGATCTTCATGCGGATTGCCATGCCTCTGGTGCAGCCAGCCCTTGCTACCTATATGATTCTCCGCTTTATCTGGACCTGGAATGATTACCAGAATCCGCTGATCTTCCTTCGTTCCGATTCATTGTTTACCCTGCAGCTGGGCATCCGGAAATTCGCTGATTTCAGCGGCGAGTTCTACTCCTTGATGATGGCAGGCGCTGTATCGGCCATTCTGCCGTTGTTAATTATTTTCATGATCGGCCAGAAGCAGGTGATTGAGGGAGTTGCGATGGGCAGTGTCAAAGGCTAGACTAATTACATTACAGGGGGCCAAATCATGTCAAAAGTAAAACGCAATCTATTCATTGCTGTACCGCTGTTATCCCTGCTGGTATCCGGATGTGGAGGCGCGGGCAATGCAGAGAAGGAGCCGGCGGCAACGGGTGCAGGAGCAGGTGCAGAACAAGCGGTAACCATTAAGCTGAGCAACTGGTATGCCAAAAAAATGGACAATTGGGATATCGTGATTGCCGAGTTTGAGAAGCAGCATCCGAACATTAAGGTGGAATTCGCCTCTGCGGAGGATAACAACTCCAACGAGTATTATAAGAAGCTCGACCTGGCGGTGGCCGGGGGGGACGATCTGGATATCCTCATGTTCAGTAACATGACCTTCCTGTCCCAGCGGGCAGGGCTCGGCATGATCCAGCCGCTGGATGATTATCTGGCCAAGGACGGCATTAATTTCAAGGATGAATATACAGCGGATACCAGCATTGACGGTAAGATCTATGGATTGCCCGGCAAGTCCTCGCAAGGTCTGGTCATTATCAACGAGGATCACCTAAAGGAAGCGGGACTTGAGCTGCCAAAGGATTGGACCTGGGATCAGTACATGGATTACGCCAAGGCGATGACGAAGAAAACGGGCGATAAGACCCGTTATGGAACCTACTTCCACAGCTGGATTCAATATGGCTATGTGGCTCAGACCTTCGGCCAGGCGGTGAATGCGAATCTGACTACCGATGACGGCAAGACCGCCAATATTGACAATCCATTCATGCGCAAGTCGCTTGAGCTGCGGCTTCGGGGAGAAACGGAAGGCTCCGCAACCCCGTATTCCGAGGTGGTCAGCCAGAAGCTGAACTACAGACCGCAATATTTCAACCAGGATACCAGTATGCTTGTCACCGGCTCCTTCCTGATCCCGGAGACTGGCGGAACCGATACCATTCCGGCCAGCTTCAAGACCGTGTTCGCTCCGCTGCCGAAGATGAAGATCGAAGATCCGATGTCCTCGAACGTCAGCGGGGATGTCCTGAGCATCTACAGCAAGTCCAAGCATAAAGACGAAGCCTACACCTTCATCCGCTGGTTCTCCACCGAGGGGATTGTGCTGCAAGGGAAGAATATTCCGTCCTGGAAAAAAGCTGACTTGAAAGATGTGGTGGACCGGATTATCGCAGGCAGCAAGACCCCGGAAATG
Source organism: Paenibacillus sp. FSL H8-0048 (assembly GCF_038002825.1). NCBI lineage: Bacteria > Bacillati > Bacillota > Bacilli > Caryophanales > Paenibacillaceae > Paenibacillus > Paenibacillus sp. FSL H8-0048. The sequence goes on along the minus strand of NZ_JBBODF010000001.1, from coordinate 1,693,904 downwards.
ATCGACAAGGCTTCGCTGCTCTATGTTCTGGAGAATACTATACCGACTACGGCAGCTACAGCGGTGCCTTATCACGCTGAGCTGGAGAAGGTGCTGCTGGAGGAATTCGACAAAATGCTGCTGTCCGGTCAAAGCATCGATGATACGATCGAGCACGCACAGACCAAAATACAGAAGATTATCGATTCCAAATCCTAAGCAGCAGATAATACAGATTAGATAGGAGTGCTGACCGTGCTGTATCCAATAATGACGGAAACCCGCAGTCTGTTCGATCTGGGCGGGGTATGGAATTTCAAGCTGGACGATGGCTCCGGCTGGGAGGAGAATTGGCAGGCCTCCAAGCTGACAGATACAATCCCTATGGCGGTGCCTTCGGCTTACAATGATCTGGGCGTAAGCCCGGAGATTCGTAATCATGTCGGCTGGGTGTGGTACGAGCGGGAGCTGACGCTCCCTTCGGGCATCCTGAATGAGCGGCTGGTGCTGCGCTTCGGCTCGGCCACCCACAAGGCGAAGGTATTTATCAATGGAAGCCTGGTGATGGAGCATGCCGGCGGATTCCTGCCCTTCGAGGGCGTGATCAATGACTTCATTCGGCCGGGAGCCAACCGGTTGACCGTGGCCGTGCATAATGTGGTGGATTACACCACATTGCCTGTTGGCCTGTATACGGAGACCGAAGGGCCGGACGGGAAGATTAAGGTGAAGAACCAGCCGAACTTCGATTTCTTCAACTTTGCCGGACTCCAGCGGCCGGTGAGAATCTACTCTACACCGCAAACCTTCGTAGAGGATGTTACGGTGGTCACGGATTATTCTGGTGAGAACGGAATCGTCAAGTACAGCGTGGACATTAACGGCGAAGCGGATATCCGGGTTACGGTACAGGATGAAGAGGGGAATACGGTCTGTTCAGGAAGAGAGCCGTCCGGTGTACTGGATATTCCCTCTGTCAGACTATGGCAGCCGCTGAATGCCTACTTGTATACTCTGAGAATTGAGCTTGTGCAATCCGGGCAATTGATTGATGTCTATGAGCTGCCGTTCGGCGTGCGGACGGTAGAAGTGAAGGACGGGCAGTTCCTGATTAATGGCGAGCCCTTCTACTTCAAGGGCTACGGCAGACATGAGGATACTCCGTTCCATGGACGGGGCCTGGATGAAGCCGCGAATATTATGGATTTCAATCTGATGAAATGGTCCGGGGCCAACTCCTTCCGCACGGCGCATTATCCGTATGCCGAGGAAGTGATGCGGCTGGCCGACCGTGAAGGCTTCGTCGTGATCAATGAGACTCCGGCAGTAGGCCTGGACCTTAATTTCCTCGTGATGTTCTCAGGGGGTTCGAAGAAGGATACCTGGGCAGAGGTCCAGACCTTCGGACATCACCAGCAGGTGATCCGTGAGCTGATCAACCGCGATAAGAACCATGCCTGCGTGGTGATGTGGAATGTAGCGAATGAACCGGCCTCCTATGAGGATGGGGCGTACGAATATTTCAAGCCGCTGATCGAGCAGCTGCGGGAGGATGATCCGCAGCACCGTCCGGTGACCCTGGTAACGCATATCGAAGCCTCACCGGCTAACGACAGAATCTCTGAGCTGATCGATGTGCTTGCCTTCAACCGGTATTACGGCTGGTATGTGGACGGAGGGGACCTGGAGTCGGCGAAGGTCAATCTGCGGCAGGAGCTGGAAGCGTGGACCCGGCGCTGCCCCGGCAAGCCGATGATGATGACTGAATACGGAACCGATACCGTGGCTGGACTGCATGATGTGGAGCCAATCATGTTCACGGAAGAATATCAGGTGGCGTTCTACCGGGCGAATCATGAAGTCTTCGATGAGTTCCGGGAGTTTGTGGGTGAGCAGGTATGGAATTTCGCCGACTTTGCCACCAGCCAGGGCATCATCCGGGTGCAGGGGAACAAGAAGGGCATCTTCACCCGTGACCGCAAGCCCAAGGCGGCAGCCCACGAGCTGCGCCGGAGATGGACGGAGATCCCTGATTTTGGCTATATGAAGTGAAATGAACTTTCGGTTGCAGCGCAAGCTTGCAAACCTGCAAGCCTGCAAGTCTCCAACCCTTCAAGCCTCCCGTTATGGGAGGCTTGTTTTTTTTATACAACAACCCCCGGCTCGGCTGGGGGCCTTAATGATTCGTAGCAAGAGGGAAGGGCGGATGGAGTTGGAAAAAAGGCATTTAATTTTGCGTAATGGAGGATTAGGGGGAAACGGCTGGATAAAGTACACTTAATTCCTGGAATATGATTTATTTAGCAGAAGTTGGACCGAGTAAGCTGCATTTTTCCAACTAATTAGTTTACGTACCCCTTTACCGCCAAATTAGATGTACAATTTCCACTTCTATAAGTCCGCCGTCATGAGTCAGACGCTGTAAGCCTACCCTAATGATCCAGTCCCGCCTTCCGCAGACACTGCGCCTTCCCGCTCCACTTCCCGCGAACATTCTACATTCTGTTTTATTCCTGCTTAGCATATCTGCCCGGAGATACTCCGGCCACCTTGGTGAAGCTGCGGATAAAGTTCGCGTAATCGCTGAAGCCGGATTGATAACAGGCCTCGGTAAGACTAAGGCCGTCCCGGAGGTAAGCCTTGGCTAACGAAATCCGGCGGTCCAGGATATAGGAGCGCAGCGTTAGTCCTGTGTGTTGTTTGAACTGTCTGCTGATATAGGTGCTGTTCAGATGAAAGAGGCCGCTAAGCTGCTCAAGCGTGAGGGGCTGCCCCAGGTGGGCATCAATATACTCCATCGTCCTGCGGACCAGCTCCGGCATGATATCCGCAGGAACGATGCTTGTTCTATGAAACACGGTGTTGGTCAGCACCAATAATTGAGCAAGCATGCTGTTGGCGAGGATATCTGCCCCATACATATCGGATGAGAGGGCCTTCTCCAGATCGCCGGTCAACCGGAGAACCTGCTGAAGCTCGGCTTCCTCCAGATGAACGATGTTGCCCTTTCCCTTCGGACGGTAGTCGAAGCACCAGGATAGTGGAGTAGCCGGAGTAGAGAGGCGGTGCAGATAAGATTTTTGCAGATTGATCGTAATCCTTTCATATTCTGATTCATCCTGGCTGAAGGAACGGTGCATCTCTTCCGGGTTCAGCACAAGCAGATCTCCGCGCCGCAGGTGGTAGCAGCTGTTCTCAATATAGAACTTGACGTTGCCGCGCAGAAATAGGTACAGCTCATATGCTTCATGGCGGTGATAGAAGGTTCCCATATTATAGGTGGTTGTCCTGTGCAGGTAGAGGTAATCTTTATGGATAGGGTCATAGCGAAGCTCAAAAGGCTCGTTCATGGGTAACCTCCGGATCATTTCGCGCAATAATAACAGCGGAACCTGCAATGATTCTTCTCTGGAACTACTTTAAAATGACATTATCCTAGCATGCAGGAATAGGATTTGCAATCATTTTATCGTAATAGAGCAGACTGGAGGACAGAATAGTGGAACTGATTATAACGGCAAGAAGCAAGACTCAGGAAGCTTCAGAGTATACCGGACTTAACGGGCATGGACTGCATGCATCTGTAGAGATAACAGGCGGGACAGGCAGTGCACAGCATCCCTTTCAGGCTCATGTGCAGCTCACGAATCTGAACAGCGCGCCTTGGTCAGGCGTCATTCATGTGGAGTTGCCGTTCGCCAAGGCTGATCCGCGCTTTTTTCTTCCTGCATTTATGTATGGCCGTAACCGGGGAGAAGCTCCGCAGAATGTCCCGAACGAATTCCCGAGATTAAGGGAGGGGAAGCCCGCGCGTCCTTCATCTTCCTGGTGGATGGTGCGCAGCGACCGGCTGTCACACCCTGCTGCGCTTGTATATGACACCGGGACAGTGTACGGATTATGCGCCAGCCCTTATTTTATATACAGGGAGGGAGAGAAGACCCCGTGGAAGCCTGGGCTGGAGGGGGAGTTCTTCCAGTATGGCGGCTTCACCTGCTCGCTTGCCAAGGGAACGGTCGGGTATACGCTGGGGTATGAGAATGCACCGCTTCTGTTCATCAAATCGCATCTCGTCAAGGAGCGGGCACCGCTGGAGGAGAACTGCTTCGAGCTGGCGGCTTCGGAAACTGTAACGTTCACATTGGATCTGTATGCGTATACGGCCGGATCTGAGCTGGGTATCCATGCTGCACTGGAAGAGATTTATTCCCGCTATCATCAGCCCCCAAGATCCGGCAGTGATAGTCGGACCGCAGCGGCCGATCTGTCGAAGGCCATCTATCAGTATGCATGGCTGCCTGAGGACCGGAGCTACACAACCTTTGTCTATGAGGACAAGGAGAAGGGCGGGTACCGGTATAATAAAATCATCTCCACCAGCTGGACAAACGGTTTGACTGTAGCCACTCCTATGCTGATGGCTGCGCTGCGGCTGGGAGATGAGCCTATGCGCGGGCAGGCCCTCTCCTGCATTGAGAATATCATCGCGAACTCCCTGAACCCGGCTTCCGGTCTCCCTTACGAGGCCTATCAGGACGGCAGATGGAGCATTCACGGCTGGTGGTTTGACGGGATGCGCACGCCGGGACATTCCGCTTATCTGTGCGGACAGGCCTTATTCTATATTATGAAGGCCTACGAATATGAGAAAAGACTGAGCCATGTCATCCACGAGGACTGGGTGGACTTCGTGCGTAAGATTCTCCCTGTACTGGAGAGAAGCCGGAATTCGGACGGTGAATACCCTACGATTCTCTCCGAGAGAACCGGTGCCGGTCTTGAATATGATTCCTTCAGCGGGACGTGGGTCTTGGCGGCCATAGCTTACTATAGCTGGCTCACCGGAAACCGGTCGCATCTGGACAGCCTGAAGCGCAGTGAGCGGCATTATTATGAGACCTATGTGAAGCGGATGGAATGTTATGGAGCGCCGCTTGATACGGATAAAGCGATTGATTCTGAAGGGATTCTGGCGTATATCCGGGCGGTCCGATATCTGCATGCCCTCACTGGGGATGAGCTGTATCTGGATCATATGAGAGATGCGCTTGCTTACGAATTCACCTTCAAATTCGCGTATAATTCACCGGTTAAGGTACCGCCGCTCAGCACCGCGGGCTGGTCCAGCTCCGGGGGGAGCGTGACCTCAGTCGCCAATCCGCATATTCATCCCATGTCGAGCAGCGTGGTAGATGAGCTGTATTATTATGTGCAGCAGTGTGAAGATCCGTATGTGAAGCAGCGGCTGCTGGATACCGTCGGCTGGGGCTGTCAGACCTACAACAGATATGACCGGGAGTTCGATCATGGCTTGACGGGCTGGATGTCCGAGAGATTCTGCCACTCGGAGGGTCTGGTGACCGAGACCTACAGTGACGGCTCACCGGCCAGTACCTGGTTCTGTCTGATGCCCTGGGCCAGCGGCAGTATTATAGAAGGTCTGGTTGGCGATTACTGGGAGACGGACAGCGAGTAGCGCTGTCCATTCTCAAGGTTGATATTCTGTTAAAAATATGGGGCTGTCGCAAAAGCGACAGCCCCTTTATTGTGGGAACAATGTATGTGGAAACAGCATACATTTGCCTGGCGCGCAGGGATGAGGCCCGAATGTATGTGGAAAACAGCATACATTTGCTGGCGTGCGGGCGTGAGGCCGATGGCGTAAAGTAAGTTGTGTACCAAGATTTGGAGTCTAGTCAGACACCAAAAAAGTAGGGTATCCTCGGGATTGCGAAACCACCAAGGAGGAACCCTACCAATGAATATTTTACCCGAAAGTTCTCTGAATAATCTATTTGAAAAACTTGTTAAAGATTTTGTGAAAGACAACATGGAACGCCTGTTGCGCGCCGAAATCCAGGGGTTTATGGACAGTGAAGAATCGGGTGCCAGTAATAGTCGCAACGGCTATTATACGCGAGACTTGCACACGAAATACGGCCATATCGAGGATCTTCAGGTGCCCCGGGACCGCCAAAGCCTTTTCCAAACGCAGATGTTTGAGCCGTACCAGCGGCGGGACGGATGGTTAGAAGAGGCTGTCATCCAAATGTATAAATCGGGCATGGGCACGCGGGATGTGGCCCGGTTCATTGAAAGTATGTTTGGCAGCCACTACTCCCCCACCACGGTCAGCAATATTACGGCTACGGTGCTGGACGATATCCACCAGTGGCAGAAACGGCCCCTGAGCAAACGGTACTCCGTGATCTACTTGGATGGGCTGTACGTGAAGCTGAAACGGGGCACGGTCCGTGGCGAAGTGGTCTACTTTGCGATGGGGATTGACGAGGAGGGACAGCGTCAAATTCTCGGGTTTTACGTGGGCGGCCAAGAGAGTTCGAATGGCTGGCGGGAGGTACTCAAAGACCTGTACGACCGCGGAGCGCAGGAAGTCCTGCTGGGTGTGTTTGACGGACTACCGGGGCTGGATGCGGCGTTTAAAGAGACCTATCCTCAGGCAGATGTACAGCATTGCGTAGTGCACAAAGTGCGGGCCACGTTCCCTAAAATCCGGATGGAGCACAAAACTGATGTCCTTGAAGCGTTGAAAACCGTATATACCGCACCGGATGAAGTGGTAGCCCGGGCTAACTTTGATACGGTCAAAGCGAAGTGGAACAAGCTATATCCGAAGGAAATGAGGTCCTGGGAGGAACAGTTATCCACACTCCTGACGTTCTACAAGTATCCGGAATCGATCCGTAAAGCGATCTACACGTCGAACCCCATCGAACGGATGAACAAGGAAATCCGCAAGCGTCTGAAACCGATGAACAGTCTGACGAACATGGATGCGGCAGAGAAAATCGTGTACCTGGAGATGCTGGAATACAATGAACGTCATGCAGGGCGGGTCGCCCAAGGCTTTGGCATGGATGCCGTTAAAAAGAAGCTAAAAGAGCTATTCGAAACACGCTACCCCTCTTTACCCGCACCGGAAGAGGCGTAGCAGAGAAATCCAGTTTCTGGGGGTCGGGGTTCCCCCTCCCCCCAGAAACACTGCACCCCAACCCGTAACCCGGGGGAGGTACTTCTACTCTCTTACACAAACTTCTTGACGCTACCGTGAGGCCTGAATGTATGTGGAAAACAGCATACATTGTGCTGGCGTGCGGGCGTGAGGCCCGAATGTATGTGGAAAACAGCATACATTTGCTGGCGTGCGGGCGTGAGGCCTGAATGTATGTGGAAAACAGCATACATTTGCCTGGCGCGCAGGGATGAGGCCCGAATGTATGTGGAAAACAGCATACATTGTTCTGTTGCGGAGCGTTCCCCTCCCCCAAGTGCTCACGCTGAATCTACTCCAGCATAAAGAGAGCTATCCCAAGCAGCCGTTTCATGGCTTCTGGGACAGCTCCAATTAAGCTATCGTAAATTTCATACCCATCGTATGCAGTTCATTTCCTTGAATTTCAGTGAAATCATCTTCTACAGAGACCGGAATTTCAATTCTTTTTTCAGTGCCCTAACTTCCTCTAAATCTACAGTATCAGCACATTACCCTGGATGTAAGGGAAAAGACAGCTATAATGAACCTTACCTTTTTCAAAAGAATGCCTGTGCACTTACGGCAGCATACCAGCCCGGTATCTGCCAGGAGACATCCCGGCGACCTTGGTGAAGCTGCGGATGAAGTTGGCGTAATCGCTGAAGCCGGACAGCTCGCAGGCGGCTGCGACGCTCTTGCCGGAGGTAAGGTGGCTCATGGCCAGGGAGACGCGCTTGTTCACGATGTATGAGCGGACGGTAAGTCCTGTGTGCTCTTTGAATTGCTGGCTTATATATTTGCCGCTGTAATGGAATTCCTGCTCTAGCTGGGCGGAGCAGATCGGTTCGAGCAGATGCTCCTCGATGTAAGCCATTGTCTGGCGGACCAGCTCCGGCATGAGATTATGCGGCAGGGCGGCAGAAGACTGCTGCAGCGTGTTGATGAATACAAGCAGGCGGGTGGCATAGGAATCGGCCAGCAGATCCTGTCCGAACTCCTCGGAGTGAAGGCTATGGATCAATTGGTCCGCCAGTCTGGTATAGAAGGCGCACTGGTCGCGGGAGAGCCGGATCAGCGTGTTCAGCCCGGAGGGAAAGGGGTTGAAGCAGGCCAGCAGATTCGTACGGCTACTGGACAGCCGCCGCAGGGCGGATCTTCTCAGGTTCAGCCCGATCCGTTCATAGGGCTGGTTGTCGGCACAGACACATCGGTGCATCTCACCGGGTCGGATCAGGAGCAGATCGCCGGGGGAGAGCTTGTAGCAGGACTGCTCCACATACATGTAGGTATTGCCTCTCAGGAACAGGTAGATTTCGTAGGCATCGTGCCGGTGATAAGGCTGAGCCGGGCTGAGCTGCTCCGTGGTGGTTGATTTGTGGAAGCAGATCATTTCTTCGGGGATCGGGGTGAATACATATTGGGTAAGTTGCTCCATGGCATTCATTCCTTTATTTGGATATATAAGGATTATCGGTATCCGCGCAATATAGTATCGCTGATATGCAACGACGATATATCAACTATTTAATATAATACAGGAATAGGAAGCGCTTGCAAGTGTTGCAAGGAAAAAGGACAAGCCTGTACAGGGTACAGCTGCCGCTTCGATTAGACAGGAGGTGCGACCAGGGGCAGAATTCGGCAGGAATGTTGTGCAGAAATCATATAATAAGGAGATGAAGCAATGAAATCAACGTTTAAGAAATCATTATGTACCTTGCTGGCAACAGTAACTATGTTGTCTGTGCTGGTGGTGCCGCCGTCCAAAGTGAATGCAGCCAGCGATGTGACGGTCAATCTGTCCGCCCAGAAGCAGGAGATTCGCGGATTCGGGGGCATCAACCATCCGAACTGGATTGGGGACCTGACCGCCGCACAGCGGGAGACCGCCTTCGGGAACGGGGCGAATCAGCTAGGATTCTCCATTCTGAGAATCTCTGTAGACGAAAACAAGAACAACTGGTATAAGGAGCTGGACACGGCCAAGGCGGCCGTTGCCAAGGGAGCGATCGTCTTTGCTTCACCATGGAATCCGCCCAGCAGCATGACGGAGACCTTCAACCGCAACGGGAATACCTCGGCCAAGCGTCTCAAATATAACCAGTACGGCGCATACGCCCAGCATCTGAATGATTTCGTGACGTATATGAAGAATAATGGGGTTAACCTGTATGCGATCTCGATACAGAATGAACCGGACTATGCCGAGACCTGGACCTGGTGGACACCTGCCGAAGTCTTGAACTTTATGAAGAATTATGCCGGTTCCATCAATTGCCGGGTCATTGCTCCCGAGTCCTTCCAATATCTTAAGAATATGTCCGACCCGATTCTGAATGATTCCCAGGCACTGGCCAATATGGATATTCTGGGTGCGCATTTGTATGGAACACAGGTGAACAACTTTGCCTATCCGCTCTTCAAGCAGAAGGGTGCAGGCAAAGAGCTGTGGATGACTGAGGTCTATTATCCGAACAGCAATAACAACTCGGCCAATCTGTGGCCGGAAGCGCTGGAAGTAGCATACCATATGCACAATGCGCTGGTGGAAGGGGATTTCCAGGCTTATGTATGGTGGTATATCCGCCGCCAGTACAGCCCGATGAATGAAGACGGCAGTATCAGCAAGCGCGGGGACAGCATGGCCCAGTTCTCCAAGTTCATCCGCCCGGGTTATGTAAGAGTGGACGCGACCAAGAATCCGAATACCAATGTCTATGTCTCGGCTTACAAGGGCAGTAACAAGGCAGTTATTGTGGCTATTAATAAAAGCACTTCGGCCGTCAGCCAGCGGTTCGTCCTGCAGAACGGCACAGCCTCCAGCTTCGCTTCGTGGATTACCGACGCCAACCGGAAGGTGGCTGCCGGCTCTAACATTAATGTGTCGAACGGCGCTTTCACCGCCCAGCTGCCTGCGCTTAGTGTAACTACCTTCGTAGCCACACTCGGAAGCAGCAAAAGCTCCGTAACGGATGCAATCTATGACATTGAAGCAGAGCCTGCTTTGGCTGAGGAAGTTCTTGCCCAGTAGAATGCAGTCGCAGCATTTATGACTTAACCGCAGTTAGACCCGCATCCCGGCCTGTAAACCGCAGCTTGTATAGTGCGTTTACAGGCCGGGATTTTTGATATTTTAAAGGACGGCACAGCCGTTTCTGCTTCTTTCGGGGCAAACGTTTAAATTTGAAAGAGAATAGTGTTATTTTAAAATGAATCGTGCATCCTTCTGCTACAAATGTCCAAGTTCAGTTGTTAAGATATTACCAGGCAAAACCATGAAAGCGCATACAAGAGGAGGAATATCTAGGATGAGTAAAAAGATCAGGAGAAAGGCACTCTCAGTTTCCATGGCTGGTGTGCTGCTGCTATCCGTCATTACCCCTATGCCATTCTCTAACCCGCTTCAAGCTGCTCCGGCTGCTGACGTGCAGGCTGCTATTGCTCCGGCACAGGTAACAGCAGATTGGTACAAGAGCTATCAGACGATGGATGGTGTAGGAGCCGCCTATGCGTATACGGATTCCGTGCATATGCTGCAGCTCGCTTCAGCCGGCCATCAGGATACGGTCCGGCATCTGCTGGATCTGACCTTCAGTGAACAAAAGGGTACAGGCCACGACATTGTCCGGGTGATCATTGGTGATAACGGCGGCCTGACGGCTTCCGGGGCTACTGCGGCAAGCCCGGGGTTCAACCCGCTCACCAGTCTCCTGGCCGATGTGAATCATCCCGGCTTCGACATTGATGGGAATGCCATTCCCATGCGTGGAACAGCAGGACAATACGGCTACAAGATCGAAGCGGAGAACCGTTATTACGACGGCAATACTGACAGCATCTGGCCGGTCGAACCGGAGCATGCTCCTGGAACCCTTGTACCTGTGCAAGACTTTGTATGGGATTATCCCTCCTGGAACCAGCCGATCGGCAATGACGACGGCGGCCCGACCAATCTCCTCAGTAAGCCTGGTGAACAGCCTGTAGTCATCAAGAATTCCCCGCGTACCCGCAAAGAGCTGTTCGATATCGATCAGGTCTGGACTATGCTCCAGGCACAGCAGTATGGCGTCAAGCAATTCTATGCCTGCACCTGGACCGTCCCTTATTGGATGAGCCAATCCAACACCAATTCTCCCAGCAAAATTATCCGCGGCGACATCGCCACCATCGACGGAAAACCGGTCAAAATATATTATCAGGCCTATGCAGATTATCTTGTCAATTATATTCGCGGCATGTGGGAACAGTGGGGGATTCCGATAACCCACATCAATCCTTTTAACGAAGTCGATCTGGCGGGCGGCTCAGCCGCTTATGTTACGGAACTGATTAACGGCTATATCGGACCTGCCTTGAAAAAATCGATGCAGCCCGGCGGCGATCTCTATGATATTAAGAACCCCGAAGGCAAGCTCATTGATTTCATTCCCCAGCTTGCCGCCGTGGACGGCACGAATCTGGGCGCTTCCTTAAGCAGAGGCGGCGAGGTGTTCTCGCAGACGGACCCGGATAATGCACTCGACAAGAATCCCTATCTCGATGTATTCACCACCCATCTCTACGGTACAGTGGGGATCGGTACAGATGAGAACAAGCTGTATCATACCGGTGATTTCTCCAAGAGTCCTCTGGATTACACCAAGGATGGCAGCAAGTATCCCGAATGGCTGAATAAGTATAAGCTCTGGCAGGCAGAATTCATGAACCAGGACACCGGTGACGGATCGGCTGGCGCGTATACCCAGCGCTACGGCAATCAGAATATCAATGACGCAGTGCGCTGGTCCAATCTGCTGACCAATATGTTCACCAGTAGTCCGGGCTTCACCGGCTTTGTCTGGTGGAGCATGTGGGACAGCAACGGCGCGGACGGCTCTGACCTGATCCGCTTCGCGACGACCAACTCCCAGCAGGAGCCGGGACGGATCAGCACACTGACCGGTGAATACCGGTTGTTCAAGCGCTTTTACAGCTACGGGCATTTCTCCCGGTTCATGAATCCCGGCGATGTGCGCTTTGAGGTTACACGCGTACCGGCGCCCGATCTGAATGTGGTCGGCTTCAAGAATCCGGCTACGGGTGATTTCTCGATGACGGTATCGAATGCGAACAATGATGACAGCGTCCAGCCACTGGAATTCAATCTGAAGGACTTCCCGGCAGGAACAGACAGCGTGACCGTGTTCCGCACCTCGGGAAGCGAGAATCAGAAGAAGCTGGGTACGATTCCGGTATCGGGCGGCAAGTTCGTTATTGATATTCCATCGGCCAGCGTCGTAACGGTTGTTCCGTCTAAGGGAACCTTTGCCGCCTATCAGGGGCTGGACGGGGAACGCGATATCTTCTCCACGCTTGAGGCAGAGGGGAATGACAACCGTGTGCCCGGCGACAGTGCAGGCCAAGCAGGCCGTGCCAATGAGGCAGTGACACTGGGGGCAGGCGGGTACCTCGCTTACAACAATGTGAACTTTGCAGACGGCTCGGCGAACGGCGGCGTGGTCCGCAGACACTTGCTGTATCTTACCGCCCAGACGAAGTCGGCTCAGGGAGGCAAGCTTGCCGCTTACGTCCTTCCCGTAGGGACTGCTGCCGGCAGCAGCGCCGACATCCTGTCCCAGGGTACGCGGGTCGCAGCGATTGCGGTACCGGCCAATGACAGCTACGGCAAGTTCCAGACTATGGTCGATACCGGTGATCTCAGTGCTTACGGGCACAAGGATCTTTATATTGTGGCTGAGCCTAACGGGGCTGAGGGCACGATTACCATTGACCGCTTCCTGTTTGGCGCAGGTGATTCGGACTGGAGTGCGGCTGCCAACAACTCGGTCGTGACGATTCCGGGGAACCTGCTGCTGAATGGAGATTTCGATACAGCCACAGCCTCGAATACAGATCACTGGTCGGCAGGCCGTTACAATAACGGCAGCTTCGAGCCTGCTGTCACAGGACCTGTGCTTACGGCAGATACAGTGCAGAGCTACTCGGGACTCTCCCGTTACCTGAAGAACAGCTCTACCTCCAAGGTTGCCGGGTCCGGGAAGCTTGCGGGCCGCACTGCAGCCGCGGAGCAGTATGACGGCATCTGGCAGGATGTGACCGGCAAGCTGAGCCCGGGCGAGAGCTATAACTTCAAGGGCTATTTCCTCTCGATGATGAGCCGCCCGGACAGCTATGATGTCGCTGCGGAGCATCCCGGAGATGTGGAAGTGGCGCTGGTGTATTACGGCAAGGATGGAGTTCAGCTTGGCATGGACCCGATCAACGGGCGCGATATGCCGGAGCCTTATGCCGCCCGTGAAGCTGGTGATCCGGCGTACTGGCAGAACGGCCGGCTGGTTGGACGTATTCTTGAAGGCGGCCCGCTGGCCTTAAGCTCCTTCCAGCCTGTGGATGTGAAGGTGGCGGACTGGCATGAGACCCCTAATCAGCCGTTTACGTACGATGAGCCCGCAGGCACAGCAAAGGTGGTTCTGGCGGTGTATGCGAAGGATGCCAACATCCTGTATGCCGACCAAATGTCGCTTACTCCTGAGGCGGTTGTCTCCCGCAACCTCTTTATCAATGGCGTTCAGCCGTCTGATTTTGATGAAGGGAAAACTGAATATAAATATACAGTAACCGGGAATGCCATTCCGAAGGTTACGGCGGCAACCAGTGATCCGGCTGAGCTTGTAAGCCTCTCGCAGGCGGGCAGTGCGCAGGGCACGGCGGTGGTCCGTTTTATTAAAGGGCAACAAGTGAAGACCTATAAAATTTTCTTCAGCACAAACGAGGTGGTTGATTTCTCGAATGGCCTTCCGGCAGGCTGGGAGGTGGTAAATCCGGCTGAGCCGCAGGCGGCACTCCGCTATAGCGCGGATGGTGCAGAGATTCAGACCTTGAAGAGCGATACGGAGTATCCGGGCAGCCATAATATGCTGCAGCTTCCAGGCTCCGCTGACGGCAACTGGACGCTGACGGCGAAGCTTACCGTTGACAAACCGCTGAATGATCCGTCCATGGGCGAGAACTCCCAGGTGGGGCTTGGTATCAGCGGCAGTTCAAGCGGAGAATTTTACCGGATCAATGCAAGGAAGGTCAGCAGCAATATCAAAGTCAATAATTCAGGCAAAAGCGGCACCCAGTCCTTCACCAACAATACGAACCAAACCAACTTAAGCGGTACTAACTATTTCTTGCGGATTGTAAAAGAAGGCAATGTGGTGCAAGGCTATTTCTCCACCAACAGCGGCTCTTCCTGGACTGCGATGGGCAGTCCGTCCACGTATACTCCGGAATTCTTTAAGGCTGCCAAGGTGCAATTGTATGGAACCAATACGAGCGCTGTAACGGACTTCAAGGTCACCTTCTCGGGGGTTACTCTGGTGAAGACCCTGGGGGAGACGGGGGAAATAATCTGGCCTGAGGGAAGCAAGCTTGAAGCTACCGGTATTACGCGTACAGGGGTTACCTTATCGTGGCCGGCGGCAATGGATAATCTGGGCGTTACCGGCTACCGCATCTACAACGGGATTGCTGCCGAGCCGCTGCTTGTAACCGGCAGTGAGCCGGTGGAGACTGAAGCCGGAGCTGTATACCGTTATGAGATATCCGGGCTGCTGCCGAACACGCAGTATACCTTCAAGGTGGAGGCAAGAGATGCTGCGGGGAGTTGGAGTAAGGACGGACCGTCCGTTATAGTGACCACCCTGCCGGGTGAAGACATCACGCCGCCGGTCTGGGCCGAAGGAAGCACGCTTGCCGCTTCCAATATCACAAGTGACGGGTTGACGTTGACCTGGTCGGCTACGGCTACAGATGACAGAGGCATCTACGGATACCGGATTACGAACGGAACCGGAGATCAGCCGGTTACGGTTACAGCTGCTGTGTATACGGAGACCGTAACCGGTGCTGTATACAGTTATCAGGTAACGGGATTGCAGCCTGGTTCGCAGTATATGTTCAAAGTGGAGGCAGGGGATACGGACGGCAATTGGAGCGAGGATGGGCCCTCTGTGTCAGCAACCACGCTGCCTGCTGCGGATATCACACCTCCGGTCTGGATGGAGAGAAGCACACTTGAAGCTTCACGGATCACGGCATCCGGCCTGACGTTAACCTGGACGCAGGCTGGGGATGATACGGGAGTGACCGGCTACAAAGTCTATAGGGGAGCAGAGGAAATCGCTGCGTTATCTGGAACAGACCTGCGGTACGAGGTAACCGGGCTTACTGCGGGAACAAGGTATAATTTCTCGGTGCAGGCCGGGGATGAAGCCGGGAACTGGAGCATGAATGGTCCTGCCCTCTCTGTAACTACGCTAAAAGACAGCAGCGGTCCGTCTGAGCCGGCGCCAACAACTATACCGACGCCGAATCCGACACCAACGCCGACACCAGCGTCTACACCAGTGCCGACATCTATGCCAGCATCTAAGCCGTCATCTGCACCAACGCCTACTCCTGTGCCTGGTGCAGTAGTGTCGCCATCGCCGACACCGGCTGTAACTTCGGCACCTTCACCGGTGCCTGCCAGCCCGTTCCGGGATGTGCAGGCCAAGTATAGCTGGGCTTCCGAGGCGATTGACACGCTATACGGGCTGGGTATTATCACAGGAACCTCCAGTACCACGTTTAACCCGGAGAAGAACATCACGCGAGCGGATTTTGTGCTGATGCTCGTGCGGGCTCTCGGACTTGAAGCGGAGGCAGAGGCAGGCGCACAGGCAAACTCCAGCTTCACGGATGTTCATCAGGGAGCCTATTATTATGAAGCATTGGGCATCGCCAAGAAGCTGGGAATCATCCAGGGAGTGGGCGGAAGCAGCTTCAATCCGCAGGGAGAAATCACCAGACAGGATATGATGGTCATCGCTGCCAGAGCACTGAAGACGTTGAACAAATTGACGGTTAGCGGCAGTGCCGGAGAATTAAGCGGCTATACGGACAGCAGTAAGGTAGCAAAGTATGCCGTAAATAGTGTAGCCGCTCTGGTCAGAGAAGGCATTGTGCGGGGAGACGGCACCTCCATCCATCCCGCAGCAGTCACCACCCGGGCGGAAGCCGCAGTCATAATCTTCCGTATGATGAAGAAGTAAGTCAGAGAAGCACAATCCCGCAGGTAAAAGCATAGAATCACATCAAATCCCCCTCACGGCCGCAAGTGTCCACCCATCGGAAGATGGGCCGGATGCTGGCTGGTTGGAGGGGGATTTTTGATTTATATCTTCTTTTTTACAAATAATTAGTTTATCATTGCTTCATTCCAAAGATTAGGAGGATTTACTATGCGTGGAGTAATAAAACCTATAAGCCGGTTGTGTGCGGGGCTTATGCTGCTGGGTGCTGTATCCTATGCGGGAGGGGGGCGGGTGCTGGCTTCGCCTGCCGGGAGTGAACAGGTTACAGGTACAGAGGCTGCGGCTGCGGCTGCTGTCGACGTCAGTTCTTCCATTACCGTGCTGGGCAGCCCGTTCAAGAAAGCGGCTTATGCGCGTAATGTCTGGGACATGCAGCTTTTTGGCGGCAAAATCTATCTGGGTCACGGCAACAGCAGCAACAATGCGCCTTCGCCCAATGCGGGGCCGGTTCCAATCTACTACTGGGATCTTGCCCAGAATAAATTCTCTGTGCAGGATGTTACGTATACGAACCCGGCCACAGGCAAGGTGACCACCAATGTCTATGTCATGGATGAACAGATCGACAGCTTCAAGGTATTGAACGGGGAGCTGTATATTCCCGGGCATGACTCCAGAGTACCCGGGTGGGCTTACGGGAATTTTTACCGGCTGAACGGGGATCATTGGGATCAATACATGAACATTCCCGGAGGTATCCATGTGTACGACATGGCGTACTACAAAGGCAAGCTCTACGCAGCACTGGGCGCTAACGAAGGCCCCCTGATTTACGTGTCTTCGAACAGGGGAGCAAGCTGGACCCGCTTCGGGTCGGTCTCCCAGTATGGTATTATGCGTGCGTACAATCTGTTCGAGCTGGGCGACACACTGTATGCTTCCTCGGCTACGGCAGGGAAGACCCAGGGGATTGCGAATGAGAAGGGATATATGACCTCCATTAAGCAGGGCACAAGCGGGGGAATTCAGACGTCCAAGCTGACATTTACCAGTACCCAGCTGTTTCCGGGGCTCAGCTTCGTTACCAAACCCGGTGAAGTGAATGTTCCCGGTGTCAGCGGCCAGCCTTGGCTGAAGCTTCTGCGCACGACCCCGGTGAACGACCGGCTGCTCTATATTGCCGGGGTGATCTATAACGATCATCAATCGATTCCGCAGGGATTGTTCTCGGCCGGAGCTAACTTCCAGAGTGTGCGCAAGGAACGGTTGTCTGATTCTGCTGTAGTGCCAATGGATATTCTGGATCGCGGAGAGACGGTATATGTGCTTGGTTATATAAAGGAGGCTTCAGGACAATATACCAATGTTGTCTACCGCAAAAATGCTGTCAGCTTCGCTGCCGGCGGGGAGGGCTGGAGTGAAGTCTTCCGCTTCAGCCGGGATACCTTCGCCCGTTCCTTCGAGGAACAGGGTGGTGATTTCTATTTCGGACTGGGGAGTTACGCGGATGTCATTCCGGCTTCCACCGGCACGATTCTGAAGCTGAGCGCCGGGGCTTATTAAAGGCTACTCCCCAATAATCGCAATGTCCGAGTTGATCCATTGGGCTGTGTCTGTGCCCTTGGACAGTAAAAGCAGCGTGTTGATGATATCCTCGCCCCAGTTCTGCTCGTTCTGTGAGATTACGCGGGTGATCTGGCCGTTATCCAGCGCCTGCTGCAAGGCAGGGGTGAGGCCGAGGGCGAGGTTATAACGCTTCAGCCCCTTGGCCTTCCAGACCAGGACAGAGCTGGTGCTGGAGACAAAATCCAGATTGACCAGCGCGCTGAAATGGGGATGGTCCGAGATCATCTGCTCCAGCTGCCCGGCAGCCCGTTCCTCACTGCCGTCATTGTGGCGGATCTCCAGTACATCAATGTCCGTATGCTTAGTCAGATAAGCTTCAAGTCCAAGCAGGCGTTCCCGGGTGCTCTGCATCCGGGACATCCCGGACTCGACCAGAATCATTCCTTTGCCGCTTAGCAGACGTTCCACCGTCTGTCCCATCACTGCGCCGGTTGCCCGGTTATCCGCCCCGATATAGGCCGTTCTCCGGCTGACAGGCGAATCCGATTCGAAGCAGACCACGGGTATCCCTTGAGCGGCCGCCTTGTTAATTATCGCGGTGAGCGCCTGCGAATCCACCGGAGCAATTGCAATGCCGTCTACCCCCCGCTTAATCATCATCTCCATGATGCGGATCTGCTGCTCCAGATTGGCTTCATCGGGAGCCTGCACCAGCAGCTCTACGTTATGCTTCCGGGCTACCGCTTCCGCTTTTCCGGTGATCATCTCGTAAGTGGCATTCACCATAGGGTAGATAATGCCGAAGGTCAGCGGCGGTTCTTCACTTGTGCTTGCCGGGGGCTCTCCCGCGGCTATCTGAGGAGTATCCGTTGCTCCTGATGCCTTAAGACAGCCGCCAAGCAGGAAGCCCGCCGTCAGCAGCAGAAGAACCACAGACCATCCCCGAAGCCTGTTCACGCTCACGCATTTCCCGCCCCTCTGCGGAACGTGTGCAGCTGCTCCCCGGTATTTCCCTGCCTGCGGAATTCCATGGGCGTCATCCCCGTTACTTTTTTGAACAGGTTGGAGAAATAATGCTGATCGTTATAGCCGACCAGATAGGCAATTTCAAAGGTTTTGTGCCCCGTAGATTTCAGCAGCTCCTTGGCCCGGTCCATACGTGTAGCCGTCAGGAATTCCGTGATGGTCTGCCCGGTCGCCTGACTGAAGGTCTTGCTCAGATGGCTGGGACTGACCCTGACCACCTTGGAAATGTCATTCAGGGAGAGCTGCTCCTTGTCGTATTGCTCAAGGATATATTGCTTCACCCGGTCAATCAGCTCACGGTGCTTGTCTGCTCCTTCGGAACGCCATTCCCATAGCCGCTCGTATAACTGCTTGAGATACTGAATGCCGTCATCACTACTGGAGATTTGCTTCAGCTGTGTCTGCAATTCCTGGAGGATGCCGGCGCGGCCCGCGGCTGCGCGGAACCCGTTCTTCGCCGTCTGGACCAGCTCCAGGGTGATATCATTCATCAGATAACAGGCATATCCTGAGTTCCAGTTCATTTGCTCAAGCTCCTTGGACAGCTCCAGCAGGAAGCCGGACATCTGCCTGTGGTCGCCTGACTTCAGGAACTGGACCAGCCGGCTTCTGTCGAGCAGAACCCCATGGGCGCTAGGGTCATAATACGCCTCAAGCATGGCTGCGGAATGCATTCTGGACATCTGCTTGAACATCCGGTCATTCTCGGCCTCCAGATAGGAGAGGTGAATGCCCTGAAGACGTTCGCAGACCTTGCCCCGGCTGACGGACAGCTCCAGCCCGCAGCCTTCCCTCAGCCGCTGCTTCGCAGCCGCGCACAGGTCATCCAGGGTCTGGTTCATCTGGACCGGATCACTGCCTTTATAGATCAGGACCGTCTCTGTGCGGCTGCGCTTGTAGATGAAGCTGTCAGCCGCCTCCTTCAGCAGACCCGCTAACAGCGCCTCAGCATCCGGTGAAGCGGGGGGAGGCTCCGGAGACTCCTCCATAGGTTGCAGAGTAAATACAGCGGCGGCGTAGTAAGGAGCTGTTAATTGCAGTTCAAGCTGGGCCGCCGCTTCGTAAGCGGCAGCGGTGCTGATCAGGCCTCCGCACAGATCCGCGAACAGATTCTCGGGGGTGTAGGCATATTTGTGCCTGATCCTTAGTTCCTCATCAATCCGGGCGCTGACGCTACGCAGGAGCTGTAGCAGGTCGGCAGCGCTGAACGGCTTCAGGCAGTAGTCCTCCACCCCCAGACGCAGTGCCTTCTGGGCATACTGGAAATCATCATGGCCGCTGAGAATGATGATTTTGATCTGCGGGAATTTCTGGCGGACGACAGAGGTAAGCTCCAGGCCGTTCATGAACGGCATTTTGATATCGGTAATCAGAATGTCAGGCAGCTGCGCTTCAATGATAGGGAGCGCCAGCTCCCCGTCGGGAGCGTCACCGCAATAGAGGAAGCCCTCCTTCTCCCAATCGATGCATTCCCGGATATTCTCGCGGATCAGGATTTCGTCATCCACAAGCATAATCTTCTTCATCACTAGACCCCCCTGTTCTTGGGTATGCGAACCGTAATCTGTGTGCCATAGCCTTCCGAGCTGTCCAGACGGATACCATATTCGGGCCCGAAGTACAGCCGTAGCCGCTGATGCACATTTTGCAGGCCGAAGCCGCCCTGGCCGGTGTCCTCGGGTTCCTCCGACTGGATGGGATGCTCTACCGATTCCCTCAACGCTGTAAGCCGCACGTCGGGAATGCCGATGCCATTGTCCGAGACCGTAAGCATGATGGTGCCGCCGTCGGTGTACCCGCCAATGCGGATCAGTCCCATGCCCCGCTTATTCTTAATTCCGTGATACAGGGCGTTCTCAACCAGCGGCTGCAGGGTCATATTCAGTATCGGATACTCCTGCAGCTCCTCCGCCACCTCCACCTTGAACTCCAGGATGTCGTGGTAGCGCATCTGCTGGATAATCAGATAGCTCTGCACATGGGCAAGCTCGGAGCGGATTTGTACCCAGTCGCGCCCGTTGTTGAGGCTAAGCCGGAAGAACGCGGACAACGCCTTCACCAGCCGGATCACGCCATCGTGATTCCCCGCTTCAGCCATCCAGACAATAGAATCCAGCGTGTTATACAGAAAATGAGGGTTAATCTGCGCCTGAAGCGTCCGCAGCTCTGCCTTCTGTAATTGCTGCTGCTTACGGATGCTCTGGGCCAGCAGCTCTTTGATCTGCTCGACCATGATGTTGAAGCTCTGTCCGAGATCGGCGATCTCATCGGTACCGTCCGGCTTGACTTTGGCTTCCAGATAGCCACTTGCGGTCAGGCGCATCTTGTGCTGGAGCAGCTGGATGGGCCGGGTTAGCCGCCGGGTCAGCAGATAATGGAGCGTGATCGCAAAAATAATGCTCAGCCCCACGCTGATAATAATCAGCTGTCTGATCCGGTTCGCCTCGGCCACAATCTCCTGCAGCGGCGCTATGCCGATAATCGTCCAGCCTGTCGCCAGCGACGAGGTATGGACGATGAACCGGGGCGGGCCGCCCGTCTGAAGCACGAAGCTGCCGCTTCTGCCGCGTTCCCCCGCAGGAATCAGGTTGTCCTGAATAACGGCCAGTTCTCCCGCCCGCACAGGAGGGACGTAGAGGGGATTGTTCTGCTCGTCCAGCAGGTAGAAGAATCCGGTAGTGCCGATCGTCACCTTGTCGCAGAACTCTTTAATGAAGGAATCGTTCAAATCCACAATGATATAGCCGATGACTTCATGAGTAATCCGCTGCTTGACCGCCTTCATAATCGAGATCACGCCCGTATCCCCGTAGGTGAAGCCGTCTACCCGGTCATAGCCGGTAATCAGCGGCGGGGGCACCCGGAGGATCAGCTCCGGATTCTGGGATAACGCCTGGAAATGCGGATTGCGCAGCGGGTTGCTGGCGGACTGGAAGATTCCCCGGCGTTCGCTGATGCCTTTGCCGTACAGATTAATCAGGCAGATGTTGAGCACATTCTCATACTTGTAGGTGTCCCGGTAGAGGGTGAAGGTCTGCAGAATGTCCTTGGCCTCCTGATAGGTCTCCGACTGCGAGAACAGAAAGTGGATGACCTGAGGATTATTGCTAAGCTCCAGCAGACGCTCGGTATCCTTGAACAGGTTATCCATATTCGTTCCCAGCATATCGGCCTGAAGCATGCTTGAAGCCTTGCTGTGACTGGAGATGGATTGGTAGGATTTCTGGTAGGAAATGAGGCCGACGGCAATTAGCGGTATGGTGGACAGCACTATGAACAAAGCCAGCAGTTTGGCTCTAAGACTGGAGGAGATCCAGCGTGTAATCCGCATTATCGGGAATTCCCTTTCACAAATAGAGTAGATGCCGTTCCTATGTTTTATTTTATAACAAATACTGGAATACCGAAACAAAAAAGAAAGCGCAAACAAAATATCCACCTTTTGAATAAAAAAGTACACTAAAATACCTATTCGGAGGGAAAAAGCCAAAAATTAGAAAGCAAACGCCAAAGGCTGCCCGTATAATGCCCTTCTGTAAGCGTTCTATAATGGGCACAACACCGGAACATGGTGAACGTCAAGGGGGAGGAATAAGGAGATATGAAAAAGCTTGGAAAAGTGGGGGCTGTGCTTGCCCTGGCGCTGTCTATGACCCTGTTAGGGGCATGCAGCAGCAATAACGGCGGGAACACGGCGGCGGATGCGGGCAAGACAGACAGTGCAGCGACGAAGGCGCCGGCGGCCAATGCCACCAAAGAGGCCAAGGACATCACGCTCGGCTTCTCGCAGGTCGGAGCGGAGAGCGGCTGGCGCAGCGCGAATACGAAGTCGATCCAGGATTCAGCCAAGGAAGCGGGCTACACGCTGAAATTCTCGGATGCCCAGCAGAAGCAGGAGAATCAGATCAAGGCACTGCGTTCTTTTATCCAGCAAAAGGTCGATGTCATCTCCTTCTCTCCGGTAGTGGAATCCGGCTGGGATACGGTGTTGAAGGAGGCTAAGGCGGCGGGTATCCCGGTTGTTCTGACAGACCGTGCGGTAGATTCCAAGGATACCTCACTGTATGTTACCTTCCTGGGCTCCGATTTCGTGGAAGAAGGACGCAAGGCAGGGAAGTGGCTGAGCGAGCAGTATAAGGATGCTTCCGGGGACGTTAATATTGTAGAGTTGCAGGGAACTACAGGCTCTGCTCCGGCTAATGACCGGATGGCAGGCTTTGCCGAGACCATTAAGGATAACCCGCACCTCAAGGTTATTGCTTCACAGACCGGCGACTTCACCCGCGCCAAGGGCAAGGAAGTCATGCAGGCCTTCCTGAAGGCCAATAAGAAAATTGATGTGCTGTATGCCCATAACGACGATATGGCGCTGGGGGCTATTCAAGCAATTGAAGCGGCAGGCCTCAAGCCGGGCCAGGATATCAAGATTATTTCTGTCGATGCCGTGAAGGACGGAATGCAGGCTGCCAGTGAAGGTAAAATCAATTTCATCGTCGAGTGTAACCCGCTGCTTGGACCTCAGCTGATGCAGGTAGTTAAGGATGTGGTCGACGGCAAGCCGGTAGAGGCACGGATCGTGACTGAAGAGACCACCTTCACTTCCGAGCAGGCCAAGGAAGCGTTGCCTAGCCGCCAGTATTAATCAGCAAGCCAAAAGAAACCTTGCTCCGGCGGTCCTTGAACCGCCGGAGCGGTTGTCTATGGAGAATAAGGAGTGGATATAGCCTTGAGCACACAGCAGCCCATACTGCAAATGACCCGGATACATAAGCGGTTTCCGGGGGTGAAAGCCCTGACAGATGTGAGTCTGCGCCTGTTCCCCGGCGAGGTGCATGCCTTGATGGGCGAGAATGGCGCTGGTAAATCCACCTTGATCAAGGTGTTGACCGGCGTCTATTCGATTGATGAAGGCCTTGTGGAGATGGAGGGCACCTCCATCTCCATGCGCAGCCCGCAGGAATCACAGGCTGCGGGCATAAGTACCGTGTACCAGGAGGTGAATCTGTGCCCCAACCTGACCGTGGCCGAGAATATCTTCATCGGCCGGGAGCCGCGGCGGTTCGGCTGCATCCAGTGGAAGCAGATGAACCTGCAGGCAGCGGAGCTGCTCCGGGAACGGATGAATCTGCATATCGACGTCACCCTGCCTCTGCAGAGCTACTCTGTTGCAGTTCAGCAATTGGTTGCCATTGCCAGAGCGCTGAATATCTCGGCGAAGGTGCTGATTCTGGATGAGCCGACCTCAAGCCTGGATCAGAACGAAGTGGATCAGCTGTTCCGCATTATGAGGAAGCTTCAGCAGGAGGGGCTGTCGATCCTGTTTGTGACGCATTTTCTGGACCAGATGTATGAAATCTCCGACCGGGTCACCATTCTGCGTGGCGGCGAGCTGGTCGGTGAATACATGGCGAACGAGCTAAGCCGCCTGGATCTCGTACTCAAGATGATCGGCAAGGAGCTTCATCTGCTGGATGAGCTGCCAACGCTTGCGGCACAGGACAAGAACAGCCTGGGCGATGAGCTGCTGAGGGCGGAAGGGCTGGGCCGCCGGGGCGGAATCGAGCCGTTCGACCTGAATATCCGCAAGGGAGAGGTCGTCGGACTGGCCGGACTGCTCGGCTCCGGGCGGACGGAGGCAGCCCGCCTGTTGTTCGGTGCCGACAAGCCGGACTTCGGGCAAGTGATCCTGCCGTCATCCGGCGGCGGGGTGCACTCGCCCCGGGAGGCCATAGGACGGCGGATCGCTTTCTGCTCGGAGAACCGCAAGACTGAGGGGATCATCGGCGATCTGACGGTAAGAGAGAACATTATTCTGGCGCTCCAGGCCAAGGATGGCATGTTCAAGACGATCCCGCGTGGGCGGCAGGAAGAGCTGGCCGGAGAATACATCCGCATGCTGAATATCAATCCTCCCAGCCCGGACCACCTGATTAAGAACCTCAGCGGCGGCAATCAGCAGAAGGTGCTGCTGGCCCGCTGGCTGCTGACAGAGCCGGAGCTGTTCATCCTCGATGAGCCGACTCGGGGGATCGACATCGGAGCCAAAGCAGAGATTCAGAAGCTGGTGCTGACACTCTCCCGGCAGGGGATGTCGTTCCTGTTCATCTCCTCGGAGCTGGATGAGGTGCTGCGGGTCAGCGACCGGATCGCCATTCTGCGCGACCGCCGCAAGGTGAAGGAAATTTCAGAGAAGGACATGAGCCAGCAGCAGATTATGCAGGCGATTGCGGGAGGCTGAACCAATCATGAGCGTAGTAATGAAGCATCATTTATTCTGGCCGCTGTGCGTACTGGCTGTGCTGCTGCTGTTCAACCTGTGTTATTCGCCGGATTTCTTCTCCATCACCGTCCATGACGGGCATTTATACGGCAGCTTGATCGACATACTGAACTTCGGTGCGCCGCTGATCCTGGTAGCTATCGGGATGACGCTCGTAGTGGCTACCAAGGGGATCGACCTGTCGGTCGGTTCCATAGTAGCCATCTCGGGCGCTATCGCCTGCCTGAGCATCAGCAGGGGAGCGGATGAGAACAGTATGGGACTGATCTTGACCTCGGTGCTGCTGGCCGCAGGCCTGTCCCTGATGCTGGGGGCCTGGAATGGACTGCTGGTCTCCATGGCCGGGATTCAGCCGATTATAGCCACACTGATTCTGATGGTCGCGGGAAGAGGGATCGCCCAGCTCATTACCGGCGGACAAATTATTACGGTAACCAGTACTAAGTATGCGTATATTGGGTCCGGTTCACTGGCTGCGCTGCCTTTCTCTATTTTTGTCGTAGCGCTGGTTCTGGTGATTGCCCTGCTGCTTACCCGGCGGACGGCCCTCGGCCTGTTCATTGAATCGGTGGGCTGTAATCCGGCCGCCAGCAAGATGTCCGGCATCCGTGCCCACTTAGTTATCCTGGCCGTCTATGTGTTCTGCGGCCTATGCGCCGGCATCGCCGGCCTGCTCCTCAGCTCGAATGTCTCCAGCGCTGACGGCAACAATGCCGGTCTCTGGTATGAGCTGGACGCTATTCTGGCCGTGGTCATCGGCGGAACGTCGCTGAACGGCGGCCGCTTCTATCTGACCGGCACCGTGATCGGAGCGCTGATTATCCAGACGCTGACCACCACCATCTATATGATCGGTGTGCCGCCGGAGATTACGCTGGTTGTTAAGGCCTGTGTCGTCCTGGCCGTCTGCCTGATCCAGTCGGACACCTTCCGCGCCGCGATTGCCGCGCGCTGGAAGTCGCGGCATTACCCCGCTGAGAAGGAGATGAGCCGTCATGCCTCTTAACCGCAAGTATATTCCGATCGTTGTCACCATTCTGCTGTTCATTGTCATGTTTACTGCCGGTTCCTTCCGGTACACCGGCTTCTTCTCCCTTCAGGTGCTGATGAATCTGCTGGTGGATAATGCCTTTCTGCTAATCACGGCGGTGGGCATGTCCTTCGTCATCCTGTCCGGAGGCATCGATCTGTCTGTCGGCTCGGTGATTGCGTTATCCACAATGGTCTCGGCGAGCCTCGTGCAGCAGCAGGGCTGGCCGCCCGCCGTGGTCATCCCGCTTGTACTCCTGATGGGCGCCGTATTTGGTACCATTATGGGCGCAATTATCCATTATTTCGCCATCCAGCCGTTCATCGTCACACTGGCCGGAATGTTCCTGGCCCGGGGCTTATGCTATGTTATCAGCATCGATACCATTACCATTGATAACACCTTCTACACCGCCATGGCGCAGACGCGGATTCCGCTGCCGGGCGGCAGCTTCCTCTCCATTAGCGCTGTTATCGCGATACTTGTCGTAGCAGCCGCTATCTTCACGGCTCACTATACCCGGTTCGGGCGCAATGTGTATGCCCTTGGAGGCAGTGAGCAATCAGCGCTGCTGATGGGATTGCCCGTGGCGAGAACCAAGGTGCTGGTCTATACGCTTAGCGGACTATGCTCGGCGCTGGCCGGTGTGGTGTTCACCTTTTACATGCTGTCGGGGTACGGGCTGCATGCCGTCGGCTTCGAGCTGGACACGATTGCGGCGGTTGTCATTGGCGGCACGCTGCTGACCGGAGGGGTCGGATATGTGCTGGGTACCTTCTTCGGGGTACTGATCCAGGGCGTGATTCAGACGATTATCAGCTTCGAGGGCACACTCAGCTCCTGGTGGACGAAGATCGTCATCGGTCTGCTGCTGTTCATCTTCATCCTGCTGCAGCGGGTGCTAAGCTCCAGGCGGCTGACCTTAAAAGAATAGGTATTGTGCATGGAGAGACAAATTATACTTGTCTCTCCATTTTTTTGCTATATAATTGTAATCGCTATCATACGGAAGGGGGAATCTGCGTGCGAACAGTAAAAAAATGCCTGGTTGTGCTGCTGGGCATCGTCCTGACACTGATGCTGCTGGGCGGTTGTACGGGTGGCGGGAATAACGGCAGGCCGCAGGCGCTGCCCATACCTGAGCCTTCTCCTCCGGCGCTTACAGTCCTGCTGCCCTCCACAGCAGAGACCGCTGCAGACAAGCCGGCCCGGCTGGGCTTCTCCCAGCTCGGTTCGGAGAGCACCTGGCGGGAAGCGAACACCGCATCGATCCGCGAAGCCGCCGAGGAGGCGGGGATTACGCTGCTGCTGAAGAATGCTGAGCAGGATCAGCAGAAGCAGTTCGAGGCCATCCGTTCTTTTATCCGCAGCGGGGTCGATGTGATTGCCATTGCGCCTGTGGTGCAGACCGGCTGGGAGCCGATTCTGCTGGAGATTAAGCAGGCCGGAATTCCGGTGATTATCCTGGACCGTTCAGTGAATGTACCGGACAGCTCGCTCTATGTCACGTTCATCGGCTCTGACTTCTATGAAGAAGGAGTGAAGGCGGCTAAATATGTGAGAGACAAGATGCGCCATCACAACGGTGAGATCCGCATTGCAGAATTGCAGGGAACCGTAGGCTCAACACCGTCCATCGACCGCGGACGCGGGTTCCGCAAGATGCTGGACGATCAGCCGAACCTGCAGATTACCCTCAGTGCACCGGCGGATTTCACACGCAGCGGCGGTCATGAAGTGATGAAGACCTTCCTGCAGCAGCCGAAGGAGCAGTGGCCGCAGGTGCTCTATTCCCATAATGACGATATGGCCATTGGCGCGGTGGAGGCTATTAAGGAGGCCGGACTTGTGCCGGGGGAGGATATTATTATTGTGTCGGTGGACGGGACGCGGCGGGCGTTCGAGCAGATGGTGGCGGGCAGCATCAACGCTGTGGTCGAATGTAATCCGCTGCTGGGGCCGCTGCTGACGCAGGCCGTGAAGGAGATTATGGCCGGCCGGACTCTGCCGAAGCGGATGGTGACCCCGGAGGATATATACACCCGTGAGCTGGCTGCTATGGAGATCAACAACCGCAAATATTAAGACATAAAAACCAAAAAATTTCAACTTTTCAAACAAAAATCTACATTGTTCATTGGGCGGAAGTATATTAAGATGATCTCGAATAACAAATATTAGTAGATTCATTCAAGTAATTCAATAGGAGGGGAGGATTGTGAGCTTCCGGCATATGTAACGCATCCGATTGAAAGGGTTTACACAAATTGTAATGGAGGAGAATGCCAATGTTCAAAAAGCTCTCGGTGCTTGCGATGACCTTTGTTCTGCTGCTGGGCTGTCTGCCTATGCTGTCTGCTCAGGCGGCAGGGAACGCCACAGCCAAACAGCCGGGAAATTCCAATCCGCTGATGGACCACAAGCTGGGTGCCGACCCCTTTGCATTGACGTATAACGGAAGAGTCTATATCTATATGTCGAGTGATGCTTATGTCTATAACAGCAACGGAACCGTGAAGGACAATGATTTCAGCGCACTGAACAAAATCAATGTCATCTCTTCGGCAGATATGGTGAACTGGACAGACCATGGCGCCATTCCGGTAGCCGGAGCCAACAATGTCAACGGTTCTGCGGGCATTGCCAAATGGGCCTCGCTCTCCTGGGCGCCTTCAGCCGCCGTGAAGAAAATCAACGGACAGGACAAGTTCTTCCTGTACTTCGCCAACGGTGCATCAGGCATCGGGGTACTGACAGCCAACTCTCCGATTGGCCCATGGTCCGATCCGCTGGGCAAAGCACTGGTGACAGGCAGCACGCCGGGAATGTCCGGGGTGACCTGGCTGTTTGACCCGGCGGTACTGGTCGATGACGACGGCAGCGGCTATCTGTATGCGGGCGGGGGCATCCCCAACACTTCCGACCCGGCATCTATCGCGAATCCCAAGACAGCCCGCGTGCTGAGACTCGGTGCGGATATGACCAGCATTGTTGGAAGCGCCTCCACTATTGATGCTCCCTATATGTTCGAGGATTCGGGCATCCATAAGTACGGCGGCAAATATTATTACTCGTATTGCTTCAACTTCTCCGGCACGCACCCGGCTGCCTATCCGGCAGGTGAAATCGGGTACATGGTCAGCAACAGTCCGATGGGACCTTTTACGTACACCGGACATTTCCTGAAGAATCCGTACACCTTCTTCGGGGTAGGCGGCAACAACCACCATGCCGTGTTCAACTTCAATAATGAGTGGTATGTGGTGTACCATGCCCAGACTGTAGCAAAGGCTGTACTCGGAGACGGCAAGGGCTACCGCTCTCCGCATATCAACAAGCTGGTCCATAATTCCAACGGAACCATTCAGGAGGTTCAGGGAAATATGGCGGGCATCGCCCAGATTGCCAATCTGAATCCGTATAACAGAGTCGAAGCCGAGACGATCGGCTGGAACGCGGGCATCACCACTGAACGCTCCTTGGCCTCCGGCGGTCCGGTAGGCAATATGAATGTGACCAATATTAACAATGGAGACTGGGTTGCCGTGGGCA
This sequence comes from Paenibacillus sp. FSL H8-0048, assembly GCF_038002825.1. Lineage (NCBI taxonomy): Bacteria > Bacillati > Bacillota > Bacilli > Caryophanales > Paenibacillaceae > Paenibacillus > Paenibacillus sp. FSL H8-0048. Next base: position 1,664,415 of record NZ_JBBODF010000001.1, on the reverse strand, counting down.
ATGCCGATTTCGGCACTGGCGCTTCCAGCTTCAAGGCGAATGTGGCTTCCGCCACAGGCGGCGGCAAGATCGAAATCCGGCTCGACAGCGCAACCGGCCCGCTGGTCGGCACGCTGAATGTTCCAAATACAGGAGGAGCGCAGTCCTGGCAGGAAGTACAGACTACGGTCAGCAATGCGACAGGGGTGCACAGACTCTATCTGGTCTTTACCGGATCAGGCTCTGGCAATCTGTTCAACTTCGATTACTGGCAGTTCTCGACGGGCGGCGATGGCGGCACAACACCTCCTCCGGTGAGCAAGGTGGAAGCGGAGGACATGACGCTCAGCGGAACCTATGCGGGCAAGATCACTTCCCCTTTTAGCGGAGTGGCGCTGTACGGGAATGATGACGCTGTATCGTTCAATCAGTATTATGCCTACGGCACGCATAACTTCTCGGTCCGGGGGGCTTCCAACAATTCCTCTACGGCGCGGGTGGATCTGCTGATCGGCGGTGTGAACGTTGGCTCCTTCAATTTCAGCGGCACAACGCCCTCGGTACAGACATTGACCAATGTGGCCCACGCCACCGGCAATCAGGAAGTCAAGCTGGTCGTAACCACGGATAATGGAAGCTGGGATGCCTATGTGGATTATATTGAATGGAACCAGTGACGAGGTAAGCATACGGGAGGAGGGATGCTATGGCAAGTAGAAACGGCTTTGCCGTCCTTTTTAAGGATGGTACAGTTTCATCGGGAAATAGAAGGATAGGTTATCGTGTGCAACATATAAATTCTTCTATTTTTAAAAAGGCAGGGCTGTACCTGCTGGCAATCTCGCTCATGCTCGGTATTCTGTTCAATCCTTCTACGGCGGCTGCTGCTACCTTTACGAATCCGTTCATTTATGCAGATGCCCCGGACAATGATGTCATCAGGGTAGGCAATGTGTATTACATGACCAGCACCACCATGCATATGACCCCCGGTGTTCCTATCATGAAGTCCTATGATCTGGTGAACTGGGAGATCGTGAATTATGTCTACGATACGTATGCGAACGGGGATGCGCAGAATCTGAACAACGGACAGAATGAGTACGGCAAGGGCTCTTGGGCCAGCAGCCTGCGATACAATAACGGGATCTACTATGTGTCCTTCGGGTCCAATTCAACCGGCCGGACGTATATCTATCAGACCTCGAATATTGAAAATGGCCCTTGGACCTCGTCGGTCCTCGGCAGCTATTATCACGATGCTTCGCTGCTGTTCGACAATGGCCGGGTCTTTCTGGTGTACGGGGCGGATAACATCAGCCTGATTGAGCTGACGGCAGATGCCAAGGCTATTAAGTCCGGCGGAATCAGTCAGGTTATCATCCCGAATTCCAGCAATATTGCCGGTTCGAACTTCATTGTGAAGGCCGAGGGCGCGCATATCCAGAAGATCAACGGCTATTATTATGTGTTCCTGATCTGCTGGCCTTCGGGAAGCGGACGCACTCAGTTGACCTACCGCTCCACCAGCTTAACCGGAGGCTACACAGGTCAGGTCTCGCTGAACGACTCGGGCATTGCCCAGGGAGGCATCGTGGACACGCCTTCCGGCTCCTGGTACGCGATGCTCTTCAGGGATAGCGGGGCGGTTGGACGGATGCCGTATCTGGTGCCGGTAACCTGGTCCGGCAACTGGCCGGTCTTCGGAAGCGGGGGTAAGGCGCCGCGGACTCTGAATCTGCCTGTTGAAGGGTATCCGGTTAAGAAAGTGTATGCATCGGACGAGTTCACTGCGCCTTCGGGTGGAAACGGATTAGCCAAGGTCTGGCAGTGGAACCACAACCCCGATAACTCGAAGTGGTCGCTGACCCAGCGCCAAGGCTTCATGCGGCTGACCACCGGCAAGGTAAGTACAAGCCTGCTGGATGCCCGGAACACGCTGACCCAGCGGACGTTCGGGCCGAAGAGCACAGGCGTGACGGCCCTGGAAACGGGCGGGATGAAGGACGGAGATGTTGCCGGACTGGCTGCTTTTCAGGCTAAATACGGCTTCGTCGGTGTGAAAATGTCCGGCAATTCCAAATCCATTGTGATGGTCAACGCCAGCTCCGGGTCCATGACTGAAGTGGCGGGTGTGCCGCTCAGCCAGAACAGAGTCTATCTGAAGGTGCTCTGCGATTTCACCAATCAGACGGATAAGGCGTACTTCTCCTATAGTCTGGACGGCAACAACTGGACATCCATAGGGAATACGCTGCAGATGTCTTATACGCTGCCTCACTTTATGGGCTACCGGTTTGCGCTGTTCAATTATGCGACGAAGTCAGCGGGCGGCTATGCTGATTTTGATTATCTGCGCCTGGAATAGGTGCGCTTTAAGTCCATTAAGAAAAAGGAGATGTATTCAATTGAAGAACAGAATTAAAAAGGTTGTGGGCGGGCTCGCCCTAGCGAGTGTCCTGCTCACCTCTGTGATGGCAGGCAATGCCAGCGCAGCAATTACCAATGGATCGAAGTTCCTGGGGAATATCATTGCAGGCAGTGCACCAAGTAACTTCACCACCTATTGGAATCAGGTCACCCCTGAGAACGGCACCAAATGGGGAGCCATTGAAGGCAATCGCAACCAGATGAACTGGGGCAATGCGGACATGATCTATAACTATGCGATTAGCAAAAACATCCCGTTTAAGTTCCATACCCTGGTCTGGGGAAGCCAGGAGCCTAACTGGGTCGCCGGCTTACCGGCAGCGGAGCAGAAGGCGGAGATCAGCTCATTCATTACTCAGGCAGGGCAGCGTTATGCGGCAAAATCAGCCTTCGTGGATGTTGTCAATGAACCGCTGCATGCCAAGCCCTCGTACCGTAATGCCATCGGCGGCGACGGAAGCACCGGCTGGGATTGGGTCATCTGGTCCTTCCAGCAAGCCCGTGCGGCGTTTCCGAATTCCAAGCTGCTGATCAATGAATACGGCATTATCGGTGACCCCAGTGCAGCCGACAAGTACGTGAACATTATCAATATCCTGAAATCCAGAGGACTGATTGACGGAATCGGCATTCAGTGCCACTACTTCAATATGGATAACGTCAGCGTCTCCACTATGAATACCGTGCTCAATAAGCTTGCTGCTACAGGCCTGCCTATCTATGTCTCCGAGCTGGATATTACCGGTGATGACAACACCCAGCTTGCCAGATACCAACAGAAATTCCCTGTGCTCTGGAACCATCCTTCCGTTAAGGGCGTAACCCTGTGGGGCTACATCCAGAATCAGACCTGGGCATCGGGTACCCATCTGGTGAATTCCAACGGCACAGAGCGCCCTGCCCTGAAGTGGCTGAAGCAATATCTGGGCGGCTCATCAGCCCTGATGGAAACCACTGACGCCCAGGACCTCACGATCACTGACAGTCTGATCCAACCGGACAGTGTGGTTGAGCCAGACCCTCAGCTCGACCTCCAGCCGGTGCTGGAACCCGCTCCGGCCGAGTAAGCTGAGACAGGCACGAGGTATGTAACATTACTTAAGGTCTGCTCCCATGGCGTAATGCGCCGGGAGCAGCCCTTTTTTGGTGGGAGGGGTAGTGTAGAATCGCGCGGGCCAAATGTATGCGAAAAACCGAATGCAATGGGCAGTGCGGAGGTGGGGGGGGGATCGAATGTATGCGAAAAACCGAATACAATGGGCAGTGTGCAGTTGGATCGTAAGGCGTTTTGTGATCTTCATCTTGCTTTCGCTGAGCAAAAGTGGCACACTAGTAATAGATATATTAAACGTGGCAAAGAATGCCCCGCTCTCTTCTCTTGCAGAAGGAGGCGGGGTTTTGTGCGTTTAGAGATTAATCTCATTAGCTGAGCGGGGGAATTAGAGTGGGGTTTACAGAAGAACATGACTAATGGTTAAGCAAGCATTTGAAACGAAGAAAGGGGGAGCGGCTCGATGCACTTAAGCGGGGGCATAGCTATGGTAACCGCCTATTTGTTGAATGTGTATGGTGGCCGCTTACCGGACATTTTAACGGACTCCATCCTGAATATGAAGTTAAGGACTGGCGCGGCAGATCCTATTTTATCGATTTACTGTGGAAGGTTGGTTCTTCGCGTGTTGCATTTGAGATTATGGATTACGGATCGCATGGAACGGACCGGAGCAAATACCGGATGGACTTGAATCGCGGTCTCTTCCTGCAATCCCAGGACTACATGGTTCTCTATATCTCGCTGGATGAGATGAAAGAGAATCCGTCTTTCGTCCTCTCCACGCTGCGGAACGTTATGTCTCCTTATTTGTTGGCAGGAACGGCTAATAGTAGCACTGAGAAATCATATTCCAGAATTGAACGGGATTTGATGAGGTTAGCTATCCGTAACTATCGTGTCCTTCGTCCCGGCGATGCTGCGCGAGAGCTTGAGCTACACTACACCACAATTATTAAATACAGCCGTATGCTGGTGGATAAGAGGAAATTCCGACCTGTAGCGAGAGAGATATCTCCACGAGTTACATACTACGAGTACATAGGTGCAATTCAAAGTCCAGATCTGGTCTGAAAAACAGCGTCACCTGAATGTAATCGGAAAACCGATTACAATGGGCCGGGTGGGAGGTGTAGCCGGAAATGTAATCGGAAAACCGATCACATTGCGCCGGATGGGTGGTGTAGCCGGAAATGTAATCGGAAAACCGATTACAATGGGCCGGATGGGTGGTGTGGACGGAAATGTAATCGGAAAACCGATCACATTGCGCCGGACGGGAGGTGTGGACGGAAATGTAATCGGAAAACCGATCACATTGCGCCGGACGGGAGGTGTGGACGGAAATGTAATCGGAAAACCGATTACATTGCGCCCGCCAACGCTCACCGCACAGGCAGCTTCTCCCCGCACCCGCCATTCTCACGCCCCACCCCCATCCGCCGTTGGAAGGGAAACCGTCCCCTCCCTATACACCTTTCTGTACTGTGACGGCGTGTAAGAAGTAACCTTTTTGAATATCTTCGAGAAGTACAGCGGGTCGTGGTAGCCGACCGAGTAAGACAATGACTTCACCGACAGCCGCGACTCCGCCAGCAGCTCGCAGGCCCGCCGGATGCGTACGGTGGTCAGGTAGCCGGAGATGGAGAGGCCTGTCTCTTTTTTGAACAGCCGGAACAGGTAACTGCGCTCAATCGTCACATAGACCACCACATCCTGCACCGACAAGGAAGACTTCCAATAGTTACTCTCAATATAGGCCTTCGCTGACCCTACATAGTCCTTCTTGAGACTGGCCTGCTCACTCGGATAATACTCCATGTAATACGACAGCAGCAGATGAAGCGCCGCATCCGAGCGCTCCCTTACATACGGCTCCTGTTGATACCCCTTGACCTGCTCGAACATAACCCTGAAATCCTGCGGGGCGGCCGTTACAACGGGCTGCTCCGGTGAGATATGAATCATAGCAAGCAAGCGCAGAGCCTCCGCCCCGCTGAATTCAATCCAGCAATACGCCCACGGGTCCTGCGGATCAGGATAATAATACACCTCCGTCTGCGGAAAAATCATAAAGCTCTCGCCCGTCTCCACAGGGTATACCGCCTGGCCGGTCTTCAAGTAACCTCTGCCGCTTACGATATAATGCAGCGCATATACATCCCGGACGCCGGGTCCCCATCTATGCAGATTGGGGGGCTTGTACCCGTTCCCTTTTACTATTGGACCTTCACTGTGTCCGTATTCCATAGAGTTCATAGTCGGCACCTGTATCTTTCATCTTAGAGCTTCTGTTATTAGAAGCACTAAAGAAATTAACGAAAAGCAAAAAGAAGCGGAGGGGAAATTTGGAACTGTAGGAGCGGTAGCGACCGCCTGAAAGCTTTCCGCAGGAAAGCTCGCATCGTAAGCATCAGCTAGTCACCGGATTTCTACCGCGAAGAGCGGTTACAATCAGGAAATCCAAAGACAACAGCGGCCGGAAGTCCAAATGTTCACCGCAGTGACGACCAAGCTTCAAGTTCAAATCTTAAGTCTGTCTTCTATACTATAAGACGAATACAACAAATAAACAAAGGAAGCGTATTCAAAAATGACAACGCTTTCTTAAGAATGTGAACTTACGGCGCCCCGCCGCTTGCAGGTAAACTAAAGGTACGAGGGAGGAGCGCATATGGAATTGGAAACACAGCCAAGAAGTCCTGGAACCGGCGGAGGCCGGCGGTCGTTTTTATGGAAGCGGTTTAAAAAACAGAAAGTACTGCATTTGTTCGTTGGACTAGGCATGGTTTATCTGCTGATCTTCGCGTATACTCCGATGTTCGGCATTCTGATGGCGTTCAAGGATTACAGCATCTCCAGCGGCATCAAGGGAATCTTCACGAGTGACTGGGTCGGGCTGAGGTATTTCGATGAATTCGTCCATGACTATCAGTTCGGCAAGCTGGTCCGCAATACGCTGGTTCTTAGTCTGCTGAAGGTCATCTTTGCCTTCCCGGCGCCGATCCTGCTGGCGATTATGCTGAACGAAGTGAAGCACATGGCCTTCAAGCGGTTCGTGCAGACGATCAGCTATCTGCCGCATTTCATCTCCTGGGTCGTGGTGGTCGGCGTATCGTATGCCTTCCTGTCCACCGATGTCGGTGTCGTCAATAAGGCGCTGCTGGCGATGGGATTTGTGGATGAACCACTCGGTTTCCTGACCAGTCCTAACTACTTCTGGGGGCTGGCGGTAGGTAGCGCGGTCTGGAAGGAGATGGGCTGGTGGACGATTATTTTTCTGGCTGCAATATCGGGGATTAGCCCCTCGCTCTATGAGGCCGCAGAGATTGACGGTGCTGGCAGGCTGGCGCGAATCCGCTATATTACCCTGCCGGGGATGAAGGGAACCATCGTAGTTGTCCTGGTACTGACCATCGGGAGCATTCTCGGCGGCGGACTGGTCGGCTCCAACTTCGAGCAGGCCTACCTGTTCGGCAACAGCATTAATAATCCCACCTCTGAGATCGTCCAGACCTACGCATTCAGGGTAGGCTTAAGTGACGGACGGTTCTCCTATGCAGCAGCGATCGATTTAATTCAATCGGTGATCTCGGTAGCGCTGATTTTCTCCAGTAACTATATTGCCAAGCGGGTATCGGGCTCCAGTCTGTTTTAGAGAGAGGAGGGAAGGCTATGCTCAAGAGCCAGAGACAGAAGGATTTAGTGTTTGACAGCGTGATTTATGCAGCCTTGTTCATTATCATGCTTACTATGCTGTACCCGTTCTATTATGTGTTAATAGCATCATTTAATAAAGGCTCAGATTCGTTGCTTGGCGGGGTGTACCTGTGGCCCCGGAACTTCACCCTTGAGAATTACAGGATGTTCATGGATGATCCCAAATGGGTGCGGGCCTTCCTGGTGAGCGTACTGCGGACCGTCTCCGGTACCTTGCTCGGACTGCTGCTGACCAGCATTGTCGCCTACGGCTTATCACACCGGGATCTGTTGTTCAGCAAGGTCTATTTCACAGTGATTGTATTCGCTATGTACTTCTCCGGCGGACTGATTCCTTATTATGTGGTGCTGCGTTCACTGGGCCTTCTCAATTCGTTCGCCGTCTACATTGTCCCGTCCATGCTCAGCACGTTCTTCCTGCTCATTGCGATCTCATTCTTCCGTGAAATTCCCGGTGAGCTAAAAGAGTCAGCGCATATGGACGGGGCCGGGGAGCTTACGATATTCTTCCGGATTATCCTGCCGGTCTCGACGCCGGTACTGGCGACAATGGCCTTGTTCATGGGGGTCGGGCAATGGAACTCCTGGCTGGATTCAGCCTATTTCGTCCAGTCCGAGGAGCTGCGCACGCTGGCCTTCCGCATGATGGAGGTCATCAACAAGAGTAACTCCCCGATGGATTCCATTGCGGTGGCGAACAGCGCCTCGGCGGGGGTGACCAGCTTTTCCTTACAGGTGACCTCAATGGTCGTGTCGATTGTGCCGATTATCTGTGTGTACCCGTTCTTGCAGAAGTATTTCGTACATGGAATCATGCTGGGTTCGGTAAAAGGCTAGGACAGTACCTCAGTGTTCAAATGTTCCATCGCTCATACAGCTCATTATTTCAATCATGGAGGGATTCGCTTGAACAAAAGCAGAAGCTTCAAGATCGTGGCAGCCGCACTCTCAATGGCCGTAGTGTTATCCGCTTGCGGCGGTAACGGGGGAAATACCGATAAGCCCGCCCCGTCCGGCAGCCCGGACGCCGCCGCAGGCGGGAATGCAACCGCCCAGCCCGGACAGGTGAAGGAGCTAAGCCTCTTCATCGATGCGCCTTGGTATCCCGTAACGGAATGGAAGGGACCGGTTGCCGACAAAATCACAGAGAAAACAGGCGTGAAGCTGAAGGTCACGGTAGCCACCGATGACAAGCAGCTCCCGCTGATGATTGCCTCGGGCGATCTGCCTGATCTGGTGTTCACCTACTCCAATATTGACCGCTTATCCGACTCGAAGCTCTCCTATTCCTGGAATGAGCTGATCGAGAAGTATGCGCCGGATTTCAAAATCGACAAGACACGGATTGCCATCCATACGATGGATGACGGCAAATTCTACACCGTACGCAACTCCTTCGCTACCGAGGAGGAGATGAAGAACAGCAAATATTCTCTGGGCAGCGACGGCAACCCGGGCATCGCGGTCCGCGAGGATATTCTGAAGGAATTGGGCAATCCGCCGATTAAGACCCTGGACGATTTCGTCAAGGTGCTGGGGATGGTCAAGGAGAAATACCCTGATATGGTTCCGCTGATCATGGATAAAGACTGGATCGAGCAGTATTTCCTGGCCCAGTTCGGCACAGAGACGCTGCTGGACGGCTGGTATGAGCAGGACGGCAAAGTGGAATATGCGATCAAGCAGCCGAAGATGCTCGATTTCTTCAAATTCATGAACAGCCTGTACCGCAATGGCTATATCCTGGCTGAGAATTTCGCTCTGGCCAATGACCAGATCGATGACCAGTATGCCACGAACGGCAAGGCTTTTGCCCACAGCTATACTGTAACCACGGCGGATTCCGATAACATCAAGATCAAGAACAATCAAGGCAACTACACCTTCAAAATGCTGCCAAGCGTGCTGTCGAAGGATGCCAAGGTAGTCAGCTCCGGGCTTGGCTTCGCCGGAACCTTCATCACCAAGAAGAACAAGGACCCCGAGACCTCAATCAAGTTCATTCAGTATCTGGCAAGCGATGAAGGCAAGAAGCTGACGATGTTCGGTGTCGAAGGAGAGCACTGGACCTGGAATGAAGAGGGCCACCCTGATTTCAAATACAATCCGTCCGATGCCGACTTTGTGAACACCAACGGCATTAAGTGGTGGTATCTCTATAATGATGGGGTCACAGAGGGAATGCTGTCCTACGTGCCTGATCTGCAGAAGACCCAGGCGCTGATGGATCTGAAGTCGGTCCGCATCTACAAGCCTGAGATCGGGCTGATCCAGACCCAGCCGGATTCACAGGAGAAGACCATTAAGACCAAGATCGATGAGATGGTCAAGAATGAGAAGGTCAAAATCTATCTGGCTGAATCGGAGGAAGCTGCAGTAGCTGCCTATGAGAATATGCTGAAGAATGCGGAGAACATCGGCCTGCAGAAGCTTACCGACTGGGCGAATGAGACCTATCAGAAGAAGAAAGCATTGTTCGAATAAGCGAATTCCTGCCGGTAGAGACCTGTCTCTACCGGGTTTTACATGTTCATGATAGGATTAGAGAACACAAGTCAGGCACCGGAGGGACAGACCGCCGTGAGCATTGTACGCAAAATGATAGCAGGGTATATCCTTTTGATTTTTATTCCGGTAGTTGCGTTTGGCTACTATTATTACAGTAAGATCTACGACTCTGTAAGCGGCCAGTTTGTGGAGAGCCGTCAGAAGATTCTGGAGCAGGCCTATGCCAATATGAAGGCAGACCTGGCCCGGATTGATTCCACGCAGCGGATGCTGCAATACAATCCGTATGTCACCGATTATCTGGACGGCAGCTATGAGTCTGACGCTGAGAGTGTATATGCCTACAACCGTTACATCAATCCGCTCATTATTCAATCACTGAATATCAGTCCTGAGATTGAGTCGTTCAGAATCTATCTGACCAAGCAGGGGGTGTTGCCAATCACAGACCGGCTGCTTGAGTTGTCGTCACTGGATGCACAGGGGGCAGGAGCTGCCCGCCTGTTGCTGCCGGGACAGGGGAAGTGGATCATTCCCGATCCTGAGGTGGAAGCGCCCCCGCTGGTGTTCTATCAGAATATATATAACAATGACTTTACCGAAATTGTGGGACTGCTGGAGCTGCGGGTCAGCAGCGAGCTGATCCGCAAGTTCTACCGGGCGACCGGCGGAGGGGACTGGACCGCGCTGCTTCTGCCGCCGGAGGGCAAACCGCTGGAGCGGGAAGGCATTCCCGCAGCGGTGGACGATGCCACCTGGAGAAGACTGGCCTCGGGAGAAGCACAGACCTATTTTATCAACCGGGAGGTCATTGTTAATCAGTTATATATGAAGGAACTGGGTGTACGTGTCGCCGTCATCGGCAAGGTATCCGAGGTGTTCCGCTCCATCCGGAGCCAGGAGCTGGTGATGATTACGACCTTTGCGGTGCTGCTTGCGTTATTGTCGTTCGCCTATTACTCACTGGCTTCAACGATTACGAAGCGCGTTCTCCGGCTCGCCAGGCATATGCGCAATCTGAACGATGACAACCTGAAGCAGTCGGTCAGCAAGGAGGATAAGCCGGGCCGCAGGGATGAGATCAGCTTCCTGACCGAGACCTATAATTCAATGCTCCTGCGCATGGATGAGCTGATCAACAATGTCCACCGGGCCGAGCTGCGCAATAAGGAAGCCGCTTACAAGGTGCTTCAGGCCCAGATCAAGCCGCATTTTCTCTATAATACGCTGGAGACCATCCGCATGCTGGCCGAATCGAACAACGACAAGGAAGTGGCGGAGATCTCTTACTGGTTCGGGAAGCTGATGCGCTACAGCCTGTCCGCACAGGACGATCATACCGTTCTCTCCCAAGAGCTTGAGACGGTGGTCTTTTACCTTAATATTCACAAAATGCGGCTGCAAAAAAGACTCACCTATGAGGTCGATGTCGCTGTGGCTGCCGAGACCCTGATCTGTCCAAGATTCATCCTTCAGCCGCTGGTCGAGAATAGTATTATTCACGGAGCTGCCGTGACGCTGCGGCCGGTCCATATTCTGATTCAGGCCAAGGAGACGGCGGAGGAGATCCGAATCAGTGTATCCGACAGCGGTATTGGTATTCCTGAGGAACAGGTGCGGCTTATTCGCGCCCGGTTATCCCGCGGGGAAGAGATGAATACTCAGGAAGAGGCGGAGGGAGGCGTGGGCCTGTATAATGTCAGCGAGCGGATTAAATCATTTTATGGCGGGTCCTCACGGCTGGTACTTGAGAGTGAGGAGGGCAAGGGGACCAGCCTGACCATCATCCTATCGAAAGGGGCGGCAGAGCAAGCATGAGAATTCTGATCGTAGACGATGAGCCGATTATCCTTGGAGGGCTGGTGAAGGTGATTGGCGGAGCCGCGCCGGCCGGAGCGGAGATCCGCGAGGCGGGTGACGCCTTCGAGGCGCTTCAGATTATGAAGGAGTATATGCCGGATGTGACGGTAACGGACCTGCATATGCCGGAGAAGAACGGGTTCGAGATGATGGAGGAGGCGAAGGAGAACGGTTTATGTGAACGCTTCATTATTCTTACCGGACATGATGACTTCGAATATGCCCGCCGGGCGCTCCGCTACGGAGTAGTGGACTACCTGCTGAAGCCGGTGGATAAGGAGGAGGTAGCCCGGCTGCTAAGTCGGGTGAACCGGAATCTTCCCTCTATGAACAGTACGGACTGTCCGCCCCATGCCAAGCGGATTCTTGCCTATACCCGGCTGAATTATATGAATGACCTGTCGCTGGATCATCTGGCCGAGCTGATGAATCTTCATCCGAATTACATCAGCAGCCTGTTCAAGAAGGTCACCGGCGATACGTTCGTCAATTACCTGAATACTACCCGGATCAAGGAAGCACAGAAGCTGCTAAGCCTCCACCGGGATCTGCCGGTAGTCGAGATCGGACGCCGGGTCGGGTATGAGAACAAGCATTACTTCAACAAGGTGTTCAAAAAATACACCGGCAGCACCCCGGGAGCTTACCGTGACAATCACTGAAGCTTGCGTGCGGCCGGAGACCGGGCGCAAGGATGGGGCATGCTGTACCTACACGCCCCTCTTGGCCTTCATGCACTTGAGCTTGTAGGTACGCCCGTAGGCCTTGCCGTATCTGACGATCCTCTCCAGCATCCAGGTATCCTTCAGCTTGGTGAACGGGCAAGGATCGGGGGCGGTGTTCACTTCCAGAATCCAGGGAGTCAGCCTCCGGTCCAAGGCCAAATCCAGGCCGATTTCCTTAAGTCCGGGATAGGCAGAGCTTAACTGGATGGCGCAATTCACGCCAAGTCTGTTCATTTCGGCAAGCAGATCGCTGCGCTTCCCGGAACGGGTGTAAGCCTTCAGCAGCGTCTCCACCGGATAGATAGTTCCGCCCTGGCTGCCATTCGTAACCACCTTTTGCGGATGAGCCACGCGTCCCGCCGCTCCTGTAGCCTCCCACTTCCCCTGAGGATTACGCTGTACCATCACGCGGATATCAAACGGCCGTCCGCCGTAAGTCAGCAGCCGGATGCCCTTTTGCACCAGATAGGACCGGCCCCCGGTCTCCGCCAGGAGGGCTTGATATGCCTCGCTGTAATTACTGAATGTGTGTATCCTTGTCCCTGCCTGATAGCGGTATGACCACGTGGTCCCCGAATCAGCTTCGCTTCCGCCAGTGCGGCTACCACTCCGCAGCATCCGCTGTTCAACCCGTATGACCCCTTCGCCTAACGAACCGCAGCAGGGCTTAATATAGACCATTTGATGGTTTTGCAGCATGGCCTGGAGTACTCTCCGGCTTAATTTTCGGGTCTCCGGGATATGCCGCTTTAATTCAGCCTTCTTCGCCAGTACCGTTGTCTTCGTTAATTTATTGGATATGCGGCTGATTTGCTCCTTCATGCTGCTCCCCCGTTCTATGGACTCTAATAGGCTATAGTACGGTACAGAGCCGGATTTGGCTTGGGCGGATGCCCCGGGGCCGAACACACAGGCAGATGAATACATAGATTATTGAAGGTATTCATCCGGGGGCTGCGTTCAGGCAACCGGTGCGGGAGGCGTCGAAAGGAATGGCGGAGCAGTGGCGGGATAAGGTAAACGAAGTAATCAGGTACTTCCCCTGGTACGAGGATCTCATTGGCAATGAGCACGTGAATTATAGTCTGGAGCATCTTCCCCTGATGACTTCGGAGCTGCTGGACACTCATTATTATAATAATGAACCCGATGCCTCTCTTGCCGTCTACCGGACCTCGGGCACCAGTACAGGACGGCGCAAATCAATCGTCTATTCGGAAGAGGATGAGCAGCATTATATCGATATCAAAACCAGGCTGTTCGGGGAATTGCTTCAGGGAAGCGGATGTGCCAGGGCGCTGGCGGATATGGGGACCGGACATGCTGCGGATACGGCGCTGGCTATTTTTGCACGGCTGGGACTGGTGAACAGCTCCATTCCCTTCGAGTTGCCGGTAGAACAGCATATTGAGCGTATTCAGACTTTCAGGCCCGACCTGCTGTACACCATGCCTTCGATTTTGGATCATATCGTATATGCTGCGGAGGACCCCCGGACGTTTGGAATCCGCAAAATCATTCTGGTCGGCGAGATCGCCACCCGGGAGTGGCAGCAGAATATGGCCCGCCTGTTCGGCCTGAGACCGCAGGATATTACCGATACGTACGGGTCCATTGAAATCGGCACAATTGCTTATTATTCGCATGAGCTGGGCCGGTATCTGCTGGCTGAAGGCATCGTCGCCGAAGCTGTGGGAACGGAGATCATAGGGGAAGGACTCGGCCCGCTGGGCGTCGGCGAAGGCATTCTCGTGCTTACCTCAACCGTGCGTAAGCTGCTGCCTGCCCTCCGGTTTGTCACCTATGATGTCGTGAGGGATTTCAGGACCGTGCAGATAGAGGGCGCGGAGCGGCAGAGCTTCCAGTCTATCGTCAAAAGAGTGGGGCGTGAACTGAAGCACGGGGAGAAAATCAGCATCTACGATATTGAACAGGTCGTCTACCGTCATCTTCAGCAGGCCAGGGTCCGGGTCGGGGTCAGCCATAATGCATTATCTGTGTATATCCAGAGCAGGTCAGCGGCTCCCTCCTGCGTTCCGGTCATCAGGGAAGAGATCAGGGCATGCATCCCGGAGATTGGTCTGATGATCGCAAATCACCTGCTTGACGATATTGAGGTCATTCTGACGGCAGAGGACGGGGAGCTTGCGGGCGGGCAGGTGAAGAACAAGAAGCTGTATTATGAGAAGGAGAAGAAGAAGGAGAAGGAGCAAATGCAGGGAAGGGCGGAGCCCCGGCTTAACAACGGGATATTATCGGCTATCGGACATACACCACTGCTCAAGCTGGAGCATCTGTTTCACGCCAGCAGGTTCAGCGTATACGCTAAGATGGAGCTGATGAACCCGGGAGGAAGCGCTAAGGACCGCCCAGCCTTGCGGATGATCCGGGAAGCCTGGAAGGAAGGTCTTATCGGACCGGGGACCGTTGTTGTAGAATCCAGCTCCGGGAATATGGCGATCAGCCTGGCCATGATATGCAAGCAGCTCGGGATGACCTTCATCAGCGTAGTGGACGCCCGAACCACCGGGATGAATCTTCAGATGCTGAAGGCGCTGGGTGCGGACATTGATTTCATTGACCGCCCCGATCCTGAAACCGGGGAATTCCTGCCGGCCCGGCTGAAGCGTGTGCAGCAATTGCTCGCGGAGATACCGGGCAGCTATTGGCCGAATCAGTACGCTAGTCCCAATAACTATCTGTCCCATTATGATACGACCATGCCGGAGATCGTGACGGAGCTGGGGCAGGTCGATTATCTGTTCTGTAGTGTCAGTACCTGCGGAACGATAAACGGGCTGGCAGAATACGTGAAGGACAAGGGACTGCGGACCCGGATTGTGGCGGTGGATGCTGAGGGTAGTGTTATTTTTGGCGGCCATCCGAAGAAGCGGCTCTTCCCTGGACTGGGTGCCGGTATTGTGCCCCCGCTGCGCAGACTGGACCTGATCGACCGGATTGTGCATGTGACTGATGCCGATATGGTGAAGGGCTGCCGGGCGCTGGCCCGCAGGGAATCCATTCTGGCCGGAGCCTCCTCCGGGGCAGTGCTTGCTGCTATCCGGCAACTTAAGGAGGAGATTCCTCCCGGCGCAGTCTGTACCGCCATCCTGCATGATAAGGGAGAACGGTATCTCGATACGGTCTACTCGGATACCTGGGTTCAGCGCCAATTCGGAGCGGAGCTGCTGTCAGCTGCGGAAGAGTTCATGGTGTGACCACAACAGGGTGGATTTTTACGGGCAGCTAGCTAATCAAACCTTACTTTACCGATTCAGATATAGTCATCACCTGGGAAGATGGCCTATGGTATGATGGACATAATCGTAATAGCAGCACTGCCCGTGATTTTACACCCCATTAACATGCTTCATATGTTCGCGTGATATAACTGAAACAATCGGTTATAAGAGGAGAAGATGAGATGAAGCTAAGCAAAGAGGAGAGATCGTGGATTCTGTACGACTGCGGGAATTCCGCCTATTCCATGGCAGTGACTACAGCGCTGCTGCCGATTATCTTCGGGATGTTCGAGAATGTGGGCAGCAGCATGGACCTGGGGTACTTCAACTCGATCGCCAGTATTTTGGTGGCGGTCCTCAGCCCGATTCTGGGCACGATTGCCGATTATAAGGACCGGAAGAAGCGGTTTTTTATTTTTTTTGCTGCGCTCGGTATCCTTGCCACTGCCTCCCTGGCCTTCGTGTCCCCGGACAGCGGTCAATGGCAGCGGCTCGTCGCCTTTTACATTCTGTCAGCGGTCGGCTTCGCCGGGTCCAACATCTTCTACGATTCCTTCCTGGTGGATATTACGGAGGATGAACGGATGGACAAGGTGTCTACCCGGGGGTTCGCCTACGGCTACATCTTCAGTTGTATTCCGTTCGGCATCAGTCTGCTGCTGATCTTCCTGCTGGGAATGGACAAGGCCATCGGCTACCAGATCGGGTTCATCATTACGGCGCTCTGGTGGGGACTGCTGACGGTGCCGATGATCCGGGATGTGAAGCAGAGATATTATATCGAGCCTGAGCCGAAGCCTGTGGTCCGGAGTTTTCAGCGTATCGCTGACACCTTCAGGAATATCCGCCAGCACCGGATGGTCTTTGTGTTCCTGCTTGCTTACTTCTTCTATATTGACGGAGTAGATACGATTATCAAGATGGTTGTGCCCTACGCCACCTCCGTCCTCGGCACAGATGCCCTGGACACCTTCACGCTGCTGGGAATTCTGCTGATCATCCAGATTATTGCCTTTCCCTGCGCGATTCTCTATGGCAATCTGGCCAAAAGCTACTCCACTCGGAATCTGATTATTGCTGGAATCTTCACCTACGTTATCTCTTGTATCGCAGCGTTTTTCATTACTTCGGTATGGCATATCTTCCTGCTGGGTGCGCTGATCGGCTCGGCACAGGGTGGTATTCAGGCGCTCAGCCGGTCCTATTTTGCTAAAATCATCCCGAAGGAGAATTCCAATGAATTCTTCGGGTTCTATAATATTTTCGGCAAGTTCGCGGCGATTCTCGGCCCTGCCTTAATGTCTCTGACCACTACCTTGGCGGGGGATGCCCGCTATAGTATTTTGTCGATTATCCCGCTCTTTCTGATCGGCTTCTTCATCTTCATTACATTGCCAAAGGGGACATAGTATGGAATTCACCGGACTGCAACCGCAACCACCCTCGGCAGCCAAGCATCTGATCGTTATCTCCTATGATGCCTTCTCTGAAGATCACTGGGAGATGGCCAGCCGCCTGCCCAATCTGTCGAAGCTGATCACCAGCGGTGCCTACAGCAACCGTCTCAGAAGTGTCTATCCCACGCTCACTTACGTGGTACATACGACCATTGCTACCGGCGTCTATCCGGATAAACACGGTGTCTATCACAATAATCCGCTGCAGCCGTTCGTGCCGGAGGAGGAGCAGCGCTGGTTCTGGTTCCGCGAGGCTGTTCAGGTGCCAACCATCTATGATGCGGCGCGTAAGGCGGGGCTGAGTACAGCGGGACTGCTCTGGCCGGTAAGCGGCAAGTCCTCGATTCAGTATAATATCCCGGAGATCCGTGCGCTAAAAGGGGAGAATCAGGCGCTCAAGGTACTGCGAAGCGGCAGTCCCCTTTACTGCGCCCGGCTGGAGCTGAAATACGGACGGATCAGGCAGGGCATCGCGCAGCCGCAGCTCGATAACTTCACCACGAGGTGCGCCGCCGATACAATTAAGCGCCATAAACCGAACCTGCTCATGATGCATCTGATTGACCTGGATGACACCAAGCATCTGTACGGCACGGACAGCGGGGAAGTAGACGAGGTCATTCTGCGGATGGATAATCGGCTGGGGGAGATCATGCAGGCGGTAGAGGATGCCGGAATCCGGGAGGAGACGGTGATAATGGTGCTTGGCGACCATGGTCAGTTCAACGTACGCTACAAGCTGCATTTGAACAATCTTTTGCAGGCTAAGGGGCTGATCTATGATAAGGACGGCGTGATGCACTGGCGGGCCTACTTCCAGAGCGGCGGCGGTTCAGCTTATCTGCATGTGCGGCCCGGAGATGAGGAGGCGCTGCGGCTAGCCTTGGCGGCGGTGGATGAATATAGGAGCGGCGGGGGCCCCGGAATTGAGAGCGTGTATGGAAGAGAGAAGCTGGACCTGCTTCACGCCAGTCCGGTGGCAAAAGTTATGCTTGAAGCGCAGCGGGGCTACAGCTTCGATGAGGCGCTGGCGGACACGCTGGTCACCGATCTACAGGCGGCGGGCATACGCTATGCTACGCATGGTTACTCGCCGGATGCAAGCGGATACCGCTGCAATCTCATCATCGCAGGCGCGGGGATCAAGCAGGGCTATTCCATCGGCGGTCTGGAGATGGTCGACATCGCCCCGACGATGGGCCGGATGCTGGGACTGGACTTCGGGCCGGGGGACGGGCGTGTGCTGGAGGAGATTTTTGAGGAGTAGCGGGGGATAGTGAGCGGATTAGTAATGATAGTGTGAGTGATGGATAGTATGACAAATGGTAAACAGGATGAATGGTAAAAAAGGATGAATGGTGAAGAGAGAAACTTGTCCCAGTCTAATCAGGTTGTCCGCGCTCGCGGCCGCCGGGTTAGGCTTTTTTGTTTATTGTACCCGGCAAATATGATGTTAGTTTGCTTATGCGGAGCTGCGGTGTGTGGTACGAGTACGCGCAGGTCAGATGTATGTGGAAAACCGAACACAATCTGCTGCGGCGCAGTAGAGAGGCGTTTACCTCAGAAAATAGGTGGATTTCCTCCACTTGCTGATGAACGAATAAGCGTTTCCCGGACAACAGTTGTATAAACAACACTTAATTTCAGCGAATGCAGCCGCAGAAGGCCCAAACAAACTATTTTAGTTGTACTATTTCCACTTGTTTCCTTATATTTGCCTGAAGTGGGCTGATTAAGATACGTTTTTCCACCTGTTTGCGGCTAAGAATGAGACGCCCTGCCTGCGGACATGCCTAGGACCTTGGACACGAATATACGTTGGAGGAGTAGCCACGACTGTAATTTAAATTTAAATTACCGTTGACATCTTGCCTTTGATCAAATATATTATCCATAAGAATAAAAGTTTCCTTTGGGAAACAATTGTGTTTATGAGAAACAATATACACAATAGATTCATTAAATTGCTATATAGATTGAACTTGAAAATATATGTAAAGGGAAAAGTGGCGGAGGGGAATTTTGGAACTGGAGGAGCGGTAGCGTCCGCCTGAAAGCTTTCCGCAGGAAAGCTCGCATCGTAAGCATCAGCTAGTCACCGGATTTCCACCGCGTACAGCGGTTCGAATCAAGAAATTCTTACGACAACAGCGGCCGGAAGTCCAAAACTTCTCTGGAGTCACGGCCAATCCCAAATCAAAAAATCATTAGTTCAATTTATATAGATAGACCAAACAAGAGACGGGGTGCAGACATGATTCAGATTAAAGGCTTGAACGTTGATTATTTCGGCAATTCAGCGCTGGAAGGAGTGACGCTCGATATCCCCTTCGGGCATTCGGTCGGCATTATCGGGCCCAATGGTGCGGGGAAGTCTACGTTCATTAAGGCGCTGCTGGATGTGATCAAGAAGAGAAGCGGAACGGTGAAGGCAGAGGGCAAGGACATTGCCCTGTACAGACGGAATATCGCCTACGTGCCGCAGAAGAACGATATTGACCTGACGTTTCCCATTACTGTTAAGGATACGGTGCTGACCGGAACCTTTCCGAACCTGAAGCTGTTCCGGCGTTCAGGCAAGAAGGAGCGGAATATTGCGGAGCGCAGCATGGCGATGGTGGAGATCGGTGACCTTGCGGATAAGCAAATCAGTAACTTGTCCGGCGGGCAGCTACAGCGGGTGTTTATCGCCCGGGCGCTGGCCCAGGAGGCCAGTGTGTTTTTCCTGGATGAGCCGTTTGTCGGCATTGATATGGTCAGTGAGCGCATCATTGTGAACCTGTTCAAGCAGCTCCGTGAGGAAGGCAAGACCATTCTGGTGGTGCATCATGACCTGCATGAGGTCGAAGAATACTTCGATAAAATCATTCTGCTCAACAAGCAGCTGATCGCCTTTGGAGATGTGCAGGATACCTTCACCACAGAGAATATCCGCCGAGCTTACGGTACTTCCTTGGGCAATGTGATGATCCAGGGGGCAGGAGGTGCCGCTCATGCTTGAGTCCTTATCCGGTCTACTGAATATTCCGGTATACGCCCTGAACGCCGGGTTATCTGCGATTATCCTCGGGATTGTCTCGGGGGCGCTGGGCAGCTTCATCGTTCTGCGCAAAATGTCGCTGATGGGCGATGCCTTATCTCACGCGGTGCTTCCGGGCGTCGCCCTGTCTTATATTCTGGGCATTAACATGCTGCTGGGCGCTTCGTTGTTCGGACTGTTAGCCGCTATTCTTATTCAATTCATCACCAGCCGCAGCAATATCAAGAGCGATACCTCCATCGGCATCATTCTCAGCTCGTTCTTTGCACTCGGTATCGTCCTGATTACATTTGCCCGCAGCGGGCTGGATCTCACCCATATTCTGTTTGGCAATATTCTGGCGGTTCCGCAATCCGAGCTGCTGCAATCCTTCATCATCATGCTGGCGGTGCTTGCCATTATTACACTGCTGTACAAGGAGCTGCTGATCAGTTCATTCGATCCGGTGGTAGCGAAGGCGTACGGGCTGAAGACCGGCTTGTATCATTATCTGCTGATGATGCTGCTCTCCGTAGTGACCGTCTCCTCCTTGTCCCAGGTCGGGATTGTGCTGGTCATTGCCATGCTGGTCATCCCGGCAGCCACCTCGTATCTGTGGTCCAATTCCTTGCTGCATATGATCGTATTAGCGTCCGCAGTTGGGGCAGCCTCGGGGATCATCGGCGTATACGTGAGTTTCCGCTACAATCTGCCGACAAGTGCAACAATCGTGCTGGTAGGCGTCACCCTGTTCAGCATTTCATTCATCATATCGCCCAAGAATAATTTTCTGCGGAAAGGACTGAAGCAAGCATGAGACGTACCAATCGGATTCATATCGTCAAAATCATAACCGTATCCCTGCTCCTTATCTTACTCGCAGCATGCTCCAACACCAGTAAGGGGGGAGCGGATGACGGCAAGCTGCAGATTGTGGCCACGTATTCGATCATTGCAGACATGACGCGGAATATCACTGGAGATAAGGCGGACGTCTACAGTATGGTGCCTATCGGCACAGATCCGCATATGTATGATCCGCTACCCGCAGATACAGGCAGGGTTTCCGGCGCGGACCTTATTTTCTATAACGGCTTGAATCTGGAGACCGGCAAGGGCTGGTTCCAGGATCTGCTCAAGGTGACCAAAAAGGAAGCGGCCGCGTTTGCTGTCTCCGAAGAGGTCACGCCGATGTACCTGACCGAGAAGGGGAAGGAGTCCCAGGTTGACCCTCATGCCTGGCTGGATATCCAGAACGCGGTCAAATATGTGGATGTCATTACCGCACGTGTGATCGAACGGGACCCGGACAACAAGCAGTATTATCTGGATAACCAGACCGCGTACGTGAAGGAGCTGACGGAGCTGGATCAGTATGCTAAGGAAGCTGTGAGCAAGGTCACGCAGGAGAAGCGCGTGCTGGTGACCAGTGAAGGGGCCTTTAAATACTTTTCCCGGGCCTATGGCTTCGAGTCTGCCTTCATCTGGGAGATCAACACCGACAGCCAGGGAACACCGGAGCAGATGAACCGGATCATCGGCATCATCAAGGAGAAGCAGATTCCGGCGTTATTCCTGGAGACGAGTGTCAATCCCAAGACGATGGAGACGATTTCCCGCGAGACCGGGGTGCCGGTCCACTCCAAGATTTTCACAGATTCTCTGGCTAAGGAAGGCGAAGACGGAGACACCTACCTGAAGATGATTAAGTGGAATATCGATAAGGTGATTGAGGGCTTGTCGAAGGAATAGAAGGATATCTATATTTGAAAAAGAAGCTGCAACCACAAATAACCCGCAGAGCCGGATAGCCTTGATGATCCTTGCCTGCGGGTTATTTGTTATTCGGTAACAATTCCAAGCACGAATCCGTCATAACCCTTGCTGCCTACCGTCTGCAGTGCAGTAGCGTCTATACGCGGCTCTGCGGAGAGCAGCTCCATGAACTGCCGGATGCCTTGAACCCGGTCATCCGCACTGCCCGGGTCAATCACCTCGCCGTCACGCACCACGTTATCCGCTACGATGACCGCGCCCGGCCGCGCCAGCTTCAGCGCCCACTTCAGGTAATGCGGATTGTTCGGCTTGTCGGCATCAATGAAGATGAAGTCAAACGGCTCACAGCCCCGGGCTTCCAGCAGCGCCAGCGAATCCAGAGCCGGACCTTCCAGCACTTCAATTTTGTCTGCTAACCCCGCCATTCTAAGGTTATCCTCAGCTACTACAACATGCTTGTGCTCGAATTCCAGTGAGACCAGTCTGCCCGTCTCCGGCAACGCCCGCCCCAGCCAGATGGTGCTATAACCGCCCAAAGTGCCGATCTCCAGAATGTTGGATACCCCTTTCATCTTGGCCAGCAGATACAGCAGCTTCCCCTGATTGGGAGCGACATCAATATTCGGTAAGCCGGCCCCTGCATTCGCATCCAGCGCAGCGTCCAGGACCGGATCTTTCGTCAATAATCGGTCATTGAAATAAGTGTCTACGTTGCTCCATTTGTTCTGTTCTTCCATGTGAATCCCTCCGTTAGTTGTGTTTTTGTATTGTTGTATTGGATCTGCTTTAAATATAAGGTAAAATCATTCATAATACTAATATATGTTAATGGTTTACTCATAATAATAAGTTATGAATAAAAGCTATGAATAGGAGCGTAATTATGAACATTCACGCACTGCGGCTTTTTTATTATGTGGCCGAGACGGGAAGCGTCACCAAGGCAGCAGCCCGGCTGAGGATCAGCCAGCCTGCAGTTACCAGCCAAATCAAGAG
This sequence comes from Paenibacillus sp. FSL H8-0048, assembly GCF_038002825.1. Classification (NCBI taxonomy): domain Bacteria; kingdom Bacillati; phylum Bacillota; class Bacilli; order Caryophanales; family Paenibacillaceae; genus Paenibacillus; species Paenibacillus sp. FSL H8-0048. The sequence goes on along the minus strand of NZ_JBBODF010000001.1, from coordinate 1,641,652 downwards.
GCTGGAGAAGGATTTGGGCCTAGCCCTGTGTAGTCCCAGCGGCCGGGGCATCTCGCTGACTCCCTTCGGGACAGAGCTGGCGAAGCAGGCAGGCAATCTCTTCACCTATGAAGAACGGATAGAAGAGTTCGTAGAGGATTACCGCCAGGGGCGGAAGGGGAAGCTGCGTATTGCCGCCACCTATCTTCCGGCGAATTTCCTGGTCCCGGGCTGGGCCGCCCGGTTCAAGGCGGGGCACCCGGAGATGGAGATTGAGATTACCACCACCAACTCGGCGCAGGCCTTTGAACAATTGCAGCGTCATGAAGCAGATGTCGCCTTTTACGGGGGCGGAGCCAAGGAGAAGCCGGAGGATGTCGACTGGCTGGAGCTGTTTGAGGATGAGTTGTGGTTTGTAGTGGCACCCTCCCACCCTTTTGCCAATAGTACGGTATCACTGCCGGAGATGATGCAGGAGCCGTTCGTGATGCGTGAGGTAGGCAGCTCCACCCGGGAGCGTCTGGTCTCGCTTTGTACAACCTACGGTCTGAAGCCGCCGCGTGTGACCCTGCAGTTCAGCGGACTGGGCGAGGTGATCCGTTCGGTTATGGCAGGGTATGGCACCAATTTCATCTCCTCACTGGCTGTGCGGGACTATGTAGAGTGGAAGCAGTTATGCCGGGTACATGTGGAGGGCATTCAGCTTAGCAACCATATTGCTGTCTGTACACGCAAGAACGAGACCCTGTCAGCCGGGCTACAGCGGTTTATTGACATCTGCCGGAAATGATGAACAACAATAATATATTCTTTTTCGATTAAAATATATTGATAAACAATAAATACTATGCTAAGTTATACTCACTCTAACAAGTGAGGTGTATGTGTGATGAACCGTAAGCCAGGCTCAACCACGTTTCTGAAGGCGGTACTTATTCTGTTCGCGCTGGCTGCGCTGGCCTTGTGTATCTTTGTGGTCCCTGCCATATCTGACTTCGCGGCGGAGCTGTATCCAGACCATTCTTACATCCAGGTGCTGGTGATGATAGATCTGTACGGGGCGGCTCTGCCGTTCTTCATTGCACTGTCCCAGGCCTACAGGCTGTTAGGCTTCATTGACCGTAATGAGGCTTTCGCTGAGGGTTCGGTGCGGGTGCTGAAGCATATCAAGCATGCGGCTGTATCGATTAGCGGAATGTTCACCTTGGGGCTGCCGCTGTTCTATCTGATGGCGGAGAAGGATGATGCCCCGGGCATTATTGTGATCGGGCTGATCCTTATTTTCGCCTCCATGGTGATTGCTGTATTCGCGGCGGTACTCCAGAAGCTCCTGAATGAAGCGATAGCATTGAAATCTGAGAATGATCTGACAGTCTGAGGTGGCGACCATGGCGATTATAGTGAATATTGATGTGATGCTGGCTAAGCGGAAAATGAGTGTGACCGAGCTAACGGAGCGGGTGGGAATTACGATGGCGAACCTGTCCATCCTTAAGAACGGCAAGGCCAAGGCGATCCGCTTCTCAACACTTGAGGCAATATGTAAGGCACTGGACTGCCAGCCGGGGGATATTCTGGAATATACAGCGGATGCTACAGAATGATGGGTAACGGGAGCGGGGAGGGGACGTTATTGAGAGCCGTGATAAGGCTGCTGCACTTCGGGTATCATCAGGCGATGAGCTGTATCTTTCCGGTGGCGATCTTCGGGACTCTCATTCTTACGGACACGTTCCGGCTGCCGTTCATCCACCGCTATGATCTGATTCTGCTGCTCCTGCTCACTGTGCAGTACCTGATGTACCGGAGCGGGCTGGAGACGCTGGATGAGATCAAGGTCATCTGTGTGTTTCATGTGATCGGTCTGGTGCTGGAGCTCTATAAAATCCAAATGGGCTCCTGGGCGTACCCGGAGCCCGGCTATACGAAGCTGTTAGGCGTTCCGCTGTACAGCGGATTCATGTACGCCAGCGTGGCCAGCTTCATGTGCCAGATCTGGCGTAGGCTGCAGATGGAGCTGACCGGCTGGCCGGGCCTGGCTTCGGCAGGACTGCTGGGCGGCGCGATCTATCTGAACTTCTTCACCCACCACTTCATTCCCGATTTCAGATGGTGGCTGACAGCCCTGGTCGTGATAATTTTCTGGCGTACCTGGATCATCTACCGGGTGCAGGGCAAGACATACCGGATGCCGCTTGTGCTGGCTTTTGCCATTGTGGGGTTCTTCATCTGGCTGGCCGAGAATATCGCGACCTTCCTGGGGGCGTGGCAATACCCGGACCAGCACGGGAGCTGGCAGCTGGTAGGCTTCGGCAAGATCAGCTCATGGTTCCTGCTGGTGATTATCAGCGTAATTATTGTCGCCCAGCTTAAGCATGTGAAGGCCGGCCGGAGCGGGTCCAGATAGACATTCCCTCCAGCGGATAACGGAAGGACGGCCCGGTTCCGCCCGAGGCGGATGGAATTAGCGAGCATTGTTCCCCGTGTGAATCAAGGGAGAATAGCTGCTCAATGTGATAGACACCGGGAGGTGGAGCTGACTCGTAGAGTCTTAGTGCAACTCCGGCCGCCGTTTGAGCTGTGATGGATGCTTCATGTACGCCTGTAATGCTGTATTCTCTGGAAGCGGCTCTGCCGTCCTTTGTGCCGTAAGCATCCACTTTGACCGCATAGCGCTCCGAGCCGAAGCGGAAGCGGGTGAACGCCTGGACCGCAAGGTTGCGTAGCGTCCGGTTACGCAGCAGACGGGACAGTCCGGTGCGGCGCAGCAGCGCTGCTGCTGAGGTCATGCTCCGGGAATCGAAGCAGAGCCGGGTCGAGACAGAAGGGACATTAAGGATCTGAGGCAGAGTCATCTGATCCGAAAAAGGAAAGCGGTAGGCGCGGTGCTGCCGCAAGTCAAAGCCGAAATCAGCAGCTGTGGCTTCTGTGAAGCTGGAGACGGTACGCGGTCTGCCGTGTTCGGTAATCTCGAAGTCGGCTCCGAGATTGTCCACCGTCCACTCCATTGCCGCCTGTCCATGGCTGTCGCCCAGCCCCAACATGATCGAGATGCCGATCTGCTCCGTATGGTCCAGCTCCTGGACGGCACGTGCCGCAAGCAGGTTCGTTAACCCCGGAGCGAGGCCGACACTCAGCACTGCCGCTGCCTTGAGATTATGCTCCACAGGGTCTAGCCTTTGCAGCATGGTCAGGAAGTCTCCGCTTGCCGAGACATCTACATAATGGGTGCCGGTCTGCAGACAAGCTTCAGCCAGCCGCGTGTCCTGCTGATCAAGGCACATGATGACCAGCTTGACCTTCTCCAGCAGCTTGGGTTCCAACGGCAGGTCGGCGCTCAGCTGGAGCGGTTTCACTTTCCCTCCGGTGCTGCGGGAGAATTCCTCGGCCCGGTGCAGGTTTCTTCCTGCCGCGTATACCTTGCCGGGGTGCCGGGCCCCGAGCAGCCGGCAGATCTGTGACCCGACATGGCCGTAGCCGCCGATTACTACTATATCTGTTTTCATGATTATTCCCGTCCTTCGTGGTGGATTGCAGGTTCTGCGGTATAATTAACGTTACGTATCATTATCCTGCTAAGAGGGGCGGCAGACTATCCCACATTTGTGGGATTTCGGAGAGGGGAGGACAGAAGATGAACAAGGGAATACATACCCTATTACAGCTTGATCCTGCCCGGGGCGGGCCGGTGCTGGATTCGCAGCAGTACCGGGAAGCGGTGATTGCCAGACTCCGCCTGCTGGTGCCGTTCTCTGCGGCCTGTTGTACGACAGTAGACCCGCATACGCTTTTAACCACAGGGGCGGTCACGGAGCAGGGACTTAAAGAGGTTCATCCGCTATTGTTCGAATATGAATATCTGCATGAGGATTATATGAAGTATGAGCAGTTAGCGGCGGCGGATATTCCGGCAGCCTGCTTAAGCGGAGTGACCGGGGGAAGCCTGGGGATAAGCGCGCGTTACCGCAAGGTGCTGCAGCCCGCCGGATTCGGGGATGAGCTGCGCGTGGCACTGCGCACAGGCGGGGTCTGCTGGGGATTCTTGACCCTATTCCGTCCGCTGGGGCAGCCGCCGTTCCAGGAGCAGGATTGCACCTTGCTGGCTTCGGCAGCTCCGCTGATCGCTGAACGTCTGCGCGCATATGCCTCTGTCCTGCCGGTAACCGGAGCGGACCGGGCAGCGCCTGAGGATGACGGAATTCTGGTGCTGAGTGAACAGTTGGTCCCGGTCAGTGCGAATACAGCGGCCCGTTACTGGCTGAAGCAGATCTGGAACCTGGAGCAGCTCGAAGAAGGGCTGCTTCCCGGTCCGGTACGTGCTGTTTGCCTGCGGGTGCTCGGCGCGAAGAAGTCTGCCGGAACCGGGACTGCTCAGGCAAGAACAAGTCTTCCAATCGGAGACGGAGTGTATCTGACGGTTACCGCAAGCCTGCTTGGCGGTCCGCAGACACAACTCGCCGTATCCTTCGTCAGTGCCCGCTCCGGCGATGTCTTCCGGCTGCTGGCCGAAGCCTTCACCCTGACTGCGCGGGAGAAGGAGCTGGTAGAGCTGCTGGCGCTGGGACTATCGACCAAGGAGCTGGCAGGATCGCTGCATATCTCCGCTTATACGGTGCAGGATCATTTGAAATCGATCTTCGCCAAGACTGGCGTGTCCAGCCGCAGAGAGCTGATCAGCCGGCTGCTTCCGCGATAAGGGCTGAGAATTATTAATGTAGAACAAATAAGGGGAATCTCCATAGCCATCTGGCTGGAGATTCCCCTTGCTTCATGTTCGGACTTGTATAGATCTGGAACTGCTTCGAATGAACTCTTACTGGCGCAGTGTCTTCAGCGCGCCGCTCCAGGCCAATACCTGATCCAACATGGCGTTGACGTTGGCAGTATGCAGGTCAGCAGGCTTGAACACAGAACCGTTCTCGAAGTCGGTGAACAGCGAGAGCAGCGGGTGTACACGCACATCGGCTACGGACAGCTCGCCGAGAATACCGCGCAGATGCTCAGCGGCGCGGGCGCCTCCGGCGGAGCCGTAGCTGACGATACCGGCAGCCTTGTTGTTCCATTCTTCACGAGCAGAATCCAGTGCGTTCTTAAGTGCCCCGGATAGACTGTGGTTATATTCCTGAACGATGAATACGAATCCGTCCAAGGTAGCCAGCTTAGCTGCCCAAGCCTGAGCTTCAGCATAGCTGTCGCTTTCCCCGAGCAGCGGCAGCTTGAAGTCGGCAATATCTACGATTTCGTAATTAGCATCTCCACGGGCGTCAGCGATCCCCTTCACCCATTCCCCTACCTGCGGGCTAACGCGGCCCTGGCGTGTGCTTCCAAGAATAATTCCGATATTAAGTGTTGTCATTTTAATTCCTCCCTGGTTTTTGTTTTCCGTAATTTGTTTTGCTTGTTATGTTTTTTATTATAGCTGATAACTTTAATAAAGCAAGTGAAATTTTGAAACCTAGTTAAATTTTTAGCTAAAATTAAAACGGCCCAATTACCGTACCGAATCTGGGTAGGTCATCGATATGTCATTTTGCATAACATTGTAAAGTTGTTTTTAGGCTCGAAACCAAAATTTTCAGCTAAATAATTGATTGTCATGATGAATTTAGCTTAAAATACACTCAACAAGTCAGTTATTATGACATATAATTAAGAAATCTTATGTATCTATACTATATGGAGAGGTGGGGCAGCCATGTTAGAGGAAAAGAAACGGCAGGCAGAGCTTGAACTCCCGCGTGATTGCACCTTCTCACCTGAAGACTGGCGCATTCTGGCCCGGTATTGGTATCCGGTGGCTACGGCAGCAGAGGTACAGGATCAGCCGGTGGCGGTCAAGCTGCTGGATATGAAGCTGGTGTGCTACCGCAGCGGAGGCAAGGTGGTTATTGCCCGGGATCTGTGTTTTCACCGGGGAGCCCCGCTGAGTAAGGGGTGGGTGGAGAACGGGGAGATTGTCTGCCCGTATCACGGGTTCCGCTATAACTGTGAAGGGAAATGTACTGCGGTACCGGCGCATCCCAGCGCCAAAATCTCGCCCAAATTGAAATTGATCGTCTATCCGGCCATCGAACGGTACGGTCTGATCTGGACCTGCCTTGCAGATGCGCCGGAGCAGATTCCCGCCTTCCCGGCCTGGGAGGACCCCGACTATATTAATATTCTGATCCCGAGCTTCGACATAGCCGGCTCTTCCGGGCGGCAGATGGAGGGGTTCCTGGATGTATCCCATTTCGCCTACGTGCATACGGCAACCTTCGGTGACCGCAATAACACTGAGGTCCCCCAGTACAAGGTATGGCGCGAAGGGGAGACGGAGCTGGTCGCCGAATACTGGAGCACGGTCAGCAACTATGGCAAAGGGCAGGAGAATCCTGCACCTGAAGGCTTCCAGTGGCTGCGGGAATTCCGTGTATTCGCCCCGTTCGCCGCATCGCTGACGGTTTATTTCCCGGATGAGGGCAGGCTGAAGATTCTGAACTGTGCTTCTCCGGTGTCGGCCCGTTATACCCGGCTGTTCTGCCCGATCTCACGCAACTTCGATAAGAACGCCCCAATCGAGGATACCGTCAAGTTCAATCTACAGGTGTTCCAGGAGGATGCGGAGATGGTAGAGTCGCAGACGCCGGAGGATCTGCCGCTGGATCTGCAGGCTGAAGCCCATATTCCGGCAGACCGGACATCCATTGCCTATAGACAGCTGCTAAGCAGCCTTGGGCTGGGGCAGAATTATACGTCCTGATGCATCCTTTCAATTACTCAGGCATTATTAACAGCACACGCCCGGCGGCAGAGATTAGAATCTCGGCAGCCGGGCGTGTGCTGTTGTGTTGATCGGGCCGCCTGCGTAACGCAGAGTTAGCGCAGCAGCTAGACCGTATAATTTTCCAGTGAAAGGCTCCATCTTCCATCTACATGCTCAATTCTGTGCAGGCTGGTATAGGAAGCCGGAAATTTACTGCCGCGGTTATTCCAGCCGATCCCTTTGATGAGGTGATAGATGATGTTTATGACACCGCCATGTGTAACAACCATCAGGTTATTATCAGGGCCGTTGTCCGCATGCTCTTCGCACAGCCGGGTGAAGGCTTCCTGAATCCGTGTGAAGAATTCGAGCGGACTCTCTCCGCCGGGGTAACGCTCGTCCATCCGCAGGCCTGAGAAGTATAAGCCGGGATACCGTTCATTCACGATTTCGTTCGGCATACCGGCGATCACGCCATTGTTCATCTCCCGCCAATCCGTACTGCGCTCCAAGGGTAACTCCAGTTCTCTTGCCAGCTCACCGGCTGTATCCAGCGCCCGCTGCAGATCGCTGCTGACTATACGTTGTATAGGGAATGAAGCCGAATTCTCTCTCAAAAAACGGCCAAGCTTCTCGGCTTGCCGGTAACCCTGGCTATTCAGCCCCCGCTGGCTCCATCCGCCGCGATATCCTTCGTCATCCTTGCCGTGTCTAACCAGATAAATCGCCAACTGCTCTTCGGCCTCCTGTTCTATGATGGGTTGATATCATTCCTTTGAAGATTCCTTCAAGTAGCGTACCCTGCTAAGTCTATCACTCACTTTCCAGAATGTTCAAGAACAGAAGTTACAATCGAAGCAACTCAGCTTGACGATACCCGGACATAGCTTGTACCGTCCTTTAAAAGGACGGCAAATCCGTTTCCGCTTGCGGCACGAAGACAATACGCTGCTGACTGGCCGGCGGAGTCTTCCATACCTGTTCAATCTGGGAGAGCGGATAAACGATAGGGTTCGCTGTAAGCTGACCTTCTGCAATCGCATGGATCAGCGCCGGAAATTCCGCCAGATAACCGGCTGGCGTGACGGACCCCTGGCCGCTGCCGATGATCTGGAAGTTGGCAGAACGGAGCGCAGCGGAAGGAATCGCGGCGTCCGCACCTGCTATGGAACCGATCTGAATCCAGGTTAACAGCCGGCTGCGGTCGGACCGGCGGGTTAATATCGGGAGCATGGCGAGTGCAGCAGGCTCACCCCACAGATAGTCGAGAACGATATCCACTTCGGCTGAGGCTTCGCCGAGATTCCGGGCCACTGTCCCGGGATCTCCGGTTAGCGGTATGAGTACATCCGCACCATGCTGTGTAAGCGAACGGAGACGTTCCGGGTTGCGCCCGGCAGCGATGATCTGACTGGCTCCCATAAGCTTGGCGATCTGAACGGCCATCTGCCCGGAGTTGCCGGTGGCGCCCAGAATGAGCACCTTGAACCCGGGCTTAGCCTGAATCCGGCGGCGGAGAGTCACCCATGAAGACATGGCTGGATTCATGGCGGCGGCGATGAGCACGGGATCAGCATCTGCGGGTAGCGGGACAGCGCGGCGGAGATCGATGAGGGTCTGGTCTGCGAACGATCCCAAGGCATTATCGGTGGCAACAAAATAGACCAGCTTACCATCCGGGAGCCGTCCGACGCCGTCAATACCGGGGATTAACGGCAGTTCATCCGTACTCGTGTAATGAGAACCGTTGGCCTGTGCCCGGACCCGGAGATGTAATCCGGCAGCCAGCACATCCACCAGAGCTTCGTGTTCTCTTGAGGGTGCCGGAGCTTCAATCTCTTCGTATTTCGGAGCTGAATTGAATGATCTTACAATAGCAGCGTACATAAATAGGCCTCCATTTACCCAGGTGGTATACCTGGATGAGTGATTTTTGTTTGTGAAACAAACTAATAAGTTTGTAATACAAACAATATAGTTTGTATTACGTACAAAGTCAACGGCTGCTGTGGTACAATAGGAGCAAACAGGTCTGAAATATACAAAAGTGGAGTGAAATCAATGAGCAGTTATGATAATTCTTTTGATAAACTGGAAGATCTGTCGATGGTAGACAGCCTTGTGCAGCTATCCTTCCTGGTGCAGAATATCCTGGCCCGAATAGGAACGGAGCATGATCTGTCGATCATTCAGATCCGTCTGCTGGGGATATTGCGCGACCGGGAGCCGGGTATGCTGCAGCTGGCGAAGCATCTGGGCCTCGATAAATCCAGTATTACAGGGCTCGTCGACAGGGCGCAGCGCCGCGGGCTGGTAGAACGAACTGTATCAGAGAGTGACCGGCGGGCATTCAATGTACGGGCTACTCCGGCAGGCTGGAAGATTATTCATGAGGTCGGGGAGCAGATCGAGCGTCAGATTACGGCGGTAACCGAGGGTCTTACCGGGGAGGAGCGGGCGCAGATGATTGCCCTGGCCAGCAAGATTCTGGTCACTGCTCCAGGGGTGAGCCGCTGAAGAAGAATTAGGATTCGTGACGATGAAGCACATAGGAGGGATTTCCATGGATCAGGAATTGATGGATGAACTGGCGTCTCAATTCAAGAATTCGCTGAAGGTGCTGAACGCGGTCGGTGCCGAGACCCGGCAAGCCATCCTGATGGCCTTGCTGCAAGGGCCGCAAGATCCGGGCATGCGTGTAGGCGAGATCAGAGGGATCACCCACTTTTCCCGTCCGGTCGTGTCCCATCATCTTAGAATCTTGATAGAAGCCGGAATTGTTAGCGTCCGCAAAGAAGGCACCCGCAACTATTACCGGCTGGACTCCGGAAGCAAGCTGATGGTGCTCAAAAGCTTGGTGAACGGGCTGGAGAAGGTGCTGGCACAATGCGGGCGTGAGGCAGGGATTCTCTGATATGGAGAATCCCTGCTTTGCGGTATGCAAAAAACCGAATACAATCGCTGCTGTGAGGGTGCGTAAGCCAAATGTAGGTAAAAAATTTAAGCTACCATGTTCCAGCCAAGCGTGATATGCTATAATCACTCACCGACAGACAGTCGGTCGGTGAGTGGGTTTATTACAAATAGAGTTACGGTTACACCCAAAGTTAGTATCATCCCAGCTTCACCATAAGGAGACATGACCATGAGAGTTGTAAAAGAAGCGGAAGCCCGCAGAAATGAGATTCTGGATGCAGCCGAGGAACTGTTCGGACAGAAGGGCTTCGACGGTACGAGCACCGGCGATATTCTGGGCAAGGTCGGCATTGCGCGCGGGACACTGTATTATCACTTCAAGTCGAAGGAGGATATTATGGACGCGCTGATTGAGCGGACGAATGCCACTATTCTTCATGCCGCGCAGCAGGTTGCTGAAGACAAGAGCATACCCGTCATTGACCGGATTCTCCGTGTAGTCATGGCGCTGAACATCAGCAGCGGAGACAGCAGCAGCACGGAGATTATGGAGCATATCCACAAGCCGCAGAATGCACTGATGCATCAAAAGGTTCAGAAGGCGGTCATCCGCAGCGTTCCGCCCATTCTGGCCTCCATCATCAGCGAGGGAATAGAGCAGGGGATATTCAATACTCCTTATCCGTATGAATGTATGGAGATGGTCGTTGTCTATGCCACCACGATTTTTGATAATGATATGGTTGACATGACGGAGGAGGAGCGTATGTCACGCATTCTGGCCTTCATCACGAATGTGGAACGGCTGCTTGGTGCCGTGCGCGGAAGTCTGATGAGCGTAATGCAGATGTTCGGCAGCGCCAATGGAGCGAAGGGAAATCAGGGTGATGAGTAAATCCGGCATAGGATTCGGCAGATTCCTGTTTCTCTGGTCAGGACAACTGATCTCAGCCATCGGCAGCGGGCTTACCGCGTTCGGGCTGGGGATCTATACCTTACAGCAGACCGGGCAGACGTCGGCTATGGCGCTGGTGACCCTCCTGGCATTCATGCCGTCACTGCTGCTCAGTCCAGTCGCAGGCGTGCTGGCGGACCGTTATGACCGCAGGCTGCTAATGGTGGTAGGGGATACGCTCTCTGCTTTAGGTCTGATCTATATTCTGGTCTGCCTGCTGAATGGAGAAGCACAGCTGTGGCAGATCTGCTTAGGGGTAACCGTCAGCTCGGTATTCTCCTCGTTGCTTGATCCCGCCTATAAGGCTACGATCACCGATCTGCTAACCGAGGAGCAGTATACGAAGGCCAGCGGGTTTGTGCAGATTGCCGGCTCCGCCAAATATCTGATTTCGCCGCTCATTGCCGGGCTGCTGCTTACAGTCTCTGATGTGAAGCTGCTGCTGATTATCGACATCTGCACGTTTTTGGTAACCGTACCTACTACACTTGCGGTCCGCCGTGGTCTTGCCTCCAAGAAGGCGGAGCAGGCACCGGCCTTCCTCCGGGAGTTTCAAGAAGGCTGGCGGGCGGTCTCCGGGAACCGTGGGGTGCTGGTGCTGGTGATTATGACCTCGGTCATGACCTTCTTCATCGGGTTCATCGAGACCTTATGCATGCCGATGATTCTGGCGTTCTCCAGCAGTGCGGTCTTGGGGACGCTTGAGACGGTCATGGCATCGGGAATGCTGGTGTCGAGTGTCATTATAGGGATGCTGCGGATACAAAAGAATTTCGTGCGCATGCTGGCAGTGTCGCTTTTCTGCTCAGGGATCAGTATCGCCGTCTTCGGGCTGCGTGAGAACATTGTATTGATCGGCGCTGCGGGCTTTATGTTTTTTGCCATGCTGCCCTTTACAAATACTGCCCTGGATTATCTGGTCCGCACCAATATCGACAATTCCGTCCAGGGGAGAGCCTGGTCACTGATCGGACTGCTCTCGCAGCTTGGATTCGTGGCGGCCTATATGCTGGCAGGTGTGCTGGCAGACTACGTATTTACTCCCTTGCTGGTAAGCGGCGGAGTTCTGGCGGGTAGTGTGGGACGGATCATCGGCACTGGCAGCGGGCGGGGGATGGGACTCCTCATCATCATTGCCGGCCTGCTGTTAAGCGCCTCTTCGGTCATGATCTATCGGCTCAAATCCATTACAAGTCTTGAGAGCAGGGGGTAACTTATGTTTTACCGAATCATCCGCAGAGATATCCGCACAAGCAAGGGAATTACACTCACGACGATGCTGTTCGTAGCTGCTGCAGCCATGCTCGTCTCTCTGTCAGCCATTCTGGTTGTCAATCTGAGCGGGGCGATCGATCATCTGATGACGCAGGCGAAGACGCCGCATTTCCTGCAGATGCATTCCGGCCAGCTGGATCAAGCCCGGCTCAAAGCTTTTGCAGAGCAGAACAATAAGGTTGAAGAACACCAGGTGCTTGATTTCCTTAATGTAGAAGGCGCTAGGATTGTCATGGACGGGCATACGCTTGCGGACAGTGTGCAGGATAACGGCTTCAGCACACAGAGCGGGAAATTTGATTATCTGCTTGATCTGGACGGGAATGTGATTAATGTACGGGGCGGCGAGGTGTATGTCCCGATAAGTTACATGAAGGATGGCTCCGTCAAGGAGGGAGGGACGGTTACCGTGGGAGACACAAGTCTCACCGTAGCGGGGTTCCTGCGGGATTCACAGATGAACTCGCTGCTCGCTTCGTCGAAGCGGTTCCTCGTCAGCCCGGCGGATTATGCGGAGCTGGCACCGTACGGAACCACAGAATATCTGATTGAGTTCAGACTGAGGGACCTGTCGATGCTGGGAGCCTTTGAGACCGACTACACCGCAGCAGGACTGGAAGGGAACGGTCCGGTAATTACCTATCCTCTGTTCAGAGTGCTTAATGCAATCTCTGACGGGCTGATGATTGCGGTGATCCTGCTGGCGAGTGTGCTGGTCGTTATTATTGCTTTTCTATGTATACGGTTCACCCTTATGGCTACCATCGAGAGCGATTACCGGGAGATCGGCGTTATGAAGGCCATCGGTCTGCGTGTCTCGGATCTCAAAAGAATCTATCTCGCCAAATACGCAGCAATAGCGGCTATGGGAAGCATCCTCGGCTTTATATTAGCGTTCAGCTTCCGGGGTCTGCTGCTTGAGAATATCAGGCTGTATATGGGCGAAAGTGCGCATCCGGCCCTTGCTCTGGCGTGTGGCGTCTTTGGTGTACTGCTTGTATTCCTCACTATTATTGCCTATGTGAACCGGGTGCTGAAGCGTTTCCGCAGGATTTCGGCGGTCGAAGCCATCCGGTTCGGGACAGTTCAGGAGACCCGGAGAGGCTCCAGACGTTTGACCTTGAGCGGCAACCGGCTGTTCAGCACGAATGTCTACCTGGGCGTTAAGGATGTCTTGTCCAGAAAAAGTCTATACGCAACCATGCTTGCGGTGCTCGTCATCTCTTCCTTCCTTATGATTGTGCCCCAGAATCTCTATCATACGATCTCCTCTCCGAGCTTCATTACATACATGGGCATCGGTGACAGTGATCTGCGGCTGGATATCCAGCAGACGGACCATATTGCTGAGAAGGCCGCAGCTATTGCGCGGGTCATGGACCAGGATCAGTCGGTCTCCCGCTATGCGGTACTCACCACGCGGGCGCTTAACGTACAGCTGGAGCATGGAGCGGAGGAACGGTTGAAGGTTGAGCTGGGGGACCATTCTATATTCCCGGTGGCCTATTCGGAAGGGCGCAGACCGGAGACAGCGAAAGAAATCGCCCTGTCCGCCGTAAATGCGAAGGATCTGGGCAAAAAGCCCGGAGACTCCCTGATCCTGCTGATTGAAGGAGAACCCCGGATGCTTACGGTAAGCGGAATTTATTCCGATGTGACTAACGGCGGCAAAACGGCCAAGGCCGTATTCACCACCCCATCCGCAGAGGCGATGTGGTCTGTCATCTATGCAGAGCTGGCGGATAAGTCGCAAGCAGGCAGCGCGGTAAGCGAATATGCCCGGCAGTTCAGTTATGCGAAGGTGTCGGGGATTGACGAATATGTGACGCAGACCTTCGGCTCCACCATTCGCTCAGTCGGTAAGGCTGCATGGGCTGCTCTAGCTGTGATGCTGGTTCTGAATGTACTGATTACACTCTTGTTCATGCGGATGCTGGTAGCTAAGGACCGTTACCCTATTGCCGTCATGAAATCGCTGGGCTTCCGGAATTCCGATCTGACTGTACAGTATTATGTGCGTGCTGTATTTGTATTGGTGACCGGGATGGTTCTGGGCACCCTGCTCGCGAACACTCTGGGACAGATTCTTGCCGGGGCTGTGATCTCCTCCTTCGGAGCTTCGTCCTTCAAGTTCGTGGTCCATCCCCTCTCCGCGTATCTGCTGTGTCCGCTGATTATGACTGGTTCTGTACTGATAGGGGCAGTCTTCGGCACATCGGGCATCGGCCGAATTCAAATATCCGGCAATATTAAGGAGTAGATCAAGAAGATGAAGAAGATTATTTCGGGTGAAAATATAACCAAACAATACGGCACTGGCGGGGAGCGCCGCAAGGTGCTGGACGCAGTATCCGTTGATATTCACGAAGGTGAATTCGTCTCGGTGATGGGACCTTCAGGCTCAGGGAAATCCACGCTGCTGTTTGCACTGAGCGGTATGGAGCGGATCGACTGGGGGCTGGTTACTTTTGAGGGCAGCGATCTGGCGATACTGGAAGGCGATGAGCTTGCTGATCTCCGAAGAACAAGAATGGGCTTCGTGTTCCAGCAGCCGACGCTGATGAAGAATCTGAACATTCTGGATAATATCATTCTGCCGTCGATGCGCGGCAACCGGCGGAAGGTTGCGGCGATTACGGAAAAGGCGCAGCAGCTTATGCAGAAGGTGGGCATTGCAGACTTGGCGAAGCGTGATATTACGGAGGCTTCGGGCGGACAGCTGCAGCGGGCCGGCATCTGCCGGGCGCTGATGGGGAGTCCGCGGATTATTTTCGGGGATGAGCCGACCGGTGCGCTGAATCTGAAGGCCGCCGGGGAGATCATGGACCTGTTGTCCGGGATCAATGAGGAAGGGACGGCCATTATGCTGGTCACCCATGATGCCACTGTGGCGGCCAGAACGCAGCGGATTATGTTCATGTGTGACGGCCGGATCGTCGATGAAATACGCCTCCCGAAATACAGCGGCGGGACACTTGAGCCCCGCATGAACTTAATCACGGCAAAAATGCGGGAGATTGGGATTTAATGGAAATGAACGATCTGCCCGGATGGTTCGTATTATAGTTATTTGCTAACACCAAGGAAGAGGTGAGAGGAAATGCTGACCATCAAGAATTTTACGAAGAGTTATAAAGGCGGGGCTAAGGCGGTGGATAATCTTAGCCTTGAGGTTGAACGGGGCGACATCTACGGCTTCATCGGGCATAACGGCGCAGGCAAGACCACGACGATCCGCGCTGTGGTGGGCGTGCTTGATTTTGAACAAGGGGAGATTGAGATTGACGGTATCTCGATCCGCAAGAATCCGGTAGCCTGCAAGGCGAATATTGCCTACATCCCGGATAATCCGGACCTGTACGATCACCTGACGGGGATTCAGTACCTGAACTTCATCGGCGATCTCTTCAGTGTATCGGGGTCCACCCGGGAGCGGCTGATCAGGCAATACGGTGACGCCTTCCAGCTTACAGCGAGTCTGGGTGATCTGATCTCCGCGTATTCCCACGGCATGAAGCAGAAGCTGGCCATTATTTCTGCACTTATTCATGAGCCGAAGCTGTTAGTCCTGGATGAGCCTTTTGTGGGCCTTGATCCGAAGGCGGCGCATACGCTGAAGACGATCATGACGGATCTGTGCAGCAGGGGCAGCGCCATCTTTTTCTCCACACATGTTCTGGATACGGCAGAGAAACTCTGTAACAAGATTGCGATCATCAAGGGCGGACGGCTGATTGCCCACGGTTTAACGGAAACGGTAAGGGGCGAGAAAAGCCTGGAAGACGTATTCATGGAGCTGATCGATCATGATTAATGTCTGGAGATTAACAAAGCTGCAGCTGTTGTCTTCCTTCGGCCTCAATCAGGCGCTCCATACGAAAGACCCTGCACGCAGACGCAAGGCGCTGCTGATCAGCCTCTTGGTGATAACCGGTATACTCATGATCGGGGCTGTATCATTCAGCTACAGCTTCATGATGGCGAAGTCGTTCGAGCAGCTTGGGCGGATGGAGCTATTGCTGGCTGTGATGATGGCGGTCACTTCACTGGTCGGCTTCTTCACTACGGTCTATAAAGCCAGCGGGGTATTATTCAGCTATAAGGATTACGATATGATTATGTCCCTCCCGGTGAAGACCAGCCATGTTGTGGCGAGCCGGGTGCTTCAGCTCTATGTGATGAATCTGTTCTTCACGCTGCTAATCATGCTTCCGGCGGGGGCCGTGTATGCGATACATGTGAAGCCGGGCGTGCTCTATTATTTGTTTTTTCTAATGACACTCTTCTTCATTACCTTACTGCCGATTATAGCGGCTACGCTTGTGGGCTCCCTTATTAGCTGGGTCTCTTCCCGGTTCCGGGCGAGTAAAATCCTGAATATGATCCTCACCTTCGCCTTTATCATTGTACTGATGCTGGGCTCGTTCACGCTCAATCAAGGGCAGCAGGCGATTGCAGATGTTGGAGCCGCCTTAGGTGATATGATCTTCAAGGTGTATCCTCCGGCTTCCGTGTATGTTGACGCGGTCTGCTCGTACCGGGTTAGCGCCCTGATCTTCTTCATCGCAGTGTCTGTGCTGGCCTTCATGCTGTTCTCTGTCCTGCTGGCGACCCGGTACAAGGCGATTCATACAGGGCTTATGACCAGCCGCGCAAGCCGTGGATATAAGATGAAGCCGCTACAGGCTAATTCAGCATTCAAGGCCCTGTATCTGAAGGAGCTGCGCCGTTACTTCAGCTCGGTCAATTATGTGCTGAACACAGGGATCGGGATGGTGCTGCTCCTGATGATGTCTATTTCCTTATTATTCGTCAGCTCTAAGCAGCTGGGAGCTATACTAGATATCCCGCAACTGTCAGACTCTCTCAGTACGCTGAGTCCGCTGGTTATCTCTCTATTCGTTGTTCTGAGCTGTACGACAGCCTGCTCTATTTCGCTGGAAGGCAATCATCTGTGGATCTTGACCAGCTCCCCCGTGCCCAAACCGGCGATTGTATTCAGCAAGGTGGCGGTGAATCTCACCATTACATTACCGGTGATTGCCGTAAGCTGGGGACTGCTGGCCTATACCCTGCATGCCGGATGGATGGAGAGTATACTCATGCTGACTGTTCCGGTCATCTATGCCTGCTATTCCGCGCTGCTGGGCGTTATGGTGAACCTGAAGCTGCCCAAGCTGGACTGGACCAGTGAAGTTGCGGCGATCAAGCAGAGTGCGTCGGTGCTGGTAACGATGCTAATCGGTGTCCTAACGCTGGCTGTTCCCGCCATACTGTTCATGCTTCTTCCTGGGGTGGGCGGAAATCTCATCCTGCTGGGATATGGCGTGCTTCTGGTAGCGGTTTGCGCCGGCATGTACAGATTTATCCAGATTAACGGAGAGCGGTTGTTTCAGAAGCTGTAGTCATCCTGGTTGTTGTGAACGCATCAAGCAGTCCCAATTAAGTTAGGAGATGAAACTGTGCAGACCCTGCGTGAGAAATTGGAGGATTATACGAATCAGTACCTGAAGCTGTGGAGTTTTTACGGCGTGATTAAGGTCATCAGGAAGGGCGAGGTGCTCTTCGAGCGGGCCAGCGGGTATGCAAGCATGGAGTTTGGAATTGAAAATACGCTGGCGTCACGCTTCTCCCTCGCCTCCATGTCGAAGCAGTTTACGGCCTTCGCCGTCATGCTGCTGCATGACAAGGGCCTGCTGGATGTTGACCAGCCTGCACGCCAGTATCTCCCGGCAGAGCTGGCCATTGATGATTCGATCACTGTCCATCATCTCTTGTCACATACCTCCGGTCTATATAACTTTTATAATTTTGAGAATGATTTCTTCGGCGGAGACTACCGGCTGGACTATTCCCGGACAAGGTTCTTCCGGCAATACATTAACAAGAAGCCAACCAAGCCGGCAGGAGCAGACTACGATTATAATAACTCCAACTACAATCTGCTGGCCTGGATCATCGAGCATGTCTCGGGAGAGAGGTACGGGGAGTTTCTACACCATCATATCTTCCTGCCACTAGGGATGAGCAGAAGCACAGTGGATGACGGCTGCGCCGTGATTGAGAATAGATCCAGCAACTATATCACAGACTTCGCGGACACCGTCAAATGCCCGTATTATAACGAGAAGTTCAGTATCGGTGCAGGCGGTATGGTAACGGACTGTGCGGATTTGTACAAATGGTATGTCTGTCTGCGCGGCCGGCAGCTCCTGTCCTCTGCTGCTTATGAACGATTCTTTCAAGAGAACGAGAACAGCTACTGTTACGGCCTGGAGCATCACCTGCTATACGGGCAAGACCGGTATTCCCATGGGGGCGATCAGCTGGGGATATGCACGTATATGCAGCATTTTTACGCTGAAGATCTGTGCATTATCATCCTCTCGAACAATGAGGGCATCAATCAGTACAGACTGGGCCATGCGCTCGCGGATATACTGCATCAGGTGGAGGTGAAGGCTCCAGCCAGGCATACTGAGCTTCAGCTTAGTGAGTCAAGCCTAAGGGCGTACTGCGGAACCTATCTAGCGGACAAAATTCAGATCGAGCTGATCGGCGGGAAGTTATACTTCACCAGATTCACTGGCAATGTACATATAGAGCTATATCCCGTAGGCGATGGAGAATTTGTCCAGCGTTACTATGACCAGCTCCACCCCTATAGGATCACTGAGAATGCGCAGGGGGAGAAGGTTTTTTTCGGATATACACGGTTAGCCCCTTGAAGTTGCCGCGGCGTCAAGTGATAGGATAAGGATGTGATCACAGGAAGGAGGGAGAAATGAACAGGACTGTTGTTACCATACAGCAATTGTCGGAGCAACTCGGGCTGACGAGCCGCACCTTGCGGCACTGGGAAGCGGAAGGATTGTTTCAGAGTAAGCGAGAGGTATCTTCCGGCTGGCGTACATATGATGAACATGCACTTAAGTGTATCAGGATCACAGCGCTGCTGCGGAGAATGGATATTCCGATCAGAGAAATACAGGCTGTCTTGGATAATAGTTCTGTGTCTGCGCTTAAACAGGTCATACAGAACAGGATAATGGCTCTACAGGTGCACCAGGAAGAGCTTGAACGGATGGGACAGCAATTACATCAGCTACTCGATTACCTGAATAATTCCAATAAGAGGACCTCCATTCAGGAGGAACTGCTTAGCGAAATGGAGAATGTTTTTATGAGTAATGTAACGGGGAGGTCCACATTCAAAGTGATTACCCTGCCGGCGATGAGAGTTGCTTATCATATCGTGGTAGACCCCTCTCCCGAAGAGAAAGCGATGGGTCCTATCATGGATTGGCTGGAATCTGCTAATCTTCTGGGCACGGCCCGGTTATTCGGCGGGAATATGAAGCCTATGCCAAGTAGTGCAGGTACACCCTATGGCTATGGAATGTGTGCGACAATTCCGGATGGAATCAGCGTCCCTGAGCCCTTCAAGGAAATGATCTTGCCCGGCGGGCTATATGCTAAGTTGGATAGCAGTGATGATATTGGCGGCTCCTGGAAGATACTGATGGACCAATTAGTCGATAGCCCAAAGTACCGCTCTGACCGCAGCAGACTCTGCCTGGAAGAGCATATACGCAATGACAGCCCTCCGTGCGGCGGGAATTTGTATGATTTGAGTCTGATGGAACCTGTAGTATTGAAAGGAAGGTAACTATACATTCCGGTAATAACGTCAGGAGGTACATACTATGAAAAAGTCAGAGGTTACACTAAGTAAAGCTACGGTGGAGGATGCGGCAGATATTCATGCTATGCAGCTTCAGGCCTTTTTGCCGCTCTTGGAGAAATATCAGGATCATGAGACAAGCCCAGCCAATGAGACACTGGAGAGAATCGTGGAACGGATGAATCAGGATTTTATTGATTACTTTATCATCCATAACGCCGGGATTGCGGCAGGAAGCGTCAGAGTCAAGAAGAAGGACAAGCATGAGTACTGGCTCGGCCAGATATGTGTATTGCCGCAATACCAAGGCCTGGGCATAGCACAGCAAGCCTTCGCCTTGATTGAAGAGGTCTATGCCGATGCGCAGAGCTGGGGGCTGGCGACCATTATGCAGGAGGAGCGAAACTGCTATTTGTATGAGAAGCTGGGCTATAAAAGGACGCCAGAAACTCAAGTAATCAACGACAAGCTGACCTTGTGCTTTTACGAGAAAACTCTAAATTGAAGTTGAAGTTAACGCCTACAGCTATGAAATGCTGCACAAATTGCAACTCCGATTTATTGATATAGTAGTTTTCGCGAGGATTGTTGTATGAAAAGCAGGAATAATCCGTTCAGCGGCTTAGCAGATGCGGGAAAACTGCCTTTTGTGCAACAATTTTTGGTTTTCGGACTATATAAAGAGATGAAAGTTGCAATATGTGCAGGATTGTGACTGGTAATCTGGTATGTGCGGGGGATGAGAACCCTGCGCGTCAGCGACCTAGCACGAACCTCACGGACTACAAATCCGTTATTTCGGCGGATTACAGCAAATCCGCAGATTATGGGGACAGAGGTCCAATTATTGTCTACAGCCGCTCCGGCTTTGGCAGACCGGGTACATCGAGCGCTTCGCCCAGCGTATAGGTGAAGCTCCGGATCAGCCACATTTATTTGCCTGCCAGATGGAATGGTGTGTAATTCAGACAATGGCTTCAACAAGTACTTGACAACTGTAACTATAGAAAGTAAAGTAAGGATATAAATTATCTTAACTTAAAGATAATATTTAACCAAATATCTTAATATAAAGATATAATCCGAATCAACAACTTAGGAGGCAATTCAAATGAACAAGCAAACCATGGGTATTCATCATATCACCGCTATTGTCGGGCATCCGCAGGAAAATATGGACTTTTATGCAGGGGTACTGGGGCTGAGGCTGGTGAAGCAAACGGTCAATTTCGATGATCCGGGAACGTATCACTTCTACTTCGGCAATGATGGCGGGAAGCCGGGAACGATTATTACCTTCTTCCCGTGGGCGGATGCGTATCAGGGTAAGATCGGCGGGGGCCAGGTCGGCGTTACTTCGTATGTGATTCCAGTTGGGGCGATGGCGTTCTGGAGAGAGCGGCTCACGGCATTCAAGGTGGCTTACACAGAGATGGAGCGGTTCGGGGAGCAGTACCTGGAATTCGATGATCCGCATGGCCTGCATCTGGAGCTGGTGGAACGGGAGGCGGGTGAGCGTAATGAATGGACCTTCAGCGGAGTAACACCGGAGGTGGCAATCAAGGGCTTCGGCGGTGCAACACTGCTGTCCACACATCCTGAACAAACGGCTGAGCTGCTCGAGAAGGTGATGGGACTTACATTCGTGGGGCAGGAAGGCGATGTCGCCCGCTACCGTTCGGCTGCGGATCTGGGCAATGTGGTTGAACTGAAGGTAACGGCCGTACCGCGCGGTGAAATGGGGGTCGGAACTGTCCATCATATCGCCTGGAGAGCGAAGGATGACCAGGATCAGCTTGAATGGCAGGAAGTTGTGCATGATAATGGATATGGGGTAACGCCGGTGCAGGACCGGAATTATTTCAACGCCATCTACTTCAGAGAGCATGGGGAGATTCTGTTCGAGATCGCTACCGATCCTCCAGGCTTCGCTCATGATGAAACACCGGAGACGATGGGAGGCAGCCTGATGCTGCCTGCACAATACGAGCCGCACAGAGCACAGATTGAACAAGTTCTGCTGCCGGTTTCGGTAAGAGAGCTTAACTAATCTGCTTTGACATTAAAAAGGAGGCACGAGTATGATCCCTATTGATCCGCAGCAGGGCACCGAACGGGATAATTATAAGCTTCTGGTCGGGACGATTATTCCGCGTCCGATTGCTTTTGTAACCACCTTGTCGGAGGATGGGGTCTTGAACGGTGCGCCGTTCAGCTACTTCAATATCGTATCCTCCAACCCGCCGATGATCTCCGTCTCTATTCAGCATGCCGGGGGCCGGTCCAAGGATACTGCACATAACATCAAGCAAATGAAGGAGTTTGTGGTTCATATTGTGGATGATCAGAATGTCGGACAGGTGAATATGACGGCTGCGCCGTTGCCGCCTGATCAGAGTGAGGTCACCTTAGCGGGGATGACGCCTGTGGATAGCCTGCGCATTAAGGTTCCCGGCATTCAGGAAGCGAAGGTACGGATGGAATGTGTCCTTGAGCATAGTCTTGCATTGCCTAACAATGATCTGTTGATTGGCAGAATCGTGCAGTTTCATCTGGACGAGGCGATCTACGAGCAGGGGAGAATTAATCCGGTGGCCTTAGGGGCGGTCAGCCGTCTGGCCGGGAATAGCTATGCGGGGATTGGGGAGATTTTTGAGCTTGAGCGGCCGGTGTAACAGTGAGCTTTGGCATGGCCAGAACATTAGTTAGATAAACGCATCGATTATCATCCCTGAGCTAGTGTAGAAAATCCAACTGTTGCCCCGGCACATCCGTGAACAGCGCTGATAGGCAATTTAGGCCAAATAGATACTTTTGGCTCATACCACAAATAAAACCCTGGCGGAAGCGCCAGGGTTAGCTGTGTCATATAAAAGGATTGCATCGCATCAGGGAATATGTTAATGTTAATAAACTGTCGGCCATTTTATTTGTAAATGGTCAGGGTTAATGCATCTTATTTATATATTAAGTATAGCAAACGGACATCCAGTTTGTCAAGCCGCCAGTGTGGAACGATTTCAGCAAGAAAAAGGAGTGTTCAGAGGATGGAAGAGACAAAGGTCTGGAAGCAGGAGCAGGAGTGGCTGGAGCAGGTGAAGGAGCAGCTGATAGCGGGGATAGCGGAGCTGGAGCCTGAGGTCGGGCAGCTAAAGGAGCAGGCTACGGATATCCGCCGGGGATTCTGGGAAGAGGTCACGGTCGATACGAACTCGCAGGAGGATTTCGAGGAGAGCTTCTTCACCATCACCCAGCAGGAAGCGGTTTTGTCTGAACGGGAACGCAGTCATGCGCGGAAGCTGCGGCAATGGAAGAATATGCAGCGGCTGCTGCCGTCCCCTTATTTTGGGCGGATTGATTTTCAGGAGGAAGGGCAGAAGGGGGCGGAACAGGTCTATATCGGGGTCTCCTCCTTCGTGGCTGCGGATGGCCTGAGCTTCATCGTCTATGACTGGCGTACCCCGATAGCGAGCCTGTATTACGACTATCCGCCGGGACACGCGGCCTTCGACACACCGGGAGGACGGATCACCGGCTTGATGGAACTGAAGCGGCAGTACCAGATCCGCAGAGGTCAGCTCCAGCATCTGTTCGATTCGAGCGTGACAATCGGAGATGAGCTGCTGCAGCAGGTACTGGGTCAGGGCGCAGACTCCCAAATGAAGAGCATCGTAGCTACGATTCAGGCGGAGCAGAATGCCATTATCCGTAACGATACGAGCCGGATGCTGATTGTGCAGGGAGCGGCGGGCAGCGGCAAAACCTCGGCAGCGCTCCAGCGCGTAGCCTACCTGCTGTACAAACACCGTGAGCGGCTGACGGCCGATCAGATCGTACTCTTTTCGCCCAATCCGATGTTCAACAGCTATGTGTCTACCGTGCTCCCGGAGCTGGGGGAAGAGAATATGCAGCAGACGACCTTTCAGGAGTATCTGGACCGATGGCTGGGAGCCGCGTTCCGTCTTGAAGATCCGTTCGATCAGATGGAATATCTGCTCACCGCCCAGCAGGAGGAGGGTTATGCCGCCCGTCTTAAGGGCATGGAGTACAAAGCATCGGAAGCTTTCCTCCACGCACTTCAAGGGTATGCCTGCTTGCTGAAGCAGGAGGGCATGCTGTTCAACGATATTTGCTTCCGGGACCGTGTGCTCATATCGGGTGAACAGATCCGGGCCAAGCTGTATAGCTATGATCCTTCCATTCGTCTGCCGAACCGGGTGGAGCTGGTGCAGAAATGGCTGCTCACCGAGCTGGCGGCACTACAGAAGGAAGAGCAGGGGGCAGCCTGGGTAGAGGAGGAGATGAACTACCTCGATAATGAGCAATATGCCGAAGTCCACGGTAAGCTGCACAGAGATAAGGGCGTGTTCGACTTCGCGGAGAAATACCTCCGCTTGCAGGAGCTGCTGGTGCATAAGCGGGAGCAGGATGAAGGGGATTTCGATTACGCCGAGCGGGAGCAGGAGCTGCTGGGAGAGATGATCGTGAAGGAGCAGTTCAGACCGCTGAGACGGGGGATCAGAAAGTTCACCTTTATCGACATGGCCGGGCTCTACCGTCAATTATTCAGTGATGAAACGGCCTACAGGAAGATGACAGGTGAAGCGGAGGTACCGGAGCTATGGCCGGAGATCTGTGCGCAGACCCGGGAGATGCTGGACAGCGGAACACTCTTTTATGAAGATGCGACCCCGCACTTGTACATGCAGGAGCTGATCGAAGGCGTGCGGACGAATACGCAGGTGCGGCATATTTTCGTGGATGAAGGCCAGGATTATTCGATGTTCCAATACGAGTTCGTCCGCAAGCTGTTCCCCCGCGCCCGCATGACCGTTCTGGGAGACTTCAGCCAGGCGATCTTCACACAGGCCACGAATCTGTATGGGGACCATTCACCGCTGCTTCATCTGTACGGGGAAGAGGAGACTAGCCAGTTCCTGCTGGTCCGCAGCTACCGCTCGACCTTCGAGATTGTGGAGTTCACCAAGCAGCTGCTGCCCGGAAGCGAAGGAATTGTGGCTTTTGAGCGGAGGGGCAAGAAGCCTGTGCTGTCTAAGCTGGCGAGCAAAGAACTGAAGGCAGAGCGCATCCTGGAGGATCTTGCTGAGCTTCAGGCTGAAGGCTATAGCTCCATCGCTGTAATTACGAAGACGGCCGCCGGGAGCAGAGAAGCATATGAGAGTCTGACTGCCAGTGGCCGGGCGCATGAGCTGAAGCTGATTACGAAGAACACGCCAACTTTTGAAAAAGGAGTGCAGGTGATCCCCGCCTATCTCGCCAAAGGCGTCGAATTCGACGCGGTGCTAATCTACGATGCTTCTGCGCAGACGTATCATAGGGAGAGCGAGCGGAAGCTATTTTATACGGCATGTACCCGGGCTATGCACCGGCTGCAGTTGTATGCTGCGGGGGAGTGGACACCGTTTGTGGATGGGGTAGATCGGGAGTTATATATTGACATCCATTGATAGTTACACTAAACTGTAACCAACACAGTTAACTGTAACTATTGTTCCGCAAGGAAGGAGAGTCACATGAATACCTACACTGCGAAGCAAGTGGCTGAGGTATTACAGAATGAAGATCCGCAGATGAATCTGCGGACGGTCAGGTACTATACGCAGATTGGAATGCTGCCGCCGCTTGAGCTGGCCGGGAACAAAAGGGTGTACACCGACAATCATCTGCATTATCTGCGCGCTATCCTTGTATTGTCCAAGAGCGGCGAGACGCTGGCCTCGGCACAGGAGAAATTGGCGGGGCTGCCACTGGATGACGTGATCAAGCTCGGGGATAATCTGCGGCTGTACCAGTCGGATCAGATGCTCCACAGTGAGCTGCGTGTCATCAGTGAAGATGTAATTCTCTCCATTAGCCCGCGGATCTCACCTGTGCTGAAGGAGAAGATGGTTGAGGCCGTCACCCGTTTACTTCAAGAGGAGGGACAGGTATGATCAGAATCCGTTTTGCAAAATCTGCTATTGAGCATGAGGAAGGGATGAATCATCTCTGGCTTCAGATCATGCCGCCCGGCGCTGGACAGAACGTCTGCTTACAGTTAATACTTCCGGAAGGGCTAAACCGGTCCCCTGATCTGAGTGGTGCTGTTGAAGACGGCAGCGGGAGAATAAAGATTAACGAGGTGCTGGCAGTAACGGACCTGTACATTGAAATTTTCACCCGGGAGCCGATTCCCTGCGGGAAGTACAGCCTGGCGGCTGAATTGTCTTACACAGACGGTAATGGCGTGTTTACTACTGTACGGGAGGACATTCCGCTGCTGGTGGTGTCCGAGGAAGAGGCGGCTGAGATCCGGACGGACGAAGAGGTTGTACGCAGAATTAAAGAGCTGCGGTTCCTGCCGGACAGCGGCGGAGCCAATTCGTCTACGTCTATCGAATATACTCCGGCAAAGCTGATTCGCTTGGACTCCAGCCATGTATCGGAATGGGAGAAGAAGTACCGCGTGGAAGGTGCTCTAGAATTGTAATTGATCTACTGGCAGGTGAACCTATGAACTATGAGAATGCCGGGGAGCTTTTGCCGGAGAAGCTGCTTAAGGAAGTGAAGAAATATGCGGCAGGCAAGCTGCTGTATATTCCGCAGGACGATGAGAAGAAGGCGTGGGGGGAGGCTTCGGGCTACCGCCAGGTTCTCGTCAGACGCAATCAGCTGATCTACAATAAGTATCTTCACGGAACCCCAATCGCTGAGCTGTCGAAGGAATATTATTTGTCCCAGGAGACCATTAAACGTATTGTATACTCCAAAAAGGACACCAACAAACTGGATTACGATCCCACAGCACCGTCCGCCGCAGCGTATGCAGAAGCAGGGATGCTGGAGGAGTGGGTGCATTCCTATGTGCTGTTCGGCCGCCGCAACAAGAATTTCTCGGAAGGCCTTGCGCTGATGAACAGAACGTATGAGGGGCCGCTGTGGATTCCGCTCTCCTTGCTGAGCAGAACGAGCGGCCCCGAGAGCGGGATGAAGTGGAGGGTGGACCGGGAGGATTTTGAGCACAAGGTGATGCACTGGACCCAACAGATTCAAGCGGGTGAAGCCGCTCCGCCCCTCATCGCGAAGGTTGCGCAAGGGAGAATGGAGCTGAACAGCGGTAATCCGTTACTGGAAGCGCTCCACCGCGCTGGGGTAAGCCAATATCCTGTCATTGTCTGGATGACGGAATTAGCTGATAATGAGCAATATTTGAAACAGTATGCTATGTACAGACCGGACTGAGCAGATATGGCGGAAACAGCTTAAATTATTTTCGGTATAGGCTGTCTGCTGCGCTCACGGCTATGATGAAGATATCCCACAAGGAAAGGCAGACATTCAGGATGATATACGGGACAACTGGTTGTGCTATGGAATATGCCGGGCGGGGGGCTATCCACGAGTGGGTGCAGCTTTTTTTGCGGAATGACGGGAAGAATGTGGTGCTGGCAGACGGATTATTGCTGGAACCCAGAGTCTATACAGGGCCGGTGATTGTAGATATTACGAGGTTCGGAATAGAGGAAGGTGCGCCCTCGTATCTGACTGCATTAGATGAACAAGCCCGTTTCTTCAGTATTGTAGAGACAATGACAGCCTGTTACAGCAAGTGGGATATGCCTCCGTTAATTGTAAATTATGCTGACGGGACGTTTGCAATCAATGATGGACGCCACCGGAATGTGGCCTTGCGCCGGATGAACATTACGCTTGCACCCGTGGTGTTCTGGACAAGCTCGGAGGCGGATCAGCGGTACATATCGGAATATTTGAGTGAAGAGAGGATGGAGGACCTATGACTGCCAAGTTGCCATTATTCATTATCACCGGAGCCAGCGGAGTAGGTAAAACCACGGTCATGCACGAGCTGAGGGAGCAGATGCCGGAATTCGTGCTGTTCAGTACGGATGATGATAACTTCGGAAGCACGGGAAAGAAGCTGGAGTACCAGGACCGGTATAATGTGCTGTTTCATTGTGCGCGTGCCGTTGCGTTGTCGGGGAGAGGAACGGTTATTTGCGGGACGATGATGCCTTGGGATGCCAAGAAATGCGATGTATATGATGCGTTCAGCGAAGTGCACTTTATTAACCTGCATTGTGACGATGCCACCCGGAATGCCCGCCTGCGGGGCCGGGAGGATGCAGCTACCTGGACTGAAGATATGCTCAGGCAGCACGAGGAATTCGCGCAGTGGCTGCTGGAACATGCCGATACGGACTATGATCCGCCGATGCCGACCTTTGAATCAACCTCTACACCTCCAGCCCGTGTGGCGGAGCAGATTAAGGAGTATATCGGGTCGAAATGGAGGCAGGGAACATTAAGTTAACTGCTGCTGTTGCGGATAAAAGGATAAAAGCCATCCCGCCGGATGGCTTTTCGCTTGCTGGTTAGGAGAAACCGAATACAACGGATGCTGCTGCGCTGAGGGATAGGTCCAATCTCCATAGCCAGTAGCAGGTATAGAGGAATCCTGCATGAAATACAACAATACTGCCCAATACAAACGGTATATGCTGAAATCCTGCACGAAAGGCAACAAATCCAGGGTTAATTGGCTCTGAATACCGAAAATTGTGCAAATATTGCAACATTGTACTTCAGCCGGTAATAGGTTCAGAGGAATCCTGCAAGAAGTGCAACAACTCACTCTATAAGCGGCCAGTGAGTGTAAGCATCGGCATAGGCTTAAGGCTCCATGCTGCTCCACAGCGCCTTGAAGGCACCGGGTTCAACCTCGAAGAATACCGGAGCATTGCTGTAGCGCACGAGTCCCTGGCCGAACAGGGTCAGCTCGACCCGGGTTTTGTCCGCAAGCTGGAGATAGACCAGCTTGCGGTCGTCTTGGTCATAGATGCCTTGCTCCATGAGCGGATCGGCGGATAGGGGCTTGGCGGTCATGA
This sequence comes from Paenibacillus sp. FSL H8-0048, assembly GCF_038002825.1. Taxonomy (NCBI): domain Bacteria; kingdom Bacillati; phylum Bacillota; class Bacilli; order Caryophanales; family Paenibacillaceae; genus Paenibacillus; species Paenibacillus sp. FSL H8-0048. Next base: position 1,613,192 of record NZ_JBBODF010000001.1, on the reverse strand, counting down.
GGGCGTTCAGGAACCCGTCAAGCGCTGCGCCTTCGGGCAGCGGCAGGTATTGCTGTTTGCCGTTATTCCAGCTGTCGAAGCTCTCCCACTGGGCGGAGGCAATGCGCCCGTCCAGGTTCAGCTTGCCAATGAGATCGGCACCGCTATGGACCGTAATCCCGTTCGTGTGTTCGAACAGCTCTGCGAACACCTGGCCGTCCACCTCTGTATAGGACATGACCAGGAAGCCGGAATCATATCCTTTGACGGCATAGATATCCGTCTCCCCAATGTTCGAGGCCAGCTCCGTATATGCATCCTTACCGCTCCATTCATCAATCCCGCTGGTCGTGCGGCCCAGCTTCTCTCCGCGCAGTGCAGCTGCATCGGCCGCTTCCATGCGGATCGCCGCCTGGGTATAGATATTGCCTTGGTAGACAACCAGGCCGATCATATCGGCCACAGCACCGGAGCTTTTATCCGGCAGCTCGATCTTGGGAATGACGACTCCTGCGGCATTGCCCGCAGCTGGTGTACCCGGATCGACCTGGGCCACTTGATTAGGTGAACCAGTTCCGCCCAGCTGCTTCATCACGCTTGGTCCGGCCAAGCCGATTCCGGCAGCAACCAGCACGCTTGCTGCAATATAGACCATTTTACGCGGACGGCGTCTTTGTTCCATTTTACCTTCTAAGCCTTGCTTCATTTCTCTGCTTGCACTCATAGTATCCACCGCTTTCTTATATTGGGTTCGAAACTGATCTTCCTTCATTCCGCTTCTGCTCCTTCCAGTTCCAGTCTTAACAGCTGGCGCCCGCGCTGAAGTCTCATCTTCACGGCCGACTCGCTGATCTGCAGAATTCTGCTGATCTCCTGGACGGGGTAATCCTCGTAATAGTACAGATGAATCACAGTCTTATACTTCACCGGCAGGGCCAGCACTAGCTGCAAGACCGCCAGCTCTTCGGGGTTATCGGCCGTAACCGGCTCCACCCCTTCGAGCTTGACCTCGCGCTTGCGCCAGCCTCTGCCCAGCAGATTCTTGCAATGATTGGTGATGACCCGGATCAGCCAGGCCTTCTGGTGTTCGTCATCCTTGAATACGGGAGCCTTCTCCATCAGCTTGATGAAGGTGTCCTGCGTAGCCTCTTCGGCATCCTGGCGGCTGCCCAGATGAACCAGGGCAATCCGGTATAGCATATCTGCATATTGTTCGTAGCTTTTCATCACAGGATGGCCCGGCCGGGTCATGGGTTGCTGCATGAGGTTATGCCCTCCTTTATCTATAACACTCTTTAGGACGGCATCCGGTCACATTTTGTTTCCGGGAATTTATTCTGCTTGCCGTAAGCTCACCCGGATACAGCAAAAAAGGGCCATGATTAATGGCCCTATCCCAATTCTTTAGATTCTTTAGATCCCTCAGATTCCGGCGAACATATCATTCAAGCGGTCCCAGTTAGCCGCGAGCCACTGATTCTCCTGACGGAAGCGGACGAGCGGCGGGAATTCATCCTGCCCGGGCACGGCAATCCATTCGGCTTCCTTCCACCAGGTTAATTTCAGCGAACGGATGAGGGTGCTTGCAGGCAAGGGGAGATGTTCACGGTAGCCCGTCACAAAAGCCCTTACCTGTTCCAGTCCGATCCCGCCTTCTGACAGCGCGCAGGAAAGGATCGGCCGGGCTACATCGAACTCCGGGTAGACGTAATGCAGCCTGTCGAAGTCCAGGATCGCCGCCACCTGATCTGTGCTGAAGAGGATATTATCCACGAACAAATCCCGGTGTCCCCAGCCCCGTCCGCAGTCCGCGAAGATGCCGGTGTCCATCCGGTCGATGATCCTCCGCTGCAGCTCAAGCGCCGATATCGTATCCTCGCTCTGCCGGGCGGTGGCCTGAATATAGCGTGTCTCCCAATTCCTCAACATAGACGCCTGACTGCGGACCTCCCAGTACAGCGGCAAAGAAGCAGGCAGCGCATTGAGCAGCTTGTGCATCTGGCCGACTACTCTGCCCAGCGTATACATCTGCTGCACTGTGGCCGAGCCGGGGGCAACACTGTGCCCGTCACATAGGGCCATCAGCACGTACCGTTCCTGTGAAGGCGTTCTCAAGACATAATTCCCCGCGTGTGAAAATAATTTCGGAACAGGAAGGCCTTCCAGGTATAGATGGTCCTGATGACTTAAGGAGACCTCAAGTCCGCGGGTGAGCGCTTCAGGGTAACGGATCTTGCTGTATTGCTTCACGAATAGACGGCCCTGATCACTGTCCAGTCTCCACTTCAGATTCAGGAAGCCCTGATTAATCTGGACCGCTTCAGTGACATGCATCCCGAATCGTTCTGTCATAGAATCCAGGATTTCATCCCGGATTCTTGCGGCTGTGTCTGACATACCTATTTCTCCTCATCTGACCGAATAAGAGACTGATTATGACTCCATTCTCGCCGGATTTCCGGGGATTATCAAGATAAACTTTCTTTAAAAAAGAGGGCAGTCCGGCCAGCCAATTTACGGCTTGCCGGACTGCCCTCTATACAGAAAATCTTATGCTTGCTTAGACAAGTGTCAGCTTGAACTTGAAGGTATACGGACGGTTAGCCGGCAGGGTGAACTGCTCATGGGTTGGCGCACCCCAGCTGTCGTCGCCGCCCACACCCATTTGCTTATAATTGACACGCAGCACGGTCTTGTCAGAGGCTGGCAGCTTGTAGCCGTGGTCGCTGGCTTCGAGCTCGGCCGGAGACCAAGGAAGCGCATTGACTTCGAGTGGGACTGCACCTTCCACAGACAAGCCGTGTCCTTCGCGTCCTGCAGTGACAGAAGCATACCGGACATCCGTCTTGTTGCCGCATTCCTGAGGGCGGAGGTAATCCGTGAACTGCTCACTGACCTTGCCTGAGTAGAGTCCCAGCGGAGCTCCGGCTTTACGGTCCCAATAGTTCTCATGCGGCCCGCGGCCATACCAGGAGACCGTGTCCAGGCTGCTGTCCAGCTCGAAGACCATTCCGAATTCCGGGATCTCCGGCAGGGTGCTGCTGCCCGGGTTAAGCTCCTGTACGATCTCGACTGAACCATCTGTACGAATCTCGTAATGAACACGCAGGGTAGACTGCGGCTGTGTACCCAGCAGATAATCGGCGGTGACGAAGCCGAGGCCCCCTTCTACACGGCAGCTGAACCGGGCCAGCTGACGCGCGTAGGACGCTTCCTTCCAGACCGCACAGCGCTCAGGATGCTTATTGCCCAGATCATTGTCTGTAACAGCTCTCCAGAAGTTAGGTCTGGCCGGTGCGAGCAGAACTTCCTTCCCGGAGGACTTCAGCGAGACAAGCGCGCCGGTTGCTGTCTCGAAGGCAAGCGCGAATCCGCTGCCCTCGAAGGACAGGAAGCCATCCTGCTCCTTCACTTGCAGGGTGCCGCCCGAAACCTCCGGGCTCCGGGACGGAATATACGGGGTTAACACGAACTGCTCCCAGGCAATTTCATGCGCGGCCTCAGACCAGGCGGTTGCGCCCTCTTGAACGAATGACACCGTAAGCACAGCTTCCTTATCGGATTCCAGCAGCGCTGGATCCAGCGGAACCGTGAAGCTGACTGCTTCCCCAGGCGCTGCGGAGAGCGGCAATTGTCCTTCCTGGGCCGTCTTGCCGTTCAGAGCCAGCGACCATCTCAGCTGATAGTCTGCCAGATCCGTGAACAGGAAGTGGTTGCGGGCTTCGAAGCTTCCGCTCTTCAGATCAAGGGCGGTGATGGTGATATTCTGGTAGCATTTCTTCACCTCGTAGAGCTTAGGCGTCACGCTGCGGTCCGCGAACAGCAGTCCGTTGCCGCTGAAGTTGCCGTCATGCGGCTGCTCCCCGAAATCCCCGCCGTAAGCCAGATAAGACACGCCTTCAGGAGTGGTTGTGCGGATTGCCTGATCCACCCAGTCCCAGATGAATCCGCCCTGAATGCTGTCATATTTGTCGAACAGCTCGGTGTACAGATGCAGGCCGCCGCAGGAGTTGCCCATGGCATGGCTATACTCGCATAGAATATAAGGCTTCTTCGGATTACTGAGTGCGTACTCCACGACTTCATCCGGCTTGATGTACATCGTTGATTCAATATCGCTTGCCGCGTCCGAAGGTCTGTAATGATAAGTACCTTCGTAATGCACCGGACGGGTCGGGTCAGCTTGCTTCAAGTGGTCATACATGGCCAGGAAGTTATCGCCGCCGAAGGATTCATTGCCAAGCGACCAGATGATGACGGACGTGTGGTTCTTGTCGCGCTGCATCATGGAGTTACAGCGGTCAATGACGTTCGCGCGCCATTCCGGGCGGCTGCCGGGAACGTTGCCCTCATGCAGTTCCTTTTGCCCGTATTGCCATGAGCCATGTGTCTCCAGGTTCGTCTCATCGATCACATAGAGACCGTATTCATCGCACAGCTCGTACCATACCGATTGGTTCGGATAGTGGGAGGTCCGCACGGCATTGATATTGTGCAGCTTCATCAGCTTGATGTCGGTGATCATATCTTCCTTGGAGAGCGCACGGCCGGTATCGCAGGAGAATTCATGGCGGTTCGTTCCCTTGAATACGATCCGTTTGCCGTTGATCTTCATCAGGCCGTCCTGGATCTCGAAGGTCCGGAAGCCCGTCTTGCAGCTGAGCGCCTCCAGCAGCTGTCCCTGATCGTCCTTCACCGAAATCAGCAGGGTGTAGAGGTTAGGCTTCTCCGCGCTCCATTTCAACGGGTTCTTCACGGCTGCAGACAGCTTAAGCAGCTGAGTTCCCTCCCCTTCAAAAGCAAACCCGGCTGACACCGGCGCTGCCCATACCGGCTGCTGCTTGCTATCGTAGAGCTGTACTTCTACGGAGTGTGCGGAGGTGACCCGGTTATAATAGTTCTCCAGCATCAGGTCGAGTTGCAGCTCCGCATCGGTGAAGCTCTTGTCCAGCACGGTGCGGACGAAGAAGTCGGCTACCCTTACCGGAGGTGCAGTGTAGAGATAGACATCGCGGAAAATTCCGCTCAGACGCCAGAAGTCCTGATCTTCGAGCCAGCTTGCATCACACCAGCGATAGACTTCAACCGCAAGCTTGTTCTCGCCGGGAAGCAAGTAGGCAGTGATATCGAATTCTGACGGTGTGAAGGTATCCTCACTGTATCCGGCGAGTTCTCCGTTCACCCATACATAGAAGGCCGATTCCACACCTTGGAAGCTGAGGAATACAGGTTGTCCGTCCCAATCCTGCGGAACGCTGAAAGAACGGATATAGGAGCCTACCGGATTGTATACCGTTGGAGCGAAGGGAGGCTTCAGATCCGGCTCGGACACTTCCCAAGGATAGCGGACATTGGTGTACTGGGGATAATCATATCCCTGGAACTGCCAGTGGGAAGGAACGGCGATATCTGCCCAGCCGGCAGCGTCGTATCCGTTCTTATAGAAGTCCTTGATCCGTGCGTCCGGTGTTTCGGCAAAAGCGAATTTCCACGTTCCGTTCAGCGACTGGTAGCGGGAGGAGGAAGCTTTATCTCCTTGAAGGGCGTCTGCCGCTTCCGGGAAGGACATCATGGAGGCATGGGCGTCTATACGGTTCAATTGAAAAATCTCAGGATTATTGTTCCATTCGGGATATCCGTTGGCAGGCTGCTGATATGAGAGTTTGTTGCGCAAGTTAACATCTCCTTATATTGTTATATTCATATTATAGGATGGGAAATGTTCTGGGTATATATAATGATTTTCTTCAGTTATAATAAAATATGAAACAACAGATCAAAGCGAGCTTGCAGCTGGAAGGAGAACGCTATGGATAGCACGATGATCTTTTGCGAGATGGAAGATATGCTTCTGCTGCCGCTGTATGCGACGACCATCGGGTATTGGGAGCATCAGGGGGAGATGGCCCGGCCTGCGGGCTTCCCGGATTATCAGCTGCACCAGGTCCTCGGGGGGAAAGGTGAAGTCAATATCAGGGGCAAGTCCTACCTTGCGGAGGCGGGCGACCTGTTCTGTCTCTACCCCGATGTTCCCCATTCCTATACCCCGCTTAGCCGGGAGTGGGAGCTGGCCTGGATCTCGTTCAACGGAAGAGAAGCAGCCCAGATGCTGCTCTACGCCGGAATCCGCGAGTCCGGGGTTGGACGCTTGCGGGCAGAGCCCATACTTGCTCCGCTGGAAGAGATGCTAACCCTCTCCTCCGGCAATGAGCTGCAGGACAATCTGGAGCGTTCCAAGCTGCTGTATGCCCTGCTGCTGGATCTGAAGCGCAGCCTGCTTCCGGCCTCGAATGAGGACAACGAGCTTGCACGGATGAAGCCGGTGCTGCAATATATCGAGCTTCACCTGCACCGTCCGCTGCTGCTGAAGGAGCTGGCCGAGGTGGCGTCTGTCTCGCCGCAGTATCTGTGCCGGCTGTTCCAGCGGACCGTCCGTGAACGGCCGGTGGCCTATATTAACAAGCAGCGGGTCAACCGGAGCAAGCAGCTGATGTTCAGCAGCCGGGGGCAGCGGATCTATGAAATCGCGCAGCGGGCAGGCTTCGAGAATGTCAGCTATTTCTGCGCCGTCTTCAAACGCATTACCGGCATGCAGCCGGAAGAGTGGAGAGGACTGCACGGATTGGACTAGAGGCTGCTATAATTAGAAAAAAACAAAGAGAGGAGGGATGTTGTAGTGATCCTGGGACAAAGCAGAGGTTATCAGATCCGGTTAATGGATGAACCGGCGGCCAGAGAGATCGTCAACTGGAGATATGAGCCGCCATATGCCCTGTACAATATGCTGGATGCGGCTGATGCCGCAGAGGATATCGAGGAGCTGCTGGATGGCTCTTATTTCAGCGTAGCTGCTGCGGACGGAGCGTTGATCGGGTTCTTCTGTTACGGGCAGAACGCGCAGGTGGGGGAAGGGATAGAGAGCGGACTCTACCTCGATGGAACGGCCCTCGATATCGGCTTGGGGTTAAGACCGGATCTGACGGGGCAGGGCCATGGACTGGCTTTCCTGCAGGCGGGGATGAGGTTTGCAGAGCGGACGTATGACGCGGAGCGATTCAGATTGTCGGTGGCAGCCTTTAATCAGAGGGCAGTCCGCTTGTATAAGAAGGCAGGCTTCGTCTTTTTACATAGCTTCATGCATCAGCACGGAGAGAGCGAAATGGAGTTCCTGCTGATGGAGACCCCGGACCTGGCTGCCCGCCTATAGCGCGAGTGGAGAATACAGGGTGAAGTCTGTTAATATAGAATTATGGCATCATCCATATCAAAGGAGAATTCAATGTGAACGAGAACCTGAAGCAAGCGTATGTGCAGTTAGGCTTACCTGAAACCGTAACCAGAGAGGAACTGAACAAGCGGTTCGACTTGCTCCTGAAGCGAAGACGCTCCCTGACTACAGAGCAAGAGATCGCAGACTACGAAGCTGATTTCCGGGCGTACAAGCTGATTCTGGATACCTGGGACGAGCAGGAGATCCAGAAGGCCGAAGATGAGCGGCTTGCCAAGTACGGACGTTTCTCCGGTACAGCGAGCAAGTGGGAGACCTTCATGCGGCTATACAAAACACATGTGATCCTTGGCATTATCGGGCTGCTGGTGGTGATTTTTGGCGGGAAGGCTCTCTATGACAATTACCAGCATCGACAATATCTGGCTTCCCTGCCGCCTGTGGATGCGAAGATTATGTTCATCGGCAGCTTCGGTGTCACGGATACGAGCGGTAAGACCGAGGAGCTGGAGAAGGCGATCATCGCGGCTTACCCGCAGTGGAAGCGGGTGGAGACGGTGATGACTTATCTGCCCAGAACGGGCGACGGCTCTGACTCGCTGGATATGAACTATATGCAAAAGGCAGTTGTGGAGCTGGCGGCGAACCGGCCGGATATCCTCGTGCTGGATGAGGCCACCGTCAAGTGGATCGGCGGGCAGACCGGATTCCAGAATCTGGAGTCGATCACGGCGGACGGGAAGCTGGCTGCGGACGATGCCCGGATGCAGTGGGGAGTCAATGAGGACACGGGCAAGAATGAGCTGTATGGTGTAGATATTCTGAAATCCCCATTCATCTCAGAGCTGCCCATCAATTATAATGCGAAATCGATCATTATCGGTGTTCTGAATGACAAGGACAAGGATAAGATGCTGGCGTTCGTGAAGCATATTGCGGAGGAGCCGCCCGTTAAGTAAACAGGATACACAGTAAAAAGAAGGGGTGTCCCAAGAGCCATGAAATGGCTGCTTGGGACACCCCTTTGGTGTGGAGAAAAATGTACGTGTTCACTTGGGTTGAAGTTCCGCTGGGCTTTACTGCTCTAAGCGGTAGCCCCCGTGGAATACAGGACCGACATATTCATTGAACGCATATCCGTTACGGATGGCGGCGGATACGAAATCCTTCGCCTTCACCACAGCATCCTTCACCGGCAAGCCGTTAGCTAGTCCGCCGGTAATCGCTGCGGCGAAGGTGCAGCCGGCGCCATGGTTATGGGCAGGCTCGATCTTCGCAGTCTCCAGAACGAGGTATTCGCTGCCGTCGAAGAAGATATCAATCGCCTTGTCGCCGCCCAGCGCCTTGCCGCCCTTGACGACAACATTCCGGGTGCCGAGCTGATGGATCAGGCGGGCAGCTTCCTTCATCTGATCAAGCGTAGTCAGCTTGCCAAGACCGGATAGCACTCCGGCTTCGAACAGATTGGGAGTAGCCACCGTAGCCAGCGGCAGCAGCAGATCGCGGATGGCATCTGCACTCTCCGGGTTCAGTACTTCATCCTCGCCTTTGCATACCATAACCGGATCGATTACGACATTGGTCTGCTTGTTGTTCTTCAGGGCCTGTTCAGTAACCTTAACAATCTCTACACTGCCGAGCATACCGGTCTTCATGGCATCCACAGGACCGCCGGCGAAGATCGTCTTGAGCTGTTCGGCAACGATGGCAGCATCGACAGGGTATACATTATGATGCCAGCCCCGGTCAGGGTCCATCGTTACAATTGTAGTCAGGGCACTAAGGCCGTAGGTGCCGTATTCCTCAAAGGTTTTGAGGTCTGCCTGAATGCCTGCGCCTCCGCTGGAGTCACTGCCGGCAATGGTTAATGTCTTAATGATTTTTGACAAAGGTAACGTCCCCTTCTTGTATATGGATAGTATGCTGCTTATTATAACAAAAATCATCGGCTTAGTCCGCAAAAAAAGTATAAGCTCCAAAAACGCACCGCAGCCCTTGGGTGAGAGCAAGGGTTTGCCGGTTGCTGCACTGCATATCATGGTAGTCTAGTGGATTCTTTATTCAGGAGGCTGCCATGATTGAGATCAGTTTATGCATGATTGTCCGCAATGAGGAGAAGAGCCTGCCCCGCTGCCTGGCATCTGTGGAAGGGCTGGTCGATGAGATCGTTCTTGTCGATACGGGATCGGTAGACCGCACCAAGGAGATTGCCGGTGCCTTCGGAGCCGCAGTTTATGATTTTACCTGGACTCATGATTTCTCCGCTGCCCGTAATTACGCCTTCAGCAAGGCGACCCGGGATTATATCTTCTGGCTGGATGCGGACGACTATCTGAGAGAAGAGGATCAGGCGCTGTTTAGGGAGCTGAAGTCTTCGATGCCGGAACAAGTGGACAGTGTGAATATGCAGTATAATCTCGCTTTTGACGGGGAGGGGAGGGTGACGACCTCCTTGCGGCGCAACCGGCTGGTCCGCCGGGCGTGCGGGTTCCGCTGGATCGGTCCGGTGCATGAATATCTGGAGGTCTACGGCCCTTCGCTGGCAAGTGCCGTCTGTGTTACCCATGAGAAGGATAAAGCGTACACAGACCGTAATCTGCGGATCTACCGCAAAAGGGAAGCGGAAGGGGAGAGCTTCTCTGCACGCGATCAATATTATTTCGCCAATGAGCTGCGGGACCATGGAATTCACAGGGAGGCCTGCCGGTATTATGAGCAGTTCCTCAGCGGCGGGCAGGGCTGGATTGAAGACAATATTCAGGCCTGCCTGCGGCTGGCTGAATGCCTGGAAGCGCTGGGGGACAAGGAAGCGGCCTTCACTGCAGTCACCCGTGCGCTGCAATATGATGCTCCGCGTGCCGAGGGCTGCTGCCGGCTGGGGACCTGGCATCTGGAGAAGGGCCAGCTTCACCCGGCCATCTACTGGTTTGAGCTTGCGCTTCAGCTGCCAAGGCAGGCGGAATCCATGGCGATGAAGAATGAAGCCTTCTCCACCTGGATTCCGAATCTGCAGCTTGCGCTCTGCTACGACCGGCTGGGCCAGCATGAACGGGCTAACCGGTATAATGAGACTGCGCTGCTTCATTCCCCCGGCCATCCCAGCATGCTGTATAACCGGAATTACTTCCAGAAGCTTCTGGGCGACAAATATGTCTCCTTGCAGCAGCTCTGAACCAATAAGCGCTCCCCCGCCGAGGCTGGGGGAGCGCTTATTGATTGTCTAAGGATGTCCAGGCATTGCCGCAGGCTCCAGCAGCAGCTGAGGTTCGCTCGTACGGATGAATTCCAGCACCTTGTCGTAGATAATCCGGTGGCCGTCCCGGTTAGGGTGGATGCCATCCCGGCAGATGAACTTGGTGTAATCCGGCTGCTGCAGGAAGGCGCCCCGGACATCGATAATCTTGGTCCTGGTACTCTCGGCGACCTTGAGGATAGCGGAGTTGTAACGCTCCTGCCACCAGTAGATCTTGGTGACGCTGCCGAGGAATTTCATAATGTTCACTTCGGAAACGGGATTGTTGCCGCTGACCCACTTGAAGTAGTTGTCCGCATTCAGCGGAGGCAGACTCATCAGGATTGGTGTGATCCCCTGGTTCTTCAGGAAATGAATCATATCCGTCAGCATCCGCTCGAAGGCCGGAAAATCCGTCTTGGGACTATGCTCTGCCTCAGGGTTGCTCGCAATCTCTCCCCAATGGTAGTCACAGTCATTGCCGCCGTATTCAATCAGCACCACATCCGGCTTCTCCTTCAATACATCCCGCTTCAGATTGCCGAAGCCCTTCATCAGCGTATTGCCGAATCTGGCCGTATTGCGCATCGCTCCCTTGAGCTTGCCCTGAAGCATAGATACATAATTATCCTCCAGAATGACATACTTGCTTCTTGTCTCGTCATACACAACGCCCTTGGAGATAGAATCCCCGCTGACCATATATTTGAACTGAGACCCGATGGACTCTTGCAGTTCCTCATCCTTGTTCATGCTCCCGCCTCCGATAACCCTAGTGTATATACAATCAGTGTAAACCATACATGCAGCCGTGCCTATGTATAGATGTCATGGTTTCTTAGTCCAGTCAGCAGCCTGAATTCCCCATAGAATAATGGAGAAGGAATTTGTTACCAGGAGGCCATATTGATGACGCAAATCATTGATTTCAGCAAAAGTGCAATTACCAGCTTCAGCCAATCAATCACTATCCCTGTTCCTCTGTCCCCCTCCAGCTATGCGCTGACCGAATTCGGGCTTGCCACCTTACAGGGCGGGAGTGTCCTGCTAAATGCCACGGTTGGTGTTCAGACTACGCTGGGCAATCCCAATCTGCTGCTTACCATCCTGCGTTCAGGAACACCCGTGTTTACCCTGCTGACAACGGCACCCGGCGGGAGCCAATATGCTCCGCTCAGTCTCTCTTATGTGGATCTTAACTTTCCGTCAGGATATTTCGCTTATACGTTGACGATTTCACAAGTGAATTCCTCTACACTGAATTCTGCTAATCTGATCGGTCCTGTTGATTTCTCGGGCCTCTCTCTGGTGTAAGCGATGGCGGCTATCATTGATTTCGGTAAAAGTGTCCCGTCCAGCTTCAGCCAATCTGCTTCACTCCCTGTAAGAAGGGTACCTAACAGCACGATTCTGGGACAGTTCGGGGTGTCTGTAGGGACGAACGGTCTGGTTCTGCTTGAGGCGACAATCGGCCTCCAGAACAACACGCCAAGCGCCTCCAATCTGATTTTTACCATTGTACGGAATGCGGTGCAGATCTTCACGGCAAGATCCAGTCCATGGACCGTGGATAGCTATGAAGCCGTTCATTTATTCTTTACAGACAGCGGCATTCCTGCCGGTTATTACGGCTATGCCCTCGTTGTGTCCGCCATCGGTACCGGGAATCCGCCGGTGATCATCGGCCCGCTGGTATTCTCGGGCATATCCGTATCCTAATCTGACGCCGGGGAGTAACACTCCCCGGTCTTTTGGCTGCAAACCTATAGAATTATTATTCTCTCATTGGACAAATATAGCGATACATATACATGGAATTGGAGTGAGTCTGCGGCTTGGAAGGGGGAGAAGACACCGGTTAAGTAGGAAAATGGAAGGAGCACGGAATGTATGCCCTATACCACAGGAGCGGTCTATAATCCGCCTGCCGGAACGTCACATATCGACCGGATTCAGATTTCCTGCCTGAATGATTCTATTGTCGTAGCGATTAATATCAATTTGCAGATTTTTCATTTCCTCGGCAGCAATTTCACACGGGTAGCCGTAGGCGAAGCTTTGTTTCAAGTGAACCCCCAGCAGCTGGTGGTCCAGACGTATTCGGTAAACGCTGCGAACTACTATGAAGTGCAGATTAACTATTACAGTGCGGTGAACACGATTGTAAATGTATTTCTGCTAGACGCCGCAGGCAACAGTATCGGGCGGATTGTTCAACCAGAACTTACATACATTGACCGCTTGACGATCATTAACACTTGAAACGGGGTGATGTCTGTTGGCGAACGTCAACGTTACAGCAGGATTGCCGGGGAATCATATTGAGCCATCGATTGCGGTCAATGAACTGGACCCCAATATTCTGTGTGCGGTAGCGGTAGATTCTAGTACCGGAACGGCTCTCACCGGCTTCTACCGGTCAGTGGACGGCGGGGCCACGTGGTCTTCCACGATTCTGCCGCAGGCACCGGGCTTTATGAGCGCGGAAGCGCCGACCATTGACTATACCTTTCCCAATACCTTTATCGTTGCTGTCCACTTTTTCAATGAATTTGAAGACGGGACAATTGCAACGTACACCACCTTTGACAACGGATTGACGTTCAATCCTCCTGTTATCGTTCAGCGTGGCTACGGCCTATACGTCCATAATGACGAACCCTTCCTTGCTGTAGACCGTTCACCGTCCAGCCCGTACCGGGGCAATGCATACGTTGGCTATACCCCGCTGTTCTATTTGGGAACGAATGCCGCGATCTTTTTCCAGCGTTCTGTGGATCAGGGGCTTAGCTGGGAGCCGCCGCAGCGTATCTCTGATCCCCGGGGAGATCTGGAGCGGGCGGCACTCATTGTCGGACTGGCGGGCGAGGTCTATGTGGGCTATATCCAGCTTGGCCCTGGCCCTAAGTATGCTTACATCCGTGTCTCCCAGGACGGGGGAGTCAGCTTCAGTCCCCCGGTCACCCGAGGAGCTACTTTTCTGGCCAGTACTGTTCCCGTGCCCAGCCCGCTGCCTGTTCCGAATTACAACTTCCGCGTACAGACGAATCTAGCGCTTGGAGCAGACATCTCGAACGGCCCCCTTGCGGGTTTTGTCTATGCGGTGTGGAACGATTTCCGGCTGGGTTATGCCGATATCTTCTTCTCGCGTTCCCCGGACGGCTTGCTGTGGTCCCAGCCGGTAAGCATTACAGGGGCTCCGTCCGGATCGCAGAATTTCTCGCCTTCAATCACGGTATCGCCTTCCACGGGGACGGTGCGTGTAATCTACTATACGAACCGGCTGGACGGCTTCCTGCTGGATGTGTTTGTAGCGGAGTCTATCAACAGCGGCTTGTCCTTCACGAACCGGAGAGTCTCCGATGTATCCACGAATCCGAACGGCAATTCTCCGATTCCGACTGCGCTGATTGGGGACTATATTACGGCGGCTACTATTTTTCCGGATACGCTGGCAGCGGTATGGAATGATACTCGGCTGAACAAGCAGGATGTTATTTTCGGCAATTGAGCGGGGAGGGAGTGGTATCTTTTTGTAAAAAAAGGTCCGGCTGGTTCCTCCAAGCCGGGCCTGTTTTCCCTTGCTATTCTACTTGGTCTATCATCTTCGTTCTTCGGACTGCCTATCCGTTCTCTGCAAAAGGGCGTCCAATACGCGCTTTCCCCGCACCGTTCCCGCTTAAAAAGGCGGCAGCCGTCCGCTCCAGGATTTTAACACTGTTCTCCCAGGTCCATGATTTTGAATCGGTCTCACCGCGCGCGGCGAGCCGATTGCGGAGCACAGAATCTTGAATAAGCCGCATCACATCCGCCGCAAGCCGGTTCTCATACCGGTAGGACAACAGGCAGTTCTCCTCATGGCGGGCATACTCCAGATTTCCTCCCGAATAGACCGAGACTAACGCCGCCCCGCATCGCATCGCTTCAAGTCCTGGCAACGAACCGGTATCGAAAATACTAGAGCTGACAAAAATATCAGCCCCGTTATAGTGATAGCATAGCTCCTCGTCATTGAGCGGCGTGAAGAAGCGGTATTTGCCGCTGTCCATCATTCTTCTCAGGGATTCGGAACTGAAGCATTCATCCGGCGGACTGATGAAATTGATATTGACCCACGGGAAGTGCTGCTTCACGATATCCAGCTGATTCACCAGATAATCCTGCTCGCGGTGCCAGGAGAAGCCGTGCTCCACCTTGCGCAGGATCGCTGTTATGTTCAGCGGCTCCTGAAGCTCCTTGCGGATATTCATGTTTCGGAATGAAACGCTGATCCCTACCGGCACAATGCTTCCGCTGATTCCGTGGCTCAGCCTAATTAACTCCTGCTGCCATCTCGAGAGGACAATGAGCTTATCGGTAATGTGGTAGGAGGGGAAGGATATCTCGCTCTGCGGCAAAAAAAGAGGTTCATAGCACAGGGAGAGGCGGATATGCATGCCTTTGCCGTTCAGACTGGCTGCCTGTGAGGCCGGAACCGTAGTGTAGAAGTTGGAGACGATGATATCACTGACCGGAAAATCGGATTCACGGAGCAGCGTGTAGTCGGTAATCAGCAGAGTGGAACGGACGTCATAGGAAACATCCCCTCCCAGCGGCATGACAATCACAACCTGGTGGCCCCGGGCCGTAAGACCGTTCGTAAGCTCCACGAGCATGCGTTGCGCCCCGCCATGGCTTAAAGTAAGTATGGGGAAAGTGAACCGCATCTGTGATCCCTTCCTTTCTGCACAATCGCCCTGCAACAATGCGATAGGTATACTATTTTATTCAGTGAAAAGCGAAAAGTACCGCTAAGCGGTACTTTTGGAGGAAATGGGGTTATGGCCTTAGGATCACGAATTGCGCAGGTTGCGCAGCAGGTTCACGCAGTCTTGGATTTCCAGTCCAGTGACATCCTCAAGCGAGACATCGATCATCGGCTTATGCGTCTCAAGCTTGTCCAGAAACTCAGCGGTGTGGAACAGCCCGGCCCCGGGAGCGCCGTGACGAATGCGTCCGCTGTCCTCGTAGATTCCTTTAAGATGGGCGAGGATAATCCGGTCGCCGAACAGACTGAAGGATTGATCGACGATCTCATCCTGAAGATGAACCTCTTCACCGATCAGGTTGCACGGATCGAATACGACACCGATGGAGCTGGAGGGCACCTCGTCGAGGATGCGCCGCATTTTGGCCGGGGAGGACAGGGTATGGGTACTGACGCCTTCAAGCCCTAAGAATACGCCCCATTTCTCCGCCTCCTCTGCCAGTTCCTCGACCGTTGCCTTAAGGGCATCCCAGCCGAGCTCCTCATAGCGGTAAGGGTCGAGCTCCTGGAAGGTCGTAAGTGCTCCCGTCTCCGTGGCGACCATAGGGGCACCGAACAGGCGGGCATAGCGCAGATGCTCCTTGAAGCGGTCAATCTCCGCCCGGCGGACCGCAGGATCGGGATGAATCGGATTGATGTAGCAGCCAAGCACGCCGATGCGGATACCGGCCCTGTCGAATTGCTCAGCGATATAGGAAGCTAGTCCGGGACTCAGCTTGCCCGGGGAGAGGTCGATATCCTGTATGGCTTTGGACAGAGCAAGTTGTACGAAATCAATATTGTAGGTCTGAAGAGCGGCGGTTAATTCCTTAAGCGGCAGGCAGCCGGCAGTATGCGCCAACGTTCCATAACGAATAATAAACAACTCCTTTGGAATTCTATGAATTTATATCTATAATATTAATGACGCTTACATAGACATGCAAGGGTTAAAGAGTGCATGGAACACAGGAGGAATAGAGATGAATGCAATAGAAGTGCGTAAGCAAGAGCTGGAGAGCTGCCGTCCGGAGCCGACAATGGACCGGGAGACGATTGATGAATTCTGGAATGATCTGCTCGCAGAAGATGAGGAGCAGCCGCTGGAGGTGACGATCACCCCTGAAGAGACCCCATATCCGGGCATGAAGGTGAGTAAGGTCAGCTATATGAGCTATGGGGAGACTACGATCAATGCCTGGTATATCCAGCCTGCCGGTGATACAGAGGGCACGGGAGACCGGCCGTGTATTGTGACCTTTCCAGGTTACACCGGAGACCGGGGATACCCTGAGCGTTATGCACATTTCTTGCTGCTTGGCTACACTGTACTGGCCGTAGATGTACGCGGGCAGCTGGGCGAGACCGGCAATCTGCTTCCTCAGGAGCATGGTGTAGTCAAAGGCTGGATCAGCCAGGGGCTGCTGGAGAAGGAGCAATCCTATTATCTGGCGTTAGCTATAGATACAGTCCGGGCCATCGAGACGGCAGCACAGCTGCCAGGGGTAGACCCGGCCCGTATTGCGATTAATGGGGCCAGCCAGGGCGGAGGGATCGCGCTGTTGGCAGGGGCGCTCAGCCGCCGCGTAGCGGCGGTGGCCGCAGACATTCCTAATCTGTGCCGGCTGGATTTCGGAGTGCTGAACTCCACCAGCTCACTCACAGAGATTGCGGATTACCTGAAGCGCTATCCTGAGCATCTGGAGCGGGTGCTTGAGAATCTGGCCTTTTTCGACATTGTTAATCTGGCTCACCGCTTCACCGTTCCTGTTCAGATGTCCGTAGGCTGGAAGGATACAGTATGTATGCCGGAGACGATCTATGCCGCCTATAACCGGATAGAGTCGCCTAAGGAGATTAAGGATTATCCGTTCTCCGGACATGAGGTGAGCGAATTCCAGCGCAGACAGACGGCATTGTTCTTCCAGGAGCACCTGGGCTCCTGAGTGAAGCGTTATAAGCCACAGTGATTAGCAGCAAGGGAATGGTGTGAAGATATAGTAAGGGTTGGTGCGAGGCCATGGATAGGCAGTCTAATCACCGGGAGGGAACTACGGATGGACAATCAGACAGGTAAGCTGCCGGCGGGAGTACTGGTGGAGAGCTTTGAGTATGACAAGAAGAATGAGGAGCTTGTGAAAAAGAGCTTCTGGAGCAAAACCAGGAAAGCCGCCGGTAAAATCCCCTTCACCAGAGAAGCGATCGCCATGTACTACTGTGCTATGGATGCCAAAACACCGCTATGGGCGAAAGGGATTGCCTTTGGAGCACTGGCTTATTTCATTTCCCCGATCGATGCCATTCCCGATGCGCTGATCGGTCTGGGCTTCACAGACGATGCTGCCGTCATGGCGGCGGGCATCCGGGCCATTGCCGGACAGGTCAAGGAGGAGCATAAGCAGAAGGCGGAGGAGTTTTTCGAGGATTCATAATAGGCTTGGAAATAGACAGCGAAGGGATGCAGCGGGTGGCTGCATCCCTATTCTGCTATGCCCCGTTACACTCCGGTGTCTATAGCCGGACTCTCAGAAATCTGCTGCTTCGCCTGGTACTCCAGACCCCAATCTCTCATCAGCTTGATAATCGGAATCAGAGACCGGCCGAATTCGGTCAAGGAGTATTCGACCTTCGGCGGCACCTGATGATAGACCTCACGGTGAACGACGCCATCCTCCTCCAGCTCGCGGAGCTGCAGGGTCAGCATGCGCTGGGTGATGCCGGGGCAGATGCGGCGGAATTCATTGAACCGGACTGTGGAATCCATCATATGGTACAAGAGTACCCCCTTCCATTTACCGCCGATGACATCGAGGGTGAATTCTACAGGACAAGCATAAGCAGTGCCATCCGGGCAGGTGCCGAAACCGCCTTTACGGTCGCGCATCACTGAACACGCTCCTTAGTATCATTTTGTATACTACATCACAAAAATGTGCGTACTTCTAAATGTGTTGTCTATCCATTACTATAGGCATAGGAACAGGAAAACGTCAATTCCTTATCATGAACGGTACACAGAAAGGGAGTATGGAGGATGGAGAACACAAGCACAGCAACTGAAATGACGAAAGAGCAGATTTTGGCGGCCTATGAGTACAGACATGCGACCAAAGAATTCGACAGCAGCAGGAAGATCAGCGGAGAGGATTTCGGCTTCATTCTGGAGACTGGACGCCTGTCACCGAGTTCGTTCGGCTTCGAGCCCTGGAAGTTTGTAGTTGTCCAGAACCCGGAGCTCCGGCAGAAGCTGCTGCCCTACGCCTGGGGCGCCCAGAAGCAGCTGCCGACCGCAAGCCATTTCGTGCTTATTCTCGCAAGACAGCCGCGTGACCTGGCAGCCGACTCAGATTATATTCAGAGTATGATGTCGGAGGTACAGAAGCTGCCGGTTGAGATTGCAGAGGGCAAGCAGCGGGTGTATGGCGCATTTCTGAAAAACGATTTCGGCCTGGCTGGCAATGAGCGTGCGATCTTCGAGTGGGGTGCGCGCCAGACGTATCTGCCCCTTGGCAATATGATGACTGCAGCCGCGCTGATCGGCATCGATTCCTGTCCAATTGAAGGCTTTGATAAGCAGAAGATGGAACAGCTTCTGGCCGATGAGGGGATTATGGACCCTGAACATTTCGGGCTGGCCTGCATGGTAGCCTTCGGCTACCGTACCAGTGAGCCGCGTATCAAGACCCGGCGGCCCGCTTCCCGGGTGATAGAGTGGATCTAAGGGCGGCGTCGTCAACGGACAGGAGAACCTGCTGAGAATCTAAAAAGAAACGGGTGCAGCCCTCAAGGCAGCACCCGTTTCTTTTTGCAATCTGGAGAACCTGCGGCAGTTCCTGCTTCCGCGTCTACCGTAATGAAAGTACATAGAAGAGTCGAAAACATATTGAAAATTTACTGAAAATTCTGCTACTCTTAGGAGGTCAACTTGCTGCCGGAAGCGGCAGCTTAAGATCGTCATTTCAAGATTGAAGGGATTCCTGCATTATGAAAATCATCCGCATTATCGCCGAGGTCTGCTTGCTGTATGTGTTCTTCCTGGCCGGAGACTATTTGCAAGAGCTGCTTCATTTGCCGATTCCAGGCAGTATCGTGGGACTGTTGCTGCTGTTCGTTCTCCTGCTGCTGAAGATTGTGCCGGTGAAGCTGATCGAGAACGGCTCGTCCTTTATCCTGGCGTATCTGCCCATGTTCTTCATCCCGGCTACCGCAGGCATTATGAACCATCTGGATATTTTCAGCGGAAGAGGGCTGCTCCTGATCGGCATTCTTGTCATCAGCAGTGTGCTGACCATGGTGGTTACGGCACATTCCAGCCAGTGGATTGCCGCCCGCAGCGTCAAACGCTTAACACGCCGGACGTACCGTGCCCGTAATCTCCACGGGAAGGGGAAGGAAGCATGAGAATTCTGCTGGCTGCCGGCTTCGTGCTGATGAACGTAGTGATCTATCTGGTCATGTCCATGCTGTACAAACGCTACCGTCTTCCGGTTCTGCTGCCTGCACTGACCGCTACATTCACGGTGGTCGTGCTGCTGATGGGCTTCCATATCTCTTATGAGACTTATATGATTGGCGGCGACTGGATTAACCGCCTGCTGGGACCCGCGGTAGTATCGCTGGCCTATCCCTTATACAAGCAGCGGCATGTGCTGTGGAAGAATCTCCCCGCCATTCTCGGCGGAACGGTCACCGGACTTATGGTCGGAATGTTCAGCGGACTGCTGATGGCAGCCGGACTCGGCTTCTCCAAGCTGTATGTGCTGTCTATTCTGCCCAAGTCGATTACCACCGCTGTAGCGATTCAGATCTCCAGCAATCTCGGCGGAGATTCATCGCTGACCTCCGTCTTCGTGATGGTTGCCGGCTTCACCGGAGCAATCGGCGGCCCTTATATAATCAAGCTGTTCAGAATCCGCAGCGAGTCTGGGATCGGCATTGGCCTGGGCACAGCTTCCCATGCCCTCGGCACAGCCAAAGCGCTGGAATACGGCGAGGAGTCAGTATCCATGAGCTCTGTAGCCATGACCGTATGCGCTATTGTCGGCTCCATTGCCGGACCGCTAGTCGCCTGGATCATGTACCATTAAGCTTAGAGACTTTCAGTAATCAGCCGTTCACGCGCAGCCGGATCACATTCCAGGAAGCGGCCGGAAGCATTGCACTCACCCGGCCGCCGTCTGCGGCTGCCGTTCCCCGGTTGTGCGGAAGCACATTCGACGGGTTGGAGCGGGTATTGGCCGCCTGAAGATCCTCATGCTCAAGAACCGTGTGCTGAATAACCTCTACAGCGCCGAAGCTCCGCAGATCAACCGCCAGCTCCATGCCTTCGCTCAGATGGCGGTTCACTGCAAACACAGTAACCTCGCTTAGCTCCTCATTATATACACTGACCGCTTCCAGATAAGGAACGTCGGTGAAATCCTTGGAGTCATATTTCGCACTTGTAATCAGCGGGTGAAGCACCGTTCCCCGGCCGTAGATGGAGGCATGCATGTAAGGATAATAAGTGGTCTGCAGCCACAGCGGTCCGCCGTCCTCCGTCATAATCGGTGCAATGACATTAATGAGCTGTGCGATACAAGCCATTTTGACCCGGTCTGCATGCTTGAGCAGGCTGATCAGGCAGCAGCCCACCACCAGCGCATCCTCCAGGGTATAGACATCCTCGAATTCAGGCGGTGCAATCTGCCAGTGCTGCTCAGCACGGCTAGAGCCCTGCGACTTCCACACATTCCATTCATCGAGTGACAGGTAAATCTTTTTCTTGCTTTTCTTCTTAGCCTTGATATAATCACATACTGCTGCTACGCTGTCGATGAACTGATCCATATCGAGCGATTGGGCCAGGAAGTTCGCTGTATCTCCATCATTATTATTGTAGTAGGTGTGCAGTGAGAGGAAATCTACATTATCGTAGGTGAGATCCAGTACTGTAGCTTCCCATTCGGCAAAAGTACTCAT
This sequence comes from Paenibacillus sp. FSL H8-0048, assembly GCF_038002825.1. Classification (NCBI taxonomy): domain Bacteria; kingdom Bacillati; phylum Bacillota; class Bacilli; order Caryophanales; family Paenibacillaceae; genus Paenibacillus; species Paenibacillus sp. FSL H8-0048. The sequence goes on along the minus strand of NZ_JBBODF010000001.1, from coordinate 1,592,006 downwards.
GTTGCTGCCTGAGCTGCCGCAGGCGACAAGCTCCAGGGACGGGTCCACCCAGCGCATCGCTTTGGCGGTCTCATTAGCGAGCCTTCCGTATTCGACCGCAGTCTTGGCTCCGATCTGCCATGGACCGTCCATCTCATTACCAAGGCACCAGGTGCGGAAATTGTGCGGAGCCTTGTAGCCATGGGAGATCCGCAGGTCACTCCAGTAAGAGCCGGAGGGATGGTTGCAGTACTCGACCAGATTCCTTGCAGCGTCGATTCCCCGGGTGCCGAGATTTACTGCCATCATTACTTCGGAACCGGCCAGCTTGGCCCAATCGGCGAATTCATTCGTGCCTACCTGGTTAGTCTCTGTAACCCACCACGCAAGTTCAAGAGAGCGCTTCCGTTCCTCCTTGGGGCCGACGCCGTCTTCCCAGTTATAGCCGGATACGAAGTTGCCTCCCGGGTAACGGATGATTGGTACGCGTAGTGCCTTGATGGCCTCCAGCGCATCACCGCGGAATCCGTTCGCATCAGCGGTAGGATGTCCCGGCTCATAGATTCCGCCATACACGGCCCGGCCCAAATGTTCAATGAAGGAACCGTACAGCCTTGGATCAACCTCGGCCAGCTTGAAGTCTTTGTCGACAATCATCTTGGATTGAATGCTCATAGTTAGAAGCTCCTTTGTGTTAGATTAATGAAATGGTTAATCGTTCAAGCCTGTTTATGATTACATGATACGAATTACGGGGTATACTAAGCAATAACTAATTTCAGGATTAATATAATAACTAATTCAAAGAGCGCGGAGGGCCACCGATGTATTTAACCACAGATTCTGAATCGCTGAAGGTCTATGAAGCACTTGCCAGCGAAGTGCGGCTGCGGATCATCGATCTGCTCAGCAGTGAAGAGATGCATATTAAGGAGATTGCAGCCCGGTTGTATCTCAGCAGCGCCATTGTCAGCTCGCATGTAGCGAAGCTGCAGAAGGCGGGCATCGTCAGCTCCCAGATGAAGCGGATCGATGGGGGGACTTATAAATTCTGCTCACTTTCTGCGAATTTCTTGCAGATTAAATTATCCGGGGCCAAAGGAATCGCCCGCAAGGTGGTCGAGGTCTCTGTCCCTGTCGGGCATTACACCGGCCTTGAAGCCTCACCGACCTGCGGCATTGCTACCACTGAGAAGCTGATCGGGTATTATGACGACCCGCGTTATTTCCTGGACCCGCAGCGGGTGGATGCCGGCATTCTCTGGTTCGCCAAAGGATACGCGGAATATAAGGTTCCGAATTATCTGTTCATGGATCAGACGGTGCAGGAAATTGAGATCTCCATGGAGATCGGCTCGGAGGCGCCGAGTGTGAACGAGAAGTGGCCTTCGGATATCTCTTTTATGATGAACGGCATTTCGCTTGGCAAATGGACCAGTCCCGGTGACTTCGGCGTAATGAGAGGCCGGCTGACCCCTGCCTGGTGGAAATCGGATGTGAACCAGTACGGGCTGCTGAAGGTGCTTAGAATTAATGCAGGGGGAACTTATATAGACGGCCAGCAGATATCGGCAGTTACCATTGATCAGGTGGGCTGGCAGCAGGATCAGTGGAGCTTCAGATTCACCGCAGAAGACACCACCCGAAGGCGGGGCGGCTTAACGTTATTCGGGCGCGGCTTCGGGAATTACGAGCAGGATATTGTGTTTCGTGTGTATTATGAGTAAGCGGGACCTGCCCGCCGAATGGCAAGTGAACGGCCAAGATAAGGAATAAGCAGCTTTGTTCAAATGGGATGTTTGCAAAAGGGGTCCGCGGGTAACTATAACTACGTAGTTCAAATCGTGCACAACTTGCATACAAGGAGGAATTCACATGTCAGATCATTCCGGTAATGAAGCAGACATCCGCAACAAAGAGAATAAAGACGGGGATTCACTCGCAGAACGCAAAAAGATGGAGAATGGTGTGGACATTGAACCGGAAGCCGATGATTGGGAAGCCAAACCGGCTGAAACCGCCCATCCTGACCCGCTGCCTAAGAATTAGGGGATGGGGGATTAGGGTGTAAGACTAAGGCATAAGGTATAAGACATGCTGCCCCGTCTTAAGGAAGAATAAGGTATAAGAAGCAAGGCATAAGGCAAATGCAAATAGCAGACTGTTCCTCACGGAGCAGTCTTTTTTCTGATTTAGGAATCACCAGCTTTCAACGGTTCCAGACCAACGGAGTAAATAAGGAGAGGAGGTCTGGAGTGTATGCGAAAAACCGAAGACAATCGAGCAATGAGCTGGCGCGTAGCTAATGATTCAAATGTATGCGAAAAACTGAACACATTGTATTGGTGAGAAGGTTAATCGGCAAATGTATGCGAAAAAACGAACACAATTGCTGGCGTGTAGGCGAAAGGGTCCAAATGTATGCCAAAAACCGAATACAATCGTTGGGGTTTAGGCGAAAGGTCCAAATGTATTCGAAAAACCGAATACAATTTGGATTTGCCGATGAGTAGAGAACCAACATTGTTCAAGCGTTTGGTCAATGTGTTCGAGGAAGCTAAAGGCCCGCAGCCATGTGCAGACCCGCCAGATATTCCCGTCATAATGTCCGGTGCTCGGAGACATACTAGCTCCAATTGGAAAATAATTGGGACCGGAGGCTCGAATAACTACGATGACACCGTTACTTTTACAGCAAAGTTACAGTATAGTGGCTGCGGTAAGCCCCTATCTGTTCTATTTCACTGTATATTCGTTCCTGGGATGGGTCCTTGAAGGCAGCTATAACCTCTATAGCACTGGGACTTTTCGGAAAGAAGGCTTCCTCAAAGGGCCATTCAAGCCCATGTATGGCTGCGCACCGTTGCTGCTACTGGCAGCACATGAAATTAGGCTTTCCTTTCCGTTATTCCTGCTGCTTGCGCTGATTATCCCTTCGGCGGTTGAATTTGTCAGCGGCTGGCTGCTTAAGGGGATCTTTCGTAGACAGTGGTGGGATTATTCAGGGATGCCGTTTCAGCTTCAAGGGCATATCTGCCTGAAATTCTCGCTGTATTGGTGGGGACTGTCACTACTTTGCTTCTATGGCCTGCAACCGCTGGTAAACTTCCTCTACCTGTATTTGGAACGGGTATGGATACTAGTGCTGCCCATCGCCCTGCTGCTATTCACGGCGGATCTGCTGTGGACGTTCCGCACCCGCCGCCGCGGGCTGCAACTGATGCAATTGATGCAAGTGCTGGAGCCACCGGAGCTTGGTGAGGGCTAAGGAATCAGTGACGAATGTGAATACAAAAAAACAAAATAACCCGAGTAGCCTAAAATATCTCCGCCTTATGGCTGGAGATATTTTACGTTATATAACCGTTTTGTTCAATAACGGATTTATTTATCGATCCTTTAATCCTTTTAGAGTTTGACCATATTCTTGTATAACATCGGAAAGACAATCCATGAAATCCTTATCAACATCGGCCGGAACTATGACTTTAGTGGGTTTTGTGATTATCATCTCTTTGCTGGAGTGGAGTATATCATCCATTGTGACCTCTCCTTATTATAATTTGCACTTATATAACAATTGTACGCCAGAAAAGGAATATCATACAACCATGTCAAATATAGTGCTAACCCGGTTAATTCATAAACCGTGGAGCGGGAGGGCGCATGAAGAACTTTTTCAGCAAATACAGTCGGGTTATTATTATTCTTGAAACGCTACTTATTGCGGGACTCTCACTATTGCTGGTATGGGAATTCAACAAGCCGGTTCCTCTGGTCAGGGACCAGCGGGACTTGATTACGCATTTTGATCAGCTGGATTTGGACAGAATTACAGAAATGATACATAGATTTAAGGAAGGCAAGGGAGATAACCTCACTATGCTTCAATGGGGTGTTGACAGCGGGCCGTATATTCATGATTTCTACAACGATGGCAGGGTACTGCACTGGACGGTGGACAATAGCCGGGACTGGGCAGGAGACGGCGGGAAGATTGAATATGTGTGCAGGGAGATCCGGCTTGCTGAGACTGAAGAATACTATAGGGTAGAGCTGACGGATTGTGAGAATCAGCCGGATGATTTCGAGGTTTATCCGGTTTCTTTCCGCAAGGATGAGCTGTAGGCTGGAATTAAGAATGATATAGGGACTAATTGGATTCAAGTCAGGAGGAAGCTTCATGTCAATGTCTGAGTATTACCGGGAGCTGCGCGGGAAGGCCGGCAGCGGGCTGTTAATGATACCGTCTGTAGCGGCTGTGGTAAGAGATGAACAGGATCGGATTCTGCTGATCCGCAAAAAGGATGAAACGTTATGGGGTCTGCCTGCCGGAGCGGTTGAACCTGGAGAGACCCCGTCCAGGGCACTGCGCAGAGAGGTGTTCGAAGAGACCGGCTTAATGGTAACGCCTGAACAGATTATCGGCGTATTCGGCGGTGAGAAATTCAGATATGAATATAGTAATGGGGATCAGGTAGAGTACACGGTTATTGTATTTGAGTGTGTCATTGTTAAAGGACAGCTCAGGAGTCTGGACGGGGAGGCGGAGGAGCTGAGATTCTTCAAGGAAGACGAACTGCCCGGGCTAACAATCCCTTACCCCCCCAAGCTGTTCGTGCGGGATGGTGCTGCGCCCAGGAAGGTTATATGGGATTGAAGATTGTATTTCATTAATGAAGGAGTAGTTACGATTGCGGATTTTGAATTTACGATCAAGAATGATCTACTGCGGCGCAGTACTGCTAGCCATTGTGCTGGGTCTTGGGACCAGGGCATACGGGAACTCGCTGCCGCACTTTGTCAGCGAGCACTTTGGGGATGCAATTTGGGCAGGAATGATCTACCTTGCTTCCCGGGTGTTGCTGGTCCGGCATCCGCTATGGATTTCGCTTGTCCTTAGCCTGTGCTTCAGCTTCGGAATTGAGTTCAGCCAGCTCTATCAGGCAGAGTGGATTCTGCATGTGCGTGCTACAACCCTTGGCAGCCTAATTCTCGGTCACGGCTTCCTGTGGATTGATCTGGTCCGGTATACTGCCGGAATCCTGTTCTGCTGGACGGTTGACCAAATCTTACAAAATTGATTCTGGATCTTATAGGAAGAAGAATATATATTAAGTGAGGCGATCCGGTCTGTAATAATATGGAATACGAATGCCGGTCATCTGCCGAACGCTGCTTAATATGGAGATGAGTAACTGTAAATGACGAACAGTTTATTGGTGGTATGTCTGTTGACTCTGATTATTCATACGGCGGAGACCTTGTCGTATTCGGTGCGTTTTGCCGGAGTGAAGCTGAACAAGATCGCTATCGCATTATCCCTGACCGGAATTATTGTACTGGTCTCCAGAACCGCAAATATGGTACAAGGCCCCTTAACAGCGAAGTTCGTAGATTATGCCAAAGCTGACGACAGCTTCCCGCTGCTCAACTATTTGCGGATTATTATGCTGGCATCTTCACTGGGGACATTGATCGCCATTGCGTTGTTTCCGACCTTCGTAGGACTGTTCACAAGAGTGATCTCCAAGCTGGAGATCGAAGGCTCCATCCCCAAGCTTCTGACGAGTGTAACGGTCAGCCAGCTCAAGAATACGCGCAAATATATCCGCAGACCGAAGGTCAGGCTCAGCAGCTTCCGTTATCTTGGCATTCCCAAACGCTTCATCGTGATGAATGTCTTCGTGACGGCCTTCTACACGGTAGGCGTATTATCCTCGATGTATGCGGCCAAGCTGTTGCCGGCGTTCAGCACCACTGCTTCCCAGGCATCGGGCCTGATTAACGGGATAGCAACGATACTGCTGACAGTGTTCATCGATCCGCAGCTGGGAATCATTACGCACAAGGCAACGGAGAATGCGGAGTACCGGGACCGGCTTGGGAAGATCTATGTACTTCTGATGGGCTCGCGCTTCCTGGGATCTCTGCTCGGCCAAGCCTTGCTGGTACCCGGTGCCTTCATCATCACCTGGCTGGTGAAGCTGCTCTGACCTTCATAAATAAGCTACTTCGGCAGCTTCAGCTCTGCGGCACGTAGCGCCGTGCTGATCTGTTGCTCCCAGCCATATAACTGTGCGGCCATAGTACGGATCTCCTTCATCCGGTTATAAGACAGCTTCATTGCAGCCGCAGCCTGGGTGGCGTCCCCCGCCTGGACAGCGGCTTTGTAGCGCTTGTCGGCCTCGGTTCTCTCTGATTGTGCGGCTGAGAATAGCTTGTTCTGGGCGGCGATCTGCTTCTTGAGCAGGGAGATCGGAGCAAGGGCATCCTTAACCGGTTTGTTCTTCGCTGCAGTTAACGCTTTGGCTTCTGCCAAGGCTGTGGTTGCCTTCTTCACTTCAGCTCGTGCTGCGGCAGCGGCAGCCTTCAGCTTATTGCGCTTCAGCTCTAGCACAGTGGCACTCTTCAGATTGCTTGCCTTACGGGCAGCGGTGATCTGTTTGTTGAGAGCAGCGTACTGGTCCAGGAGCGGAGCATGCTTCTTCTGAACCGCTTCCGAGGCAGTCTTAAGCTTGGCGAGCTGTGCAGCATTAGTGGCTTGAAGCTGCTTGTTCACGGCGGCAAGGGCAGTGTTATTCTGCTTGCGCAATTCCTGATTCCGCTGAAGGTCAGACTTCAGCGATGCCTGTAGACCGGTATAGTCTGTGTACAGATTATGAATCTCGTCCAGCGCAGCATCCCACCCGGAATCCGCAGAGACACTAGACAAGGGATAGGCCCACAATGACAGGATGATCAACAGCACAGCCACTCTTCGTACAGTTCTCTGCGACAAAGGAGTAACAGCTCCCTCACCTTGCCAATTCGTGAAGTCCGTGAATTTAAACATTGCCTTCAGCTCCTCTGATTGTTCATTTGGCAATAGACACAAAGAAGCACCTCCAAGAAAGGCATGAACTGCCTGTCCTGCGAGGTGCTTCTCCCGCTTAATGTGTGTTACCTGTGCATTTACTATAACCCCGGTGAAGCTGCATAGTCAAGTGTTTTTAGGAACGTAGGTTCGCGAAATGGGATATTTATCTTCTTTTTGTATATGACTCTGCCGGAAAATCTAGTAGAATATATCTGTAGTTTACAATAATATATAAAGTTCGACATCTTGGTACTCACACGAATAGGAGATGCATTATGCAACTTAGACATGTGAAAATAAAAGGAACAGGCAAATATTTGCCGGAGCGTGTAGTCAGTGATGCAGAGCTTGATAAGATCCTTGGCACAACACCGGGCTGGGTGAACAAAATCACCGGCGTCGGCACCCGTCATTATGTGGGAACCGATGAAACCGCCTCCTACATGGGAGCAAGAGCCGCTGAAGCAGCCCTCGCCGACGCAGGCCTCAGCTTCAGTGAGGTCGATTGTCTGGTGTGTACGAGCGGAACCAAGGAGCAGCCGCTGCCGAGTACCGCCGTGTTCATTCAGCAGGCCATGGGTCAGGCGGATTCCGGTGTGCCGGCTTTTGATATTGATGCGACTTGTCTCAGCTTTCTTGTAGGGCTTGATGTGATGTCCTATATGGTGGAAGCGGGGAGATATAAGAATGTGCTGCTGGTGGCTACTGAGATTGCATCGGTAGGGCTGAACTGGCAGGACAAGGAGAGCTCAGCCCTGTTCGGTGACGGAGCAGCGGCAGTGGTGATCGGGCCTGCGGAGACCGGGGATTTCTCGTGTATACTCCATGCTTCGCTCAAAACCTACAGCAGCGGTGCGCGTTATTCGGAGATTGCCGGGGGCGGGACAAGGTTGCATCCCCAGAATTATACAGCAGAGGATGCACTGCCCTATCTGTTCCATATGGATGGACAGGCTATATTCCGCAAGGCGTCCAAGCTGCTTCCCGATTTCATTGCTGACATGCTGGGCGCCACAGGCAATAAGATGGACGACTTCAAGCTGGTCATTCCCCATCAGGGCAGTGCAATGGCCATGCGTCTCCTGCGTAAAAAGCTGGGCATTGCCGAGGACCGCTTCCTCGACAATACCGAAGGCCATGGCAATACGATTGCAGCATCCATCCCGATGGGGCTGCATGAAGCGATCCGTAAGGGCCGGATATCGCGCGGAGACCGGATCATGCTGATCGGCACAGCGGCAGGGCTGTCTCTGGGAGGCATGATTATTGAGTACTGAGGCCCGGCGTATTCTGATTACCGGCGGACGCGCTCCGGTTGCCCTGGAGCTGGCAAGGCTATTCAAGGCGGCGGGCCACCGGGTATACGTGGCGGAAAGTGCTGAGTATCATTTGTGCCGGGTATCCTCTGCCGTCGAGGCCAGCTTCCAGGTGCCTGCTCCAAGATATCAGCCGCAGGCCTATATCCAGCGGCTGGCTGCGTTAACGCAAGAGCTAGGCATTCACTGTTTGATTCCGACCTGTGAGGAGATTTTCTATGTCTCTGCCGGTCTTGAGCATCTAACGGGGTGCCGCGTACTTACGTCAGACCGGAGGATTCTAGCCGGGCTGCACCATAAAGGGGAGTTCATGGTCCTGCTCCGTTCACTTGGATTCAAGGTCCCGGACACGGTGCTGATCAGCAGTGGGGAAGAATGGCGGAGAGCTGTGAAGCAGGCAGCAGAGAGCGGGGAACAGCGGGTCTATAAGCCTGCATATTCCCGCTTTGCCTCGAAGGTCATTCTCCCGGATAAAAGACCCGCTCCAACTAATCCGCGTAGCCGCGTTCCGCGAGAAATAGATCCACCAGCCGGACTATCGGCCGAGGCTCCCTGGGTGTCCCAGGAGTACATTCAGGGCAGAGCGGTTTGTACGTACAGCATACTTCACGAAGGCATAGTTGTGGCGCATGCTGCGTATGACAGCAGGTACAGGACGGGGCGCAGTGGGGCCAGCGTGTATTTTGAACCGCTGGAGCATCCTGCGGCTCTGGAATGGGTCCAGCGGTTCGCCGCAGCAACCGGCTTCAGCGGCCAGATCGGATTCGATTTCATCGAACCGGAGAACGACATGTTGTATCCGATTGAATGCAATCCGCGCGCAACAAGCGGTATTCATCTGTTCACGCCGGAGGAAGGGCTGACGGAGGCGCTGCTGAATCCCGGTCTGCTCGTGCAGAGCGGAACAATTATTGTTCCACGTTCAGCCCGCACAGCTATGCTGACACTGCCTATGCTGGGCTGCGTGCTGAAGCCGGGCCACGGAGGATTCCGCAGCTGGCGGCGGGCGCTGTTTGGAGCAGCAGATGTGGTCTACCGCAAGGATGACCGCCGCCCTGCCCGCGAGCAGTTCCGCATAGTATACGCCGCCTGGAAGACAGCCAGGCGTCACCGCATCTCGATCACAGAGGCGTTAACTGAAGATATAGAATGGAATGGTGAGGCATGACCAAAGCGCTGGTAACAGGTGCAACCGGATTTCTCGGACGGCATACCGTCCGGAGGCTGGCCCGGATGGGCTGGGAGGTCTACGCGCAGGGACGCAACCCGGAGCAGGGGAAGCAGCTGGAGCAGGAAGGGGCAGTGTTCCTGGCCGGGGATCTGCGTGACCCGGAAACTGCCTATAGCTTTTGCCGGAAAATGGATATTGTCTTCCATTGTGCAGCCTTGTCCTCACCTTGGGGGAAGTACAAGGAGTTCTATACATGCAATGTGGAGGCTACAAGCCATATAGTTGAGGGGTGCAAGCGGCATGGCGTAGGAAGGCTTGTTCATATCTCCACGCCCAGTGTATATTCCAGCCAGCGGCCCCGCTTCGGCATCCGGGAGAGTGATCCGCTTCCCGGGCGGCCGGCCAATGCTTATGCCGCAACGAAGCTGATTGCCGAGCAGGTAGTCCGGCAGGCTTCGGGTGAAGGACTTACTGCCTTCATGCTCCGGCCCAGAGCCATATTCGGCCCGATGGACAACGCCTTGTTTCCCCGGCTGCTGGCAGCGAATGAGAGCAAGGGGGTGCCGCTGATGAATGGCGGCGCGGCGCGGCTTGATCTCACATGCGTAGATAATGTAGTCGATGCCATGCTGCTCTGCTGTGAAGCCCCGGTCTCTGCTTCCGGCAGCGTCTACAACATCACCAATGGTGAGCCGCTAAGGTTCGAAGAGCTGGTCACCCGGCTATTCTCACTGCTGGGGCTTCCGCTGCGCACCCGGCGTCTGCCCTACCCGGTAGCTTATACCGCAGCGGCTCTAATGGAGGGGATTTACAAGGTGCTGCCTATCCCGGGGGAGCCGCTGCTGACCCGTTATTCTGCAGCCGCACTCGGTATCTCCCAGACACTGGATATTACACTGGCCCGCAAGCAACTGGGTTATCAACCGCGTATAACAACAGACGAGGGACTTCGTGCCTTTGCAGAATGGTGGAGGGAACAGCAATGATTACAGAAATTCCAGTTGGATTATCTATATTGTCTGCGGGCTATTGCCTGCATCCCGAGCGGCTGACGCTGCGCGGAGGCACACTGAAGCCGGTTACCTTCCCGGCAGGTTATGCCCTGATCCGGCATCCGGAATACGGACCCATCCTGTTCGATACAGGCTACAGCGCGCGTTTCTTCCAAGAGACAGCGAGTCTGCCAGCCTCCCTATACCGCAAGATTACTCCGGTTGTCTACAAGGAGGAAGAGAGTGCAGTGCGGCAGTTGCAGGCAGGCGGGATCTCGCCGGAGGAGGTGCGGTATGTGGTGCTGTCGCATTTTCATGCCGACCATATCGGCGGGGTACGGGATTTTCCGCAGGCACAGTATATTTATTTGCAGAAATCTTACGATGCCGTATGCGGGCTGGGTCCTGTGCGGGCTACGAAGGCGGGATTCCTGCCCGGGCTGCTGCCGGAGGATTTCAGATTACGCTCTATCCCTGTGGACGAAACCTCGGCGAAGCGTGCGCTGCCGCAAGGCCTTCCGTTCTCGGAAGCCTATGATCTGCTTGGAGACGGCAGCCTGCTGGCGGTTGAGCTGTCGGGCCATGCCGCCGGAATGATCGGCGTATTCGTCTCTACCGGCGAGCATGATTATCTGCTCTGCGCAGATACGGTCTGGTCGAGCCGGGCGTTTCGGGAGAACCGTAAGCCGCACCCGGCAGCAGGCCTGATCATGTCCAGCCGGACAGAATACCACCGCAATTTCGAGCGGCTGCGTCAGCTGCATGAACAATTTCCCCTGCTGCGGATTGTGCCCAGCCATTGCCGCGAGGCGCTTGCGCACTGGGGAACAGGAAGTGTGACATGAAGCGCATTAGACTGGTGATCACCCATTATATTCTCACTAAGTGGGGCAGACACTGGAAGAACCGGGCAGCGCTCGAGCAGTGGCAGGAGAAGCGTATCCGGCTCCATGCAGATAAGGTGAGGCAGGGCTCGAAGTTCTACAGGGAGCTGTGGGCAGGCATTCCGTCCAAGGATTGGCGGAGCTTCCCCGTAATCGGGAAGCAGGAGATGATGGAGAATTTCGATCAGCTCAACACAGTTGGCATTACGAAGGAGCAGGCCTTTGCCGAGGCCTATGAAGCGGAGAACAGCAGGAACTTCAAGCCTACGCTGCAAGGCGTCACCGTCGGGTTATCCTCGGGAACCTCCGGCAACCGGGGTATTTTTCTTGTTGGAGAGGAAGAGCAGGCTGCCTGGACCGGTACGGTGCTCGCGAAGCTTTTGCCGGGTGGACTGTGGAAGCGGGCGAGAATTGCTTTTTTCCTGCGGGCAAACAGTAATTTGTATGAATCTGTGAAGCAAGGACGGCTGCAGTTCCGGTATTTCGATCTGCTGGAGCCGCTTCCCCGGCTCTTGAACCGAATGAAGGAGTACCAGCCAGATATCTGGATTGCACCGCCGTCCATGCTGCGACTGCTGGCTGAGGCACAGCAATCAGGTGAGCTGAAGCTGCATCCCCGCCGGATCATTGCGGTTGCGGAAGTGCTGGACCCGCTCGACCGGCAGCAGATTGAGCAGACCTTCGGGCAGAAGGTCCATCAGGCCTATCAGTGTACCGAGGGCTTCCTCGGGGCTACCTGTAGCCACGGGACGCTGCACCTCAATGAAGATATTGTACATATCGGCAAAGAAATGCTGGATGAACAATCACGCCGGTTCGTGCCCATCGTGACCGATTTCTCCAGAAGTGTGCAGCCCATCGTCCGATACCGGCTGAATGATATTCTGACCGAAGCGGCAGAGCCGTGTCCCTGTGGTTCGCTGTTCACGGCCATTGAGCGGATCGAAGGACGCTGCGACGATATTCTGTATCTGCGCCATGCGGCAGACAGCACGAACGTTACGGTATTCCCTGATTTCGTTACCCGGGCCGTGTTGGCGGCTTCCGCAGACATTGAGCATTACAGGGTCATCCAGCACAGCCTCACTGAGCTGGAAATCTCCTATCGTACACGAACCGGCACCGATCATGGCACAGAGCAGCAGATTACAACAGAGCTGACGCACTTGTTCGCGAGGCTGTCCTGTATCCCTCCGCAGCTGACTTTTACCGCCTACAATTTCGTGCCCGGAACTGTGAAGCTGCGCCGGGTGGAGAGGAGCTGGAAGCCGTGAAGAACCGGGTAACGCAGTATGACCGTGAATCTGCTCAGGAGTTGGACTGGCCGGATACGGAGTATGGGCGGTATGCCCGGGAGTATCTTACACCGCTGCTGGAGCGGGGAGCGCAACCTTTTATCGCCAATGTGAGTACAACTGTTAAGGTGCTGACCATCGATGGGCTGCCGGTTCCGATTACCGTCAATGAAGCAGACTATGACAATTCGTATGTATGCTCGCCCTATACCCACTATGTTAGCTATGCGCGTGAGGAGCTGGCCCTGCTCAATAACCGGATGCTAGAGGGCTTATTGTCGCTAATGCTCACAGGAGTGGGCTGGATGCTGCGGCAAGCACGGTTCAACCGGGTGGTTCAGGTGAATAACTGGCTGCTGTCCACCAATCTGTATCCTGCCTTAAGTGAGGAACAGATGACGGCGATACTTGATTACCTCCGCCAGACTTATCCGGGTCATACCTTAATCTATCGTTCGCTTAGCCGGGAGACCTCGGGAGAAATCATCGGCAGACTGCAGGGGTATGGCTGCAAGCTCGTTCCAAGCCGGCAGATCTACCTGCTGCACCCGGATACCGCTGACTCCAAGGCCAGGTGGCTGGTCAAACGCGACAGGAATCTGCTGGCGAAGCACGGCTATACTGAGGTAGGCCCGGAGGAGATCACGCGGGAAGATATTCCCCGCATCGTGGAGCTGTACAGACTGCTGTATATCGATAAATATTCGGCCTATAATCCGCAGTTCACCGAAGCCTATATTGCCCTAGCGCTGGAACGGCGGACCTTGCAGATCTACGGTCTGCGCAAGGAGGGAAGGCTGGATGCGGTGCTGGGCTTCTATGAGCGGGAGGGCGCGATGACTGCGCCATTGTTCGGTTATGACACAAGTCTGCCTCAGTCTTTAGGACTCTACCGTATGCTGTCCGCTGTGCTGATCGGGCTTGCGGGCAGCAGAGAATTATTACTGCACGAGAGCTCCGGCGTCGGCCAGTTCAAGCGCAACCGGGGAGCGGCTGGAGCCACTGAATATTCTGCGGTGTATGACCGGGGGACCTCGCTGCTGAACCGCTGCGGCTGGTCTATCCTGGAGCTGCTGCTCCGGCGGATCGGTATGCCGCTTATTCAGAAGCTGAAGCTGTAGGCTGGATTCGTATTCTGTATATTTTACTTAATAATAAAAGGAGGTGCCCTATGAACACTAATCCAAGCCAGCCCCATGGGCATGAGCCGGTTGCGCTGATTACCGGGACCTCCAGCGGGTTCGGCCTATTGACCGCAATTACGCTGGCCCGCAAAGGGTATCGGGTCATTGCCACCATGCGGGATCTCGGCCGCAGCAAGGAACTGGTTCAGCAGGCTGAGCAAGCGGGGGTGCGGGAGCGTATTCATCTGCTGGCACTGGATGTCACGGACGAAGCTTCGATTGCGTCGGCCGTTCAGGCTAGTCTTGAGCTTGCCGGGAGAATTGATGTGCTGGTGAACAACGCCGGCTTTGCCGTAGGCGGATTCGTGGAAGAGGTGAGTATGGAGGCATGGCGAGGGCAGCTGGAGACCAACTTTTTCGGCCTGATTGCCGTAACAAAGGCAGTGCTTCCCCTGATGCGGGTCCAGCGCAGCGGCCTGATTATTAACGTGAGCAGTGTCAGCGGCCTGAGCGGATTCCCGGGCTATGGTCCCTATGCCGCCTCCAAGTTTGCGGTGGAGGGATTCAGCGAGAGTCTGCGCCAGGAGATGCTCTCTTTTGGCGTCCGCGTTGTACTGGTTGAACCGGGCTCCTTCCGTACCCCCATCTGGGACAAAGGGATTACGGGCATGCACAGAAATGAAAGCTCCCCGTATCACACCAGGCTTGAGGAAGTACTGCGGTACTCCCGGCGGGCGTCCGAGACAGCTCCCGATCCGCAGGAGGTAGCTGACCTGATAGGACGGGTCACTGCGAAACGTGCACCGAAGCTGCGCTATCCTGTAGGCCGGGGCTCGCGGGTGCTGATGATCGCCAAGGCCCTGCTTCCCTGGAAGGTGCTGGAGAGCATCATCTCCAAATCACTGCGGTCGATGAAGTGATAGTATGACAGAACAGAATTGGGGTGGATGCTTTTGCCGGGAACGGTTGGATTACATATATGCTTTGATGAGCAAGGCCGGGAGATTGAGGTCCTGGATGTGACCCGGGTCGACAAGGACACCTACCGGATTGAGGAGACGCCGATTTTTAACCCTGGGATTGCGCTTGGCGATATTATCCGGGTCAGTGAGCGTGAGGGGATCGCGTATTACATTGAGACGGTGAAGAAGTCCGGGCTTGTCCGGTATGCCTGGCTGCTGAGCAAAGAGGCGGCGGCTTCCGGCGAGATCCGCAGCTTCACGGAGCGGGTGACAGAGCATGGGGGCAGATGGGAGCAGATCTTCGGCGGACTGCTGGTAATCTATCTGCCTAAGCACTCTGCTGTGGACGCGGAGCTGGAAATGTCACGGATTATTCAGCATTTTGAAGGCTAATTATACGAATCTGAGGTGAAGGAAATTGAAGAAATTCTTGAAGCAGTGGGTGCCGAGTATTGCCATTGGCGTTATTCTATCCTTATTTATCCGTACCTACGTAGCGGAAGCCATGCGTGTGCCTACCGGCTCGATGATTCCGACTATAGCAATTAACGACCGGCTTGTGGTGGACAAAATGCTCTGGAATACCTCGCTGAAGCATGGCGATATCGTGGTGTTCCATCCGCCGGTTGCCGAAGATGCGCAGAAAAGGTATGTAAAACGGCTGATCGGCCTGCCGGGCGACGTGATTGAGATCAAGGACGGCACCCTTTACCGTAACCATGAGGCAGTCGATGAGCCATACCTGCAGGAGAAGATGACCTATACCTTCGGGCCGGTCACCGTTCCCGCAGACCATTATTTTTTCCTGGGCGATAACCGTAACGTCAGCTATGACGCCCACCTATGGGAGACTCCGTTCGTAGACAAGGATGCGCTGATCGGCAAAGTCCTGTTCGATGTGAACCAGTTGTTCTAAATCGGGTAGTCTACCACCACAACGTTCTCCAGGATTCCGTCCAGCATGGACACGAACTTCTGATGGGCAGGATGCGGCCCGTAGGCACGCAGGGCTTCCTGATTCTCAAAGGTCACGCGGAGCCCCAGCGTATAGCCGTGGACATTCTCCTGCTCCTCTGTCACATTAACGCCTGCTGTAAGGTCAATGATGCCGGGGATTTGCTTTTTAAGCGCCAGAAGTGCTTGTAACAAGGCGTGCTCCTGACCTTTATCGAAATGCTCATTGAAGCGGAAGACGACGAGATGCTCATACATATTGGATGGATTCCCCCTTGGACAAAGTGTTGGACTGCATTAGAGATTATACTACAAATTGGACAGATGGAGGTTGAATACGTTGACCGGAGATTTCCTGGCCATAACCGACCGGATCAAAGCGCCTAACCCTTTTAGAGTCTTGATAGGTGTGCTAATTCCCATAATTATTCTAACACTGCCCCCTAACCTCGATCCGGATAGACATTTCTATTTATACAACATCAGACTGGTATGGATTGGACTAAGCATCGCAGCCTGCCTCTTCATTATTATCAACGCGCTGCGGAAAGAAGGCCTTCTTCAGTGGGAGACGGATTCGCTTATTATTCGCAAAGAACGCATATCCGCGTCAGGGATTAAGGTCATTTACATAGATGGTCCGATAGTAGGAATATTGCCTGCAGGCAAACGGATTGTCCCGGTTAATCTCTGCTTCAGGTTCACAGAAGACACGGTAGCGGTAAGGAAGAGACTAATGTACTGGGCAGAAGAGAATGAAATTAGGATAAAATACAAGAGATTTGTCAGATGGTTCTGAACAGAATTTGGAAAGGCGTCTAAAGACAGGGATTCTATAGAACTAGATTGTTTGGAGTTTGTGACTTTCACCGGATTGTTACTTTACCGTCTGTTGACTATGATCAAGTGGAGCATAACGGAATATTCCTAATCATACAAAAGGGGTGCTGGTACTTGAAAGTACATGTCACGGATCTGAAGCACGGTGATTGTCTCATGGCAGACACTTTCAATGGTGTAGGGCTGCACGTTCTCCCCAAGGGGACGCGTGTGGAGCGGGAAGAGATTAGTATCCTGATCCGGCACAAAATTGATTATGTCGATATCGAGCCGCGCAGCGGGCTGCATACGGGTGAGGAACCTGCACCCAGCCACGGGCTGCATGATGATTTTGATCTCGCTATTTTGAATTATGAAGCGATTTTTCTGGAAGCCTTGACGAAGGGCAGCTTCTCGCAGTCTGCAGTCGATGATACACTGAAGCCGCTTCTGGAGACCTTAGAAGGTCAAAAGGATGTTGTCTCCCTGCTCCTTCTGCTTGACCGGGATGACATCGATACATATCACCACTCATTACAGGTGGGCTTATTATCCTATTATATTGCTGCGTGGATGGGTTACTCCAAGGAGGAGCGTTACCAGATCAGCCGTGCGGGCTATCTGCATGACATCGGCAAAAGCCAGGTGCCCCTGTCGATCCTGAACAAGCAGGGTCTGCTGACGGACTCCGAGAAGGAGGAGCTGGCACGCCATACCTTCTATGGTTATGATCTGATCCGCGGCTCCAAAATGGACGAGGTTACCGCGCTGGTAGCTCTCCAGCATCATGAGTACGAGGATGGCTCAGGCTATCCGAATCAGCTGCTCAAAAAAGAGATTCATCCGTACGCCCAGATTGTTTCGGTAGCCAACATCTATATGTCGCTGACCACTTCTACTGCGAACCGTCCCAAGCAGGGGCTGGTTACGGTGCTGCGCAAGGTGCATGAGATGGGCTTCGGCAAGCTGAACGAGACGGTAGTGCAGGCATTGACCGGACATTTACTGCCGAGCTTTGTGGGCAAGAATGTACAGCTCAGCAACGGCGAAGTGGGCATGATCGTCATGAATAACCCGCTGGACCTCTTTAAGCCGCTGGTAAAAGTGGGCGAGGGCTTCCGCGACTTGTCGCGTGAACGCAGCCTGTCCATCGATGAAGTGGTGAACTGAATAACCGGATGAAGAGACACTGTCCGCAGCGTCCTCTTCTAATGAACGGCCGGACTGTCCTTCTGGACAGTTTGGCTTTTTTTCAAATATAAGAAGTTATATGTTGCACACGATAACTTATCCTTCTATTTCTCGCTGAAACGGTACCGTCCTTAAAAGGACGGCAATGCCGTTTCCACTTGGTATGCAGAGAGAAGAAAGGAGGTTGCGCGCAGGAACCCAGGTGACCGGAGGAAGGTTTGTATTCACGCCATAGATTGGCTATGATTAATGAGAGATGGAAGAGTTGCATAGTGATTCTAGTCATTGTACAGCAGCATAAAGGAGAAATGAAGATGCATACCGACAACCAGTTAGAGAAATTGAAGCAGCTCAAATACGAGCTTACCCGCTTTATGATGATTTACAAATTCGCTCTTGCCGAGATGGAGACCAAGATTGATATTCTGAAAGAGGAATTCCAGCTTCTTCACGACTATAGTCCGATTGAGCATACCAAGTCCCGGATCAAATCCCCGGAGAGCATTATGAAGAAAATGCTGCGCAAGAACAGTGAGCTGTCCCTCCCGCAGATCAGAGCCAGTATCAAGGATATCGCCGGGCTGCGGATCACCTGTTCGTTCATTTCAGATATTTATCAGGTTAGCGCCATGCTGCAGAAGCAGGACGATCTCAAGGTGCTTGAGGTGAAGGATTATATTAAAAACCCGAAGCCGAACGGTTATCAGAGTCTGCATCTGCTGATCGAGGTTCCCGTATTCATGTCGGACTGTCAGGAGCATGTCTGTGTTGAGGTACAGATCCGCACGATAGCTATGGATTTCTGGGCCAGTCTGGAGCATAAAATTTTCTATAAATACAGCCAGGCGGTTCCAGAGAACTTGACCCGTGAACTTAAGAATGCGGCTGACAAGGCGTATGAACTCGATCTGCAGATGGAGCGGCTGCACCGTGAAATTAAGGAAATCAAGGATTCGCAGGAGGACGAAGATCCATTCTCCGAGTTGCGGGATATGATCCTTAACAATCAGCAGTTCAGTCTGCCTGATAACTTTGTTAAGCTGTTGAAGGAATAGAGGATGCTTTGACAGAAAGACATATACATACAGGAGTTATCAAGGGAGCGACTACAGGATGAGTGACAAGCGTCTTTGTACCATTGCAGTGAACCAGGCGGGTTATTCAAGCGGAGGAGATAAGCTGGCTCTGTTCTCCGGGAACACCCTGCGTTACCATATAATTGACACAGGAAGTGGGGATGTGGTATTCACCGGACAGACGGGGGCTAATATTAAGGATAAGCCCAGCGGCTGCCGTGTGCGCAGCGGAGATTTCTCGGCGCTTACCTTACCCGGGAAGTACCGGATCGAGGGGGCGGAGGGGGAACACTCCGCTGCATTTGTTGTTGCAGACAAGCCGTATCAGGAGCTGCAGCGGGGATTGCTGAAAGCCTTCTATTACTACCGCTGCGGCCTGGAACTTGAAGGAGAGTATGCGGGAGCCTGGGGGCATAAGGCCTGCCATCTGGCAGAAGGTACAGTCATCGGCCAGCCCGGGTTGAGACTGGACAGCAGCGGAGGATGGCATGATGCAGGAGACTATGGAAAATACTCCGGGCCTGGTGCGAAGGCCGTAGCGGATCTTCTTCTGGCCTGGGAGCTGTATCCTGCGGCGTTTGCTGGTGTACATACACTTCCAGAGAGTGACGGCAGCCTGCCGGATGTCCTGCTGGAATGCACTGTTGAGCTGGACTGGCTATTCAAAATGCAAGAGTCCGGCAGCGGCGGGGTCTACCACAAGCTGACCACAGCGCATTTCCCCGGCCTTGATGTGATGCCGGAGGAGGATACGGCGGAGCTGTATTTCTCGCCGGTCTCTGCGGCTGCTACCGGGGATTTCGCCGGTGTGATGGCTATGGCGGCGCGGATCTACAAGCCGTTCGATGAAGCATATGCGGCGCGGTGCCTGGAAGCCGCGCGGGCTGCCTGGAGCTGGCTGACTGTGCATCCGCATGTGCCGGGCTTCACCAATCCGCGCGGGATTACCACGGGGGAATATGGCGATAAGGTAGACAGTGACGAGCGCTTCTGGGCAGCGGCGGAGCTATTCCGCACGACGGGAGATGAACAGTTCCATAGTGCAGCTCTTGAGCTTGCCAAGCTGCCGTTCCCCAAATACAGCTTCGGCTGGGGGGATATGGGCGGCTATGGCACACTGGCTTATCTGCTCATAGGGGAAGCAGGCACGGAGCCATCTCTCTATGCAGAGCTTAGGGAGGGCTTGCTGGCAGAAGCAGACCGCCTGCTGCGGCAGAGCCGTCATGACGGCTACAGAATCTCGCTGCTGGAGCAGGATTATATCTGGGGCAGCAATATGCTGGTCATGAACCATGCCATGCTGCTGCTGGCAGCGGAACATTTCAGCGGGGTACAGGAATATGCAGCTTGTGCTCTAGATCACCTGCATTACTTGCTGGGCCGCAATGTGCTGGGGATCAGCTATGTGAGCGGCTTCGGCGAACATGCGGTCATGCATCCCCATCACCGCCCGTCTGTAGGCGATCATGTGCTTGAGCCGGTTCCGGGCCTGGTGGTTGGCGGTCCGGACCGGGGGCTGCATGATAAATATGTGAAGAAGCATTTGCGGCGCAAACCCGCAGCCCAGTGCTACGCAGATCACGAGGACAGTTATTCCACGAATGAGGTGACGATCTACTGGAATTCACCGGCATTGTTCGTGACGGCGAGATTCAATTGCTGATCAGTTAAGGAGACGGGCCCATGCAGTCATTCAAAGTGATTAGTCTGGATATGTTCCAGACCCTGGTGAATATTGAGAGCAGGCGGGCAGAAGTCTGGAGGCCGATTCTCCAGCAGAAGTTCAGTGAAGAAAAGGCACTGCAGCTCGGTAAGCAATTGCTGAGCCGTTATTATGCCGCAGCCTGCGAAGCCCGGGAGGCGGGTACTTTTATCAGCAGCAGGGAGATCTATTACAGAGGATTTCAGGACGTATTCCAGGAGTCCGGCTTGGATTACGATTGCGAGCGGGCAGTGGATAACCTCTTTACCCAGCACAGGCTGTCGGAAATGTATGATGACACTGAGGCCTTCTTACACCGCATATGCCGGGATTATCAGGTATGTATTGTAAGTGATACAGATGATCTTATGCTCCCTGAGTTCTACCGGAATTATCCTATATCGCTGTTCACCTCGGAGACTTATCAGTCTTATAAGAATGACACGCATAACCGTATGTTCACTGAGGTGATAGCTCATTATGGGGTGGAGCCGGAGCAAATTATCCATATTGGAGACTCGGCGTCAGATATCCTCGGAGCAGCCAGAGCCGGAATCAAGTCCTGTTGGCTCAACCGGAACGGTCAGTCCTGGGAGCTTGAAGTCAAGCCTGATGTTACAGCGGGAACACTGGAAGAGGCCCATGGGCTGATATCCAATGAACAATAACAAAGGAGCTGTGAGCGAAATGAACGACAATGTGGAAGAGCAGGAACTGGAGTTGTTAAAATACCCGATTGGAAGATTCGCCGCTAAGGGGAACCGGACAGCAGAAGTGCGGGAAGCATCCGTTGCCGTCTTTAGGCAGTTGGCAGAGGAGCTGCGGGCAGCAGTAGAGCCGTTAACGGTTGAACAGCAGCAGACCCCTTACCGGCCGGGCGGCTGGACTGTGATTCAGGTCGTGCACCATCTCGCCGATACGGGGATGTATGCATACCTCCGCTTCAAGCGGGGGCTGACGGAGGAAGCGCCGCTCGTTCCAAGCTACAGACAGGATCTGTGGGCAGAACTGAGCGATTCTTCCAACGAGCCGGTGGAATCCTCACTCCAGCTCATCGGACTGCTTAACCGCAGATTCGCAGCCTTACTGGAATCCTTGCAGCCTGAGGATTATGACCGGACCTTCATAAGCGGTGGTCTTGGTGAGATGACACTGGATACTGCAGTGGAGAGGTACATCTGGCACAGCCGCCATCATATCGCGCAGATTACAGCATTGATCCGGCGAAGCGGCTGGTAAGTGATAACTTTGTTTTACCATGAACAGACGGAGAGGGTGTTTACCCGCCGTCTTTTTATTTTGTGCGGGAATGAAAAAGGGTGCGGAGGCGCGAAGAGTAAACGAGGAGTCTGGAATGTATGTGGAAAACAGCATACATTCGGGCGGAAGGGGGACTCCGGGCAAAATGTATGCCGAAAACAGCATACATTCGGGTGGATACGGGGCCTCTGGTTAAAATGTATGTGGAAAACAGTATACATTCAGGAGGAAGGGGGACTCCGGGCAAAATGTATGTGGAAAACAGTATACATTCAGGAGGAAGGGGGACTCCGGGCAAAATGTATGCTGAAAACCGCATACAATAGCATAGGGCGGCTGCGGGGGATGTGAGACGTTGCTCCTTTTACGTTTGCAGCCCCATCCAGCCCAGCTCGTCCGCTCGTCCGCCCGTCCGCCCGTCCGCCCGCCAATCCATTGTCTAATCGCCCATCCAGCTATTCATTTCCGCTTAAGCTGCAATTTTAGTGTGCGGCGGAGCTATTCATCGTCACCTGGGCATGGGCGGATACATATCCTGTAACCAGAACGATAAAAACGGCCCCGAGGAAAGGACGGATATGTGTGACCTCTTATATGGACTATACGTCGCCCAATACACAGTTTACGTTTGATATGAACGGCAACACCTTATTCAAGAAGGATGACTGCAATTATATCAATGTGCTGGGCATCAAAAATCTGAACACCCTGGAGAATACCTCGCTGCTCGATATCTATCTCAGCAGATCCAATGTGGTCGAGCCGCATTATCATCAAAATGCCGCTGAGCTGGTGTATTGTATCTCGGGCGCGGCTGTCGTGTCGCTGATTAACCCGTTTACCAATGAACTGCTGCATTTTCCGATTACTCCGGGCCAGGTTGCCAATGTGCCGCAGGGCTGGTGGCATTATGAAGTGGCCACGATGGACTGCACCCATCTGCTGGCGGTCTTCAATGCCCCTACACCGGAGGTTATCCTCTTCTCGGATCTTCTGAGCCTAACTCCGGCCAATGTGCTGGCACATACCTACTGCCTCAATGAAGCGTTGGTTAAGGAAGCACTCGCTCCGGTGAAGCCTCAGACCTTCATTGGTCCGCCTGCGGATTGCTGTCCTCCTGCGAAGTCGGCAGCCGAGAATATGAAGGGAACCCACATCGCTCCTGCCAATATGGCGCCGATGATGGCTAATGCGAACATGCCGCCTTACATGCACCAGCAGCAGGCTCCGCCATCCTTCGGCTACCAGCCGATGGCGGTGCACGGTTATTATGCTCAACCGTATGCCCAGTCCTACCGCCAGCAGCAATACGTCCAGGCTCCTCCGCAAGCTGTTCATGAGGCTGGAACCGAATAACAGAAATCCAAACAACACAAACGGCAGCGTATTCTGTGTATGCAGAATGACGCTGCCGTTTTTTGTAATCTAAGAAGGGATTGCTTGCCTTCAATGTTTCTGATCTGGAACCTTGAAGGATTGCAGATAATTCTGAATATCCTCCTGCGGGGTCTCAAGCAGACCAGCCAGCATACTTTGGATAGCATACAGGGAGGCAACCTTTTCGTCGATTTCGGTGATTTTGTCGCGGACGAGTTCCTTCAGGGTGTCTTCATCCATCTTCGAGCCGAACAGGGCAAGCGCCGCCTGGATTTCTCTCAGTGAATAACCCAGGGACTGGGCATCCTTAATGAACTTCAGCTTGACCAGAACATCAGCAGAGTAGATCCGGTATCCCTTCGCGGTCCGCTCCGGGGCTGGCAGGATGCCGCTGTCCTCATAGTAACGGATGGTTGCTGCACTCAGCCCCGACTGCCGCGCCAGCTCGCCACGGGTCATTCTCTTCACCTGGTAATCCCTCCTGTATTCAATATCTATCTCTGCTATGGTCTCTTGTGCGTGTATGCCGGGTCAAAGATTACTTCCGGGTATTCGGCCGACGGACCGTTCAGCACTGTCTGCGGCTCATCTAGCAGATACTGATCGAAGAATGACCGGACATAGGTTCTGTTTATATCTATAATATGCACCGGATCTAGACCGTTGGCGAATAAGGAAGGCGACAGCAAGGCTATATCTGTAAAACTCTGGTGAATGAAACGATCCACCGTCAGATAATAGGTATCCCTGGTGCTGTGGCTCATGACTGACTTTAGATCCGGTATAAATTCTTCATAGATCAAGGGATCTGTGTTGGCTTCGGGATGTGCAAGATGCTGCGCAGACGTTCCGGTCATCATGTACATAAAAGGCTGCGTCAGCTCTTCATGGGCAACTTGTCCCCAGAACCCGCCCTCCAGACTGACACCGGCCTTGAACCGCTTGTCCTGGGCCAAAGCTTCGGCGGTTGTCGCCCCGCCATAGGAATGGCCGAAGATCCCTGCACGGCTGAGATCAAGCCTGCCCTGGAACAATCCATTCGGGTCTTGGGCATTCCAAGCGGTCAGGATGTCCAGCACAAAGCTGGCGTCCGCTGCACGGACGGAAATTCCATTCACATTGTAGTTGTAATGCTCTGCGGAAGTATCGAACTTCGGATCAGGCATGTAGTAGACTGAATTGCCGTCCGGGTAAGTGACCTTGGCTGAGGTATAAGGATGATCCAGCCCTACGACAATATAGCCGTGGCTGACCAATTCTTCGATAATCGTCATACTCTGAAATCTGGTGGAGCGAATACCCGGCGAGAACAGCAGGACCGGATAGCTGGCTTCTTGTGCTGAGAGCTGCACATCATCTGTAACATGTGTAGGAATATGGGTGACATGGCTGAATAGCTGCTTCGGCAATCCGAATACAAGACTAATGGCTTCGCCCAGTGCGGAGGGATAATGCTCCTTAGGCTTACCCTCAGTCTGGTCAGGATCGGCTGGATACCATACGTTAATCATCAGCTTCCGTTTGCCGTCTTCCTCTGCGTTCAGCGTCTCGTTACGCTGCTCATCGGTAAGCTCGCGTACGATCGTCCCGATAGCATATTGCCCAGTAGGCTCGGGTTGGGTGAACATCGGCAGCAGTCTGGATGCATAGACGGATACTCCTGAAAGAAGGAGGACAAGTATAAGCAACAGACTCTTCCATAGCTTCGCATACCGTTCAGGCTGACCCGTCCGGGCACGCTTAATAAGTCTGAATCCCAGTATGGTTAACAACCCGAGTGCTGCGGCGTAGGCCGGAGCCATCTGGATACGGTAATTCTCCAGCACCCCATGCAGCACCACAGCCATAACGACAGCCATCAGCATAAGGGTATCCAGCCTCCGGTTTTTCTTTGGGCCAATTACTCCTGCTGTAACAGCCAGGATCACCACAATGACTGCAATCTCAAATAATCTCATTTGACCTACCTCCAACTCTATTCATCTGGAACAATTAGAGTATAAAGGTTGAAGTACACTTCAAGGTCAAGGCTCAATTTCTAGGATAAGCGAACAAGTATGCGGCCCCGGGTGCCCGACTTGAGAATATCCTGAAGCGCCGCAGGCAGCTCAGTCAGAGAAATCTCCCGGTCCACCAGCGTATCCAGCACCTCCGGTTTCATGTCACTTGCCATGCGCTGCCAGAGCTTGTCCCGTTTCTCCATGGGGCAAGCAACGGAATCGATGCCGAGCAGACTGACTCCGCGCAGGATAAACGGCAGGACGGTGGTCGGGACGGCTGTGCCTGCGGTTAAGCCGCTTGCGGCCACTGCGCCGCCGTAAGCGATTTTGCTCAGGACAGCAGCCAGCGGAGCGCCCCCGACTGAATCTACGGCGGCCTGCCATAGCTGCTTGTCCAGCGGCTTCACCACAGTGCCCGCGACCTCTTCGCGGGAGATCACCTCAGCAGCACCCAGCGCCTGCAGATACCCGGCTTCATCCGTTCTGCCGGTACTGGCTGTGACCTGATAGCCCAGCTTCGCCAGGATGGCGGTTGCCGCACCTCCGACACCGCCGGTGGCACCGGTGACGAGTACTTTTCCCTGATCAGGGGCCATGCCTTGGGCTTCCAACGCCTGAACAGACAGCGCCGCCGTGAATCCGGCTGTGCCGTAGATCATCGCTTCCCGCAGTGTCAAGCCTTCCGGCAGTTCAATAACCCAATCCGCAGGGATGCGGGCGTATTCACTGAACCCGCCGAAATGGGATACGCCGATCCCATAGCTGGTGGCAATGACAGACTGGCCTTCGCGGAAGCGGTTGTCTGTTGAAGAGACTACCGTCCCTGACAGGTCAATCCCCGGAATGAACGGATAATTTCGCACAATATTCCCATTCGGGATGCTTGCCAGCCCGTCTTTATAGTTTACACTGGAATAAGCTACCTTAATTAACACTTCACCGGCGGGCAGTTCCTCCAGGGATACCGGTCTAATTTCAACGGAGAATGGTTCTGTCTTGTCCACTACCAATGCTTGAAAAGGGTTCGTCATATCTTCTCGCTCCTAATCCGTGCTGTATTTGTTCTTAAATAAGAATTCATAGGCTTCGCGCCATTACTATTGTGCCCTGTCAACTTACGAAACACAATGATATCCTACACTAAATGGTTACAAAGGAGCGTTCGTATGAGAGTGAAATTGCATAAAACCGTGCTTACCGCAGCAATCTGTCTCGTTTTGGGCGGGGGAGCACTGTATGTATCCGCAACATCTGATTCTGGCCCGGCAGTACACCGGCTGCGTCTAAGTGAGGATGAGCCTGCACGGTATCTGCAAGGGGTGGAGGCTGTGACTCTGGATCAGCTGGAGCTGACGCTTGGCGATCAGAGCCGTCCGGGTAATTATATCAGTATTCCTAACCATACAGAGCTGCTATGGAGGAAGCCTGTGCAGACACCGGCAGGCCAAGGAGAACTGATCAAGTTCATACAGGAGGGGAGTGCGGTCTATCCAGCCCCTGAAGTTACTTATTATTGGCTCTGTTATCAGCGTCCCGGCAAGAGTGAGAGCGATGATACTGTCACCTACTATATAGAAGCGAAAGTATTGGGGCAAGATGAAGAGGCTGCGGAAGCAGAGCTGCTAGAGCTGGCTGAGAACTGGGAAATTCCCGGTTAACCCGGATTTAATTGTGAACAACAAGTGAACTGTAGTATATTGAGGGTAGAATTCATCCGTCTGATGAGGGAGGCATACTCTATGTCCATTGCAACAACGATGATTATCCGGCTTGAAATCCGTAAGGCAGAAGCTTCTTTTGGCGATGTGGCGTCCAGGCTGGCAGCAGCCGGCGGCGATATTGTAGCGATTGACGTTATACGTGGCGGCAAGGATGTGACGACCCGTGACCTGACAGTGAATGTGCAGGATGCGGCGAATGAAGAGATTATCAGCGTGCTGAAGAATATGCCTGGAATCAAAGTCATCAATGTCTCCGACCGCACCTTCCTGGCCCATCTCGGCGGCAAAATCGAGGTCACCCCGAAGATGCCGATCAAGAACCGCGAGGATCTGTCGCTGGTGTATACCCCAGGCGTGGCCCGTGTCTGTACGGCGATTGCCGAAGATCCGTCCAAGGCGTATTCCCTGACGATGAAAAGAAATACGGTAGCTGTCGTCACCGACGGCACCGCAGTGCTGGGGCTTGGCGATATCGGACCGGAGGCGGCGATGCCGGTGATGGAAGGCAAGGCCATGCTGTTCAAGCAGCTGGCGGATATTGACGGGTTCCCGCTGTGTCTGGACACCAAGGACCCGGAAGAAATTATTCAGATTGTGAAAGCGGTTGCTCCCGGCTTTGGGGGCATCAATCTGGAGGACATCAGCTCTCCGCGCTGCTTCGAGATTGAACGGCGGCTGTCGGCGGAGCTGGATATTCCGGTCTTCCATGATGACCAGCACGGAACGGCAGTAGTGGCTCTGGCCGGATTGCTGAACGCGCTCCAGGTCGTCGAGAAGAAGATTGCAGACTCCAGGATTGTGGTTGTCGGCATCGGTGCCGCTGGCGTATCGATCTGCCGTCTGCTGCTGGCGGCGGGTGCGAAGCACCTCTATGCGGTAGATAAGGAAGGGATACTGAACCGGAACGAAGCCTATACCAATGCTGAATGGAGCTGGCTGGCCGAAGCCACGAATCCTGAGAATCTGAGCGGAGGACTGGACGAGGCGGTACGCGGGGCAGATGTCTTCATCGGCGTATCCAGAGGAGGAATTCTGCAGGTTAGCCATTTGCAGAGTATGGCCCGGGACAGCATCGTGTTCGCTATGGCCAATCCGTCCCCGGAGATTGAGCCGGATCTGGCCGAGCCTTACGTCCGGGTGCTGGCAACCGGCAGAAGCGATTACCCTAACCAGATTAATAACGTGCTGTGTTTTCCGGGGATTTTCCGCGGGGCGCTGGACTGCCGGGCCAAGACGGTGAATCTGGAGATGAAGCTGGCAGCGGCGCAGGCGATTGCAGCAGTGGTCCACCCGGATGAGCGGAATGAGCAATATATTATTCCGAGCATTTTCAACGAGAAGGTTGTGGAGCAGGTACGTCTGGCTGTAATTAAGGCCGCCATCGCGACCGGCATCGCCCGGCGCATCCCGCCGGATGTGAGCTGAGGAGCGGGCTGGGCATCTGGAGGGTGAAAGGCAAACAAGCTGTGGCCTGGGGCTGCGGCTTTGTTTGCGTCTGCGGGAATTAGATGGATTTTGTACACTTGCTGCTGGCCATTGGGGGCATGGCAGGGCATCAATTGGATAAACAACACTTAATTATCGTGATTCAAGGAAAGTCTTCAAAAGTAGAGTTAACAGTTGTACTTTTTCCACTTGTCTCCTGGGAATCCCCGAAATTCGAGAAATTAAAATACGCTTATCCACTTACTTCCTGCTGGGGTGGGCAGCGCGTCCTTCAGAGACAGGCTACGCTGTTTAAATATGAGGAGCAGCATGGTAATATATACAATTGGATACAATAATTCACCATTCAGGAGGGCTTATGTACCGCAGAATTCATATTATGGGAGCTTCCGGGGCCGGGACGAGTACCCTGGGGAAAGCGCTGGCAGCGAGGCTTCCGTATGTTCAATTGGACAGTGACGATTATTTCTGGGAGCAGAAGTACAGCAGGCCAAGTGATGTAACAGAGCGTCTAAGTAGATTGCGGGCTGACATGGCGCAGCATGAACCGTGGATTCTGTCCGGTGCGGTTTGCGGCTGGGGGGATTCGCTGCGGGACACCTTCGATCTGGTGATTTTCCTGTGGATTCCTGAGCAGGTCCGTCTGGATCGGCTGCGGGCGCGGGAGTATGAACGATACGGTGATGAGGGTCTGCCGGGCGGAGATAAATATGAGGATGTACAGGAGTTCATGGCTTGGGCGGCGCAGTACGATACGGCAGGGCCTGAGGTCCGCAGCCGCACGCTGCATGAGGATTGGATGGCTGGGATAAACGGCGATCTGTTGCGGCTGGAAGGGGATTTTACAGTGGAGGAGCGGGTGGAGGCAGTACTGCAATTCCTATCCCGTTCAAGCTAATTGAATCTATGTGGAAAAGGGGGCTGACCATGAGGAAGATACTGCGTGTGCTGTTGCTTCCTGCAATTCTGCTACTGCTGCTGACGTCCTGCAATACAGAAACGACCTATTTCAACTATACGTTCAAGGGCGAGGGAGACAACTGGTCGGGTGTCTATAAGCAGGAGGCAAATGAGAAGCTGATTACCAAAAAGAATAAAGTAACCAGTGAAAGCTCCAAGCAGTATAACTTAGTACTGCGTTACAAAGGCGACCAGTCTGATCTCGAAGAGATTAAACAGATGAAATATACGTTCAAAGCTAAACATAGCAGCGGCAGCCAGACTATCGAGGGGCCTGTTGAAGTAGCTATGCTGAAAATGGGCGCTTCTGGAAATGGCTCTGTTGAGAAAAAAGACTCCGTCATTAAAGTCACTGCCGAGTGGGACGGGAAGAGTGAGGAGTTTGAGCTCAAGTATGAGAAGTAGGGGATTAGGAGATTGAAGCTGGGACTGATTAGGCATTTCAAAGTAGATATTAAACCGCAGCGGACTTGGCTGACAGGGGAACAATTCAACCAGTGGGTCCAAGAGTATGAATTAGCACCTATTCAGGCTCCTGAACATGAGATAGGCGGGCAGCGCTGGACACTTTGTCTGTGTAGTGATCAGGAGAGGGCGGTACTTACGGCAAGTTATTTTGAGGCTCGAAAATTTGTGTATACAGAGCTATTGAGGGAGATTAGTGTAACTGCACCGCGGCTCAAGACAATTAGACTTAGCGGACTGCGACTGCCGGTTAACCTATGGCTTGTGCTTGGACGTTTGTTCTGGTCGGTAGGTCATTCTTCTCAAGCGGAGAGCAAAGCAGCTGTTCTGCGGCGAGCGGATAAAGTAATTGACTCCCTACTTATTGATGATGAGGAGTCTGCGCAAGAAGGCTATGTACTAATTGTCAGTCATGGTGCGTTCATGAAAGTTCTAGACCGCAGGCTCCGGCGCAGGGGCTACAAGGCAGAACGGATGCGTTACCCACGTAATGGTCAAATATTTATGTATGAAATGAAGTAATTGCACCACAACAATATGAACGCGGAGGCGACCTGCCATATTAACCATCGAACCAATCGAAATCGCATCACTGGACGCATTGAACACACTCTACAATGAATTAACGGGCGGACGGGCGGACCCGTTGAAGCTGGAGAAAGCCTTTCGGACAATCCGGGAGGATGAGCGGTATGTGCTGCTGGGAGCTTTTGCCGACGGGGAGTTGCTAGGCTCATTGATGGGGATCGTCTGCCAGGACTTGGTGGGGGATTGCCGTCCGTTCATGGTGATTGAGAATGTGGTCGTATCTTCGCGCGCACGGCGGCAGGGGCTTGGCAAGAAGCTGATGACTGCGATCGAAGACATTGCGCATGAACGGGACTGCTACTATATCATTTTCGTGTCGGGAGAGAAGCGGAAGGAAGCGCATATTTTCTATGAGGCGATGGGGTATAGGGAGGAAAAGGTCGAGGGGTACCGCAAGCATCTCAGCTCGCATTAGGGTCTACTACTTTTCCAATTCAGCCTTTGATTGTACTTTGTACAATCAAAAGCCAAGAAACCATCGTATTTTCACGTTCTGTTGTAGTTCATGCATTAGAATATTGGAATTTGGTCTGTTATGAGCACTTTTGAGGAAATCTGTTGCACCAAATACAGCAGAATGCATTCTGGAGGACATTTCGACCTTATCTGCTGTACAAAATGCAATCAGCCAAGTGTACCTTGATTCCTGCTAAAATCAGGTTAGTATGAGCCACGCTTATACGCTACAAGAGCCGGGAAAGCTTCCCTGCTCTTATTTTTAGTTTGACCATCTCGATGATAGCGCTTTATAATCCGTTCATAGCGGCTAGGGCCAGAGGTTAAGAATAGAGAAGGTAGGGGGAGAATCATGAATCCAATATGCAAGGTGTTGATTGTGGACGATGAAATCCTGGTCCGGCAAGGGATTAAATATGTGCTGGACTGGGAACAGGAAGGATTTCAGATTGTGGGTGAAGCGGCCAACGGGCGGGAAGCGCTGAATTCGCTGCAGACCCTGCAGCCGCATATCATCATTACGGATATTGTCATGCCGGTGATGGATGGCGAGGAGTTAACCCGGCTGGTGAAGCGCGATTATCCGGCTACCGAGGTGATTGTGCTAAGCAGCTTCAGCGAGTTCCATTATGTGCGTTCGACGTTCCAGCATGGGGTGGCGGATTATATTCTAAAGCCGAAGCTGGAGGCCGGGGCCTTATTGCAGGTGTTACAAAAAACCCGGGACCGCATTCCGGGACTGAGTACCGCCGGAGGACAAACGGAGGCAGAAGCGCAGCCGCTGGATACCCTGCTCAGCCGGATGCTGTCCGGTTACCGGCTGCCGCCGGAGAGCGAAGCGTATGTGAAGCAGCAGCTTCCGCATAACAGCTACACGCTGCTGGGCTGGGAGCCGGCCCAAACAGCACAGCCAGCAGCGGGCGGCAACGCTAGCGGCCATAGTGCTATACACTCTGCCAGCAGCAACAACGCCATTAACCGTAGCGGCGATTACGCTGCCGCAAGCAGCATCGCTCTTAGCGCCCATGACACCACCATCTTCAGCTCTATCACCGGTGAACTCAACCAGCATGTTCCGGGACTGAAGCAGTGCGTCATTCCAGGCAGAGAGCCTTCGGGCTCTACATTCATGCTAATTAATCTGGAGGAAGCCCATTGGCCGCAGCTGCTGGAGGCTGTACACCAGTTAGCCGATACGCTGGCCGGGCAAGAAACGGAAATTCGGCTGACGCTCAGCCGGAGATTCAGCTCGCTCAGCGAGCTGGCGGCCGTCCAGCAGGAGAGCGTTGCGAGACTACAGCAGTGCCGGTTTTTCCGGCCGGAGCAGACCCTGCTCATCCAGCCGGTACGTCCATATCAGGAGACGTCGCTGCCCAAGTTCAATCTGACGTCCTTCACAGCACAGCTGAAGCGGCAGCAGCTGGCGGAAGCGTTCGGTGACCTGCATCAGCATGTTGATGCGCTCAGCCGCCAGAATGACGGGGATGTGTATCAGTTCAAGTCCTTCCTGGGCAATATCATCTTCAATATTACGAATCAGTTCAGCCATCTGCAGGAGCTGGAGGAGGGGAAATACGGCCTGTTCCGGGCCATCGATGAAGCGGGCACAGCGGAGCAGGCCATGCAGATCCTGGATGATTACCTGAGCCGGATCATGGAGCTGACTTCATCGGCAGTGCCTGCACCGGGCAGCAATGCCAATATGACGAAGCTGCTGCAGTACATTGAGGAGCATTATGCCGAGCCGCTGACCCTTACGGAGCTGGCCCGTCATTTTCATTTCAACCCCTCGTATCTGTCGAGCCTGTTCACGACCTACAATCACGAGGGCTTCAAGGAGCATCTCAACAAGGTCCGCACGGGCAAGGCGGCAGAGCTGCTGCGGGCCGGAGAGGCACCGATAGCGGAGATTAGCAGCATGGTTGGATATGGAGACCACAGCTATTTTTGCAAAGTGTTCAAGAAATATAGTGGGCTGTCCCCGAGCAGCTACCGGCGTCAGTATTACGGGCAGGAGTAGAGCGTATGCGCAGATACTGGGAACGGTTCAAATTCCACAGCCTGTTCATCAAAATCTTCATCGTCATGCTGATCAGCATCATCGCTGTAGCCATCGCTTCCTCCTGGACGACCGTCCGCATGTCGGAGAAGCTGTTCATGAATACGTTCAGCATTACGAATTCCAAGGTGATCAGCCAGATCAAGTCGAGCTTTGAAGCGTTTCATTATTCGGTTGTAACGGCTACCAATAATGCTCAGCTAAGCGGTACGATCCGCTCCTTCCTGTCTGAGGAGGACTCGGACTCCCTGCGGATGCTGCGGACCTATTACAATATGACCACGCAGATGAAGAAGATTCAGTCCACGCTTGATGCCTACCAGGTCGGGATCAAAATCATGGGCAAAAACGGCCGCAGCTACTCCACCAATACGAACAATCTGCTAATGAGTGACCGGGAGCTTCGGGAGCATGAACTGACACGGAATACGCTGGCGGAACCGAAACGGCTGATGTACCAGTTCTATGAGGAGACGGTACAGGATTCGCCGAAGAAGGAAGCAGTGATCGTGGGCAGCAAAGCGCTGATGGACCGGACGAGCGGCGATATTTACGGGACGCTGTATTTTACCATTCATGAAAAGGATTTCCGCTCCTTCTACGGGAGCTTTGTCAGTACCGGGAATGATGTGGTGATCCTGAATAAGCAGGGGATGATTGTGTCCAGCAACCGCAGTGATCTGATGGGCCAGCAGGCAGGGGATCTCTTGCAGGTGGCCAGCGAGATTGAGGAGCAGCAGCTTGCGTACCAGAACATTGATTTCCAGGGCACGGATTCGATTCTGATTGCGGATTACCTGCCGTCTTATGATTTCTATATTGTGAACCTGATCGATAAGCAGACGGCCCTCGGCCAGATGGTCAACGGTAAAATGGTCGTGCTGTTCTGCTCAGCCATCGTGGCCGTGGCCCTGATCGTGGTGTTTCTGATCTTCAGAAGGCTGACCCGGTCGCTTACGCTGCTTACCCGGCAGATGTCCAAGATTACCGAGCGTAACTTCCACAATTACATTACGGTTACGGGGAGCTTTGAATTTCAGGAGCTGGGCCATGCCTATAACTATATGCTTGACGAGCTGAATGAATATGTCGAGAAGCTGGTGGAGACGCAGAAGGAGCAGCGGAATGCCGAGCTTGCGGCCTTGCAGCATCAGATTAACCCGCATTTTCTGTACAATACGCTGGCTTCGGTCAATTTCCTGGTGCAGCAGGGCAGCCAAGAGAAGGCGGTGCATACGATTCATGCCCTGATCTCAATGCTGCAGAATGCGCTAAGCAATGTCAGTGAGAGCATTACGGTGACGCAGGAGCTGGAGAATCTGAAATCCTATGTGTTCATCAACCAGGTGCGGTACGGCGAACGGATCAGGGTGAATTTCTTCGTCTCCCCGGATTGTATGGACTGTCATCTGCCGAAGCTGATTATTCAGCCGTTTATTGAGAATGCCTTCTTCCATGCGTTTACGCGCAAAAGCGGCGGATTTATCCATATCCTCATCTCCCAGGATGCCGGATCTCTGCTCTGTGAGGTGGTGGATAACGGGGACGGAATGGATATGGGAGCGGCTGATCTGCCTATGTCCGGCCTTAAGGGGAAGCGCCAGCTGTTCACCGGAATCGGTATTAGGAATGTGCATGACCGGCTGGTGCTGATGTACGGCGAAGAGTATGGAGTCACGATTAAGAGTGCGCCGGGGGAGGGAACTGCCATCCGAATCCGCCTGCCGCTGATGAAGAAGTGAGATTATTACCATTTTCCAAAAAAAGAACAAACGTCAGTCAAGGTAACGCTTACAATCAGGCGATAAAATGACCAATCCCCATAAAGTAAGTTCTAACGGGTCCCCCGGAGCGGGTGATAAGATTACTTATGTAATAAATAAGCGCTTACATTCAAGCGGGATACAGTAAAGCGCATCAAAGGGGAGGCTTACCAATGAAAAAAGGCTTTGCGTTAGTCCTGATTTGCCTGCTGCTGCTTACGGCCTGCAGCTCGAACTCCGGTTCCAAGAATTCCGGCAATACGGCCGCGGACACGGGAAAGACAGAGAATACAACAGCTACAGAGCCTGCACAGGCAAAGGAAATTACGATTTGGGCTTGGGACCCTGCCTTCAACATCGCCGCACTGGAAGTGGCCAAAGCAGAATATGCCAAGACGAACCCTGACGTGAAAATTAACATTGTGGAATATGCGCAGGCGGATATCATCCAGAAGCTGAACACGGGGCTGAATTCCGGAACCACCAAGGGTCTGCCGAACATCGTGCTGATTGAGGATTACCGTTCCCAGAGCTTCCTGCAATCGTACAAGGATTCCTTCTACGATCTGAGCAGCTCGATCAAGGGCACCGACTTCGCGGATTACAAAAGCGGACCGACCAGCCTGGACGGCAAGCAGTACGGGATTCCTTTTGATTCCGGCGTTACCGGCCTCTATCTCAGAACCGACTATCTGGAGCAGGCAGGCTACAAGCTGGCCGATCTGCAGGATATCGATTGGAAGCAATATATTGAAATCGGCAAAGCGGTGAAAGAGAAAACCGGCAAAGCGCTGATTACACTCGATCCGAACGACCTCGGACTGATCCGGGTGATGATTCAATCCGCAGGCGAGTGGTACCTGAAGGAAGACGGCAAGACGCCGAATATCGCGGGAAATGCACCACTTAAGGAAGCTTTTGAGATCTATAAGGAGCTGACTGAATCGAACGTGGCCAAGGTGCATGCAGACTGGAGCCAGTTCGTTGCCGCCCTGAACAGCGGCGATGTTGCCTCCGTGCCGACAGGCAACTGGATCACACCTTCGATTACGGCTGAAGCGTCACAATCTGGAAAGTGGGGCATTGCACCGCTTCCGAAGCTGACTGTGAACAAATCCGTTCATGCCTCGAACCTGGGCGGAAGCTCCTGGTATGTCATGAATGTGGACGGTAAGGAGACGGCCGCTGACTTCATGGCGAAGACCTTCGGCTCGAATGTGGAAATGTACCAGAAGCTGCTCACCGACATCGGTGTCATTGGAACCTTCAAAGCGGCTGCGGGCGGAGAGGCATACAGCCAGGCCAATGAATTCTTCAGCGGCCAGAAGATTGTCTCGGATTTCGCCGCCTGGACGGAGCAGATTCCAAGCGTCAATTACGGAATTAACACGTATGCGATTGAAGACATCCTGATTGTAGAGATGCAGAATTATCTGAACGGCAAGGATATTGACAGCGTGCTGAGCGATGCCCAGGCCCAGGCCGAGTCACAGATCAAATAATTAGGTTGTGCACACCGTGAACCTTGGGCGTGGCCTGCAGCTTCCGGGAGTTCAGGAGGCGGGCTGTGCCCGGGGTTTATTTTATAATATTTAATAATCAGGAAGGGACTGGGCAGCTGTGCATCAAACCAATTCCAAACTAAGATTCCGCACCAAAAGCGTGTTGACCGGATGGTCCTTCGTCCTGCTTGCGGTCATTCTAATCTTCGTCTTCTATTTCTACCCGATGCTTCAGGCACTTATTTTGTCGTTCCAGACGGGAACGGGCAGCAATCTTACCTTCACCGGCTTCGATAACTATTCACGGCTTCTGTCTGACAAGACATTTATTGTATCGGTTAAGAACACCTTCATCTATCTGCTGGTTCAAGTGCCGCTGATGATCATCCTCGCGTTGTTTATCTCGGTGCTGCTGAATGACAGCAAGCTGAGATTTAAGGGGTTTTTCCGGACGGCGATCTTCCTGCCCTGTGTCACTTCACTGGTTGCGTATTCTGTAGTATTCAAGTATTTGTTCTCCGGCAATGGCCTGGTGAATACGATGCTGCTGAAGCTCCACCTGGTCAGTGCCCCGATAGAATGGATCACAGATCCGTTCTGGGCCAAAATCACCATTATCATAGCGATCACCTGGCGCTGGACGGGGTACAATATGATTTTTTACCTGTCGGCCCTGCAAAATATTGATCACTCCATCTACGAGGCCGCCAAAATTGACGGAGCATCCTCTACCCGCCAGTTCTTCGGAATTACGGTCCCGCTGCTGAAGCCGATCATCCTGTTCACCTCGATTACCTCAACCATCGGAACGCTGCAATTGTTCGACGAGGTTATGAATATTACAAAGGGCGGCCCGGGCAACGCGACCCAGACGATCTCCCAGTATATCTACAATTTGTCGTTCAAATATGCAGCAGACTTCGGCTATGCAGCCACCGTATCGTATTCGATTGTGATTATGATTGCGCTGCTGTCGGTCATCCAGTTCAAAGTGGCAGGTGATAAGAATGGCTAAAAGTAAACGCTTCTTCATGTATCTGTTTCTGAGCATCGCGGCCATTGTCTCCATCTTTCCGTTCCTGTGGATGGTGGTCAGCTCGACGAACCAGTCGGTGGATGTCACCCGCGGGCGGCTGCTGCCGGGTACCCATCTGCTGGAGAATCTGCGCAAGCTGCTGGATACCACCGACCTGCAGGTATCTCTGATGAATTCAGCGAAAATCTCTATAACCACTACGCTGCTGGCGCTGCTGATTGCCTCGCTGGCCGGCTACGGCTTCGAGGTGTTCCGCAGCCGCTCGAAGGATATCGTCTTCAACATTCTGCTGCTGTCGATGATGATTCCGTTCGCCGCGCTGATGATCCCGCTGTACCGGATGTTCGGCCAGATCTCGAACGTATTTCCGTGGATGGGTATCGATACGATGACCTCGGTCATTCTGCCTACCGTGACTACTGCGTTCCTGATTTTCTTTTTCCGGCAGAGCACCAAAATGTTCCCGAAGGAGCTACTGGAGGCCGGCCGGATGGATGGGCTTAGCGAGCTGGGCATCTTCCTGCGCATCTACCTGCCGACCATGAAGACGACTTACGCCGCCGGAGCGATCATTACGTTCATGTCGAGCTGGAACAACTATCTCTGGCCGCTGATCGTATTGCAGACCCCGCAGACCAAGACCATGCCGCTGCTCATCTCCACTCTCGGCTCTGGATATGCCCCGGACTACGGGATGATTATGATCGCGATTGTAATCGGCACGATTCCTACTGCGCTGGTGTTCTTCGTGATGCAGAAGCAGTTTGTGGCTGGGATGATCGGGTCGGTGAAGTGAACTTAGACACTCTGAGAGTTTGGGAATAGTCGCGGCTCCGGGGATTGTTTGGACTTTCGGCCGCTGTTAGATTTGGATTTCCTGATCTAAGCCGCATAGTCTGCGGTAGAAATCCAAATCTAAAGGCGGACGCTAACGCTCCTACAGTTCCAAACATCCCCTGCGCCACTCCTCCCAAATAGGGGGAAGCTCAAGTTCACTAGCTGTGGGGGTAGGCAGGTGGGAAAGCCCTCTAATTTTATCGATGCGAGATAAATATAAGGAAAACCAATATGTCTTACGTATTGACATATCGAAAATCATCGATATAATAATGATTATGAATCCAATAGATGTATTTAAGGCTTTATCGAATGAATCCAGGTTACAGATCTTACAATGGCTCAAAGAGCCGTACGTTCATTTTAAACCCCACGAAGGAGTGGATATGGAGGAGATTGGGGTTTGTGTAAGTCAAATAACCGACAAGCTGAACATGACTCAGTCAACGGCCTCTCAATATCTTACGATGTTGCAGCGGGCAGGGCTAATTACCACAAAACGTATAGGCAAATTTACGTATTACCAGAGAGACGAGGAAGCCATACGTCAGTTAGCGCAATACACAATGAGTGAGATGTAAGAGAGATGAAACTGAGTTCTTAACACAGAATTCAGCTTTAGCTTGGCACTATGATTCGACAATTCGCGATATGTATTTTTATATATCATATCGACAATTCACGAATTGTATATTCAAAATATTAAAAGGAGTTGTATTATTCAATGTCTGTAAGCTGGAAAGTGTATATTTTAGCTATTGTTAGTTTTTTGGTCGGGACGTCCGAGTATATTCTGTCAGGCATTCTAGATAAGGTATCCGTTTCGCTTGGTGTGTCAGTTGCTGCCGCCGGGCAATTAATTACGATTTTTTCGCTAGTCTACGCTATATTCACTCCAATTCTTATGGCTGTAACCGCAGGGATAGACAGACGGAAATTAATCATGATGGGTCTAGGTTTGTTTGTGATATCTAATGTTCTCGCTGTTCTTTTGCCCGGGTACGGATTGTTTGTCATTGCCCGCATCATTATGGCCATCGGCGCAGGGTTAGTGGTGGTTACCGCCTTAAACATTGCCGCGAAAATTGCCCCTGAGGGTAAACAAGCAAGCGCTATTGCAACGGTCGTAATGGGCTTTACAGCATCATTAATCATTGGCGTTCCTCTTGGGCGCATTGCAGCGGATACGCTTGGCTGGAAATCTGTGTTCGGGGGAATTGCCCTTCTGGGGATTATCGCAATGATTATACTTTCTTTCGCCATCCCGCGAGTTAAGGGAGATGAACCTATTCCATTACGGCAGCAATTACGTTTGCTGCAAAAGCCTAAGGTCGCATTGGGACTCGCGGTTACCTTCTTTTGGCTTGGCGGATATTCGGTAGCATATACGTATCTTTCACCGTATCTGCTTGAAGTATCAGGCATAAGTGATAAATATCTCAGCGGTGCTTTGCTTATATTTGGAATAGCGAGTATGATAGGCTCCAAAATCGGTGGCTTCAGCACGGACCGGTGGGGGGTTAACCGAACCTTATTCAGCGGATTGATACTCCATATTGTAATGATGATCCTATTGTCTTTAGTAACGAATACACTCATTGGTGTAATGGCCGTGTTATTATTGTGGTCGTTCTCCGCATGGTCCTCTGGTCCGACGCAGCAATATCATTTAACGACAATTGAACCCGAAGCCTCAGGTGTGATGCTTGGCCTTAATCAGTCTATGATGCAGCTGGCTATGGCAGCCGGTGCTGGTATTGGCGGGGTAGCTATAGAAGCAGTCTCGCTTGCATCTATTACATGGATTGGTGCTGCCGGGGTTGCGGTTGCTATGATCGCTATGCTCGTTTTATATAGAATGAATTCTAAATCAGAGATGAATGTTCAACATCTAGTTCAAAACCAGTGAATGTTGCTGCGTGAAGTATGTTAAAGTCACTCAAGGACGAATTAAATTCTTTAGGTTTGCTTTGGGATTAGTCGTGGCTCCAGAGATCGTTTGGACTTTCGGCCGCTGTTGTCTCCAGATTTCTTGATTTAAGCCGCTTCTAGCGGGTGAAATCGGGAGACAAAGGCGGACGCTATCGCTCCTGAGTTCCAAACATCCCTTACGCCACTCCTCCCAAAAAGGGAGACTAAGTTCACTTGTGGAGAGGGCAGCAGAGATGTCTATCAACTAATGTTTTCCAATATTCTAAGCTTCTGGTGTTCCTTGATGGAACACCATTTGCCATTTCGAATGCTCATATTTCCATAGGGAACTACGCAGAGAATGCTGCTGTTTTTCTTCATTAAATAACTCTTTTCGCCATGAACGAACTTTCTTCTTCCCTTTGTATTAACACCCAATATGTACGTCCCCGCATTCGTAATTAATTCTATTTCCTATGTTCCACTTCATGAATAAATTAATATCCTCGATAGAATCTAGAATTCTCCATTCATATTCTTTATTCTCACGAAGCTCTCTCAGGACGAGGGGTTTAACGATGTGTTTCTCTAACTGTCCTTTCGTCCGGGCGATGTATGCAAATCCCAAAACGGCATTAGCACGAATAGCAGCAGACTCATGATCCGCAAGCTGGGCACAAGTATCTTGGGCGAACTTCCAGTTCGAATGGTATTCACCGACAGAAAGAGGGAGCGTCAGAAGATCAGCGGCGTCATTTCTTTTTAGACGGTCCTTTATCTCCTCGCTGGAGGGATCATTGAGCGGTGTGTAAATTCTGGACGACTTTAGCATAATTCTCCTTCATCCCCTTGCACTTTGGCATAGCTCATAATAATAATCTCCTTTGCATTAACTTCACTCTAATTATAAATAGATAAAGTAAGTATTCAAATGGCTTTTACGTGTTCAAGCTGAGAAAAGGCATGTCACGAAAATGACACTGCATCCCTGGGCATTTTGTTAGATTTTAGTAGAGAGGCGCAACTGATGCGGGGATTTGGAGTAATAAGAAAGATGATAAAAATATATGAAGTAGAGGAAAAGAGAGGATGTTTGGGATGAAGACAGGTAAAAAATTGCTGACAGCCTTATTTGCTGCGGGATTGAGCTTCGCTATGTTCACGGGGGGGAATCCGGGGAAAGTCGAGGCGGCGGCTAAGAAATATCCTGCGCTGCTGAAAATCAACGATTATTATGTGCTCTATACGGCACCGAAGGCGCCATATGTGGATGCCAACTACCGGA
This sequence comes from Paenibacillus sp. FSL H8-0048, assembly GCF_038002825.1. Taxonomy (NCBI): domain Bacteria; kingdom Bacillati; phylum Bacillota; class Bacilli; order Caryophanales; family Paenibacillaceae; genus Paenibacillus; species Paenibacillus sp. FSL H8-0048. The sequence continues at coordinate 1,551,016 of NZ_JBBODF010000001.1, read as the reverse complement.
CGATGATTCCGCTTCGCTCCATTAGCGAGCTGATGGGGGCGAAGGTCAGCTATGATGCCAAGGCTAGGACGGCTGCCATCGAAAAGGATAGTGTAACGGTTAAGTTCACTATTGGTTCCAAAGCTGTTTCGGTTAACGGGGTTGCCGGGTCGATGGATACGGTTCCGGTAATGGAACAAAATTCGATGTTCATTCCGGTCAGTGTGCTTGCCGGACGTCTGGGTATTGTGAACAAATGGGATCAGGCAAATCAGCTCTACACGCTGACTGGTGAAACCCTGATGCAGACGGATATGATCAAGCTATCTTTGGAGGACACTGAGAAGGGCCCCTTCACTTCCCCACCGGGGACGATCATTAGCGACGATGCGTTCCGGCCAGTGTCTTACACCTTTGACCCTGCAAAAGGCAGCTTCACGGTGAAGGCGAAGAATATTACAGGTAAGGATGTTCCTGAAGGGGCGGCGGATGTGGCGGCGTATATACTTTATGATGATCAATTGATTCAGTTGCCGGCGCAGAAGCGGGAAAGACCGGCTGTCCGTAAGGATGGAACGATTGAGGTTACCGTTAAAACCGAAACACCGAGTACGCCTGCTTATTTGCTTGTAAAAGGGCGCCTGCTCGATCCCTCCGGGAATTAGTTTGAATTTCGATTTTGAATCAGAGGTGAATCCGTTGAAGGACATGCTGGCGATCAAAAAGGCAGTAAGTACGCTCAGGGATGAGGAAGTAAAGCAGTACTTGACGCGGATTTTGGCGGGAATAAGCGAGTTGAAGGAGCAGTCTGGGCAACTGGAGAGACCTCTGGAGGAGCATATGGCGGATCCGGTTGCCGCATTGATTGAACAGTACTCATCATTGATGAGTCTTCCGGCACAGCGTGCCTTCTGGGACCCTGCTCCTGACAGTACCCATGTCCACATCCTCTGCGGTGACTCTTTCGGGGGTAGTGTGAAGCAGGTGCTTAAAGAATTTGGTTGGACGGATACCCATAAGCTAATTATTCTGCGGGAGAATTATGCTATAGGTCCGCTGGATCAGTTGGATACGCCAGCGGGAAGGAAATTGCGTGGCGACTGGTTCCGCCAGCATATCCAAGAATACTTTACGGTCTCTGATGAATGTGAAAGAGAGTATACGGAGCTGCTCGACAACCTGGAGCAGATTCCTGGGCAGGCCAAGATTATAATCTGGACCGGGAGTAATGCCTCCGAGCAGGCGGGGCTGCGTCTTGCGGTTCATCTGCTGGGGAACAGACAGAATGAGATCATCGTGCTTGACGCCGGAGCTATCTGTGAGCAGTTGTTCAACCGGCCGCATGCTTTTATAAACTATTGTCATTCCGGTGAGATTCCGTCAGACAAGCTTAGGGAAGCGCTTCTACGGATCGATGAGGGCAGCAGGCTGACTGCTGCGGATAATGCACGGTTGTCTCAGGATTGGCTGACGATTTCAGGGCAGTCCGGCGTACTGCGAATCTGGCAGGAGGATGCCCTGCTGGAAGTGCCCGCTGATTACTACGACAGCTATCTGCTGGAGAAGCTGGACTCGCTTCAGCCACCGACAGGGGATGAAGGATTCCTGAAATCAGCCCGGCTGGTCGGAGAAGCGATCGGATACTGTGACCAGTATGTCGGTGAGGCTTATTTCGAGCATAGGGTGAGAGAACTGATCTACAGCGGGGTGCTGGAAATCAAGGGCGTTCCCACAGCGATGAGATTTTATAGCATCCGGCGCAGAAAAGGGTAAGGTATAAAGGTATATAAGAGGCACTAGAGAATTTAACAAAAAGCAAAAAGAAGCGGAGGTGAAGGCCAACCATGCAAACCTTGTTTCGCTATAGCTGGCTGGTCCGCGAGGAATGGTATCAATGGTGCGGGCAGCTGCCGGAGGAAGAACTGGTGAAGACACGCATTGGCGGGGTGGGTGGAATCCTGCAGACACTGGTGCATATAGTGGATGTGGAATTAAGCTGGGTCCGGGAGATGGAAGGTAAGCCGGATATCCGTTTAGACTTCATGGAGTACAATACTTTGCAGAAAATCAGAGAGGTCGACGCGCGCTTCCGGCCGGAGGTAGAGTCCTTCGTAGTGGCCTGGAATGAGGGACTGGAGCAGAGGAAGCTAAGGGATGAGCGGCCGGATGGACAGGTTGCCCAGCATACCTGGGGCGAAGTAATACGCCATATTATCGCCCATGAGATCCATCATATCGGCCAGCTCTCCATCTGGTCAAGGGAACTTGGCCGGAAGCCGGTCTCGCCTAATCTGATCGGCCGGGGGCTGGCGGAGTATCTGCCCGGCAGAGCGTAGGGTCTGTCCATCCGTATGTGCTGCCGGAAGTCTCCGCTTCCATGCAACGTATCTGATCCGCTCCCGTCCAGACCACGCTTACAGCTCCGGCGGAAACCACAGATGGCGCAGATCGACCCAGCCCTGGCTGTTGAAGGTCACTCCGCGCACGGAGGGCAGATAGGCGGTCTCGGCAGGCCGTTCGTATAGAATATGCAGCTGGTGGTCACGGGTTAGAGTCTCCTCAATCACCCGGAAGCCTTCCGCCCGGACGGCGGCGTCAGGCTCCAGCGAGATCTGGCGCAGCCTGCCCTCGATGCCCGCACGGGTGCGTGGTTCGATGTGCTGCGAGAGGGTCAGATACAGATCGTAGAGCCGGAGCTGTTCGTCCTGGTCGCGGAGAAGCGAGAAGACGATCAGGTCGGACTTCAGGCGTATCGGGCCTTTGAATTCCTCCGGCGACACGGATAACACCTTGCAGGAATATCCGTGCTGCCTTAGTCTTGCGGCGATGTATTCGGCATCCCCGGCATATTGCGGAATCGTGGCAATCTGCAAGGCTTCAGCCGGAGGCGCTGCGAAATGCCGGAAGGGCACTCTCGGAGCTTCATGCAGACAGGACAGCAGCTCGGCACGGAGAAGGGGATCGCTTAGCGGTCCCTTTTTCTTCGTGTTGCAGGTTACGAATTTACGGACATAGGACTCAGAGTGGATTCTGCTTAGAGAGTCTGCGCCCGCTGTGGACGGATTCGGAATGATATGGAAGGCAGAGCCGGTCTCTGAGGACTCCCGGTCCAGGCTCCACGGGACATAGATAATCTCCACACGGTCCAGATGGGCCCGCCCCTGGAAGTAATAAGGGAACACCTCCAGCACACAGGTGTCCTCGTTCATCTCCACGACCTTGAACGGACCGGTGCCCGCCGGCCGGCGTCCAAACAGATTCTCTCCAATGGACTCCAGATCGCGGGGCACAATCGCCGCCCGGCTGGTGCAGAGGAAGGGAAGGAAGAGTTCGTTCGGCTTCTTCAGCAGAATACGGACAGTTGAGGCATTCAAGGCCTGGACCTCCTGAATCTCCTTGACAATATAACTGTATAGCATGCGCTGCGAGGTAGACATCATCCGTTCGAACGAGTAGACAACATCCTCGGCGGTCAGTACCTTGCCATGATGGAATAAGACCTCCTTGCGCAGATGAAAAGTCCAGGCGCTCCGGCTCCCGTCTGTCTCCCAGGCATGGGCCAGGCCGGGGATCACCTTACCGCGTTCACCGCTGCGACCGACCAGTCCGTCAAAAACATGGCTCGAGACAAACGACTCCGCCAGCAAATTCATATAGAGCGGATCGAAGGTATGGAGCTGCTGGGTGACCGGCAGCCGCAGCGTATCGATCCGCTTGTCGCTGTGCACCTCGGCATGATGCCCGAAGTAAGTCAGCAGCCAGCCTTGCAGTGTGTCCTGCAGCGATGAGGTGCGGGCATGTCCGCGGATGCCCTCCAGGGCGCTGCTGATATCCTTACTGCTTATCGCCTGCTTCATGGATTCCAGGGCAATGTCCTCGGCCGCCGCGAGGAACACCAGCTTGGAGCGCCGCCCCCGGCCCCGGCTGGGAGTCCAGGTGATCCAGCCGAGATCGGCCATTTTGCGGATCACATGCAATGCATTACGGTGGGTGCAGCCAAGGGTCAGGGCTAGCTCGTCCAGGGTGACAGAGATCTCAGACGGACCTCCATGCTGCGAATGCAGCTTCAGGAATTGACTATGCAGCTTCATGTGGGACATTCTCCTCCTGCCTCATCTATAAAATAAGAAATTAATCATAATATATTTCTCTTTTTCTTCTTATTTTATCAGCTAGAATCAGGGTATGACAGTAAAAAGATGGGGGAATTTACCATGGACGAACAAACGGTATCCAAACCGGGGCTTGGGCGTGTAGCCTTATTGGCCGCATTTCTGCTTGCAGTTGTGCATCAGTACCTCTTCTACGGCAAAATGCCGGGGATCTCATACCCGATTTTTGTGGTCTTATTTTATGCCTTTATGCTCTATTTTGCCAAGGAGCGGCTGCGCAAGCAGAACTGGTTCAGCTATGTTTGGATGGTGTCCATATTTCTGTTGTCCCTGACCTATATGCTGTTCGGTAACTGGTTTTTCTTTGCGCTTAACTTCGTTGTTATTCCGGCGCTCATTCTATTACATATGACGTATATGCTTAGTTACCGTAAGCCCGCCTGGAGCGGACTCGCACTGATCGGCGCGGCCCTTGAGCATCTGTTCCCGCAAAGTCTGCGCAACTGGGCTACGGCACTGAGGCTGCTGCGCCGGGGTAAAGGCGGGATGGCGAATGAACGCAAGCAGGTATTGATGCGGGTGCTGATCGGCCTGCTGATTTCGGTGCCGCTGCTGCTGATCGTGATCTCGCTGCTCTCTACGGCGGACGGAGTATTCAGTAAGCTGCTGGCCGCACTCCCGGGGATTTTTGACAATATATCGCTGGGGGACTGGGTCTTCCGGGGCCTGTGGGTTCTGCTGCTCGGGCTGGGCATGTTCGGCTTCGTCTGGGGGTTCGTGCAGAGTAAATCCTATATCCGCACTCCTCTGGCCAGTGAGTTTGATGCGATGGGGCAGAAGCTGGAAGCGGCTGAAGCAGGGGACGAGGGGATCGGTCTTGATGATCCCGTCATTATCACTACCGTGCTGACCGCAATCAATGCGGTGTACATGCTGTTTGTGAGTGTCCAGTTCTCTTATCTGTTCGGGGCCTGGGACGGGATTCTGCCGGAGAACAGTACGTATGCGGACTATGCGCGGAGCGGTTTTCTGGAGCTGATCCTGGTCACATCCATTAACTTCGCAATCTTGCTGCTGTCCTTGCTGGCCGTGCGCAAAGCTGGAGGAATCCTGAAGCGGGTAATCCAGCTCCTGCTGTATATTCTGGTGTTGTGCTCCATGGTCATGCTGTATTCTGCCTACTCGCGGCTAACCTTATATGAAGAGGCATACGGTTACACCTACATCCGCTTCCTGGTGCATGCCTTCATGATCTTCCTCGGATTGCTGCTGGTGCTGGCGGCCGTTCGGATCAGCCGGGACCCCTTCCCGCTTCTAAAATGCTACATCGTACTTGGCCTGCTCTCCTATGTGCTGATGAACTATGTAGGGATGGATCTTATCATTGCGAAGCAGAATATCCAGCGTTATGCAGCAAGCGGCACACTGGATGCCGGTCACCTGGCCGGACTCTCCGCAGATGTGGTTCCAGAGCTGATCGAGTTCAGCAAGCAGGAGAAGGGGATTCTGGACGAGGCGCTGCGCAGCAGACTGTCTGACCGTACTCAGCCTAAGCAGAGCTGGCCATCGTTCAATCTGGCGAATCACCGGGAGCGTAAGGCGCTGGAGGATTATTTTGCGGGAGAGCTAATGCAGAAATAGCATCCTGCCTTTGACTTGTGATACAGTAATTTCAGCAGAAATGACACAAGGAGAGAATAAGCTCATGCAATCGATTATAAATCCGGAGGCGGTTCGGAGCCTTACCGGGCAGAATGGCCTTACAGCCATGTTCAGCAGTAGCGCCATTGCCCAGATGGAGCTTCGGCGTTACGGCGGAGGGGAGGCGGTCTGCTCAGTAGGAGACCGGCTGGAGCATATGTTTTTCCTGATGCAGGGCAAGCTGAAGATTCATACGCTGCTGCCTAACGGCAAATCAATGCTGGTCCGATTCGCCCGGCCGATGTCGGTGATCGGGGATGTGGAGCTGCTGCGCCAGTATCCGGTCAAGAATGAGGTCGTCTCTGTAGGGGACAGCCTGCTGCTTGTCGCCGGAAGGAAGCTGCTGCTCCGGGAGATTGAAGACAATACAGCGCTGCTGCGCTTCCTGGTAGGAGAGCTGAGCCACAAAATGTACACGCTCGGCCAGACGTCAGCTATGAATGTGCTTTATCCGGTAGAGAACCGGTTCGCCAGCTACCTGATGTCGCTCTTCGCAGACAACACCGGCGCTCAGCGTGTAGAAGAGATTCGCACCTCTACGCTGACAGAGACCGCCGATCTGCTAGGCACCAGTTACCGGCATCTGAACCGGGTGGTGCGCCGCCTGATTGAAGACGGAATTATTGAACGCAGGAACGGCCGCCTGATTGTGCGGGACGAGGAGCGGCTGGCAATGCTTGCGAACGGGAATTTGTACGATTGAACCGGATGATAGGAGTCATTGTGAGAACCTCCATTTCTGCCTTGGCAGGGATAGAGGTTTTTTTACCTTTGGCAGCGTATTTCAGATTTATTTAAGAATTGTGAAGTACGATACATAGAGAATACATAGTAGAGCTTACATATCGAGTGGAGGTAGTTATCATGTTGAACAGACTTAGAGGAATCCGGGCCAAAATCATGTTTGGTTTCGCCGCTGTTATTATCGTGTTCATTCTCGCAATTACCGGCAGTACTATATTTCAGGGTAAAGTGACTAGGCTTACAGAGCAGATCAACCGGAATTACAGCAAGCTCTCAATGGTACAGAAATTAACCGATGAGATCCGGACAGCGGACGGTCTGGCTGCAAGGTATGTGATGAGTAATACCACTGAGGAGAGAACAGCCAATCTGACGGCCTATGAAGCCAAAATCCCAGAGATTACAGCCGCTGTCGAGGAGCTTAAGGGAGCTGGCCTGAATGAAGCAGAGCTTGCGGGAATTCAGAAGCTGGAGGGGGAGTGGGACAATTATCTGACGGTGCTGAAGCAGGCTTTTGCCTTGGCTAAGGAAGGGAACTTCCCGCAAGCGCAAAAGTCGTTCACAAGCCTCTCCCTTACGACTATCATCGATTCACAGCTGGTGTTCGAGACGATGCTGCATGATGAAATTATGAAGGAACAGAGCCAGGCGGCAACCCACCGCAGTTCGGCTATGATTACCAGCATGGGGGTTACGGGCTTATCCGTGGTACTGGCTCTGTTGATTGCATTCGTATTGTCCGCACGGATTCTGAAGCCGGTCAAGGATGTGAACAGGCAGCTTCAGGAGATTGCAGACGGCGATGCCGATCTGACCCGTAAGCTTAGTGTGCAGACCAAGGATGAGATCGGTGAGCTGGCCCGGAATTTCAATACAATGACCGATAATCTAGGATCGATGATTACCCAGGTGAAGCTGTCTGCGAACGGTCTGGCGGCTTCTTCAGTGAAGCTGACCTCGGATAGCGGAATGACCGCCGAAACAACCGAGAAGATCGCCGGAATTATGGGTGAGGTCGCAAGCGGCGCGGGCATGCAGATGAATGACCTGCAGACGAACATGAACACCATTATTGAAATGTCGGACGGGATTCAGCAGATTGCTGCCAGTGTACAGGATATCTCGGAAGCTTCTATGCATTCTGCAGATTATGCGGTGGCCGGGGATCTGTCTCTGCAATCTGCCGTTAAGCAGATGGAATCGATTAATGAATCCATTCAGTCATTATCGCAAAAGGTTATGGGCTTCGTGAATCGTTCACAGGATATAAGCAGTATTGTAGGGGTGATCAAGGGGATTGCCTCGGAGACGAATATGCTGGCACTGAATGCAACCATTGAAGCGGCCCGGGCCGGAGAGCACGGCAGAGGATTTGCTGTCGTAGCCGATCAAGTGCGCAGACTGGCCGAACAGTCCGCAGATTCCGCCAATCAGATTGCCGAAATGGCGACTGGAATCCAGGCTGATGCTGATCATGCAGTGAAGGTGATGAAGAACAGCATGAACGAAGTAATGGGCGGAACCAAGATCATAGAAGAGGCAGGGCAGTCTTTCAATGCCATCCGCCATTCGATTGATTCACTGGCGGGACAGGTCCAGGAGGTATCCGGTGCGGTAGAAGAAATCACGGCAGCGACGGAGGAGATTGTAGATTCCATCCGCACCGTTACGCATATCTCGGAGACCACCGCGGCAAGTACACAGCAAGTATCCGCCGCATCTCAAGAGCAGATGGCTTCAGTGGAACAGATCGCCTCTTCTGCCAGTGCACTTAGCATGCTGGCGCAAGGGCTGCAAGGTTTGGTAGCACGTTTTAATGTATAATTAGACGAAGCCCCTACCCTGAACGAGAAGGAGGGGCTTCGTCTTGCTTTTTCGCTACTTTTTCATATATTCCCGGTACAGCTCTTCAAAAGTATCGTAACGCTGAAGCTGCCGTCCGGTCCGGTGATATTCCTCCAGATAGTCGTCCATTGCCAGGAGGAACCGGTCCTTGAACAGGTCCAGATAGTCCACATCAAAATACTGCATAAGATTGAACTTCCGCGTTCCCCGCGACTCGGTCATCTCATCCAGCAGACCCTGCGCTCCCATAGCGGCGTAAAAGGCGTAAGAGGCATCCTTACTTTCAACGCTGGAAATCACCTTGTTACGGTAGTTGCACCATAATTCCTCATAGGTGCCCTTCAGATTATCATAGGTGGGCACAGGCTGTTCCACATATTGCTGATGCAGCGCTTTGTGAAGCTCAAGGATGCTATTCAGCAGGAAACGGGAAGTGTTTCTGATCTCATCCACATTTTTTGCTCGGATCACATTCCAGTAGTTCGTCTCGAAATCCCCCGGAAGATGCCGGAAGGACTTCACCTCCTCCAGATAACGCTTCAGCCCTCTCTGAAAATACGTATTATTCATTTGAGACAAAGCGTTCACCAGATTATACACCATTTCGGCTGATGCCAGCCTGACTGCCCCGATCTCCTCATAAAGATATGCATTCGCATACTCCTGCTTCGCCAGATCAATCCACTTCTTGGCCCGCTCCAGGCATTCGCTTCCAATGGGCTTCGCCAGTGTATCCTGCGCCCGCTGCTGATAGGCTCTCAGCTTGTCCATATATTCCGGCTTCGCGCAGTAGAGCACCAGCAGATCGGTCAGACTGGAGATCATCGGACTCTCAAGCGCCGCCTGATCTTCAATCCGGGTCTCCCAAGGCGTGCAGTAGATATCATATCCGACATCCCCGAGAATGAAGCAGGATGAGATGTCCCACCCTTCATTGTTGTTATTGATGATGATCAGATCGAGATCGCTTTTGTCATGGAAATCCCCGGTTCTGAAAGAGCCTGTAAGTCCGATCACCGCAATATCCTCCGGAAAATCCCGTTTGGCCCGCTCGATCACCATGCTGATCAATTTTTCATTTTTGGATAATAGTTCTTGCCTGGTACTTTCGTTCATAGCTGATTCCTCCTGCGTTGTGGCTTGTTGTTGTATTCATTGTAAAAGGATCTGGAGTCCCCGGGTATACCGACTTCGGTTAGGATCATTCTCTCCCTGATGCAAAATCGACAAGCAATACAGGTTAGCGATACAATAGAAGCTAAATCATGAAGACCGAGGCAGAAATAAAGGAGGCATACCCATGACGAATCGGGTAGTAAGCAATATTACAGAGCTGATCGGCGGCACGCCGGTTGTGCGCTTGAACCGGGTAACGGGATCTGCGGATGCGGAGCTGTATGTGAAGCTGGAGATGTTCAATCCCAGCGGCAGCGTCAAGGACCGGGCGGCCTATAATCTGATTCTCCAGGCGGAGCTGGACGGGCGACTGCAGCCGGGCGGGACGATTATTGAGCCGACCAGCGGAAATACCGGAATTGGACTGGCGATGAACGCGGCAGCGAAGGGATATAAGGCTATCCTGATCATGCCGGATAATATGACGAAGGAACGGATCAATATCCTGAAGGCTTATGGGGCGGAAGTGGTGCTGACTCCGGCGGCGGAGCGGATGCCCGGCGCGATTGCTAAGGCGGTGGAGCTGGGACGGGAGATCCCCGGCAGCTTCATTCCGCAGCAGTTCGAGAATCAGGCGAACCCCGATATTCACCGCACCACCACCGCGCCGGAAATTCTGGAGCAGATGGAAGGGCGGCTGGATGTCTTCGTTGCCACTTCCGGGACGGGCGGCACTATTACCGGAACCGGAGAGGCGCTGCGCGCACGACTGCCGGAGCTGCGCGTGGTTGTCGTGGAGCCGCAGGGTTCGCCGGTGCTGTCCGGCGGCCAGCCCGGGCCGCATAAGCTGGTGGGGACCAGCCCCGGCTTCGTGCCGGCGATTCTGAATACCGGCATCTACGATGAGATTGTGCAGGTATCCGATGAGGATGCCTTGGAGATGGTAAGAGAACTGGCCCGTACTGAGGGGATTCTGATCGGACCTTCCGGCGGGGCCGCAGTCTGGACTGCCTTGCAGGAGGCACGGCGCCTGGGACGGGGCAAGCGGGTGTTATGTATCGCGCCGGATACCGGGGAACGTTACCTCAGCATGGGGATTTTCGACTAAATCATATTGGAGGACCGCTATGAATCAAGCGAAGGACAGTTTCCGGCATGGGGTAAGAGCGGCCGGAAGTCTTATTCTTACAGCAGCCATAGTCATTAGCCTGACCGGGTGTGCCCGGACGAACAGCAAGGACGCTGCCAGCAGTGCAGCAGCTTCGGCCGGGCCGTCTGCCGGCAGCCCATCGCCAGCCGCTCAGCCGACGGATAGCCCGCCAAGCGCGGTACCGTCAGCATCACCGTCAGCTACAGCCTCTCCGGCCCCGGCAGCCTTCCTCGACCCTGCCAAGCTGCAGCCGGTCTTCGGATTCGCGAGTGAGACCGGGAGTCATATTATCGTCACCAGGGAAGAGGAGGGGGCCGGGGAGCAGATGAAGTCCCTGAATACTGCCATCGGGAACGGAGGCCAGGTGCTGGCTGTGAAGCTGGAGAAATGGCAGACGGGCAACGAGAATAACAACGGCCGGGAGCTGGCGAATAATATCCCGAATATGTCCGGTTATCTGTTCAAGGTAGAGGGTGACGCAGCGAAGCGGGATGAGACCTATGTTCTGGTTGATTCTGCGGTCTTTCCGCAGGCAGCCTTGCTGGAGCTTCAGCCCGCTGATCTGGCAGGCCCGCAGCTTGCAGCGGATGATCCGCTTCGCAAGAGTATAGCAGCCGCCAAAGGACGGAAGATCAAGGCAGCCTGGAAGCTGGCCGGGCTGGGCCCGGACAGACAGCTCTATCTGGTGCAGTTCGTAAGACAAGATAAGGATATGCTGTTTAGCCTTGTGCTGGAGGAGGATGGGAAGCTCAGCTTCAAGGACTATCCTGCTAAGATTACGGATAATGAATATTCAGTCTGGCGTGTCGATGATGGCGGTGAGGTGAGCCCGCAGATGTTCTCCCTGCTATTCGCGGCCCAAGCAGCAGAGGGAATGCTGCTTGGGCTGAACTGGTGGGGAGCGGAAGGTGTGAACAGCTTTTTCCTGAAGCAGGAAGGCAATGGCTTCACAGAGCTTACGATCGAATATGGCCGCTATACCTCTCCCATGTAAGAAGAGGGAACGGACAGTAAGGCTCCCCGTCACTTTTGAGTGACGGAGGAGCCTTGTCTGCCTGTCATATAGATCGTCAGGATCGGACGGATCAGCATATAACCCAGCATCCCGCCGAATGTATTCAGAAGAAGGTCATCCACATCAAACGTTCCGATATAGAAGACGGCTTGCGAGCATTCCAGCACCGCGCTTAACGCGAAGGACCACAGCAGGACACCGCTGAAGGAGCCGCCGCCTTTTCCATTCGGGTTGAGCAGCACCAGGAAGATGCCATAAGGAATGAATAAGGCGATATTCCCCAGGAAATTAACGACGGTGCTTGTGCTGATATGGTGATAGGTATTGGTTAAGGTGGCCAGCGGGACCAAATTTCCTCTTTGCAGACTGGCGGCAATATGGCCCGGGCTGTTCTGGAGCTGCTGCCATAGAAACGGGAGATCGACCGAACCGAATTTGAACAAAATGATTTTGAACAGAGTATACACGTAGACGGTAAACAGTACCTGCAAACCGTACTTTGTCTGCTTGTGTGCCTTATTCATTTTTACATCACCGCTTTCTCTAGATTCTACTGTTATATGGGTTAGTCATTAAGGATAGACCGTCATAATCACACCGTTCATATTGTCCCCGGAGAACTCAATATGCTGAGCGGCAGGGGTGGGAACAGGAGTGTTTCCGGTAACTTCGATATAGGAAATTTGATATTCAATCCCGTTAACGGTAGTGGCAATCGACTTCTGCTCTTTCAGGAATTCAAGATATTCTTCCAGCGTGAAGTTCTTGTCGTGCATAATCACACTGTGCGGAAGCCCTACATACCGGAAATGCCAGGGCTCATACTTGATGCCTGTGATATCTGTTTTATTCTCAGGATAGCGCAGAATGAAGCCGTAATCCCATGCATGCTCCCGCAGCCATTGTCCTTCAGGGGCATGGCTCATGGCCATTTGGGAGGAGCCGATGTCAAGCGACAAGCCCAGGTTATGCTCGCTGTATCCGGGCGGAAGAGCGTAATCTGCTCCTTTTTCCTCATATAACTGCTTCTGCTTCTCATTGTCCCGGTAACCGCTGCTGATCATGAAGCTGTTGATGTCATCTCCGGCTGCGGCATGTACCATCTTGGTGAATTTCTCTGCCACTTGCTTGGAGAGCAGCGTTTTGTGATCCAGCAGCAGGTAGCCGGAGGTCAGCTCCTCATAATCGTTTAGTCTTACAATATCCGCGCTGACCCCCGTGGGCTGAACGGGGTATTCCTTGTTGACCAGCAGCAGGTTCCCCTGATAGATCTGGCCCTTCGGGATCACGGTCAGAGTCTTCGAGCCATTATCATTATCTGCCGAGACTCGTATTGTCTTAATATTCAGGTCTGCCGTGGCATCCTCTTTGTCCCTGGACATCCACTCATAACCGATCAGCAGGGCAATCACAATTACCACTAACCATTTCTTCATGTTCTCGTCCTCCTTGTTTCAATGACTTAAGCATAGAGGAGCGTGTTTAAATAGAAGTGGGGGAAAGATAAAGTTTTTCTTAAAATGTAAATGCAAAAAACCGTCCTTCTAAAAGGACGGCCACACTGCGGCTATAGCCGGAACAGACTATTGGCTTACTCCCGGCAGACGGACCTCGAAGAGCGTGCGGATGGTGTCGCTCTGCACGGAGATCGTCCCCTGATGCTGCTCGACGATATTTTTGGCAATGAACAGGCCCAGACCGGTGCTGCTCTCCTGATGGGTCCGCGCCTGGTCGCCCGTATAGAACATATCGAACAGAAAAGGCAGATCCTCCGCCGGGATCATATCCCCGTAATTCGTAACCTGGACAACGATCGTCTCTCCCTCCGGGTAGCAGCGGATATCGACATAACGGCCGTCTTTGCCGTAACGCACTGCATTGGTCAGCAGGTTCTCGAACACCCGGGCCAGCAGCTCCCCGTCTCCGGTGATTCTGAGCTGTGGAGTGACCTCTATGCGGGCTGTCAGCCCGTTGTTCTCCAGCAGAGGATACAATTCCTCGTTCAGCTGGACAAGCAGCTCGCTCAGATCAAGGGGGCGCTGCTCCACGGTAAGCATGCCGTAGTTCATCCGGGTAATCTCGAACAGCTCGTCGATCAGCTTTTCCAGCCGCTGTGATTTGGTGTAGGCAATCGTGGTGTAATGCTTCACTTGTTCGGCCGTTAACTCCCCGTCCTTCAGCACCAGATCCAGGTAGCCGAGTACAGAGGTCAGCGGAGTCCGCAGATCATGAGCCAGATTGAGCACCAGCTTGTCCTTGCTGTTCTCCGCGAAGTCCCCGCGCTCCACCGCTTCTTCGAGTTTGTCTTTGGCCTGGTTAAGATCAGCGGCGATATCCTCGAATTCATCGTTAGAATGGATCTGAATCCGGCTTTTGAAATCCCCGTTAGCCAGCAGGCGGATATGATGCGAGATTTCTTTGAAATAGCGGGCATACGGCTTGGTGAACAGGAAAAAGAACAGCAGCGCCAGCGGGATGAAGAAGATCAGGAAGAAATTCAGGTCGCCGAAATCGGCAATCAGGTAACGGAAGCGGGTAAGCTTGTCTTCATACTTCACCTGAGAGGTATAATACATTTGCAGGCTTTTGTAGAGTACAAAGGTAATAACGCCGGAGCAGAGCATGCTGAGTACCAGCAGGGATATCATTTTGAAGCGGAAGCTGCGGACCAGATTAGCCATTGAACGTGTACCCAACTCCCCAGATCGTTTTGATCCATGTATTTTTACTCTGGTCATCGCCCAGCTTTTTGCGCAGGGTGCGGATATGGACCATCACGGTATTCCCGCCTTCATAATAAGCCTCACCCCAGATTTGCTGAAAAAGCTGCTCAGCGCTGAATACTTTCTTCGGGTAGCTGGCGAGTAAATACAGGATATCGAATTCCTTCGGCGTCAGCTCCACGGGTTGTCCGTACAAGGTCACGGAACGGCGGTCCGGATCGACGATCAGCCCACCCGCTTCCACTACGGCCTTTTGCTCGGTAACCGGCTGGTTCAGCTTCATCGAACGTCTGAGCTGCGCATTCACTCTGGCGACCAGCTCCATGGGATTGAAGGGCTTGGTCATATAATCGTCGGCGCCGATGACAAGCCCGGTGATTTTATCCAGATCCGAAGTCTTCGCGCTCACAAAAATAATCGGCAGCCCATGCTGCTCCCGGATCTGCCGGGTCACCTCATACCCGTCCAGCCCGGGCATCATAATATCCAGAACCGCCAGGTCGATATGCCTGGACTGGATGACCTGTACCGCCGCCGGGCCGTTTGTAACCTTTATGGGATGATAGCCTTCTTTTTCCAAATGCAGTCCGATCAGATCGGCAATCTCGGGATCATCGTCGGCGATGAGAATCGTAATCCGTTTCATTTCATTATCTCTCCTATAGTGTCAGCATGATTGTTTACTTAATTGGATATCACTCCTAGTGTAACCTATCGGATTTGGTTTCGCTAACTGTTATGATAGGAAGATGGGAGCTATGGAGGGAAAGATTTAACTTTTAAATACTTAATTCTGTAACATATATGGACGGGCATAGCCCTAAAGAGTCATGCCGGGGATCACCCGCAGATGGTAAAATAACGAACAGAAATTAGGGAGGGAACCGTGACGTATACCCGAATTAAAGTGCTTATTCTGCTGATTCCCACGGTTATGGTCGGGATCTGGGAGTGGGTGAGACATCAGTTCCTGATGTCATACATCTCTATGGACACAGGCAACTTCTTAACACCTGTATTGGTATTTCTCTTCAGTATTATTCTGCTGCTGCCGCTCTTTCGCCTCATGGAGCGTAATCAGCGGGAGCTGGAGCAGGAGCGGGCGGCCACCGGAGCGATGGAAGCACGGGAGGCGCTGGCCAAAGAGCTGCATGACGGCATGGCCCAGTCCCTGTTCCTGCTCTCTGTACGGATCGACCGGCTGGAGCATAGCCGCAAGGACGGCGGAATCAGCGCGGACAGTGTGGATCAGATCAAGAAGACCGTTCACGAGGTTAACCGTTACGTACGTCAGGCTATTGCGAATCTGAAGGTGCCGGTGAGCGGTGCGGAGAGCTTCACGCTGGAGCGTTCTATCCATGAGCAGCTGGCGGCCATAGCCGGAGAAGTCATGATCGAGGTGTCGCTGGATTGGCATCTGGAAGAGCAGGCGCTGACACCGGCCGAACAGGCAGAGCTGTTGTCCTGCATTCGTGAAGCGATTATCAACGTGCGCAAGCACACACGCGCGGGCAAGGTATCCGTATCGGGGCAAGGCAATGAGCATGGCTGGCGTGTAACCGTTGCAGATGACGGCGCTGGGATTGAGCATGATGATCCTTTTGCGGTGAAAGGCAGCTATGGCCTGCAGATTATGAGGGAACGGTCCCGCAGCATGGGCTGGAGGTTGGACGTACAATCGGGGGCAGCCGGAACCACTGTAGAAATTGTGAAGGGGGCGGTGCAGGATGGAACGCTGCCGGGTGCTTATCGTCGATGACCATGCACATGCCCGCGAGGCAATGAGCGAAATACTGGCGCTGGATGAAAGGTTTGAAGTGATCGGTGCGGTGGCCAGCGGAGCAGAAGCCATTGTCTGGACCGGGCAATGGATGCCCGACCTGATCCTGATCGACATCGAGATGCCGGGAATGGATGGTCTGGAGACGACGCGGCGCATTAAGCTGGAATATCCGTATGTCCGGATTGTCATCGTCACCGTGTCGGATGAGATCTCTTATCTGTTCGAAGCGCTTAAGCAGGGAGCACAGGGGTACCTCCTGAAGAACCTGGCCCCGTCCACCTGGATCGAATATCTGCTGGCGATTGTAAGCGAAGAGGTGCCGCTGAGCCGGGAGCTGGCGTTCCAGATTCTGAAGGAGTTCGCCGTTACCTCTGTCAAGGAGGAGCGGGAGGCATTAACGGCGCGGGAGAAGGAGATACTGGGCTGTGTATCCTCCGGTTCCACCAATAAGGAGATTGCCGCAACCCTCGGAATCTCCGAGCATACCGTTAAGAATCACCTGAAGAACATCCTGCAGAAGCTTCAGCTTCAGAACCGCACGCAGCTCACCAGGTATGCCCTGGAGCAGGGGCTGGCTTCGAGGGAGCGGGATTTTCCGGGGAAGAGATAGACCTACACAAGAGAGAAGGGGAGATTTCATTGAATAGAATGTTTCGCAAAATAGCAGCACTGGCCGCACCGGCAGCCGCCGCATTATTGTTGTTCGCAGCCGTGGCGAGCGCCCACGTAACCGTAAGTCCAGCGGAGTCCAGCACGGGGGCCTGGGAGACGTATACCCTGAAGGTGCCGTCTGAGAAAGAAAGCGCCACCGTCCAGGTGGATCTGCGGATTCCGGCAGGCGCGGAATTTAAGCAATACGAAGCCACTCCCGGCTGGGAGGTAACGGTGGAGGGGAACAAAGTGAGCTGGATCGCTAAGGACGGCGGCATACAGGCCGGACAGTTCCAGCGCTTCTACTTCACAGCCAAGAACCCGGACTCCGCAGGCGATATCGCCTGGGATGCCTATCAGCACTATGCCGACGGCAGCCTCGTGCAATGGTCCGGCGAACCCGGCTCCGACTCGCCGCATTCCATCACCGCCATCGCTGAAGCCTCCGGCAGCGCCGATGGCGGTCACGGCCACGGTGCCGCAGACATGTCGGGCAGCGGCACCATGACCATGGACGAGCACCAGGCCATTGTGGAGAAGGAAGGCGCCAGCACCGGCACCTCGCCGATGCTCTACATTACCCTCGGCATCTCGCTGGTCTCCTTCCTGCTGGCAGCGATAGCTTTGCTTCGGGGCAAGCAGGAGTAGGCTGGAGTGACTTGTATGGAGAGAACCCCGCAGCAGATGTGATTTCTGCTGCGGGGTTGTTTGTGGTGGGAATAACAGTATGCTGACGTGTGCTTCTGAAGCCGCAGCCCCTTATCCGTTAAGCAACATGAGGCTAAGTGGAAAAACAACATTTATTTTCTCTTAAATTCCTACAAACAGGCCAACAGTTGGAAAAACGGTACCTAATTTAGCCGAAAGTGAATATTGTGCGAAGTAAGCCCCAATTAAGTGCCGTTTATCCAATTGTTATCGGTGACGGCGCGGAGAGAGCGGGAATAAGTGTTGAAAATACAATTGTTGTTGGGGTGAAACAATTATTTGGTTACTATGGTTTTAACGCCTATTCCAGAACTATTTCCAAATAGGTCAGTGGTATAGATGTGCGTTATATAAGTGCCAGTCTCGTAGTTGTGTTCACTGAGAGGAATGGTGATTTTCCATGTTCCTGTTGATACTTTTTGGCCGCCGCTTTGCTTTATATCATCCTGACCCTGTAACTCGGTCCAAGTATAGAAGGTAAGTTTAGAAATATCTTCACGTACGTTTTCTATTGTTATTTCGTATGAACCAGCCCTTGAGCTAACTGTATCTGGAATGATAATCATGTTGGTTTTAACAATAGTGGTAATCCCTCCAAAATATACACCATCAACCCAGACATCGTTATAGTACAATCCAGACTCATTATTATGCTTATTTAAAGGAACGACAGCTTTCCAGATACCATCGGAGACTTTCTCACCGGCTACCCAAGGATAGGCTAAATCATCCTGATTATTGTAGGCTGTCCAAGTGGGGAAAGTAACATTTTTGGCGTCCTTTTTGACACCATAGGCGTAGACTTCATACGAACTATCCAGCAGATAAACCTCAGAAGGAGCAAATACAGAAGATTGGACTTTAGTCTGAACACCGATTCCGGTGCTGTTCCCAAAGGAATCTATTGTATAAATATGGGTAGTATATGTACCGGTCTCGAAGGAGTGCTCACTTAACGGAACCGTAATTTTCCACACTCCTGGTGATACTTTCTGCCCTGTTTGTTGCTTCAAATCGTCCTGACCATTGGCCTCAGTCCAAGTGTAAAAGGTCATCTTAGTTATAGCCTCACTTCCCCCATGAACGATAATATCATACGAGCCATCTTTAAAATTCACCTTTTCTGGAATTTGAACAACATTTCTTTTAACAACGGTAGTAGTCCCTCCGAAATACATACCATCAACCCAGACGTCATTGTAGTACAACCCAGACTCCTGATTATGTTTGCTAAAAGGAACGACAGCTTTCCAGATACCGTCCGAAACTTTTTCACCGGCTAGCCAGGGAGAAGCTAAGTCATCATTACCATGAAAATCCGTCCAAGTAGGAAAGGTAACGTTTTTGGCTTCTTTTTTAACCCCATAGGCGTATACCTCATAGGAGCTATCTAATAAAGTAGCTTCTGCTGGTGCTTGAACTACAGGTGTTTTAAGGCTGCTTTTAGAGGTCAGGTTACCGTTAAAGTCATATTTATAGATAATAAACGTTCCATCATCATAATCCACACTGCTGAGCTGTCCCGTAGAACCTTTGTAATTATACTGAACTGCCAAAGAAACACCATTATCCCATATCAAAAAAAGAAGCATTCCCAACACGAATATAATGAATTTCGGATAATATTTTTCTATTAATACACTCATTTTCTCTGTATCCCCCTAAATAAATTCTTAGAGGATTATAGCCTTTTCGGAAATCTCTGTAAATTATATAATTCTTCATTTTGATAATGTGACTAAAATAATGCGAAATCGACAATATAAGTTGTATTTCGACAAAATACAACCGTTTAAATGTGCGAGGCGGTAAATTATGATGAGTGAGGAAGTCATTCAATTAAAGAGAGGGCTTAAAACTAACATGAACTTCAAAAAATACAAAACTCTATTTCTCGTCATTACAATACTTTGTTCAATTAGTATCAGTACAAATACCTCCGCAGCTGGAGCCTCCAATCTGAATAAGCATATCGGCTACGTCCCATGGAGCTGGAGCACAACTAGCCGTATGGTCGATGACAATAGTCAGATGTGGTTTGAGGATGTTAACGGGGACGGGAAGAAGGATCTAATCTCCAAGGGCGAAGCAGGAGCCTGGAATGCTGGAGTTATCTATGTTGCCTTAAGCACCGGAAGGGGGTTTCAGCCTTGGACGTGGAATTCCGGTTCCCGCATGATAGACGACAATAGTCCGATGTGGTTCGCTGACGTTAATGGGGATGGCATGTCAGATCTTATCACAAAAGGTGAACCAGGAGCCTGGAATGCCGGGGTCATCTACGTTTCTTTAAGCACGGGGAATGGCTACCAGCCTTGGACCTGGAACTCTGGTGTACGTATGCTTGATGATCGCAGTCCATTGTGGCTTGAGGATGTGAACGGGGATGGCAGAGCGGATTTAATTTCAGTTGGGCAGGCAGGAGCCTGGAATGAGGGACGTTTATACGTGTCATTAAGCACGGGTTCTGGATATCAGCCTTGGACCTGGACGTCCTCAATCAAATTGCTCAATCCTCTAGATACAGCATGGTTTGCAGATGTGAATGGCGATGGTAAAGCTGATTTAATCGCAAAAGGGCAGCCGGGCGCAACCAATGCTGGTCAGATGTATGTCTCTTTAAGCACTGGCAGTGGTTATAATCCATGGACCTGGACATCTGGATCACGGATGGTTAATGACAACGATGTTCAGTGGTTTGCTGATGTGAATGGAGATGGCAAAGCCGACATGATATCCAAAGGTCAGCCCGGAACAGCCAATGCTGGATATGTGTTCGTCTCATTGAGTAATGGAGCAGGCTATGCATACTGGACCTGGAACAGCGGCAAACGAATGATCGACGACAGCGGAACCATGTGGTTTACAGATATTAATGGAGATGGTAAGGCCGATATGATATCGGTAGGGAAAAATGTGGGTTATAACGATGGCTGGTTGTACGCCTCCCTGAGTACTGGAAGTGGCTATCCCTACTGGACCTGGAACTCTGGGAGTAGAATGATTGATAATAATGATGTATGGTTCAGTGATGTAAGCGGAGACGGAAGAGGGGACTTGATCATTAAGGGAAGCGGCCAGGAAGCAGGGTTTGTGCGCGTTGCAGTCAGTACGGATCTTAACCAACTTCAGCATGAGTATAATGCAGCAGGCCAGCTTCTGCGTACTACTCTGCCAGACGGATCAACAATCCAATATACATATGATAAGAACGGGAATTTGCTGAAAGTGGAAAAGAAATAATCTTATTAAACAGAAGAGAATCGAGGAGTCGAAAATCTTTATCTGCAAATCCATTTGTTTTCACAATCGTTCTCTTAATGCTGCCTTTCACTATTTTGAATTCTGCGTCTGCCGCTACCTTTTTCTATTATGATGCGAATGGGTGATTGGCACAAAAAAGCGAATTGACCGGAGAAACGGAACGCTACTTCTACGATAACAACGGGAATCTAGTATCTAAGAATTCTGGAGAACCGTATTTTGAATTGCCTTTGGTTCCAAACAAGGAGAGGGCAACTGGTACTACCAGCTATGGGACGGAGTTCAATACAAGGATATGACATGGGACCCGGTTGAATCAAGGTGGAGAGGGGAGCAAGTATGGAACATTGTCAGCAAAGAATGGATGCATCCGGATGGTAGTGACGCCGTTCTTAAATGGGTTGCGCCCCAAACGGGTTCCATACGTATCACAGGAAGGGTAGCCAAACACCCGGTTAACCTGGAAGGGGACGGGGTTCGCGTAAAGATTATGAAGAACAACACCCAAGTCTGGCCTTCGAATGGTTGGCAAAGCATTCAAGGGGATGATCCAATTGGAGTAACTGCGAACTTGAATATTAATGTGACAAAGGGAGACTTCATCTATTTTATCGTCAACCAAAATGGTAATCAGGGCTATGATGCTACCAAATGGAATCCATCCATAAATTATATTTTGCAATAGTTTAATACCGAATCACATGTGAGCATCTACTCCATGTGGTTTTTTTAATGCAAGTATAGGACCCTTCTCCCCAAAAAGATTGCTCTAAAACTAAATGTGACTGAAATATTACTCAATCGACAAAACAAGTTATGATTCGACAAAATACAACCATTCTCAACGTTGGTTAACTCCCTTATGATGGGTGAGGAAGTTATTGGGGGAGCGTGGAAGTCTTGAAAAACGTCAAAAGTTCAGTGTATGGGTTACTTATTTGCTGTTTAGTCTTCACATTGTTAGCTGGTCAGAGCAAGGTTTCGGCGGCGGAAAATATTATAGCGGCCAACGAATCCTTTGAGAATGGAACATATGCGGGGACGAACTATCTGCCCATTCAGGGAACGATTACAAGTGATCCGCTAAAAGTGGTGAACGGGAAATACTCAGCCCTGCTGAGTTCGCTTCAGTCGGACGTCTGGAAGGAGTTTAACTATACCGATTCAAATCAAGTTAAATTCGAGAAAAATACTACATATAACGTTACTTTTACATACAAGTCTATAGATATGCAGCCGCTAGATTCCAACCGTTTTTTCTATTTTCTTGCCCGGAGTACGGATGGTCAGGAGGATAAGAGCTTTACTTCCTGGAATGATGCCAGCGGAAATACAGGGATCAGGACGATGACGTTTACTACCGGAAACAAGGAGAACTATTACTTGATTTGGGGAATTCATGCTGGCGGCAGCTTGGCAATTGATGATATTCAGATTGTTAAAGCAGTCTCAACCCAAAGTGAAACCTTTGAAAAGGGGACCTACAATCAAACGGATTTTTTGCCGGGGTCCGGTCATATTACTAGTGATCCAAACCACATTGTGAGTGGACAATACTCGGCTTTTCTGAGCTCAGCTCAGAGCGAAGACTGGAAAGAATTTTCCTACACGGATAGCCAAAAAGTAAAGTTTGAGAAAAACACAACATATCAAGTAACTTTTTCATATCGATCTGTTGATATGGGGCCTGTAGAGAGCAATCGGTACTTCTATTTCTTGGCAAGGAGTACTGATAATACTCAAGACAAAGGATGGACCACCTGGAATGACGCGAATGGGAGCAGGGGAAGCCGTACGGTGACTTTTACCACTGCTAACAAAGAAAACTATTATCTGATTTGGGGAATCCATTCAGGCGGAGCACTTTCAATTGATGACATTGAGATTACAAAGGTTAGTGAATCTTTTGAGAACGGTACATTTAAAGATACCCAGTTTACAGCAGGTTCAGGTGTAATTTCAAAGGACCCGGCAAAAGTGATAAGCGGGCAGTACTCGGCCTATCTCGTGTCTCAATTAAATGAAGTCTGGAAAGCATTCGCTCTTTCAGATCTGAGTAAAATTAAATTTGAGGGGAATACGACGTACACCGTGAGCTTTTCCTATAAATCACTAGATATGAACCCGCTTCATAATACCCGTAGTTTTTATTTTTTGGCTAGAAGCACAGATGATCAAGAGGATAAGGGGTGGACCACCTGGAATGAAGGTAACGGGAGTATGGGGAGGAAGACTATAACTTTTACGACCGGGAGTAAAGAAAATTACTATCTGATATGGGGTATCCACAATGGAGGTGCTATTTCCATCGATGACATTACTGTCCATAAAGACAGTGAATCGTTTGAGAGAGGAACCTATAGCGGCACGGATTATACATCTGCATCTGGCATTCTCACCAATGATCCAGCCAAAATAGTGAACGGAAGGTATTCGGCATACCTGAATTCTCCACAGAACATAGAATGGGCAAATTTGATGGTGAGTGATGCCAGCCGGTTGAAGTTCCAGAAGAATACCACGTATACCGTGAGTTTTGCATATAAATCAATGGACATGCAGCCTGAAAATCCTAACCGCCATTTTTATTTTATAGTTCGGGGAATAGACAATGTGGAAGTTCTGAACTGGACAAGCTGGAATGAAGGTAGCGGATCACGCGGAGTGAAGACGGTTACTTTTACTACTGGAGAGCAGGATAATTATTACTTGACCTGGGGTGTCCGAAATGGTGGAGCACTTTCCATAGACGATATTATTGTCCGGCAGTTAACAACCTATCGCTATGATAGCGGCGGAAGATTAACGCAGGTCAGAACTCAGGATAATAGAGTGGTACGGTATTCGTATGACAAGAACGGGAACTTGGTGAAGACTACTGTGGAGTGAAGGTGCAAATTGATTACACATGGAGAGGAGATATGGCCAGATTGAAAATGCTAAAACGATTTCTAGTACCTTTCATCGTATTCACGCTGATTTATTATACAGGAGGAAGCTTAGTGTATTCCCCAGACAAAAGTAATTCTGTTGCAGCAGCGGCTGGTACCAGCGGGCTACAAGGGGAGTATTACGACAATATCAACTTTACTGGTCATAAAATGACGCGGACAGATGCCACTGTGAATTTCAATTGGGGAGTTGGGTCACCCGATGCCTCTATTGAACCGGACACGTTCTCGGTAAGATGGACAGGCTCTATTAAACCCAAATATAGCGAATCCTATACATTTCAAGTAATAGCGGATGATGGTGTGCGGCTATGGGTGGATGGCCTATTGTTGATAGATAAGTGGGTACCCCAAGCCAGAGAACTGACCAGTCTGCCTATTACACTAAGCGCCGGGCACAACTATGATATCCGTCTGGAGTATTTCGAGAATGACGGGGGAGCAACAGCGATACTACAATGGTCAAGTGCCAGCCAAGTGAAACAGGTTGTGCCGCAGGCACAATTCACTCCACCTGTAGAATCGTCACTAGCGGGTCTCAAAGGGGAGTATTACGACAATATCAACCTTACCGGCCTTAAGCTGACACGGACGGATGCAAACGTGAATTTTGGCTGGGGATTAGGCTCGCCCGATGCCTCCATCGGACCGGATACGTTCTCAGTAAGGTGGACAGGCTCTATTAAACCCAAATATAGCGAGAGCTATACGTTCCAGGTAATTGCGGATGATGGGGTCCGATTATGGGTCGATGGCCGCCTGATCTTAGATAAGTGGATAACTCAAGCGGGTGAACTGACAAGCCAGCCCATTACTTTAAATGCGGGGCACAACTATGACATCCGTCTGGAGTATTTTGAGAATGGCGGGGGAGCATCAGCAATATTGCAGTGGTCAAGTGCCAGCCAGGTGAAACAGGTAGTGCCGCAAAGTCAATTGCATCATCTGCCGGATGTCCAAGGGGTAGGGTTAAAAGGTGAATATTACGATAATCTGGAGATGCAAGAGCTAAAACTGACCCGTACCGATGCAAACGTTAACTTCAATTGGATAGAGGGTTCGCCAGATAGCCAGATCGGGCCTGATACCTTCTCTGCCAGATGGACAGGAACCATTAAACCAAGGTACAGCGAGAACTATACCTTTTATCTTAATGCTGACGATGGGGTGCGATTATGGATAGACGGCAAACTTGTGCTCAATCGATGGGTTAACCAGTCAGGTCAATTCCGCAGCAATTCTGTCCCACTGGTAGCGGGTAATCAGTATGACATTCAGATTGAGTATTTCGAGAACCTGGGCGGAGCATTGATTGGGCTTTTATGGGAAAGTCCTACCCAGGCGAAGGAGTTCGTTCCGCAAACTCAGTTAAATCCGCCAATTGAGAATTCGGGCGTTGGCTTGAAAGGTGACTATTATGGCAACATGGAATTATTGACTAATCTGAAGCTGACGCGCACTGATGCGGTTGTCAGTTTCGGATGGGGAAATGAGTCACCAGATCCGAGCATCCCGGCAGACAAATTCTCAGTCAGATGGCAGGGGTTAATCCGCCCTGCATCTGGCGGGACTTACACATTCTATGCAAATTCAGATGATGGTGTCCGCTTATGGGTAAACGGTCAGTTACTTATTGATAAATGGATTCCCCAAGCCAGTGAATTAACAAGTCTTCCAATCGTCCTTACGGAAGGACAGAATTATGAGATTCGAATCGAATATTTTGAGAATGAAGGCGGGGCGTCGTTTGGCTTGTCATGGTCCAGTGAGCGCCAAATGAAGGAGACTGTCCCACAGTCGCAGTTGTATCTGCCATACCCTACGTATTCTCCGGTGGAGTATCTCTATGACACCAATGGCCGGCTAAATTCTATGCGTCTCTCAGACGGTAGTATGGTGCGTTATGAATATGATGGCAACGGTAATCTGAACAAAGTCTCGAAATAATTTGAGTAAGGCCTATAAGACAATTCTCTGGAGGCAATATGCAAAAGTATTGGAATAAAATCAGTCTATTGTTCATCTTGCTGCTTAGCTTCCCGGCGGTGTTGGTTCCTTCGACCACTCATGCTTCGGGCAGAGGGGCGACAATCCTGTCCCATACGATCCCCTCAATGATGCAAGCGGGAGTTACTTACCCGGTGAGTGTGACAGTCCGTAATGATAGCTCAGAAGTCTGGTCAGAGCAGAATCTATTTCGGCTGGGAGAAGTGGGGGACAGCGATCCATTTTCTTATGGAAGAAAGCTCATCCCTAATGGACAGGCTGTCAACCCTGGACAATCTTTCACTTTTTACTTCAATATGACCGCTCCGGCCACAACTGGAAGCTACATCACGGATTGGAGAATGGTAAAAGAGTACGTCGAGTGGTTTGGAGATACGGTGACCGTGAATGTCTCTGTTGTCTCATCGATACTCTCCAGTTCAGCTACGCTGATGTATGAGAATATCCCGTCTGTCATGGCCAAAGGGCATAAATATCCTGTCACTCTGGCTTTTCGTAACGATGGTGGAGACACGTGGTCACCTGAAGAGTGGTACCGTTTAGGCGGTGCGGGGGACCAGGACCCGTTTGCCGATACCCGGCAAATCATTCCCGATGGAAGAAAAGTGAAACCAGGAGAGATGCAAAGCTTTTCTTTTATCATGCAGGCGCCGGCTGAGACCGGAAACTATATGACCGATTGGGGGATGGTTCATGACGGGGTCACCTGGTTCGGTCAGACCTTTACGAAAAATGTCCAAGTTGTGGAGGGGACACGGAACGCCAGGGTAATCACACATACGATTCCTTCTACTATGGAAGTAGGACAAACCTATAATGTGTCTGTGACCATGCACAACGAAGGAGAGACCTCCTGGTATGAGGAGGGGACTGCTCCAGGAGTGTACCGATTAGGGGCGTTAGGGAACAATGATCCGTTTGCGCAAGGACGTTATTATTTGCCTCCCGGCACCATTATTAAACCGGGTGAAGAGTATACTTTTGCTTTTACAATGACAGCACCTGTTGTGCCAGGGACGTACATAACTGATTGGGGGATGCTGCAGGAATATGTTACCTGGTTTGGCGAGACGCTGGTGAAGTCGGTTACGGTTATTGATCCTTCTAAAACCAATACATATACTTATGACTCTTCTGGAAGACTTCAATCGGTAAAGCTTACTTCAGGGCAGACCGTTTACTATGAATATGATGCGAATGGGAATTTGATTCAAAAGCGGGTTCGAACAAATTGATTTTACGATAATTTTTACCATTATAATTAACACAAGACAGGGGAGTTTTAGAGTGAGGTCTAATCAGAAAACAAAATCATTATTCATTTATGTCCTATCCTTGGCTATACTATTTAGCGGATTTCCTAACCTTATGGGGAAGGCGTCAGCTAACCCTGCTATGACAACTGCATCCAGAAGCACAGCGGAATTGGTTAAAAGCAGTCCTTTTCCCTCTCCAGTACCCTCAGGACCTTCCGATCTATTCCTGCCCCAAAGTCCTGAGCCGACAATAACACCAGGAGCCCAAAGGAATGCACCCTCCCAGCCCTTGATTGCAGACGAGGTTGTTTCTGTAACTCAAGATGCTTATGATATCAACCTGCTGCCTGTAACTCAATTGAAGAAGAAGATTCTTCAGAAGAAAGAACGGTTGCAACCGGCCCTGACAGGTATGAAGGCTAAGGGGATCTTGTCGAGTGTACCTGATAATGAGGATCTAGACTTGAAACAAGCAGATATTGAACAACTTGTTCAAGCGGGAGCCTCCAAGATTGATGTGTACTGGCTGAACTTGCTGGTGATGGGGCAGACGAAGTGGACGGCTATCGAACTGTTGAGATGGAAGCAGGATAAACAAGCATCCTGGGAAGACATTCAAGCCACACTTGATCAGGAAATGCAGACGCTCCATGTTCCTACAGTTGGAGAAGATGTATACGACCCAAATCTACTGCAGCAGGAAGCGATTGGAAGATTCACAGTGCGTTCCTCAGTCTATGAGCCATCAAAGACGGAGATGAATTTCAGTGCAGATCCGTTATCGGTGATGTCGATTACCGCATTTGATGCAGCAGTCTCGGGTGTGATTGATAGAGGAGCCATAGAGGCGCAAATCAATCAGGTCCAAAAACCACAATTCAGTGATCGTAATACCTCCAGTGAAACCATTGATCCTGTGGCGGGAAGTGTGACGAGGAAAGAAAGTCTGCTGCATTTGCCAGGCGTGGATGGACTGGATTTGAATGTGGGACTGATGTACAACTCTAATCAGGGGACTCCTTTTGTCTATAGAAGTTACTATAGTAATTACTGGCAGATGTGGGAATCCGTTTATGAATACGCGACTCCCGAGTTAGGGAATGGGTGGTCCTTCCAGTTCCCATACGTTCAAATGGGAGAGAATCAAAGCTTCTATCATGACGGAAATGGCAGTGTCTATGCCATCGGGCAACAGGGCGATGAACTCTCCAATTACAGCAATTTGATTAACTACAAAGGAAAAGATAGACGGATTATCTTTGAATCCAGGTACTCCGGCCAGTTCAATAACGGGCAAGACGAATCAAGGTATTACATGGAATATTCGGATATGAAACGGGAGTATTTCTCTTCTAGAGGCGAGTTGCTTGGCATTAAAGACAGGTTCGGCAACACGATCACTTTCAAGTATTCGGATGCTGATAATGGTCGCTTGTCTTCGATTACCGATACGCTGGGTCGCATGGTTCTCTTCAGCTATGAGTATAATCTTCACGAAGAACCCTTTAACGGTGAACGGATTACCCTCCGGGTGATGAACGGGACGAAAGAAGTTCAGAAGGTCATTCTCACCAAAGGCAGAGTAGCTGTGGATGTCCCGAAAAATTTTGCGCCAGCGATTAAAGTGTATCAGCCGGTTCTCTCTAGCATTACAAATTCAATAGGAGAAAGCACGTATTTCAACTATGATAATCAACTGACGCTAATCCCGTATAACGGATTTAACTTTGAGGCCCTACTAAGTGAAGTCAACTACCCGCATTCCAGCACGAAGTATAATTATGAATATGTAAGCCGGCATATGAGTAATTCTGATTCGTTTGGAGAATTCCGGGCGACGTCTAGAAGTGACTATATGGGAGGAAAGGCCTATCAGCAACTCCGGTATACCTACACTGGAGACTATACGGGGAATACCCCAGAGCAGTATCCAGGTCATTTGCCGGATGATTTCCGTTACAGTACCACATCCGCGGTGATGAGTAGTACACCAAGTAACGGGCTAAGTACCACCCACACGTTTGACAAAGAAGGCAGGGTCCTTCGTTCAGAGACGGTTGCCGGTAACGGAGAGAGGCAAATAACCGAAAATACAGCATTCCACGGGTTGTTTACCCAGTCTCCTACACGGACAACGATTTCGGAATATGCCGCGCAGGACAGTGACGCTACCGCGAAACATCTGTATACCGAGACAACCTATACCAATTGGGGCCAGGTTCAGAGCCAAACGGAGCCGCTAACGGCCGAGCAATGGAATAACCCGAATCTGAAACAGCACTACACCACTAGCTACCAGTATGAACCTACCTATCGTTTTCCGGCTTCTGTATCCAAATACCAGAACGAAAGCGATGCAAATCCGTTGGTAGAGTCCTACACGTATACTGCGGAGGGACGCCCGGCAACGGTGATTAATGCTAAGAATGAGCAGACATCTTATACTTACGGATATATCGACGGACAAGGGAAGATTGAACATGCAACAGCTGACATTTGGGCGGACGCTCGTTTGGTGTCTAAATCGGTGGTGCGGTATGGTAGTGAGAACAACTATGCGTATCCTACAGAGCAACAGCAGTGGTTCAATATCGGGACCGCTGACGAAAAAGCTGTCACCACCAAAATGCTCTACAATAAAGACAATGGCCAGGTCATTCAGAAAACCGAGGCCAACAACCAGACTGTTGCCTATGAATACGATGCTGCAGGGCGGTTGAAAAAAGAAACGTATCCGATAAAGATTAACGCCAAGGGTGAACAGATTCAGGAATTAGTAGACTACAACTACTATAACCAGAGCTCTCCTAATTTCGATGCGACAAATGCAGGCACACAGGTCTTAAAGGTGGATTCTATTACCACGGTCAACAACATCACCCGTGGCATGAGCATGAAAACCTATGCGAATGTGTTGTATAACGGATTAGGTCTTGCCTTACTGGAAGAGCATTATGACGAGAACGTGAGCAATTGGGTGTTTACCCAATATCATTATGACGACCAGGGACGTCCAGTGTACTCCATAGATCCCGCAGGAAATACACTGACCGCCAGCTACGATGCTTGGGGCCGGCAGAATCGGGCGACGACACCGAGCGGGGATGTAATGGTCAGCGACTATGATCTCAAATCACGCACGGCGACCAGCTATATTCAGGACCATACCACCGGCCAGACTCTGAACTATATTCAGGAGAGCTATGACTCCTGGGGGAAGAAGTTGTCTGTGTCCACCTTTAAAGACTGGCCGACGAAGCAACAGTCCATCAGCGAATCCTATCGCTACAACATTGCCGGGCAGGTGACGGGATACACCGATCCGAATCGTAATCTGAATGAGGATGGGGTGACCACCAGTTATCAATACGATGCCCTAGGCCGGTTAATTGCCTTGAAGGATGCATTGAATCAGACGACCCGCTATAGCTATGACGGTCATGGGCAATTGTCACTGGTGACAATCCAAGCTAAAAATGGGACTCCTCAAGTGCTGAACAGCAAAACGTATAACGAACTGGGCTTGCTCAGCGTGAAGCAGGATGCAGCATCCCAAAACGAGAGCTACACCTATAACAGCTCGGGGCAGTTGGCCGCTAAAACCGACCGCAATGGCAGCAGCTTTGCGTATGCTTATGATGAAGCGGGTCAACTGAAGAAGAACACGATACAAGGGAAGATTAACAATGTAGACCAAAAGCTGGAGACGGTCATGATCACAGGGGATGGAAGTCCGCGAAAGCAGACGATCCAAACACTGCTCAATCAGGAGGAGACGGCTTACCAGACGATAACGAGGGATATCTTGGGACAAGTTCGTTCGATCTATGGGCGCTCAGGAAGCCACTACGTATCGATTGGCAATCAGGTGGATGTGCTTGGGAGAATGACGCAGATCAGCGACCAGTATATGAGCTTTTTCACCAACTATACGTATCAGCAGTCACGGGTGACCCAGGTACAGACCAACGGAAGTGCAGCAGTGACTGGGGCAGCATCGGCTAATGCGCAGTACACCTATTTCGGCAATGATCAGGTGAAGTCGATCACCTATCCGACCCTGACGGATGGCAGCACATTGAAGACAGAATATACCTACAACCCGTCACTGGGCTGGACGGAGCGGATGACCAACACCAAAGGAAACTTCGTGCTCACTGCCTACAGCTACAGCTATGACAACAACGGAAACCGGGTCGCTGTCAGTGAATCGCGTAACGGAGGCGGTGCCCAAACAACGAATTATGGCTACGATGCGCTAAACCGGCTGGTCTCGATCAGCCGCCCAGACGGTGGTCAAACAACCTATACGTACGATGTACGAGGCAATCGTCAAACGTTGTCTGACACGAACAACTTAAGCCAGGATTTTGGAGATATCAGCTATACCTATGATCTGCAGAATACTTTAACGAGTGTTACCAAAGGCGGAGCCAGCACCAGTTTCCAGTACTATGCCGACGGAATGCGGTCCATGAAAACCAAGGGCAGTACCCAGACTCAGGTCAATTACAACTTCCAGGGCCAAGTGATTTCGGAAGAAAAGTCCATAGGCGGTAACAATGTCGAGCGGGCGAACTATGTCCGCGGTGACCGGGTGTTAGTGAAGAAGGATAAAAAAGCGGCTAAAGATTATTACTACTTGTACAACGGCCATGGTGACGTGGTGCAGATTGTCGATACCAGCGGAACAGTAGTGAACAACTACGCCTATGACGAGTGGGGGAATATTACTAGCCAGGTGGAGGGAACGTCTAACTCCTTTAAGTACACCGGAGAGGTGTATGATGAGGAGACCGGACTGTATTACCTGCGTGCCCGTTACTATGACCCGAGTATGGGACGGTTTTTAAATGAGGATACGGTTGAGGGGCAGATTGATAATCCGCTGACGCAGAATTTGTATACGTATGTGCATAATAATCCGTTGATTTACAATGATCCTACAGGGCATATGTATAATGAAATAGGGAATGCATACTCTGCTGGGGACCGTGCTGCTTTACAGAACTATCAATCAATATTTCTCACAGGGCAGAAAGAAAATGACTTGCTTATGATGCAAGCAGCTCATGATGCAGCAAATTATATTCGGTTGAAGTATGAGCCTACAGTGGAAAGAACTAACTATTTGCAAAATGGAACCGTATATAAATCGCTAACAGTAAATATGTATAACGAAGTTTTGTATGGGAACGCCAAGGCAGTACCTTTACTTGATGATCCAATGTTTTATGTGCTAGATGGGACATTTGCCGCAGTATTTAAAGGGCTTAGCACTATGGCTATAAAAACATTGGGTAAAGAAGTAGTAGAAGATACTAGTCAAAGACTTTTGAAACTAGATTTACAACTTTTTGCAAGTAAATTCCCTACTGGTTCAGTTAGTGGAAAAGATGTAGTGAAATTCTTGAAAAAGGATGGCTTTGATGTTATAAGTCAAAGTGGTAGTCATGTTAAATTGAAAGGACCTAATGGGGAAGTTGTAATCATACCAGTTCATGGTAACAAAGACTTACCTATTGGGACACTAAAAAGCATAAAGAAGCAAGCAGGTCTTTAGTAGAGGAGTGAGTGTTAAAATGGGAAACAAAACATATAAATATTACGCTAAGTTCGGATATGCTGAAGATGGAATAACAGTAACTTTTCCTGACCTGCCGGGTTGCATTACTTGTGGATATTCTACTGAAGAAGCAATTCAAATGGCAAAAGAAGCACTTGCCTTATATCTTGAAGATATGATAGAGGAAGATATACCAAAATCAACAAACATTAATACTGATCTTATGGAACAATCAGAGCAAGTATTTCTAATTGAAGTTGATTTGTGACAGTAGGTAAGAATTTGGGAATTGAAAAATGTCGAGATTACTCAATCTGTTAGTTGAGCAAATTGGGGAAGGATGTTTTAACCAACACTGAAATAGATTTAAAACATCAGAAGTAATAAAAAAGGAAAGAGTGGGGATAGTTATTCCATTTAATCATGTTATTGTTGAAGTGCATTGTTTGTATGGTTTAGTTGAGGGTCAGGAAGATGGGACTATTCCAGAGTACTGCAGATACGGAGTTAAAAATCCAGGCTTTCATTGTTTGAAAAACAATTGTCCTTATGTTGGGCATGCTCCTGCTTCGCATGAAATAGCTTTTTCAGGTGACAATGGAGAAGTAGAGAATGAAGATTGGATTGGATTTGGTGGGGACATGGAGCCGGAAATTTATTCTGAAATTAAAGATGTGGAGTTAAAGGAACTCTGGAAAGAGATTTGCAAAGAAAAGATACAAGAAGCATACGCGGAATATATGCTTCGAAGCAAGCTAAAAGAAGAATAGTCTTAGTGGCCTTGGGGATGCCATCCTCAAGGTTTTATTTTCCCCCTACTAGTGGTTAACTGTCAGGGAATTGAAAGACGGCTTCTATTTAAAGAGGAACTGGATCTTGTTAAATTACTTGCAATAGTCGCACTGTGATGTGTGAAGAACTGGTGAGTCGTTCTCTATTAAACAATTGGAAGTATGAGTGTATTTTAATACCAAACCACATGTGAGTACATCCTCCGTGTGGTTTTTTAATGTGGATAAATGTCCCCTTTTCTAAAAATCTAATTTTAAAATCTAAATGTGACTAAAATATTACTAAATCGACAAAACGAGTTGAAATTCGACAAATTACAACCGTTCTCAACGTTGGTTAACTCCCTTATGATGGGTGAGGAAGTTCTTGGAGAAAAGAGAGTGAGGGAATTACAATGCTGAGCAGAAAGCCTAAGATAACATTCTATCTAACACTATTGATTATTTCGACACTTTTCATGAACGAGTCTGTGGCTATGGGTGCGGGAGGAAAAACGTACTATTATGATACCAATGGGAGAGTAGTAAATGAGGCATCGCGCTCTAATGAGATCATGGAATATCAATATGATCTAAACGGAAATGTGAAGCGGAAGTTTAGAAGTAATAATATGCTCGTCAATCCGAATTTGGAGTTAAATGCCAGTAGAGCCACGGACATAGCCAGTGGTTGGGATAAATGGAGCGATACCGGAACTGCTTTGTTTCAAGTAATTCCGGCGTCAGTAGTGTCTAAGAGTGTGGCACAGAAAGTTTCTGCTTCGGGGATGAGGCTTGGTACTGCAGCGTGGCTATTTCAGGATGTTACCGTAAAGGGGAATTTACCTGTTCTATTTAATGGAGATGTTAGTATCGAGAGCATTAACAAAGCTAAAGTATCATTATGTATCCAATATTTCGATGCAGCCAATAAGCTGCTGTCCCAAAAAACTGTTGATTACCCCTCAGGAGCTTTAAATAGTTACATGACTTTATCCCTGACGGATATCACACCACCTGAAACGGTTCGTGCGAGGGTCCATGTGGGGATTAGAACGGAAGAAGGGGGAGGAAGTGGTGCTTTTTATGTGGACAACATGGCATTCAGATATGATACCGCAGGCAATATATTAAACAATCCTAGCTTTGAAAACAATTTATTCAGCCAAAAGGAAACCGCTGAAAGCTGGTCGCGATGGTCAGACTCAGGCGGAAGTGTATTACAAATAGTCTCTTCTCCTGTGACTTCAGGTGTAAGCGCTCAGAAATTGACAACGCCAACTATGAAGTCAGGAGGTGCGAGTTGGTTATTTCAAGATGTAATCATCCAACCTAATGTCCCCATCTCAGCAAGCGGAAATATAGCTGTGGATCAGCTTAAGTCTGCGAAAGTCAGTATCATTATCCAATTTTTTGACGAAAAGAATAAGTTCTTAAGCCAGCAATCGGTGGACTATCCTACAGGCGTGCTTCAAAAGTATATGACGTTATCTCTAAACACAATTACCCCGGCAGACTCGGTAAGAGCCAGACTGCACGTGGGGATTCAGGCAATCGCTGAAGGAGGTAACGGATCAATCTATATTGATCATATGGCTTTAAATCGTGATCCGCAAAGGAACATGTTATCTAACCCAAGCTTTGATACTATTTCAACTGCAAATGCTGGTATCGCAGACAGCTGGCAGACGTGGTCTGACACCGGGAGTCATACTTTTCAAGTTTTGTCCCCTTTTCAAACAGTAACCACCTACGGGCAGAAATTCTCTAGCGTGAATATGAAGAAGGAGAAGTATGGTGCAGTATGGCTACTGCAAGATGTAGTGGTAAGCGGAAATAAGTTAGTCGAGTTCAAAGGTAATATTTTAGTTGAGAGTGCGGTGCAGACAAAAGTGTCTTTATGCATACAGTTCTTCAATCGAAATGGAGCTTTACTCTCGGAGAAGTATCTCGACTACCCTGTGGGAGTTCTGCAGAAGTTCTCTATGTTGTCATTAACGGATATAACTCCCTTCAACGCGGTTAGTGCGAGGGTCCATGTGGGATTACAAGCAACCATAGCGGGCGGGAGCGGTACTATTTATGTGAAGCAAATGTTATTGAAATATAGTGAATAATGGAGCGTGGAATATTGTGAGTATGAAAATAGTAAAGCTTCTTAAATATATCTGCCTTCTCTTTATTCTGTTGTTAGGATATGCTGCTTCAGCTACTCATGCTGGGGCCTCCAGTACAAACCATATCGTTATTGATGTCATTGGTTCATCTCCACAGCGTATTTATACCTATAATCAAGGGCGGCTGGATACGGAGATTCTACCGGACCGCACAATTAATCAATATACATATGATGCTAACGGGAATCTGATCAAGCGCAGCCGCGCGAATTCATCCGCTCCACCCTACCTATTCTATCTATCTTCAGTATCCTATGATATTTATATCCGCGGGGTTCAGCCTAATGTTCAGCAAGTGCACTTTCCAACTTGGACTGCCTGGAATGACCAGGATGATGTGGAGTGGATTGCAGGAGAAAAGCTTGCTGATGGGGTATGGAAAGGAACAGTCGTTTTCAACAAACATGGTGGTGAGATTGGTAGCTATATTACTCATATTTACGCGGATGGAAAAATTGTGAGTGATCTGGTTGCAGACGTCCAGAATAATGGAGTAACGGTTACAGCACCTGTGCAAGCATCGCTGGCTGACGGTTTCTATACTGTACAGGCTAGTGGTATACCGGAGAGTATCAAAGAGGTGCGCTTTCCTACGTGGACAGAACATATGGGACAAGACGACTTGGTCAATCCCTGGATAACAGGTGAAAGACTTGCAGACGGATCTTGGAGAATTAAGATACCATTCAGTAACCACAACTTTGAAATGGGAAATTATATTACACACATTTATACGTTTGATCGGTATGGAAACAAGATGGGCGTAGGCGGCAAGGTAGTCAATGTGACAGGTGGATCTGGAGGCTCTAAGGAGACTGATCTGTCCGGTGTTTCGTATGATGTATTCATCTATGGGGTAGACCCGTCTATTCAGAGTGTACAATTTCCGACATGGACGGCTAATAATAATCAGGATGATATTGAGTGGATTGAAGGTGTTAAAGTCGGGAACGGGGTGTGGAAGGCAACGGTTGTGTACGCGAGACACAATTCGGAGACAGGTAGGTATATAACTCATATCTATTCAAGTGGCAACTTCCTTGGAGATTGGGAATTTGATGTGACCAATTCACAAATAGTGAAAGCACCAGCAACTGCTAAGCTCGGTGAGGGCTACTATGAAGTCTCTATTGATGGAATTCCCGCTAACGTAACCCGCATGGAATTCCCAACATGGACGAATCAGAATGGCCAAGATGATCTCATTTGGTATCAAGGAGAACGGGAGAGTTCGTCCAAATGGAAAATCAAAATCCCTTTTGCTAACCATGGGAATGAAGCTGGAGTCTATAACACCCATCTCTATGCAAGTGACGGATACGGGAATAAACGGCCTGTTGGAGGAGTTACAGTAAATGTTAATCGCTAGTGACATGATAAAGGATTGGGGGAAATGGATAAAATGAAGTTTGGAATGAATTTGAAAAGTCTAATTGGTATTTTTATAGTCTTCTCTCTAATAGTAAAGCCTTCACAGGGTTCGGCTGCTTCTGTAGATGAAGTGTTCAGGATCGTTGATAAAGGCGGAACCATATACAACTACGACCCCTCTGGTAGATTAACGGAGAGTCAAACTCGTAGTGCAATTGTCAAAAACAAATACGACTTGAATGGTAACATGGTAACCCGAAAATCGGTAGCGAGAAGTCTGACACAGTGGCAGTTGGGAAACGGACTTGGCTCCAATACTCAATTCGTCAATGATGTGAATGGTGATGGGAAGGCGGATGTGGTTCTCTTTTTCAAGGATACGGGAACGTGGTATGTCGCTCTGTCGAATGGTCAAGGAATTAAAGGTTACCAGAGATGGATTGCAGGCCACGGAGTGGGATCGGATGCCCAGTTTCTGGCCGATGTGAATGGAGATGGTAAAGCCGATGCTGTTATTGTGAATTACGGAAATTGGTATGTGGCACTGTCCAATGGCAGTGGGTTTGAAGGTTATAAATTATGGGTGGCTGGGCATGGAGTGGGGGCTAGTGGTTTGTTCCTGTCAGATGTGAATGGGGACGGTAAAGCAGATGCAGTTATCGAAAATAGCGGAAGCTGGTATGTATCTCTTTCTACAGGTCAAGGATTCCAGGTCTATAGTAAATGGATTGAAGGATATGGTGTAGGAGCTTTTAAAGAATTCTTAGCTGATGTAAATGGGGATGGTAAAGCAGATGCCGTTGTATTTTACGAACAGGAAGGTTCTTGGTACATAGCATTATCTAATGGAAGGGGATTCGAAGGGTACAAAAAATGGATAGAAGGCCACGGCGTTGGTTCAGCGGATCAGCTAGTGGCAGATGTAAACGGGGATGGTAAAGCAGATACCGTGATCGTTAATAATGGGAATTGGTATGTAGCTTTGTCAGGAGGTAGTTTCTTTAAAGCGTATGATAAATGGTCGACAGAAGGTGCCGTGGGAAGAAATGTGTATTGGTTAGCTGATATTAATGGGGATCGCAAAGCAGATATTGTTCACTACAATGAAGAGAGCGGAGAATGGAGCACATCATTATCAAGTGGTCAGAGCTTCCAAAATTATAAGGAGTGGTCACTGGAGGGTGGATCAGAGGTTTTCTCTCAGTTTGTATCTGATGTGAATGGTGATGGGAAGGCGGATGCGGTTCTCTTTTTCAAGGATACGGGAACGTGGTATGTCGCTCTGTCGAATGGTCAAGGAATTAAAGGTTACCAGAGATGGGTTACCGGCCACGGAGTGGGATCAGATGCCCAATTTTTGGCCGACGTGAATGGAGATGGTAAAGCCGATGCGGTTATCGTAAATTACGGAAGTTGGTATGTAGCGTTATCAAATGGCAATGGGTTTGAAGGTTATAAATTATGGGTGGCTGGGCATGGAGTGGGGGCTAGTGGTTTGTTCCTGTCAGATGTGAATGGGGACGGTAAAGCAGATGCAGTTATCGAAAATAGCGGAAGCTGGTATGTATCTCTTTCTACAGGTCAAGGATTCCAGGCCTATAGTAAATGGATTGAAGGGTATGGCGTAGGAGCTTTTAAAGAATTCTTAGCTGATGTAAATGGAGACGGGAAAGCTGATGCTGCTGTTTTCTATGAACAGGAAGGTTCTTGGCACATAGCATTATCTAATGGAAAGGGATTCGAAGGATACAAAAAGTGGATAGAGGGCCATGGCGTTGGTTCAGCGGATCAGATAGTGGCAGATGTAAACGGGGATGGCAAAGCGGATGCCGTGATCGTTAATAACGGGAATTGGTATGTTGCATTATCAAACGGAAGTAGCTTTACAGGCTATGAACCTTGGATTACGGGGTTTGGTGGTGTCGGGTCAAAATTATATAGGTTAGCAGACATTGACGGAGATCGCCGATTAGAAGCGATAGTGATAACCATCGATGACTCTTGGTATGTGTGGGATTATTTATCTGGCTCTAATTGATTAGAAAGAAAATGGGTGTGAATAAGGAGTGAGAGATTTCAATGACCTTCAGTATAAAAAAGAAAATAATATTTCTTCTTGCCTTATGTCTAGTCTTCAATTTAGTTGGTTTGTTCAGTTCCGATTATATGGAGGCGGATGCAAGTACCAGTACAGACAATTTAGTTGAAAACTCTGGTTTTGAAGTAACCACTAATGGCAGTAGTATAGCCGATAGCTGGGTCTCACATGGGATTGGGAGTTTCGAAGTTATCAGCTCAAAGGTCTCTGGA
Source organism: Paenibacillus sp. FSL H8-0048 (assembly GCF_038002825.1). Lineage (NCBI taxonomy): Bacteria > Bacillati > Bacillota > Bacilli > Caryophanales > Paenibacillaceae > Paenibacillus > Paenibacillus sp. FSL H8-0048. The sequence continues at coordinate 1,511,817 of NZ_JBBODF010000001.1, read as the reverse complement.
GGAAGCAAAGCACAGAAGGTTTCCATGAGTAACTTGCCGACGAATCATTTTGCCGGAGTAAGCCAAACCTTATCGGTGAAACCTGGGCAACCGTATAATATGAACGGGCGATTTTATATTGAGAGCATATCCAATGCTAAAGTGCAATTATACGCAGACTTCTTTAATGCAGGGGCTTTTGTGGATAGTAAGATTTTTGAAATGCCAAGTCAGGCGACAGGACAATTCGTTACTTTAGGCGGAACTGGCAGTGTGCCGGAAGGAGCTACAACGGTTGTGATTTATGCTTTGATTCGTTCTAGCTCTGATGTCAATTCCGGTGCTTTTATTACGGACAATATTTCTTTTCAATATACTAATGATACTAATCTAATTGTTAATTCAGACTATGAGAACTTTTCAAACACGCTTGCCAACTCAGACGATTGGGATTATACGACCTCTTATAACCCGACATTTAGTTCTGTGGCCTATCCATCCTTAAGTGGAGCCAGAGCTCAGAAAATGAAAGTTTCGTCTCTGCCGGTTAATGGATATGCGGGCATCTTGCAAAAAATCAAGGTCGATCCGGGTAAGTCATTCCAAGCAAGTGGCGCATTGTTAATAGAAAGTCTATCGAATGCGAAGGCTCAAATTTATATTGATTTTATGAGCTCTTCTGGCAACTATACGGGGACCACTATTCTAGAATATGCTAAACCGACTAATGGCATATACATGACTTTATCTGATACAGGTCAAATTCCTAAGGATACCACTTATGCCGTTATATACGTAATCATTCGAGGGACAGGGAACAATGGCTCAGGAACCCTGTATGTAGACTCCTTGAATTTTCATTATATAAATGAAGCGAACCTATTTAATAATGGGAATTTTGAAGCACTTGGTTCTAACAGCTTGGGGAGCGGATGGCTGCCCAGTTACGGGAATGATAACCACACCTATAAATTAGTTTCGGAAAGCTACGGGAATACCGTTCAGCAAATCGATGCATCGAATATAAAAGCTAATGAGTATGTTGGAATCAGTCAGATGTTAAAAGTTGTACCTGCTAAAAAGTATGCGATGAGCGGCAGATTAAAGGTGGATCGTATCAGCAATGCCAAAGTACAACTGTATGCGGATTTTTTTACAGGCTCAGGTGCGTTTATTGATGCGAATATTGTAGAATTGCCAGCTACCACTCAAGGTGGATATATCACAATATCTATTACTGGAACAGTACCTTCTAATGCGGATTATGCCCGTGTCTACGCTATCATACGTGCTACCAGTGGGGGCGGGGCGGCCAGTATTTATGTAGATGATATGAGATTTAGTTATAGTTCCAACTTAATAGATAACTCTGACTTTGAAGTAAGTAATTACGGGGCGGAAACACCGCTGAACTGGACGATTCATAAGCCTTCAGGAGTAGACGATACAATTCGGCTAATTGAGAATAGTCCGCCTAAGGATGTAATTACAAATTCATATTCGGCAGCGGGACGTTTGCTTAACCAGACGCTTATAAAAGGAAACCAGACATATAACACTTCCTACAATTATGATCTGAACGGAAACTTAAAGAAGAAGTCAACGGTAATAGGGACGCTTGAGGCATTTCATGATCAAAAGTCAGTGGAAGTCAGGGGGTTCGGAATTCCTGCTAATCAATTTGTTGGCGTTTCTCAGACTCTGCGTGTAATTCCTGATAAGTCTTATATGGTTTCAGGCAATATCAATATTAGCATGTTGTATCAATCCAGGGTGCAGATGTATATTGACTTTTATGCTATGGATGGGTCATTCGTCTCCAGCAACATTAAAGATATAACTGAAGCAAATGGAAAGTATACGTTACTGACGAACCAGGGAATAACTCCAAATAAAGCTGTATTCGCAACTGTATACTTTCTGATCAGATCTGCTGGAGATTCTGGAGCGGGGACATTCTATCTTGATTCGGCTAGTTTTGATTATAGATGAAATGATTTTTTATAGGAATATAGGAGAGTATAAATTGTGTTGAAAAATTTAAATCAGAGAATGGGGAAAAGAATGAGTTATAGGAAGAGTTCACTTGGGGGAATTGTTGTATTTGTAATTTTTCTTGTTGGCTATTTCTCAAATGGTAATTTGATTTTTGCTGATAATGGTAAGAATCAAGAACTTCAATACTTTTATAATCAGAATCGATTGGACTTTATTTATTCAGAAGACAATTCATATTTAGATTTCTACTATGATCGGAACGGAAACTTGATAAATAAAATACATAGGGAGTTTGAAGGGTTTGAAAAGGGTAACATCTCGGCAACCAGCTTCATGCCTTTAATAGGTACGCTGTCGATGACCCAAGAGCCAAGTAAAGTTGTAAATGGTGCGTATTCAGCGTACGGGGTCGGGGAAAAGAATGTGGAATGGACCGTGTTTATGATTTCAAATTTCAATAAGTTCAAACTTGAACCGAATACGCCGTATAGTGTGACGTTTAACTACAAAATAGTAGATAAACCAGCCAATGGAGGGTATTTTGACTTCTTTGTAAGGAGCTTAACCGGTAATGGAAAGGATGATGTGGGTTGGCTGACTTGGAATGAGGCCATCGGAACTAAGGGAAGTAAAAAGGTAGAGTTTGTGACTGGAGCGAACAGTGATTATTTTCTGAACTTCGGGATGCGTTATGGTGGGGCTATTTCTATTGATGATATTAAAGTTACGAAGGAAGCGGAATCGTTTGAAAAAGGAGACATTACAGCGACCCAGTATATGCCTCTAATAGGTACATTGTCGATGACCCAAGAGCCAAACAAGGTTGTAAGTGGAGCATATTCAGCATATGGGGTCGGGGAAAAGAATGTGGAATGGACAGTGTTTATGATTTCAGATTTCAATAAGTTTAAACTCGAACCGAATACGCCGTATAGTGTGACGTTCAACTATAAAGTAATAGATAAGCCAGCCAATGGAGGGTATTTTGACTTTTTTGTAAGGAGCTTAACCGGTAATGGAAAGGATGATGTGGGTTGGCTGACTTGGAATGAGGCCATCGGAACTAAGGGAAGTAAGCGAGTAGAGTTTGTGACTGGAGCGAACAGTGATTATTTTTTGAACTTCGGGATGCGTTACGGTGGAGCTATTTCTATTGATGATATTAAAGTTACGAAAGAAGCGGAATCATTTGAAAAAGGGGATATTACAGCCACCCAGTATATGCCTCTAATAGGTACGCTATCGATGTCCCAAGAGCCAAGCAAGGTTGTAAGTGGAGCGTATTCAGCATATGGGGTCGGGGAAAAGAATGTGGAATGGACAGTGTTTATGATTTCAAATTTCAATAAGTTCAAACTTGAACCGAATACGCCATATAGCGTGACGTTCAACTATAAAGTAATAGATAAACCAGCCAGTGGAGGGTATTTTGACTTTTTTGTAAGGAGCTTAACCGGTAATGGAAAGGATGATGTGGGTTGGCTGACTTGGAATGAGGCCATCGGAACTAAGGGAAGTAAGCGAGTAGAGTTTGTGACTGGAGCGAACAGTGATTATTTTTTGAACTTCGGGATGCATTATGGTGGGGCTATTTCTATTGATGATATTAAAGTTACTAAAAGGTCGCTACAGTAGACAGCAATTTTACACCATGGATTCGTCTTGTTTCTTATTCGAACCAACTACACAATGACTGCTTCAGTCTTGTTCTTTAGTCAATTGAACAGGCGCTAACGATATTTTTTGACAATGGAATATTCAATAGACGGGGGTATGACTTATAAAAAAATATGTATTAATTTATTAGCATTTGCTTTATTTATTAGCTCTCAGACTGCCACAGCAATGAAATACACTTATTCAAGAACAGGTGGTTTAAGTCTAATACGAATATCAGAAGAGAAGTATATGAATTTTCAGTATGATAACAACGGTAACTTAATTGGAAAGAAAAACTTAAACTGCAAACCATCAGAATACAAACTATTGAATGTGAATAGCAATAAGGCACTTGATGTATACGCAGGAAATAGTGTGAACGGAACCAAAGTTCAAATAGAAACAGATAACGGAACAGATGCACAGCGGTGGTTGCTCTGTACAACCGGAAATAGCCTTTTTAAGCTGATTAATATTAATAGTGGGAAGGCACTTGATGTAGCTGGTGGAGAAACATCCAACGGAACCAGGGTTCAGATATGGAATGATAACGGAACCGACGCTGAGGTATGGCGCGTAGTTGAACAAGGGGACGGTTCATATGAACTAATAAATATCCATAGCAATAAAGCTCTGGATGTTGCAAATGGTGACACAGCGAATGGAAGCCCTGTACAGATATGGGCCTCTAACGGAACATCCGCACAGAAGTGGAGACTCATTAAAGCGATAAGTAATGGAACAGAATACAAAATATTAAATGCTGGTAATGGAAAAGCCTTGGATGTCACAGGAGGAAATACCGCCGACGGTACTCCTATTCAGATATGGACCCATAATGACACCGCATCCCAAAGATGGAGAGTCTATGATACTGGGGGCAATAACTATAAGTTAATTAATGTGAATAGCGGCAAGGTACTGGATGTGGATGGTGGAGGTACAACTAATGGTTCTGCTATTCAAATTTGGACGGATAACGGTACAACCGCTCAACAGTGGGAATTTAGAGAGAATGCAGATGGATCCATTAGTTTCATCAATGTGAACAGTAATAAATTGCTGGATATAACAAATGGAGAAAATGATGATGGTACCCGTTTGCAGATATATGAGGATAACGGAACAAGTTCGCAAAAGTGGAGATTGATTAGATAGCTAAGAACTTAGAATATCTAAAACATAGTTCAAGACAGGGTGTGTTTTATTTGAGAAGAATTTTCTTGATATTTGTTTTTTTATTAACTTTAGGTGCAAGTCATGCTTATGCTTATCCCATTAATGAGAATATCAATGGAGGATTTGAGCAGGATCAAAACAACAATAACCTTCCTGATTTTTGGGAAACCGTTTGGAGAAACGGAACCAGTGCTCTCTCAAGTGCTTCATTAGAAAGTTTCGAGCCAGCTGAAGGGAAGTATCATTTTAGACTGTTCAATGGTAGGGGAGATAAAAATTCATATATGTACGCTTTGTCGAATCCGGTTACTATCGAAAAAGACCATTTGTACAAAATTAATGCTTTTATGAGATATACACTGCCTGTTGGAAGAGCAAGCATAACGATCATTGAAACTGACCGAAATAGGAATATTGTATATGAATCCAATCGTTCTTTCTCTAACGGCGCATGGCAATGGCACGATAATTTCTTATATCTAGCCCCCCAGGCCAATACAGAATACATACAAATCCGCTTTGAAGTAGGGGGAGAAGAAAATGCCTATTTAGATATCGATAAGGTCAATATTGATTCTATTGAAATGAATGAGAGTTTTGAAAATGATTTTAATCATAATAATCTACCTGATTACTGGGAAACAGCATGGAGAAATGGAACGAGCAATAATTCGAGTGTCTCCAAACCAGGTTATGGTCCCATTGAAGGATCCTATCATTTAAGAATGTACAATGGAACAGGAGATCCGCAATCCTTTGTTTATTCACTATCGGACCCCGTCCCTGTTAGTGCTGGATCTTCATATGACTTGAGTGCTTTTATGAGATATATACCTTACCAGAAGGCTGGGCGGAAATAACCATTATTGAAGTGGATAGCAATGATCGTGTTGTTACCGAGTATGGAAGAAGTATGAATAACGGTGGGTGGAAATGGCATTATCATTCAGTTTTAATTACTCCTAACTATCAGACCAGTTACATACGAATACGTTTTGCTGTAGGGGGAGAAGAGAAAGCTTATTTGGATGTTGATCAACTTTCTTTGAAAAGAGTTGCAAATCCGGCGGCATGGAAAGTAGATATACCGAGTCAAAATCAAATACGCTACTTCTATGATGCTAACGGCAGGCTTCAATATGTGCTGCTGGCTAATGGTAAGATTCTCGCATTAAAATATGATAAAAATGGATCGCTGATTAAGAAAGAAGTATTATGATCCTATTTTTGTGAAATTAATCAACATAAGACAGGGGAGTTTTAGAGTGAAGTCTAATCAAAAAACAAAATCATTATTCATTTATGTCCTATCCTTGGCTATACTATTTAGCGGATTTCCTAACCTCATGGGGAAAGCATCAGCTAACCCTGCTACGACAACTGCATCCAGAAGCACAGCAGAACTAGCCAAAAGCAGTCCTTCTCCCTCCCCTTCAGCGCTGCCTGTCTCAAGCCTAGGAGCACTGGAACCTGAACCTACCACAATGCCCATGTTGAGTCCAAGTGTAACTTCTGCGCCGGATAGCTTGGAGCCTTCTAACGCAATTGAGCCCCAAGCGTCGATTGCTTCTCAAAGAAGCATGCAAGCGACGGAAATTAAGGCGTCCGAGGGTTATGATATTCTGAACGACCCCGAACTGAGGGCAATATTTCAAAAGTATCTCGAGCACTATGGTGATCAGGAGGTGCAATTCGATCCGAAGTTTATTCAACCCTTAGTAGATGAAGGAGCCTCCGCTCAGGATATCTATATTATCGCGTTGTTATATCAAATGTATGCTCAAGATCCGGGGGAACTCTGGAAACAAAAACAAAGCGTGCAAGAATCCTGGATTGAACTGGAACAAAAGTTAGAGAAGAATCGTCAAGCTCTCGTTCCCGGTAATGTCACCGCAGACGTGTATGTGCAGCGTGAGGGCCGGATCAGAGTTGAAAAGCAAACAGTAAAAGCTGTGGTTTACGAAGAAAATCCGCTGATCTCATCCGAGCAGTTCCGTATCGAATCTAAGGTTTTGAGTGCACTTAGTAGATCGATCAATGATGCTTTGAGTCAGCTGGGACTTAAGGATAAATATCAAACGTTTAATCAACAATTCTCCAACCAGAATCATTCTACGGAAAGCATTGATCCCATTACCGGAATGCTGACCTGGAGAAATACACAGATTAGCCTGCCCGGAAAGGATGGTATGGATCTTAATCTAGGTGTTATTTTTCAATCCAATGCTATGAGTCAGTTTTACCCCGCAATAACGTATGACTATGATGAAGGGAGAAGAGTCAATACCGGAGCTTTGGATAATACCCAATTCCATAACTATCTTGGGCTCGGCTGGACGTTCAACGTCCCCACAATAAAGAATCCTGGTTACTATAGTGACGGGCAGGGAAGTCAATATGAGATCATGTATGTCAGTCCCCAAGACGGCTCTACGCCCTATTATACTTTAAAAGACTATCCTACCGGTGGCGTCAAAATCGAATACGGGATGAATGGTAGTACGACTATTCATTTTCCAGATAATTCTGAACAATATTTCACTTCTGATCTGACGATCTTATACGACCGGTTTGGCAATGCCATCAGCTATAATTATAATTCTGAAGGGAACATTTCCTATATTAAAGATACTATAGGAAGAAGAATACAGTTTGAGTATCAAGCAAAGATTGATGCTAAAACACCTAACATTATTGTGAAAGTGCTGGATGATAATCAGGCAGTCGTCAAGGAAGTTAAATATTTCGAGCAAGGGTTGGGTTACAATGGCGCTAGAGGACTTCGGCGTATTGAACAGACCGCAAATGAAAGCATCCAATTTGAGTTTTACCAGTATACGCAAGAATTTGATTACATGAGTAAGACTATTCCGAACAGACAGTCTCTTGAGATTAGTGAGTACATGTTGAAGCGGGTTCAATACAATGAATCTTCGGAGACCGTCTACAATTACGAATATGGACTTCATAATTTATCTGTAGATGGGGTGATTCAAAAATCGAGAGTCAGCGGCCGAAGTGACCGGATTCTCCGGAAATCACAATCTCCTTATGAAGTGAATCGACAATCCATTCATTATAGCGGAGACTACAGTGCCTATGGAACGGGTAGTGATCCGGAAAATGTGCCGGCAGGATACCAGTTTTCAACAGCTGTCTCATCACTGGATACCCAGGGGAATGTCCAAAAAATTACGACGACAACATTCAACCATCTGAAACAGCGAATCAGCGAAGAGAGCAAAATTGTGGCCGGGAATCAAGCGGGACAACGGGTAGTGACATCATATGCCAACTTTTCGGATACGTACAAGTTCAAGCCAGCCGTAATCGAAGAGCGGACCTATGAAGGCGAGGGAGACAGCAATCCGAATGTTATGTATACCGACTTGACCTATGATGCCATGGGTTATGTATTGACCCAAACCTTGCCTTTACCTCCTGAGAAGCGTAACGATAATAGTATTAAGCTCAAATACACTCGCAGTTATCAGTATGATCCAGTCTTTCATTTTGTCAGTTCAACGAATGGGTACGCCAATGAAAGCGACGCGGCCCCTTTATCCGAGACCACAACCTATACTTCGGAAGGAAGAATCGAACAAAGTGTAAATGCAAAGGGGGAAATCACAAAGTACTTTTATGCTAAAGATAACAGCGCTTTTACCGTTACGGCAGAACGATGGTCCGAAGGGCGATTGGTCTCGAAAGTAATGACAGTGTATGGAGAAGCTAATTATAAATATGCCTATCCTACAGAAACGAAGCAATGGTTCAACATAGGGCAACCCAATGAACAAATCATACAATCCCAAATGAGTTATTATAAAGATAGCGGTCTGCTCAAAAGCGAGACGAACAGTGCCAATCAGACAACGGAATACTTCTATGACGAACTTGGGCGAGTAGTCACTGTGAATAAGCCGAATTTCAGGAATGCATCCGGCGAGCTCTTCTCGGAGAAAGATGAATATACGTATAAATATAATCAAGTCTCCACTCATTTTGACGAGGTTAATGCAGATACAAACAGTTTTGTAGTCGATACCTTCCATACGCTTAAGAAGGTCGTGGATGGAAGTACACTAACGGACCACCGTATTCAATTCTATAATGGTCTGGGACAGACGCTCTTAGATGAACGCTATGATCCCAGCGCAGAAAGATTTACGCAAACCCAATATCACTACGATGAGTGGATGCGTCCTGTCTATGTGAAAGATGCTGCGGGGAATACGCTGTCGATGCGCTATGACGGATGGGGCAGACAGAATAAAGTGACGAACGCTGATGGGAATCAGGTCGTAAGCGATTATTCACCAAAGGCAAGAAGGAGTACTAGTTATATTCAAGACATCACGACAACCGAAAAGTTCAACTATGCCGAAACAAGTTTTGATGCATGGGGAAATCAGATATCAGCTTCGACCTACAAAGATTGGCCCAACCAGCAACAGAAAATTACTGAAACATATCGTTACAACCTGATGGGAAAGGTCACGGGGTATACTGACCCAAATCATAATCTGAATGAAGACGGGGTAACCACCTCCTTTACCTATGATGCCTTAGGCCGGTTAACCAACCTGAAAGATGCCTTGAACCAGACAACGAACTACAGCTATGACGGGAACGGTCAAGTAACCAAGGTTACGATTCAAGCCAAAGGCGGTACTCCGCAAACTCTAAATACAAAGAGCTATAACGAACTGGGTCTGCCTAGCATCAAGCAGGACGGTGCTTCGCAGAGTGAGAGCTACACGTATAATAATCTGGGGCAATTGGCCGCCAAAACCGACCGTAATGGCAGTTCATTCGGGTATGTATACGATGAGAGTGGTCAGTTGAAAACCAGCACAATTCGTGGGAACATTAATAATGTAGTACAAACCCAGGAAACCAAAATGATTTTCGGTGATGGCAGTCTGGATAAACAAACGGTCCTCACCTCGATGAATGGAGTACAGACCGCTTCACATACCCAAATCCAGAATAGTCTGGGGCAAGTACGCAGTGTATATTCGGAGTCGGGTGCGCATACCGCCTGGATGGGTAACGAACTCGATGTTTTAGGGCGAATGAAACGGATTACAGACAACTATATGGGCTTCTCTGCAAATTACCAATACCAGAAGGAACGGCTGGACAAAGTTCAGACGAATGGAAGCTCGACCTTAAATAGCGATCCTTCTGTAAATGCCCAGTACAGTTATTATGCGAATAACCAGATTCAGCGGATTGTCTATCCGACACTGACGGATGGCAGCCAGTTGATTACGACCTATACGTATAATAAAGCACTCGGCTGGACGGAATCGATGAGAAATACAAAGGGAAGCGGAAGCCTGTCCAGTTACAACTACAGCTATGACAACAACGGGAACCGGATCTCCGTCAGCGAATCACGCAACGGAGCGGCTGCTCAAACAACGAATTACGCCTACGATGCGCTGAACCGGTTGATTTCGACCACCCGTCCGGATGGCGGTCAAACCACGTATACGTATGATGTGCGGGGCAACCGCCTAACCTTGTCTGATATGAGCACCGTAAGCCTGGATTCTGCTGATACCAGCTACACCTATGACTTGCAGAATACATTAACAAGCGTCACCAAAGGCGGAACCAACATTATCTTCAAATACTACGCTGATGGAATGCGTTCGATGAAAATTAAAGATAACATCCAGACCCAAGTGAACTACAATTTCCAGGGTCAAGTGATCTCGGAAGAGAAACTCGTCAATGGTGGTTTTGTAGAGCAAGCGAATTTTGTGCGCGGCGACCGGGTGTTGGTGAAGAAGGATAAAAAAGCGGCTAAGGATTATTACTACCTGTACAACGGCCATGGTGATGTGGTGCAGATCGTCGATACTAACGGAACAGTAGTGAACAACTACGCCTATGACGAGTGGGGGAATATTACTAGCCAGTTGGAGGGGACGTCTAATTCCTTTAAGTATACCGGAGAGATGTATGACGATGAGACCGGACTGTATTACCTGCGGGCACGATACTATGACCCGAGTATGGGACGGTTTTTAAATGAGGATACATATGAAGGGCAGATTGATAATCCGCTGAGTCAGAACCTTTATACGTATGTGCATAATAATCCGTTGATTTATAATGATCCTACTGGTCATGTTAGTTCAAAAATAAGATCCTACTGGTTTGCAGTAAAACATCCAAAAATAGCAAAAGCAATAGGTGAAGTAACAACTGGAAAAAGAAGTACGAATATCTCAACCGTCGCAGTAAGATTTGCCACAAATGATCTAGGTTTGAAAGAAAATGCAGAACATGCAGGTTCTCAAGTTAATGCTTACAGACATGCTTTTTGGCAAGCGATGATTTCAGCTGAATATGGTAAATCAATTGCAGAAGAGGTAGGAAATGCACACGAAGAAAAACCAGATGCAAATTTGAATAGAACCACATTTGATAAATTGCTAGATGCCGATCAGTCAATAGATTTACTGAATAACATTGCTGGAAGGGCAATAGGTTCTACTTTTAGTAAAGGTGCTTCGAGAAAAGACATAGCATTAGCGACTTTAGAATATTATCATGTCTCTGGACTCTACGTGGCCGTTCCGCAAACCTTTGGTACAACAATTGTATACTCAATTACTTTACAAAAACTATCAGATCAAGAATATGAAGTGGCAAAAAAAAGGATAACTAAGCTCGATAACGATGGATTTGCTGCAGACCAATAAATTTTTGAAAAGGGTTAGCTTGTATTTGAAGGGAGAAATATGATATTAATGTATAATTATTCTATAAAGAAATTTGTATTTGGAATATTGATTCTGGCTTTTTTTACTTTAATACTATCAAGTTGTCAAAAGGAGAAATCATTAAGTGATCAAATTATGCGCACTATAGATGATGAATGCGGTTTGGGTAAGGTTTGTGATATTTCACTTGAAGAGATTACTACATTTAAGTGGGACAAGGTGGTTATTTTTCAGGTAGGAAGTTCAAGTAAGGAAATTAGTGATGCTTTAGGTTTTAAATATGAAGGTTCAACTGATTTAATGAGTGGACTTATTTTTGCATTAGATAACAAAATAGTTTATGAAGAGATGATCCCATATCAAACTGAACGTCCTAATAACTTACAAGTATTTATAGACAAAAAAGCTAATGAGCCCAACAATGTAGTTCTGAACTTCAATGATGCTAAAATGAAAGGAAATAAGGATCAGGTGGACGATATTACTTATTATTCTATTAGTGTGAATAAATAATGAGTAATAAAACCACTTTGATGATTTATGGGATTGCTCCCCAAATGTGAGACAAATCAAAATACCTGCGAAGGAAAACTCTGACCTGTGGTATAGAGAAATCCTTGCAGGTTTTTTTATTGACAACTAGAGAGATATATTCAATATGAGATGTAAGCCATTGGGTACAGCATGATAAAGTAAACAGGAGGAGGTATGAAGGCGGGTTATGTCTAAACTTAGATAATGACTCGTTAAGATATAAATGCTTTAGAAACAGTAGGGGCTATAGAACTACCGCTTATCTAAAAGAATGGCATTTGATTGCTTTATTTGGTTACAAGTATGAGTATGTAAAATAAATATAATAAAGGAAAAGATCTGTATACTTATGTGGGTAACAATCCACTGATACATGTTGACCCGACAGGGCATTTCGTGGAAACTATAGTTGATGTAGCGAGTATGGGTTATAGTGCTTATGAATTTTACAAACATCCTTCTTGGAAAAATGCTGGATTTTTTCTATGGGATTTAGGCTCTGTGTTTCTTCCATTTGTTCCCGGTTCATATGTAGGAAAGACACTATCGACTATAGAAAAGTTCAGAGAAGCAAAAACTGGTGTATGGGCACTTGGTTTTTCTAAGAGAGGGTATGAAATTGAAAGAGCATTAGGTGGGATGGTAAATAATTTCCCGACTATAGATAAATTCATTCAAGGGAAAAATGGGATAGCAAAGAGTGTCACCAGTATTAAATCCCTAGACATCACTGGTAAGACATATGCTAAAGAAAACAAATTATACAGTACATTAATGAATTATGTTAACAAACTGGAGGATTTCGGCACCACTACTTATGGGGGGTTAACAGTAAGGGTGAATTCCCAAACTAATAAAATCTTAGAGCTTGCTTTACCACCGGTACAGCTTACTAAAAGTCAATCTAAAGAATTAGATAAGGCAATTGCTGACGCTAGTAAGCAAGGCATACAAATAATCGTTAAAATAGTTGAATAGGAGTGAGTCAATTGAATTTTGATTTCAAAGATGTGACAGTTTATGTAGATAAGAGTAATGACCTGTTCTTTGTGCCGCATGGAATATGGGTAGTTCATAATGTTACTGCTGAAATTAACAGTATTGTAGAGCTAAAACATCCTTATGGTACTGAAGAACTTCAATCTGTCATAGAAGAAAGTTTTAAACGATGCTATTCACAGGAAGTCGATAGTGATTTTCCAAAGATTACTGCAATAGAGAAGCACTTAAAAATAAAGGGTTACAAGAAAGCAATTAAAAACAAGAAAGTTGTTAATTTACATTGGGATGAGGAAGGTTATCAAGTTACACCCACTACGTATTCAGATAAGAAGGGATATGTTCATCAAGAGGAAAACACCTTTTTCTTGGGTAAAGAATTAAATGAGTTTTCTCTAGCGGAGACATTGCTAAAGGCAATAAGTCTTTCGGAAATCTAATTTTAATATCCATTCTTGCCACATGTGAGATTGCTACATGTGGTTTTTCTTTTGACTTAATGTTTGACATTCTGAGTATGGCGATATATAATCAATCTCGTAAGGCATACTTAGTATGGCGGTGATTAAGATGATAGGATTACAATTTATAGCTGATACGTTTCACATGGAGTACAAATCGGTAGCAGAAGCCATCGGGGTTTCCAAACAAACATTTCAGGACTGGATCAAGGAAAGACGGAAGATACCCGAACCACGTCTTGAGCAATTGTCTGAGTTATTTGGGATCGAGGATAAGACCCTATTCCAGAAGGAGTTGCTTCCATCTGAAAAGTCGGAAATTCTTATGGTTTACTTAACCAAAACAGATGAACATGAGGAAATCGAAATTACCAACTTTGATGATGACGGAAACGAGTACACTACAACACAGCACTATTCGCAGCATTTTAGCCTTCTTGAGTATGTTCAAGCAGGACAAAAAAGAGAAAGATTGATCGAACAGGTAAGTTCCTTGCTGAATACTGATCCAATCAACGAAGGCGCAAATTTCAATCTTTTAGAAGATGCAGTTGCGGTAATCCAAGAACAGAATCGTAATAAAAAGACAGCATTTGAACTGGTCTTATATTATCTCGTTCACCGGGATAACGAATGGGGAGTACATCCCGATTATGCAAAATACGAACAGAAACAGTTCTTTGAAAAGCTTGACAAGTTGTTTGAAGAAACAGGAATTAAACCTTAATGAGGTGGTGAGCACGATGAAAAAGATAGACACAAGTTGAACAATAGCCCGACCCCGGATGAGGGTTCTCGTTCTTATAACATCTCCAATCACATCCAATATTTTAGACTACTAGAAGTGAAAGAAGGTTTCATATGTTTGACACTATCATACTGAAAGCAAAACCTATTCCTATTGATCCAACTATATTGAATCAATATAATGTTAAGTCAACTACATTCTTAAGCAAAGAAACAGGTGCATTGAACACAAGCTATACGTTAAAGGGTGAAAAGTTACCATACATGAAGTATATGGAGAGTAGCCAAACACTCACAGTACAAGTATCCATGCCGAAGTTTCTATATGGAGACAACGTTACGATGCTCACAGAAGCAGATATCCCCTTGTTCTTTGAACAATTGCAAGACAGGCTGCTCCAACTCTTTGATGTGTATATTCCACACTCTGAATGGATAATAAGCCGATGTGATGTCTGTTGCAATTTTCAAGTAGGTAAAAAGGTCAGTGAATATGTGCGGATGCTAAGTGGGCAGCAGCTTGCTTATAAGAATACAATAGCATACAACCAAGAACAGACCGTTGAATACCGGAACAAGAGCAGCAGAATTATGTTTTATGATAAGTATAAGCAAACTCGAAAGGAAGAAGAATCAAACGAGATTATTGAACGTTCTAAAGGTATCCTTCGACTAGAAGTTCGACCTAGCGACAATGATCTGAGAAGGTTCTCGCCAACGAGGAAGGCTGTAGAATTATTCCAAAAACCATTCTTTGACTACACGATGGAGAGGGCACTTGCGCAGATTGAGTATCCAGAGGAAGTCAGCGATATGGATTTGTCTTGGCTAATGGAGAACAGAGAAAACATATCCAAGATCGAAACTGTTCTTGGTTTCCGACTGCTGCAAAGCATGTTTGATGAATCCGTATTAAGGCAGCTTTATACATCGTCTACGTATGCCAATCGCAAAAACTTGGCAAAAAAAATAGCAATCCCCCAAGGGAACTGCCTAGATCGTCTTGCTATAAATAGCTAGAAGACACATCCTCACCGACGGACACGTTATTTTGCCGATAACGATAAAAAGTCCAACATGCTGGATGAAATAAAAATAACATAGTCTCTATTGTACTTGAAAATAAAGAGATTTCAACCCCTACCTTCCGGAAAATGTTCACCATTACGATAGGAAAACACCCGGGGGTGGTTTACATCAAAAAGCATGATTCTTATTGAGGAATAGGGCGTAGCACATCCAGCGTCCGACCCGACTTGTATTTAGAAACCTTAAGCTTCAGCATCTTCAACAATCAGTTCATGGATGGAGATGTCTAGGGCTTCACATATCGCTTCCAGCGTTCGGATATAGACTCTGTCTACTGAATCGGAACAGAGATGATTGATCGTACTTGGACGTAGGTTCATTTGTCGGGCAAGTTGTCTTTGTGACATTCCACGCTGATCTAATATATCTTTTAATCGAATCTTTATCTTCATGTCTTCCTCCATCATTCCAGCAGCTAAATATAGAAAGATTATATCATGAAGTTGTCTGGAAAATCATTGAATGTAACTCTTAAAGGTTATATAATCATAATGTGGAACTGTTAAGAGTTACACTGATTACAATTTCCGTAACGATGTAGGATTATACATGAATGTCATAGGCTATGCACGGGTCAGTACGCAAGGTCAGGTGAAGGATGGCTACAGCTTGTCCTACCAGCAAGACGAGATTCGGTCGTACTGTGAGCAGCAGAGATGGCACCTGGTTCAGGTTTTTACAGACGAGGGCATCAGTGGGGCGAAAGTGGACGAGGAAGCCTTAGAAGTCGAACGAGAGGGCTTCCAAGACATGCTGACCTATATATCGGGTCACAAGGTGGATTACGTTGTTGTTCTGAACACAAGCAGATTATGGAGAAGTGATATTGTCAAAGTCCTTGTCCATCGGGAGCTGAAAAAGCGCAATATCGACATTCGGAGTATTGAACAACCAACCTATAGTATTTTTAAGAAAGATCCATCTGACTTCTTGATTAACGGTTTGATGGAATTGCTGGATGCTTATCAGCGGCTAGAGATTGCTATAAAGCTGGGACGTGGACGTAATAAAAAGGCTTCCGAAGGCAAGTTTGCAGGTGGAGGTATTCCTTTTGGTTACAAAGGGAAGCGGGGATCAAAGCAAATGTTCATTGACGAACAGAAGGCATCCACGGTTCAGCGGCTATTTGAATTGAAAGATAAACATCCTGAATGGTCATTGTCGGCTTTAGCTGAGAAGTTAAATGAAGAAGGATTCACAACAGAACAAGGGAAGAGGTTTACCAAAGTACAGGTCAAACGAATTCTAGATCGTAAAGCATTTTACCAAGGAACGTATCGTTATGGGCAGATCGAAGCAGATGGTAAACATCAAGCGATCTTACAGTCTGGGGGAATGTGCTTGTGACGATATTACAAGACAATTATGAGTTGCTGGTGGAGCAAGAAAATCAGCTTCTAACAAGTCTCCGAACCACTGCCGCTTACGAAAATGCCATTTTTCAAATTACACATGAACAAGCTGCGGAAATTGACTTACCGACAGCGGAGAGAATTATAGATAAGATTCACGAATACACAGAAGAACTGCGGCTAGACCTGCTTTATGTACGTCTGGAGAAGTCACATGTTGCTGGGATGTTAAAACTTACAGCTTTCTAAGCATTATCGAAAACAAGAGATTGCTAACGTATCTTTGCGGCATCGACCGCTCGAACTGAGGATGCAAACTTGTTTATCCCTAATGTTTTCGCCACTCGTTTGAGTGGTTACTAATGGGCTGGATACATACAGATCAAGCGATAAGGACAGCAAAGATTCTTGAATGTAACGAATCGAATCCATTAATAACCATTCAAATACAGAGGGAGCAAAAGAAAATGATTGAACAGCAGAATCTAATCTATGTAGGAGTTGACCTGCATAAACAACATCATACAGCCGTCATTATTGACTGCTGGAGCAAGAAACTAGGGGAACTAAAATTCGATAACAAGCCGTCTGCCTTTCCCTTGCTGCTTAAAGAATTAAAAAAGTACATCAAGAAGGGCTTGTCCGTTGTCTATGGACTGGAGGATGTTGGAGGTTACGGCAGAGGGCTTGCCGTGTATCTGAAAGACAATCGTTGCTGGGTGAAGGAAGTGAATGCAAAACTCGCTAACGCCAGACGAAAGAGCCATGTGACTGTTCAGAAGTCGGATAGCTGGGATGCGGAATGTGTTGCCAAGGTGCTCAGAGACGAGTTGGAGCGTCTGCCGGATGCCCAGCCCGTTGATCTGTTCTGGGCAATTAGCCAGCTTGTGACACAGCGCAAATGGTTGTCTAAGATTTTAACGGAAGCGGTAAAAAAGATGCATCAGCAGATTAGCTATTCCTATCCCAGTTACAAAAAGTTCTTCTCTGAAGTAGAGGGGAAAACGGCGCTTGCCTTCTGGGAAACCTACCCTTCACCCTATACTTTGAAGGACATGTCTGAGGAAGCCCTTGCTGCCTTCTTGCGAAAGCACAGCAACAATGGATTGTCTCATAAGAAGGCTAATCAAATTCTTACTCTGATCGACGCAGATGGAGAAACGTATCGGGATTTTCAGGATTCAAGAGATTCAGTTGTGGTGAGTCAGGTGGAATCCACTCGGTTTTTCCAAGAACAATTGGTCAGTATCGAGGGTAAGATTGAGCATTTGATGCAGCAGCTTGGTTTCCAGCTTGAATCCATGACAGGGATCAATGTGGTGACAGCAGCACAGCTTGTGGCAGAGATTGGCGATATTCACCGGTTCTCTTCCTCCGATAAACTTGCCCGATTCGCTGGCATTGCACCAGTCATCGTAGGTTCAGGTAATAAGTTTCGAAATTGTAAGAGTAAGCAGGGCAATCGGGTATTACATGAGATTATTAAGAGCCTTGCGATTCGTCAGATTGGTGTCACCCGTACCAAGAGGGAGCCAAAGAATGCCTATTTTCATGCTTATTATGAGCGAAAGATAGCAGAGGGGAAGACGAAACAGCAAGCGATTGTGTGCTTAATGAGGAAGCTGGTAAATATCATCTACGTCATGATGAAGAAAAAGTCAGCCTACGTGATGCCAGATACACCTGCACAGCAGGCGGGATGATAGAATGGGTGGTAGTTGGGATTGTATTCTCAGTTGCCACCTTCTTTATTCAAAGCTCCGCTTTATAAACTAGGATACGGTTGAGGGGCAGATTGATAATCCGCTGAGTCAGAATTTGTATACGTATGTGCATAATAATCCTTTATTTTATACAGATCCAACGGGACATGAGGCATTACCCAAAACGGTTGAGGAAATAATAAGAGATTTTAAAGTTATCACTGGTGGAGCAGCTTCTGGAGCAAAAAAAAGTTCAAGAACAGGACTAGTAGGTACAGTAATTTCGGTATTTATGAGTGCATTGCTAGCAGCAACGCCTGCAGGTGAAGATCAGCAATATATCAACACAAAAGTTGCGGAAAGTTTAAA
This sequence comes from Paenibacillus sp. FSL H8-0048, assembly GCF_038002825.1. Lineage (NCBI taxonomy): Bacteria > Bacillati > Bacillota > Bacilli > Caryophanales > Paenibacillaceae > Paenibacillus > Paenibacillus sp. FSL H8-0048. The sequence goes on along the minus strand of NZ_JBBODF010000001.1, from coordinate 1,493,005 downwards.
TATGTCCATACTTAGTGTACAACAGGCAGAAAAATTAAAAGAAGATGGTAGTAAAAATATTGTATTCAGGGCACTTAGTCAATATGATGTTGGTAATTTAGTTGCTGGAAGAGGAATTGTTTCCAAGCATACTCCACCGCATAGAGAATGGTCATTACTTGAACATATACTTGATGGTGGTAAGAAGATGGATGGAAAGGATATTTCTATGGGATTTGATCCTTGGATTGCAACAACTAGAGATATTCAGATAGCACTTAAACGGTTTAATAGTGGTCATGGAATAGTTGTCATTGACTTAAATAAAGTTCAATCTATAAAAAAATCTGCACAATATGAATTTATGGGTGTTTACGAACCATTTGGGGCTGAGTATGCAGCGGAAATGGCAGCAAATGATAGTGAGGTTTCAGTATATAAGTATATTCCAATAAATGCGATAGTGGGGTTGATACCATGAAAAATGAAATTGAACTAATCAATGATATTTTAATGAGTATTCATAAAATTGTAGTTTTTATGAGGAAAGAAAGGATTATACCTAAAGATCAATTATTAATTTTACTGAGTGATTTAGAAGATTATAGTATGATATCAAGTGAGAAAGAGTTTATATCAAAAAAATTAGCTTATGATTTATTTTATTTATACAACTGTGTAATTAGTCAACTGTCATTTCAAGAAGACAAAGAAACAAGTTTAGTCACTGAACTATACATGAAAATTTCTTCGGTTTTCAATAAGGGACTTTATCAATGAATTTTTCACCGTCTGTATTGTTTTTTATAAATAGTTTTAGAACATGAATCTTGTTAAGGATCAAAATAATTGAAGAAATTTAATGCAATTTTTAAAAATTCTAGCTTTGTTCTGAACAACATGTGAGTATCCCCTCCACGTGGTTTTTTGTGAAAGAGAGTTTCACATTCACAGTGCCCGGGCGGTTAGCGGCTAAATAAACCTCAGCGGGAGCTGCTTTTGTATACGCGCATGACAAAACGGGACAGCCTATTAAGAGGACCATCAAGAGAAAATCTAAAACATCCAGCAGACACTCGAAAGACTAATAATAGTTCGAAAAATGAAAATACTGATAAAAATGATATTAAATAATCTTAAAAAATAAATGTAAGTTATGAATATGATGCCAACGGGAATCTGATCTGGAAGATTAGACAGTTATTAATATAAAAACAGAGGAGAATTCAATAATGGTAAAAAATAAAATAATTATTTCTGTGTTCTTTATATTCATTTTAGTAATATTAAGTCCTTACACAAATCATACATATGCCAATACTTCCTCTATTCAATACTTTTATGACTCATCTGGTAGATTAGATAAGAAATGCGAGACCTCTATAACCTGTCAGTTGTTTAAATATGATCACAATGGAAATTTGTTAAGTAGAGGAAAATCTCGTTCCATGCCTTTTTCTAATTCGGATTTTGAGAATGGGATGGAGGGGTGGTTCATAAACAATGCAGTAGGAGGAGATTCAGCAATTGACAATACAATCTATTATTCTGGAAATCATTCGCTAAAGGTTAAAGTAGCATCTTCGGGAGATCAGTATCAGTTTAAAGGCGTGAGCTATGGTAGTGATATAAGTGGGAGACAGTTCTCTATTTCTGCATATCTCAAAACCTCAGGAATGAATGTAGGCGGTGTGAAGATTCTAACTTATTGGTCGGATGCAAATAACAGCTTGATATGGGCAAATATCCGACCCTCGAATTCTGTTAAGGGTACGACCGAATGGACTCGTGTGGAGACAACCGCAATAGTCCCTTATGGTGCTCAAAGCCTAATCATACTTGTTCAGCCAACAGTGGGGAGTCAAGGTTATTATTGGTTGGATAAAGTTGAAGTGAATGAGCTTGTTTCACCTGCAATCATGTTACCAAACCCTAGCTTTGAAGAGGAAGCAGACAACTGGATTATTAATGATGGTAATGCTGGATCTTCTGCGATCGTCAGTACAGAGAAGCACACCGGTAGCCATTCACTAAAAGTTAAGGTAGCATCTTCAGGAGATCAACATCAATATATCAGTAAGGATTTTAATACGGATATAACGGGCCGGCAATTTACAATCTCGGCTTTTATCAAAACTGAAGCTTTATCGGGCGATGGAGTGAAAATATTAACATACTGGCAGGATGAGAATGGCTGGATCTGGAGTAATATTCTCTCCTCCAATATGATCTCAGGTACAACGGATTGGAGTAAAGTAGAAGTAACTTCAATTGCACCATATGGAGCAAAACAACTGACGCTATTAGTTTTGCCTACCACTAATGGACAAGGGTCGTATTGGGTGGATAGTATCGAAATGTCAGAGTCTAAGTCACCAGCCTTAAAATTACTGAATCCCAGCTTTGAAGAAGGGAAGACGGGATGGGTAATTAATGATGCCAATGGAGGGTTCTCAGTTATTGATTCAACATCAAAAATTACCGGGACCCAGTCTCTAAAAGTAAAGCTGGCTTCTTCTGGAGATCAATTTCAGTATAACACTTATGATTTTGGTAGAGATATTAGCGGTAAACACTTTACCATCTCAGCTTATGTAAAGACGGAAGGCGTTTCAGGAAATGGGGTCATGATTCTTACTTATTGGCAAGATGGGAATGGTTGGATCTGGAGTAATATCTCTTCTTCTAACTTGATCACTGGAACTTCAGATTGGAGCAAGCTAGAAGCAACGGGGGTTGCACCATTAGGGGCAAGAAAATTATCAGTACTTGTTCTACCTACGATCAATGGACAAGGTTACTATTGGGTGGATAATGTACAAGTGAAACAGGTGATGAATTGAATGCATATAACTGGGAGAAAAGAAACCATTTCAGCTAACTTCCGCAACGATGGTGGAGATGAGTGGTCACCACATGATGATGCGTTTAAGGGGGAGTGACTGTGGAGAAGTTTGATTTTAAAACAGGAGAGGTGATTTTGAACGACTTTGATTTTGAGGACAATAAATCATATGCTGAACAAATTTGGTCATTCAAAGAGGATATTCTCCAAGTTCGGTATAAAAAAAATAATGTTATAGACTTGGGTTGGTATCCTGAATTCGATTTGGAAGAAGGATACTTTAAGTTAATAATTGTAAAAAAAGATGATTGGTTAAATCCAATATTCTGCAAAACAACAAAGTCAATCAAGGAAGTTCGTGACTTTATAGCTGAGGCTGTTGATATTGCTGAATCTCTTGAATGAGAGATCTTTCTTCTTCATGTTAATTCATAAAACTAGAATTGTGTGAGTACATAAGGGATTTTGGATGAATCTAGAGAATTATAAAATTGAAGAGCCTAATGAATTTATGTGTTATTTTCTAAATACATAAGAGAAGAGGATAGAAGGGATTTTGAAGTTGGAATTAAATCAGTATCAATAAATTATAGTAACAGCTATCCTAATTGTGACTATAATCATGTTATTGTTACAATCCCTATTAGATATAAAGGGAAAGAAGTTGGATACTCTCAATTGCTTTTAAATTTTGATGGTACACCTGATGATGATTTTTTTGTAGTACACTAATATAGTTAGATTTATCAGTAGCTGTTTTACTGCTTTCATGATAAGCGAATCTAAATTAAGAATATTTAAAGGCCGCTTGGCTATATTTCGAAATTGAACAGTAGATGGAGTGTAATGTTTATGCATCATTATCTTTACAAAAGAATATGGTTTTAGTCAAATTAAGCTCATCATAGACGACAAGTTCAAGCAAGGATATCAGCAATGCGTTAGGTGTTAAGTATGAGAGTTCAACCGATTTAATGAGCGGACTTATATTTGAGTTAGAAAACAAAATTGTTTATGAAGAGCTGATTCCATATCAAGCAGAGCAGCCTACTAATCTACAAATTATTGTAGACAAAAAGGTTTATAAGACTAACAACGTAGTCCTAAGCTTTGATGATGCTATATTGAAAGGAAGTAAGGAATGGGTTGATAATACAACTTATTATTCTATTAGTATTAATAACTAACGACACGGTCGGAGGTTTAGTATGGATGTTTGAGTTAGATAATTAGCGAAATGCAAATAAAATTAACTCAGGGATTTTAGATGTTTTCCCTAAACAACTAACTGAACTAGAGGCGCAGGAAATTGATTTTTCAATATTATATTTAGAACATGAGGATCAAGTATTGATGTTTTTTCAGAAAATATTTCAATTAAATAAAAGTTCTATTTATGTTAAGTCAATTCGAATTATTAATACTAGTGATAGCTATATAATTCAAAAAGGTTTCACTAAAGATGATATTGAATTTATTGAAAAATTCCTTTGTTACGAAAATAGATTGCTACAAGTGACCCACTTTGAAGAACTGGTAAGAATTATAAAACTATCTACACGTGAAGTTGTGTTTTCAAATTTTTATACAGAAGATGCAGCCATTGAAGGGAACTTTGATCTCTCATTCCCAATGTATTGTCGTTCAGAACAATCAAAAAAACTTTTAAATGAGTATGCATCAGAAGTTAATTTGTATATAAGATGGTAAATCACAATAAGGCTTTAACTCCGTATAAGGCTGTTGGAAATTCACCATCTGTTTCGTTTCTGGTTGGAGGTTTTGGGCAAGATCGTTGGCCTGTGGCACCTGGATCATATGGACTGTTATACATGAGAGATGATGAAGATATTGAAGGTTTCAATAATGAGTTTAAGGTTTTTATATTAAAGCTAGGGTAAATTCAACAACAGAAAGATCAATTTTTGTCCCCATTTACTACAAAAGTTGAAGATGTTTTTTGAACTAATGATTATGTGGCGGTACAGTTAAGAAGCTGGAGAAAAGAGTGCATAACTAGTTAAAGCGAAATCATAAAATTATGTAGTAAGGAGTGCTTTTATATTGGTGTTTGAAGAAATAAGTTTTTATCCTGGCAAAGTTACATACGAAGACTTTAATATCGATCTCAATAAACCGCTTGATTATGAAAATGACGGACTAAAGGAAGATATGTTTAAAGTACAATACCCTGACAAGTTTATTTTGGATATTGGATGGTATGATGGGGTTAATAATTTCATTGTTTATGTTATTAAAGATTTTGATTGGGATAATCCAGTAATAAGAACAGAATGTGATTTAGTGCACCTCCGTTGCCACACTGAAATTTGTGCGCTTTTTATTAGAGAGTTGTTATCAAAGAATTAATAATTTTCATTTCGATTTATAGTCAGATTGCTGGTGGTTCTTCACATCAAATTTATATAATAGATGGAGATATGAATGTGGTTACCCCAGTACTTAAAGGTATAGAGTTGAATTATACTGAATGTTTGAGAATATACATTATATAGGAGGGCGGTTTCATGGAACAGCAAGAAATTTTTATGAAGGGGTATTTAAATGGAGGAATAAAAATTACATTCTTGGATAATTTGTTTGTAATAGGTACATATATTAATTACGATTATAATAATAATGTAATTGTTATATTACCAATGGGAGGACCTGTTGATAGGCAGCTTTTCATACCATTAAGTGCAATAAAAACTATAGGACCCTGTTCTGTCAATACATATGATTGTTTGGAAGAAGATTAATTTGAGTCAGAAATGAAAAAAGTATAGGAGGCCATTATGGAACAAGAAGTGATTTTTATGAATCAGTATTTATATAAAGGTATTAAGATAACATTTCTTGATAATTTACATGTAATAGGAATGTATATGAATTATTACTCTTTCAACAACACTATAGTCATAATGCCTGAGGAAGATCATGATGATACCCGCCTGTTGATTCCGTTAAGTGCCGTAAAAACCATTGAGCCATGGCCGATTGATTAGGTATATCTAGGATGATCAATAATGATTAGGAGAACAATATGGGAAACCTCAAAGAGCTTTACGCCAGTGGTTTAGGGTTAGGTAGATTTGAAGAAAAAAACGATATTATAGGAGATATTAATGAAAAAATTTAGGTTAGCAACAACAAAAGAAGCACAAGAATTTTGTGAAGGCATTGTGACAGAGATGATTCAATTATTTAATATAATTGAGGAAGAAGCATGGGGGAGAGTGAATGATTTCTGGAAGAGACCTTTTAAAGAAGACTACGACATTAGGTACCATGAGACATCTGACTTCTGGGCAAATACCATATATTTTGGTCCAGAAACAAACTGGTGGAAGAGAGAAGGTGATCCAACATTAAAGCCAGTACCTTATCCATAAAAGTATTAATATTAAATTGCAGTGCCTTATATAGTATTTAAGGCACTTTTTGCAATTCTACTATTATTACAGGTTGTTCATGTTCAGTTTTTACTTTAGGAGGGACATTCTTGAAAAAGCATGAGATGTTCATGCAGGATTATTTAGATAAATATATTAAGATATCATTCTTATTCATTCAACAATACTATTGTGATAATGCCTAAAGAGGATCATGATGACACACGCCTGTTAATTCCGTTAACTGCAGTGAAAACCATTGAGCCATGGCCCATTGACATATTTGAACAAACCATATAAAGTCTATCGCTGATGAGAGTATTTATAATCATTGCTGAGTAAGGAGATTACCTACATTGGACAAATATGATGATAGGATAAATCATTTTTATGAATCGCAGAGAGGTTACAATTTTTTATCATCTTTTCATTTCACCCGGGATACTGAGTTACAAGGGTTTGAGGTTTCGTTGCAAATAGCTCTTGCTGAATCAACATTTGATCATGATAAAAAGCTAATAATTACTTTTACTGGTGTGCAAGATTTAAAATTGGGGGATTTCTCAGGAATGCATGCCTTATATTTCGATATCACGAACATTTCCACATCCCAGTTAGAGGGAAGTAAATATAAAGTTGAAGAAATTGGAGAGAATGTATTTAGTTTTCATTGTAGATACTTTACATTCGAACTCATAGGGTAGGTTAAAAAATAAGAACAATAGTGAGAATATTATTTATCATTATGTTTACTATACTTATCGCTACAATAGTCTTAAAGTATAGTTCGTTTGAGCGAAGGATCTTATTGTTTGAAATGTCTCGTGAGATAGCATTTTTGTATGCACTAATTGTAGAAGTTCCTTTGGCATTGGTTCGAAATCGTAATCAGTTAGATAAGTTATGGAAAAGAGTAGTGGTACTACCTCTTCTCTTATTTGCAGTCTTTAATATTTGTGTTGCTGGGATAAATACATATAATCTGACCAAAGATGTCTTCACAGGATATCTCTAAAAAGTGGTATACATTATTGAACGAGAACATGAGTATAGAAGAAGTGACCGTATTTGGGTTAGTGAAAATTCTAAGCGTTTAAAGCTATACCTGGCCCCTGGATACGTTAATGTAGACGTGGGAAAAGCTTATACTTTCCGGGTTTTTGAGAATTCTCATATAGCAATTCCTATTAATAAAGAGGAGTAGCCTAATCATGTTAGCAAGATAAATAGGACAATTAATATTTTTTTGATATGCTAAATGATTATTGCAGTGACGAGATTGTACAAGTGGGAGAGAATATTGATTTTTATTTCTCTAACAAAATGCTGTCTGGAATTAAGCTGCAGTTAACCGATCATGATAATCTGCTACTCCAGCAGGCCCATTTAATTTGACTAATACAGATTTATTGAGCGAGGTGATCCACATAGCTGCTAACTTCAACATAGTCATCTATTCCCGGGAAACCATGGACCCGGATAAGTTGTTGAGAATTGTGCGAGACAAGGGTTTTGCACCTGCTATCAATCATATCGAATCAATAAGAAACTGGGAATATGAAGATGCGAGAACCCACACGATTCAGGGACTGCTGGCTGCCCCTTTAACTGACCTTCTTGAGGAAGGGAGGATTATTCTAATCCAGGGAGAGGCCAAGCTGAACAGGTTTGTAGTGCTTTTGAGCATGTCGGAGGAAGTGTATGAAACAAGCATTTCAATCGATACCCGCCATATAGATTACCTGGATGATACACTGAATGAACGTAACCAGCCCTTCTATGATGCACTATCAAACCTTTTGTTATCTTCCGAACTGTCGAATGATTTCCTTGTTGCCGCATTAGGTGTGGAAGTGGTGGTAGACTACCATACCGACCCAAATAAGATGATGCGCAATAGTCACAACGTGGTCAAATGGATATTTAACACATAAAAGGAGGCCCCCATAATGTCCTTATCCCGACAACAACTGATCTCACTCGTAACCAAGATCGTGAACGCCGAAGGAACAGAAGCGGAGCTGGACGAGTGGATGGAGGTCGTAGCGAGCAATGTGCCTCATCCCGGCGTGAGTAATCTGATCTTCTGGAATGAGCCAGAGCTGACGCCGGAGGAGATTGTGGATGCTGCGTTAAGTTATCAGCCGATTGTGCTGCCGCCTCCAATAGAGAACTAGCCTGCTGCGTTGGAGAAGGTGTGTTGGACCAAATGCATGTGAAAAACAGCATACGTTGTGCTCGCAAGCAGGCACACGGCCTGAATGTATGTGAAAAACAGTATACAATGTGCTCACAAGCAGGCACACGGCCTGAATGATGTGAAAAACAACATACATTGTGTTCGCGCAAGGTGATTTTTTTCATCCGTTAGTATAATTTTGTCCATTACACAGTATCCCAACCCCCAATTTCGTCAAGTGTGAAAATGGTGCGCTAATTGCTGACAAAATTCACGCAGAATCAACCATTTTCTCTCACGGCAGCGGCGGAATCTGCTCTATGATGGAAGCGTTACCAAAGTATGCTTGGGGAGGTAAGGATCATGAGTCGAAAACGTATCCGAAGACTAGGAATACTCGTCCTGCTGACAGCGATGTCAGGCTCTTTGTTTACCGTTGCTCCCGCAGTAACCGATGCCGCAGCCAGTGAAGACTATAGCTGGAACAGTGTGGCTACCGGTGCGGGCGGGGGTTTTGTGCCGGGGATTATTTTCAACCAGACGGAACCGAATCTGATCTATGCACGGACGGATATTGGCGGAGCTTACCGCTGGAATGAGGCGAACGGGAGCTGGATTCCGCTGACTGACTCGGTCGGCTGGGCGGACTGGAACAAGAACGGCGTAGACGCGCTGGCTACTGATCCGGTTGATCCGGACAAGGTGTATATGGCAACCGGGACGTACACGAATTCCTGGGACGGCAATGGTCAAATTATGCGTTCCAGCGACCGTGGGGATACCTGGCAATCTTCGCCGCTACCGTTCAAGGTTGGAGGCAATATGCCTGGACGTTCAGCCGGAGAGAGGCTGGTGATTGACCCGAATAAGAACAGCATTCTGTTCTTCGGGGCGCGGAGCGGGAATGGTCTGTGGAAGAGTGCGGACTCCGGCGTGACCTGGTCCAAGGTTACCTCTTTCACGAATGTAGGGACGTATGTTCAGAATCCGGCGAATGAGTATCAGAGTGATATCGTGGGCTTGTCCTGGATTACTTTTGATAAAAGCACGGGCTCTGCCGGACAAGCTACCCAGAGCATCTATGTCGGTGTGGCGGATACCGCTAAAAGTGTGTTCCGCAGCACAGATGGAGGTGCAACCTGGTCAGCGCTGCCGGGTCAGCCGGTAGGCCTGCTTCCGCATCATGGGGAGCTGTCGGCAACAGGCGATCTGTACATCACCTACAGTGACGGGGTCGGGCCGTATGACGGACGCAAGGGTGAGGTCTGGAAATATAACACAACCAGCGGCGTCTGGAAAAATATCAGCCCTACAACAGGGAACGACAACTTCTATGGCTTCGGCGGGCTTGCGCTGGATGCCCAGCATCCGAATACGCTGATGGTAGCCAGCCTCAATGCCTGGTGGCCGGACGAGGTGATTTTCCGCAGTAAGGACGGCGGAGAGACCTGGAGCCGGATCTGGGATTGGGGCTTCTATCCGGAGCGCAATTACAAGTTCGAGATGGATATTACTGCGGCTCCGTGGCTTAATCTTGGGCTGACCTCGAGCTCGCTTGATCCTGCACCGAAGATGGGCTGGATGATAGGGGACCTTGAGATCGATCCGTTCAACTCGGACAGGATGATGTATGGCACCGGCGCAACGATCTACGGTACGAATAACCTCGGGGACTGGGATACCGGCGGTAAGGTCAACATATCCGTGATGGCCAAAGGGGTGGAAGAGACCGCAGTGCTGGGGCTGATCAGCCCGCCTTCGGGCGCTCATCTGATTACCGCGCTGGGGGATGTGTCCGGCTTCCGGTATGACGATGTAACGGCTGTGCCGGTGAAGTTCCAGACGAGTCCCATCTGGGCGAGCACGAACAGCATAGATTATGCAGAGCTGGACCCGGCCTATGTCGTTCGTGTCGGCGGTGCGGACAAAGAGAAGTATCCGAACAGTAAGTCAATCGGGATCTCCAATGACAACGGTAAGAACTGGTATATGCCGAATGCGGAACCCTCCAAAGGCGGCAGCACCACGGTAGGCCAGGGCCAGATTGCTGCATCAGCGAACGGCAATGCGCTGCTGTGGAGCACCTCAGATATCGGGGTCTTTTATTCCAAGACCGGCGGCAATGCCTGGACCGCAAGCAGCGGCGTGCCTGCCGGAGCGAAGATTGCGTCAGACCGGGTGAATCCGAATAAATTCTATGGCTTCTATGAGGGCAAGCTCTATGTCAGTACGGATAGCGGAGCCACCTTCACGGCTACGGGGGCGACAGGCTTGCCTGCCAATAATGTGAACGGTCTGCAGCCTAACCAGGCTCAGGTCAGTCTGAAGGCTATGCCGGGAATCGAAGGCGATCTCTGGTTTGCCGGCGGACATCCGCTCGATAAGTATGGCATATGGCACTCAACCAATTCAGGTGCCAGCTTCACGAAGCTGAGCAATGTGGAAGAAGCAGACCTGATCGGGTTCGGTAAGGCCGCACCGGGTGAGAATTATATGGCACTCTATACTGTAGCCCAGATCGACGGGGTGAGAGGAGTGTTCCGTTCGGATGACGCCGGAGCCAGCTGGGTACGGATCAACGATGACGCCCACCAGTATGCCAGAATTAATATGGCGATTACAGGAGATCCGCGCATCTATGGCCGTGTCTATCTTGGAACCAATGGCCGCGGGACCTTATATGCAGATCCGGTGAACCCTCCGGCAGCAGGCTCCGTCATTACGCCGGTCACGGCCAGCTTTGATAAGAAGACGGCGAATCAGAGCGATATTCCAGTGACGATGACCTTGAACGGAAATACTCTGGATTCCATAACCAATGGAGCGGCTACACTTACTGCTGGCACGGATTATACATTGAGCGGTTCAACAGTGACGATTCATAAAGCTTATCTGGCAGCACAGGCTGTGGGAACTACCACCTTAAGCTTCCATTTCAGTGCCGGAGCAGCGAAGACCTTAACGGTTACGGTGGCAGATACGACAACAACGGCCAACGATTCTGCGATAACACCGGTCACTGCCAGCTTCGACAAGAAGACGGGTAATCAGAGCGACATCGAAGTAACGATGACCTTGAACGGGAATACTTTAGCTTCTATTAAAAACGGCCCGGCCGTATTAACCGCCGGAACGGATTATACAGTGAGCGGATCGGTTGTAACAATCCACAAGGCTTATCTGGCAGCACAGGCTGCGGGAACTACTACGCTGAGCTTCCAGTTCAGTGCCGGCGCACCGCAGAGCCTGGCGGTCACGGTGACTGATACAACAGCGCCGGTGGACGGCGGTCTGAAGGTCCAGATGTTCAATAGCAGCACGGCTAATGCTGTCAATGCCCTCAGCCCGCGGATCAAGCTGGTGAATACCGGCACGGCTGCGGTCTCCCTCGCTGATGTGAAGCTCAGATATTACTACACCAGTGACGGCGAACAGGCCCAGAATTTCTTCTGTGACTGGTCTCAGGTTGGTAGCGCCAATGTGACGGGGACGTTTGTGAAGCTGCCAGCAGCCTTGAGCGGCGCGGACCATTATCTGGAGCTGGGCTTCACCGCAGCAGCAGGCTCGCTTCCTCCGGGAGCCAGCATCGATATTCAGATGCGGGCCTCCAAGGTGGACTGGACCAATTATAACCAGTCCGATGACTATTCCTTCAATCCTGCGGGCACAGCTCCTGCGGATTGGGCCAAGCTTCCGGCTTACATCTCCGGCAGTCTGGTATGGGGGATTGAGCCTTTATAAATAAAAAGGCAGCCTATGCACAATTGCATGGGCTGCCGGTTTTTAGTATAGGCCACTAAACACATATAAACCTCTATTGTTGATCAGTACATCAACAATAGAGGTTTATATTGTTACCACTATACCCATGTTAGTCTCAGACTCCTTATCCTATCCTTTGTACTCAGCCGGGTAGAAATGGTCCGAGGCGGCAGTATATTTGCCTATCCTGCACATTCAAACTGCTCTCAACTGATCCGCTTACCACGATAGGATTGGGGTTATAAAGCCAGTGAGCTTTAAGAAGCTCATACCGTTTCGTGCAGGGACTCACTTAAGGCGGGAATGTCAGGATCAAAGATATAGTCTCAGTCACAAGGAGGAGCGCTGCTTAAGATTAGCTGCCGGAGATTCTGCCCTGGCTTACTTTCTTCCTGCAGTGTCTGTGTCCTTGAGCTGATACCTGAATTATACCGTCCGTGCGGAGAATAGTAAAAAGCCGAAATTTTTAAGTTTGCACTTCCTGTTTGGAAAAAGGTCTTGTAAGCGCTGTTATCCTGCGTTTTCCTTAGAATCTGCTGAATTCAAATCCCGCTGCCTTTACTGTATAATGAAAAGAATGGTTTCGATGCTGCGCAGTCTCCGGCAGCTTTGCCTGGAGGGAAAGGATACGGAAATGAGCTTGTATGTGGTGAAGCTTGAGGAACTTGGCAGCGGACTGCTGAAGTCCTTTTTGGAGGATAATTATATATGTGCGGGTTATTCCGGTACGGGTGATCTGGAGCAGCATAGCAGAGAAGAGATCAGCCGCAAGCTGGCTGCCGCCGGCTATCACGGGCAGGAGCTGGAGGGTGCAACCGATACCCTGGATATCTTCGTCAATGCGATGCAGGATGGAGATTATGTGCTGATTGCCGATGAAGAGTGGGTATATCTCGGGGATCTTGGCGATTACTTCTATGATACCCGGCACAGCGGTACTGAGGATAGTACAGCCCACCGGCGCGGTGTCACCTGGCTGAAGAGTCTGCCTCTCGCTGCGGTCAATCCGGCTGCAGCAGAGCTGCTTGCCTCTGACAGCAGAATAACTGCTTATTCAGGAGTGCTGCCCGCAGCCCGGATCGATCTCTGGCTGGGGAATCAGGCAGAGGATGGCGGGAGTACTGCCGGTGCCTGTCCGGTTAAGGTGGATGAAGCTACAGTAGCGCAGGCGCTGGCTGTCCTGAAGGCAGCCTTGAACAGCACGGATGTGGAGCGGCAGGAGCGTGCGGCTGTGGCGATTCTGCAGTATGCGCGGTGAGAATGGATTGATAATACGGCAGGATTATATATGAAAAGGGTCTTCCGGTGGTTTAACCGGAAGACCCTTTTTATTAAATAAATTCAACAAACTCATTAACCGGCTTGCGGTAGCCGCGCGGTCTGATCTTGTGCTGGTTATCCTTGCCGATCGTAATCAGCATCACCGGAACCATATGCTCTCCGAGACCAAGGGTAGCCTTCACAGCCTCCGGATCGAAGCCGATCATCGGGCAGGTATCCCAGCCCTTATCCTTGGCAATCAGCATGAACTGCATCGCCGACAGCGAGGCATTGCGGATCGCTTCATCCCGCTGGAACGCATCGTTCCCGGTATAAGCATCGTTGATGGATTGAATGGTCTGCTCGTAAGCATCCTCGCTCATCGCTCCCAGCAGCTTAAGCCCGCTATAGATTTCAGGAGCCTGCAGATAGGCATTCTTGTCACCCAGCACCACAATAACAGCAGAAGCAGTGTGGATCTTGTATTGGCCGTACGCATCCTTGCGGATGGCTTCCTTCACACTGTCATTGCTGATCACCTTGTAATGGGCGTGCTGAAGATTATAAGCCGAGGGTGCCAGCCGGGCCAGAGAAAACATTTCTTCAAGCTCACTCTGCGGGATGGTAACACCTTCCACGAAATTATTAGCTGATCTGCGGGATTGCACCAATTCGGAAAAAGTACTCATAAATCATTACCTCCATCTAATTATGTATGCTGCTTAGTTATAATCAATTGCTGTTATTAATTAATGAACTTACAATAAGTTACTTACTTAAGATATCACGACTATCCGTATACGTCAATGAGTAAAAACATAATCATTTGTAAATTTAACCTTATTAATCAACCTGGCTTGATGAAATTGATGAGGAAGTGATAATAATCACAAAAATAGGTTGAAAAGGCAAAAAGATTGTGACAATAATAACAAATAGAGTGTTATAATAGTCACATAGTTTCATAGGAGTTCATTATGCAAGAATACGATATGTAAAAGGAGACTTCGAAATGTCAGAAACCGTTACCCAAAATCTTCCTGAACAAGAAATACCAGAAGCAGCCCTTCCCAAAGAGGATGTGCTGAAAGAGCTCCTGAAGCCGGAGGTTCAGCAATCTCTGATGGTACTGGTTGAGCAGCTGCCGCAGATCACACAAATGGTTAGTGTATTGTCCAAATCACTAGAATTTGTGCAGTCTGTTGCCACGGACGAAGTGCTTAAGAATGATACAGTTGGCGCGATTAAGGAAATGGCGGGTCCTGTGGTGGGCACGGCCAAGAATCTGGCGGCCACTGTCATTGAAGCGAAGGACCGCGCGGAGGCAAGCAGCGAAACCATCAGCCTGTTCGGCATGATGAAGATGATCAAGGACCCGCAGGTACAGAAGGCGCTCCGGTTCATGAATGCCTATCTGCAGGTCAGCGGTGAGCGTCAATCGGGCAAATAAGCCCGTAATACTTAATGATGGAGGAATTATGATGTCAAAACATATAGTGATTCTGGGTGCAGGGTACGGCGGTCTGCTCAGTGCCTTAACCGTTCGTAAATATATGAGCAAAGAGGAAGCCAAAATTACGGTAGTCAATCAATATCCGACACATCAGATTATTACGGAATTGCACCGGCTTGCAGCGGGCAGCGCGTCTGAACAGGCGGTTGCCATGCCGCTGGCGAAGCTGTTCGCCGGTAAGGATATTGATCTGAAAATCGCCAAGGTCAACTCGTTCTCTGCAGAGAACAAACAGGTTATTCTCTCGGACGGCGTTATGCTGACTTATGATGCGCTCGTTGTCGGTCTGGGCAGCACCACTGCATACTTTGGTATTCCGGGACTTGAAGAGTACAGCATGGTGCTGAAATCAGCAGCAGATGCGCTGCGGATTCGCCGTCATATTGAAGACCGGATTCGTGACTATTCCAAAACCCGCAACGCAGCAGATGCTACGATTCTGATCGGCGGCGGCGGACTGACCGGCGTTGAGCTGGTAGGCGAAATTGCCGATATTCTGCCTAAGCTGACGAAGCAATATGGAGTGAATCCTGCTGAGATCAAGCTTCTGCTCGTTGAAGCGGGTCCGAAGATTCTCCCTGTCCTGCCGGATCATCTGATTGAGCGCGCTACGGCCAGCCTGGAGAAGCGCGGGGTGCAGTTCCTGACGGGTCTTCCGGTTACGAAGGTGGTTGACAATACGATTGATCTGAAGGATGGGCAGCAGATTGTGGCGAACACCTTCGTCTGGACCGGCGGGGTACAGGGCAATCCGCTGGTTGGCGAATCCGGTCTTGAAGTCAACCGCGGCCGGGCCACGGTAAATGAGTTCCTGCAGTCCACTTCACACCCAAATGTATTTGTAGCCGGAGACAGCGCTGTTGTCTTTGCACCGGATGGCCGTCCTTATCCGCCAACGGCACAGATCGCCTGGCAGATGGGTGAGCTGATTGGCTACAATCTGTTCGCTTATCTTAATGATAAGCCGCAGGAAGCCTTCAGCCCGGTCAATTCCGGCACACTTGCCAGCCTCGGACGCAAAGACGGGGTAGCGATTGTCGGCGGTAACTCCACTCCGCTGAAGGGGCTGCCGGCCACGCTGATGAAGGAAGCCAGCAATATCCGTTATTTGACTCATATCCATGGCTTGTTCAGCCTGGCCTATTAGTTTTTGATCCTAAGAGCCCCCTGAGGCTGTCAATATGGCAGTCTTAGGGGGTTTTCTTGTTTGCTATAAGGAATAATTTTCAATGAAAACGTGTCCGCAGGAAAGTCAATTTGCTATAATGATCATGTTTATATAATAGATGTTTTCATAGGAGGATTTCAGGTATGCCATTTCAAAAGAACGATATCATCCTGTTCCAGGGGGATAGTATCACAGATTGTGGACGCAATTACGCCGATGCCTCATCGCTGGGTGTAGGTTACGCGCTGATGGCGGGCGCCCGGCTGGGCCTTCAGTATGCGGAGCAGAAGCTTACATTCCTGAACCGCGGAATCAGCGGCAACCGGGCGGTAGACCTGCAGGAGCGCTGGGAGAGGGATTGTCTTGCGCTGAAGCCAACCTGGGTGTCTATTTATATTGGAATAAATGATACCTGGCGCTGGTATGATTCCGGGCAGGAGACTACGGCGGCAGAATTCGAGTCGTCCTACCGTGATCTGATTGAGCGGACCAAGCAGCATCTGGATGCCAAGCTGGTGCTGGTGGAGCCGTTCGTATTGCCGGTGCCGGAAGACCGCAAGGGCTGGCGTCAGGACCTGGACCCCAAAATTCACATAGTCCGTGAGCTGGCCCGTGAATACGGCGCTGTACTCGTGCCGCTGGACGGTCTGTTCGCAGCGGCATCGGTCAAGGCTGAACCTGGCTACTGGGCGGCGGATGGCGTTCACCCTTCGCCTGCGGGACATGCCCTAATCGCCGATGCCTGGATGAAGGCTGTAGGTGCAATAAGCTAAGAGGTACGTTCATTTCACTCTGCGTAACAAGGCTGTTATACTTGTAGGATACATACTCAAGGTGAAGCTTTGATAACGAGAGGAATGTGAGCAGGGATGACGAGCGAGACGCTCCAGGATATGCAAGGACTGAAAGCGGCGGGTGCAGTGGTGGGCCATACCATTGCGGAGATGAAGAAAAGTGTAGTTCCCGGAATGACGACTGCAGAGCTGGATGAAGTGGGAGCGAAGATTCTAAACCATTTTGGCGCAAAATCTGCTCCAAAGGTAACCTACAACTTCCCCGGAACGACCTGTATTAGTGTGAATGAAGAGGTGGCGCACGGAATTCCGGGACAACGTGTCATTCAGCCGGGAGATCTGATCAATATTGATGTCTCTGCCGAGCTGAACGGTTATTTTGGCGATGCCGGGGTATCGTTTCAACTGCCTCCATATAATGAGAAACTGATCCACCTCTGCCGGAGTACAGAAGAGACCATGATGAGCGTGATTAATCATCTCCGGGCGGGTATGAAGGTTAACGAAATCGGCCGGGTTATGGAGTCGGAAGCACGGAAGCGCGGCTATAAAGTCGTGCGTAACCTGTGCAGCCACGGCATCGGCAAAGCGTTGCATGAGAAGCCGTTTGAGATTCTGCCCTTTTATAATCCGCGTGTGACGACAGTGCTGAAAGAAGGCCAGGTCATTACCATCGAGCCGTTTCTGTCCACGGGCACTGATTTTGTAGAGCAGCAGTCAGATGGCTGGACACTCAGCGTTGCCGACAACAGCCGCGTGGCCCAGTTTGAGCATACCATTGTGGTCACCAAAGGCAAGCCGATTATTCTGACCAGTGCGTGAGGATATATAAGACGCAAACTAAAGCTATTAACAAAAAGCAAAAAGAAGCGGAGGGGAAATTTAGAACTGGAGGAGCGATAGCGTCCGCCTTTGTATTTGGATTTCTACCGCGAGGAGCAGTTTCTAATACTTAAGTGCGACTTATATAGGAATATTTAACAGCTGTAATGTATGCATTACGCAAGAAACCCTCATACTAAAGATGATGTTATGATATGGAATGCAAGAATATGTTTCCAGAATCGGAGGGTTAATTTAAGTGGATAATGTACCGCAAGTCAGTCATGCCTTCATGACATTTATGAAGGAAGCGCCGGAGCAGCAGAAGGCCCTTGGTGAAATTGTGAAGAAGCTGGATGCCGCAAGCAGCCTGGATGCCAAAACCGAGGAGATTGCCTATATTTCCGTACTCGCGGCGGTTAGGCTGGAGAGCGGGCTTCCCTTTCACGTCAAGCATGCCAAAGCGCTCGGCGCAACCCGTGACGAGATCATCAGCGCAGTGCTGCTGCCCCTTCCAGCGGTGGGTAATGTGGTGATTCAAGCCCTGCCGGTGGCATTGCAGGCGTATGACAGTGAATAGTGTTCTATTGTCTGCAAACCCCCTGCGGGATTGACAATTGCTCTAAATGTAACTATTATAGTTGCATCTGGCGGAAGCTTTCCGGCCAGTGTGAAGGAGTGATTGACATGAACATCAGCACGCGGTTTGCGGTGGCTATTCATATTCTAACCTTAATTGACAGCAACAAAGACGGCAAAAGCACCTCCGAGTGGATCGCCGGCAGCGTGAATACGAACCCCGTAGTAATTCGCCGCCTTACGGGTATGCTCAATAAGGCGGGACTTGTGGAGGTTCGTCCCGGTGTCGCCGGAGCGAAGCTTGCCCGCAGTGCAGCTGATATTACGCTGCTGCAGATTTATAAGGCAGTGAATGCAGTGGAAGAGGACTCTCTGTTCTCTGTCCATGAGCATCCGAACCCGGAATGTCCGGTGGGCAAGAACATTGCAGGAGCTATTGTTCCTGTGTTCTCTCTTGCCCAGAAGGCGATGGAGAATGTGCTGCAGGAGGTCACCCTGGATCAGATCGTACATCAGATTCCTGTAGGATAAGCCAGGATTTGATGGAAGTGAATTTTAAGGAAACCTTCAGCCCCGCTTTATGTTTTTTTAAGGTTCGGGGAGTATAGTGAAGTTCTCCACCCCCCAGTGGAACCATTTGTGGAAGACCCCGCCGTGCCTCGGCAGGGTCTTTCTTTTCATCCACTGAGATATTCAATCATTTTCATTAAACCTTTATGTGTTTTTCATCTGGTCTTAAGCTTCGCTCAGTATAGTAGAGCCATGACCCCCTTACAATAGACTTTGGCCCTGCCGGTTACCGGCGGGGCCACTTTTTTTGATGCATAGCTGCCCTGGCGTTAACTTTACACTGCGATTTCTTTCGTTTAGACTGACACATATGGATCTAACATACATATAAGGAGATGCTGTAGATGAAGAATCAATATACCATTCTTGGAGCTGCTCTGATTCTGGGCCTGTGTCTGGTTGCCGGCAGCTTCGTAATTGGCGACCGACTTAGGGCGGGTTATGAGAAGCAGCTGCCGGCACCTGCCGGATCGCAGGCGGTGAGCCAAGCAGAGGACCATCCGTTAATGACACTTGCAGAGACTGCACAGTTCCTGCGGCTGAGTAAAGATCAGATGAAGAACATTATGAAGGCGGAGAATGCAATGTTGCGCAATGACGGACCCTTCGA
This sequence comes from Paenibacillus sp. FSL H8-0048, assembly GCF_038002825.1. Lineage (NCBI taxonomy): Bacteria > Bacillati > Bacillota > Bacilli > Caryophanales > Paenibacillaceae > Paenibacillus > Paenibacillus sp. FSL H8-0048. The sequence goes on along the minus strand of NZ_JBBODF010000001.1, from coordinate 1,473,529 downwards.
GGGGACGAAGCTCCCATATCTCAAGGTAGATAATGAGTTCCTGTTCAATAAGCAGCAGTTAACCGTCTGGGTTCTGGCTGCTTCGCAGGAGCACAGGGTATATGTAGGGGAGAAGCTGGCCGGGAATTAAGGATCGCAACAAAACGGAGGGAACGGCAGAATGAAATTTTTCACTATACCCTGGTATGAAGAAATGCAGGTGCGCGGGTTCATGGTCTTCCCGGAGACGGAGCAGGATTGGGTGGAGGATGTGGCCTGGCATGTGGCGGAGGGGATCAGCTATGAGGAGCGGGCTAAGGATTATCTGGAGTATATGAAAAAAGATCTCCTAAAATATCTTCCAGGGTACTTCCACGCCTCGATACATGACGGAACCATAAATTCCACTCATCCTGCGCCTGAGTTTAAGGAACGGGCCTTGCAGTGGGGCAGGGAATATGATGAACGGATGCAGGTGCTTTTCAGGGGATACCGCAAAGGGTACGAATCGATTAAGCATGAACTCCCGGAGGGCGCGGTACAGCTAGTCGAGAAGAGTCTGCACGATGCCAGAGTCATCTCTTATACTATGCCTGCAGAAGACGTGCTGGAGATGATTCTGGACTGCGGCGGGGCGATGCATTACCAGTGTGAGGTGAAGCTAACGTTCAGCAGTGTGAGCGGACTGCGCTTGCCGGAGCCGCTTGAGAAGAAATATTGGCTGTATGACGAGATCTATGCCGTGGAGCAGGGGTTCGAGCTAAGGGTTCTGATGGATTCTCCACCGAGTGAACTAAAAATTACTGCGCAGGATGTATCGATAGAGATCCTTGGGGAACCTAAGTATATGGAATGACTGCTTCGAAGTCTGGCCTGTTGGCTGGGCTTTTTTATTATATTAGGAAACTATAGTTTCCTTTTGCTGTGTGGATATGCTTTAAACCGAATTGGTTTGTACAGCGGAATGTGGCTCGAATGTATGTGGAAAACAGCATACATTATGTTCGCAAGCAGGCACCCGGCCTAAATGTATGTGAAAAACAGCATACATTGTGATCGCAAGCAGGCACCTGGCCCGAATGTATGTGAAAAACAGCATACATTGTGATCGCAAGCGAGCACCCGGCCTGAATGTATGTGAAAAACAGCATACGTTGTGTTAGCGCAAAGGTAATCTTATTTATCCAATAGTATAAATTTGTTATTGGACAAGATACATTTTGCAAAAGTAATTGACAAACATATAGATTGCAACTATACTTAAGTAAGTTAGTATGTAATGGAAATCGAAATTACCTTTGCATGGACAGGATAGGAACAGTTAACACTAATCCTTATTATGCGTGGTTTGGCACCGGAGACATAATTTTAATGATTTAAGAAGTACTAAAGAAATAAACGAAAAGCAAAAAGAGCGGAGGGGAAATTTGGAACTGTAGGAGCGATAGCGACCGCCTTTGTCACCGGATTTCTACCGCGAAGAGCGGTTAAAATCAAGAAATCTGGGGACAACAGCGGCCGGAAGTCCAAATGTTCACTGCAGTGACGACCAAGCTTTGAGTTCAAACCTTTAGCATATATTTTCAGGAGGGATTCCTATGACAGCAACAGCTATTTTACCGCAAGCACTGGAAATTGGACTTGTACAGATTCGTGTAAGTAATTTGGAGCGCTCGCTGAGCTTTTATCAGAATGTGATCGGACTGAAGATCCTGCGGCAGCAAGGGCGCAGCGCAGAGCTGACGGCGGACGGCCAGCAGGTGCTGCTGGTGCTGCGGGAGATTGAACAGGCTCAGGTACTGCGCCGGAACTCGGTGGCCGGACTGTACCATTTTGCAATTCTGCTGCCGGACCGGCCTTCTCTGGGAATGGTGCTGCGCAATCTGATTGACTCCGGGATATCGGTGGGCCAGGGGGATCATCTGGTCAGCGAAGCCCTATACATTGAAGACCCTGATCACAACGGAATCGAGCTGTACCGCGACCGTCCCCGTGACACCTGGAAGTATGAGGCAACAGGCAATGTGGTCATGACTACAGATCCGGTGGATGTGGACGGTCTGCTGGCTGACTCGGAAGGACTGAGCTGGACCGGGCTGCCGGCCGGCACTGTAATGGGTCATGTTCACTTCCATGTCGGCGATCTGGCAGAGGCCAAGAAATTCTACGTGGATGCGCTTGGATTCACGGTGACCGCCCATTACGGAGATGCGGCCATGTTCATTTCGGCTGGAGGGTATCATCATCATATGGGGCTGAATACTTGGGCTGGCAAGGGTGCTCCGGCGGCTCCGGCGAATGCGGCGGGCATCGATTATTTTACTCTGCTGCTCCCGGACATTGTGGCTGTGCATGAAGTCGCTGATCGTGTGAAGCGTGCCGGGTACCGTGTGGAAGAAGAAGGCGGTATCGTCACTCTAAGGGACCCGTGGAATATAGGCATACAGCTGCTAGTGAAAAGATAAAATAACAAGGCGGGCAGCATCGCGTCAATATTTATGGCTAGACCAGCGGCGGAAGCCGTGAATGTTAAGGTAACGGAAGGTACGGACGGAGAATTTTAATTTCCGTGGTGCCTTCCGTTTGTTGACGTTAGCCGGATCACTGCAATATTATAATTGATTATCAGACGGGGAGATGATGGACTTGGAGACTTTTCTGGCTGTGCTGCTGATGCTTGGATTAATTGCTGTATCAAATATCTTGAACCGCTTCATTCCGTTTGTCCCGGTCCCCCTGATTCAGATAGGACTTGGAATCATTGCTGCACTCATTCCGACAGGAATACATATGCACTTCGAGCCTGAGCTGTTTTTTGTATTATTCATCGCTCCGCTGCTCTTCAATGACGGGCGGCGGACACCGCGCGGTGAGCTGTGGAATCTTAGGGCACCCATCCTGCTGCTGGCGCTTGGACTTGTGTTTGTCACGGTATTTGTGGCGGGCTATGCGATTAACTGGATGATTCCCTCGATTCCGCTGGCAGCCTCCTTCGCACTGGCGGCTATTCTGTCTCCTACCGATGCGGTAGCGGTGAGTGCGCTGGCTGGACGGGTTCATCTTCCCAAAAGTATCCACCGGATTCTCGAGGGAGAATCGCTGATGAACGATGCCTCCGGCCTGGTTGCCTTTAAATTTGCGATTGCAGCCATGGTTACCGGCGTGTTCTCTCTGCCTAAGGCCTCGCTCAGCTTTGTGCTGATTGCCGCAGGAGGACTGCTGCTTGGTGCGGTGCTGTCGTTCCTGCTGATCCGGCTCAGCGTGTTCATCCGCAGGTTCGGCATGGAGGATGTGACCATTCATGTCCTGCTGCAGATCCTTACCCCGTTCATTATTTATCTGATCAGCGAGGAGATCGGAGTCTCGGGTATCCTGGCCGTGGTGGCAGGGGGTGTCATGTACGCCATCGAGAAGGACCGGGCAGTTTCCCCGCAATATAAACTTCAGCTGGTATCCGCCAGTACCTGGTCAGTGCTGCTGCTGGTGCTGAACGGGCTGGTCTTCCTGATTCTCGGCGTGTCTGTTCCGGATGTGATCAAGGTTATTTATCAGGATCACACGCTGAATAACTTCATGGTTGCCGGCTATGTTCTGGCGATCACGGCGCTGCTGATTGTGCTGCGGTTTCTGTGGGTCTATGGTTACTCCTTGTGGGAGAGCAAGCGGTTGAAGGCAGAGAAGGCTCCGCTGAAGTCGCAGATTATTACATCAATCTCTGGGGTGCGGGGAGCTGTTACCCTTGCGGGTGCCTTCTCGATTCCGCTGGTGCTCGGGGACGGGGTGACACCTTTTCCAGAGCGGGATCTCATTATCGCGCTGGCGGCAGGTGTGATTCTGATGTCACTGGTCATCGCCAGCATCTTCCTTCCGCTGCTTGCGGACAGTGAAGAGACGGTAGTTCAGAACGCGGGAGTTGTACACGGGAATGCGGAGCTGACGGCCAGAAATGTGGTCATTGACGCCGGGATGTCGATGCTGCGCAGCCTGGTCTCCGAGAGCCCGGAACGCTCAACACAGCCTGTGCTGCTGGAATTCACCGATAAGGTTGACAGATTGTGTGCTGCAAGACCGGATCGTGACCCGGCCCATGAGCAGTTCCTTCGTCTTGGAGTCGAGGCACGCAAGAGTGCACTCGAAGCCGAACGCACAGAGCTGCGGCGGATTATGGAGAACGGGGCATTGCCGGAGCCTGTTGCCTTGAAGATGGAGGAGCTGCTGGACCATACGGAGTCTCTGCTGTGCAAACGGCTGAATACGCAGATTAAATTCTCTTTGACAGAAATTCAGAGGCTGTTCTCTGGTCTGTTCTCAGGTAAGCTCGGCGGGGAAGGTGGACAGCTCGCTCTGCAGAATGCCGAAAGTGCGCGGACGGCGAAGATTGCGATGTGCAAGGCGGCAGTATCCGCCGTTAGTGCAGGAATAAGTGACGAGAACCGGCTAGCCTCACAGAAGGTCATCGACAAGTACGAACGGCTGGAATCCAAGCTGGTGCAGGGCGAAGGCTGGAGTAATGACGGTGTACTGGACGATGACAAGCTGGAGCTGAAGCTGCAGGCGATTCAGGAGCAGCGGAATACCGTGCAGGAGATGTACCAGAACGGGGCGATTAATCTTAAGATTGCCGGCAGGCTGCGGCGGTTCGTCGATCAGCTCGAAACCTCAATCTGGGAGGATTAAGTTCAGATTCTTATATTTGTACAAAGCCCGCTTGCGCAGGGACCCGGAGTCCTTGCTGCAAGCGGGCTTGTCTGTGCTGCCTGAAGGCTCAGGCTGCTATCTGCGGAATGAAGCGTTACGGTTGTTTGGGCAATTTCCTGAGGCGCATAAAGACTTGGCCCAGCACCTCGCTCAGCACCAGCCCGGTAGCAATGGCTCCGGACAGCAGGAGCGCCTGAACCCCATACTGGATGCCGAGGTTATTATCATTCTCCACGAATCTGCGCATGGCATCATACGCAAGACCGCCCGGCACAAGCGGGATGATGCCGCCGACACTGAAGATAATGACCGGCATCTTGAAGGAACGCGCAAAAAACTGGCTGATCAGTCCAACCACAACGGTAGCACCAAAGGTTGCGACGACAGTATCGGAGCTGGAATCCAGCAGCAGGTACAGCATCCATCCGATCATTCCGGCGAAGCCGCATTGCAGCAGCGCGCGCACCGGTGCATTGAATAGAATGCAGAAGGTTGAGGCAGCGATAAAGCTGGTGATCAATTGCAAAATCATGGCAGGAAGACCTCTTTCAAGTGGGTGTTAAAAAATCGACAGGACCAGCCCGATGCCGGTCCCGATGGCGAACGCAGTCAGAAAGGCGTCGGCTCCTTTGGAGATGCCGGATACCAGATGCCCGGCCATCAGGTCACGGACCGCATTGGTGATGAGCAGCCCTGGTACCAGCGGCATTACACAGCCAATAATAATCTTGTCCATCTCCCGTCCCACGCCGAGCTTCACGGAGAAGAAGGCCAGCAGGCCGATAATGAAGGAAGCAATGAATTCCGCGAAGAAGCGGATCTGTACCAGACGGTGTAGATAAGTGGCTGCTGCGAAGCCTGTACCGGAGATCAGCAGCGACGGCAGAGCATCCTGCAGGCTGCCCTTGAACATAACCGTGAAGCAGGCTCCCGTCAAGGCTGCCGCTGCGATCTGTACCCATACCGGGTAGGCATGGGCTGCGTCATCGACCACGCCAAGGCGTTCGCGGGCTTCAGCCGCTGTGAGCTGACGTTCGGTCAGCCGCCGGGAGATGTCATTCACCTCGGATACCTTTTGCAGGTCTGTTGTCCGTTCGGCGATCCGGAACAGCTTCACCGGCTCGGTCCGGCTGGTGGTGAACATAATGACTGTCGGCGTGACGTAGCTATGCGCTCCGGGGAAGCCGAGTGCCGCCGCCATCCGGCTCATGGTATCCTCCACACGGTAGGTCTCTGCACCGCTCTGCAGCATGATCTTGCCTGCCAGCAGGCACAGATCGATAATGTCATGTGTGGAAGTGTTGCTATTAGTGCTTGTACTATCCAACTTCGTTAATCCTCCCCGGGAATGTTATCTATTCGATTGTCGCCTGAAAGTCTGAAAATTTCAACCTTTATTCCATAGCATCCGGCAAATCCCGGGATTTTATCAGAAATAGTGCAGAAATCATGCTCCAGGCGGGATTATGTATACCGTCTATTCTTCCAATGTGCATAATCCTGTAGCCACCCCTCCTGCAATAATCGTCAGAATCGAATGGAAAAAGGTCTCCTTAGAGATCAGAATACCGCCTGCACCGATAATCAGGAAGTCCGTCAGGAAGATAATCAGGCCGACATTCAGCGGAAGATAGCGTTGGATGAATCTGGCGAGGAGGTCGGTTCCGCCTGTACTGGCTTTGAAGCGCAGCATCAGCCCTAGTCCCGTGCCCATTAGGAAGCCGCCGATAATGGCGCTTGAAATGGAGCCCAGCTCAATATAGTACAGGAAATAATACTGGAGCGGAAAAAGCAGCTCGATCAGCAGGGAGGAAGCCAGCAGACCCAGGATACTGTTGTAAAAGATTTCCCGCTCACGGAACCAGGCCAGCAGGAAGATAGGCAGACTGCATAGCATAATGCACAGTCCGATTTTGGCGCCGGAGATATAATTAATAATGAGGGCAATGCCGATAATTCCTCCATCGAGGATTTTATAGGGGACCAGGAAGAAATTCGTTCCTGTTGCAATCAGCAGGCTGGCCAGCAGAATAATCACATAGCTTGGGAAGGATCGCATAGTCAACATCTCCGGAATTAAGGCATGTCTTAATCTTTATGCACCCATCTGGAAAAAAATAGCTAAAATCTCTGCTCTGCCCGAATCATTTGACAATAAAGCAGGTGAAGTCTGAAATGGGGTATTTCTATAAAATACTGGAGACCGATATGGAGCTGCTGGCTGCTGCGCTATCGGAGGTACCGGTGGCAGTGTTGCTGAAGAGCGGGACGGAGGAGCAGCTGGAGGCGGGCCCGATCAGAGCCTACACGCCGCAATCCGTGAGGATTCGCGGGTTATCCTACTGCCGTGAGCTGCATCAGTTCCGTGTCCATGCTCCGGGTTCCGCCTGTCCATGAACAAACAACCCGGCTGTACCGCCTTGGCGGACAACCGGGTTGATATGCTTTTATTAGGAGTAATAGATAATTAGCCGAGAGTGACTACAACCTGGTGAACAGCACCGTCGCCCACAGGAGCGATAATGTTGCCTTCCACGGCAGCGCCGTCGAGGGTCAGGCTGGCTACGCCTTTGGACACATGGTTCGGATTCTGGATCGAGATCACATAGGTGTCGCCGCGGAAGACGCGGGTAATCTCGAAGCCGTCCCATTCTGCAGGGATACAAGGGTCAACCTTGAGCCCGGCGAAGTCTGCCTGAATCCCCAGGATAGATTGCGTGATCGCAACATAGTTCCATGCGGCTGTACCTGTGAGCCAGGAGTTTTTTGCTTCCCCGTGACGTACGGCATCTTTACCGGCAATCATCTGGGAGTACACGTAAGGCTCCATCCGATGCACTTCGCTGATGTCCTCCAGGTAGGCCGGAGCGATTTTGCGGTAGATGTCAAAAGCTCTGTCGCCATGTCCAAGGACCGTCTCGGCAATCATGATCCACGGGTTGTTATGACAGAAGATCCCGGCATTCTCTTTGTAGCCCGGAGGGTACGTGGAGATTTCACCCAGGTTCAGATAATACTTGGAATACGGAGGCTGCTGCAAAACGATACCATAGTCCGTATCCAGACGTTCCTGCACGGAAGTCAGGGCGCGGGCTGCTTCCCCGTTCTCTACACCGATTCCGGCCATAACGCACATGCCTTGCGGCTCAATGAAGATCTGGCCTTCTTCGTTCTCCTTGCTGCCGATTTTGTCGCCATAGTGGTCATAGGCACGCAGGAACCAGTCGCCGTCGAAGCCGTGGGACAGGGTGATGGCACTCATGTTCTCGATCTTGGCAACAGCGTCAGCGGCTACATCATCCAGACCGCGCATCCGGCAGAGCTCGGCATAGTCCGGTCCTACGAAGACGAATAGACCTGCAATAAACACGGATTCGGCTACACCGCCTGCAATATTCTCTGTAGTCTGGAACGATTCGCCCGGCTCGGTGGAGAAGCAGTTCAGGTTCAGGCAGTCATTCCAGTCTGCGCGTCCGATCAGCGGCAGGCCGTGAGGCCCGAGGTTGTTCGTGACATGCTCGAAGCTTAGCTTCAGATGCTCAAACAGAGTAGCGGTGTGATCGGGATTGCTGTCAAAAGGAACCTGCTCATCAAGAATCGAATAATCGCCGGTCTCTTTAATATAGGCTGCTGTACCCGAGATCAGCCAGAGCGGATCATCGTTGAAGCCGGAGCCGACTTCATTGTTGCCCTTCTTGGTCAGCGGCTGGTACTGGTGATACGCGCTGCCGTCAGGGAACTGGGTAGCGGCGATATCGAGAATCCGTTCTCTGGCGCGCTCAGGAATCTGGTGGACGAAGCCGAGCAAGTCCTGATTGGAGTCGCGGAAGCCCATGCCGCGGCCAATCCCGGATTCGAAGTACGAAGCGGAACGGGACATGTTGAAGGTCACCATACACTGGTACGGATTCCAGATGTTCACCATCCGGTTCAGCTTGTCGTCACCGCTCTTAATCTGGTATTTGGACAGCAGATTATCCCAGTGTGCAGCCAGAACCTCCAGAGCAGCATCCACTTGGGCATCTGTAGCGAACTGATCGATGACAGCCTGGGCCGGCTTTTTGTTGATCACGTTCAGGGCTTCCCATTTCTCATCCTCCGGGTTCTCGATGTAGCCGAGCACGAAGATGAAGCTCTGGGCTTCGCCCGGCTCCAGCGTGATGTCAAGTGCGTGGGAGCCGATTGGCGACCAGCCGCTGGCAACAGAGTTAGTAGCCTCACCGGCAGCAACTGCCTGCGGAGCATCCAGTCCATTGTACATGCCCACGAACGATTCGCGGTCGGTATCGAAGCCGGCAATTTCCTTATTTACAGAATAGAAGGCGTAGTGGTTTCTGCGCTCGCGGTATTCTGTTTTGTGATAAATAACGGAATCCTTCACTTCGACTTCGCCGGTGCTGAGGTTACGCTGGAAGTTGGTCATATCATCGTTGGCATTCCAGAGACAGAACTCGGCAAAAGAGAAGAGCTTCACAGTCTTCTTTACATCGCCTGTGTTCTTAACGACCAGACGGTGGACTTCCGCATTATGGCCCATCGGTACAAAAGCAAGCTGGTTCACAGAAATACCGTTACGCTCACCTGTAATAGAAGTGTAGCCAAGGCCGTGGCGGCATTCGTAGAAATCGAGATCCCGCTTCACCGGCATCCAGCCCGGAGTCCAGAAGTCCCCGCCATCGTACAGGTAATAATAGCGGCCGCCGGTATCCAGCGGAATATTGTTATACCGGTAACGGGTAAGTCTTCTCATCCGTGCATCGCGGTAGAAGGTATAGCCCCCGGCAGTATTAGAGATGAGGCCGAAAAACTGCTCGTTGCCGAGGTAGTTAATCCAAGGATAAGGTGTTTTGGGGGTGTTGATTACATACTCTTTGCGGGTGTCGTCAAAAGTTCCGAATTTCATGAGAGACAAGTCTCCTTTCGATTGTGAACGCGCGTTTACAAAGCGGAGAAAAAATTCCCTTGGAGCAAGGGATTTTTCTGTAACCGGATAAGTGCAATATGCTGTGAAACTTTACGACTTCTTCGGCGGCTGACAGGAATCGCGGGTAATCAGACGCGCCGGGAAACTGATAGTGCTAAAGGTCGGCGCTTGCGAATCACATAGCTCAATGACCTTCTCGACAGCGGCTTTGGACATTTCATAAATCGGCAGACGGACGGAGGTCAGCTTGGGATGAATCCGGGCAGCAAGCTGCACATCGTCGAACCCCGCAATGGAGATATCCTCCGGCACGGAAATGCCATGCTCCGAGAACGCTTCCATCGCCGAGATCGCCATATCATCGTTGGAGGAGAAGAAGGCGGTGGGCAGCGGGCCGCCGGAATGGAGCAGCTTCTTTACTTCCTGATATGCGGTCTCCTTGAGAAAATCACCCTGAAGGACGAAGTCCTGCTGCAGGGCAAGTCCATGGCGCTTCAGCGTATTCTCGTAAGCCATATAGCGCTCCCGCCCGGAATAAGTATTCATCCGTCCGCAGATCATGCCGATCTCCGTATGGCCGAGACCGATTAAGTACTCAATGGCTTCTACCGTGCCTTCATAATCCTTGGAATTCACAATGGCGAGATGATTGCGATCCAGATGCTCTGACATAATCTCCGAAATGTCATAATCGATCAGCACAAGCGGGGAGCCGAGACCCACCATCTCCCGTACAATCTCGATATCCTTCTGGGTGCCGACAATGATGCCTCCGTCAATCCGTTTCTGGAGGAAGGCCTGCTTGACCTTCAGGAAGTCGTCGGGAGAATAGACGGTGTGAATCAGAACATAACAGCCGCGGGCATTCGACGTATCTACCACAGCATCGACGAACGGGGCAAAATAATTATTCTGATAAATCCGCGTCGTATTCTCCTTCTCGTTCATACTGATGGCAAACAGCCCGATCGTGTCGGTCTTCTTGCCGGCCAGAGCCCGGGCAAAGCTGTTCGGCTCATACTGGTGCTGTTCAATTACCTTCAGCACCTTGGCCCGGGTCTCTTCAGGGACATTGGAATAATTGTTGATCACACGGGATACGGTGCTTCGCGAAACCCCGGCTAGCTTGGCAATATCTTCGCTTCGCATATTGTACCCCCTCTATTGTAAACGCGCGTTTATGAGCTTATTGTAGAATAATCCGGCTCGGAGGTCAATCATTTGTGCGGATATATTTTAGACTTGATGTTACTTCATGACACAGGCTTATAAAGCAAAAACGATTGCCGGTCCATTACGGATCAGCAATCGTTTCAATTCGGTGCGAAGCTTATTCGATATCAATGCTCCATTGTCCGTCCGCTTCCACTGAAAAGACATAAATCCCGTCAGATTCGATTTTTTCGGCTGTGGAGCCGGAGTAGTTACCGATTTCATTCACCAGCAAGAGGCTATCATTCAACTTGACGGCAAAATTGGATTCTCCTGTATGCTTGGAGGTGAACCGGGTCAGCTTGCTTTGCAGTTTTGCAAATACAACATCGTTACCCTTACCGGATAACTTGATCGGTGCGCTCTTAATGTTGTCAGGGATGCTCTGTTTGATGTCCACCTTCCAAGAGCCATCCGACTCAACCTTCAGCATAAATTTTCCTTCTTCGGGTAGCACGACTAAAGACTTTCCTTTGTAAGGTCCAATTTCGTTCACAATCAATTTTTTGTAATCTCCTGTTTCATCGTACAAATAGATTACAAAATTAGAATCTCCGTTATCTGTTGCCTCCAATATAGCGATCCCGCTGTTAAGATGGAAGAACTCTGTGGCCTGGTCTTTTTTTCCTTTGAGATGGATGGCTTCGTCTTTTGCTGGCGCTGGCGTAGCGGGTGCAGCCGTTTCATCGGGTGTAGGAGTGGGATCTGGATAGCGGGCGGCAACGGAAGCAGGCAGAACTCCACCAATTTTCGTGAAAAGTTTCTTTACATTTTGCACATCATTTTTCTCAATAGAGTCAGCAATCTCCAGATAAGTGAAGGTATTCTCTTTATCCTCTCTGGCCTTAATCCGGATGTTCTCGGCAATTTCTTTGGAAGACTCATCATTCCAAGCACTGGTGCCGAAGTTCTCCAGGTATTCCTGCGTCTTATCCTTCACAGAGAAGTTCTTCAGCTCCGGCGCTGGAGTAGGAGAAGCAGTCGGAGCAGCAGAAGGAGTCGTGGTTACAGCTTGCGTAACCTCAGCGGACCCGCCACATCCGCTTAATATCACCGGTGAAGCTAAAAGAGCAAAAGCTAAAGTCATTTTGGATAATTTTCCGTACATCAGTAATTTCCCCCAAATGTTTAATCATACTTAGCCAGTATATCAAAATTGGATTATTTCTACAGTGAAATTTAATAGAACTTTGCATTCCTGACACAAACATGCCAAACTAGATAGGATTAGGTTATCGACTTATATCATGATGAATTAGGGGGATATAAACTGTGTATATGACAGGTTTTGGGTCCTTGCTTGCCGGAGGATTCAGTATTTTTGCTCTTTTGCTCTGGTTATTTTGTCTGGGGATGGGGATTTATCTATTTGTGCTGGTGGTGAAGCTTGCCCGCAGGGGAATCATTGCGCTGGACCTGTACAATCACTCCAAAAATCTGGAGATCCGTGAGCGTTATGAGGCGGCTCACCGCAGAGATGATTTCTGAATGATTGCATCTGATGGCAGGATTTATTATACTCCAAATATGTAATTTTCAAATTTGTCATATCTGGAGAGGAGTTTGAGAGCGAATGAAGAAGAAGATGACTGCTGCACTGACTGCATTTGCCGTACTTGGAGGAATGGGCACAGGTGTGTACGCCGGAGCCAACCTGCAGGAGATCAAGGCTTTTCTGAATCCAAGCATCAAATTCAAGATGAACGGCCAGCCCGTACAGCTTAAGAATGCCAGCGGTGCGGTGGTTGCCCCAATTTCCTATAAGGACACAACCTATCTGCCGGTTCGTTCCGTATCCGATCTGCTGGGAGTTACTGTTAAGTTCGATGCTGCAACTAACACTATTTCCTTGGGAGAGCAGACGGCAGGTGTACCGATTGCTACAGGCTTTGATAATATGTATCATACCAAAGACCCGGGCAAGACCGTGTACAAAGATAAGGATTACAAGGATGTATTCTTCGATGACGCCAGCAGTGACCGCGGCAGCTCCTTCATGCTGCAACCGGACAAAAAGTATCAGAAGCTCTATCTTCAGATAGCCGCGATCGGCGGGGAGATCAAAGACCTCTCGATTCAAGACGCCGACACTAACACTGTGCTGAAAAAGCAGACCATTGACCCGGCCAGCGGGCTTACGACCATCGAGGTGGATATTGCCGGAGTCAGCAGCTTGTATATCACTGGCGACGTGAAGAAGGGAACCTCGGTCTTCGTCCCGCTAACGACATCGTATTATAAATAATTTCTGAACTTATATATTATTCGATTCTCCCGGGAGCCTTGGTTTCCGGGCTTCTTTTTGTCTACATTTGTTGTTTGGAAGAAGAAGAAAATGGGTATTATCCGGTAAGCCGGTGAATCTGACTGGCGATGTTAAAGTTCAATGAATTCATGAGGAGTGAGAAGATGTCCACAAAAAAACTAATAATGGGCTTATCCTTGACGTTGTCCCTTCTGGTCCTGAGTGCGTGCAGCAATTCAGCAAACGCGCCATCCGCCGAGCCGTCCCAGGAATCCACACCGGCAGCCGAAGCAGTGCAGACCCCTGCGGCCTCAACAGAGCCGGAGCAGACACCGGCAGCAACGGATGAACCGGAGCAAACGCCTGAGCCAACAGCCGGAAGCAACGAGACGGCTTCCGGATCTGCGGATCTGCCGAAATTCCTGCCGGAGGATTTCCCGATGCCTAACAATGTAACAGAGACCATCCTTTCGAATGCGGAGGAGAATGAGGGCAAGAAGTCGGCATTGCTGATTTTTAGAACAACAGACAGTATGGAATCGGTAACAAAGCTCTATGATGATTATCTGTCTTCTAAGCTGGGTGATCAGTCTGTGAAGACTATTGACCCCAAGAACCTGATCATTCAAGGGAAGACCAAGGATGGTAAGCAGAGCTGGTCAATCATTGGCGGTCCGCTTGCGTCCAAGGAGGGAACCGTTGAGCTTAACGTAATTTGGTCTGAAATATAAGACGTACAGCCAAGCTGCTTTACACAGAGGAACATCCGTTGAGCTCGATTTAGAGCAGCCAACGGATGTTTTTTTGTGATCGGACAAAAAGTGTCGAATTTTGTAATTAAAGAGTATACGCCAGGTGTGACGGGGATATATAATTAATTCTGTGAACGAAAATTAGTCAGGCGGTGTTATGGTTTGTCTTGGGAACCTGTAGGATTTATGTTTTTCTCAACAATAGAGACGCTTGCGCTCTATTATCTGATTATGTCTCTCTATAGATTCAAATGGAGATGGTACATCTGGCAGGCTTTATTTGTCATCTTGCTTAACAATCTGCAAAGCTATCTGTTACGTAATGAACTGGGCATGTCGAATGTTGCACCACTTGTTTTAATTCTGATTTTCATCTTCTTTTTTGCTGCGGTGGTGAGGATGCCGCTGATTCTATCTATCATTGCAACGATATCAGGATTTGCTATTTTTGCAGGGATTCAGACGCTGCTCACCTTGCTCATGTTCGGATCGATATCGAATATTGGCAGTACCGCGAACGGATATTTTCTACAGGTTGCGACCGCTGCCGTGGTGTTTGGTATCTTTGGGTTACTGTACCGCAAAGGCAAGGGCTTCACGTTCGATCTGGATAAACTACGCTTCAAGATAGAGGATATCCTGTTGTCTCTGCTGATTTTCGGCTTCGTGATAGGAATTTCAGTGCTACTCTACTATAATGAAATTCTGCTCAATGCCTTGATTTTCCTGGTGATGTCTGTATTCCTTCTATATTATTCCACCCGGAGGGAACGGGAAGATGCTTGAATTCATGTCCGGCAAGCTGGCATTTACGATTAAAAATATTGTACCTGAGCACCCGGCATCCTACGCTGTCCTGAAATTTGCGATTAGCGTAGTGCTTAATGTGGTCTTTATAATTGGGCTGACGCTGGTAGTATCCCTTTTTACGGGCAGGACAAGTGAAGCTCTGCAGATTCTGATCTCCTTTGCCTTATTACGTCAGGTGTCCGGCGGAGCCCATCTCAAATCCGGTATAGCCTGTGTCTTGTTTACGGTATGCTTGTTCACAGTCCTGTCCTACGTGGAAGTTAGCCCTCTGTACGTTATGCTAATGAATGCAGCTAGTCTGTTAGTGGTTCTATGGCTGGCACCCACTGGTATTGAACGACAAACCCGGATTCCCAAGCGACACTGGCCTAAGCTGAGAATCGTGGCGTTACTGCTAGTAGCTGCCAATATCATTGTAGGATCACCTGTCATCGCAGCCAGTTTTTTGGCACAATCCATCAGTCTGATTATAGCTAGAAGGGAGGTGAAAATCTGACAATGAGAGCTTTGCAGCGCAAAGTAGTGTATAAGCTTGCTTCTGGTTTGTCCGCCTTGGCTGCCCTTATCGTGTTGGTTACAGCAAGTGTATTATACATTAACCAACCCGAGGTTCCGGAAGAGTTACTTAAATAACATTGGAGTTGATCCCTTTGAGCACGATATCTGTTACTAGAGACACAGAGGGAAACACTGGTGTATTCTCACTCGATATTGAAAAAATAACTTTTATGGAATTTGAACGGACTATCTATCGGATCATTGTCCATACGTACGATCAGACCTTTTATACAGTAGGTACGCTGAAATATTGGCTTAATACCCTGGCCAGTTCAGGATATAATTTCGTTCTAGCAGATAGAAACACGTTAATTCAGGTTTCTAATATTATCCAGTTGGATAAGACTTTTCATATTGCTTATTTTGGGGAAGACCATAGAGGAGTCGAGCAAAAGTGTTTTCTGTCAGAGAAGGGCTATAAAGAAATTCTCAAATACGTAAAGACATCCGCATCGGATATTCAATTAGTGGAGCTGCCCCAGTGGTAGCTTATTTTTTTAGGGAGGTTGGCGATTTTTCCAGACTGAGAAGCGAAGAGTAGATCGGAAGTGGTATATATAATAAGGCTGACCCTGCGCTATTCATTCTCAAGCGCCTAGGGACAGCCTTTGTTTAGATTATCCTAATCTGCAGCTAATTTAGAATACATACACAGATCAATGAAGGTTCCGTTGGAGCGCTCACTCTGCCTCAATATTCCTTCCAGCGAGAAATTTAATTTCTGCAGCACCTTAATCGAATTGATATTAGCAGGTTCAACCTTTGCTTCTATTCTATTGAAGCCCAGTGTATCAAACGCATAATCTATCAGTGCGCGAAGGGCTTCAGGCGCATATCCTTTTCCCCAGTACTCGCGGCTAAGGTCATAACCAATCTCAGTCTTCGCATTGTCATAGTCCAGCATATTGTAACCGCATGAGCCGATAATCCGGCCGGATTCTGCCTCCGTGATGGAATAGCGGATCGCCTGATTCTCGCCCGCTAATTTATCAAGCAGCTCAATCATCTCTACGGCCTGACACTCATCCGTGAAATTGCTGATATTCATGAACCGGGTGACTTCAGGATCGGACCAGATCGCGAAGAGACTGGCTGAATCGGTGGTACTCATTTGTCTTAATACTAATCGCTCGGTACGTAATTCAGTAATCATCAAAGTGTTACCTCCATTAAATATTATGGTGTCGGTGAGGCACAACTATTGATATCTGTGCATAGTTCAGTCCTTTCCGAGTGTAAGCTGCCTCTATTATATAGAAAGCAAGAGAGAAAGTTAACAGCCATCCAGGATCGATTCAACAAATCTTCACAAAGAAGGGTACTTTGCTTGGTGGCGTCTCCTAATCTATCAACATATCCTATGTATTGTGAGGACGAAGGTAGCATAGCGATTTCGATCCTCTCAAATATATTTTAGGAGGTATAGTTTATGCCGCATAAACTATCATCTACCCATCTGATCAACCAGGGGGATACTTCAATTTACAATCCAGGTACCTCTACTCCGGCTTTTACAGATGCGAATTTTTTTAAGAATTGTGGAAAAACAGGAGCGACAGGGACTATTCAAAAATTTGGTTGCCCTATTTGTGATCTTGCCATGTTTATTTTATATAAAGGCGGGCTCTCTAATGCAACGAAATCCAATGTGTATTACGCCGTTTGGGAAGCAACTAAAAAGGGAACGGACAACGCTGCTGATTTCACAGCAAAGGGATTCACTGCAAAAATCGGAAGTCAGAGTATCACTGTAAGCATTACTCCGATTGCGGACGTATCCGTGGAAGCCGAAAAAGGGAACATCTGCATGATGAGACTTGAGGAAGGTTCCAACTCTCATTATGTCATTGTGGACGGGCATGACTCCTCCGCTTCCGGTTTTGATAAATACCTGGTATGTGATCCGGATGGCGGTGTTCAGAAGACCTTGACAAAGACCATGCAAAAAAGAGGGTTCACGGTAAGTGCATCTGTAATTACTGAGAGATATAAGCTTAGTTAAGGAAGTCATGGGAGCAGCTTGATCGCTGTAGATTCATACTGTCATTAATAGAGGCTGTGTGGGCATGTGCTCATGCAGTCTTTTTTTTGTTTCTTACTCCGCCTAACATGGTAAAGTTTAGGTAAAAAGCATCTGGGAGGGCATGATGAGAAAAACGATAATGGTAATGTTGTTCTTGTTCATATTGACAGCTTGTGCGGATTCCAAAGACGGGTTAACCACCAAAGATTTAGCCGTCCAAAAGGTGAACGATTCTAAAGCCATTGTTGGGTATGGAATGAGCCGTGCGGAAGCGGAAGAGGTACTTGGTGAAGGGGATGATAAGAGTATTGCGAATTCCGTCATGTACAGCTCTGGTGTAAGGGTTATGTACCGTGAGGATAAAGTGGCAGGTATTACTCTGTCAGAGGAATCGAAAGATACGTATGAAACCACTGGCGGTTTTAAAATTGGCATGTCCAAAGATGACTTCAAAAAAATATACGGCGATCAATATCTGATGGATATGGAGCGCAATCTGGATTATGCTTACGATTCCATCAACAAGCGTTACTTGCATGATAAAGAATGGGCAGCAAAGGCTGAAGATGATTCGAAAATATATGTAATTTCAGGTCTGTTCAACGGTAAAGGTGTAGCAGACGGCATTGCATTAGTGGATAAGCGAATGGCGATAACTTACAGGTAAATGGGAGGGCTGAAGATAAAAAATGGGCTTGCATGTTTCATAGATATTTAAGGGGACAGAATAGCAATATATGGGGCACAAAAGGCTGGCTTCGTTTACAATGAGTGGTTCTGCCATGATATAATCAATGTATATGATTGGAGTGATAATCGTGGAATTACTCGACGCACGGAATGACTTTATCTTCAAGAAAATCTTCGGCAGTGAGAATAACAAGGATGTTCTGCTGGCCTTCCTCAATAGTACCTTCATGGAAGCCGGCGAACCCCCGCTTACAGAAATTATATTAATGAATCCGTACACAGATAAGGATGCTCCAGCTGAGAAACAGTCAATCCTTGATATCAAGGCCAAGACGGCAGAGGGCAAACGGATTAACATCGAAATGCAGCTGTTCAATCCATACAATATGGAGAAGCGGACACTTTTCTACTGGAGCGAGATGTATTACCACCAAATTCAAAAAGGTGACGATTACAGCCAATTGAAGAAGTGTGTGACGATCAATATTCTGAACTATTCCTGCCTGCCGAATGACCGTCATCATAATGTGTTTCACCTTCGGGAAGACCACACTGGGATTCAGTTGAATAACGATCTGGAAATTCATGTAATGGAATTAACAAAGCTCGAGGAGCAGGCCGTCCCATTAACTGGTGGTCTGATCAACTGGTTATTATTCCTGAAGGGTGTTGAACAACCAAACTGGGAGGTGCTGACCATGAATGAACCGATGTTGAAAAAAGCAATGGATACGCTGGAGTTCCTGAGTCAGGATGCCGCTACAAGGATGGAGTATGAAGCCCGGATGAAGTATTTGCGGGATGAGGCGTCGCGGATGAATGGTGCTAGGGCTGAGGGGCGAGCTGAAGGACGAGCAGAGGGTGAACGAAAAAAGGCAGAGGCAATGGTGCGTGAACTTCTTGCACTTGGAGTAGAAACCTCCATTATTGTTAGAGCCTCAGGCCTCCCTGAGGAAGAAGTTTTAATCTTGAAATCATAAACGGGTAGACACTGACCATGAAGTAACCGATGCTGCAAAAGCAAATATAAAAATAGCTTGCCATTCCCTCACGTCCTGTGTTATTATAAATTTCGTTGCAGGACGGTAGCTCAGCGGGAGAGCACTATCTTGACAGGGTAGGGGTCATGGGTTCGAACCCCATCCGTCCTATATGCAGAAGGCCTTGATATTCAAGGCCTTCTTTCTTTTTAGAAACACGAAAAACAAACAGAGAAGCTATTGACGTTTGGCAGCAGATGACTTTATGTGTCTAATGCAATGTTATAGTTTCTTTTTTTATGGATATTTAAAGAGTGACAAAAACCCACGACACCCCATCCGTAGTATATTACAATAATAGCGCTTGTCTGGAAGTTCCTTAACCAACAACATAAAAGGTGAAATTCTATCATGATCGTAACGTTACATGAAGCGGAGCGCCCTGGGGTGAGTCTAAAATATGTGGTGATTTTTATGAAGCAAGGCGAAGATTGGGTGCTTGTGCGGCAGCGTGAGCGGTCCACCTGGGAATTTGCCGGGGGGCATATTGAGGCGGGGGAGAGCCCCGGGGAAGCTGCGGTAAGAGAGCTCTATGAAGAGACAGGCGCCGAAGATTATGAGCTGCATCCGCTATGCATCTATTCGGTCAGCAGTGATGAGCTGGGAGAGAGCTACGGAATGTTGTATTATGCAGATGTCAAAAGGTTCGGAGCTATGCCCCCGTTCGAAATGGCGGAGCTTCGAAGCTTCAGCGAGCTGCCGCAGGCGGTGACCTACCCGGGGATCTACCCCACGCTATATGCGAGAGTATGTGAATATGTGAAGCATCTGTGAATCAATCTTAATCGTATTTCTGGTAGAATAGACACACGATTGGCTGAAAGGAGGCCCAGCTCATGAGTAATGAGATTACGAGGTTTAAGCGTCTTGGCGACTACCTGAGATCACGGCGGGACCGTCTGCAGCCAGCAGCTGCAGGCATCAAGGAAACGAACAGTCAGCGCAGAACGCCAGGTCTGCGGCGGGAGGAGGTTGCGGTTCTGGCCGGCCTCAGCAGCACTTATTATACATGGCTGGAGCAGGGCAGGGAGGTTACCGCTTCCAGAGAGGTCATGGAGAGTCTCAGTCAGGCGCTGCGGTTGTCGGCAGATGAGCGCAAGCACCTGTTTGAGCTTTGGAATCCTGGCTTGCCGGATACACTTGCTTCTATAGATACGGTCAATCCGGAGCTGAACCCGCAGTGGCGGGATATTATCCGCCAATTGACTTATCCGTCTTTTATAACGAATGAGCGGTCTGAGGTGCTGGCCTGGAATGATAAAGCGAGTGAAGTGCTAAGTGATTTCGGAGGTCTGTCTGCTTCAGAGCGCATTATGATGCGTCTTCTGTTCCTGGATCTGGAGCTGCGCCGCCGGATGCTGAACTGGGAGGAGTTCGCCCTACATTCAGTAGGTGTGTACAGAACCTATTATGACTTGAACCTGCATGATCCCTGGCACAAGGAGATGGTCGATCAGCTCTTGGAGGACAGTGCAGATTTCGCCGGGATGTGGAAGCAGCACAATATTCAGGGCAAAAGGGTCAACCGTGTGGTCATAGAGAGCCTTGGTACAAGTCAGCCTGTCGTATACGATATCAATTCGATGGCAAATCTGGCGGATCACCCGGGCCTGCATATTTGTATCTATACCCCTGTTATGACGTAGCAGACGATTCTGTGAGGGACATACCCCATACGTTTTCCGCTGCTCCCTGGTAATGATCTTACTAGTATGAACGTACTGTGGCTGCTCCATGGCAGGACGGTTAGAATAAGACATGTTCGAAAGATCTATTACAGGGACAGAGGGAGGCAACCATATGCATACAAGAATACTCGGTAACGAAGGGCTGAGCGTATCAGCTCTGGGACTCGGAACGATGATGATGCCTGATAATGAAGAGTCTGTAAGAACCATTCATGGTGCGCTTGATCTGGGCGTAACTCTGCTGGACACAGCGGATATCTATGGAGCCTTCGAGCAGCAGCGCTTCGGCGGCAATGAACGGCTTCTCGGACGGGCGCTTAAGGGCCGGAGAGATCAGGCGGTGATTGCGACCAAATTCGGCATTACGCATACTCAGGGAACCAAGGGAGATCCGGCCTATATCAAAAAATCCGTAGATGCCAGCCTCTATCAACTCGGCACAGATTATATCGATCTGTACTATCAGCACCGTCCTGATCCGAACACCCCAATTGAGGAAACCGCCGGTACCCTGGCTGACCTCGTCAAGGAAGGGAAGATCCGCTTTATCGGCTTATCCGAGGCCTCGCCTGAATTGATCCGCCGGGCACACGCGGTGCATCCGTTGACCGCCCTGCAGACAGAGTATTCACTCTGGAGCAGGGAGGTGGAGGATGAGATTCTGCCGCTGGTCAAGGAGCTGGGCATCGGCTTCGTTCCTTATAGCCCGCTGGGCCGCGGTTTTCTGACTGGACAGATCAAGAGCTTCGATGATCTGCCGGAGGATGATTACCGCCGCCATTACCCGCGGTTCCAGGGAGAGAACTTCACCCGGAACCTGGAGGTCGTCTCGTTGATCGGGCAGATGGCAGCCGAGAAGGGCTGCGCCCCGGCACAGCTTGCTCTGGCCTGGCTTCTAGCACAAGGAGAGCGGATTGTACCGATCCCCGGCACGAAGCGGCTGGAGCGGTTACAAGAGAACCTCGGAGCGCTTCAGGTTACATTGACGGCAGAGGATCTCGCACGGATTGAGCGGATATCCCCGCAAGGAATTGCAGCCGGAGCACGTTACCCCGGCCAGAACTAAGTTATCACACAGAGCGGACAGCTGCTGTGCATCCATTCCTATTTTTTTCCCGGAGCGTTTTTGCCTGCGCCGCTTGCTTTAGTGAGCGGTATGCGGGAAGAACGCTTTTTTAATCCATCCCCATCCGCTCCAGCTCCTCTTCGATCCGCTGCACCTCTATCCGCTCAAACAGTAATTTAAGCTCCAATATAGGCTGCCCTGCAAGGATGGATACCGGGTGCCATACAGGCTGTTCTATGGATAGGAAGCCTCTAATCTTCTCGCAGGAGAAAGGAATGAACGGGTTCAGCAGGTTTGCCAGGTTGGCAATAATCTGAACACAGGTGTACAGCGTGTTGCCCCCGGCAGCAGGATCATGCTTGATTTGGAGCCAAGGCTGCTGTTCATCGAAATATTTGTTGGCCTGGCGGATATGCGAGAAGATGAATTCCAGAGCTTCCTTGAAATGTCCGGCCTCAATCAGACTTCCTGCTTCCTTATACAGCTGCTCCAGACTGCCAACCCATACTTCGTCCAAAACTCCGTCTGGAACTCTGCCATTCCAGGACTTATTCAGGAACACGAGGCTGCGGTTGACGAAATTGCCGAACGCGCCCAGCAGCTCGCTGTTATGGCTATAGACGAACTCTCTCCAGGAGAAGTTGGCATCCCGCTTCTCGGGACCGTTCGCCGTCAGGAAATAACGGACCGAGTCCGGGTCATACCTGCTGAGAATATCCGGCACCCAGACCGCCCAATTGCGGCTGGTGGAGAATTTCTGCCCTTCCAGGGTCAGATATTCAGAAGAGAAGATCCGGTCCGGCAGATGCAGTTCCTCAGCTCCGAGCAGGAGAGCCGGCCAGATCAGGCTGTGAAAAGGAATATTGTCCTTCCCATGCACATAGTAAGCG
Source organism: Paenibacillus sp. FSL H8-0048 (assembly GCF_038002825.1). Classification (NCBI taxonomy): domain Bacteria; kingdom Bacillati; phylum Bacillota; class Bacilli; order Caryophanales; family Paenibacillaceae; genus Paenibacillus; species Paenibacillus sp. FSL H8-0048. Next base: position 1,450,954 of record NZ_JBBODF010000001.1, on the reverse strand, counting down.
GTTATTGGCGGCTGCCCATCGTTATTTTGTGCGGATGTTATAGACCAGAAATCCTCCCACCGGTTGCCTGTCTCCGCCGCCCACTGCTTGCTGGCGGACAGATAGCCGCTGACCGCTTCGATCCAGACATAGATTTTCTTGTCTGCGAAGCCGGGAGTGGGCACATCCACGCCCCAGTCCAGATCGCGTGTTGCTGCACGGTCCTGCAGACCTTCCTGCAGATATCTGCGGGTTAGCCGGACGGCATTATCTCTCCAGCCCTGCGCGGAATCAGCATATTCTGTGAGTGCTTGCTGGAAGCTGGACAGCGACAGATAGTAATGCTGAGTAGAGCGCAGCACAGGCGCAGTGCCGCAGAGGGCACATGTGCGTTCCAGCAGATCCGCCGGATCGAGAATTGTTGAACAGTAATCGCATTGATCTCCCCGGGCATGCTGTCCGCAGACCGGGCAGAGGCCATGGACATAACGGTCCGGCAAGAAGCGCTGGTCCTGCTCACAATAGCACTGGAGACTGGATTTCTGGTACAGATACCCGTGATCCAGCAACTTAAGAAACAGCTCCTGTACCGTGCTGTGGTGATGTGCCTGATCGGTCCGGGTATACAAGTCATAAGTGAAGCCTAAGGTGCGGAAGCAATCGGCGAACTCCTCATGATACCGGCTGGCGAATTCGCCCGGCGTTACACCCTCCTGCGCCGCCTGTACAGCAACGGGGGTGCCGTGACAGTCACTGCCGGATACATAGAGTACAGCGTCACCTTTGGCACGGTGGTAGCGGGCCAGAATATCTCCCGGAAGAATGCTGGCGAGTCTGCCCAGATGCAGGGAGCCGTTGGCATAAGGCCAAGCCCCTCCGATAAAAATGTTAGTCATATCTCTCTCTCCTCCTCAAATTCATTGGACGCAAAAAAGGCACTCATCCCCCAAAGGGACGAGAGCCTGTGCTCACGTGTTACCACCCAAATTCATCAATGCCTCGCGGCATTCACCTCTTCAGGTACGACCGCATAAAAATGCGGGTATACCCTAGCATGGTAACGGATGCGGGTTCCGGCGCAGCCTACGACCCGTTAATGCCAGGTTTCGGTGCGCAGCTCTGAGACCATATTCCCAAGGGTTTTCTTTGCTCCTTTTCACCGGCCGGAGCTCTCTGTGGAAGAATTGCCGAGGGACTCTTTCTCTTCGCAGCTATTGTGGTATCCTAATTACTGGATATCATATATGCAGCCCGGGAGATTTGTCAACATCATAAGTCTATTTGCAATCCACCGCACTCCTGTGCGACAGTAGAGAGTAAGAGAGATCAAAAGGAGATTGAGACTATTGCAGGAAAACAAACAGGAGAAAAAAAGCTCAGGCGCATGGGGATGGCTGGGCAGTGGGGCGGTATTGCTGCTGCTTAAGGGAAAAGCCATCATCTCTCTGCTCAAGCTGGGCAAAATCGCAGGTCCGCTGATCTCCATGATGGTATCGATCTGGGCCTATGCACTAATTTCGCCATGGCAATTCGCTGTGGGCTTCGTTGCGTTATTATTCGTTCATGAGATCGGCCATGTGATCGCTGCCAAGCGGATCGGACTGCCGGTAAGCGCTCCGTTGTTCATTCCTTTTATGGGCGCACTGATTACGATGAAGAAGCAGCCGCTGGATGCCAGGGAGGAAGCTTATGTCGCTTTTGGCGGTCCTATATTGGGGAGTATCGGTGCACTGATTGTGTTCGGAGCAGCCTATTATTATCATAGCCCCTTGTTATATTCACTGGCCTACATCGGCTTCTTCCTGAATTTGATTAATCTGCTGCCGATCCATCCGCTGGACGGGGGGAGAATTGCCACGGCAGTTACCCGCTGGTTATGGCTGGTAGGGCTCATTGGAGGCTTAGCTGTAATCATCTATTTGAAATCTATCCTGTTCGGCATCATCTGGGTAATGTTCGCCTATGATATGTATAAGAAGTACATCAGCCGGCGTACGAAGAATCAGATGCATACGGTGCTTAAAAGCTTCCTGATCCCCATAGAGGATCTGCAGGAGCAAGGGTACCTGATCCCCGGCCCCGAGCATAAACGGGAGCTGCCGTTCACCACCTACAGTGATTTGAACCGCCAGCAGTTCGTCGGGGTACGCTGGGATAACCTGGATTACTATGGAACGACGACCCTGCCGGTACAGTCGCTGATCGGAAAAGTCAAAGTCGTGCAGCTCGACCAGCTGTATGTGGACGCCAGCCTTCACTTGAAGATGACCTGTGAGATCAGCTTCACTGTTTATGACAATGATAAGTACTATGATGTGCCGGCTGCTTCCCGCTGGAGATATGGGGCGGCGTATTTTGTCCTTGCTGGAGTTCTCGGGGGTATGATGTATCTTGTCCATGTGGTTGGCAATGTAAATCTGTAGAGCTTCGTTTATGAACCTCCCGTTTCGTCAAAGCTGTAAAGAGCCGAGAAGGATAAGGGGGTAACAACAATGCGTATGGCAAGAGTATGTCTATTATGGATTGGAGCGTGTCTCCTTCTGGGAATCGCCGGATGTGCGTCAGGCAAGGAGATTCCTGAATATACGGATGTGCACAACATGACCGGACTAGACGGAAGTCTGAATTCACGGGATAGCCTGACCTCGCCGGTTCTGCGGGATGTGTATGACCGCCCGATTCCCGAGGAGGTCTATGACACTCCCTGAGTACAGTCTCCCTGCCCGCTGGCCTTGCCCCGAAACGCTCAGGCTCTATACAGAATATTAATAATTCTGTATAATGCTCCATATTGATTGGACCTACAGAGAGGAGCCAGGGGATGGCAGTGGAAATCGTACATGTTACTACAGAGGAGCAGCTTCAAATGGCGCTGGAGATCCGCAAGAAGGTATTTGTGGAAGAACAGAAGGTGCCGGTAGAAGAGGAAATCGACGAATATGATGCTATCAGTGAGCATGTGCATCATTTTCTGCTCATGGAGGGCGGGCAGCCGGCAGCAACCGGCCGGATGATCTATTATAAAGCGGACACCGCCAAGATGCAGCGGATTGCCGTTCACGGGGCCTTCCGTGCCAAGGGATGCGGACGTATCCTGCTGCTGGCTATGGAAGAACGCGCACGTGAGCTGGGGCTGCAGGCATCCATTCTGGATGCCCAGTGTCAAGCAGAACCCTTTTACCGCAAGCTTGGCTATGAAGTGATTTCCAAGGAACCCTTCTATGATGCCGGAATTCTGCATGTCAGAATGAGTAAGGCCCTATAAACTTCCTGGTACATACTCTTTCGCTGCGATGGACAAGCTAGAATCGGCCAGAGCAGCTGGCTAATTCTAGTGCGAAGGAGACGATCCTAAGTGATGAATCAAGAACGGGAACGCTTTATTGCCGCCAAACGTAACGGTGACGGGGACCTGACCGGGTTCCAGACCTCCTCCGGACGTGTGCTGGATTATCAGCAGGCACTTCAGGAGGTGCAGTCCGGCAGCATAGCTGGCGTTAATGTTTTTAAAGGTAAAGATGGCGAAATGTATATCCGCGGCGATGCAGACGGAGATCCTACGAATAATCTGGATCAGCTTCCGCAATTTTAGCCGGGCATAGATAACAGGAGGAACGGCCGGACAGGCGTCTTACAGGCGCTGAAGTCCGGCCGTTTCTATGTCCAGAGGAGACAGCAGCTTCTCCAATAATGCTGCGTTAACGTCTGCTGCACATGCCGAAACCGGTTGCTGAAGGGCTTGATTTTCTTTTCTTCTGCAAAAAGAAATAATTCCCTGAATTCTGCGCAACTTGTCGTTGGCTTAGCAGTATACATTAACAGCATGAATTATTTGGAGGGGCTTTACAATGAGATGGAGAAAAATTGCTCTTTGCACGGTTGTGTTTTTCATGATGGGAAGCTCCTATTTGTTCGCGGACGCTGTGAACCAGAGGATCAAAGTATGGAGCAATGGAAAGGAAATAGCCGATGGCGGCTATTTGATTGACGGCAAGACCTATATTCCCGCCAGAGAGGCCGGAGGTATCGTCAGCTGGGACGGCTCGGGCAGAGTGACGATCCTTAAGCCGAACGTTCATATCGTACTGTTCAAAGGCGATACGGTATTCGGCAATGTCAACACAGGCAAGCTGAAGATGAAGATTCTGACACAGGTGGACAGCCTGAAGGACAGCATTGCTGCCGTGAAGGTGGCGATTACCGATCCTGCCGGGAATGTGAAGGATATTCTGGAGGATGCTGCCGGCTCCAAGAATGAGGATTTTTGGTTCTCCACACCGGAATTCACCTATGATTTCAAGGAACCGGGCAAATATAGTGTTGGCTTCTTCATGAAGGCGTCCAAGAACGGAGAGTACATTCTTGTGTCCGAGAAGGTAGTTACGGCTTCATCCAAGAATTAAGTCCCTCCTGCAAATTGACCTGTCCTTATCTTACGTGTTACGATACCAAATGTAGGATAATTCAATTAAAGTGAGGTATTACAATGAGCGATCACAAACATGAGCATGGCCATGAACATGGTGAAGCATGCGGTTGCGGACATGATCACGACCATGAGCACGAGGAGTTTGTGCTGACCTTGACGAACGAGCAGGGCGAAGATGTAGAAATGGTACTGGTGGAAACGTTCGACGTAGGCGAGAAGTTGTACGCCCTGCTGCTTGAGCGCGAGAACCCGGAAGCAGACGGAATCATCCTTCGTATGGAAGAAGAAGACGAGGAAATGGTTCTGTACAACATTGAAGATGAAGCTGAATGGAAAGCTGTTGAAGAAGCTTATAACGAGCTGCTTGCCCAGCAAGAATAGATTTCAGGCATTCATGCAAAACCCCGATACTCTATACGTATCGGGGTTTTGCATGTCGCACTGCTATGGGAAAAGCCTTAGGAGATCGGCTCTGCTTCGACAATAACTTTTATATTGGTAATGCTGCGGTCCTCAGGTCCTTTGACAGGCAATCCGATTTCTACATGGTCGATGATATAGTCGATATTATCCTGGGTAATAACTTCTCCAGGGAGAAGAATAGGAATACCCGGCGGATAGACGTAGATGAACTCTGCAATGATGTAACCGGCAGACTCCCGGAAGGGAATCAGCTGTGTATCCGCGTAGAAGGCATCTCTCGGGATTAGGGCCAGCTGCGGGATATTCGGCACTTGTACCTTAAGCTCATAGATCTCACCCTTGCTGTAATGGATCGCTGAGAGCACCTGCAGCGCCGCAAGCAGCTTATCTACAGATTCTTTAGTATCTCCAGGGGTAATCAGGCAAAGAATATTATACATGTCGCTGAGTTCAACTTCGATGTTATACTTCTGCCGGAGCCAGTTCTCGGTCTCGTAACCGGTAATGCCCAGGTGGCGTACATGAATGTTCAGCTTCGTCGGATCATGATCGAAGGTGGCTTCTGTTCCGAGAATTTCTTTGCCGAAGCTGTACAGCCCCTCAATCTCATTAATTGAATTACGGGCATAGGTCGACAGGGCAATCGTTCTCGCCGCCATCTCATGTCCGTTCAGGGCAAGGTTGCGTCTACTGGTATCCAGAGAGGCAAGCAGAATATATGAGGTTGAAGTGGTGGTCAGCATGCTGAGAATGGTCTGTACCCGTTGTGGGTTGACAAGACCCGTCTTGGCATTGAGGTTCAGTACCGAGCTCTGTGTCATGGAGCCGCCCAGCTTATGCACGCTGGTTGCTGCCAGGTCTGCACCGGCCTGCATGGCCGATACCGGTAAGTCCTCATGAAAATGAATCAGTACTCCATGTGCCTCGTCCACAAGTACGGGAACCCCGTAACTATGGGCCAGGTCGACAATCGAACGGAGGTCGGCGCATACGCCGAAATACGTCGGATTGATAACGAGGACACCCTTGGCATCCGGATGGCGCCTTAAAGCCCGTTCCAGCGAGCTGGTGGTTATGCCGTGGTCTATCCCAAGATTCTCATCCTGTACAGGAGAGACGAAAATAGGCTTGGCTCCGGAGAAAATAATGGCCGACATCACCGATTTGTGAATATTGCGCGGCACAATAATTTTGTCTCCTTCTGAGCAGACAGAGAGGATCATAGTCATGATGGCATTGCTCGTGCCTTGTACACTGAAATACGTGTAATCGGCGCCGAAAGCCTCTGCAGCCAGCTTCTGAGCTTCAAGGATAACCCCGGTGGGCTGATGAAGATCATCAAGCGGTGCAATATTGATCAAATCTATGGATAGAGCGTTATCGCCGATAAACTCACGGAATTCGGCATCGGTCCCTAGCCCCTTCTTATGTCCCGGAATATGGAATTGAACTGGATTTCCGGCGGCATGCTTTTTGAGAGCAGTGAAGAGGGGAGTAGCTTGTTGATTCATTTAATGCTGTCACAACCTTTCGCGAAGAGTGGTTTTTTTGATTTCGCTGAAGCAAAAGGTGTCCCCGGAGGGACGGAATACCCATTTCTACTTGAGCAAGCATCAGTATAACAAATCAATCAACATAATACTAGGATGTGATGAAATGTCTGGCAAAGCAGCGGAACGTATGCATATCAGTTTAGCCTCACCGTTCATATTAGAAATGTGGATCATTATTTTCCTGGTCGAATTCGTCAAAGGCTCGCTGCTGGTAGCTCTGCTGCCAGTCTACATGGAGAATATTCTGGGTCTCTCCGTAACAGTGGTCGGATTCGCCTTCGCGCTGCAGTATCTCGGGGATAACCTGTTCCGCAGCCCGTTCGGCTGGGTGATGGAGCGGATCGGCTACCGCTGGACGATGACAGGAGCGCTGCTGCTGCTGGTCGTGGCTGTCGGGCTGATTATCTATGCCAAAGATGCCGTAAGCTTGTCCATCGCCTGTCTGATTCTGGGGATTGGTACCTCGCCGCTGTGGCCTTGCACGATGACAGGCATCACCGAGCTGGCGGGCTCAACCAAGAGCGGCAGCAGCGGCGCAGCTATGGGGGCGGTGGAGATGGCCTCCCTGGCCGGAACCGGAGTCGGGCCGATTATCGTCAACTTCATGATGGATCATGGCGGACAGGGCTACCGGACAGTCTTCCTGGTGCTGATGGGCTTCGCTGCCGCCGTTGTAGCCGTGGCGCTGTTCCTGCCTTCGAAGATCGGCGGGCATGCGCCGCGTGTGGTGCGTGAGATATCGGCAGAGGGACCGCCGGTACCGCGTAAGCCGGTAAGGCCCTTGGAGAGTCTGAAGCGGACCTGGCAGCAGGTCACCTCCTCACTGAAGGTAAGCCGTCTGCTGTTCCCGGCGCTGTTCCTGCAGGCTTTTGCGATTGGGCTTATGACCCCGGTGGTCACCTTGTTTGCACGCTCGGAGCTGCATGTCACCCCGAACCAGTTCAGCCTGCTGCTGATTGCCGGGGGAGGAATTACCGTACTGACACTTATACCCGCCGGGAAGCTGGTCGATAAGGTCGGTACTTCCATCTTCCTTAATATCGGTTTCCTGCTGGCAGCCTGCTCCATGGCCTTCTTCTCACAGGTCCGCTGGCTGCCGCTGGCCTTCGTGGCGGTGGCGCTGGTCGGGATCAGCTATGCGCTGATTCTTCCGGCGTGGAACGCTTTCCTGGCGAAGCAGGTGCCGGAAGGCGAACGCGGGACCGTCTGGGGGCTCTTCCTGACGCTGCAGGGCTCAGGGATGGTTGCCGGTCCGGTGGTGTCAGGCAAGCTGTGGGATACGGTCAGCCACGGCGCTCCTTTTCTGGCCAGCGCAGGAGTAATGGTTATATTATTCGGCCTGCATCTGCTGATCGTCCACCGGACGAAGCTGAAGCACGGCAGGGCGCACTGAGTCCAGCTGGCACAGGGAAGTGAACCCGGTGCAGAAATGCAATAAGCCGCAGACCGCCTGAAAAGGGGAGGAATGCGGCTTTATTGCTGTTTTTGCGTATAAAAGGGCTGGTCCATACCTCCTAAAGTGGGTACCAGCGTTTGGAAAAGGCCAAAAACGGGTAAAAATAGTCAATAAACCAAGTTACCGCTACATAATATGAAGTATAAAATAAGTGTAAGCTACGCAAAGATCCAAGGTGCAGGCGGAGGTCCGGCAGTCTGTTCTACTCTTAGGTTAGGCCATGAAGCTGACGATGCTTAAATCAAGCAGTTAGGGGGGAGTGCCGTGAACAAAAATGATGAAGTGGAGTACTGCAATCTGGAGCTGCGGTTCGACAGACAGCATATCCAGGATCTAATCAAGGACTTGATCAAGGAAGGTTATTCCCTGTACTGGAGTGAGAACGAGAGTGTTTTTCTTATTTCGGTGCGCACCGGCCGCAAGCTTGTGAAGCTGCGCTTCCAGCGGATTAAGGACGGCTTCAAGCTGGTGGGAGATTACATGATCCGTGATGCGCGCCTGTCAGAATGGATGGAGAAGCTGATTGGGGATATGAGAGGTCATGCCGTTGTCAAGCGCTTCCGTGACCGTCAGATCATTATAGAGAATATTTTATTCGGTGAAGTCATCCGCCTGGTGGAGATTTCCGGTTATCAACAGCGGGTGCTGTACCAGAAGGGGCCGCTTTTGTCCGATCAGGAGCTGACGAAGCTGTTCTACTCCATAGAGGGCGAAGAGCGAATCCGCGACCGCAGGCTTGCCGTGGATGAACAGCTCGACTTGCTGAATGAAGCTATGCGTGAACGCGATAAGGAAGCGGTAGCGGCCAGCACAGCGAGGCTTGAGCAATTGACCAGGGAGCTTGCAGCGCTGGAATGGTAGGGTGCGAAGTGAATACATGCGGTTAAGGGCATCCCATCGCGGGGTGTCCTTTTATTGAGCCTTTCTTGAGGACGGGGGTTCACTTCTGCGCACAAAACCGTTAAAATAGTCATTGTGAGCAATTTCCCTGATGGATCGAAGTTTGTCAATGAAATTGATCTCTCTTTCGCAGGCGGAACTTTGCTGTCTCTGACAAAGGGTGGTATTCTTATACTGCGAGAAATGGATTTCACAAAAATACAGGGTGCAAAGGGTGGAGAACCAGATGTCAAAACAACAAATCGGCGTTATTGGCTTGGCGGTAATGGGCAAGAATTTGGCTCTTAACATCGAGAGCAAAGGCTTCAGCGTATCCGTGTTTAACCGTTCCCCGGAGAAGACACATGATCTGGTCGCAGAAGCAGCGGGCAAGAACCTGGTGGGTACGTTCTCCGTTGAAGAGTTTGTACAATCACTCGAAGTACCGCGCAAGATTCTGATCATGGTTCAGGCAGGCCAGGCTACAGATGCCACCATTGAGCAGCTTCTGCCGTTCTTGGATCAAGGCGATATCATCATTGATGGCGGTAACGCTTATTTCCCTGACACGGTACGCCGCAGTAAATATCTTGAAGACAAAGGCTTCCGCTTCGTCGGCACCGGCGTGTCCGGCGGTGAAGAAGGCGCGCTCAAGGGTCCTTCCATTATGCCGGGCGGTCAGGAAAGCGCGTATAAGCTGGTTGAACCTATCCTTACGGCGATTTCAGCCCATGTGGGCGGAGAGCCTTGCTGTACATATATCGGGCCGGACGGTGCAGGACACTATGTGAAAATGGTGCATAACGGTATCGAGTACGGTGACATGCAGCTGATTGGCGAAGCCTACCACCTGCTCAAGGACGTTCTGGGTCTGGATGCCAAGGAGCTGCACAGCACCTTCGCAGAATGGAACAATGGCGAGCTGGACAGCTATCTGATTGAGATTACGAAGGATATCTTCGCTCAGTATGACGAAGAGACCGGCAAGCCGATGGTGGATGTTATCCTTGATGCTGCCGGACAAAAGGGTACCGGCAAGTGGACAAGCCAAAGCTCGCTGGATCTAGGCGTGCCGCTGTCCATGATTACCGAATCTGTCTTCTCCCGCTTCCTGTCGGCCATGAAGGAGGAACGCGTTGAAGCCAGCAAAGTGCTGAGCGGACCTGCTGTGGCTCCTTTCGACGGCGACAAGGCTGAATTCATCGAGAACGTGCGCAAAGCATTGTTCGCCAGCAAGATCGTATCGTATGCCCAGGGCTTTGCCCAGCTGCGTGTAGCTTCTGACGAATACGGCTGGAATCTGAAATACGGCGAGCTGGCCAAAATCTGGCGCGGCGGCTGCATCATCCGTTCCCGGTTCCTGCAGAACATCACAGATGCTTATGAGAACAATGCAGAGCTGAAGAACCTTCTGCTTGATCCGTTCTTCAAGGATGTTATGGACAACTACCAGTCGGCATGGCGCAAGGTTATCGCTTCGGCTGTAACTCTGGGCATTCCGGTTCCGGGATTCTCCAGCGCCCTTGCATACTACGACAGCTACCGTACAGAACGTCTTCCAGCGAACCTGCTGCAGGCACAGCGCGATTACTTCGGCGCTCACACCTTCAAGCGTGTGGACAAAGAAGGCGTGTTCCACCACAACTGGCTGGCAGAGTAACAGGCAGCGTTCAGCTTCATGCTTAGGAACCCGAGATGCTTTCCGCTTCACGCGGAGGGCTATCGGGTTTTTTGCATCCATGTGGCATAGCCATGGCAGGTACAGGCCGCTTCAAAATGAAGGCTGCCGGCATTGTGCAAACTTTTCACCCTGTGTTATGATATGACAAATGTCGCGGCTTGGAGGTTGTTATGGACGATCGAAATATCATTCTCGTCGGGATGATGGCTACGGGGAAGTCTACAGTAGGCGCCATTCTGGCTGAGGAGCTTGACTATGAACTGGTTGATCTGGATGCAGTAATTACCGGAAGAGAGGGCCGCAGTATTGCGGATATCTTCGCAGAAGGCGGAGAGCAGGCATTCCGGCGCATTGAATCAGCGGTGCTTCAGGAAATGCTGCAGGGAGAGCGCAAAGTGATCTCTACAGGCGGAGGGGCGGTTCTTGCGCCAGGGAATGCCGCAGTCATGCTGGAGCATGGATTTGTTGTGGCTCTTACAGCCACGGAGGATGCCATTATTGAACGGGTCAGCGGGGATGTGAACCGGCCGCTGCTCGCCGGCAATGCGGCAAACCGGGTCCGTTCCATTATGGAACAGCGCAGGGAAGCTTACCGTTTCGCGCATTGCACGGTCGATACAACGGAGCTGAATGTGGCTGAGGTCTCGCAATACATTTTACTGCGTTACCGCGCTTGAGCTTTTATGTGTGTTGGCGCTTAACATCAGGATGAAGTTCAATTACGCTTCGGTATCATCCCACTCGATCATGCCGCCGCTCAGGTTAGAGCCTTGAATGCCGAATTGCTGCAGATATTCACAGACCCGCTGGCTGCGGTTGCCGGAACGGCAGATGAAGATGATCTCAGTGTCTGACGGAAGACTCTCCGTCTGCTGCGGGATCTGGCCCATCGGGATATGCTGTGCACCGGGAATCATGCCGAAGGCAACCTCATCCTCTTCACGGACATCGATCAGTACAAGCTCTTCGCCGGCAGCGAGCCGCTTACGCAGCTCCTGCGGTGTAATTTGCGGAATTTCATTCATGATAGTACCCTCTTTTCTGCCTGAATGGGAATGGACTTTCTTCACGCAATGATAACACAACTGCGGATTACCCTGTCAAACAGGACCGTACATACTGACTATATATGATGAAGGAGCGCTTATACTATGGACGTTATTGTTAGGCCTACGCCGACGCTGCAAGGAGAATTCGGAGCTCTGTCCTCCAAAAACTACACCACGCGCTACCTGCTGGTAGCCGCTCTCTCTGAAGGAGTCAGCACGATCTACCATCCTGCCCACAGTGAGGACAGCGACGCGATCCGCAGATGTATTGCCGATCTTGGCGCAGTCCTGACTGAAGATGATGAGAAAATCGTAGTCCAGGGGTTCGGACGCCATCCCCGTGACGTCAAGGAGCTGAATGTCGGGAATGCCGGCGCTGTGCTGCGCTTCCTGATGGCGGTGGCTGCTCTTAGCCCGGAGGTTACCTTCGTGAATACGTATCCCGATTCTCTCGGCAAGCGGCCGCATGACGACCTCATTCTGGCACTGGGCCAGCTCGGCGTGGAGGTCGAGCATAATAACGGAAGGCTGCCCATTACGATCCGCGGCGGCAAGCCGCAGGGCGGACGGATTACCGTTTCTGGCGCTGTCAGCTCGCAGTATCTCAGCGCACTTTTATTCCTTACGCCACTGCTTGAAGAAGACAGTGAGATCATCGTGGTGGATGATCTGAAATCAAAGGTGGTCATCGGCCAGACGCTGGAGGTGCTGGAGCAGGCCGGGATTATCGTACATGCGGCTGACGATTATATGTCCTTCAAGGTGCCTGGACGCCAGAACTATGCAGCCAAGACCTATACGGTGCAAGGCGATTATCCGGGATCAGCCGCAGTGCTTGCGGCCGCAGCAGTGACGAAGTCGGATGTGACCATTCACCGGCTGGCTGAGAGAAGCAAGCAGGGAGAGCGGGCCATTGTCGATGTGCTGCGGATGATGGAGGTGCCGCTCACCCATGAGAACGGAACAGTGCATGTGCAGGGGAACGGCATTCTGAAGGCGGTGGAATTCGACGGCGATGCGGCAACCGATGCAGTGCTGGCAATGGTAGCTGCGGCGGTTTTTGCTGAAGGGACCTCGCGCTTCTATAATGTGGAGAATCTGCGCTACAAGGAATGCGACCGTATCACAGACTATCTGGCTGAGCTGACCCGGGCCGGTGCGAAGGTCGAGGAACGCCGGGACGAGATCATTGTGCATGGCACACCGGATGGCGTGGAAGGCGGCGTAACGATCAATGCCCACTATGACCACCGTGTAATTATGGCGCTTACTGTAGTTGGCCTGCGGGCCCGCCAGCCGCTGCTGATCAAGGATGCCCATCATGTGGCGAAGTCTTATCCGCAGTATTTCGATCATCTGCGCTTGCTGGGTGCGGATGTGGAATGGGTGAATTGAGCAATCTAGGTTCTTTAAGCATCACACCTCTTGCTCCGGAAGATATCCCTTCCGTATCGAAGCTGTTCAAGGTGACGATCGCCGACGCCTTCGAACGGGAAGGATTGGGGCACCTGCAGGAAGACATCCGGCAGGAGACCGCAGCCAAGATACAGATGGCCAATGCTGCGCTGAATCCGCAGGATACGGATGTGTATTTCTGGCTGGCCAGAAGCGGTGGAGTGGTTATCGGCACGGTTTCTTATGCGCCTTGCGGAGAGGACATACGGAACTGCACCGATAACCGCCTATCGGCTGTCGGTGAGCTGGGAAGCTTGTATGTCCTGCCTGAATTTCAGGGGCAGGGTGTAGGCTCAGCTTTAATTGAGGAGGTCACGGTCTTTCTCAGAAAGCGGGGGATTTCCGAATTCTGCCTGGACAGCGGATATAAGCGAGCGCAGGACAGATGGCTGCGGAAATTCGGAACGCCCCATGCAGCAGTGCAGGATTATTGGGGGCCGGATTCCATTCATATGGTATGGCTGTGCAGCTTGGGGCACCCAGAGGATTCGTAGATCCAGATATAAATGAACAGTTACGTAAGGCTGACGGGAATTTGGAACTTCTGGTGCGGCGCTGTATGATATAGGTGTTGCTGAAAATGACAGAACCGTGGCTGAAGCGGCAAGCAGTGCTGCGGAGGGCATGGACGAAATCAGACGGAAGGGGAAATACACATATGAGCTTTGAGAACCCTAGCAGGGAAGAGATCGGCGAGATTCTGGCTGCGGCAGGCAATATCGCTGTTGTTGGCCTATCCGACAAAACTGACCGCACCTCATATATGGTTGCAGGGGCTATGCAGAGCCGGGGCTACCGGATCATTCCGGTCAACCCGTCAGTGGACGGGGAGATCCTGGGCGAGAAATGCTACCATACGCTGGCGGAGATTCCGGAGCCGGTGGATATTGTGAATGTATTCCGCCGCAGTGAATACTGCGCGGCTGTTGCGCAGGAGGCTGCTGATATCGGCGCACGTGTGCTTTGGCTGCAGCAAGGGATCATTAGTCAAGAGGCGGCGGACATTGCCGCTGCCAATCATATGATCGCGATCATGGACCGCTGCATTAAGGTGGAGGAAGCGATTACGATGAAGGGCCGGAGCCGGGGATAAGACGATTCGCATGTATGATCAGGTGTGCAGATACCGGATATACTTGTAGGTCAAAGCTATCCAGATTTAATTTTTTCAAATGTCCCTCAGACCTGGTTGCAGTATTCTTGATTAGTTCTCGCTAACAATTATTGAAATGATTTACACAGACGAAGAACGTCCTTTACTCCATTAACAAGGGGAGAAGGGCGTTTTTTTGCATTTTCCGGGAGGGGGAAGGTAGATATGGAATTTGAAATGGCACACAGCAGCTTTATGGAGGCACATACGAATGAAAGAACGGGTGAACGGAGGGGGAGGCTGCTGCGCGGACATAACTATGCGGAGAAGCTGTTTCTGCAGAATGTATGGTGGCCGCTATTCGAGTCACTGGAGCATCTGCACCCTGAATATGAGGTGTACGACTGGAACCGGAAGTCGCAGTTTCTGGATTTTGCTTTTCTGCCGCAGAACGGAACCCGCTTTGGCATCGAATGTGACGGTTATCAGAGCCATATCAAGGATATGGACCGGGAAAAGTTCAACTATGCGCTGAACCGGGACACCTTCCTGACCGGGATGGGCTGGAAGATGCTGCACTTCTCGTTCGACGACATCCAGCAGCGTCCCGAAGTGTGCCGGATGCTGCTGCAGCTGGCGCTGGCACCGTTTTTGGCGCGGAGTAGAGTGGCCGGAGCACAACTGTTGTCTGGAGAAAAAGACGTATTACGTTTAGCCTGGCAGATTGGAAGACCCCTTCGTCCTAAGGATGTAACGGATTATTTCGAGATTAACTTTAGAACGGCACACAAACTGCTCAGCGCTCTGAGCGAGAAAGGACTGCTCCAGCCTGTCGCTGGCGGAAGAGGGATAAGATCCTATGAACTGAGGCCAATGCATCAGGATCAGAGTTGGTGAGAAGACGGAACATCATTGGTTAAAAGGCTTTGAATAGTCGCAGCCGCACCAGTGTGAATGTATTTTGTACATTAGAATTTAGTCAAAACCCGCGATTTCGAGCTTCTGTTGCATTTTATACAGTAGAATTTTGATTTATGGTTGGTTATGATGTAATTCTGAGAATTCTAATGTACGAAATACAATAGATCGTGGATATGAGCGGAATTTCGGCCAATCTGTTGTACAAAATACAATCACCGCTCTATTGGTAGGCTGTCTGTGCTCATGCTACACTTTAGCGGGTGCGAAGGGTGCGAAGGGTGCGAAGGGTGCGAAGGGTGCGAAGGGTGCGAAGGGTGCGAAGGGTGCGAAGGGTGCGAAGGGTGCGAAGGGTGCGAAGGGTGCGAAAGGCGCTGATGGCGCTGACGGTGCCGTCTTCGTAGCGCGCTTCACCTCCGGTTCACGCCCAGATTCTTTTGACAAAAACTGCTGTAACGCTTACCATTCAATATAGAAAGAAAGGAGAGGGTCGCCTTGAATTGGCTCGGATCTTTGCAGCAGTTGGGCAGAGCCATTATGCTTCCTACCATGGTGCTGCCGGCGGCGGCTATCCTGCTGAGTCTGGGCAGCTTACCGTGGTCTGCATGGGGACTTTCTTCGGTATCCGAAGTGACGACGTACGCGGGGCAAGGAATATTCTATTTCATGCCTTATTTGTTTGCTGTCGGTGTGGCGTGGGGGTTGTCCAATCAGGCCGGACCGGCCGGACTGGCCGCACTCGCAGGGATGTTCACTTATGACCGGATTGTGTCCAACATGGGAGACGGGGCTGTACAGCCTGCAACATTAATCGGGATTATCCTTGGGATTGTAGCCGGTGTAGCGCATAACCGGTTTAAGAATATCAAGCTGCCGGAGGCGATCCAGTTTTTTGGAGGGTCGCGTTTTGTTTTGCTGTTCATGGGCTTATTCTCGGCTCTGTTCGCCTGGGTCATGCTCGGGGTGTCTCCGCTCTTGCAGCAGCTGCTCAATGAGCTGTTCAGGGTAGTGCAGGTGACCGGCGGCTATGGAGTGTTTGTCTACGGGGTGCTATACAGGGTACTGACGGCCTTTGGCCTGCACCATATTCTGAATAATGTGTTCTGGTTCCAATTGGGCTCCTTTACGACGCCTGACGGCAGTACAGTCGTACAGGGGGATTTGCCGCGCTTTTTTGCCGGTGACCCTACGGCGGGGGTGTTCATGGCCGGGCTGTTCCCGATCATGATGTTCGCCCTGCCCGCAATTGCTTTTGCGATCATTCAGGAAGCGCGCGAGGATCTCAAGCCCAAGATCAAGAAGACTTTTTTGCGTGCAGCATTGGTGTGCTTTCTGACCGGCGTGTCGGAGCAGATTGAATTCGCCTTCCTGTTCGCGTCGCCGTATTTGTTTGCGCTGCATGTGGTCATGTCCGGGCTTGCGATGGTGTTGACCTACTCGCTCGGGATTCATCACGGCTTCTCCTATTCGGCGGGGACCATCGACTTCTTCCTCAATATGCATCTGTCCCAGCGGGCCTGGCTGCTGATTCCAATCGGGATCGGCTATGGCATTGTCTATTATAACGTGTTCCGCTGGGCGATCCGCCGGTTCCAGATTCCTACGCCGGGCCGCGAGGAGGGTTCTGAGCTGGGCGACTGGGCGGGCAATATCCCGTATCAGGCTCCGCTGATTCTGGAGGCGCTGGGCGGCAAGGAGAATATTGTGCAGGTTCAGGCCTGCATTACCCGGCTGAGATTAACGGTGCATAATGACCGCTTCATAGATACAGGGGCGCTTAAGGGACTGGGCTCCGCAGGCATTATCAAGCTGGGCGGGGGCAATGTGCAGGTCGTCTTCGGTACATATTCGGAGCTGATCCGTGAGGAGATTGACAAGCTGATGCTGCGCGATCTGCCGCAGGTGCTGTTCAGTGCGCCGATCCAGGGACGGATGATGCCGATTGAAGAGGTGCCGGATCATATTTTTGCCGCGAAGCTGGTCGGAGATGGAGTGGCCTTTGTCCCGGAAAAGGGAGAGCTGGTCTCGCCCGTATTCGGCAAAGTGATGCACGTATACCCTACGATGCACGCAGTGGGCATTGCTACGCCCGAAGGGCTCGAGGTGCTCATGCATATCGGAATCGATACTTCGCAGCTTAAGGGTCCGTTTGAGGCGCTTGTACAGGAAGGTGACAGTGTGGAGCCGGGGCAGCTGCTGGTCAAGTTTGATCTGGCCTACTTGAAGGAGCATGCCGCTTCGCTGGCGACACCGATGGTGATTACCAACCCGGACCGGGTCAAATCCTGGAGCTATGCGCCATTCAAAAACGTGAAAAAGGGGCAGTCTTCCGTCATGTCCGTGGTACTACATGAAAGCAATGTTGGAGGGATCGAAGCATGATACAAGGCATAGGCGCCGCAGCAGGTGTTGCCATCGGGAAGGCCTTTGTCCTGCCGAACTGGGAATGGAGTCTGCCGGACACCCAGGTGAATCCGGTGGATCTGGCGAAGGAGTTCGAACGGTTGTACGAAGGCATTCGGACCTCCAAGGACGAAATCGAGTTTATCAAAAAAGAATTCCGCGAGGTCGTCGGACCGGAGGAATCGAGTATTTTCGATGCCCATCTGGCGATCCTGGATGATCCGGTGTTCATGAGCGAAATCCGCGGCATTATCGAACGCCAATACAAGGCAGCCGAGGTGGCGGTCAAGGAAGCGATCGACCACTTCGTGGCGATGTTCGATTTGCTCGACGATGAATATATGAAGGAGCGTGCGGTGGATATCAAGGATGTCGGCAACCGCCTGCTGAAGCATCTCCTGGGTGCGCCTGAGGTTACACTGCCGTCGGATACCCAGCCGTACATCCTGGTAGCGAAGGAGCTGTCCCCCTCACAGCTGGCGCATTTGAATCCGGCGTATGTGCTGGGCATAGCGACGATGATGGGCGGCAAAACCTCGCATTCCTCCATCATGGCCCGTGCGCTCGGCATTCCGCTGGTGGCGGGCCTGGAGAACAAGATCCTGACTCCTATCCAGACAGGGGACATGCTGGTGCTCGATGGGGAGACCGGGGCGGTCATGATTCATCCGGATGAATCCACACTGCTTGATTTCAACACCAGACGCGCGAAGCAGCAGCGGAAGCGGGAGCAATTGGAGCTGCTGGCAACCGTGGAAGCGGTGACGAAGGACGGGGTGTCTCTGCGGCTGGCTGGCAATATCAGTTCCGTGAAGGAGCTGAATATGGCGCTGAAATACGGGGCCGAGGGAGTGGGGCTGTTCCGTACAGAGTTTCTGTACATGGACCGCAGCTCTTTTCCGACAGAGGAGGAGCAGTTCGAAGTCTATAAGCTGGTCGCGGAAAAAGTCGGCAAGGAGACCGTGGTCATCCGTACGCTTGATATCGGGGGAGACAAGCATCTGGATTACTTCCAGCTGCCGGAGGAGCAGAACCCGTTTCTTGGCTACCGGGCCATCCGGATCAGCCTGGACCGCAAGGATATGTTCAAAACCCAGATTACAGCCATTCTGCGGGCCAGTCATTACGGCAATGTGCGGATGATGTTCCCGATGATCTCTTCGGTCGAAGAGCTGCAGGCGGCCAAAGCGGTGCTGAACGAGGTGAAAAGCGAGCTGGACAGCCGGGGAGTACCGTATAACCGCGACATGAAAGTAGGTATAATGATTGAGGTTCCGGCCGCAGTGATGATTGCCGACCTGCTGGCAGAGGAAGTGGACTTCTTCAGTATCGGCACGAATGATCTGGTGCAGTATGTACTGGCTGTGGACCGGATGAATGAGCAGATCGCCCATATGTATCATCCGTACCATCCGGGAGTGCTGCGCATGATCCGCATGACGGTGGATGCGGCACGCAGCGCAGGCATTGATGTCAGTGTCTGCGGCGAGATGGCCGCAGACGAGCGCTCACTGCCGCTCTGGCTGGAGCTGGGGATCAGTGTGCTGAGCATGTCGCCGCAAGCCTTGCTGAAGGTGAAGCACCGTACGCTCAACACCCTGGCTTCTGAAGCCAGGGAGATTGCGAAGGTCTGCTTCCGCAACCGCACCAGCTCGGAGACAGAGGAGCAGCTTACTGCTTTTGTAGGTCGGAGCGGATTTCCGCTGGGTGCCGGCGGAGACTCCAAAGAGAAGACGTCATAGCCTTCTAGCGGCCGAATGTTATCGGCGGAACAAAGACAAGGTGAACAGGAACATCGATATAAAGTCCGGTGAAGGTCAAGGGGCCATACACACCGGGCTTTTTGCTGTAAAGGGGTGCGAATCATCCATGGCTGTATTGCAGCTGAATTCATGTGCAACAGCATCATTCGCCCAAAAAGCAAAACCGTTTGGACTGCTGGACAGTCAGTATATACAGAAGTCAAAAAAAGAAGGGGGATACTAAGCCTCGATGGAACATACGTGGGAAGGCGAGCAGGTGCGCCGCTTGAATGAACAGGAGCAGCTGTTCATCAGCCGGGTACTGGAACAGAAGAAAATACTCTACAGCATTGCGTACAGTTACTTGCGCAGCGAGGCGGAGGCACTTGAAATGGTTCAGGAAACTACATACCGGGCCTGGGTCAAGCGCGGGAGTCTGAAGGATGAGGACCGGTTCGCACCCTGGCTGACCCGGATTCTGATCAACTGCTGCAAGGATGAACTGAAACGCAGGAAGCGGCTGGCCGCTCCTGTGCCGGAACAGGCAAGCGCTGGACTGCAGGAGATGACCAGTGACCGTAAGCTGGATATGGAGCGGGCTCTGGAAGCAGTGAAGCCGAAGTACCGTCAGGTGCTTGTCCTGAAGTACTACCGGGATATGACACTGACGGAAATTGCCGAGGTGCTGGGCAAGCCGGAAGGAACGGTCAAGACCTGGCTGAATAAGGGGCTTAAGCAATTGCGCGACAAGATGAAAATCAAAGGGGGACTATAGCATGGTCAAGACAGAAGAAGAGCTGCTGAAGGAGTACTACCACAGTCTGTCGGCGGAAGCCGAGGAGGTCCCGGAAATGAGGCTGAATACGGCAATCCGCAGAGGAATAACGCGTTCCAGAAGAAGCTCTATGTCACTTAGGAAGCGTTATGCTCTGGCCGCAGCGGCGGCAGTACTTGGACTAGTACTGTTGTTCTCTTTTCCCCGGGCAGGCGGGGTGTTGAAGACACAGGGAGCTGCTCCGGATCAGGCAGTATTACTTCCAAGCAATGGGGTGTTTGAAAAGTATAATCTGGCAGTAAGACATTCCACAGTATCTTCGGCAATCGAGGCTGGCCTTGTACAGCGCATCACTGGTGTTACCGCGGAGCAGAACGGATTTGTCCTGACTGTAGATGGAATTGCTGCGGATCAGAAGGGGATTATCATTTTATACTCATTGCAGAATAAGACTGGCGAGAATGCCGGAGTTGAACTTATGCAGCTTACTGGAGCTGCTGCAAACCCTTTGAATACAAGCAGGGGGCCGGGGAACTCAATTTCCCCAAATCGTATAACCTACGGTTATGAAGTAAGGCAGTGGGAGAGTGGTGCGGGAGCTCTTCCTGATCAAATTACGTTTGAGCTGGAGCTTGGGAAGTACAAGCAGTTCACTCCAGTTTCAGCAGATAGCCCTCTCTCTAAATTGTCTGTAGCTCTTCCGCTGGACCGGGAGCAGCTCGCCAAGGCAGGAGAAACCGTACATGTAGACAAAACACTGGAAATAGAAGGTCAGAAAATTAAAATCAATGAGGTCTATCTGGCCGCCTCCGGCATTTATCTGGACTATACCTGCGGCCCGCTGAACTCCAAACAGATCTTCTCCATATACAAACCGGGTTTCTTAGCAGGTGGCAGCGGTGACTATACGTATCTGGATTTACGCGCCGCCGACTTTACAGACAGTGGGGGCACACTGATATTTGCGAACGACAGCCGCCTGGCACAATCACTCCAGCTGCAAATCAATGGAATTCTGGCGCTGGATAAGAAGGCAACCCAATTAGTAATTGATACGGATAAGCAACAAATTATCAAGGCTCCGGATCAGAATTTGCAAATGTCCATTCATAACACGGAGAAGGGCTCCACGATGGTGCTGGAATATGATTCTCAGGCAAAGAACAACAGTATCTACAATGACTTTAGGCTGGGGCAAACATTTACCGATGGAGCAGGTACAGTTCATTCAGCAGAAAAGTTTGATATCGATATTCCGCAGCGCACGGAGCCGGAGAATGCGAAGTCAATCCCTCACATGTATTACAAAGGTCTGGGAAGTAATAAATATCCGCAGCCGCTGACGTTCACCATTGAGGCGTATCCTGCCCTGATCAAAGAGAAGCTGTCCGTTCCTATCCGCTAATCCCCTTTAAAAGCGGCAAAAAGCCCTGAATCCTGTCAGACGACAGGGCAGGGCTTGTGTTTATATCAGATATCATGCTGCCTGTTATTCACCGGCCAGCGCATCGCAGAACGCTTTGCCGTATGGCGGCAGGTCCGGCGGGCGGCGTGCGGAGATGATGTGGCCGTCCACAACGACAGGCTCATCCTTCCAGATAGCCCCGGCGTTCTCCATATCATCACGGATACCCGGTGTGGAGGTGACTGTTACACCTTCAAGAATTTTGGCGGAGATTAAGACCCAGCCGGCATGGCAGATCTGGCCAATCGGCTTCTTCGCAGTATTGAAATCCTGCACCAGCTTCAGCACTGCGCTGTACCGGCGGATTTTGTCGGGAGCCCAGCCTCCGGGAACAAGGATGCCGTCATAGTCGGCTGCCTTCAGCTCGTCCCAGCTGTATTCAGCAGTGGCCGGAACGCCGTATTTGCCGACATACGTCTTCCCCTTCTCAAGGCCGGCCAAATGAACCTCGGCCCCTTCCTCGCGGACGCGGTATACGGGATACCACAGCTCAAGATCTTCAAATTCATCGTCCACCAGCGCAATCACTTTTTTACCAGATAGTCTCATTCTGTACAGCTCCCTTCGGCTTAACTTCCTGATATCTATGTCATTCTATCAAAAGAGACAGTTGAAGTCACATTTCGATATGGAAAATACTAAAACTATTACCAATTAAAACATGATATGCTAACTAGCAGGGATTCAGGGGAATGAGGTAGAATACTAGAATAGGGAAAAGCCAATACTATGCGTTTTTAAAAGATCATTCTGAGGTGTGGGAGATGTATAAGGAACAATTAATGAAGAAGTCTTGCGGCTGCGGCGGGGTCATGACCATACATATGCATACGCTAATTTATAGTGCGAAGATCAAAATTACTCATGTCCCTGTATATACCTGCGGGCAATGCGCCCGCTATGAGCCCTTGACGGCGATTAAGCGTGACCTGGGTCTGCTGATCCGGGAGCTTGGAGAGCGCCCTGCGGGCAAGCTGCATCTGTCCTTTGCGGACCGCAATGAGTGGGCCAGTGTGCTGAAGGATACGCTTTCTGCGGGCTTGTTTGCCGGCGGCTTGCCGGAACTGGAGGAGGCTATCCGCAAGGCTATGCAGAGCCGGATTGATCTGCTGCTGGATGTATACCGCACGGCGGCGGATCTGTCCGACAAGAAGTGGATGGAAGAGATCGGTCTGCGGCTCTCCCAGTTGACTGCCCAATCGGCAGAAAGTGCCAAATAAAGAGCATTTTTTGACATTTTGAAAAAAAGTCTGCAAAAACAATGAAAAACTTTCAGCGAATGTTGGATTTTTCACGCGCTTTTTGATACGATAGAGAAAGCATACGGAATTATTGAAATTTTAAGGGCTTTCAACTGGAAGCTATTGGAGAATCAGGAATTGGCGGAAGGCGTTAAAGCCGCGCCAGAACTGGCGTTTCAACCTTTGAAAGAAATTTTGAAAGGAAAATGAAGCGTTATCATTGCACAATTGTACAAAGTGTCGTATCATAATTTTAATTAGTCGAACGATAAAATTTATCGCAATGGAGAGAGTAATTTGACGGTAACCATTTACGATGTAGCTCGAGAAGCAGGCGTATCTATGGCTACGGTATCACGGGTTGTGAATAATAACCCCAACGTGAAACCGCAGACCCGGAAGAAGGTTTTTGAAGCGATTGAGCGTTTGGGCTATCGTCCGAATGCTGTGGCGAGAGGTCTCGCCAGCAAGAAAACGACAACCGTAGGGGTTGTTATCCCTGATATCTCAAACTCGATTTTTGCGGAAATTGCACGCGGGATTGAAGATATTGCCAATATGTATCATTACAACATTATTCTCTGCAACGCTGACAAGCGCAAAGAGAAAGAGATTCGTGTCATTAACACACTGCTTGAGAAGCAGGTGGACGGGCTGCTGTTCATGGGCGGAACCGTTACGGAAGAGCATATTCAGGCGTTCCAGACCTCTGCTGTGCCTATCGTGCTCTGTGCGACCCGCGATGAGAAGGGGACGTATCCATCCGTGGATATCGACCACGAGACGGCTGCATTTGATGCAGTGAATACGCTGATCCGCCATGGACACCGTGAGATCGCCATGATCAGCGGCACACTGCAGGACCCTGCGAACGGGTATGCCCGGTTCCACGGCTACAAGAAGGCGCTGGAGGCGGCAGGTATCGAGTATCAGGAGGATCTGGTACGCATCGGTAACTATCGTTACGAATCCGGTGTCGAAGCTATGAAGTACTTCCTGGGTCTGAAGAAGAAGCCGACGGCTATCTTTGCCGCTACTGATGAGATGGCGATTGGCGCCATTCACAGCATCCAGGATGAAGGCCTCAAGGTGCCGGATGACTTCTCGATTATCAGTGTAGACAACATCCGGATGGCTTCGATGGTTCGTCCGCTCCTCACTACTGTAGCACAGCCCATGTATGATCTCGGTGCTGTAGCGATGAGACTGCTGACGAAGCTGATGAAGAAGGAGACGGTTGAGAATCCGCGGGTTATTTTGCCGCATGAGACCATTCTTCGTCTATCTGTCAACCATGTCAACAAATAAAATTAGTATGTTTAGCTCGTGAATATAGGTTTCATAAGAAGCTCCTTCGGGAGCTTTTTATGTTTGCGGGCATAAAGTTCAAGGGGGATATGAAATGAGCGGTGTTCTGGGTCTGATTGGTGCAATGGATGAAGAAATCAAGCTGCTGCTGGAAAAGATGGAGAATCGGCAGACCACAGTGAAGGCCGGAATTACCTTTTATGCAGGGACAGTGTTCGGGAAGGCAGCCGTGGTCTGCAAATCAGGGGTAGGGAAGGTGAACGCCGCCGTAACTACCCAGATTCTGCTGGACAGCTTCGACGTTGAGCAGGTGCTGTTCACAGGAGTAGCAGGAGCGCTGCATCCTGAGCTGAACATCGGGGATATTGTTATTTCATCCTCCTGCATTCAGCATGATATGGATGTTACAGCGCTTGGCTATGCCAGAGGGGTGATTCCGTATCAGGAGATCTCTGTCTTCCAGGCAGATCCGCTACTGGTGAAGTTAGCAGAAGAGGCCTGTCAAGAGCTGGGGCAGAAGTCTGTAACAGGCATCGTGCTGTCCGGGGATCAATTCATTGCCAGCAGGGCGTCCGTAGCTAAGCTGCGTGAGCAGCTGGGCGGGGCCTGCGCAGAGATGGAGGGCGCGGCGGTCGCCCAGGTCTGCTATATGAACGGGGTCCCTTTTGTAATCGTACGTTCCATGTCAGACAAAGCAGACGGCTCAGCCCATATGAATTACAGTGAGTTCACCGTAACGGCCTCGCAGCATTCGCATGCCATTCTGGAGCATATGCTTAAGGTTATGTAACCTGCAGGCAGGCCGCCTGAATTAATACATAAACCGCTGTCTGAAGCGCACCCGGTCGAAGGTCTCGCGGGAGGACAGCGGCACATCCCGGCCCATACGCACCATAAGGCAATTGGCCGGATGCGAGCAGATCTCCGGGTCATCGGTGGCATACCACACCATATCTACCGTCTTCATCAGCTTCTCCATCATCTGGCGGTACTCCCATACACTAAGGCCGCTCCCCTTGAGGTCCCAGTGCCAATAATATTCGGTAGTGAATACAATGCAGTTCTCCAGCTGTCCCTCTTCAAAAGCGCTTGAAACCAGCAGCTTCGCAAGGCCGCTTCCGCGATACTCGTCAGCTACTTCGATGGCTCCCAGTTCAATCAGATCCTCCATCCCGCCCTGCGACCATAACTCCAGTTCATCCGGGTAATGAAAAGTAACATAGCCCACGATAACGTCTGAGACCACTGCTGCCACGATACGCCCTTCAGGTAAGCCGGATATCTCGATCAAGGCTTCAAACTGCTCCTGCGGCTTACGGAAGGCGTCCAGATCGCGGTGCATGCTTAAGGTCTGAAGCGTTTCGGGAGTTAAGGGTCCACGGACAGAAATCAGCCGGCCTTGATGCTCTATGGTATGGGATACAGGGATTTTATGGTGCTCCATGCTTGGGCTCCCTTCCAGTTCACTATAATATGGAATGTAACCGCTTCCTGTGATATACTGATTCCGACACGGAATATTCACATTTAGAGCATTGACGGAATTAATAGAATTAGAGGGTACCCTTAAAGCTTAAAGCAAACCAGTAGGGGAGGCAAGAGTAATGGGGCAAGTTCAAGGCGAAATTTTACCGGGCCGGGTGCAGCATTCGAATATGGAGGATTATTCCCGGGCAGTTGAGGAATTCCGGTGGGAGGATGTCGAGCGCAGCTTCTCCTGGCATGGGACCGGCAAGGTGAATATGGCACATGAAGCGATAGACCGTCATGTCGAGGAGGGGCGGGGGGCTGCTACAGCACTGATCTACAGCGATGCGGTGCGTGAGGAGCGGTACACCTTCGCCGACTTACGGGAACGGTCGAATAAGTTCGGTAATGTACTGCGCAAATACGGAATCGGCAAAGGAGACAGGGTGTTCATCTTCATGCCGCGTACCCCGGAGCTGTATTTTAGCCTGCTCGGCATTCTGAAGACGGGAGCAGTGGCAGGCCCGCTGTTCGAGGCGTTCATGGAGACGGCGGTCAAGGACCGTCTGGAGGATAGCGGAGCGGTGGCGCTAGTAACCACACCTGAGCTGCTGCAACGGGTGAAGCGGGAGCAGCTTCCTGGACTGCGCCATATCTTTGTGGTAGGAGCTTCTGCTGCTGAAGATTCAGGGCTGCTGAACTATGAAGCGGAAATGGCTGAAGCGTCTGCCGAGCTGGAACCGGAATGGCTTAGCCTGGAGGATGGTCTGATTATGCATTATACCTCCGGTTCAACAGGAAAGCCCAAAGGCATCTACCATGTGCAGAGAGCCATGATCCAGCACTATTATACAGGCAAGGTAGTTCTGGATCTGCGGCCGGACGATGTATACTGGTGCACGGCCGATCCGGGTTGGGTGACCGGAACCTCTTATGGGATATTTGCCCCTTGGCTGAATGGAGTAGCCAATGTAGTCCGGGGAGGCCGATTCAGTCCGCTGGATTGGTATAAGACGATTGAGCGCTTCGGGGTGAGCGTATGGTATAGTGCGCCTACGGCGTTCCGCATGCTGATGGGAGCTGGCAAGGAGACTCTGGAGGGGATCGATCTAAGCAGTCTGCGTCATGTACTGTCTGTAGGCGAGCCGCTGAACCCGGAGGTTGTGCGGTGGGGCGACAAAATCTATCAGCAGCGGATTCATGATACGTGGTGGATGACCGAGACGGGAGCGCAGCTCATCTGCAACTATCCCGGAATGGACATCAAGCCTGGCTCCATGGGCCGGCCGCTGCCGGGGATTGAAGCAGCTATCCTTGATGACCGTGGCAACGTACTGCCGCCGTATTCCATGGGCAATCTGGCCATCCGCACCCCCTGGCCTTCCATGATGGCCAAGGTGTGGAATAACCAGGCTAAGTACGAGGAATACTTCCGGATTCCCGGATGGTATATCTCGGGGGATTCGGCTTACATGGATGCAGACGGCTATTTCTGGTTCCAGGGCCGGATTGATGATGTGATCAATTCCTCCGGGGAGCGGATCGGGCCCTTCGAGGTCGAGAGCAAGCTGGTGGAGCATCCGGCTGTGGCAGAGGCGGGAGTAATCGGCAAGCCGGATGTCATGCGCGGAGAGATTATCAAGGCTTTCATCTCGCTGCGGGATGGATACAGTCCAACCGCTGAACTGAAGGAAGAGATTGCGGCATTTGTCAAAGCAGGCCTGTCTGCCCATGCAGCACCGCGTGAAATCGAGTTCAAGGATAAGCTGCCCAAGACCCGTTCCGGTAAAATTATGCGCCGTGTACTGAAGGCCTGGGAGCTGCATCTGCCGGCAGGCGATTTATCTACCATTGAAGACTAGGCAGAATTACAAGTGGAAACGTCTTTGGCGTCCTATTAAAGGACGGTACCGTTTCGGCGAGAAATAGAAGGATAATGTACAGTGTGAAACATATACATTCTTATATTTAAAAAAAGCCCGTTCCCCTTATTCCGGGGAACGGGCTTTTGAAGCTTAAACTGAAGTCCGTCTGCCTAGCTTAACGTCCGGAGTTGCCTGTAGCGTTAGTGGCGGTACTGCCTCCGGCATTGCCGCTGGCATTGCCTGCAGGCTTCCCGCCGGTATTCCCGGCGGCATTCCCGCCGCTGGTTCCGCCCGCTGCGTTGGTACCGCCTAAAGGAGTTGAATCATCAACGGCAGGCGGCTGAATAATGATCATGCCAGGGTCCTCAGTACTGTCCGGAATGATTCCGGCGTCCGGTGTCGGTTCAGCGCCTGGGGTCTGTTCCGGAGTAGGCGTAGGCTCCGGTGTCGGCTTAATGCCGCCAGCCACACTGCCGGAAGCAGTCTCATGTCCGGCTACGTCTACAGCAGCCACATAGAAGGTAGCATTAGCGCCTGCCGGAGTCCCCGGCCTGAAGACGGTACTCTCTCCAGCCGCGAGAACGGCCTGCTTCTGGAAAGACCCGCCGTTCAGGGAACGGTAGAGGCGGTAGCCGACAACATCAGGCGAACCGCTTGGAGTGAACGTAACTACAGCCTTGCCTGTACTGTAGGAAACCATGACTTCACCGGGGGCACTTGGCCCGTTTCCGTCATCGACCCGCGGATCGACCTCGGTCGGATAGTCGGTCTTGGCATCCTGCGGCATGTAGTACGCCAGGGATTCATGTGATTTCATTGCCGGGAAGGCGGCCAGCAGCTCTTTGACCAGCTCCTGAATCGGCTTCTCGCGCTTGACTACGATCTTCTCCTTCAGGAAATCCTCAGGAGTTCCTTCCAGAGGGATGTAGTTCACCCCGTTATAAGTGATATATTTAGCATTGGAGATTCCGTCGTCGCTCTCCTTGGGAACAAACTTCGCGTTGAACAGGTCCGTTGTGAATCTGTCCGTCAGCTTGGAAGGCTTCTTGCCGCTGTATGCCGAGACTGTCGCCTTGACGATGCCCTCCGGCTGGGCGAATTCCTTCGTGGTGAACAGCTCGGGACGTTTATCAATCACTGTATTCATTACCTTGGTCCACAGAGTCTGCGCCTGGCGCTTCTGGGTATCCCCCTGAAGGGTATTGACCTGCTCTTTGTAGCCCACCCAAATTCCAAGGGTGACATCCGGGGAATAGCCCATGAACCAGACATCCCCATAGTTCTGGGTGGAACCGGTTTTGCCGACAATCGGAACTTCCTTGAAATGCTTGTAGTTCCTCTTCACTGTAGTTGCTGTTCCGTCAGTAATTACGGTGCGCAGCATATCCGTCATCAGATAAGCGGTCTGCTTGGAGAAGACCTGCTCCGGGTTAACTTTATGCTGGTAGACGATTTTACCCTGACTGTCTACGATCTTCTCGATCATATAAGCATCATTGAAGGCACCGCCGTTACCGATGGAGGAGTAAGCATTGGTCAGCTCTTCCACGGATACCCCGTACTTCAGACCCCCGATAACCCCGGTCTGAGCGCTATAGTCATTGTCTTGGATGGTGGTAATCCCCAGCTTCTTGGAGAAGGCCCAGGCCTTCTCAATGCCCACCTTGTCATTGAACAGCTTCAAGGCCGGAAGGTTCAGGGATTTGTTCAGGGCATATCGGGCGGTAACCAGACCCTGATAACGGTTGTTGGCATTCTTGGGAATGTGGTAGCCTTTGCCTCCGTCCTTCATGACAATCGGCGCATCATCCAGAATGCCGGCAGGCTGAATGAGCCCTGCATCCAGGGCAGGCAGGTACGCTGCAATCGGCTTCATGGTGGAGCCGGGCTGGCGGACCATCTGGGTAGCGTAGTTCATCTGCTCGATGTTGAAATCGCGCCCTTCAATCATGCCGAGAATCGCGCCCGTCTTATTGTTGATCATCATACCGGCCGTCTGTTCTTTGCCTCTGGCCTTGCTGTCCTTGGTGAAATTACTGCTGTCATCCGAGATGCTGTGCATCGCGCTGTACACTTTCTTGTCTATGGTGGTGTACACCCGGTAACCGCCGGTCATCAGCTGCTGGCGGGCTTCCTCCAGAAGCTGGGCGGAATCGGCCGCAGCGGCCGCCTTGTCTGCCGTACCCTGGTTCAGCTTCAGCAGGATCTCGGACGCTTTGCGTTCGGTCTCCATCATGAGATAAGGGAAGGTGGCATAGGCCTTCTTGGTATGCGGTGCAAGAGAGCTCTTGATGTCAAAGAGCAGCGCCTCGTCGTACTGGGAAGTGGTGATTTTGTTCTCCTCCAGCATCCGCCGTAGGACCAGCTTCTGGCGGTCCATCGCCCGGCCGAAGGCCGTCTCGTTGAATTCGCCTACGCCGTTGAACGCGGAATACTTGGAGGGGAGCTGCGGCAAGCCGGCGAGATACGCCGCCTGGGCCACGTTCAGCTTCTCCAGATCATCCAGGCCGAAGATGCCTTTGGCGGCAGCTTTGATACCGAATACATTATAGCCGTTGGAACCGTTCCCGAAAGGAACCTTATTTAAATAAGCCGTTAAAATCTCCTGTTTGGACAAGAAGCGTTCCAGCCGCAGGGACAGCAGGATTTCCTTCACCTTGCGGTCTTCTGTGCGGTCCAGGTTCAGGAACACGCGCCGTGCAAGCTGCTGGGTCAGGGTACTGCCCCCGGTCTGAACGGATTCGTTCAGTACCTTTTGCTTGACGGCCCGCAGGGTGCCGCTGAAATCCACCCCTTTATGATTGTAGAAATTATTGTCCTCTATAGCGAGAACGGCATCAATCACAAGCTGCGGAATATCGTTGAATTCAATAAGTCTGCGGTCTTCTTCTGTGCGGAGCTGGCCGATCGGCTGTCCGTCACTGAAATAGGCAAAGCCGGTAATGGCGTTCAGCCCAACCTGCTGCTGGATTAGTTCTTCGGGCCGGACCGGATCGTCCTTCACTATTGAAGTGACGTAGCCGGCTACAGCGCCGCCGGCGAACAGGCAGCCGAGTATACCGAGTATGAACATCCACTTCACAACTGAACCGAACCTGCGGAGCCAGGATCTGCGCGGTGGACGCTGTTTTGCGGTCTTCTTTTTCTTCTCCTCAACCATCGACGATAATCCTCCTTTTAACGGAACTATTATAGCACAATTTGGCGATTTTGAATGCGCTTCTGCCGGAGAGGATTTTTAAGATCCCCACAAAGTGGGGACTTCAGCTTCTTATCATAAAAAAAGCTCCCGGATAGAAATCCGGGAGCTTTGATCAGATTCCGCTGTAAGCGAATCTTAACGGTTATAGAACTCGACGATTTGCTTCTCATCAATATCCTGGGACAGCTCAGCACGTTCAGGCAAACGGATGTATTTGCCTTCGAACGATCCGTCAGCATATTCCAGGTAAGCCGGAAGATGGTTGCGGTTCTCGAGAGCTTCTTTGATCGAAGTCATAGCGCGGCTTCTTTCGCGGAGTCCGATAACGTCGCCAATGCTTACACGGAAAGAAGCGATGTCGACTTTTTTGCCGTTAACGGTTACGTGGCCATGGGATACCAACTGGCGTGCGCCTGCACGGGAGTTAGCGAATCCAAGACGGTAAACCAGGTTGTCCAGGCGGCTTTCGAGCAGGAACATGAAGTTTTCGCCCGCAATACCCTGAAGCTTTTGTGCCTTAGTGAAAAGAGTTTTAAACTGCTTTTCGCCCAGGCCGTACATGTGGCGCAGTTTTTGTTTTTCCAAAAGCTGCATTCCGTAGTTACTTACTTTTCTGCGTTGGTTAGCGCCGTGCTGTCCTGGTGGGAAAGGGCGTTTCAGGTCTTTGCCTGTACCGCTAAGGGAAATGCCCAGACGGCGGCTGAGTTTGAATTTAGGTCCGGTGTAACGTGCCATATTATAGTAGACTCCTTTTAATGAAAAAATGTATTGTAGGGCCTATTTGCGCCGCAATTCGTATCCGTGAAAGCGTTAAATGGTTTCACACTGCCGAGGGAAGTTCAGCCGCTGCCCTGACAGTAACGAAATGCGTAGAGGGTGACACAACGTTACGCCCAATAAGACTTGTTACAGTCTTGTTCAACAATAAATATTATATGAAAATGACAGGCAAAGTCAAGCGCAACTTAAAAGAGTTTTTGTCTATCTTTGTCGTTAGTTCTTTGGTCCTAAAAAAAATCCCGGTTTTGCGGAAAATATAATGCAATACCTCAAGAAAGGGAGTAAAATATAACTAATTGGATGTTATCGGAAAACTGTGATTTCAAAATATCCTGACTATAATTACGCTGAATTGGTAATGTCTCTACAATAGAATCAGGAGGCTGCTCCGGTCTGGCCTGATTGAAGATGCAAAGGAGGTCCTCTTTATGTCAGAGCAGGAGGCATACGGCCATAAGGATCGGGACGGCCGTATGCTGTTACAGGACATGAGGCAATCGGGCGGAGAGTATGAAGATCCCGCCGCCTGGCTGAAGGAGACGGATATCGTGTCTCACGATTTCCCCTACGCTGCCAGCTTGATTGCCGAGAGTTTCAGGGAATGGCAGGGACAGGGAGTCCCCTCCTTCGCGAAGACCTGGAACTGGTGTGTGCTGAATTATGAAGGTGATTGGATTGAGCCCGGCTCTGAATTCCGGCAGGGGCGCTGGAGAGCAGAATGGGAAGAAGCGGCGGCAATCTGCCTGCAGACAGGCGGGATGTATGCTGCCGAGGTCCAGGAGGAAGGACAGGCTTATTCACTTCTGGCTTTGCCGGTATTTACGCGCGGGCACCGGGAAGTATTTGCTGTGCTAGGCTGCAGAATGCCTGCGGAGCAGTATGAGTTAGGAGGGCAGCATACGGCTGAAGCTATGTCGATGCATTTCCAGACCTGCTTTTATCACCGGTTTGAGCATGTGTTTGTCTCGGATCTTGCGGGGATTCATCTGCATGCCGAGCGTGAGGGCAGCCGCCGTTCGCTGCTTTTTCAGATTGTCCAGCGCATGCATGACAACATTGATGTAGACGCCGTGCTGACGGAAGTCATTGACAGTATTGCTGCGATGTATCCGGGAGCGCGGCTTGACTTGTTCATGTCCCAGGACCATCGCAGTACGCATCCTCAGGTCAAGCCGCTTCCGCTGACATGGGCAAATAATGATGTCTGTGCCCGGGCCTTCAAGGATGGGCGGGTTACGCTTCATACCGGGAGAGAAGAGAACGGGACAGTGGAGGTAGGGCTTCCGCTCGGCGGCAAGCAGGGGGTATACGGTGTGTTTCATATGATTATGGACAAGGCGTCCTTCCATGAGCTGGATCTTAGCTTCCTGACCATGGTCGCGGATACCGCCGGTACAGCCTTTGAGAATGCGAAGCTGTACGAACGCTCCAATCAGCTGATCAGGGAGCTGCGCATGAGCAATGAGCTTACGCAGCGGCTGAATCAGAGCCTGAGGCTCGGCGATATTTTCCAGTTTGCTTTTGAAGAGCTGCTGGATATGTTCGAGGCGGATTATTGCTGTATTCTCCATATGAATGAAGAACGCGGCGGGCTTGAGGTAATAGCCTGCAATTATCTGCCGCTGCTGGGTGAAATATTGGATGGCAATCAGGGACTCGGCAGTAAGGTGTACGCTACGGGAGAGCCGCTGCTGCTCTCCGATTACAAGTATGCTGTAGGGCAGACTTCAACGCTGATGGATGCTACAGGCTCAGAGTCGCTGATCGCAACTCCGCTGAATGTGGGCGGGGAGGTACGGGGAGCCATTATGCTGGCGCATAAGCAGGCCCACTTCTTCTCCTATGACAGCTACAGGCTGCTGCAGGCGATGGCCGGTCATATCGGGCTGGCTGTCGGAAATGCGAGGCTTCATGCCGAGGTGCGCCGCCTGGCGAACCGGGATACGCTGACCGGACTCTTCGCCCGCCACTATCTGGATGAAGAGATCAAGCAGCGGCAGTCCAGTGATTTTTGCGGAACTCTGATTGTGGTGGACATTGACCAGTTCAAGATGGTGAACGATACCTATGGACACCAGAAGGGGGACAAAATCCTGAAGCAGGTCAGCGACATCGTGAAGACCTCGATCCGCCAGGGGGACGTCGCCGCCAGATGGGGCGGGGAAGAGCTTGCGGTCTATCTGCCTCAGCTTGGAGTGCAGCAGGCCGTATTCGTAGGGGAGCGTATCCGCAAGCGTGTGATGGGAGAGACAGAGCCGCGTGTGACCGTGTCCTGCGGGGTCGCCGAGTGGAGCTGGACCGATGACCGGGTCAGTGTCGAATCTCTTTTTTACCGGGCGGATATGGCGCTCTATGAAGCCAAGAACAACGGGCGCAACCAGGTAGTGATCGATAACAAAACCACAGAGAACAATTCGAAGAATCCTTGGGCTTAGGCCTTAAGGATTTTTCTTTTTATGAAAGCAACTGAATAGACATCGAAGCTAAAGCGTCACCTTGTGAGGGGGTTTTGCGTCATCCGGCGTATAAGCCCGGCATTCAGGGAGACCCTAGGTAGAATGCGGGTACACTCTACTTTTTGCGGAAAGGGCTTGATGGCCATGATGAACTTACGGCGCATCCGTACAGGATTTCTTGTACTTCTGATGCTCTCTGGTCTTGTATCCAGCGGGTGCACAGTGATGAAGGACAAGCCGGCTGCGGAGGACTTGAATCTGGTAATGGCGGGGATGGATGGCACTGACGGGGTGTCCTTTGAAGGAGCGGCTGCGCTGCTGATCGACGGGAAGACGGTACCGGAATCTTCACTCTACTATGGAGGGAAGGTGGCGGATCACAACCAGATCACTCTCTATTCGCTCTTGCCGGATGGGGGACAACCTGCACCTGCGGCAGAGTCCGGTCCGCATTCTCTTAGGCAGGGCTCGGGTGATGCACCAGTCTACTATACACGTATGGTGAAAGAAGACGGGAAATGGACGATGAAGCAGGCTTCTCCGGCTCTGGACGGCAGCAATCCGCTGGAGGCGCTGAATCCGCTGCGCCAGCTGGAGGAGCTGGAGAAAATGGGCAAGACGGTGACGGAGGAAGCGGGCAGTGCCAGAGGGACCCGTGTACTGCGGATTGAATTAACGGAAGCAGAGGCGCGCAGACAGCTATCGGCAGAGCTTGCGCAGAAGATGCAGGCAATCAAGCCGGCTGCCGGGGAAGACGCTGCTGTGCCTGCTGACACTCATGCTAAGGCACTTGCGGCTAAGAGCGCACTGTGGGAACAGAAGCAGACAGAGCTGCAGCAGAGGCTGAACCAGGCGGATATCCGCACGGTCTATTATCTTAAGGTCGACCCGAAGCGGAATCTGCCCACCCGGCTGACCTCGAACCGCACCCTCACCTATCCCGGCAAGGCCGGAGCGACCACGGAAGAGGCTTATATTACGCAGGTGGATTTCTACGGTTATAAGTGAGCGGTTTCCTTCCCGCAGGTGGCTTGCGCTCTATGACAGGCGTGCTACAATATAACGGTATGTTTATTTTCAGCAAGAGGAAGGAAGAGAGAGACAGATGAATGATCCCCGGATTCAAAAGCTTGCGGCGAACCTTGTAGGTTACTCCGTAAACGTACAGCCCGGCGAGAACGTGCTCGTCGAAATGATCGGCAGTGAACGAGATTTGATCAAAGCCGTTGTGGAGGAAGTGGGGAAAGCCGGAGGCCGTGCATTTGTGCAGCTGACCGACCGTACCGTTCTGCGCAGTATGCTCAAATATGCAACACCTGAAGGAATCAAAACCTGGGCGGAGATCGACTTGAACCGCATGAAGCAGATGGACTGCTATATCGGCATCCGTGCCGGTGAGAACGTCAATGATCTGTCCGATGTGCCGGAAGAGAACATGAAGCTCTATAATTCCCTGTATTCCCACCCGGTACATAGCGAGCAGCGCGTCAAGCACACCAAATGGGTGGTGCTGCGTTATCCTAACGCCAGTATGGCTCAGCTCGCCAACACGAGCACAGAGGCCTTTGAGGACTTTTACTTCGAAGTCTGCAACCTGGATTATGCCAAAATGGACAAGGCCCAGGATTCGCTGGCTGAGCTTATGCGCAGAACCGACAAGGTGCGTATATTAGGTCCCGGAACGGACCTTACGTTCTCCATCAAGGGAATCGGGGCGGAGAAATGCTCAGGCCAGAAAAATATCCCGGACGGAGAAGTGTACAGCGCACCTGTCCGCGATTCCGTGAATGGAACGATCAGCTATAATGCCGCATCGATCTATAACGGGGTGACCTTCGAGAATGTGAAGTTCACGTTCGAGAACGGGCGGATCGTAGAGGCTGCCAGCAATGATACCGCACGACTGAATGAAATTCTGGATTCCGACGACGGCGCGCGCCATATCGGTGAGTTCGCCATCGGCTTCAACCCTTATATTCTGCATCCGATGAAGGATATTCTGTTCGATGAGAAAATTGCCGGCAGTCTGCACTTCACACCCGGCCAGGCTTATGATGTAACGGATAACGGAAACCGTTCGTCCATTCACTGGGACCTCGTGCTGATTCAGCGACCTGATTACGGAGGCGGCGAAATTTACTTTGACGATGTGCTGATCCGTAAAGATGGAATTTTTGTGGTGCCGGAGCTGGAAGGTCTGAATCCGGAGAACCTGAAATAAAATGGTACAAGAGCGGTGATTCCAAAAGCACGCAATGCCTGTTTCCAAGAAACACCTTGCGTGAGTAAGCGGATTCAATGTATCATGGAATTGGTAACAAGTGAATATAAGTTTATAATCAAGTTGCGGAGGGATTCCTATGTCCAACAATGCGGCAATCGTGGATATTGCACAGACAGCAAGCCAATTTAATTCATCTATCGTTCTTCAAGCGGACAACAAGTACATTGATGTGAAGAGCATCCTGGGCTTGTTCACTACTCTGGTATCCAGCCAAAGCTACGAGCTGCATGTACATGGCACAGATGCCGAGGAAGCTAAGAAAGCCATGAGCGAAGTTTTTGCCAAACACAATCTGAATTTTACAGTAGTAGCAGAGTAATTCCATTTTCTTCTCGGACGTCCGGCCTTGCGGCTGGGCGTCTTTGCTGTGCAGCGGGGGGATTTTGCAGGAACTTCAGGAATAACCCAAACTGAAATCTTGTATTAGGTCCTAATTTCGACTAATATTAAGAATAATAAGCATTAGCAGCTGTAACTTTTGGACATGGGGGGGAAAATGCATGACTTCATCGGATTTGCAGGAACAGCTCAATATCAAAGCAATCAATCTTCTTCAAGAAGATGCCGATAAAATTCAGAAGCTCATTGAAGTACAGATGGAGAATTTGGCAACCCGTTACTGCCCTCTCTATGAGGAAGTGCTGGATACCCAGATGTACGGCTTCTCCAGAGAGGTCGATTTTGCGGTCAGAGCGGGGCTGGTGCCGGAGCTCACAGGCAAGCAGGTGCTGAGTAAGCTGGAACGCAATTTGGCTGTTCTGTATGAGGCACTGAATAAGAAGGCTGAGGAGCGGGAGATGTAAGTCCCGGTCATCAAGTGGGAGCGGCTATATTTTCAACAAAACGCACATGACAGACCCGGGGGTCAATCATGTGCGTTTTTTTATAATTATTTATAAGTTTCGGGGCCCCCGCAAAGTACCTGAGTAATCGTCGAAGCAAAAGCATCACTTTGTGGGGTTGTTTCAGACCAGATAAAACGATACGCCGAGAATCATGTAAACTGCTAGCAGCAGGAGACCTTCATACCAGTTGGTTGCGCCGTCCTGAATAATCGATTTGGCGATGAACACCGATACGGCTATAGCTACAATCTCAATCGTGGTGAAGACAATCGACATGGTGTTGCCCATGAAATAACTGGCGAAGATCAGCACAGGGGCAACGAACAGGGCGATCTGCAGACTGCTGCCTACGGCGATCTCGACTGCGGCTCCAATCTTGTTCTTCATGGCGAGCATAATGGCAGCGCTGTGTTCTGCGGCGTTACCGATAATCGCTACGAGGAATGCACCGACGAACAGCTCGCTGAAGCCGAAGCGTTCGGTGAGCGTCTCCAGCGTTCCGACCAGCCATTCACTGACGAAGGCGACCATCACGGTGGCAAGGACGAGGTAGAGGATTGAGCGGTTACGGGACCAGACTGGAGCATGCTCATTGGGCAGCTCTTCCGCCGTATCGTCCGTAACATCCGCCAGGTACTTCTTATGTGTGATCATGGAGAAAACCAGCCAGGCGAGGTAGGCTGCAATCAGCAGGCCGGCGACGACAAGGCTCAGTACATTGGTGTCTTTCTCGGTGATGGAATGGGTGTTGAAGAACATGGCCGGGACGAACAGGGCGATGACCGCAACGATCATCAGTGAGCCGTTTAGACCGGCGAGCGTGACATTGAAGTTCTGAACCTTGAACTTCATGCCCCCGGCAAAAATACTCAGTCCGAGGACAAGCAGCAGGTTGCCGATGATGGAGCCGGTCAGACTCGCTTTGACCATGTCAAACAGTCCTTCCTTGACCAGGAAGAAGGCGATGATCAGCTCGGCCGCATTGCCGAAGGTTGCGTTCAGAAACCCTCCAAGCCGCTGTCCGGCGTAGTGGGCTACACTCTCAGTGGCCCTGCCGAGGAAACCGGCCACGAAGATGACCGAAATGGCAGACAATATGAACTGAAGGGTATGATCCCAGTTCGCGTAATGCCCGGTGGCGCTGAGGATAAAGCTGATGACCAGCAGCGCCGGTGAGATCCATTTTTTCAAAGGTAAGCACTCTCCAGTCTCTTTATGTAGGTTGAATTCATAATCAATATACCCAAATTGTTCCTGGCTGTAAACGGGGGTGAGAGAAAGTCATTTGCTTTTTAGCCCGCTTTGGAATTACAATAATTGATAATGAGAGTAGGGGGGATATGGCATGGCAGAACAGCTTCAACTGGAATTGGGAAATATACGGATATCGAATGACGTTGTCTCAAAAATTGCCGGCCTGGCCGCGCTTGAGACTCCCGGAATTGCAGCCATGTCTGGCGGTTTGTCAGAAGGCTGGGCAAAGCGCCTGAGCGGCAAGAACGTGCAGAAGGGCGTTACTGTCGAAGTTGGCCAATTGGAAGCTGCGGTAGACTTACGCATCATCGTACTGTACGAAACGCCGATTCATGAAGTGTGCCGCATGCTTCAGCAGAATGTCCGCGAGGCTGTGGAGAGTATGACCGGGCTTCACATCGTAGAGGTTAACGTTAAGGTCGAAGGCGTAGCCTTCAAGAACGACGAGATTTCTTAAGCACAATTATACTAGGCATCCATGCAAAAGGCAGTCCGGAATATATTCCGGACTGCCTTTCTACTTGTTGGCTCAACCCTCATCAGCATGCAGGTTGCCTCTTAGCGTGCGCGTGTACCTGCACTTCTGTTGTTTCGCACTTGTCTGACCGTAGTCACAGACTTCACGACTTCCTCCTTGGCAGGACGGTTGGTCTCCCGTGAGATGCTCAGCATAATCCCCATACAGAGCATGGTGACGAGCAGGGAGGAGCCGCCATAGCTGATGAAGGGCAAGGTGACCCCGGTCATCGGAATTGTATTCGTGACACCGCCAATGTTGATGAAGGCTTGAATGGCGATGAGCCCCATGATTCCGATGCCGACCAGAGTGCCGAATGGATCGGTGCACCGCAGTGAGATCAGAATTCCTCTCCAGATAAAATACAGATAGAGCAGCAGGAACACGGCGGTTCCGACGAATCCCAGCTCCTCACCGATGACGGAGAAAATAAAGTCGGTATACGGATAAGGCAGATAATGCAGCTTCTGAATACTTTGCCCGAACCCGGAGCCTTGTGTTCCACCTTCACCGAGGGCGATCAGAGACTGCATAATATTATATCCACTGCCCTCGGAATTTCCCTGAGGGTCCAGGAAGGCTTCGATACGGCCCTGTCTGTAGTCCTTCTGAATCTCTGCCTTCTCGGTCGGCGGAGACAAGGAATCGATAGCGGCCTTCGCCCCGATGACGAGGGCTACTCCCAGAACAAGCAGAGCGATCGATCCCATGATGTGCTTCATGCTGGCGCCGCCGGCATAGATAACAAGGCCGCTGGTCGCTACGAGAATGAGACAGGAGCCCAGA
Source organism: Paenibacillus sp. FSL H8-0048 (assembly GCF_038002825.1). Classification (NCBI taxonomy): domain Bacteria; kingdom Bacillati; phylum Bacillota; class Bacilli; order Caryophanales; family Paenibacillaceae; genus Paenibacillus; species Paenibacillus sp. FSL H8-0048. The sequence goes on along the minus strand of NZ_JBBODF010000001.1, from coordinate 1,411,649 downwards.
TCGGGCTGCATCATAATCAGTCCGGCGACAATTCCGACGATAATCATGACCGGGATATACCCTGTCCGCAAATCGCGCAGACGTTCGCCTTTTTTGGTGATCAGGGCAGCCAGGTAGAGAATGATAGAGATCTTGGCCAGCTCGGTAGGCTGAATCCCCAGGGTTCCGATACTCATCCAGCTCTTGGCGCCGTTAATCCCCTCGGTGGTTGCTACGAACAGCAGGAGGACGAGGGTAATCACGAAGATCGGTGCGTACCATTTCTTAAATTTGCTGTAGTGGATGTTCATGACCACGAACATGATGAAGCTGCCCAGCACGGCCCAAACCACTTGCTTTTTGACGAAGAAAAATGCATTATTGCTGTATTTCTCGCTCGCAAGGGTTAAGCTGGAACTGGAGCTGAACACCATAAGCAAGCCGAAGCCCACGAACAGCAGGGTGAGAATAAGCAACTGGAAATCGGGTGTTCCTCTTTTGGGCGGGCTGGCCTTGGAGGCCTTCTTTCCCTTCGCGGTGCTCAAGCTTCCAGCAGCGCTTTCAATTCACCGATATGCTTCCGGGCTACCTCAAGCACCGGCTGAGGCACCGGAGATTCATATTCCAGTCCGTGGGGGAATGTAGCCTTGCCTAGGTAGACAGCTTCAATAGCCAGTACCGCGTCCGCCTTCTCCAGCTTCCCTTCCACAGCACGGGTATTAATGCGCAGGAAGTATTCGCCGCCGTCCTTGCGGTCTTCTATCTTGCAGTCGTAGGTCGCCCGGTAGTATTCCCATTGCCATCTGATGAATCCTGCTCTTGCTGCACTTTCGTCGAGATAAAGAAGGTTGCTCTTCAATCCTTCGAGACCCGTGTTCTCAAATATCATAGCGCACAACTCCCCTTAATGAAGTATAATGATTCATTTGTAATTAAAATTTGTTATTGTTCTTCCTCATGATAGTCTGTTTCCCGGGGTTGTGCAAGGTAGAACGGGCTGATCGATACCCACTTTTTTGTGTTTCTGCTACAATAAAAGAAAGTTGGCAGTCTGCGGAGCGGGCAGAGCCTACGGGCTTGTCCTGACGGCTTGTCCGCAGGATGCTGCCAGAGAAGGGAATGGAGAGTTATGGAGAGGTTAGAGATCGGGGAGCTGCTCCCGGAAATGATCAAGTGGCGCCGCCATCTGCACCGTCATCCGGAGCTGTCCTATCAGGAGAAGGAGACCTCCGCTTATGTCGGGGCAAGGCTCGCGGAGCTGGGGATTGAGGTCCGGCGGAGTGAAGCAGGCTATGGATTGACAGGTATACTTAAGGGCCGGGAGTCCGGCAAAACGGTAGTCCTGCGTGCCGATATGGACGCGCTGAATATTACAGAGGAGAGCGGCCGGGAATATGCTTCCCAGCACCCCGGAGTGATGCATGCCTGCGGCCATGACGGCCATACCGCCATGCTGCTGGCTGCGGCGGCGTATTACAGCTCCCGCCGTGAGGAGCTGAAGGGGGAGATCCGCTTTCTGTTCCAGCCGGCGGAAGAGGTGTGTCCCGGCGGCGCAGTAGGCATGATTGCGGAAGGCGTGCTTGCGGGTGCAGATGCCGTCTACGGGCTGCATCTGTGGACACCGTTCCTTCTCGGGACGGTAGGCAGCGCGCCAGGTCCGCTTATGGCCTCAGCCGATGAGTTCTTCATTGATCTGATCGGCCGGGGAGGACACGGCGGAATGCCCCACCGCACGGCAGACAGCATTGTGGCCGGTGCGGCACTGGTTACCGGGCTGCAGACGATTGTCAGCCGGAATGTTGATCCGTTGCGTCCGGCAGTAGTCAGCATAGGAACGATTCAAGGAGGTTCGGCCCAGAATATCATAGCCGAGCGTTGCCGGATTACCGGGACGGTGCGGGCATTTGATGAAGAGACGCGTCATCTGATCCGCCGCCGCATTGAAGAGATGGCGGCCTCTGTAGCCGCAGCCTATGGTACGGAGGCCAAGGTGGACTATCTGATGGGGTACCCGCCGCTGGTGAATGACGAGGCGGAATATGAACGTTTTGCCCGTGTTGCCCCGAAGGCGCTTGGGACAGATGCCGATGTGATGCTGATGGAGAAGATTATGCCTGCGGAGGACTTTTCCTATTATGTTCAGGAGATTCCCGGCTGCTTCATCTTCGTCGGTGCGGGCAATGCGGCCAAGGAGGCTGTCTATCCGCATCATCACAGCAAATTTGATTTCGATGAGGATGCCATGCTCTATGGCTTGAAGCTGCTTGTAGGTATGGCCGACTCCTGTCTGAATGAGTCAATTTCCGTATAAATGTTACCGTTACAGGAAAAACTACTCTCAAATGCCACGCTAACGTGGACGGGAGGGTTCATTCTTGAAGACAGTCAAAGAAGTAATGACCGCGCAGCCGGTGTCGGTTACTCTGCTGGACAATATCTATGAGGTTGCCGTTGCCATGAGAGATAGCGGGACGGGCTTTATTCCGGTGGTAGATTCGGCTGATGGAGCAACGCTGATTGGTGTGATTACAGACCGCGATCTGGTCATCCGCGGGTACGCGGCCAAGCATCCCGGCTCAACAGCCGTGGAGACTGTCATGAGCCGGGAGATCCTCTCCGTTGAGGAATCCGCCTCTGTGGAGGAGGCGGCTGAGCTGATGGCCTCCGCACAGATCCGGCGCATTCCGGTGACGCAGGGCAAGAAGCTGACCGGAGTAGTCTCCTTAGGTGATCTGGCAGACAAGAGAATGTTCGCAGATGAGGCTGCTGAGGCGCTCCATGAAATCTCGCAGCGCCAGCAGCTGCATTAATAGAATGACGAATGGCTCATATCCGTTAGGCGGAAATGGGCTTTTTCGTTGTAGGGAGAATGTGGATGCTGGCTAATGAGCCATTGAGTAACATTAACAGCTTAAACCGCTATCACACATAAGGAGGGAACAGGATGAGAGGAGTAGAGGCGGGGCCATGTATAATACGGAATGACCGGACAATTTTGCTGGAATGCGGACATCCGGGATTTGAGGAGGCGCGGGCGGTTCTAAGCGGCTTTGCCGAGCTTGTCAAAAGTCCTCCAGCCTATCACACTTACCGGATCACGCCTTTGTCCCTATGGAATGCCGCAGCCGGGGGGCAGTCTGCGGCAGAGGTCACTCAAGGACTCCGCAGGCTGTCCAGGTGGGGCATTCCTTCCGAGGTGGAGGGGGAGATGGAGCTGTTAATGTCCCGTTACGGAAGCTTGCACCTGCATGCAGATGAGAGTGATTCACAGCTTGTCAGGTTAACTGCTGACCGGGCGAGCCTGCTGGATGAACTGGATGATGCTCAGGAGCTGAAGGAGCTGGGCCTCTGCCGGGCCGGGGAGCTGCATAGCTATTGTCCGAAGATGAACCGGGGCTTGCTGAAGCAGGAGATGACCAGACTGGGTTATCCGGTTCTTGACTACGCCGGGTACCGGGACGGACAGAAGCTGAAGCTAGCCTGGCGGGAGTCTATTGGGAACAACGTCCGAGAGGGCAGCAGCAGTGGATTCGAGCTACGGGATTATCAACGGGAGGCTGTCCGTAAGTTCCAGGGGACTGGAGGACATGGAGGCAGCGGAGTGGTCGTGTTGCCCTGCGGGGCAGGCAAGACGGTTGTGGGCCTTGGGGTGCTGGAGCAGCTGCAGTGTGAGACGCTGATCCTTACTTCGAGCACGACTTCTGTAGAACAGTGGCGCGGGGAGCTGCTGCTGCGGACCTCGCTGAGCGAAGAGGAGGTTGGGGAATACACGGGAGAGCACCGGGAGGTGCGGCCTGTAACCGTTGCAACCTATCAGATGATGACCCATAGGCGCTCCAAGGGAGGAGCGTTCGTCCATATGAATCTGTTCCATGAACGGAATTGGGGGCTGATTATCTATGACGAGGTCCACCTGCTTCCGGCACCTGTCTTCCGGGCAACCGCAGATATTCAGGCTACGCGGCGGCTGGGGCTGACAGCAACGCTGGTCCGGGAGGACGGACGGGAGGGAGATGTGTTCTCCCTGATCGGCCCGAGATGCTATGACCTGCCCTGGAAGGTGCTGGAGCGGCAGGGATGGATTGCGGCTGTCGATTGCATCGAGGTCATCGTTCCGATGAGCCAGGAGCTGCGGCAGCAATATCTGTATGCCGGGGCGAAGGAGCAGTTCCGGCTGGCGGCCGGCAATCAGGCCAAGGCTCAGGCGGCAGCACAGCTTGCCAAGGCGCATCCCGCAGCGGCGATACTTGTGATCGGCCAGTATCTGGACCAGTTGGAACAGCTGGCGGCGCTGCTTGCGGCCCCGCTGATCACAGGCAAGACTCCGCAGAAGGAGCGGAACGCGCTCTATGCTGCGTTCAATGAAGGCAAGCTGCCGGTGCTGATCGTCTCCAAGGTAGCGAATTTTGCTGTGAATCTGCCGGATGCCTCAGTGGCAATTGAGGTATCCGGCGCCTTCGGTTCCCGCCAGGAGGAGGCTCAGCGGCTGGGCCGCATCCTTCGTCCGAAGCCGGGGGATAACCGGGCGTATTTCTACACGCTGGTTACGGGAGACAGCCGGGAACAGGATTTCGCTCTGCGCCGCCGGATGTTTCTGACTGAGCAAGGCTACGAATACGGGGTCCGGATGCTGGACCCGGCGGAAGGAGCTGTTCTCTGATGGAACTGGAACCGGCAGATGATATTAGCAGACTATCTTCGGACGCCTGTGAAGTACTGCTGCGGATAGCGGCAGAGCATGCGGCCTCGCCGTGTACAGCAGATTCTATAGAGCGTCTGCGGCCTGAATTCCTGTGCAGGGCTGAACAGATACTGGCCCTGGAGGAACTGCTTCATACGGGGATGCTGGAGCTGCGTCAAAAGGTGTGGGGAGAGAGGCTGTATCAGGTACCGCAGCAGCAGTATCCCTTGATCCTGCGGAGCTTCTGGACGGGTTGCCCGCAGGTACAGGTGGAGGGGACAATACGGGTTGAGCATGCGGCGTGTTCAGAACTGGCAGGGGAGATATTTCAAAGCCTGTTGTTCATAGCCCGTGAAGGCCTGCCGCTGACATCTAAGGGAGTGTTACATAAGAAGCAGCTCAGCCGGTTAGCCGGAAGGTTGTCCATACCGGAGGGGGCTTTGGCCCTGCTGGAGTCCTCCGCCGGTCACCAGAGCTATCCGCTGCCGGTTACATTAATCATTGATCTGCTGAGCGCACTGGGGCTGATCACCCGCGACAATAGCGGGTATGCATTAGACAGACCGGTGCTGCAACGCTGGCTGACGCTTACTGCTCAGGAGATGACGGATACACTCTATACCTTGATCATCAGCCGTTACGGTGCTCCGCTGCCTGAAGAGCAGCATTTCAGACATTTGCTCTCGGCAGCGGAGTTTAAGGCGGACGAGTGGTTTGCGGTAGCGCCTGTACTAAGCTGGATGAGACAGAATGGTCTTGCCGGAGAGCAGGCTGTGCCGGGGACGGCAGGGACAGACTCAGGGCTTAAGCAGGCTGCACTTGCCTGGCTTCGCCTTCTGGCCGCCTTCGGATGGTGTGAGCTAGGATCTTCAGCAGAAGGGGAGGAGTGCTTTCGCTGGAAGGCAGTGAAGCCACAGCTAACGGGGCATAGTCTAGGAGCAACCCCGCAGAATCAAGAGGGGTACCTAGACAGCGCCTCCGAAGCTCAAGACACCGCCTTCAGCCCGCAGAGACCCGCAGCAACTGAAGCCGCACGCAGCCCGCTGCCGCAAGAATCGGATTCAGCTTTCCCCGGCTTCATTGTCCAGCCGGATTTCGAGGTGCTGGTTCCGCCGGAGGTCCCGTATACGGTCCGCTGGACCTTGGCCGGGTGTGCGGAGCTGCTGCACCACGAGGATATCTGGAGCTTCCGGCTAACGCGGGAGCGGCTGGAAGCGGCAGCGGACCAGGGCTTCGCTCCGGGTGAGGTGATCTCCTGGCTGAACGACCATGCCGCCGGAGGATTGCCGGAGCAGGCCATACTTGCGCTCCGGCAGTGGGCCAGAGCGATCGGGCGGACTGAACTGGCGGAGGTGCTTCTGCTGTCCTGTGCCGGAGAGCAGGAGGGCGGGGATATCGCTGCTCATCCCCGGCTGCAGGACATCGTTACCCGGATTGGCCCGCTCCACTTCATCGTCCGGCCGGAGGCAGCCGGGCAGCTGCGCAAGGAGCTTGCCGCCGCCGGTCTGGCGCCGTCTGTAAGGGCAGGGAAGCTGAACGGGACTGCCCCTACCCAACTGTTTGAACTGTCCGGGACAGTACAGCGTTACGAGCTTCCTGCCGCAGCCGGGGAACGGGGCCTGTTGGGAACGGGACCCTCCCCGAAGCTTCTGCCGCCGGACAGGGGCACCCCCCCGATGCTGGAGCTGCCGGGTGAAGAGGCCGTGCCGCAGATGTGGTTCAATCAGTGGAGGCAGTATCATGCCACCACAGCGCAAAAGGTAATGGAGCATGCCCTAAGCTGGGGAATCAAGGTCCGGCTCTCCTATGGCGGCAAGGCGGCGGATTTCATTCCGGAGCGGATCAGCGGACGTCCATGGAGGGTGCGGGGTATTCTGCTTTTTCCGGGGACGGGGACGGCAGAGGAGGCAGAGCTTGCAGCGGAAGACTGGCAGGAAATTCAGCTGTTGCATCCGCTTAGGTACAGAAATTCTTCTTCTGCTGAGGCGGGCGGATATGTTATGATAAGGTAGTCTATCGCTGCGGTAGAACATTAAATGCAGAAAAGAGTTGAAGTTCATGAGCGTAGCGGAATTAAATACGGTCGATATGGCCGAAGTGCTGACATACGCCTATGAATTAGGCGATATGATTAATCAATCCGCAGAAGTGTCGGATTACCTATACTGGAAGGGGCAGGTGGATAACCATCCCGAAATCCAGGCCATGATCAAGCGGCTGCAAAGCAAGAAGGAGCTGTTTGAGGAGACACAGCGGTTTGGTCATTTTCACCCGAACTATCACTCGGCCAAGGATGAGGTTGAGGCTGTAGAACGGGAGCTGGAGCAGTTCGAAGCGGTAGTCCGCTTCAAGAATGCGGAGAAGACGCTGGATGATATTCTTCATTCCATGTCGGAGGCGATCGCATTCTCGGTCTCGGACAGCATCAAGGTTCCTAGTAACGACCCGTCCCCCAAGGGCGGATGCGGCAGCGGCGGCAAATGCTCTTGCGGATAAGCTGACCCGTGAGGAGACAGAGAAAGAGAGGCGGATAAGCTTATGTTTGCGGAACGGACAGGTTATATCGTATGGGTTAGCGACGTCAAGGCGGCACGCAACCTGGAGAAGTACGGCACACTGCACTACGTTTCCCGTAAAATGCATTACGCGGTAATGTACGTCAATGCGGAGCGCGCCGAGGAAGTCATGAAGAATGTCCGCAGACTTTCTTATGTGCGTAAGATTGAGCGTTCGTACCGCAATGAACTGAAGACGGAATATACCAGCAACGGACCGGACAAGTCCAAGTATTACGGTCTGTAGTTCAGGGATAAAGGGTAGTTAGACAGGCGCCGCTGGCGTCTGTTTTTTTAGGGAGGGGGACCCGCAATGAACAAAGAGGAACAGGTCTTAACCGCTTTCCGGGAACTATTTAATAAGATGAACTGGCTGAACAAGTCGAAGATGGAGATCAGTCTTAAGGGCAATAAACCCTCCGAGGTGCACTGTATTGAATACATCGGAACACATGCAGACGCCAACGTGACCAGGCTTGCAGAGGCCTTGTACATGACCAGGGGGGCAATCAGCAAGATAACACGGAAGCTCCTGCACAAGGGGCTTATCGAGAGCTACCAGAAGCCGGACAATCAGAAGGAAATCTATTTCAGGCTTACTGTTAAAGGGGGGGCTGTATATCAGATCCATGACGAACTGCACCGTGAGTTCCGGGAGCGGGACAGACCTGTGTTTGAGCAGGTGACCGACAGCCAGTATGCCGGGATGCTAAGCTTCATGGAGAAGTACAATAGGCATTTGGATGAAGAGATTAAGAAGCAGGAACTGGAGAACGGCACGAAAGAAGATTGATTTTCCCTATATACTTTAGGCATAATAGTTCAGGCAGAGCTACCTTCACCCGACAGGGTGTTTTTTTATGTCTATATTTTTGTTTCCGTGGAATCAAAAATGTGTTAGGATGATATTGTTTCTTAGGAAACAAAGCATAAACTCTAAGGAGGCAAGATACATGTCTACATCCAAACCTGCTCATCATCAAGATCAATCTTCAGAACCAAAGGTAGACAAGCACGCGCTTATATTCGGTCTAATCTCAGTATTTTTATGCGGAATAGGCTTCAGTATTATCGCTCCTGTGGTTCCGTTTCTCGTCCAGCCTTACATTAGCGATCCCGGAAAACAAGCGGTGATGGTTACCCTGCTGACTTCAGCGTATGCGGCCTGCCTGTTCTGTGCCGCGCCTGTGCTGGGTGCGCTGAGTGATAAATACGGGCGGCGTCCACTGCTTCTCCTATGCCTGCTGGGTTCTGCTGCCGGTTACTTCATATTTGGCCTTGGAGGGGCTTTGTGGGTGCTGTTCGCCGGGCGGATCATTGAAGGGATCACAGGCGGGAGCATCGGTACGATCTTCGCTTATTTTGCAGACATTCTTCCGCCGGAGCAACGGACTAAGTACTTCGGATGGGTGAGCGCGGTGGTAGGGGCGGGTACTATTATCGGTCCGTCTGTGGGCGGGCTGCTGGCCAAGTTCGGATACTCGGTGCCCATGTATGCTGGCGCAGCCGTGACACTACTCAATGTGGGTTATGGCTTCCTCTTCATGCCGGAGAGTCTGGAGAAAAGCAAGAGACTAAAGGTCATCCCCTTAGTCAGGCTGAATCCCTTTTCTCAGCTTGCCAGCCTGCTGTCCATGAAGAACCTTAACAGGCTGTTGGTCTCTGCGCTCCTGCTGTGGATACCGAATGGATCATTCCAGGCTATTTTTTCACAGTTCACGTTGGATAATTTCAGCTGGAAGCCGGTTATCATTGGAGTGATGTTCTCCATCATGGGCTTGCAGGATATCCTGTCCCAAGGGTTCATTATGCCGAAGCTCCTGAAAAGATACAGTGACAGGCAAATAGCGCTCCTCGGAATGGTCTCGGAAATTGTTGGCTACATCCTGTTTGCGTTGTCGGCTGTGCTCGCCTTTTATCCTCTTTTTATCGCAGGGATGTTTATCTTCGGCTTCGGCGATTCGGTCTTCGGGCCTTCGTTCAACGGAATGCTGTCCAAATCTGCCGCTGCGGGCGAACAGGGATGGGTTCAAGGAGGCAGCCAATCGATTCAGGCACTGGCGAGAATGATCGGGCCTCTGGTCGGAGGACAGCTCTACGTGTCCCTTGGACCGGCTGCACCGGCCTTCATGGGGGTGATCCTAATTGGAGCGGCAATCCCTGTGCTCTATACGATTAACCGGGCAGAAATACTGTCGAAATAAGTCGTTAATGTGAAAAATGTTTAGAAAGCCATGCCCCGTCCCGAAGTTTATCCCTGCTTAATAATTCCAATCTATGCTGAGGAGAGTGTTATTGAATTCACGAAGACAAGCAGACGGGGGATTAGATGAATAAGACAGGAGCCCTGTCCCGCAAGCTTGCGGCTTTGCCGCAATATCTGAGGTACATGAGCGGGAGATTCAGGGATGAGGTTCAGGAGCTGGGCAGATTAGCTGTGCTGCTGGAGATTATGGAGCATGAATTGCTGGATACGTATTTTCAGCCCATTCTGCATTTGCGGACCGGGGAGACACTGGGACATGAGGCGCTGAACCGCCCGCCCGCTTCGCCGCAGTTTCCGAGCACGGAGCACTTTTATGATTTTGCCGGACGGAGTGATCAGATGTTCCGCTTCGAGCAGTACTGCCGGAGAATGTCGCTGTCCCGGTATATGGAGCGGCTGCCGGAGGCAGAGGCCGGGAACAGGGAACTTCTGTTCTTGAATGTGCAGCCCGGTGTGCTGTATGACCCCCGCCACAAGAGCGGAGAGACGCTGGGCTATCTGAAGGAGCTGGGGCTTTCGCCGGAGCGGATCGTCTTCGAGCTGACAGAGCGCCAGGCGGTGCAGGACTATGTCCGGTTTGAAAAGGTTCTGTCCCATTACCGCGAGCAGGGCTTCCGCATTGCTGTGGATGATGCCGGCTCCGGCTACAACAGTCTCAAGACGCTGGTCTATCTGAAGCCGGAATTCATCAAGCTGGACAAATCCCTCATCCGGGGTATTCATACCAGCCGGGAGCAGCAGGAGCTCCTGGGACTGGTCAGGGAATATGCCGACCGTTCTTCCACCCGGGTGATAGCCGAGGGGATTGAGACTGCGCCGGAGCTGCATTTTTTACAGATGGCGGGAGTGGAATATGGTCAGGGCTTTGCGCTCGGGAGGCCGGCTCACCGGCCTGAGCGTGGAGCGCTTCCGTCTCCGGTGCTTCCGTATCCAGTCAAGGGAGGGTGTAAGCATGTTTCTTCAGATCGGTGAAATCGCTGAACAAATCCCGGACATTTCGATTCATCACAAATGCGGGTTTGTCGACCAGATTTTTAAAAGCAATCCCCAGCTCCAAGGCGTAGCCGTCACACAAAACGGGCGGACTGCCGGATTGATTATGAGGATCAGCTTTTATCAGAAAATAGGTACGCTATACGGCTATACGCTCTATATGGGCAGACCTGTAGAGCTGGTGATGGACACAAATCCGTTGGTGGTGGACTATAACACGCCCATTATCGAGGTAAGCCGGCAGGCGATGTCCAGGCGGGAAGAGAATCTGTACGATTATGTGATCGTAACTCACGAGAAGGCTCTGTTCGGTGCGGTCAGCGTACGGGAGCTGCTGCTTAACTTCGCGGAGATTCAGGCAGTGGCCGCCAGCTTCCTGAATCCGTTAACGGGTCTGCCGGGGAATATCAGCATTACCGAGTGGATGGTGAAGACGCTGCTGCAGGATGAATTCAGTGTACTCTACATCGATCTTGACCATTTTAAGGCGTACAACGACACCTACGGTTTCAAGGAAGGCGACCGGATGATTCAAGCTACTGCGGAGCTGCTGAAGCACGAGGCGCTGCGGATGAACGGATTCCTGGGGCATATCGGCGGGGATGATTTTATTATTTTTATCAGCAATTATCACTATGAGGAATGCTGCAGAAGCATTATCGCGGCGTTCGATACGGCAGTTAAGGATTTCTATCATGCCGGGCATCTGGCCCAGAAATACGTGCTGACCGAGAGCCGTTCGGGACAACTGGAGGAGATTCCGCTGGTCTCGATCTCGATTGCCGTCGTTACGAACCGCAGCCGCCGGTTTGCTTCCATTGAAGAGCTGTCGGTAGAGGCGGCCCGCTTCAAAAAAAGCTGCAAAATGATCAGAGGCAGCAGCTACGTCGATGACACCGATATCAGTATACATAGGACGGGCAGCTGACGTTTCGCACTGCAACACTCCCGGGGAGGGCAGGATGCTTGAACAACGGCCCTAAGTGCGGTAAGATTGACAACAATAAGAGCATGCCAAGACCCTTTTTACGTGGAGTGTGATGACTATGCAGGGCAAGGGGCTGGATTGGTGGGGCGAGCACGAACCCTTCCATATCATGCTGAATAACTACGGGATTGCCGACATCGTGCTGACCCGGCATGCGGGGAGCCGTTATGCGGACCGGGTAGCTGCTGAGGACAGCGGGAATGTGGAGGTGACCGCCTGGATCTGGCAGGCTTTGAAGCAGAATCGGCTGAGACCTTACTCGAACAGTGATTATAATGCCTATCTGATCGATAATGATACGGTGATCGTGGTTAATTTCAGGCAGCTTGAGGGCGTCACCGCCCTCTCCGGAGAGCCGCTGTATGTCATGGTGATCGTGTCTTTTCTGGGCAAAATATCGGTGACTCCGCAGCTTCGGGATCTCAAGAGATACTATTCCTGGCTGCGTCATTCCCGGCGCATGAAGCTGTCCAAGAAACGCCGCAGGCGCAAGTAGGATACTTGAAACGAGGGAGGCATGCGGCTTAGGGCTGTGTGCCTTTTTTGCTCTACACTCTACAACTGTAATTAGCGAAGGAGTCAGTAACGTATGAATTTTCATCAGCTTCATATTTTCTATACCGTGTCCGAACGGGGCAGCTTCTCGGCGGCGGCACAGACTCTGCATATGACCCAGCCTGCGGTGACCATGCAGATTCAGGCGCTGGAGGATTATTTCGGAACCAAGCTGTTCGACCGCTCCACCAAAAAAATCATACTCACTGAGGCCGGCCTGACGCTGATGCCGTTCGCGGTGCGCAGCATGCAGCTGATGCGCGAGACGGATCAGGCGATGTCAGCCTTCACCCACATGCTGGAGGGCCGTCTGATGCTCGGAGCCAGCCTGACCATCGGCGAATATGTGCTCCCCCGCCTGCTGGGGCCTTTCGGCAAGGAATATCCGAATATCTCGATTATGATGAAGGTGATGAACACTTCACAGATTATGGATGAGATTCACAAGCATCAGCTCAATTTCGGGCTGATTGAAGCGCCGGTCTCCCACCCGGATATGGTGATTGAGCCGGTAATGGGCGATGAGCTGAAGCTCATCGTTCCCGGGGAGCATCCGCTGGCCGGCCAGGCGGAAGTGACGCTGGCGCAGGCGCTCGCCTACCCGTTCGTGCTGCGTGAACGCGGTTCCGGTACACGGCGGGTGATGGAGGAGCAGCTTGAGGCGAACGGACTTGATCCTGCGGCGATGCAGATTGTGATGGAGCTGGGCAGTACGGGAGCGGTGAAGTCGGCGGTAGAGGCGGGATTGGGGATTACCATCATCTCGACCTCCTCGGTCAAGCATGAAGTGGCACTCGGCCTGCTCAAAATTGTTAATCTGACGGATGCCTCCTTCAAACGGCAATTCTACGCCATTCATCTGAAATCGACCCTGCTGCCGATCTCGGCGGTAACCTTCCTGAGCTTCCTGCGCGAGCATGCCGGCGGACAGTAACCTTAATTAAAAGAACAAATTAAAAGAACGGAGGAATTCTATGACAGACCATAAGCGTCATAGCGGTCCATCAGAGGCGGAGTTAGTTACAACGGTTCTTGCTGATACTGCCGGAAGATGCGACCTGCACACCCATACCCAGGCCTCGGACGGCATGCAGCCGCCGGCTGAGAATGTGCGGCTTGGGTATGAGGCCGGCTTAGCAGCGTTAGCCATTACTGACCATGATACGGTCAGCGGTGTAGCGGAAGCGGTGGAAGCAGGTAAGCGGTATGGGATTGCTGTAGTTCCCGGTGTTGAGATTAGCACACGGCAGGGCGGGAAGGAGATCCACGTCCTCGGTTACTATATTGACATAGAGCAGGAGCTGCTGCTGTCCCGCCTGGAGGAGCAGCGGGGAATCCGGCTGGGGCGGAATGAAGCGATTCTGGAGAAGCTGCGCGGACTGGGTATAGCGATCACCCTGGAGCAGGTAGTGTCAGGGCTGGGCCGGGAGCTGAAGCCTGATGAGAGCATCGGCCGGCCGCACATTGCGGATGAGCTGGTACGGCTGGGTGCAGCTGTGGATATGCGGGATGCCTTCGACAAGTATCTGGGCGAAGGGGCGGCGGCTTATGTCTCGCCTCCGCGTATTACACCAGTGACAGCCTGCGAGTGGATTCGTGAAGCAGGCGGTGCAGCGGTGCTGGCCCATCCGGGAATCTACGGGGATGACGCTCTGGTCCGGAGCATTGTGGAGCAATGTGATCTGGACGGCATCGAGGTATATCATTCCGACCATGGCCCGGCAGAGCATGAGCGCTACCTTGCTCTTGCTGCGGAATTCGGCCTGCGGGTAACCGGCGGCTCCGATTTCCATGGTGCGCGGCAGGGCGTTGTTTTCCACGGGGATATCGGCAGTGTGAGTGTGCCTGCCGCTGTGCTGGAGCAGCTTAAGGCTGCCAGAGGCTGACGGCAGGACAGAGAGCATAGGGCATAGGATACAAAAAATCAGACACAAGGCACCACGCCACAGGACATCAAAACCAAAACCAAAACCAAACCAACCCAAAAACCTCCCTCCCTTAGCGTAGGCGCTACAGGAGGGAGGTTTTTTTGGTGGAGGAGTCTTTACTGTTAGTAAAGCGCATGATCAGTAAGAGTAAACCACCTGTTATTGTGTTCGGTTTTCCGCATACATTGGGCCCACGCGCCTTCAATGCGAGCCGATTGTATGCTTTTTTCCGCACACAATTGGCCCACGTGCCTTCACACGAGCCGAATGTATGCTGTTTTCCACATACATCTGGCCCACGCGCCTTCACACGAGCCGAATGTATGCTGTTTTTCCACATACATCTGGCCCACGCGCCTTCACGCGAGCCGAATGTATGCTGTTTTCCGCATACATTGGGCCCATGAGCCCTGAGCGAGCCGAATGTATACTGTTTTCCACATACATCTGGCCCATGCGCCCTGAGCGAGCCGAATGTATGCTGATTTCCACATACATCTGACCCATGCGCCTTCACACGAGCCGAATGTATGCTGTTTTCCGCATACATTGGGCCCACGCGCCTTCACACGAGCCGAATGTATGCTGTTTTCCGCATACATTGGGCCCATGCGCCTTCACACGAGCCGAATGTATGCTGTTTTCCGCATACATTGGGCCCACGCGCCTTCACGCGAGCCGAATGTATGCTGTTTTCCACATACATCTGGCCCACGCGCCTTCATACGAGTCGATTGTATGCTGTTTTCGCACACAATTGGAACACGCGCCTTCACGCGAGCCGATTGCATGCTGTTTTCCGCATACATCTGACCCATGCGCCTTCGTGCGAGCCCGATGTTTTGCAGACTACTGGTGTCCTAACTTCGCAGCACATTCGGCAGCTGTTTGATCCGCTCTTCATCCGGTGTGACGAAGAGTGTGCGCTGATGATCGTAGATGACGAAGCCCGGCTTGGCACCGCTTGGCTTGCGCACGTAACGGATGAGGGTGCAGTCCACCGGCACGCTGCTGGATTGCTTGGCCTGGCTGAAGTAGGCGGCGAGCTGGGCGGCTTCCTCCAGGGTGGCATCGCCGAACTCCTCGCTGCGGATCACCACATGTGAGCCGGGAATATCCTTGGTATGCAGCCAGGTATCGTTCGGCGCGGCGAGCCGGTTGGTGACATATTCGTTTTGCAGATTGTTTTTGCCGACATAGACGTCCACCCCTTCAGAGGAGGTGAAAACCTGCAGCGTGGGTCTGGCTGCCTTCTTTTTCTTCTTGCCTTTCTTGCTGCGGTCGCGCAGATAGCCCTGGCTGACCAGCTCCTCACGGATCTCCTCAATGTCATTCAGTGAGGCATGAGCCAATTGCTGGAGCAACAGCTCCATATAGGCGATCTCTTCGTGCGTCTTCTTAACCTGCTCGCCGATCACCCGCAGGCTGTTCTTGTATTTGTTATATTTCTTGAAATACCGCTGTGCATTGTCCGTAGGGCTGAGCAGCGGGTCAAGCGGAACGGTGATCTCCGCCTGATTCTCATCATAGTAGTTTACTAGTTTTGCTTGCTTGTCGCCTTTGTTCACGGTGTGCAGGGAAGCGAACAGCAGCTCGCCCCAGATGCGGAACTGGTCTGCATCCTCGGCTTCGTTCAGATCCTTTTGCAGGTTAGCCAGCTTCTTGATGTTCTTGCTGCGCTCGTTGCTGAGGAAGCGGATCAGGTCGCTGACCCGTTGCTTAACGGTATCCTTCTCCGCTTTGTCCCCGTAATAATCCTCCAGGCACAGGCTTATGGAGCTGTAATGCTTCACATTCCCGCTCATCAGCTTCAGCGGAATGGCTGAGAAGACCGGCTTGCCCTTGGCGTTCCAGCCAGTGACCGGAGCGAATTCCTGCTTGCTTACAGGTTCCATGACCGATTGGAAGGCTTCCCAGAGCTGTTCAGGCTTATCCATTCCGCTGCTGTAACCTTCAGCTTCACCGCTCAACTCTTTGTACCGGTATAGAATTTCCCCGGCGATCAGCGGACTCAGGCCGCTGAAGGCGTGAACCAGCCAGCCGGCCGGATCGGCTGAAGGGGCCGGGCCGCCCGAGCCGTCAGCCTGCGGGGCCTCAAGCGAGGCCAGCAATGCTGCGATCTCGCCCTCGATCAACTCCTCCTCCGGCTCCTGCGGATGCTCGGCGGCGTAACGGGCCGCTTCCTCTGCCGATGCCAGGAGGGTCAGGAAGTCGGGCTGGCTGATCTGCAGGGGATTCAGCTTATGCTGCTGCGGCGGCTGGGTATAGGCCGCACCCGGCATAACGACCCGGTAGCTGCTGATCGACGGGGTAACATGATGAATGCCGTCGATAATCGTCCCCGTGGCCAGCTCAGTCAGAATGATATTGCTGTGGCGTCCCATCAGCTCGATGATGATTTTTTTGGCGGAGACATCCCCCAGCTCATCCCGGGTTCTGACGGTGATATGAATAATCCGTTCAAGCCCCACCTGGGTGATGCTCTCGATGGTGCCGCCTTCACAATGCTTGCGCATCAGCATGCAGAACATCGGCGCTTCCGCCGGATTGATGCTGCTTCTCTCGGTCAGGTGCAGCCGGGGGTAGGTCGGGTTTGCCGACAGCAACAGCTTGCCGCCGCCGCCCGCACCGCGCAGGGTGAAGATGAGGTCATGTGTGCTGGGTTGATATATTTTGCCGATGCGTGCACCGATGAAGGGCTGAAGCTCATGCACGATCGCTTGGGTAACAATGCCGTCTAATGCCATGATAAGGTTCTCCTGTCGCCTGATAATGAATTACTCCCTCTATGATGCCATACTTTTACCGGTTCGCGCAAAAGGATAAGCCTAGATGCAGTGATATTTTGGGACGACCATGAATACACTTGGACATGAACAGGTGGAAAAGCTGTGCGCCGCCGGAAGTCAAGAAACGACCGGGAGGGGAAAGATTAGTTATGGAACAAAAAAGCTGGCACCGGCTCGGTGCAGAGGAGCTGCAGGAGATGTTCGGCGTTCAGCCGGGAACGGGGTTAAGCGCCGAGGATGCCGCCGCAAGACGGAAAGAGAGCGGGTACAATGAGCTGTCTGAGGGCAAAAGGGTGTCACCTTTTACACTGCTGCTAAATCAGTTCAAGGATTTCATGGTACTGGTGCTGATGGGGGCGACACTGGTATCCGGCCTGCTCGGCGAATATTTAGACGCCATTACGATTATCGCGATTATTCTGCTTAACGGGGTACTCGGATTCGTGCAGGAGTTCCGCGCCGAGCGTTCGTTAAGAGCACTGAAGCAGCTCTCTGCGCCTACGGCCAAAGTAATGCGCGGCGGGAAGCAGGAGGTGCTGCCCGCCAGAATGCTGGTCCCCGGAGATATCGTCCTGCTGGAGAGCGGGGACCGGATACCGGCAGATGTCCGCTGGCTGCAGTGCAGCAGCATCTATGCCGAAGAGTCGGCGTTGACGGGGGAGTCGCTGCCGGTCTCCAAGCATGCCTCGGCGATCTATGCCGAAGACATCCCGCTGGGCGATCAGAAGAATATCGGCTTCATGGGTACGATGGTCACCCGGGGAACCGGGCGGGCCGTGGTCATCCGCACCGGTATGGCTACGGAGATGGGCAAGATCGCCGATCTGATCCAGAATACGGAATCCCAGGAGACTCCGCTGCAGCACCGTCTGGAGCAGCTCGGCAAGATCCTGATCTATGTCTCACTGGGGCTGACTATTGTCGTAGTCCTGGCAGGAATTCTGCATGGCCAGCCGGCAACGGCGATGTTCCTGGCCGGGGTGAGTCTGGCGGTGGCAGCTATTCCTGAAGGGCTTCCGGCCATTGTGACGATTGCGCTCGCCCTGGGTGTCCAGCGGATGATCAAGCGCAAGGCGATTGTCCGCAAGCTGCCTTCGGTAGAGACGCTGGGCTGCGCCTCAGTCATCTGCTCGGATAAGACAGGAACCCTGACACAGAACAAAATGACGGTCACCCAGCTCTGGAACGCCGGACGGACTCTTGAGGTATCAGGGGAGGGTTATGCTCCGGTAGGGAGTGTACTGCGTAACGGCCGGCCTATTGATCTAAAAAATGACCAGAGTCTCCGGCGCATGCTTCAGGTAGGTGCATTATGCAGCAACGCAGAGATCTATGAGAGCATCCCCGAGGCGCGCAGCAAAAAGAAAGGCAAAGGTGCAGAAGCGGATAAAGCGGCTAATGCCCAGCCGGTCTGGGAACTGAAGGGCGATCCTACGGAAGGTGCACTGGTCGCTTTGTCTGCCAAAATGGGACTAACTGCCCAGGCGCTTGCCGTAACCTATACGCGGGAGACGGAGTTTCCGTTCGATTCCGAACGTAAGCTGATGTCCGTAGTTGTAAATCACCCCGGCGGCCGGATGATCTG
Organism: Paenibacillus sp. FSL H8-0048; assembly: GCF_038002825.1. Lineage (NCBI taxonomy): Bacteria > Bacillati > Bacillota > Bacilli > Caryophanales > Paenibacillaceae > Paenibacillus > Paenibacillus sp. FSL H8-0048. Next base: position 1,393,330 of record NZ_JBBODF010000001.1, on the reverse strand, counting down.
CACCAAAGGCGCACCTGACGTGCTTCTGAATTGCTGCACGTATATGCTATGGGAGGGTGGAGTCGTGCCCTGCACGCCGACCTTGCGCCAGAAGGTACTGGATGCCAATGAACAGATGGCTTCCGGTGCGCTGCGTGTGCTCGGGATGGCTTACCGCGATCTGCGGAGCGGAGAAACGGCCGGCAGCGAAAAGGAAGCGGAGAGCCAGCTTGTCTTCGTGGGTCTGGCCGGGATGATCGATCCGCCGCGCAAGGAAGTGCGCGATGCGATCAGTGTGACGCGCCGGGCAGGCATCAAGACAGTCATGATTACCGGCGACCATGGGACAACGGCAGAGGCTATTGCCCATCAGCTTGGCATTCTGCAGCGCGGCGGTACGGTTCTGACCGGCAGCCAGCTTAGCCGGATGGACGATGATGCACTGGATAAGGTCTCCGACAGCGTATTCGTCTACGCCCGGGTATCGCCGGAGCATAAGCTGCGGATCGTCAAATCGCTGCAGCGCCACGGCCATGTCGTAGCGATGACTGGCGATGGAGTGAACGATGCGCCTGCAATTAAGGCCGCCGATATCGGGATCTCGATGGGAATCACCGGTACGGATGTGACGAAGGAGGCCTCGGCCCTGGTCCTCGGGGACGACAACTTCTCGACCATCGTGGCCGCCATTGAAGAGGGACGGAATATCTACGAGAATATCCGCAAGTTCATCCGGTACCTGCTGGCCTCGAATGTCGGCGAGATTCTGACCATGTTCTTCGCCATGATGCTCGGGCTGCCGCTGCCGCTGGTTCCGATCCAGATTCTGTGGGTCAATCTGGTTACAGACGGCTTGCCTGCAATGGCGCTGGGCGTGGACCAGCCGGAGAAGGATCTGATGGAGCACAAGCCGCGCGGTGCGAAAGAAAACATCTTTGCCCGGCGGCTGGGCTGGAAGATTGTCAGCCGCGGGCTGCTGATCGGCCTCTGTACGCTGGCCGCCTTCTGGCTCACGCTGCGGATTGATCCAGGCAGCGCGCAGCAGTTGATCCGCGCGCAGTCGGTTGCTTTTGCCACCCTTGTGATGGCTCAGCTCATTCATGTGTTCGACTGCCGCAGCTCGCGTTCGGTCTTCTACCGGAATCCGTTCCAGAACAGATATCTGGTCCTGGCGGTCCTGTCCTCTGTCCTGTTAATGCTTGCTGTTATGTATCTCCCTGTGCTTCAGCCGGTGTTCAAGACCGTTCCGCTCAGCTTCCGTGAATGGTGCCTGGTGCTGGTGATGTCCGGAATCCCGACCTTCCTGATGGGAGCGGGCAGCGTCTGGGGCGGCAAGAAGAACCGCAGCCGCAGCGGCGGACGCCAGATGATAAAAAGTACAAAGTTTTCAGCATAAAATCAATAGCTTCACTCCACTCCTATAAGGTATGCTGGTTTCACTGAGAAGCTTGGTTTATGATGAATCAGGAATGTGAAAATAGCTGAGATTACTTATAGGAGTGGACCTGACAATGGAATTTACTAAAATGCACGGATTGGGCAATGATTTTATTATCGTATTCGGCGAGGAAGAGCTGCCGGGCAATGCCCCGGAGCTGGCAGTTACGCTGTGCAACCGGTTCTTCGGCATCGGCGCAGACGGACTGGTGTACATTCTCCCTTCGCAGCGCGGTGACTACATGATGCGTATCATGAATTCTGACGGCTCTGAGGCTGAGCAATGCGGTAATGCAATCCGCTGTGTATCCAAATATGTATATGAGCATGGTCTGGTGGAATCGGAGCAGATTGTCATTGAGACGATTGGCGCCGGAGAACAGAAGGTATCCCTGAAGGTGAAGGACGGGATCGTGGAGAGCGTGACGGTGGATATGGGCGAGCCGGTTCTGTCCGGACTGCAGATTCCTGTAGCGATTGACGCGGAGCCTGTGCTGGACCAGCCGATTGAAGCGGACGGCACAGCGTTCAGATTCACCGCAGTCTCCATGGGGAATCCGCATGCGGTCATTTATGTGGATGATGCCGTAACGTTCGATCTTGCTGCCTGGGGACCGAAGCTGGAGGTTCACCCGCTCTTCCCGCGCAAAGTGAATGTGGAATTCGCCACCGTGGTGAACCGCAGCCACGTGGATATGCGCGTCTGGGAACGCGGAGCCGGTCCTACCCTGGCCTGTGGAACAGGCGCCTGCGCGACTCTGGTCTCCTCCGTGCTGAACGGAGTGACGGACCGCTCGGCGGTCATCAGCCTGAAGGGCGGCGACTTGTTCATCGAATGGAACGAGGAAGACAATCATGTCTATATGACCGGCCCGGCCCAGGTGGTATACACCGGCTCAGTGAACATCTGATATCTGATTCCCATGGAACTATTTGCAATCCCCTGCATGTCAGATGCAGGGGATTTTTAATGTAATTCAGAGCCAGTATGAGCCTGAGCATGAAAGAAAAGCCGAATAATGGCAGGCATATCCGCGAATAATAGAACCCTGTATGGAATCAGGGAGGAGGAGCGGGTATGAAATCAGGGTCCAACCGAAAAACACAGAAGGCGGGAGCAGAGACTGCACCGGAATCGGTACGGCCGCAGAGCGGCGTTCCCTTGGGTCTTGCAGATACGGTCGCTCAAAGTCTGCTCCACATTCAGACGGAGCTTGGTGACAGCCCGGATCTTCAGATTCGCAGAATCCAGATCGGAGGAGAACGCCGGCTGCAAGCGGCCGCTGTTCATCTGAGCGGGCTGGCGGACTCTGCGGCTGTGAATGAATTCGTGCTGGGCTCGCTCTTGAATCATACGGAGGAGCTGTTCCCCGGCAGCACGGCTGGCGGCGCTGACAGTCCCCGGGAACAAGCTTCGCTCCCGCAGCAGATCCTTAGCCGCGCTATGGAGATAGGTAACGCGGAGCTGCAGGAGGATTGGAAGGAGATCATGCTTGCTATTCTCTCCGGGGACACAGTAATTTTGCTGGAGGGCTGCCGGGCAGCAATTCTGTGCGGGACCAGGGGCGGGGAGCAGCGGGCGGTCAGTGAGCCATCCTCCCAGCTCGTGGTCCGGGGGCCAAAGGACGGATTCGTCGAGTCGGTGGCCACGAACATCTCGCTGATCCGCCGCAGAATTAAATCCGCCAAGCTGCGCCTGGAAGTCATGAAAATCGGCTCTGAGACCCATACCCATGTAGCACTGATGTACATGGAAGGGATTGCGGGGGAGGATCTGATCCATGAAGCCAGAGACCGGCTGAACAAAATTGTCATGAATGAGATTCTGGAATCCGGGTACATTGAGGAATTAATCCAGGACAAGACATTCACACCTTTTCCGACAATCTACAACACGGAACGGCCGGATGTGGCAGCGGGTAATCTGCTCGAAGGCCGGGTGGTCATTATTGTGGACGGCACGCCGTTTGTGCTGATTCTTCCTGCGGTGTTTACACAATTTTTTCAATCTGCCGAGGATTATTCCCAGCGGTTCGATATTACCATATTGATGCGGCTGGTCCGTTATTTGAGCTTCCTCGTGCTGATTCTGGGGCCTTCGGTGTACCTTGCGCTGACTACCTATCATTATGAGATGATTCCGACCACGCTGCTGATCAACCTGCTCTCCCAGCGGGAGAATGTGCCGTTCCCGGCCTTTGTAGAGCTGCTCTTGATGGAGCTGGCCTTTGAAATCCTGCGCGAAGCCGGAGTACGTATGCCGCGCGCCATCGGGCAGACGGTCTCTGTGGTCGGTGCGCTTATCCTGGGAACGGCGGTGGTCGAGGCCGGGATTATTGCGCCTATCATGGTCATCGTAGTGGCGTTGACCGGGATTGCCAGCTTTGCGCTTCCGGCGTACAACCTGGCGATTGCCGGGAGAATTATCCGGTTTGCTTTTCTGATCATGGCCAGTATATTCGGCTTCTATGGAATTACACTGGGCCTGATCCTGCTGGTGGCGCATATGAGCAGCCTGAGATCCTTCGGCGTTCCTTATCTCTTCCCCTTCGTGCCGCTCTCCATTAAAGGGCAGAAGGACACGCTGTTCAGAATGCCGCTCTGGCTGATCGGGCCGGACAAGCCGCCGGCACAGATGCGCGAAGAAATGCCGGATTATATGCTGTTAACGACCGGTCATGAGGAGCAGTTGCCCCCGTTAATCCGCAAGAATGCCAGGGCTAAGGAGGAGAACCGTGAAGAATAGAATTTTCCGTCTGGGGCTGATGCTTATCCTTCCAATGCTGCTGCTTACCGGCTGCTGGGACAGTGTTGAACTCAACCGGCGGGCGATTGTCTCGGGGGTAGCGATCGATAAAGGCGACTCTGAGGCTGAGCGGTACAAGCTGTCTTTTCAAGTGATAGTAGCGGAGGAAATCTCCGGAGAGAAAAGCAGAGGCATATCACCGGTTGCGCTGTACACAGGTGCAGGCCGTACGATGTTCGAGGCGCTCGCAGATGCTTCCCGCCAGACGGCACGCTTCCTCTCTCTGGGCCATGTGCGGGTGCTGGTGATCTCGGAGGTCTTCGCCCGCGAAGGCATCAAGGATCTTCTGGATGTGCTGGAGCGGGAGAGCGATACCCGGCTGAACAGCCTGATCTTCATCTCCAAGGGACAGCCTGCGCGTGAGATCATGTCCACAATGACTGTATTCAGCAAAATCCCGGCCAATGATCTGGTGGAAAAGCTGGAGACGACCTCCAAGCAGTTCGGGTATAACTTCCGCATGGCCGTAGACGATGTGATCCGGGGAATTGAGATCAGAGGAGGCGGTCCGGTGATCAACGGGGTATACACGAGAGGAGGGTGGACTCCGGCATCGGGCAGCAATGACAGCCTGAAGAATATCGAACCCGGGTCGATCCTGAGAGTCTCCTCCCTGGCGGCGTTCAAGGATGACAAGCTGAAGGGCTGGCTTACGGGTGACGCTGCACTGGGCACCGTTCTTTTGCATAATCGGATCAAAGAGTTCCCGGTTCTGCTCAAGCAGCAGGAGGGCAATTATCTCTCCTTCAATGTCTATCAGTCCCAGGTGTCGCTTGCAGTCGAGTCGTCTGACCCGGAGCATCCGGTCTTTACGGTCAAGATCACTCAGCAGGCAGCGCTCAAGGAGGCTCCGGGTCCGCTCGATCTTACCTCGCCTAAAGTGCTGAAAGAGCTGTCAGACCGGCTTATAAAAGAAAGCGTGAAGCATGTCCAGGCAGCTATAACCACCGCCAAAGAAATGGGCAGCGATTATCTCGGCTTCGGACGGGCATTGCAGCGGAAGGACCCGCGCGGCTGGAAGAAGGTCAGGGACCACTGGGAGAATGTATTCGCTGACTGTGAGATCCGGTTCGATGCGGATGTGGTCATCCGGCATACGGATATGCGCAGCAACTCTTTTCAGATTCATTAAGTCTGCCGGTAGGGTAACCGGGTGAGGAGGTCCACGAAATATGGGTAAGGTCAAAATCGGACTCGGCGAATTCTTCAGCCTGACGGTGCTGTTCGAGCTGGGCACGGCGCTGGTGGTTAATCTGGGAATGGGGGCAGGCCGTGATGCCTGGCTCTCCATCCTGATCGGCTGCGCGGCGGGGCTGATCGTGTTCACGGGATACGCCTATCTGTACCGCAAGCACCCGGACCAGCCTTTTACAGCCTATACACGGCAAATTCTCGGAAAATATATCGGGGCACCGGTAGGCCTGCTCTACATTGTTCTCTACATAAACCTGGCCGCCCGGGATCTGCGCGATGGCAGCACTATGCTTGCAATGTCGACCATGCACAATACTCCGCTGTTCATCTTAAGCGCCCTGATGCTGCTCTCGGGAGCATATGTGCTGCATAAGGGGATAGAGGTACTGAGCAGAACGTCCATGGTATTCGCATTTGTCGTTCTGGGAATCGGCCTGTTCGGGACAGTGATGCTGATACTCTCCGGTACAATCAATCTGCACAGACTGTTGCCTGTACTGGAGAATGGCTTCCAGCCTGTGCTTAGCTCGGTGATTCATCAGAATTATATGTTTCCTTTCGGGGAGATGGTGTGCTTCACTATGCTGATGCCGTATCTGTCCAGTGTCAAAAAAGGGCCCTGGATCATCGCCGCCGCCATGGTATTCTCCGCGCTGCTGCTCAGCTTCACGATGGCTCTGAATGTTTCGGTTCTGGGTGCTGACATTGTAGAGCGCTCGCCGCTCCCGCTGATGCCGACGATCAGCAAGATTTCCATTTCGGATATCATCCAGCGGGTGGACATTTTCGTGGTTATGGTACTGATCATCGGGGTGTTTTTCAAAATGGCCGTCTTCTTCGCTGCCGCGCTGATCGGAATCTCGGACCTGTTCAAGCTGCCGTACCGGAGAATGCTCTATCCCTGCGGACTGATCATCCTCTTCACCTCCATGCTGGATGCACGCAGCTTCATTGAACATCTCGATGAGGGCGGGACCCTGCTGTACAGGGTGTATCCTTATTTAATGATAGTCATTCCGGTGCTGCTGGTCATTGTAACGGCGGTCCGTGATCATTTCTCCGCTCCCCGGCCGGGCTGACGGCCGCTCACCCAATAGATGGCATCCGGCACAATCAGCAGCAGCACCAGCACAGCGGCAGTCAGCTTCTCCGAGGTAGTATAGAGCAGATAATTCAGAATATAGCGGATATTCTCCGCGCCGTAGCCGAGCATCAAGTCCAGCAGGTACAGGTACAGCAGCGAAAGCGCCGACAGCAGGAGAATTACGGTATATTTGCGCAGCAGCAGTTTTCTTGTTTTTTTCTTCATTTATGCAGTCTCCTTCCGGCAAGATTAAGCGTAGTATGATTCATTTGCCGGACTGGCATACAAGAATAACGGACGCCTGCCTCTTTTGCCTGCTAAAGCTTATCATCCATCCCGATTTATGTTACATTAGTATGAAACTAATGTCAGTCAAGGGGAGGTTCTTGCGGTGAAGCCGGATTTGCGCTCTGCATGGGAGAACAGCGTGTTGGTCGGAGACGGAGCGATGGGAACTTTTTTGTATCAAAAGGGTTTCCCTGTCGGCATCTCCTACGAGGAATTGAATCTGACCTCACCGGAGGTCATTGAGGATGTGCACCGCAGCTACATCAATGCAGGTGCTGTACTGCTGGAGAGTAATACCTACTCCGCGAACTACGACAAGCTGTCGAAGTTCGGATTGGAAGCCAAGGTGGCGGATATCAACCGTGCGGGTGTCCGCATTGCCCGCCGGGCTGCCGGCGAGAACGGTTATGTGGTCGGAGCCATCGGCTCGATCCGTGCCGGCAAACGGGCGAATCTGTCTTCCTCCGAGCTGAAGAAATTCTTCTCGCAGCAGATTGCTGCACTTCTGGAGGAAGCGCCGGACGGAATCATGCTGGAGACCTTCTATGATGTCGAGGAGCTTCATCTGGCGCTGAAGGCTGTGCGCAAACTCAGCCCGCTGCCGGTAATCTGCCAACTGGCGGTGGACGATTCGGCGCGGACGCTGGACGGGTTAACCCTTCCCGAAGCCTTCCATATTCTGCAGCAGGACGGAGCGGACGTAATCGGCTTCAACTGCAACACCGGACCAAACGGGATCAAGCGTGCGCTGGGTACCCTACAGGGCAAGCTGACGCTGCCGGTGTCGATCTATCCGAATGCGGGCGTAGCCGATTATGTAGACGGCCAGTACCGCTACGGGGCATCACCGGAGTATTTCGGCCAGATGGCACCGGTGTTCGCGGATATGGGCAGCCGGATTATCGGGGGCTGCTGCGGCACCACCCCTAAGCATATCGCTGAAATCTCCGCCGCCCTTAAGGGCTATGTGGTGGAGCCGCTGCCTGAGCCCGCTGCCTTCAGCGCGCCTGAGAGAATTGCGGTGCAGGAGCATTTGGCGGATGACGGGGGGCAGGGAGGCGGCGAGCCAACGCTGGTCGATCTGGTCAAGGAACGCCACACCGTCATCGTAGAGCTTGACCCTCCGCGCGATCTGGACATCGCGAAGTTCATGAAGGGCGCAGAAGCGCTGCGCCGGGCCGGAGCCGATGCCCTGACGCTGGCCGATAATTCGCTTGCTGTAACCCGTATGAGCAATATGGCGCTGGGGCATCTGGTGCAAGCCCGCACAGGCCTGCGGCCGCTGGTGCATATTGCCTGCCGCGACCGCAACCTGATTGGTACCCAGTCGCATCTGATGGGCTTCGACGCGCTGGGGATTGACCATGTGCTGGCCGTGACCGGAGACCCTGCCCGGTTCGGGGACCTGCCCGGCTCAAGCTCGATCTATGACCTGACTTCCTTTGAAATTATACGTATGATCAAGCAGCTCAATGACGGCGTGGCCTTCTCCGGTAAGCCGCTCAAGCAGAACGCAAAGTTCGTCATCGGTGCAGCATTCAATCCCAATGTCAAGCATCTGGACAAAGCGGTTGAGCGCCTGGAGAAGAAGATTGCCTCGGGTGCAGATTATATTATGACCCAGCCCGTGTATGACCCTGAATTGATTGCCCGGATAGCCAAGGCTACTGAGCACCTTGATATTCCGATCTTCATCGGCATTATGCCGCTGGCCAGCGGACGCAATGCCGAGTATCTGCATAATGAGGTTCCCGGCATTCAGCTCTCCGCCGAGGTCCGCAGCCGGATGGCCGGACTCGAAGGGGAAGCGGGCCGGGCCGAAGGGGTGCTGATCGCCAAGGAGCTGCTGGATGCGGCGATTGCACATTTTAACGGAATCTATCTGATTACGCCGTTTATGTTCTATGATATGAGCGTGCAGCTGCTGGAGTATATTTGGAAGAAGCAAGGACGTAAGTTATCCCCCTTGTTTCGCTAGTAATAATCAATTACAATAGTGTAATGGATGTGATTCCGTTGTCATATAGTATGACCGGATACGGTCAGTCAGCCCTGCAATCCGGCGGACACAAGATAACATTCGAGGTCAAATCGGTGAATAACCGGTACTGCGAAGTTGTGCTGCGGTTGCCCAGGGAATGGACGGGGTATGAGGATAGACTGCGCAGAATGGTTCAGGCTCATATCAGACGGGGACGGGTAGATGTTATTATTAATAGAGAACTCACCGACGGGGCGGCTGACACGCCTGTGCTGGACCGCCGCAGGGTGAGCGCCTATCTTGATGCAGCGGAGGTGCTGGTCCGGGAGTATGGCTTCAAGGGTGAGTTGTCCCTGCGGGATATCCTTGCTATGCCCGGTGTGATGGAACCGAAGGAAGAGACAGCTGCTGCTGACGCTTCCGGAGAACTTGCAGAGCTTCTGGAGCAGGGTCTCCAGCTTAGTCTGGAGGCCCTGCTGGAGATGCGCGGACGCGAAGGCTCCTATCTGGCGGCTGATCTGACGCGCAGACTTGACCGTCTGGAAGAGCTGCATGCCGGAATCAGCAGATATGCGCCTCTGGTTGTGGAGGAGCAGCGCGAGAAGCTGCGGCAGCGGCTTAACCTGCTGAATGACGGGAGCTTCCCCTGGGATGAGCATAAATTTGGCATGGAGATGGCTATTTTTGCCGACCGCTGCAATATTGATGAGGAGTTGACCCGGCTTCACAGCCATTTCGGCCAATGCCGGGCCCTGCTGCTGGGCAGCGAGCCTGCCGGACGCAAGCTTGATTTTCTGATCCAGGAGATGAACAGGGAGACCAACACAATAGGGTCGAAGTGCACGCATCTGGCGGTTGTGAATCTGACGCTTGATATGAAGGCGGAGCTTGAGAAGATTCGCGAGCAGGCGGCGAATCTCGAATGACAAGAACCAGTGAGCAAGCTATGATGTTACTTATGGGGGGAACAACCGGAACATGGCAATCAAATTAATCAACATCGGCTTTGGGAATATCGTGTCAGCGAACCGCATTATTTCCATTGTCAGCCCGGAATCGGCACCGATTAAGAGAATTATCCAGGAGGCCAGAGACAGGCATATGCTGATCGATGCCACCTACGGAAGGCGGACGCGGGCTGTCATCATTACCGACAGCGACCATGTGATTCTCTCGGCTGTACAGCCTGAGACGGTAGCTCACCGCCTATCCAGCAAAGACGACGATAACGACGAATAACAACAAATGGAGTGTACTATGTCAAAAGGATTGCTGATTATACTATCCGGCCCTTCCGGTGTCGGCAAAGGTACGGTATGCACAGCGCTGCGGCCGAAGATGCCTGAACTCGTCTATTCTGTTTCTGCCACCACGCGCTTACCGCGTGCGGGTGAAGAGAACGGAGTCAATTATTTTTTCAAATCCAGAGAGCAGTTCGATGATATGATTGAAGGCGACATGCTGCTGGAATATGCGGAGTACGTGGGCAATTATTACGGTACTCCGCGTGACTTTGTAGAGAGAACCCTGGAGAGCGGAAGAGATATTATTCTGGAGATCGAGGTTCAGGGAGCGCTCAAGGTCAAGGAGAAATTCCCCGAAGGTATCTTTGTGTTCCTTCTTCCCCCGTCCATGGACGAGCTGAAGGACCGCATCCGCGGCCGGGGCACGGAGCATCCTGATGTGATCAGCCACCGGATGTCTGTGGCCGAGGATGAGATCGGTCTGATCCGGCATTATGATTATGCCGTGGTGAACGATGAGATTGATTTGGCTTGCAAGCGAATAGAAAGCATTATTATCGCCGAACATTGTAAGGTTAGATAACCGGTTCTGCAGATAAGTCCATTGCTACACAGTAAAAGATGAAGAGGTGCCTTACATGCTATATCCATCCATTGACGAAATGATGACTAAGGTCGACAGTAAATATTCCCTGGTCGTGGCTTCAGCCCGCCGGGCCAGAGCACTCCGCGAAGGCGGCAAGACCGATGTCAGCGCTCCGAAATCCCACAAATTCGTTGGGGTTGCACTTGAAGAAATCTATGAAGACCGCATTGTGGTCACACGCGGCGAGGAATAGGACCAGATTTATCGCCTAAGCTGGAGAAGCTTTGGTGCATAATCTGTCCGCACTTGTCTTGCTTGAAATGGTGCCGCCACAATAAGGGCGGCAGGACCATTTCTGCCGGGCAGGCTGCTCATAAACAAATAATAGCCCGTACCGGGCTGTTCCTGACAACCGGAAGGTTGTTATTTTTTTCTCTATCTATATGGAAAGGCTGAGGCTGTATATAGATTCAGTAGCGGGGGGAGAGCACAAATGAAGAGCCTACAAGGGAAGTCGATTATACTCGGAATCACCGGCGGTATCGCTGCGTATAAGGCGGCGGCGCTGACCAGCAAGCTTACCCAGAAGGGGGCCGAGGTGCATGTCATTATGACGTCATCGGCCAAGCAGTTCATTACAGAGCTGACGCTCCAGTCGTTGTCAAAGCAGCGGGTGTATAGTGATACGTTCCAGGAGCGAGACCCGTCTTCGATTTCGCATATTGATCTGGCAGATGCCGCCGACCTGGTTCTGATTGCTCCGGCTACGGCCAACATTATCGCCAAGATGGCCCACGGCCTGGCAGATGATATGCTGTCCACCACGCTTCTTGCTACAACAGCGCCTATTATGGTAGCTCCGGCAATGAATGTCCATATGTATCAGCATCCGGCAGTCCTCAGCAATATGGATACCCTGTATAACAGAGGCGTTCAGTTTATTGAACCCGGAGAAGGGCTGTTGGCCTGCGGGTATGTGGGCAAGGGACGGCTCGAGGAACCGGAAGAGATCGTGAAGGTGGTTGAGAACTTTTTTGTACTGCAGAAGGAGAAGACCTCCGGGCCGCTTGCCGGCAAAAAAGTGGTAATTACCGCAGGAGGAACAGTAGAACGCATAGATCCTGTCCGTTATATCTCCAACGATTCCTCGGGTAAAATGGGCTTCGCCCTCGCGCGCGCAGCGCGCGCCATGGGAGCCGCGGTGACGCTGATTGCCGCGCGTACCGATGAAGCGCCGCCCCGTGATGCCGGTATTGATCTGATCCGCGTCCAGTCGGCACAGGAGATGCACGATGCGGTCCTGGCCCGCTGGAGTAATTGCGATATTCTTGTAAAAGCAGCGGCGGTTGCCGATTACCGTCCACGCGAGAGCAGTGACTCGAAGATTAAGAAGAGCGGCAGCACTATGACGCTGGAGCTGGTGAAGACAACTGATATTCTGGAGAGTTTGGGCAGAAGCAAGGAGAAGCAGTTCCTGATCGGCTTTGCCGCCGAGACCGGCAACGCCGAATTTTATGCCAAGGATAAGCTGGTCCGCAAGAACCTTGATCTGATCGTAGCCAATGATGTGGCCGTAGAAGGCGCGGGATTCGGCACGGATACCAACATTGTCAAGGTGTATGATGCCGAAGGTCTGGTGCTTGATCTTCCGCTGGCTTCCAAGGATGAGGTGGCGCGCCGGATTCTGCGGCTGGCAGCTGAGCGTGTTGCCGGAGCCTTACTATAATGGATATTGCCAAGGTCATTGTCGATGTTCCTGTACGCAGCACCGACCGGCCGTTTGACTATATTATCCCGGACGCTCTGAAGCTCTGGATTGAAGTGGGCAGCCGTGTGGCTGTTCCGTTCGGTCCCCGCACGGTCCAGGGGTTCGTAGTGTCCCTGGAATCGGGGGAGACCGGCGGTGTCTCGCGGATGAAGCCGATTGTAGAAGTACTGGATCTGCTTCCTCCACTGTCGCCGGAGCTCGTTGAGCTGGCCGACTGGATGAGCCAAAGATACGCCTGCAGACGGATCTCCGCACTGCAGGCGATGCTTCCGACTGCCCTGAAGGGCAAAGCCGAGCGCCTAATCTCGCTTGGGAGTACAGAGGAGGAGGCCAGCGCCCCCGCAGATGAGCTGTTTCAGCTCTTCCTGGAGGCGGATAACGAAGAACAGCAGATCATTGATTTCATTAGGCGACACAGTGAGGTATCCATGAAGCTGCTGACCCGCACCTTCCCTGAGGCTGCAGAGACGATTAAGTTTATGGTGCGGCGCGGCGTACTGGCAGAGAGCCAGTCGATTAAGGATAAAATGGGCAAAAAGAAGCTCAAGGCCGTCGACCTGGCTATTGGCCTGTCAGCAGCCCGGGAGTCGCTCTCCAGCTTCCCGGCGCGTTCGGCGCGCCAGAAGGAAGTGCTCTCCTACCTCATTGATATGGAAGCCATGCTGCCGATGCCGCTCAAGGATATTCTGGCGATCCTTCAGGTTACTGCGGGCACGGTCAAAGCACTTGCAGACAAGGGTTATATTGAAATCAGTGAAATTGAAGTCTACCGTGACCCTTACCAGGGACGGGACTTCAAGCCAAGTACCCCGCTACCGCTGACAGCGGAGCAGGAGATTGTATACAAGCGGATTGTGGGCACTGTAGAGCAGCAGACGCATGAAGTCTTCCTGCTGCACGGGGTGACCGGCAGCGGGAAGACGGAGATCTATCTCCAGACGATCCAGCGCTGCATCGAGCAGGGACGGCAGGCAGTGGTGCTGGTGCCTGAGATTGCGCTGACTCCGCAGATGGTGGAACGGTTCAAGGGCCGGTTCGGCAGCGGGGTGGCGGTGATGCACAGCAGGCTGTCTGTCGGCGAACGTTATGACGAGTGGCGCAAGATCCGCGAAGGCAAGGCGATGGTTGCGGTCGGAGCACGCTCAGCCGTGTTCGCTCCGTTCGCCAATCTGGGCCTTATTATTATGGATGAAGAGCACGAAGGCTCCTATAAGCAGGAGGAGAATCCGAAATATCATGCCCGTGATGTGGCTGTCCGCAGGGCAGAGCAGGGCGGGGCCGTGGTTATTCTGGGCTCTGCAACACCTTCACTGGAGAGCTATCATGCTGCCAGATCGCAGAGCGATATCCACTTCTCGCCGGTTCTGCTGGAGATGCCGAGCCGTGCGCTCGGCAACGAGCTGCCGAAGGTGGCAGTAGTTGATATGCGTGAGGAGCTTAAGGAAGGTAACCGTTCCATGTTCAGCCGCAGACTGCATGCCGCTCTGGTGAGCAGACTGGAGCGCGGTGAACAGACGGTGCTGCTGCTCAACCGCAGAGGCTTCTCGACCTTCGTCATGTGCCGGAGCTGCGGCTATGTTGCCGGCTGTCCGGAATGCGATATCTCGCTGACCTACCACAGCCGCAGCGATAATCTGCGCTGCCACTACTGTGGTCATGCCGAACCGGCGCCTAAGCTGTGTCCGGAATGCGGCAGTGAGCATATTCGTTTCTTCGGGACCGGGACACAACGGGTAGAGGAAGAGCTGGGCAAGCTGTTCCCCGGTATCCGGGTTATCCGTATGGATGTGGACACGACCACAGAGAAGGGCTCGCATGAGAAGCTGCTGAACCAGTTCAGGGACAAGAAGGCCGATGTGCTGCTGGGTACACAGATGGTCGCCAAAGGACTAGACTTCCCCGATGTAACTCTGGTTGGGGTCATTACTGCGGATTCTGCGCTCAATCTGCCTGATTTCCGGGCGGCTGAGAAGACCTTTCAGCTCTTGACGCAGGTTGCCGGCCGTGCGGGGCGGCATCAGCTCCCCGGCGAGGTGGTGGTGCAGTCGTATACACCGGAGCATTATTCGATTATCCATGCCAGCGGGCATGATTACCGTTCATTCGTCCGGGACGAGCTGAAGCACCGCAAGGAGCTGCATTACCCGCCTTATTGCCGTCTGATTCTGGTCACCCTGTCGCATGAGCAGCTTCCGCTGCTGCTGAAGCTGGCGGAGAACTATGCGCTCAGCATTCAGGGCAAAGCCAGACAGCTGCGCTGGTACGGCAGTCTGGACAAGCTCTCCTCGGATGCGCTGGATCTGCTGGGACCGGTGGCCTCGCCGCTGCCCCGGCTGAAGGGGCGGTACCGTTTCCAGTGCATCATCAAATGGCGCGGTGCGATTGACGCCATTGCGCTGGCACGCACGGTGGCGGAGGAGCTTGAGGATTCCGTCCGCGATAAAGGTCTGCAGATCAGCATTGATGTCGATCCGCAGATGTTGATGTAATCCTCCGGCGTGTTACAATAGTAAGGCGGTTTTGCCCTAAGGAATCGATAAAATTAATGATATGTATAGAACAAGGATGGTGTTAGTGTAAATGGCGATCAGGCTGATTGTGAAAGAACCGGATGAAGTATTGCACAAGAAAGCGAAGACGGTAACCACCGTTACCCCTAATGTACAAAAATTGCTTGATGATATGGCCGATACGATGTATGACGCGGAAGGCGTAGGTCTCGCAGCCCCGCAGGTAGGCATTCTGAAACGGCTGATTGTAATAGATGCCGATGAAGAGCATGGGTTGATCAAGTTAATCAATCCCGAGATCGTCAGCATGGAAGGTGAGCAGTTCGGACCCGAAGGCTGTCTGAGTATTCCGGGCCTGAACGGGGATGTCCGCCGTGCGGAGACAGTGACCGTACACGGCCTGAACCGCGAGGGCGAGGAAGTGACCATTACCGGAAGCGGCCTGCTGGCCCGGGCTTTTCAGCATGAGATTGACCACCTGAATGGCGTGCTGTTCACGGATATTGCTGAGAAGGTCTATGAATACACAGCAGAGCGCAGTGAAACTGAGGAGTGAATGAAATGAGAATAGTGTTCATGGGAACACCGGCCTTTGCAGTCCCCTCCTTGCGGATGCTGCTGGAAGAGGGCTATGAGGTAGTGGCCGTGGTGAGTCAGCCGGACCGGCCGCAAGGCCGCAAGAAGACGCTGGTGCCATCCCCGGTGAAGGCGGCTGCACTCGAGCTGGGCTTGCCGGTCCTTCAGCCTGAACGGCTGCGCCGTCCTGAATCGGTGGCTGAACTGGCTGCCTATGAGCCGGATCTGATTGTTACCGCCGCATATGGACAGATTCTACCCAAGAGCGTTCTTGAGCTGCCGGCGAACGGATGTGTGAATGTTCATGGCTCGCTTTTGCCCAAGTACCGGGGCGGTGCTCCGATACAGCGCTGTATCATGAACGGCGAGAAGGTGACTGGTGTGACACTGATGTATATGGCGGAAGGACTGGACACCGGAGATATGATCTCACGGGTGGAGGTAGCGATAGAGGATGACGATACCTCAGGCACGCTGTTTGAGAAGCTCAGCGTTGCCGGACGGGAGCTCCTCAAGGCAGAGATGCCGCGACTGGCAGCCGGCCGTGTGGAAGCTGCCGTGCAGGATGACAGTGAAGCAACCTATGCGCCGAATCTAAGCCGGGAAGATGAACGGATCGACTGGGGCCGGGGCTCGCTGGAGCTATACAACCAGATCCGCGGTCTGGTGCCGTTCTCGGGTGCGTTCACCCTGTGGAACGGCGAGACCTTCAAGGCATGGGCTGCGGTGAAGCCGCAGGCGGAGGGACAACCGGGCGGCAGTGTGGCTCCGGGCACCGTGCTGTCCGTGAGCGAACGCGGCATTGAGGTGAAGACCGGCGACGGGGCCATCCTTCTTACAACCGTTCAGCCTGCCGGTAAAAAGGCCATGAGCGCAGCCGACTTCAGCCGTGGTGCAACTCTTGCACCCGGCACGGTGCTCGGTTGAGCGCGGGCGGCAAGGGAGGCGGCGGACAACGTCCGCATCCTTCCGGCAACCAGCCAGCGGCCTCCGGCCGGAAGCCTGCCGCAGGCAGAACCGGCGGAGCGGGCCGGAACCGGCAGGGCGGCAAGCCCGCTGCGCCGGCTTCTGCACGTGAGGTTGCTCTTGATATTCTGGTGCGTGTAGAGCAGCAGGGCGCTTACAGCAACCTGCTGCTGGGAAGCAGTCTGCAGAAAGAGGGCCTCAGCCGTGAGGATACGGGACTTGCTACAGAACTTGTGTACGGAACCCTCTCGCGTATGATTACCCTCGATTATGTCCTCAGCAGCTTCGTCAGCAAAGGGATAGCCAAGCTGGAGCCTTGGGTAAGGAGTCTGCTGCGGTTAAGCCTGTACCAGATCATGTATCTGGACCGGGTGCCTTCGCATGCAGCCGTTAACGAGGCTGTGAATATCTCCAAGAGACGCGGCCATCAGGGCATCTCGGGTATGGTCAACGGCGTGCTGCGCAGTGTGCTGCGGGCCGGAGATCTGCCGGTATTGCCTGCGGGGCTGAGCCGGGAAGAGCGGATCTCCATCCTGCACTCCCATCCCCTATGGATGGTGAAGCGCTGGTCAGCGGAATATGGCCCGGATACAGCTGAAGCCATGTGTGCGGCGAACAATGAGCCGCCAGCAGTCAGTGTCCGTGTCAATACAACGATGATTAGCCGGGAGGCCATGCTGGCAGAACTGCTTGAAGCCGGTCTGGATGCCGCAGAATCGAAGGTGAGCCCTGCGGGGCTGGTTATCCGTGGCGGCGGCAATCTGGCACTGACCTCCTGGTACCGGGACGGCTATCTGTCTGTTCAGGATGAGAGCTCGATGCTGGTAGCCGAGGTTGTCGCTCCCGAAGCCGGAATGAAGGTGCTGGACTGCTGCGCTGCCCCCGGCGGTAAGAGCGCCCATATGGGTGAACTGATGAAGGACGAGGGCTCAATACTGGCCAATGACCTGCATGAGCATAAGGCTAAGCTCATTGCCGAGCAGGCAGTACGCCTAGGCTTGGAGTGCATCACCACTGCTAGCGGGGATGCACTGGAGCTGGGTGTTGCCCTCCAGCCGGAATCCTATGACCGGATTCTGCTGGACGCTCCTTGCTCGGGGCTTGGGGTCATCCGCCGCAAGCCTGATTTGAAATGGCGCAAGCAGCCGGAGGATATTGCAAGCGTAGCTGCGCTGCAGCTTGAGCTGCTGCAATCGGTCTCCGGGCTGCTGAAGCCGGGAGGCGTGCTGGTCTACAGTACGTGTACTACCGAGCAGGCGGAGAACAGCCGGGTTATTGCTGCTTTTCTTGAGCGCAATCCCGGCTTTGCTCCGGTAAGCTTCAAGTCAGCCGTCTGGGAACGGCTGGAAGGAACCGCACTTGCTGCCGGTGACGGCATGCAGCTGCTCCCGCATCATTATGGCAGCGACGGCTTCTATATTGCCCGGCTGGAGCGACTCTTGTAATATAGCGATTGTGCTTCCGGACTACAGCTTCCCGCCCGCAGATTCATCCGCGCGGCGGGCTTTTCTTTTACCGGTTCTAAGTTTTGTGTTAAAATAGGAAGAATGAGAAACAATACGCATATAATTTATGAAAGCACAGGTGCAAAAATACAATGAAACCTTTAATATATGATTTTTCATTAGAAGAGTTACAGCAATGGGCTAAGGACAATGGAGAACCGGCTTTTCGCGGCGGGCAGATCTTTGACTGGCTGTATGTGAAGCGGGTTAATGACTTCGAATCTATGAGTAACCTCTCCAAGGCACTCAGAGCCAAGCTGGTTGACCAGTTCAGTATTTCGGCGCTCACCGAGATTACGAAGCTGGAGTCCAAGGACGGCACCGTGAAATTCCTGTTCGGTCTGCATGATGATCATGCGATTGAGACAGTTATTATGAAGCATAATTATGGTAACAGTGTGTGTGTGACCACCCAGGTAGGCTGCCGGATCGGATGTACCTTCTGTGCATCTACCCTGGGCGGTCTCAAGCGGGATCTGACTGCAGGAGAGATCGTTGCCCAGGTAGTCCGCTCCCAGCAGATTCTTGATGCGCGCGGCGAACGTGTCAGCAGCATTGTCATTATGGGGACAGGCGAACCCTTCGAGAATTATGATGCAACTATGAGATTCCTCCGTCTGATGATCCATGAAAAGGGCCTGAATATCGGCCAGCGCCATATCACTGTATCCACCAGCGGAATTGTGCCGAACATCTACAAATTCGCCGATGAAGATACTCAGATTAATCTGGCGATCTCAATTCATGCTCCTAACGATACGCTCCGTTCCAAGCTGATGCCGGTGAACCGCCGCTATCCGTTCGACGATGTAATCGAGTCCCTGCGCTATTATCAGGCCAAGACAGGCCGCCGGATCAGCTTCGAGTACGCCTTGATCGGCGGCGTGAATGATCAGAAGGAGCATGCAGAGGAGTTGGCCGGTGTGCTGAAGACCATGCTCTGCCATGTGAATCTGATCCCGGTCAATCATGTGCCTGAGCGCAAATATGTCCGGACTTCCCGCAATGATATCTTTGAATTTCAGCGTATACTGGCCGATCATGGCGTGAATGTTACCATCCGCCGTGAGCAGGGCCATGATATTGCGGCCGCATGCGGACAGTTGCGCGCCAAACATATGGAGTTGGGGTGAGGATATTTGATCAGAACAGTTCAAGCCAGCGACATTGGCCGGGTACGTACCGTCAATGAGGATTCAGTCTGGATCGGCGCCACGCGCCACGGTTATACCCTAGGCATTATTGCCGACGGAATGGGGGGACATCTGGCTGGCGATACCGCGAGCAGGCTTGCACTTGAGACGGTTAGGGGGATTCTGGACCAGCTGGAGCCTGATCTCCCGGAAGCAGAGCTGAAGGAAGCGCTGACTGCCGCCATCATGGAAGCCAATAACACAGTTCACAGAGAAGCTCAGAGCGATGAGAAGCTCCATAATATGGGGACGACCATCGTTGCTGCATTGCTGAAAGGGTCGGCAGGCTATATCGGCCATATCGGAGACAGCAGGGCTTATCTGATCCGTGACGGTGAGGCCAGGCAGCTAACCGAGGACCATACGCTGGTGAATGAGCTGTTCAGGAACGGCCAGATCAGTCTTGAGGAGCTGGATAATCATCCCCGCCGCAATGTGCTTACCAGGGCGCTGGGGACGGATACAGTGGTCTCTGCGGATCTGGCATATGTTACGCTTGCGATTGGTGAGCTGCTGCTGCTGTGCAGCGACGGGCTCAGCAATTATGTCAGTCTGGAGCATCTGGGCAAGGTAGCCGGAATTCATGAAATATCTCTGGAAGAAAGAGCTGAGCGATTACTTCAACTGGCATTGCTTGCGGGCGGCAGCGATAATATAAGCGTTGCTATGCTGGAACACCAAGGAGAGGCCGCAGTGCCCGAGACAAAGGAGTGGGAAAGATGATCGGTCACGAATTGGGCGGCCGTTACCAAGTCATCGAACGGATCGGCGGAGGAGGCATGGCGCTTGTCTATAGAGCCCATGATATTCTGCTTAACCGGAATGTTGCTATCAAAGTACTGCGCAATCAATTTGTGCATGATGAGGAATTCATCCGCCGGTTCCGGCGGGAGGCGCAATCAGCTGCATCGTTATCTCATCCCAACGTAGTCAGCATATACGATGTCGGCCAGGAAGATGAAATTCATTATATCGTTATGGAGTATATTGAAGGCAAGAACCTGAATGAAATTATTAAAGAGCGGGCACCGATGCAGGTGGATGAGTCCGTGCGGATTGCCTCGCAGATTTGTGATGCGCTGGATCATGCGCATATGAACCAGATTATTCACCGCGATATTAAACCGCATAATATTCTGATCGGACGTAACGGGCGGGTTAAGGTTACCGACTTCGGGATCGCCCGGGCAGTTACTTCTACTACGATTACCCAGACGGGATCTGTGGTCGGTTCCGTGCATTATTTCTCGCCGGAGCATGCCAAGGGCGTAACTACAGGCGAGAAGTCGGATCTTTACTCCTTAGGCATCGTACTGTATCAGATGCTTACGGGTGTATTGCCTTTCTTAGGGGAGAGTCCGATCAGCGTGGCACTGAAGCATCTGCAGGAGGAATTCGAGGAGCCGCGCCTGCTGAATCCGCTGATTCCGCAAAGCGTGGAGAATGTTATTCTCAAGTCGATGCGCAAGAACCCGGAGGAGCGCTACCAGTCTGCCAAGCAAATGCTGCAGGATCTGGAGACCTGTCTGCTGCCTGAACGGCGCAGCGAAGCTAAGATGCTGTTCCAGGATGATGAGGATGAGGACAGAACACGTATCATTCCGGCGATCAAGCCGCTCCAGCGCGGGCTAAGCAGCCGTGGCGGCGGAGACGAGCGAATCCGCAGTATGGAGGAAGCTCCGCCGCCTGCTGCCGCGAAGCGTAAGAACCGCGCTGCACTGTGGATCAGCCTTACACTGGTCGTGTTAATCGCCATGACCGGAATTGTGTGGTATGTCAATTCCAAGCTGTCGGTCGATGAAGTCTCGGTGCCTGCAGTGACAGGGAAGACCTTCCAGGAGGCCAAGGCTGAGCTTGAGGCGGTGGGACTGTTTGCTGAAGAGCCTGCGCTGGTTGAGTATAATCCTAATTTCGAAGAGAATATTGTCTGGAAGCAGAACAAGACCAATACGATGGTCAAAGAAGGAACTCATATTATCCTGACGGTAAGTGCCGCCAAGGTTCTTCCTAAGCTTAAGGATATCTCTAACCTGAGTTATGATGATGCTGTCAAGGAGCTAATCGCCCTTGGTATTGCCCAGGATAAAATTGCAACACCGGATGAACGCTATAGTGAAGAGTTTGCCAAAGGTAAGGTCATTAGCTCTGAGCCTGCCGCAGGCGCAGAATATGATCCTGAGACGGTAACTGTCAAGCTGATCGTGAGCAAAGGCAAAGAAAGCACCCAGATGCCGGATCTCCTCGGGAAGACGGAGAAGGAAGCCAAGGCTGCGCTGGAGAGCGTAGGTCTGGTGCTGGATGCGGTCAAGGAAGAGCCGAGCTTCACTTACGAGAAGGGTAAGGTTACGAAGCAGTGGGCATATGAAGCAGGAGATTTGGTCCCTCCAGGCGAGAAGATCACTATCTACATTAGTACCGGGTATCCCGATGAGGCACTGGAATTCACCTTTAATGTTCCTGTAGCGCCGGCCGCAGAAGGCAAGAAAAGCAAGATCCGCATTGTCTTTGCAGATGCGCGCAACAATGGCGAGAATCAGGAATGGGGCACGCGCACAATTGGCAAAAGCCAGATCTTATCCGTAAACATGCTGCTTGCCCCTAATAAAGACGGCATGGTATCTGTCTACCGGGACGGAGAGTTCCTGGAGACTTATCCGATCACTTATGTCGATGTCAAGAATAACACGGTGCAACAGCCTGAACCGCCTCCGGAGGAGACACCGACGCCTGCACCGACGGTCGCTCCGACCGAGCCTGTTCAGCCTGTTGAGACTCCAGCTCCCGACCCGACAGCAGATCCGGCGATTATTCCGCCGGACACCGGCGAAGGAGAGGTGACGGGCGAGACGGACCAGACGGGTTATGTTCCGGGTAACGGACAGAATAACAATGAACTGGCATCCGCCCTCAGCAATGGCAACAGTAATGGTAAGGGGAAAAGTAATGGTAACGGTAAGGGCCCTGACAACAAGCCAGGCAAAGATAAAGGCCATAAATAATAGAACAGATAAGCTTCAGCCGGGCTGCCGGGAATACGGGCAGGGTTGAAGCAGCGAAATGACCCGGGGGACTTCACACTTGGGTCATTTGCGTAAATATACAGGAGAGGAAGGCTCAGCATGTATGCCTGAAGGAATCATAATTAAAGCGTTAAGCGGATATTACTATGTTAAGCCGCTCAAGGATGAACAGATTGTAACTGAGGAAGAGGCGGTACAGTGCCGGGGGCGCGGCATTCTGAAGAAGAAAGGAATTGCGCCGCTGGTCGGTGACCGGGTAATCTATATGCTGACCGAGAACGGAGAGGGTATGGTAGATGAACTGCTTCCCCGTGAATCGGAGCTGATCCGCCCGCAGGTGGCTAACGTGAAGCTGGCAGTGCTGCTGTTCTCCGTGCGGGAGCCGGATATGAATCTAAATCTGCTGGACAAGTTCCTGGTTCATATCGAGCATTCAGGCCTGGAGACGCTGATTGTGCTCACGAAGCAGGATCTGGCCGAGGATGAAGGGCAGGCTACGGAAGCCGTCAAAGCTCTATATGAGCAGATTGGTTACGAGGTTATGGTCACAAGCTCACTGAACGGATCTGGTGCGGATGAGCTGCGTCAGCGACTGGCCGGAATCATCAGCGTCTTCTCAGGACAGTCAGGCGTAGGGAAGTCCACATTGCTTAACCGGCTTGTGCCGGGTCTTGCGCTGGAGACAGGGGAGATAAGCCTCCGTCTCGGACGCGGGCGTCATACGACACGCCATGTAGAGCTGATGGATATAGGTAATGGCGGGTTTGTGGCCGACACTCCGGGCTTCAGCCAGCTGGATTTCCTGGAGCTGGGCGTAGAAGAATTGTCGGAGTGCTTCCGTGAGTTCGCTTCCTACGCGGAGAATTGCAAATTTCGCGGCTGCAGCCATCTGCACGAACCGGGCTGCAAGGTGATAGAGGCCTGGGAGTCCGGAGATATTGCAGATAGTCGTTATGAGCATTACAAGCTGTTCTTTAATGAAATGAAAGATAAAAAGCGGAGGTATTAAACTCATGGTAAAAATTGCTCCTTCCATATTGTCAGCAGATTTCGCAGCGCTTGGTGCAGAGGTAGCCGAAGCGGAAGCCAGCGGTGCGGACTGGATTCATGTAGATGTGATGGACGGACATTTTGTGCCGAATATTACGCTGGGTCCCGCAATTGTGTCAGCGGTGAGAGCCCATACTTCTTTGCCTCTGGATGTGCATTTAATGATAGAGAACCCGGAACGCTATATCGCTGATTTTGCCGCTGCGGGCGCTTCCGTGATTACGGTTCATGCCGAAGCCTGCGTACATCTGCACCGTGTAATTCATCAGATCAAGGAGCTTGGCCTGATGGCAGGGGTGGCCATTAATCCGGCTACACCCGCAGCGGCGGTGCGTGAGGTTCTGGAGGATGTGGATATGGTGCTTGTGATGACCGTCAATCCGGGCTTCGGCGGGCAGGCCTTCATTCCGCGCACACTGCATAAGATTACGCAGCTCCGGAAGTGGGCGGAAGAGATCCATCATAAGGGCCTGCATATCGAGGTAGACGGCGGAGTAGCCGAAGCTACGGCACCGCTTGTAGCTGAAGCAGGGGCCGATGTGCTTGTGGCAGGCAATGCGGTGTTCGGCCGCAGCGACCGCGCAGGAGCGATCAAGGCCATTCGTGAGGCGGCGGACAGTGCAGTGCAGTAATAGGAGCTGATGCCCATCTACTATTAAATGAATTGACCCTCAATCTGCTGCATTCGCATACGGAAGGTATAGGCCAAGTTGTGGTCGCATAAATATGGTTACATGAGCAGAAATCTCATGTAGCCTTTTTTGCGGAGGTCTGCAATCGATGGAACATTCTTCATCTAGACAGGATCGTCTCCTACTGCACGGCATGAATTGATGGGAGGGTTAATCATGAAATTTTACACGTTCAAGCTGCCAAGATTTTTGGGAGGTTTTGTTAAAGCGATTTTGAACACGTTTCAGAAGAGTTAGGTTTAAGAAGACAAGTAAATATGAAAAAAAGCACCTTACGAATGTAAAGGGTGCTTTTTGCTACAAATATAATATCTCTTCTATTCTCGCTGAAACGGATACCGTCTATGAAAGAACGGCATATCCGTTTCTACTTGGTATGAGATATCGCCAGGCCCGGGAATGATCGGAAACTAGACGCGTTCAACTTTACCGGATTTCAAAGCACGGGTGCTGACGTACACGCGTTTCGGTTTGCCGTTCACCAAGATACGAACCTTCTGAACGTTAACTCCCCAAGAGCGACGGTTGCGGTTGTTAGCGTGAGACACGTGGTTACCGCTACCCGGTTTCTTGCCTGTTACTGTACATGTGCGGGACATAGATTACACCTCCTTGTTACTTACACCTGCGTAAAACAATACTTGAATATCATATCACAGCAAAAATTGCTTCGTCAACCGATTCAAAAACATTTATTTCTGCAGACTCTTATAGTACAATATAAATTAGTGCATTATGTCCAGTTGATCATTGAATTGATTAGGCATGAAGTTAGGAAGGGGAATTCTCATTGAGTAAGCGTTCTATAAACGGGACAGATTTTACCGCAATGGTACTAGCCGGTGCGGAAATGCTGCAGCAGCATGCCGAGCATGTCAATTCATTGAATGTGTTTCCGGTGCCGGATGGCGATACGGGCACAAACATGAATCTGACGATGACCGCAGGCGCGAACGAATTGAAGAGAAACAACACAGCCTCTGTCGGTCAATGTGCGGGAGTGCTGTCGAAGGGACTATTGATGGGCGCGCGCGGGAACTCCGGCGTTATTTTGTCACAGCTGTTCAGAGGTCTTGGACGTTATGCGGCCCAATATGATGAGCTTAACACACAGCAGTTCGCTGCAGCGCTGCAGACCGGGGTGGATACCGCCTATAAGGCAGTGGTGAAGCCGGTTGAAGGCACCATTCTTACGGTCGCCAAGGAAGCTGCCAGACATGCAGTGTATTATGCACGCCGCACAACGGATATTATCGAGCTGATGACTGAAGTCCTGGCCAAAGCTAAGGAAGCCTTGGCATATACGCCTGAGCAGCTCCCTGTGCTGAAGCAGGTGGGTGTGGTGGATTCGGGGGGCCAGGGTCTGGTCTACATCTATGAAGGCTTCCACCAGCATCTGACGAGCGGAGCAGTCTCAGCACCTGTACAGACTCCTGTGCAAGGACAAGCTGCGGCCCCTGTATCCGTGCCGTCGCCGGTGCTAACCAAACCTGAGCATGCGTTGTCTTCCGTACAGTCTTCCGCGCAATCGCAGCTCCATACGGAAGATATTGAATTTTTATATGATATGGAATTTTTCATTAACCGTCAGCTTGGCGCATCCGTGAAAGCAAATTTTGATGAGGAAGCTTTTCGGAAAGCGTTATCAGTTAACGGGGATTCGATCATCGTGATCTCGGATGATGAGACGATCAAGGTGCATGTGCATTCCAAGACTCCCGGAGAGGTGCTTAACCTGGCGCTCGTCCACGGAGAGATTACCCAGATTCACATCCTTAACATGCGTGAGCAGCACCGCGATCTGTTGACTGCCGGTATGGACATCGCACCGATGCCGGATGTTTTCGCTGATATCCCGGAAGAGAAGGCCAGCGTGCAGGCACCGGCGGTTCCTCCTGCGGACGATCTGGCGCCGTACGGCTTCATTGCGGTCTCCTCGGGAGACGGGATTTCGGATATCTTCCGCAGCCTGGGTGTCGATGCGATTCTGGCCGGCGGCCAGACGATGAATCCGAGTACAGAGGATTTCGTGAATGCGATCTCTTCCATTTCCGCGAAGCATATCTATATTCTGCCGAATAACTCCAATATCGTCCTGGCTGCACAGCAGGCCAAGGAGCTGCTGGAGGGCGAACGTGAGATTACAGTGATTCCGAGCAAGAGTATTCCTCAGGGAATCTCGGCAGCCTTTGCCTTCCAGGAAGAGGAGGCGGTAGATACCAACACCAGCAACATGCTGGAGGCGATTGCCCAGGTCAAATCCGGGCAGATTACCAATGCTGTACGGGATACTGTGATGGAGGATCTGGAGATCAAATCCGGTCAGTATATCGGCATCGAGAGCTCCAAGATCGTTGCAGCTGCCGATGACTTACTCACGGTCAGCAAGGAGCTATTGTCAAGCATGCTGGTGAATGGTGACGAGATCGTTACGGTGCTGACCGGTGCGGACACCGAGGCAGACATTACGGATGCCCTCGGCAGCTGGCTGGAAGAGACGTACCCGCAGGTTGAGGTTGAGATTCATGAAGGCGGCCAGCCGCTGTACTATTATCTTTTCTCAGTCGAGCCTTAGAATCTCTTAAATGTCCCAAGCAAGCAGAGTGGCGCAGCCAAATCATAGTATGGGGAGGAACATTATGAATCGTACCGTAATCGTTACCGACAGCACCTCCGATATCCCGCCTGCTCTGGCGGAGCAGTACGGCATTGAAGTCGTTCCGCTGACGCTGATGTTCGGCGAAGAGGCATTTCGGGATAATGTAGATATGACTCCGGAACAGTTCTACGAGCGTCTTCCCCGCTCGCCGCAAATGCCGACCACTTCGCAGCCGTCTCCTGTAGAATATATGAATGTATACCGCACTATACAGGAGAAGCATCCGGGCAGTTCAATTCTGTCCTTCCATATCTCCTCCGGCTTAAGCGGTACCTACCAGTCTGCTGTCATGGCCAAATCCATGCTGGAAGAGGAGGGAGACGCTATCACTGTGGTGGATAGCCTCTCCGCCTCCTACGGCTTCGGGTTCATGGTTGTGGAAGCCGCCCGGCTTGCAGAACAGGGGCATGCTCCTGCGGAGATTCTGGCGAAGGTGGAGAGTCTGCGTCAATCCCGCAAGCTGTATTTCCTCGTGGATACACTGGAATATCTGCAAAAGGGCGGAAGAATCGGCAAGGCATCGGCCATCCTGGGCACACTGCTCAATATCAAGCCGATCCTGTCCATTGATGCGGAAGGCATTATCTATGCGGTAGAAAAGGTCAGAGGGCGCAAGAAGGCAGTCGCCCGCATGATCGAGCTGTTCAAGGCAGATCTGCCGGGTGTGAATACTATACATGTGGCCGTGGGTCATACGGCTGAACCGGCTTCCGGCGAAGAGTTCCTGCGGGAATTAGCCGGACATTTCACCTTGAAAGAGAAGGTTCTGACCAATGTCGGCCCGGTTGTGGGCAGTCATGTCGGTAACGGAACCTTAGCCGTATTCATCTGGCCCGCTTAAGGTTAGGGGATGAACATGGTGCTTACTTTGGATTCAATTGAAGTGAAACAAATAACTGGCGTGAGCGCTCAAAAGCAAAGCGAGCTTCACGCCTTTGGCGTCTTTACAGTGAAGGATCTGCTGGAGTATTACCCTTTCCGGTATGAGGACTTCCGTCCGAAATCTCTTAGTGAGGTCAAGCACGGCGACAAGGCAACCGTGATAGCCAAGGTCATCGGCATTCCGGTGCTCAAGCGCTTCGGGGGCAAATCCCGTATGAGCTGCAAGATGGTGGCCGAGCCGTGGATGTTCACCGCTACGTGGTTTAACCAGCATTATGCGCGTGAACAACTGACGGTCGGCCGTGAAGTGGTGCTGACGGGGAAGTGGGATCAGAAGCGCAATCAGATTACGGTGACTAACTATGAATTCCCGGACCGGGGCGAAGGCAAGACAGGAACGCTGCAGCCGGTATACTCCGTCGGTGGCAAGATTACGCAGTCCTGGATTCGCCGGATTATTGGCCAGGCGTTGCAGCAGTACGGGGACCTGATCCCTGAGATTCTGCCGCACAGCATTATGAGCAAATATGACTTCATGTCACGCAAGCGGGCGATTGCCACGATTCATCAGCCGGAGGATACGCGCGAGGGCCAGCAGGGAAGACGCCGGATGGTGTATGAGGAGCTGTTCCTGTTCCAGCTGAAGGTACAAGCCTTCCGCGTGCTGAACCGTGGCCGGATGGATGGCGTAGTTCATACTGTGGACAATGCAACAGTGAGGCAATTCGTGCGCAGCCTGCCGTTTGAGCTGACCGATGCCCAGAAGCATGTGGAGCTGGAGATTCTGCAGGATATGCGTTC
The DNA here is from genome assembly GCF_038002825.1 of Paenibacillus sp. FSL H8-0048. Taxonomy (NCBI): domain Bacteria; kingdom Bacillati; phylum Bacillota; class Bacilli; order Caryophanales; family Paenibacillaceae; genus Paenibacillus; species Paenibacillus sp. FSL H8-0048. The sequence continues at coordinate 1,365,109 of NZ_JBBODF010000001.1, read as the reverse complement.
AGGGTATTGCATGAACCGGCTGCTTCAAGGCGATGTGGGCTCCGGCAAAACGGTACTCGCGGCCATAGCGCTCTACGCAACTGTAAAATCCGGATTTCAGGGTGCGCTGATGGTGCCGACTGAAATCCTGGCAGAGCAGCATATGCGCTCGCTCACGAGGATGTTCGAGCCCTTCGGTATTACCGTGGGCCTGCTGACCGGCAGCGTAACCGGCCGCAAACGGAAGGATCTGCTGGCCGATCTACAGATGGGTATGCTGGATGTGGTCGTCGGGACTCATGCGCTGATCCAGGAGGATGTCTTCTTCCGCAGCCTGGGGCTTGTGGTTACGGATGAGCAGCACCGCTTCGGGGTGAACCAGCGCAGTGTCCTGCGGCGCAAGGGGTATAACCCGGATGTGCTGACGATGACCGCCACTCCAATCCCGCGGACGCTGGCAATCACCGTCTTTGGGGATATGGATGTGTCTACGTTATCCGAACGGCCGAAGGGGCGTGTGCCGATTACCACCTACTGGGTGAAGCCGGATCTGCTGGAGCGGGTGATGAATCTGATCAGCCGGGAGATTGAGCAAGGGCGGCAAGCTTATCTGATCTGTCCGCTGATTGAGGAGTCAGAGAAGCTGGATGTACAGAATGCGATTGATCTGCATGTGCAGATGTCGCAGGCTTTTCCTAATTATAAGGTGGGCTTGCTTCACGGGAGAATGACACCGTCCGAGAAGGACGAGGTCATGCGGAACTTCTACAGCAACGAATTGCAGCTTCTGGTGTCTACAACGGTCGTAGAGGTCGGTGTCGATGTCCCGAATGCCACGCTGATGATTATCATGGACGCTGACCGCTTCGGGCTGTCTCAGCTGCATCAGCTGCGCGGCCGGGTCGGCAGAGGAGAGCATGCTTCCTACTGTGTGCTGATGGCTGATCCGAAGTCGGAGATCGGGCGCGAGCGGATGACTGCAATGACAGATACGGATGACGGGTTCGAGGTATCACGGCGGGATCTGGAGCTGCGCGGACCGGGGGATTTCTTCGGGACGAAGCAGAGCGGCCTGCCCGAATTCCGGCTGGCGGATATGACCGCTGACTTCGAGACGCTGGAGCTGGCGCGCGATGATGCTGCGGAGCTGCTGCGGGAGGCTTCCTTCTGGACCTCGGCGGATGTTGCGCCGCTGCGCGGGTATTTGCAGCAGGAACAAATTTTTCAGGGGGATTTAATTGACTGAACAGGCACATCCGGGCACCTGCCTTCATATACTGTGAATGATTGGATATGACAGGAGGTGCTGTACTTGGGTTATCAGCAATATGGAATCAGTCCCCAGCTGGTGGATCGCATCAAGCTGAAGATGAAGAATCCGGCGGTCAAGGAACGCGTCAAGAATATGATTACCGGCATCTCCAAGCAGGAGCTGCAGGATACAGCAGTTGTACGTAAGCTGGTGCGTAATGCCTCGTCGGTGATGCATGAGAAGCTGACGTCTGCACAGGAAGAACAAATTGTGAAATTCGTCATTGCCCAAAAGATTGATCCGAACAATACGTTTCACCTGATCCGCTTATGGGGAATGTTCCGCTGACAAATAGCGGGATGCAGGAGGCTCCGATAGGCGTGTAATCCAAAAAGCGTTCCCGTGTGTTACTTACGGGAACGCTTTTTACTTGCTTTGTGCCGCTATGGAAGGCCATAGGGCTTAGCCCGGCGGCTTATTACGGAAAAGCGCTGAGATCCGGTTGTTCCGCGCGGCATTAATCACAATCTTGCTGTCCTGATCACAGTCATGCACGATAGAGGCAAGCTGCTCTTCCTCCAGCCTGCTGGCCAGACAGAATACTGTCCCTGGCTCTCCCTGCGGTCCAGTGGATCGTACCAGCTTCACCTCGCGGTCCAGCGACTGCTGGAGCTTGCGCCGGATCTCCTCGCATTTGCTGCTGGTAATGAACACCGCCTGCGTGAGCGAGAGGTCCCTTAAGGAGAACCGCAGCGCTTCAAAGGCAAGCAGGTAGGCGATGATACTATACATCGCCTGATCCCAGCCGAATAATGATCCGCCGTAGAGCAGGATGAGCATGTTGAACAGCATAATCGGCATCTCAGCCGATTTGGGCGGTCCTCCGTTCAGCAGCCGTACGCTCTGCTTCTCGCTTCCTGCGGTCAGCCCGCCGAAGCGTACAGAGATGCCCAGGCCGAACCCGAGGCATAGCCCCCCGGCAATGGCCGCGGGCAGCGGCTCACTGATTGCCGCCGGGAAATGGTGCAGGGCCAGGGACCCTGCCGTCAGGCAGATCAGGCCAAGCATCGTATACAAGGCAAAACGGAGATTAATCTGCCTGCGCGACATCAGAATAAACGGAAGGTTGAACAGGAACAGGAATAATCCAAGCCGCATTTCAGTCACATGGGACAGCAGGGCGGATAACCCGGCAATGCCGCCCGGAAGCAGCTTATGCGGCATCAGGAACAGCTCCAGACCAACAGCTGCAAGTAGTCCTCCGCCTACAATGGACAGCAGACGCAAGGTCTTCGAATAACGTAAGGGTGAAGCATTTCTATATCTGACTTTCATAAGATTTCCTCCTTTCAGCAGGAAACCGGTATTTGTGTTGCGGATTACGGTGGTTGCACCTTCATTCAGCGTACAGCCGCACTCCTACGAAATGCGAATTATATTTGAGCGGAATCAGCAGCAGCCGCTTCAGCAGAATGTAAATGAAAGGGAGCAGAGAGACACAGAGCAGCAGCCCGGGAGGTCCGGACTCCAGTGTCAGAGGGTTCTCACGGGGAGCGAGCCGGATGGCCTGCGCATCATAAATCTGCGTATGATGCACGCGCACCGGTTGGGCCAGCTTATGCTCATAGCGGTCCGGCCTTACAGAATGCATCTCAGGCTCTTGTTCATGCAGCATCTGTAGAGCCATGATCAGAAAAGTCAGCAGCAGTACCGGAAGGAACACAGTCTTCAGCAGATCCTTCAGCGTCAGACGCGTCCAATCTCTCCTCATGAGAACACCTCCTTTTTTGTTCATTGTAGTTAAAGCATATCATAGGATCTTAGCAGGGCCAAATATAATACACTGTTATTTTCAGGTTTGCGTACGCGAAATAACGAAACCGGCGCTGCTACACTGCGTATTCTCTAGTAAATTGAACTTTTTGTGAAAAAATTATCGGAAGAAGGGGTTAATTTGCATAATGCAGGCGTATATAACGTTTTGTACCCGGCAGCGTCCAGCAGCCAGAGCGGATTTTTCACGGAAGGGCCGTTCTTGTTAAAGCTCATTCTGCTGCTGATCGCAGGCTTTGTTGCATACACGGTTTGGAGAGGGCTCAAGACCTGGATGACGAACCAAACCAGTCCTCTGCAATCAAGGGTCGTTACGGCAGTAGCCAAACGCACAGAGGTCTGGGGAGGAAGAGGGCATATGGGGACCCATACGAGTTATTATGTGACCTTTGAGTTCCATAATGGCAGCCGCAGAGAGCTTGAAGTGAAGCCGAAGGCGTATGCCATGATTGTGGAGGGGGACCGGGGGGAGCTGTCGTACCAGGGCAGCCGGTTCAAAGGATTCGTTCGGGCAGGGATGCAAAGGGACAGCGGGGTCAGCAGGTGATTATTGAAGTGATAATTTGCAGCAAAAAATGCAGGGAAGCGGACCGGGCGCTAAGTAAGCGGGCCCGTACAGTCTTCCTTGCATTTATTGTGTCCGGGTCTAGAGCACGCGCTGCATGTGCAGAATTACGTTGCTCCAGTATCCGCTGTCCAGCTCGCTGATCTGCACGCCGGGGTCGCCCCAGGTGTGAATGAAATTACCGCCGCCGATGTAGATGCCTACATGACCGGGCACTGCGTCGCTCTCAAAACGTCCGGGTACGGTGAAGAAGATCAAATCGCCGGGCTCCAGCGAGCTGCGCGACACCCGTCTGCCGATATTGTCCTGATCTTTGGCCAGCCGGGGCAGATCCACCCCGAATTTCTGAAAGACATGGCGTGTAAAGGACGAGCAGTCGAAGCGCTTGGTCTCTTCATAGGGGCCAGCGCCGAAATCGTAAGGTACACCGAGAAACTTTTTGGCATAGGAGACCAGCTCTCCCGTGTCCACGTTCGATACACTCTGAATCCGCAACGGCTTCGCAGCCTCCACCTTGCCGGAGCCCTCTGTACTCTCCCTGTCGGAAGGAGTCGCGATATTGATCTCGCCAGTAACAGGATTCCAGCCGACCTCGGTCTGCAGCAGCTTGGACAAGGCGGTGGGGGTGATATAGATTTGACCTTCACGGCGGACGGGGACATCGGGAAGGGTGATTTTCTGGCCCAATGAGAACACCTGGCTGGAATCCGGCCGCAGCATATACATGACATCACTATAGCCGAGCTTGGTATAGCCGCCGCTTGCCGTGTCATCCTTCATCCGGAAGCCGATAGAGGCGACAGCCGGTTTGAGCGGAATCCAGTACTTGCCTTCCTTGTCGGTAAAAGAATTCTTCTCATAATAGCTGCCCGCAAATGTTCCGGTTGGGGTCAGCGAGTTAACCTTGGGAGTGCTGTCCTTGCTGGTGTAGCTGCAGGCGGTTGTTCCCGTAATGGCAGTAACTAGGATAGCGGAGGACAATAAAATTTTGCTTGTACGCAGATTGATTATTGGCATAGGGCACGCTCCATCTTCAAACTTTAAGGTAAGTTTGTGCAGGACCGCTTTTTTTATGTGCTGCAGGCTTTAGCAAACAATGTCAAGATAAACCGCAGATTGTTGAAGCGAGGGGATACTCATTGTGCGTATTTTGTAAAATATGGACCCCACTTAAATGATTGACGGGAAATCAACCTACATATAATATATGTTTAATAGATTCGGGGAGCGGATGGGGACAGGGTGCGGGCGTTCGCTTTAATGCTTTTAAAGATGAAAGCGATAATGCTGGACCGCTAGCCCAGGTTCTCGCGCTGAACCCGTACAAGAAGAGGGGTTATCAGATGAAGACGAAGAAGATTTGGATGGGGCTTAGTATGGCCTTGATGCTCGTAGCTGCCGGTTGCGGGAACAATAATGCTGCAGTGAAGAATGACGCGGGCACCGGGAATACTCCGGCCGCAGCAACGGAATCCCCAGCCTCGGGTGCAGGCTCCGGCGATGCCAAGTCCTATAAGATTGCCATCTCGCAATATGTGGAGCATCCGTCACTGGATGCCACCCGCGAAGGATTCCTGGCTGCGCTGAAGGATGCAGGGATTGTTGAAGGGGAGAACCTGAAGGTGGATCTTCAGAACGCCCAGGCCGATCAGGCCAACAACCTGTCCATTGCCCAGAAGATTGCCGGCGACAAGAATGATCTGGTGCTGGGAATTGCGACACCTTCAGCTCAGGCAGTTGTGCAGAAAGTCAAGGACACTCCGATTCTGTTCGCTGCGGTAACCGACCCTCTCGATGCCAAGATTGTTAGCGATCTGGAGCATCCCGGAGGGAATGTGTCCGGCGCATCGGATACCAATCCGGAGTCGATTACCCGCCTGATGAACTTCATTGCCACGCAATTTCCCAAGGTGAAGAAGCTGGGCCTGGTCATTAATGAAGGAGAGCCGAATGCGGTAGTTATGGCTGATATCGCCAAGGGTGAGCTGGACAAGCACGGGATCGAGCTGGTGAAGGCGGCGATTACCAATACTTCGGAAGTGAAGCAGGCTGCAGAATCGCTTGTAGGGCGTGTAGATGCGCTGTATATTACGCTTGATAACTCCGTTGTCAGCGGCGTGGATTCGATTATCCAGACGGCTAACGACAACAAGCTTCCGTTCTTCTCAGCTGACCGTGATACGGTGGAGAAGGGTGCTTTTGCAACAGTAGGCTTCAAATACTATGATCATGGCTATCAGGTAGGCCAAATGGCGGTAGAAGTGCTTAAGGATGGAAAAAGTCCCGGTGATATGAAGGTGACGATGCAGGAGAAGCTGGACTTGGTCCTTAATCTCAAAGCAGCGGCAGCACAGGGAATTGAAGTAACGGATGCCATGAAGGCTGAAGTGGCTGATCCGGGCAATAATATTATTCAATAACATACAGGTTTCATAAACAGGGTGCGTCCGGAATGGGCGCCCTTTGCCGCTTAAGGGAGGAAGTCAGCAATGTATAATTCATTAATAGGGGCTCTGGAAATGGGCCTGCTCTACGCATTCATGGCACTTGGGGTGTATATTACCTTCCGTATTCTGGATTTTCCTGATCTGACGGTGGATGGAAGCTTCACAACCGGCGGCGCGATTGCTGCTGTGATGATCAGTAGCGGTTACTCTCCATTACTGGCGACTCTGTGCGCAATGCTCGGCGGAATGGCGGCAGGGATGTGTACCGGTCTGCTTCATACCAAAGGTAAAATCAACGGGCTGTTGTCCGGGATTCTGATGATGATTGCCCTGTATTCGATCAATCTTCGGATTCTGGTGAAGCCGAATGTCTCGTTGATGGGAGATGACACATTGTTCAGCTCCATGAATCCGCTGCTGGTCATGCCTTTTATCGTCGTGCTGGTCAAAATCCTGATGGATCTGTTCCTGCGCACCGATCTGGGACTGGCCCTGCGGGCTACCGGCGACAACTCGCGGATGATCCGCAGCTTCGGAGTGAACACGGATACAACAACCATTCTGGGAATCAGCCTGTCGAACGGGCTGGTGGCGCTCTCGGGCGCACTGATCGCCCAGTATTCTTCCTTCGCTGATGCTTCAATGGGGATCGGGATGATTGTCATCGGGCTGGCGTCGGTAATTATCGGGGAAGCAATTTTCGGTGCGAAGAACGTCTTCCGGGCGACACTGGCTGTACTGCTCGGCTCCATCGTGTATCGGATCGTTGTCGCTCTGGCCCTCCGGGTATCTTGGCTCAAGGCTTCCGATCTGAAGCTGATCACTGCAATTATCGTCATTATTGCCCTAGTCTTCCCGTCGGTTCAGCGGTATGTGAAGCAGAAGAGCACGGCCCGCAGACGGACCGCAGAGCTTGCTGAGCTGGCTCAGCGCAGTAAGCAGAGAGGAGGGGCCGCTAATGTTGAAGCTTGATAATGTGTGTAAGCTGTTCAACGCCGGTTCGCCGGATGAGAAGGTTGCACTGCTGGGAATCGATCTTGAACTGAAAGCCGGGGATTTCGTAACGATTATCGGCAGTAATGGTGCCGGCAAATCTACGCTTATGAATATTATCTCAGGCGTGATGAAGCCCGATCTGGGAGAAGCACGTATTGAGGGGAGCTCGATCAGCCATCTGGCGGAATACCAGCGTGCACGCTGGATCGGCCGGGTCTTCCAGGACCCGATGGCCGGGACTGCGCCGCATATGACGATTGAGGAGAACCTGGCTATGGCCTACAAGCGGGGCAAGTCCCGCGGGCTGTCCTTGGGTGTTAATGCGCACAGACGCACACTGTTCCGCGAACAGCTCAGCCGCCTGGGCATCGGCCTGGAAGACCGGCTGCGGGCTAAGGTGGGACTGCTCTCCGGAGGCGAGCGGCAGGCGCTGAGCCTGTTGATGGCGACCTTCACCCAGCCGCAGATTCTGCTGCTGGATGAGCATACAGCTGCGCTGGACCCTTCGCGCGCCGAACTGATCACCACCCTTACGGAATCCATTGTCCGCGAGCTGAAGCTGACTACGCTGATGGTTACCCATAACATGGATCAGGCGATCCGGCTGGGCAACCGGCTCATCATGATGGATAAAGGCTCGGTCATCCTTGATTTCAATGAGACGCGCAAGAAGGATCTGACGGTAGAGCGTCTGCTTGGTGAATTCGAAGCGATCAGCGGCCATAAGCTGGCTGACGACCGGATGATGCTGGGCTGACTCTGGATCATTATTGTTTAGCGCTATAGCTTGATCTGCCTCCGGTATAACCGGCAGCGGGTCAAGCTTTTTGCCATTTGTGGCGTGCTGGTCCGATTCACTTCCGGGTATGAGAGGTAAAGTTAAGGGAAAGAACATAACATGAACATCAAACACCAATGGAGGCGACTGCACATATGACTGCGAAGAAACTGGAAGGCAAGGTAGCGATTGTTACAGGAGGCGGCTCGGGTATCGGCCGGGCATCTGTGCTGGAATTCGCCAGAAGCGGAGCCAAGGTTGCACTTCTGGACCGGACGGTGGAGAATGCGGAGAAGGTGGCCGCTCAGATTAGGCAGGAGGGCGGGGAAGCCGCTGTGTTTGAATGCGATATCGCTGATCCTCCGCAGGTCGAGCATGCTGTGAAGCAGGTTGTCGAGAAGTGGGGACAGCTGGATGTGGTTTTCGCCAATGCCGGGATCAACGGTGCTATGACACCGATTGAGACAATGGACATCGAGTCCTGGGATCAGACGATTCAGACTAATCTGCGGGGTACCTTCGCCACTGTCAAATATGCGATTCCCCATCTCAAGGAGAAGGGCGGCAGCATTCTGATCAACAGCTCGATCAACGGCAACCGGGTATTCTCCAATGTCGGGTTCTCTGCCTATAGTACGACCAAGGCGGGCCAGGTGGCTTTTATGAAGATGGCTGCGCTTGAGCTGGCCCAGTACAAGATTCGTGTAAACGCTATCTGTCCGGGGGCGATTACCACGAATATTGATGATAATACTTATCCTTCGGATGATCTCAAGGAAGTGCAGATTGAAGTAGAGTTCCCGGATGGCGGGCAGCCGCTGGAGAAGGGGCCGGGGCGTCCGGATCAGGTGGCCAAGCTGGCGCTGTTCCTCGCATCTGAGGATTCGGATCACATCACGGGTACAGAGATCTACTGTGACGGAGCGGAGTCGCTTCTGCACGGCTAATCCTTCTATAATTCACTCATCTCTCATAGGATGGGATAAGTGAAGTCTTCTCTGAAGCGGACGATGTTCCTTGCCGGAGCCTCAGGCAGTGCAGCCTGAAGCACCCGGTTAGCGGGGATAGGCGTCCGTTTCTTTTTTTTGAGCGATGGGCAGAAAATTTCAGTAAAGATTGCAGCGAATTTCAGGTATACTGATTCTATGTGCCACGACGGGCGAGGAAGGAGGAAATGAATCATGAATATGGACCTGCTGCATATGGAATCAATCGTTAAGCTGCTGGTGGCCATGCTGTTCGGGCTGTTCATCGGCATTGACCGCCAATTGAAACAGAAACCGCTGGGAATCCGGACCAGTATGGTCATCAGCATCGCCAGCTGTCTGGTAACCCTGGTGTCCATTCACGCGTATGACAAATTCGGCGGACCGGATCATCCAAATATGGACCCGATGCGTCTGGCAGCGCAGATTGTCAGCGGTATCGGTTTTTTGGGAGCGGGTGTTATTCTGCGCAGAGGCGGGGATGCCATCTCCGGGCTGACCTCGGCAGCGTTGATCTGGACGGCGTCCGGTATCGGGATTGCGGTCGGTGCGGGCTTTTATGTAGAGGCGGGTTATGCGGTTATATTGCTGATGTTCGCGGTGAACGCCGTGCCTCTGCTGATCAAAGCCATTGGGCCTGAAGTGCTGAACAAGCACGAGATCTCTATCAAAATCATTATGGAACCGAATTATATCCTGACGGATGTGATCCAGAAGATTGAGCAGCGGAATGTCATTACCGACCAGCGCAAAACACGTAAAACCGGCCGGACGATCCGGCGGATGAAGATCAAGGATCTTGATGATGGCAGGCAGATGATCGACATGGTCGTTTCTGCGCCAGACAAGGATTACGCTACGGAAATCTATTACGATGTCAAAAAAATCGAGCATGTCATGAGCGTCGAAGTGGAGCAGCTGTAAAAATGGCATGTCTCCATTCCGGCAGATGTGGTACTCTATCTATGAGAGAGTCATTTTGAACATATGGAAGGGGATTAATGTAATGACACCGATTACAGCATTTGAAGGACACTATGAGGGCGAAGAGGCTGTCTGGCTGAAGGCTGGCCGTTATGAAGCGGCTATTCTGCCAGGCATCGGCGGGAATCTGATCTGCTTCCGTGATACTGAGAGCGGTTACCGTTTCTTGAATGAGCCAGGAGCTGAGGAGATGGAGGCGTTCAAGGCTAACCCGGGTATTCATGGCATTCCTGTACTATTTCCGCCTAACCGCTATGAGGATGGAGAGTTCCCGTGGAACGGCCAGACTTACCATCTGCCGGTCAATGAAGCTGCAACGGGCAATCATCTGCACGGCTTCTTACATACAGCTGTATGGGAGGTAGAGGAGTTTGGCACCGGCAAAAGTGAAAGCTTCGTCACTGTAGCGATTAAGGTGGATGAGAATCATCCATCCTACCAGTACCTGCCGTTCAAATACACGGTCAAGCTGCGCTATACGCTCAGTGAAGGCGGCCTGTCCCAGCAGCTGCTGGTCCACAATGACGGCGATGTGCTGATGCCTTGCCTGCTGGCGTTCCACACGGCTATTAATGCTCCATTCGCACCAGGCAGCAGTGCGCAGGATTACCGTGTGAAGCTGACAATTGGTGAACGTTGGGAGCTTAATGAGCGGATGCTGCCAACCGGCAAATTCCAGGAGCTGACGGCCGATGAAGTGGCTCTGCGCGGCGAAGGATTGTATCCGTTCTACGCATCGATGGACAACCATTACACCGCAGCCGCCCAGAATGGACGGAACCGGATGGAGCTTACCGACAGTAAAGCTGGAGTTACGCTGGTCTATGATGTGGGAACCTCGTATAAGCAATGGATGATCTGGAACAACGGCGCTACCGAAGGCTTCTTCTGCCCAGAGCCGCAGATCAACCTGGTCAACGCCCCGAAGGTGGATCTGCCTGCTGATGAGATCGGCTTGTTCGGGCTGGAGCCTGGGGAGTATTGGGAGGAGAGCAGCCGGATATACGTGAAGTAGGCTAGATATCTTGATGCGGTAAAACCCTCTCAGGGGTTATCCGTGGCTGCAAAGAAGATTTGACTTCCGGCCGCTGTTAGGTTTGTATTTCCTGATTTAAACTGCTGTCCGCAGTAGAAATACAAACCTAAAGGCGAACGCTATCGCTCCTACAGTTCAAACTTCTCTTCCGCCACTTCACCCTGAGTGTATATTACAAATTCAGTCTATCCCGCTGGGATGGGAGTAGAAAATATAGAAGAGAGCAGCGTCTGAAGTTTGGATGCTGCTCTCTTTTTTGCTGGGAGGGACGGACTGCGGGCTCATTGCACTATTGAGTGCTTTGAGAAGCGGAGACAGTTGGAAAAAATCCACTTACTGATGGGCGGAAGAAGGCTGATCGAGAAGCAGTTGGAAAAATAGCATTTGTTGAACCGGATTTCCTTTAAAAGAGCCTAACCCGCTTGAATAGATGTAGTTTTTCCAACTGCTTCAACAAAATCGGTAAAATCAGGAATATTAAGATACGTTTTTCCACTTGTTATCCTTTAGCAACTTCGTCGATAGCTTTTTTTGAAGAGGGGGTATCCAGCAAGCGTACTTTTCCTCCCCAAATCCTAGTGGAACAGGAGAAAAATAGAGGGTATACCCAATTGGATGCTGAATTTTAAGGCGGTTTTAAGCTAAAAGGCGTATACTACTCCTTTAACAGTTAGGAGTGAATGAACTTGTCACGGTTATTGCCATCGAAGCGTTTGATGTATTTATTGATCATTTTGCTGGTTTTAGGGTTTGGGTTGAATTTGTTTTTGCAGGCTGCTTCATTTCGGATGGATGTGCTTCATGCGTTAAAGTGGGTCGGCGCTTATCCTTGGCTGTTTTGTACTGGAAGTCTGTTTATTTTCTTCATCCTGCTCTTAAGCTCAGTGATTGTACCGAACGCGTATGCGGGACCGGCAGTGGTCTCGTCGCTGTTCGTGCTGCTCGGGATTGCCAGTGATCAGAAGCTGGCTACAAGAGGTGAACCGCTGTTTCCGTGGGATCTGATGCTGCTGAAGAATGCCGGTGAGATGAGTAAAATCACCAGCGGGATGATCTCTCCGCTTGCAATAGGGGCCGCAGCTCTGGTGGTTGCCGGCCTGGTCCTTGCAATCATTAAGCTGCCGAAAAACCGGATCAGATTGTCCTTGCGCGTGACGCTGGCGGGAATCTCTGTAGGGCTCAGCGCATGGTTTCTGGTGCTGGTCACCGGTCAATCTCCTGTGGTTGCAGCAATGAGCTATCAGAATATCTTCTGGAATCAGAAGGTGAATTATACACAGAACGGATTCGTATATGCTTTCGCGGGGAATCTGCGGCAGAGCCTGATGGACAAGCCGGAGGGCTACAGCCGTGAAGCGGTTGAAGCAGTGGCTGCCAAGTATTCGGCATTGCCGGATGTGCAGGTGGAGGCTGCGCCGGAGGAACAGCCGAACATTCTGTTTATGATGAATGAGGCGTTCTTCGACCCTACGCGGCTGCCCGGATATACGCTTAGTGAAGATCCGCTCAAATTCATCCATGGGGTGGCGGGCCAGACACCGTCCGGTTATTTGCTGTCCCCGGAATTCGGCGGCAATACGGCTAATGTGGAGTTCGAAGCTCTGACAGGGCTATCGATGTATTTTCTGGGCGATGGAACGATTCCTTATCAACAGCGCATTGTCAAAATGTCCTCCCTGCCTTCGATTGTCAGTATTCTGAAGGACAGAGGGTATGAGGCACTGGCGCTGCATCCGTTCGATGAGACCTTCTATAACCGGAACCGTGTCTATCCGGTGCTGGGCTTCGACCGCTTCACAAGTGAGAAGGATCTGCCGGACGCTGACCGCTTAACCCCAGAGGGGTATGTCTCGGATAAGGCGGCTGTACAGGAGGCGGTCCGGCAGCTTCAAGAGGCATCGGGCCCGGCATTCCTGCACCTGGTGACGATGCAGAATCATTTTCCATTCGTCAAGGGCGTGAACGGACCGAACACTATCACCGTAGAGGGCGGCTTGGCGGAGCAGAAGGATGAGCTGGAAACCTATGTACAGGACACCAAGCTGACAGACGAGGCCATGGCTTATCTCCAGCAGGAGCTGCTGAAGATAAAGCGTCCAACCATAGCGGTATTCTGGGGAGATCATCTGCCCGCGCTTAGCGCCGGGATCTATACCGCAGCAGGCTGGGATCAGGAGCCAAGGCTGAAGCATGAGACGAAGCTGTTAGTACTCGCTAACTTTGAGATCGGGAAGGAGCCGCTTGGTACGCTTAGCCCGGCATTCCTCGGACCCGCGGTCTTCCGGTTATCCGGGCAGCCTCTGCCAGCCTTCTACAAGCTTCTGGATCAGGTGCAGGCGGAAATTCCCGGACTCAGCAAGAAGGTGCTAATCGGGCCGGGGGATACCGGAATTCTGAAGGAGCTAACCCCGGAGCAGCAGGCGCTGCTGAATGACTATCGTCTGGTCGAATATGATTTGCTGGAAGGGGAGAAATACGCGGAGTCTCTAATGTTCTGAGCACTCCGCCGGGGCTTAACGCAGCCCCACATCATGGAAGCGGTTCTCGATCGGCTCCCGCAGCAGATGGCGGATGGACTGGATCGCTGCGGTCTCGATCCGTTTGGCTTCCCGAAGGAGCGGCAGCAAACTCTCAGCATCAATGGAACATGGGGCCTCTGGAGCTTGCGCCGGCCTCCCGTTAAGAGCGTCTGTAAGCTCATTATAGACAGCGGCTAGAACCGTATAATGTTCGGCAATGCCTTCGAGTTCGGGCCAGTATAAGCTGGCCTCCCTTGCGTAGGCTGCCGTATCTTGTTTCATGCCTGCATAGAAGAACAGCGTCTCATAGGCTCCGGCAGCATCATAGGTCTTGTCCGTCAAAGCTTCGAGCATAGCATCATAGGCTTTGAGGCCACAGGCATATTGCGCTTCCGGCAGCATCGGATCATGAACCTCTGCCTTGTACACCGCCTGAATGAAGGACTCTCGGATCACCTGAAGCAGATCCTTTTGGATCTGGCCTTCATAGATCTGACCGTACCAATATGGCGTTTCATTCTTTCCGAATTGATCGTAAGGCAGCTCCCGCTCCGGGTCAGAAGCCTCTTCCTGGTAATAGAAAAGCTTCTGTTCATCATCACAGCGGCTAATCACTACGAAACGGTCTTTCCAGCAGACCACCCCAGTGCCCTGCTCAAGGGATTGGCGGATTGCAGCAATGGCCTGCTTCTGATAAAGCGGGAACGTAGGCATGAAATGAAACCCGGCCGCCTGTGAGGCAACGATCCCGATCAGATCAGCAGCCACTGTGTGCTCAGCCATCCAGTTATAGGCTGTTGGCGACTCACGGTGAAGCTGCCTGTGCACGGACAGTCGGAAACATAAGGCCGTCATTCCGGCCAGCATCGGCTTCGACAGCGTAAACCAGCCTTTGGCTGACAGGACCTGATGCATGGCATCGGCAAAAGAAGAAGCCAGCGGCACACGCGGCTGATCCGCCGCACCTGAAGCTTGCATACTATGTTGGCTATTCATCGTGCGGTATGCACCCCCCATCTTGGCAGTGTGGACCGCTTGAGGTCCGGGTACTGACCAGAAATTTTTGCAACCTGTAGCATCGCCAGCTCCTCCAGCTCCAAAGCCTTCTTCAAAGCAGAGCAGAGGAACGGAAGCTGTTCCTGGTTCAACAGCTTGCCGCTGTTCTTCTCTGAGATCGCAGCCGCGAGCGGATCCCTCAGCCCTTCCACCAGCTCAGCATACAAGCGCTGAACCTCCTCCAGCCCCGGTAATACGGACTGAACCTTCCGCAGATAAGCAGAGATCTCGGTCCGCGATGTCTGGAAGGATTCAAGGATGTAGACAGCGCCGTTACTGTCGAACCCGCCCTGCTGTAGCGCCCGGGTCAGGAAACTGTAGGCGAGGCGGCCTGAAGCGATGCTTAAGTCGGGCAGTGTTTTATAAGGCGTATCCCAATCCCCCAGCGCAAGCCGCAGCGACTCCAGCACAGCATCTTTCAGCGGAATGTTCACCCCGTCCCCCACATAGTGGCAAAACCAGAAGGGCGTGAAGTTAAGGCCGAAGTTATCATACAGCACAACCTGTGTCTCGCCAGACCAGCCATCCTGCACATAGAATACCCGGTCGTCCTCATCATAACCATGAATCACACCGAATTCAGGTATCCAGTAGATACAGGCCCGGCCGCAGTCCAGACTCTGCTTCACATTGTCAGTGGCGAGCCGTTGGTACTCCCCGAACGAAGCATGTCTGGTTCTCCCGCCGTCATATTGGAAGAAGATGCCGAGGTTATCGACGGCTGCACTATGATCTATGCCCCACTGCCCATAAGCCGTAACTGACAATGGGAGGAGCTTCTCGTGTACGGTGAATTTGAAGGCCATGCCGCTTAGCCCGGAGAGCATGAATTTTGGACCCTCGAATAAACCGGCAGCAGTTACTACAGCATAGAGCGCATCGGTAAAAGATTTGGATTCGCGCTTCATCTGAACGTCAAGAATTACGCTGGATCGTTTGCTCACTGTTCATTCTCCTGTTCATTCAGCCGTCTCACTGCTGCATCGCAGATGCTGCGGAGCTTGTCCTTCAGCCATTTTGGGGACAGGAGGGCATTCCACTCGGCCTGGAGCAAATGGGCAATAAACGCGCTGGTATCATAAAAATCAACCTCATAGACCTCATCAGAGGCAGCGCGGAGCCGATAACCACCCCAAGAGTTATCCTGAGGCACTCCGTTCATACGGATTCTTGCCGTAAATGGCTTCAAGGGTCTGGTCTGCTCTGCCGGTGCCGTAGGGCCATCCTCTCCAGGTATGAAGACCCTGCCGGTCAGGGTTAGCTGGCGGATGCCGAACAGGCTGAAATACTCACTCCGTCCATCTCCCTCCACAGCGGCCACGAGATAATCTTCCTCTACCCGCCGGCTTAGCTGCTGGGGGCAGAGGTACAGCTCCTGCGGAGTGTCCTGCCCGTTCCGGTAGAGAACATGGACCACTCTGCGGGCCAGGATCGCCTGCTCCAGCATCTCCATCATCTGTATGCGGCGGGCATTCACTTCAAAGACTGGCAGCTTAAGCTCCCTATCCGTAAGAGGCTGCTCCGTGAACCGCTCCAGCAGACTCCCGACCTTGCGGATACTCTGGGCATTCTCATAATCATAGTGGCTATACCGGTAAGCCAGATATTTAAGAACCCGTTGTTCCTCGTCCGTAATGTACAGATGGGGCAGCAAAAAGCTATTATCCTCGTATATATATCCGCGATGCTTCGCTACATACTGGAGCGGAGCCCGGAGGGATTCTGTCAGGTATTCAATATCCCGCTGCGCCTGGCGCCTGGAAATCTCGAACTGCTCCGCCAGCTTAATGCTGTTCGGATAAGCAAGCTGGCGGATCTGCTGGTCAAACCACTGAATCCGGTGAATATGGCTCATACTATGGCTCCGCTCCTTTCTGTAAGCCTCCAGTATAGCTGGTGATGACTTGTAAGGCCAGTGCGACCGTTCCCGGCAAGAAACAAGGATGCTGTGCTGCATCCATGCACAAAGCATAAAGCAGGGGGCATCCTTGCGTCATTTTACCGGCTTGCTGCGTCCACTCTAACCTGCGTAGCTTTATCACAGCGCTTGCAGACCTTTAGGGCGGTGCCGTCGGATTTTATTTTGGTGTAGAGCAGCTTAATTCGGGTAGACCCGCAGACCGGGCAGGTGCCGCGTCCACGGGATGGAAGGGTCCAAAGTACCCGTCCGCGTTTGGTTTTTGACATTCTTGTAATCCTCTTTTCATTGAATTGATGGTACCTGTCCAGTATAGAACAAGCGGTACGACATAAAATGTCGTATCAGCTAACGAGTTTTTAACTACAGGCCCAGTAACGTAATTGACGGAACGGCTGCCAAGCCAGTAGACTAGATTGGACATAGATGGAAGAACCTGGGGAACCAAGGCTTTCGGCATTCATCGTTATGAAAGGGGTTACATATGTGAAAAAGCTTGGGCTCGTCTACGTGCTGTTAATCGGCATATTTGTGCTCTATGTGCTGAATTACAAGCAGCAGGGGAATGCGGCAGACCCGTGGGAGACTACCGGACTGCGCGGCAATATTGAGGACAAATACGTGATGGTTACGTTCCAGATCGGCATTGATTACTGGAAAAGCGTGCTGAAGGGCTTCGAGGACGCCGCAGAGGAGCTAAATGTATCCGTCGAGTATCACGGCTCCACCCAGCACAACGCGAGTGAACAGATGACGGTGCTGGAGCAGACCATCGCCAAGAAGCCGGCGGGAATTGCCATCTCGGCTGTGAATTCCAAGCTGCTTACAGCGACGATCAACAAGGCTGTGGAGAGCGGCATTCCGGTAGTGCTGTTTGATTCGGGCGCTGAGGGCAGCAAGGCGTATTCCTTCCTGGGAACGGACAATTATAATGCCGGAACGAAGGCGGCGGACAAGATGGCCGAGCTGACCGGCGGCAAGGGCGAGGTCGCCATTATCACCACACCGGATCAGCATAATCATCAGGAGCGGACAGACGGCTTCACGAATACAATCCGCAACAAGTACCCGCAGATGAAGCTGGTGGCGGTGAAGGATGGGCGGGGAGATCAGGTGGCGTCCAGGGAGGCTGCCGAGCAGCTGCTGGTGTGGTATCCGCAGCTGGCCGGGATTTTTGCCACAGAAAGTAATGGAGGCATCGGGGTCGCGGAAGCCGTGGATGCCGCCCCGGGCAGGGGACCGGTTCCGCAGATTATCAGCTTCGATACGGATAAGGGCACACTCGATCTGGTGAAGGAAGGCAAGATTGCCGCAACCATGGCTCAGGGCACCTGGAATATGGGGTATTGGTCGCTGACCGAGCTGTTCCATCTGCACCGTGATTTGGAGGCTGATCCTGAAGCCTATGCCAACAACAAGCCCCTGCCTGTCCCTGATTCTGTAGATACCGGAATTGATGTGGTCACGCGGCAGAATGTGGACAATTATTATGCCAAATAGGCGGCAGAGGGGGAGCCTGTGATGCGCAAGTCCGGCGTGACGATGGAGAAGCTGAAGCTGAATAATATGCCTATCCGCTATAAGCTGATTATTCACTTTTTGCTGATTAGCATTCTGCCTTCCATTGGACTGGGGCTGTTGATTGGCTGGACGGTGGACCGGATCGTGGAAGAGCAGAGCACCGAGAACACGATGCAGCTCATCCGCAAGGTGAATACGGCCATAGAGAGTGATGTAGAGAATCTGCAGAAAATCACATACCTGATCTCGTTCGATCCGGGCGTCCAGAAGTTCCTGAAGGGAGAGACGACGGTTCCGGCACAGCCGGACCCCGCCGCAGGCAACGGGGAATCGGCGGAATACAATATCCGCAAATTCCTGCAGGGCTTCACTACGCTGAGCTCCGAGATTGCCGGCATTATGCTGGTTAACCGTGAAGGCGGTTTCATCAGCAATGAGATGTATACCCGTTCCGGTACAAGGCTGACGGAGGAGACCTGGTACAAGCAGGCTGCTGAGAATAAGGGGATCTTCCTGATTGTCGGGCATCCGTATGGCCGTGCGGTCAGGTCCCATGTGGACTATAAAGAGAGCGAGGTGGTCTCGGCCGTTCGGGCCATTGTGAATCCTGAGACGCAGGTGGTGCAGGGCGTGGTGCTGGTGGATCTGAAGCTGCGGGTAATCGCGGAGACGGCCAGAGATGTCACGCTCGGCAAGACGGGATATCTGACGGTGGTGGATAATCGCGGAGAGATGATTTACGCGCCGCAGCACCCTTTGATGCGTACTATTCCGGCAGGTTTGTTCACCGAGTCCTCGGGCATTACCTCGGAGACGGTAGACGGGCGTAAGCTTCAGCTGATCTACCGGACCTCGCCGTTTACCGGCTGGACCACGATGGGCGTGTTCCCGATGGATGAGTCGGCTTATGGAATCCGCGAGATTACGTTCAATGTTGTCACCTTTGTCTTTGTGGTCTGTATGCTGGGCATGACCGCCTCGTTCTATCTGGCCTATTCGATCTCCCGTCCTATCGGGCAACTGGCCTCCTTCATGAGCAAGGCGCAGTCCGGCGATCTGACGATCCGCTACTGGGGCAGCCGTTCCGATGAGATCGGGCTGCTCGGCCGCAGCTTCAATACGATGCTGGCCCAGATTGGCCGGCTGCTATCCCTGACCGAGCTTCAGGCGCGGCAAAAGCGTGAGGCGGAGCTGCGCAGTCTTCAGGCGCATATCAAGCCGCATTTTCTGTACAATACCCTGGATACGATTCACTGGATGGCCCGCAGCAAGGGAGCGGAGGATATCGCCGAGGTGGTCCAGTCCCTCTCCAGGCTGTTCCGGCTGGGCTTAAGCAAAGGGAGCGATATCATACCGCTCTCCGATGAGCTGGAGCATATCGTCAGCTACCTGAAAATTCAGTATGTCCGTTACAGCACCAAGCTGACCTATTCCATTGAAGTGGAGCCGCACTTACAGGAGCTGTATGTGCTTAAGCTGCTGCTGCAGCCGATGGTGGAGAATGCGATCTATCACGGCATCAAGGAGCGCCGCGGCCCCGGACACCTCTCCATAGCTGTTGTGGAACGGGATAATGACCTGTACCTTACCGTACGCGATGACGGCGCTGGGATGTCTGAAGATAAGCTGAAGGAGCTCAGGCGGCGGCTTGAAGCGGTAGTTACGGAAGAATTAGAGCGTACAGAGGCGGAAATGGCTGGAACAGGCAGCGCAGGAAGCGGCTATGGCATATTGAATGTGCAGGCGCGGATCAGGCTGACCTACGGAGTGCCGTACGGCATCCAGATTGAGAGCGGGCAGGGGCAGGGGACACTTGTAACCGTACGTCACCCGGTTGTTCGTGAGAATTACCCGGAGAAGCATTAGGATAGAGGAGGATGATCTGTACATGATGGACAAATGGAAAGTAATCATTGCCGATGATGAGCGCATTATCCGGGAAGGCATCCGGCAATGCGTGGACTGGGATAGCCTCGGTATGGAGGTTGCCGCAGAGGCAGAAGACGGGGAGGAGGCGCTGGAGCTGGCCGTGGAGCACGCCATTCATATCGCCCTGGTCGATCTGAACATGCCGATTATGCATGGCATGGAGCTGATGAAGCGGCTGCGGGAAGCGCTGCCCGGCTGCAAGATTATTGTAATCACCGGCCACGATGAATTCGCGTATGCACAGGAGTCGATCCGGCTGCAGGTGAATGATTATATTCTCAAGCCCGCGGAGCCGAAACAATTGATGCAGGTGCTGCGGGGCGTCCGCGATGAGCTGGAGTCCGAGCGGCAGCAGAGCCAGCATCTGGAGCAGGCCTCCCGGCAGCTGATGAAGAACTTCCCGCTGCTGCGCGAGCGCTTCTGCCAGGAATGGCTGGACGGCAATCTCAGCCAGGCGGAGATCAGGGAGCAGCTGCAATTCCTCAAGCTCCCGCCGCAGCGGCCGGAGCTGATCGGCATCATCCGCTGGAGGTGGGAGGGCCGGCAGCCGGCGATGAAGGAGAAGGAGCGGCAGCTCTTCCTGTTCGCCATTGAGAATATCACTACCGAACTGCTGGACCCGTATCCCAAGGTGATGTTCCGGGACGCCGCCGGACTGATTGTTGTCCTGCTCTGGGATGCCGCCGGTGAGCGCATCCTGGCCGGAGTGGAGGCGGCTGTGCGCAGCCATCTCAAAATCGCCGTTGAAGTCGGCATCCGGCTGATCCTGGGAGAGATCACTGAGCTGGCTGCCGCCTACCGCAGCTGCCGGGTGGCGTTGGTCAAGGAGCAGCCGCTGTCCCCGCTCGTCCGCCGTGCCAAGCAGCATATACAGGAGCATTACGGCGAATATGGACTTACCCTGGAAGCCACAGCGGGCCTGCTTCAAGCCTCGCCGGTCTATCTGAGCCGCCTGTTCAAGCAGGAGCTGGGCGAATCCTTCGGCACGTATCTGACCCAGACCCGTATCCGCCGGGCCGCCCAGCTTCTGCATTCAACCGACCTCAGCATTAACGAGGTGGCGGAGCAGTCCGGCTATGAGACCCAGCATTATTTCAGTACCGCCTTCAAGAAGCAGACCGGTGTGGCTCCGTTGCAGTTCCGTAAAGGGGTGCAGGCTGAGGTACGTGGTGAGAGCAAGCGAGACTAGCAATCAAGCGCCTGTGGTCAATCGGCTACAGGTGTTTTTTTGCGGGATACGCTACTTCAGATGCACGTAAGTTATATTTTCACAAAAACAGTAGCCTCAGTGTAAATACGGTACCTGCTCCCGGTTGCTATACTCGATTTGTCACACGGGAACACCGTGGAAGACATCAGAATAGTTCAGGGGGTAGTGCAGGAATGAAAAGATATTCAATGATCACGCTTCTGCTAACACTGGTACTCATCTTGTCTGCATGCGGAAACAGCGGTAATTCATCCAGCAATGCCGGCAGCTCTTCCGGCGGCGGGGATACATCCAAGGGCAAGGTGGGCATTGCGATGCCGACGAAATCTTCAGAGCGCTGGGTGAATGACGGCAACAACATGGTCAAGGAGTTCGAGAAGCTGGGCTACGGGACGGATCTGCAATATGCAGAGGATGTTGTCGAGAACCAGGTGTCGCAGATTGAGAACATGATCACCAAAGGCGTGAACGCCATTGTAATCGCTTCAATTGACGACGAGGCGCTGACGGATGTGCTCCAGAAGGCACATGACGCCAACGTTAAGGTCATCGCCTATGACCGTCTAATCAAAAAAAGTGAATTCGTAGACTACTATGCGACCTTCGATAATTTCAAGGTGGGCGTGCTGCAGGGCTCCTACATTGAGGAGAAGCTTGGCCTGAAGGACGGCAAGGGCCCATTCAACATCGAGCTGTTCGGCGGATCGCCGGATGACAACAATGCCTATTTCTTCTTCGATGGCGCCATGTCGATTCTGAAGCCGTACATCGATTCCGGCAAGCTGGTGGTCCGCAGCAAGCAGCTTACAATGGATAAGGTAGCTACGCTGCGCTGGGACGGTGCCGCCGCCCAGTCACGGATGGATAACCTGCTGAGTGCGAACTATGCAAGCGATAATCTGGACGCCGTCTTGTCTCCATACGATGGCATCAGCATCGGTATCCTGTCTTCGCTCAAGGGTGTGGGCTACGGCTCCGGCGACAAGAAGCTTCCGGTAGTTACCGGACAGGACGCCGAGCTGGCTTCCGTGAAGTCCATTTTGGCCGGAGAACAGACGCAGACGGTATTCAAGGATACCCGCGAGCTGGCTAAGAAGGCGGTGGAGATGACCGAGAGTGTACTCAAGGGAACCGAAGCCGAAGTCAACGATACCACTACCTACGACAATGGTGTCAAAATCGTCCCGTCCTACCTGCTGGAGCCGGTCTCTGTGGATGCAGGCAACGTGGATAAAGTGCTGGTAGACGGGGGGTACTATACCAAGGAACAGCTGGGACAATAGCCGTCATAGCGCAGGTCTAGCGGGTACCGGCGGCAGCCGTGAAGTGCAAGGAGCGCCGCCGGAGAACCGCTGCACAGTCACAAGGAAAGCTGGGTGAGAGGCACTTGAGTGAAATTATTTTGGAGATGAAGGGCATTACCAAGACATTCCCCGGCGTCAAAGCGCTCTCCGGCGTCAATCTTCAGGTGAAGGCAGGCGAGATCCATGCCCTTTGCGGAGAGAACGGGGCAGGCAAGTCCACGCTGATGAAGGTACTTAGCGGCGTGTATCCGCACGGGACGTATGAAGGGGATATTTTATACCAGGGACAGGTATGCCAGTTCAAGGATATCAAGGACAGTGAGGGCCTGGGGATCGTCATTATCCATCAGGAGCTGGCGCTGATTCCGTATTTGTCGATTTCGGAGAACATCTTCCTCGGCAATGAACAGGCCAGACGCGGGGTGATCAACTGGAACGAAACGACGGTCAAAACTAAGGCGCTGCTAAATACCGTCGGCCTCAAGGAATCGCCGTTTACGGGAGTCTCTACCATCGGTGTCGGCAAGCAGCAGCTTGTAGAGATCGCGAAGGCGCTCTCCAAAGAAGTGAAGCTGCTCATTCTCGACGAACCGACAGCGGCGCTGAATGAGGATGATAGCGAGAATCTGCTGCTCCTCATTCTGGAGCTGAAGAAGCAGGGGATCTCCTCGATTATCATTTCCCACAAATTGAACGAAATCGAGAAGATAGCGGATTCCGTCACGATTCTGCGGGATGGACAGACCATTAAAACCCTGGATATGAAGCAGGATGCCGTTACCGAGGATGTCATTATCAAAGGCATGGTCGGGCGCGATCTGACGAACCGTTACCCTGAGCGGACACCTAACCTAGGCGAGACGATCTTCGAGATCCGCGACTGGAATGTCTATCACGAGACACAGGCGGACCGCAAAATGCTGGATCAGATCAATCTCCACATCCGGCGCGGAGAGGTAGTCGGTATTGCCGGGCTCATGGGCGCAGGGCGTACGGAGCTGGCGATGAGTGTGTTCGGCAAGTCATATGGCAAGCGGATCAGCGGCCAGACTTTTATGCACGGCAAGGAAGTGCACCTGAATAACATCAGTCAGGCGATTGAGAACGGGTTAGCCTACGTGACCGAGGACCGCAAGCATTACGGCCTGATCCTGATCGATGATATCAAGCGGAACATCTCGCTCAGCAGCCTGAAGAAGCTTTCCCGTCACGGTGTCATTAATGAGAACGAGGAAGTGCTGGTCGCAGAGGAATACCGCAAGAAGCTGAACATCAAGACCCCCAGCATCCTGCAAAAAACCGTGAATCTCAGCGGCGGCAACCAGCAAAAGGTGGTGCTCAGCAAATGGATCTACGCCCAGCCGGATGTTCTGATCCTCGATGAGCCTACCCGGGGCATTGATGTTGGAGCGAAATATGAGATTTATTCCATTATCAACAGTCTGGCCGCAGAGGGGAAGGGTGTGCTGGTCATTTCTTCCGAGCTGCCGGAAATTATCGGGATGTGCGACCGGATCTACACCATGTGCGAGGGGCGGATCAGCGGGGAAGTGGAGCGGAAGGACGCCACGCAGGAGCTTTTGATGAAATTCATGACACGAAGCAGGGGGTAACACCGCATGGGAGCTATTAGTGAACTGTTCAAAAAAAATATCCGCCAATACGGCATGATCATTGCCTTGATCTTTATTTCGGTGTTCTTTCAAATTCTGACGGACGGCATTCTGCTGAAGCCGCTGAACGTGACCAACCTGATTCTGCAGAACAGCTACATCCTGGTGCTGGCTATCGGGATGGTGCTGGTAATC
The DNA here is from genome assembly GCF_038002825.1 of Paenibacillus sp. FSL H8-0048. Lineage (NCBI taxonomy): Bacteria > Bacillati > Bacillota > Bacilli > Caryophanales > Paenibacillaceae > Paenibacillus > Paenibacillus sp. FSL H8-0048. Next base: position 1,340,988 of record NZ_JBBODF010000001.1, on the reverse strand, counting down.
ATCACTGGGCATATCGACCTCTCGGTCGGCTCGGTAGCTGCCTTCATCGGGGCCCTGTCGGCCATTATGATGGTGGATATGGAGCTGAATCCGGTACTGGCGGTAGTCATCTCGCTGCTGATGGGTGCGCTGGTCGGAGCCTGGCAGGGCTTCTGGGTCGCTTATGTCAAAATCCCGGCGTTCATCGTTACCTTGGCGGGCATGCTGCTGTTCCGCGGTCTGACGATGATTGTGCTGAACGGGCAGTCGATTGCACCGTTTCCTAAGGCTTTTCAGAAGATCAGCTCTGGCTTCATTCCCGATGTCGCAAGCGTGGGTTCGCTGAATATGCTGACTCTGATCATCGGCGTTCTGCTGTCGCTGCTGGTGATCTATCAGGAAATCCGCAGCCGACGGATCACGGTGAAGTACGGCTTCGAGCAATCTCCGGTCTGGATGTCCGTTGCCAAGGCCGCTGCGCTGGTGATCGTCATCAACCTGTTCACCTATGTTCTGGCACAATATAACGGGATTCCTAATATCCTTGTGATTCTGATGGTGCTGATCGTGATCTACTCCTTCGTCATGAACCACATGACCATGGGGCGGCATATCTATGCCCTGGGCGGCAATGAGAAGGCGGCAAGCCTCTCCGGCGTCAAAACCAAACGGGTGACCTTCTGGGTATTCGTCAACATGGGTGTACTCGCTGCCCTGTCCGGTCTGGTCTTCGCGGCACGCCTGAACTCAGCTACCCCTAAGGCTGGTACGAACTTCGAGCTGGACGCTATCGCTGCCTGCTTCATCGGCGGAGCCTCCGCGTCCGGGGGAATCGGAACCGTGGTCGGTGCCATTATCGGCGGTCTGGTCATGGGTGTCATGAACAACGGCATGTCGCTTGTCGGCCTCGGCGTAGACTGGCAGCAGGGAATCAAGGGACTGGTGCTCCTGCTTGCCGTAGGCTTTGATATCTATAACAAGTCGAAGACAGCCTGATATAGGATACAGATTCAGGCCGGGACTGCTCCAGATGGGGCGGCTCCGGCTTGTTCGCCAGAATTTATATGTTTTGGGGTCCCCGCAAAGTACCTGAGTCATCACCTACGCTAAAGCCCCACTTTGTGGGGTTATTTGGCGTTCAAGTCTTCCCGCGCAGCTTGCAGCAGGTGCCTCTAGCATGGATAATAGCACCTAAGGTGTTTTATATTTCATGAATAGTAACAGGAGGCTACAGATGCAGATTATTGCCATGCTGACCATGCTGATTGACCATGTTGGGCTGATCTTTTTCCCGGGGGAGCTTGCCTGGAGATATGTGGGGAGAATTGCCTTCCCGATCTACTGCTACGCGCTGGCGCAAGGCTATATTCATACCTCCTCCAGACCCCGCTATCTGCGGCGGCTGTTTGTGATCTCTGTGCTGGCGCAAATTCCGTACAATCTGGCGATTCATCCGGGAGGCTGGAACGTCGTCTTCACCCTGCTCCTCTCAGCGCTGATCCTTGCCCTGCTTGATAAGCTGCCCAATCTGTGGGCGGGTATTCCAGTAGTGGTAGCCGCTGTGCTGCTGATGGATGCGCTGCCGCTTGACTACAATGCCTACGGACTGCTGCTGGTGCTGATTTTCCGGTATACCCGTTCTTATGTGCTCGTGCTGGCGCATTTGGCGCTGAATGTATTCTATCTGTTCTATTATAATTGGCTGGTGCAGATGGCCAGCATTATTCCGACCGTTCTGATCGCGCTGACCCCGGGTTTTTGGGTGCTGCTGGAGAAGAGACGTCTGCCGCGCTGGGTCTGGTGGAGCTTTTATCCGGCCCATTTAGCAATCCTTGCCATGGTAAAGTTTCTCTTTTTCAAAGAATGGGTATTTATAGAATGGCGGAGTTTATTTAGCGTATGAGGGTTCATCATTTCCAGGTGCTGTATTTACAAATTGATGCTCCTCTGAGATGATGGGTACGTTGCCAAATTATGAGCTAGAGGAGACATGCTATGAAGAAAATGAAAGCAAGAACCAAATGGCTGGTGCCGATTCTCGCCCTGCTGCTGATTCTGTCAGGCTGCCAGAGCGTTGGCGGCTTCGATGTCAATAAGGCACTGCTGGGGGATGTGGATGTCAAATCCTCTGAATCAAGCACTACGATGACCCTGAGCGCTATTCCTGCTGCAGGCATCACCGCAGAGGACCGCGAAGTTGTTGATCTTATTAATTCCTTATCGCTTACGCTTGGTCATGTGAAGGTTCAGGATAACGGCAATGTCTCGGCTACGGGAGTTGTGGGTTACAAGGAGTTCAAGATTCCGTTCTCCCTCTTCACCGACCAGAAGAACCTGGTCTTCACCGCTGAAGGCGCGAAGCAGCCGTTCTACATGCCGCTTCAGAGCAATGAAATGCTGCTTGGCCTGGAAGTAACCGATCCAGCCAAAACTTTGGAATTCACCAAGCTGGCCTCCCAGTTTGTGATCAAGAATCTTCCGAACCCGGGTGCGATCACAGTGACATCAGTAAATGAATCCGTATACGGCCAGCCAACCAGCTTGACGAAGCTACATACGGAAATTACAGGGGAAGAGCTGCCAGTATTGCTGAAGAGCTTCCTGAGATCTGTGTCTAAGGATACCGAAGGCTTCACCGCCCTGATCAGCGGTCTCTATGATTATATGTATCCGCTCATCAAAGACAAAGCTGAAGATCTGAACAGTATCGGTCTGGGCGATATTCCGCTGGAGGACAAAGAAGGAGTAGTCACTGTAGTACATGATGCAGCCAAGCTGGCTGTGGATGCTCTCCTGCTGGTCTATGACAAGCAGCTGGAGAACCTCTATGAGACAACTCCTGAACTCAAGACTGTTCTCGGCAAGGATACGAAGCTGAGCGCGGATATCTTCGTGGATAGCGGCTTCCATGTCCGCAAACAGAACATCGACTTCAATGTTGCCCTTCCGGCCAGTGAAGATCTGCCGCTGCAGAGCATCAACATGAAGCTGACGAATGAGACTTGGAATGTGAACGGTCCGGTAACGGCTGATCCGATCAGCACGACAGGCGCAATTGATTACTCCAAGGGTGATCTTACGCCAGGCGAAACGCTGAGAAGCTTCGATTCTAATTCATCCGTCTATAAGCTGCTCAAAGAGGAGATGGCAATTACCTCCAAGAGCCTGATGATCGCACCGGATGACGATTATTATTATCCGGTTGTGAAGAACGGTACTACCTATGTACCACTGCGCTATGTTGCAGAGGATATGGATGCCAAGGTAGAGTGGGATGGGCCTAACAAGTCCATTAAGGTTACCGACGATGTATACGGCGATCAGCTCGTATTCAAAATCGGTTCCGCACAGGCGCAAATAGCCGGCAAGACCGTGAAGCTTCCATTAGCAGTATTCGTAGATGAGTACGGAGATGCTAATGTGCCGCTGCGTGTATTGGCTGAAGGCCTGCATGCTACGGTTGAAGTGGATGATGACGGCTATATCTGGATCGAACGTCCGTAAGAAGTACCGTTCCAGTCAAGAAGCCGGGACCCCTGAGCAATCAGGCGGTTCCGGTTTTTTGTGCTTTTTTACAGAACATTTACAGAACACGGCTGCACCTTTTATCCAATGCTTGAACGCGGATGATAATCTGGAATGAGGTTAACATTCTAAGGTCAAGGGAGCAATAGTATGCAAGCAGAGAAGCAGGCGGTACCGGGAGAACAGCGGAAGGGGGAGGCCGGAGCGTTACTTGAGATCCTGCTAGTATCGGCCAAACTGGGTCTTACCTCCTTCGGTGGCCCTGTCGCCCATCTGGGTTATTTCCACAATGAATATATCCGCCGCCGGAAATGGATGGATGAACGAAGCTATGCAGATCTGGTTGCGCTCTGCCAGTTCCTTCCGGGTCCCGCGAGCAGTCAGGTGGGGATTGGCATCGGAATGGTACGGGCAGGCTGGCTGGGCGGGTTAGTGGCTTGGCTGGGCTTCACTTTGCCCTCTGTCCTGGTGCTGGTCGCCTTCGCCTTCCTGCTGCAGGGCTATGATATTGCCGGTGCCGGCTGGATTCACGGACTGAAGATCGTAGCTGTAGCGATTGTTGCCCAGGCCATCCTTGGCATGGGTCAGAAGCTGACTCCGGACCGGGAAAGAGTAACCATCGCGGTTATAGCGGCAGTTGTTACATTATCATGGCAGACCAGCTACAGTCAGATTCTAACGATTGCTGCAGCTGGCATAGCCGGGCTATGGCTGTACCGCCACAGTTCTGCGGAGAACCTGACGAATCCTCCAGTCCCTATCCGCCGGTCGTCTGGCTTCGTTTGTTTGGCATTGTTCGGCTTACTGCTGATAGTACTCCCGTTCCTTAGAGGGACGGCTGAGACTGGAGGAATAGCGATATTTGACAGCTTTTATCGTTCCGGTGCTTTGGTGTTTGGCGGAGGACATGTCGTGCTCCCGCTGCTGGAACAAGAAGTCGTTCCTAACGGCTGGGTGAGCCAAGCCGACTTCCTGGCGGGATACGGTGTGACGCAGGCTGTACCGGGTCCGTTGTTCACTTTTGCAGCCTATCTTGGGGCAATGACCGCCGGTGTGCCCGGGGCCGCCCTGGCCACGCTTGCGATTTTCCTGCCAGCCTTCCTGCTGGTTGCAGGCGCACTGCCTTTTTGGAACAGCTTAAGAAGGAGCCCACGGATTCAAGGAGCCTTAACCGGAATCAATGCCGCTGTGGTCGGCATTCTGCTTGCTGCCTGGTACGATCCCCTGTGGACGACAGCTATCCTTGCGCCGCTGGACTTTGCCTTGGCGATCATTCTGCTCGTAATGCTGGTCTTCTGGAAGCTGCCGCCTTGGCTGGTTGTGGTGGCCGGTGCGGCGGGTGGAATGATGATCGGTATAGGATAGGCGGGAAAGTGAATACAACGGGGAAGCACGAAGATGCGTGGGCAAATATATGTTAAAAACCGGGTACTTTGTGTTGATATGAAAGTCGACGAGTCAAATGTATGCGAAAATTACGTAGGGATGCGATCTAGAGGGAGTAAAATGAGGATTAATCGTACACCGATTTTTTTCAAGACCTAATTCAACATAATAACAGAACGCAAAGAAACAGTCTATATTTTTTTCCGGGAATGGAATAGAGTGGAGTAGCCGGCAATACAAGAAGAAGTGGAGTGTGGTTACTTGAAATTTCATTGTCATCTGGAGGCTGCTGCGTTGCAGGAGTATGTGGAGAAGGTCTTAGGCACGGATTATACTGTCGTAAAGGTCAGCAGGATGGAGGGCGGTGCCCAGAAGGTGGTCTATAAGCTCGACTGCACCAATGGGTTCTCCTGTATTCTGTACGTGTGGGACCTGACCATGAATTATTTTCAGGAAGAAATCGTTAATCATAACCTGCATGCTGAGTCCTACGGGAGTGAATTATTTGCGAGCAATAACAGGTTCTTGATAGAGCATGCGGTCCGCACACCAATACTCTATGATCTGAATAAGGACAGAGACCGGTATGATTTTGATTATGCGCTGGTTGAATATGTAGCCGGACAAGATGCCGAGGGGTATTTCAGGCATACCGACCGCAAGGTTCAGGATAAGGTCTTCCAGCAGGTGGGGGAGATGATTCACGCCATGCACAGGATTCAGAGCAGAACCTACGGTAAAACGGATCAGACTGCGCCTAACAACATACAATGTCATTTGCTTCAATTATATAATGGGATCGAACAGCTAACTTACGCTGCAGAGCATGTGGAAGCGATCCGCAAGAATCAAGGGAAGCTGCTCGACATGTTATACAGCCTGGAGTCCAAAATAGTACCCCGGAACAGCTACGGATTCATTCACGGGGAGCTTGGACCCAATCATGTGATCGTAACGGATCAGCTGGAGCCTTGCCTGATTGATATTGAAGGAGCCGAATTCTATGATATTGAACACGAGCACAGTTTCCTCGAAATGCGTTTTGGGGAGCACTACCGCTATCTGAACGATGTTCAGCTCGATGAGAACCGGAAGTTATTCTATAAATTCCATCATCATCTCTCATTAATCTCAGGCGGGTTGAAGTTAGTTCACAGAGGCTTCCCTGACCAGCAGCTCGCACAAGGAATAGCCGATCATCATACGGATTGTGCGCTCCAGTTCATAGAAGCATAAGCCTGGAACAAAGCCTCTCTTTCGTATACCGGAAGGGAGGCTTTCTTTGCTACTGAGTAGTCAGAACCATCTCCAGCGAGGTATTGCTCTCTTCTGCGTGCTCCGCCATACTGCGGATATATCCGGACATGAAGCCGCCCTCCATACTCTCCCACAGCTTGAATCCCGGCATCGCCCGGATCTCCTCCAGCGAATCAGCAGCGTTCCCGGCAAAATACTTCACGTTCAGCTTCGACATCACCTCAGCCATCGACTGCTTCTGCGCTTCTGTGAAGCTGCTCTCCTTCAGCCGGCTCATCGCTTTGTCATACGAATTTTTTGTGAAAATCTGCTCCGCATATGCTTTGAAGTTCAGCAGGTGCGGATCGGTCTTATGGTTGGCCTTGGCCCAGCCGTCAACATCGACTTGAGCGGTGCGGTAGGTCACAGCCCGTGAAGCGGGATCGAAGGTCATTCTGCCGTACTGGTGCGGATTCACCGCCATGGCGCTTGTTGCAATATCATAGACAGGCAAGGCCGGATCTATCGAGGCTTCCGGAGGATCGCGGCGGATATCCTGCATATGAATATGCCCGGATAATACCAGATTTAACCCTTCCCGGCGAAAAGCCTTCAGCGTCTCCTGGCTGTTATTAAGCTTGAACCCGGATACGGCCATGGAGGTATGGCTCAACAGATTATGATGCATCACGGTAATCACAGACGCATGCTCCCCTGCGGCCAGCTTCACATTATCGTCAATCCAGGCAAGGGTGGAGGGCAGAAGGCGGCCGTCAGTCTGCGGAAAATTATATTCTTCGTTATGTGCATACTGCGCACTGTCAATCATCAGCAGCCACAGGCCGGGTGCGGCCTTCACCACATAGCTTAAGCTGTCCGCATCCCGCGAGACCGCCTCGTTATATCCGAAATCGTCATAGATGCGCAGGAAATCCTCTACATTGATATGCTTGGCAACGACCTGCCTGTCACCGTCGAACGATCTGGCCCAGGGGTTGTTGATATCATGGTTGCCTGGAGTCACGTAGACGCGGGTCCCCGCAGCCTCCATCCGGTGCAGCTTCGCCGCCAGCTCCTTATGGCTGCCCGCTTCCCCGTTATTGGTAAGGTCGCCGCTCAGAATGAGGAAGGCCGGCTTGTTCTGTTCCACATCCCGGACCAGAGCTTCGGTCAGCTCATCGCTGTACGGAAGCATTTTGCCGTCGCCGCCTGTGACATAGGTCTGGAAGGCCTGACCGCCGTCCTCCAGGGCTTTGTCCAGATAATGCGTATCGGTGGCGACCCAGAACGATACAGGTTCTCCGGGTTCTGCAGCAGGGGTCACAGCCCCGGCGGCTGCCGGAACAGCGTTCAAGGCAGAAGAAGCGGAGTCTTCACACCCGCTGAGAATGAGGATGGAAGAGAGCAGCAGCATTAAGGTGAGCTTCACCGTATGAGTTGTGCGGTTATGAAGCGGGACGCGCATAGCTTAACCTTCTTTCTGTATTTTAGCTGAATCATTGTAGCTTATTTATGACCGGATTGTATATACGATATGTTAGCCGTTGTTTCTAAACCTCCAGAATAGCTTATAGAAAATAGTGGAAGGTGCATAAATGAACGCAATTCTGCGAGACTAAGAGCGGATATACAAATAAAGGGCTGGTACAGGAAAAAGTTGTGAATGATGTGTTGTATTCAGACCGGAATAGTGTTATGATTAAAAAAAGTAAGTTACTTAATTAAATGGAGGTAGTTATTTTATGTCTAAGACTTTTTTTGAAGCGGTAAAAGGCAGACGTTCCATATACGCCATCAGCAAAGAATCCCCAATCTCTGATGAACAAATTCAGAAGATTGTAGAAGAGGCTGTTCTACATAGCCCAACTTCCTTCAACTCCCAAAGCTCCAGAGCTGTAGTTTTGCTGGGCGAACAACATGATAAGCTGTGGGATATTACAGCAGAAACCCTGCGTAAGATCGTTCCTACTGAACAATTCGAAGGCACGGCTCAGAAGCTGTCCTCCTTCAAAGCCGGCTACGGCACTGTACTCTTCTACGAAGATCAGGCAGTGGTGAAGCACCTGCAGGAGAACTTTGCCCTGTATGCTGAGAACTTCCCAATCTGGTCCAACCAGTCCTCCGGGATTCTGCAATATGTAGTATGGACTGCTTTTGCCGAAGAAGGTCTGGGAGCCTCCCTTCAACACTATAACCCGCTGATCGACGATGAAGTGAAGGAGACCTTCGGTATTGCTGCAGACTGGAAGCTGATTGCCCAGATGCCATTCGGTAACATCCTGACTCCTCCAGGCGAGAAGGAATTCCAGCCGATTGAAGAACGCGTGAAGGTCATTAAGTAAGCAATTCCTGCGGTAAGCAGTTTAGAACCTCCCTGATCCGGCTAAGTATGAATATAGCCCGAACAAGGAGGTTTTTGTCATGCCATGGAATAAGGAGAACTATCCGGATTCACTGAAGAACTTCACTGCGCCTGTACGCAACAAAGCGGTGGAGATTGCGAATGCGCTGCTGGAGGACGGATATGAGGAGGGGCCGGCCATCGCCATCGCCACCGCCACAGCACAGGCCAAAGAGTGGGGCGAGAATCGCGATAAGCAGATCCGTAAAAAAGGGCATTAGCAGCCAGGCCAGGCCGGCGTTGACCAGGCTTCTATACGAACACATGCAAAGAGGACAGGCGGGTATCCGTCTGTCCTCTTTGCATAAATAGCTTGTACACCAGTATATGTTATTTCGTAGCAGGTGCTTCCGTAGCAGGAGCCTCAGTTGCAGTACCAGGTGCTTCACTGGCTGCCGGAGTAGCAGATGCATCCGGTGTATCAGTCAACGTATTTGTGATTTTGGCATTCTTGTTCAGATCCGCGAGCCAGGTGGAGGACATCTCAGACACTTTTTGTGCAACTAGAGTCTTTTTGATCTCGTCTTTCTTCTCGGCGAGTGTATATTCCTTGGCTTCCTTGCGGTCAGTAACCTTGATGATGTGGTAGCCGTAATCAGATTTCACTGCACCGCTGGTTTCGCCAACCTTCAGCTTGAAGGCAGCATCGGAGAATTCAGCAACCATGTCGCCGCGTTTGAAGAAGTCAAGATCGCCGCCTTTGTCCTTGGAGCCGGTGTCAGCGGACTTTTCTTTAGCCAGTGCGGCGAAGTCTCCGCCGTCCTTGAGCTGCTTAAGGATGGCATCCGCTTCTTCTTTAGTCTTCACCAGGATGTGGGAAGCGCGAACTTCTTCCTCCTGATTGTATTTCGCTTTGTTTTCTTCGAAATATTTGGAGATTTCATCATCAGTAACGGTGACCTTCGGTTCTACCAGCTTGCGGATCTCAACCTGAAGCGGCATTTGCTTCTTCAGATCCTCAATCGTCATCGAGCTCTGCTGCAAGGCGCTATTGAGCGCTTCCTCGCCGCCGAACTGGGTTTTAAGATCTTCGATTTCCTGATTAATGTCGGCATCGGTTACCTTAATGTTAGCCTTCTTGGCTTCCTGGCCTACCAGTGTGGTGGTAATCAGGTTTTGCAGAGTGGATTTCCCGCCGGCTTCAACCAATTTATCATACAGCTGCGCTTTGGTGATGTCTGTTCCATTCACGGAAGCAACTGCAATTTTGCTGTCATCTTTCTTGAAAGGCTGTACAATCAGCACTACAATCAGCGCTGCTGCCAGTACGAGCGATGCAATCATCCAGCCTTTGCCGCCGCCGGATGGAGCAGGTGAGGATGGAGGAGTACCGCCGCCGCCGACTTTGTTCATTACGGGAACGCTTTCTTCAACCTTTGGAGCTGCTTGTACAGGTTCCTGCGGCACAGGGGCTGTTCCGGCAGGCTCAATTCCTTCTTCCGGAGTAATCACAGAAGCATCGTTCTCTTCCGGCGTAATGCCGTTTTCTAGCTTTTCATTTTCATTGAAATCTTTTTTGTCCATTATAATTAATGACTCCCTTCAATATAGGTGGTGCCTGTCTTTCTACAACTTTACCAGAAAACAGAATTCCAAACCTTAAGAAAGTATAAAAAAGCACAATTACTTTTTAAGATTCCATTAAGAAACAGGTAAAATACAGGAAAAACCGGAGCAGCACGGGTGTCCCCATATGCGCTCCGGCCTGATGAGAGAGACTGTAATAATCGAATAAAGAGTACCAAGCTGCAAGATGTCTAAGGATTATGCTCCGGCTTGTGAGCTCAGTCCCTTAAGCAAATGGCGGATGTTCTCCTGCTTACGTCTTGGAACCCGTACAGACTTGGCATAGAGGCCCATTTCACCGAAGTAGATGCAGTCATCCTCAATGGAGCTGATCTTGTTCAGGTTCACGTAGCAGCCTCCGTACACATGATAATAGCTGTTGCTCGACAATAAGCGGTTCAGTTGCTCGGCAGTCATTCTCTTTTTAATATTGTAGTTTCTGCCGTGAAAAATGACCAGGTCATGGTCCCCGACCTTAAAGAACAGAATGTCTGTCTCCACCTCGAAGTCCTCATATACATTTCTGGCTTCCAGCAGGCTGCTCATTCGTGTTCCCCCTTTATTCTTGATTAACAATAATGTTAGCGCTTTCATTATAGCATACTCCGAATGGTTTGAGAAGTCTTATTTTTGAAATGTTTTTTGTCATTTTTTCCGTTGCATTTGTCAACCCTCACGAAAAAATGTAAATTATATAGATGGCTGTTTAACTTGAGGAGGAATTCTAGATGAACGAGAAGACGAAGCTGCTGTTATTTACCGGTTCCTATGCCACCGCTGAAGAAAGCGGAATCCAGGTGTTTGCCTTTGACGGTGAAGCCGGGGGTACTCTGGAGCGGCTGGATACCGCAGAAGGCCTGACGAATCCTACGTTCGTCAATGTGGACCCTTCCGGGCGGAAGCTGTATGCCATTGGGGAGAAGCCGAATGGTACGGGCGGTAAGGAAGGGGAGGTTATCACCTTCGCTATTGATCCTGAGACAGGCAAGCTGACCGAATTGCAGCGGATTCAGACTATGCCTTCCGAGGGCAAGGGCCAGAGCACGACCTGTAACATTAACCGTGACGCGGGGAATGAACATCTGGTCGTGTGCAGCTATCACGGGGGATCGGTCGGACTGCTCACGCTGGACCAGAACGGGCTGCCTGTAGCATTGACGGATACCGCACAGCATACCGGACATGGGGGAACCCCGGGTCAAGACCGTCCTCACCCGCATTCGGCCATTTTCAGCCCTGATGGACACTACCTGTTCGTCTCGGATCTGGGACTGGATCTGATCCGCAGCTACAGAATAGACGCTGCATCGGGAACACTTGAAGCGGTTGGAGATACCCCGCTGCATGCCGGAGCCGGACCGCGGCATTTCGTGTTCCATCCAGACGGGAAGTCCGCTTATGTCATTAATGAGCTGGACAGCACGGTGACATCCTTCCTGTACGATGCAGAGGCAGGAACTCTGAAGACGGCTGCTACTGTATCCACACTGCCTGAAGGCTATACAGCGGGCCAGAACAGCTGTGCAGAGATCACCTTCTCCAAGGATGGCCAATATCTGTACGGCTCGAACCGCGGACATGACAGCATCGTTCAGTATGCTGTGAATCCGCAGACTGCCGGGCTGACCCTGGTAGAGCATGTATCCACCAGAGGCGGTCATCCCCGTCACTTTACGGTTACACCGGACGGTGGTTATCTGATTGTTGCCAACCGGGACGGCAATAATCTGGTTGTCTTCTCCCTGGACGAAGGCAGCGGCCGCCTGAGCTTCACTGGCAATACTGCTGAGCTGTCGAAGCCGGTTTGCGTGATGCCGGCGGTTTTCCCCGCGTAGGACAAGCTGGCTGACCTTAGGGAGACAACGGCAAAAGGAACACCGGGATGCTGCTCCGGTGTTCCTTTTGAGTTCCAGGACGGTTCATTTGTAGTAGCTTAGATTAAAATGTGCGCCGTGCCGACAGCTTACTTGAGTGAGACGGGCTTCAGCGGCACCACGGTGGAGACTGCCGATTTGAAGAGTACGTTCTGTCTCCCGTCACCCTGACCCTGCAAGGTGATTGTATAAGCGTCATAAGAGGTTACCAGTCCCTGCATTTTGACTCCGTTAGTTGTAAAAATCGTCACAGGCATCTTTGTTGAGATGCACTGGTTCAACAAACGTTCCTGCAATTTTAGACTTTCCACTTGGCAGCACTCCATCTTTAATTAAAATAATTACTCCAGGCCATTATAACACGGGACAGACCTTCCCAGGAAATGTGTTCATGGGCCTGGTAAATAGACAAGGGGGTAGTTATGCTATATTATCATTACTGGTCCCGCGGATTCCGGCGGTTTATATGGTTTTTGCTGGCTTTTATCCTGATCGCATTACTGGTTAAGCTGGGCGGGGCCCGGGGCTTCGACGATGCGGTGATCCGGTTCGTGCAATCAATGGAATCCCCGCCGCTGACGTCGCTGGCCAAAGGCTTATCTCTGGTCGGCTCCTCGAAGCTGGCGGTCGGGATCTCTCTGCTGACTATGCTCATTTTGTTCTTCGCGCTGAAGCACAGGCTGGAGCTTGCCCTGTTCCTGTGGGTGGGTCTCGGCTCCCAATTGCTGAACACGCTCCTCAAGCTGTGGTTCCACCGGGAGCGTCCCACTATTCACAGGCTGATTGAGCAGACCGGCTACAGCTTCCCCAGCGGACATTCAATGGCTGCCTTTTCGTTATACGGGGTCATTGCCTACCTGCTCTGGCGGCATATGCACAGCCGGAGCGAGCGGTTCCTGCTGATTCTGTTCACTGTGCTGATGACCGGAGGAATCGGCTGGAGCCGGATTTATCTGGGGGTGCATTATCCGAGTGATGTGATCGGCGGCTATGCCGCGAGCGGAGCCTGGCTGATGCTGTCGGCGGCCTGCTTCGAGGCTTACCGGAATTACCAAGCGAATCCGCATCACACAAAGAATGCCCGGAAGTAGTTACTCCGGGCATTTCCGTGCCTGTTCTCTTGCATACGGTATCCATCCGTGAGGAGGACGGACTGTCTGGCTTGTCCTCCTCGGGGCGGTGCCATGCAGTTCAGGGAGCCTTCGTTGCAGCAGGCGGCGGTGACGGCTTGCCCTGGTGAAGCTGGGCTACGCGGCTGAGGCTGCGCTTGATCAGTGTTGGCAGGCCCGGCTTCAGCTTCGCCGCGTCTTCCTGCGTCAGCTTCCCTTCCTTGACGAATCCATCCAGCTTCAGGCTGGCGGCATCGCTCAGCTTCTGGACATACTGGTCTTCGCTCCAGCCCTTCTTCTCCTGGGCCAGACCTTTCAGGGTTTTACCCGATTTCAGGCTGGCAATCAGCTCCTCACGGCTCATTCCCAGGAGTTCAGCCGTTTCGCTGATAATGAAATGGCCTCCGGCCCTGAGATTCCGCTCTCCGCTGCGGGGAGGGGTATGCTCTCTGCCGGTATGCGGTGAGGCCGGAGGAGGGGTGGCTGTGCCTTTGGGAAGCTGCTCGCCGAAGGCGGCGGCTGGAGACATGGTAAGCAACATGGCTGCTGCCCATGCTGTCAGGGTTCGGGTCGTTTTTTTCATGGATACACCTCTTCTGTTGGTTGTAGTTACTACCCGGTATAACAGTATTCCCTGAAAGCTGAAAGAATCCTGAAGCCCGGCTTAAGACATACTAAAATTCGCCAGCGCAGTTCATGGGTAATAAAATGATATACATAAAGGATGAACATCCGCAGTAATTATGATAAGCTTCAAGCTCTTGGGAGGGATGGACTTGGCTTTCGGTGCCCGCATACTCAAAACAGGAATGGCCGTAACGCTTGCCCTTTATTTGTCCGTTCTATTCAACTTCGCCTCTCCTGTCGGTGCGGCTATTGCGGCAATCTTTGCCATGCAGCCCTCCATATACAGATCATGGCGGTATTTCCTCGATCAGATCCAGACCAGCACGATGGGGGCCGTGATAGCGCTGCTTGGCGGAATGCTGCTCTCCAATGAGCCGATTGCGGTTGGACTGGTATGTATCCTGGTGATTATGATCAGCATGAAAATGAACCGCGCCGACACCATCGGCCTGACGCTGGTCACAGTCATCTCTGTCATGGAGGCTTCCGGCCAGTGGCAGTTCGCCTTAACCCGGTTCCTGCTGACCCTGACCGGGATTCTGTCGGCTTTTATTATCAATATCACTGTATTTCCGCCCCAGCCGCGCAAGCAGTACATCCAGCAGATCGAGAATGTGTTCACCAGCTTATCGCTGCTGCTGCGCACGGCGGTGTCGCATGAGATGAAGGAAAGTGTGTTCCGGGATGAGAAGAACGGCCTGGAGGGCGCAATTAAGGCGCTGGCTGACAAGTACGCGTTGTTCGAAGAGGAGCAGAAGCAGCTCCGCAGGGCTAAATACAGTCAGACGAGACAGATGGTGGTATACAAAAACCTGCTGAATTCCCTGCAAAAGGGCTATCAGGTGCTTGAGGCGATTGACCGGCACTATTTCCAGGCCGACCGGACGGAGCAAACGGATGAGCTGTTCGACCGTCATCTGGAGCAGCTGATTAAGTACCATGAGTACATTCTGCTGAAATTCGAGGATAAGCTGAAGCCGGGAGCCAATGATTCGGAGCCGCTGGCGGAGGACAATGACCGCTTCCTGAAATCCGCCATCAACGGGTATGATCCGCAGAAATCCGGGCAGCTCCGGCTGTCGGTGGTGGCTGCGGCCATCTATGACTACGGCTATCAGCTGGAGCGTCTCGATAAGGTGGCTGACCAGATCCACCGGATGAACGCTGATGATAAGGAAAGTGCAGTGCTGAGTGAGAAAATTTAGAGCGCGAGATATATATAGCAAAAACTTGTAAAACGGCTACAGAGTTGGTAACATTGTTAGTCAACCTTCCGAAGGGGATGAAATGAATTGGATAAACATGATCACGAGTGGCAAAAGGAGCAGGAGCGGGTAAACGGCATCACGGGGCTGCTGTCTGCCCATATCCGGCTGCTGTCAGAGGAGCTGGGTCTCCACCGCACGGATGTCGTGGATATGCGTAAAGACTTCTGGGAAGAGGTCACAGTGAACTTCAGCAGCCCCGACGACCTGGGGGAGACTTCAACCAGTCTGCGGCAGCAGGCACAGATTCTGAACGAACGCGAACGCCATCATCTGCAATCCAGCAAGGCGCTCAAAAAATATAAAAAGCTGGTGGTATCGCCCTATTTTGGCCGGATTGATTTCTCGGAGGCAGGGGATGCTGCGGCTGATACTATCTATCTGGGCATCGGTTCGCTGATGGAGGATAACGGAACCTTCCTGATCTACGATTGGCGCGCGCCCATCTCCAGCCTGTATTATGACGGGGCGCCGGGACCTGCTTCCTATGAGACGCCAGGCGGACAGATTACAGGCACCATGGAGCTGAAGCGGCAATTTGTGATTGATAACGGTGAGATTGAAGTCATGTTCGACACGGGCGTCACCATCGGCGATGAGCTGCTTCAGCAGGTGCTTAGTCACAGCGCCGATGACCGGATGAAATCGATCGTAGCCACCATCCAAAAGGAGCAGAATGCGGTCATCCGCAATGACCGGAGCCGGATGCTGGTTGTGCAGGGAGCCGCGGGGAGCGGCAAGACATCAGCGGCGCTCCAGCGGGTAGCCTATCTGCTCTACAAATACCGCGAGGTGCTTCAGGCAGATCAGATGCTGCTCTTCTCGCCGAACCCCTTGTTCAACAGCTATGTATCCACGGTGCTGCCTGAGCTGGGGGAAGAGAACATGCAGCAGACCACCTTCCAGATGTATCTGGAACACCGGCTGGGCCATGAATTTCAGCTGGAGGATGTGTTCAGCCAGACGGAGAGTCTGCTGAATGCCCCGGACGGGGAGGAAGCCTACATTCGCCGTGAGGGCATTGCTTATAAATCATCAGTAGCCTTCCTTAGCGCCATCCGGCAATATGTGAATCTGCTGGAGCATGAAGGCATGCTGTTCAAGCCATTGATGTTCCAGGGGAAGGCCGTTGCCTCTAAGGAAGAGATGGAGCGCCAGTTCTACAGCTATGACCCGGGCATCAAGCTGGCGAACCGGATTGAACTGATGACGGGCTGGCTGCTCAAAAAAATTGCGGCCTTCGGCGCAGAAGAGCGGAGTGCGGCATGGGTAGACGAGCAGATTGAGCTGATGGACAACAGCGATTATCAGCGGGCCTATAACCAGATGCGCCGCAAGGGCGGAGGACATAATGACAGCTTCGATGATTATGATGCGGAGCGAATCTTACTTGCCCGCTACGTAGTCAGCCAGCGTCTCAAGCCGCTGCGCGGCTGGACCAAGCGCGGACGCTTCGTGGATGTGAAGGCGCTGTACAGCCGCTTATTCGAGGATCGTGAGCTGATAGAGAGCCTGGATACCCGCCAGCCGCTGCCTGAAGCGTGGGATGAGATCTGTGCGCAGACGCTTACTGCGATCAGGGGGAATGAGCTGGCCTATGAAGATGCGACACCGTTCCTGTACTTGAAGGAGCTTAGCCAGGGCTTCCGGACGAACACGCTGATCCGTCATGTTATTGTCGATGAGGTACAGGACTACTCGCCGTTCCAGCTGGAATTCATGCGCCGTCTGTTTCCCCGGGCCAAAATGACCGTGCTGGGCGACCTGAACCAGGCGATCTATGCCCAAGGCGAGGTACTGGGAGATCTGGCCGGGCTGGTGAGTATCTACGGTGAAGAGAACACTGAGGTGATCTCTTTGACCCGCAGCTACCGGTCAACGTATGAGATTGTTGAATTCACGCGGGCGATGATTCCCGGCGGCGAGAAGATTGTACCCTTTAACCGCCGGGGGGAGGAGCCGCTTCTGACGGTGGTGGACAGTGAGGACGATCTGCTCTCCTTCGTGGAGCAGGATGTGCTTAAGCTTCATGCGGAGGGTTATCATTATGTGGCCGTAATCTGCAAGACCGCAGAAGAGAGTGCACAGGTGCACGGTGAACTGGAGAAGCGGCTGCCGGTACGGCTGGTCACGAAGGAAACGCCTAATTTTCAAAAAGGGACGCTGGTGCTTCCAGCCTACCTCGCCAAGGGTGTCGAGTTCGATGCCGTAATCATCTATGACGGTTCCGCTGAGAAATACGGGCGTGAACATGAACGTAAGCTGTTCTATACCGCCTGTACCCGGGCGATGCATCTGCTTCACATCTACAGTCTGGGACAGCCAAGCCCGTTCATGCCTGCTGCTGTGCGTGAAACGGTTACGGCTGGTACCCAGGAGAAGTGAGTAACTATAAAACCGCCTGCGCGTTTGACGCGAGGCGGTTTTGTCTTTTTATTAGGGAACCATAGTTTCTTGCTGCTGTGGAAAAGGTGTGTGTGACCAAATGTATGTCAAAAACAGCATACGTTGTACTCGCAGGTAGGCATATGGACCAAATGTATGGCAAAAACAGCATACGTTGTACTCGTAGGTAGGCATATGGACCAAATGTATATCAAAAACAGCATACATTGTGTTCGCCAGCAGGTACACGGCCTGGATGTATGTCAAAAACAGCATACGTTGAGCTCGTGAGAAGGTAATCTTATTTGCCCACAGGGTGATTTTGTCTATTTCACGTAAGCGTAATGCTATCCCTCTAAGGCAGCTTTACGTTTACTATTCTGCCGGGTCACGAGTACCAAGAGATAGACAGCGAGCAGCAGGAGAGGTGCCAATATGGAGTACCGGTACATTACGGCATAGCTGGTGAACATGGCGACAGCACCAAGCAGCATGGAGCCGATGGCGACACCGAGATCCAGGGAGTTCAGGAACATCCCGTTGGCTAACCCGCGCTGACGCGGCTCGACAGACTGGATCATCCAGGTCTGGAGCGCAGGCTGCATGGAGCCGAAGCCGAAGCCGTAGCATAGAGCGGCCGGGAATAAGCCCGCCGTTGTAGAAGCGAAGGAGAGCAGCAGCAGACCGGCGATGATGAACAGGCTTCCGGGGATGAGCAGGGCAGCCGCACCGTAGCGGTCGTAGATTCTGCCGGAGAGCGGCCGGATCACGACAATAGCTACGGCATTGAACAGGAAAAAGTAAGCGATATGCTGGAGGTGCGTCTCTTGCCCGTAGAGCGCCAGGAAGCCGAGCAGGCCGCCGTAAGAGATGGATAAGAGAAAGTTAAGCAGGCAGGGAAGCAGCAGCCTGCGGTAAGGATTGCTTCCGGCAGCTGCAGCCGGAACTGCGGACGGCTCCAAATGACCGCCAGGCAGTGACTTCGCCAGGCGGAAGCCCATCGGCAGGATCAGAGCAAGCGCGACAGCCGTCCCCAGGAGCAGGGACCCGAAGCCTGGTCCTTGCAGCAGGCTGAGTCCGATCAGCGGGCCAGCCGACATGGCGAGGCTGGTGGATAATCCGAAGTAGCCCATGCCCTCGCCCATCCGGCGGATAGGGATGACATCGGAGGCCATGGTCGGGAACGCTGTGCTGGCCATACCGAAGCCTATGCCGAACAGGATGCGGAACAGCAGCAGGGTGAGGATACTGCCTGCGAAATAATAGCCCGCTACCGCAGACAAGGAAACGGCAAGGCCGAGGAAGATCAGCAGGTTGCGCCCGCCCTTCTCCAAGGCTCTGGCGGAGAAGAGGCGGGAGGCAATCGCACTGAGGGCGAACAGACTGGTGACAAGGCTAACCTGCACGGGTGAAGCTTGCAAAGCACTTTCCGCATAAGCAGGAAGGGTAGATAAGGTCATCTGCAGTCCTATGAACAGCAGAAGGTTGCAAAGGGTCAGTGTAATGAAGGATGTGGTCCATAGACGTTCAGAGGATTGATTCAATTGGGTTGACTCCTATTCCTGATGTATATTTCCGGTGTTGTGATAGATCTGCTCCAGCATACTGCGGAGATCTTCAAGCTGCTGCGGCTCAAGCCCGGCTACAGCCAAATCTATAGTCTGCTGCTCCAGGGCTATAGTGTTCTCAATTAACGCCCGTCCCTCTCCGGTGGCATAGAGCTGGAACGCCCTGCGGTCCTCCGGGTTGGCCGTTTTGGTAATGAAGCCTTTCTTAAGCAGGAGCTCCACGATCCGGGCGGTGGTTGGCTGGTCTTTGGCGGAGGCAACAGCAACCTCCTTCTGGTTGACTCCGCTGCGGTCACAGATCATCAGCAGGGTGGACCATTGCTCGGGTGTGATGTCATACGGCTTCAGCGCCCGGGCGAAGCTCACTGAGATTCGCCGGTGGGTCGAGCCCAGCAGGAAGCCAAGGAATTGCTGGGGAGAGGAAAGAGTCATAGATGAACTGCTCCTTTGCATTTAATTGTTATAACAATTATAAGCATAACAATTAAATGGGTCAAGGAGGAATGGAGCACGCTCTGCCAAATTCAGCGCTTGAATGCTGCCCGTGTTACCTAATGCAGCATTAGGTGGAAAAAGGTCATTTGTTTTTATGGATTTCCTTCTTAAACTAGTGGAGAAAATCCACCTAATCATTGATCGGGGGAGTTCAAGCTCCTTTGCCACACAAAAAGCCCCGCTCCGCAGAATGCGAGGCCACTGAATAACTTACGATTTTTTTAAAAAGTACGAAAAAGCGGTAATGAAAAGACGGCTATCCTCCCAATGCTATGGGAGAATAGCCGTCTTTTCATGTATTTCCTCTTATTTTAATCTTGTCATTTACTCTGTCAGTTTCAATATTCGCTTCAGATTAACGGCGAATATCGCCATAGCACCTTGCAGTTGCATCCCTAAAAGACCTGAGGACGACGCTACATCGTACCCGTGTCGATGTTTCAGTTCACTGTTCTTCGCTTCAATTTTGTATCGTTCTTTCGCCTTGGTTTTAAAGTACTCCTTTTCCTGAAATTCAGCTTGTTCGGAGTGCTCGTCCGACAGCATGGTTACAGCGTACGTCTTGCTGGCTCCACCGTTGTAACACCCTTCCTTAAAAGGGCAACTCTTGCACTTTTCTACATCAAAGTAGTATACTTCCCTTTGATTTTTTCCGCCTTCTTTCTTCCTTCCTTGTTTGGCTTTCCGAATCGCCATATGGCCCGCCTTACATACGTACATTCCTGCATCTTTGTTAAACTCGAATTCATCTTCTTTCTTACGTCCGCCTTGTGTGATTTGCGGATTCAATTTTGCAATTAATTCAATATTGTTATGTTTGCTGTAAGCGATATTGTCTTTTTCTGAGTATGCCCTATCGCCAATCACCGTCTTCACGTCCATGCCCGCCATTTTGCTTTTCTCTATGAGCGTCTGTAGTTGCTTGCCGTCATTCTTCTCTCCAGTCGTGATTATGGCAGCTGTAATGATTCGTTCCTCGGTCATAGCGAGGTGCGTTTTGTAGCCAAAGAACGACGTGTCCGCGCTCTTGTGACCGACACGCGCATCTTGATCTTCTGAAATGCGTAGCTGTTCCACATTATCGCTTGTAGTTTCTTTGAGCAGATTTAGCGGTTCCGTAATTTTTGGCAATTGGGCAATTTCAAGTTGCGTCTCGACGGCCTTGGCAAGCTTCTCACAATATTCGATCTCTTCTTCGAGCGTATCGACTACGTTCTTGACGGGAAGTTTCTCTTTCAGGGATTCGTCTATAGAATAAATCGCTTTTCGTAACTTCCGGGAACGATCTTGCAAAATCTCTCTCGGAGATTTCTGATTGTAACGGGCTTTCGTATGCGTAGCGTCAACAATAATGGAATGGCTCTGAATAATATTCAACTGGATGGCCAGTTCTACCGTCTTACCAATAAGCATGTCTAACAGATCCATGTCCTTCAGCCGCAGTTTGCGGAATTTCGTCAGGGAGCTTGGGTCGATTACCGAATCTTCTGGTGCCATGCCAAGGAAAAATTTGAACGAGAGGTCATACTTCGAACGCTCGACAATATCGACGTCAGACAATTCAAAGATCGCTTTCAGAAGCAAGTATTTAAACATGCGAATAGGATCAATAGCGTTGCGTCCATTGTCCAAACAGTATTTTTCTTCCAGTTCTTCGTATATGAAAGTGAAGTCCACCCGTTCGTTAATTTGACGGAGCACATTGTCCTTCGGCACGACGATGTCATACAGTGCCGCATAAGGACTCAGAACCAAAGTTTGCTGTTGCCGAATCATCCGCACTCACCCGCTTTCATGATAATTCCATTATACTAAAAAAAGGTACAGCCTCTTCAATTTTATTGAAGGACTATACCTTTTTATATGTTGGACTTTTTCAGTGGCCTCGCAGAATGCGGAAGGGGGCTTGAAAGATTAGCTTTGTTTTTAAACCTGTGGAACCTTCTCCCAGTCCTTCAGGAAGCGTTCAATCCCATTGTCGGTCAGCGGGTGCTTCCAGAGTGATGGCAGGAGTGAGCCCGGGATGGTAGCGATGTGTGCGCCGGCGATGGCAGCTTGCTCTACATGGGCAATATTGCGGATACTGGCGGCGATGATCTCGGATTTCAGGTCATAGTTGGTCAGAATCGTCTTCAGATCCTTGATCAGCTTCATGCCGTCTACACCGATATCATCCAGACGTCCGACGAACGGACTGATATAAGTTGCTCCTGCCTTGGCGGCCATGAGGCCTTGAGCAGCGGAGAATACTAGCGTTACGTTGGTTTTGATGCCTTTTTTGGTCAGTTCATAACAAGCTTCCAGACCATCTTCGGTCATAGGCAGCTTGATGACCACGTTCGGAGCCCATTCAGCGATCTCGTAAGCTTCCTTAAGCATCTCTTCAGCTGTAAGACCGATAACCTCAGCGCTTACAGGACCAGGGACAATAGCTACGATCTCTTTGATTACGTCCTTAAACAATCTGCCTTCCTTGGCGATCAGCGACGGGTTCGTCGTTACGCCATCCACTAATCCGAGGCGGGTAATACGTTTGATTTCCTCAATATTTCCGGTATCCAAGAAAAATTTCATTTCCGGGTATCCTCCCTTGATTTCGTATGGATTGACAAAACAGCAGGCTCCACTTCATTATGAGACATGCTGCGTAAAGTTTCAACTGTTAATTTGAATCTTTCAAAATAACTTTATGGAATTCGCGCAAAAAAATGTTTTTACACGGGTAGGACCATTCACGGCTACTTCTGTCCATGATACTATAGAAGCGGTATTGTTCATTACAGGCGATGGGCTGGTGACAGGAATGTATACTTTAATTGCGGGAGTGGTGCTGTTTCTGCTGGTCACAGCCGGAATTATTGCTTACCAGAACAGCAGAATCCTTGCGGAGCAAGAGTCGGATGCTTCCAGAGCGCATACCGGCAATCTGATGTACTCGGTATATAATCAGAGATTCTCTGCGGGTGAGGAGCTGCCGGAGGCGGTGCCGCTGTTTCAATTCACGGTGGTTGAGCCCGGGGAAGAAGACCTGCCGGAGTCAGAAGCGGGAACCACCCGTGCCCTATGCAGAGTTGCCGCCGGTACGGGCGAGCTCGTGTTATCTGATGCGCAGAATTATATGCTGGGCATTCTCCGCCAAGCCGCAGTGCAGGGGGGCAGGCTTACGTATGTTTCTTTTTCAGGGAAGGCTGCCCGCAGGGGCGAGAAGGAACTGATTCAGGCGCTGGAGACTGCGGCTAAGGAGGAGAGCAGCTATGCAGATCAACGTTAATGATGTCGTCCTGTCGGTTTATGAAGGCGATATCACCTCCTGGCAGGGCGAGATGATCGTCAACGCTTCGAATTCCGGTCTGTATGGAGGCGGAGGAGTGGACGGGGCTATACATCGGGCTGGAGGCCCGGGAATTGCGGAGGAATGCGCGGTAATCCGCCAGAAGCAGGGCGGCATTCTTCCCGGCGAAGCTGCGTTCACCGGTGCGGGGCGGCTTTCTTTTCGCGGAGTGATACATACGGTGGGTCCGATCTGGAAGGGCGGTACGGCCGGTGAAGCAACTGTGTTGGCGAGATGTTATAAGAGCAGCCTTGATCTGGCTTGCGCTCATGGGGTGAAGAGCCTGGCTTTTCCGAATATCAGCACGGGCAATTACAACTTCCCGAAGGAGCTGGCCTGCAAGACGGCTCTGGAAGCTGTAGCCGGATATGTCCGTGCGAAGAGCCCGGCAGAGCTCCCGCTGCGGCAGATTGATTTCGTCTGCTTCGAGCACGAGAATGCCGGGCTGTACGAGGCCATGCTTGGGAACTATAGCTGAACGGCGGCTGGAGAGCCTGGAGAAGAGATGAAGGCCCGGCAGTCAGGCATGATATTTGCCCGCGGGAGCGTTCAGTACCCATTCCAGCATTAGTATCAGATCTTCCAGCCTGGTCAGCTGGGCGTCAAGTGCGGCCCGCTGCGGGTCATCGGGAGGCAGGGGAGCCAGCCGTGATTCCAGGGATCTGCGCTGGAGCGTCATTTCGTTGATTTTGGATTGGATCTGGTTCTCGGTTCTCATGCAGATGCCTCCTGATGGATTATTAGTGTCAGGTTGATGGTAAGGATAGGAATTCCTTGTGGACAGGCACAGCCGATTCCACTTCGTTCATTATAACGGATAACATGGAGGGAATAAAATGAGTATCAATGTGAAGCAGCTGGCAGCGGAGAAGGCAGTCGAATATGTGCAGGACGGCATGAAGGTGGGATTGGGTACAGGTTCTACTGCCTACTGGGCCATACGCAAGCTGGGGGAGAGGGTGAGCGAAGGCCTGCAGATTACGGCCGTAGCTACCTCGCAGGCATCTGAGGATCAGGCCCGCGAGCTGGGCATTCCTCTGGTAGCTTTCGGTGATGTGGATAGCCTCGACTTGACGATTGACGGAGCGGATGAGCTGGACGGGGCGCTGCAGCTGATTAAGGGCGGGGGCGGTGCGCTTTTGCGGGAAAAGATTGTCGCCATGGGCAGCGCCCGCATGATCGTTGTGGCCGATGAGAGCAAGGCCGTGACCACGCTCGGGAAATTCCCGTTGCCGGTCGAGATTGTGCCGTTTGCCTGGGAGTGGACGGTTGCCGCGCTCGCTAAGCTGGGCTGCAAGACGGAGCTGCGGCGCAGCGGAGAAGACCTGTACAAGACGGATAACGGCAATTATATTGCCGACTGCCGGTTTGAAGCCATTCAATCGGCGGCAGAGCTGGCGCTTGCCCTCCAGCGTATTCCGGGAGTCGTCGAACACGGACTCTTCATCGGGATCGCTGATCTGGCGATTATCGGCAAGAGCGACGGCACGATTGAGATAGTTGAAGGTGGTCAGGATCGCTAAGCCGCATGCAAGCCGCCGGAAAGGGAAGACTTCAGCCAAACAGGCACTGCCGCCCGGACGGCGCTTCCTGGCTTGGCTGCTGCTGATCGCATATAGCGGAATGCTGCTGTACTGGATGTTCCTCGGTTTCGGACGGACGGTTCAGCTGGACGGACCGCTCCGTTACAATCTTGAACCGCTGCGGACAGTGCGTTTATACTTTGATATGACCAATGGACTATCCTATGCCAGCAGGCTGGTAAATCTCCTGGGGAATGTGGCAGTATTCGCGCCTTTTGGCATTCTGCTTCCGCTGGTGGTCACCGGTTACCGCTCTTTTATCCGGCTGACGCTGCTGTCTGCACTGGGCATTATTGTACTGGAGCTGCTTCAGATGCTGCTGCATGTCGGAAGCCTGGATATCGATGATCTGCTGCTTAACCTGCTTGGGGTGTGGACGGGTTATGCGCTGCTGCGGCTGGTGCGGGGATAGCGGGACGTGGGGTCAGGTATACTTTTAGGAGGATGAGACATATGTTGATTGATTTGAAGCCGCTTGTCAGCACACCGCAGGTGAACGAGCTGCTGGCTTATGCGGTAATAGATGACCCGGATGCGCTGATACGCACCTCGGAGGAATATAGTAAGCTTGCAGCCCTGCAGCTGTGCGGCTGGGAGGAGGACGGGCTGCTGGTCGGACTAGCTGGATATGAAGAGACCGAAGACGGCTCACTCGACATCCGCCATATTGCAGTGCTCCCGGAGAACCGGGGCAAAGGGTATGCTCGCGGCATGATTCTTGAGCTGGTCACCTCCCGTCAGCCGCGTTACCTGGTAGCGGAGACAGAGGACGAGATTGCCGCTGACTTTTACCGCAGTCTGGGCTTCATGGTGTACAGCCTGGGCGAGAACGCTGCCGGAATCGAAATGTTCCGCTGTGTCTATGAGGTAGAAGAGACGGAGGACGAGGAGTAAGCGGACCGAAGCGGTATCAGGATATGCATCAGGTGAATTCACAGTATTAGCCACTCTGCACTTTGCGTGCGGGGTGTTTTTTTTGCGTCCTTGAAGCTGCTTAATCACCCTGATGAAGGACAATGTAAAATTCATGAAAACCAGTTGACTTTTAATGAAAAGGACAATATAGTTTTACTGTAAAACTGTTCTACACGTGAACTATAAGGACAGAAGGAGGAACCGGCTTTGAGAAAAGATGCAGAGCAATGGATTAACCGCTACGTAGAGGCTTATATGGTCGTTACCAGGCAGATCAACTCGCGGCTCCGGGATATTTTTGGAGAAGGCCTGACCTCGGATCAATTCCGCATTCTCAGGCTGATTGGCGGGCAGGAGAAGTGCACCTCCACCTATCTGGCTGAGGCTGTTGCGGTCGGCAAAAGCTCGATTACGGCCATCATCAACCGGCTGGATGAAGCGGGCATGATTCAGCGGACCCGGGATGAGAATGACCGCAGGCAGGTGTACCTGACGATGACGGAGCGGGGGAAGGATGTGTATGAGACCTCTCAGAAGCAGATGAATGAGCTGATCTCCCCGTATCTGTTCCATTTCGATGATAAGGATATTGAGCATTTTGTTGTGATGTTTGAGAAGCTGGCATTTCTGATGCAGGATACAGGGGGGAGAAGCAATTGAGAACGATTTTGAAGGCAAGATGGGCAGTTATCGCAGTGTGGGTGGCTGTGGCTGTAGTCTTATTCCTCACGGCTCCCGGCATGTCAGATCTGGTTCGGGAGAAGGGCCAGATCGCTGTTCCGGCCGGCTACACCTCTTCGCGGGCTGCGGAGATTATGAAGGAGGTCGCTGCGGCTAAGGACGGGGAGACGGTGCATCAGGTAGCCCTGGTGTTCCATAAGCCTGAGGGGCTGACGGCCGCAGACACCGAGAGTATTAAGCAGGGTGTGGAGAAGCTGGCCGGGAACAAGGATACCCTGAAGCTTGGTGCGATTACAGATCCTTTCTCCCAACCTGAGCTGAAGGATACGCTGATTGCGGGGGACGGCAAAACGATTATGGTGGCATTGTCGGTGCAAGGCGGGGAAGCGGCGGTCAAGGAGCTGCCGGGTAAATCCGCTGAACTGCTAAGTAACGTCACTGCGGAGCATTACATGACCAGCGAAGGGCTGATTACGGAGGATACGATTGCCAGCTCGGAAGCCGGTCTGAAAAAGTCGGAATACATCACAGTCGTGTTTATTCTGCTGATTCTCTTCGTGGTATTCCGTTCGTTCGTGGCTCCGTTCGTGCCGCTGCTGACGGTGGGGCTGAGTTATATCGTGTCCCAGTCGATTGTCGCGTTCCTGGTGGACCGCTTTGACTTTCCGCTGTCGACGTTCACCCAGATCTTCATGGTCGCTGTCATGTTCGGGATCGGGACTGATTACTGTATCCTGCTGATCAGCCGGTTCAAGGAGGAGCTTGCCCAGTCGGAGGATACGAAAAGCGCGATCATTGCCACTTACCGGAAGGCTGGTGGAACGGTGTTCTATTCAGGGCTGGCCGTCTTCGTCGGCTTCGTGGCCATCGGCTTGTCCAAGTTCATGCTCTACCGTTCGGCGGTGGCGGTGGCTGTCGGCATAGCGGTGATGCTGCTTGCACTGGTGACGGTCGTGCCGTTCTTCATGGCGGTATTGGGTCCTAAGCTCTTCTGGCCCTCACGCGGCAAGCTGGAGCACAGTGAGAGCCGGATCTGGGGAGCGGCCGGTTCATTCTCGCTGAAGAGACCCTGGGCTGCGCTGCTGATCGTTGCTGCGGTTGTGGCACCGTTCCTGCTTACCTACAGCGGGAAGCTGAGCTTCAACAGCATGGATGAGATCGGGCCTAACTACGCCTCGGTCAAGGGGTTCAATATTATATCGGAGAGCTTTGGTCCGGGTGAATCCATGCCGGGCAAGATTGTCATCAAGAATGATGACCGGATGGACACTGCTGAATATATGGGACTTGCCGAGAAGATCAGCCGCGAGCTGGAAAAGGTGGATGGTGTTAAGGCCGTACGCAGCATGTCCCGGCCTACCGGGGAGCAGATTAATGACTTCCTGATCCCTACTCAGGTGGCTACGCTGTCGGACGGTCTGGATCAGAGCAGTGAAGGGTTAACCAAGATCCAGAGCGGGCTGAGCGAAGCAAGCAAGCAGCTGAAGGACAACGAGCCTAAGCTTGCTGAAGCGGCCTCGGGCAGTGAGAAGCTTACAGAAGGAACGGCTGAGCTGAAAAAAGGCATTGACGCGCTGGGCACTGGCCTAACGCGGATCGAGGAGGGTATCCGCAGCGGCGGGGCCGGAGCGGGAGAGATCAAAGCGGGCCTTGCGCAGGCGGCAGCCAGTGCGAAGCAGCTGGCACAGGCCAATGCCGCGCTGCTCGAAGGCTACAAGAAGATCGGCAGCGGCCTGACCGCGCTGAACGGAGGCCTTACTGGTCTGCAGACGCAGCTTCAAGGTGTGGCAGATGCGCTTAACGGTCTGGGTGCTTCATTCACCGGCCTGGAAGCCGCCTATCCGGAGCTGCTTCAGGATGTGAATTACCAGACGATCAAAGGCACAGTTACGCAGAGCGGTACGGGAGCAGCGGGACTGGCCGGAGGACTGGGCCAGATCTCGGCTCAGTTGAGCGGGGCGGCGGCCGGATTGACGGAGGCCAATGCAGGGTATTCCAAAGCGGCAGCAGGGCAGGCTGCGCTGGCGGAGGGGCTGGATCAGCTGGTAGCCGGCATTGGCAAGCTGCAGTCCGGGCTGAAGCAGGCGGCTGACGGCCAGGGGCAGATTGTCGGCAAGCTTCCGGCGATTACCGCCGGGCTTACACAGCTTCAGGGCGGGCAGAAGCAGCTTGCCGACGGATTCGGCGAGCTTACGGGCCAGCTTGGACAGCTGACGGACGGACTGACGCAAAGTGCGGACGGTCTGGGACAAATCACCGGAGGCTTAAGCTCGGCGCAGGATTACCTTAAGCAGATTCAGGATGCCAAGGATGATGAGCTGAGCGGGTTCCTGGTTCCGGCAGAGGCGCTCAAGGCCAAGGGCATGCAGCAGGTGTTCGATACCTATCTGTCCGGGGACCGCAAGGTCATGACCCTGGATGTGGTCTTCGCCGGGAATCCGTACAGCGCGCAGGCTATTGACAGTGTCGGACAGATTCAGGCTGCGGTGGACCGTGCTGTGGCCGGAACCAAGCTTGCGAATGCGGAAACAGCCATGAGCGGCGTGACCAGCACCTACAATGATTTGCAGACCATCTCCAATGAAGATTACACGCGTACAGTAATTCTGATGCTAAGCGGTATTTTCATCATCCTGGTGGTGCTGTTCCGCTCGATGATTATGCCGCTGTACATCATTGCCTCATTGTTAATCACTTACTTTACAGCACTGGGCATCACGGAAGCGATCTTCGTGCATCTGCTGAACTATTCAGGCATCACCTGGACGACGCCGTTCTTCAGCTTCGTTATGCTGATTGCCCTCGGGGTGGACTACAGTATCTTCCTGATGGACCGCTTCAACGAGAACAAATCCTGGGATGTGCGTGAAGCCATCCTGCACGCCATGCGCAATATGGGGACAGTGATTCTCTCGGCTGTAGTGATTCTGGGCGGTACCTTCGCTTCGATGTACCCTTCCGGGGTTCTGTCGATGATGCAGATTGCGACGGTTGTATTGTCCGGTCTGGCGTTGTATGCGCTGGTATTCCTGCCGTTCTTCGTGCCGGTCATGGTGCGGATGTTCGGCCGGGCCAACTGGTGGCCGTTCCGTCCGGCGGCTGGAGACGATCAGCCTAGATCGCTGTATATGTAACGTTCTGCACCACAAGAGATGAAACCATAAAGAGCAGGCTTCCCGGTTATTTGGGGCCTGCTCTTTGGCTGTTTACAAAGAAAAAATAAAAAATCACCATGCTGATGTAACCTTATCGGCTTGTGCTTCATCTAAACAGCATATGGAAGAAAGCACTGAATGGGGATGCGGCAGCTTCCCTGGAGAAGGGGGCAATCATATTTGAACACCGGACAAGAGGATCTGGTCAGGCGTGCCCAGGCGGGTGACAGCGAGGGCTTCATCCAGCTGGTGAAGGGTCAGGAGCGGCGGATGTACAGTATGGCCAAGTCCATGGTCAGGAGTGACGAGGATTGTGCAGACGCGATGCAAGAGACTGTACTGAAAGCTTTTAAAGCCATCTCAGGACTGAAAGAAGCGGCGTATTTCAACACATGGATCTTTCGGATTCTAATCAACGAATGCAACTTGATTCTGCGCAGACGGGAAAGGGTAGTCGTCATGCCCAATCCGCCGGAGAGCGTACAAGCCATATCTTCGTCCGCAGAAGAGATGGATCTGCGACAGGCCATTGGCAGGCTCGAAGAGATATCTGGGACCATTGTTAAGCTGCATTATTATCAGGGGTTAACCGTGCAAGAGATTGCCGGGCTGCTTGAGCTGTCAGAGAGTGCGGTCAAGACCAGGCTGCACCGCGCCCGTAAGACGTTACAGCAATCCCTGGAGCAACCTGTGGAAAGGAAGGTGAACGGATGAACAAGCAGCGGTTGGAGAGCAGGCTGGCAGACCTTCAGGAAGAGACTCTTCCTGAACTGCCGGAGCTTGTGCATCTGCGTATGGAGGAGACGTACCGGATCATCAGTGGCAAGGATGAGGTTGGCTTGGAGGCGGCTTCAGAGCATCAGGAGACGCTCAGACGTAAAAGATTGCCCCGGTGGCTGTCCCGGGTGATAATCATCGCAGCATCTGTAGCTGGTGGGCTGGTGCTCCTGATTAGCCTGGGATTCATCTCCCCGGCCATGGCAGAGACCTTGAAGCAGTTACCCTTCATATCAAGCGTATTCCAGCTTGCCGGAGATTCCGGACTGCGAAAAGCCAATGAAGCAGGGTTAACCGCAAATGTTGAGCAGACCGTTACACAGGACGGGATGACGCTAACCGTATCAGAACAAATGTATGACGGAAGCCGTCTGTCGCTGGTGCTGACCCGGTCGAAGGGCGTGTATGCGCACAAGTCTTTTTCAGATACATGGGCTATCCCTGATCCAGAGACGGGCAGCCTTATTAACCATCCCATGGATTTTTATGTAAACGGAGAGCTTGTTAATACGGGAGTAGGGATTGCACCCGGCGGGCGGGAGGCCCCCGATTCTGTCATTATTACAACTCTAAATTCAGGGAATTTGCAGCTGCCGGACACCTTTGATTTCAAAATGTCTGTCTATCTTCCCGGGTATGCCGACCCGTTCATTTTTAAGTTCCCCGTAACCCGCCAAGTATTGGAGGGCGTCGTTCTTACACCGGATATCCTGAAAATGCATGATCACATTAATCTGATGATTAAACGGCTGGAGGTAAGCACTACTTCAACTCAGCTGAATGTAGAGGTACAAGGAGAAGCAGGGGAGCACATTACGGCTATAGAAGCAAACATTCCGGACAAATATAAGGTGAATGGTCACTTCCCGGTCTATTTTGAACTTTCAGATGAGCAAGGGCGGGAAGTTAGGGGACTCGGCGGCGAAGGCGGGACGGGCGAAGGCAATTTCTTATCTTACACTTTTAATTATGAACCGTTTGAGACTATGCCGGCCCGCATCACCATTAAGCCTACCATTTGGAAGGATGGACAGAAGCTGTACATTCCTGAGCTTGCGATCACTGTTCCGGTAAAATAGCATATAAAAGCCTCCGGTCAGCAAAGGTTAATTTGCACCGGAGGCTATTTGCTTAGGAAGACCGGGATGAATTTACTTCAGCTTCGCAAAATAACTGCGCAGCGCCCAGCCGCGTTCCTGCCGCTTCTTATACTTAGGCAAGGAGCGGTAGACAGCGAGGGATTCGTCAAAAGCGAGCTTCGCCTCTTCCGTGCGCCCCAGCGCCTTGTACATCGAACCCGCCAGATAATAGGCCTCACTGGAGGAGGATTGAATCTCCTGGAATTGGCTTACATAATGCAGCGCTTTGTCCTGGTCCACATGCCGGAAAATCTCGGCCAGACGCAGGTAAGGCTGCCCGTATTGCGCCCGGCGGTTGATGTCCAGTCCCTTGAGCATCTGGGCTTCACCTTCAGGAAGCTGTCCCAGCTTAAGGTTGGCGTACCCAAGCTCCACCCAGTATTCAGCGGAAGTCTCATAACGGTCAGCAATTGCGGTCAATAGCTCCTTAGCCTCGCTGTAGCGTTTGCGTTCAATCAGCAGCCGGGCCAGATCGAACTTCGCGGTTACATCGTTCGGGTTCTGGGCGATAGTCAGCCGCAGCTTAGACATCTGGCGGCTGCGGCGGAAGGGCTTGCCCAAGCTGGGGAGAAGGCCGACATAACGGCGGTCCAGGAAATACAGGACGGCGAGCAGGATAATCAGGGCCAGAATCGGATTACCGAGCAGCCGGTAGAGCAGCAGGAAACCTAAGATTTTAATCATGAATATGAATTCCCTCCGTTACGTGTGTGGTTCGTTTGCGCTTCCTGCAAGTTGGATATGAATAGGCAGGGTAATTATACCATATCAACCTTTTTTGAGACTACGATAAAAAGATCCAGGGTGCTGCTGTTCTGTTAGCCCTGGACGATCGTGTGACTTTAGCTTCCCCCTGCATTGCTGTAATTGACAGCCCGCCTTAGAAGTCATAAGCTTTGTGTACAGTTAAATTGTCTCATAGCTATATTAGCTTTTATAGAAAGAAGGATGAAACATGGACACACTTACAAGCAAGGTCCAGCTGCGCCCCCTGGGGCGCTCTGAGTTGTCCGTATCACCGCTCGGCCTGGGCTGCTGGCAATTCAGCCGGGGCAGCGGAATCGTAGGCCGCTACTGGAGCAATATTACAGATGAGGAGATTCTAGATATTGTGCGGGTTAGCCTGGAAGGCGGCATGAACTGGGTGGATACGGCAGAAATCTACGGCGGCGGCAAATCCGAGGAAGCGCTGGCACATGTGCTGGATCAGCTGCAGAAAGAGGGCAGTCCCCACGCGGCTCCGCTCATTGCGACCAAATGGTGGCCGATGCTGCGGACGGCAGGCTCAATTCCCTCTACTATTGACCAACGCATTGCCTGTCTGGGCGGCAGAGAGATTGATCTCTATCAGATCCATCAGCCGTTCTCGTTATCCTCCATTGCCAGTGAGATGAAGGCGATGGCAGGACTGGTGAAGACCGGCAAAATCCGTTATGTCGGAGTGAGCAATTATTCCGCCAAGCAGATGACAGAAGCGCACCGGCTGCTGAAGACCTACGGTCTGTCGCTCGTATCGAATCAGGTCAAATATAATCTGCTGCACCGGAGTATCGACCAGAATGGTCTCATGGCGGCTGCCAAGGAGCTGGGAATCTCGATCATCGCGTATTCTCCGCTTCAGCAGGGCATCCTGACCGGTCGCTTCCACAATGATCCTTCTCAGGTGGCAGCTGTCTCGCGGTCCCGGCGGATGATGTCCGGCCTGGACGACAAGAGCCTGGCCCGCAGCAAGCCGCTAATCGCCTCCCTGACCACACTGGCTGACAAATACGGATGTACACCGGGACAGATCTCGCTCAATTGGCTGATTAATTATCATGGCGACACTGTAGTTGCGATTCCAGGCGCGTCCAAGGTCCGCCATGCCCGGGAGAATGTCGGTGCCATGACCTTCCAGCTGGAGCCGGCGGAGCTGGAACTGCTGAACGAGGCTTCCTGGGCAGCCTTGAAGAAATAACCCGTAAGTAACCCATAAGTTCGGTGGTGAACACAAATGAATGAGAAGCATTGGCTCGTGGTACAGTATCCCTTGAAGAGCGCAAAGGGAAGTAAGCGTGATGAATGGCTTAGAGACAAAGTGACCGAATACTTGAATCTGTTCCTGGCGGATGCCGGACTTGGTTATGTAGATGGCTTTGATATGGGAAAAAGTGTGGCTGACCCGGTTAAATATGTGCTTAACCTGTTCTGCGTAGTGACGGATGAAGCACGGGGAATTGCCCTGGTCCAAAGAGTCTTAAAAAATCACCGGCTGGACTATACCCGCATCACCATCGCCACGATGCCTTTTGAGGGCGGAGGAACGTATACGCTGAAGTATGCCGCCAAGAAAGGCGTGACTGATTTTTCGTTATAAGTCTTTCTTAAAAATATAAGAAATTATATGTTTCACACGATAACTTGTTCTTCTATTTCTCGCTGAAATGGTACCGTCCTTACAAAGGACGACAAAGCAGTTTCCACTTGTATCAATCAGGGGTTGTGTATCACGTAACGTGATACAGTACGATTGGTGTAAGAGGTGATAGAAATGAATAATATTATACGAATGCTGTCCGTGAACCAAGATTTCAGAATGGCTGTTGCGGATACCCGGCAGATAGCTTCAAAAGCATTAAATGCGTTTACCGGGACAACCGGAATGCGCAGCCTTTTGCAGGAGATCATAACGAATTGTGCATTATTATCTTCCATCAATGATGCTCCTTCTAAAATAAGTTTTTCTTTCCGCCTTTCGCAAGGCGTCTCAATTTTTTGCCAGATCTCTGATGCGAATTGTACTTTGGAGTATAGTGCTGAAATGAATGAATTTGGCGGGACAGCCGCTGAGCTGTTTGACGGTAAATCTGTGGTCTCGGTAACGACAGGGAATTGGGAGACAGGGATACACACCAGTACAGTTGAGGCGCATATGGATAGTGTTGTTATGCTGTTTTCTCACTTTACAGTACAGAGCGAGCAGCTTCCAAGTCATATTATCCTCGGTGAGGACAATGCTTCCAGGGGGATTTTGATGCAGCCCTTACCCTTCGCAGATAACCAATTGATGGGAAAGGCTGCT
The DNA here is from genome assembly GCF_038002825.1 of Paenibacillus sp. FSL H8-0048. NCBI lineage: Bacteria > Bacillati > Bacillota > Bacilli > Caryophanales > Paenibacillaceae > Paenibacillus > Paenibacillus sp. FSL H8-0048. The sequence goes on along the minus strand of NZ_JBBODF010000001.1, from coordinate 1,306,930 downwards.
TATGAACTGGTATATCAAGCTAAGGAATGGGGACAACTGCCTTGGGGGCAGGTTCCCGGGAGGTTGTCCTGTTTAGCAAAGGTGATCTCAGAAAATACGATAGAGTAGAGTGTATGACTATGGAAAAATACATTAAAACCAAAGAATTTGCAGAGCTGACTGGGGTTAGTGTGCGTACCCTGCAGTACTATGATGACATAAAGGTTCTCACTCCGGCCTATGTCAATGAGCAGGGGCACCGCTTTTATGACTCCGATTCCTTCTCCAGCATGTTTGTTATTCTTTCACTTAAAAATATGGGGATGGCGCTCAGCGATATTCAGCAATATCTTAACAATGGCAGCTTTGACGTCAGGCTCTTTATCCGTGAGGAAAAAGACAGGATTGAGAATGCGTTATCAGATCTGCAGCTTCGATTCATGCGTTTGTCCGTTCTCGAGGAGAAGGTTAGTGAGGGACAGGACATAACCCCTTATATTCTTCCGCTTTTTTCACAGCTGCCGGATACAGGCGATCTTCCAACAGGCAAACCGGCTTCCTTTAACCTCAAGCATTGGAATACCTTCATCAAGGAATTGAATTTCTGTGCTGAACACCGCTTGTCTGCAAAAGATGATAGAGCGGAAAAATGTGTTCAATACTGGAAAAAGAATATTCTTGAGGCAAATCAGGTAACGGAGGATACGGTAAAGGAATCAGAGGCATATTATCAGCAGAATCCGGCGAACACTTTCGGGATCACGGAGGAAAATTACCGCTATTTAGTCCAGCTGATTGATGAGTATGATGCCGGCTTATAAACCACAACAAAGAGCAACGATTCTCCATGAGGGGAGAACCGCTTGCTCTTTTTATTTGGATAAATGTATAGCATCCTTACCTATATTTGAGATAAAACTGTTTAGGATTGGAAAGAGCGGTTTATATAAGGGATAAGATGCTTCGCACTCACGCAAATTCAGGGTGAAGATTATGGAAGGAGGTTGAACTTCAATGAGTATGAGCGTACATAACCTTATGGCTTTTAATCATCAGTTTTTTAGACCTCAGCCCGTTCTAAGTCCCAAAGTGCAGAGACAAGAAGACAAGGTCCAGAGCTTTCAGGAAGTCCTCAATGAGAAGCTGAGCAGTTATGGCGACATTAAGAAATAAGCAATAGATCCGCAGAACTATTTTACACAGAAGACCTTGCAGCAAATCATAGAGCCTTCAGCAAAAGCAGCAAAAAGGTGCCTCCCGGAACTCGGAAGGCACCTTTTTGCTGTTAAGGAAATTATTATTGGGAGTATATCAGATTTCACCGGTTAAAGGCTGAAGGTATGCTGGCACATGATCCGAATGTATGCGGAAAACAGCATACATTGTGCTCATCAGCCTGCTTCCCAGCAGATTAACGCTTGCTTCGTACGCGCTTTGATTTGCGCAGCTTCGGTTCGGCGCCTGGCGCCTGCCGCATGATCCATTTCAGATAAGCGGCAATCTGCGAGTCGCTCCGCAGGCTGTCCAGTGTCGTAAGGCCAAGAACAACGAGATCGCTGTTGGTATAGAGGGCATGAATCTGCCGGTGGCAGGCCTTGCACAGAAGGGCAGTCGGGAGCAGGCCACCGCCTTTCTCGCGGGGGATTAAATGATGAACGGTAGTTGCAAGAGGAGAACGGCCGCACAGCTCACACGTGTCCAAGGCCCGGGCAGTCATCCTTTAAGACCGGACTTCGAAGAATTCACAGCGGCTGCGCGAGTAATAAGTTAGATCACTGACCCGTGACTGGATCACAACATCCGAATCCGTGAACCGCACTATAGTAGCGCCGGAATTCACCAGATGGTCATCCTGGAAGACGCGGACGGGCAGCTTGCGGTCAATCGCTTCCTGCAGATCCTGGTCAGTGAGTAGTGGTCGGTTGATGGGCATGGATATAAATCTCCTTTAGATAGGGATAACTGCTGCTTCAGCAAATACGATCAGTATACCCGTCTGCCCGCCAGAAATCCACTTAACACTTACTTGGCCTGCTCCTTTATTTTATAAGTACAGGAGGACGGGGTACCTTGAATGTCATATTGAAGGGTAAGAACATCATCCTTCCTTTCGGCCTCCACAGAGAATGCCGGCGCTTCCGGGTTGGTCAGCTGCACCTCAAGGGACTTGTTTTTGCCGGCTGAATATTTTCCGTAAGACATCTGCACAACGTTCCCGTTGGTCTCTTCTATAGAGACGGCTCCTCCAGAAGTAGCAGGGGTTGCTACAAAACGGACTGTCGTATAACAGCCTGTGTCTCCAGAAGACAAGGCCCACCTGCCTTCGACGTCTGCTGCGACGCCTGAGCGTTTGGTGTAGCTGTACCAGCCCAGCGCGGCGATCAGCACAATGAGCACGGGAACTATAATTGTCAATTTTTTCATCGCGGAAGCTCCTTTCCTGGTAACTAATACATTATTTACCCGCTGGAAATGGATCTTAAGCTGCTGCGTGAGAGGACAATCAGAATAATTTCCACCATAAATCAGCAATATGCCTCCTCAAAAAAAACAGTGGCCTACGGTACACTAAGTCTTGTAAAAGAAACCTTTGAGAGGGGTACAGAGGAATGAAAAAAACAAAGAACCTGGCGCTGGCGCTGGTCTCCATTATGCTCATGAGCTCACTTGCGGCATGTGGAGGAAGTAACAACGGCGGCAACAAGGCGGCGGAAGGAAATTCGGGTAACAAGGGAGCAAGCACAGCAGCACCTGCAGCTGAAGGAGACAAGTCAGAGTCCGCAGAGAAGGTCGAGCTGTCATTCTGGACGCTGGGCAACGTGAACTATGAAGAGCTGGCGGCTGCCTACACCAAGGAACACCCTAACGTAACCATTAAAATTCAGAATACCGGTGACCAGACGGCCCACCACAACAATCTGACCACAGCACTCTCGGCGGGTTCAGGCGCACCTGACATTTTCCAGCTTGAGATCGGTTTCATGGAACGCTTCCTGGGAGCCCAGGACAAATTCTACAACCTGAATGACCTCGGAGCCAAAGACATCCAGGCTAACTATCTCGACTGGAAATGGAAGCAGGCTTCCTCCATCGACGGCAGCTTCCAGCTCGGACTTCCGACAGATATCGGCCCGACCGTAGTCTACTACCGTACGGACCTGGCTGAAGCAGCCGGACTGCCAAGCGATCCTGAAGGCTTCGGCGCAGCCATTGATACATGGGACAAATTTGCCACTGTAGCAAAAGCATTTAAAGACAAGACAGGCAAGTATTTCTCTGACCTTACCGATCTGACATACAATGCGCTTCGTGACCAGTCGGCGGATGAGATCTATTTCAGCAAAGCAGACGGCAGCTTCATCGGCGATACCAATCCGCAAGTGAAGAAAGCATATGACTTTACCGTTAAAGGCATTCAAGAAGGCTGGATCAGCAATGTTATGCTCTGGTCGCCTGAATGGGGTCAAGGCATGAACGATGGTTCGTTCGCCGTCGTGATGGGCCCGGCCTGGATGGCCGGCAATATCAAGAGCAACGCGCCGGACTCCTCCGGCAAATGGAGAATTGCCCAGCTTCCTGAGGGTGCCGGTAACTGGGGCGGTTCGTTCATCACGCTGCCGAAGGAAGGCAAGCACTCCAAGGAAGCTTATGATTTCATCCAGTGGCTTGTGAACAAGGATAACCAGCTGGAATCCTTCAAGACCAAAGGCCTGATGCCTTCTATCCCTGCACTGTACGAAGATCCTGCGTTCGTAGATTTCAAGGATGACTTCTTCGGCGGACAGCAGACGGCGGTGGAATTCGGTAAAGCGGCTAACCGCGTGAAGCCGGTATACTACGGACCGCTGCATGACCAGACCGATACCTTCTTCAAGAACGCACTGAAGAATGTGCTGGAGAAGAAAGCCGATCCGGCCAAAGAGTGGGACGATGCTGTGAAGCAGTCTAAGACGCTTGCAGAACGCGGCTAACCTGTAATTCGCGGGGAACAGGCTTCCCCAAATGTCCGGATTCACGGAGTATTCCTCTGTGAATCCGGATTTAGATATGAATTCCCTGGAGGTGTGACATGGCTGAGCCCGTAATTACGAGTCCGCATGCCGAGAGCAAAAGACCCTTCTTCACTGAACAAAGACGGAGCCGCTTCACTGCGTATACTTTTATTTCACCGTTCTTTATTCTGTTCTCGATATTCGGACTATATCCAATCTTCTTCACATTCTATTTATCGTTCTTCAAGTGGGATGCCCTGGGTCCAATGAAATACGTCGGCTTCAAAAACTTCGAGCTGATCACCACGGACCCGACCTTCTGGATCTCCTTCAGTAACACTCTGATTATGGGGCTTATGGGTACTGTGCCGCAGGTCATGCTGGCGCTGCTTCTGGCGGTGCTGCTGCATTCGGGGATGACCCGGTTCAAGAAGACCTTCCGCATCCTCTATTTCATGCCGAATATCACTTCGATTGTGGCAGTTACACTGGTATTCAGTACGCTGTTCGGCAATAACGGGATGATCAACTGGCTGCTTAACGGTATCGGGTTAGAGAGCATGGCCTTTAACTCCGGCTGGTGGGGGGTCAAAATAGCGATCTCCACCATGGTCATGTGGCGCTGGACGGGCTACAATGCGATCCTGTTCCTCTCGGGCCTGCAGAGCATTCCGATGGATCTGTACGAATCCGCCAAAATCGATGGGGCCAACCGCAGACAGCAGCTGTTCTTCATTACACTGCCGCTGCTTAAGCCGTTCATTATCTTCGTATCCCTGCAATCTACTATTGGTGCCCTTCAGCTCTTCACAGAGCCTTATGTCTTCCTCGGCCAATCCGGTACCGGATCTACCCGGCAGGAAGGGATTACGATGGTCACTTACTTGTACAGTGAGGCCTTCCGTAACGGCTTCTTCGGCACGGCGGCGGCTACAGCGGTTCTGCTGTTCCTCGTTACGATATTGTTCTCTGTCTTGAATATGCTGATCTCCAGAGGCGGCGGCAGAGTGACTGGAGGGAAAAAAGCGTGAGTACACTGCGTATGTTCAGAAAAAAACCGGATGATCTCGGCTTCTTCGGCAAGCTGGGCTTCTATCTTCTCCTCATTCTCGGGGCGCTGGTCTCCATCTTTCCGTTCTATTGGATGTTTGTGGTCGGGACCAATGACAAGGGAGCCGTGTTCCACGTACCGCCGCTCTTGACCATTGGAGACCAGTTCTTCGAGAACTTCAAGCGGGTGCTGGATAAATCGGACTTCTTCCAGGCGCTTGGTAACTCGCTGTTCGTCTCGTCCATGGTGACGGTCTCGGTCGTGTTCTTCTGTACGCTGGCCGGGTATGCTTTTGCCAAATATGAATTCCCTGGTAAAAATGTGCTGTTCGTCTTCGTTATCGCTACCCTGATTGTTCCGCAGCAGCTCGGCGTATTGCCAACCTATGTCATTATGGCCAAGCTTCACTGGATCGACAGCTTCAAGGCGCTGATAGTTCCCGCTATGGTCAATGCCTTCGGCATCTTCTGGATGCGGCAGTACATCTCCTCGGCCGTGCCTACCGAACTGATTGAAGCCGGACGTATTGACGGGGGAGGCCACTTCCGGATTTTTTGGAGAATTGCCGTTCCGGTCATTACACCGGCGATGGCTACCCTGGGTATTCTGAATTTCATGACCGTATGGAATGACTTCTTCTGGCCGCTGGTGGTCTTGAAGAACAAGGAACATTTCACGATTCAAATTGCATTGCAGCAGCTGTTCACAACACGCGACGGTCTTGATTACGGGATGATTATGTCCGCTACCTTCACGGCCACGCTGCCGCTGCTGGTTGTCTTCCTGCTGTTCAGCCGCTGGGTCATTGCCGGACTGACTTCAGGTGCCATCAAGAGTTAACGTCTCTATCTGAGAAGTAAGAGGATTTACAGAATGCTGTGAAGAATAATAATCAAGTGGAAACGGCTTTGCCGTTCTTTTAAAGGACGCAACTGTTTCAATGACGATTTGGACAGAGACCGCAGGAGGAAGGGACCCGTCATGAAGCTCCGCCGCAAAATCTTGTTCGCTATTATTCTTCTAGTATTCATTCCTGTGATTGTTATGGGGATTGTTACGTATGTGAATTATTCGAACGCCATGGAGAAGAAATCAAGCAATTTCTACTGGATTTCCCTGCTGGAGACGGACCGCAAGCTGAAGTTCGCCCTCAGTGAGATTTCATCGATCACCAATTCAGCGATCACACAGCCCGCGATTCAGCAGTCGCTGAAGCAGCAGAATTTCGTCCTCACCTATGACCGCAAGCAGGAAATCAACAACCTGCTGATCAACCATCCGATGATCACCTCGTTCAGCCTGTACGGCAAAGACCGGCTGCTGTACCAATACAATGCGCCGATGTCTTTTGCAGATATGCACAAGCAGGTCTGGTTCGGGGCTATGGAGGCTGCCGAAGGGCGTCCTGTCTGGTCCGGTCCAGGAGAGAACGGCTCGGCCAGCGGCGATAAGCCGGTGCTGGTCCATGCCAGAGTGATTAAGGACTATTATTCGCTGGAGGATATCGGCTATCTGGTTGTATATGTGAAGCCGGATCTGCTCGATCAGATTTTCTGGGAGGCTGCCACCCTGAAGAAAGGGGATATTCTGCTGGTCAACAAGCAGGGCAATATCGTCTTTAACAAGTCCGGGGAGCATATCGGGGAACGGACGGATTTTCCTTTTTTACAGGAGAATTATAAGCAGGAGCAGGATTATTACATTGATAATTATCAAGGGGAGCGGTCACTGATCACTTTCTTGCCTTCACATAACGCGGACTGGTATCTGGCGGCCATTACGCCGATGAACCTGATCTCCTCCGAATCGGACTCCATCCGCAATATTGCGATTATTCTCGGCATGGTCTCGCTATTGTCTGCCTTCCTGTTCGACCGTTATTTCATCCGCAGGCTCGTCCGCAGCATTAACAGTGCCGTGAACGGCATGAAGCGGGTCAAGCAGGGGATCTTCACCCCGATTCCGGCACCGCTGCGGGCCAATGATGAGAGCGATTCCCTCATAGACGGCTTCAACCGGATGAGCTCACAGATCAATGAACTGATTGATCAGGTCCAGACTGAGCAGGGGCGCAAAAAGGAAGCGGAGATGCAGGCGCTGATGGCCCAGATCAACCCGCATTTCATCTATAATTCACTGGAATCGATCAATTCCATGGCGGTGCTGGCAGGCAACAGGGATATCAGCAAGATGGTCATCTCACTCGGCCGGCTGCTGCGGATCAGCATCAGTCAGAATCAGGAGCTGATCCCGCTGCAGATGGAGTTCGAGCATGTCCGCCATTACCTGGATATCCAGAAATTCCGGTTCGAGGACAAATTCTCCTATGAGCTGGAGCTGCCAGAGCCGCTGAAATATGTGATGACCCAGAAGCTGATTGTTCAGCCGATTGTGGAGAATGCCTTGTATCATGCCATTGAGCAGATGGAGGAGCACGGGACAATTACGGTTACCGCCCAGGAGAACGGCAAGGATATAATCATTATTGTGAAGGATAACGGGCCCGGGTTCGATCTTGAGGTGCTGATGAGCCAGTGGGACAAGGAGCGGAGCAATCCCAAGAAATACAGCGACAGCGGAGTCGGGCTGAAAAATGTGCATGAGCGCCTGAACATCCGGTTCGGCAATCCCTATGGTATTCTGGTCTGTTCCTCACCGGGCTTCGGATCAGCCATCTGCATCCGGATTCCGAGGATACAGCCGACATGAGGGGGAGAAGCCAAATGAAGGATCAGCGGCATGTGTTTAGATGGTTGACCAACTGGGGATGGATTCTCCTTTATATTGTGCTGATGTCCGGCGCTGTATGGTTCATTATGCAGGAGGACCGGGAGCAGATTGAGGATACCTCGCCCGAGAAGATCACACTGACCTTCCGGCATTTCTGGATCAAGGAGCATGACCGGCCGCTTCTGGCGATCTTCGAGGAGGTTGTGCGAAGCTACCAGGAGAGCCATCCGAATGTGAAGGTGAACTTCGAGGGGCTGGATCAGAATATCCACCGCGAGCAGAAGCTGAAGAGTGAGATGGTAACCGGAACAGCGCCCGATATGTTCGTTCTGTTCGGCGGGGCGGAGATTGAGCCATATGTGCGTTCAGCCCGGCTGATGGATCTGACCGATTTCACAGCCGAGAACGGTCTCAGCAACCAGTTCAAGGATCTGCATCTCTGGACATTTAATAACCATATCTACGGACTGCCAATTGAGGGCAATGCAGAACCGCTCTACTACAATAAAAAAATCTTCACCAAGCTAGGTATTAATACTCCGACTACGTTGGCTGAGCTGGATACGGTGATGGCGAAGCTGAAGGCAGCGGGTTACATCCCGTTTGCGCTGGGGAACGAAGACCGCTGGCCTGCGGGGATATTCGCCCATTATCTGATGGACCGCTACGCCGGACCGGACTTGATTCAGAAGCTGGTTACAGGAGAGGACATGTCGAGCTTCCGCAGCAGCGGCTACCTGGAAGCGTTCCGGCACCTGAACAGATGGGTGGAGGCAGGCTATTTCAGTGAAGACTCTAACGATACCTCTACTGAGGGGGCGGTCCGTCTGTTCACTGAAGGCAGGGCAGCTATGTACCTGAACGGCAACTGGGATATCAATTTATTCTCGGGAGACAATGCACCGGACGATTTCCAGAGCCGGGTAGGAGTCATTCCCTTCCCGGCGCGGGAGGCCGGGACAGAGCCGTCCATTGCCGGAGGGTATACGATTGGCATCGGGCTGTCTTCAAGTCTCACCGGAGCGAAGCGGACAGCGGCCCTGGAATTAATGAAGGGCTTCTATACGAAAGAGATTCAGACGCGGATTGTCTATGAAGGGCTCCGGATTCCGTCGATGCGGATTGCATTTGACCCGGAGAAGACCGGACCGGTCTTCGCCCAGGTAATGGATATGATGGAGGAGCACCAGCAGAGCTTCGTCCCGTATGATAATCTGTTATCGCCTGAAGTGAAGAAGACCTTCCTCAGTGTCATTGAAGAGATGATTGATGGAGGGCTGCAGGCGGAGCAGGCCTTGCAGCAGCTGCAGGATGCATCCAAGCAGTATTGGAATCTGATCCGGAGTTCTTCGGGTCAATAAGCCTGGGGGTGTAGTAGATGAAGGAACAGCAGGAGAAATATAAGGTCCTGCTCGTTGATGATGAGCCGATTATACTTCGCAGCCTGAAGGTTGCAATTCCATGGGAGGAGCTGGGCCTGAGCATTGTGGGGGAAGCGAAGAACGGCGAGGCCGCATTGCAGCAGATTCAGCAGACCGCCCCGCATATCATAATCAGCGATATCCGCATGCCGGTAATTGACGGGATTACGCTAATGAAGGAGGTGCTGCCGCGCAGCGCCAAGCTAATCTTCATCTTCATCAGCGGCTACGGGGAGTTCGAATATGCCAGGGAAGCGCTGCGGCTGGGGGCTTTTGATTATTTGCTGAAGCCGATCGACCATGACGAGCTGGTAGAGATGCTTAAGCGGGCCAAGGAGCGCCTGGACCGCCAGAAGGAGAACGAGCAGCTGATGCTCTCGGTGCAGACCTTGTCGCTGCTGGCCCGCGAACGCATGCTGGCCGAATTCACGCTGGGCAATCCGCGGCCGCTTCAGCATCTCAAATGGCTGGAGAGCAGCGAGCTGGAGGGCGAATACTTCATGGCCGTGGTCCGTCTGGACGACTATGCCGCCTTGACGGCGAAATGGAGCGCAGAGGAGAAGCAGCTGTGGCTGTTTGCCGTGCGCAATATCCTGGAGGAGTGGTCACTTACGAACGGGGCTTTGTCTATCTTCCCGTTCTATAACGGGGAATGGATTCTGCTCTTCCCGGCCAGCCTGAATGACGGCAAGCGGGAGCTAGGGGAACAGCTTATTGCCGGGATCAAGCGCTATTCCAAGCTGAACTGCTCGGTCGGCATCAGCAGAAGCACCAGCGGGATTGATCAGCTTAGCGCGGTATACCCGTTAGCCTCCCAGGCGCTGTACCAGCGCTTCTATTCCGGGCAGGCCGGAGTCTTCCTGGAAGAGGAGACAGCAGCGGCGGGCAACCGAGAGGTGCAGTATCCGAAGGAGCTGGAGCTGTCGCTGATTGAGAGCATCCGCACGTTGAACCTTACGCGGATGCTGGCTCTTTTTGACGAGATGTCCCTCTTCATTGAAGCCCAGAGTCTGCCGCAGCCGCTGGCGGAGCGCCTGATGATTGAGATGAGTGTAGTGCTGTACCGGCAGTTCGCACATCTGAATACCCATAATGACTGGTCCATTGAAGGGCTGCTCAGCAAGCTGAACGGACTGGGCACATTACCGGACATGATGAATGTTCTGAAGACCACCTTCCGCGACTGGCTGGAGCAGAGTCATAAGACCGCTGCCCGGGAGGACGGGCGAAGCATCATTGAGAAGGTCCAGCGGTACATTGAATCCAATTACCATAAGGATCTCAGCATCGAAGAGGTATCCGAGGTGGCCGATCTCAGCATCAGCCATTTCTGCACCCTGTTTAAGCAGATTTCCGGCTACACATTCCTCGAATTCGTCACCCACTGCCGGATGGAGAACGCCAAATACATTTTGCGCAGCAGCAATGTGAAGGTCTATCAGGTCGCGCCGCTGGTCGGCTATCAGGACCCGAGATATTTTACCCAGGTATTCAAAAAAGCGACCGGCAAGACCCCCACAGAGTACCGTGAGGAGCATGTGGAGGAGGCTTAGCCCGGGCGGCGTGGAATACCGAAACACCAAACCGCTAAATCGCCAAACCGCCAAACCGCCAAACCGCCAAACCGCCAAACCGCCAAACCGCCAAACCGCCAAACCGCCAAACCGCCAAACCGCCAAACCGCCAAACCGCCAAACCGCCAAACCGCCAAACCGTCAAACCGCCAAACCGCCAAACCGCCAAACCGCTAAACCGCCAAACCGCCAAACCACCGTGCACCCATACGCCCCATGGGTGTTTTTTTGTCGTTCGGTAAAGGGATAAATCCCTTTGAATGCGCCGGAAGCGGGCGTAGGCGAAAATGAAAGGGATAAATCCCTTTGAATGCGCCGGAAGCGGGCGTAGGCGAAAATGAAAGGGATAAATCCCTTTGAATCAGCCGGAAGTGGACATTAGGCGAAAATGAAAGGGATAAATCCCTCTAAATCAGCCGGAAGTGGGCGTCAGGTGAAAATGAGAGGGATAAATCCCTTTGAATCAGCCGGAAGTGGACATTAGGCGAAAATGAAAGGGATAAATCCCTCTAAATCAGCCGGAAGTGGACATTAGGCGAAAATGAAAGGGATAAATTCCTTTGAATCAGCCGGAAGTGGGCGTTAGGTGGAAATGAGAGGGATAAATCCCTTTGAACGAGCCGGAGGCACGCTTTCACAGCGTGATGCCGCAGGCGGCCGCTATCGCTTCTACAGTTTGTAGGTTCCCCACTACTTTTGCTTTTCCTTTAGATATTCTATATAGACAATTTACTGATTATCTATAAATAAGTAGACAAAAATACTTAAAGTCTATATATTAATAAACATATTAGATACATATCTATTTAGTATATTTTGAATGATGGAGGATGTTAACGTGTTAAGTAACAAGTATGTACGGACGATTATGCTGTCCAATGTGCTATTGCAGCTCGGGGTGTGGGTGCGGAATTTTGCGATTCTGCTGTATGTGACGGAGATTACGCAGAATGATCCTTATTATGTATCGCTCATTTCGGTGGCTGAATAAGGCCGGCTCTTTCTGTTCGCGATCATCGGGGGAACCTTCGCAGACCGCTGGCGGCCCAAACGGACCATGATTGTTAGCGATCTGTTATCCGCATGCTCAATCTTTGTTGTGCTGCTGGTGGTCATGTCAGGCTCATGGAGGGCCCTGTTGTTCGCAACGCTGGTGTCGGCTATCCTGTCCCAGTTCTCACAGCCTTCGGCGATGAAGCTGCTTAAGCAACATGTGCCTGAAGATCAGTTGCAGAATGTAATGGCTATGTTTCAGTCGCTTACGGCGTTCTTCATGGTCATTGGTCCGGTCATCGGCACCTTCATCTTTAGTCATTACGGCATTGAGGCCTCGCTTACTGTGACGGGCGTGATGTTCATCGGCTCGGCGCTCATTCTGGTCAAGCTGCCCGCTGACCGGATGGAGGAGACCGGACAGGTCCGCAGAGGGTTCCTGGTGGAGATGATTTCTGGACTGAATTATGTGCATGCAAGCCGGGTACTGAAGAACCTTGGAGTAACCTTTGCCTTCGCCGGGCTTGCCGCCGGACTGGTTCAGCCGCTGGGCGTCTTCGTTATTATGGAGAATCTGGGCAGAGACAAAAGCTTCCTCCAGTGGGTGATGATGGCGAATGGAGCAGCGATGCTGCTGGGCGCAATGTTTATTATGAGTAAAGGCAAAACTATGAAACCGCAGACGATGTTATCCCTAGGCCTGCTGATCAGTGCGGCAGGAACGGTAGGGGTAGGTTGGTCGCATCACACAGCGCTGACGCTGGTGCTCCAGACGGTTAGCGGATTCTTTTACCCTTGTATTCATATTGGTATCAATACCCTGCTGCTTCGTCATACGGAGACTGCTTATATGGGCAGGGTGGGCGGCATTATGGGGCCGATGTTCATGGGCTTCATGGTGATCGGAATGTCTGTAGCCGGTTATGCAAAAGGCATGTTTAACCTGTCCGCAGTCTTCGCCGGAAGCGGCGTACTGTTCCTGATTGCGGTGCTGATTCTGCTGCCGCTGCTCAGAACGAAGAAGGCGGGCAGACAAGCAATCCAGAGCAGACTATGACATTTGTCATACATCAGAGTTGATATATATGACTTACGGGGATGACACTTCCTTCTTTATACTGGAAATATAAGAAGTATCCTTGAATGGATGCATCCGAGGAGGAAGCGATCCCGATGACCAACAACCAGATACCCCAGCTCTCTACATTGAAGAAAAGCGTAGCCCCTTACGAGAAAACAGACCTCAATACGAGCATAAAGCAGCTCATTAATACGCTTGGGCCCTTGGTGCTATTATGGACCGCCGCTTACTTAAGCTTATCCGTGTCCTACTGGCTGACGCTGCTGTTCGCTATTCCGGCTGCCGGCTTTGTCATCCGTACCTTTATTATTTTTCATGACTGCTGTCATGGGTCGTTCTTCAAGAACCGCAAGGCCAATGATATTGTCGGCACCATCACCGGCGTGCTTACCCTGGTTCCTTACCGCCAGTGGAAGCACAGTCATTCGATTCATCACGCCGGAAGCAGCAATCTCGACAAAAGAGGCATCGGGGATATCTGGATCATGACGGTGGAAGAATATGTGGCTGCCAAGCCGCTTCAGCGGCTCTTTTACCGGATCTACCGCAACCCGCTGGTTATGTTCGTCATCGGACCGATTGCCGTATTCCTCATCCAGTACCGGTTCAATGCCAAAGGAGCAAGACGCAAGGAGCGCATGAATACGTACCTGACTAATGTATCCATTGTGGCACTATATACCGGAATTATTCTGCTCATTGGCTGGCAGGCGTTCCTGCTGGTACAGCTTCCAATCGTGTTTGTGTCCGGGTTCCTCGGCATTTGGCTGTTCTATGTGCAGCACCAGTTCGAACATACTTACTTTGAGCATGATGAAGAGTGGAGCTACGTGAACGCTGCTGTAGAAGGAAGCTCTTACTATAAGCTGCCGAAGGTACTACAATGGATTACGGGTAATATCGGGTTCCATCATGTGCATCACCTCAGTCCAAAGGTGCCGAATTATAATCTGGAATTGGCCCACAATGCCAGCCCGCCCTTGCAAAAAGCAACCACCATTACACTCAGCACCAGTCTCGAAGCGCTGAAATACCGTCTGTGGGATGAAGAGCATAAGGTCTTCGTCAGCTTCAAGCAATTGAAGCAGCGGCTGCGGAAGAGTGAGCCTGCCGTGAAAGAGGGGCTGAAGGTAATCAAACCGGGGTTCCAGAGCGAATAGAAGCGTTAACATGCCAGAAAGACAGATCCGGGGAGCAGGATGCCGGGTCTGGTCTTTCTTTTTAGAATACACAGGTTGTTTCGAAGGAAGTTGCCGGTCGGATGCTGCTTTATGTTAAAATGGGGGTATAAACTTGCTGGCAAAAAGGATGGCTAACATGCAGAAGTGGCATCATATTTTTCATAAAAGCACGGGACTCAGCCCTTATGTATGGGTTATTTTTTACATTCTTCCGTTCTATTTCATCTTCCGCTCCTCCTCGGCGGACCGCTGGGTATATGGCATCCTGATGATTATGGTCTTCTTCGCCTGCTACGTGCTGTCGTTTAAGTCAAGGGGCTGGGTGGTCTATTTCTGGACCAGTGTGCAGATGATAGTTTCTGTTACGATGACACTGTTGTTCGGATATATGTACTTTGCGCTGTTCCTGGCTTTTTTTATCGGGAATATTCAGAAAAGAGCAGCCTTCTTCACTCTCTATCCGATTCATCTGCTGACGACTATTGTAGCGATTAACTATGAGCTGATTATGCGGAATCCCGTCTTCCTCTCGCAGCTGCCGTTCGTACTGGTCAGTATCATTGCTGTGGTGCTGCTCCCGGTTACAACGTATAACCGCAACAGGCAGGATAAGCTGCAGGGGCAGCTGGAGGACGCCAACAAACGGATCTCCGAGCTGGTAATTATGGAAGAGCGCCAGCGGATCTCCCGTGATCTGCATGATACGCTGGGGCAGCGCCTGTCACTGATCGGACTGAAGAGCGACCTGGCGGGGAAGCTGGTCACGAAGAATCCGGCGCAGGCGATTATCGAGATTAACGATGTCCGCATGACGGCCCGCAGTGCGCTGAAGGAAGTCCGGGAGATGATTACGCAGATGCGGGGCATCCGGGTGGAAGACGAGCTGGTGCGTATCCGGCAGCTGCTTCAGGCCGCAGAGATTGAATATGAGCTGGAAGGCAATTCCGATCTTTCCCAGACCTCGCTGATTACCGAGAATGTACTGAGCATGTGTATGAAGGAGGCGGTAACCAATGTGGTCAAGCACAGTGGCGCCACGCTCTGCCGGATTCAGATCGAATCCTCGCGGACGGATCTGATCATCCGGGTGAAGGATAACGGCAGCGGGATTGACGGGACCAGAATATATCATAAGGGACATGGCCTGCAGGGAATGAGGGAGCGGCTGGAGTTCGTCAACGGCTCGATGGAAGTGATCCAGGATGAAGGAACAACGCTGGTGATTAAGGTGCCGAATGCGGCTCCGCAGCCGGATATGGAGGTGAATGCGCAATGATATCAATCGTAATAGCCGAAGACCAGCGGATGCTGCTGGGAGCGTTATCGGCTCTTCTGGATCTGGAGGAAGACATGCAGGTAGTCGGTAAGGCGGGCAACGGGGAAGAAGCGGTTAAGCTGGTGAAGCAGCTGCGGCCGGATATCTGTATTATGGATATTGAAATGCCGGCCATGACCGGCCTGGAGGCGGCAGAAGCGCTGAAGGGGGAAGGCTGCAAAATCATGATTCTGACCACCTTTGCCCGGGCAGGTTATTTCGAGCGTGCGGTCAAGGCGGGAGTGGACGCCTATCTGCTTAAGGACAGTCCGAGCGAGGAGCTCGCGCTGTCGATCCGCAGTGTCATGGATGGCAAGCGCATGTATGCGCCGGAGCTGATGGATGAGGCCTACAGTAAGGAAGCGAATCCGCTGACCGAGCGGGAGAAGGAGGTGCTGGGGCTGATTGCCGACGGCAAGAATACGAAGGAGATCGCCAGCCAGCTCTATATTACGACGGGAACAGTCCGCAACTATATCTCGGTCATTCTGGACAAGCTGGATGTAGGTAACCGGATCGAGGCGATTACACGCTTCAAGGAGAAAGGCTGGTTTAAATAAAATATCCCTGCGGGGAAGCAGGAACGGCGGCTGTCCTTAGAGGGCTGGCCGTTTTTTTGTTTGAATCTAGGACCAATCACCCATTTTTCATCTGAAAGCGGTTACTCTATTGGCTCGGACGCCAAGATTTGCTAAAATAAATGCAAACATATGATCCTATTTGTAGTCGCTTTATGTGAAGTTGGGTAATAAATACTTGTGCCCCGTATGCACGTTTATTCATTCTGCTTACATCCTAATTCAGCCGGGAGGAATCTAATTTGCCAGAGCTAACATCCACGTACGTCGATTCACTTGCACCCAATGCTGCTGCGATCAAGAACGGCCAGGGACTGGTCCGCAAGAAGAGCTTTGTGGAGCTCCATCAGTCGGAGAACGGTGAGCTGTTATTCGGAAAATGTGCCGGAAGCGGCAAAACGCCCTATGAGTGTTCAGTGGACTTCATCGCAGCAGACAGCCCGGTCTTCCGCTGCAGCTGCCCCAGCCGTCAATTCCCCTGTAAGCATGCACTAGGTCTGCTCTATGCGTATACCGAAGGCCAGACGTTCACGCCTGCTCCGGTTCCCGAGGACATCGCATCGAAGCGCGAGAAGGCGGAGAAGCGGGAAGAGAACAAGGCCAAGCAGGCGGCTGAAGGAACAGATCCCAAGCCGAAGAAGGTTAACAAATCCGCCCTGAAGAAAAAAATCAACGCACAGCTCGAAGGGCTTGATCTGCTGGAGAAGCTGGTGCTCTCCTTCGTACGCAGCGGCCTGTCCACGATTGACAAGTCTGCGGCTAAGACGGTTCAGGGGCATGTGAAGCAGCTCGGGAACTATTATCTGTCCGGGGCCCAGATTGAGCTGCGCCGCTTCGCGAATCTGATATTCAGCGGCAAGGATCAGGAGCAGAACTATACATATGCAGTGGAGCAGCTGACACGGCTACACGCATTTATCAAGAAGGGCCGGGCGTATCTCCAGGCCCGGAGCGAGGACCCGGAGCTGGCTCTCGATCACGAATCCGCTATTGATGAATGGCTGGGCCATGCCTGGCAGCTTAGCGAGCTGAAAGAATACGGGCTGGTGAAGGAGGGGGCAGAGCTGCTGCAGTTATCCTTCTACAGCTACAACGATGCGGCCCGCCAGGAGTTCGTAGACCTTGGTTTTTGGCTGGATCTCACTGCGGAAGGCGGGGAGATCCGCCGGACCTTTAACTACCGCCCATACAAGGCGGCGAAGCTGATGCGTGAGGAAGACAGCTTCTTCGACATTGCCGTAGTTCCTCAGCTGTACACCTATCCCGGGGACATGAATGCCCGGATCAGGTACGAGTCCATGTCTCCAAGACCCGTCCAGGGTGCTGATCTTGAGCGGGCGGCCGCCAAGGCTCACCGTTCATATGCAGAAGCCTTCAAGAAGGTGAAGAACCAGATCAAGAACCCGCTGAGCGACAAGCAGCCGGTCATGCTGCTCCATGCCGCAGCTCTGGGCATTACAGAGAACGGCCAGTATGTTATGACTGACGGGGAAGGAACAAGGCTGCTGCTGGAGGATCTTCCGTCGATGCCGCAGGGCACGGTGGGACTGCTGCCGTTCCTTCCGGCCGGCGCCCGCGAGGATTGTACGGTTCTGGTCATGTTCGAGCATGACCTGGATGAGGGACGTCTGCGCGCCCAGCCGCTAAGTGTCATTAAGGACGAAGAGATCATTCGTCTGCTGTACTGACAGGAGGCCATCTATGAGTACAACGTTACTACTGGAGCTTCATCAGGAGTATAGGAGATTGTACATTGCCGGAAGCAAGCTGGCAGCGGGAGATTTCCGTCTGAACCGGCTGCTTCCGCAGGTTCAGCAGCTCGGCGGGCGGTCACCGGTCTTCAAGAGAC
The DNA here is from genome assembly GCF_038002825.1 of Paenibacillus sp. FSL H8-0048. NCBI lineage: Bacteria > Bacillati > Bacillota > Bacilli > Caryophanales > Paenibacillaceae > Paenibacillus > Paenibacillus sp. FSL H8-0048. Next base: position 1,289,186 of record NZ_JBBODF010000001.1, on the reverse strand, counting down.
TCGGTGAAGGAATCACAGCGCTGCTTGAACCCGGCAGTCCTGACGGTCCTGCCCCCGGCGTTCTATTGCAGGAGCAGACTCTGCTGCTGGAATCTGTGCTGTACACCCAAGGAACAACGGCTGTAGAAGGAACCCCAGGCCCTTTGCCTGTGCGGAGCTTCACTCTTCAGACTGCTCAGCCTTACCGGAAGCTAGCTCCTGTGCTGGAAGCACTCAGCACGACGGGCAGCGGCAGATATGAAATCGTGGCCGATGCCTTCAAGGAAGGCGTCTTCGGGGATCTGCGTCTGCTGCCGCTGGCGGTCACAGCGCTGAATGACTCTTACTCGGAGCTTGCGGATTACGTGAAGGACCATATCCTCCCGTCCTACGGGCCGGAGATTAGCGGCTACCTGCTGGAGAGCTTCAACCCGGCAGGCGGGCGGAGCGAGGCCCGTAAGCTTGCGGTCATCGCCAAGGCAGGTGCCGCCCAGCATCTGGATACGGTCTTTCAGGCTGCAGAGAGCGGCAGCAATGAGGTCAGAGTTGCTGCTATCCATTGCCTGGCAGGGGAGGAGCAATATACAGACGCATTGCTGGAATGGTCGGCTGACAAGAAGAAGACGATTCGTGAGGCAGCGTACACGGCGCTGGCGGCCGGCGAGAGTGAACAGGGAGCAGAGCGGCTCTACGAAGCTTTCTGTGACGGGAAGGACCGTGAGATGGTTACCGGGGTGCTTGCGAACCGGCCCGCTGCCCTGGCCGCGGAGAAGCTGGCAGACTTGTTCATGGAGAAGCTCCGCCAGGCGCCGCAGGATAACAGAGACCCGCAGCAGACGGAGGCTGCCTGGACGGAGATCCAGCAGCTCATGAGGGCGCTGCTTAGTGCGCGGAGCAGCAAGCTTGATGAAATCTACAGTTATGTAATCAGCGAATATGACCGCTTCCAGTCGCTGGGATGGAAGCATCTTATCATTCAGGCAGTGCGGTACAAGGAGTGGACAGTAACAGCTTCCAGCCTCAGGGAGCTGCAGGAATTGGCGGAGCGTGACTACAACTATCTGCTGTATTATTTCCGGGCGGCCCGGAAAATGATGACTCCGCAGGAGCTGTATAACCAGTTCGCCGGGGGCTTGAAGCAAAGGCTGCTCTCCTTCGTGAAGAAGGATGCGGCACAGCGGGAACAGGCACTAATTGACATTCTGGACCGGGTGATTATTAACCCGAAGTCACCTTACTATTACAAGGCTGAGGATACCTTCGATCGAATGAGCGCTGAGGAGATTGAAGCCGCCTGGGACCCGCGCTGGCTCGACTGGTTCATCCAGCGGGATGCACTTAATCTGGTCTGCACTTTCGCCCGGCCGGGACATAAGGGGGTGCGGGAATATCTGCTGAAGAAGCTGAAGGTCCCCCCGCAGCCCGGAGATAACGAGGTTCTTCCTAACATCTTCATTGGACTTGAACGTGCAGGAGTTCCCGAGCCGGAACGCCTGGAGCTGCTGATGTCTGCTCTGGAGAGCGGCAGATTCGATCAGACGAAACAGTTTAGCAATTCCCTGACCCGCCTATTGGAGCGGTTGCCGGCTGTATACCGTTCCCGGCTGGAAGCTGCGGCGCCAAGGTACACGTTCGTGGCCAAGCGGCAACTGGAGCACCTGATCAGCATCATGAACGAATCAATTTCACTTAGGGAGGATAATCCATGAGCACAGCGTTATTGCAGGAGCTGCATCAGGAATACAGAAGACTGTATATTGCCGGAAGTGAGCTGGCGGCCGGAGATTTCCGCCTGAAGCGGCTGCTTCCGCAATTTCAGCAGCTAGGCGAGCGGTCACCAGTTTTCAAGAAGCTAGGCGAGGGAATCACTGCACTGATTGAAGCGGGTAGCCCGGACAGTCTTGCGCCGGGTATTCAATTGCAGGAGAATACCCTGTTGCTGGAGTCCGTGCTGTACACTCAGGGGACGACAAGCGTAGAGGGAACTCCCGGACCCCTGCCGGTCCGTAAGTTCACTCTTCAGACGAATCAGACTTACCGGAAGCTTGCACCTGTAATTGAAGCGCTCACCACTACTGGTAGCGGCAGATATGAGATAGTGCTGGATGCCTACAAGGAAGGAGTCTTTCAGGATCTGCGTCTGCTGCCGCTGGCGGTCTCAGCGCTGAACGACCCGTATTCGGAGCTGGCGGAATATGCGAAGAACCATATTCTCCCTTCTTATGGGCCGGAGATCGCCGGATACCTGCTGGAGAGCTTCAACCCGGCCGGGGGGCGGAGCGAGGTCCGCAAGCTGGAGGTCATTGCCCAAGCAGGCGCTTCCAGTCACCTCGATGTTATTGTTCAAGCAGCCGAGAACGGCAGCGATGAGATCCGGGCAGCGGCCATCAAGTGTCTGGGAGAGTATGAGGAATATACAGGACTGCTGCTGGAGTGGTCTGCCGACAAGAAGAAAATCATCCGTGAAGCTGCCTACACAGCGCTGGCAGCGGGTGGATCGGCACAGGGAGCGGAGAGGCTTATTGAGGTGTTCCTCCAGAAGAAGGACCGTGAGATGTTAGCCGCAGTGCTGGCGTATGGGGCTCCTGCAGCGGTGTATGCGAGGCTTACGGCATTATTCATGGATGAGCTTACGGCCGCACCGGAGACGAATGCCGATAAGAAAATCACTGAGAAGGCCTGGGATGAGCTGGCTCCCTTCATGGCTGCCCTCCGCCAGGCAAAGAGTGCGGAACTGGATGCCATTTATAGCTATGTTCTTAAGGAGTATAACCGTTATACTTCCCTCGGCTGGATACACCTGATCGACCATGCGGCCCGATACAAGCAGGAATCAGCGGATAACGCTGCACTGGAAGAGCTCGCAGAGCTGGCGCAGCGCAGTGTGCGGTATCTGCCGAATTATTTCCATGCGGCCAAGGGAAGAGTCAGCCCGCAGGAGATGTTTGACCGGTTCGCTGGAACCCTCACGGAGACCAAGCTGATCGGGCAGGCGGCCAAGCAGGCGGCTCAGCGCGCACAATTGCTGATCCATACGATCGAGGAGCAGGTAGTGGACCTGTACTGGGACTATGAGGTACGTTGGGATGCTTCAGGCGTCAGGCAGTATAATAAGCGCATCCTGTCGGCTGAGGAGGTTGCTGCGGAATGGGACCCGCGCTGGCTGGAATGGTCCATCAAGCAGGATGCCATGAATCTGGCCTGTGTCTTCGCCCGGCCTGGACATCGGGGAGTGCAGGAATACCTGCGGGGCAAGCTGGAAGGGACGCTCAAGCGGTACACGTATGAACGTCTCACTAATATTTTCAAAGGACTGGAAAGGGCAGAACTGCCTGAAGCGGAACGGCTGGAGCTGCTGATCTCTGCGCTGGAAGAGAACAACGTCCGCAATTTGTATACCTTTGACCACTACTTGTTCGAGATGATGGAGCGCTTCCCTGCCAGCTATGTGGACCGGGTGAAGGAGATCGCCCCCCGGTTCAAATATGAATCCAAGCGCCAGCTGGAATATATACTGGACCAGCTAGTAAGTAAGCAGTAAAGTCTGCAATATACTTAGTGTCATCGGCACAAGAGATTGTCCCGGATGGACGGGATATATAAAGGAGAGGTGTACATGTCAACAGAACAAGGTCAGCTTCAGGATTATATGCGTCTGCCGGCTGAAATCCTGTACCGTGAGGAGCTGGAGGCTCTGCGCAAGGAGGACACCGGACGTATTCCGGCCGGCTGGCAGATGTCTCCGCGTTCAGTGCTCACCTTCATTACTGGCGGCAAGGCGGGCAATACCGTAATTACCCCGAAATATATCGGGAACACCCGGCTGATTGAGATGGCCGTTGCCACACTGGTTACTGACCGGGCACTGCTTCTGATCGGGGAGCCGGGCACCGCGAAATCCTGGCTGTCCGAGAATCTGGCAGCGGCGATCTACGGCAACTCAGGCATGGTAGTGCAGGGGACAGCGGGAACAAGCGAAGAGCATGTGCGCTATTCCTGGAACTACGCCATGCTCCTGGCGAACGGTCCGACGCCGGAGGCGCTGGTCAAGAGCCCGATTATGCGGGCTATGGAGGACGGAGGTATTGCGCGGTTTGAAGAAATCTCCCGCTGTGCCTCCGAGGTGCAGGATGCATTGATCTCCATTCTGTCGGAGAAGACGATCTCGGTGCCGGAGCTGGGTAAGGAGACCAGTGCCCGCAAGGGCTTCTCGATTATTGCCACCGCTAATACGCGGGACCGCGGAGTCAATGAAATGTCCGCTGCCCTGAAGCGGCGCTTCAATATCATCGTGCTGCCTGCGCCGTCGGACCTGGAGACGGAGCTGTCCATTGTGAAGAAGCGTGTTGGTGAAATCGCCTCCTCCTATGAGCTGCAGGCTGCTGTTCCGGCAAATGAAGCGCTGCTGAAGGTGGTTACCATTTTCCGCGAGCTGCGCAGCGGCATGACTCTCGACAAGAAGGAGAAGGTGAAGACTCCAGCCGGTGTAATCTCCACGGCAGAAGCTATCTCGCTGCTGACGAACAGCATGGCACTGGCGGCAAGCTTTGGGAGCGGAGAACTGACTGACGAGGATCTTGCAGCGGGACTCCAGGGTGCGATCGTCAAGGATGACGACAAGGATAAGCTAGTATGGAAGGAATATCTGGATAATGTAATGAAGAAAAAAGGAGCGGACTGGCGCGGACTCTATCAGGCCTGCAAGGAGATGAACGAGTGAGCAGGGCAGCGGTTGCCGGCGTTCATGTCTTCGGAGTCCGGCATCTGTCTCCGGGCGGTGCCAGGCATGTCCTGGAATACTTGAACGAGCTGCAGCCGACCGCCGTGCTGATCGAGGGGCCGAGTGATGCAAGCGGAGAAATCCGTCATTTAACCCACGCAGTGACGAAACCGCCGGTGGCTATTCTGGCCTTCACTGATGATCTGCCCGTGCGGACGGTGCTCTGGCCGTTCGCTGTGTATTCCCCGGAATATCAGGGGATGAAATGGGCGCAGGAGCATGGAGCACAGGCAGAGTTCATTGACCTGCCTTCCTCTGTAACGCTGGGACTCCAGGATGCGTTACGGCAGGATGCCAGCGGCCGGCCGGAGCTGAAGCCTGTAGCTGAAGAACAAGGGGAGCCGGCGGAAGAGGAAGTCCGTGAGCAGGAGTCCGTATACAGCCGGATTGCCCGGCTTGCCGGTGAACATGATTATGATATGTACTGGGAGCGTAATTACGAGCATAACGCCAGCAGCGGAGCTTACCGCGCCGCGATACTGGCCTTCTCTGCCCAGATGCGGGAGCTGTCGGAGTCCACGGAGCGCGCAGAGCAGCCGCGGGAATATGCTTATAACGCATTGCGCGAATCTTATATGCGGCGGCAGATCCAGCTCAAGATTGACGAAGGGCATCTGCCGGACAAAATTGTTGTGATCTGTGGCGCATACCACGCAGCTGCGCTGGCCGATCCCTCGGAGGGGATGACCGATGCAGAGCTGGCAGCACTGCCTGCACGCTCTACCAAGCTGACGCTGATGCCGTATTCCTATTACAAGCTCTCCAGCATGTCGGGCTATGGTGCGGGCAACGCGGCTCCGCACTACTTCCAGATGATGTGGGAGCTGATGGCCTCCGGCCGCTCAGAGGAGCTTCCTCATCTGTATCTGTCCTCTGTGGCCCGGCTGGTGCGCAAAGCGGGTACACACCGCTCGACGGCGGAAGTGATTGAAGCGGTGCGGCTGGCGGAGTCGCTGGCTGCGCTGCACGGCGGAAGCGCACCTACGCTGCGTGATCTGCGCGATGCCGCACAGACCTTGCTCGGGCATGGGGATCTGTCTGTTATCGCTGATTCGCTGGCCCGGGTCGATGTCGGCACGAACATCGGAAGGCTGGCCGATGGCGTCAGCCAGACACCGATTCAGGATGACCTGAACCGGCTGCTGAAATGCTACAAGCTGGAGAAGTACAGATCGACTGTAGCTAGCGACCTGACACTGGATCTGCGCGAGAACCGCCGGGTGTCAAGCAGTGAAGCGGCTTATCTTGATCTGCACCGCTCCGTGTTGTTCCACCGGCTGGAGCTGCTCGGCATCCACTTCGCCCGGAATGTGCCTAGCGGCCAGTCCGGGGCGACCTGGGCAGAGCACTGGATACTCCAGTGGGCGCCGGAGGTAGAGATTGAGATTGTGGAGTCAACCCTGCTGGGGGAGACCATAGAAGTGGCGGCAGCCTATGTGCTGCGCGAGAAGCTGCTGGAATGCAGCTCCATCGCTGAGGCATCCGCGCTGATTGTCACCGCCTGCGAATGTGCCATGACCACGCAGATGGAGGAGAGCAGCCGCGTGCTGCAGCGCCTTGCGGTAGACAGCCGGGATGTCGTCTCGATTGCCACAGCTGCAAGGGAGCTGGCCAAGATCATCGGCTACGGCGATATCCGCAAGGTGGATACGGCCCCGTTCATCCCGCTGCTGGAGGAGCTGTTCCGCCGGGGCTGCCTGTTCCTGCTGGATGCCAGCGGCTGCAATGATGAAGCGGCGGGGCTGATGATCGGCGCAATGAATGACCTGAACAACATCTCGCAGGAGCATAGCGAGATTGCGGATACGGCTCTGTGGCTGCAGGAGCTGCTGCAGCTGGCGCAGCGGGATGAGCGCAACCCGCGGCTGTCGGGCTTCGCCTGCGCGATCCTGATGGAACGCGGAGCCATCCCTCCAGGGGAGGTAGCGGCGGAGGTATCGCGCCGCTTGTCTCCAGGGATACCGGCGGATCTCGGGGCAGGCTGGTTCGAAGGGCTGTCCATGCGCAACCGCTATGGGCTGCTGTCGCGGATGAGCCTGTGGGAGCAGCTGAATGACTATATCAACGCCTTGGAGGATGAGGAATTCAAACGAGCCTTGGTCTTCCTGCGCCGGGCGTTCAGTACCTTCTCCCCGCGTGAGAAGACGATGATCGCCGAGCTGCTGGGTGAGCTGTGGGGCGTGAACACAGAGCAAGCCGCCGAGATTCTGACAGGAGAACTGAAGGAGGAGGAAGCCAAAATGCTGGATGATCTGAATGATTTTGACTTCGGGGATCTGTAGATGGGTGATGAAGAGCTGAAGGAAGAGTTGAAGGAGGATAACCAGAACAGCGCCCTTACACGCTGGCGGCTGATTCTGGGGCAGGAAGCGGAAGAGGCCTTGCCCGGATTCGGCCCAGGCAGCGGCAGGATCTTAAGCGAGGAAGAGCTGATTATGGATGCAGCGCTGGCTGCTATCTATAATGAGACAGGCGCAGGTAAGGCGGAAGGGAGTGCCGCCGCATCGAAGGGCAGAGGTTCAGGCTCTGGACAGGCTGCAATTAACCTGTCCAAATGGCTCGGCGATGTGCGGAATTTCTTCCCGGAGGATGTGGTCTCGGTTATTCAGACCGATGCGATGGAGCGCAAGGGCTGGAAGCAGCTGCTCTTCGAGCCGGAGCTGCTGGCGGCGGTGAAACCGGATATTCAGCTGGTGGGCACGCTGCTGGCACTCAAGGGCAAAATCCCGGAGAAAACCAAAGACACCGCAAGAATGCTAGTCCAGGCGCTCGTGGATGAGCTGGTAAAGCTGCTGGAGACTGACATCCGCCGTGCGGTTACCGGTGCACTCAACAAGCGGCAGCATTCCCCGCTGCCTTCACTCAGCGGGCTGGACTGGAAACGGACGATAGAGCGCAATCTGAAGCACTACGATGCGGAGCGGCGGATGATTATCCCCGAGCGTTTTTTCTATTTTGACCGGGCCCGCCGCAGCAAGGAATGGACGGTCATTGTAGATATTGACCAGAGCGGCTCGATGGCCAGCTCTGTAATCTGGGCATCGGTGATCGGCTCGATCTTTGCCAGTATCCCGGCGCTGAACACGCGTGTCGTTGCTTTTGACACCGAGGTGGTAGACTTGACGGAGCAATGTGCGAATGATCCTGTTGATATGCTCTTCGGCATCCAGCTCGGGGGCGGCACGGATATTCATAAGTCGGTGAAGTATTGCGAGCAGTTCATCGAGGAGCCGAAGAAGACACTGTTCATCATCGTATCTGACCTGTATGAGAACGGCAATCAGGCCGGTCTGGTCCGGCGGATGCGCGAGCTGCGGGAATCCGGGGTGCGGACGATGACGCTCCTGGCCCTCTCCGATGAAGGCAAGCCTTCCTATGATGAACGGCTGGCCGCCCAGCTCGCCCGTGACGGAACGCCTTGCTTCGCCTGTACTCCGGCACTGCTGCCTGTCCTGGTGGAGGGAGCGCTGAAGGGCCAGGAGTTGGGGGAGTTGGCGAAGCGGCTGGGGATGACGCGGTGATTTTGTTTAAACAGGAAACACTTACTTTATAATCACATATTGTGTAACATGCCGCTATCCTTTATAATCGGTTATTAAAAAGCGCTTTTCGCTAGGCGCTGCTTGAAAGGAAATGAATTTCTTATGTCGAGTAAGCTCAGAGCGGGTATTGTTGGCGGTACCGGTATGGTCGGTCAGCGTTTCATTGCACTTTTGGAGAATCATCCATGGTTCCAGGTAACAGCGATTGCGGCGAGCGCGAATTCAGCCGGCAAGTCCTATGAGGAATCTGTTCAAGGCAGATGGAAGCTGTCCACCCCTATGCCCGAAGCAGTCAAAGGCATCATGGTTCAAGACGCCTCCAAGGTGGAGGAAGTGGCTGCGGAAGTGGATCTGATCTTCTGCGCTGTAGATATGAAGAAGGAAGAGATCAAGGCCCTGGAAGAGGCTTATGCACGTACCGGAACTCCGGTGATCTCCAACAACTCAGCGCACCGCTGGACACCGGATGTGCCGATGGTGATTCCCGAGATCAACCCGGAGCATCTGGAGGTTATCGCCCAGCAGCGCAAGCGTCTGGGGACAGAGACCGGCTTCATCGCCGTGAAACCGAACTGTTCCATTCAGAGCTATATGCCTACCCTGAATGCACTTCAGGAGTTCAAGCCTTCCAAGGTGGTTGTAACCACTTATCAGGCGATTTCAGGTGCAGGCAAGACCTTCGCGGACTGGCCGGATATGGTGGATAACGTGATTCCTTTCATCGGCGGAGAAGAAGAGAAAAGCGAGCAGGAACCGCTTCGGATCTGGGGTAAGGTAACCAGTGCAGGGATCGTCCCAAGCGAGCAGCCGGTAATCACTACACAGTGCATCCGTGTACCTGTGGCTGACGGCCATATGGCGGCTGTCTTTGCCTCCTTTGAGCAGAAGCCTTCCCGCGAAGAGATTCTGGAACGCTGGAACAGCTTCCAGGGGCGTCCGCAGCAGCTCGGTCTGCCGAGTGCTCCTAAGCAGTTCATCACGTATTTTGAGGAAGAGAACCGTCCGCAGACCCGTCTGGACCGCGACATTGAGAATGGCATGGGCATTTCCGCAGGACGGTTGCGCGAGGATTCACTGTACGATTACAAATTCGTCAGCCTGTCCCACAATACGGTAAGAGGTGCTGCCGGTGGTGCGGTACTGATCGCCGAATTGCTGAAGGCCGAAGGATATATTCAGCCCAAATAAGCATACTCATGCTTATAGATGGATACCCGTTATGCAGCCTGCCGGAGGCTCCTTCGCGCAGGCTGTTTGCAGTTGGACCTGACAATCCGCCCGAAATAATGGTAAGATAGAGTAATGTACGGCGAAAACTGAATATTGACGGAGTGATATTGTGGCAAAAAGTAAAGGCGGCGGCACAGGCAGAGGAACAGGCAGTAAGGGCTGGACCCGCTGGAACAAGACGGCAAAACCCGTGAAGCCGGCCCGAAGCGGCCCTCCCGGCAGCCCGGGTGCCAAAGGAGCCAAACCGGCTAAGAGCAGCAGCGGCAGCAACAAAACCGGAGGCGCTAAATAAGCGGGCATCTGCCCCTTGAGAATGACTAAATATAAGGGTTATAGGTTGGAGGCAACATCTGATTTCTATGTGAATCAGGTGTTCTTTCATATGTAAGACCTGAAAGCGGGAGCTTCATGAGAATTAACAAATACATCAGTGAGACCGGCGTCTATCCGCGCAGAGAGACGAGCCGGCTGATTGCCGCCGGAAGGATCACGATTAACGGGAAGGTCTGTGTGCCTGGAGCAAGTGTTGAACCTGGAGATACGGTGGCTGTAGACGGAATTATTGTGACTCCAGACCGGGAGGAACGGGTCTATCTGGCGCTGAACAAGCCGGTAGGCATCACCTGTACAGCCGCCCGGCACGTGGAAGGGAATATTGTAGATTATATCAATTATCCCTCCCGGATCTTTGCCGTCGGCAGACTGGACAAGCACTCGGAAGGGCTGATTCTGCTGACCAATGACGGTTCGATTGTCAACCGGATGATGCGTTCCGAGCATAGTCATGAGAAGGAGTACCGGGTGAGCGTGGATAAGCCGGTCACAGAAGACTTTTTGGCGGAGATGTCAGCGGGTGTAGATATTCTGGAGACCCGTACCAAGCCATGCCTCACCCGGCAAATCTCGGAGAAGGAGTTCATGATTGTTCTGACCCAAGGGCTGAATCTGCAGATCCGCCGGATGTGCAAGGCGCTGGGCTATCGTGTGCTCCGTCTGGAGCGGATACGGATTATGCATATCACGCTCAGCGGTCTTCCGCAAGGGCAGTGGAGACGGCTGACAGAGGAAGAGCTCGCGGAGCTTCATACCAGATTGGAAGGATAGCCGCTACTTACATACCAGTGTATGTTTCAGACAGAGGGCTCCCGGATGAGTATACAGGAAGTCATGCCACCACGACACGACATTTAGGAGGATCACATGCGGATTATAAGCTTATTGTTAGCCTTAGCAATCATAGCAGGTTGCTCACGAACAGGGGAGGGCGGATCAGCAGATCCGTCTGCAGCGCCAGCCGCTTCCCCGGCAGCGGATCTCTCGGCAGCACCTGGAGGCAGACAGGAGGAAGAGGCGGCTGCCGCAGCACTCGCGGAAGTATCCCCGGAGATTGCAGATGAGTATTCGGGGTTCGTACATATGGATGCGGTTCAGTTGAACGGGCAGATTTTTCAGGTGTATTACTGGAATAAGGGAGAGTTCAGCTATACACAGTTCGCCATCGTCAAGGAGGGTAAGATGGTCTTTGACAGCAAAAAGGCCGGGCTTACCCTGGAAGGCGGCGACATTTGGAATGCGGAGGAGGAGCTCTGGGCTGAAGCGATTGTGCAGAACAACCGGAATACCTTCTTGTTCAGTCTGATGGATAACCGTCCTAACTACGCGTCTATTGTGGTCGAAGAGATTGACGGAACGATGCAGGTAACCGTTAACGACCTGTTCAGCGTGAATTATGAGGACGTGGATCAGGACGGGAGCGAGGATCTGCTGGCCAGTCCTTATCCGGGGCAATCCCCCCTGGGTCCGGTGCTGATGGGCATCTACCAGCTGGAAGGGACGAACTATGTACCGGATAAGCTGCTTACCAGGCAATATGCGGACGATCAGCTTCAGCTCAGTGAGCAGGAGTATAAAAACAATCCGTCCGAGCAGACGTTAGAGCAGCTGCTGAACGCCTACCTGATTCTCGGGAAGCGCAGTATCGCACTGACACGCTTCGAAGAGTTCCATGAGTGGGCCGGACAGCTCGCCGGGGACGGCGGTTATGTGGACGAATATCAGCAGCTGCTGCGGAATACGGAGACGGCAGAACAAATCAGCGGCTGGATGGACAAGCTGAAGCCGCTGCGCAGTGCGCGGTAAGCCGGAGTAATCGCGGACAAGAAGAGAAGGGATTCCCAGGGCAGGCGATGCTGCTCCGGGAATCCCCTTTTCAAAATATAAGAATGTATATGTTTCACTCTATACATTATCCTTCTATTTCTCGCTGAAACGGTACCGTCCTTTTAAAGGACGGCAAAGCCGTTTCCTCTTGTATGCGAATATGCCTAATGGCTTATGAATCTTCCCGCTGAAACTGCTTGTTGTACAAATCCCGGTATACCCCATTCACTGCCAGCAGGGAGGCATGCTGCCCCGACTCTACAATCCTGCCGTCCTGAACAACCAGAATATTGTCGGCTGCCATGATGGTGGAGAGACGGTGGGCGATGACCATGCTGGTCTTGCCGCGCAGCAGTTCATGCATCGCTTGCTGGATGTAATATTCCGATACGGTGTCCAGCGACGAGGTGGCTTCGTCCATGATGATAATGGGCGGATTCTTGAGCAGCACGCGCGCGATGGACATCCGCTGCTTCTCACCACCGGACAGCTTAATGCCCCGGTTGCCGACGACGGTGTTGTAGCCCTCAGGCAGCTTCAGAATGAAATCATGAATATAAGCAGCTTCGCAGGCGGCCGTCAGCGCGGCTTCCGTGGCTTCAGCGTTAGCATAGAGCAGATTCTCACGGATCGTTCCGTTGAACAGGTACGTGTCCTGGGTGACGAGGCCAATCTGCGAGCGAAGCGAATGCAGTGTGAACTCGCGGATGTCCTTACCGCCAATACGTATTGCACCTGAATCCAGCTCATAGAGACGGGGGATCAGGTTGGTAATGGTGGTTTTGCCTGCTCCGCTGGGTCCGACCAGGGCAGTCAGTGATCCGGCGGCTGCCGTGAAGGAGATCCCGCTCAGAGCGGGCTTGTCCGGGGCATAGGCGAAATTTACTTGCTCGAAGACGATGTCTTGTCCCTCCACACGGCTTGGAAGAGCCAGCTTAGTGTCCACAATCAACGGATCCATATCGAAATAGTCAAAAATCCGTTCAAACAGCGCTACCGAACGGTTCACATCCACGTAGAGATTGGTCATTTGCATAACCGGAATATACAATCTGCTCAGCAGTGCCACAAAGGTGATAATTGCTCCGATGCTCAGCTCTCCCTGGATGAATAAATAACCTCCGTACAAATAAATCAGCATCGGCCCGATACTGGTGAAGGTGGTAAGGACCAGCATGAACCAGCGGCCAGCCATGGATTCGCGGATTTGCAGCCGTGTTGCCTGGGCATTTACGGTCCGGAAGCTGTCCAGCGCGGTGTCCTCTCTCGTGAACAGCTTCATTAGCATGTACCCGCTGAGGCTGAGCGTCTCCTCAATGATCTGATTCTGCTCCGAGATCTTCTCCTGCGTCTCTTTGGCCAGCTTCCAGCGCACATTGCCCATTTTGCGGGTGGGTATGATGAATAAGGGGATGACCAGGACACCTAGCAGTGCGAGCTTCCAGTTCATGATGAACAACGTTGCCGCTGTGGAGATCAGAATGAACAGATTGCTGGCACAATTGACGATGGTGCTGTTGAAGACGCCCTGAATTCCGGCAATATCACTGGTCATCCGTGTGATAACCTCGCCTTGCTTAACACCTGAGTAGAACTGCAGCGGCATGCTCTGCAGATGGCGGTACATCTGGTTTTTCATATCATGGACAATATTCTGGGAGATAAAAGAGTTCAAATAATTCTGCAGCACGCCGAGCAGTCCTGACACTACCGTTGTAGCCAGCGAGGCAGCAACGAGCAGGAAGAGCAACTGCAGATTCTTGTCCGGGAGCGCCCGGTCAATGATCTGCTGAATCAGGATAGGAGGGAGCAGCCCCAGCACTGCGGATATGCACAGCACAGTCATCACCAGCAGCGTCTGCTTCCAGTATGGGACGAAATATTTCACTATGCGTAATAGCAGCGCTTTGGATATATCCGGCTTCGCCTCCTCCTCATCGAACTTTAATTTGCCATGCCCGAAGCCTCCTCCGGGTCCCATGGCTCTGAAGCCTCTCGACAATAGGGTCACCAGCTTTGCTTAAATTTTAGGGGATGCGTTATATGTAAAAATAATCCTGCACAGGGTCTGACATGGGCATTATACGCCTGGATTATCCGGATGTAAATGCTAAACTGGATAGGCTGGAATGAACTGGAGAACTAAATTGCAGCCCCAAGATTGAAAGGAGAGGAACAGAATGATTATTAATGCACTGGGATATGAAAATAAAGGGCTCCACTATACGGTGAGATCCGCCGTGCCGCAGGATGCCCCGCAGTTGTCCGCGCTGAGATTGAAGGTTGACGGGGAGACGGAGAATTTAGACCGGGTTCAGGGGGAAGCCTTCATCGGCCCGGAGGGCTTCCGGTCGCTCATAGCGACAGATACGGCCAGCGGCACGAACCTGTTCCTGGTTGCCGAGGTTCAGGACAGGCTGGCAGGTTTCGCCAGATGTGAAGGAAGTCCGCTCCGCAGACTGGCCCATCAGGCCGAATTCGGAGTCGGAGTGCTCCAGGAGTTCTGGGGATACGGCATCGGCCGGAGTCTGCTGGAGCAGTCTATCAGCTGGGCGGAAGCCATCGGTCTGGAAAAGCTGAGCTTGAAGGTTCTAGAACGAAATGACAAGGCGATCCTACTCTATGAGAGCCTGGGCTTCGAGGTCGAGGGTGTCCTGCGCAGAGACAAGCTGCTGGCCGACGGACAATTCTATTCCACTATTGTTATGGGCAGATTACGCGGGGACAGAGGGGGGAGCGCAAGCCAAATGTAATCGAATAACCGAATATAATTGGACTGGGCGCGCCACGTAAGCCAAATGTAATCGAAAAACCGAACATAATTGGAATGGGCGCGCCACGTAGGCCGAATGTAATCAAAAAACCGAACACGATGTGTGTGCGCCCTGGTTAATGTTATATGCCGCTACCATGAGGCGGGGGAAAAGTGGGGTACAACTTATGCGCGGTGTGAGTATCAACATCGTACCACCCGCAGTGTGCCTGGTCTAAAATTAAGGAGCGGTGACGAGCTGCGCGAATCTTCGCGTGGTCTCGTATATATCCTCAGCTCCGGCAATGGCCGAGATGATGGAGATCCCATCTGCACCTGCCCGGAAGACCGGCGGGGCATTCACCAGGGTGATGCCGCCGATTCCGACTACAGGAATGCTCAGGCCGCTTCGTCTTAGCTCTTCAATGACAGTAGTTCCCCGGACGGCCTGGGCATCATCCTTGGACGAAGTAGGATAGACAGGGCCGACTCCGAGATAATCGGCTCCGTCCGCAATGGCCTGCCGGGCTTCCGTCAGACTATGTGCGGAGACTCCGATGATCTTATGCTCACCGAGCTGCTCCCGGATCAGCCGGGCAGGCAGGTCATCCTGGCCGACATGAATGCCATCGGCATCCAGCGCAGTTGCAAGCTCCAGGTCATCGTTTACGATGAACGGGATGCTATAGCTCCGGCATATCTGCAGGAGCTGTTGCCCCAGACGGAGCAGAGCGGCACCTTTAAGCGCAGCGGGACCCTTTTCCCGGAACTGGAACAGAGTAATGCCCCCGTCAGCGGCAGCGGTTAATGTCTCCTCCGGCGAGAGGCGGCAGTTCACACTGCCCATAATGAAGTACAGCTTCAGCAGTCTGCGCATATCCTCGTTGTCAATCCGTGTCATAGCGTGATCCCCCTTGATCTCATCCGGTTCCCGTAAGCAAAATGATTCGTCGGCCCCTGCCCGGCCCCGATGTTCAGGCTATCCTCAATCGCCGCTTGAATGAAGACCTTGGCGGTCTGGACAGCTTCTGGCATGGAATGGCCCAACGCAAGACCTGCCGTCACCGCAGCTGAGAAGGTGCAGCCGGTTCCGTGAGTATGCTTCGTCGCAATCCGTGGACTGGACATGTAATGGAATTCCCTTCCATCATAGAGAAGATCCACCGCCTCGTCTCCCGAAGGGTCATGTCCGCCCTTCAAAATAATGTACTTGGGTCCCATCCGATGAAGCAGTCTTGCTGCCTGTTCCCGGTCTTCCCGGCCCTGAATCTTCATTCCCGTCAGCATCTCTGCTTCAGGAAGATTGGGCGTAATGGCGAGCGAAAGTGGAAGCAGGCTTGTAATCAGGGCCTGCACTGCCTCCTGGAGCAGCAGCTGTGAGCCGCCCTTGGCGACCATGACCGGATCGATCACCAGCTTTTGCTGCCAGCCGTACTGCTGCACTTTACCGGCAACCACGCGGATAATGTCACTGCTGAACAGCATCCCTGTCTTAATGGCATCCGGCGGCAGATCACTGCCGATCGAATCCAGCTGGGCAGCAACGGTTTCCGGCTCCATCGGATAGACTCCCTGAACACCAAGTGTGTTCTGGGCAGTGAGTGCAGTAAGTGCAGACATGCCGTACACTCCCAGCTCCTGAAAAGTCTTCAAATCCGCCTGGATCCCGGCCCCGCCGCCGCTGTCAGAGCCGGCAATGGTCAACGCTTTGCGTATGCTAGTCATCTTGTTCTCTCCTTTGGGGTGCACGTTTTAGGCTTCGAGCAGCTTCAGCCGTGAGCGGCTGCTGTATTGCTCCGGGGTCACCAGCGCCAATTGGTTCAGGAACCCAATTTGGAAGCTGCCCGGACCTTGGTCTTCAGCCGCCTCAGCAGCAAGCTCTGCTGCCACGCCGTAGAAGGAGAGGGCCTCGGCAGCCGCCTCAAGCACATCGCCTCCGCATACGGCAAGAAATGCACCCACCACAGCACTTAACAGGCAGCCGGTTCCGGTCACCCGGGTCAGGATGGAGTGCCCGTTGCTGGCGATATAAGTGCGCTTGCCGTCTGTGATGATGTCTTCCTTGCCGGTGATAATTACGACACAATTCAGCTTCTGCGCCGCCTTATTCGCTAGAGCGACTACATCGCCTTCGCCTGCTCCGGCATCCACGCCTTTGCTTGCCCAGCTCACCCCGGCTACATTGGCAACCTCGGCCACATTGCCGCGAAGCGCTGTAAGCTGAAGCTCACTGAGCAGCTTAGCCGTAACATCGGTGCGGTAGGCGGTAGCCCCGGCTCCAACGGGATCAAGCACGAGCGGCACATGGTGGCGGTTAGCAGCCTTCCCGGCTTCGATCATGGAAGCAATGGCGGCTTCATTCAGTGTGCCGATGTTCAGCACAACCGCCCCGGACATGGCGGCGACATCCGCTACTTCTTCAATGGCATCGGCCATGAATGGCGAAGCTCCCAGAGCCAGCAGCCCGTTCGCAGTGAAGTTAGCAACTACGATATTCGTGATATTATGCACCAGCGGGTTCGCCTGGCGTACTTTGGACAGATAAGACATATGAATTCCTCCTAAAGATGTAATTAAAAATTAATAAAAGCATTCTTAACATCCACTTCTCCAGCCAGCAGGCCGTTCTCGCTCAGCCACTGGTTCACCTTCTCCCATGAGGCGCTGTCCTGGTAGCCGAAGGGCTGGGAACCGGCATCCATCAGCGGCAGCAGGATCTCCAGACTGCGCTTCTCAATCTTTTCATCCAGCGGCGCGGTGTCCTCCTGATGGGAGAGCAGCAGCTTCAGCGCTTCATCCGGGTGATCCGCTACATACTGCTGGCCTTTTCTGATAGCATCCACGAATTTCTGATAAAAGCCCTGTGAATCCTGCAGTCCCTGCTCACTGGCGACCAGCACCAGCTCATAATAATCCGGGACCCCGTAATCCACGGGATTGAAGGAGCGGACCGGATGGCCTTCCTGCTCCAGAATCAGCTGCTCATGATTGATGAACCCGCCCATAATTCCATCTACCCGCCCGGTAGAGAGAGCAGGAATCAGCTCAAAGCCGACATCCACCAGCTTGAGGGAGGAAGGGTCTCCGCCGTCGCTCTTGACCATCGTATTCAGCATCGCTTCATATAACGGAACGGAGGAATATCCGGCTTGTCTGCCTGACAGCTCTCCCGGGCGGGTAATGCCGCTGTCTGCGGCTACCATGAGATGATTCATCGGGTGGCGCACCAGCGCAGCGATCGACTTGACCGGAATCTGCTCGCCACGTGCCATCAATACCTGCGGCTGATAGCTGAGTGCCAGATCCACCTTTCCCGCCGCCACCAGCTTCAGTGCATCATTGGTATCGGCCGGCATCTGAATCTCAACTTCCAGACCTTCCGCAGCGAAATAACCTTCAGCCTCTGCCGCGTACAAAAAAGAGTGAACAGCATTGGGGTACCAGTCTAGCATAATCGTAAGTTTATGGGCTCCATCTTTAGCCTCAGCCCCTGCCCCAGAGGTGGCGGTAGTAACAGCCGGAGAGCCGGAGGCCGCCGGACTATTCGTATTGGCGCAGCCTGCCAGGACAGGCAGCATACAGAGCAGCAGAACGGACAGCAGCATGGCTGGCCTTGAGATTGCATGGTACAGATAACGGGTATAGCGGATAGTAGTCATGAATAACGTCCTCTTTTCTTCAGAATAAACTTCTCCAGCGCGGCGACTGCCAGAAACAGCAGGATACCGAGTATAGATAACAAGACAACAGCAGCGAACATCTTGGCGGTCTGGAGATTCCCGGCCATTCTGCGGCTGAAATAGCCCAGCCCTTCGCTGCCCCCAAGCCATTCCCCGATCGTTGCGCCAATCACACAGTACACTGCCGACAGCTTTAGACCGGAGAAAAAAGAGGGCAAAGCCAGCGGAACGCCCACCTTCCTTAGAATCTGCCAGCGGTTCGCGCCGTACGTCAGCAGCAGCTCCCGGTAGGCGTCTGTATTCTTGGACAAGCCATCATAGGTGCCAATGACCACCGGAAAGAAAGCGGTCAGGAAGACAACGGCGACCTTGCTCCATAAGGTGTAGCCGAACCACATGATGAACAGGGGCGAGAGGGCGATCAGCGGAACCGTCTGGCTGATAATCAGCAGCGGATACAGCGCCTTGGCCAGCGGACTGAACAGGTGCATGGCGATTCCCAGCAGGCTGCCGCAAATCACCGACAATGCGAAGCCTGTGAGTACCTCCAGCAGTGTAGCAGGCAGATGCACCCCGAATAACAAGCGGCGTTCCTCCAGTAAGGCCTTGCAGATGGCGGACGGAGCCGGAAGGATGAAGGGAGGAGCCAGCCCCAGGCAGGCTACAGTCTCCCAGACCGCAAGCGTCAGCAGAGCGAGAAGGACTGCTGGAGCGTAATGCTGGAGCAATCTTCTAGGGGCGGCGGTTCTCATATAGCTTCAGCTCCAATTCCTGGCGCAGGGCGGCGAACTGCGGTTCATAGTTCAGACTGTGATGGCGCGGACGGGGGAGGGCGGTTGAGAATTCCTGCATACCGCTGCCCTCCCGGCCAGTCATTAGATAGATTCTGTCACTAAGCAGGAGCGCCTCCTCCAGATCATGGGTGATGAACAGCACTGTCTTGTCCAGCTCCGCCCATAACTCCAGCAGCCAGCGCTGCAGCGAGCGCTTCGTAATGGCATCAAGCGCCCCGAACGGCTCATCCAGCAGCAGCAGGTCATTCCCGGCCGCCACGGTGCGGAGGACAGCCACACGTTGGCGCATTCCGCCGGACAACTCCTGCGGATAAGCTCCTTCGGTCCCGTCAAGGCCGAAGCGCTGCAGCAGGGTGCGGATCTCGGCCATAGCGGCTGCTTTGGGACGGCTGCGCTTGAGCTCCCAGGGCAGCAGACAATTGTCCATTACGGTCCGCCAGGGTAGGAGGAGATCCTGCTGCGGCATGTAGGCGACACTGCCCAGTCTCTTCGCTGCTGCAGCGGACTCGGCTCCGTTCAGCATAATCCTGCCGCTGCCGGGCTCCAGCAGACCGGCGATGATTTTGAACAAGGTGCTTTTGCCGCATCCGCTTCCGCCTACGACAGATATGAATTCGCCGCGCTGCACATTCATGGATAGCCCTGAGAAGACGGGGGTCCGGGATGAACCGGTCCCGAAGGCATAGGACAGATTGCTAATGTTGATCATAAGACTATGTATGAAGCCTCCTCGGATTGAAATATTTACTGCGCTGAACACCAAAAAGCCCCATTCATTCCCGGAGGCAATGAATGGGGCGGAAGGTACAGTCAGCTGCGGCCCTGTGACGGGAACCACTGATACATTCTGCTCCACTTCCCTCCGCTGGTATGATCCAGATCAGGTTCAAAGGGTCCGGAGCTTAAGCTCCGTCTCAGTCGGCCGACTCCCCTAGTGAATAATGCTGCTATTGAATTCGTAATTGCTACTTAATATACCACAAATTCCCCTCTTGTAAAGAGCAGGCGGTCAGCGTTTTGCCAGTCCGGTCACGAACAAAGCGACGATGCCCCTGGAGATGTCCAGCTTGGAGGAGTGGTGCCGCTTCTGCTCATACAGGTACAGATCGGGACTGAGGACAGAGATTAAGGCCGTAGCCGCAAAGGCCGGATCAATGTCAATAATCTCACCGCCCGCCGCAGCACGCTGCAGCAGCTCTGTCATCATCACCCCCAGCCGCTGGAAAAAAGGATGCTCAAACTGGGTCAGCTGCTTCTTGCCGGTGAACTCGGCTTTGATCATATTCAGCAGCTCGGCATATTGCTCAATGAAATCGGCAATCTGCTCAATGCTGCTCTGCAGCTGAGCTAGCGCCGGAGCTTCACCGGCACTGGCAGCGACCTGCTGCTCCAGACTGGACAGGAATTGATCTGCGCTGCCCTTCAGCAGGGCAGAACAGATCTCACCCTTGTCCGTGAAACGGCGGTACAGGGAGCCTTGCCCTATACCTGCCCGCTTGGCAATGCTGTACATGCTGACCGCCTCAAGTCCGCTCTCGGTGAATAACTGGCGGGCAGCTTCAAGAATCCGCTGTACATAAGGATCGGCGGACTCCGGAGGGGAGGATTCTATGGCTTGCGGAGCTGACGGAGGAAGCAGTGCAGCATCGGTGTCTGGCTTGTTCATGAGGACCCCTTTCAGAAATGAATCAGTGATTTACAGAAAAACAAATAAAAGAATTGACACAACGGACAATTGTCCGTAGACTATGAATTGCAATTACGGACAGTTGTCCGTTCACTCATTATATAGAACAATCTGCCCGCAGGTCAATGTAGAACGCGGACAGCTTTAGGAGGAGAAGAGACATGGATCAGACCTTGAAGCAGGAAGCCGATTTCCGGCTGTCCAGCATTCTGGTTCCGCTGCTGGCCATTATTGCAGGCGTATTTATGGTTGTGCTGGACAGTACGGCAATGAATGTAGCCTTGTCCAGGCTGGTAGTGGATTTCAAGACGGATCTGCATACACTGCAGTGGGTAGTTACGGGTTATATGCTGGCTCAGGCTTCCGTTATCCCGTTGTCAGGCTGGCTGTCTGACCGGTTCGGAGCCAAGAAAGTCTTCCTGACGGCGGTCATTGTGTTCACGATAGGCTCGATTCTGTGCGCTACACCAAGCAGCGCCGAATGGCTGATTGTGTTCCGGGTCATTCAGGGACTTGGCGGCGGCTGTGTGCTCCCTGTCGGGATGGCCTATGTGTACAGACTTGCTCCCAAAAGTAAGGTTGGCGTAGTCATGGGCATTATGGGCATTCCCGTTCTGTTCGCACCGGCTATTGGTCCGGTATTGTCGGGCTGGCTGGTTGAATACCATTCCTGGCGCTGGATCTTTCTCATTAATATTCCAATTGGCATCATTGCGGTGCTGATTGGACTGCGCAAGCTGCCGAATGCGGCGAAGAACAGCGTGCCCGGCATGGATAAGTTCGGTATGGTTCTGGGTCCGCTGGCCTTTGCTTCGTTAACCTACGGGGTTAGCCAGGGCGCCCAGAGCTGGACCTCCGAGAAAACGCTGATCGGGCTGCTGCTGGGCGCTGTGGCGCTGATCGCTTTTGTCATCGCAGAGCTGCGCTCCAAGACACCGCTGCTGGAGCTGCGGATTCTGAAGTCCGTAGATTTCACGACAGGAATCATCGTGCAGTGGATCGCCCAGTTCGGCTTATACGGCGCGTTATTCCTGCTCCCGCAATTTCTGCAACAGGCCCGCGGCTTCGGTGCATTTGATACCGGTCTGACGCTGCTGCCGCAAGCGATCGCTTCCGGGCTGATGATGCCGATTGCCGGGATACTGTTCGACCGGATCGGTGTGCGCTGGCTCGTGGTCTGCGGCCTTAGTCTGGTCTCCGGGGCGTTATTCCAGTATTCGCATGTAGACCTTACCACGCAGAGCCGGGACCTGATCCTTCCGCTGATCATGTGCGGGGCGGGCATGGGGATGATGATGATGCCGATGAACACGCATCTGCTCAACAAGGCGCCTAGCCACCTGGTGAACCGGGTAACCTCGCTGACGAACTCGATGCAGCAGGTAATTACTTCGCTGGCCGTTTCGACGCTGGTTACCATTCTGACCGCAAGAACAACGGCGCGTGGCATAGAGATGCAGGAAGCGGCGGCGGCTGCCGGGAAAAGTTCCGCAGGCGCTTCACAGCAAGCGTTGCTGCTGGCTAAGCAAACCGTATTATCGCAGGGCTTCGCGGACACGTTCCACATTATGATGTTTGTCGCGCTTGGCGGTGCGGTCCTTGGACTGCTGCTGCGCCGGGGCCGCCATTCTGGAACAGAACGTTCTAAGGAGAAGGCAACGCCAGAAATCATGCACGTATAGTAATACCCATATAGAAGCAGAGCTTATGTTGTCCATAGAGCAGCGATTCTCCTTTTCCGGGAGGGTCGCTTTTTGTGTTGCAGGAGCAGAATTTGGGGCAAGCTAAGCTATGGGAAATCAATATACGGTGTCTATAAAGAAGATACGAGAGGGGATTCATCGAATGAAAAAACTTAGTCTGACTATTATGCTGCTCCTGACCATAGTCACGGCTGCGGCTTGCGGAAGCAACAATAATGACAAGACAGCAACGGGCGGCAATACCGGGGCTGAACCTACGGCAGCGGCTACAGAGGGCGCAGCTTCCGGGCAGCAGAATAGTCTGGAGGCCGTCAAAGCCAGCGGCAAGCTGCGCATCGGAACAGAAGGAACCTACGCACCGTTCACCTTCCATGATGCGGACGGCAAGCTGACGGGCTTCGATGTCGAGATTGCCGAGGAAGTGACCAAGCGTTTGGGTGTGAAGCCGGAGTTCATTGAGACACAGTGGGACGGAATTTTTGCCGGGATGGATGCGAAGCGCTTCGATGTGATCTTCAATGAAGTCTCCATTACCGATGAGCGTAAAGTGAAATATGATTTCTCCGATCCGTATATTGTCTCCAAGGCTGTGCTGATCGTTCCTGAAGATAATCAGGATATCAAGACCTTCGCTGATCTGAGGGGTAAAAAAGCCGGCCAGTCGCTCACCAGCAACCTCGGCAAAATCGCCACAGACAACGGTGCCGAGATCGTATCCACCGAGGGCTTCAATCAGGCGATTGATCTGCTGACCTCCGGCCGGATCGATGCTACCGTCAATGACGGCTTGTCCTACCTCGACCTGAAGAAGCAGAAGCCCGGTGTCAAGATCAAGAAGGTGGATGAGATTGCCGAAGGCTCGCATAGTGCTGCAGTTTTCCTGAAAGGGAACGACGAGCTGGTGCAGGCAGTGAATGAAGCGCTGACCGCTATGAAGAACGACGGAACCTACCTTAAAATCTCTGAAAAATACTTCGGCGCTGACGTATCGAAATGATGGATGACCGCCAAATACAAATATTTCTCGATTCACTGCTGCCTCTGTTCAAAGCCGGGGTGGCTTTTACCCTTCCACTTGCGGTAGCATCCTTTATTCTGGGTCTGCTGCTGGCGGTGGTTACTGCACTTGCCCGGCTGTCCTCCTGGAGGCTTCCGAGGCTGATCGCGCGTTTCTATGTCTGGGTGATCCGGGGAACGCCGCTGCTGGTACAGCTGTTTATTATTTTCTATGGACTGCCCGCCGCCGGGATTGTGCTTGATCCGTTTATCGCTGCTGTGATCGGGTTCACGCTCAGTGTCGGGGCTTATTCCTCGGAGATTGTCCGGGCTGCTATTCTGTCTATCCACAAAGGCCAATGGGAAGCCGCGTTCTCTGTGGGGATGAGCCGGAAGCAGGCTCTGCGCCGGGTGATCTTGCCTCAAGCTGCCCGCGTGTCGGTTCCGCCGTTATCGAATTCTTTTATTAGCCTGGTTAAGGATACCTCGCTTGCGGCCAGTATTACCTATGTTGAGATATTCAGAAAAGCCCAGCAGATTGTGGCGACATCTTATGAACCCCTGCTGTTGTATTGCGAAGCAGCGCTGTTCTATCTGCTGTTCTGTTCCGTATTGTCGGCGCTGCAGAATTACTTGGAGAAGCGGCTGGACCGGTATTCGGCCAGTTAAGGTTAAGGAGGCACACGCATGATTGAAATACGCGGTTTACATAAGTCCTTTGGCCCGCTTGCGGTGTTAAAAGGGGTAGATCTTACCGTTCCACACGGCCAGGTAATGGTCATTATCGGACCTTCCGGCTCCGGCAAAACCACACTGCTGCGCTGCTTCAACCTGCTGGAGACCCCCGACAAGGGCAGTCTTACGCTGAACTCGATTAAGCTGGATTTCACCCCGGACGCCAAAATTCCACAGCGTACCGTACTGTCCCTGCGCCAGCAGACAGGAATGGTGTTCCAGTCGTATAATCTGTTCCCGCATATGACGGCGGTCGGCAATGTCATGGAGGGCCAGGTCACGGTGCAAAAGCGTTCCAAGGAAGAAGCGCGCAGCAAGGCGCTGGCCCTGCTGGACAAGGTGGGGCTGGCAGATAAGGCAGATGCGTATCCTCATCAGCTGTCCGGCGGCCAGCAGCAGCGTGTAGCGATCGCCCGCGCCATGGCTGTGGAGCCGGAGGTGCTGTTATTCGATGAGCCGACCTCGGCGCTTGACCCTGAGCTGGTCGGCGAGGTGCTGAAGGTCATCAAGCAGCTGGCCCGGGAAGGAATGACGATGGTCATCGTCACCCATGAGATGAAATTCGCGGCCGATGTGGCCGACCAGATTATCCTGATGGATAACGGAATTATTCTGGAGCAGGGCACCCCCCGGGAGGTTCTGGAGCAGACGAAGAACCCGCGTGCCCTGCAATTCTTGAACCGCTTGAGCGGGGAAGAGTGACTTTGTTTCTGAACGTTGCTCAAGCTGAAGGTATGCATACAACCGGTTGCATTGGCTGATACAACGGTACATGAACCAATGTGTATTAAAAACAGCATACATTGTTCTCGCAAGCAGGCATATGGACCTAATGTATGTCAAAAACAGCATACATTGTGCCCGCAGCAGGCATTTGGTCTGAATGTATGTGGAAAACAGCACACATTGTACCCGCAGCAGCCATATGGACCAAATGTATGTGAAAAACAACATACATTGTGTTTACGCGAAGATGAGGTGGGTGGCGAACGTAACGAAGAAGTGCACTTGAATCTGTGTTTGTAACTCCCCCTCTTAAACAGCGGAGCGGGCGGAATGACCCGCGGAAAAGCGGAGCGATTGGAACAACATTCCGTTTGCGGAGCGTGCTCCTAAGCGCCGCCGTAATATATACTCAGCAATGCTTCATCTCATAATAAGCCTACGTATTTCCTGCCCAAAAAACAAGGCTGCCCCTAGCCGTAACGGCTTCCGGGACAGCCTTTTATCTATCATACGCGGGGGAAGCGTTATGAACAAACCTAACCTTCATTTACTTCTGTGTGCCGCCATCGCTTACGGACTTCAAGTAGTCCAGCGTGTTGTACAGCATAACTGCTGCTTCAGCGCGGGTAATGGTGCTCTTCGGATTGAACTTGCCGCTGGCATCAAGGGTAGTGATCTTGTATTTCAGCGCCCGCTGAATGCTGCCCTGGTAGGAAGGGTCCAGCGCGTCTGCATCTGCAAGCGTAGCCGGGACGAGATTGATCATCGGCAGGTTACCGGCCTTCTCCACAGCTTGAACCAGCATACTGGTATACAGCTCTTTGGAGATCGGCTTCGCCGGATCGATATTGGCCGGGATATTCACACCATTATAGTGCGCATTGATGAAGGCTTCCGCGTACCAGGCATTGTCCTTTACTTTGGAGAAAATAGCACTGGCCTGGGGGGCCTTATTGAAATCAATTGCGGCCAGGCTAAGCTGCAGACCACCGGAGATGAACTGAACACCTTGTGCAGTCGATACTATAGCTCCGGGTAGAAACTGTGTGTCTGATATTCCTTTGATCCGTCCTTGCTCCTTTAGTGTATCTATTTTATCCTTGCCGCTTATACTGCCGATATCCTTGAAGCTGCTGCCGGCTGCGAACATCTGCCCACTGAGCGAGAAGGAGAGTAGGGTGGCTGCGGTTATAGCTGCGATGGTGTATTTTCTCATTAACATTTGAATTCCACCTCTATTATAGGTTGGGCCGCTTGGCCTGTATCAACTCCCTTGACGGAATAAGGTTAGAAAAGGTTGCAGCGCTCTACATCATTTCCTGAAACAGCAAATTGCGGTAGGGGTACCGGCTGAAGCGGGTCTTGAACAGCAGCGCTATTCCGCTTTCTTCAATCGTTACGGATTTCAGTGTCGTTGTCTTCACATGGCTGCGCACCAGCGCCCTTACCGCCCGGTTGTCTTTACGCCGGATGGCAGCTGCCATAGCTTCCGCGAAGCTCCGGTTAACCGCAAGCTCACGGTACAGCGGGATAATGGAACGCGCTATGCAGCGGTGAGCGTCTGTATTGAAGGTGAACTGAACGGTTCCAGGCGGAATCGTCGTTCCATTGGTATAGAAGGCAACCGGCAGCGGAAAAGGGAAAGAGATAAAATATCCGATCCCGTTCGTTCCGTAATTCTCCACGCCAGCAAGTGCGGGAATGCTGTGAAGCAAGCTGCCCATCAGGTCCAGGTCGGCAGTGACAACTGCGGTTGTCCATTGCCTGGCATAACTCCGGTTTCCGGCAATTTTCCGGTAGAACGGCAGCATGGCCGCAGCTACGCTGCGCAGTACACGGGCTGTTACAAGCCGCTGCGTCTGCTTAGGTTGTACTTTCGCCATCCGGATCCTCCTCACTTTCTACAGATTTTTTCCAAGTATAAGCATGTATCGGTTACATGTGATCTTGATATAGAGTATGGGGATAGCGGGTACTTCGGAATGGGCGGACCCGGTTTCGGCAGAAAAATTATCTATACGGGGAGTGGCGAAAGGGGGCTATTGCGGGCAAGTGATGTTATACTGGTGTCAGGACTTTTCTTTGATGGGCAAGTTTGTTATGCTTATATCGTAACGATTACTAATTATTCTGCGGGAATTGTTCTGCTTCCGGAAAGGTGGGAACCCGGGTGAACCGAGTGGCAAATATCAGCCAGCAGTTTGCGGCTCATAATTATAAGCTTACACCACAGCGTGAGGCTATAGTGAGGGTGCTGCTGGATAATGAGAAGGATCATCTAAGCGTGGAAGAGGTATATATGCTGGTCAAGCGCAGTTACCCGCATTTGGGGCTGGCGACGGTCTACCGTACCTTGGAGCTGCTGTGTGAACTTCATATTGTGCAAAAAATGAATTTCGGTGACGGCGTCGCTAGGTATGATCTGCGCGATGACGATCATGTGCATATGCATCATCACCTGATCTGCAATGTATGCGGGAAGCTGGAAGAGATCAAGGATGATTGGCTGGTGGAGCTGGAGGCGCGGGTAGCCCGTGAATATGGCTTCAGTGTGACTGATCACCGTCTCGATTTCAAAGGCACCTATAATAGCTGTCAAAAGAACGGCTGCAAGGGCGACAAGGACTGCCGCGCCGTCTCATAAGCACATTGGCAACGCACAGAAGGCGCAGGGCTGAAGTTCAGCCTGCGCCTTCTTATTTGTATGCCAGCAGGCCGGACTCGACTGCTACGAGCGGTTTGGCACAAAGGATTTGATCCAGGTTCCGAAGCTGCCGGGATTGCGGGTCTGAACCAGAATCACCCCTTCGCCGCGGAACCGGCAGACCAGGGCCTCGCCGCTGGTTAAGCTGTTCAGCCAGCCGGAGGCAGCTTTTTCTATCTTGTAATCCATATAATCCGGCCAAGCTACAAGATGTCCGTTATCGATGATCATCTCTTCGCCCGGTCCGAGGTTAATAGCGTGAATCGCTCCGAAGGAGGAGAGGAAGACGGTGCCCCTGCCGCTGATTTCGAGAATGAAGAAGCCTTCGCCGGAGAACAGGCCGCGGGTCAGATTCTGCATCTTGGTATTGACCTGAATGCCTTGGGTTCCCGCCAGGAAGCCGTCCTTCTGAACAATCAGCTTGTACGACCCGTCCAGCTCAATCGCCTGTACATCCCCAATTGCACCGGGTGAGAGCAGCACCTCACTCTGTCCGCGCGTGGCGGTCAGCTCCTGGAAGAAGAATTTCTCCCCGCTCAGCATGCGGCCGAGGCCGCGCATAATTCCGCCGTCCACGGTGCCCCGCAGCTCCACATTCGGTGACATGGCGACCATCGCCCCCATCTCCGCCTTGACGCTCTCGCCCGGCTCCAGCAGAACCTTCAGCATGGCGAAGGCGCCGTCATACAGCACATCGTATTTCATATAGTACTCCTCCTCATTCTTGCGGTTATTGGTTATGATCACAGGTATGTATCTTACTCTTCAAGCATACTTTACCAGATAGTCCAACTGCAAGCTGCGCAAGGATCAGAATAATGTGTTAGAATGAAAAAGACAGTGCAACCGCACTGAATATATGAATGACGAAGGAGTGTCGCAGCTTATGGCACGGACAAGAACGCAGAAGGCGCTGCTTAAGGCAGAGCGCTCAGGCACATGGTGTGCAGAAAGAAACCGCAGACTCAATCAGGATTACGGGGCCATCTCCCAGCATGTCAGAGTTACACCCGGCAAACGCGAGCAACTGAATAAGGTCAAACACAAGGAGCGGATCTTCCATGATGGCGCTCCTTTTGCATGCCTGAGAGCAGCCTGGTAATACTTATACCTGTGCCCTGCTATGAATACGGTACTCCTTAGGCGACATGCCGAACCGGCTGCGGAAAATCCGGTGGAAATAGGTATAGTTCGCAAATCCGCAGGTCTCGGAGACATGCTCCAGCGGCATAGGGCTGAACGTAATCTTTTCCCGCGCCATATCCAGCCGTACGTCATTTACATATTTTACAATCGTGGTGCCGAACGCTTCCTTGAACAGATGAACCGCACGGGAGACCGAGATATCCACGTGACCGGCCACATCCTCAAGCCGGAAGGCGTAAGAGGCGTGCTCTTCAACGTATTGCTTCATCCGGTAGGCCAGATAAGCCTTCGGTGAGATCGCGGGCTGATCAATCATCAGCCGGTCAATCTCCATACATAGAATCTGCAGATAACAAGAAGAAATGTCCGGTGAGGAGTCCGACAAGCGGCGCTGCTCCAGCACAAGCTGGCGGAAGAGGCCGAGAATATGATCGCTCATCGGCAGGCGGAGTACCGCCGGACGCTGCTTGCGTCCCCACCATTCTTCAATCCACGGGCCGCTGCAAAAGATATGATAGTCGCCGCTCTCGATTCTCGGCTTGCCGATGGGATAGACTTCCTTATCGATACTCAGATAGTAGGGGTCATCCGGTGCGAAGAGCATAAGATCACCGCTCTCAACGGTCGTGATGACTCCGTTCTCCCTGGTACGGCTGCGTCCTTCGGTCTGGAGCCGCAGCAAATAATACTGTACACCCTCGCTGCGTGACATATGGAATGGTTTGCGGTGGAAGGAGAATCCGGCGGAAAGAATGTGGCAAGCGGCAGATGTTGTCATGAGTCCCTCCTAGTCTGATAAATGATAAGCAGATTGTTCATGTTTTAATCATATTATTCATTTTATTATATACGCTTTCATATTACCATGTAGCTAAGCAAAAAACATACAAATGATGTGGAGAAGGCCGTATTGCGGCGCTAATCGCTACATTTACAAACTCTGGAAGCAGTGGATGAAACCAAGAGGACACATCGTTCTCCAATGTTTACAGCCCGTTTGTTCAGGTGATGCACTTCAGGGAAGGTAGCCGGGAGTGCGGCGGCAGCAAGAACAGGATAACTCCGGATCATATAAGGAGTGGAAAGAACAATGCTTAAGGTTGGATTGCAGCTGTACACACTTAGAGAAGAACTGGAACAGGATTTCGAGGGAACTATACGTAAGGTAGCCGAGCTGGGCTACAGCGGTGTGGAGTTCTTCCACTATTTCGGCCGCACGGCCGCGCAGGTGAAGGCGCTGCTTGAAGAGACAGGGCTTGTTGCTGTCGGAGCCCACC
Organism: Paenibacillus sp. FSL H8-0048; assembly: GCF_038002825.1. NCBI lineage: Bacteria > Bacillati > Bacillota > Bacilli > Caryophanales > Paenibacillaceae > Paenibacillus > Paenibacillus sp. FSL H8-0048. Next base: position 1,259,295 of record NZ_JBBODF010000001.1, on the reverse strand, counting down.
GCCCGTACGATGCGATGCTGAATGATACGGAGCAGGAGATCCGCTTCAATCTGGAGATCGGTAACCGCAATCTGATTGTGCCTTATCTGACAGAAGAACAACGGAACTGGGCGGAGGTAGCGGAGGGTCTGCGGACCATCGGCGAGAAATGCAAGGCTGCCGGTGCTGTTCTGTCTTATCATAATCATGATTTTGAATTCACGGAGAAGGTTGACGGCCAGCCGGCCTTTGATTATTTGTTCGAAGCGGTGCCTGCTGAGCAGCTTCAAGTAGAGATGGATACATGCTGGGTGTATTACGGCGGATATGATCCGGCAGAATATATCCGTAAGTACGCAGGACGCCTGCCGATCATCCACCTCAAGGATCTGAAGAAGAAAGAAGACGGCTCACCGGAGACTGTAGTACTCGGCGAAGGTGAAGCGAATCTGGCTGCGATTATTGAAGCGGCAGCTAGTGCTGGTGTGGAATGGGCAGTGGTGGAGCAGGACTTCTGCAGCCGCTCGCCGCTTGGTAGTGTGGCTGACAGCCTGAACTGGATCAAAACATACGAGAATCAAGGAGGAAGTATTCATGTCTAACAAACTCAAAATTGCTATTATCGGTTGCGGTGGTATCGCAAACGGGAAACATATGCCAAGCCTTGCCCGTCAGGAGGATGCCGAAATGGTGGCATTCTGTGATATCGTAGAAGAACGTGCCCAAGAGGCTGCCAAGACCTACGGTGCGGAAGGCGCTGCCGTATTTACCGATTTCCGTGAGCTGCTGGCAACGGGCGGATTCGATATCGTGCATGTCTGCACGCCGAATGACAGCCACTCCGAGATTACAGTTGCTGCACTGGAAGCCGGCAATCATGTGCTATGTGAGAAGCCAATGGCCAAGACCACTGCACAGGCTAAGGAAATGCTGGACGCCGCTAAGCGTACAGGCAAGAAATTGTCCATCGCCTATCAGAACCGTTTCCGCGCAGACAGCGAATATTTGAAGGGGCTGTGTGAAGAAGGGGAGCTTGGCGATATCTATTACGGTAAAGCTATTGCGCTTCGCCGTCGTGCGGTTCCAACCTGGGGCGTGTTCCTGGATGAAGAGAAGCAGGGCGGAGGACCGCTGATCGATATCGGTACCCATGCGCTGGATCTGACACTCTGGCTGATGAATAACTACAAGCCGCGTATGGTGGTAGGCTCTACCTTCCATAAGCTGGGCCAGAAGAAGAACGCCGCGAATGCCTTCGGTCCGTGGGACCCTGAGCAATTCAAGGTTGAAGATTCCGCGTTCGGCTTCATTACAATGGAGAACGGTGCTACAATTGTACTTGAATCCAGCTGGGCGTTGAACGTATCTGAATTCGGTGAAGCGAAGACGATGCTTGCCGGAACGGAAGGCGGAGCGGATATGAAGGACGGGCTGCGTCTGAACGGCGAACGTGCCGGCCGCCTGTATGAGACCAAGGTGGACCTGTCCTCCGGCGGTGTTGCCTTCTACAGCGGAGCAGCTGAGAATGAAGCAGACCGTGAAGCCCGTCTGTGGCTGGAAGCCGTAAGAGAAGACAAGGACCCGGTGGTTCTGCCGGAGCAGGCCTTCGTAGTTACCCAGATTCTTGAAGCAGTGTATGAATCAGCACGTACCGGACGCGCCGTATATTTCGACGGAAGTTCTGACAACTAAGAGCATCTCCGGGTCACGCGACTATCAGAGAAACAGGAGTGGAATCCATGAGTTCAATCAAACATACTGTAGCCATCATTGGTTACGGCGGAATGGGAAGCTACCATACCCAATTAATCAAAGAGAGTGACCGGGTGGTAGTGACCGGTGCCTTCGATCTGCTGGACAACCGGCGCGCCTTGGCTGAGGAAGCAGGCTATACCGCGTATGCCAGCTATGAAGACGTGCTGGCAGATCCGGCTGTGGACATTGTTCTGATTGCTACACCGAATGATGTCCACAAGGACATTGCCCTTCAGGCTTTTCAGGCGGGCAAGCATGTAGTCTGTGAGAAGCCGGTGGCCATGTCCTCGGCTGAATTCATCGAGATGCAGGCTGCTGCGGAGGCAGCCGGACGGGTGCTGATGGTGCACCAGAACAGACGCTGGGATGAGGACTTCCGCGTAATCAGGGAGATGTATGAGCAGGGGACGATTGGATCACTCTTTCAGATTGAATCCCGGGTGCACGGCGCCAACGGAATTCCCGGCGACTGGCGTCATGTGAAGGAGCAAGGCGGCGGGATGCTGCTGGACTGGGGCGTGCATCTGCTGGATCAGCTGTTGTTCATGATTGACAGCAAGGTGAGCAGTGTCAGCAGCAGTCTGAGCTTCATCCTCGGCAATAACGTGGATGACGGCTTCGATGCCGTGCTGCAGTTCGAGAATGGCATCAGAGCCATCGTGGAGGTAGGAACAACCAACTTCATCACGATGCCAAGATGGTATGTGAAGGGCACCGGGGGAACCGCAATTATTGAAGACTGGTCCCTGAGAGGCAGAATTGTAGCCCCCAACCACGAATCGGAAAAGATTGAACCGACACCGATCCGCGCAGGTGTAGGCTTGACCAAGACAATGGCTCCGCCTTCAGAAGGCTCAACGGTCCTTGAAGATCTGCCTGCGGCTATGGAGATGCCCTCCAGCTTCTATGATAATCTGGCAGCTGTCATCGAAGGCACGGCGGAGCCGATTGTCAAGAATGCCGAGGTGCTTCGTGTGCTGAGACTCATTGAGGCGATCTTCGAAGCTGCGGAGCGTAATGAGACAGTTAAGCATTTCGATATCTACGGAGCTTAAGCAAGCTCCAATACGACTCTAGGAGAGGTGGAATCTGCAAATGAAACTTGGAGTATTTATGGTGTTGTTCGGCGGCCGTAAGCTGGAGGATGCACTGGATTATGTGGTCTCCAAAGGACTTAAGGCCGTTGAGATCGGTACCGGAGGGTATCCCGGGAACAGCCATTGCAATCCCAAGGAGCTGCTGGAGAATGAAGCGGCCCTTCAGGAATTCAAGCAGCAAATAGAATCCCGCGGCTTGATCATCAGCGCACTAAGCTGCCACGGCAACCCGCTGCACCCGCAGAAGGAGCTGGCAGACAAGGATCACGAGGTGTTCGTAGACACCGTGAAGCTTGCACAGAAGCTGGGCGTTAAGGTTGTGAATACCTTCTCCGGCTGTCCGGGCGATCATGAAGGCGCTAAGTATCCGAACTGGCCAGTTGCCCCGTGGCCGAATGATTACCAGGAGATTCTGGCCTGGCAGTGGGAGAACAAGGTCATTCCTTATTGGACTGAGCAGGCGGCCTTCGCTACTGCACATGATGTAAAGATTGGTCTTGAGCTGCACGGTGGCTTCTCGGTACACACTCCGGCTACCCTGCTGAGATTAAGAGAAGCTGCCGGGGATGCCATCGGGGCCAACCTTGACCCGAGCCATATGTGGTGGCAGGGAATTGATCCGGTACAAGCCATTCATATTCTCGGCCGTGAAGGTGCAATCCATCACTTCCATGCGAAGGATACCGTTATTGATCCGGTGAACGTCAACAAGTATGGCCTGACGGACATGCAGTCTTATGCGAATATGCTGGACCGCGCCTGGCAGTTCCGTTCCGTAGGCTACGGACACGATGTTAAGGTCTGGGCAGATATGATGAGCGCACTGCGTCTGGTGGGCTACGACTTTGTAGTCAGCATTGAGCATGAAGACGGCCTGATGTCCATTGAAGAGGGCTTCTCCAAAGCGGTAGACAATCTCAAGCAGGTGCTGATCGAAGAGCCGCTGTCTGAGATGTGGTGGGTCTAACCAAGTGGAGAGCTTCACAAAAGTCCAATTGAACGACTGGCAGCTAAGCCTCTTGACTGCCGCAGCCTTTGGGACAGGTGTGCAGATCCTCAGCAGCAGGGAGCTGACCGCTGGATTCTTTAATACGGCCTATGATCTAGAATTAAGCGATGGCCGATCGGTCATTCTTAAGGTGGCTCCGGACCCGGAGACAGAGACCCTGAGCTACGAGAAGGATATCATGCATGCTGAGGTGGAAGCTCTCCGGCTGGTACGTGCTGCTGGCGGTGTGCCTGTGCCGGAAGTGTACAGCTATGATGATAGCCTGCAGTTGATCTCCTGTCCGTATTTCTTCATGGAGAAGATTGAAGGGCAGCCGTATAACGAGGTGAAGGAAAGTCTTACCGAGGAACAACGGTATTCCATTGAATTCGAGCTGGGCCAGTACCAGCGGAGAATCAATGCAATTGAGGGATCAGCCTTCGGGCTTTTCGGCAAAGAGCCTGACGGGAGAGGACTTACCTGGAGGGAAACCTTCAAGTCGATGCTGTTGAATGTGCTTCAGGATGCGGTCAGGCTGGAGGCACGGCTACCGGCCAGCCAGCAGGAAATAGAGCAGGTGCTGGAGCTGTATCTGCCGGCCCTGGATAAAGTGACGCAGCCGCGATTGGTACACTGGGATCTATGGGGCGGCAACCTTTTTGTACAGGATGGGGTAATCGTATCGGTTATTGACTGGGAGCGGGCGATGTGGGGCGATGTGCTGCTGGAGTATTATTTCCGGCATTTCGAGAGCTCGGCGGCGTTCTATGAAGGGTATGGGGCAGCTTTTACCAGCCGCAATGAACTGCTGCGCAAGCAGCTATATGACCTGTATCTGGATCTGATCCTGGTGATTGAATGTTACTCGCGCCAGTATAAGAATGAGAATCATATTAACTGGGTGCATGATAACCTTGCGGAATCCTGGACACGGTTCACAGCTGTGGTACTATAGCATACTTATGAGGCCGGGTCTCTTATTGAGATCCGGCTTTATGGCGGTTTGTTTTTTTGCCAACAAAGCGTTCTTCGTGTATATTTTGAGAGTGGCTGCGCAACCTGTGAGGAGCATAGCTGACATGAAATGATGGGTTACGGTGGCGTTTTCAGAAAAATCTTGACGTAAGCCCCCTAAGATAGATAAAATAATAGTATTGCGTGTTTTTTCGATATTAAGAATGAAGATCATACTTGAAAAGAAACAGAGAGGGTGACAGGATGGAGCGCCTTTTAGAGGTAAAAGACCTGGCTATATCATTCAGAACACGCGGAGGAGAAGTGCAAGCAATCCGTGGTGTCAGCTTTCATGTAAATAAAGGGGAGACTCTGGCGATTGTTGGCGAATCCGGTTCCGGTAAGAGCGTAACCTCGCAAGCCGTCATGAAGCTGGTTCCTCAGCCTGCGGGCGAATATAAGCGTGGACAGATTCTGTTCGATGGACAAGATCTGATCGGCAAGAATGAGAAGCAGATGCAAAAAATCCGCGGCAAAGAAATCGGAATGATTTTCCAAGATCCGATGACTTCACTTAACCCGATGATGAAGGTTGGCCGGCAGATTACGGAAGTGCTGTTCAAGCATGAGAATATCACGAAGGAAGCTGCCTACAAGCGTGGTGTTGAATTGCTTAATCTGGTAGGGATTCCGTCACCGGAACGCCGTTTCCAGCAGTATCCGCATGAATTCAGCGGCGGGATGCGTCAACGTGTTGTAATTGCTATGGCACTGGCGGCTAACCCTAAGCTCCTGATTGCCGATGAGCCGACAACTGCGCTTGACGTAACTATTCAGGCACAGATTCTTGATCTGATGAAGGACCTGCAGAAGAAGATTGACACAGCGATCATTTTCATCACCCATGACCTTGGGGTTGTGGCGAGAATGGCTGACCGTGTTGCTGTTATGTATGCCGGACAGATCGTCGAAATGGGTACCGCAGAAGAGATCTTCTACGATCCAAGACATCCGTACACTTGGGGCCTGCTGGCTTCCATGCCAAGTCTGGAAAGCAAGGGCTCGATGCTTACAGCGATCCCGGGTACGCCTCCCGACCTGATCAAGCCTCCTAAGGGAGACGCCTTTGCCCTGCGCAGCACATATGCAATGGCGATTGACATGGAGAAGGAACCTCCAATGTACAAGGTATCGGACTCCCATCTTGTGAAGTCCTGGCTAATGCATCCGATGGCACCAGCGGTGGAGCCGCCGGATGTCGTGAAGAAGCAGCGCCGCGTCTTGAGCAATGCCTACCCAGAGCCGGTACTTGTCGGCAATAGCGGCGATTACTAAGTTTAAATGATTAGATCAGCGTCAGGCCTTCATGGGCCTGGCGTTTTTTTGTTATTTTGTTTTATGGGTGAATATATTTCATATAAATATAAAACAAAACTAATTAATATAAATAAAAGTATTGACTAAATCTCATTTTCCCAGCAAAATGTAAGGGTATACATAGGGAGGTTATGATGAGATGAGAAAAAGATCCTTAACGGCATTGATATCCTTATCCCTGCTGTCGGCATGTGGTGGAGGGAACCCGGAAGGGCCGCCGGAGTTCGGGAATGTATCTGTGCACGATCCCTCTGTGATTAAGGTGGAGGATACATATTACGTGTTCGGTTCGCATCTGGCCTCGGCCAAATCCAAGGACCTGATGTCGTGGACGCAGATTTCTTCCGGCGTGACGGATGATAACGTACTGATACCGAATGTAACGGAGGAGCTCAGCGAGACGCTTAGCTGGGCCCAGTCGGACACGCTGTGGGCACCGGATGTCATTCAATTGGCCGACGGTAAGTTCTACATGTATTACGATGCCTGTAAAGGCGATTCTCCGCTGTCAGCGCTAGGTATTGCCGTGGCTGATAAGATTGAAGGTCCCTACAAGAATAAAGGTATTATTCTAAAGTCGGGAATGTCCGGCATCGGGGATGATGGTGAGGTCTATGATTCTACGGAGAAGCCGAATGTGGTGGACCCTGATGTGTTTTGGGATAAGGACGGCAAGCTGTGGATGGTCTACGGCTCCTACTCCGGCGGAATCTTCATCCTGGAGCTTGACCCGTCTACGGGCTTCCCGCTGGAGGGCCAAGGCTACGGCAAGAAGCTGCTTGGAGGGAACCATGCGCGGATTGAAGGTCCGTATATGCTATATAGCCCGGAGACCGGCTATTACTACCTGTTCCTCTCCTACGGCGGGCTTGATGCAAGTGGCGGTTATAATATCCGTGTCGCCCGCTCCAAGCATCCGGCTGGCCCGTTCGAGGACTCGGAAGGTAAGGCTATGCTGAACGCCCAGGGTACGCCTGGGGTGTTGTTCGATGATCCGGCGTACGCACCTTACGGCGTGAAGCTGATGGGGAATCATGAATTTGTGAATACAGCTGAAGAAGCCGCCGGATCGGATACAGGCTATGTCTCCCCGGGACATAATTCGGCTTACTATGATGAGAAGAGCGGGCAGTATTATCTGATCTTCCACTCAAGGTTCCCGGGTCTCGGAGAGCAGCATGAGGTTCGGGTTCACCAGATGTTCATGAATGAAGCGGGCTGGCCAGTTGTCGCACCCCACCGTTACGGAGGCGAGAAGATCGGCAAGTACACAGCCAAGGAGGTAACGGGTGCCTACAAACTGGTGAACCACGGCAAGGAGATTACGGCTGAGCTGGCGGAGTCGCAGTTGGTGGAGTTGAACGCAGACGGCACGGTAAGCGGGGCAGTAACAGGTACATGGGCCTTGAGCGATGATCATATGGCGAAGCTGACGCTAGAAGGTGCGGAGTATAGCGGGGTGTTCCTGCGGGAATGGAATGAAGCGGCCTCAAGCGAGGTAATGACATTCACGGCACTTTCAGCGGAAGGCGTTGCAATCTGGGGAAGCCATGTCTCACCGGAGAAAAAGTAACCTGATCCTGTGAGCATTCTAGTCACAGCCGGCAAAATACCCTTAACCATTACAAACAGCGGGTCTCCCATAGAATGGGCGATCCGCTGTTTGCTTTACATAGGAATTAGCTGCGATTACGCTTCATACTTGCGCAGAACGATTACAGCGTTGTGGCCGCCGAAGCCAAAGGAATTGGAGATCCCGATCTTCAGGTCTGCTTGGCGGGCTACGTTAGGGACATAATCCAGGTCGCAGGATTCGCCCGGCTGCTCCAGATTAATTGTCGGCGGGATCAGCCCTTCCTGCAGGCTTTTGAGCAGAGCAATGGCTTCCAGGCCACCGGCTGCGCCAAGTGCATGTCCGGTCATCGATTTGTTAGCCGTGACCGGAATCCGGTAGGCCTGCTCTCCGAATAGCTTCTTAATCGCCAGGGTCTCCGAAAGGTCTCCGACCACCGTGCTGGTTGCGTGTGCGCTAATGACATCTACCTCCCCGGGACTGATGCCAGCCTCGCTAAGTGCCAGCTTCATCGCCTGGTAGGCTCCTATCCCCTCAGGATGAGTAGCCACCATATGATAAGCGTCGGAGCTTGCGCCATATCCGGTGACCTCGCCATAGATAACGGCATCTCTGCGCAGGGCATGGGAGAGGGACTCCAGGATCACAATAGCTCCGCCCTCCGCGATGACAAATCCGTCCCTGTTCCGTTCAAAAGGCCGGCTGGCCCCCTGCGGTTCCCCGTTCCGGGTAGACAAGGCGGTCGCGTTGCCGAAGCTGGCCAGCGCAATCTCGGTCACAGCCGCTTCCGCACCTCCCGCAACAATCACATCGGCTCCGCCGTACCGGATCAGGCGGAAAGCTTCCCCAATGGCCGTGTTCCCAATGGAACAGGCGGTCACCGGGGAGAGTGTCGGCCCCTGTGCCCCGAGCCTGATGCTGATCATCGCTGCCGCCATATTGGAGATCAGCATCGGGATCAGGGTAGGGCTTACCCGCTCCGGTCCCCGGGACCGCAGCAGTTCGCCCTGGTCCATCAACGTCTGGATACCGCCTACGCCGGAGCCTACATAGACGCCCAGCCGTTCCCGGTCCAGCTCCTCCAGCCGGAGGCCGGAGTGCATCCAGGCCTCCTCTGCGGCGGCCAGCGCGAACTGGCTGAACCGGTCCATCCGCCGGGCCTCCTTGCGGCCGAATCTGGCATCCGGATCGAAGGCCTGTACTGAGCCGGCAATCTTGGTTTTGAAATGGGTGGTATCGAATGAATCAATCGGCGTAATCCCCGATTCTCCTGCCGTAAGGCGGCTCCAAAACTGGTCCACGGTATTGCCAAGCGGGGAGATGACACCCATTCCTGTAATCACGACACGTTCCATCTGCTATTCCTCCTGTTATTCTGGATAAGCTTATTTTTTCATGTTGCTTATCCTATTACAAGTTGTAGTTTATACTAGTATAATTACTACTACACTAACAGGCAGACGAACAATATGGCAGGAGGAAGCAGGATGTCCAATCAGAACAGACTTCAAGCATTATCAGAATTCCTGAAAGCAAGACGTGCAGCCATTACCCCGGCAGCGGCGGGGCTCCCGGAGGGCACCCGCAGGCGGACACCCGGGCTCCGGCGCGAGGAAGTGGCTCAGCTCTCCGGAGTAAGCAGTACCTGGTATACCTGGCTGGAGCAGGGGCGGGATATTAAAGTGTCTCCATCCGTTCTTGATTGTATTGCCGCAGCACTCCAACTGACGAAGGATGAGCGGAGTTACTTGTTCGCTCTGGCGCTGGAGAACGGACCGGGAATCGCAGACTATACCCAGGAGGAGCCTTCGGTGATTCATCCTTCCCTGCAAAAGATTTTGCAGGAGCTGAAGACCTGCCCGACCATCATCTCGGACCGGCACTGCGGCATTGTCGGCTGGAATGAGGCTGCGGCGCATGTGTTTCTTGATTTCGCTAAGCTGGCTCCGCAGCAGCGCAATATGATCTCACTGCTGTTCGAACGCAAGGAGTTCAGGCGGCTGGCGGTGAATTGGGAGCAGTTCGTCCGGGGATACTTATCGATCTTCCGCGCCTATTACGGGCAATATCTGGAGGACCGCTGGTACGATGAATTCATCGCGGAGATGAAGGAACGGCATCCGGAATTCAATCATTTATGGGAAGAGAGCCGGGTCAGCTCCGCGCCGGATGTTGTACTGGAATTCCGGCATGCCAAAGCCGGCAAAATGCTGTTCCATCTCACCTCCCTACAAGTGCAGGGTGCAGCGGATCTGCGTTGCAGCATCTACACGCCAGCGGGTGAATCAGGTACAGAAGCCAAGCTGAAGCAGCTCATGGAGCTTAAGTAATGAAGGTGATAGATTTTCCTTATGGATTCATAAAAAACAATAAATATGCAATATAGATTTAGCAGTTTATACTCCTAATATGATGAATTTCTTCCTGCGGGGGACCGGAAAAGGGGTAAAGATATAATGGCTAAAGTAACGGGATTAGAAGGCGTAGTTGCCGGAGAGACAGCAATTGGATTGGTAGATGGAGAGAAAGGGTATTTGGTGTACCGCGGATATTGGGCAAAGGAGCTTGCGGTGAGCAAAAGCTATGAAGAAGTCGCTTATTTGCTCTGGAACGGACACCTGCCTGATGCGGAGGAGCTGGCGCAGCTCAAGGCGCAAATGGCAGCGGAGAGAAGGGTTCCTGAATATCTCTGCAAAATGCTTGATCTGTATCCGGCTTCTGTCCCGCTGATGCTGGTACTACAAAGTGCAGTGGCTGCCCTTGGGGATGAGGAGAACGCTACCTGGCCGCCCACGCTGAAGCAGGCCGTGCGGCTGACGGCAATGCTTCCGGCGATCATAGCTTACAGGTACCGTAGCCTTCAGGGCTTGCCGCCGCTGAAATCGCTTCCTGAGCTTGGCCATGCCGCGAATTATCTGTATCTGCTCACAGGCAAGCTGCCTGAAGAGGCTCATGTGAAGGCACTTAGCGCCTATATGATCCTTTGCATGGAGCATGGCATGAATGCCTCAACGTTCGCCGGGCGGGTGGTGCTGTCCACGGAATCGGATCTATGTGCGGCTGTAGCCGGATCAATCGGAGCGATGAAGGGTCCGCTGCATGGCGGTGCGCCATATGAAGTGATATCGATGCTGGAGGAGATCGGAACGAAGGAACGCGCAGAGCCTTGGCTGAGAGGGAAGCTTGAGGCTGGAGAGAAGCTGATGGGCTTCGGGCACCGGATCTACAAGACTAAGGACCCGCGGGCTGAAGCCCTGCAGATTGCGACACTTACGATGATCGGCAAGGACGCCTACTTTGATCTTGCGCTTCATGTGGAGGCTACTGCGGTTGCGCTGCTGAAGGAATACAAGCCGGGCCGCCGCCTGTTCACCAATGTTGAATTCTATGCTGCGGCTATACTGAAGGCGCTGAAGCTGGCGCCGGAGATCTTCACGCCTACATTCACAGCGGGAAGAATTGTCGGCTGGACGGCCCATTTGCTGGAGCAGTCAGCCCATAACCGGATTTTCCGGCCACAATCTACTTATATCGGACCTATGCCTGAATCAGAGACAGTTTGATAGCAGCTGCTTCTCTATTGAACGTGCAAAAGCACCCCCGGCCGTCTACCAGCCGGAGATGCTTAACAAGGGAATGTTAATGAGAGAGTATGAGGGGGGATACTCTTACATTAGATTAGAAATCAGAGGTTGCCACTTCGATTGTGCCGAAGACTGCACCGGCAGCTGTGCTGAGAAGTCCTGCGACCAGCAGGGCATGCACGGATAGAGTGAGACTGTTAAATGCAGGGATAATATAAGTCACCACAGGTGCATTGACTCTGTAAATAACAAGATCCACGGGGAACCCGGAATTGTTGTTTACAGTCACTGCCGCGTTGATGCCACCTGCCAGATTTTCATAGAAAGATTTACCTACAGAAGCCGGCAGATTGAAGAATTGTTGCGGTAATAAGATAGCCATTGTAATGTCCTCCTTTTCCTTGTGATAGGATAGTATATTCGGCAAAGCTATGATTGCTGTAACGTATGTCATGGGAGATTCACACATTTCAATAGGATGCCGGCAGATTCATAGACAACCCGAATCTATGGTACACTGGATGTAATCTAGTGACAGGTAAGGGGAAATGACAACAATGAAGCTGGTGTCCTGGAATGTGAACGGTCTGAGAGCTTGTGTGAATAAAGGGTTTAACGAGTATTTCCGGGAGGTTGACGCAGATATCTTCTGTGTGCAGGAGACGAAGCTCCAGGAGGGGCAGGTTGTTCTGGATCATGGAGAGGAATATGCGGAGTACTGGAATTATGCACTCAAAAAAGGATATTCGGGTACGGCGGTATTCACCAGAATCAAGCCGCTATCCGTACGATATGGACTGGAGCAGGAGACGGAGGATGAGGGGCGGATTATCACCCTGGAATTCCCGGATTTCTATCTGGTGAATGTGTATACGCCGAATGCCAAACGCGATCTGTCGAGGCTGGACTACCGGATGGAGTGGGAGGACCGGTTCCGCGCCTACTTGCTGAAGCTGGATGAGCATAAGCCGGTTGTCGTGTGCGGGGATCTGAATGTGGCGCATCAGGAGATTGACCTGAAGAATGCGAGATCGAACCGGGGGAATTCAGGCTTCACTGACGAAGAACGCGGCAAAATGACCACGCTGCTCGCAGCCGGCTTCGTGGATACCTTCAGATGGTTCTATCCTGAACTGGAGGGTGCCTACAGCTGGTGGTCCTACATGCCTAAGGTCAGAGAGAAGAATGTGGGCTGGCGGATCGATTATTTTCTCGCTTCCGAGCGCTTGACCCCGCGTCTGCTGGACGCCGGAATTGAATGTAATGTGCTTGGCAGCGATCATTGCCCGGTAGTCCTCCATCTGGCGGATACGGCGGAAGTATAGACAGAGTGTATATCTATCATATAAAAAGAGGCTGTATCCCGGAGTTCGGGATACGGCCTCTTTCAGTTGTAACGCCGGTTGAGGGCGGCTTGCCCGGTTATTCTGACGAGCTGCCTGGCTCCAGTACCGGCGTCCGCCGGTGCTTCGTGGCCTGCTCGTAACTATAAGCAATCCCTAGCAGCATAGCTTCACTATGGGCTGAGGCACAGAAGGTGATGCCCTGCGGTCCCTTGGTAAGATAACCGCCTGGTGCAACAATACCCGAGCAGGTGTAGCCGGCAGGAATTGTAATCAGCGGATAACCCGCTCTGGCCGCTACTTCACATCCGTGATCTCCAGGGAACAGAAGCGCATCCAGAGCGTAATGCTCCAGGGCATAATCGATTCCCTGACTACCGGCCAGTGAACGGGAAGATTGCAGCTGCTCCAAATATTCCTGCTCTGTAATATCATCCCCCGAGGTGTTCAGCCATTCCAGTGTACCCTGGCCGTATTTGAGTGCCTGTTCGCAATGCTGCTGATTGAAATCTATCAGCCCCTGCAGTGAATGCACAGGAGCAGATTCCGGCAGGCTTCCCAGATAGCTGTTCAATCCACGCTTGAATTCATATTGTAGAATCGTAGCCTTCCATTCAGCATCCTGACAGGGAAGCACCACGGGGTCAACGATCTCTGCCCCCAGCTCTCTCAAGGCCGCTATGGCAGATTCCATCATCTTAAGAGCTTCACTATCCAGATCTTTATAATAGAATCGCGGAATTCCGATCCGCTTGCCTGCCAGTGCATGAAGCTCCAGACCTGCCGAATAATCCAGTACAGCTGAGGAAAAAGAGCCGGCGCTCCCGGCCAATACATTAAGCAGGAGTGCAGCGTCCTTGACCGTTCTGGCCATCGGACCGGCGCTGTCCTGGCTCCCGATTCCCGGTATAATGCCCTTGTTGTTGACCAGACCCCAGGTAGGCTTAAGGCCGACCAGGGAGTTATGGGCCGCCGGGCTGATGATGGAGCCGGAGGTCTCCGTGCCTACGGCGATGGTGACAAGGTTAGCGGCAACTGCCGCCGCGCTTCCCGAACTCGAGCCGCCAATGAACAGCTCGCCCGGGCCGTAAGGACTCAGTACAAGTCCGCCCCGCGAGCTGTAACCAGCCCACATCGCCGGCGACATGAGGTTGGCCCATTCGGTCATATTGGCTTTGCCGAGAATCACTGCCCCGGCTGTTCTTAGCCGGGTGATAAGCTCAGCATCTTCTGCTGCTATGCACTCTGCAAGCGCCAAGGCTCCTGCACTGGTGTGCAGCTTATCAGCTGTGCCGATGTTATCTTTGACCAGGACCGGAATACCGTGCAGCGGTCCCCGGCTGCCCTGATCTCTTCGTTCCTGATCGAGCTTCGCGGCAATCGCAAGAGCCTCTGGATTCACCTCCAGTACGGAGCGGAGCAGACCGTCCAACCGGTTGATCCGTTCCAAATACCAGCCTACCAGCACTTCGGAGGTTAAGCTTCCTTGTGCCATTTGCTCCTGAATACTAGTGATGTCTGCTTCTATTAACCAATCAAGCTCATTTGGAGCAGAGGAGATACGGGTGGAATCGTTATTATTCATAAGGATACTATACCTCTATTCATTGATTACTGTCTTATTTAGGGTCTCGTTTACCGCTGCCTGATGCCGCTCCGGCCAGGTGATTCCATTGCGGGTTCTGCTAAGCTCTTCATAGATGAGCGGACGGTCACGCTTAATCAGCCGCAGCACCAGATGGATGAAGAAGGCCAAATCTGCCAATAGGATGACCATTTTCACTACAGCAGCCAGGGCTTTACCGATGTAGACGAAGAAGGAGGAGTCAGGCCCCAGGGAATTCATTCCGCCTAAGACGCCATAGAGTAATCCATATCGTGCCCATACCCTCCAGGGTCTGGCCGGGCCGCCGTCCTCACTCCTTAGCCGGATACGCACAACCCATTTGCCGAAGGTTCGTCCGCCTGTGAACAGAGGAATGCTCAGGAAATACACCATACTAACTGCCCACCACGAAATACGCAGCGAGAGCAAATTAAGGAGGATGGTTACCGCGAGCAGCAGGATCGAATCCAGCAGGAATGCAAGGGCGCGGCGGGTGTAGGTCACTTTTTTGGCGGAAAGGTCCTCTTGGCTGTCAAGCTTTTCAATCCTCGGCAGCAGGCCGGAGATCCATAGGGAGAGCTTGAAGCCGATCATGCCGCCCAGTGTGTTCGTAATCATGTCATCGACATCGAAGATCCGGTAGGGATGATCGAAGAACCCGTAAATGCCGGTAATCTGCGTAATCTCGAACAACAGCGACAGCGCAAAGGACAGGATAATGCATACTACCCAGCGCGTGCGGAAGTAGTAGCCAAGGAACATACCAAAGGGTACGGTCAGCAGAACATTGAAGGCCGCCAGCAGAAAATCCGCTCCGCTCAGCACATTAAGGTAGCTGGAAGGGTCGCTGCGCGTAATGGGCGTATTGTGCAGAATATCCTGAATGAACTGCAGCGGTACAAGCTGGATCATACTCCCGGAGGGGGCTGCATTGTGCCTGGAATCAGGCAAGGGAAGCAGAACCAGGAAGAACGCGTTAAGCAGGTACAGCAGCAACAGATACAGCACCAAGGCCCTGATTTTATTGATATAGCCGTGCCGGCGGTACTGCACAATTAGGAACGGTAACGTGAAGAATAGCGCCGCAACCGGAAAGGCCATGAATGCATAGGAAATGGGGAATAGATAAGTCTGGAACATGGGTTCACCTGCTGTCAGTTTTTTGAAATACAAGAAGTTATATGTTGCACGCGATAACTTATCCTTCTATTTCGCGCTGAAACGGTATCGTCCTTTAGTAGGACGGTGTAGCCGTTTCCACTTGTCACACAACGACTCCATTATAGAATTAAACATAAACCGTCTCAACAGAATTAATCATTCTAACTGTTCTTTCCTGCATAGACATGTTAGGAGAGGAGCGTGAGCACTGTATGGAAAAGAAGGTTCAACAGTATTACAAGCTCAAGGCGAAGCAGAAGGAGCTGGAAAAGGAGCTGGCCGGACTCCGGCAGGAGATCCTTGCCCACATTAATGAAGCGGGGCAGACAGAAGCGGTGTTCGGCAGCTACAAGGTCAAGCTGGTTACGCAGAACCGCAAGGAGTATGATGATGACAAGCTCTATCAGACCTTATCCGACCCCGAGCTGTGGAGGCTGCTCTCCCGGGCAGACCCGGCCAAGGTAGCCAGCCTGACGAAGCTGAAAGTGATTGCGGAAGAGAAAATCGCCCATACGTACGATGTGAAGACCATTCACCTGCTGCAGGTGGATAAGCAATAGCGGAAGCGCTGCCGGAAGCGGAGGAGTTACGATATGCTCAGCTTCCGGTTGTACATAGATACGTGCCATCTCCCCGGTCTTCCGCTATAATTATACAGAGACAGTGAAGATATGGAGGAAGAGATGAAATGAAGGATTTTGAACAGATGCTGGAGAAATACGCAGAGCTGGTAGTGAAGGTCGGTGTGAATGTGCAGGCGGGACAAGTTCTGATGGTTCACGCGCCGCTGGAGACGGCGGAGCTTACCCGGCTGATTGTAGGCAAGGCCTATGAAGCCGGAGCGAAATACGTGCTTGTAGACTGGGACGATGAAGCGGTCACACGCATCCGTTACGAGAAGGCTCCTGAGGAATCATTCGGGTATTATCCGCAGTGGCATGCCGATATGCTGGAGGGATTCGCTGAAGAAGGCGGAGCTATATTACATATAAAGGTGCCAGACCCGGAATTATTCCGCGGGATCGATTCGGCCAAGGTCTCCACTGCCGTTAAGGCAGCTGCAGTTGCGCGCAAGAAGTACCAGGTCTACACCCGTAACAGCAGAATCAGCTGGTCGCTGATCAAGGCGCCGACACGTGCCTGGGCGGACAAGGTGTTCGCAGATCTGCCGGAGGACGAGCGGATCGATGCGATGTGGCAAGCGGTGTTCCAGATGAACCGGGTGAACAGCGAAGATCCGGTGGCCGCCTGGCGCAGTCATATCGGCGAGCTGAAGCAGAGTCAGGACCGTATGAATGCCAAGCGCTACAAAAGCCTGCATTACCGTGCTCCCGGCACGGATCTGCGTGTCGAGCTGCCGGAAGGCCATTTATGGCGTGGCGGCGGCGGGGAGAACGAGCGTGGCGTCTATTTTGTAGCGAATATGCCTACCGAAGAGATCTACACGATGCCTCGCCGCACCGGCGTGAACGGCACCGTCAAGAGTACGCTTCCGCTGAACCTGAACGGGCGGCTCGTCGACGGAATTACCGTTACTTTCACAGACGGCAAGGTTACTGCCTATGATGCTGAATCCGGCCGTGAGCACCTGACCTCCCTGCTGGAGACGGATGAAGGCGCCTCTTACCTCGGAGAAGTGGCCTTGGTGCCGCATGATTCGCCGATCTCCCGGCTGAACAGAGTGTTCTACAATACCGGAATTGACGAGAATGCTTCCTGTCATTTCGCGCTGGGCAGTGCCTATCCGGTGAATATTGAAGGGGGAACCTCCATGACCAGCGAGGAACTGCTATCTAGAGGGGCCAACGTCAGCCTCACACATGTCGATTTCATGGTAGGCTCCGATGCGCTAGATATTGACGGAGAACTGGCTGACGGCACGATTGAGCCGGTGTTCCGCAAGGGGAATTGGGTGCTCTAGGTGTATCCTATCTGGAAGTGAAATAATCTCCAGAACAAAATCATCCTAACCGGATGAATAAGACTACCTTTGCGCGAGCATAACGTATGATGTTTTTAGCATACAAATGAGACTGTGTGCCTGCATGATAGCACAATGTATGCTGTTTTTAGCATACAATTAGGCCGTGTGCCTGCTTGTGAGCAAATGTATGCTGTTTTTGACATACATTCAGTCCATATGCCTGCTTGCGAGCCCATGTATACTGTTTTTCACATACAATTAGACGTGCGCCTGCTTGCAAGCACAACGTATGCTGTTTTTGACATACATTTGGTCCAGCACCCTCTCCACAGCAGCAGGAAACTATAGTTTCATATATAACAAGAAAGGCCGCAACATTCCCAGCAGCGGGGATTGCGGTTTTTCTGTCGTTCATGAGGATTATAAAATAATTACCGCAGACTAAAACTGTTTGCATAACCTCTCCGTCTAATTCATGTAAAAGGGATGGAGAGGAGAGGGAGAGATGACGATGTCCGGGGCAGAGATGAAGCAGGTAACTGCCGCTGTACCGCTTGAGGAGACGGACTTTGTCAAAGCGGTGATGGAGCATAGCGACCAGCTATACCATATTGCTTACAGTTATCTGGGCAACCGCAATGACGCACTGGAAGCGCTCCAGGAGACCACCTGCCGGGCCTGGATGAAGCGGCGGACCCTGAAGGACCCCAGCGCGTTCAAAACCTGGCTGATCCGAATATTAATCTATGTCTGCATCGACGAGCAGCGCAGAAGAAAGAAGGCAGTCCCTACAGCGGCAGAGAATATGCAGGAGCCGGTCATTCAGAATAGTACGGATTCCATGGAAATGCAGTGGGCGCTCTCGCAGGTAAAGGTGAAATACCGCCATGTGCTGCTGCTCAAATATTATAATGATCTGACCCTGGCCGAGATCGCAGTCCTGCTGGGCAAGCCGGAGGGAACCGTCAAAACCTGGCAGCACAAGGGCCTGAAGCAGCTTAGGGAAATTATGAAGAACCGGGGTGAATGGAATGAACAATAGCAGAGAAGAACAGGCGATGTTGTCCGATGCGCTTCGTATCCGTGAAGAGGTACGGGTGGACTGCGGGGGCAATGAGGTCAGAGCGGCAGTTCAAGCAGGGATCGAGCGCGGACGCCGTAAAAGCTGGCAGGGCAGACTAACCAAAGGCTCCTTCATCGGATTCGCCGCAGCCGCGATTGCTGCAGTGATTCTGTTCTTCATCCCGGTCATTCATAATGCAGCACCCCGTGCTGCCGGACCTGCCGGAGAAGTGAATTGGGGCGGGCTGGAGATGTTCAAGCGGCTCTATGAATTCGATTTAGAGGCACCTACACTGGATTCAGCGATCCGGCACGGCTACATTCAGGAGATTAATCAGAGCGCAGCCAGCGGGGATTACCGGATTACCTTGAATGCGGTAACGGCGGATGAGAACAAAATCATCTTTTTGTATACAGCAAATGTTGCGGAAGGGCAGGAGATCTATGGTATTAGCAGTGCGAGAATCAAAAATTTGGCAACCGGATACGATTTGAACAGCGGCGGTCAGATTGGCGCTAATGCTAAGACAAACGGGTACGACGATTATCGCATTTTCTATGGTCGGGGTGTTATCTATCTGGACCGCAGCAAGCCGTTCCCGGAGCAGGTGGAAGCCAATTTTCTGATTGCCTCGATGAATGAAGGGAAAATGAAAGATCTGGGGAAGAGCAAGGGTGTGAATTTAGCTGATGTGCATTATTCCCCGAGACTCAGGATCAGCTTCAAGCTGGACCCGAAATTCAAACAGCAGCAGACGGTCATTGTCAAGCCGCAGGAGGACTTCATGCTGGAGGGCATTCAAGTGACGCTGGAGCAGGTGGAGCTCTCCCCCTTGATGACCCGCACTATATTCAAAATTAAAAACGAGTCTGAGGTTACATGGCAGAACCGGCAAAAGATATTTGGCGCGGCATACGGGGAGAAAATTCAATCGATAACGAAGTATGGGACCACCGAGATAGGAATGTCATCAGGATCAGGCACTTATGAGGGCTTTGAATGGTACTCTGGCAGCAATCTGCTCGATAAACCTGAAACGATGAATATGATTATGAAGACAGGGACGGGCAAGAATACCAGGGAGATTAACTTGCGCATTCTGCCGTGAACTTTATCTATTCGCATCTCTAAAAAAAGCCGAAACTTCCGATATCGGAAATTCCGGCTTTTTCTCTCTGTATATTACTTCGCGGAGACAAGTGCTAAGTAGCTAACCGGGCCAGTGGACAGCTTGGTTTTGGTTTTGCCGTCATTGCTGTACCGGTACAGGCAGTCGTTATCCAGACCATTGATGTAATACAAGCCTGGAATATTGTCTGTAATTACAGAGTAATCGGATTCGACGCCGCTCAATTTGGTCAAGGAAAAATCGGCATTCAGCAAGTAAGCATCGGCTGCGGTGAACAATACGGTGGTAAGTGCCGAGCCGTTTCTAACCGTTCGGATATCTTTAATATTCGACAGCGGCAGCGACTTGGAGGAGATGATTTTGCCGTTAGCCAGCGTGCTGATGTAGGCTTTGCCTTTGGAATCTGCATAGACCAGCTTATTCGCGGCAATCTCGCTGATGCTGATCACGCTGTTCTGGCTGAGCTGCAGGATCTTTCCGTTCTTATCCATCAGGAAGCCTTTGCCGGTGTTATAGTCCAGCTCCTCGCCGGTGGCGTCTACTTTAATGCCTTTGTTGAACAGAAAATAATGGTCGGACCAGCTGCCGGCAGTGGCGGCATTGGATTCCAGCGGATTTTTGAGATTGGCTGCTTTGGGAACTCCACCGATAAGAGGGAGGGTGTAGAGCACCATGGATTTCAGCGAATACTCGGTTTCAGCAGGTTCGTTGTCAACCATAAGGTTCATGTTTGTGGCATAGGGGTGGTAAAATTTGCTTTTCTGAATAGCTCCGCTTGCTATCCACTGAATGACTCCACTCCCGTCGCGGGACCTCGAAGCCACCCAGGTAGTGTTGTTCTTCAGCGCATTATAGTAGATCCGCCCGCCCGAGACCTTGAAGGTCCGGAAATTCACATCAGCGTTGTCAGCTATAAGGGTAAGCCGTGAATCATCGTCAGCATCGGCTAAGGTACGGTAGATGTGTCCTGTATCATCCAGGAAGTACAGATACGGACCCTCGATCAGGTAAAAGAGGATGTTTCGGTCCCCGAGGAAGCTCGTAATTAAAGCCTCGGGATCGCTCAGGGACAGCCGCTGAATCCCCATACCGTCATCATAGTAAAAATACAGATATTTGCCGGTTGAGTCTAATCCGTTGCCGTCATAGTTCTCTACGATCTTCTGTGTCTCACTTCCATCTGAGGTCACACGGTATAGAACATCGTCAGAGACATAGTACACATATGATTTTGCAGAAGCGGCCGCTGCTGCTGTATGTGACAATCCGCCGCCCCCGAGAGTACCGAGTGATGCCAGTAGCAGTACAAGCAGAAGGATACCTGTTTTTCTGAACAAAGCCTTCATAGTCATTCTCCCCTTCAGGAAATGTGGATGTGTTGTGTATCAATGCGATAAGCAATAGATCAGGATGGCTTGCTGAAGATAGATCAGGCTTTTCTTGAACCCGAATCCGGCAAAATAAGGCGAAGCAATAACCTCTTCACTGACCTCCTCATTGCGGAAGAAGGGAGGACAGGGGTTCAGCAGCGCCCCGGGTCTGGTCTGCTTCATCCGGTCCAGTGTAATCTGGTAGGCGCTGATATACTCCGGGGTCAGGAAATCCTTGGGCAATGAATCGGTAAGAATTACATCGCTTTCCGGTAACACGCTATCCAGGCTCGTATGAAAGGTATAGCCTGGATGATTGCCGCTGGCCAGCTCATGACCTGGCATGCATACATGATGGAAGGAGAGATTCAGGGCTTGCGCTGCCTCAAGCCAAGTTCTTGATATATTACCGGGCGGTCCAACGAAGGTGTAGGTCAGCTCCCGGTAGTTGTCCCGGAGGCTGCGCAGAGCATACAGGTCAGCCAGAATCTCGCAAGGGTGATTATGTGCGGTCATCGCATTAATAACGGGAACAGAGGCGCAGGCGGACAGCTCCTCCAGTTTGCAGAGGTCAGGTGTTCTGGCGATGATGCCATCCCCCCAGTTCTCCAGGTAGCGGACGATATCTCCGGGCGCTTCTTTCTTCTCGAGCGTCTCCGGCGGAAAGGTAATGCAGGCCCCACCCAGGTCACGGATGCCTTTCTCGAAGCTGACCCTGGTCCGCAGACTGGTCTCCGGGAAGAAGAGGATCATCGTTTTACCTTCGAGCAGCGGTTCTGATTGCCGGAGACGAAGCCGGTCGGTTAATTCAAAGATATCCAGAATCTGCTCTGAAGTAAGCTGGTTAATATTCAAAAAATGCATCGGTGTATCCCCCGGTAGATGAGAAGTCAGCAATAAATGCCGGTTGAATAAATATACAATAATCAGGAATAGTATACAACCCATTTTATGTTAATATATTTAGGGGGTTTCATTAATATTTAACCCTGAAATAGTCATCCGGAACATTCTACCGGCAGTTGAATTATAGGGGATGCAGTCATTCAACCAGCAATTGATAGGCTTGTCTATGCTGAAATGCTATGCTGTTTTTGGCAGTGCGCACTGTACATTTTATAATCTCGGAGGGATATCATGCTCGACTTACGTAGAATTGGGGCTTATATATCGCGGCTTCGCAAAGACCGGGACTGGACCCAGCTGGAGCTTGCCGATCAACTGAATGTAAGTCATCAGGCGGTATCGAAATGGGAGCGGGGCGACTCGCTGCCGGACATCGGAACACTTCCGCAGGTTGCGGGGGTATTCGGCCTGACCGTCGACGACATTTTGAATGCAGGAGATAACGCAGACCATCGGGAGCACCCGCACATAGGACGGATCGTAGAGGAGATTGCAGAGAACAGGCCGGGCCAGGTTGCAGAGCTGGTCAATGCCGGTAAGCTGGAGATGGAAGAGCTTGTAGAAGTAGCGCCTTTTGTAAAAGCAAGTGCCCTTAATAAGGTGACAGAGGCCATAGACAGCAGCGTCCTTACGTTAGATGTAATTATGCGGCTGGCCCCTTTTCTGGGAACAGATCTATTAGATGAACTGGTTCGTCAAGCTGAAAAGAAAGAAATGGCTTGGAATGTTATTGCCGGCCTTGCCCCGTTCGTCAGCAGCAGCACCTTAAGCGAGCTGGTTGATCAAGCAGCGGACGGTTCCAGAGAGGTGAACAATCTTGTGGGCATCGCCCCGTTTCTGGAACGGGAACAGCTGGACCGATTGGTGCAACAAGCCAGAGGGGACAGCCCCAGCTGGCACTCCATTCAAGGACTGGCTCCCTTTATTAGCAGGGAAACGTTGGGCCTTCTAGTTGACCGCGTGGCAGACGGTAATGTCGATGGAAACCGGCTCATAGGTCTTGCTCCTTTTCTGGACAGGGGAAAGCTTGAGAAGTTGCTTGGTGAAGTGGAAGCTGAACAGCTTAGCCCGGATCTGCTGGCAAGCCTCGCTCCATATATCGATCAAGGGACTTTGAGCAGAATGGTGACAGGCTTACTTAATAAAGGGAAGTAGAGCGCAAAAGGAAAATAGACACACAAAAAACAGAGCACCGGCGAATTCTCCGCCATGCTCTGTTTTTCGTTAAATATGGGCAGCGTTGCTGCTACAGCCCGAGCGTGTTGCCCTTTTCCAGCCGCTGAATCTGCTGTTCGCCGTTATCTGCCAGCTCCCGGAACTGGGTAATGGTCTCACGCATCTTGGGGAGCGCCTCCTGCTTGTAGGTGCTGATCGAATCCAGTGCTGAGAGGACGTCGGTGAAGGCCTGCTTCAGCGTATCGACCGAAATGCTGGTTTCGAGCGATTGCTTGTGAATGGCAGCACCCTGCTCCTTAAGCATTCTGGAGGTGCCGCTGATCAGATTGTCGGTGGTCTGGTTCAGCAGCTCGATTTTTTGGAGAACGATCTTCTGGTTGTACAAGGCACTGGCCACTGTAACCGAAATTTTGAGCGCAGATACCGTAACATTCCTGGCTCTGTCGACTCCACGGATCAGTTCCTTGTTGTTGCGGATGACAACCTCGATGGCCATAATGCCTTGCTGATTGACCACGAGCATCTGCTGCAGATCCATCACCCGCTGGCGCAGCGGGAACAGGACTTCCTCCGTAATGAACCGCACCTTATCTTCATCTTCACTGCGCTGCTTGGCAGCTTCAATCTGCTTCTCGATTTCTTCATCCATCAGGATGCCGAGCTGAATCTCCTTCTTAAGCCGCTTGGTCAGCTCCCGCAGGGTCTGCTGTTCAATCTCCAGTGTCGTATTGTCATTCTTCAGCACGGCTTTGCCTTTATCCAGGGATAGAATAATATCGGAGATAACGGCATCGGCCTTTTGATATTTGGCGAAATAATTACGCAGGGGGTGGAAAAACTTGCCGAGGAACCCGCTTTTGGCGAAATCAACCGCACTGGGGTCCAGATCCTTAAGCTGCTGATGAAGCTCGGTTAATCCCTTGGCGACCTGGCCGCCTTCATCCCCGGTCTTGGACAGATTGCCCACCGATACCTGAAGCAGGGAGTTCTTCTCCGACGAGGAGCGCATGGTGCCCATCCCGAAGCTGTCAATGGACTGCAGCACGGCCTTGCGTTTCTCCAGAGACTCGAAGTCCAGCTCCAGTATACTGGATACATTATTTAGAGCCTGCTCCTTAAGCTGGGTGACTTCCTCCGGCTCCGGCTGGACCTGCTCCTCAATGACAGATTTCAGCTTCTCGGGGCTGGGGATTTCCATGGTGAATGACATATGAACCCTCCTTCAGAATATAAAGTCTACATTTGCACGTTGAGCAGGTTACCGATTTTGTATACTACATCCTCTGTGTCAGCGTTGATATTGGCCGCCTCGTTGATGCTGGAGATGCTCTCCAGTGCCTTGATATTGGCGTTATACCCGATGGTGTATACCGGAATCTTGTAGGTCTCGATCAGGCCCCGGATATCATCCAGGGAATGGCCTTCGTTGGTCTCCCCGTCGCTCAGCACGAAGATCAGAGGCTTCATATCCGGGTTCACCGCCAGCTCATCCTTCAGCATCTTCATCGCAACCACCAACCCGTCGAAGGTAGCCGTGCCGCCCACAGGCTGAAGGCTGTTAATCGCCCCTACGAACATGGATTGCTGATTGGTGTCATATTTGCCGATGGGCAGATTGATGGTCACATCACTGGAATAGGAGACAAAGCCGATGCTGTTGTCCTTGCCGAGGAATTTCTGGCCCTTCAGCAGGGACTCCTTGAGACGGTTCAGCGGCTCGCCGGCCATGCTGCCTGAGACATCGGCTACGAACACTGCCGCAATCGGCTTGCTGCTGTTCTTTTTCTCCTTCCAGAGCTTCTGGGCCGAGGTGAGAATGGAGCCGTCAACCGGTGCCAGCTCGGAGACATAGTCGGTCAGGCCGTTGAAGCCCTTGTCGGCAGCCGTCTTCTGGTACTTCTCCTGCTGGACGAATTCGCCGAACTTCTTAATGATCGCCAGCTTCTCCGGCGGCAGCTGCCCGAGTGCATAGAGCGGGCTGTCATGTCTTACCCCGAACGGGGTGAATACATAGCCGCTGGTCAGGTCCTTCGCATTGACAAAGGTCTGATACTCAAGCACGAAGGCATCCAGCATGCCGGATTTGGCGGCTTCCCGCATTTGCAGGGTGGTGGAGGCGATGAAGGGCACGTTGGCCTGGAACTTCTCGAAGCCTTGCACCGCCTTGGCTCCCAGCAGATCTGTACTATCGAAGGTGCTCAGCGCGGTGACCAGGAAATTTAGCCCCGTTGAGCTGGCAAAAGGATCGGTGTACCCCATCGCCAGCTCATTAGCCGCAATGGCATCGGTAATCGTCTTGACATTGATCGAACCGTATTTGTCGACCAGCTGGTCGTATTTCTGCTTGCTCATTACGACTCCGGCGACGTTGCCGGTCAGACGCTTCGTAACCAGCTCGGCCTGCACGCCGCTGGCCTTAACCATCTCGCCCCATAGCTCATTAGAGGGAGTGAAGGCATCAGGCACATATTTGCCGGAACGGATATAATCTGCGGCTGTGCCGGAAGCGATGTTGCGGATTTTGACGGAGGCCGGCTTGCCGTCTATTGTAAGACCGGCAGCGTTGAAGTCTGTTGCAACCTCATTCAGCCAGCCGTCGTTGCCTGTTCCGGACTTCTCCGTGGAGGAGAAAATCTCGACGTAGCTATCGGTTGTGCTCTCTACGGAGATGGGGAACTTGGAGATATCGGGCAACGAATCGCCGACGGATGCCGGATCAAGATCGATCTGCCCTTTTACAGGCTCAGCACTGGTCACGTTGATATCCTTATAGAGGCGGTTCAGTCTTTTGTCGGCGTCTTCGGCAGAGATTTCTGTCTTGGATTTGCCCAGATTGGACGTTAAGGTGATTCCGAAATAGACAAGTGCGAAGACGGATGCGGCGATAATGCCGAGTATGAACAGTGTTTTGCCTTTCCTCATAGGTTCATCTCCCTTTCCTTACTGATAGAGTTTCGTCTGCCCGATCAGGGCGGTCAATTCCTGCATGCATGGCATGTCTTCCACATTGCTATAATCTGCGCTGCCCAGCTCGGTAATCTCCAGCAGGAGCTGATCCAGCTTAAGCAGAATTTCCTCGTTGGCCCCGAGGCAGCCTTTGACATAGGATAGATATTCGTTGTATAACGCGGTTTTCTTCTGAATCAGGGAGCTGGAGAACCGGCTTGATGCGTTACCGGCACTGAATCTGGCGAACTCCGAGGCATCGAACACACTGAGCTTGCCCAGCAGCCCGCGGATATTCAGATAAAAGAGCTTTTCAACCTCCATAATGACAGAATGAAACTTGCGGAAGCTGAGCTCAGCCGGATCGAACCTGCGGCCCAGCACCTGGAGCAGTGCGGTCTTCTTCTTCTCAATCCGCTCCATCTGATCCAGGGCAAGGGAGATATCATCCTTCAGCACCTTCACATTCCGGTGACGGCCAAGGCCGGCAATGTAATCCTCACGCGTCTCTAATTGCACGCTGGCGGGCCTGGCAGCCGGGGGGTTGAAGAGCAAGGTGTAACTTCCGTATAAGACGACCAGCAGACTGATGATTAGCAGGGTTACTGCCGATGCCGTTTCCAGCGGGCTTCCGCCGATCTCGACACCGAGCAGGCCGGGAGAGAGAACGATGACATTTAGAATTACAACTCCGGCAATCATGCCGAGGAGCTTAACGGGCCCGGATCTGTTCAGGATCTACACCTCCTCCGTAGTAGTATATTTGGGGATAGCAGCTTGAATCACATGAAATGGGTTGGAATGAAGGCTATTACAGACTGCTACGTATCGAAACTTGTCAATGTTTCAAATTTTTACGATCGCGCCGGATTGAGGACGGGTCTTCACCATATGTAGGACTCCTTTCAGATGGGCTGCTGAATTGAGTTATATTTTATCATAATTTGGGAGAGTAGGGTCTATGTTTGTTATTGTTAATTACTAATAAATGGAACATAATAGGAAGGTTAAAAGAATCTATGAGAATAAAGTATCTTACAAGGGGGATAAGCCGTTGTTTTTTCGTAAATCATCAGTTCTGCTCCTCGTATCACTGCTGATAGTATCCTTAGGTCTGCCAGCCGGAAGTGGGGCTGCTGCTGGGGTGGTAAGAGCGGTAAGTGTGTCCGGCGGCTCTGCGCATGGAATAGCGGCCTGGAGTGACGGGACCGTCACCGGCTGGGGAGACAATAAGTTCGGTCAAGTCGGGGACGGTACAAGTATTAATCAGTACATTCCGAGACAGGTAGAAGGTCTAAGCGGAATCGTGCAGGTGGCGGCAGCGGGAAGCGTATCCTTTGCGCTCAGTAAGGATGGAGAGGTATGGGGGTGGGGCCGGGACTACAGCAGCTATATTCAGAATGACCCCAAATTGCGGGATCAAAAACGGGGAGGTCCAGTGAAGCTGGAGGGTCTGCAGGAGGTATCCTCTATCGCCACAAATGGTAACCTTGGTATCGCTGTGAGAAAAGACGGAACGGCCACCCTGTGGTACCCGTCCTACGATCAGCCTGGCGTGCTGCCGGCACAGATTCACTATTTAGCACTCAAGGCAGTCTCCGGAGTCAGATCCGCCCTAATTAACGGTAACGATGCGTTGTTTCTTACTAAAGAGGGCAGTGTGAAGCAAATGAGTGTTGTTAATACCGTGTATAACCGTATCCGCTTGGAGAGTGATCCAGTCAGTGTAGCTACGCTAGCTTCATCCTCAATAACCGGTATGGCAGCTACAAATGGTGAACTGTTCCTGCTGCGCAGTGACGGCCAAGTCTTGCGTTGGAACAAGGGGCTCAAAGCACCTTCTGCCGTTGCTGGCCTTAATAATGTCTACAAGCTGGATACCGGCTTCTACCGGCTGTTTGCCTTGAAGAGGAATGGAACGCTCTGGCAATGGAACTATAATTCTGGAGCACTGGCGAAGCCGTATCAGATCAAAAAAGGAAATCAAATCAGCAATATTTGGGGAAGCAGCGGAACCTTTGGCTTTGCCCAGCACAAGGATGGGACGCTTCTGGGCTGGGGCGACAGCTTCGACACGGGGCTTGCGACCGGGAGGGGGACAGTGACCAAGGATCAAGCGGGATATATCCTGGCACCGGTCCAGCCGCCGCTGATGTTCTTCGTCAACGGTGAGCCGTTCTCCTTCTATGGCACAGCTTCCATTAAGGACGGCAAGCTGTATGTACCGCAGAACAGTGTGTTCAAGGCACTTGGCGTGAAGGTAAGCATGAGCACATCCAACCCTGATCCGAAATTATATTATAAACAAATGTCGGTCTGGTCTTTCGTATACGGAAGTAACACTGTCCAGGTCAAATTCAGCGATCCGCTCGAATTATATATCAATGGCAAGAAATCAGACCGCGAATTTACAATGAACAATCTGCCGGATTCGGCACAATTCCCGCTGGAGACCATATGTAATCTTCTCGGAATTGGCTTACAGTGGAATAAAAGTACGGGTGAAGTCAGGCTGGAGAATTGATTAAAAAGAATTAAGACTTGACGCCAGCTCACTTGGCGTGTAACATATGAACAGTCGTCAATCAGGCAATCATTCATAACTCTATATTGTTCTCGTATAACCTCGCAGCCATTCAGATGTTACAGGGCGAGGGTTTCTACAGGAAGCCTACTCTTCCTAACTACGATGATAAGGACCATGAACCAGCGGTCCCTATCCCGGAGTTAGGATTTTTTGCGTCTCTGCGGTCCTTGACCTTGACGAGATGATTCAGATCAGAAGATTCAGGAGGCATAACAGACATGAAAGATATGAAATATTTAATCTCCGTACTTGTAGGCGCTATGAGCTACGGCATTTTATCAACAATTGTTGTATTGGCCTACGGGCAGGGTTACAAGCTGGGAGAGGTAGTCGGCACCCAGCTCTTAACCGGCTGTATTCTCGCCTGGCTGCTTGCGTTATATACCAAGCTTAGAGCGAACCGCAAACAGCGCAGCACAACGAACGTTACAGCAACTGCCAAGGCGGCCCCCGCAAGGCTGACCTGGAAGCATAGACTGCTCTTGATGATGGCCGGTGCGCCAACCGTGGTTACGGGCCTGCTCTACTACCAGTCGCTCCGGTATATTCCGGCTTCGCTGGCGATTATCCTGCTGTTCCAGTTCACCTGGATCAGTGTGCTCATTCAGGCCGTAAGCAAACGTCAACGCCCTGACAAAATCACGGTGCTGACGCTGATCCTGCTGTTCGGCGGAACCCTGCTTGCCGCAGGTATTCTGAATCAGGGAGCTGCCGAGTTTAACCTGCTGGGGCTGATGCTCGGATTATTATCGGCAGTAAGCTATTCGATGTTCATTATCTTCAGCGGCAAAGCCGTTCCATCGGCCCATCCGGCCTACCGGAGCGCCTGGATGGTCACTGGCGGCCTGGTGCTGTTGTGTATCCTGTTCCCGCCGACCTTCCTGTTTAACGGTATGCTATGGGGACCGCTGCTGCTGTTCGGCTTCCTGCTCGGCTTGTTCGGCGCCTTCATTCCGCCGCTGCTGTTCGCCATCGGAGTTCCGCATATCGGCGGCGGGATGGCCGGTATTCTGGGTGCCGTCGAACTGCCCGTTGCCGTCTTAATGTCCTCGTTCGTATTGCAGGAGCATGTAAGTCTTCTACAATGGATTGGGGTGGTGCTGGTGCTGCTGGGTGTGGTATTGCCGGAGCTGTATAAGCTGCGGTGGGGAAGTGGAAATGCCCAGGCCGTGAGTTCGTCATCGGTCTAAGGTAAGTGCAGATAGAAGAGGAGTGTTCCCTGTGAATAGGGGACATTCCTTTTTTTGACATAACCATACATTTGTAAGCGCAAACATTTTTGTTGCCAAAACTGAAATTCGGTGCTATTCTGAATTTGGGATTGTTACTGCAAAGGCAAAACCCAAAACATGGTCACGTGTTTTGGGTTTTGCCTTTCTTTATGTTAAGGGCCCTGCGGGACGCCGTAAGGAATCCTTGACCCGTCTAACATCCTGTAAGCATTGCCAAATGAAATTCGGGGTAAAGGAGGGCAGCTGGGTTGATTATCGAGAAGATTTTCAATAACAATGCCATTATTGCCAAGGATTCAGGTAAGGATGAATTGGTTGTTATGGGACGCGGCATCGGCTTCAAGAAGAGTCCGGGTGATCCGGTGGATGTCTCTCTGATCGAGAAGACATTTGTCCTGAAGCGAAATGACGCGTCCGAGAAATTCAAGGCCTTAATGGCGGATGCCCCCGCCGAATATGTGGCCTTAAGCTATGACATTATCGAGTATGCCAAGCAGACGCTGAAGGCCCGGCTGAGCGATTATATCTATGTGACCTTGACGGATCATTTGACTCATGCGCTAAGGCTACATGAGCAGGGCATCCGCAACGACAATCCGCTTCTTTGGGAGATTCAGCGCTGTTACCCGAGGGAGTACGCTATCGGGCATCATGCCATGGGAATGATTGAGCAGGTTACCCGTATCCGCCTGCCGGAGGATGAGGCCGGGAACATTGCACTCCATCTGATCAATGCACAAATGAACAGCTCGGGTAACAAGATTGCGGATCTTACCAGGCAGACTCAGCAGATTGATGACATCCTCAATATTGTTAAGTATTCCTATAACAACGAAATTGATGAGAGTACCGTCAGCTATGAGCGGTTCATCACCCATCTGCGGTATTTCTTCCAGCGTTCGCGTAAGCAGGAGTCTGAGGAGTCTGTGGACGATTTTCTGCTCAAGCAGGTGAAGATGAAATACAGGAAAGCCCATCATTGTGTACTCAAAATTGAGAAGTATCTGGACCAGAAGCTCCGGGATGAAGAAATCCTGTATCTGACAATTCACATTCAGCGGGTAACACAAAGACAAACTGAATAAAACCACTTGGATTGTTACTGGTCATGCAGGCGAAACCAAATCAGGCAGGAACCTGCCGGGATGGTTTCGCCTTTTGCTTATCATTCATCAGGAAACGGGAGGACTTACTATGAAATATGAGGCACTAGCCAAGGATATTATCAAGCATGTCGGCGGCAAGGAGAATATCAACGGACTTAGCCATTGCGTGACCCGTCTGCGCTTCAAGCTGAAGAATGAGGCGGTGGCGAATACAGATGTACTAAAAAATATGGACGGCATTGTAACGGTGATTCAGAGCGGCGGCCAGTACCAGGTCGTGATCGGCAATCATGTATCTGAGGTCTATGCGCAGGTGATGACCGCGGGCGGTTTACAGGAAGGCGGATCAGAGGCAGCCTCCGGTGAGCGCATGGGTCTGTTCAACAGCTTCATCGACATGATCTCCGGCGTATTCTCGCCGACTCTTGGCGTACTGGCCGCAACCGGGATGATCAAGGGCTTCACCGCCCTGTTCCTGACCGTAGGACTTCTCACCAAAGAGTCGGGGACCTACCAGATTCTGAATGCGCTCGGGGATTGCCTGTTCTACTTCTTCCCGATCTTCCTGGGGTATACCTCGGCCAAGAAATTCGGAGCCAACATCTTTATCGGGATGGCAATAGGCGCTACGCTGGTGTACCCGTCCTTTGGCACCATCACGGCGGCGGGCGAACCGTTGTACACGCTTTTTAGCGGAACGATCTTTGAATCGCCTGTGTACATTACCTTCCTGGGGATTCCGGTCATCCTGATGTCCTATACCTCCAGCGTCATTCCGATCATCATCTCGACTTATATTGGCTCCAAGCTGGAAGCCTTCTTCCGAAAAGTGACGCCGAGCGTGGTACGTACCTTCCTCGTCCCGTTCTTTACCCTGCTGGTCACCGTCCCGCTGGCGCTGATTGCCATCGGTCCGGTCTCCACCTGGGCGGGACAGCTGCTGGGGCAGGGAACCCTGTTCCTCTACAATCTCAGTCCGGTTATTGAAGGGCTGCTGGTAGGCGCGTTCTGGCAGGTCTTCGTCATCTTCGGGCTGCACTGGGGTCTGGTGCCGATTGCTCTCAATAACATGGCTGTACTGAAATCTGATCCGATTCTGGCGGCTTCCTTCGGCGCTTCGTTTGCCCAGACCGGTGCTGTGCTGGCGATTATGCTGCGGACCAAGAACGCCAAGCTGAAGTCATTGTCGATTCCGGCCATTATCTCCGGTATCTTCGGAGTTACGGAGCCTGCCATTTACGGAATTACACTGCCGCGCAAGAAGCCGTTCATCTTAAGCTGTGTTGCGGCGGCGGTCGGCGGCGGTATCGTCGGTCTAATGGGCACCAAAGGTTATATTCTCGGCGGTCTGGGAATCTTCGGTATCCCAAGCTACATCAGTCCTGACGGGATGGATAAAGGCTTCTACGGCGCGATTGCCGCCATTGTGATCAGCTTCATTCTCGGGTTCATTCTTGTCTTCTTCTCCGGGTTCAAGGATGAAGAAGCGGCGGACAGCAAAAGCGGGGGGACTGCCCGGAGCGTTCTGGTGAAGCAGGAGACGGTGGGAAGTCCGCTGAAGGGTCAGATCAGAGCCTTGTCGGAGCTGACCGACGAAGCCTTCTCTACAGGCGCAATGGGCAAAGGCATAGCGATTGAACCGCTGGAAGGCAAGGTGTACTCTCCGGTTGACGGGGTACTGACTACCTTGTTTGCCTCCGGCCATGCAATCGGCATTACCAGTGATAACGGGGTCGATATTCTGATTCATGTCGGCAAGGACACGGTCAAATTGAAGGGCAAACATTTCACCCCCCGGGCCAAGCAAGGCGATACCGTCACCAAAGGCCAACTGCTCATGGAGTTCGATGTTGCCGCAATCAGAGAGGCGGGCTATACGCTGACCACGCCTGTGATCATCTCCAATTCCGGTGAGTATCTGGATGTCATTGAGACGGATAAGAAGAGTGTCGATTACCGGGAGAATCTGCTGACCGTCATGATCTAACAGGTATCCTAATCCAATCCCAGGAGGAATTAATTATGAATAACAACGTGAATGCGAAGGTGAGCAACAGAAGTTTTCCGGAAAATTTTCTGTGGGGCGGCGCAACGGCTGCGAATCAGCTTGAAGGCGGATTCGATGCGGGAGGCAAGGGGTTAAGCACGGCGGATGTCATGACCGCCGGAACGCATACGGTCTCCCGGAGAATTACTCCGGTGCTGGAAGCCGGAGCTAATTATCCGAGCCATGAGGCCGTTGATTTCTATCACCGGTATGAGGAGGATATCGCGCTGTTCGCCGAGATGGGCTTCAAGGTGTTCCGCATGTCCATCGCCTGGTCACGGATATTCCCGAACGGGGATGATGCCGTGCCAAGCGAAGAAGGGCTGCAGTTCTATGACCGGGTGTTTGCCGAGCTGGCCAAGCACGGGATCGAACCGCTGGTGACGATCTCCCATTATGAAGCGCCTTACCATCTGGCCGAAGCGTACAACGGATGGGCGGACCGCAGAACAATTGATTTCTATGTCCGTTACTGCGAGGTGATTTTTAACCGGTATAAGCATAAAGTGAAGTATTGGCTGACCTTCAATGAGATCAACATCCTTACGATGCCTTTCGGGACCTTCATGGCCGGGGCGATGAAGCCTGAGGGAAATGCCGAGCTGAGTGCATCCGCGCAAACTGAGAATGAGCAGCTAAGATACCAGGCACTCCATCATCAGTTCATCGCCAGTGCCAGAGCCGTGAAGCTGGGACATGAGATTCATAAGGATTTTCAGATCGGCTGTATGATTGCCTATATGTGCTCTTACCCACTGACCTGTAATCCCGAGGATGTGCTGCTGGCCCAGCAGAAGGATAATCTGAGTAATTTCCTCTGCTCCGATGTTCAGGTAAGAGGCGCTTATCCGGGCTTCGCGCTGCGATACTTCCGGGAGAAGCAGATTGAGCTGCAGATGGAGGAGGGTGACGGGCAGATTCTTAAGGAAGGCTGTGTAGACTTCTACACCTTCAGCTACTATTCATCCACCTGCGTAAGCGCAGCTCCGGATCAGGAGTCGATTGGCGGCAATATGTCGCTGGGTCTGAAGAACCCTTATCTGAAGGCAAGCGCATGGGAATGGCAGATTGACCCGCAAGGCCTGCGGTGGTCACTGAATAATATCTACAACCGGTATGGCCTGCCGATGATGGTGGTGGAGAACGGCCTTGGCGCAGTAGATACCGTAGAAGCAGACGGGTCAATCAAGGACGATTACCGGATCGAATATCTGCGGGAACATATCCGGGCGATGGGGGAGGCGCTGGCTGACGGCGTGAATTTAATCGGATACACCTCCTGGGGCTGCATCGATCTGGTCAGTGCAGGTACCGGAGAGATGAAGAAGCGTTACGGCTTCATCTATGTGGATAAGGATAACGAGGGCAAGGGGACGCTGGACCGGTCTCGCAAAGACAGCTTTTTCTGGTATCAAAGGGTAATCGCCAGTAACGGAGCTGAGCTGGAGTAATCCGCGACTGCCGGAAGCTCACGTTTTACAAATATTTGTCTGCTGTTTCAGTCCGCCATCCCTACGGTATATGATTATTAACAAACATTAAAGGGGATTTCCTATGGTCATAAAAGGGATCGAGAACATGGACGGCGGCAATATTATGAGCCAGATTCAGCAAGGCGGCAAATTCGTGATCTATACGTATTGCTTCTCCGTTGTCCTGATGACGTTCAGACGCAGCTCGGGTATCTATTTCATCAAGGCGGGCGAGGGCTCCGTCAAACAAGGCTTGAAGTACACCCTGCTGACTTTCTTTGTAGGCTGGTGGGGGATTCCTTGGGGACCGATCTATTCCATCGGGGCGTTCATTACTAACTTCAAGGGTGGCAAGGACATTACCGATGAAGTGTTAGCCGCTCTGTCGAATCAGAACGCTTCATAAACAGAAATACACATACGAGAAGCTGTCCCGCATGCCGTGAAATAGGGCTGGTTGGGACAGCTTCTTGTGTTAA
Organism: Paenibacillus sp. FSL H8-0048; assembly: GCF_038002825.1. Taxonomy (NCBI): domain Bacteria; kingdom Bacillati; phylum Bacillota; class Bacilli; order Caryophanales; family Paenibacillaceae; genus Paenibacillus; species Paenibacillus sp. FSL H8-0048. Next base: position 1,224,441 of record NZ_JBBODF010000001.1, on the reverse strand, counting down.
TCATTTTTGCTGCTGCATACTGCGATATAATTGAGATCCTTGCCTGTGGTGTTGAAAAAGGTATACATTTTTTTGAACTGCGCGCGGTTTTCCTTTTTGAGGGCATTCTTGAAAATACGCAGCGTACCGGCGACCCCTTCATCCCGGATCATCCCCGTAATGCTCATCAGCGACATCGATCCGGTTGCATGCTCAACCAGCTTGAAGCCGGTCGTGTTGAACAGGCCTTCCCAGTCTGCTACAGGCAGCGGTTCTACGTTCACATGAATGGTCTTCCGCAGCTCGGCCAGCTCCTCCGCCATATTCTCCTTTGCAAAAGTGATGTCATGCGTAAGCAGCACACCGCCCGGCTTGAGGACACGGAAGTATTCAGCTACCGCTTTTTGCTTCGCCGCCTGGTTCAGCATCGTCAGCATGGCTTCATTAATGACGACATCGAAGCTGTTATCCTCAAAAGGGAGCTTCATCGCATTCGCTTGTCTGACATTAATATATCTCTCCAGCTTCGCGTCTCTGATGTTCTGCTCCGCCTTCGCAAGCGCCCTGGGGTCCATGTCGATTCCGGTAATCTGGCAATGGTACTCCCGCGCAAGCTGGATAGAGGTAGTGCACATGTTACAGGCTACCTCCAGTACCCGGCTGTCCTTACTCAGCTTCGCTTGCCGGATTAACCAGTTCGTAGCAGCGACACCGCCGGGACGCAGCCGTTTTTTACCAAGCTTGGCAAGGAAATTATGACCGACTTCCTTTTTCAACATGTCTCAACCCTTTCTTCTCAGGCTTCACAACGATTAACAGCATTTGGAAGGCTTCTATTGCATATAACGCGTGGGGAATATTGGCAGGCAAAATAAGAGTCTCCCCAGCGCGCACTATATAGGGCTTATCGTCAATGGTAATCCGCGCTTCACCTGACAGAATATTGACCATGGCGTCGCCGGGAGAGGAGTGCCCGCCAATCGATGAACCTGTATCTACTGAGATCAGAGTCATGGCAAGGTTCTGCCGCTGGACCAGGGTCAGGCTGGACACTTGCTCCTGCTCAACGGTAATGATTTTGCGCAGATCCATAACCTCCGCATGCGGGAGTCTTTTAATAAATTGCTCTTGTTCTTGTTCCATACGATTACCTCCAGGTTAAATGCTGATTTGCAGGAATTTGCAGCTGCTCTGTGCGGTGAACTCATGCCAAGTGCCGGTCTGTACGACGACTGCTGCTCCGGCGGTTAATGCACAGGACTGGTCAGCGATAAGCATGTGCAGTTCCCCCTCCAGAACGTGGATGATCTTGGATCTGGGCGAGGTCTCTGAGCTGATGGATTCGCCGGTGTCCATGCCGTATAGCACCCAATCCGGGGCTTCCGCAGTGGCGGCAGCTCCTTCAGGGAAGTGAAGTGTTCTGCTGGAAATCTGATTAGGCCGTATACTGATCATGTGATTGAAGTGAACGATCGTTCCTTCTTTGATTTCACTCATAATGTCCTCCTGTATATTGCTTGATGCTTAACTTTTGCTATAATGAGAAGTAAAGTGAGAATCGTTCTCATTTATTGAATTGTAGCAGAGTTTCTAAAATGACTCTGTTGCCATGGCAACAGGAGGCGGATAAATTTGCAGCAATATATGAACAAAATTCAAAATACAGTCCTGTTCAAAGGATTTCAGGGCAGTGAGGTGCAGCAGGCGCTCGGTTGTCTTCAGGGGACGATTAAGGATTTCGGCAGGAGGGATTTCATCTTCAAGCAGGAGGAATACCTGGAGGCGGCGGGCATCATTCTGGAGGGGAATGTCCTGCTCTGCAAGGAGAACAGCTCTGGCACACGCTTCATCTTCTCAGAGCTTGCGGATGGGGAGATTATTGGGGAGACAGCGCTTCGTCAAGAGCAGGAGCCCAGCGGTTATGAGGCGATAGCCGGGTCGGCATGCCGGATTCTGTTCATCCGAATGAACAATATTATCCGTCCGGGGCAAACGACCTGCATTCTTCGCGGACGGATTATAGAGAATATGCTGGCCCTGCTGCTGGAGAATAACCGCTCGATGTATCAGAAGCTTGATCTGGTCTCCCACAAATCGCTGCGGGAGCGGATCATTCACTACCTGAGCATTCAGGCCCGTAAAAACAATTCGCCCGCCTTCGAAATCCCGTTCGGCAGAAGTGACCTGGCGGATTATCTGACGGTGGACAGAAGCGCCTTATCAAGGGAGCTGCAGCGGATGGCGCAGGACGGGCTGATCCGGTTCACGCGGAATCAATTTGAACTGCTTGCGGTAGACTATGAGCTAAGGTGGTGATCTGTGGTATCCAGGCTGAATTAACCGCTTAATTATCTATAGCACCTTATAATATGTTATAATGAATCTCTGATTTCATACTACTAAGCAGAATAGAGGTCGCCAAAGGATGAAAGTAAAAATTAACCGCAATGCAGCTAAAGTTCTAAAAGATATGCTGAACAGCCCGGAAGCGGAAGGCAAGAAAATCCGCGTGGTCATCACCCAGAATCATGGAGATCACGGACACTATGATGTAGCGCTGGATATCCCCACAGAGCACGATGAAGTAGTTGCTACAGACAAGGATATCGAGATTCTGCTGGATACCCGCGAACCGCTGCTTGACGGCGTATGGATTCAGTATTTCTATGTGCCGCAGGAAGGCTTCTTCATCACCAATCCGTCTACCGGGTTCCTGGAGAAATAAGCAGCGGATCACTATAATCTGTGTGGCCTTAGGGGCGGCACCGTCTGAATCAGCCTCACCCGGCTGGTCAGACGGTGCCGTCTTTTTGTGCAACATTACTGCCCAATAGAAGGTGGAGCTGCGCAAGCAGAACTGGCGGCAGTTCATCGATTCGGATAATGCAGTGGCTGCTGCGTTATTGGCGAAAATGGGGTATACTGGCACTGATTATGTCCGTGAGGAGGGAGAAGTAATTATGGAACTCATGCCAGCCTGGAAGCGTTGGGGTTATGAAGAGGGTATTGCGGAAGGTATGGAAAAAGGTATACAGAAAGGCAAAGCGGAAGGAAAAGAAGAAGGCAAAGAAGAAGGCCAGGCGGAGACGATTCGTAAGCTGCTGCTCCACGGATTTTCTCCCGAGGCAGTATCCAAGGCGGTTGAATTGCCACTGGAAGAGATTAAGAAGCTGATGTGAATACAGACCCGGGCGGATGTTGCCCGGGTCTTTTTATGATAGGCTCTTTTTCAGGAATATTATGTTATCCCACCCTGAAAGTCGTTGCAAAAGTATGTATTATCGTTGAATGCCTATATTAGCGGGGCGCAGATTTTTTATTATACTGTTCTTGTAAGCGATTACACACATATAGCTGGGGGGAAATTCTAGTGAATAAGAAAAAAGCGATGACACTGATGTCCAGTATCCTGATGATCTCTCTGCTTAGCGCGTGCGGAGGCGGCAACGGGAATGCCGGTGGAAACGCAGCGGAGCCGAAGGCCTCAGCCGCAGCAACGGAAGCAACAGGAACAAACGCCCAGCCAGCCAAGGATGCCGGTGCAGTGGATACATCCCAACCTGTTACCCTGAAGATGATCTTCGTAGGTCCGAAGCCGGTTGATTATGATCAGGTATTCGGAGAGATCAATAAGAAGCTGAAGGAGAAAATCAACGCCACACTGGAAGCTGAATTCCTGGACTGGTCCGACTGGGCGCAGAAATATCCGCTGAAGCTGGCGGCTAACGAGGACTTCGATCTGATCTATGCCGCCAACTGGGCAGGCTATAACGACCAGGCACTCAAAGGCGGGTTCCTGGAGCTGACGAACGAGATGCTGGAGAAATATGCACCGATGACCTGGAAGGCAATGCCTGAGGTAGCCTGGGGTCAGGCGAAGGTAAACGGAAAGCTGTATATGGTGCCTCAGAACCGTGGCGAAACCGTGGAGAAGCTGATTCTGTACCGCGAAGACCTGCGCAAAAAATATAATCTGCCGGAGATCAACAGTCCGGAGACATACGCCAACTATCTCAAGACTATATCCGGTAAAGAGAAGGGGGTTACCCCATTCGTACCGGAGACCGGTGACTGGAAGCTGCATAATCTGGACCGGATCCTGCTCAAGCAGCAGAACGAATGGAATCTGTTCGACCTCGATCTGCCGATGGGCTTCAAGCTGGATGATCCGGCGGGTAAAGTGTTCAACTTATATGAGACTCCTGAATTCAAGGAGCTTGTCTACTATTATAAAGATCTGGCCGAGAATAACGCCTGGTCGAAGAGCGCACTGAACAGCAAGCTGGATCATCAGCAGGAATTCAAGGCAGGCAAGGCAGCCTCCATCACCCACAATCTGGGTACGCTGGGCGCCTTGATGACCGATATGCGGGAGAAGAACTCCCCGTATGAGCTGGCCCTGGCCGATATTAACCCGGATAAGAAAAAATCCGTTGCCGTCTCTACACAGAACGGCGTAGCGATTCACTCCACTTCCAAGCACCCTGAACGGGCGCTGATGATGATCGATCTGCTCCAGAACGACAAGGAGCTGCATGATCTGATCATGAACGGCATCACGGCTGTGCATTATAATCCGGTTGGCGAAGATAAATTCACGAACGCCGAGAAGAATGCCAACTACACCGGCTTTTCCAACTGGGGCTTCAACTCCCCGCTGAACCGGGACAATGCTTCCTTCCCGGATGAAGCGAACGCCTTGACTGACAAATGGGAAGGTGAGGTCTATCACTACCCGCTGGAGACCTTCGTCTTCGATAACAGCAAGGTGAAGACCGAAGTCGCCAACGTCGGCAATGTCATGCTGCAATACGGCATTCCGCTGGAATACGGAACGGTGAAGGATGTAGACGCAGGTCTGGCTAAGCTCCAGCAGCAGGTTAAGGCAGCCGGGATTGATACCATCATCGCAGAGGTGCAGCGTCAAATTGATGAGTTCCTGGCGAACTCAGGCCAATAAGCCTGACAGCTCCGTTATACTTTATACTAACAATATTGCGGCGGTTCTCCCTTCATGGGAGGACCGCTGTTTCATGTTTTTGGGTTTGTTCATCTTCTGTTCATGCTGCCGTCACTCTGGGGACATTTGGGCAGGCTATGCTGTCTTTAGCGCCGAATCAGGTGGCTTGTACCATCAGATCAAGATAGGAGTAGATGCAGCAATGAATCTAAGAGAGAGAAGAACCAGGAAGACAAGCCTACGCACAGCAAGCGCAAAATATTCTTTGGCAGCAGCAGCGCTCGTAATGACTATGCTTGCTCCCATGTCTGCTATGGCTGCACCGGCCGCCGGGGCGCTCCAGCCCGGCCTATACACTGCCACTCAGAAGCTGGCGGAGGACAAGGCGGCTCTGCTGACAGAAACATACGGTGTTCCAAGTGTACAGTATGCGTTAATCGATCATGGCAAGATTGTAGTCTCAGGCCAGGCAGGCAAAAACGACCTGAACGGCAAGCGTCCCCTTACGTCCAATACCATATACGGGGTAGGCTCCACGAGTAAAATGATGCTTACCGCTTCTGTGATGAAGCTTGTAGATGAAGGGAGAGTAGACCTGGACACTCCCGTAGTGAACTACATTCCGGATTTCAAGATGAAGGACAGCCGGTACACGCAGATCACCCCGCGTATGCTGCTCAATCATTCCTCCGGCCTGCTCGGCAAACCGGGTCCGAATGTGGCGCTCTATAACGATAATGATTCGTACGCACACGATCATTTGCTGGCTCAACTGGCTACTCAGAACCTGAAAGCAGATCCGGGAGCCTTCTCCGTCTACTGCAACGATGGCTTCACCTTGGCTGAGATTCTGGTCGAACGGGTCAGCGGCATGAGCTACACGACATTTTTACACAAGTACATCACTAAGCCTCTGGATATGAATCATACCAGAACCCCGCGTGATCCTATGGATCTCAAAGCAATGGCCGGTATCTATTCTCCGACTTATGAGGGGCAGCTTCCCCAGGAGAATTACACTGTTCTCGGTTCGGGCGGCGTCTTCTCTACAGCAGAGGATCTGGTTAGATTCTCACAGATTTTCACAGCCCAGAACAAGGGGATTCTCTCGAAGGATTCCTTAACGGCCATGGCTCAGCCAGAGTACAGAAAAGGCATGTGGCCGCCAGCAAGCGACGGCTCCTTGGCTTATGGCTTAGGCTGGGACAGCGTAGAACTGTTTCCCTTCAACCAATACGGAATCCAGGCGCTGGTCAAAGGCGGAGACACCATGTCCTATCACTCCTCGTTAGTGGTACTCCCGGAATTGAACCTGGCTGCAGCTGTAATCTCTTCAGACGGTTCAAGCTTGATCAATCAAATGATGGCAAGTGAACTGCTCCTCCGTGTGCTTCAGGACAAACAAATCATTAAGCAGTTGAAGCCGGAACAATCCTTCGGGACTCCAGTACCCGCCGTTATGCCCAAGGAAGTCTCTCAATATGCCGGTCTCTATGGCAACTCTGCGTTGTTAAAGGCAGAGATCACTCCGGCAGGGGAACTGTCTGTAGCAGCGAGCGGCGTGCCGGACAGTGCTGTGCAGAAGTATACGTACACAGCCGACGGCTCTTTTGTAAATAAAGAAGGAACGGAAAAAATAAAATTCGTGGTGGAGAAAAATGGGCGTACCTATATGTGGTCCCGTTCTTATATAAGTGAACCGGAGCTTGGACAGGCGGCGACCTCTGAGTATAGTGCGGAGAAGCTTGATCCCAATCCCTTGTCTGCAGAGGTTGCAGACGCATGGGAGAAGCGGAACAACACCCGATATTATTCGATATCCGAGAAGTATTCATCGATGCTCTATCAATACGGGCTGGGGGTTATACCAGTGAGCTTGGACAAGAATGCACCGGGATATATTTACAATAATAAAATTCTGAGCGCCAATCAGGCACTGAATGAACAGCAGATTCCCGGGATGGCAGGCCGTGACAATATGCAGATCGATTTCTATACAGACAATGGAATAGAGTATATGACGGTAGCAGGCAGTTTGTACGTTAGTGAACAAGCGGTCACAGACCTCTATGCAGGCGCAAAGTCATCCGCAACGATCTCAGCAAGCGGCTATGCCAAGTGGTACAGTGTGCCGAAAGCAGCCCAAGGGAAGCTTATGACCGTCAAGTTACCTGCGAACAGCTCCTTTGCGGTATATGATCAAGCCGGAATCTGTGTGAACCACACCGTGGTCAGCGGGAAGAATCAGGTCCTGCTGCCAGAGCAGGGTAAGATTGTATTTGCAGGCGGGGCGGGTGCAAAGTTCCAGATTACACTTAAGAAGTAAACGGCAATAACAGGGTAGCGGTATATTTAGAATCAACGAGCAGGCGGGGGCGGCAACCCCCTCCTGCTTGTTTGTGCCGAAATCAGCTTGTGGTACGGGCTGGCGGGATGCTCTGCGGATTGTTGAAGACATTACCTGGATCATATTTCGCCTTAACTCTGCGTAATCTGGCATAGTTTGTTCCATAATAGACCGGGCCGGAGTGCTTGATGCCCTGGTCAGGCACATTGATGTAGCTTCCTACGATGAACGGCTGAAGCTTGCGGCGGGTGTTGCGGACGTAGAATATGTTTTTGGCGGCCTCTGCTTTCTTGATCCAGGAGCTGTTCCACTCCACGTAGAACTTAGCCTTGCGCCAGTAGAAGGCGGTAGCTTTAGGAGATTTACGGCTTACCGCTCCACCCCAATTGAGGAAAAAGAACCCGGCGTCCTTCCCCTCCACCTTCTCAAGGAACTCGCGCATCGGCTTGAATGCCTGCTGCGGGAATGGTTTCCGTCCGAAGCCGCTGGAGAACTGGTTGCTGAACCGCTGGGTCTGTACCGGATCGGGAGCGAGCAAGAAGCTGACTACCTGCGGATAAGGCAGAGAACGGATCGTTTGGATTGTAGGCGTTCCTACGCTTGTAATGGGCTTCAAGAGGCGGACCGCCTCGGCCTTAGATCCCAGGAAAAGTCCCAGCATGCTGACATTTCCGCCTTTTTTGGGACCGATGGATAATTCGCTGCCCAGTCTCGTATTCACTGCGGGGGCCCAGCGCTGCCAGGTCTTCAGGACCTGCTCGAACTGGCTCCAGGGCCAGGTGATGCGGAATACGGTCGCTGTGGCCGGAGCCGGACGTACTTTGAATTTGTAACGGGTGCATACGCCGAAGTTGCCTCCGCCGCCGCCGCGGGAAGCCCAGAGCAGATCGGCATTACTTTTCTTATTCGCAATAATAATTCTGCCCTTGGCATCGACCATTTCAAGCTCCACCAGATTATCGCTGACCAGCCCCAGGGTACGCTGAAGCGGGCCGATGCCGCCGCCCAGTGTAATGCCGCCGATTCCAACGGTTGGACTATCCCCGAAGGGCGACATATACCCTTTCCGGGCCAGCGTATGGGCGATTCTCCCGACTGTATTTCCGGCTCCAACGACGGCTGTCCCGGTTTTGCGGCTTAGCTTAATGCTGTTCATTTCACTGACATCAATGACGATGCCGCCGTTCACCTGGGACAGATTGACCTCCAGCGCATGTCTGCCGCCTCTGGGCCGGATGGGAATCCGGTGCTCGTTGGCCCATTTGATAGCGTTAGCTACATCCTGCGTCTTCTTAGCGAACACAAATACCTTTGGGAAGCGGTCGGTGTGCGGGTCCCAATTTTTGCGCGCTGCTTCATAACCCGGATCACCTTTGTAGACGACGCGTCCGGTAAGCTTTGTTGCTGAGTTCACTGGTTTCCAGCTCCTTTTGAGCTAATATTGGCATGCATGGAGATGAATTTGACTAGGTTATCGTATGCAGGGCGTTAGTCTATGGCGTGGGCTATAGTATGGGGTATGAATGAGAATAGTTATCAATTATAATGTGATTTACCGGCATAGGATACAACGGAATAAAGATAAGCGGGGAATAGAGATGAAGCTGAACGAACATATACAGTGGTGGAACCATGCATCGGTCAGGATTATGGATATCCGCAGAGGGAGACTTCCGGCAGGCTCGGCACTTCCGTATTACCAATTGCCTGCGAGTGCATTCCTGTATGCAGCGCAGGGACAGGCGCAAGTACAGCTGGATGAGCTGCGGACAACCTTGAGACGCCATCAGCTAGTGCATGGCGGGCGGGGAGCCGTTCTTGCGGTGCATGCGGAGGAGGCCTTCGAATACTTCCTGGTGCTGTACAAGGCAGTGCTGATGCTGCCCCAGTCGAGCAGAGTGATCAAGCTGCTGGAGCAGGAGAATCCGGCCAGGCATCAATACAGCTTCAGTCCTGCTTATGCGCATCCCCTGCTGGACCGGCTTGAACAGATGCACATAGAGTGGTTAACCGCAGATCCGCTGCAGCATCTCTATGTGAGATCGCTGTTTCTTCAGTTTGTGCATGAGGTGCTGGCTCAGATGAAGCAGCAGGGTCTTGTTCCGGTTCAGCCGGACCTGCTGGCCCAGGCTATGCGGTTCATGAAGGAGCATTACAGGGAGCAGATCACTCTGGATACTCTGGCTGATCAATTTGATTGCAGCGTCAGCTATCTGAGCAAGCTGTTCAAGAGCCGGATGCAGGCAGGGCCTATCCGTGTACTTACACAGATCCGCATGGAGAGGGCAGCGCGCGATCTGCTGCATAGCGGATATACCGTGCAGGAGATCGCGGAACGGACGGGCTATCCCGATGCCCATACCTTCAGCCGGAACTTCAAGAAGCAGTATGGTTGCCCGCCGGTACAATTCAGAATGAAAATGGACGCGGAACTGCATGTACAAGAATCGCCCGTCACCCATCCGATAACTGCCCTTGTAGCTCATAATTCCAAGTGCTATAGTATCCAAAGTAGTGAGAATTATTATCATTTACAGCGAAAAGGGGGATTACCGGTGATGCGGGGAACGAAGACGGCATCTATGGCTACAGCGGTTTTATTATTGTGTGTAACCTTGCTGCTAAGCGCATGTTCGGGGGCTGGTGCAGGAACATCGGCGAATAATGGTGCGGCAGGAAATAATGCGGCTCAATCCGTGAGTACGTCCAATCCGGGGAGCGAAGCGGCGGCTCCGGGCTCTATTACAGGCAATACGGCTGCAGCAACGAAGATCTATACTGACGGCAAAGGGGAGGTAACCATTCCAGTGAATCCGCAGCGGATTATTGATTTGACAGGCAGCGCAATCGGGAATCTGCTGGTGCTTGGCGTGAAGCCGGTTGCAGCTTCGGATGACTCCTTGAAGAATCCGTTCCATACGGGTCAGCTGGATGATATCGTGAATATCGGGGCGGAGCCCAACGCTGAGGCTATACTGAAGCTGGACCCGGATCTGATTCTGACTTTTGACTATATCGAAGAAGCCCAGTATGAGCAGCTTGTCCAGATTGCTCCGGTGGTCCGGCTGAAATACGGCGGGGGTACTCCGCAGGACTTGTTGCTGGAATTTGGCAAGATTACCGGCAAAGAGACGGAGGCGCAGCAGTGGATTGACGGGTGGAACGATAGAATCGCTGAAGTGAAGCCGAAAATTACCGAGGTTGTCGGTGACAAGACAGTATCGATTCTTCAGCCTTATGCGAAGGGAATTTATGCCTGGGGCAATAAGGGAGGAAGAGGCGGTGAGATTCTGTACGGAGACCTTGGCCTTAAGGCGCCGGAGATTATCCGGACCACATTGATTGACGGGGAAGGCTTCGGAGGTGATCTGTCGCTGGAGCTGCTGCCGGAGTATGCGGGAGACTATATTTTCACCAGCAACTGGGGCTGGGATGACGGGGATGCGAATGTTGTGTACGGCAGCAAGGTATGGAAATCGCTCCCGGCTGTGAAGAATAATCATGTCTATTTCATTGATGAGAAGGGCTCGTATTATAATGACCCGATCTCTCTGGAAGCGCAGCTGAAATTCATTGTGGAGAGCTTTCTGGGAACGGGCCAATAAGCTGGGCGGTGCGGCTGCGCAACTTGATGTTTACATTTCGTGTAATGTATATATACTTAACTTTTGAAGGATTCATATCTCCGGGTTAACCGGCAAGGGAGGATATTACAGACATGACATCAACCATTAGAGTAGGCATCGTCGGATACGGAAACTTGGGCAAAGGGGTGCAGCAGGCCATTGCGCAGAACGCCGATATGGAGCTGGTAGCCATATTTACCCGCAGAGACCCGCAGCAGCTGGCAGACATCACAGGAACGCTCACCGAGCATATCTCAGCCGCCGAGCAGTACATAGGCAAGATTGATGTAATGATTCTGTGCGGCGGCTCCGCGACAGATCTGCCGGAGCAGACTCCGCAGCTGGCCCGGTTGTTCAATACGGTGGACAGCTTTGACACTCATGCCAAAATCCCCGATTTCTTCGCTGCGGTGGACAAGTCCGCCCGCGAAGGCGGCAGCGTTAGTGTGATCTCTACCGGCTGGGACCCGGGCATGTTCTCCATGAACCGGCTGCTGATGCAGTCCATCCTGCCGGTAGGCGAGGATTATACGTTCTGGGGCACGGGAGTCAGCCAAGGGCACTCGGATGCGATCCGCCGTGTTCCTGGTGTCAAGGCAGGCGTGCAATATACCGTGCCGGTCCAGGAGGTTATTGACAGCATTCGCGGAGGCGAGACCCCGCAGCTGTCCACCCGCGAGAAACACCGCCGTGAATGTTATGTAGTGGCTGAAGCAGGAGCTGACCGTGATGCCATTACCCGGACGATTGTGGAGATGCCGAACTATTTCGCCGATTATGATACGACGGTTCAGTTCATCACGGAAGAGGAGCTTGCTGCTGAGCATTCCGGCATGCCGCATGGCGGCTTCGTCATCCGCAGCGGAGTGACCGGGGGCGGAAGCAAGCAGATTGCCGAATTCGGGCTGAAGCTGGATAGCAACCCGGAATTCACCGCCAGCGTCCTGGCCGCCTATGCCCGCGCTGCTGTGCGTCTGAAGCAGGAAGGCCAGACAGGGGCCAAGACGGTATTCGACATTCCGCTCGGCCACCTTTCCCCAAGATCTGCTGAGGAGCTGCGGCGTGAGCTGCTGTAGGCTTCAATGAGAGGGATAAATCCCCTTGGTGAGGTCAGAAGTTGACCGGAGGGCTGAATGAGAGGGATAAATCCCTTTGGTGAGGTCAGAAGTTGACCGGAGGGCTGAATGAGAGGGATATATCCCTTTGGTGAGGTCGAGTACCGCTGAGGGAGAGTAATGAGGAGCACAAGTGCACCTGAATTCGCCGGAAGTCAGCTAAATGAGTAAATGAAGAGCACAAGTGCACCTGAATTCACCGAATGTTGGCTAAATGAGCAAATGAAGAGCACAAGTGCACCTGAATTCTCCTGAATTCGCCGAATGCTGGCTATGTGAGCAAATAAGGAGCATTAGTGCTCCTTATCTCACCGTTGGTATCTGAATTGCCATTCGTACGTATACACCCTACTGGATGCATTCTGCCCAACCCTAGCGAGCAGATAGTATCAGTTGCCGATCTCTAACAACCCCTGAACCTAAAAATAGAGGTGTCCCCAGCCAAATGGCTCAGGGACACCTCTTCTTGTATCAACATAACAGTTATACGATACCTTGCGCCAGCATGGTATCAGCAACCTTCAGGAATCCGGCGATGTTGGCACCGGCAACCAGATTACCGGCAACCCCGTAATCCTCAGCCGCCTGAACGGTTCTGCTGTAGATATTTTTCATAATGAGTTGCAGCTTCTCGTCCACCTCTTCGAAGGTCCAGGACAGACGCATGCTGTTCTGGCTCATCTCAAGACCCGAGACCGCTACGCCGCCGGCATTGGCTGCCTTGGCTGGAGCAAACAACACCTGGTTCTCCAGGAACAGCTCCACCGCTTGGAGGGTGGTCGGCATATTGGCGCCTTCGCCAATGGCCTGAACCCCGTTCAGAATCAGCGTCCGGGCGGATTCCAAATCCAGCTCGTTCTGCGTGGCACACGGCAGGGCGATATCGCAAGGCAGGCTCCAGATTCCGCTACAGCCCTCAACATACTCGGCATGCGGATGCTCCTTCACATATTCGCTGATGCGCAGGCGTTCAGTTTCCTTCAATCTTTTGACGGTAGCCAGATTGATGCCCTGAGGATCATGGATGTAGCCGTTCGAATCACTGCAGGCAATGACGTGGGCGCCAAGCTGCTGAGCCTTCTCGATAGCATAGATGGAGACATTCCCGGAACCGGAGATGACCACCTTGCGGTCCTTGAAGCTTGCTCCGCGAGATGACAGCATCTCTTGCACGAAGTATACACAGCCATAGCCGGTAGCTTCCTTGCGCGCCAGACTGCCGCCGTAGAGCAGCCCTTTTCCGGTAAGAACCCCGGCAGCATGCCCGCCGTGAATCCGTTTATATTGGCCAAACATATATCCGATCTCTCGCGCGCCTACACCGATATCTCCTGCTGGAACATCTGTATCCTGTCCAATGTGACGGTACAATTCCGTCATGAAGCTCTGGGTGAAGCGCATAACCTCTTGATCCGATTTATCCTTGGGATCGAAGTCGCTGCCGCCCTTGCCGCCGCCCATGGGCAGGCCGGTCAGCGAGTTTTTGAAGATCTGCTCGAAGCCCAGGAACTTGATAATCCCGAGGTAGACGGAAGGATGGAAGCGCAGGCCGCCTTTGTAGGGACCGATGGCACTGTTGAATTGAATGCGGAAGCCGCGGTTAACCTGCGTATTACCGGCATCGTCCACCCAAGGGACACGGAAGGAGATGCTGCGTTCTGGCTCAACCAGCCGCTCGAGAATCCCGTGCTTCATATACTGCGGGTGGCGGGTCAGAACGGGGGTGATGCTCTCCAGGAATTCCTGGACAGCCTGGTGAAATTCCGGCTCATGCGGGTCGCGCTTCTGGACCTCTGCATAGATCCGCTGCACGTATTGCACAGCCTCATTTGATACTTCTGACGTTAGTGTAGGAACGATGGACACTTTGGCAAGCACTCCCTGTCTGATTGTAATTCGGGCTATCCCGTATTAATTAGAATTTAAAAGAATTCTATAAAACCTGACATCAATTTGCCAATCAATTATTTTTGGCATAGTCATTAAGAAATTCTATGAACCTTACATACTGTGCCAGCTATATGCGGCAGGATGTTAATAAACCTCTGGTCAATTCAGGATTGCAGTTCCCCTTGAATAGGGTATATATAGATAGCGGCAGTAGCACAAAGTATCGAAAGAGAGGCGGCAGAAAATGCACTTATTATCTGTAACAGAATTAGTAGATGTGGAGAACCATGCGTGGGAAGAGATCAGGGAGCTGCTGAGCCAAGGGCCGCGTACCTACAGGCTGGAGGGTGCAGAACCGGAGGCAGCAGCGCTGACGCTCGTCCGTCTGCAGGTAAGTACGAGATCTTATCTTGGAGCGATAGCCTACGAGACAGGAGGAATCGTGTTCGAGCATGGATGGCTTACCTTACTTGGCGCTGGAGCACAAGGCATCTTCGGCAGCCTGGCTTCCTGGAACGGTCTGAGTGCTGCAGAGGGCACGGCGCCGCTGCCGGGTATGCTGATTGTGGCCTACGATGCGGCCGGAGGCTTCTTCGGTCTGGATGCCGGGCGGTTCGGGCAGAGCGGGCATATCTATTATTATGCCCCCGATGCTCAAGAATGGGAGACGACAGAATTAACCTATTCTGGCTTCATCAGCTGGCTGGCGGAAGGGGACCTGGATCTGTTCTATGAAACGTTCCGCTGGGAAGGTTGGGAAGAGGCGACCGAGAAGCTTGCACCGGATCAGGTCTTCGGGTATTACCCGCCGCTCTGGACGAAGGAGGGGGGCGGCTCGGCCAGCAGCAAAGCGCCGGTCTCTATTCTAGAGGCATGGCGGGCAGCGAGAAGCGCAGGTGCTCAATGAAGCGGCGTAAGGCTGAACGAGGGCAGCTTAGAGTCTTAAGGGTAGCGGAAGAACCGCTGGAGGTGGTTCCCTTTGTCAGTGCGGCGCCCGGCAGCCAGGGAATAATATATGGCGGGCTTCCGATTTACCTGGGAGAGATGCTGGGACTGCCGGAAGAGGTGGAGGTGCTGATCGCAGCATCTGACCTTCAGGGAATCGCATTGTGTGACAATGGCGGTTACAGCGATTTATTGGTGGGTGAGAAGCTTGCCGCTACACTGGAAGATCTGCTTCACCGCCATATGCCGGATGTCCGCCCGGAACAGGTGCTGGTCTGTTTATGCGGTGATCTATACGGAGACACTGAAGTAAGAGGCTCCAGCGGCGATCCGCTGCCGGTATGGCGGGCCTTCCGCCGCCGATTCGGAACGGTATTCGGCGTGAACGGCAACCATGATCTTCTGACTCCGGAGGGGGAAGCAGAGCTTGCCTCCACACCGGGAATGCATCTGTTCTCCGAGCCCGCAGCCGTGCATCATCACGGGCTGCTTGTAGCAGGACTTGGAGGCGTCACGGGAAGAGCGGGCCGGCCGAACCGGACACCGGAGAAGGAGTATCTGGAGAGACTAGAAGGTCTGCTGCGCCAGAGCCCCGGTCTGCTGCTGCTGCACCAGAGCCCGGACCTTCCCGGAGCAGGGCTACCGGGACACGCAGGCATCCGTGAGCGGCTGGAAGCCGGGCCGGAGGTGCTGGTCTGCAGCGGGCATGTTCACTGGAGCCAGCCGCTGGCGGAGCTTGCGAACGGTGTCCAGCTTCTAAATACAGACGGAAGGGTGCTGGTATTCACCCCGGCTGGTTGAAACCAAACGCGAGCTTGTCCGTAAACTTTACAAACAGCATCGGAATAGATATAATTTAGGTATAACTTTCAGGGTTTGAAACAACAGAAAGGGGCCTAACGCCATTAGGCTCCTTTTGTATTTCCGGCCCATGTTAACAGGAGGGCGAAAGTCATTCACAAGGAAAAGATTATGGTATGTGTTCATTACGGCCCGCACGGCGAGCGTTTGATCCGGCGTGGAGTCCAGTTATCCGAGTTGATCGGAGCACCGCTATATGTGCTCAATGTGGATAGTTCAGACAGTGATGAATATAATCAAAGCAAAGAAATGTATATGGCAGTCTGGAAACGTCTGGCTGAAGAAGCCGGCGCTGAATTCATGGTGCGGGGGCGCCGCGGCCGCAAGACTACGGATGTGATCGTTGAAGCGGCTGAGGAGCATGAAGTCACTCAGATTATTATCGGGCAATCCGCCCAGACCCTATGGCAGGAGCTCACCAAGCGTAACTTCGTCAATGAGCTGATCAGCAAGATGAAGATGATGGATCTGCATGTCGTTGCAGTTCAGCGTATGCGAGCCGGTCTTGAAGAGACCCATGAAGAAGGGGTAACCGCTTATTTGGTGAAGAACGAGGGAATGTATCAGCTTAGCGATGAGCCGGAAGGTACAGACTTCATTAAAGGAAAATACTTCCACGAATTGCACACCGAGTTTGAGAATGGCTTGTTCAAAATTGAGCAAGATGGTAAAGCAAGATATTTGCATATCTGTGAAGGGAACTTGGCCGATCCGCTATAACCGGTCTTGTTTTCAGGAAGTAAGTACCAGTGTTCACAACCTATATCACTGAAGGGAAAAGGAGGCTTGCCTTTGCTGCATATAACCGTTCTTGTTCCGTTTCTTATGGCCCTGATGATAGCGCTTCTACGCGGGAGGGTACGCCAGCTCCATAGAGGATGGCTTGTACTGGCTGCACCGCTGATGTTATTTATCTACTTCTTTACCCGTATTCCGGTCATCAAGGGAGGGGATCTCGGATATGAGACCCTACCATGGATTCCTTCCCTTGGGATTGATCTGGTCTTCCATTTGGATGGATTAAGCCTGCTGTTTGCCTTGTTAATTACGGGAATGGGCACCCTGGTCTTTATCTATTCCATCTTCTATCTGGACAAACGTAAGGAAGAGCTGACTCCCTTTTATGTATACTTGCTGCTCTTCATGGGAGCTATGCTGGGAGTCGTCCTATCGGATAACCTGATGGTCTTATACGGATTCTGGGAGCTAACGAGTGTCTCATCCTTCCTTCTGATTGCCTACTGGCACCGGAGACAGAAATCACGCTACGGCGCGCAAAAGTCGATGCTGATCACTGTCTTCGGCGGTCTGGCGATGTTCGCAGGCTTCCTGATGCTGTATGTGATGACGGGTACCTTCAGCATCCGTGAGATCTGGAGCCAGGTGGGCGATATCAGCGGACAAACGCTGTTCATCCCCGCAATGCTGCTTATTCTGCTGGGTGCCTTCACCAAATCGGCCCAGTTTCCGTTCCACATCTGGCTGCCTGATGCGATGGAAGCGCCGACCCCGGTCAGTGCGTATCTGCATTCAGCAACCATGGTCAAAGCCGGTTTATATCTGGTAGCGCGGTTCAGCCCGGTGTTTGCGGGGCAACATGAGTGGTTTTGGATAGTGTCGGGCGTCGGCCTGATCACCTTGATCTATGGATCGATCCAGGCGATGAAGCAGACGGACCTGAAGGCTCTGTTAGCTTATTCTACAATCAGCCAGCTCGGTCTGATTATGGGATTACTCGGCATGGGATCGGCAGCTTCCTTCTATACAGGGGAGCAGGCTGTATTCTATACCGCCGCAACAACGGCAGCACTCTTTCATTTAATTAATCATGCCATATTCAAAGGTTCGCTCTTCATGGTAGTCGGAATCGTCGACCATGAGACGAATACCCGTGATCTGCGCAAGCTGGGGGGGCTGGTGTCTCTGATGCCGGTAACCTTCACGTTAGCGCTGATCGGCAGCTTCTCAATGGCGGGTCTTCCGCCGTTTGCCGGATTCCTGAGCAAGGAAATGTTCTTCACGGCTGTGCTGAATATCAGACAGCTGGATATCTTCAGCCCCGGGGCCTTCTTTACCATATTCCCGGTGCTGGCGTGGATTGCAAGCATATTTACCTTTGCATACAGCATGATTATGGTCTTCCACACCTTCTTCGGCAAATATCAGCCGGAGAAGCTGGACAAAAAACCGCATGAAGCGCCCTTCGGCCTTCTGCTTCCGCCAGTCATTCTGGCACTGCTGGCCATGATCACCGGCTTCTTCCCGAACATACTGTCGGGGACACTGATCGTGCCGGGGATGAATGCCATTCATCCAGAGATTGCAGCCAGCTCGCCTTTTTATGTGAATATCTATTTCTGGCACGGGTTCACCGCCGAGGTCTGGATGACGCTTGGCGTGATCCTTCTGGGGATTATTGTCTACCGCGTATATGGCCGGTTCAGTCTTGTTGAGAAGGAATGGCGCAGCGGCCTCACGCTTACACAGGTATATGACGGGAGCATCCGTCTCGTGGAGGGACTGTCCCGTGCAGTTACAGGGCTATACATGACCGGTTCGATGCGTCATTATCTGATGTATATTTTCACCCTGATAATTGCCGTAGTCGGCGGAACCATGCTGTATTCGGAGGGCATTACGTTCGGCCAGGGGAGCTACGCTCCGGTCACCTTCTTTGAAGTTGTTGCCGTGCTGGTTCTGCTGACAGGCGCCCTAGCCATTCCGTTCGCAAAGTCGAGAATCTCAGCGATTCTGCTGACGGGAATGGTCGGTTACATGGTGACGCTATTGTTCATCCTGTTCCGCGCACCTGATCTGGCCCTCACTCAGATGATCGTGGAGGTGGTCTCGGTCACGCTGTTCCTGCTCTGCTTCCGGCATCTGCCGAAGCTGAAGCGGGAGAAGGTGAAGCTGCGGGTCAAGGTCCCGAGGCTGATCATCGCCTTAGGCTTCGGGATCACGATGACGCTGGTGGCGCTCGCTGCGCTCGGCAGCAGTCCGTTCGAGTCGATCTCAAGCTACTATGTGGAGAATAGTTACAAGCTTGGCGGCGGCAAGAACATTGTCAACGTCCTGCTGGTGGACTTCCGCGGCTTCGATACCATGTTCGAAATTACGGTGCTGGGGCTGGCGTCGCTGGCCATCTACTCGATGATCAAGCTGCAGCTGGAGCAGGATCATACGCCTGTTCTGACCCGAAACAAACAGGAGTCCAGCACGCGCCGTTATACACGCAGCAATGATGTACTGCTGCAATCGGTGGCAAAAGTAGCCTTCGTCATCATAATCACGTTCTCCCTGTATCTGTTCTTCGCGGGTCATAATCAGCCGGGCGGCGGCTTTATCGGAGCCTTGATGGCTGCGGCGGCGCTGGTGCTGATCGCGATTGCCTTCGGTACGGAGTTTGTGGAGAAGGTGCTGCCGGTCGATTACCGCAAGTTAATCGCAGTCGGGATTATGATTGCTTTTCTCACCGGAATCGGTTCCTTTGTCTACGATGTTCCGTTCCTGACCCAGGCCTTCGGCTACTTTGAACTGCCGGTTATGGGCAAGACGGAGCTGACGACGGCGATGCTGTTCGATCTGGGAGTCTACCTCTCAGTAATCGGTGTCACGATGAATATTATCTTTACGATCGGGAGGGATAACTAATGGAGATCCTTATTGCCCTGGCGATCGGTGTCTTGTTTACCGTAGGTGTCTATCTGGTCCTGTCCAAAAGTCTGCTCCGTATCCTGCTCGGGACGACGCTGCTGACTCATGGCGTTCATCTGCTGCTGCTGACGATGGCTGGCCTGAAGACGGGCGCTTCACCTCTGCTTGGCGAGAAGGCGGATAGTTATGTCGATCCGCTGCCGCAGGCGCTTATCCTGACTTCCATTGTCATCAGCTTTGGGGTATCCGCGTTCTTCATCGTTCTGGCCTACCGGGCTTACCGCTCGGCGGGGACGGATGATGTGGAAGGAAGCAAGGGGGAGAGACCATGAATAACCTGCTGGTACTGCCTTTGCTGATTCCGGCCTTTACGGCGGTCATTCTGATTTTTCTGAAGGAACGAGTTAAGCTGCAGCGTATCCTCAGTGCCATCAGTGTGCTGGTGAACATCGCAGTAGCGCTTATCATAGTGTACCAGGTCCATACAGACGGGATTCAGACGCTCTATATGGGAGGGTGGATACCGCCTTACGGCATCGTCTTCGTAGCCGATATGTTCGCAGCGCTGCTCGTCTTGACGGCTGCGGTGGTGGGGGCAGCTTGCCTGTTCTTCTCCTTCGCAAGCATCGGTGAGGAGCGGGAGCGTTTCTACTATTACACGTTCTTCCATTTCCTGCTTACCGGCGTGTTCGGCTCGTTCCTGACGGGTGACCTGTTCAACCTGTTTGTCTGCTTCGAGGTGCTGCTGGTTGCTTCCTACGCTATGATTGTTTTGGGTGGAACCCGTATACAGCTGCGTGAGACGCTCAAGTATATCCTTGTCAACGTAATTTCCTCCACCTTGTTCGTAGCAGCGATTGCTTATCTGTACGCTGCGACAGGCACGCTTAATATGGCTCATCTGGCCATCCGTGTGGGAGAGGCCGGGCAGGGCGGAGTCATGAATGTGATTGCCGTGCTGCTGCTGCTGGTGTTCTCGCTCAAAGCAGGTCTGCTGTTATTCTTCTGGCTGCCGGATTCGTACAGTGCTCCTCCGCAGGCGGTAAGGGCCTTGTTCGGCGCACTGCTTACCAAGGTAGGGCTGTATGCGATCACCAGAACGTTCTCGCTGATTTTTGTACATGATATGGCCTTGACCCATTCGCTGATCGGCTGGATGGCAGGGGCCACTATGATCCTTGGAGCCATAGGGGCACTCGCCTATAATGATCTAAGCCGCATCTTCAATTATAATATTGTCATCAGTGTTGGTTTCATCGCCTTCGGCATCTCCTTAGCTACCCAGGATTCGCTGAGCGGGGTTGTGTTCTATCTGATGCACGATATGGTGGCCAAGGCGCTGCTGTTCTTCCTGGGCGGGCTGATTGTCGCGGCTTCGGGGACGGAGCAGCTGAGGCTGATGGGCGGTCTGATCCGCCGTTATCCGTGGACGGGCTGGATGTTCTTCGTCCTGACGCTGGCGCTGGTCGGCGTTCCTCCGCTTAGCGGTTTTGCCGGGAAGGTCATGATGGTCCGCAGCGGCTTCGGAGAGCAGCACACTGTGCTTGCGCTCATCGCCCTCGCTTCCAGCTTCGTTGTCTTGTATTCGCTGATCAAAGTGTTCCAGCAGGTATTCTGGGGGGGCGAGAAGAGCGATGAAGAAATCCGCCCTCTGCGCTACAAAGCGATGATGGTCCCTGCTGCTGTGCTGTTTGTTCTAGTCATCTTAATGGGTATCGGCGCTGAGCTGGTGAACGGCTATGTGGGGCAGGCCGGCGCAGTCCTCGCTGATCCGGCAGCGTACATTAATGCTGTCATGAAGGAGTAGATGAAGATGGCCTTTCAAATATTATTGAATCTCATGATCGCCTTCCTGTGGATGTTCCTGAATAATGACTGGACGGCCTCCGGCTTCATCGTCGGCTATGTGCTGGGGGTGGCCGTGCTGGTGGTCATGCGGCGCTTCTTCGACGGACGGCTGTATCTGGGCAAAATATGGGCGATTCTGAAGCTGGGAGCCTTGCTGCTGCGCGAGCTTGTGGTATCCAGCTATGTAGTGGTGAAGGCGGTGCTTAGACCGAGTCTCAATATACGCCCTGCTATCCTGATGTACCATACCGAGCTGAAGTCGGACTGGGAAGTAGCCGTGCTGATCACGATGCTCTGCCTTACGCCGGGTTCCGTCGTGCTGGAGGTGTCCAAAGACAACCGGACCTTGTACATTCATGCCATGGACATTCAGGATGTGGAGCAGTTCGATGCGAATATCCGTAATACCTTTGAACGCGCAATTCTGGAGGTGAGCCGTTCATGATTCAATCGATTCTTATGCTGGCGTTGTCGATTATGGTCATCTCCATTGGAATCTGTGCCTGGAGGGTGGTTAAGGGGCCATCACTGCCTGACCGGGTTGCCGCACTCGATACCATCGGTATCAATCTGCTGGCGATGGTGG
Source organism: Paenibacillus sp. FSL H8-0048 (assembly GCF_038002825.1). Taxonomy (NCBI): domain Bacteria; kingdom Bacillati; phylum Bacillota; class Bacilli; order Caryophanales; family Paenibacillaceae; genus Paenibacillus; species Paenibacillus sp. FSL H8-0048. The sequence goes on along the minus strand of NZ_JBBODF010000001.1, from coordinate 1,202,630 downwards.
CCGTCCTCTCGGTTCTGTTCAAGACGCAAGCCTTTATAGAATATATTCTTCTGATCGGAATCCTCTCTTTTATCGGGACGATGGCTTTGGCCAGATATATCGAAAGGGGAGTGGTGTTTGAACATGGACATGATCAAGACGATCATTGAGTATGTGTTTGTCCTGCTGATTCTGACCGGGGCCTTGCTTAGCGCAGTCAGCTCTGTAGGGCTGATCCGTTTGCCCGATGTCTACTTAAGATCACATGCCGCTGCCAAAAGTGCTACGCTTGGTGTGCTCTGTGTACTCAGCGGCGCATTCCTGTATTTCGCCTTCTTCCTTGACTTCATCAGTGCCAAGCTGCTGCTCGGAATCGTGTTCGTCTTCATGACTTCGCCGCTCTCCGCTCATCTGACAGGCCGCGCGGCCTACCGTTCCGGTGTTCCGCTCTGGAGCCGCCGCGTTCAGGATGATCTCAAGGAGGCGCTGGAAAAGGAACAAGCAACGGAACAGGCAACGGAACGTGTGAAGACTGACGCATCACCATAAAAGAACAGGGATGTCCACAGCACTAGTGCTGCTGCGGACATCCCTGTTGTAATATTTGGCCGGGTTCATGTGCTCTGCGGAGCAGTCCGTCTGCGGTATAGATACAGTAGCAGATAAGAGGCAGCGAACGCTGCGGTTACCAGCCACAGTGGAATTCTCGGGTCGAGCTTGTACGCCCAGCCTCCGATAATGCCCGCAGGTGCGGTGAATAACAGAATCAGGACGGACAGCATAGAGAAGACCTTGGCCCGCTTATCATCGTCAATGGCGTTCTGCACGGCTGCTTCCAGATAAGGAGAGCTGATCATGAGGCCTACGGCTGCCAGAATGGTGCTCAGCCCGATCCAGATGAAGCTCGCTGACGGATAGAGAACCAGCATGGCATTCGACAGAGCAGATAAGCCGAAGCCTGCCATCATTGCGCGGTTAGCACTCTGATCCGGGATTCTGGGCATCAGCAGCCACAGAGTCAGCAGCATGATGACTGAGGTCACTGCGGGGAACAGTGAGAGGATGCCGCTGTCCAGATGGATGTAATCTGCCAGATACAGGTACAGGTAGGTGCTTTTCAGCGTAGCCTGGAAGTTGAACAGAATGTATACGCCGAAGATCAGCAGCAGATTGCGCTCAGCCCCCAGGTCACGGAAGGCGCCGCCGTATTCAATCATACTCTCCCTGAGGCCGAGCTTCCGGGTCTCCTGTCTTTTGCGGATGCCGGCCTCGGTCTCCCGGGTAGTCAGGTGACGGCCCACGAACTGGAAGGTCATGAAGAGGAAGGCCAGCACGTACATGATCCTCATGCCCGTGACCATGCCATACTGGTGGACAAGCAGACCGCCCAGCGGTGCGAACAGGCCTCCGATCACCCCGATAATTTGCAGCAGTGTGAATACATAGGTCCGGTCAGCGGGGCGGGTATCTTCAACAATCAGGCAATAAAAGGCGATATGCGGCACACGCTGGAAGCCGTTAATCACCGCAGCCGCCACGAAAAACCACAGGTTCTGTGAGAAGGCCCATAATAAGGTGGCGAGGCTCCAACTGAGCAGGTCAAAGTATAGTATAGCCCGCTTGCGTCCCAGCCGGTCCGTTAAATATCCGCTGAGCAAAGAGGAGAATACCTGTACTATGAGTCCGATGGTTGTTATCCAGCCGATGTTCAGCTCGGTGAGTCCAAGCTCATACATGTACAGGGTGGCATAGGTAGAGAACATGCTAAAGGGAATCAGGAAAAAAGGCTCAAAGGTCAAGCAGCCCCGGCTGTTTCCCTCCAGCCGCGGAAAAAAGGGTTTTGCCATAATGAAATCCTCCAGGTTGTCGATAGTCTGCACTATATTTATTTAACACAAATTGGAGCTGATTGCATGTTTATTATTCTCGGACTGGTATTTATTGCGATATATGCCCTGGTAGTCTTCTATATTGGCTGGAGCGGCTGGAGCTGGATCAAGCCGGTTGTCTCCGGACGGTTCCGGCTGTTCTACATCATCGTACTGATCTTTCTGGCCAGCTCGCTGATTCTCTCCAGAGTGGTGGCGGGGTCAGCGGTCTTAAGCGTCATAGGCAGCTACTGGCTGGCCGTATTCAGTCTGCTGCTCATGCTTCTTCCTCTCGTACACCTGATGGTCTGGCTCACGAAGCTGTCCAAGCTGCCGCGCCGCGCGGTTCAGAAGTGGTCCGGTATCCTGACGCTGGTTATTCTGATCGCCCTGATTGGATATGGAAGCTATAACGCGTACAGCCCGGTTGTGCGTTCCTATGAGGTGCAGATTGACAAGCCGGGTCCGGCCGGCGGGAAGCTTCACATTGTGATGGCTTCGGATATGCACTTCGGTTATTTATCCGGCAAACGCCATGCGGAGCGGATGGTGCAGGAGATTAACGCCTTGCGCCCCGATCTGATCCTGCTTCCGGGCGACATCGTGGATGATGACGTCAGGCCCTATAAGGACAAAGGCCTCGGCGCTGTGCTGGCGAAGCTTGAAGCTCCGCTTGGTGTGTATGCTTCCCTGGGGAACCACGACCGGTTCAAGGGCGGGACAGAGGAGATCATCGGCCTGCTGAAGGAGAGCGGGATGCAGGTGCTCTATGATGAAGACGTCGAGGTGGGCGGCTGGCTCACCCTGATTGGACGTAAGGATTACAGTGATAAGGAGCGGGCCAAGCTGGCCGATCTGACCAAGGATATCGATCATGCCAAGCCGGTGTTCATGCTGGAGCATCAGCCGGTGGAGTTCGGAATTGCAGAGGAGCAGGGCATCGACCTGATGGTCTCCGGCCATACACACCGCGGGCAGATCGCGCCGGCCAATCTAATCACTTCCAGGGTGTTCGAGAATGACTGGGGGTATTTGAAGAAGGGGAAACTGAATACCGTTGTCTCTTCAGGCTATGGCTTCTGGGGCCCGCCGATCCGCATCGGTTCACGCTCGGAGGTAGTGTCCATTCAGGTGCAGTTTTCGAATGCAGGTAAGTAAGTGACAGGGCTAACCCGTGAGGGGTTGGCTCTTTTTTTTGAAGGATAAGGATTTACAAATCCCCAAAGATCAGTTATATTGTACTGGTACAATAAGTACATTGTTCACGCAAGGAGGAAGCGTGTGGAGATTATCATCAGCAGTAACAGGAACAAGCCCATTTATGAGCAGATCACCTCGCAGATCAAAGGCAAAATCATGAGCGGAGAGCTCCAGGCAGGAGACCCCATTCCTTCGATGCGCGCCTTGGCTAAGTCCATTCAGGTCAGTGTCATCACCGTACAGAAGGCGTATGAGGACCTGCAACGTGACGGATTCATCGAAACGACGGTCGGGCGCGGAAGCTTCGTCTCGGCCGTGAACCAGGATGTCTTTCAGGAAGAGCAATTGAAGAAGGTGGATGAGCATCTAATGAAGGCGGCCGAAATCGCCCGTGCAAGCGGAATCAAACTGGATACGATGGTGGATATGCTGACTATCTTTTACAAGGAGGAGAATAATGAATCTTAGTTTGGAAATCACCGGACTGACCAAGTCCTATGCCGATTCCGGCTTTATGCTGGACAATGTATCATTCGCTATTCCCAGCGGATCGATTATGGGGTTCGTGGGGGAGAACGGGGCCGGGAAGACGACAACGATCAAGTCCATTCTGAACACAGTTCAGATTGACAGCGGAACGATCCGGCTGCTGGGCCGCGAGATGACGGATACAGACATGGCATTACGCGAAGACATCGGAGTGGTGCTGGATTCGGCCAATTTCCCGGCGGTGCTGACCCCGGCTAAGCTGGCTAAGGTCATGCGCGGCGTCTATAAGCAGTGGGACCAGGAAGTCTACGCCAAGCTTACAGGGAAGTTCGGCCTGCCTATGAACCAGAAGATCAGCGGGTTCTCACGGGGGATGACGATGAAGCTGGCGATTGCTGCCGCCTTGTCACACCATCCCAAGCTGTTGATTCTGGATGAGGCCACTTCAGGGCTGGACCCGGTGACCAGAGAGGAGATTCTGGAGGTGTTCCTGGAATTCGTAGAGGATGAGCGTCACGCTATACTGATGTCCTCCCATATCACAAGCGATCTGGAGAAAATCGCCGATTATATCACCTTCATCCATCAAGGGCAGATCATTCTGACAGCGATGAAGGATGAGTTGATCTACGACTACGGCGTGGCCCGCTGTACCAGCGGCCAGTTCCAGAGTATTGATGAAGGAGACAGGCTGGCTTACCGGGTGAGGGAGCATCAGACCGATGTGCTGGTGAGAGACAGAAGAATCTTTGAGCAGCAATATAGCGGGATCACCGTCGATCAGGTATCTATTGAAGAAATTCTACTGCTGCTGGTAAAGGGGGCGAAATAGGATGCGCGGACTGCTGCTTAATAACTACTACTCGCTGCAAAATACGATCAAGACTTCCCTGGGCATTGCGCTGATGCTGGCGCTGGTCCCATTGGCCGTAATTGATAACTCTATACTGAATGCCATCATTGGTGCGCAGATTCTGGTCTTTGTGGTGAGCATCGGAGCCTCCCTGCAGGCAGATGAGGCATCGAAGTGGAACCGCTTTGAGCTCACATTGCCGATCAGAAGGAGAACGGTGATCTATGCCAAGTACTTAAGCTTTCTGCTGCTGATTCTGATGGGGACGGCTACGAGCCTGCTTACTATAGGGGTGATCTATGCCAAAGGCGTGGACACCTCGGGCTGGAGCCTGTCCACCGGGTTCACGTTCGGTTTATCGCTGGCCATCACAACGCTGGCGGTCTATTATCCGATTGTGCTTAAATTCGGTGTGGACAAAAGCGAGCTGATGGTGATGGTAGCCGCTGGAATCGCTGTAGTCCTCCGGATTCTGGTTTGGCTGCTCCTGCGCCGGTATATGGACGGTGTCAACTTCAATGGACCAGAGACCGGGTATGCATCCCTGCTGTTGGCGGTTCTCTTGTTCGCCGTATCTTATGTGACGGCCGTGCGGATTCACCGGAATAAGGAGTTCTGATGCTGCTGCAAGCCGGGCTATGACCCGGCTTTATCATTTCTTGCGGCTTCGCATAATCTCTTTATAGACTTCAATGGCCAGCGCCCGGGACCGCTTCAGGTCAACGATGGCATCATCGGCAGGCAAATGAATGTCTTTGTCAGACCAGTCTGCGCGTTCTGGCAGCCAGGTACGGATATAGCTGCCCCCCGGATCATGAGTCTGGGATTGGGTGACCGGATTCATCACCCGGAAATAGGGAGAGGCATCGAAGCCGAGCGAAGAGCTCCACAGCCAGCCGCCACGGTTCTGGGCATTGTCGTAATCGCTTAGCTTGAGCCGGAAATAACGTTCGCCGTAGATGAACGGACAGCCCAGATTCTTCGTCAGGAACATCGCCGTAATCATCCGAAGGCGGTTCGGCATCCAGCCGGTTGCATTCAACTGGCGCATGGCCGCATCGATGACCGGAACGCCGGTTCTGCCCTGGGACCACGCCTCGAAGTGCTGTGTTCCCAGAGCAGACAGATCATAGACCTTCTCATAATTGAAGAAATCCCCGTCCAGCCTCGCCTGATACAGATAGAAATCCCTCCAGGCCAATTGCCGCAGCCATTCCTCCCCCAGCCCATTTTCTTCAATCAGCCTGCTATAGACAGCGCGTGCTGAGATAGCCCCAACATTCAGATGGCTGCTCATCCGGCTTGTCCGGTCCTCCGCGTACTGGTCGCGGGTATCCGGGTAATGCCGGAGTTCTTTCATAATGAAATCCTCCAGTGTGAGGCCTGGATTCATCACCTTGGCGTCGAGGTCCATTGGAGTGAGCTGCTGTGTTATTTCCTCAGGAATCCTGAAGGCATCTCTCACCTCTGGATGAAGATCCGCCGTCTGCAAGCTCTCCACTCCCTCAGTGTACGGGGGCCGAAACCGCTGAGCGAGGTAGGTGCGCCAGCGGCGGTAGAAGGGGGTGAACACCTTGAACGGCTCACTCCGGCCGCACCAATCCATGAAATCTTCCAGATCATCACAGAGCATACGGTCATGCGGTGCCTGGAAGCGAAGTCCCAGCGCATGGGCAGTCTCTCGCAGCAACTGGTCCCGCTTAAGGGCATAGGGGGTATAGTCTGCATGTATGCTGACCTCCTGAATGGGATGCAGCTGTGCCAGCCGTCTGAGGATCTCCTCCGGCTCCCCGTACAGGAGATGGAGTTGCTTGCCTTGCTCCGCATATTCCTGCCGGAGGCGGGCAACATGCTGGAGGAAATTGCGGCCGCTATGCTCCAGATAACGCTTATTCCTTAGCAGAAACGGCTCCAGTATTAATACATGCAGTGAGCATACTCCGGCAGCAGCTATAGCGTCAAAGGCCGGCAGATCAGCAGTCCGCAGATCTTTGCGGTGAATGAAGAGGATCATAGGTGATAGAGTTCCTTTCAGCGATAAATATCATGTCTCTATACTATATACCCCGTTTAAACAATTACAAGAATATACGGCTGAAGTGTCAGGTTTTTGTTAGAATAGAAGAGCTACTAGAATTTGCTGGATTAGGGAGAGATCTTATTTTGCGGAGACGAGGAATGATAGTTCTATTCGCGGTATTACTGCTGTTGTGCGGAGGGGTTACAGCGAAGGCGGCAGAGCAAGGCAGTGGAACGGCACGTGGCGGGGGAGCTACCCCATCCGGTATCCCGCTGAACGGGCTGGAAGCTTTTGTAGACGAGTATGTTGAAGAGTACATAGGAACGCAGACCGTAGGCGCGTCGGTTGTGATGGTTAAGGATGGACAGATTGTGTTGTCCAAGGGGTACGGCTACGCCGATGTGGAGCAGCAGATCCCTGTCTCCCCGGATACGGTCATGGAATGGGGCTCGATCAGCAAGCTTGCAGTTTGGACTTCAGTCATGCAGCTGGCCGAGCAGGGGAAGCTGGATTTGAGCGAAGATATCCGTAAGCTTCTGCCGGAGAATTTCTTAACCAAGCTGAAGTATGACGAGCCGATCACGATGCTGCAGCTGATGAACCACAGTGCCGGATTCGAAGAGTATATGTTCGACATGGCATATCAGTCTCCTAAGGAAGTGCGGTCACTGGAAGAAGGGCTAAAGCTGGCCCAGCCGGCTCAGATCTACAGACCGGGTGAGGTGGTCGCTTATTCCAACTACGGCAACTCGCTGGCCGCCTACATTGTGGAGAGAATCAGCGGGCAACCGTATCATGAATACGTCCAGGAGCATATTTTTGAGCCGCTGGGTATGAAGCATTCTATCGCGTATTCTGTGGTGGAAGATCGTCCGGAGCTGCTGGAGCACAAGGCAAAAGGGTATTTCTTCGCCGGTAAAGGCTCCTTCAAACAGGGCTCATGGAATTATATGTCCATGTACCCTAACGGCGGCAATAACGGGACTGCGGAGGATCTGGCCAAGTTTGCCATGGCCTTCATTCCAGCAGCCGGAGAGCAATCCCCGTTGTTCCAGAAGTCGGGTACGCTGGATACGATGCTGACCCGGAGTCATTCCGCTGCGGAAGCTATGCCGGGCATCGCCCATGGATTCTGGGAGTATCCCGGGGCACACCGGACACTGGGACATGGCGGGAACACGATTGCTTTTGCCACCAATCTGATGCTTGTGCCGGAAGACCGGTTTGCGGTTATCGTCATGACGAATCAGGCGGGCGAATCTCATATTGTTCATGGTCTGACCAAAGCGGCAGTGGGACAGAGAGCGCAGACGGAGACAGCGGTTCTGCCGGACGTGTCAGAGGTGGAAGGCAGATTCGTGGCAGCGCGCCGTCCCGGACACGGCTTCATGAAGCTGTTCCCTTATCTCACGATGATGAAGCTTGAGCCTCAGGGCGAAGGTCAGCTTCAGGTGTCTCTTGTCGGGATGAGCGGGAGCTATCAGCAGGTTCAGCCCTACCTCTATGAGAAGACGGGCGGGGATTCAGGGCTGGATGCGTGGCCGATGCTGTATGCTAAAGTGAACGAGGGAAAGGTAGAGACTGTCTCGGTGTACACCACCGATTATCTGCCGCTGTCTCCGGGCCGGTCCATGCCGATGCTGCTCATCAGTGCAGCACTTGCTGCACTGGCGATTGCTTATTTTGTAATTGCTCCGTTTGTGTTGCTGGTACAGGCATTTCTGGGCAAAAGGAGAGCTCTCCGTAACCGTCCTGCCCCCCGTTCCGCTAACCGGAAGCTTACGGCCGGATTGACTTTAACCGGTACCGGTCTGGTCGTGAACAATCTGGTGCTGGCTTTGCGGATGCTAAGCAACAGTGAACGTGCGTATGCGGACGTATATCCTCAGATTATAGTGAATATTGCATTGACCGGCCTGGCGGCATTGCTTATCGCTGCGCTATTGCTAACCTTGATGAAGCGCCGGTCTCCGTCTGTCCCACCGGCACGTAACCATTGGCCGGCCATCGTGCCCATGGTGATGATGTCGATTCTGCTGGCCCAGCTTGTATTCTGGGAGTTCTACAGTTAAGTAGCAGGGAAAGGGCGGAGAAGCGGTTACTCGGACAAACTACAAACGGCTACGCCATCCTCTTAAGGACGGCGTAGCCGTTTCTGCTATATAAGGGCCCTATTAGTATTTCGGCTGCTTAATGAAGGGGGACAATAGCTTTTGTGCAATGGGACGAAGCCAAAAAGCTACGACGGTCGTTCCCGTCCATGAGCTGCGCTTATTCTGGAGATATTGATCATTAATGATATAAGTCCGGGTCGAAGCAGGGCTCCTCAGTCCCAGCCGTTCCCATTCAGCAGGATCATTGGACCCGCCGAGCCTGGCCAGCATAGCCTCTGCCGCATGGTCAAGCTTGTCCGGGATTTGATCGAACGCTGAGGTAATCTGCGTATGAAATTCATCGATCGGGCTGCGGCTGGCGATGCTCTCCAGGTGAATACCTTCGCGGAGATAGGAGACGAAGGCCAGATGGTCAGCCCAGCATTCATCGATATAGAACAGCCGAACCCGCTGCTCCGCAGGGCTCATCTGCTGCTCGCCCAGCAGGATGCGGAGCCGCTCAGCGTAGAGAATCCGCCGCTGGTCTTCGATCATATCTGAATAACGGTTCAGCTCGTTATGGATATCGAAGTTCTGGCTCATTACGATTTGCTGAATACTTGCGATCTTGCGGCTGAGCCCCCGTTCTTCAATAGCTTCCTCCTGTCTGAGCGTATGGGCTGGTGCAGGGGAACTGAAGCGGCGCATCAGGTCGTCTTCCAGACTGACATAGAATACAGAAGCTCCCGGGTCCCCCTGGCGGCCTGACCTTCCGCGAAGCTGGTTGTCAATCCGCACGCTTTCGTTCACATGGGTACCAAGGACATATAAGCCGCCCAGCCTGGCGACAGCCTCGGCCTGTGCCGGATCACCGCCGCCGAGCCTGATATCAACCCCGCGTCCCGCCATATTCGTAGAGACTGTTACGGCGCTGAGCTCGCCCGCTTTGGCAATGATTGCGGCTTCCTCAGTGTCGTTCTTTGCATTGAGGACCTGAGCGGGAACACCGGCAGCCGCAAGCGCTTCAGCCAGCATATCCGACTCCTCCACGCTTGCGGTTCCGATTAGCATAGGCCGTCCCTCCCGGTGGACAGAAGTGATCTCTTGTACGAGCGCCAGGTACTTGGCTTCCTTGTGCGTGTAGATCCGGTGAGGGTGGTCTACCCGGATGTTCGGCTGATTCGGCGGAATCTCCACCACCTGCAGAGCATAGATATCCTTGAATTCCATCGCTGAGGCGCAGGCTGTAGCTGTCATTCCGCAGATTTCCGGATATAGGCTAATGAAGTGCTGAATGGTGATGGTGCCGAGAATTTTCCCGCCCGCGGTCCATTTCAGTCCTTCTTTGGCAGTCAGTGCGGCTTGCAGCCCGTTCGGCAAATACCGGTTCTCGGCTACGCGTCCCGTATACTCTTCGATCAGCTCGATAGCGCCGTCACGAACGATGTAATCAATGTCCCTGGTTAGTAAAACCTCCACATGCAGCGCACAATTCAGTGAGGTTAACAGCTGACTGTTCCGGCTATCATAGAGATTACCGCAACCCAGCAGCTCCTCCACTTGGGCAGCACCTGCATCGTTCAGATACACGTTACGCTGAAATTCATCATAATCGTAATGCTCTCCAGCCAGCAGCTGCCGGGCCAGATCCGCGTATCGCACGCCGTCGCTATGGCTGACCTCGGATTCGCCGCTGATTACAAGCGGTACCCGCGCTTCATCAAGCAGCAGGGAATCGGCTTCGTCCACGATGACGTAGTGGAAAGGGCGGTGTACCGTAGCGGCTTCTGTGAGTGCAATAGTATCCCGCAAGTAGTCGAACCCTGCTTCTTTTGCCGTAACATAGGTGATATCGCTCCTGTAGGCCGCCCGTTTCTCGCTCAGGCTCATACCTGCTTGAACCGATTCCACCGATAGTCCCAGGAAACGGTAGATGGGACCCATCCACTGTGCATCCCGCCGGGCCAAATAATCATTGAAGGTCAGCACATGCACGCCTTTGCCGGTCAGCGCATTCAGATAGGCCGGCATTACGGCTGAGAGGGTTTTGCCTTCACCGGTGTGCTGCTCGATCAGCATTCGCTCGTGCAGGGCAATCCCGGCCATGATCTGGACATCATATGGCAGTAATCCGAGTGTTCTTGAGGCCGCCTCACAGACTAATGAATAAGCATCGACAAGCAGCTCGTCCAGAGCTATGCCGGATTGGACGGCGTGCCGGAGCCGGAGGGACTCCTCCTGAAGCTTGGTGTCATCCCATGTCTGCAAATTGCGTTTGCGGATTTGCTCCGTTTGGTCCCGGTAGACAGTAAGCATATTCCGGTTATCGTAATCTCTGAAACGTTGCATCAATTTAACAGCTATATTCATGTCATGTTTTCTCCCCGTTCTCCCGGCTCTTATATGAATGTCATCAGGCTACTTTACCTGTACATTATAATTCATTCCTGTTTCGATTTACCAATGTATGGATTATAAGCACCTGAGACAAGTATCGGCCGGACAGAAAAGGGGACGGTGATCATTCTTTAGGCACTCAGCCCTCCGTCCACCGGCAGGATGACCCCTGTTACGAAGGAAGCTTGATCACTAAGCAACCAGGCTGCAGCCTGTGCAATTTCTATGGGCTCAGCCGGACGCCGGAGGGGCGTCTGGGCACTGATTTGCTCAATAATCTCAGGATTAATGGAGACCCATTGCTGTATCATATCTGTCATCGTTGTGCCGGGGGCAATGGCATTAACCCGAATGCCCGCCGGTCCGTATTCGATGGCAGCCGTTTGCGTAAGACTGTTAACCCCGCGTTTGGAGGCACCGTAAGCACCCAAGCCCGGATTACCTTTTAAGCTGCCGACACTGCTGGTATTGACAATTGCGCCTGATCCGGAGGTGTTTAACATTGCTGTAATCTGGGCTTTCATGCACAGCCAAACCCCTTTATAGTTTACAGACTGGATCAGGTCGAAATCCTCTTCTTTCTCATCGACCAAAGAGGATACGGTGACCCCGATACCAGCGTTGTTGAAAGCGGCATTAAGCCGGCCATACCGCTTTACTGTAGCGATGACCGCTTCCTCAGCGCCGCCTGCTTCTGCCAGATCGGCTGTGAAATATTCCGCCTCTCCTCCGGCTGTCGCAATCTCATTTCTGAGTGCACGCAGCTCAGCTTCTGTCCGTGAGACGAGCATCACCGAGGCGCCCTGCACGGCAAACCACTTTGCTGCCGCAGCCCCGATCCCCCTTCCGGCACCCGTAATCATTATCACCTTGTCCTTCAATAATAGTTCAGAATGTTTTGTCATGTTATTTCTCCTTTTCGCCAGGTATATTGATATCCTTGATCACATTGAGTATACTTTGGCTATTGTTTTGGGAGGAGAGCCTTCTTTATGGTAGGCTTACGAGTGACAGGATAAGGGGGCTACCTAGTTGGATGATAATGAACGCCGTTTAGCCTTGGGGAATTTTTTGCGAAAAGCAAGATCTTCAATCTCGCCGCAAGATATCGGATTGTCTTCCGGGGGCCGCCGCCGGACACAAGGCTTACGCCGCGAAGAAGTTGCTCAACTCGCCAGTATAGGTCTTTCATGGTACACGCGGCTTGAGCAGGGGCGTGATATAAGCCCTTCAGTCGGTGTACTGGAGAGTCTTGCTTTGGCACTTAAGCTAACGCCCAATGAGCGCCGGCATCTTTTTCTGCTGTCAGGAGAGTCACTACCGCCTCAACTGGCCGCTGCTGAGGAGAAGATCAGCCCGTATGTTCAGAAGATGCTGGACGAATTCAATCCGAATCCTGCTTATGTCATCGGGAGGAGGTATGATTTTCTGGCCTGGAATACAGCGGCGGAAGCTGTATTTACGATTAGCCGGCCGTCACCGCCGCATGATTACAATTTGATGTGGCGCCAGTTCACTGACCCTGTCTGGAGAGAAGGTTCAGAGGATTGGGAAATGGTCTCCCGGAGAATTGTAGCTGAGTTCCAGACATCGAGAGCCCGTTATTTGGAGGATGCTTCATTTAGCCAATTAATTGCTGATCTTAAGAAGGTAAGCTCCGATTTCGCAAGGATGTGGCAGGGGCACGAGGCGCCGAGTAGTCTTGACGGCTACAAGAAACTGCTTCACCCTGCACTTGGAGTGATGGAGTTTGAACAAATTAACCTCCAGTTCCCCAATGACCCGGACCAGCGGATTATGCTATATTTGCCGGATACGGCAACGAAAGCCCGCTTGGAGCAGAATTTGATGGCGAGCACAAGCAATCAAGTGGAAACGGCTTTGCCGTCCTTTTAAAGGAAGGTACTGTTGCAGCAATTTTTAAAAAAAGCGACCCTTCTGAAGGCATACAGCCCCCGGAGGATCGCTTGTTTTGGCTTGCTGTTTTTTTCGGCTAGACTTAGCCTTTGACCCCGCCGACAACCATCCCTTTGACGAAATACTTCTGCAGGAACGGATAGACGATGATAATCGGCACACTGGCCACAATGGTCATCGTAGCACGGATAGAGGTCGGTGTAACGGTCGATTTGTTGCCCTGCGCGTTCGCAAAGGCATCGGCTGCTGAGGAACTGGACATCGCGGTGTTGGATGTTGACAGCATCTTCATCAGCTCATATTGCAGTGTGCTCAGGCTTGGCGTGGAGGAATTGTACAGGAAGACGTCAAACCAGGAATTCCACTGATAGACCGCCACGAACAGGGAGACGGTAGCCAGCGCCGGCACGGTCAGCGGAAGCACAATGCGCGAGAAGGTGATGAAGTCGCCTGCGCCGTCGATTTTGGCCGATTCCATCAGTCCCTCAGGCAGTGCCTCAATGAAGGAGCGGATGACGATCATATTAAATACGCCGATGATGCCCGGAATGATATAGACCCAGAAGCTGTTCAGCATGTTCAGCTCTTTGATCAGCAGGTAGCCTGGAATCAGACCGCCGCTGAAGTACATGGTGAAAATAAACGTGACGGACACAAACTTCTTCAGCTTATATTCCGGACGGCTTACCGTATAGGCCAGCATCGCTGTACAGAATACGGAGACCACAGTGCCGATTACCGTCCGTGCTGCAGAAACAAACGTTGAAAAGAAGATGTTGGATTCACTGAATACATACTCGAAGTTGCGCAGCGTCCATTCACGAGGCCAGATATAAATATCCCCGCGGACAGAGTCATTCGCTTCATTGAATGATAGAGCAAACATATTCAGGAACGGATAGAGGGTAACAATGACCAAGAGAATCATGAAGATCGTATTGCATATATCGAAGATTCGGTCACCAAGAGAAGAATTCCGGTATGAATTGGTTTTGGATTTAGCCATTACTTGTGTCCTCCTTTCTAGTACAATCTGCTTTCGCCCATACGCTTGGCGATATTATTGGCTGCAATCAAGAAGATGAAGCTGACCAGCGTTTTGAACATACCTGCTGCGGTGGCTAACCCGAAGTTATTCATCTGCATCCCGTACTTCAGGACGAAGATATCCAGATTCTCCGAATAGTCGAGGTTCATCCCGTTACCTAACAGGTACTGTGCCTCGAAGCCGGACTCCAGAATATGGCCGAGGTTCATGATCAGAATCAGTACGATAACCGGCTTGATACCCGGCAGGGTAATATAGAACATTCTTTGCAGACGGGATGCCCCGTCAATCTCAGCCGCTTCATATTGAGAAGGGTCGATGGAGGTGATGGCTGCCAGATAGATGATAGTATTCCAGCCGACATTCTTCCAGACCTCCGTTACCCCGAGTATTCCCCAGAAGTACTTACCTTCGCCCAGCCACAGAATTGGATGATCAATAAGCTGCGCTTTGACCAGCAGCACATTGATAATCCCTTCCGGTGCCAGTGCCATTTGTACAATATTGGCCGCTACGACCCAGGAAATGAAGTAAGGCAGGTAACTGATCGTCTGCACGGTGCGTTTGAAGAACACATTGCGCAGCTCATTCAGCAGCAGGGCCAGTACGATGGCTGTTACAAATCCGAGAACCAGGTTAATGGAGCTCATAACCAGGGTATTACGAAGGACGCGATAGAACTGCTGTTCCTGGAACAGGAATTTGAAATTGTCCCAGCCGACCCACTTCTGGTCGAACAGATCCTTGGCTGGCTTGAATTTCTGAAAAGCAATCGTCCATCCCCATAGCGGGAGGTATTTGAATATAATCACCCATAACAGAAAGGGCAATGACATCAGCATCAGCATTTTCTGTTTAGATAGCTCTTTAAAAAAGGTTTTGAAGCGCGAAGTACCGGTATTATTCGATTTTGCCAACTGCACAGCGGTTTTTCCCACCTGTACCGTCCCCTTTCCAAGCTCCATATTCTCTATTTGCTAACAAGTGTAGAAGGGAAAAGTGAAGGCAGGCTTCACTTTTCCCGGTTCATCATGCGGCATCTGGGAAGCTGACGCTTACCATTTGCCGTCGATGCGGTCCTTGATCTTGTTAGTCATGAATTCTTCGTAGCCCTTAGCATCGAGCTTGTTGTATTCGGCCAGGTATTCACTCCAGACCTTTTCAAATTGGCCAGGGGCAGCAAGCACCATACGAGGATAGTACTTCTGCTGCAAATCGCCGGCTCTCTGGCTGAAGAGCTGCTCAGGGGAGCCCGGTTCTTTCTCAATACTCCAGGCAGGGTACCATGGACGCTCTACCGGCTCGGCATAGAAGTCGGAGAAGGTCTTCAGGTTGTATTTCTCCAGCAGTGTTTTGTCGCCATCTGTGTAGTTGATCGCTGCAACTTCCGGCTGGTTGAACGGAACGTGGGCGTTGCCGTCATCATACACGGAATTATCGCCATAACGCGGCCATTCATAATCGAAATATGCGAAGCCGAATTTACGTTTGAAATCATTGTCGTTGCGGTTTGTCAGCTGTTCTTCGCTCATCACCATACGGCCTTCAGCGTTCTTCGTGTAAGTTTCGCCTTCAATGCCCCACTCGACAAGCTTCTGGTTCTCATCGGTCAGCAGGTTGTCAAAATACTTGATGATGCGGACCGGATCTTTTGCGCTGACCGAGATACCCAGCCCGCGGTTGTTCACGAAGGAAGGAGGATCAACATAAGCATCTTTGATGCCTTCGTCAAATACGATCGGAAGGGCAACGTAACGCAGATCGTCATTACCGGCGGATCTCAGATTGTTCGTGGCGTCGTTGATCTGCCAGGAATAGTTGACATATCCGAGTACACGGCCGGAGGTCAGCTTAGCCAGATACTGGTCTTTGTTCGCTGTGAACGTCTCAGGGTCAACCAGACCCTTGCCGTTCATTTCGTTCAATTTAGCCAGCCAGCGCTTCTCATCTTCGGTTCCCTGATACAGCTTGGCTTCATGAGACTCCATGTCCACCAGGACGCCGCCTTCATTCGGATAACCGGCCAGATGCATCGGTTGGTTGGTGATGGTGAAGAATTCACCGGCTGTACCGGCGAAGGTAGCGAAGCCGATGGTGTCTTTACCATCCACCTTAGGGTATTTAGCTTGGTATTTCTCAATCAGGTCAAAGTACTGGTCAAGCGTTTTCACTTCCGGGTAACCGAATTCCTTAAGGACGCGTCTCTGCATCCAGAAGGTACTGCTTGGATCTGGCGGCGATAAGTATCCGTTTACATTTGCAGTGAAGGGAAGGATATAGATGTTGCCGTCTTCATTGGTGATCTTGTTCATATAATCGCCGTAGACACGCTTGATATTAGGGCCATACTTCTCAATCAGATCATTGAGCGGAATGTATGCACCGGCATCGAGCAGCTTGGCCAGCTCGCCGACTGGAGAGATGACATCCGGATAATCACCTCCGGCAATCATAACACCGGACTTGGTGCTTCCATCGCCAACTACATATTCCATTTTCCAGTCTACACCTGTCTGTTCCTGAAGCTTCTTACCGATGGTGGTATCACTGGCCATGGTATCCTTGTTGGCCCCGAAGCCGAAGTAAGTGAACGTTACCGGCTCAGTGCTTACCTCGCCGTCGTTGCCGCTGGAACTGTTCTTGTTCCCGTTGTTGCCGCCCGAGCAGCCGGCAATGAGGAGGGCTGAAGCCATAACAGCAGCCAGTCCGGTTTGCAACCATTTCTTTGTACGCATTTCATATCCCCTTTCTTTACTTTGTGCTATTGAACAACCTCATTATAAAAGAAAGCGTTTAACTTTGTTACAGGGCAAACCTTAGATCAGTCTTTGAATAATTAAGGTATACCCTATATTTATTTATTTGTTCTCCAGAGGCAGCCGCAGCAAAATGCGGGTTCCCGCTCCGGGCTCGCTCGTAATGGAGAAGGTGAACGATTCCCCGTAGGTGATCCTCAGCCGGGTGATTACATTCTTCATCCCGATTGAATCCCCCATGGCGGACTCATCGTCCAGATAATGCATAAGCTCACTGATTTTGGCCTGGTCCATGCCTACGCCGTTATCTGCAATGACGAAGACAATCTGCCCGTTCTCCTGGGCGATCTGAATGTTGATATACCCGATGCCGGCTATATTCTCAATCCCGTGAATACTGGCGTTCTCTACATAGGGAAGGAAGGCCATCTTCGGAATTTCAATATTCAGCAGTGACTGGTCCACCTCGATGTGATATTCAAGCTTGTTGTCGAAGCGGTATTTCTGAATCTCCAGGAAGCTCTCAATTAATTCAAGCTCCTCGCGGATCGTAACGAAGCTGCTCTTCCACATGATTGATTTGCGGAAAATCTTCGCCATGTTCTGAATTGTCCGGGCCGTCTGTGTCTCGCCCTTCATCATACTGCGCATTCGGATCGTCTCCAGTGCATTGAACAGGAAGTGAGGGTTGATCTGGCTGTGCAGCGCATGCAGCTGGGCCTGCCGTTGCCGCAGCTCAAGCTCCTTCTTCTGTATTTCTGCAACATATACATCATTGATCAGGTTCTCAATGCGCTTACTCATCCGGTTGAACTCGACGGTAAGCTCGCCAATCTCATCGCGCTCCAGGTGGTAGGGGATCAGTCCGAAGTTTTTGTCTTTTACAGACTTCATATGCTTCAGGATGTTCTTGATACGCGTGTGGATCGAACGGGACATGATCATAATTACGATGGTAGGAACCAGGAAGTTAATACCGGCGAACCAGAGGATAAATTGCCCGGATTGTCTGACGTCAGACAAAATAAGGGTCTCATCCAGGACGCCGTAAATCGACCAGCCGCTGAGATAACGGTTATTCTGGTAAGTCTTGTCGATCACAATGGCCTGCTTAGGCTTGGGAATCTCAGTTGGGGTCAGGGTATGCGCCGCGGTAATCAGCCCGCTGGGCTGACCGCTGGAGAGACGGCCGAAGCGGGCCTGGCCCGACGGGTCAAGTATATAGAAATCACCGCTGAAGCTGGATAAATCCAGAATCTGCCGGATATAGTTCATGTTCAGGTCGATTTTGAGCACATGCTCGTAGGTTTCCAGCCTGCGGTCGGTAAGGCGCTGGATCACGCTGATGCTATCGGGCGTTACATAGAGATGAGGGTGGGTGTTGCTGAACTTACTGATCTGCTTATACCAGTCCTGCTGGCGCATACTGTCCTCCAGCTTAATGATATGGGCTGAGGCCAGGACGGTTGGATTGTCGGTCATAATCACCGAGGAGCTCAGCACCTTGTTCTCCTTGTCGGTCCGGTTGAACAGATTCGATATGGCGTTCAGCGACTCCACATAGTAGTCCGATGAAGCATAGGTAGTATTCAGATGTTGAATCAGCTGCCGGTCAATAGAGTAGAGGTAGGATATGCCTGCCGCATCCTCAATGACAGTCCTCAGCTCAGCCTGCAGCAGATTCATCGCCTGCTCGGCATCCGCTGTCTTCTGATTCTTGATATTGGCGGTAGTAACCTGATAGAACATTACATTGGTCAAGACGATCGGGATGAACACGCATACAATGTAGATGACAATCAGCTTGCTTCTAAGCTTCATATGATTCAGACGGAAGTTGAACACGGCAGGGAGCCTCCTTATTTACTGCCCAATCATCATATTGCGATAATCGGTTGGCGTCATATTCTCAAGCTTTTCAAACTGGGTGGCAAAATAATCCGCATTCTGGAAGCCGACCAGCTCCGCGATTTCGTACATCCTTTTCTTGGTCTGCCGAAGCAGGCGCTTAGCCTCCTCAATCCGCAGGGTCAGCAGGTATTCATTGAAATACACTCCGTAGGTTTTGCGGAATAACTGTCCAAGATAGACCGGGTTCATATCGAAATCGGCGGCAATGCCCTTGAGGTAGATATTTTCACGGTAATGCCCGTCGATGTATTTTTTGATTTTTTCAATATTGCCTTCGCTCTTGCCGCCGCGCTTCTCTGCGATATATTCTGCGGCTTCGGCGATAAACTGCTGGAATATCTGCTTCAGCTGATTCAGATTGCGGTATTTCAGCGGCCAGTTAAGCAGCTCATGCATCCATTGCAGTGTATTCTCGTCACCTTCGAGCTGCCGGATAATATTGATGATGGCAATCATGCTGCGCCGGATCGTGTTCGTCACCGCCCCGGGGGCGAAGTTGCGCTCTTGGAACATGGTGAAGATAGCGTCGACAGTAGAGCTGTAACCCTTATTGTCATTGGCTTCAACCTCGTAAATCAGCTTGCTGTGCAACCCTTCATCGATGTCGAAATAGTATAAGGGCAGCTCCAGCAGCTTGTCCGCCATATAAATGCCTTCGAAGCCGGCGGCAAAACGGTACTGGAGGCATTGCTCGGCACTGGCCCCGGAGTCTGCAATCTGCTTGAGATGGCTTACCTTCCGGCCAACAAACAAAGCGATGCTTGCTCCAAGCTCCCGCTCCAGTGCATCCAGCATCGCACGGTAGCCTCCCCATGGGGATGGATTAGGATCATCGACCCAATGGCCGGGCACGATCACCCCGTATTGATTGTTCGTACGTACATGAAGGAGCAGAGTCTGAGCCTCTTGGCGGAAATAACGCAGCAGCGAGTCCTTCAGTGCAGGCAGGTAATCGACTTCTCCGGCGGGGAGCTGATCCTGCATTTCTACGATGAGATACGTATAGGAAGAGGTGAGAGGAAGCTCCAGCGCGTAGGCGATCCGCCCCATGACCTGATCATCGGGTTCGGTCTGCAGCAGGCTTTCGATGACCGTCTCGACCAGAGGCTTTTCACGGGTGATGGAGAGGAGCTGCTTCTTGTTCAGCATATGGGCGATTTTGCTGAGCGCAACCGTAAGCTCCTGTTCGTCAACGGGCTTGAGGATATAATCGGACACATTGTACCGGAAGGCTTGCTGGGCATACGAGAAGTCGGCATATCCGCTCAAAATAATAAAAATAGGCTCCTGCACAAGCTCCGTCTTTACTTTCTTGATCAGTCCCAGCCCGTCCAGCACAGGCATACGGATATCGGCAATTACCAGCTCCGGGTTCAATTGTTCAATCAGGGTAAGCGCTTGCTCCCCGTTCTCGGCTTCACCGCAAATTTCGAATTGCGGCGAGCATTCGCTTAAGATCCGGATCAAGCCCTTCCGCACAAAAACTTCATCATCTACAATCAGCACCTTATACAATGGACTTCCTCCTTGGGGTTATTCTGGATTGCTTGGTCCTGTTCCATCCTCGGTCAAGTCGCAGTGTGATCATTATAAGCTAATTCCCTGACAGAATTCGAGTGGAAACGACTTTTTATTCTAGCACCTGCTGGAAAATCTCTTCAACACGAAGAGCCTGCATCGTTAGACACAGGCTCTTCGGTATTGTATTTTTCGCTATACTCTTTGTTTATTTGTCATTCTGCTGGAGATGCGGGGGCAGCGGCTGCTGATGCTGTACCAGCTCTGCAGCCCTGGTCTGAACTTTCGCCAGTTCAGCTGAATATTCATCCGTCCACAGGTCTCCTCTGGCCAAGCGGTCCTTCAATTCCTGCGTCAGGGCGCCTACAACCAGATTAATAAGCTTCGAACTGGTTCCATTGGCGCCAGCGAGATCTGCCAGCGACTTTCCGTCTGCCAGGCTTGCAGTAAGTTCACTTGTGCTTAAGCCAAGAAGCTCTGCAAGCTCTGAACGGTCCAGGTCCTTCAGCCCCGGACCGAGTGGTGGCAGCTCAGCCGCCCCTGTTCCTGGAGCCGGCGGCTGCGGCCGGGTCTGGCTTACCCAGGCCGCTGCACGGCTTGAGATTTCGCTCAGACGGGCCTTATAGACGCTCTCGGTAATGCGGCTGTCTGCATACTCCTGCCTGAGCTGGGCCTGTAGTCCGCTTGCCGCAAGCTGGACCAGCTTCTGCGGGTCTACCTGCTGCGCTTCGGCTATACTGGAGAGGGAGCTCCCGGCTTCAAGGGCAGTCCGCAGTTCCGCTTCCGACAGGCCCAACGTGCTGAGCAGCTCAGTAGGGTCTATGCCGCCAAGCCCGGGACCGGGTCCGCCAGGAAGACCGGGCGGCGGGGTGTGCGGCTCCGCACCTGCCAGAGGGGGCTGTCCTGCTTCAGGAACTGGAAGCAGCGAAGCCGGACTGCTGCTGTAGGTTGCAGATTGGACACTCGTAACGCTAGTGGCCGCAGTGGAAGAGGCAGCGAAGGCGCTTAGCCCGCCAGTGCCTAGGGCGAGTGCTGCCGCCATGGTGCCGGCAATCAGCTTGCCTGCTTTTGGAGTGAACGGATTACGTGTTGCTTTCATAGGTAAATCATCCTTTCCCGTTTTCAGGTATTGTATGGCTTGCCATTTACTCTAGCCTTCCAGGGTGAAAAGACGGAGAAAGGGCAAACGCATTGTTTTCACCTGATTTTCACCGGAATGTGGTATCTTGATATATTGAGGAAGGAGAGGACCACATGAAGATCCTGCTCGCGGAAGACGATATCCGGCTGGGTGAACTTATTGTACATATGATTAAGAAGAAAACGGGATATACCGTTGAATGGGTCACTTCCGGGGATGAGGCCTATGATCTCGCCAGTGTCTCCGGCTATGATGTGCTGGTGCTGGACTGGATGCTGCCGGAGCGGGATGGCCGGGAGGTGTGCCGTCAGCTGCGGCAGGATGGCTACCCCGGGGCAATCCTGATGCTGACGGCAAGAGATTCGCTGGAGGACAGGATTCGCGGTCTTGATGCGGGCGCGGATGATTATCTGGTGAAGCCGTTCGAAATAGACGAATTGCTGGCGCGGCTCCGGGCCTTGGGGCGGCGGACCTTCCTCCCGCTGGAGAATGATACGTGCAAGATCGGTGAGCTGGTGCTGGACCGCAGCAGCCACCGGATTGCAGCAGCGGAGCAAGAGGTACAGCTTACGCCCAGAGAATATCAGCTCCTGGATCTGCTCCTGAAGAATCAGGGTACGGTGCTTACCCGCGAGGTGATCCTGGACCGGATCTGGGGGATGGAATCCGAGGTTACGCTGAAGACCATCGATGCTACGGTCAAGCTTCTCCGTAAGAAGCTGGCTCTTCTGGACGGGGTACAGCAGCATATACAGAGCATCCGGGGAGTGGGGTATAGCTTTGAAAAATAATATTCCTCGTTCCGGAGGGGGCCGCTCCGGTAATGACTTGTTCGCGCGCACCCGGAAGCGGCTTACCTGGCGGTACAGTGCGCTGATGAGTGTTTTTCTGCTATTGTCCTTCCTGATCATCTATCTGCTTCTGCATCTCCTGATCTGGAATAACCAGAAGGAACGCCTTAACCTGCTGCTGGATGCCGAAGTCAAGCAACTGCAAGGGCCAATGTACGAAGAACTGCTGCAGGGGCAGTATCAGGGACCGGGTAACCAGGCTTTTACGCTCAGTGCGGATCAGTCGTTCTATGTGATCCTGAATTCGGAAGGCAATCTGCTGGGCAGCGGCGAGATTCAGCCGGGACTGAAGGAGCAGGTGCTGAAGCTTGCAGACTCCGGTACGGCGGGGACAACAGGGAAGGGACTAGAGATTGTGGAGCTGGAGCAAGGGCCAGGCCCGCTGCATAAGGGCAATGACCCCAAGGACAGCCCACAGACTGCTTATCTGTTCGGCAGCCGGACCTTCGAGCATAAGGGGCAGCCTGCTGGTATCCTGTATGCAGGCAAAGACGTTACCTTCCAGCAGCAGTTATTCCGCTGGCTGCTTGGCGTATTGGCCGCCATTGCCGCGGCATTCATCCTGCTGGCAGCCGTCTTCAGCCGGGTAATGTCGCGGCAGGCGATGGTTCCGGTCCGCCGGGCGTATGACCGGCAGAAGCACTTCGCGGCGGATGCCTCGCATGAGCTCCGCACGCCGCTGAGCGTGCTGCTGTCCTCCATCGAGACGCTGAAGCTGGAGGACAGCATCAATGAACAGCCGTTCACCCGTCATGTGGTGGACGGGATGTATTCCGAGGTCCAGCGGATGACCGCGCTGACCCGGGACCTGCTCCTGCTGGCCCGCAGTGATGCCGGGCTGCTGGAGCAGGACCTCCGGCGCTTCGACCTCGCGCCGGCTCTGGCCCGTATGCTCTCCGGCCTGAGCGTGCTGGCCGAAGCGAAGCAGATCCTGCTAGAGCTTGAAGCTCCGGCGGAGCTTCCGGTGAAACAGGATCAGGAGAAGCTGGTGCAGCTTATGATCATTCTGCTGGAGAATGCCATTAAGTTCACACCCGCAGGCGGCAGCGTGATTCTGCGGGCTGCGTCTATTCAGAAGAATGGCAGCCCTTGGCTGAAGCTGGAGGTGGAGGATACAGGCGTGGGTATTCCTGCGGAAGATCTGAACCGGATCTTCGAGCGGTTCTACCGCCCTGACCAGTCCCGTTCGCGGGAAGCCGGGGGCCACGGACTGGGCCTTGCCATTGCCAAGGAGCTGGTAGACACGCTTGGCGGCAACATTAGGGCTGAGAACTGCCCCGGCGGAGGCAGCATATTCCGTGTGGAGCTGCGGGGCTGAAGCGGCAGTATGGACACGAACAGGATGCATGTGAAAATACAATGTGCCAGAGCGAGGTATGCGGGCCGACTGTAATCGGAAAACCGATTACGATGGCCCGGGCGAGAGGCGTGAACGGAAATGTAATCGGAAAACCGATTACGATGGCCCGGGCGAGAGGCGTGGACGGAAATGTAATCGGAAAACCGATTACAATGGCCCGGGCGAGAGGCGTGGACGGAAATGTAATCGGAAAACCGATTACAATGGCCCGGGCGAGAGGCGTGAACGGAAATGTAATCGGAAAACCGATTACGATGGCCCGGGCGAGAGGTGTGAACGGAAATGTAATCGGAAAACCGATTACAATGGACCGTGCCGGAGGTGCGGGCCGACTGAGCAAGGTGTGCGTGATGCTATTCTACTCCTATCCTGCGTATATGGGAGCATCTATCCGCATGTTTACGAACCCTGCCTGCTGAGTTGGTCTCTTCTAAGCTCAGTGCGGCTCACCCTGTGTAAGCCCTGCTGCACCGCATTGGGTGAGCCGGGTCTTTCCCGTATAATAGTAGACGTTACGCCGGAAGTCACATTTGAGCTTACCCGGCGTATGAACTCTAAGCATAGGGAAGGGAATGAAGAAACGTTGACTTATACGAAACTGTTGGAACGAAAAGGCGAAATTCTCAAGCGAACCGTGGAAACCTGGATCATGAAAGAGAATCGTGACGGGCTGGACCGTCAAGAAGCCCATATCTACAGGAATATGGTCAAGGAGCTTCATCAGAATGAGCAGGAACTGAATGTGGCGCGTGTGGAGGAGATGGACAACGGTCCAGAATCGGACACAGAGGGAGCAGCCCCCGCTAAGCGTGAGCTTATATCGCAAGGGGTATAAAACTAACTAACATAATGAAAAAAAGCCGTCCGGGATTCGCGTTAGCGAAGCGGGCGGCTTTTCGCTGAGTACAAACTTCAGGTCAGTCCAGCTTGATCCGGTAACAGCGGGCGGCAGCCACTTCAGTGCCTTTGGTTGTAGCGAAGCTGTAGTGGTCGCTGAAGGCGAAGCGAATTCCGCCGCGCGTCATCCAATTCCCGCTCACAGCAGCGATTTTGCCGTGGGAGATGGCATGTTCAATCGTAAGTAAAGTGAGCTCCGGAACAGAAGCTTCTCCCTGGAGAACGGCAGACAACGGATAACGTTCGCTGCCAACAAGCTCCACAGAAGTATCGCCAGATAGCAGATGGGTTAATGTTTTGGTATCTCCAGTAATAAGAGCGACGGCTAAATCTTCAGCCAGCTTGTTCTTCGGTGAATTGCCGCACATGCCGCTTAATTGGATTTCCATTGCTTGTATGCCTCCTCTTACAGTGTCTGAATGGTTGGTCTACAGTCTCACTACCCGCCGGTACACGAGGCAATCCAGCAGATCCTCCCATTCCAGCTCGCTCTCATAAGGATCGCGGAAAGCGGTCGCGGTTGGGAGATATCCCAGAGCAACGCCCTGGCCGCCGTGCAGATTGCTGCCGCCGTCGCCGCCTTTACCAGTGATGCCGCCCTCAGTGAGCACCAGCTCCTTCTTATAGGGATCGCCAGGGAAGCACAGGCCGAACGCATTCGGCAGCTCCAGCGGATACGGGTCCTCAGCATTAGCCTCACTTGAACCGGACACATGTCTCAGGCGCATGGACGTATCAATCTCGTCGCCCCACGGGAACAGCGTCCGGACGCCTGCGCCGTACAGATACTCCCATTCATCCTCAGTCGGCAGGGTGAAGCCCTCCGGCAGCTCCGTTTCGCGCCATTCCCCGAACGATTCGCTATCGTCGAACAGGAACACGACGACCTGATCACCGTCCCGTTCCAGCCGGAAAGACTGCGAGTACTCATAGCTGGTGTGCGGTCCCTGACGGAACTCCTCGATCGCTTCGAATACATCCTCGTCTTCCTCCGCGTCGAGCCGGTCCAGCGGACATTCATACCAGCCTGCCGATACAGGCTGGCGCTGGACAAGCAACGGCCCGATCACAGCCTCGCGGACAGGAGACATCTTCGCATACATATGTACTTCTGAACGGCCCAGGGTCACCGAGTCGCCCGGCACGAACACATATTCACTGCCCTCATACAAGAAGACCCCTGTTTCCAGAGACTGGCCGTAACGTTCGAACCTTTCTAAGCGCAGCCACTTGAAACCAGCGGGCAGCTGCTTAAGTACTTCCTGCATCGTGTGCATTTTCTCCTCAACCGTTAATTGCCCCCATCGGGGACGGTTCCATGCTTCCATGTCATACTCTCCTCCCGAGAATCGGCATTGTCAGCCTGTGTACTGTCATTGTAATGGACAGCCCGGGTACTGGCAAACCAGCCGGGAAAAGCTGCTGCACACTGAGGAGCAACTTTCCCGGCTGGTTTATCATTCGCTCTAGACTCATGCAGAATCTATTTCATTCCCAGCAAGCTGTCTACCACAAATTGGAGCTGGGCATCCAGGGAGATCGGGTCGCTGAACACGAAGCCGCGGCTATTCTCTCGGTAGACATGATTATTCTTAACAGCGGGGAGGCTGTCCCAGATGTTGCCCTCGAAGATCCATGCGGCATTCTCTTCACTTGTCCATCCGCTGATAAAAATATAATCCCCGGCATATTGCGGCAATAGCTCAAGGGATAGCTTGGCCCAGCCCTGGCCACTGTCAATAGCTTCCTTCTGAATAATCGGCGGTGCATTCAGTCCGAACTCGCCATAGATAATGTCGCCGCCCCGCCCAAAGCTGCCGTAAGCATAGAACTCCTTGGCACTTCCTGCATCAAAAATCGATACCGTGCGCTCACCTACAGCCTGCTTCACAAGTGGTTTGTATTTGGCGATTTGGGCATCCCACGCTTCAATCCAGGCTTTGGCTTGCTTTTCCCGGCCGGTCATTGTCCCGAATTCCATTAATTGCTCCCGGAAAGGAACTCCGTATTCTACAGCGACGGTCGGCGCAATCCGGGACAGCTTCTCGATTGCAGCCGGATCATTCCACACCACAATTAAATCAGGCTGCAGCTCAACAATCTGCTCGTAAGGGATGTCATTGCCTAGATTGACAACATTGTCCAGTTTACCTTCTGTGTAGCTGTTAAAAGACTCATCCCCGGTTGCAATCGGCTTTAATCCCAGTGCCAGCAGATGGCCGGTGAAGGCTCCTGCGACCATTACGATTTTTTGCGGATTCTTGGGGATTTGTATTTCACCGTTCACTGCTTTGAAGGTGATAGTCTCGGCACTGACATTTGTCTTCCCGGTCTCGGCATTGCCGGTATTGCTGCCGGTGCTTAAAGTTGTGCCAGCTCCAGTATTATTGCTTGCTCCGCCATTCGTATTCGCTGGTCTTGCGCAGGCGCTTAGCAGGAGTGCCAGGCACAGTAATACAGTCACTCCTACAGGTAATTTGCTCTTGTACATCGGTAAATCTCCTTTTCCACTGTATTGATAATGATTATCATCTCTCTTACCAATATAGTAACGAAGCCTGCGCGGAGCAATGGACGATTGAAGCCTTATAATAGGACGATAGGAACTGTTCACCTGGCGCAGCGAAGCATTTCTGAACTCACCGGGGGTAACGCCGGCCGTTTTTTTGAACAACCTGATGAAATAGGATACATCGGTGTACCCGATGCTGCGTGCAATTTCCTGCATAGACAAGTCGGTCTGTTGCAGCAAGTCTCCCGCCTGATTGATTCGGATGCGGATCAAGTAATCAATGATGCTTGTCCCGGTCACGCGCCGGAAATGCTTGGACAGGTAAGGTACACTGTAGTTGAAAACACGTGCCAGCGAATCCCGCGTGACCGGTTCGGCATAATGCTGCTCTATGTAATGGATGATCTGGGAGATCAGATCCGGCCTTACGGGGCTGACCTGCTGCTCATCCATCTGTTGAAGCAGCTCGTAGACAAACTGGTAGAACAAAGTTTTGGCATGCAGCTGTTCCAGCCGTTCCTGCACAAGCCATTCGTCCAGCATCCGTTCAGCCAACTGATAGAGAATTGCCGGATGGAGCGGAATGAATCCGTACTGCAAGGAGAAGGGGAGCGCTGGCTCCGTCCGCCCCGGTGAATATCGCCTCCCGGACAGCGGCAGGCTGGCTTTATAGAGAATAAGATAGTACTCAAAAGAATGGTCAGTAAGACGGATATCGAGATAAGCGCCCTTGCCCCCATGAAGCAGATAGTAAGGCTTGGCAGCATGCTCTGCACCGTCTAAGGTGACAGATGCATGACCTTGTGTAACGTAAAAATAGGCGCTGGAGGGAAGCAGATACGGTCTGACGTTATCACCGGTCTGCAGTTGTATATGTCTGATATCCATAATTTGAAATATTGCATGATTCCAGATCAGGATGTGCTCCTGTATATTTATAGTCTCGTCCAATGAAGATTCCCTTCTTTCCACAGTCTGCTGATTTTAGCCTTACAGGTATTACAGCTACGCCTGTTAGAAGGCAATCCATTTATTAACCTGTCCATATTGTCAGCGTGATCCTATAATAGATCAGACTGGAACATTAATACATAGCAAAAGAGGGATAATAGTATGTTACCAAAACGATTCAAGTTTCTCACCACGGCATTTACGCTGGCATTGGCTGCACAGGTGTTGTTGCCCGGGCGTACATCCGCTGCCGGGAAGGTCATTGAACAGTTGCCTGCGCCGGAATGGAGCTATACGCTGCCGGATGGACTTAGTTTCTGGGGCACTATAGACACCCAGCAGAGCATGAAGCGGATGTTCATTCCTCTAGTCAAGACCGTAACCGTATCCCCTTCCAAGAAGAAGTCTTCGGGCATGTTGTACGCATCCGTTGACCGCATTAACGGTTCGGCCAACTGGGTATCTGATTATTCGGACATGGCTAACGACCAGCCGTTTACTGCTCATGGTTTTCATTCTGCCAGTAACGGTTACTCCTACTTCTACAAAATGAAAGGCGGCATCCCCTACGATCTCACCGCTGTCGATCCGAACGGCAAACGGAAGTGGACCAAAACAATAACCGATTCTTACACGCCGGTATTTCTGGATAACGGAAATGTTAGTATCCGGTCCGGACTAAGTGCCAACAGAAAAACTATTGCTTTTACTGAATATAATCAGGAAGGGAAGCAGGTAAGCGGGCTGAAGCTGACCGGCAAATGGACCACAGGGATACTTGAGTTACTCCCGAACGGGTACGTTATGCATCAGTTGATAGATAAACAAGACCATATTTATAGTATCAGCGTATACCGCAGTCTGACTGCACTGACAACACCGCTGGCTACCTACACTGTTCCCAAAACGGTGAAAGACTCCTATTTCCAGGTGCATCCGCTTCGCGGCGGGTCGTTCCTGATTCAGATGAGCAGTAAGGATGCCCGGCTGTTACTCGGCTATGACGCAAGCGGCGCCAAGAAGTGGGTGCGTCCTCTGAACAAGGCGGACCGGATTGATACGACAGGCAATAACTATCTGATCAAGAGCGACAACATCTACAAATTGTACAGCAAAGACAATCAGTTGCTTGGTAAGCAGCAGATCGGTGAAGCCGGGGACCGCGAATGGTACAGCAGGATAACGCCATCGGGTGAGATTACAGTCGAGAAGCAGTACCAATGGCAGGAGCGTCCGGCTGTGATTGATCCTGAGACCTTTGAGGGAGATATAGCTAAGGAAGATTTCTATGTGCTGGACCCGGCAAACCTGCAGATTAAATATCATCTCTCCACAAGCTGGCACGACTACGAAACCGGGCATAATTACATTTATGCGGGAGGCGGGGAGCTGTATATTACAAAGAGCTATGCGCCTAAGACCATAAGCAAATATATGTTAAAATAGCACCGAACCTATCATATGCCTCCGAATGATAAAAACAACGCAAAGCGGGACATCCACTTGGCGTTGTTTTGGCATATTCCGCTATTCCAGCTTGAACTGCCGCAGCTCCTCCTCCAGCTTCTTAGAGATTTCGCTCAGCTCTCTGGACAGTTCAGCTACCTGCTCAATACTGCCGAGCTGCTCCTGTGTGTTGGCACTGACCTCTTCAGTGGAGGCAGAATTCTCCTCAGTCGTCGAAGAGATGACCTCGATTGCCTGCAGAATCTCATCCTTATGCTTGTGGACAATCGAAGTGTTATTGCTGATCTGCAGCATCCTGATCTTCAGCTCCTCCAGGTCACTGTTCAGGCTGAAGAAGAGCTGCTTCGCATCCTCTACGGATTTGGCGTTCTCTTCTGCAATCGTAAGGTTCAGCGTAGTGTGTTCTACGGATAGACTTGTTTTTTCCTCAATGGCGCTGACCTTCTTGTATATTTCCTCGGTAGCCCGGGCTGTCTGCTCGGCAAGCTTACGCACCTCACCGGCCACCACGGCAAAGCCCCGGCCGTGTTCACCTGCGCGGGCAGCTTCAATGGAAGCATTAAGGGCGAGCAAATTGGTCTGGGTGGCAATTTGATTCACTGTGCCTACGATTCCTGAAATCTCATGACGGCTCAGATCAATATCCTCAATGAGCGACGACATTGCCTGTGTGGATGCGTGATTGTCTTCGGCGGCTTTGGAGAGCTGCTCGACCAAATCCAGACCCGAACTGCTGAGCTGGGCTGAGTTCTGCACCATGGTGCCTACAGCCTGAGCGTCACTGGTGATTTCGTCTATTTGATCTGATAATGCACCCGTTTTGTGGAGGATGCTCTCGGATTCAGCAGACTGGTAGTTGGTTGCATTCGCAATTTCATTGATGGCCGTGGCCGTTTCGTTCATGGTTATCGCGGTTTTGGTTGAGACAGCTTGCAGGTTGTGAGAAGACTGAGTAAGCACCTGAGTCGTATTATGGATCACCTGAATCATGCCTTGAATTTTCTGAACCATGCCCGCGATGCCATGAGCAATCTGCCCGATCTCGTTGCGGGAGGCGTCACTAAGCTGAACGGTTAGGTCGCCGTCTGCAATCTGTTTGATAGCGGCCAGCAGCTTGGGAATAGAACGTAAGAGGTAACGCAGCATGAGATAACAGATGACCAGCAGCAGAAGCGCGGCCACGGCAAAACCGGTAATGGTAATCCGGGTGAAGGACGTTAGCTCGCTAAGCGCCTCATTCCGGGTAATGGTTAAGCCTACAGACCATCCGGTATCCTTACTGGTGGCATAACCGATATAACGGGGGTCACCATTATCATCGATGAGCGATACGGCGGATTCGCCGTTAATCATTTTTTTGCCGATGGCCCCGAGATCGCCCGGACTGTCTGTAATTTTCTCCTTCAGCACTTTAGCCTTATCCGGGTGGTAGAGAATATCGCCTGAGCGTGTAGCCAGAATGGAGAAGCCGGTGCTTCCCAAGGAATAGCTCTGCATAATCTCCGGGATGTCATCGAAGGCAATATCTGCGGCAATGAAGCCGATCATTTGGCTGCTGTCATTCAGAATCGGATAGAAAATGCCCATCAGCATTTTGCCATTATTGACATCGGCGTAAGGCTCAGAATAATAGAGACCCTTGGATTCAGATACGGGCTTGAAGTAGGGGCGGGCGCGGATATCGAAGTCTGATTTAGAGGCCAGACCGTCATTTTGGAGGAAATATCCCTTACCGGATAACCCGGCCACCCAGGCATCGGCGAAGGAGGGCTCTGACTTTACAATGTCCGCCAGTGTAGCAAGTGCTTCTGCGGCGTAAGGGGAGGTGGTGATTTGATCTGGTGTAGTGCTCTCAATATATTTTTGGAAAATCGAGTTGGTGGACATTTGTTTGACCAGTGAGCCCTTCTCTTTAAACAGAGCATCGAACTGGCTGACAATTCCCTGCGTCTTGGTCATCAGCATCGATTCTTGCTGGCTGACCAGAATGCTGCGGGTGCTGGAATAGAAGAAGGTACCCAGAATCGAGAAGACGACAAGAATAATGACTAGCAGTACAATGGCCAATGTGTTGGCAATGCTGGTGGAACGGACTGGCCGTTTTTGAATTAGCTGTGACATAGGTCATCTCCCGGATATGTATTAGAGCAAAAGATCTTAAATAATATGTCGGAATATGGCGGATATTCTTGTAGAGTGAAGTATGTTATTTTACAGAAAAAACCGGCTGGGAAAAGGTACCAAGCCGATAAATAGTCTATTAGGCTGTGCTGATTAACGGATAGGACATCCCCCGCAATAGCCATGATCCGCTCTGAGCTTATAGGCCAGGCAGCAGGTAGCTTTCACAGATATCGTATCATGCGGAGGATCGGGGTCCGTACGGAACTTGGGGGTGATACGGAACGGATTGCTGCGAAGTCCGAATACCTCGGGTGTCAGCTCCCACATGGCAGCATGGAATTGTCCGTGGATCAGGTTGCGGCGGCACTCACTGAGAGCGTCATGAGCATCCTCTTCGATAAAAGTATACAACTGATTATAGACATGCCTCCACAGCATCACCTCTTTGGTCTGCGAAGCTTCGGCAAGCGCCGTAACAATGGGTCTGACCTCGTTCGTGTAGAACAACTCCAGTTCGTCTATGAGCTCCTTTCTATTCCCGTTCTGGTCATGGATACTCTCCCGGTAATTATGGATAGGGAAGGCGAATTCGGGATACCCCTCCGTGCGGATGAGCTGGACAGACAGGTTATTCAGCCGCAAGGCATGAGCCAGCGGGTCTGCGGCTGTGAGCAGTGCGTATTTGGCTCCGCAGATCCCGGCAACCCATGTGCAGAAGATGGCTGCAGCGATACGCTTATCCTCTGTCCCAAGCATGGAAGCATAAGTGGTAAGCAGATATTCAGCTTGTGCAGGGCTGCATAATTCGGTCAGCGGTACAGTAGCCACTGCATTCTCAACAGCATTGGGGCAGATGTAGTAACGTTCAACCCCTTGGAGTCTGCCAGCGTCGCCCATCTGAAGTCCCCCTTTATTTGGAGTTGCCTTCAAAGGCCTGAAGCACCGCATCCACCGCATAACGGTTAGCCAGAGGAGACATCCCCAGATTGAACCAGTCCTTGCCGGCCATGGTGTAGACCTGGTTCTTTTTGACCGCCGTCATGTTCTTCCATAATGGACTCTTCAGCAGATCCTCATAGGTTTTCTTCACTCCGGCGTCGTCCTCGTTATTCAACTGAAGGAAGATGTGATCAGGATTATACTCCGGCAGCTTCTCGAGCGAGATGGATAAGGAAGGATCTTTAGCCGGGAAATTCGGAATCATCTCCAGCCCAAGCGTAGTATGAAGGAATTTCCCGCGGTCAATCTGATCTCCGTAAAGCACGAAGCTGCCCGGCATCACCATCATGTACATTACCGTCTCATTACCCACCAGGTCATCCAGCTTCTGCTTGGCTTCTGCTTCCTGATCCTCCAGATCCTTGATTACCTTCTCTGCAAGCTCCGTCTTGCCGAGCACTCCGGCGATATCCTTCAGCTCATCGCGCCAGTCATCGCGCTGCGGCAGCAGAACCGTCGGAGCGATCCCCGACAACTGGTCGTAATCCTTAGCCGACCACCATGTAGGAGCGAGGATCAGATCGGGATTGGCAGAGAGGATCATTTCGAAATTCGGGGTCTGGGCAATGCCCATCTTCAGCGTATCCTTGAACGGCTCCTGCAGATAGGTCGGGAACTCCTCCTGGTAGTTCTGCACAGCAACGGGAGTAACGCCTAAGGCCTGCAGGAATTCCGGGTAGACCACAGATAATCCAATCACTCTGGCCGGGTGGGCGGGGATTGTAATCTCGCCTTTCTCACTATTGACCACCTTGAAATCTTCTTTGGCGTCTGCGGCCACCTTGGCCTGTCCACTGTTGCTGGAGCAAGCCGTCATTAGCAGTGTCAATACTATCGCCATGCATAACACCATTTTTTGTCTCATCTGTCGCATATCTTCAATAACCTCCTGAGTTTCAATACCTGTCATCCCACCTGAGAGTGAGAATCAATATCACTGTTAGGAGTATAAAACAATCCGCGCGATTCGACTATTGACTATCACGCCAATATTTCATGTCCGATTACGCCAAAGTGTCAAGGCGGAGTCAAGAACCAGCTCCTGGGTGAACGAGTTATACTCCGTCCAGGGATAGGGAGGGAGGTGCGCGACACGTGACAATCCTGCGGGATCGGGGGGCAGCAAGGACTCTCTGTCCCGGAACGCAGACCAGGCTGCCTGCGAAGCTGCATCCTCATCCACGATGAACAGCAGCTTGTCCGCATCTGATGACCACAGCTCCTCCGGGGTTAATGTCTGATTGCTCAGCCTAAGGTCCACAACGGAGGCCGGGATAAAATGCAGATCATCGTAGAATACCTCAGCTAAGCTTCGGGTAGACAACACGGTGATGGACTGCCCGGATATGCGGGCAAGGAGCAGCTTGCCCATGGCGGGTCCTTGAGCTAATTTTGCCCGGATGCTCTTGGCCTTACGCTCATAGTTCCTGAGCCAGGATGCTGCTTCCGGCGCCCTGCCCACGCATTCTCCAATGAATTGTAATTGCGTGCGCCAATCCTTCTGGAGCGGAGATACCAGGAACGCGGGGGCAATTGCCTGAAGCTGCGGCAGCATCCTCCGGCTTACCGCCGGCTCCAGTCCGAGGATATAATCAGCTCGAAGAACGGTAAGCTGCTGCAACTGGAGAGATTCCTCCCTGGCAAGCGGCAGCACCGCATCCGTCTCATATTTACGCCGGTAATATTCAGCCCAGGGATGGTCCGCAGGAGCCGCGCACGGAATAATATTCAGACTAAGCAGCGCTCCGATAAGGCTGCCGTGGCAAACTGCGATTTTGAGCTTGGCATTGCGCATGAAGGTGGCCGGCGCGACTCCGGTAATCTGCTTGAATTTGCGCCGGAAATAAGGAACATCCTTGTAACCGACGTAAGCTGCAATATCCTTCAGCTCATAATTCGTCTGCGGCAGCATCAGCCTCCTGGCTTGTCTGATCCTGTATTCGGTCAGGTACTCAATCGCGCTGAGACCATAGGTTTGCTTGAACAGGCGGATGAAGTGCCTAATGCTGGTGCCTGCTTCAGCAGCGAGCAGACTTATGGATAAGTCTTCACGGTAGTGTTGCTCGATATAGAGCATGGCCCGCTCCATGGAAGTTCCCGTATCGGTGGGTTGCATTTGACGGGCACTGCTTAGCAGACTGTACAGCAGTTCATAGAACCGGCTCTGGGCAAGCAGGCGCTGCAAAGGGTTGAGGCTTCCCATGTATCCGGTGATGGACTCACAAAGTTTGCTGTATGTAATCGTTGACTGAATGGGTATGGCTCCTTCTACAGGGAAGGGGAGATGAGTCTCCGCCGGGCGGGACGGTTGCTGTTCCTCCAGCATACTATGTTGGCTATACACATCGAACCGCAGAATGTATACACTCTGTTCGCCTGTACCCGTAAGTAGGGCCTCGATCAATTGCCCCGGCTGACAGACGAACACAGATCCCGCCTTGAGCTCGCAGTATTTGCCGTCTACCGTGATGGAGCCTTGGCCCATAATGGGAATCAGCAGCATATACGATTCCAGAAATTGCAGCCGTAACGGCCACTCTCCCCCTGAACGGCTGCCATGTGTGATACTCCGAAGCCTGAACCACATCTGATCTAGCTCTCCAAAGGCTTCCGAAGGCGGGAGGCTATCTTTATCATTCATTCGTTGCACCGCCTTTCTGCTATGTGCAGCTTAATTTCATGGAATTTATTATATCTCACTTGGCAGACAGATCCTATTTGCAGAGCTACAGTGTTGTAACTGATAATGGTTATCAATTATAATAATAGAAATTTACAGTGGACGGCAGCCAGGGGGAAGTACTTGTGAGATTCGAGATGACAGAGAGCATTCGGGCATGGAACCATGTACCGGTTAGAATCATGGATATCCGTCATGTGATCATGAGGCCGGGAGAGCAGCAGCGGTATGTTTTTCCGTCAAGCAGCTTTGTATTCACGAATCAGGGAGAGGCTGAGGTTCGGCTCAATGGGGCCGGGCGCACTTCGGGTTATGCGCATGTTATTCATGGCGGGAAGGGGACCCTTCTTGAAATTTCGTGTCTGGAGCGAACATTTGATTATTACCTCATTCTATACAAACCGTGGATGGGCAGCTCCTTCACAGAAGCGGTCGTGGACAAGCCTAACCCTTTTCAGCGGAAATATGCCTTCCCCGGGAGTGACCCATGGGTGATTCTGTCCCTGCTGAAGCGTATGCATCAGTTATGGAGGAGCGGCGGGGAGCTGGAACGGGTGCAGGTGCTGGGACTGTTCTACCAGTTTGTATCTGAGCATTTCCGTCAGCTTGAGCTGGCGGGGGAGCAGGAGCCGGAGACAGATCTGGCGGAGCAGATCGCCCGTTATATCGGGGAATTCTATCACCAGCCCCTGTCCATGAGCGAAATGGCGGAGTTGTTTCATTATAGTACACATCACTTAGTGAGGGTATTCAAACGCAAGTATCAGTGCAGTCCGATGGAGTACGTGAGCCGTACCCGGATGCAGCACGCCAGAAGCCTGCTGGCCGGGACAGATGCACCGATACGCGATGTGGCTGAACGTGTGGGGTATACGGATTTTTATTATTTTAGCAGATTGTTCAAAAAGGTGTTCAGAGAGACTCCGGCACAGTTCAAAATGCACGCCCCGCTCCTGAAAGGTTCAAATCCTACCAAAGAGATGCTGGAATCGTTCATTGCTCCCCGTAAGGAAGCACGCTATATTGATATCGATGATAATCATTATCAATACAGAAGACGGAGTGTGAATGATTTGAAAGTTAGCCGAACACCCTTAATTGCGATAACCTTCTTAATCAGCTTATCCATGATGCTTGCAGGCTGTGGAGGCGGAAATACGAAGGCTGCTGATGACCAGGCCACCAAATTATTCTCCGACGCTTTCGGCAGACAGGTGGAGATTCCGGCGGAGACCGCGCAGGTAGTGGCGCTCGCATACGGCGGGTATATGCTTCCGCTTGGCCTGAAGCCGGCAGGTGTCAACCAGGAGACACTGGATCAATACAAGGAAGAGATGGCGGATGTGGAGAATGTCGGAGCAGGCGTAGGTAGTGTGGAAGCGATCTCCGCATTGATGCCCGATCTGATAATCATACCGGATTATCTGGGGCAGGATGTCATTGAGACCTATGAGAAGATCGCTCCGACCATAGCAGTAGCCTGGGGCGGTGACCCGGATGTGGTGAACACCTTACGGACCATGGGCGAGATTATGGGCAAGCATGATGAGGCAGAGAAATGGATTGCATCGTTCGATAAGAAGCTGCAAGGAATCCGGGATACCATCAATGTGAAGCTTGATGAAGGTACTACCGCCATCTCCTTCGTTATCCATAAAGGGGAAGTGCTGCTTGGAGGCGAGGGTGGTACCTTAGGCAAGCTGATCTATCAAGATTTCGGCTTTATCATGCCTGAGCAATTCAAGCAGTATGCTGACGGGGGAACGGTGCTGTCGATGGAGATGCTGGTGGACAAGCCGGCGGATTACTTTTTCACGCAAATGACTGATGAAGAGCTGGCTGCCATGCACGAGCTGTTCAAGGAGCCTGTCTACCAGAGCATTCCTGCGGTGAAGAACAACCGGATCATCAATGTCTCGCGCGCGAACTGGAACAATGGGCCTTACACAGTGGATCGTGGTGTGGATGCGCTGATTGAGCAGGTATCGAAGCTGCAGGAGTAGGCGATATGATGGCATTACCTGAATAAGCAGCCGAAGACTTCGGCTGCTTATTCTCATGGTGCTATAGTATTCTTATGCGTGCCAAGTTTAACAGAGAACTGATGCAAGGCCCTTGGCAGTCCGCTAAACTCTAAAACTCCTTGGTTAACTAAACTCCATATCCTATTGGTAATAAATGAATACCCTACGAATTGGTGCGAAGTATCAAATATTTTAGTTACCACATTTGCTGCGTTGATAAAGCCATTCTCATCTTGTTCTTGCTCTAATTCAATGACGGATCTAATGATCATTTCGTCCAGTGCAGATTCCTCAGCGCCTTTTACAGAACGCTCCTTCCACAAACGGAGTACATGATTTTCACTTGAGAGCATTAGCCATTCTGATTCATACCGTCTTCTTTGACTAGGATCAAGAGCAACACCTTGGTAGTATTTTTTAACGATGATCTGAAAATGTTCTCTATCCATTAAGCTACTCCAATAAGGTTTGGATTCTTCTTTGTTATGATTACCTATAGTATTAAAGAGCTCTGTCACATTAACAACATTGACCGGCTGTTTCCGGCCTCTCAGCAAATGCAATGCGAAACGTAAGCCTGTTTGGTCATGTGCGTTATCCGCACACCAAATGACAATTTTACTTAGCGTTACTTTTAATGAACCTGCGTCAGAGAGACTGAAAACAAGATAAACATATTGTTGGAGTTCATCTATTTGCCGTTTATGGTTGTGAACCGCCTCAATATGATTTTGGACGAGATTAAGGAGTCCCTCTGCTAACTTTTTTTCTTCAATACTGCCGTTCGTTTGATAATGATCTGCTGTTTTTAATAAGTTGTAAAAGAAAAACCGCAGGTCATTTCCATCTAATTGATGTAGGCGATCGTAGATCTTCTCCATTGATTCCCTCCTCACAAGGAATATTCTACCAATCATTTTAAAGAAGCGGTGCTACTCATGCTCTACAAACAGCGCCACAAACAGCGCCACGCTTCAAGTCTTCCCTCACTGATATACAGGAATAGATCGGCTTGCCTATGATACAAGTCTGGTTGAACCGGTAATTCATGGATCTGCGGCTGCATATCCGGCAGGCTCCAGCAATATAGGGGCAGGCCGGTTCCCCAGGCGAATAGTCTGCCGGAAGATGATGCGGCCAACTGTGCTTGTGCATGTATAAATACATCACTTGTACCAGAGCACATTGTATAAGCAGGCAGGTCTGTCAGAACAAGCTCTCTGCTCTTAATGGCCGCATTGTAGATCAGAATGGCTGGACAAATTCCTTCTTCCTGCCAATCTTCTTCATCTACCATCTCCCTATCAATCTGCCCCCATACCGCCAGCCGTTCGTTATCCAGCCATACCATTGGCAGATCCCAATCGATTAGCGGGGTCCAAATCGCGTTCAACTGCCCGCCTCGCCCCGTTGCCGGCTTGTTCTGAGCCCCATTTGAGAGATTCCATACCCGGGTGATGCCGGTCGGCGACCATACCCATCCTGTTTCCGCTATGTAGGTATGATCTGGAGAGACATGAAGCTGCCCGTGAAAATAGTCCAAATCGTCTTCCTGCAAATCGGAGCTTGCTTTGGTAAGGCTTATATCAGCAGCAACCGGCCCGGCCTCGGGCAGAACAACAGTAAGCTCCAACCGGTTCCAATCCACACCGTGAATAAGAACCAATTCCTGTCCGTATTCAGCAAAAGCCAGCGGATAGGTGGATACGCTGAAATGATAGGTTCCCCGGCTTAGTTCCAGCAAGGTATGGCCGGTTCGCAGAGAGACCACGGCGGCATGACGCCCGAACCGGTTGCTCACGGCGGCTGCTTGTCCGCAGGGACTAATGACGAGCTGTACCGGATGCTCCGGATGAAAATCTGGCAAATGAAGATCCGCTAAAGCGAGGGTACGGCCGGATATGAGATCAATCTGCCATAGCTGCAAGTGCTCGTTCAGAGCAATTAACTGAGTCTGTGAGTTCTCCCGGATTCTTGGCGGCTGCGGCAGTTCGTGGATCACAAGCAGCTTGCCGGGATCGGGTTGAAGCGGAGGATAGGTACAGCGCTGAAGCTCCATCGTCTAACTCCTTTACATACCATAGTTCACTGCATAGGCAGAGCCTGCCGCCCAGGTTCAGCAATTTGAGATGCCCTGGGCAGTAGGCTCCAAGCCTTAGGTTTCTGGTGCCGTAGCTACCGGATTTTCCTCATAACTAATCCAGTCACTCCATCTGTCGTGGAACGCAATAGTGCATTATACATAGTATAAAACGTTTACTGTATGACACATAGTCTTGTTGTTCATTTTGGAGGAGAGAAAACAGTAAACAATGTTGTTAACGTCATTATAAGAAATGACATTAGCACAGATGCCAGTTATATGAACTCTTCACCTATATTATCCCAGCACAAAGAGCCCGCGCAAATGCGGGCTCTTTACTTTTACTATTCTTTAATCTATCGTAGTAACACGCTTCAATTCACGGCAAACCTTTTTGGGACGGACTCCAGTATTAATTCACAAGCATCCTCGAGTGATGGATAATTTCAGTAATATTCTGATAGAAAAGGTGAAACTCGATATGAATCCATTTAATAGAAAAGTCAATGTTCCGTACGTCAAATTCCGTAAAGCCAACATCCTCCGAAACGACTCTACCCAGCATGACTGGCAGCACTGGGGCGGCTACCGTGATCAGATCCGGCAAGTTTTGGAACAAACTCTGGAGCATAACCGCTGCGGGCGCGGGCATATTTTATTACTCGGAGCCGGGAACGGAAACGATGTGCCCATCTCGTACATCGAGTCTATATTTGAACGGATCACGATCGTCGATATCGATGAAAAAGCATTGGACCGCTTTCTGGCCAAGTCGGCACACCCGGAAAAATACGAACGGGCAATCATTGATCTGACCGGCGTAGGAAGAGAAGTGTCTTCTCCGGATGACTTGAAAGAAAAGGTCGACGATTTGCTGCCAAAGGTGGACTTCTCGCCGCTGCATCCTCCTTTTGACGTGGTCATGAATTTATGCTTCACGACGCAGCTCATCTCCGCCTTTTTTTACAGGAAGAAAAATAGGGTTGTCCATACGCCAGAATACAGCGCTCAGCTGGATCAGTTGCTTGAGCGGATTCATATCAACATCTTTGAATCATTGCGGGGCCTCTTGGCATCGGACGGGGTGATTGTTCATTTAACTGATACTCTGCTGCTGCAGCACATGAAAACAACCGGCTATACCAGCCCGGCTACTTTTAAGACTCTGGAGCTGACGGGAGGGAATATCCGGGATAACTTGGACTTGATTTATGAGCATCTGCCGGAGCTGGCTAAACAAGGCTTATGCCTGCCGGGAGCATTTTTCCACGTTCATCCGCAAATTATGCGGCTCTATAAAGTTGAATTAAGGTTTTCGTTGCTGTGGGAGTTCGTCCATGACGAATATGAAGACAGGGATTACTTTGTGAGCGCGCATGTGCTGACCAAACTGTAGAAGAAGGTAGCCGGACCGGTTTTAGCCAGAACTGACGAAGGGGAGTGGGGGCTGCTAACCCGAATCTTTTGTAAGTTGTTAACAGGAAAGCCCCCAAACCCGCGTCCGACGCGGCTTCCCGGTTCTTATCGGTCGATTAGCTTTCGATGATAATGCTGTCCAGCTTGAGATTAACCGGATATGCGAGGGTATCTCCAACTGGGCATTTGCTTTCCAGGAATCGTACAAATTCTTCAACTTGTTCTTTGGGCGAATCTGTTTTGATTCGGAATGTATACCGAATGTCGGAATAGCCCGGACGTACCTCCGACCTGTTGAAAAAGCCATCCAGGTCAATATCGCCTTCTACATCCACTAAGAAATCCTTGAGGTTCACGCCGAATTTAGGCGCATACACTCTGGCTACGATAGACTGACATGCTCCCAGCGAGGCCAGCAAAGCTTCGACCGGATTCATTCCGGTATCGGTTCCGCCCAAGCTTTTGGGCTCGTCGATAATAAACTCAAAGCTTCGGGATGCTACTTTCACCTGGACTCCGTCTTGCAAATGCGCAGATGCTTTAAAAGTTTGTAGAGCGGCCATTTTATAAGTCTCCTTTTATAGTTAAGTTTATAGTAAATTAAATCACACTAATCCGCTGTGATTATTTTAAATTTAACGGGCTATATTGTCAATACCTGTGGATGTGATCCAGCCTTAAGAACAGATTGACAGGTGGAGTAACCATGAAGAGTAAGCCCGGTATCATCGTTTCATCATTGGTAATTGCGAATTTTCTTGGTCAGTTGATGCAAACCATGCTGAATACGGCGTTGCCGAGAATGATGCAGGATTTAGGGATTAATGAAGGGAAGGCACAATGGCTGATTACAATATATTATCTGATTGCAGGCATAACCGTGCCTATTGCCGGATTTTTGATCGGAAGATTCACTACGAGAGGGTTATTCTTTACTTCGGCAGGCGCCTTTGCCGCTGGAACCCTTCTTGCTGGAGGCTCTTCTAACTTCGCGTTCATCCTGATAGGACGAATGATTCAAGGGATCGGTGCTGGGTTATTAATGCCGCTGTTTCAGACCACGATTTTAAGAGTCTACCCTAAGGAAAAAATAGGTTCAGCAATGGGTTTAATAGGACTCGTTATGGGGCTCGCTCCGGCATTAGGCCCGACACTGTCGGGCTTAGTTGTTCAGGAGCACTCGTGGCGGATCCTCTTTTATGGAATCCTGCCCATTGGTATTGCCAATTTACTGTTAGCTGCTTTCTGTTTAAAGAATGTGGGGGAGAGCCATAAGGAAAAGCTGGACCTGAGATCCATTTTGTACTCAACAATAGGGTTTGCTAGTCTGTTATATGGTGTGAATCTGGCTGGAGAGCAGGGAGCCTCCCTTATAATGGCAGGGATGGTTACGTTAATTGGCATTTTGTTCATAACTCTATTCATTAGGCTGCAAATACAGTTGACGATCCCGCTGCTTGATTTCAACCTGTTCCGCAACCGTAGGTTTACAAGCGCTTCAATAATAGGAGTGCTGATGTTCATAGTCATGGTCGGTAGTGAGCTGCTGCTTCCGTTGTATGTACAGAATGTCAGGGGACTTACGCCAAGAGAGTCGGGTCTGATGCTGCTGCCGGGAGCACTGCTCATGGGACTGACTAGTGTATTTGCCGGCAGGTTATATGACCGCTATGGAATTCAGCTGATTCTCCGCGGTGGTTATATCCTCATAGTATGATTACCCATGCTTCTCCAATGACCATTTCGATCCGCTCGTTAGCCAGTTCCCTCGGAGGCGTTTTTCTGATTGCAATCATGACTCTATCGAGGAATAACACTTCATTAGCCGGTATGGAGAACATACTGCTTGGCTTTTACATGGCATTTTGGAGCTTGACTGTAATTGCCGCCGCAGGTTTAATCCTTTCTTTCAATTTAAAGGGACAAAAATCATAACTCCAGCACAAAAAGCCCGCGTCCAACGCGGGCTCTTAAACGTTACTCTTCCTCAGTGGCAATAGGATTTGCCGGAAAGGATATCCAGTCACTCCAGCTCCCCGCATACAGCCTCACATTCTTATACCCGGCTTTCTCCAATGCCAGTATATTTGGACAGGCGGTAACGCCGGAGCCGCAGTAGACGATGATCTCCGCATCCTTGCTCAGTCGGGCGAAATGCTCCTGAAGCTCATCCGCGCTCTTGAAGCTGCCGTCTGCATTCTGCGTGTCCTTCCAGAAGTAGTTGAACGCACCGGGGATATGGCCGGCCTTCTTATCAAGAGTCTCATTCTGGCCGCGATAGCGGTCATTCGCGCGGGAATCGATCAGCACGGGAAGAGTAGGTACAGCATCCGCATCGTTGACGTCACTCCCAGACTCAGCGCCAGCATTATTAACTGTTTTCTCCGAAACCTCCCGCACCTCATCAACACCTGCCAGCATCTGCGGTTGA
Source organism: Paenibacillus sp. FSL H8-0048 (assembly GCF_038002825.1). Taxonomy (NCBI): domain Bacteria; kingdom Bacillati; phylum Bacillota; class Bacilli; order Caryophanales; family Paenibacillaceae; genus Paenibacillus; species Paenibacillus sp. FSL H8-0048. The sequence continues at coordinate 1,159,645 of NZ_JBBODF010000001.1, read as the reverse complement.
ACATTTGCCACGAACGAGCTGGGTACGCGAATCGGCTGATGATCCGTTACCGGGTATTTGTCTGCTTTCCAGGCGCTGAAGCCGCCCTCCAGAATGAAGACCTGCTCATGCCCGAGGTAGCGCAGCAGCCACCACAGCCGGGCGGCATTCATGCCGTTCTCATCATCGTAGGCCACAATACGTGAGTGGTTGCCGATGCCGAGCTTGGAGAGCCGGGATGCCAGCACTTGCGTATCGGGAAGGGGATGTCGTCCGCCATGCCCGCCTACAGGAGCAGACAGGTCGTGCTCCAAATCGAGGTAGACTGCGCCTGGAATATGCTCTTTATTATAACGTTCTTTGCCCTCCTGAGGCTTGCCCAAGGTGAACCGGCAGTCTACGATGATTTGTTCCGGCTCATAGAGTCTGGCGAGAAGCCAGCGTTTGCTTACAGTAGAGTCCATAGGTAATACCATCCTTTGCTAGTGTTATATGGTGTCTATTATAGCGGATAATTCGTTGACCGTATAACGGTAGGGCTGGCTGATCATTTGACACGGTCCTGATCTGATTCTACAATGGCTGGATACATAACCTATTGTCGAAAGGGGCATAAGCCTATGGAGGCCATCGTGAGTCAGGTCTGGCCTGAATGGAAGGGAACATTACACAAACGGAGCGGGGGATGGAATAACACCACTTATTTCGTGGAGAGCGGGGAGCGCCGCGCGGTGCTGCGGATCTACGACACACATAAGGACAGAAACAAAATAGAATTCGAACATTCGGTTCTCCTGAAACTGGCCGGGGCCGGTCTGCCGTTCAGTACACCACTTCCGATCCGTACTGCCAGTGGAGAGACCTTGGTTCAACTCGAAGACAGCGGAAAATTCGCCTGCTTGTTCGCTTATATTGAAGGGGAGTCCCCGTCCGGACAAGCTTCAGATTACTATGAATCTTTTGGAGAAGCGTCAGGCATCTTGTCCGCTGCACTGGCTGAGATCGATACGGGCATCCCGTCCGTATACCGTCCATACTATGAGCTTCGGACCTCGTATCCGCTGTGCACCCGTGAAGCGCTGCATGGTCTGGTGACGGACCCGCCCGAGTCTCTGAAGGAGCTGCTCCCGGAGCTGACCCTATTGGTGGAGGCTTACGATAATGCGGCTGATTCGCTGGAACAACTTCAGAGCCTGCCGCATCAGCTGGTACACGGCGATCTGAATGCTTCCAACCTGCTGGTGGATGGAGCGGATACCGCCCGGGTAACGGCGCTGCTGGATTTTGAATTTTGCACAAGGGATGTACGGGTTATGGATGCGGCTGTAATCCTGTCGGCACTGCTTAGTCATGAGGACTCGGAGCGGATCATTCGTGATTTCTGGAGGGGGTATAATCGCCGGATCACGTTGACTCCCGAAGAACTGGCAGCTATTCCGGTGCTTATGCTCCTGCGTAAGATCGATGTATTCCTGCATTTTGTCACCCGCTACTGGGAAGGGACCGATGAGGTAAATGTCTTGCAGCAGCAGGTGAGGGAGCTCGCGGCAGAGGTAGCTGCGATGTAGGCGGGAAGCTAAGCGTCAAGGTGTTTATTTAGCGATAACCCGGTGTCTGCTGAAGGTAGCTGGAATAGTTTCCTTTTCTCCACTTACTAATGAATTTACGTTGTTTTATGAATAAATAGTTGGAAAAACAACACCTAATTGAGCTGCGTTCACCCCATATTGGCGAAACCGTCCTCAGTATTTGCTGTTTTTCCACTTGCTTGAGCTTCATCGGCGCAAATTAAGAAATTAAGATACGTTTGTCCACTTGCTGCTGCCACGGATGAGGCTTGCGCTTCCTTCAAGCTTCCTCATGCATGCTTCCTTACAGGAAAAGCTGCTGATTATGTATTCTTGTCATAAGCTCTCTGCCAGAGCGGACGACCTCAGGTTGATGATGGTGAGTACCCCAGCAGATATCGCCGAGGGCCATTTTGATGCAGCATAATTGTATTTCGGCAGACTGGTCCTTAAGCACTTCAGGTCCATATCCTGCAAAATAGGCATCTCTGGCAGACGGATGATCTATGAAATATCTGGCGAACAGAATGGAGAAGTTGTCCACAGCCAGCCCCCACAACATATTCTCGAAGTCGATCATTCCCGTCAAAATCCCCTGGTCATCCACCAGCCAGTTGCCTGGCGTAGAGTCCCAGCTAATAGGCACAGGTGAGCTATGCCGGAAGATATGAACATTCTGAAGTGCCCATTCGGTTAACCTTAATTCATCGGCTTGCAGCAGCCCTTCATCAACACACTATGAAGTTAAGTCCTGAATGGCATCAGCAACATACTGCACCGGGTCAGCATTGTGACTTAGCTCTATCGGGTTTCCGTATTGATCGGGGCGGCCGAACCAGGGGCCTGTCTGTGATAGATGCAGAATCTTGGTTAATTCGCCTGCCTTGTAAAAAGCGGTTTCAACAGCGCTCGGGCTTAGTGCCGTCTCTCTCATAATGGACCCATCGATTGCAGTAATTAGTATGGCCTGCCAACCCTCCCCCTCGTAAGCAGCGATTAACTCAGGCACATATGGCTTCAAAGGCCCCACGCAATGACGGTATGCATAGACTTCCGGGTGCCGTCTCTGTTTGCGGCTGTATGTTTTCAAGTAATAATTTTTAGAGTCCTGACCGGCTTGCAGCTTCCAGACCCCGGTTCTTACACTATTCTGCCTGTAATTCGCCAAGACCTGAAATTGACTAAACCATAGACACACCAAACAGGGCACTCTCCGGCTGGGCGATACCAGAGAGTGCCCTGTTTCAGCGAGCGTATTCTTTTAGATTAACCGGTAGCCCGCAGGAAGATCTCCGCTGCTGCGGATACGGCGGATCTGATCCAGCGTCAGTCTCTGGTTAGTGGAGATGATCGATTCTACGTCGTTGCCGGAGATGTAGTCATCCAGATCGCGGATGCTGTGATTGCCGCGAAGCACACGGAAGCTGCCTCTGAACCGGGTTCTGCTGAACAGAACGAGTGTAGCATTGCTGCTGGTCGAGAAGAAGCGTAGGCTTTCGATGCCATCCAGAATATTGTCCGTATTGCGGATGCCGAGGTTGCCCCTGTAGATTCTGCTTCTTCCCCGGAAGTTTTCTTCGCTGTACACGGTCAGTCTTGGATAAGTCTGCGAGATATGAACCTCTTTATTCATGTGTATTCCTCCTTGGAGCGTTTTGGCAAAAGCAGCAAAATATCGCCAGCTGCAATACTATTATATGTATGCTGATAGAGACCGGTATGGTTAGAATCCCTGCACGGATAGCCTGTTTACATATAGCTTCAGGAAATTTTTCACAAACCCGCTTTACAAAATGAAAACCCTAGTGTACTATTTAACTAACACACCGATACAACATTGAAAATACACATGTTCCAGCACAGCAACAACCCGTGGAATGAATACTCCACCGATACCGATCCGCACAAGGAGGCTGTCATGAATACAACTGCTCATTATGCTCAGGGACCGTCTGGTCCAGCGCAAGAACAAACCGTACTGGAAATGCAAGGTGTCAGTAAAGTGATTAAGGGTAAGGCAATTGTGGATAGTCTAAGCTTCAAGATTCAGAAAGGAGAGATTGTAGGGCTGCTGGGACCGAACGGTGCCGGCAAAACGACCACCATCCGGATGATGACCGGACTGATCCGTATGAGCGGAGGGGATGTTCTGATTCATGGGCACAGCATCCGGAAGGATTTCAAGCAGGCGATCTCACAGATCGGGGCAATTATTGAAAATCCTGAGTTCTACCCTCATATGACCGGGTACGACAACCTGCTGCAATATCTACGTATGAGTGATGGAGCAGGGGAACCGCGAATTAAGGAGGTCGTCGAGCTGGTGGGGCTGCAGGAGGCGATGAACAAGAAGGTTCGGGCTTACTCGCTTGGGATGCGCCAGCGTCTGGGAATCGCTCAGGCCTTGCTGCACTCGCCGAAGCTGCTCATTCTGGATGAACCGACCAACGGGCTGGACCCTGCCGGCATCCGGGAGATGCGCGACTATATGCGGAGAATAGCAGAGGTAGAGGGCATTGCCATTCTAATCTCCAGTCATATGCTGGCTGAGATTGAACAGATCTGCCACCGGGCGGTGGTCATTCAGAACGGCAAGCTTGTAACGGTGACACAGCTTACGGAAGCGCCGGAGGCACGGAGTGAGGTAGCGCTTGCGATCCGGGTAGATAAGCTTGAAGCTGCACGGACTGTGGCCGGAGCCTTGCAGGGCGTCAAGGTTACTGGAACGGATGAAGCTCATTCCGAGCTGCATGTACAGCTGGCAGACGGAGACGTGCCGAAGGTTGTGGCGGCGCTCAGTGAAGCCAAGGTAGGGATTTACCGGATCACTGAGAACAGGCAAAGTCTGGAAGAGGATTTCCTGAAATGGACAGGGGGCAACCGCATTGCGTAAATTTAATCTGCTTGTGTTGAATGAATGGCTCAAAATAACTAAGAAACGCAGTAATATCATTCCTTATGTCCTCCTGCTGGTGTTCTCGCTGGCCGCGGGCTATATGACACGTACTTTTGCTACGGATATGTATGCTTCAGGGGCGGACTTTACGGCGGATTCTCTTCAGCCTAGAGGCATTGGCCAGATTCTGGCCATTCTGGTCATCGTCGGGACAGCAGGGATTGTATCCAGAGAATACAGCCAGGGCACGATCAAATTTCTGCTGATCCGTGCCCGCAGCCGCACGGCAATTCTGGCCTCCAAATATGTAACTGTACTGCTGTATACACTTAGCATGCAAGTAGTTGCAGCGGTGGCGCTGTTCCTCTCAGGCGCGGTCCTCTTCGGACTCAGCGGAGGGGAAGCGGGAGTAGGAGCGATTCTTGCTTCGCTGCTGTATTCAACTGTGTACTGTACCGTCTACGCCACGATCGGCTTCCTGCTGGGGATTCTGACGAAATCAACGGGCGTAACCATTGGGGCGACCATCTTCGCCACCACCATCGACAAGCTGGTCATTTCCCGTGAGTTCTACAAATATGTGCTGTTCCCAAATCTTAATCTCGCAGCCTACCAGGATGGCGGTGCGCCGATGCAGGGAATGAGTCTGACCTTTTCCATTATCCTGCTGTGCATCTACATGACGCTGTTTCTGCTTGCAGGCTTCGCCGTCTTCAGACGCAGGGATGTTGCTTGATGGGAATCGAATTCGATAATAACCAGCCGATTTATCTCCAGATCATGAATTACATCAAGGGAGAGATTATCACCGGTAAGCTGAAGCCTGGAGATAAGATTCCCTCTGTCCGTGAATTGGCCGCTGAACTGCAGATTAACCCGAATACCGTACAAAGAACATTTCAGGAACTGGAGCGTGAGACCATCGTGGAGACCCGCCGCGGCATGGGCAGATATGTGACCGGAAGTGAGGAGACAATTATGACCGTCAAGAAGGAGATGGCACAGGATGTGCTGGACCGTTTTATCCGCGGCATGCAGGAGCTCGGCTTCCAGAGCGAAGATATTCTGGCAGCAGTAGCGGAGAACATTCATCAGCGGAACCAGGAACAGGGGGAGTAAGAAGAGTGGATGATATACTTGACATTCAGAATGTGAGCAAACAGTTCGGGCACAGACAGGCGCTGAACCAGGTCTCCTTCAAGCTGGGCAGCGGCACCATTACCGGTCTTCTGGGAAGCAACGGCAGCGGCAAAAGCACACTCATGAAGCTGATTTCAGGACTCGCCTGGCCCGGCTCGGGCCGGATCTCAATTCTTGGCGTACCCGTGGGCGTCGAGAGCAAGAAGCTCGTCTCCTTCATGCCGGATGTGCCGGTCACGGAGTCATGGATGAATATTGGGGATGCGCTGAGATTTCAACAGGATTTCTACCCGGATTTCGATCAGGCCAAGGCGCTGCGGATGCTGGATTTCATGAAGCTGCGCACAGCGGATAAGGTGCGGACGTTATCCAAAGGGATGAATGAACGCCTGCAGCTGACCTTAGCCCTCTCCCGCCGGGCCAGATTATATCTGCTGGATGAGCCGATTGGCGGCGTTGATCCGGTGGCACGGACCAAGATTCTGAATGCGCTGATGGAGTTCTATGAGGAGGACAGCAGTATTCTGCTCTCCACCCATCTGGTAACGGATATTGAACGGATCTTTGATGAGGTGATTTTCCTGAAGGATGGGGAGATTGTACTGCATCGTCCGGTGGAGGAGCTTAGACAAGAGCACGGGAAAAGTGTAGATGAGCTGTTCAGAGAGGTGTTTGCCGAATGCTGAAGCTATTAAAATACGATCTTAAACGCCGAAAAGAACGCATTCTCGTCTTCATCGTCATTGCGTTGCTGGCTCAGGCCGGGCTGTGGATCTCCAGTGCACAGATAGACGTGAACTTGGCCTCGCTCAATCTGGTTATTTACTGTATACTGGCCATCGCGATGATATTTATCGCGGTTACCGGATATTTCCGTAATCTTAAATCCTATCAGCGGCGGCTTTTGCCGGTTACAGCACTGCAGACGGTCCTGTCCCCCATGCTGCTGGCGCTGCTGCTGATGGGTGTGGTCATCCTCATCGGCCTGGCCCATCTGGGAATCTTCAAGCTGCTGTACACCACAGCAAAATTCATACCCGGCAACCTGCAGACGGTTGGCTTCAGGGCATTGCTTCAATCCGTCTGGTCCAGCGGATTTCTAATGGTGATGGTGATGTTCTCCTTTACCGTAGCCTACAGTCTGCGCATGAAATGGAGAGTCTGGGTTGGCATCGCCCTTTTGGTCCTGCTGCAGAACGGGATTGGTTATCTGGAGAAGTTGCTCTTTAACACCTACTTCATTGGTCTGGATAATGCCTTTAAATTCGAGATTTACAATGGAGAACCCCAAACCGGCAGTGAATTTACTATTCCATACCTTCCAATTAATCCAGGGGCGCTGCTGTTTGAAGTGGCGGTGGTGTGCCTGATGATCTATGGAATGGTTATGCTGGTGAGGAGAAGAATCGAAGTATAAAAGGTACGTTCCTATTTCACGCAAGCAAGGTGTCTATCAGCCTTGCTTGCGTTTGTGTGCATCATTAAGGAGAGGAATAGCTATAAGCCTTGAGCGCTTCTTCCGCTGGTCCAGAGCTCCAGCTCCCGCAGGAGCTGTTCTTCCTCGTCTTCCTGCAGGTCCAGCCTTACCCCGTACTGGTATTGTCCCAGACCGAACATCCAGCCCCAGCGGACACTGCCTTCGTACTGTAGCTTCTCTTCCGCCAGCTGAAAATGAATAATCAGCTTAGTATCCCCTGCGGTGAAGCGGAGGTTCAGCGAGGTACGGACCTTACAGCCGGAGCGGCTAAGGTCAAGCAGGATACCCTCAGTCAATTTTCCCGCTCCCGGTCCCGAATTACTGGCGGGAATCTCAAGCCAGCAATCGATGGGCTGGTTCATTACATATCGGAATGGTTCTTTTCTGCTGGAGTCATCCATCATTTACCTCCGCGATTTTATTTGCTATTATATCGAAACGGCTACACTTGGACAATCTCCTAAAGTAGTATATTTAAAGAATAATATAGTATATGTTATACCATATCTTTGGTCCAATACCCAGATCAAGAGGTGCTTAAGCCATGTATCAATATTATAATGAAACGTTTATTGAGCATAATTTCGATTACGCGGCGTTGCAGGATGGAGAAATTAACGGCTGTACCTTTGAGCGCTGCTCCTTCCGGGGGGCTTCGATGGAAGAGATGACCTCCAGCGGCTGCCGGTTTGTCGATTGCGATTTCACCGGTGCCCTGCTGAATGCTTCGCTGCACACGGATGGTGCGTTCACCAACTGCAAGTTCACCGGAGCGAATCTGTTCGTGGCGAAGTTCGAGAACTGCAAGATGGTCGGATCGGATTTCGCCAACGCCCATATGGACGGAATCACATTGAGCGGAGGGGACTGGGCCTATACGAATCTGCGCCATCTGAATCTCAGCAGGCAGGATCTGCGTGGCATCCGGTTCACCGAGGCCGATATGCAGGGCTGTGATTTGCAAAAGGCGGATCTGCGCGGGGCGGATTTAAGCCGGGTTCAGCTTGCACAGTGTAAGCTTGCAGGGGCGGATCTGCGTGACGCCAAGCTGGAAGGGATCGACCTGAAGAGCCTGGATCTCAAAAACGTGCGGCTGGATGTGGAGCAAGCTGTGCTGCTGGCCCGCTCTATGGGAGCGAAGGTAGGGTAACGGCTCAAGAAAAAACGGCAGTGTGCCGGGTGCTGTATTATATTTCTGCTGGACTTTTCCGATAAAGAAATATCGACCCTTTTCGACATGTTGCTGCAAGAGTTCTTCAGTGGTCGGAATCATGAACAAGGTCATCGGAAGAGGAGAGTGTACATGTCATTAAGTCTTCGCACTTTATTTTCAACAGCATTTGCGGTCATTATCATCCTGCTCACGGCTATGCTCAGCTATGTGATCGGCAACCGTTCCACCACTTCCGTAGAAGTCGGTATCGGCAGCTCCCTGGCCGCAGAGGCCAATCAAATGTCCGAGAAGCTGGATCAGTTCATGTGGTCACGTTCCGGTGAAATAGAAGTTTTGAGTAAGCTTGATGCTTTTCAGGAGCCTGTGGAACCAGTAGAAGCCGGCGGATTGCTGGATCAGTTGAAGAAAAGTCTGCCGGTATTCACCTGGGTGGGCTTTCTGGATAAGACAGGAAATGTAGTTGCTTCTACTGATCGGATTCTGCAAGGAACAAATATCAGCCAGAGGCCGGTCTTCCAGCAGGCGCTTAAGGGAACCTTCGTCGGGGATGTCCACGATGCGGTGTTGCTCTCTAAGCTGCTGCAGAGTCCGACGGGCGAAGCGCTGCAGTTCGTTGATGTGAGCGTGCCGGTTATAGACAAGCAAGGACAGACAAGCGGCGTGCTGGCGGCACATCTTAGCTGGGAGTGGTCACGCGAGGTCGAGGCCTCCATTGTGAATCCGCTCAAAGAACGGCTTAAAGGCGTGGAGGTGTTCGTGGTCAGCAAGAAGGATGACACCATTCTGCTGGGACCTGAAGCGCTCACCGGCAAAAGAATGTCGGATGCGGTTCTGCAGCAGGCCCGCAGCGGCAAGAGCTCCTACGTGATTGAACAGGAGCGGGGCCGTGACTCCTATCTGACGGGATACGCCTACGGCGATGGTTACTTGAACTACCCTGGCCTTGGCTGGACGGTCATTATCCGTCAGCCTGCAGACATTGCTTTTGCCTCAGTCCATCAGCTTGAACGCTTCATATTGATCAGCGGTCTGCTGACCGCAGCAGTCTTCGCACTAATCGGCTGGCTGCTGGCCACATGGATCAGTCGTCCGCTGAGGGATATCACCCGTACAGCCGACCAGCTCAGCTCCGGTGCCGATGTGGAGATCCCCACGTCTACCCGGTTCAAGGATGTGGCGATTCTGTCGGCCTCTCTGCGGGGCCTGGTGAACAACCTGACTAAGACAGAGACCAAGCTAAGCTATATGTCGGATATGGCGCTGCATGATAAGCTTACCGGCTTGCCCAACCGGGCAGCGCTGGATGAGTTTTTGGCCCATGCAGTCAGTAAGGCCAAGCAGAAGCGGACAACGCTAAGCTTTTTGTACATGGATCTGGACGGCTTCAAAAAAGTGAACGACAGCTTCGGCCATGCGGTTGGAGATGCTCTGCTGCAGGAGGTTGCCTTCCGGCTGATGGACTGTACGCGGGACAATGAGATCGTTGCCCGGCTGGGCGGGGATGAATTCGTGATTATTCTCAATACCTCGGCGGGCAAACCGATGAAGGAAGCGGAGGTAGTGGCTTCGCGGATTATCAGCAAGATCAACCAGCCGATTCTGATCAAAGGCGAGGAGCTGCGTGTGGGCTGCAGCGTAGGTGCTGCTGTATGGACTCCGGACGGCGGAGATACCACCCTGACCCTGCGGCTCGCAGACGAAGCGCTGTATATCTCCAAGCGGAGCGGGAAGAACCGGATTACCTTCGAGGCGGCATCTTAGGATCAGGAGTCTGAAGCAGACAGATACAACAAACAACCTTTTATCAGCAGGACGGGGGTGCTCCTCTTGTGCCGGATAAAAGGTTGTTTGACGTGTTCTCACTACATTCAGCGCAGCCGCTTACGTGGATTAGACCATCTCTTTATCCATAGAAATCCTTCATCGTCCCGGAAAAACTTAATGCCTATCCAGCTCAGCGGTGTCCAAATTTCCTTGAAATAATATGAAGGCATAGTAAATTAGTCCCTCCGATATAGTTAATTATTACTAGTCTAAGCCAGGATGGAAGATTTAACAATACTTTTTATTACATATATATCCCATATTGTGCGTTCGCCCAGTTTTTTTGGGACTACAGGCATATGATGTAGAGGAATCAAAACTGGGCATATGCGTAAGAAAGGAGGGCTCTAGATGAGTGGAGGTCTGAGAACGTCAACCGCGACCATACTGGTATTGTTTATTTTGCTGATTATTATCCTTAGCGTATTTTAGCGGAAGAGAAAATAGGGGGTTATTGAAACAGCGCCTGGGTGTAAGCTCCGGGCGCTGTTTGCATGCGTATAAGCTTCAGTCCGCTTCCATATACATCATAACAGGGATAAGCACAGGCAGTTTGGCAGAGCGGTGCATTTATTACAGTAGGAAAGGAAGTGATGCAATGGCAAGCTCCGAATTTATCACCCGGATTGCTTCCTTCGCGGTTGCCGATATGCAGCGCAGCCGTATCGCAGCTTCGCTGACGATTGCCCAGGCGGCGCTGGAATCCGGCTGGGGAACGAGCGGCTTGACGCAGAAGGCCAATAATCTGTTCGGGATCAAGGGCAGCGGGCCTGCGGGCAGTCTGGTGCTTCCGACAACGGAATACAGGAATGGCCAAGCTGTACAGGTGACTGCCCAGTTCCGTTCCTATAATAACTGGGGAGAATCTATAGCGGACCATTCCGCACTGATTACAGGGGGAGTCTCCTGGAACCCCAAGCTGTACAGCAAGGCCATTGGAGTGGATGGCAAAACAGCCGCCCGCGAGATTGCTGCTGCTGGCTATGCAACGGACCCGGATTATGCAGCCAAGCTGATTCAGATTATGGATTCATATAACCTGTATCAATATGACAAGCTGAAGGAGGATGAAGAGATGTCGGCTGAAGATAAACAAAGAATTGCGGCGCTGGAAAACGAGCTGCGGGGGTTGAAGGAGCTGCTGGCAGGACTGTCTGTCAGCAGAGATACACTGAAGGCCGGCATTCAAGAGCAAGGCCAGTCCATTAAAGGTGTGGCGGAGCGACTGGCTGTCATTGAGGGCCGTGCAGTAATGAATGTGCCGGCCTGGGCTGAGCCCGCAGTCCAGGCGGCGGCAGCCGCCGGTCTGCTGGATACGCCGTCCGGCGGCAGCTATGATTTTTACCGGATGCTGACGGTATTGAACCGCGCCGGTCTGCTGGTTACCAGTGAGGGGGCGTAGCCGGTATGTACAATGATGCACTTAACAGTGTACTCGCTTTTGCATCCGTATTGGCGGTATTCGTCATGGCGCTGGTGCAGCTCGTCAAGAACAGCGTGAACCTTCCGCGCAACGTGGTTCCTGCGGTGGGGCTGGCCATCGGCCTGCTGGTAGGAGCGGCTGCGTATCCTTTTACAGATATGAATCTGATTCTACGTCTATGGGCCGGAGGCTTGGCCGGATTATCGGCAACGGGATTGTTTGAACTGGCGTTCAATAAGCGGAGCGGGACGACCAAAGATGAGTAGGATAGTACCGGCTGCTTGAGCGTAAATAAAATAAGGTGCAGGGAATGGTAGTTCTATCCAATCGTTTTGGTAGGAACACAAATATACTAGTGAAGAAGAGAGGAGGTGCTTGATATGGGAACTTATGTTGATGGAAGAACCTCACAGAATGCCAGTACTGCCAATTCTATTGCGATTCCAATTCTAGTAATTAATACTCCACAGCTGTTTGGGCAAATCGGCCTGATCACAGCTGGAGTAGGCACGAATCCACGTGTACTTCTGAAAGGAACCGTTTCGGTTTCGCTACCTCTTGCACTGGTTGGCATCACTGTAACCATCGTTAGAGGAACACTGGCTACGGACCCTGTTGTGTATTCTGCCACTTCCACTTTCAGTCTTAGTGTTTTGGCTCCGCAGGTTATCGCCTTTTCTGCAGATGATTTCCTCCCGACGATTACTCCGCAGTTAACCTATACTGCGTTTATCAGCTCGAATCTTTTGGGTACGGTCCGTGTAGGTCCGGAGAGCTTCGACGGCATTCTGGTGTCTGATTAATCTATGGACCCCTGGGACATCCTGCTCCGCTCTAACATTCGGGCGGGCAGGGTGCCCTTGTACATACGCCCCAAATTATGTCCGTTTCGCCCAATCTGATCAGGCTACTTACTCATATGATGTTTTGTAGTCAACATTATGAAGGAGGTAATCTCATGGGTGCAGATTGCGGATACGGTGGCAATGTAGGCGGCGTGAATACGTGTGGAGTAAGCCCTTGGACATCGACAGGCGCGATTCTGGTTCTTTATATCCTGCTCGTTATTATTCTGAGTGCCTGCTTCTACTAGGAGATCCAGTTAGTCAGCGCGGTCCCGGTAATCCGGGACTGCGCTTTTTTGCGGGTGCAGGGTGGACAATCCTTGCTGCTGCGACAGCCTGTAAAGGTTATCCACGGGAATCGGTTGTAAAAATCTTTTGGGAGTCCATCGCTGATGAAAGGTATCACCAACATTGCTGATAGTCAATCAATACTGGAGGTCCCATGCGGGTGACATAAGAAGTTTTACTTGGTTGTAATCTCTGACAACGCCTTATCCATCTGCGTTTCATTTGATTGTACGGCTTCGCTGTCCACAGCATCATTTCCGCGGAAGACATTCTTAGTATTCTGATAAAAGTCAAAGGCAAACTCCTTAATGGCCTCACCGTCAGGGTGATTGCGCTCCACAACGGTAGCCTTGAACAGGTTCGTCAGCATGTATCCGGCATCCCCGCTATGTGCGAGATAATTCCCGGCGGTGTACTCTTCCACGATCTGGGATTCAAAATCTTTAAGCTCCACAGCCGACGGAGTGTACGATCTCGCCAAAACTTCTGCGGCATCTGCTTTTTGTGTGGCCTCCGTATCCGTAGCCGCGATTTGCTGGATCGCCGATTCCCAGTTCACTGCCCCCTTCCCGGTGGAGGGTTCAGTGACAGGTCCGGGGGTTGATTGGGCTGCTGTCGGGCTCGTTGCCACGGTAGGAGTTGGGGCGGCCTGATTAGCTGGGGTGCTGCAGCCTGCGGTCAGTCCGATGGCACCGCCGAATACGATCATTAGGGCAAGGGACGACATCTTTTTATACAAGGGCTTCTTCATAGCGGTTCCTCCTGAATCTATCTGTTATCCATATACTATATATGTAACCTTGTCGTGCCGGATTGAATTTATTCACGGATGTGACTAATAGATATGAATATTTTGTGAGTCTATAGAACTAAGTCATTTGACCTGATATAATTGGTAAAAAATAGAATGGTGAAGAGGTGCTATTTTAAAATGAAGCGGAAACTGGCAACGCTTTTTTTTGTGATGATATTTGCGCTATCCTTAAGTGTGCAGCCAATATCGGCAGCAGGCAAGACTCAGAAGGTTAAGGTTACGTTTGTAAGTGCTGAACTGGTAGAGAATGATCATGTAGGCAATGAGTGGTGGTGGGGCGGATTCGTCAATGGAGAGGAGCTTGAGGAAGGGGATTCAGTCACGCTGGATCTGACTTCTACAGCAAGCATCAAGCTTCGTGCTGAAGCTCAGGAACAGGATAAGATCCCAGATGAAGGCTCGGCTAACGCCTCAATTAAGGTCTCTACCCTTAAGGATACCCAGAACAAATCGCTGACAGTGAAGGTAGTCGAAAACCGCGGGCGGTATTCCGGAAATTCAGCCTCCTGGAAGTTTGTGTTCAAGATCGATAAGGTCAAATGACAAGCAGAAATGAAGTAGAATAATACATTTGCTTCTGGTACAATCTATATATTAAGTTTGAAGGAGCGGAGCACATGAATGATGATCTGGTACAATTATTGCGGTCCGTTATTCGGGAAGAGTTAGTTTCAGTAAAGGAGGAATTAGTCACCGTCAACGAGCGTTTGGATCGAATAGAGACAGAGCAGCAGAACATGAAACAAGATCAGGAACAAATTAAACGTGCTGTGCTGGAAACAAACGAACGGCTCATCAACGTGGAGTCTCTTTTGGAGAATCAGCACAGAATTATCGAACTTCTCTCAGCACGCTCCATTGAGCAGGAAGCCAAGCTGAAGCGGATTATATAAGTATACACAGCATGCCCCCGCATCTTGATTTCAAGGCGGGGGCTTTTTGGCGTGAAATAAAAATCGAGGCTCCCTTTCGGGAGCCTCTTTCATGGGAGAGGAGAAACCGGACGAAGAGCTTATGGGGAAACGTAAGCCTGCTCCGCGGTTGTCTACGACATTTTGTGATGTCGATAGTTACAGGATGTCCCGGTTACAGGAGTTTTATACATTTGCATGTGAATATTCTTCTGCTCCTCATTGTGACAAAGTCGGACAATCTTTTTATTTCATGGAATAATTGTGGTACTATAGGCTTGGACTTATGCCCTGTAATGGCATAGTAATGTAGAGACATAAAGCTAAAAAGCAGGTGAATGATCGGTGAGAGTCATATCGGGAAGTGCAAAAGGCAGGCCGCTTAAAAGTGTTCCAGGCAATGGCACACGGCCTACTACCGATAAAGTGAAGGAAGCGTTATTCAGTATGATCGGGCCTTATTTTGAAGGAGGTACGGTGCTTGATCTGTATGCAGGTACCGGAGGCCTGGGGATCGAAGCTCTGAGCAGAGGGATGGAAGCTGCGGTATTTGTGGACATGGAGCAGAAGGCGATTGACACGGTGCGCGCTAATCTGAAGGCGTCTCGGCTGGAGGCGCAGGCTGAGGTCTACCGCAATGATGCGGGAAGAGCACTTGGGGCACTTCAAAAGCGCGGGAGAATCTTTGATCTTGTTTTTCTGGACCCGCCTTACCGGATGAAGCATGGAGACGAGCTGATGGTTACGCTGGCGGACAAGCTGCTGCTGAACCCTGATGCAGTGATCGTGCTGGAGCATGAATCGGGATATGCCTATCCGGAGGAGATACCCGGGTTCGTGAGAACGAAGCAATCCGTCTATGGAGAGGTTACGATCTCTATCTACCGGTATGAAGCTGCTGTTCCAGAGGCTGCCGCAAGCGGCAAGGAGGTTAATGATGAGTCTGCAAATTAGAAAAGAACGTGTCGCCATCTATCCTGGAACCTTCGATCCGGTTACGCTGGGACACATGGATATTATTCACCGGGCCGCCAAGCAGTTCGATAGGCTGATCGTTGCGGTGCTGAATAATCTGAGCAAGAATCCGTTATTCTCGGTCGAGGAACGGACAGAGCTTCTGCGTCAGGCGACAGCGGATATTCCGAATGTTGAGGTGGACAGCTTCCGTGATCTCCTGGTTAACTATGTGAGGCAAAAGGACGCCCAGGTCATTGTCCGGGGAATCCGGACTGTTACCGATTTCGAATATGAGCTTCAGAATGCTTCCATTAATCATAACCTTGACCCTGAAGCAGAAACTATATTTATGATGACCAATCCGAGATACTCCTATCTTAGCTCCAGTGTGGTCAAGGAGATTGCCCACTTCGGCGGGAAGGTCTCGGATTTTGTAACTCCTGAGGTGGAGCAGGCGATGAAGCTGAAGTTCAGCCGGATGGACGGCGGTTTGAAGTAAACAGCTTTACGGCAGCAGACAGCAGTAGCAGCAGCGTAACAACCAGGATCTGAAGTCCCAGAATCTGTGGGGTCAGAGTCCATATGTTCAGCGAAAGGCCCGCTTGCGGCAGAGCAGCTGGGGGAGAACCGGCAAGAACCGGCAGCACTGCAGACTGAATATGGAGCATCGGTGTCCACAGCAGGATTGTGAACGCAAAGGCAAATAGTCCATGCAGCAGCCTGACTGCGGTGAACGGGAGGAAGCGGACATTGGCTGCCTTCAGCACTGTCAGTGCCTGGAGCTGGGCGCAGATGCCGCTCCAGGCCAGTCCGGCGGACAGCAGTGCCGGGCCAAGAAGACCGCCTACGACGAAGCCTTCGGGACCTGCTGTGGCTGAAGTCATTGCCCGGGCTCCGAGATGAATCTCAAGCATGCTTCCTGTAACCATAACCGGCAGCTGAGGGAATAACCGGGTAACAATACTTATGACAACCGCGAACATGATCATATAGCCGCCTACAATCATTAGGCTCTGTACGGCGGAGGATACGGATTCACCTAGCACCTTACCGAAGCCCCGTCCGTCCCTTGAACGGGCATCTGCTGCTGCCTGATGGATACGCCCGGGTAAGGATGCTTTTTTGGCGCTGGAGCGGCTTCCGGTATGGCTGGGACCACTTTCTTGCGAAATAGGTGACGTCATCTTGCGGGGGCCATTGAAGCAAGCGGACAGAATTCCTGCGGCTACCCCTGACAGCCAGTGAATGGCAAGCAGGGCATAGCCGGCTGCTGGACTGTGCAGGAAGGCTGTTCCTACTACAATAAGCAGAGTGACCGGGCTGGCATAATGTACAACAGCCGCCAGTCTTCCAGCCTCCTTGTCTGTAATGTCCCCTTGCTTGTGCAGTTGCATCACTCCTCCGGCTCCTGCCGGGAAGCCTGCGGTTAGACCGAGCACCAGCGTCCAGCCGACCGCCCCGGGAAGTCTGAAGCACCGCTTCATCAGCGGTTCAAGCAGAACGCCGATACCATGCACGAAGCCGGATGCGCTTAGCATCTCTGAGAGGATCAGGAAGGGCAGCAGCGCAGGAAAAACCAGGGTCCACCAGAGCTTAAGGCCCGTAAGTGAAGCCTTGAACGAGGCTTCAGGTGCAATAATAATCGCTGCAGCGAGCAGAATGGCTGAAGCCCCGGGTATAAATGGAGCTGAATCCGACAGAAAGCGTCTGGATCTAAAGTTTATCATTAGAGTTATCCCCTCTTCATAGCTTAGGACATGGGCAGATCTTGTTACCAATTTATGCAGGGGAGACAACCATCATGCCACACAGCCGGAGTGAAGCTCAAGGCTAAGGTACGACATTCTAAGTGCCGGGGCATCATCCGCAGGAAAGAAGGGGAAGAGACTTGAGGCAGTATAAACGCCGGGTAGGCATTCGCGCTTCAGCCTATCTATTTTCATTCGTGGTCATTCTCTATGTTGTCGTCTTCATGAACACGCCTTATATTGTATATCAGCCGGGAAGCGCCTCGGAGGTGGCACCGATGATCAAGGTGGAGAATGCCGATCCGCAGGAGCAGGGAACCTTCATGATGACCACGGTTTCGGCAAGCTATGCGAATGTGGCTCTTCTAATCGCCTCTGTGTTCAACTCGAATGCCGAGGTAGTGTTGAAGGAAACACGCCTGCAAGATAAGACTGAGCAGGAATATGCTGCGGAACAGGTGTTCTATATGAATAGTTCACAATCCTATGCTGTGCAGGCAGCTTATCATGCGGCAGGTGTACCCTATGAGGATGTCGTGGATTATCTGTACGTGTTCTCTGTACCCGAAGCTGCCAATCAGGACCGGTTCCAGCCGGGGGACAAAATCATCAGTGTAGGCGGGCAAAAGGCCGCCGATCCGGCCGCGCTGTCCAAATTGCTGTCGGTTCACCAGATCGGGGATACCGTGGATGTATTGCTCCAGCGTGACGGCAAAGAGATTAAAGAGCAGGTCAAGCTGGTGGGGGTCAAGGATAAAGAAGCTGCGGCTGCCCGGCCGGGCTTCGGAGTCGTTATTGGTGCGGTTCAAAAGGTGGAGCCTAAGGAGAAAGGTAAAGCCGTCAGTTTCGTGGATACTAACGTAGGCGGGCCCTCTGCCGGACTGATGTTCACCATGGAAATCTACAACCGGCTTACGCCGGGGGATCTCACCAAGGGCCGGAAGGTAGCAGGCACGGGTACGATAGATGCGGAGGGGAACGTGGGGCTGATCGGCGGTGTGAAGCATAAGATTGTAGCGGCCGACCGTAAGGGCGCGGAGATTTTCTTCGTTCCGCTTAAAAACTATGATGAGGCCAAGGCAAAGGCGGAGCAAATCGGCACGGACATGAAGCTGGTTCCTGTCTCAACACTATCCGATGCTCTGAAATACATGGAGGAGCTGCCGGTCATCAAATCCTGACCGGCGGCTCAAGATAATCACTGTACAGATCGCTGCGCATCGGGTCGGCATAAGCCCCGGCGAACACAGCCGCCGCCTGGAGGTCCCGCTCCAGCATGGGATGGGTGTAGCGGGCAGGGCTTGTAATCACCGGAAGCACCGCTGTCAGCTTCATCTGCTTCAGCAGCTCCCGGCCGCTCTCGCGGAAGCCGAGAACCCTTATGTAGCCGGGACCCTGAGAGAGAACGGAGGGGGACATCTCTGCTTTGCTGTGATTCAGCAAGGTGTGAAGCAGCAGACGCTGAAGCCTGGTGAGTGTATACCGTCTGCTCTTAAGCTCCTGCAGCAGTCCGCCGACGGTGAACTTGTCCAGCTGGTGCAGGCTGCTGAGCAGCCGGTTCTCCAGGCCCTCGTTCATATCCTGCAGCGTGTGCAGCTCCGCAGCAGAGCGGGTAGAGAGTACATGGCGCAGCGGGCCCGCGAAGTCTTCCAGCCGTACCGGTCCCCGGCCTGCGGCACGCTCACGCTCCAGGATGGACAGGGCATACTCCGGCATGTAAGCTGCCGGTGATCCGCCCTCCTGCAGCAGCCTGCGGATGGCTGTTGCACTGGCAATGGCCGACCCGCTCTCCAGCGGGTCGTGGAAGCCCGCGCCGGTACGCGGCACGGTTAAGGGCTTGATCGCGCTGCCCAGCCGCCTTAGCGCGATCAGGTAGTGCAGGCCGAGGCTGTTGTTGGGCTGCCGTAATATATCTTCGGCATCTTCCGGTTTCTCCTCTCCCATGAAAGAGGCCCCCCAGGCCGCCGCCGCAGCAGCGCTGTAGGCGGCCGGGAATCCCGCGCCCCCGGAGAGGCGGGCGCGGATCTCCTCCTTAAGCGCACTGCTCTCTTCGGCCAGGAAGCCGGCCAGAGGCAGCAGTACGCCCAAAGAGCCTGCTTCGGAGCCGAAGCACAGGCTGCCGACGACACCGGTCGCCTCCAGCAGCGAGACCGCTCCGAAGGCGAACCATTCCGCCGGCTGGACGGCGTACGCCACCGGCAGTTCAATAACCAGATCGGCGCCCATATGCAGCGCCATCTCAGTGCGGGCGCGCTTGCTGACCGCCGCCGGCTCGCCGCGCTGGGTGAACGGTCCGCTCATAATGACAATGGAGCGGTCCGCTCCCGAGATTCTTTTTGCCTCGGTGAAATGATGGACATGCCCGTTATGTAAAGGGTTATATTCGGCTATAATACCTACAGCTGCCACAGTTGCTTCACGCCCCATTCTGGAATCTATATTGTATATCATAAATTGTCACGCTCCCTGAAACAATATAAAGGGAAAGTGGTTGACAAAGTCAGGGAATAATAGGTATAATAAATTTTGTTTGTTTGGAGTGATAACGATGAACATTCACTTTCGCAAATTAGCGAATGCCGACGAGCCTCTGGTCCTCCACGAAGTTGTGGATGTCAGCGGGATTGTCACAGGGCGCAAGGATATACTTGCTGTTGCACCACTCTCAGTAGACCTTAAAGCGCTGCCCGCGGGAACCGATAGTGTGAACGTGGTGGGAACACTGAACGGAGAAGTGGACATGTTATGTTCACGTTGTCTCGGTGAGGTCAAGAGTAAGCTGAACATTCCTTTCGCTGAGACCTTCAAGTGGCTTAAGCAGCCAATTCTTCCGGAAGATGAAGATGAGGAACTCATTTACATCACAGATGAGATTGTGGATCTTATCCCGTATGTGGAAGAAAATTTCGTACTGCACTTACCGGATTCGGTATTGTGCAAGGCAGACTGTCTTGGTCTTTGTCAGAAATGCGGACAGAACTTGAACGAAGGCACCTGCAGTTGCGACAACACAGTGATCGATCCTAGACTCGCTGCGTTGAAAGGATTCTTTACCAAGCAAGACGACTAAGAACAAATCCCAAGTGAATTGGGTTACAACAAAATCAGGAGGTGTCTAACAATGGCAGTACCACAACGCAGAACGTCCAAGACTCGCCGTGACAAGCGTCGTACTCACTTTAAACTGGTTGTTCCAGGTATGGTGAAATGCGAACAATGCGGAGAGCTGAAACTTGCTCACCACGTATGTAAAGTTTGCGGAACATACAAAGCAAGAGAAATCATCAAACAATAGTTTGAATATAAGAGTAGCACTTCATCTGCCGGTGAAGTGCTATTTTTATGTGAAAATAAGAGTTTATGAATGCAATCGGCTGGTTACAGCGGGCATATGCTCCGAATATATGTGAAAAACAGCATACATTGTGCCCGCACCCAGGCATACGGCCCGATTGTATGCGAAAAACAGCATACATTCTGCCCGAACCCAGGCGCATGGCCCGAATGTATGTGAAAAACAACATACATTGTGCCCGCACCCAGGCATATGGCCCGAATGTATGCGAAAAACAGCATACATTGTGTCCGCACGCAGTGAATCTTAGTCATCTGTTAGGATGACTTGTTGAGTAGAAGCTGGTACTGAGCTGCCGTGCCTTGCACTGCACGGGTTTTCAGGCGCTTTTCAAGCCAAAGCTTTATTTTTGCGCCGGCATGCTTTATACTACATATTAGTACCTGGTTCTAAATGGTAAGGAATAACAGTGAATCATAAATACAGCGGCCACTCTTGCGGGCCGGTGAGCTGCACATCAGTCCTGTACCGGGAGGTGAGCCGCTATCGAGCGGATGTCCAAGAAGGAACGTCAGCAGCAGCTGCTGGCTATAATTGAAGGGAACCCGTTTGTAACTGACCGGGAATTAACCCGCCAGCTGAAGGTGAGTATCCAGACGATCCGGCTGGACCGGCTGGAGCTGGGGATTCCGGAGCTGCGTGAGCGGATGAAGCAGATGGCGGAGCATTCCTATGATCAGGTGCGTTCCCTGCCGGCCGATGAAGTGGTCGGTGATATTGTGGATCTGCAGCTGGACAAGAGCGGGATATCGATCTTCGAGATCCGCGATGAGCATGTGTTCTCCCGTAACGGGATTGCCCGGGGCCATTACGTGTTCGGACAGGCGAATTCGCTGGCAGTAGCTATAATTAATGATGAGATTGCCTTAACGGCTTCGGCCGACCTCCGGTTTGTGCGCATGGTCCGGCTGGGCGAGAAATGCATTGCCAAGGCGCAGGTGCGCTCACTTGCGGGCCGGAACGGCAAGGCTGAAGTGGATGTATTTACATATGTCGGAGAAGAGCTGGTATTTCAAGGCCATTTTATAGTGTATCGTTCAGCAACTGAAGAGTACAGCGAAGGGGGAAACCGGAGTGCGGATCGCCATTGATGCCATGGGCGGGGATAATGCTCCTGAATGTAATGTGGAAGGCGCGCTGGCAGCGGCTGCAGAATGGAGTGACATAGAGATCGTACTTGTCGGTGATGAAGCGCGGCTTGAACCGCTGCTGAAGAGTAAGCCTTCCAATGTTACGGTTCGTCATGCGGGGGATGTGATCGGTTCGGATGAAGAGCCGGTGAAGGCGGTCCGCCGTAAAAAAGACTCATCCATGGTCGTAGCCGGACGGATGGTCCGCGAGGGAGAAGCCGATGCCATGATCTCCTCCGGCAATACCGGAGCGCTCATGACTACAGGACTTCTGGTAGTCGGAAGAATGGAAGGAATCGAACGGCCGGCGCTGGCTCCGATGATTCCAACGCTGGATGATGTCGGTGTGCTGGCCCTGGATCTTGGCGCGAATATGGATGCCAAACCGCAGCATCTGGCACAGTATGCCCAGATCGGCAGCATTTACCGCAATAAAGTGCATGGCATTGCGAAGCCCCGGGTAGGCCTGCTCAACGTCGGGACTGAGCCGGGCAAGGGAAACGAATTGACCAAGGAAGCCTATCCGCTCCTGGAGGCGTTGCCGGGCATTCATTTTGTCGGCAATGTGGAAGCGCGGGATGTGCTCACCGGAAGCTGTGATGTGCTGGTCTGTGACGGCTTCGCCGGTAATATACTTCTGAAGACGCTGGAGGGAACGGCCGGTGCGATGTTCTCCCTGCTGAAGGAGCAATTCAGCAAATCGCTGAAGACTAAGCTGGGGGCGGCGATCCTGATGCCTGAGCTTAGAGGGCTGAAGGGCAAGATGGATTATAAGGAACACGGCGGGGCGCCGCTGCTCGGTCTTAGCGGCCTGGTAGTCAAGGGGCATGGTTCGTCAGACGGCAATGCGGTGAAGAATGCGGTAAGACAGGCACGGATTGCCCTGAAGGCTGAGCTGGTGCCTAGTATATCGAAGGAAATTAGCGGGAAGTGAGTGAAGACATGAGACAATTACGTCCGGTTGGAATTATTGGGACTGGTAAATATGTACCTGAGAGAGTATTAACCAACAGCGATCTGGAGAAGATCGTTGAAACGAATGATGAATGGATCGTCAGCCGCACAGGAATCCGGGAACGGCATATTGCAGCCCCGGAACAGGCTACCTCCGATCTGGCCTATGAAGCGGCCCTGAAGGCACTCGAATCCGCAGGCATGAAGGCCGAGGAGCTGGATCTGATCATTGTCGCTACAGTTACACCTGACAGTGCCTTCCCTTCCACAGCCTGCATTCTTCAGGACAAGCTGGGGGCCAAGAACGCAGCCGCCTTTGACCTGTCGGCAGCCTGCTCAGGGTTCGTCTACAGCCTGGCTACAGCTACTGGCTTTATCCAGAATGGAATGTATAACAATGCGCTGGTGATTGGCGCAGATACGCTGTCGCGTATTACAGACTATACTGACCGCAACACCTGCGTGCTGTTTGGTGACGGCGCAGGTGCGGTTATCGTCGGCGAGGTTCCGGAAGGACGCGGCTTCCAGTCCTTCGATCTTGGGGCGGAAGGCTCTGGCGGTAGCCTGCTTAATCTTGAAGCCGGCGGCTCGCGTCTCCCGGCTTCCCAGCAGACCGTAGAAGACAAGAAGCACTTCATCTATATGAATGGCCGCGAGGTTTTCAAGTTCGCAGTACGAGTTATGGGATCGGCTACGGAGCGTGTGCTTACCAAGGCGGGATTGTCTAAGGAGAATATCGACTTGTTCGTGCCGCATCAGGCCAACATCCGGATTATTCAATCCGCTATGCAGCGTTTGGATCTGCCGCCGGAGAAGGTTGTAGTCAACGTTGATAAATACGCGAATACCTCCGCAGCCTCCATTCCGCTGGCTCTTGTAGAAGCAGCCGAGGAAGGCCGGATGAAGGCAGGCGATGCTGTGCTTATGGTCGGCTTCGGCGGCGGACTTACCTGGGGTGCTTCTGTGCTGATCTGGTAAGTATCGGGGCATTAATAATAGCAACGCGCAGCAGCTTGATCCGGAGAATATCCGGGTTGGCTGCAGTTAAAGGGAAGGAGCTGTATACCTCATGAGCAAAATCGCATTTGTCTTTCCCGGTCAGGGTGCACAGGCAGTCGGTATGGGTAAGGATGTATATGAAGCATTGCCTCAGAGCCGTGCGGTCTTTGAAAAGGGTGACGAGGTGCTTGGGTTTCCGCTGAGCGGGCTTGTATTTGAAGGGCCGGACAGCGAGCTTAAGCAGACGGTGAACACGCAGCCGGCACTGGTTACAGCCAGTGTGGCTTATCTGGAAGCATTAAGCGGTCTTAAGGTTATGCCGGATTATGTGGCAGGCCACAGTCTTGGCGAGTATAGCGCTCTTGTGGCAGCCGGCGTGCTGTCCTATGAAGATGCTGTAAGGCTGGTCCGCCTGCGCGGACAATTCATGGAAGAAGCTGTTCCCGGAGGACAAGGGGCTATGGCAGCTGTGCTTGGAGCAGACCGCGAAGGGCTTACGGAATTATGCCGCAGTATTACGGCGGCGGGTACTCCCGTTGAACTGGCGAATGTCAATTGTCCGGGACAGATTGTGGTCTCCGGTACCGTAGCCGGTGTCGGTGAGGTGGTCCGGCGTGTGAAGGAAGCCGGGGGCAAACGGGCAATTCCGCTGGAGGTTAGCGGGCCGTTCCACTCCTCATTAATGAAGGGTGCGGCTGAGCGGCTGGCCGCTGAGCTCGACAAGGTAACCTTTAAGGCTCCCGCTATGCCGGTAGTGGTCAATGTGACTGCTGCTCCGGTGACAGACCCGGAAGAAATCCGCAAGCTGCTGGTAGAACAGGTGTATTCTCCGGTACTCTGGCAGGATAGCGTGGAATGGCTTATCGGCGCAGGAGTAGATACTTTTGTAGAGATCGGCTCCGGCAGTGTGCTGGCTGGCCTGATCCGCAAAATTGACAGGAATGTCAAGGTTGTAAATATCAACAGTCTGGAGAGCGTGCAGGCTGGCTGGTAAGCAGCTTGGGCCTGGCCGCAGCCGCATGATTATCGAAGGGGGACAACATAGCATGTTTGCAGCACTAAAAGGTCAGACCGCCCTTGTAACCGGAGGGTCCCGGGGGATCGGCCGCAGCATAGCCTTGGCACTCGCTGCTCATGGCGTGAAGGTCGCGGTGAACTATTCCGGCAGTCTTCAGGCAGCCGAAGAGACCGTGGCCCGTATTCATGAGCTGGGCTCGGAAGGAATCGCTCTGCAGGGGAATGTCGGCCGCAGCAGTGACGCCGAGAACCTGGTCAAGGAGGTTATCCAGGCCTGGGGCAAAATCGATATCCTGGTGAATAATGCGGGCATTACCCGGGATAATCTGATCATGCGTATGAAAGAGGAAGAATTCGATCAGGTCATCGAGACGAATCTGAAGGGCGTCTTCAACTGCCTGAAGGCAGTAACCCGCCCGATGATGAAGCAGCGTTATGGCCGGATCATCAATATTTCCTCGGTCGTAGGTGTGACGGGAAATCCCGGACAGGTGAACTATACCGCTGCTAAGGCGGGTGTAATCGGCATGACGAAGTCTGCGGCCCGCGAGCTGTCATCACGTGGAATCACCGTGAACTGCATCGCGCCCGGCTTCATTGATACCGACATGACCCGCGAGTTGTCCGATGAGGTTCGCAGCGAGCTGATCAAGGGGATTCCCTTGGGAGAGCTTGGGCGGGCGGAGGACATTGCGAATGCGGCGGTATTCCTGGCTTCGGAAGGGGCAGCCTATATGACAGGCCAGACGCTTCATGTGGATGGCGGAATGTACATGTAAGGCTTCGCAGGGCATCAGATCATTACGGGGGAAGATGGACAGAGGCGGCCAGGGCAGCGTTTTTTATGCTCTATGGTATTTTGACTTCATATCTCGTATAATACCAAAAGAGGAGGTGAACCGGATGTCCGATGTATTGGAGCGTGTAACACGCATTGTCATCGACCGCTTAGGTGCCGATGAAGCAGAGGTAACATTAGAAGCGTCTTTCAAAGATGATTTAGGTGCTGATTCTCTTGATGTAGTAGAATTGGTAATGGAATTGGAAGATGAATTCGACATGGAAATCTCTGATGAAGATGCAGAGAGAATTACGACCGTGGGTGAAGTTGTGAAGTACATACAATCTCATACCTAGAGTCATATGATTGAGGGTCCCGTTCCTGCCAGGGCGGGACTTCTCCTCATTTTACGGTTCTTTAAGCCAAGCGTCCGCGAAGTGGTGCATGAGCATCTTGATGAAGATAATAACAGAACCGCAGATTAATTAATCTTGCGGCGACTGCAGTTTATATAGACATCTGGCATGTTTGCGTTTACTAATTGTAGAGGTACACAGCCTATAGACGGGGTGATTATGTTTGAATCATAGAGTAGTTGTAACTGGCATGGGTGTAATGACTTCGCTGGGTAAGGATCTTGAGACGTTCTGGGATAGCCTCATGAGCGGCAAGTCCGGTGTATCCCTGGTTGAAGCTTTTGATGTTAGCGAATATCCAACACGAATCGCTTCCTCGGTCAAGGATTTCGATGCGGAAGCACGCTTCGGCCGCAAGGAAGCCCGCAAGATGGACCGGTTCGTACAATTCGCGGTTGCTGCCGGTGAAGATGCGCTGAAGGACAGCGGACTTACAATCGGTGAAGATATCGATGCAGAACGGATCGGCGTATCTGTCGGCTCTGGAATCGGCGGCCTGGGCACATGGGAAGATAACCACAACCTGCTGCTCGAAAAAGGCCCGAAGCGGGTCAGTCCTTTCTTCATTCCGATGATGATTGCCAACATGGGCTCCGGCCAGCTGTCGATCAATCTCGGGGCCAAGGGGCCGAATACAACGACAGTGACCGCTTGTGCGACAGGCAGCCACTCCATCGGTGAATCCTTCCGTCTGATCCAGCGCGGTGATGCGGATGCGATGATCTGCGGCGGTGCGGAAGCGACCATCCGTCCTACAGGAATGGCAGGCTTTTGTGCAATGAGAGCCATGTCCACCCGCAATGACGAGCCGGAGAAGGCCAGCCGTCCGTTTGATGTGGACCGTGACGGTTTTGTCATGGGTGAGGGTGCGGGAATCCTGATTCTCGAATCCCTGGAGCACGCTGAGAAGCGCGGAGCCAAGATCTATGCCGAAGTTATCGGATACGGTCTCAGCGCCGATGCCCACCACATGACGGAGCCTGATCCTGACGGTGCAGCACGCTGCATGAAGATGGCGATCCGTGATGCCGGCATTAATCCTGAGGATATCGACTATATCAATGCGCATGGTACATCTACACCGGTAGGCGATAAATCAGAGACAGCCGCTGTGAAAAAGGCGCTCGGAGAGCATGCGTACAAAGTTGCGATCAGCTCGACCAAATCGATGACAGGCCACTTGCTTGGTGCTGCCGGCGGGGTGGAAGCGATTATCTGCGGGCTGTCTCTGCAGAAGGGTATGATTGCCCCTACCATCAATTTGGACAACCCTGATCCGGAATGCGATTTGGACTATGTCCCGAATGTGCCCCGTCAAGCGGAGCTGAATATCGCGATGTCGAATTCCTTCGGATTCGGGGGACACAACGCAACCGTTATTCTCAAAAAATATAATAAGTAAGGGGAGACAGTGCAGTGAAAGGAGACCTGAAGCAGTTACAAAGCCAACTTCAAATCCAATTTCACGATCCTGTACTTCTGAAGCAGGCTTTCACCCATGCATCTTATGTGAACGAACACCGGTTCAATCAGCATCAGGACAACGAGCGCCTGGAGTTCCTGGGTGATGCGGTGCTTGAGCTGACGGTGTCCGAATATCTGTATAATCTGCTCCCGGACAGACCCGAGGGAGAATTGACCAAGCTGCGTGCTGCGATTGTCTGTGAGCCGTCGCTGGTCCGGTTCGCCGAGACCTTGGGCTTCGGGCGGTATGTATTGCTGGGAAAAGGGGAAGAGCTTACGGGCGGGCGTACCCGCCCGGCTCTGCTGGCTGATGTGTTCGAAGCCTTTGTGGGAGCGCTCTATCTCGATCAGGGTCTGGAAACGGCCCGGAGATTCCTGGATAATCACGTATTCCCGCTGGTTGAAACCGACGGTAAGCTGCAAATGCAGATGAGCGACTTCAAGACAGAGCTTCAGGAACTGATACAGCATCATGGGATGGGTACGCTGGAATATCGGATTATTGAAGAACGCGGACCGGCGCATGAGCGTGAGTTCGTCTCAGAAGTATATATGGCCAGCCGTTCACTCGGCAGCGGCAGCGGCCGCTCCAAGAAGGAAGCCGAGCAGCAGGCAGCCGCAGCGGCGTTATTGCTTCTAAAGGAAGACGGTGCCTGAAGGCAGATTTGAACATCTGAAATGCGGAGTAGAGCAGCAATGGTCTGAATGCCGGCGGTTCGGCGGAAGTCAGACTTTTGCTGCTCTTTTTCGAAAGGTCAGTGGGGTTGTTTTGGCAAGGAAACACTATGGTATAATGGGTCAGAGGTGAGTGGCGAGTTATGTTTCTGAAACGGATTGAATTGGCAGGCTTCAAATCATTTGCCGACAAAACAGAGATGGAATTTGTACGCGGAATTACGGCCGTAGTCGGCCCGAACGGTAGCGGAAAAAGTAACATATCCGACGGCATCCGCTGGGTGCTTGGCGAGCAGAGTGCCAAATCCCTGCGCGGCGGCAAGATGGAGGATATTATATTTGCCGGAAGTGATGCCCGCAAGGCGGTCAACTACGGCGAGGTCTCGCTGACGCTGGATAATGAGGATCATGTGCTGCCGCTGGATTTCAGCGAGGTGACCGTGACCCGGCGTGTCCACCGCAGCGGCGACAGTGAATATCTGATCAATAAGCAGGCCTGCAGGCTGAAGGATATTACAGAGCTGTTCATGGATACCGGTATCGGCCGTGAAGCCTATTCGATTATCGGACAAGGCCGGATTGAAGAGATTCTCAGTACCCGTTCGGAAGACCGGAGGGGGATTTTTGAAGAGGCTTCAGGTATTGTAAAATATAAGTCGCGCAAAAAGGACGCCGGCCGCAAGCTCGATGAGACCGAGCAGAATTTGCTGCGTATTCATGACCTGATCAGTGAACTGGAGGATCAGGTGGGACCGCTGAAGGACCAGTCCGAGAAGGCGATAAGATACAAGGAGCTGCGGGAGCAGCTGAAGCATCTGGAGATTTCGGTATATGTGCATCAGATCGAAGGCATACATACTTCCTGGCAGGAGGGCAATGCCCGCCTGGAGGTGCTTAAGACGGAGCAGTTGGAGCTGTCCACTGTGGTCTCTGCCCATGATGCCAAGCTGGAGAGCGGCCGGGCGGAGCTGCGGAGTCTGGAGCAGGAAGTGGAGAAGCTGCAGGAACAGCTTCTGCGCAGCAGCGAAGCCAACGAGAAGAGCGAAGGCTACGGAGAGCTGCTGAAGGAGCGCCGCAGGAATCTGGAGCAGAACCGGGAACAGCTCATGCAGACTTTGGGCTCTGTAGGCGAACGTTCCGAGGGGCGGCAGCGTGAGCTGGCGGAGCTTGAGCATAAGCTGAAGCAGACCCGGCAAGCGCTGGAAGAGCTGCGGGCACAGCTGGCGGATGAGGAATCGAAGCTGCAGGGTGTGGCCGGAGGCATCAGCCAGAGCAAGGAAGAGAAGCTCAAGAGTGCTCTGCTTGAGCTGATGAACCTGATGGCCCAGGCGCGCAACGAGATCCGCTATGCGGATCAGCAGAAGGAGAGCCTGGAGCGGCGGATGAGCCGCAGCCAGGAGGAGAGCGGCAAGTGGACAGCCCGGCTGCAGGAGCTGGTCTCCGCACAGAGCGGACTGAAGGATAGGATTACCGCGCTCGGCAAGGAAATCGGACTGCTGCGCGGCGCGTACATTACGGAGAGCGAGCAGACCGGCAAACGGCAGAAGCTGCTTGAAGAGACGCAGAGCGGCCTGCGCAAATGGGAGCAGAAGCGCGAAGCCCAGGTGTCCCGGCATGAGACGATGAAGGAAATGCAGGATGATTTTGACGGCTTCATGCTTGGGGTCAAAGAGGTGCTGAAGGGCGCGCGGAAAGGACAGCTAAATGGCGTACACGGGGCAGTGGCCGAGTTGATCTCTGTTCCCGAGAAGCTGGAAATGGCGATTGAGACCGCTATGGGCGCTTCCTTGCAGCATGTGGTTATGGAGAATGAAGCGGTGTCCCGGCAGGCGATTGCTTTCCTGAAGCAGCGTCAGCTCGGGCGTGCGACCTTCCTCCCGCTGGATGTTATCCGGCCCCGGCAGATTACCGGCAGTGACCGCAGTATGGTTCAAGGTGCTGAAGGGTTCGTCGGTATCGGTTCAGAGCTGGTTGGCTATGAAGACAAGTACAGCAGTATTATCGGAAGCCTGCTAGGCAATGTCGTGATCGCTGAGAGTCTGGAGCAGGCGAACCGTATTGCGGCCAAGTGCCAATACCGTTACAGAGTGGTTACACTTGAAGGCGATGTGGTCAATGCAGGCGGTTCGATGACGGGCGGCAGCCAGCACAAGAAGAACAACAGCCTGCTTAGCCGCAAGCGTCAGCTTGACCAGCTCTCCGGCGAGATTGAAGAGAGCGAGCAGCAGATTGCCAAGCTGAAGCAGGGCATTAGCCGCTTGCGCGCTGAACAGGACAAAGGCTCCGAGAAGCTGGATCAGCTGAGGCATGACGGTGACGAGAAGCGGCTGGAGGAACAGCGCGTATCCGGCGATCTGAAGCAGCTGGAGCAGGAACTGCGGCATGTGCAGGAGCAGGTCGAAGGCGCAGGCGCGGAGCGGAGCGGCTTCGAGCAGGAGGTCCGCGGGCTGGACGAGGCCCGTAAGCAAGCTGAAGCTGAGCTGGCCCGGCTGGAGAAGGAAGAGCAGGAGGCGCATGCAGCGATCCGCAGTGCCGAATCGGACCGTAAGGCGAATGAGTCGGCCAAGGAAGAGCTGCAGGGCAAGCTGACCGGGATGAAGGTCACGGAGGGCAAGCTGGATCAGGAGATCTTCTCGCTGGAGGAGCAGCTGCGCCGGATGAGGCAGGACGCCGGCTCCCAGGAGAAGGAGCTGCGCCAGAGCCGCAGCCTGCTTATGACTATCGAGCAGGATCTGGAAGAGAATGCACGGGAGACTGTGAAGCAGAAGGAAGAGGTCAACAGTCTGCGGCTCAGCAAGGAAGATACGTCTGCGAGGCTTGACCTGGCCCGTGCCGACCGCGCGGCGATCTCGCGCAAGCTGGAGCTGGCCGAAGGTGAGACCAAAGACCAGCGTCAGGCGCTCCGGGCAGTCGAAGACAAGCTCCGTTCCACGGAGGTTGCCGTTGGCCGGCTCGATGTGGAGCTGGACAATATCCTCCGCAAGCTGAGCGATGACTACGAGCTGAGCTACGAGCTGGCGAAACAGCGTTATCCGGTGCCGGAGGATGTGCCTGCGGCACAGCTGGAGGTGCAGCGTCTGAAACGCAGCATCACGGGGCTGGGCGAGGTGAACCTTGGCGCGATTGAGGAGTATCAGCGGGTGCATGAACGCTATACCTTCCTCAGCGGGCAAAAGGATGATCTGGTGGAAGCCAAAACGACGCTGTATCATGTCATCCGTGAGATGGAAGAGGAGATGTCCAAGCGCTTCAAGCAGACCTTCGATGCCATCCGCCGCGAGTTCGGCACGGTGTTCACGAAGCTGTTCGGCGGCGGCCGGGCAGATCTGCAGCTGCTGGACCCTGAGCATATGCTCGATACAGGGATTGATATCGTTGCCCAGCCGCCGGGCAAGAAGCTGCAGAACCTCCAGCTTCTCTCTGGCGGAGAACGCGCCTTGACTGCGATGGCTCTGCTGTTCGCTATTCTGCAGGTCAAGCCGGTGCCGTTCTGCGTCCTGGATGAGGTGGAAGCGGCGCTGGATGAAGCTAATGTGGTGCGCTTCGCCCAGTACCTGCGCGAATTCTCGGAGCAGACGCAGTTCATCGTAGTGACCCACCGCAAGGGAACGATGGAGGAAGCTGACGTACTCTATGGCGTGACGATGGAGGAAGGCGGCGTATCCAAGCTCGTATCCGTGCGGCTGGAGGATGAAGAGGCTGAGATAGCTTAACGATATAGATTGAACAGAAATTTAAAGTTAAAGGAAAAGTGGCGGAGGGGAATTTTGGTACTGTAGGACCGCTCATTTTATATAGATGCAGGATTCAAAAAGTGATCCCTATAACCCTTTAGGAGGAAGCATAAGCCTATGAGTTTTTTCAAAAAACTAAAAGACAGCATCTCCGGCAAAACGGAAAGCGTAACGAAACAGTTCCGCGACGGTCTGGAGAAAACACGCAAGGGCTTCGTTGAGAAGGTCTCTGATCTGATTATCCGCCGCAAAAAGATAGATGAAGAGTTCTACGAGGAGCTGGAAGAGATTCTGATCGGCGCTGATGTAGGCGTGAATACGGTCATGAATCTGGTGGAGGAGCTGCGCGCCGAAGTGAAGCAGAAGCGGATCGAGGACGCGGCGGAGCTTCAGCCGATTCTCTCCCGCAAGCTGATGGAGCTGCTGCGCGGCGATGACGACAACAGTCTGAACGAGAATCCGGACGGCATTACCGTGATCCTGTTCGTTGGTGTGAACGGAGTCGGGAAGACGACGACCATCGGCAAGCTGGCGCATCGCTACAAGCAGGAAGGCAAAAAGGTTCTGCTGGCAGCTGGCGACACCTTCCGTGCCGGAGCGATTGAGCAGCTTGAAGTGTGGGGCAAGCGTGCCGGAGTGGATGTGATCAAGCAGCAGTCGGGCTCGGACCCGGCTGCTGTGATGTATGATGCGGTTCAGGCTGCCAAGCAGCGCAGTGTGGATGTGCTGATCTGCGATACGGCAGGCCGGCTGCAGAATAAGAGCAATCTGATGGAAGAGCTGAACAAGATCTTCCGTGTCATCCAGCGCGAGATTCCAAGCGCACCGCATGAGGTGCTGATGGTGCTGGATGCGACCACCGGACAGAATGCGCTGACCCAGGCTAAGCTGTTCGGCGAGAAGAGCGGTGTGACTGGTCTCGTACTGACGAAGCTTGATGGAACGGCGAAGGGCGGTATTGTGGTAGCGATCCGCCAGGAAATGAACCTGCCGGTGAAGCTGGTCGGCCTCGGCGAGAAAATGGAAGATCTCCAGCCGTTCGACTCCGACCAGTTCGTGCACGCCCTGTTCGCAGGCATGATCTCGGAGGAAGAAGCTGACTCCGGGGAATAACCGTTTAACTATGAATGGATAAGATAGTCAGAACCTATATACAACAGGCTGCACACTCCCCGGGAAAGGATGAATTTCCGGGGAGTTTTTTGTGTTGAAATCGTGCTGTCAAACCAGCAGTTGAAAAAACTACACTTAATTAAGTGTAGTTCAGCTAATGGACCGGAGAGATCTTATCCCCGCGGAAACGCCACTTTTTGCAGCTTATCGGACTCAGGCGACCTTATCGTCTTTCTGCGAGACGTTTTGGAGCTGAATTGCAGGGGATAAGGTCCACGCGGTCCGTTAATCGCCCAAGTGGCGACTTTCTTCCCGGATAAGAGCACCTCAGTCCTTTACGCTAAACCAAACGCTCCTAAAGAACAATGATCGCTTGGGGAAAATGTAATTTGAAGGGGGATTGCATCTGCTCCACTATTTTTAATCTGATAAGATACTTACTATAAAAATACATTATATGAAAAATTCATAATAGTACTGCTTGTCAGCACTCCGGCATACAATGGGATGTGGAATGAACGCAACTCGCCAACAAAAGCAAGTTTAAGAGAAAGGAAGCGATCCCAATTCGGCAAGATGGTTCAGAAACTCCATTTTGCTGTTATATATATTGACATGAATAATATTATTTACGTATTATGAAGGTAGTAAATCATATTTTCGTGGCAAATTTCTAAATTCTGAACTTAATTGTCAAGAAACTTAACACATTATACTGATCCGAGAGGAGTCGGGCTCATGTCCAAACTAGATCCTTTGCCCGGTCTGTCTCCGTATCCGCTCCAGCATTTCTATGATGAGATGTATGCGGATGAACGGAGCGTACGGCCTCATTACAAGCATGTGAACCGCATGTTTTCCGGGATGAGCCCCGAAGAGCTGCAAGGCAAGCAGAAGCTGATGCAGCGTCGGATGATGGAAGAAGGCATTACCTTTACGCTGTATAATCCGGCACAGGATCAGCCGATGGAGCGGACGATTCCGTTCGACATGATTCCGCGCATTATCCCCAAGGGTGAATGGGAACGGCTGGAGGCGGGCATCGTGCAGCGGATTACCGCACTGAATCTGTTCATTCATGATATTTACCATGAGCAATACATCGTGAAGGACGGTATAGTACCGCGGCGGATGATCATTTCGAACTGTTATTTCCGGCCGGAAATGTCCGGACTCCGCGTACCCGGCGGTGCGTACATCACCACTTCAGGAATCGATCTGATCCGGCATCATGACGGCGAGTATTATGTGCTTGAGGATAATCTGCGCACACCCTCCGGCTTCTCGTATCTGTTCAAGGGCAGATCGCTCATGAACCAGCTGTTTCCTGAGTTGTCGTTTGCCAGCTCCATCCGCGATGTGGACCACAGCCTGAACCGTTTCCTCTCTGTGCTGCGCAGTCTGTCCCCGTCCCGGACCAAAGATCCGGTCATTGCTCTGCTGACACCGGGGGAATACAATTCGGCATATTATGAACATGCTTTTCTGGCGCAGCAGATGGGCATTCATCTCGTTGAAGGCCGCGACCTGGTCGCGCAGGACCACAAAATCTACCTGAAGGTGATGAACGGGCTGCGCAGGGTCGATGTGCTGTACCGCCGGCTGGATGATGATTTCATTGATCCGCTGGCTTTTCAGCCGAGCTCGCTGCTTGGGGTTGCAGGTCTGATGAATGCTTACCGGGCAGGAAATATAGCGATTGCCAATGCGCCGGGAACCGGGGTAGCAGATGACAAGGCCATGTATGTGTATGTACCGGACATGATCCGCTATTACCTTAATGAAGAGCCGATTCTGAGCAATGTGCCGACCTATCTGCTGTCACGGCCGCAAGAGCGCCAGTATGTGCTGGATCATCTGTCTGAAATGGTGGTGAAGGAGACATCTCTTTCCGGGGGCTACGGCATGCTGATCGGAAGTGAGGCCACGAAGGAGGAACTTATAGACTTCCGGCTCAAAATACTGGCCGAACCGGAGCGTTATATCGCTCAGCCGATTATGTCGCTGTCCCGTGCGCCAGTCTTGGCAGAAGGCAGTATGGCTCCGCGGCATATCGATCTGAGAGCATTTGTGCTGATGGGGGCTGACCGCAAGCCGCATGTCATACCAGGAGGGCTGACCCGGGTGGCGATGCGTGAAGGCTCGCTGGTCGTGAATTCCTCTCAAGGGGGCGGAGTAAAGGATACCTGGGTAATGGCCTAGAGACTATCTATGGTAAAGGGGTGGCTAGAATGCTGAATCGCAATGCAGAGGCTTTATTCTGGATCGGCCGGTATATTGAACGGGCTGAGAATCACGCCCGGCTGATCGACGTACATTACCATATCCAGCAGGAAGAGGATTTCCAGGAAGAGGGCCATAAGTGGTCGCGCCTGATTGACGCGCTTGGGGTGCGAAGCGAGTATCTGCGTCAGTTTGAGAGCTTCAACGAGCAGGATGTATTGTCCTTCATCACACTAGATATGGGGAATACCAACTCTCTATTCTCCTGTGTGCATCAGGCAAGGAACAATCTGCGCACCCTGCGCCAGCATCTGCCGAGTGAGCTGTGGGATATTGTCAACGGCTTCAACCTGTGGCTCGGGGAGCAGTCGGTAGCGGATATCATGCGCGGTCCCCATCCATTCTATCAGCAGGTCAAGGAACGGGCGGCGATGTTCCTCGGTGCGGAGCAATCGGTGATGCTGCGGGGCAATGAATGGCATTTCATCGAGAGCGGCCGGTTTCTGGAGCGGGCAGAGAACACAACGCGTATTCTGCAGACTGTCACGGTATCCTGCAGATCAAAGGATATCAGCTCTATCTATACCCAGCTTCAGGCTGTGTTGAAATCGGTGAGCGGCTACCAGTCCTTCCGCCGGTATTATGCCGATGATATGTCGCCGGAGTGCATTCTGGAATTCCTGATCGTCAACCCGCTGTTCCCCCGTTCGATCCGCTTCTCGTTCCACAAGCTGGAGGAGCATCTGGCCAAGCTGGAGCTGGACACAGCAGAGAAGGGCTCGGGGCATGAGAAGGTGATCCGGCAGGCGGGTAAGATCAAGGCGGAGCTGGATTATATGGAGAAGGATGAGATGTCCGGGGACCTGGCCCTGGATGTGCTGGATGCACTCATGATATCCTGTCAGAGGCTCGGCAGAACGATGGACGGTGCTTTTTTTCGCCGTGAAGGAGTCTCGGTATGAAAATACAAATTCATCACACAACCACCTACAGCTATCCCGAGCCGGTGACGGACAGTGTCAATGAGATCCGGCTGACGCCGCGCACAAACTACCGGCAATCCTGTTATCATCATGAAGTAGAGGTGCATCCGGCGGCCAACCTGCTGACCTATGAGGATTTCTTCGGCAACCGGGTCCATGCCTATTCGGTCAATAAGCCGCACACGGAGATGGTGATTCACACCAAAGCGACCGTGGTCACGCTCGACAAGGCGCAGGGCACGGATCTGCCGCATATTCCGCTGGAGGAGCAGGTGAAGCTGCTGAATGACGAGAAGTTTCAGAACCGGTATATAGAGTTTATTCTGCCTACCCGGTACACCGAGGTGACGCCGGAGCTGGTGGAATTCGCGTCGCAGCATCCTTTTGAGGACGCCGAGGATATGTATGAATGGACCCGGAAGCTGTCGTCCACGATCTATGAGCAGTTTACGTACGATCCTGAGGCGACCAGCGTCAATACAACGGTAAAAAGAGCGCTGATGCTCAAACGCGGAGTCTGCCAGGACTATGCGCATCTGATGATTGCGGTCTGCCGCAGCGTCGGCTTGCCCTCGCGTTATGTGAGCGGGTACCATTTTGTCGGGGATCTGCAGGGGGGCAATGCGAACTTCGAACAGGCCTCCCATGCTTGGGTGGAGACACATATTCCGGGTACAGGCTGGCTGGGCTTCGATCCGACCAATAATGTTGAAGTGAACTGGCGTTACATCAAGCTGGGGCATGGACGTGATTATAAGGATATTGTTCCGGTCAAAGGTGTATACCGCGGAGCAGCAGGCACGCTTACCGTTAAGGTGGATGTACGGCAGCTGGAGAATTGAATGCGTAGAGGAGACCCCGCAGATGTGGGGTCTTTGCTGTTGCAGGTAAGCTGCAATCTATGCCCGGTTAGCAGATGTGCTGTGCATGTTGCACAAGGTTTGTGCAATTTTTTGCATAATATGATTATAATCAAGCGCCAATTGGGTAATCTTGAAACAGAGCCATTACAAGCTGAATGGTATTCACGGAAGGAGAGTGTACATATGAGCCCCAATATAGCTAAGAAGCAGCGTTTTCAGGGGAAAACAGCCATCATTACAGGTGCGGGCTCGGGAATCGGCAGAGCGGCAGCGATCCAGCTGGCACGTGAAGGCGCGAATGTAGCCTTGTTCGATTTGGTGAACGAACGTACCTCTGTCCTGGAACAGAAGCTGAACAAGCTGCGCAAGGACTGTGCTTTAGCCATTGATGTGGATACTTCGGATGCCGGCCGGATGGAGGAAGCGGTACGCAGAACCGTGGAGCATTTCGGAGGTCTGGATATTGTGTTCGCCAATGCAGGCATTAACGGAGTGGTCGGGCCGATTGAGGAGCTGAGCGTAGATGATTGGGAGAAAACCCTGTCGGTCAACCTCACAGGTACCTTCCTGACGCTGAAATACAGCATTCCCCACCTGAAGGAGAAGGGTAAAGGAAGCATTATTATTACCAGCTCGATTAACGGCAACAGCAGATTTACCAGCTTTGGCTGGTCACCATATAGTACCACTAAGGCCGGTCAGGTCGCTTTTGCCAAGATGGCTGCACTGGAGCTGGCCAAGTTCAAAATCCGCGTGAATGTCATTTGCCCGGGAGCGATTGCCACGAATATCGACGAGAGCACGGAGTGGAACGATGATGTGGAATCGATTGTCATTCCAATTGAATTCCCTGAAGGAGCACAGCCGCTTGCAGACGGACCGGGCAAGCCGGAGAATGTCGCCGATCTGGTCGCCTTCCTGGCCTCGGATGAATCCATTCATATTACCGGCTCGCAGATTGTGATTGACGGTGCGGAGTCGCTGCTGTCTTAGGCATTTTCTGCCGACCGTTTCTGCTATGAGACACTGCCAACATTGGCGGTGTCTTTATTTTGCCGTAAATAATCTAATTAGATACTTGTAAAATAACAAACGAAATGTTAACATGTCTGTATTAAAGCAAACGAAAGGCGTGATGGTCCAGTTGGTTAAGGAGAATGAGGTGGTGCGGATATCGGAGAAATTCTGGAATGCATCGATTGCAGAATTGAAGCAGGGCTATAATGCGGAGACGGAAGAGCGGACGGAAAAATATTATTGTCTGGTCTGCGGTGCTGCCTTCGAGAAGGGCTTGATCTATAAGGATGGCGTGCAG
The DNA here is from genome assembly GCF_038002825.1 of Paenibacillus sp. FSL H8-0048. Lineage (NCBI taxonomy): Bacteria > Bacillati > Bacillota > Bacilli > Caryophanales > Paenibacillaceae > Paenibacillus > Paenibacillus sp. FSL H8-0048. The sequence goes on along the minus strand of NZ_JBBODF010000001.1, from coordinate 1,121,579 downwards.
TATTACGAAGCGGAGAAGTTCGCAGCTCAGCACGTAGACAGGGTTCATGGCGGGATGTTCAACTGGCTGCTGACACTGGACAAGAAGCTGAGCGGGTTGACCGAATTGCAAAAGGGGCTGCTGCAGGCCTTCCGCCAAAGTCTTAGCGATGCAGAAGCAGCCAAGGAGCTGGGAATCGGCAGCACCTCTACGGTGCGTAACCACCGGTTCACGCTTCGCGAGAAGGTGAAGCAGGCCAAGCTGTTTTTGGCGGTTATGGAGCTGGCGGAGGAGAAGCCGGGAGCATCATCGCCTTTTGTGAGTATTCCGCGTACGGCTGTGATGGTCGATGAACGGTTCGCGATTACCGAGCAGGAGAACGCCGAGATTCTGGGCAACTATTTCAAACAAGGGCCGGACGGCCCGTTGTCAGAGTTCCCTAAGCGGCAGAAGCGGAAAGCGGCTATTCTGCGCCATTTGCTGCAGCGTTTTGAGACCGGGCGCAGGTACAGTGAGAAGGAAATCAATGCGGTGCTTGAAGCGGCTTACCCCGATTACGTGACGCTCCGGCGGTATCTGATTGATTACGGGCTGCTGTCCCGTGAAGAAGACGGAAGCAGCTACTGGGTGAATTTATAACGGAGAGAAGAAAGGGAGAGAAGAAATGACAGATAAAACCAGACGCAAGGAACTGGGATATAATTATGCACACTCGCACAGGCCGATGGGGGTATACCGGATTGTGAACACCGGCAATGACAAAATGTATGTGGGAAGCAGCCTGAATCTGGACGGTGTCTGGAATAAGCATAAGTTCATGCTGGATATCAAAGGCCATGACAACAAGGCGCTGCAGGAAGACTGGAATGAACGTGGTGAAGCGGGCTTCCGCTTCGAGGTGCTGGAGCAGATTAAGCCGGAGGAGGATTTCGTGGCGGATGTGCAGGAGCTGAAGAAATACCGCAAGATGCTGCCGGAGATGGAGAGTAAATGGCTGGAGCAGCTGTCTCCTTACGGGGAGCGCGGCTATCATAAGCAGAAGTAGAGAATAGGTGGAGATGGAAGGAATTTCATAAGCGGCTGTGGTAAAATGAGGGCAAAGCGGCGGTAAATAAGCCGGATGTAATTAGAAGAGGTGCTCAGCTGCTGATGAAAGGTGCGGTGTGTATGGCTATATTGTCTTGGCTTGCAGAACAGAGAATTCAGGAAGCAATGCGCAGCGGAGAGTTCGCCAATCTGCCGGGGCATGGCAAGCCGCTTGCGTTGGAGGATCTCTCCGGCGTACCGGAGGAATTGCGGATGTCCTACAAGATTATGAAGAATGCCGGGCTGCTGCCGGAGGAAGTGACACTGCGGGCAGAGTGCGTAACGCTCGAAGAGCTGCTGGTGGCTTGCCACCGCAGCGGCAACAGTACTGCTGAGGAACGCAAGGAGCTGGAGGGCAAGCTCTCCCTGAAGCGGCTGCGTCTTCAGATGCTTTTGCAGCAGCGGGGTCTGGAAGGCAATGCTGCATATGCGGATTATGGGGACGCGATCGGGCAGCGGCTGGCCGGGGTGGAACGGGATGGCAGGGAGTAGTTATTGATATGGCAGGGCGACTGGGCGGATGGAAGATAGATGAATAGTGAAAAGATAAGTTAAATAGTTGAATGGATAGATAGGCGAGTTAGTGAATAGGCGAACAGATGGGTAGACGAGTATTGAAGTAAGTATGAGGCCTCCGGTTCATGGAACCGGGGGTTTTTGTGCAAATAGAAGAATTTGTATGTTGCACACGATAACTTATATCCTTCTATTTCTCGCTGAAACGGTACCGTCCTTTAACAGGACGGCAAAACCGTTTCCACTTGGAAGATTAGTTGGGAGGGGGGAATAGGTGGATTTCCTCCACTTGCTGATGAGCGGATTGGCGTTTCGGGAACAGTAATTGGAAAAAGGGAACTTAAATTATCACAGGTTTCTTTTAATGGTCAACCTAACAGCAATAGTTGTCCTTTTTCCACTTGTTTGCCTCTAACTCATACGAAATCAACAAACTAAACTACATTTTTCCACTTATTGTTGAAGACTAAATCCTCGCACAGCAGTAACGAACCGCTTGATATCTGGAAAGAATTCGCCGATGATAGGGAGATGGAGATTTAATTTAACTTTTAGCAGATGATGGAGAGATGAAATGAAGCAGCTTCCGATTATACAGGTGCTCCCTGACCTGAAAAGAATTCTGACAGACCGTGCAGCGGCGGTTCTGATTGCTGAGCCTGGAGCGGGGAAGACAACGGCGGTGCCGCCTGCTTTTTTGGAGGAGCGCTGGCTGGCCGGTAAAACTATCCTGATGCTGGAGCCCAGACGCCTGGCCGCCCGTTCGGCCGCAGCTTATATGGCTGCTTGTCTGGGAGAGAGTGTGGGTCAGACCGTAGGCTACCGTATGCGGATGGATACCAAGGTGGGGCGGAATACCCGCATTGTTGTAGTTACGGAAGGTGTGCTGACGAGAATGCTCCAGAGCGATCCTTCGCTGGGGGATGTGGGGCTTGTGATCTTCGATGAGTTCCATGAGCGCAGTCTGCATGCAGATCTTGGACTGGCACTCGCGCTTGAAGCGCAGAGTGTGCTGCGCGAGGATCTGCGCATTCTGGTGATGTCGGCGACGCTGGACGGAGACCGCGTAGCTTCTCTGCTGGGTGAAGCGCCAGTTGTACGCTGCCCTGGCCGCACCTATCCTGTGGATACAATCTATATGCCGGAGGCAAGTAATGCGGGTCCTGAGAAATCGGCAGCCGCCGCTGTCCGCCGGGCGCTCGCTGAGCAGCCGGGGGATGTGCTTGTTTTTCTGCCTGGTGAGCGGGAGATCCGCCGGACGGAGCAGGAGCTGGCGTCAGGAGGTCTGCCGCCAGGAACGGTAGTGCGGCCGCTCTATGGCCAGTTGCTGCAGCCGCAGCAGGATGCCGCGGTGGCTCCTGCGGTGGATGGTGAGCGAAAGGTCGTGCTGGCGACTTCGATTGCCGAGACGAGTCTGACAATCGAAGGGGTACGCACGGTGATTGACACAGGGCTTCGCCGGACGCAGGTGTTCTCTGCGCGTACTGGCATGCCGCGTTTGACGACGGTGCCGGTCTCGAAGGCATCGGCCGATCAGCGGCGCGGCCGGGCAGGCCGCACAGCACCGGGCGTCTGCTACAGGCTGTGGAGCCGGGAGGCTCATGATCAGCTGCCGGACGATAGCGTTCCGGAGATCATGGAGACCGACCTGGCGCAGCTCGCCCTGGAGCTGGCGCTATGGGGCGTGCGCGATCCGGGAGCGCTCGCCTGGCTGGACGCGCCGCCTGCCGCGCCTTACGCGCAGGCCACGGCGCTCTTGCGCCAGCTCGGCGCGCTGGACGCCGGCGGCGCCATTACGTCGCACGGCCGCAGCATGGCCGTGCTTGGCGCGCACCCGCGCATCGCGCATATGCTGCTGCGCGCGGCAGACCTTGCAGCCGCGCCGCTCGCCGCCAGGCTCGCTGCGCTGCTGCAGGAGCGGGACCTCTTCCGGGGTCCCGCGGCTCTAGATAGCGACCTCACGCTGCGCGTGGAGGCGCTGCTCGGGTTCGAGCGCTCCGCCGGTAACGGCGGAGCGGACCTGGCGGCCTTGCGCGCGGTGCAGCGCGAGAGCCGCAGCTTCCTGGCGCAGCTGCAGGCAGCGCCGGGCGAAGGGCCAGGCGACATCAGCCGCAGCGGCCTGCTGCTGTCGTTCGCCTATCCCGACCGGATCGGGCAGGGACGCGGCAATGGCGTGTTCCTGCTGTCCGGCGGCCGGGGGGCGGCCATGCGCGAGGGGCAGCCGCTGGCGCGCTCGCCCTACATCGTGGCACCCGGCGTGGATGACCGTGCCGGGCAGAGCCGGATTATGCTTGCCGCAGCGCTCTCCGAGCAGGACCTGCTGAAGCATCATGCGGACAGCCTTCTGGAGGAGCGCGAAGTCTACTGGGACAGTGAGAGCGGAAGCGTGAAGGCGCGAAGAGTGACCCGGCTGGGGGCGCTCATTCTGAAGCAGACGACCCATGAGCGCGCTACTCCCGAGGAGACAGAGAGCGTATTGCTGAAGGTGATCGCGGCGGAAGGGCTACAGCTGCTGCCATGGGAAAAAAGCACCACTCAGCTGCGGCAGCGGATGGAATTCATGCACTCGCTGCGGGCCGATTGGCCCGATATGTCGGATGAAGCGCTCACGGATACATTGGAGGAGTGGCTGGCACCCTTTATACAAGGGATGCGGAATCTCCGTGATTTGCAGCGGGTGAAACTGGCGCAGGCGCTGGAGGGGATGCTGGATTGGAACAGCCGCCAGCAGCTGAACAAGGAGGCGCCAACACATATTACGGTACCGAGCGGTTCGCGGGTTCCCTTGGATTACAGCAATCCGGGAGCGCCGGTACTGGCAGTCAGACTGCAGGAGATGTTCGGGCAGACGGATACTCCGAGGATCGGTGGAGGGAAGGTGCCGGTGCTGCTTCACCTGCTGTCTCCGGCGAGAAGGCCGATGCAGATTACCTCAGATCTGGCGAGCTTCTGGCAGAACACCTATTTCGAGGTGAAAAAAGATCTGAAAGGCCGTTATCCCAAGCACTACTGGCCGGATAATCCGCTGGAGGCAGTACCCACCAACCGTACGCGTCCTACCAGATAGAATAAGTAGGTTATCAGATATAAATTCATCCGGTGAAGCTTTTCCTGTTTGGGCACTGCGTGAACGGGTAATAGAGTAGCGAACAACAATTACGAAGGAGGGCTTCAAGTGACAGAGAAAATTATTGGTGTATTCGATACGGAACAAGAAGCAACCAGAGCAATTGAAAGTTTGCAGAGTCAAGGGTTCACAAACGATGAGATTTCAGTAATAACGAAGGATCGAGATGACCTGAAACACATCTCCGAAGATACAGGAACAATGGCGCCGGAAGGCGTTGCCACAGGTGCGGCCACCGGCGGCGTAGTGGGCGGAATTACCGGACTGTTGGCCGGGATCGGTGCGCTGGCTATTCCGGGAATTGGTCCAATCCTTGCCGCAGGCCCAATCGCAGCTACATTAACAGGGGCTGCCATCGGAGTAGGGGCAGGCGGTCTGGTGGGAGGATTAATCGGACTCGGCATTCCCGAGGATGAGGCCAGAGATTATGAAGGCTACATCGACAGCGGCAAAATCCTCGTCCTCGTCGATGACAACGGCCGCGGAAGAGATATCCATACCGTGTTCCGGGGTAACCGTTCACTCAACTCGGGCCGGTACGACAGCCTGTACCCGGAGGATACGCTGGCAGATCGCGGAGCAACGAATCCGGATCTGGTCCCTAGAGACACCACGGTTGGCAATACCTTGGGCAACAGGGGCGCGATGAATGCAGACCGTGACCCGGACCTCTACAACCGTGACAAAATCTAATGATATAGCGGAGTAGTATCCCGCTAATATAGCAACCTCTAAGAACTGCCTGCGGGACAACCCCCAGGCAGTTCTTTTTGCGGCTTGGATCGTGTTCCTACATTATAATATGACATAAGGGAATGGACACATACAGCCGCTTATTATTTAAATTCAACATATGAAAAATTCACAATACTCCCCACCCCCCCAACCCTACCCCTAAGCCACCCGACCTGCCCAGATCCTGCATAGATCTAGCATACATCCATAAAGCGAGACAGAGGACAGCCTGGAGGCTACGAACCGTTATAGTGCGGGGAATAGTTGGATTTTCAACACTTACTGATGAGCTTTACTCATTATCATCAGCAATAATTGGAAAAAAGACACTTAAAAAACCGCAATACCCCAACTTATAGGCAAACGGGCAAATTAGCTACCTTTTTTCCACTTGCTGCCGTTTAATGCTCGAAGTTTGATGAAATTAGATACGTTTTTCCATTAAAAATATTATTTCATCATATGAAAAATTCATAATAGAAGTTCAAAATCAAAATAGCTACCCCTATCCACGCCGCCTAATCCCATACCAACCAATTACTTATCTACTTCAAAACAGAAAAAGTGAAAGATCAGCCATTATCGACAAATAGGCAACTTGCTATAGGCAACTGCTAAATGACAAATGTCTCATTTCCTTGATCGGCGACAGTACTCCCCCAGTATCCTCCCCAATTTTAAATAACTTGTTGTGAAAGCTGGGAAATAGAGTTTATACTAGAGTAATAGTGGAAATTGCCAAGCGGCAACAGTTTTTTTCTGCTATATGATGTCAAACAAAAAAACACCCCGGGAGGTGTCTTATGGCGTTTATGATTGCCCAGCGGGCGTTTATAAAGGTATACCTGATTACCATGGTGGAGCAGCACAAGGGGTATGGTTATCAGATGCTTGAGGATTTACGCAGAGATTTCAAAGCTCATGGCTATTCGCCTCCCCAAAGTGAAATTTACCGCGCCCTGCATGAGCTGGTACAGCAAGGGATATTGTACCGCACCAAGCAGCTCAAGGGGAGCGATCCGAAGGTCGATTTTCAGGAAATTGTCCTGTATCATTTCACTTCGGACGGGGAGGAGAAAGCCAAGCTGTATAAGAAGCAAGTGAAGGCTGACCTGGACCGGTGTCTTGGAATTCTCAATAAGGCAGTAGCAGACAATTACTGATAGGAGATCCGCGAGCTGCTCGCTCATGCCTATCGATCTGGCCAAGATCCGGCGGACTCAACTAAATCAGTCTATCCACGAGCCTCGTAAGCTATGAACTGCCGGATCAGGTATCCTCATCTTCAGAATCCTGGCCCGGCGGGGTCACAGGCGAGCTTGCGCTGCCATAATCCTCCACGGCTTCCCAGGCACCGGCGTCGTCGAACCGTCCGCTATTCTGCTGGCGTCCTTCGCCTGCACCGGAGGGCGGGGGAGTCATGACCTCTTCTTCCACAGGACGTGCGTCAGTGTCACTGCTGGTTGGGGCATGCTCCACGGTATAACGGGTGTAGGGGATGGCCTCAAGCCGTTCATAAGGAATCTCTTGCTTGCTGGCCTCGCAAATGCCGTACGTTCCGTTATCCATCCGCGCAAGAGCAGCCTCGACCTCCGTTAATTCTTCGGATAGCGAGGTGTTGATGGACAGATCGCGGCTGCGTTCAAATGTCTCCGTGCCTGTATCGGCGGGATGATTATCGACAGAAGAGAGCTCGCCCGTAGAGAGAATAAGGGAATCACCAAGCAGGCTGTCTTCAGCACCGTTGCCGGAGAAATGCTGCTCCAGCTCTGCCTTGCGTCCCTCAAGGGCGGCCCGGAGTGTAATTAATTGGTCTTTGGTTAAGTGGCTCATGTGTCATCTTCCTTTCAGCTTGATTAGTAGTTACACTGTTGTAATCTTTCCTTACCCTAATGTGTTATAGAGCAATCAGCGACATCTCTATGCTGAATTGTAACTTTAGTGATATTTTCAGGCTGCTTTCACCCTGTTATAATAATTACTGCCGGATGAAAGCAGCATACACTTGGAGGTTATGAAATGGACGAACATATGAAACGGCGGCTGGATAAGCAGAGAAAGCTGTTCAGCCAGCTCGGTATTACCCTTGATGCACTTACCATTCATGAGAAGGAATTCAGTATGAAGCTTCGCGGCTATGATGCCGAGGAGGTAGATACGTTCCTTGACAGCGTAATTAAGGATTATGAACGGTTCTATGCCACCATAGCCGATCTGATGGATAAGTGGCAGGAGCAGCAGATTGAGATGAAAGAGCTGAAGGCAGAAGTGAAAACCTCAGCCACTCCGGCCCCAGTACCGATTATTAAGGGGATCGATCCTCAGGATCTGGAGGATATCATCATCAAGCTGGAAGCCAATGTGCGTCAGCTCAAGGACAGATTGCCTATGCCCCGCACGGAGGGGTATTTGTAAGCCCTGTGCAGCCACAGCATGAGAGACAACAATATGCAGCATAAGTATAACTCTGGACGGGGGTTGGACCATTGCCGGAGAAGCATGCGTGGAGCTTGAAGATCCGCGGCAAAATCGCAATAGGATATGTCATCATACTATTAATGCTAGGGCTATTTCTGATTATAGTCTCTGGCCGGATTAACAGCCTGGAGAAAGAAACCGTGTTCTTGAGCGATCATGATATAGAAGTTCATGAACTTACATATCAAATTGAGAAAAATGTACTCGATATGGAGACCGGACAGCGGGGATACGTGCTTACTGATGATGAGTCTTACCTGGCACCGTATAATGACGGTCTGGTGCAGTGGAGGATTAATGCAGCGAAGCTGAATAATCTCATTGCTGATAACCCGAATCAGGTGCGGAATCTGGACACGATTACGGATAATATCGAGAAGTGGGTCGATGTCGCCGGGCAGCATGTGGTTGAACTGAAGAAGAATGGCCATACGGAGGCGGTTAACGCTTTTTTCCGTAACGATACGGGGAAAAGTCTGGTCGACACGATTCGCTCCCAGTCTGACTACTTTCGTGATATTGAACGAACTCTCACGAATGACCGGATCAGCAATCTGAAGGACAGTAACCATAAACTGCTGATTACTATGTATATATTATGGGGATTGGTAGTTGTACTGGCGCTGCTCATTACTTATCTGCTCTCAGCCAGTATCGTGAATCCTCTGCACAGCGTTATACAGGCCATTAACAGTATTGCCTCCGGCGGTAACCGCTCAGAGCGTATTAAGGTGAAGACGCTGGATGAAATCTATGATTTGGGTGAAGCGACCAACGGGCTGCTGGATAATGTGCAGCGGGAGCAGTGGATGAGCGAACAGCTTACCTCGATGTCGATTGCCCTGCAAGAGACCGTTGATATGCCTTCGCTGTGCAGAATTTTTGTCAGCCGCTTGTCAGTTATGCTGGAAATGCAGTATGCCACTATATACGTCGTGAATGATGAAGAACTGTTCGAGCGCATCTATTCCTACGCAGGATCAGAGAATAAGGAAGAGAGCATCGGGCCGGAGGTTATTCAGCCGGGAGTAGGCTTGGCGGGCCAGTGTGCGCTGGATCAGCGGATGAATGTGATCGAGCAATTGCCTGATGACTATATTTACATTAACTCTGCGCTGGGCAGAACGCCGCCGAAGTTTGCGGTCATTGCTCCGATTATTTTTGAGAATAAGACTGTTGCTGTACTGGAGATTGCTGCACTGACGCGTTGGGCGCCATATCATTTCGGACTGCTGAAGGAATTGCTGGACATGATGGGGGTTACCGTGAATTCGGTGAAGACCCGGATGGAGATCCAGAGGCTGCTGCATGAATCGCAGGTGATGAACGAAGAGCTTCAGGTTCAATCGGAGGAGCTTCAGACCCAGTCCGAGGAGATGCAGATGCAGACGGAGGAGCTTCAGAGTCAGACCAGCGAGCTGCTCACCGTGAACAAGGAGCTTGAGAATCAGAAACATGTAGCCGAGAATGCAGCGATCGAGCTGGAGCGGTACAATGAACAGCTGGAGCAGAGCTCGCGCTACAAGTCTGAGTTCCTGGCCAATATGTCACATGAGCTGCGTACACCGCTGAACAGTATGCTGATTCTCTCGCAGCTCCTGACGGAGAACCGCAATCATACCTTAAATGAGGAAGAACTGGGTTATGCCTCGGTCATCTACAATTCAGGCAGTGATTTGCTCAATATGATTAACGATATTCTGGATCTCTCCAAGGTGGAAGCCGGCAAAATGCTGGTGGAAATGGATGCCGTTAATCTCACCGAGCTGCCCTCACTGCTGCAGGGTTATTTCGGCAAGCTTGCCGAAGCGCAGAATGTAGAGTTTAACGTGACCTTGAACCCGGAGGTTCCGGATCTGTTCTTCACCGATGAGATGCGTCTGCATCAGATTCTGCGGAATCTGCTGTCTAATGCCTTCAAATTCACTGAGCAGGGCTCTGTTAACGTGGAGATTGCCAAGCTGACGGCGTATTCGGATCAGCATTACATAACAGAGGGGCCGGTGCTGGCCTTCGCTGTGCAGGATACTGGAATCGGAATCTCTAAGGAGAACCGTGAGCTGATCTTCGAAGCCTTCCGTCAAGTGGACGGAACGACAGCCCGTAAATTCGGGGGAACCGGTCTGGGCTTATCCATCTCCCAGCAATTGGCTCAGCTTCTGGGCGGACACATCAGCCTGGAGAGCGAAGAGGGCAAGGGCAGTACATTCACCTTGTATCTCCCTTGCCGTGAACTGGTCAGTGAAGAAGAACTGTTCCATCCGGCGGAGCTGGCTCAGACTGCAGCCGGGGAGGAGCATTCCTGGCCCCCTCCTGATGAAGGGCAGCCGGGTAATACCCAGGACTCCCTGTTCGAGAAGGAATATGCCATACTTCAAGGCAAAACTGTCCTGATTGTCGATGATGATATGCGCAATATTTATGCCTTGCAGAAGGGTCTGGAGCCTTACGGAATGATCATCATGACCGCTCAGACGGGATATGAATGTCTTCAAGTAGTTAGAGAGCAGCCGGAGGTGGATATCGTACTCCTGGATATTATGATGCCGGTTCTGGATGGTTATGACACGCTGTCTATTATCCGCGAGGAGATGCATCTCACCGACCTCCCGATCATTGCGGTCTCTGCCAAGACAATGAAGGAAGACCGTGAGCGCTGCCTGGCCGCCGGAGCCACTGATTTCATCAGCAAGCCGGTACTGATGCAGGACGTCATTACACGAATGTGCCGGTACATTTGACTTTTCCAAAAACCCATTGACGGGAATACAAGGTATGCTTTATGATGGGTTCATAAATGATCATTTATATGCAGTGGCGTGTTACCTTAACAGGGCATGAGCCAAGATTCGTACTCAACACTTTGAGTCCAGTCTTGGCTCTTTTTTGTGCAAAAAATCAGGCAATGGGCGGAAAGGAGGGGGAACTTGGCGAGGGACACTGAACAATTTCAGGTGCTGCGGGTGATTGGAAATAATGTCGTAATGGTAGAGGGCGGCAAGAAGAGCAAGGAATATGTAATCATTGGCAAGGGCATCGGGTTTGCGCTTAAGGATACAGGTGTTATTGATTCGGATGATCCCCGGATTGAGAAGCTGTTTCGGCTGGAGGACCGGGAGGAATGGAGTCAGTATCAGATTCTGCTGGAGGACATTGATCCCAAGGTCATGAAGATCACAGATGAGATTATCTCTGATATCGCCCGTGAGTTTCCCGGCAAGTTAAACGACAAGATCTATTTGGCGCTCCCCAGCCATATCCAATTCACCATCTTCCGCTTGCGCAGCGGGATGGACATTGTGAATCCATTCCTGGAGGAGACCCGGATGACGTTCCCCAAGGAATTTGAGATCGCTTCCAAGGCGGCTGAGAAGATCAGCGAAGGCTTTGAAGTACAGATTCCTGAAGACGAGGTCGGTTTCCTTACTTACCACGTCTACTCTGCGGTCAGCAATGTGCCGGTGGGCCAGCTTGTGAAGGCCTCCAATCTTGTCAGCGAGCTGATGGAGATGATCCGCAGTGAACGCAAGATCCGCTTTGAGCAGGGGAGTATGAATCATGTCCGGCTGATGGTCCACTTGAGATTCTCGATTGAACGGATTCTGCAGGGTTCGCTCATCGACAATCCTTTTGTAAAGCATATCAAGAAGGAATTCAAGGATGAATACAAGCTAGCTCACAGGATGGGCACATTCATGCAGGTCAAGCTTAGTGTAGACGTACCCGAAGAAGAAATCTGCTTCCTGGCTATGCATCTGCACCGGCTGTTCCAGACCCTAGAGAAGAATAAATAGCAGCGGCAAGGAGTGAATTTTATGTTTTCGAGATGGAAAGCTAAAAAAGAAGAGAAACCTACTGAGACGGTAACCCGCCTAGAGATATACGCTCCGGTCAGCGGACAGTCCGTACCGTTAACGGAAGTGCCGGATGAGACCTTTGCTGGTGGGCATATGGGCCAAGGCATTGCCATAGAACCTATAGAGGGACGTTTAACGGCCCCTTTTGACGGAAAAATTGCGCATGTGGTCAAAACTAATCACGCTCTAATCCTGGAGCATGCCTCCGGGTTACAGCTGCTGATGCACATCGGAATTGATACGGTCAGCTTGCGGGGCGAAGGCTTCATCAGCCATATTGCCACCGGAGATGAAGTGCAGGCAGGGCAGACGCTGATCGAATTCGATCTGGAGGCGATCCGGGCTGCGGGATACCGTACCATTACTCCAGTGATAGTAACTGGTAACGGGGAGGAAACCCCGGAGGTGAATTGTCATTACGGCCAGGTTACGGCAGGAACGAGCAGTATTCTTACAACAACAGCTTCACAGCCTTAGAACATACACGTAATAATATGAAACCAGGGGGATGATTTCATTATGTTGGCTTTTCTACAGAAGTTAGGGAAATCTCTGATGCTTCCAGTGGCAACTTTACCGGCGGCAGCGATTCTGCAAGGGTTCGGACTGATTAATTATGAGAAGGATTTCCATCTGGGCAGTACCGTGGGCGGATTTCTCAACCAGTATGTGGCTCCTTTTCTGAATGCGGGTGCGGGCGCGATATTCGGTAATCTGGCGCTGATTTTTGCAATTGGGGTAGCGATCGGGTTCGCAGGCGATGCGGTTGCCGCGCTGTCTGCCCTCATTGCTTATCAGGTGCTGGACAGTATTCTCAAGGTGCTCCCAGCTCAAATGCCGTTCATCGCCGATGATGTGAAGCTGAATATGGGCGTGCTGGGCGGGATTTTTGCCGGAGCCTGGGCCGCTTACCTCTACAAGAAATATCATAATATTAAAATGCCGGACTGGCTCGGCTTCTTCGCAGGCAAACGCTTCGTACCCATTATCACAGCTATCACTACCATGATTCTCGCAGTGCTGATCGGTATGATCTGGAGCCCGATTCAGGATGTCATCAGTGACTTCGGTACCTGGGTTGTCGGTCTCGGCGGGGCAGGTGCATTTGTATTCGGGACGGCTAACCGTCTGCTGCTCCCGTTCGGCCTGCATCATGTCATCAACGCCATCGCCTGGTTCCAGCTCGGTGATTTCACGAACGCTGCCGGGGATATTGTTCACGGAGATCTGACACGCTTCTTCGCCGGAGATAAAACTGCGGGAATGTTCATGACAGGCTTCTTCCCGATTATGATGTTCGCTATGCCGGGTGCAGCCCTGGCGTTCATTCACACAGCCAAACCGGAGAAACGCAAAATGGTCGCGTCCATCTTCATCGGATCGGCAATTGCTTCCTTCCTGACAGGGATCACGGAGCCGCTGGAATTCTCCTTCATGTTCCTTGCACCGCTGCTGTATCTGGTACACGCCTTACTGACCGGTTTTGCCGGATTCCTGATGTATGTGCTGGATGTGAAGCTCGGGTTCGGATTCTCTGCCGGGCTCATTGACTATCTGCTTAACATGAAGCAGTCCACCAATGCGTGGGTGCTGATTCCGGTCGGGCTTGGCTTCTTCGTCCTCTACTATCTGTTGTTCCGGTTCATTATCGTCAAGTTCAACCTCAAAACCCCTGGACGCGAGGATGAGATGGAAGAGGACCTGATTGATCTGTCCAAGAGCGCAGCAACGGTGCCGTCCTCTTCCAGAGCCGCCAAGATTCTGGAGAACATCGGTGGTCCTGGGAACATCCGCAGCATCGATGCCTGTATCACCCGCTTGCGCCTTAATGTAAATGATGACAAGGCGGTTAAAGACTCCGCGCTTAAGCAGCTCGGTGCTTCCGGTGTGATGCGGCTTGGACAGGGTGCGGTACAGATTGTGTTCGGACCGCAATCAGAGCAGCTCAAGGATGATATCAAGAAGCTGATGTAGCTTGAAGAATATCAGCAGAGCAGAATAGCGTTTCCAGACAGGCATCCTTGACGGGTGTCTGTTTTTTGCAGCAGGCTATTGCAATATATACAATACCGAGTATAATACTTGGTATAAAGAAAAAGGAGTCGGTACCTTTGTCAATAGATGATTATCTGGATTTGCTGAATTATGCCAAGGCAATTAACGATGAACAGTGGCAGGCTGATCTCCTGGAGAAATTGAAGAACTATGAGAAGCTTGCCGAAGAAAAGAAACAAGTGGATAGTGTGAGAGCGCTATGGACGCGGTTCGATGATATTAACGTATTGCTGATGCAATTATTCGATAAGCTGAGAGAGCAAGAGGATACACCGGATAGCAGTCTGTGGAAAGAGCAGATTTGGGAGCTGAAGATGGAGCGGATTCACGTGGCCAAGCAGCTTCAAGCGCGGTATATCAAGAGTAGATAAAGAAGAAATAATCGGAGATATGATTAGGTAGAGATAGAGATAATATAATGAAAGAAAATGGCATGCAGTTAGTCTGCTCAGCCATGAAATGCACATTGAAGAGTGAATTTCGCAGATTCACTTTCAGGCTTGTCGTCGTGTGCTTGGACTTTACTTGGACATTTCCATTCCATTACGCATCATAGTCATACACATAGTCATCATTTCGTCGCACTGCTGCATTTGAGTCATCATCTTATCCATATCCATGTTCATCATGCCCATTTCGGTCATGGTTTCCATGCACATCTTCATGTTCTTCATCTTGCACATCATGTCTTCCATACACATGTTCATCATCATTTCCATAGATTTCTGTTCCATCACTAGCTCCACCTTTCAATTTATAATAGCTTACACCTAATAAACTACTATATTTTGTTGGTGAGTTCAACCTTTTTATGGATATTCAGCAGCTATCAGCCCTACCGCTTGCGGTAGGGCTATTTCTGTGAAGTCTAGAAGTCATAGGATTGACATTTGATTGAAAAATTCTGTTTGAACGGGGGCCATACCGGTTATAAACTTAAAAATCTGTTTGTTCTGGGGAAAGGGTGGGTATGGGTGAGAAAAAGGCGAATGACCGGACCTGTGATCTGGCGCGTGTGGACGGCAGTCTTATGGCTGGGAGTAGCCGTGGCACTGGGTATAGTGGACCACGCGGAAGCTTCGCCGGCAGCGGGCAAAACGATCGAGGTCAATCTGGACGATAAACCGTTGTCTTTTGAGAAGCCTCCATTGCTGGATAAAGGGACAACAATGGTTCCGTTCCGTCCGCTGTTCGAGGCGATGGGTCTTAAGGTAGGCTGGAATCCCGCACAGCAGACGGTAACCGGTACGAAAGAAGGCCTGACCATAGTAATGAAGATAGGCAGCAAGACGGCTACTGTCAATGGCACCAGTGTTCAACTTTTGCAAGCGCCAACAATCCTAGACAGCTACACCATGGTCCCGCTCCGCTTCGTCGGGGAGTCCACTCAGGCACTGGTGGCATGGAACCCGTATAAGCCGCAGATTCTCGTCTACACCGACCCTTATCTGGCGGCGAACGGCCTGACCAAAGCAACGGCGAAGGCGGCAGTTGACAAGCAAATTGCCGAATTCAAAAAAGTATATGACGAGCAGATCGCCAGCCAGCCGCCACAGCCTAAGCCGCCGGCTCCAGGGACTGTCCCGAATGCTCCGGCCGGAGACGGTTCCTACAAGCCAGCTGCTTCGGACCAGGTAAATCTGAGCAATCTGCAGGGAATGTACTACGGCTTCAGCCCGGACTACGACGGGTTTGAATGCGGCGGGATGTGCTGGAATATCATCAGCTTCCTGCCGGGTAATAAAGTGGTTGTGGATGCTCCAAAGCAAGGCGGACCGGAGACAATCAACTGCTCGCGTGACGGCTGCCAGACTTACACGATACAAAGCGGTAAGCTGAAGCTAAGTAACGGGGACAGCTATGATATTGCGGTCAAATCCGGCAAGCTGCATATTGACGATATTGAGCTCAGCCGGGTCAAGACGGTCAAGAACGGGCTGACCCTAAGCGGCACTTATGTTCACCGCGGCTTCCAAGGGCTGGCCGGGATATCAGCCGGATCGACCTCCTGGACACGGACGCTAGTGCTGAATAGCAATGGTACCTTCACCAGCGATAACCTGATGCTGGGTACCGTCCAGGGCGGGGCACCTACAACAGGCGGGGCAGGAGGCTCAGACAGCGGTTCCTACAAGATAAGCGGCAATACCATCGTATTCGCTTTTGGCAACGGCAAAGTATCCAGCTCTCTATTCTTCCAGCATGATGACGGCAGCATCCAGGTTGGCGACGAGAATTATGACAAGGAATAGTCAGGAATGGAATAGCAAGACGCAAACGGTCCCCGGGATTTAACCGGAGGACCATTTTTTGTGGATGAGGCTTAGAGCAGCGCCCGGAGTGGATGTATGCGGGCCAACCGGCCTGCCGTATAATTAGAAGATCAGCATTGCTGGAGAGAAATCTTGAGGCAAGGTGATACAAATCCGCCGTAGCCTCCGTCTTACTTATAGCTGCAGCGGATAAGGAGGATTTACCTAATGAATATTCCGGAATCAGACCCATACAAAATAATCTTTTATGAGCATTACCCGAGTGTGCGGCGTAAGCTGGCGGCACTGGTGCGGGACGAGAGTGCTGCCGATGATCTGGCACAGGAGGTTTTTATCAGACTCTACAGAAATCCGCCGGATGATCCGGCGGCTCTGGGGGCGTGGCTGCACAGAGTGCTTACGCGGATCGGATATGATTATCTGAACCAGCGGGTGAGAGAGCGGCGTCTGATCGACAAGCAGGAACTGTTATATGATGCGGGGGCTTCTGCTCCTACAGGGGAAGAAGTGGTCCTCAGCAAGCTGGATCAGGAGGATGTACGGAGCTGGCTCGAGGATCTTCCTCAGCGGGACCGGCAGGCCTTACTGCTTAAGTATTCGGGCTACAGCTACGCAGAGATCGCAGTGGAACTGGGCGTGAGGCCGCCGGTGGTTGGAACCCTGTTAAGCCGGGCGACAGCCAAACTGAAACATCATGCCGTGAAGTCCATTCCGCAAGAATAATGAGATCCGGGAGGAAAGAAACCATGAATAGATCAAACGGGCAGGTACAGCCCCAGAGCACAGATGAAGCCTGGGCTAAATTACAGAAGAAGCTGGGAGATGAGCCGGTCAATCCGGTGTGGGCTACTTGGGGCAAGCAAGAGACCCTTCTAGAGGAACAGACGGCCAAGACTGATAGATCAGATAGAACAGAATTGGCAGCAGAGGAAGTGCTTCCGGCAGCAACGGCGGATAACCTTGCAGCAGCGGAGCCAGTACAGAATACAGGGCGGAAGTCACGCCGGCCTATGATGAGCCGTAGCCGCAAGTGGGCCGCAGCGGCAGCAGGCGTAGCGATTTTTGCAGCAATTCTGGCTACTCCGGTAGGGAATACAGCCATGGCAGCCCTGCTGAACCAGTTCAAGATGCAGGAGGCTACTGTAGTTGAAGAAGGTGATCTGCGGGATATGTTCTATCAGATCACAGAGAATGGCACTGGCAATATTGAGCAATCCCTTGAGGCCTTCGGTGATGTCTCCATCACTAATGGTGAGATGAAGGAGAATGTTCCGCTCAAGGATATCCAAGGCCTGCTGGGCTACGGGCCGCTGAAGGGGTCCGTTATGGATTCAGTCAAGTTTGTCCGGGTAAGCGGCTCCCATGATATCACACTGAACCTGAAGGTGGAGGAAGTGAACAAGGCACTGAAACGCCTGGGCTCGGACAATCTGCTGCCTGCATCTGTAGACGGCAAGCCGATTACGCTTCATATCCCTGAGCAGGTGAATTACGATCTGGGCAGCGATCAGCACTGGGGAGCCTTATCGCAGATGAACACGCCTGTCGTTACTGTGGATCCTTCTGTGGATCTGGACGAAGCGGTTGATGCCGTTGTGAACTTCCCGCTGATTCCCGACAATCTGCGAAGCAGTCTGCAGAAGAGCCGGATCTTGTCCGGAGATCTGCCGATGCCGCTGGTTAAGGGCAGTCATGATGAACAGATTACGGTGGCCGGTACGCCGGTGATACTTACTGAAAATAAGTACAGTAACACTAACAATTATACGGCTGTCTGGGTTCAAAGGGGGCAGTTTCTGCAGTTTTACGGCGGAGATATCTATCCTGAGCGCGAGCAGTTCATTCAGAAGGTACAGGAGTTGATCACACAATGAGCAGTATCCCTGCGATTGATGCGAACGCCTTGACCAAAGCTTATCCGAACGGGCGCGGTTGCCGGGATGTTACTCTGACTGTGGGGAAAGGGGAAGCCTTCGGCTTCCTCGGCCCCAATGGTGCCGGCAAGAGTACTTTTGTCAAAATGCTGGTCGGACTCATCTCGCCAACAGGCGGCCATGCCTCCATCCTGGGACATCCGCTGGGCTCTATGGAAGCCAAAATGAAGATTGGCTACCTGCCGGAGCTGTACCGCTATCAGGACTGGCTGACCGGTGAAGAGGTGGTCAGGCTTCATGCCAAGCTGTGCCGGATTCCGAAGTCCGTCATAGATCAGAGAATTCCGCAGCTCCTGCAGGAGGTAGGCATCGGGCTGCGCGGGAGAGACCGGGTCAAGCATTATTCCAAGGGAATGCAGCAGCGGCTGGGTCTTGCATGTGCATTGGTGAATGACCCGGAGATTCTGTTCCTGGATGAACCCTCCTCAGCCCTTGATCCTATCGGGAGAATGGAAGTGCGGAAGATTCTGCAGAAGCTGAAGGAACGGGGAATAACTATTTTTCTCAACTCTCATTTACTTGAGGATGTTGAAGTGCTGTGCGACCGGATGGCTCTGCTGAGTAACGGAGCGGTCCTGCGGCACGGCAAAGTAGCGGAGATGCTGAATAAACGGACAAGCTGGCATTTCAAAGTGGGCGGATATACGCCTTTTTTGCTGTCCTGGCTAAATGAGCATACAGGGTTATCCATCCGGCAATCAGTGCCTGCTGCGGGTAAATCTGGCTATGATCCGGCACAAGAGGAGTCAGATTCAAGTGTCGTGTGGCTGGAGGCGGAGCTGGATCATGAGGAACAGGCTGGCTGGCTGAACGGGCTGATGGTGGAGCAGGGGATGACGCTGTACCAGGTGAACCGCCAGTCTGAACGGCTGGAGGACTGGTTCATGGATGCGGTAGCCGGGCTCAGTCATAGGGGGGAGAAGGAATGAGAACCATACTGGCAATGACCTGGAAAGAAATGCTGCGCAAAAAAGTGATGCTGCTAACCCTGCTGCTGACCCTGGTGTTCCTGATTGCCTTCTGGTTCGTGGCGGATACCGTGGGAACAAACGATCCGGGGGCCGGAACTCTGGGGAATGGCAGCGGGTTATTCATGCAGTTCATGAACGGCGCTTTTATTCTGAGTCTGGGCTTCTTCTTCGGCGCGTTCGTTATAGCCTTTCTGGCGATCTTCAGCTCCTTCTCGGTGATTGCCGGTGAAGCAGAGCAGGGGGTCATGCAGGCTCTGTTGCCCCGGCCGCTGCCTCGCTGGAAATGGTATCTTGGCCGCTGGCTGGGCTTCGTCACGCTGGGAACGATCTATGCCCTCATTCTGTTCACTGCCATTCTGCTGATTACAAGTGCCCACGCGAACGTTCCCAGAGATACGGTCGTGCTTGCGAAGTCATTTCTGTTGTTCGCCTCTGTAGTTCCCTTGTTAATCTCTGTATCCATGCTGGGTTCAGGACTATTCTCCGCGCTTGGCAACGGTGTGTTCATGACGATGCTCTACGGGGCAGGATTTCTTGGGGGGATGGTGGATAAGCTTAGCGGGTCGCTGAGACTTGCGGAGGATGGACTGAAGGTGCTGAATAATCTGACGGGAATGATCTCGATGATTATGCCCGCAGATACCCTGCAGCGCCGAATGACTGTTGAGCTGTTCAGCTTGAAGGATATGAATGGCCTGGTATCGATGGATAGCGGGGCGCTTACTCTGCTGAATTTCAATTCGTTCCCGTCTAATAGCTTTGTCGTATACGCTGTAATCTACACTGTGGTTATCTTTGGGCTGGGACTGCTGTGCTTTCAGCGTAAGGATCTGTAGGAATCAGCCATGCTTACTATTTTTAAAAAACAAACAAAGCAGCGCCCCGAAGGTTCCTGTTCAGGAGCTTCAAGGGCGCTGCTTCGCGTGCCGTGCGGGAATCATTTGGTCACGCCGATCTCGATCCAATCCGTAGACCAGTTACCGATCTCTCCAAGAATGGGGGCAAGGGCCGTACCTTTATCGGTTAACGAATACTCAATTCGTACGGGCATCTCAGGATATACAGTACGCTGTATGATCCCTTCCGTCTCCATTTCCTTCAACCGGTCAGACAAGACCTTGCCGCTAAGGTTGGACAAGCAATGCTCAATTTCTCCGAACCGCCGCGGACCATCCATCAGGACGAATACGATCAGGGCGACCCACCGCTTACTCAGTACATCCACGGCTTTCTCAAACCGGGGGCACATCTCAAAATCATTCATAAGGATCACCTCAGCATTCATTATATCATAAACTTACAATAAGTAATTATAAATATTTAAATATATATTATAACTTGACGAAGTTATATTACAATGATAAACTAACTTACAAATAGTTACTATGAAGAAAGTTAAATATCAAAATTTAAAACGAAGTGTATTCTTTTCGCAGTAAGTTTGCGAATTGGAGTCGAGAAAGCTTATACTATCAAACTTTTAGGACGGTGCTCTAATGATCAACCCAAATATCCTTTCTATACTACAGAACAAAATCAGCCGGATTCCTATGGAAAACTCCACGAATATATTGGTCGGACCTATAACTCTGCCTGTTAATCTGGATGGGGAGACCATCACCTTCAAATGGTACAGCTGGCTGAACGTGACGGACGAAGAGCTTCAGCGCGCTGAAGGCAAGGAGGCTACCGAGCTGCTCATCAGCCGTTTATCCTCAATGAAGCTTGCGGATGGACAGCAGTCCAGTGTTCTGGTCTACGGAGATTTCGAGCATTCCGAGGAAGCGCTGATCCGGATGCACAGCATTTGCCACACCGGGGACATCTTTGGCAGCAAGCGCTGCGATTGCGGGTTCCAGCTGCACCAGTCGATGAAGATGATTGCCCAGCATGGCGCCGGAGCACTCTTTTATCTGGCGAATCATGAAGGAAGAGGGATTGGCCTGTTCAGCAAAGCAATGGCATATCTGCTCCAGGAAGAAGGGTATGATACTGTGGAGGCCAATCTGGAGCTTGGATTCGCCGATGATTCCAGAGATTACACCGATGCGATCAGCGTGCTTCAACACCTGCGCAGCCATCCGGTGACATTGATTACCAACAATCCGAAGAAGCTGGAAGCGCTGCGGGCTGCCGGAATGAACACGGTGAAGCGGGTGCCGCTATGGGGTGACGTATCGGTCTTCAATGAGAAGTATCTGCGGACCAAGGTGGCCCGTTCCGGACATCTGGAGGCTGTGCCGGGTGCGGAGTTTTTTGAGGGAAGAGTAGCTAAATAAGCAAGCTGGACGGATATGCATCCATTCCATTATAATGGGGTACTGAACCCAATCCTAGCTTAGTGAGGTAACCTATGAATGCAATTCAAGTGCAGGACTTGCGCAAGACCTTCAAAGTCCAAAAAAACCGCGAGGGCCTCAAAGGGGCCTTCGCTGATTTGTTTAAAAGGCAGTATTCCGAAGTGACAGCAGTCAAGGATATCTCGTTCAGCATTCCCGAAGGTGAAATCTGCGGATATATCGGAGAGAACGGTGCTGGGAAATCGACGACGATCAAGATGCTCACTGGAATTCTTGTCCCTACCGCCGGCAGTCTGACTGTTGGCGGCTTCGTGCCGTATGAGGAGCGCGAGAAGTTCGTGCAAAACATCGGCGTCGTTTTCGGCCAGCGGAGCCAGCTCTGGTGGGATATCGGCGTGATTGAATCCTTTCAGCTGCTGCGCAAGGTATACCGGGTGCCCGAGCAAGAATTCAAGAAACGGCTCGATGAGCTCGTGGAACGCCTGGAGCTTCAGGATCTGCTGAACCGTCCGGTCCGTAAGCTCAGTCTGGGCCAGCGGATGCGCTGCGAGCTGGTAGCCGCACTGCTGCACAATCCGTCCATTCTGTTCCTGGATGAGCCGACGATTGGACTGGATATTGTCGTGAAGTCGGAGATCCGTGAATTCCTGAAGGATATGAACCGGGAGCATGGCACAACTATCCTGCTGACAACACATGATCTGCAGGACATCGAAGCGCTCTGTTCGCGGGTCATCATGCTTGATGACGGGCGGATTATCTATGACGGAGGTCTGGAGGATCTGAAGCAGCGCTGGGGAACCGGGCGTGAGGTGCAGTTCCAGTTCGGAGCGGCTACGAAGCTGCAGCAGCTGATCCACTGGACGGACGGCATGCCGGTTACCTGGACCGCGGAGAATGAGCTGGCGGCCAAGGTCTGGATTCCGCTGGAGCTGAATGTATCGGATGTGCTGGGCCGTGTCGTCGGCCAGGCCGATATAACAGACATCAAAATCATCGAAACGAACACGGATGACATCGTCCGCAGTATTTACCAGTCAGGCTCAGCTGAGAAGCCGGAGGAGCGGATTGCCGCCCTCAGCGATGAGAAAGAGGTTATCCATGTCTGAGAAGCTGGCAACGGCAGTGCCCTCCTCCGGCGGTTCTCCGGGCGGTTCCCGGGAGAATGGGCGGAGGCTGCTGCTTGGCGCTTATTTTGATTTTATCCGTATCCGGTTCCTGACCATGCTTGCTTACCGGGTGAATTACTATTCGGGGATTCTGATCTACACGCTTAATATCGGGGTGAACTATTTCACCTGGAGAGCGATCTATGGCGATGGTGAATCGCTTGGCGGCTTTACCGGGGCGCAGATGACCACCTATGTGGCGGTGTCCTGGATGGCGCGGGCCTTCTACTTCAACAATCTGGACCGGGAGATCTCTACGGATATCCGTGATGGAAGCATCGCGATCCAGTTCATCCGTCCTTATAATTATGTGCTGGTCAAAATGATGCAGGGTCTCGGCGAAGGCCTGTTCCGCTTCATGATGCTGATGATTCCGGGCATGCTGATTGCCATTCTGCTGTTTCCGGTACAGCTCCCGACGGAGCCTTCGGCTTGGGCCGGGTTCCTGGTCATGCTGTTCTTCAGCTTCCTGATCAGCTCGCAGATTAATATTATCACAGGCCTGTCAGCCTTCTTCGTGGAGAACAATGAGGGGATGATGCGCATGAAGCGTGTGGTCGTGGATCTGTTCTCAGGGCTGATTGTGCCAATTACTTTGTTCCCGGACTGGTTGTCTTCCGTGCTTAAGGTTCTTCCCTTCCAGGCAATTACCTATCTGCCGGGTTCTGTATTTACAGGCCGGGTGCAGGGGGTAGGCATCTGGAATGTGCTGGGTATCCAGGTTATCTGGTTCCTGATTCTGCTCATTCCGATTGTCTGGCTAAATCACGCAGCGCGTCAGCGGCTGTTCGTGCAGGGGGGTTAAGCTGAGCTATGTACTACCTGGGCTTATTGATTGAATATCTGAAGAATTATATGAAAACACGGTTAACCTACCGCGCGGATTTCTGGGTGGAGGTCATCTCCGACCTGCTGTTCCAGGCGACGAACTTTATCTTCATCCTGGTCATCTTCATGCACACCGACAGCCTGGGCGGCTGGAATCAGAACGAAGTGGTGTTCGTCTACGGCTTCTTCATGGTGCCGTTCGGCGTGTTCAGCTGCTTCGTCAATATGTGGGGCTTCAGTGAACGGTATATTGTCAAAGGCGAAATGGACCGCATCCTGACCCGTCCAGCGCATAACCTGTTCCAGATCTTCCTGGAGAATGTGGACCCGCCGTCCCTGTTCGGCTCTATCATCGGGCTGATTATCATGGCGATCAGCGGCAGCAATCTGGGCCTGCCGTTTGAATGGTGGACTCTGCCGATGCTGATTCTTCTGACCCTCAGCGCAGTAGCCATTTATACGGGGATCTATACGACACTGACCTCGTTGTCGTTCTATTCGGATGCCCCGACAGGCATTCTGCCGCTGATGTATAACATCCAGACGTACGGACGTTATCCGGTAACGATCTACAACCGGGCGATTCAGGTGCTGCTGACCTGGATTATCCCGTTTGCTTTTGTCGGGATATATCCGGCGGCCTTGTTCCTGCACCGCGATGAGATGCGGACGATGGCGCTGCTGACCCCTCTGGTCGGTGTGGTCTTCCTCAGCATCGGCCTGATGGCCTGGAGCTTCGGAGTGAAGCGGTATAAGGGCGCCGGTTCTTAAGGTTCTTAAGACGGTGGAATGAAATAGCTATAGAGTGAGGGGTGCCCCGCAGCATGAGTATTGGCTGCCGGGGCACCCCTCTTTGTCAATAATATAACAGCAATCGCTATCCGCAGGATGTTTGTTTTCAAGTGAAACGTACTATCCATATGCTCGGAAAATGCTACTTAACTAAAAGTTGAAAGCGCATAATAAGAGGAGAGAATTACAGCATTCTAATGAGAGAAAGAAGGATGGAGCTGGATGGACAACAAATACATAGTCGGCATTGATCTGGGCGGAACTAATATTAAGGCAGGCTTATTCGATGAGCACTTCACAGCGTTAGAGGAGCTATCAATACCCACAGAAGCGCAGCTGGGTCCGGCCCATGTGCTGGAGCGGATCAGGCTTGCCGTTACTCAGCTGTGTGCGGGAAGCGGAATTTACGAGTCGCAGATTGCCTGTATGGGTATGGGAATCCCAGGGCTCCTCGACCCGGAGGAGGGCCTGTCGGTCTTCTCACCGAATTTTCCCGGCTGGGAGCAGGTCCATGTGGTCAACGAAATGAAGCCATACTACAACTTCAATGTATACATAGACAATGATGTGCGCGTTAATCTCTACGGGGAATGGCAACGGGGTGCCGGACAAGGGCACAGGCATCTGATTCTGCTCACACTTGGGACGGGGCTCGGTTCAGGGATGGTCCATGACGGCAAGGTGCTCTACGGGACAACCTTCAGTGCTGGTGAAATCGGACATATGAATATGTTCCGGCAGGGGCGGCCCTGCCGCTGCGGAAGCTCTGGATGCCTGGGGAGGTATGTATCTGCAGTGGGGATGGTGAATACCTTCAAGGAGAAGCTGGAGGCAGGGAGGGGCAGCCTGATTCAGACCTGGACTAAGCAGGATCAGGAGCAAATCACGGCACAGATGATCTCGGAGGCGTATGATCTGGGAGACCCCCTGGCCATTGAAGTCATGCATGAGACGGGGGAGCTGCTGGGGTTCGGGCTGGCGAATGTGATCAATCTGCTGAACCCGGAGCTGATTATTATCGGGGGCGGCATGGCCGCAGCAGGAGACCGTCTCCTGAATAGTGTCCGCGATACCGTAAATGCCCATGCGCTGAAGCTGTCTGCAAGCCGGTGCCGGATTGTTCAGGCGGAGCTGGGCAGCAGGGCGGGTACGTTGGGTGCGGCTGTGTATGCTTATCGGAAACAGAGCAGGCACAACTATATAGATTGAACTAAAAAATGGAGCTAGAATCAGATTAAAAAGAATGGACAAGCTTGTTAAACCCTATCAACCCAAAATCTAATGGACCGGAGAGATCTTATCCCCGCGAAAACGCCAATTTTTGCAGCTTAACGGACTCAGTGGACCTTATAGTTTCTCTATGAGACGTTTCGGAGCTAACGTGCAAAGGATAAGGCCTGTGGAGTCCGTTACTCGCCCAATTGGAGACTTTCTTCTCAAATAAGTGCAGCTCAGTCCGTTACGCTAAGCCAAACGCCCCTGAAGAACAACGCCCGCTTGGTAAAAAGATGTAATTTGAAGGGGAACTGCGTCTGCTCCACTATTTTGAATCTGATAAGGTAATAGTTCAATTTATATAGACTATTCTAATTGAGCAGAAATGCGCTGATGCAAAAATATTGAATTCAAATAATTCACCATATGTCCATATATAAGCCCCGAATCGACATGAATCGTCAAATTAACCCAATGAATATAGTAACTGACAGGCGATATACTGATAACAGTGCAGATAAATGGAATATATATCCTCCTCTTCTAAGGAAGCAGATGGGATGATCCGGTTCTTCCATACTGCGTATTATAATCACGGGCAGATTGAATGAACCGTTAGCAGGTTGCTGAAGGTCTTCATGCGTTCGTTAAGGAGCCGTTCATGTTATGAATCTCGTAATTGGGGGCAATGGCGGTCTGGGCCATTCCATCACACAAGAATTACTGTCACGCGGGAAGCTGGTGACGGCTACATATCACCGTTCCAGTCAGGCTCTGCGCAGGCTGAAGGGCCCGCTGCTGACTCTGGCGGCAGTGGATGTAATGAATGAGAAGGTGCTTGCTGAAGCGCTGAATGGGGTGACGACCCTCTATTTCTGCCTAAATGTGCCGTACCAGGATTGGTACTCTGTCATGCCTGAGGCACTGGAGCGCGTGACGCGCCTGCTTAAGACCGGTCAGACGCTGGTATTTCCGGGCAATATCTACGGCTACGGCAAGCTCCAATATCTTCCTGCGGATGAACGCCATCCGAAGGAGGCACGAACCCGCAAGGGGAAACTGCGGAATCAACTGGAGGAGCTGCTTAAGGCAGAGTCTGAACGGCGGGGCTTCCGTTATGTAATTCCGCGGTACCCGGATTATTACGGTCCCAATGTCACGAACCGGTTATTCGGACCGATCTTCAGCGGAGCGCTTCAGGCCAGAACGATTAAGTGGCCTGTGAAGCTGGATGTCCCGCATGATCTGGTCTATATCCGTGATGCGGCCAGAGCGGCTGTACTGCTGGCGGAGAGCGGAGAACAGGGGGAGTGGCATGTGTCCGGCTCCGGTGCTATTGAGGGGCGTCAATTCCTGATGAATATCCAGCATGCGGCTGGCAGCAAGGGGAAGTGCTGTGCGCTGCCGGCCTGGGCAGTCGGAGTAGCCGGTGTATTCAATAAGGAAGCGAACGAATTCCATGAGCTTCTCTATGAATTCGAGTATCCGCTCCTGCTGAATGATAATAAATTCATGATGCGGTTCCCCGAATACAATCCGACATCGTATAAGAAGGGAATTAAGGAGACCATCGACTGGTTCCGCGAAGAGCTGGGTTAGCGGACTTACCCGGGGATAAATAAGCAGCAGCACTTTTAGTGACAAGCTTCAAGAATTGTACGCCGTCCCGGGTAGCATGATATGCTATAGGCAGTAATACACGGGAGGTAATATGATGACACGCGACATACAGCATATGCCTTATGGCTATGAACCGCCAGCCAATGAACGTAAGGGAACGCTCATCTTCTATGATTCGTTCGAGCATATATCGGATATGGAGCTGCTTAAGGCGGCGGAGACGGCAGTGGAGCGCAGGTTCATGAAGCTGGTACTCTACCCGCTGCACGAAGAAACGGTCCGGCGGATGACGAAGGAGCCGGTGAAGGCCTGGTATAAGCGGGATGACCGGCTGCATGAGTGGAAAAAAGAGCAGGGACAGTCCTTCATCACCGTAGAGAGCCTCGAAGGTAAGCGGAAGAAGTATACCCCGCTGGATTCGGCACTGCGTCATATCAGCGATATATATCCCGCGCCGTATTTTCTCTATCTGACTCCAGCTATGGCGAATCTGTTCGC
The DNA here is from genome assembly GCF_038002825.1 of Paenibacillus sp. FSL H8-0048. Classification (NCBI taxonomy): domain Bacteria; kingdom Bacillati; phylum Bacillota; class Bacilli; order Caryophanales; family Paenibacillaceae; genus Paenibacillus; species Paenibacillus sp. FSL H8-0048. The sequence goes on along the minus strand of NZ_JBBODF010000001.1, from coordinate 1,094,146 downwards.
CTCCTTCGCCTCCTTCGAGGAGTGGATCGTGAAGCTGCGCCTGCTGCTCTCCGAAGCGCCGGCACAGGTCCATCCGCGCCTGGAGAAGTTCCGTCACCGCTGGGATGTGGCAGAGAGTGAACGCTGAACGGGTTACACCTGAGATTTGAAGCATAATTCCGTGAGGAGGATAAGCATGGGAGAGTCTTATCAACTGAATGTCGAATTGCAGCCGGATGAGGTAATGATGCGGATCAAAGAGGGGATGACACAGCGGTCGGAGCTTCTGTATGAGGAGCTTAACGAGGTCAGGAATGGCCGGATGATCGGGACGCTGATTTATGAACGCTTTTACTTCCGGTCCAGAAATCAGGCGGCGCTGGTAATTATCGTGGATAATCTGCTGCAGGGAACCGTGAGTAATGTCCCTCTCATTCCGGCAGGCGCCTCCCAAGGCTTGATTCTTAAGATGGATTGGGGCGCAGGCCAGAGCTTCGCATCTACAGTAGAAGAGATCCTTGAAGATTACGTTGTGAAGTATGTATGTTGTGAGTAAGCCGTTTAGAAGAAGAGGCAATTCAGGCCATCCAGGCCTTGACAGTAGTATTAGACTGCTGCAAGGACTGGCTGGCCTGTTCTGTGTAAATTACTTATGAAGCTCAGCCTGCTTGCGTCTGTAGGTGTACATTCTCCACTGATAATGAATGAAGCAGCCGATGCAAAAGCCGAGAATAGCAACCGTTGCTGCGGCTCCGACCATGATGGTGAAGATATATCCGGCAAGTGTCCAGCCCGCGAGAAAGCTGATCAGTCCGCCCGCCAGACAGAAGACGGCAATCTTCTGGTTAAACTGCTGCTGCTCCGGGTCTTCCAATACATAGGCGGATCGCGGCTTCGTCAGCAGCGGGCTGCACAGCCTGATGACGGGATTATATCCGAAGATTAGACCTGATATTCCAGCGGCAAGCGGGAAGGCAAGAATCCAGTGGAGGCCTGTGAGTAAGGCCAGTAATACAGATATGACAATGAAGGCCTGATTGAGCTTCACTAACGGCCGGGGAATTCCCTGCATTGCAGGCTTTTGACTCATTATAATCGTACCTTTCACATTGGAATTATTAAGTTTAATTTGATTATAGCGGCAGAACGGGGTTGAAGCAATCCTTAAGTCTTATGATCCCAAGGTGAAAATTAAAATTTGAAATTATTATCCATTGACAGGAGGAGTTCTTTGTGGTTTTATTATATAGACCAATTGTTATAATTGTTGGATCGTCAAGATAAGGAAGTGTAGAGCTTGTCGAACAAGCCTAATGCACGCGAAGCCATTGTGGATACGGCTTCCAGGTTGTTTTTTACACAGGGGTACCATGCTACCGGACTGAATCAGATCATCAAGGACAGCGAATCGCCCAAGGGTTCCTTGTATTATTATTTCCCCCACGGCAAAGAAGAGCTGGCCCTGACCTGCATTAACCGGACTAGTGAAGAGGTAGCCCATTTATTGCGCCATTATATGGAGGGTGAAGCGGCACCGGCTTTGGCTGTGCAGAATTTCATCATGTCTATGGCAAATGAGGCGGAGCAATCCTCTTTTGAAGGACTGGTTCCGTTCAGCTTCTGGGTAGCCGTTGAGACTTCCTGTGTCAGCCATGAGCTGCGCACTGCATGCCAGTGTGTCTTCAAGGATTGGCAGGATATTATTGCAAAGCGTCTGATCCGGGAGGGGGTACAGGAGGAAACGGCAGAGCGCAAAGCTTCAGTGGTGGTCTCCTTGTTTGAGGGAGCGCTGCTGCAGGCGTTGACCTGCAGAAATATTCAACCGCTGGAAGCGGCAGCAGAGTGCATTCCGGCGATACTGGCTTAACCGTACTACGTAAGACTATAGAGAGATACACACAGATACCAGGAGGATACGAGAGTGAACGCAACTATGACTGATAAGGGGTCAAGCAACCCCCGGCAATTCAAGACTTTACCCATTCTGATCTCCCTGCTGATTGCCGGCTTCATCGGCATGTTCAGTGAGACCGCCTTAAATGTAGCTTTAAGCGATCTTATGAATGTCCTGCAAATTACACCATCGACGGCGCAGTGGCTGACTACCGCCTATCTGCTGACGCTGGGCATCCTGGTTCCGATCTCGGGGATGCTGCTGCAGTGGTTTACCACAAGACAGCTATTCGTAGCGGCTCTAAGCTTCTCCATTCTGGGTACGTTCCTTGCAGCGATGTCGCCGAATTTCGAATTTCTGCTCACTGCTAGAGTGGTGCAGGCGATGGGAACCGCGCTGCTGCTGCCGCTGATGTTCAATACGATTCTAATCATCATTCCCGCTGAGAAAAGAGGGGCGGCGATGGGACTTATCGGCTTGGTAATCATGGTTGCTCCAGCGATTGGACCTACGATTGCCGGTCTGCTGATTGAGAGCCTCAGCTGGCACTGGATCTTCTGGCTATCGCTGCCGTTCCTGGTGATCGCCCTGATTAGCGGAATTCTTTTCATGCAGAATGTAACGGAAGTGACAAAACCTAAGATTGATGTCCTGTCCATTATTCTGTCCTCCTTCGGCTTCGGCGGCATTGTCTACGGCTTCAGCAGTGCTGGTGAAGCAGAAGGCTGGGGAAGTCCGAAGGTTATTATCGCCATCGTCATCGGTGCGATTGCCCTTATTCTGTTCTGTATCCGCCAGTTGACGATGAAGCAGCCGATGATTGATCTGCGCGCCTTCAAGTTCCCGATGTTCGTGGTTGGGGTGCTGATGGTCTTCATCTGTATGATGGTCATTCTCTCCTCGATGCTGATTCTTCCTATGTATCTTCAGCAGGGACAAGGGTATTCAGCCTTCAAGGCAGGATTACTGCTGCTGCCGGGCGGAATCATCAACGGTCTGATGTCGCCGGTCATGGGACGTCTGTTCGACAAATACGGTCCGAAATGGCTGGTTATCCCAGGGCTGGCGCTCGTCGCTGTCTCCTTGTGGTTCTTCTCAGGGATTACAGCTACTTCAACCGTTGTCTTCGTGATCGTGCTTCACAGTGTACTGATGATCGGAATCTCTATGATTATGATGCCTGCACAGACAAATGGGATCAATCAGCTTCCGCTGGAATACTACCCGCATGGTACAGCCATTATGAATACACTCCAGCAGGTGGCGGGTGCGATTGGTACAGCGCTGGCGGTAAGCATCATGACTTCCGGCTCCAAAAGCTACATGCAGACCGTTACTAACCCGGCTGATCCGCTGAATATCGGCGCTGCCTTCACTCATGGAGTACAGAATGCCTTTATTTTCGGAATGGTCATGGCTATTATAGGTCTGGTGATTGCGTTCTTCCTGAAGCGTGTCATCGTTTCGCATAAGACTCAGGCTTCGATGCATTAATTAATCTGCAATTGAGTAAGAACCTCTCCTTGCTAAAATGGGCAATCATTTTGGCGGGAGAGTTTTTTTTGTGTTTGTTATTGTGAAGAAAGCGAGAATGGGGACAATTGGATTATATACACTTGTTGACGAAAGATTGAACCCTTTTGGGATGGGAGTTGGAAAAACAACACTCAATTTATCTGAATTCGGCCAAAGTTGAGAATTCACAAAAATTAGTTGCTGTTTTTCCACTTGCTCCCGGGAAATATGGCGATGGAGAGGAATTAAGATACGTTTTTCCCATTGTTTCTCCGGCGAGGGGCTTGATGGTTGCGGAGTTGGCGGATTTTAAGTTTCCAAATGTTGATGAGGGCTGGTTGAAGTGCGGGTGGCTTGATCTTTGTGGACAATGATGATATACATACTGGACTTCGTTTGGTTAATACTGTATATTAAGCATAGATTAACGATGTATATATAAGCAGCTATGCTAATGATTAGAACGGACAGTATGAGTCTCTAACCGAACCAAATGAACAAACAGGAGGGAATGCCGATGAAGGTAAGCAAAGAATTGCTGAAGGGGAGCACAGGTACGATGATCCTCACTCTGCTGCTGGACAGGCCGCTGTATGGGTACGAGCTGATTAAGGAGCTGGAGCAGCGCTCGCAGGGAGTTTTTGCGCTGAAGGAGGGTACGCTCTACCCGATTCTCCATGCGATGGAGAGTGAACGCTGGGTGGAAGCGTATTGGATGGAGGTAGACGGACGCAGACGCAAATATTACCGGCTACGGGATGAAGGCAAGCATAAGCTGCAGGAGAAGAAGGCGGAATGGGCGCTGTTCAAGGGTGCCATGGATACCGTTCTGGGGGAGGGCAGCGGATGATAGAGCAGAGTAAGAAGGATTTGGAGCGTTATCTGGATACAGTATGCGCAGAAGTTAGAGCCAAAGGGATGCACAGAGAAATCCGCGATGAGCTCAGCGGACACTTCACAGATCTGGTGACGGAGCGGCTGGAGCTTGGTGCTGACGAAGAAGAGGCTCAGCGGTATGCGATCGCGCAACTGGGAGACCCGCAGGCCGTAGGCAAAGAGCTGCACCGGATTCATAAACCGCGCATTCCCTGGGGTCTGCTGGCGGGTGTACTGTTGTTGTCGGCGGTGAGTCTGCTGGGGATGGCAGCTGTGGAGGCGGGGTTTGGGGATTATTACAAAATTCCTGATGCTCTTATGCTGCGCCAATCTGTGTATATCGTTCTTGGGATCGCGGTCATGGCTATCATGTATTTTATCAATTTCAAACACTTGCAGCGGAGTTCAGGGTGGATTTATGGCGCAGCATTAATGGCGATCGGCGTCAGTATGTTGCTGGGTCTTGAGGTGACGAATGGTGTTAGGCGTTATGTGGGCATCCTAGGACTCTTCTTCGACGTGGTCGGATATAGTCCTTATGTATTTGTAGTTGCTCTGGCAGGGATATGGAACAGGCAGGGCTTCATGAAGTCATGGAGCGGACGAACAAGAGACTTGGCGGAATTGTCGTTACTGCTGCTGCCGGCCGTGATTTATGCGGTTATCCCCGCTTTTCCTGAACTGATTATATATATGGCTGTATCCCTGACACTCTATGTCCGGATGACCCGCCGCTGGATTAGAGGTTCGGTGATTGCTGTCACATTTCTAACGGGCGGGGCAATCTATGTTTGGAATCACCTGCATCTCCGGGAGCGGATCATCGCGGCCTTTCAAGCGGATCAGAGGGATACCGGCGCTGGGTGGTACTTAAATAGTGTAATTCACAACACGTTAACCTCCGCAGGCTGGAGGGGACAGGGAATGGGCTACAGAATTGCGGAAGAACGATTGTTGTTTCCGTACACGGACCTTTTTCCCGTGTATTTGATCCAAACCTTCGGCTGGGCCGGGGGGCTGCTGCTCCTCATGTTAACCTGTTGGTTTGTGCTGAAAATGGTCTTCTACGCCCGCGCGGTAAGCGACACTTACGGCCGGATGCTGATCCTGGCACTGGCTCTGATGCTCTCCATTCGTCTAATCTATGGGCTGACTATACTCACCGGCAGAATGCCGCTGATCTCCATACCGTTCCCGTTCCTGAGCTACGGCCAACATGTCTTCATTGAATTCGCGGCTCTGGGGCTGCTGATGGGGGTCTACCGGCGGAAGGATATGCTCCCTGCGGGACAAGCTCCATCTTCACTATAGACGCTCCTTGGGGCTGCAACATATACTGGAAGGGTAAATATGGGATAAGGAAGGTGAGGAGTAAGCATTGTGAACAAGCTGCGAGATACAGGCACAAGACTCGGATTACTGCTAGGAGTTATGATTGTAAGCGGGGCTGTGTTTCTGGGTGTCAAGACAACAGCTACAGCAGCGCCCGTGACTCCTGAGACACCGTTTACATCAAGTACAGTTGTGAAGAAAAATAATCTTCCCGGCGGTTTTGTCTATCTGGATGAGGTACTTCCCTCGGCGCAATATGAGATCCGTTATTATAGTGAGAATAATTTTACCGGCACCAGGGTGGACGGATATAAAGCACCGCTCGCGATCTTCTCGAAGACTGCCGCCGCTGCGCTGAAGAAGGTTAGCGAAAATCTGGAGCAGAAGGGTTATATCCTGCGGATCTATGATGCTTACCGTCCGCAGCAAGCCGTTAATCACTTCGTGCGCTGGTCACAGGATGCCGCCGATCTGAAGATGAAGCCGCAATATTATCCGAAGCTGGACAAGCGGAATCTGTTCAAGCTGGGCTTCATCGCCAAGAAATCCGGGCACTCCCGGGGCAGCACGATCGACCTGACCCTGGCCCACAAAGATACAGGCAAGCTGGTGGATATGGGCAGCCCTTATGATTTTTTCGGCGAAATCTCTTACTATAATACGACGCTCATCAGCAGCACCCAGCATGTGAACCGGAAGCTGCTGAAGGATGCGATGGTGAAGCAGGGCTTCAAGCCCTACGCCAAGGAATGGTGGCATTTCACACTGATTAAGGAGCCATACCCGAAGCAATATTTTAACTTCAAAGTGGAGTAGGGCTGTTCCAAAGCTGTACTGGAGGGTTAATGGATAATGTAAGGTTAATCTCTGAAGCATGCGCGCATAATATTGTAATACAGGAGAGGTGGGATCGATTTGTTCAAAAGAATCGCAGCCGTATTCCTTAGTGTAATGTTATTTGCAGCAGGAGCAGGTGTATTGACCAGTCATAATGTTAGTGCCGCCGGCAGCTTGAGGATTATCGTGAACGGACAGGAATTGCAGACGGCTGGGGCATCGGCTTATACAGACGGACCGGATGCCATGCTTCCACTACGGGAGACGGTAGAAGCTCTCAAGTATAAGGTCACCTTTAGTGGAGCTACCGGGACGTTCCTGCTGGAACGGTTCCAGGAGAGCATTCAGTTCAGACTCTCCGGTAAGGAGCTTGTGATGGATGGCAAGAACAAAGTCCCGTTTACAGGCGGCTTTGAGTTAAAACAAAAAAAGGCGTACGCGCCGCTGACTTTTTTTGCAGCAATCGGGTTAGTCACTTCCTATAATCCGGAAACAGGCCAGGTTGAAGTATATACACCAGAGGTAATGGCAGGTGCCGTAGCAGGACTGCTTGTAACCGGTAACTATCCGGCGCTGAAGGAGCGGTATTACGCCAAGGATGCAGAGCCCGCTGCTCTTCCGGTGCTCCAGCAAAGCTGGGAAGGAATCAGCACGCCGGCGGGCAGTTTCCTGGGAGTGAAATCGACCACAAGCACACAGCAGGATGGAGTAATGACGATTGTAAGCGTATTGTCATTCACCAAAGCGGAGGCTGTACTGACTCTGGAACTAGGTGCTTCCGGCAAGCTCAGCGAGCTGACTCTAACGCCGGTTCAGGCAGCCAGTGAAGTATGGGCCAGCCCGGCCCAACCCTAGCTTCACATAAGACATCACTTTACCCCCAAGGGAGAATTCCACAGCTTAAGTATAGCTGCAGGAATTCTCCCTTTATATTTCTGTTGACAGAATGCAGGAAAGAGAGTAATTTTAAATTCGAATTAAACAATGTTTAAATCGATGATTAGATCAAGGATTAAGATTCTGTGACAGAGGAGGGCGGCAATCTTCATTATGGCCAAACCGGACGGTAAGACGGATTCAACGGATAAAGATACGAAGCAGAATATTCTGGATGCCACCGTGGACTTAATCCGTGAGGAGGGATTCCGCTGCATCACCCTGCGCAGTATCGCAGCGCGGGCAGAGACCAATCTGGCGCTGGTGAACTACTACTACGGCTCCAAGGAGAAGCTGTTCGGCGATGCGGTCAAGCAGCTTATGGCGACTTTTGACGATGCCTTTAAGGTCCTGGAGGATACATCTTTGCCGCCAAAAGAGCGCTTGAAGCTGTTCTTCAAGCGGTACATTGTCAATCTGGGCCGCTATCCCGGCATGGCCCGGCAGATGCTTGACCAGCGGCATCATATCATGGGCTCTCATGATGAATATGCGAAATATTCCAAGCTGATGCGGATTGAGCGGATTCTGGACGCACTTGGGGAGATTACCGGAGAACAGGACCGCGATAAGCTCATGATGATGAATATGCAGATCTACGGGGCGATTGTCTTCCCGGTAATTATGGTGAGCAGCTTGCCGAAGGAGCGTGAGGATCTTCAGCAGATTTTCAGGCTGGCCCCGCTGGAGGAACAGATTGACGGGTTGTTTGAGCTGTATTTTCACAAATATCATTAATTTCTAACAGAGAGAAGAGTGGACAAGAGAATGTCAAAACCTATGAATCCAAGTAACACCGCAGCAGCAGAGGCGCCGTTCTCGCTGAGAGCTATACTGCCACCATTGCTGGCGATTATTGTCGGCATGATTATGGTTATTCTGGATAGCACCGCGGTCAATGTGGCCGTTCCGAATCTGGTGCAATATTTCGATACGGATCTGAAAACCGTTCAATGGGCGATTACCGGCTACACGCTTGCCCTTGCTGCTGTAATTCCGCTGGCCGGCTATATGACGGACCGGTTCGGGTCCAAGCAGGTATTCCTGACGACCATTGCCATGTTCGTTCTTGGCTCTGTGTTATGCTCTGTAGCTCAGACCTCGGGGCAGCTCGTCTTGTTCCGCGTCATTCAAGGCCTTGGCGGCGGCATGGTTGCTCCAATCGGTATGGCGATGGTCTTCAGACTCGCTCCGCCAGAGCGCAGAGGCTCTATTATGGGGATGCTCGGGATTCCTATGCTGCTGGCTCCGGCCCTGGGGCCGATTCTTTCGGGATGGCTGGTGGAGTATGTGAGCTGGCACTGGATTTTCCTGATTAACCTGCCAATTGGTATTGTAGGTATTATTCTGGGTCTTAAATATTTGCCGGTGACTGAGAAAAAGGGAAGAGCCCACCTCGATATCTTCGGAATCATTCTGGCTCCGCTCGCCTTCTCGATGCTGGCTTATGGCGTCAATCAAGGCGGCGGAGAGAGCTGGACTTCAACCGGGGCTATCGTAGGCTTGTCGGTTGGCGGAGCCGCATTGATCGTATTTGTCATTGTTGAACTGCTGCAAAAGCATCCGCTGCTGGAGCTGCGCGTCTTCCGTTCCTCAGACTTCACGCGCGGAATTATTTTGTCTTGGGTCACTCAGGCGGCATTGTTCGGCTCCATGCTGTTCGTTCCGCTGTATCTTCAGCAAATCCGCAATTACACGCCGCTTGAGACTGGGCTGATCCTGCTTCCCCAGGCACTGGCTTCCGGAGTAGGGATGCCGCTGGGCGGCCGCTTGTTTGACCGGATCGGTGCGCGTCCACTGGTATTTGTAGGTCTCAGTATTATATCGACGGCCCTGTTCTTGCTCTCAGGAGTTACAGTAGACACTAGCCTTCCTATTATTATGCTGTGTCTGGTCATGATGGGCCTTGGTATGGGCCTGTCGATGATGCCGGTCAATACCCATGTTCTAAACTCTGCGCCGCGTGAATGGGTGAACCGGGTTACCCCGCTTACCGCCGCTGCCCAGCAGGTTGTAGTATCGTTCGCCGTTGCCGGCATGACCGGTTACCTGACCAGCCAGATTACCGTGCATATGGGTAAAATGGCGGCCGGAAGCAATCCGCTTGCCGCTGCCGTGCAAGGCTTCGGGGATGTCTTCTTCCTTTCGGGCTGCATCGCCGTAGCTGGTGTGGTGCTCAGTCTGATTCTGCGCCGTCCGAAAGCAGCAGGCGCTGCACCTTCTCCTGAAGAACAGCAGACGGATGCCGCGATGATGATGGGGCATTAATCTGCCACAACTGTTAAAGCATAGTATAGGTACATGTAGATACAAGTTATATACGCATGTTATATGCACATCAATAACGTCCCTTACTGCCGGTTGGCAAGGGGGCGTTTTTTGTTCTTCGCAATGAATGTGATGAGGGGCGAATGTGATCGAAAAAACGATTACAATTGGACCGGGAGCGGCGCGAGGGAGTAGCTTTAGCCTGAAGGGAGGAGTAGATGAACGCCTAAGGTAATTGTTCCGCATCTACTCGATCTGCCAGAAGAAGCTATAAGTGCGCCCGCCGCTTCCTCAGCAGCCTTGCCGGAGGAACCATATGCAGCTTGCCCAGCAGCTCTGAGGCCAGAATGCCAAGCAGCACAAGGGCGGCACCGGTATAGCCCTGGAGCGAGAGCTGTTCGTGTACGAACAAGTAACCGAAGAAGGCGGCGAATACCGGCTCCAGTGCGAAGATCAGACCGGTGCGGGTCGGTGTAGTGTACTTCTGGGCAACCGGCTGCAGGATGAACCCGCAGGCGCTGCAAAAGATCCCCAGAGCCAGAATCGCGATCCAGCCCGGAAGGGTGGACGGCAGCGAAGGGGTCTCGAAGATAGCGGATAGAATCAGGGCATAGCCCCCGGCGAAGCCTAGCTGCAGAATGCCGATATTTAGTGAGTCGCAGGTCTTGACCGCCCGGCCCGTCACTAGAATCTGCACCGCGTAGAATACTGCGGACAGAATACAGAGGAGATCACCAGGCTGGATTTGCAGCGATCCGTTCAGCGTAAGCAGCCCGATGCCGCTGATGGCGAGAACGGCGCCGAAGATCTGCGGGGGTGCGACTTTTTTGCGGAAGACCAGAACCTCCAGCACCGGAACGAACACAACAGTCAGAGCGACCAGGAAACCGGCATTAGAGGTCGTTGTGGTCTTCAGCCCGAAGGTAATGCAGGTGAATACGCCAAGCAGCAGGAAGCCGAGCAAGGCTCCGTATTTCAAGGTTCTGGCATTCACACTGCGCAGCCGTTTGCGGAACAGCAGCCCCGCAAGAATGAAAGCCAGCCCGAAGCGCAGTGCGATCAGATTGAATTCTCCCAGTGTACCCAGTCCCAGCTTCATGAACAGGTAGGAGGAGCCCCAGAACAGTGTTACTACAATGAGCATTAGCTCGGCCTTCAGCGGCTTCATTCAGTCATCATCCTTCTTTATTTCAAGTGAATATAGTATAATACGCTCGAATACATAAGGTAACTGAATGTTTATCATAAGATACATGAGTAATTCTCATGTTGGGCGAGGAGACTGGACATGAGTCTGATTAAGTACGAAGTGTTCCTGAAAGTGGTGGAGCTGGGCAGTCTGACGCGGGCCGCAGAGGTGCTGGGCTTCACCCAATCCGGCATCAGCCACACACTGAGCAGCCTGGAGCACGAGTTCGGCTTCCCGCTGCTCGTGCGCAGCCGTTCGGGCGTGAAGCTGACGGTGAACGGGGAGCAGGTGCTTCAGCCGATCAGGGAGATTCTGAACTGGAATGAGCAGCTGAAGCAGCAGGTAGCGGATATTCACGGGCTGGAGACAGGGACGATTACGATCGGTACCTTTACCAGTGTCTCTGTCCATTGGCTGCCAGATATCATCAAGCAGTTCCGTGAGGAATATCCGTACATTGAGTTCAAGCTGATGGAGGGCGGTTATCTGGAGATTGAGCAGTGGATCGAGGCCGGGGTGGTTGATTGCGGCTTTCTATCCTTGCCAACCCGCGAGAAATTCGAGGTGTTCCCGCTGAAGCAGGACCGGATGCTGGCTATCCTCTCTATGGACCATCCGCTGAGCAAAGCGCCTTATATGCCGCTGGCTCAGATCGCCTACGAGGACTTCATCATTCCGAAGCCAGGTTCGGATTATGATGTGCAGCGGGTGCTGGAGAAGGCGGGCATCAAGCCGAACGTCAAGTTCTCGGCCGGGGACGATTATGCCATTATTGCCATGGTGGAAAAAGGCCTGGGCATCAGCATCCTCCCGGAGCTGGTCACCGGGTTCCAGCATGAGCGTGTTGCCATGCTTGAGCTGGAGGAGCGGAGCTTCCGTTCGCTTGGCATCGCGGTCAACTCGATGAAATATGCTTCACCGGCCACGCGGCGGTTTTTGCAGCATGTGCAGCACTGGTCGTCCAGCCAAGAAGCCGTTTAACTTGGTAAAAAGCGCAAAAAAGGCATGTTTTCTATTTTGAAAACATACCTTTTTGCCAAATGAATCCGTGTATCATCCGCTTAATTTGCGCCCATCACTGCTGAGAAACAACAGCTCATAATATTTTTTGGGCCGCCCCTTACTGTTGTCCCTTTTTTCAAATACCGTTTGTACTTGTTTGCTTTCCTCAATTTTGTTAAGAATTCGGTTGGCACCTTTGACGGTCATGGACAGGCACTGTGCAACATCCTCAGAGGATAGCTTATTGGTCCGCATGATTTCTGCGTAGGATATGATTTTCTGCAAATTGATGTTGTTGATTCCGATCCTCTTGGCTAAGTCGATGATTTCCGGGTCCCCCTGTTCAGAGAACTGGATGACATTCATGCTACGCATGGGGCCGGCAACCTTCTGATTCTCGTCTATGAAAAAGCTGGAACTGCCCGTATAGGCTTCCGCCTGTCTGTGAGCCTTGGTGGCGTTAACGTTCGCTTGAAAATATTCATGCCCCGAGCCCCACCCGATCTTCACCTTGCCCTGTATGCGCTCCTCCAGATACTCCAGCAGGGAACAATTATGAGCGTTAGAGGTAATTCTCATGAAATTGCCGTAGGTGGTATACAGTCTGACATAGCCTTCTGAGATTTGGGCCGTGTCTGCCAGATTCACGCTGCGCAGAAAATTGCCGACCAGGACGTTCAGCTCGTGAAGCTCCTCTTCGGACGACTGCTGCTCATGTTGGACCGATAGACATGCGACCACTGCCCTCTGGTTCTTAAGCTTGAGGATGGTAATTTCGTTAATGATCTCGCTGATGGTCTCTTTAACGCTCTCCAGTGTAGGCCGGATTAAGATATATTTGACGCCGTGCTTTTGGAGTTCTGGAACAAAGTGACCGAAGGCCGTGATGGACAGGTCTATTTTCTTATCTTCCCACAGCGTGATATGGTTCTCCAGCATGGTCTCCACCCGCTCCAGCAGATTTCCGCTGTTAACGGGCTTTCCTTCATGAGTCAGATATTGCTGGAATTCGCTGAAGGACTCAATAACATACGCATAATCCACATAGACCCGGGAGATATCAAGTTCAGGTTCGGTAACCAGCAGCCGGAAAAGCTCTCTGTACAGCAGATTCTCATCATCATGCAAAATGTGAACAGGTACCTTGTCATCCAGGCATTCCTTGTCGATAGCCTCGTAAAGCATCCTCCCGCTGATCACAAATCCATCGACCGAATCCAGGTTTTTGAGATAAATGTCCGTTGTTTCCCGGAAGTTGCTGATGGTAAGGAAGCGGAATTGGCATAGGGGCCGCATTTCTTCTTCAATGGCGCGGAAATAATCCATATGGGACTCTGGCGTGATAATACCCAGCTTGATTTTCATAATAGATTCCTTTCATGAACAGTTCAATCAAAAGAGTTATATCACAATAAATGTGATATTACAATGTTCCGGCAGCTCCTGAAAAAATGTTCTTAAAAAGTCTAAAAATATCTTGACAGCGGATGAAAATGCCAGTACGATAAAAACGTTCTTAAAAAGTCCTAAAATATAAAGGGGGTAAGCTTCATTCTAACTAAACGTTCATTTAATTTATGTTGCGGGAGATGTTCATTGTGAGTGAAGAAGCTGAAGACTTAACGAGTATGGCTCATCAGCTGCAGGACAAAATGGTCATGTACAGGCATCATCTTCATACGGTTCCGGAGCTTGATCTAAGTTTACCTAAGACTACTGCATACGTAAAAGAGGCATTGGAATCGATGGGGCTGAAGCCCGCTCCCGTCGGGGAATCAGGGCTAACAGTTACCATTGGCGGACAGCATGACGGGAAGGTGGTTCTGATCCGTGCGGATATGGACGCTTTGCCCATTTCAGAGGAAACGGAGCTCTCTTACGCGTCGTTGAATGGAAATATGCATGCCTGTGGGCATGACATGCACACTTCCATGCTGCTCGGAGCTGCGGAGATCCTGAAGGCTAACGAAGCTGAGCTTCGCGGGACGGTTAAGCTTATGTTCCAGCCGGGCGAGGAAACGCTGCACGGGGCAAAGATGATGCTGGAGAATGGGATTCTGGACAATCCCAAGGTGGATGCAGCCATGATGCTCCATGTGTTGACCGGAATGCCGCTTCCTCTCGGACAATTTGTAGTGCCTGAGGAAGGTGGAGCGATCTCTGCTTCTTCGGATTGGTTCGAAATCATCATCCGGGGGAGGGGCTCCCATGGAGCGATGCCGGAGGCCGCAGTGGACCCCTTAAATGTGGCTGCTCATCTACATCTGGCGCTGCAGGGTATCCTCAGCCGGGAAATATCGCCGATTGAACATGCAGTCCTTACCATCGGTGTGATGGAAGGCGGAACTACGAACAATGTAATTCCCGATACGGCCAGATTGAAAGGCAGTGTACGTACATTTAACACCGCATTGCGGGATAAAATGGAGACCCGTATCCGTGAAATTACCGCAGGGATCGGAGAAACTTTTCAGGCAAAGATGGAAGTGATCTATACACTTGGTTGTCCTGAGGTGAAAACGGATGGCGGACTTAATGAGCAAATGAGGGCTTCGATTGCCAACACTTTTGGCGAGAATTCCTACATCGGCATCACCCAGCTGGTACCCGGCGGCAAATTAATGGGCTCGGAAGACTTCGCCTTTGTCTCACAGGCGGTGCCAAGTACCACAGTGTTTCTTAACGCAGGCAATATCGAAGATGGTTATAGTTACCCTGTACACCATCCTAAGACAATGTTCTCGGATGAGGTGCTTCATAGAGGGGCTGCGGCTTATGCAGCTTTTGCCAGAGACTGGCTTGAACGAAACAGTTAAGCTCTAAACCAAACATAGGAGGAATTACAATGACAGAGAGACGTATGATTGGACCCACCAAATTCGAAGAGTACTCGGAGAAATACAAGGAATTCCTGTTAATGACCCGCCGTGACGGAATCCTTGAAGTGCGTCTGCACACGGATGGAGGTTCGTACACGCACAATTGGGAAGCTCATACCGCATGGTCTCATGCCTGGTCAGATATTGGCCGCGACCCTGAGAACGAAGTCATGATTATTACGGGAACCGGGGATAAATGGCTGATTGGCGACCCTGAGGTCTGGAATACGAAATTCATGGACTGGCCGAAGCAAAAGAAGCTCGAACAGTATCATGAATCACTGAGACTGCTTGAGAATCTGATCTTCTGCATTGACATCCCGACCATCGGGGCGGTCAACGGGCCGGGAACGCACTGTGAGCTTGCAACGCTCTGCGATATTACCATTTGTACGGAAGACGCGGACTTCTTCGATCCGCATTATCTGGGAGGCACGCCTCCGGGAGATGGAATGCTGCTCACACTGCAGAACATGATCGGTTTCAAAAAAGCAGCCTATTACGCCTACACCGGCAAGAATATCAATGGTCAGACCGCCTTGGATCTGGGTATCGTCAGTGAAGTGCTGCCCCGCGAAAAGCTTCTTCCACGCGCTTGGGAGCTGGCGGAGATGATCATGCAGGCACCGCGTTCAACAAGACATCTGTCTCACTCCATTATCTCCCGGCCATGGAAGCAGGCTCTGGTCGCCGATCAGGGATTCCAGCTTGCCCACCAGATGTACGACATGGCCATTGATGAAGAAGGAGCGCTGGAGCGGCTGAAGAAAATGCAAGGACGCCTGAGGGGCGACGATGTTCAATAGAAAGATGACGGGACCTACCCGGCTCGAAGAATACTCGGAGAAATATAAGGACTTATTCCTCATGACCCGCCGTGACGGGATACTCGAAGTGCGTATGCACACTGACGGGGGACCGTTACAATTTGACTGGCCGGTCCAAGCCGCATATGGTCATGTTTGGTCAGATATTGGCCGTGATCCTGAGAATGAGGTCATGATTCTTACAGGGACAGGAGAGCTGTGGCAGACCGGCAATCCTGAAGTCTGGACCACCAAATTCATGGATTGGCCAAACCGCCGGAAGCTGGAGATGTATCATGAATCGCTCCGGATGATTGAAAATATGGTTCATTGCCTGGACATCCCCACGATTGGGGCGATCAATGGCACAGGCGCACACTGGCAGCTGGGAACGCTTTGTGATATTACCCTTTGTGCGGAAGACACCGTGTTCTTCGATGCCCATTATCTGGGTGGTGTACCGCCTGGAGACGGAATCGTCCTGGCACTTCAAAGGATTCTGGGGAGCAAAAAAGCGGCATACTATGCATACACGGGGATGAACATTACTGCAGAGGAGGCACTGGACCTCGGTCTGGTCAGTGAGGTATTGCCTCGTGAACAGCTTCTTCCACGGGCCTGGGAGCTGGCAGAGCAGATCATGCAGGCCCCCCGCTCTACAAGGCATCTTACGCATTCGATTGTGGCGCATCCGTGGAAACAAGCTTTGGCAGAGGATCAGGGTCTTCAGCTTACCCACCAATTGGTTGATATGGCGATTGATGAAGAGGGGATTCAAGAGCGGCTGATCAAGCTCAAGGAACGTTTTCAGAGGAAAGACAACTGAGAAGGGATAAGGGTGCTATGAGATCGTTGACTGAGCTATTCAAGATTGGCAGTGGACCGTCCAGCTCCCATACCATGGGGCCGGAGAAGGCGGCCGGAATCTTAAAAGCAGAAAATGAAGACGCAGACCAGTTCAAAGCGTTGATCTATGGTTCTCTTGCCAAAACAGGCAAAGGCCATATGACGGATAAGGCTATTATTCGGGCACTCTCACCCGTCCGGACGGAGGTTCAATTTGTTCCGCAGCCTGACTTTGATCTGCCTCATCCCAATACAATGGACTTGTTTGCTTACAAGGGTGGTCAGCAAACAGCCTCCATGCGTGTTGCCAGTATCGGCGGCGGGGAGATCGTGATTGATGGGCGGGAGGAGACGCGGGGACCTGATGTCTACCCGGAGAACAGCTTTGCCGAGATCAGTGCCTATTGTAAAGCGAATCATATCCGCCTAAGCGATTACGTTGAGCAGCGTGATGGCACACAGATCTGGGAGTTCCTCCAAGGCATCTGGGAAGCGATGAAGCGTTCGATCGACGAAGGGCTGTCTGTCACAGGCATTCTGGAGGGCGGGCTTAATGTTGAGCGCAAGGCGCAATATCTGTATCATCAGGGGACTGTGGATGAGAGCCCGGAGACGCGGGAGAACCGGATCGTCAGCGCGTACGCTTTTGCCGTGAATGAACAGAATGCGGCTGCCGGTACAGTGGTAACGGCTCCAACCTGCGGGGCCTGTGGTGTTGTGCCCGCCTCGCTCCGTTATATGCAGGAGAAGCTGCAGGTCCCGGATGAACGGATTCTCCGGGCGCTGGCCGTCGGGGGGCTCATTGGCAATCTGGTGAAGCATAACGCCTCCATCAGCGGCGCTCAGTGCGGCTGTCAGGCGGAGGTAGGCACGGCTTGCTCTATGGCAGCGGCTGCATTGGCTGAATTGTCCGGTATGGAGATCGATCAGATCGAGTATGCTGCTGAGGTGGCCATGGAGCATCACTTGGGGTTAACCTGTGATCCGATTAAAGGACTGGTTCAGATCCCTTGCATTGAACGGAATGCTGTTGGTGCGATGCGGGCGATCAATGCGCTGAGTCTGGCCAAGTTCTTGTCGGGTACCCGTAAAATATCCTTTGACCTGGTTGTACAGACGATGTATGAGACAGGCCTCGATATGAACAGCAGGTACCGTGAAACTTCAGAGGGCGGGCTTGCTAAGTTTTACAACATGGGCAGTTAACTGATAATGAACGGACACAGACGAAGAACGTCCCTTTACTGCCGTTTGGCAGAGGGGGCGTTTTTTGTTTTTTTAAAATATAAGAAATTATATGTTTCACACGATAAATTATCCTTCTATTTCTCGCTGAAACGGTACCGTCCTTTAAGAGGACGGCAAAGCCGTTTCCACTTGGGAAATTATGATTTTCATCTAATGTGCTCCGCAGCACGTAACATTGTAGATAAATCCTGCAAGAAGCCATTTGACTAAAGCGCAGCCTGAATGAGAAAATGTATGCGTGTACACCGAGTAGTCTATTCAGTGAGGAGGCACCAAATGAAACAGCTACGCATTGGAATGATAGGTTATAAATTCATGGGCAAGGCCCACAGCAACGCTTACCGCAGTCTGCCAATGTTCTTCCCCAAGGCAGTTAAGCCGCAAATGTCGGTCATCTGCGGACGTAATGAGGAAGCGGTTACAGAGGCGGCAGCACAGCTTGGCTGGTCGGAGAGTGTGACCGACTGGAAGGAGCTGATCGCCCGCAGCGATATTGATCTGGTCGATATTAATGCGCCAAGCAATGCCCATAAAGAGATTGCCCTGGCGGCTGCCGCCGCAGGCAAGCATATCTTCTGCGAGAAGCCGCTGGCCCTGAATCTGGAGGATTCTCGTGAGATGCTTGCGGCTGCCGAAAAGGCGGGAATTGCGCATATGATTGGCTTCAACTACCGTTTCTCCCCGGCGGTCCGGCTGGCGAAGCGGCTGATTGAGAGCGGCCGGCTGGGCACAATCTATCATTTCCGCGCGTGGTTCCTGCAAGACTGGATTCTCGATCCGGAATTCCCGCTGGTCTGGCGTCTCCAGAAGGAGGTTGCAGGCTCAGGCTCGCATGGTGATCTGGGGGCGCATCTGATTGATCTGGCTCATTTCCTGGTCGGAGATGTAGAGGAGGTTATCGGCATGAGCGAGACCTTCGTCAAGGAGCGCCCGCTGGCAACGGAGATGACTGGACTGAGTGCCAAGGCGGGCAAGGATGCGCCGCGCGGTCCGGTAACCGTGGACGATGCCACACTGTTCCTGGCCCGCTTCAGCAGCGGTGCGCTGGGCAGCTTCGAGGCGACACGCTTCGCAGCCGGACACCGTTCGACCAATTCCTTCGAGATTAACGGCAGCCTAGGCAGTGTGAAGTTTGATTTTGAACGGATGAATGAGCTTGAGGTCTACCTGACCTCGGATGACGAGGATGTGCAGGGCTTCCGCCGGGTGCTGGCCACCGATCCGTCCCATGACTATGCGGAAGCGTGGTGGCCGCCGGGCCATACGATCGGGTTCGAGCATACCTTCATTCATGAGATGCTGGAGCTGTCGAATGCCATTGAGGAAGGGCGGCAGCCGGTGCCGAACTTCAACGACGGCGTGAAATGCCAGGCGGTGCTGGAAGCGGTCGAGCGTTCAATTGAGCAGCGGCGTTGGGTACAGATATCTGAGATGTAAGCTGAAGACAGGGAAACACCGCCGGCTGCTTGATGGCCTGCGGTGTTTTTTTGGCTGCCAGGGGGGATGGGCCTGTTAGCTGGTTGTAGTCGAAAAACCGACCACAATTGGACCGGGAGCGGCGCACGGACGGAATGTAGTCGGAAAACCGATCACAATTGGACCGGGAGTGGCGCACGGACGAAATGTAGTCGAAAAACCGATCACAATTGGACCGGGAGCGGCGTGCGAGCCAAATGTAGTCGAAAAACCGACCACAATTGGACCGGGAGCGGCGCACGGACGGAATGTAGTCGGAAAACCGATTACAATTGGACCGGGAGTGGCGTGCGCGCCAAATGTAGTCGAAAAACCGACCACAATTGGACCGGGAGTGGCGCACGGACGAAATGTAGTCGAAAAACAGGCATGACAAGACAGAGACCTTGTCACCCCCAGGAATGAAAATAAGTGGGTGGCATCCGTCGCATCCATTCTAAAAGAGGCTGTAGTCGTCAACACTACATATACAAATCAAAGGGCGGAAACGGTTACTGGGATACACCCCGTGCGAAAAACTGTTCTATTGCGCTTTTCGAGCATCGCCTATTGTAGCCCCCAAAAGTACGTGTATTAAATTACACTCACTCGAGCGCATGATTTGTAAGCTGACGATGGAGGATGATTGGAATGGATGCTGTACGTATGTGTTGCGCCGGTCTGGACGTGCACCAGGAAACCGTTGTGGCCTGCGTGTTGAAAGGACCGATCGAACAGAAACCCCAATGTCACCTGAAAACCTTTGGGACGACAACCAAAGAATTGCTAGGCCTGCAAGATTGGCTGAGTGAACAAGGCTGTCGGGAGGTGGTGATGGAGAGTACGGGCGTGTTATGGAAACCGGTATGGAACATCTTAGAGGGCAGTTGTGATCTGGTCTTGGCCAACGCCCAGCGGGTAAAGAATACGCCGGGTCGAAAAAGTGACATGCAAGATGCGCGCTGGTTAGCGCAATTGCACCGTTGCGGGCTCATTGAAGGCAGTATGGTGCCCGAACAAGACATCCGGGATTTGCGAGACTTGACCCGTTACCGGAGTAAGATGGTGCAGGCGGTGACGGCGGAGAAAAACCGCATTCACAAAATCCTGCAGGATGCCAACATTAAGCTAACCACCTTTATGTCCGATCTATATGGGGTTTCGGGACGGGGCCTGCTCCAGAAGATCATGGACGGCGAGGTCATCGACGAAGGGACCGTTAAAAACCTGGTCAAAACCCGTTTGAAAAAGAAAGTTCCGCAGTTGCTAGACGCGCTCAATGGCAAGTTGCGCCGTCATCACCGCGAGATGATTCGAGACCACTGGGACCACTTGGTCTATTTGGAGAAAAGGATCACGGAGCTGGAAGCTCGAATCGAGGCGAAGGCAGAACCGTACCTGGAGGTGATTGAACAAATTGACTCCATTCCAGGAATTGAGCGGACGTCTGCCGTGACCATCTTTGCCGAAGTGGGGCCGCATGTCGCGGAAATGTTCCCGAGTGATGCGCAGTTTGCATCATGGGCGGGGGTGTGTCCAGGGAACAACGAAAGCGCGGGAAAGCGAAGAAAGTCAAAAACGATGCAAGGGAACAAGCATCTGAAAGGGGCCTTGTGTCAGGCGGCTTGGGCGAACTCTCGCTCCTCGAACCGGATCGGCCAATTTTTTCGACGAATACGTAAGAGAAGAGGCGATAAAAAAGCAAACGTCGCCACCGCGCATTTGCTGATTCGAATCCTCCATGCCCTGATGCGGGAGAAGAGGTCATACCAAGAAATAGACGTCTCACTAGGCGATGAGACGTCCAAGAAAAACACGTTAGATAGGTACGTGAACTATATCCAGCAGTTAGGATATAGCGTGCAATTAAATCCTATCCAATAGTCTTCCCTTTTTCAAAAAAAACGAAACGTTTTTTTGGGGCGGTGGGTCTTTTTTTGTCAAAACCCGTTCTGCTGCGCATTTTCCGGTACTTTTATTTTCGTATTAAACCGACCACAATTGGACCGGGAGTGGCGCACGGACGAAATGTAGTCGAAAAACCGATCACAATTGGACCGGGAGCGGCGTGCGCGGATGGCGTAAAGTAAGTTGTGTACCAAGATTTGGAGTCTAGTCAGACACCAAAAAAGTAGGGTATCCTCGGGATTGCGAAACCACCAAGGAGGAACCCTACCAATGAATATTTTACCCGAAAGTTCTCTGAATAATCTATTTGAAAAACTTGTTAAAGATTTTGTGAAAGACAACATGGAACGCCTGTTGCGCGCCGAAATCCAGGGGTTTATGGACAGTGAAGAATCGGGTGCCAGTAATAGTCGCAACGGCTATTATACGCGAGACTTGCACACGAAATACGGCCATATCGAGGATCTTCAGGTGCCCCGGGACCGCCAAAGCCTTTTCCAAACGCAGATGTTTGAGCCGTACCAGCGGCGGGACGGATGGTTAGAAGAGGCTGTCATCCAAATGTATAAATCGGGCATGGGCACGCGGGATGTGGCCCGGTTCATTGAAAGTATGTTTGGCAGCCACTACTCCCCCACCACGGTCAGCAATATTACGGCTACGGTGCTGGACGATATCCACCAGTGGCAGAAACGGCCCCTGAGCAAACGGTACTCCGTGATCTACTTGGATGGGCTGTACGTGAAGCTGAAACGGGGCACGGTCCGTGGCGAAGTGGTCTACTTTGCGATGGGGATTGACGAGGAGGGACAGCGTCAAATTCTCGGGTTTTACGTGGGCGGCCAAGAGAGTTCGAATGGCTGGCGGGAGGTACTCAAAGACCTGTACGACCGCGGAGCGCAGGAAGTCCTGCTGGGTGTGTTTGACGGACTACCGGGGCTGGATGCGGCGTTTAAAGAGACCTATCCTCAGGCAGATGTACAGCATTGCGTAGTGCACAAAGTGCGGGCCACGTTCCCTAAAATCCGGATGGAGCACAAAACTGATGTCCTTGAAGCGTTGAAAACCGTATATACCGCACCGGATGAAGTGGTAGCCCGGGCTAACTTTGATACGGTCAAAGCGAAGTGGAACAAGCTATATCCGAAGGAAATGAGGTCCTGGGAGGAACAGTTATCCACACTCCTGACGTTCTACAAGTATCCGGAATCGATCCGTAAAGCGATCTACACGTCGAACCCCATCGAACGGATGAACAAGGAAATCCGCAAGCGTCTGAAACCGATGAACAGTCTGACGAACATGGATGCGGCAGAGAAAATCGTGTACCTGGAGATGCTGGAATACAATGAACGTCATGCAGGGCGGGTCGCCCAAGGCTTTGGCATGGATGCCGTTAAAAAGAAGCTAAAAGAGCTATTCGAAACACGCTACCCCTCTTTACCCGCACCGGAAGAGGCGTAGCAGAGAAATCCAGTTTCTGGGGGTCGGGGTTCCCCCTCCCCCCAGAAACACTGCACCCCAACCCGTAACCCGGGGGAGGTACTTCTACTCTCTTACACAAACTTCTTGACGCTACCCGTGCGCGCCAAATGTAGTCGGAAAACCGATCACAATTGGACCGGGAGCGGCGCACGGACGGAATGTAGTCGGAAAACCGATTACAATTGGACCGGGAGTGGCGCACGGACGAAATGTAGTCGAAAAACCGATCACAATTGGACCGGGAGCGGCGTGCGCGCCAAATGTAGTCGGAAAACCGATCACAATTGGACCGGGAGCGGCGCACGGACGGAATGTAGTCGGAAAACCGATTACAATTGGACCGGGAGTGGCGTGCGCGCCACGTAAGCCTGATGGTTGGCCGGAGCTCGCACTTGGATTTACTCCTGCTTCCGCGCCTGGGAAGGGGTTAAGCCTTTGTACTGCTTGTACAGCTTAGTGAAGTAATTCGGATTGTCACAGCCGACCCGGCCTGAGATCTCGGTAACCGTCAGGTCCGTCTCCAGCAGCAGCCGCTGCGCCTCATCCATTCTGCAGAAATTCACATAATCGATGAACGTCCGGCCGGTGAGCTTCTTGAAGGTTTTGCAGAAATGAAAAGGGTTCAAATTCACGAAACGGGCAGCGGCCTCAATCGACATCTTCTGATCGGCGTGGTTCTCCAGGTGCTCCAGCAGCGGCTTGAAGCGCTCCCGGTGGATCGAATGGCGTTCGCTGTGCTCCCGCTCGCTGCGTTGCCGGGCCGGGAAGGCCCGGGACATCAGGGTAAAGAACAGGTGCAGCTGATTCTTCACCACGAGCTGAAAAGCCGGCTGCTTGGCCTCCACTTCGGCAATCACACGCTCCAGCAAATGATAATACGCGGCGCATTCCGGCTGCTGGGCGGCAGGCATGACCGGGAATTGATTCAGATTATTAAGGTACGGAGCTACGAATTGCTCATGCTGGGAATCCTGGTTCCGGTCCTTGAACAGCGAGGCATGGAACACAATGGAGACATACGACAGGTCTCCGCTGCACTGGCTATAGCCGACATGAAGCCCGCCGGAGGGCACCATCAGAACATCCCCCGGCCCGGCCTCATAAGGCTTGCTGTCCACATGAAAAATGGCCTGGCCTTCGCGCATAATGATGATCTCGAAATGCTCATGCCAGTGCAGAAACAGGATGTTCTGCTCAGGAGATACCTCCCGGCAGTTGTTGAAGAAGAGACGGAACGGATACGTTTTCTCTTCCAGCCTTGGATATTCCTTAAGTTCCTTCGGATAGTTCATCTTTATTCAACTCCCGCAAGATTCAGCTAGTTTAGCACAAGATAAGTAGAGATTTTACGTGAAATGACAGATATACTTGGGTTGTTGATCTAACTATAAACCAATATTGGAGTGGTATACAAGATGCAAGACACCATGAGAATCGGAACGCTGGTTGGCGGCGGGGATGCGGTCAGAGTCATTCCGCAGATTATTGGACATGGATTCGAATCCTTCAGCTTAACCTTTTGGCAGACTACAGGAACTACTGATTTGGCGGAAACAGCGGCACGGGTGCGTGAACTGGCTGCGGAGCATGATTTCACGATTTCTTCAGTCGGCATATTCGGGAATCCGCTTACAGGGACAGGTGACAATTCGGATACGGTTGCCAGCTGGGAACGGCTGATCGATCATGCCCATTTGTTCGGGACGGATCTGGTCTCCGGCTTCACCGGACGTCTGCCAGGTGTATCTATAGATGAGTCGATTCCGAAGTTCGCGGAGGTGTTCGGTGAGCTGTCGAAGCGGGCGGCGGAGCGCGGGGTCAAGATCGCTTTTGAGAATTGCTCGATGGATGGGAACTGGCAGAAGGGGGACTGGAATATTGCGCATAACCCTACGGCCTGGGAGAAAATGTTCAACGCGGTGAATGCCGATAATCTCGGCCTGGAATGGGAGCCCTGCCACCAGATGGTGCAGCTGATTGACCCGATCCCGCAGCTGCGCAAATGGACGGATAAGATCTTCCATGTCCACGGTAAGGACGCCACCATCGCCTGGGATATTATCAAGGAATACGGAATCCACGGACCTCAGCCGTATGTGTGGCACCGTACGCCGGGCTTCGGGGATACGAACTGGACAGATGTGATCTCAATTCTCCGCCAAGCCGGATACAAGGGCACGATTGATATTGAAGGCTGGCATGACCCTGTATACCGTGACGATCTGGAGATGACCGGTCAGGTCCATGCACTGAATTATCTCAAAACCTGCCGGGGCGGCAGCTTCATCCCGAACCCGGTGTAATTGGAGGAAAGAGTGATGACAGCAGGATATCGTGTGGTTGTGGCGGGCTGCGGGGCTATGGCTAATGAGTGGATCAGCTATGCTCTGAAGCACGCTGATAGAATAGAGATTGTAGCGCTCGTGGATATCCGGCGGGAGTCCGCTCTGGCCATGGCAGAGAAGCACGGGCTTACTTGCCCGGTATTTACTGATGTGGAACAGGCGATTTCGGGTACGGCGGCTAATCTGGTATTTGATGTGACGGTACCCGCCAGCCATTACAGTATTGCCAGCAGTGCGCTTGAGGCCGGGTGCCATGTATTCGCAGAAAAGCCGCTGGCAGAGACGATGGAGCAGTGCAATTCAATCGTTAATATCGCTGAACGTACCGGCAGAAGCCATGCGGTGATGCAGAACCGCCGGTATGATCCGCGCATCCGCTCATTGCGGGAGCTGATAACGTCAGGGGTGATAGGGCGGACAGGCTCTATCAGCGCGAATTTCTTCCTGGCTCCGCATTTCGGCGGTTTCCGGGATGCGATGGACAGCCCGCTGCTGCTGGATATGGCGATCCACACTTTCGATCAGGCCCGCTATATCAGCGGCGCTGATCCGGTAAGCGTGTATTGCCAGGAGTTCAATCCGCCGGGATCGTGGTATGCGGGGAATGCGGCGGCGGTCTGTATTTTTGAAATGTCGGACGGCTCCGTGTTCTGCTATCAAGGCTCCTGGTGTGCGGAAGGCGCGCCTACCTCCTGGGAAGCTTCATGGCGGGTGCAGGGTGAAAAGGGAGCTGCGATCTGGGATGGACGGGATCTGCCGTATGCCGAGGTGATTAGTGCCGGGAGTGAACACTCCGGCCAGTTCCTCCATGAATATGGGCGGCTGGAAGCGCCGGAGGTACAGATGGAGGAGACCTTTCACCAGGGCTGCCTCGATGAAATGTTCCGTTCGCTGGCCGAAGGCCGTCCGGCCGAGACGGATTGCCGCGATAACCGCTACAGCATGGCCATGGTGCTGGGCGCTCTGGAGAGTGCGCGGACAGGCCGCAAGCTGAGTATTGCCGAGTTCATAGACGGCGCTGAGTTGGCGGGCGGGGAGTAAGGCGTAGGGGATTTTAGGAAGCGAAATGGAATGCGAAAAGGGGTGTCTCAAAAGCCATAAACTGGCTGCATGAGACACCCCTTGTTTTTGAGTTAGAGATACGTCAGCTCATGGTGAGGACGCTCCGCGAACGGACCGTTGTTTAAGCGGGATGCGAAGATACAATTTTTTTAACACAACTGCTTGTTGGTCTAATTATTTATCCGTCCCCAGTAACAAGTTCACAACCGTATCCAGCTGCTGCTCCAAAGAATAGGGGTCCTCCATGACAAATTCATCATGATAATTATCCCCGTATAAAAATACTTTCCCCTTCTTCACGGCAGGCACACTTTTCCATATATCACTTTCCATTGCTTGGCTCGTAATCTCAGCATCGCCATTATATACAAAGATATAATCACCTAAATATTCAGGAAGCACCTCAAGTGAGATCGATTCGAACCCCTCTTTCATATGTAAGGCACTTTCTGTTGGAGGCAGCTGCAGCATTTCGTAGATAGTGGAGGAACCATAATTTCCGCCCGTGGCTGCTAACACATATACTGTTTTTTCGGCAAACTGAACGATCGATACCGTCTCCCCTTCCTTAATGACGTTAAATACCTTTGACTTTGCTTCAACAACCTTCTGTTCGTATTCCGCAATCCAATCCTCTGCCTGCTGCTCTTTTCCGAATATCGCGGCTACGCTTCTGAATTTATCAAGTGGTCCGGCGGTTGACAACTCTTCCCAGTATGGCAGAAAAACAGTGGTGCCAATTTTCTCGTATTGGTCAACGTAATCTTCGATGGAACCGATAATGAGGTCTGGCTCCAGCATGGTTAATTTCTCCAGATTCATCGGGAATTCCCCCAGATCTTCGATTCTTTCGAGTGTTTCTTGGGGAATCTCCGCCTTGTCCATCCAGCCTTCGTCGAGCATGAACGTTCTTGCCCCGACAGGGACAATGCCCAGTTTCAATAAATGGCCCATATATTGGTCTGCCGCGACTTTTACCGGCTCTGCGGGCACTTCAATGTCTCCTCTTGGAGTGGTTACGATCCGCGTCTTCGGACTTTCTTGTGTGGCAGCCGGAGTTGCCTGATTTACGTTATTGTTCCCGCTGCTTGAATCCTTCGCCGCTGTGTTCGTCCCGTTGGAGCAAGCACTGATCAGCATGGAGCCGCACAGCAGGATTGCAGCCATGGCCACAGATCTGCTTGGTTTTGATTTAAACATATGTATATCCCCTTTGTCCGTATTATGATAATGATTATCATTATTAATATACAGATCAGCACCCGTATCAGAAATAGAGGATGTGGGGATGTTTAATGGACTTTCAGCAACTTTATGCTGCTTCAGCTCCCTATTTCTATGATGAGCAGGGGATACACCCTTTCGTTTTTTATAAATCCTGCTGAAATAATACACGTCTTTATACCCGACGCTCGCCGCAATTTCCCCGACAGAAGCATTTGTTGTCATTAGAAGCTCTGATGCAAGGTCAAGCCGGTAGCGGATTAAGTAATCTATCGGACTGATGCCGGTATGCTCCTTAAATAAGGATGACAGGTGATAAGCACTGAATTTGAACACTTCCGCAAGTGAATCTAAGGTAATAGGTTCCGCATAATGCTCCTGGATATAAGTGATTACCTGCACAGCAACAGAAGTGGTTCTGCCCTCAGTCTCATGCTCTTGCAGGCGCAATTCCTTTAATGTCAGATGAACGAACTGGTAAAAAAGTGCTTTTACATGAAGACGCTCTTCCGGCTGATCCCATTTCTGATGCATCTGCTGAATTTTGTTATACAGTGAAAGAGGAGCCTTAGGGCTGAAACAATACTGCTCTTGAAAAGGATTCGCTTCATGAAGCAAGGATTTGTAATAAATGATATAGTAAATAAATTTGCCGTTTACGGGAACGATGCTTAGGGTTGTCCCTTCGCCGCAATGCAAAAGTTGAAATCCTGTACAAGCAAACTCAGCCTGGTCTGCCTGAACTTGTGCGCTTCCTTGTACCGAAAGCAAAAATAGATTGGCAGGTATTATAAATGGAGGAAGAACTTCGCCTCGCGCTAACTCCTTCTGCCGGATATCGAGCAGCTTAATTGCAGCCTGATCCCAAAGCAATAATTGATTGCTGATGTGCATGATGCTTGATTCCCCTCCGTTATCTGTCTACTTCTCATTTTAAATGATAACCATTATCAATGACAGTCTGAATAATATTTGCTAAATTGAAAGTCACATAACTCCATATCCTCCTCACATCGCTGCATTCCAGATCTGCGTAATGAAGCTTAGAATAAATACCAGATAGTGGATGTAACGAACAAGGAGTGATCTTGATGGATGAACAGTTAAAAGTGGTGATTGGGAGCGGCGGAAGCCGGCATAACCAGGGATGGCTGCATACGGAGGAGAGGGAGCTTAATCTTTTGCAAGAAGAACAGTGGACTGTCAGGTTCAAGAAAAGCTCTATACTAGCCATCCTTGCGGAGCATGTCTGGGAGCATCTGACGTATGAGGAGGGGATACAGGCGGCACGAACCTGCTATTCGTATCTGGCACCTGGCGGGTATATCCGCTGTGCAGTGCCGGATGGGTATTTCCCGGATGAAACTTATCAAAGAATAGTACAGATCGGGGGACCGGGTCCCCTGGACCATCCGGCGGCGTCCCACCGTATCGTACATAATTACAATACTCTGCGAGGCATGTTCACGGCGGCTGGCTTTGAGGTCAGACTGCTGGAATATTGCGATGAATCGGGGCATTTTCATTATAACCACTGGGATGAGGAGGGAGGATTTATCTACCGTTCCAGACGCTTTGACCACCGCAATACAGAGGAAAGATTAGGTTTTGTCTCGCTGATTGTGGATGCCGTTAAGCGATAACACATAACATCTCCTCCTGACAAAAAGGCTGATCCCCGCAGCACAATTCGCTACGCTAAGATCAGCCTGTTCTTCATTTAGCCCGCCCGGGCTAGAAGCCCCGGTACTGCGGCTCTTCCTTTTCCAGCTCAGTTACGCGTCCTTCCACCTGCTGGACAATCTGCTGAGTCTGCTCGGCGGCATTGGTAAACAGGGTCTTGGCTTCTTCATTTTGCGTTTCCATGGCGAATTGCTCCAGACTGGCCTGGGCGCTTTTCAGCGAAGCTACGCAGGTCTTGACTTGTGAGGCGACAGTCATCAGGTGTTCCCTCCTCCATAACATAGAAATGGATCATCATCCACGGATTCTAGTATCTGCATTCCCGCAGCTCATATTCTGGAAAAACACTCCAGCCTCATCAAAGCATAATCAACCGGCACAAAAACTTTTGGTTAATTCACCCCTGGTTTGACAAATACTGAAGCAGAATGCCTGAGCACACAGAGCATGAAATATCACAATACAGGGGGTTATTCGAATGCCTGAAGCGCTGGAGGTTGTCTTGCGGACCTTGTTTGCTGTGGTCGTAATGTTTTTTCTAACCAAGATACTCGGTAAACGGCAGGTTTCGCAGCTGTCATTTTTTGAATATATTACGGGAATTACGGTGGGGAGCCTCGCGGCGTATATCTCGCTGGATACGGATAAGACCTGGCATCTGGGCCTGATTGCCTTAGGCGTCTGGGTTGCCTGCTCGCTGGGAATCGAATATCTGCAGATCAAGAGTAAGAAGGCCCGGGATTTCATTGACTTCAAATCGACGGTGCTGATTAAGGACGGCAAGATTCTGGAGAATAATATGAAAAAAGAGCGACTGAGCGTCGACGAGCTGCTGGAGGAATTGCGCAAAAAGGATGTCTTCAAGGTGGCCGATGTGGAGTTTGCGATTATGGAATCGGATGGTGCGATTAATGTGCTTTTGACCAAGGAGAATCAGCCCTTCACTCCTAAGGACCTGGGGATAAAGGTCGCTCCGGAGAAGGAGACGCTCGCAGTAATTATGGATGGTGAGATTCTGGATGAGCCGCTGGATACGCTGAATCTGTCCCGGAAGTGGCTGCAGGCTGAGCTGGAAAAGCTGAATCTGACTGTAAAGGATGTCTTCCTCGGGCAGGTAGACTCTTACGGTGAGCTTACCGTGGATCTCTATGCCGACAATGTGAAGGTGCCACAGCCGCAGGATAAGCCTCAGCTGTATGCGCTGCTGAAGAAATGCGAAGCCGATCTGGAGCTGTTCGGTCTGTCCACCAAGAACAAAGCGGCGAAGCAGATGTACGGAAATTGTTCAGAGCAATTGCAGGAGCTGCTGCAGAAGCTGAAGCCTTTTATCCAGAATTGACAGCAGTTGTGACCAAGCGGACAACAGGGGGAGATTTTCCATTCGGGCGCTGTAGAGGTATACTATAATCGATTTCATAGGATCTATTTCACGTATAGGGAGGATGCTGCCGATTATGGACTATGTGAAGCTGGGGACGACCGGACTGGATGTATCACGGATCTGCCTGGGGTGTATGAGCTATGGTGTGCCGGAGCGCGGAACCCATCCCTGGTCGCTGAATGAGCAGGAGAGCCGGCCGTTTATCCGCAAAGCGCTGGAGGTGGGCATTAATTTCTTCGACACAGCTAATATCTATTCGGATGGGACCAGTGAAGAGATTGTCGGACGGGCCCTCAAGGAGTTCGCCTCCCGTGACGAGATTGTGCTGGCCACCAAGGTGCATGGACGCATGCGTCCCGGCCCTAATGGCGGCGGCCTGTCGCGTAAAGCCATCCTGAGCGAAATCGATCACAGCCTGAAGCGGCTGGGCACAGATTATGTGGACCTGTATCAGATTCACCGCTGGGACCCGGCCACTCCGGTTGAGGAGACGATGGAAGCCCTGCATGATGTGGTAAAAGCAGGCAAAGCCCGCTATATCGGTGCTTCTTCCATGCCTGCGTGGCAATTCCTTAAGGCACTGCATACCGCAGAGCGCCATGGCTGGACCCGGTTCGTATCGATGCAGAACTACGTAAATCTGCTGTACCGGGAGGAGGAACGGGAGATGCTGCCGCTATGTGAAGCGGAAGGGATCGGCGTAATTCCGTGGAGCCCGCTGGCCCGTGGCCGGCTGACCCGGGACTGGCAGGAGACGAGCACCCGTTCAGAGAGTGATCAGTTCGGCAAGCTGTTGTATGCACAGACGGAGGAAGCGGACCGGCTGGTGGCCCTGCGGCTGAAGGAGATTGCGGAGCAGCGGGAGATTCCCCGTGCACAGGTGGCACTAGCTTGGGTGCTGCAGAAGAAGCCCGTCACAGCGCCGATAGTCGGAGCAACCCGGATGAGCCATCTGGAGGATGCTGCCGCAGCGGTATCGGTTACCCTCACTGATGAGGAGATCCGCCGGCTTGAGGAGCCTTACGTGCCTCATCCGGTGATGGGCTTTTAGCACTGGTATTATATGATAATTTGAGTTGTTGAGTTGAACAGGAGCCGGAGGACGGCTCCTTATTTGTGCGTTCTATATAAGGTGAACTAAAAAAATTAACAAAAAAGCAAAAGAAGCGGAGGGGAAATTTGGAACTGGAAGAGCGGTAGCGTCCGCCTTTGTCAACCGATTTCAACCGCGAAGAGCGGATAAAATCAAAGAAATCGGGTGACAACAGCGGCTGGAAGTCCAAATGTTCACCGCAGTGACGACCATGCTTCAGGTTCAAAGCCTCAGTGAGTCTTATATAGCTATTATATAATGTAGACGCTTTCTGGTATGATTAGTTTATATGTACATACCTTTTTTTGGAATAGGATGGTGTTATTATTCATGAAACTTCAAGAAGCAACCGCTCTAATTGAATCGATTCGAAGTAATCTGGCACAAGTGATTATCGGCAAAGAGGGCGGCGTGAACCTGCTGCTGACCGCCTTGCTGGCGAATGGTCATGTGCTGCTGGAGGATGTGCCCGGCACTGGAAAGACGCTGCTCGCCAAAACATTGGCCCGTTCCCTGGACTGCACGTTCAAGCGGATTCAGTTCACGCCCGACCTGCTGCCGTCCGACTTAAGCGGCATCAATTACTATAATCAGAAGACCGGCGAATTTCAGTTCCGCCCCGGGCCGGTATTTGCCAGTATTCTGCTTGCGGATGAGATCAACCGGGCTACGCCGCGCACCCAGTCGAGTCTGCTGGAGTGTATGGAGGAGCGGCAGATTACGATTGACGGCGTGACGCATGAGCTGGAGCGGCCGTTCCTGGTTATTGCTACGCAGAATCCGGTGGACAGCCAGGGGACCTTTCCGCTGCCGGAAGCGCAGCTGGACCGGTTCCTCATGCGGATTACCAGCGGGTATCCGACATTTGAGGAAGGGGTACATATCCTCCAGAGATTCCGTCAAAATAACCCGCTGGAGGATACCGCTGCGGTGGCCACGGCCCGGCAGATTCAGGACATTCAACGTCTGGCTGCGGAGGTTGCTGTCAGTGACGAGCTGCTCGCTTACATGATGCGCGTAGTCGAGGCTACCCGTACCTCCCCGGCGGTCCGGCTGGGAGCGAGTCCCCGGGCAGCCTTCGCCCTGCTGCGCGCCTCGCAGGGATATGCACTGATCCAGGGCAGAAGCTACTGTATCCCGGATGATATCAAAGAGGTTGCGGTTCCTGTTCTGGCACACCGGCTGATTCTTCAGCGCGGTCCCGGAGTCCGTGAAGGCCAGTCGGCAGAGGTAGTGCTTCAGGTGCTGCGTGAAATCGAGGTGCCTGCTGAGCCTGCGGTCCTGTCCAGAGGCGGAAGGGTGGAGTGATCCATGTCACTGCCGTGGTTCATTGCAAGCACGTTCATTCTGTTGGTCCTGATCTCGCTGATCTATGACCGGAATGCGCTGAAGAAGGTCAGCTATACCCGTTACTTCTCTGCCAAAGCGGTGTACGCCGGAGAACAGGTAGAGATGGTTGAGGAGATTATGAACAAGAAGCTGCTGCCGCTGCCATGGCTGCGGCTGGAATCCAGCATAGCCAAGGGGCTTGAATTCGGTAACCAGGAGAATCTGGGCATCAGCAGCGGAGAGATTTCACAGAATCATGTCAGTCTGTTCTTCCTGAGGTCATTCCGCCATATCAAGCGTCGCCATAATATCACTTGCAGGGAGCGGGGACTGTTCGTCCTGGAGACGGCAACCATGACTACCGGCGATCTGTTCGGACTGAGCCGCAGCGCCAAGACCTTCCCGCTTCATCTGGAGCTGCTGGTCTACCCCGGACTGCTGCGTTTCCATGACCTTCCGCTGCCGGTCCACAGCTGGCTTGGAGAGCTGCCGGTCAAGCGCTGGATTGTCGAAGATCCGTTCCTGACCGCCGGTACAAGAGAATACAGCGCCGGGGATTCCCTGGCCAGCATTAACTGGAAGGCGACAGCCCGGACGGGAAGTATGCAGGTGCATAAGAAGGATTACACCGCCGATTCCCGGCTGGTCATCTGCCTGAATGTGGAGACCAGTGAGTCCATGTGGAGAACGGTTACCGATGTGCAGCGCATAGAGCTGGGTATCCGCTATGCGGCAACTGTAGCCGAGTATGCAATCAGCCACGGAATTGAGGTCCGGCTGCTCAGCAATGGAAGACTGGACGGAAGCGGGGCGAGAGATTCGGTGGACACTTGGTCCATAGCCCATACCGAGGAGTTCCTTGGTCTGCTGGCCAGACTGAATCTGGACCGGACCGTGCCGATGAGCAGGCTGATGGAGATTGAAGGGGACAAGGGGGAGGGAGATATGGATTATCTGATCATTACCTGCCACCGGGGGGCAGAGCTGCAGCTGGCAGCCTCAGGGTTAAGCTTCCTCGGGAACGGTGTAGAGTGGCTGGATATTCCGGCAGAAGGGGGCGGTGAATGATGACTTCCCGAATCCCGGATGCTGTCAAAGAAAACTTCGCCATATGGATGTCAGCCCTCATCGAATGGCTGCTGCTGCTCCCGGTATGGCTGGTGCTCCAGACTTATTTCCAGCCGGAGGCCGAGGCGCTGCGCTGGATCTATCTGCTGCCGGTCCTGGCCGCAGCTGGTGTACTGCTGCGGAAGCTATGCAACCGCCGCTGGAAGCAGCTGCTGGCTGCACTGGTTCTCGGAGTTATAGCAGCTGCACTAACCGGTACGCTGACACTTATAGGTCTGCCGCTGGCAGCCGGAGCGGCAGTATCCGCCTTCCTTGGCATGACAGCAGCTACAAGGGCGAACCGGCTGTGGCTGTATATCAGCGGGATTATACTTTATTTTGTTGCTTCTATTGTCTTCTCGCGTGTACCCGGTCTCCAGCCGAGTGCAGCGGTGCTCACCTGGAGCGGCAGCTTGTGTCTGATCCTGGCACTGCTGGCTACGAATAGCACCCACCTGCGTTATAGCTCCTTGAACGGAGGTGCAGGAAATCTGCCTCAAGGCCTGCGGCGGCATAACAGGATGTTCGTGGGCGGTTTCATTATACTGGCAGCACTGCTTGCAGCGGGGGGCGGCAAGGCGGCAGGAATGCTGCTATGGAATATGACACGGGCATTCTTCGCCTGGCTCAGCCGGTTATCCTCCGGTTCTGAGGAGACACCGCCAGCAGAAGCACCGCCTGAGACCATCCCTTCCATGCCTGCTGCGGAGCCGGGTGAACCGGGCCTGCTGTCGATGATTCTAAATATAGGCTTCTATATTCTGGGAGCGGCAGCCATTCTTGCGGTACTGTATTTTATCCTGCGTTGGTTATACAGAAATACAGGCGGTATCCTGCGCAGAGCGATGGACAGGCTGTTGTCCCTGCTGTGCAGGGAGACGCCAGCAGTTTCGGGGTATCAGGATGAGGAGACCAGCCTCTTCAACTGGGAGCAGACTGTTCAGGACTTCCGGCAGTACGTGCGTTCCAAGCTGACACCAGCCAGCCGCCGGGACCGCTGGGAGGGGATGGACGGAAGCCGCGAACGCATCCGTTGGCTCTACCGGCACTGGCTGCGGGCCAGACATGCGGAAGGGTATGAGGTGAAGCCCTACCTGACTCCGCAGGAGACAGCTGCGGATGTAGCTGCCTGGTCGCAAGGCCAGAAGCGTGCGAACAAGCACCCTCGCAGCGGTCAACCCATTCAAGACCGGCTGCTCGGTCTATATAATAAGGCCCGTTACACCGAGGAGGAGCTGCCTGAACTAACTGCCGCTGAGGTGGCAGCGCTTAAGGAGCAGTTGAAGCTGTAGCTGAATCATCTCATTCAGCGAATATGGGAGAGGAGCGGCAAGGATGACCCCTTATCTGCGCAGTGAGCTGGCAAAAGAGGCTCAGCTTAATATGGAGACGCTCAGGTTCTATGAGAAAAAGGGGCTGATCCCGCTGCCGCAGCGTTCAGCAGGCGGGTATCGGCTGTATCCGGAGGAGACGCTTCTCCGGATTGCTTTTATCCGTAATGCCAAGAGCTGCGGGTTCACACTTCAGGAGATTAAGAAGGCGCTCGTTAAATCTGCAGACCGCAGCATCGGAATCAGTGATTTCATTGCAGTCATTGAGCGGAAGATCACCGCTGTCGATCTGGAGATTGCCCGGCGGAACGAGACACGCAGTCAGCTTGAAGCGTTAAAGTTCGGCCTTCTGTCTCATGACAGGCACCCGGGCGTGCAGGATACGCTTGCTATGTTGAACATGAATGATTAATCCGCTGCCGACTGTAATGCTGGAGGAATTGCCGCTTGACTCTGTACACAGCTACAGGGTTTATAGTAGGGGCATCCCAGGATAACAGGAGGAATTAAACGTATGTTGTATCCAAGCAGCACCCCCATTGAACAGTTACAGGCCATTACAGCTTATCTGAAAAGCAATAATAATTATTCCAAAAGAAGTGTTCAAGATATCCGGGCGGCGGCTCTGGAGAGTTCCAGGCAACTGCCCTTACTTGAAGGCGTGAATGTTGAACCGGTTGAGGCGGAGACCTTCAGCGGAGAGTGGGTCAGGGCGGATGGAGAGAGTCTGCAATGTACGGGTCATCCGCAACCCGCAGATAACAAGGTTATTCTATATTTTCACGGCGGAGGGTTTGTGTCGGACAGCAGCGAGATCTACAGGGATCTGGCAGCCCGTCTATCTGAAGCAGCTGGGGGCATTACCGTTCTAACTGTGGAGTACCGGCTTGCACCGGAGTTCTGCTACCCGGCAGCGAATGAAGATTGCCTTGCAGCTTACCATTGGCTGCTGGAACGGGGCGTTCATGCCGGCAATATCATACTCTGCGGAGATTCCATCGGAGCCACGCTTGCGCTGATGACCTTAATTACGCTGCGGGAGCAGGGGGATAGGCTCCCTGCTGCTGCCTGCCTTCTATCTCCCCATGCCGATCTTGTTCATTTGGACGGGGAGTCTTATGACAGCTGTGCGGGAACGGACCCGACAGGAAGCCGGGAAGCGAATCAGAAGATTATTCTGGAATATATGGGGGACTTTGGCGGTGCGTGGCCTGCGATATTGTCACCGCTAAGAATGGATCTCCGGGGCTTGCCACCCTTGCTCATACAGGCGGGGAATCATGAGGTGCTGCTGAGTGATGCAGAGCGCTTGGCTGAACAAGGAAGGGCGGCGGGCATCACTGTAGAGCTTCAAGTCTGGGAGAACATGTGGTGCGCCTTTCAGCTGATGGCTGCCATGCTTCCTGAAGCGCAGCAGGCCATCGGAAATATAGGCAGCTTCATTAAGAGAATAGCGTATCAGTCAACAGAGTCAGAACAGCAGACGCAGTAGCATCAGCGTCACAATACCGGTTATTACAGTGGCCAGCAGACTGCGGGTCTTGACGGCTACCCAGAAGGTGGGGAGGGCGGCGATTAGCTCCACATTGGTCGACAGGACTGCGAACCTGCCGCCGGTTACGAGCAGCTCTTGGGCAACCAAAGCAGCCATGACTGCAATCGGCACATAGCTCAGCCAGCGCATACCCCATTCCGGGATCGTGATCCGGCTTAGCAGCATCAGCGGAAGGACACGCGGAATGAAGGTAACGAACGCGGCTCCGAGAATGATCATAGCAATATCAAGTCTTATTTCCATTGTTCCATCACTACTCCAATCGTTGAGGCTACCAGCGCGGCAGCTATGACACCCATACTGGGTGACCACAGCACAGAGACGAGCACGGCCACCGCAGCAGCTGCTATTCCGACAGTGATATCCCGTCTATACTTGCGCCGTCCCATAATGGTCAGGACCAGCAGTCCGATGAACATAGCCGGAAGGGCGAAATCCAGTCCCCACTTCTCGGGGCTGGATATCCATTGACCGAGAATAGCGCCGGCGATATTGGCCAGGAACCAGTTCAGATAGGCGGTAATATTCAAGCCGTGCATCCATCTCTCGCTGATTTGCTTCCTTGCGGCACTCTTCTGAATGGCTACGCCGAAGGTCTCATCTGTGAGCAATGAGCCGATCAGCAGGTTGCGCAGCGGGGGCAGATGCCGGAAGTAAGGCGACAATGCTGCGCTTAACAGCAGATGACGCAGGTTAACCAGCAGAATCGTAATGACAATCCCGGAGGCGCTGCTCCCGGAGGCAATCATACCAGCGGCAATAAACTGGGCCGAACCGGCATACAGGATAATTGAGATCATGGCGATTTCGGCAAGGGTCAGCCCCGCTGTTTTCTCCACAACTCCTGCGGCGAACCCGATACTGAGATAACCGAGCAGAGTGGGGAGGCAGTCCTTGACCCCTTGCCAGAACGTATCGCTGCTCTCCGGCACACTTGGGCTCTCTGTAACCAGGCTGCCGCCGGATAGCGGCTCCTGATGAATGGATTCTGGCTTCACAGGCATGCTCCTTCCGGGTAATGGAATAATGACTAGAACAGAGTTAGCTTGAAAACTGTAAAAAATGAACCTCAGGGGTGTTAAAGTCTGAGAATGAACATTGAGCTGCTATTAGGACGATCCTGCCCCGTCTGCCGTCTGCTACTCTTACATATAAATAGGTGATTGTATTTCATGCAATAGAAAATGCATAGCTGACCGTGAAATGAGAATCTATTGTATTTCATACAGTAGAATGTTGTGTTTTGGATGAAAAATAGCCCTTTCTCAACATTCAATTGTACAGAATACAGTAGATTCTATTTCAAAGTCTTTTTTACAGTATTCTAATGTACAAAATGCAGTTGCTATCACTCCAGCGCCAACATACAGCATACGAATGACTGCTGCGGGATTAGCACTGGCTCATTAAGGTCCGGTAATGATCATATTCACACGTTTAAATCTATGGATTAGGCGCCGGTAATAAATACATTGTATTAATATCTAATAATTCATAGCGAATTGCAAGGGAATATTAGCTGTAACTGTAAAAACTGTGAAAAGGGTTCCGCCGTCCGCAGAGCGATCTGCGGCAGCGGAACCCTTTTGGAGTTCACGGTTATTTCAACACCAGTACGCCGAATCCTTCCATCGTATAGCTCCCCGACAGGGTCTGGCCGCTTAAGAGATCCGTCTTGGCTGTCTTAAGCACAATCTGTGCCGGTTCTTCGCTGTAGTTGAGCAGGAACGCAACACCGGAAGAGACGTCTTCCCCTGTGGAGCGAATCTGCAATTCAACCTCAGGCGGCAGCTCCGCCCAATCTGCGGCTGGCGAGACCAGACCCAGGCTGCCAAGCATCTGCAGCACAGCAGGCTCATTGAACACAGCCCCGTAATACCACACCTCGCCTTGGCCCCGGGTGTTACGGGTTACTGCCGGTTTGCCGGCATAGTAATCGGTCGCATAGGTTGCCATAATCTCGACACTATCCTCTTCCACCTGCAAAATGTCATTGAAGGCATCTGCACCCGTCAGCGCTTCAGGGTCATGGTTCCACCGGATGGAGGTCGGCTTGCGCGTTCCTTTGACCAGCGTGAATTCTTCAACCGTAACCCCGCACATCTCCTGCGCCGCTCCGGGAAAAGGCCGCATGTAGCATTGTCCGGTAATATCCTTATAGCCTGTGCGGCAGCCGAAGACCAGCTTCCCGCCTTGCTGTACATACTGGTCCAGCAGGGCTGCCGTATCATCGGTCATAATCGCCGGATGCGGGTAGACCAGCACCTCATAGCGGGCAAGCTCTGCAAGGGTGGTATGGCTGCGCAGGTACAGCACGTCATTCGGAATATGCTTCCGCTGCAGAGCCTTGAACCATTCCTTGTTGCTCTGCCACATGAACGGGCCGTGCCAGACATCATATTCCCCGTCCCACTCATTGTCATAATCACGCACGATGGCAATGCTCGCCTGAGTCCGGCTGCCGATGAACTGCGGACCGATGCTCGCCAGCTCGCGGCCGATCTGCTCCGCCTCTCTAACTCTCCGGTTAGGCTGGTTATGGTAGTCGTTCAAGCCATGCCAATAGATCTCATTGCCCATCGTGGCGGTCCGCCAGCGGAAATAGAGCAGCATGTCTGCGCCGTGGGCGATGGACTGGTACGTCCAGAGCCGCATTTGTCCAGGCTTTGGTGAAGGCATGTCCAGCCGGTTAACCCAGCCTCCCGGACCGGATTGCTGCTCCATGACACAGAAGTTGCTGCTGACCGAACGTACAGCCGACAGGGACAATCCCCAGCCGCGGTCAAGCATCGGGTTCACCTCAGCCGGATCGAAGCCGATGGTGGAGAACTGCGGGTACGAGTCATAGCTGAAGAAATCCAGCAGCTGATCATTCAGCTCATGGCTGTCCAGGTGTCCGAACAGACCGTTCGTGGTCACCCACTGATTAGGGGCCAGTTCCCGGAGGATATCAGCCTGAATTGTGGCGAAATGGATGGTGTTATCTGAGATGAAGCGCTTCTCATCCAGAGCCTGGTGAGGGTTCGGCTGGTTCGGTGAAGGGGTAGGCCGGGTGAGGCAGACCTGTGACCAGCTCGTATAGGTCTGATTCCAGAACACCGTGCCCCAAGCCTGATTAAGCTTGTCCAGGGTGACATACTTGTCCTGAATCCAAAGGCGGAAGGCCTGATGATCACTCTCCGAGTAGAATACATTGATCTCACAGTTCAGCTCGTTGTCAATCTGCCAGCCGACAACCCCCGGATGATTGCCGTAATGTTCAGCGAGCTTCGTTACGATTCGGGCACAGAGCTCGCGGTATTTGGGACTGCTGTAATTGTAATGGCGGCGCATGCCGTGCTGTAGCGTCACACCTTCATAAGTAACATTCAGAGACTCTGGGTACTTCTCGGTAAGCCAGGCAGGCGGAGTGGCCGTAGGCGTTCCCAGAATGACCTTCAGCCCGTGGCTGTGCGCCATGTCGACCGCGCGGTCAAACAGATCATATTGAAACACGCCTTCTTCCGGTTCAAAAATGGACCAGGCGAACTCAGCCAGACGTACAATGGTGAATCCGGTTTCAATCATACGGCGGTAATCGTCAGCCCACATGGATTCAGGCCAGTGCTCGGGATAATAGCAGACGCCCAGTTCAAATCGTTCTGCTGCAACAGGTTTCTTCATCATAACCTCCAAGTGTAAAAATATGCTTTATTTAAGCTACCAATCTATTGTATTATCAGCAGTGTATCCACTTATATAACAGAATATTGCTATTATATGATTATATTGCGTGCTTGAGTCAGCGCAGGACAGGAGGAGATTCACATGAGAAAGCACTGGGTTCTGCCGCAGCCCGCTTATGCCCACTATGTATGTTATCCGGAGATGCTGGGGCATTACAGCGACTTCCCGGAGCATGCAGAGCGCAGAAGCGAGGGGTTCCTGAACAGCTACAATCTCCACATGGTTTTCGGCGGAGAAGGGTACGTATTTCAGGGAGGGGAGCGGATATCCATGAGGCGGGGCAGCGGGTTTCTTTTCCCCAGGGGAGCTTATCAGCAGTATGGTTCTGATCCCGGAGACGCCTGGGATGTGCGCTGGATGCACTTCACCACGGCGATGCCTCTGACTATGCTGGAGGAGGCGGATCAGACACGCGGCTACTTCTTCACCTTCGATCCCGTCACCGGCTATGAAGCGCTCTTCGAGGAAATGTACCGGCTCAGCGCAGGCTATGAGACCCGGAGTGAACCGCGCCTCTCTACACTGCTCTATGAGATTCTGGTTACGCTGATGCAGAACTCCGAGCCGCTCCACGGCTCCGTTCCGCTGGAGATCCGGCATTCCATCCGGCTTACCGCCGACAGAATCTACAGTGAGTGTGAGCGGTCCTGGACGCTGGAGTCCATGGCCAGCCTTGCCGGTTACAGCAGCTACCATTTTCTCCGTCTGTTCCGCAGCATTATGGGCAAGACGCCGAACCGGTATTTAAGCGATTGCCGGATGGCCCGGGCCAAGCTGCTGCTGGCTTCCACCAAGCTGTCCGTTGCGCAAATTGCGCTGCAGAGCGGTTTTCAACAATCCAGTTATTTCATCAAGGTGTTCAGACAGCTCGAAGGGATGCCGCCGAACCAATACAGACGTTCCTTCAACTCATAGAATCAAGCTTTTTTAGGACCAAGTATCAAGAAAGTTTGTTACATTTATGGCAGTTTTCACACCGTGGCAGCCTTGGTTGAGTAAGAGAAGGTTACAAATGGAAACAAAGGGTTACAAAGTGGATACAAATTCCACGCGCTGAGCAACTATACTATTGCTAGTAAATACATCTGGAGGGAAATAAATGAGAAAGTATAGAGTTACATATGCTGCATTGCTGGTGAGTTCACTCGTTGCCGGCCAGGTGGCTGGAAGTATCACTGCGCCTGCTGCACATGCAGCCCCGGCGGCGAAGCCCCCCGCAGTATCCGCTCCGGCGGCATTCAAGTTCAATTCCGTTCCCATGGGTGCCGGAGTGACCGCAGTACTGGAGAATATCAACATATGGAGCCAGCCTGGCGGGAGCATTTTGTCATACACACTTAAATATACGAATTCAGGCAATTCAAGCGCCAGCTTAATGCACTATTTCTCACGTGTGGTCACTCCGGGAGGTTCAGTGCTTCCGGGTAATCCCTTAGGTGCGGATGCCCTGAAGAAGAAAGTCGGTGCCAAAGAAAGCCTTAGCGTGACCTATTATGTAAATGTGGGACAAACGTCCTCTTTGCAGGGGATTAAAATCTCGATGCTGGTCTGGGATGCCAAGACGAAAGGGTATCTGAAGCAGGCGGGATCTTTTGGAGTGCCCGCTAATTATTCAACTACGGCTGCAGTTGGAACAAGCCTAGGTACAGTCATGAACGACATTCCCGTCGCAGCCAGTGCAGACTCTCTCCAGCTCTATAAATACAGCGGAAAGGTCTATGCCAAAGTAGGAGTCAGTCTAACCAACAAGGGCAATAAGGTCCTCAGTGATCCGGGTTATTCGGCGTATCTGGTATCTGCCAGCGGCACTTCCTTCGAGCTGGCGCTGAGCGGCACACAGGCGGATTACAAAATTCAGCCGCAGGAGAAGCGGAGCATTTATTACATTACCGAAATCCCGGCCTATCTCAAAACAGATAATATGAAGCTGCAATTCACGAAGAAGGATGAGACCGCGAAGCTGGAGCTGGCCAAGTCCTCTTATAAGCTGCCTGCAGCAAGCTCGCCTAATCTGGTTGTCGGCAGCGGGGTAGTCAAAAAGATTGTAGTCAATAACAACACAGTAGACACGCTGCTCCGCAATGCCAATGTGTACGCACAGGATGCAGATGCGGTATGGACGTTCCAGATGCAGCTTAAGAATACCGGCAACAGGGCGGTAACCCTGCCTAGCTACGACCTGGCGGTCAAATCGGTCAAGGGCAAGGTCTTTCCGGTGAGCTCCAAAGGTGTAAGCGGAGTAACCCTCAAGCCGCTAGAGACCAAAATTGTACCGCTTACGGTCAAGGTGCCGCTTGAAGTCGATCAATCCGGGTTGCAGCTTATGATGATAGAGTCGGTAGGTGCTGAGAGCATTAATGTACCTGAATCAAACGGGACCGGCGAGTCAACCGGAAATACCGGTAATACCGGTAATACCGGTAATACTGGGACTCCATCCGCTGCGGCTCCTGCAACACCGACTGCCAAAATGATTTTTCCGGTAGCCTACTTTGTCATTCCATATGCACTGCGTACGGAAGTCACGACTGGCCAGGAGTATATGACCACGAATTCATACGGCTCCTTCTCGTACAGTATAGAGTCTCTGCAGCGTTATCCTTGGAGAGATGATGATATGCTGGCTGCCAGACTGAGAATCACCAATACCCAGAACGTATCTCTTACGCTGCCTGAGCTGAAGGGAACCATTAAGCTGGATAAAGAAAGCCTGCCCGTGACTACAGAGCTGTATATGGACAATAAGGATACTTCTGTCCTTGCGCCAGGGAAGTCGGCAGAGCTGTATGTACTTGGCAAAATCGCCTATACGTCAGAGTTCCAGGATATGCGGATTGTCCTGAACGGCACACAGAATTCAGAGACCGCTGCGTTCCTGGATGTCAGTGTCAGCAACTCGATTAACAGTATTCCGACCATCGAGCAGGGCAAGAGCTACACCATTAGCGGCAAAGGCAAAACGGCCAGCGTACAGGAGAACCGGACAACGGTCTACCAGGGAGAAAGCCACAATCTGGTATACACAGAGCTCTATTTGAGCAGTGAAGAGAAAAGACAGAGCAAAATGGCCCGTCTCCAGGCTTACTTTAAGACCAAGGACGGACAGTATTTCGAGGCAGGCACCAGCCAGTCGGAGAACAGCGCGTCTCCGGGCGCCAAGCAGCTCGTGGTCTTATGGGCTAAGGTGCCTAAGGCTACGGACCTCGCGGATGTCTCGCTCTACCTGGGTGCCGGTATCAAAGAAGGCAAGCTGATTGAGGCCAAGGAAGAAGCTACCGGATTCGTCAATGTGGCTGCGCTTCAGCTGAATCCGCAGGCGAATGTACCGAAGAATACACTGGAATCCACGGTATTATATCCTTATACGATTTCTGTTCTGACCTCTGAAGGCAAGCGGATGAAATCATCAGACACTATAGATATTACAATGAATTACAGCCTGAGGAAGGATAATATCTACGATGCAGGGGTTCTGGAGCATAAGCTGATTCTGCAGATTACCGATCCGTTAGGCATCGCTACCGAGAAGGTTCTTACACTGGGCACAGACCTGATCGAAGGGACGAACAACCAGTATTCCTTCTCCCTCAGCAGACCCTTGTACAAGACGATGGACGGCGGCGCTTATAAGTTAGCTTTCTATGATGAATTCCAGGGTGAACGTCTGATGCTGGGCAGCCAGTCCTTTATAGTCACTAACGTGGTTCCGAACAAGACACAGGAATAACCGTCATCCGCTCAACTAAATATACCGCCAAAAAAGGAGCAGCTTCCATGTTGCGTGTTGAAGATATTACGCATTCGTACAAAAGCGGTAATGAATGGACCTCCGTTCTTCATAAAATCAATTTCGCCGTCAAAAAGGGAGAAATGGTTGCCCTGCTGGGCAGTTCAGGCTCCGGTAAGTCAACGCTACTCAACCTGATGGCCGGCTTGATGAAGCCCACCGAAGGTCATATCTACATTGCTGATCAGGACATTGTGAAGATGGGCGAGAATAAGCTTGCCGAGTTCCGCCGCAAGAACATCGGATTTATCTTTCAGGCGTATGAGCTGATTACCAGCCTGACGGTCCGCGAGAACGTGGAGCTGCCGCTCGTCTTCCAGTCAGTCTCTCCCAGGGCCCGTAAGGCCAAGGCGCTTGCGTTGCTGGAACAGGTAGGGATTCCTGACAAGGCGGATCTCTTCCCCTCGCAGCTCTCCGGGGGACAGCAGCAGCGTGTCAGTATCGCCCGGTCACTGATCACAGAGCCGTCGGTCATCTTCGCAGATGAACCTACAGGAAATCTGGATTCCAAGACTGAGGAAGAGATTATCGGCATTCTGCTGAACCTGAACCGTACGATGAAGACGACATTT
Organism: Paenibacillus sp. FSL H8-0048; assembly: GCF_038002825.1. Taxonomy (NCBI): domain Bacteria; kingdom Bacillati; phylum Bacillota; class Bacilli; order Caryophanales; family Paenibacillaceae; genus Paenibacillus; species Paenibacillus sp. FSL H8-0048. The sequence continues at coordinate 1,049,496 of NZ_JBBODF010000001.1, read as the reverse complement.
ATTGTCGTTACGCATGAATATAAGGTGGCTGAACAAATGCAGCGGATTTTCACGCTGAAGGACGGCTTCCTGGTCACTGAATCGCAGACAGAACCGCACTCAGTAACAGAGCCGCAGACCGAACCGCAGCTTGAGCTGCAGACAGAAGTACAGATGGAAGAGCAAATTGCTGAGGAAGCTGAACCGCAGACCATGGTAGAGGTCGAAGAACAATTAGCTGCAGGAGCTGAACAGGAAGCTGTAGAGCCGCAGACAGCAGCAGCGGATGGAGATCCGCCGGCTGAGGAACCTGAACACCAGACCGCTGCGGAAGCTGATCCTCCAGAGGGAGGGAAACCGTGAAGATCAGAGACATTTCACGGATGGCCTGGGAACAGGTCAAACGGCGAAAGGTAGTTACAGGTCTGTGTATGACCGGGATATCCATCGGCTGCGCAGCCATTATCGTAGCCTTGAGTGTGGGCCAGTCGGCACAGGTCTATGTGACTGAACAGGTGAATGCCAACTTCAAAATGGATGAGATTATGGTCTCGCCTGGCGGAGGAATTCCGTCCAACGGTGGCCAGAGCGCAGGCGGCGGATCGGGAGGTGGGGCCGAGAACCTTGATCAGGGCAAGCTGACTGACCAGAAGCTGGAGATTATCCGCGGACTGAACCATGTGAAGGCGGCTTCGCCTTTTCAGGAGGCCGGATATCTCCAGATACTAACGGTAGACAACAAGATCTCGGATGTGAAGATTGTGGTGACTGATCTCCAGAAGCTGACAGCCTATGATCACAAATTCAAACAGGGCGGGGCGAACGACCAGGTTGGAACGGTAGTGCTTAATCACGGGGCTACCCTGGGCCTGATTGATCTGGAGACCCGGGAGAAGCTGTTCGAGCAGATGAGCAGCGGGCCGTATAACCCCGAGCTGTATCAGCAGTATGAGAAATTGTCCACAGTACCGTCCGAGTTGTACCGTAAGCAAGTCCAGATTCAGGCTCAGGATTACAGTTCTACTTCACAGACAATCAAGCTTAGCTCGCCGCTTCAGGTCGGCGGCATTCTGGCGCTTCCCAAGGGAATGGATGATCAGCGGGCCTCTTACGACAAGATTATGTATATGTCGCCGGAGACCGCCCAGCAGCTCGCCAAGGAGCTGACCTTCGATAATTCTACTTCCAGTTCACTCAGTCTCCCGCCGGAAGGAAGCTACAACTCGGTTACGGTCAAAGTAGACGATGTGGCGAACATCAAGCCGGTGGAGCAGATGATTCAGAAGCTGACCCTGAACGCTCAAGATAATCTGTACCAGCAGGAGATGCTGAAGGAGCAATTTGATATGATCAAAATGGCGGCGCTCGGCATCGGGGTATTCATTCTGATCATCGCCTCCATCTCGATCATAGTGGCCATGACCATGTCCACTCATCAGCGGCGGCGCCAGATTGGTATTATGAAGGTCCTCGGGGCTAACATGGGGCAGATCCGCAACATGTTCATTACCGAAGCCGCACTTCTGGGACTGCTCGGGGGTATGCTGGGTGTCGCTTTCTCCTATTTAATTGTCATGGCACTTAACAAGCTGGTAGGCAGCGCAGGGGAGGGGATGAATTTCTTCATTCCGGTGATGAATCTGCCGGTCGGAATGTCCTTTGCCATTATGACCGGTGTGCTGTCGGGGATCTATCCGGCGATCAGCGCCTCCAGAACCGATGCATTAACCGCTATTAAACGTGACTAACCCTAAGCTAGAAAGGAAGCCGAAACGATGAAGAGGACTCTAAAGAAGAGCCTGAAATGGATTATAATCTTAGGTATTATCGGAACTGCGGGTTATTTCGGATATACCAAATTCTTCAAGGCTGATGAGACTGCGGATCTCCCGCCTGAACCGATGCAGGTAATTAGCTTCCCGGTAACAGAAGAGACGTTGACCAGCTCAGTGCAGATCAAGGGCAGATCGCAATACCAGCAGGAGACGCTGGTGTATGCCCCCTTTGCTTCCAAGGTCACTTCCTGGAAGGTGGAGAACGGGGCACAGGTGAAGAAGGGCCAGGTGCTCTTCACTCTGGATCAGAGCACACTCCGTAATGAGATTGCTACAGCGGAAGCGACTGCCCGTAAGGCGAAGCTGGAGGGGGAGCTGAACGCTTTTGTCAGCCAGCAGGAGGATGATTCCTCGGCCCCGGCCGGAACAGAAGCAGAACGGCTAAAAGCCTTGGCTGCCCAGGAAACCGCCCGTCTGAGCGATGAGCTGAACCAGGTGAATGCCGAGATTCAAGCCAAAGAGCTTGCGGAGAAGAAGGCGAAGCTGAACACTGCGGTATACCATGCACCGGAGAACGGGATCTTCCTCTTCGACAGCAGCACGGAGCGGCCGCAGACCGTCACCGACAATCAGTACATTGGTAAGATTGTGGACACGAACAAGGTAGAGTTCATTGCGCAGGTCGGGGAGCAGGACATCTTCCGCATCAAAAAGGGTATGAAGGTAAAGGTGAAGATGACCGCCGTAAAAGATCTGGTCCTGAACGGAGAGGTAACCGGAGTGGCCAAGTTCGCCACAACGACTACCGGACAGAACACAACCGGCCAGCTTCCGCAATTTGAGGTAGTCATCTCCATGCAGCCGGACGAGCATTTGATTGGCGGCCTTAGCCTGAGCGGAGACGTGGAGACCTCGCGCAAAGAGAAGGCGGTGGTTGTATCCAATATCGCCGTCATCCGCGAAGGGGATCTGGCCTTCGTGATGGTGGACAAAGGAAACGGCCAGTACGAACGCAAAGAGATCAAGACCGGAATGGAAACGACTGATAAAACTGAGGTGTTATCGGGACTGAAGGCAGGAGACACCGTGGTTCTGCAATAGTTAGAAGCAGTTGATAGCAGTTGAAAGCAGTTGAAAGCCCCAAGCCCGGGTGATTTCCGGGTCTGGGGCTTTTCTGCGGATTGTAGCCTGTGTGGAGGACAGTAGCAGGCTGGCCCCACTTATTGCTGAAAGCTTGGAGTATTTTTACTTTCGCATGAACGGCTTGCGCCAAGCCTGGATGTCACTGTTCAAGCCAGCAAGATCAGGCAAGGGCACCGCTTCGTCCGTTAACTGATACTTGGCCTTCAGCGCCAGAATACGATAGACACTCTCGTCAATCCGTGCTTCGGAGATGCTGCCGTTCTTGACACTGTCCAGCAGGGCGGCACGCACGGCTTGCTCGTTCTTGTATTCATGGGCGACCAGCAGGATATCGCTGCCGGCCAATACGGATTCTATTGCTGCAGCAGGGAGGCTGTAATTCTTAATGATCGCACCCATGGTCATGTCATCCGTAATGACTACTCCTTCGTATCCCATCTGTCCGCGCAGCTGCTGGCCGATAATCACTTGAGACAGCGACGCTGGCTTGTCCGGGTCGAGCTTCGGATATAGAATATGGGCCACCATTACAGCATCGGCCTTCTCCCGGATCGCTGCCTGGAATGGCTGCCATTCCAGTTCTGCCAGCTGGGTCTCTGTCTTGTTGATCACAGGCAGCTCCAGATGTGAATCCACCGAGGTATCGCCATGGCCTGGATAATGCTTGACCACGGGAATGACGCCTGCGTGCTCAAGCCCCTTCATCTCGGCAATGCCTAGCCGGGTGACAAGCTCTGCGCTGCGGCCGAAGGAACGGTCACCAATTACCGGATTATCCGGGTTGCTGTTGATATCGAGCACCGGCGCGAAGTCCATATTGAAGCCGGAGGATTTCACCGCCCGTCCGAGCAGCTCGCCCATCTTTCCGGCATCGTCGGCATCGTCTCCTCTGCCGACAGCTGCGTTCGAAGGGAAAGCGGCATAGTCATCAGGAAGACGGCTGACCTTGCCGCCTTCCTGATCGACACTCATGAACAGCGGCGCGGGATTCCCCGCATTGCTCTGCTTCAAGGCGTTGGTCAGCTGCACCAGCTCCTTCAGGCTGCCGACATTACCCGAATACAGAATGATTCCGCCCACCTTGTCTTCGGCAATCATCTTCCGCGCTTCAGCACCTGCTGATTTGCCTTGGACGCCGACCAGCAGCATCTGCCCGATCTTCTCCTCCAGGGTCATCCCGGCGAGCTTCCGGGAGACGGGGTCAGGAGTGGCCGAAGCCTCAGGTGACGGTGTCGCTTCTGCTTCGGTTGCCGCAGGTGTCTGTGCAGCAGCCGGAGAGGCAGACGCCGCTGCCGGGGCGGAGCCGGTACCGGTGCTGACCTGTGCGGAATTTCCATTCCCCTCACAGCCGCTTGCCAGAAGCAGGCAGGCGGAGGCGGCGAGCGGGAGGAGAGAGCGGCGGAGGGGACTATTGTTTATCTTTTGAAGGCTGAGCCATTTCATCAGGGGAATCTTCCTTTCGATTGCGGTTTGGCGGATAAGGATGATAGAATGAACAAGACATTACATATGAACTGCAGAACTGCTTCAAGCATTATCAATACTATAGGATGAGGTGACCTGTCAATGAAAGAGCAATTAATGAACACGCTTAATGAACAAATGAATTTCGAATTCTATTCTGCGCATGTCTATCTTGCGATGGCTGCGTATTGTTCCGGTGAGAGCCTGGACGGATTCGCCAATTTCTTTTTGGTGCAGGCTGAAGAAGAACGGTTCCATGCCATGAAGATCTACAAATTCCTGAATGACCGTGATTACCGGGCGACCCTTGCGGCGATGCCTGAACCGAACAATGAGTATAGCTCCATGCTGGATGCGTTCGAGCATGCCTTCGCGCATGAGCAGCAGAATACGAAGAAATTCTATCATCTGGCGGATCTCGCCCTGGATGAACGGGAGCATGCGACGATCTATTTCCTGAAATGGTTCATTGATGAGCAGGTGGAAGAAGAGGCGCTCTTCAGCAACATTATCGCCAAGCTCAAACGGATCGAAACCGACAGCAATGCCTTCTATATGCTGGATGCAGAATTTGCAGCACGTTCGTTCACTCCTCCAGCGGAGTAGTAGACAGCCAGTGTAACCAATCATGCGCAAGCTCAGCGGCATTCTCCTTTAAGAGGGGGAGCCGCTTTTTTTGTGCAAATAGATGAATTTATACGGTACCGTCCTTCAAAGGACGGCAATGCCGCTTCCACTTAGCCGGCTTAGGGTCACCGTATAGTTAGACTTCGTTTTGCGGGAAAAGTTACACGGCCTGTCAGCAGCAGAACAGCAGCGAAGTTGAACAAGGGCAAAGAATGTTGGGGGCCGCAACTTACTTCCGGGCTCCCAACTCTATTTAGCGGGGTTAACTCTTACGCTGTCCGGCAACACTGTTTCTCTAGACCCACCTGTAACTCAGCGTGTAGTATGGAACAATACTAATCTTTGGAGGTCCTTTTTCTTGGATAATTACAGCGATATCAAACAAAGTGAAAAAGGAGCATGGCTAAGTCTATTAGCATACATACTCTTATCTGCCGTCAAATTGTTCATAGGAACGGTGTCAGGCTCTCAGGCTCTTCTTGCGGACGGGCTGAATAACAGCACCGACATTATTGCTTCTCTGGCCATTCTGACCGGGCTTAGGATTTCCCGCAGACCCCCGGATTCCAACCATAGCTATGGTCATTTCAGAGCAGAGACAGTTGCCGCACTGGTCGCCTCTTTTATCATGATTGCTGTAGGCTTCCAAGTGCTCTATCAGGGTGTGAACAAATTCATTCAGCCTGTGCTGGAGACCCCTGATCTGATTGCCGCGTGGACGGCAGCTGCCTGTGCTGTGGTTATGATTGCAGTCTACCGCTACAACATCAGACTTGCCCGCAGCCTGAACAGCAATGCAATGCATGCAGTGGCGCAGGACAACCGTTCGGATGCGCTGGTCAGCTTGGGAGCCTTCGTTGGCATTATCGGCTCACAGTTCGGAATTCCCTGGTTAGATCCGCTTACTGCCACGATTGTCGGATTGCTGATCTGCAAGACGGCCTGGGATATTTTCCGCAAAGCTACACATGACCTCACCGACGGCTTCGATGCCGGTAAGCTGGAGATGATGAAGCAGACGGTAGCTGAGATTGAGGGTGTGGAGTCGATTAAGGATATCAAAGCCCGTATTCACGGCAATAATGTGCTGGTCGATACTACAGTGCTGGTGGATTCCAACCTGAATGTGGTGCAGAGTCACGATATTACGGAGGAGATCGAAGATCAGCTAAAGGACCGTCATCAGGTCTCTACCGTGCTCGTCCATATCGAACCGATGTGACCAACAAGTGCGCAATAAGAATAGGTTACATGAATTGCCTTGCTTTCGGGTGGGGCAATTTTTTTTATATGGGCAAAATAGTGCTTCTTCCCGGCAGACTTGCCCGCACTCCAGCAACATGTATATAATATCAATATGTTATTAACAACCGTAACTTATTAATTGATTCAAGACAAGGAGAATATCCATGCCAAATCAACCAGTCACCGACCCTAACGGCTTAAACGAGGAGCAATTCCTGAAAAATTATAATGCCGGCAACTACGAACGTCCGTCTGTCACCGTCGATATGCTGATCTTCACGGTAATGGAGCAGGAGCAGGATAACTACCGCAAGCTGGCGGAGAAGTCCTTACAGCTGCTGCTGATTCAGCGCGGGGAGCATCCTTTTCTGGGACAATGGGCTTTGCCCGGAGGGTTCGTAGGGATCAGTGAGAGCGTAGAGGAAGCAGCCCGCCGGGAGCTCTACAGCGAGACTAATATTGATAACATTTACATGGAGCAGCTATACACCTGGGGCGATGTGGATCGTGATCCGCGGATGAGGGTGATCAGCTGCTCCTACATGGCGCTCGTGGACCGAATGGCTCTGGACGTACAGGCAGGGGATGATGCAGCCGCAGCCGCCTGGTTCAACGTCTCGTACCACATATTGGAGACCCGCCGCGAGGTGCTGGAGCAGGACATCCGTCAGGAGACACTGGTGGAGATTATACTGGAGAATGAGCAGGAGAAGCTAAGCGGGGTGGTCAAGCTTACGGAGACTATTCAGGGGCATGTCCGCCAGGTCAGCCGTGAGATCGTGCGCAGCGCGGGGTTTTCTTTTGACCATCTGCTCATGGTGCAGTATGCCATTGAACGTCTGCGCGGCAAGGCGGAATATACGGATATTATCTTCAATCTCATGCCGCCGCTCTTCACCCTGTCCGAGCTGCAGCGGGTATATGAGATCATCCTTGGCAAGGAGCTGCTCGCTGCCGCCTTCCGCCGAAAAATCGCAGAGCGGGTCATTGAGACGGATCAGAGCACCCGGGATGCCGGACACCGTCCCTCGAAGCTGTACCGGTATAACCGGGAGTGGAATTTATTCTGAGACTGCCCTCCTGTCCGGTAATGCCGCCCTGTGATGTTCTTAATAGAACTTTCATAGGGAAAAGCAGACAATTAGTTATATTTTTACTATTGTGTTTATGGCAAAGGACAGGGTGAGCCTATGATTAGCTGGAAAGATTCGTATGATATCGGTGTAGAGAAGATTGACTGCCAGCACAGGCAGCTGCTTGTGAAGCTGAATGATTTTTTTGAAGCTTGCAGCAACCAGCAGGGCAAAGAAAAGATCGAAGAAACGCTGAAGTTCCTCAAGGACTATACCGTGGAGCATTTCGGCAGTGAAGAGCAGCTGATGAAGGATATCGACTTCCCGGAGCTGACGGAGCATCAGAAGACGCACGCAGAGTTCGTGCAGACAGTGTTGGAGCTGGAGGAGACGGTTAAGAGCAAAGGGGTATCCGTATTATCCACAATCAAGCTGAACCGCACGCTCACAGACTGGCTGATCAATCATATTCACAAATGCGACAAGCTAATCGGTGAATGCATCGCTGCCAAGGGGAACCGGGCGGTCTAAAGGGGAGAAGACCAAAGTGGATTGCCTCGGATGTAGAATTGCAAATGGAATAGAACCCGGCCTTAATATCGTCTATGCGAATGAATATATCACCTGTGTACTCGATATCGATCCCTTCAATGAAGGCCATACTCTGATTCTGCCGAAAAAGCACTATTGGGACGTCGATGAGATGGATGCGGAAACTGCTCATGCCGTTATGGACGCTTCACAGAAGCTCTCCGCGCTGTTCAAACGTCTATATCAGCCGGACGGGATTAGAATCATTGCCGATGGCGGTAAATTCAACGATCTGACCCACTACCACATGCATGTGCTTCCCAGATACGAGGGGGATGGCCTACTGTGGGGAGAACCGCTGCATCCGGACGGAGCCGGGGGACGGCTGGGCGAAACCAGACTGAGAATGGTAGAAGCGCTGATAGAGAAAGAGCCGATGCTGAAAAAAGCCATGGACACGCTGGAGTTCCTGAGCCAGGACGCTGCAAGTAATGAGGCTAGTTCAACAAGCAGTAAGGTTTGAAACTGCGTTCGATGTGAATATTCAGGGATTAGTGTATTTGATACAACTAAAAACAGTGAAACGGAAGGCAATTCCCTTCTAACTGTAGTCTGTACAACTAAATCTGCCCGGATGGGTGAAGCTCCTGATAAATAGGCATTTTAATTGCACGAAATACAGCTAAACAGAGATTTGGTGGCAAATCGGGCGATATAGTTGTACAAATTGCAGTTATGCATTCCTGATTTAAGTATTCATCAACGGCAGCCGCAGGGCTGTCTTTCTTTTTTCCAAGGGGAAGCACTCAGGTTTATCACAGGTCGGCGGCACAGTTTATACCTGGTGAATACTTTGTGTTATGATTTGAAGTGGATAAGATAGAAACTTACTTTAAGGGAGTGGGATGAATTGAAAAACATGCGGATGCTGGCCGGGGCTGCGGTCATGGTGCTGGTGCTTGGACTGGTGAATGTCTACATTGGATGGCATCTGTCCGTATTGCTCCAGGCATGGCTGCCGGGGATAAATACTGCTGCGTATTGGACTGTCTTTCTTGTCATTTCCTTCTCTTATATGATTGGACGGGTGCCGCTGCCGCAGGCGCTCAGACCGGTAGGCAGGTTGTTCAAGGTGATCGGCTCATATTATCTGGCTTGTATGGAGTTCGCCGTGATCATGCTGCCGCTGACCGATCTGCTCTATGGTGTGCTGGCGCTCGCAGGCGCGAATCTGTCCGCATTCGTGACTGAAGCCGGGACTACAGTGCTGGTATTGCTCGCCGTCTTCCTGATCTGGGGATCGCGCAATGCCTGGAGTACTGTGGTGCGGACCCACCGGCTTAAGGTGGACAAATCCATCGGAACCAGCGTTCCACTGACGGTAGCTGTAGCCTCCGACCTCCATCTGGGCAACATTGTCGGCAACCGCCATCTGCGCAGAATGGTCAGGGAGATGAACGCGATGAACCCGGATATCATTCTGCTGGCCGGAGATGTGCTGGATGACAGCATTGAGCCTTTTCTCCGCAATGGAATGGAGCAGCAGCTGAAGCAGCTGAAGGCACGTTATGGGGTCTACGCTGTGCTGGGCAATCACGAATACTACGGCGGATCGATTGCGCAGTATACGGAGGTTATGCGGAGTGTCGGCATTCAGGTGCTACAGGATGAAGTGGTAGAGACTTCGGGAGTCTACGTGGCCGGGCGCAAAGACAAGACTGCTGAAGCTATGGAGACAGGTGGACGGCTAAGCGTGGAAGACCTACTTACGGGACTTGACCGCAGCAAGCCGATCCTGATGATGGATCATCAGCCGACAGGCTTCGGCATCGCTTCTGAGGCTGGAGTGGATGTGCTGCTGTCGGGTCATACCCACCGGGGGCAGATTGCACCGAATCACTGGATTACCCGGCGCCTGTTCGAACTGGATTGGGGTTATCTGCTCAAAAACAAGCTGCATGTCATCGTCTCGTCCGGCTACGGAACCTGGGGACCGCCGATCCGGCTGGCCAGCCGCTCGGAGCTGATTAAGCTGGAGCTAGTGCTGGATGGCAGCATGAGCTATGGTGAAGACAAGGTCTCTCCTACGGCTAAGCCTATTTTAATTTAACGGAAACCCGCATGCGGCGTATCGAACCCTCTGCCTTCCTTAAGAAGGATAGGGGGTTTTGTTTCGTTACGGAGGAGCTGTGCGTTTTCTTTTGACAATCCTGACAGGATCAGATAATCTATCTGTAAATATAGTTAAGCCATTAACTAAATGGAGCTGAAATTAACAAATGGATGATTTACAAAAGGTTGTGCTTGAGCTGCCGCTGGAAAATAGGGTCTTCTTCGCCTTGGTGGGAGCGACAGCCGGCACGGTGGCCGTCTCCGAGAAATACTGGCAGGCGCAGGGGCTGAACGGGGCAAGAATTCGCGTTCTGGTTGAGATTGCGAAGCACGGGGGATCGATCCTTCCCTCACTGCTTGCTGAGCGAATCGCGGTAACCAAAGCCAATATCAGCCTGCTGCTGACTCCGCTGGAGAAGGATGGCTATATTACGCGGGCGGCTCATGCACAGGATGGCCGTAAGACCGTCATTTCGCTGACCGAAGCAGGTAAGCGACTGCTGATGGAACAGCTGCCGGGGAACCGGGAAGCGGTTGCGGCGGTAATGAAGCGGCTAGATGAGCCGGAGCTGCACCTGCTGCTGGAGCTGCTGAATAAGCTGGGCCGGGAACAAGGCTAGCAGAACTGGCAATTATTCGTTACCCGAACCCGATAAGATTGAGGAGGAATTACTTATGAAAATCATGATTACAGGGGCCACTGGTCAGCTGGGACGTCTGATTATTGAACAGTTAAGTCAGCGCCTGCCGGCCCGGCAGATCGTTGCCGGGGTCCGCAGGATGGAGCAAGCGCCTCTTTTCTTGGAGCCGGAAATAGAAGTCCGCAAGGTGGATTACGACCTGCCGGAAACACTGGATGAAGCCTTCCACGGAATTTCCCGGCTGCTGCTGATTTCCAGTTCGCATACAGACGACGATGTACGTCTCGCCCAGCATAAGCGTGTTATTGATGCAGCGAAGCGAGGCGGGGTCCGGCATCTGCTTTATACGGGTTTTGCTTTTCCGCAGCACAGTACGGATCGGAGTACGCCAGGGAATGTGCATACTCTGACGGAGCAGGCAATCATAGAGTCCGGTATGGGCTATACTTTTTTGCGTAACGGATTGTATATGGATTTCGTAGGAGTACTTGGCCTGAAGGAGGCTATCTCCACTGGACAGCTGGCAACAGCGCCGGGAGACTGGAGGTTCAATTCGGTAACACGCGCAGACCTGGCTCTGGCTACGGCTGCTGTGCTTGGCAGTGGAGAGTCCGGCAATCAGGTGTATGAGCTGGCTGCTTCCCGAACCTGGGATTTCGCAGTTCTGGCTGAAGTGTTGACTGCGGTTGCCGGGAAGCCTGTTGTACATGTTCAGGACGCGAGTGTACAGCACTGGATCTATACTTGGCTCCGCAAGCTGGATACGGCTTCCACCTCCGGGGATTTGGAGCGGCTTATGGGCAGACCGGCCACCCCGCTGAGGGACAGTATTTTGTATTTTATAGTGTAGAACGTAGTGGGCTAACACAGCATCAGATTAAAAAGGATGGATAAGCTTGTTAAACCCTATCCACCCCAAATCTAACGGACCAGCGAGATCTTATCCCCGCGAAAACGCCACTTTTTGCAGCGTAACGGACTCAGTGGACCTTAGAGTCTCTCTATGAGACGTTTCGGAGCTGAAGTGCAAAGGATAAAGCCTGTGGAGTCCGTTACTCGCCCAATTGGCGACGTTCTTCCCAAAGAAGAGCACCTCAGTCCGTTACGCCAAGCCAAACGCCCCTGAAGAACAACGCCCACTAACGAGCCAGCGCCTCATTCCCGCAGCAGTTATACAGATGCTGTAGGCGCTGGAACGATAGCAACTGTAGTTTGTACAATAGAATACGTAAAAAAAGGCTTCGAATTACAATCTATTGTATTCCGTACAATGGAATGTTGAAAAAAGGCCATTTTTCACCCAAAACACAACATTAGACTGTATGAAATACAATAGAATCTCATTTTTCGGTCAGTAATGCGTTTTCTATTGCAGGAAATACAATTACCTACTTAAAGTCGGTAAAGGGTGCGGTATCAGCCAAATATTAACTCGATGTTCATTCTTACCGTTTTAAAGCTGATTATGTACTAGTAGAGCTCGTTGGGGTGGAGTCCTATTGTCTTAAGTAACGTTTGTTGCTAGTATGATGACATTAATCAGGCAAGCCGGAGGGAGCGTATGTAAGTTGAAAAAGATACTGGTAGCCGACGACGATGTTCATATCCGAACGCTGCTGCGGCATGTTCTTACGAGAGAGGGATACCAAGCAATCGAAGCCGGAGACGGGCTGGAAGCGGCGGCACGGATGAAGGAGCAGACGGTCGATCTGGCGGTGGTGGATGTGATGATGCCGCATATGGACGGATTGGAGCTGTGTGCATACATAAGGGAGAACTATGATATTCCCGTCATTCTGCTGACGGCCCGTCAGCAGCTTAGCGATAAGGAGCAGGGGTATCTGCACGGCACGGATGATTATGTGACAAAGCCTTTTGAGCCGGAGGAGCTGCTCTTTCGCATTAAGGCCTTGTTCCGCCGTTATTCCATCGCCTCAGATGACCGGATTCGCCTGAATTCGCTTGTGATAGACCGTAAGAATTACGAGATCAGTGACGGAAATGAGGTGCTGCTGCTGCCGGTAAAGGAGTTCGAGCTGCTGGCCCAGCTGGCCCAATATCCTGGACGCCTGTTCACGCGCGGTGAGCTGATTGAGCTGGTCTGGGGGGCAGACTATGAAGGGGACGAGAGGACGGTGGATGTGCATATCAAGCGTCTGCGGCAGCGGTTCAGCGAATATCAGAATGATTTTACCATCCGCACGGTTCGGGGAATTGGCTACAAAGTGGACATGGTGAACTCATGAGATCGCTCTATGTAAGGATGAGTATCATCTTCTGCTCGGTGATTATGATCAGCAGCGTGCTGGGATTTCTGGTCTCTAACCTGTATTACCAGTCCCAAGTCAAGCCGAAAAATGATGCTAAGCTGACCCGTATGGCCATAGGTTTGCAGCAGTTCATCGAGGATCACCCGGATGCGGTGGAAGAATATCTCCTGAGTACAGCATCCCTGGGGTATAAGATGTATCTGGTCAACGCAGACGGGGAAGAACGCTTCTACGGCCTGCCTTTCCGCAAAAATGACCTCAAGGAGGAGGCGCTGCGCAGTGTGCTGGCCGGCGAGATCTACCATGGGGTGGGGAATTTCCCCGGCCAGCTGTTCGTGACCGGCTTTTTTGATAACCAGCTCAGCAATTCCATTGGGGTGCCGGTCCATATTAACGGGGAGACCTATGCCTTGTTCATGCGTCCGGATGCCCAGGTGCAGTTCGGGGAGCTGCGGATCTTTTTTGTCGTGATTATCGGGGTCATTATTCTGCTAAGCCTGTGGTTCATGCTGATTACTGTATTTCATGTGGTGCGACCGATCACCCGGCTGACCGAGGCCACGCTTCTAATCTCCAAGGGGCGCTACGACATCAAGCTCTACACCGCACGCCGCGACGAGATTGGCCAGCTGGCTTCCCACTTCATGACGATGAGCCGCGAGCTGGAGCGCACGAACCGGGCAAGACAGGAGTTTGTCGCTAATGTCTCGCATGAGATCGAGTCGCCGCTAACCTCTATTCAGGGCTTCGCCCATGCGCTCCAGGACGGTACTCTGCCGGAAGCCCAGCGTCTGGAGTATCTGTCCATTATCGGGGATGAGAGCCGGCGGTTGTCCATGCTCAGCACGCAGCTGCTCACCTTGTCCTCACTGGATTATGACGAGCATGCTCTGCAGAAAAGAAGCTTCGATCTGCGCGCCCAGCTGCGGCAGGTGATTCAGATAATGGAGTGGCATCTTACGGAGAAGGAGCTGGCGGTACGGCTGCATGCAGAAGACATCACGCTTACGGGCGATTCCAATCTGCTCTATCAGGTGTGGATGAATCTGGTGACGAATGCGATCAAATACACTCCTACAGGCGGGACCCTCAGCATTGCAGCACAAGTGGAGGGCCAGCAATGTATTGTAACAGTGACCGACAACGGTGCGGGCATTCCGGCAGAGCAGCTGCCGATGATCTTCGACCGGTTCTACAAGGTGGATCAGTCGCGATCCCGTGAGCCGGGTAGCAGCGGGCTGGGGCTGGCCATTGCCCAAAAGATCGTCCAGGCGCATGGCGGAACCATCGAGGTGACGAGCACAGTAGGGGAAGGAACTACGTTCACTGTTTCTCTGCCCCGCTACCCTAACGATATAGATTGATTAGTCATTCATAAAATAGATGAAAGCAACGGAGGGGAATTTGGAACTGTAGGAGCTAAGCGTACGCCTTTGTTACCGGATTTCTACCGCGAAGAGCGGTAGAAATCAAGAAATCTGGGAACAACAGCGGCCGGAAGTCCAATATTCACCGCAGTTGCGCCTGCCATCTGTTTTGGAAGCGGCTATGTTCAATCTATATAGTGTAATTCTTTATTCATACTCCGTTCATCTTCACTCTATAAACTGTGATTATACAGATTAGAAGGAGTGGTACTATGTTCTTGGCAATTCGGGAGATGAGGCACTCCAAAGCGCGTTACGGCCTCATTATGGTAATTATGCTGCTGGTTTCGTTCCTGGTGCTGTTCGTCACCGGACTGGCCAGAGGTCTGGCTTATGCCAACATTTCAGCGCTGAAAAATATGCCCGCTAATTATTTTGCCGTGCAGAGCGACGCGGATCATACCTTCAGGCGTTCACAGTTAACAGATACGGAGCTTGCGGCTACCCGGTCGTTAGCCGGAGAGGCGAACGCGACTCCGCTGGGGGTACAGACCAGTACAATTACAGCGGCCGGTGCGGATGTGAAGGCAGATATTACGTTTTTTGCCGTAGATATGACGGGGATGCTGGCTCCTGATGTAACGGAAGGTGCCGGATTCACCAATGAGGTTCAAGGGAGCGCGGTTGCAGACTCCAAGCTGGAACAGTCCGGCGTTACCATTGGCAGTACGATCCGTGATCAGGCCTCCGGCATGAGCTGGACGGTTACCGGCTTCGTGAAGGACAGCTCCTACAGCCATACGCCGGTGGTGTATATCAATCAGCTGGACTGGCAGGCGATGAAGCAAGGAGCGGTTAAGGAAGGCGACAGCTCAGGCAATACCAATGCCCCGTACAATGTGATCGCGCTGGATGTAACGGTGGCTCAAGCTGCACAGATTGCAGATCAGCAGCAGTCTATAGAGGTAATTACGCAAAAACAGGCAATCTCCAGTGTTCCCGGTTACTCCGCCGAACAGAATTCGCTGCTGATGATGATTGTGTTCCTGTTCGTGATTGCTGCAGTAGTTCTTGCTGTATTCTTCTATGTCATTACGATCCAGAAGACCAGCCAATTCGGTATCCTGAAGGCAATGGGGACCAAGATGTCCTATCTGGCCTGGAGTGTAGTCGGTCAAGTCATGCTGCTGTCTGTCATCAGTCTGGCGCTGGGCATTCTGCTTACGCTTGGGATGAATATGGGCCTGCCCGACACGATGCCGTTTGAGCTGGACGGACAGACGATGGCAATGACCAGTCTGCTGTTCGTAGGGATGTCCCTGCTGGGCTCGTTAATTTCGGTAGCAAGAGTAGCCAAAGTGGATGCTTTGGAAGCGATAGGGAGGACTGGAGCATGAGTGCGAAATTAGTGATGAAGCAGGTAAGCAAGACTTACGGGGATGGGGAGGGGGCGATGACTGTTCTGAACCATCTGGACCTTACGGTGAACGAGGGCGAATTCATAGCAGTACTGGGGCCATCCGGCTCCGGGAAAAGCACATTTCTCTCCGCAGCCGGTGCGCTGCTCACGCCTACCAGCGGAGAGATTCTGCTCGACGGCGAATCGCTTCGTGACAAGGACAAGGGGGCACTAACGGAGCTGAGGCTGAAAAAAATCGGCTTCATGTTCCAAAATGCGCAGCTGCTGCCGTTCCTGAAGGTAGAGGAGCAGCTGCTCTATGTCGCGAAGCTGGCTAAGCTCAGCCAGAAGGAAGCGAAGGTGCGCGCCGCCTATCTGCTGAAGCGTCTGGAGATCTGGGAACGCCGCAACCATTACCCCGAACAGCTGTCGGGGGGCGAGAAGCAGCGGGTGGCGATTGCCCGGGCATGGATGAACAAGCCGGCCATTCTGTTCGCGGATGAACCTACAGCCAGCCTGGATTACAGCCGCGGCCGGGAAGTGGTACGAATGATCGCCGAGGAGGTGCGGAGCGAAGGCAAGGCCGCCGTAATGGTGACTCATGACGAACGGATGCTGGACTGGTGCGACCGGGTGCTGCATCTGGCGGATGGAGTGCTGGTTGAAGC
Source organism: Paenibacillus sp. FSL H8-0048 (assembly GCF_038002825.1). Lineage (NCBI taxonomy): Bacteria > Bacillati > Bacillota > Bacilli > Caryophanales > Paenibacillaceae > Paenibacillus > Paenibacillus sp. FSL H8-0048. Next base: position 1,033,202 of record NZ_JBBODF010000001.1, on the reverse strand, counting down.
TTAGGGGACGGGATGATCCTGCCTTGCGGGTGAAGGATGTTTAGCATCCTAAGCCCCACAAGCCTGGCATAATCACCTTCGTGGTACTAATTGTATTCGTTTCCACATACATCCGGTCTATATGGCTGCTTGCGAGCACAATGTACTTGGTCCGCAAGGCACCATCCGGCGCAATGTAATCGGTTTTTCGATTACATTTGTTCCGCACACCACCATCCGGCGTAATGTAATCGGTTTTTCGATTACATTTGGTCCGCACACCACCATCCGGCGTAATGTAATCGGTTTTTCGATTACATTTGGTCCGCACACCACCATCCGGCGCAATGTAATCGGTTTTTCGATTACATTTGGTCCGCACACCACCATCCGGCGTAATATAATCGGTTTTTCGATTACATTTGTTCCACACGCCGCCGCCACGCCCAATGTATTCGGTTTTCCACATACATTCGGCTCATATTGCTTCTCGGTACCTATTCTATTCGATTTTCCACATACATCCGCCTTGTCACTTCGCAGCTGAACAAAAACCTGGACCTGTTTTCTGAGGTCCAGGTTTTTTATTATTGATATCTCAGGCTCACACGCCCGAGTAGGCCATAAACCCGCCGTCTACGGGGATGGTCACCCCGGTCACGAACCCGGACATGCACTCATCGGCCAGCCAGAGCAGGGTGCCGAGCAGATCCTCCGGTGTGCCGAAGCGGCGCATCGGGGTCTGGGAGATGATTTTGAGCGAACGGTCGGTTAATTCACCCTTCGGGTCCTTCAGCAGCTGTTCATTCTGGGCAGTGACGAAGAAGCCGGGAGCGATGGCGTTCACCCGTATGCCAGATTCTGCCAGATGAACCGCAAGCCACTGCGTGAAGTTGTTGATGCCTGCCTTAGCCGCGCTGTAAGCCGGAACCTTGGTGAGTGGTGAAGCGGCGCTCATGGAGGAGATATTAATCACCGCAGCTCCGGGGCGTCCGAGCATCTGCTTGGCGAAGATTTGGGTTGGAATTAATGTTCCGGTCAGATTGAGGTCGAGGACCGTGCGGAAGCCGTTCACGGACAGATCGAAGAAGGAGACAATATCGGGGTTCTCTAAATCTCCCGGCTCCAAGGTCTCCTTGGTGGTAATCGCCGAAGGCTGATTCCCCCCGGCTCCATTGATCAACAAGTCGCAGGGACCCCACTGCTTGCAGATCTCATCCGCTGCCTGCCGGACACTGCCGGCATCCATAACATCGCAGGCCAAGGCCAGGGACTGGCCGCCGCCGGAAGTGATCTGTGCAGCCAGAGCCGCTCCCTTGGCCTCGGTACGGTTCAGGATGGCGACCTTCATGCCTTGGCGGGCTAGCTCCAGCGCCATGGCGCTGCAGAGCGCTCCCGCTCCTCCGGTAATTACGGCGGTCTTGCCTGCCAGCGCAGGCTGTAATGCCAACTCGGTCATAGTGATCCAACCCTTCTTGGTGAAAGTATGATTAGTGTCAGGTTCTGTCAGTCTGCGGATCTTTGCTTATAATACTGCGGATATTTCTCCATCAGCATCTCCTGGTCGGCGATTGTCAAGGCCATATGCTCCTGCATAATCTGATCCCCTTGCTGAATATTATGCAGCTCAATAGCTTCATATAGACTATAATGCTGCCGGTACAGATGCTCCCAGTTGTGATCTGCCGTGAGCTTGAGCATCCGGCTGCGGTTCAGGTGAACCTTGATCTGCTGGATGACCTCCCAGGTGTTCTTTTTATTGCAGCCCGTGAAAATCACATGATGGAAGGGAACTCTTCGTCCAGCATGAACATTTCTTTATAGTCCTGGTCCTCTATGCAGAGCTTCTGCTTGTCCAGATTGGCCTTCAGATCAATAAGATTCCTGGCCTGGAAGGTGCTGCACGCTTCCCGGATGACCGCCCGCTCCAGATGCTCGCGCATGAAGCGGGCTTCTTCCACGAGTTCGGAATCAATCAGGGAGACCACCGTCCCCCGCTGGGGATATACGGCAAGCAGGCCCTCCTGGGCCAGACGGACGAAGGCCTCCCGGACCGGGGTGCGGCTGACGTTGAATTTCAGCGAAATCTCTTTCTCCGAAATGCCGGTTCCGGGCGGCAGCTCCAGCAGCAGAATCTGATGCTTCAGTGAACGATACACGATGTCCCTTGTGGAGAGCGCTTGTGTACCTATAGTGTATTCCATCGTGTAACCCTCCTGCTATAGTTATTGTAAGCACTACCATACTACCATACAAGTATGGTAGTATGGTAGTGCTTACGGGCAGAAACGTCTGCCGTTCGTTTCAAGACGGTATCCGTAGCCCGCCAATATCATAGACGAGAGGCAGGAGAACAATATGAGTACCTCATCTTTTATTCATGACGACTGGCTGCTGTTAAGTTCAAGTGCACAGAGACTGTATCACGATTATGCCGCCGCAATGCCGATTTACGATTTCCACAGTCATCTGAATCCGCAGGAGATCAGCAGTAACCGCAGGTTCCGCAATATCGCTGATCTCGCCTTATCCGGGGACCATTACAAGTGGCGGGCGCTTCGCTGGCTGGGTGTCGACGAACAGCTAATTACCGGGAATGCGCCGGACAAAGACAAATTCATGGTCTGGGCGCGCTCCCTGCCGGAGATGGTGGGCAATCCGCTCTACCACTGGACTCATCTGGAGTTGAAGCGCTACTTCGGGATCGACGAGCTGCTCTCCGGGGAGACAGCAGAGAGTGTGTGGGAACGCTGCAATGAGCAGCTCCAGGGAGATGATCTGACTACGCAGGGCATTCTCAAAAAGCTCAATGTCAATGTGGTCTGCACAACGGATGATCCAATTGATTCACTGGAGCATCACATTCAGCTTAAGAAGGATAGCGCACTTCAGACGGTAGTTGCCCCCACCTTCAGACCGGACCGGGTGCTGAACATCCGTGATGAAGGCTTCACCGGATATGTGGGCCTGCTTGGTGAAGCGAGCGGTCTTGAAATCCACGATTACGCTGGGTTCCTCCAAGCTGTGACGGCGCGGATCGATTATTTCCATGAGCATGGCTGCCGGCTGTCGGATCAGGCCTTCGGCGAGCTGCCACATGCCCAGTCCACAGAGCATGAAGCGGCCTACATATTCTCCCGGGCCTTCAAGGGGGAAGAGATCAGCCCGCAGGAGGAACAGAAGTTCCAGAGCCATACGCTGATCAAATTAGGCAGACTCTATCATGAGCGGGGCTGGAGCATGCAGCTGCATATCGGAGCGCTGCGCAACAACAACGCACGGATGTTCAGTACCCTCGGCAAGGACAGCGGCTTCGATTCAATTCTGGATTTCAATATGGCACGAAGCCTCAACGCGCTGTTGAATGAGCTGGATGCCAGCGGACAGCTGCCGAAGACCATCGTCTACACGCTGAACCCTTCGCAATATGAGATGATCGCCACCGCGATCGGCAACTTTCAGGGGGCCGGCATCAAGGGCAAGGTGCAGATGGGCTCCGGCTGGTGGTTCCATGATCAGAAGGAGGGGATGCTGCAGCAGTTGAAGGCGCTCGCAAGCATCGGCCTGATCAGTCCTTTTGTCGGCATGCTGACGGACTCCCGAAGCTTCCTCTCCTTCACGCGTCATGAATACTTCCGGCGCATTCTCTGCAACCTGTTCGGAACGTGGATGGAAGAGGGAGACCTGCCGAGAGATTATGCCTTGATCGGCCGGACAATTGAGAATATATGCTACAACAATGCGGATGCGTATTTCGGGATCAAATAGAGATCGGGAGTGCACCATAGCATCCGTTGTTTGAAAAAGCATAAAAAAATCAGCAGGTCTCCTAGAGAGGCGTGCTGATTTTTTTATTGTTCAGAAACTATGTCTTTCAAGGCACAACACCAGCATAAAAATGAGCAGCGTACCTAAAAAAGAACGTCGTCTGTCCATTTGATTAACATATTATTACAGAGAGCAAACGCGATTAGACCGGGTGGGTAGCGTAGTCCAAATGTAATCGAAAAACCGATCACAATTGGACTGGGGGCGCTGCGTAAGCCAAATGTAATCGAAAAACTGATTACAATTGGACTGGGAACGCTGCGTAAGCCAAATGTAATCGAAAAACCGATCACAATTGGACTGGGAACGCTGCGTAAGCCAAATGTAATCGAAAAACCGATTACAATTGGCCTTTACAGCGAATATGGACCAATGTATGTGAAAAAGAACATACATTGTGTTCGCGTGAAGGTAAGCTTTTTCACTCGCAGGGTGATTACGTTCTGATACTTCCGGTACATTCTACCTCGTGCTGCTCCGGTAAGCAGAAGGGGAGACGCCGGTCGACTTCTTGAACACCTTGGAAAAATGGGCCAGCTCCATGCCGACCTGCTCGGCAATACTTGAGATGCTGAAATCGCTATAGGAGAGCTGTCTCTTAGCCAGCTCCATCCGTTTCAGCTGGACATACTGCATCGGCGGAACACCGATGAATTTCTTGAAGTAGGGAATGAAATAGTTCGGATGCAGATGGACCCGTTCTGCCAGCTCCTCCACCGTCAGCGCCCGCATGAGCCGTTGATCGATGTAGCCCAGCACATTTGCCAGCTTCCCCTGGTCGCTTGTATGCGTCAGATCGTCAAGGAAATTACTGTATCCTCCAGATTCCAGACAGAGCGACAGCAGCGTAAGCAGTGCAGCCTGCGTCCGCAGGGTGGCGAGGAAGCCGGTATCCTGGAACCATTCTATCATCTCCGCGAACATCGTCCGGCTGGCCTCCGGGTCAGGCACATCACAGATGTAGAGCTTATTCGCAGAATGAAACAGCGGCCATTCTCCGATCTGTGCATCGAAGTGGCAATAGTAGCGCGTATAAGGATCATCACGTGAAGTATCTGTAGTCTGGGTGGAACCGGCAGGCATAATCATCAGCTGTCCGGGTCTCGGGTAGTAGTCCACTCCATTGATAATCACCTTGCCTTCGCCGGAATCAATATAATAGAGCCGGTTGAAGGCAGGGGTCTCATTCGTCCGGTTCCATCCCGGATATCTGCTGGTTAATTGGGCATGGGTAACGGTAACCGTCAGGTTGTGCAGCAGACGCCCGGTCAAATTGCCATTTCCAATCATATTCATCTCTGAGCTCCTCCATTAAGGACATAAATCTATTATAACGCTTTCATTTATCTATTACATCTTATTTATATACAAATAAACCTTAATTACAGTCATGTTCACCGTCGGCAAATAGGGTTATCCTCATATCATAAACTGTTTCAGGAAGGGACTGGGAGATGGATAAGGTACGATATGGAATTATCGGAGTAGGCAATATGGGACGCGCTCATGCCCAAAGTCTGCTGAGTGATATTAAAGGGGCTGAGCTTACAGCGGTATGCGACAGCAGCCCTGAGCGGCTGGATTGGGCAGAGGAGCATTTGCCGGACAGCGTGCAGCGCTTTTTGTCGCCGGAGGAGCTGTTCAAGTCTGGTGCTATTGATGCTGTATTGATCGCTACCCCCCATTATGATCATCCGCCGCTGGCGATTGAAGCGCTGGGCTACGGGCTGCATGTTCTGATTGAGAAGCCTGCCGGTGTCTATACCAAAGCCGTCCAGGAGATGAATGACGCCGCAGCGAAATCTGACCGCAAGTTCGGCATTATGTATAACCAGCGGACGAACCCGCTTTATCAGAAGCTGAGAGACTTGATCCGCTCCGGGGAGCTGGGAGAGATCCGGCGCACGAACTGGATTATCACCAATTGGTACCGCTCTCAGAGTTACTATGATTCTGGCGGCTGGCGGGCGACCTGGGGCGGGGAAGGCGGCGGGGTGCTGCTGAACCAGGACCCGCATCAGCTTGACCTCTGGCAGTGGACTACCGGGATGATGCCTAAGCGGGTACGCGCTTTTTGCCAGTTCGGGAAATACCGGAATATTGAGGTTGAGGATGATGTGACTGCCTATGTGGAATATGAGAACGGCGCAACCGGGCTGTTCATCACCACTACAGGGGAAGCGCCGGGGACGAACCGGTTCGAGATTACAGGCGACAACGGTAAAATCGTCATTGAAGACGGCAAGCTCACCTTCTTCCGCCTTCGCACCCCGGAGCCGAAGTTCAATGCGGAATTCACCGGAGGCTTCGGTGCACCGGAGTGCTGGAAATGCGAGATTCCGGTGGCACCCGGAGACGGGGATCAGCACAAGGGCATCATGCGTAACTTCACCAATGCGATTCTGCACGATGAGCCGCTGCTGGCCCCGGGGGAAGAGGGCATTCATGGCCTTACCCTGTCCAATGCCATGTATCTGTCCGCGTGGACCGATAACTGGGTAGACCTGCCGATCAACAGTGAGCTGTTCTATGAGAAGCTGATGGAGCAGGTTGAGAAGTCTACTTTTCACAAAGCGCCTGTCAGCCAGAAAGCCCTGGATGTATCGGGCACCCACTAGGCCAACCTTACTCTCTTACGCAACTCAAACTTAACTAGGAGTGGATGAATACAATGAATCGTTCAACGATTGCCGCCCAAATGTATACTCTGCGTGAATATACCCAGACGCCGGAGGCCTTGCGGGAGAGCCTGCGGAAGGTGAGCAGCATCGGGTACCAGGCTGTCCAGATCTCCGGCATCGGTCCGATGGACCCTAAGCTGGTGAAGGAATATGCAGATGAATTCAATCTGAAAATATGTGCGACACACGTTCCCTGGGACAGGCTGGTGAATGATTTGGATGCACTCGCCGCCGAACATAAGCTATGGGGCTGCAAATACATCGGTCTTGGCTCACTGCCTGCGGAATATCAGACCAGCCAGGAGGGCTACCGCACCTTCGCCAAGCTGGCCTCCGGCATTGCACGTACGCTTAAGGAAGAGCATGGCCTGCAATTTGTGTATCATAATCATGATTTTGAATTTGAACGTTTTGACGGTCTGACGGGCATGGATGTGCTGCTGCAGGACAGTGATCCGGAGGTCTTCGGCTTCGAGCTGGATCTGTACTGGGTGCAGGCCGGGGGCGGAGATCCCGTAGAGTGGATTCACAAGGTGAAAGGCAGAATGCAGGCTGTACACTTCAAGGATATGACTATTCTGAACCGCAAGGCAGTGTTCGCTGAGATCGGTGAAGGCAACATGAACTATGGAGCGATTATTGAGGCCTGCCGTAAGACGGGTGTGGAATGGCATATCGTGGAGCAGGATGTGTGCCAGCGTGATCCGTTTGAGAGCCTGGAGATCAGCCTCCGGCATCTGCATTCCAGATTGGAGGTGCAGGCATGAGCCGCAAGGATGGAATGATGTATGCTCCGGTACATGAGGCGAAGCCTGTGGTGGGACCGGGTGAATTCGTGATTGCCGCGCTGGCGCTGGATCATGGGCATATCTATGGGATGTGCAACGGGCTGGTAGAAGCGGGAGCCGAGCTGAAGTGGGTATACGATTCTGACCCCGAGAAGGTAAAAGCGTTCCAGAACAAGTATCCCGGCGTCAGAGCCGCACGCTCTGCTGAAGAGATTCTTGAAGATCCTGAGGTCCGGCTCGTTGCAGCGGCGGCCGTTCCTTCGGAGCGAGGTCCGCTCGGTCTGCGGGTGATGGCACACGGGAAGGATTATTTCACGGACAAATCTCCGTTCACTTCGCTGGAGCAGCTTGCGGCAGCACGCCTTCAGGCAGAGAAGACGGGGCGGAAATACATGACGTACTACAGTGAGAGACTGCATGTAGAGAGCGCTGTCTATGCCGGTCAGCTGGTGCAGCAGGGGGCGATTGGCCGTGTGCTTCAGGTGATGGGGCTGGGGCCGCACCGGTTAAATGCATCAAGCCGGCCGGAATGGTTCTTCCAGCGTGACAAATACGGCGGCATTCTCTGTGACATCGGCAGCCACCAGATTGAACAATTTCTCTTCTACGCGGGCTGCCGGGATGCGAAGGTGCTGCACAGCAAGGTCGCCAACTATAACAATCCGTCTTACCCTGAGCTGGAGGATTACGGGGATGCTACACTGGTTGGGGACAACGGGGCTACACAGTATTTTCGCGTTGACTGGTTCACTCCGTCAGGACTCGGAACCTGGGGCGACGGCCGGACGATCATTCTCGGTACGGAAGGCTATATTGAACTGCGCAAATACAGCGATATCGGCCGCTCCAGCACACCGGACCATGTCTACTGGGTAGACGGCGAGGGAGAGCATTATGAGCATGTGGCCGGGAAGATCGGCTTCCCGTTCTTCGGTGAGCTGATTCTGGACTGCCTGGAACGGACGGAGAAGGCGATGACCCAGGAGCATGCGTTCAAGGCGGCTGAGCTGTGTCTGGAAGCGCAGCGGCAAGCGGTGAATCTGACCCCGGATACGCTTAAATAGGTGCAGGACAGCTAGCAGAAGATCGGAAGGTGGTTAAGATGAATACTAATGGAGCAGCGATTATCGGCTGCGGGGCGATTGCCCCGCTGCACGCCAGAGCCATTGCTTCCATCGACAATGCGCGGCTGGTAGCCGTAGTGGACAGTGACCCTGTTCAGGCAGCACAGTCTGCTCAGGATTACGAATGTGAAGGCCTGACAGATTACAGGGAGCTGCTGGAGCGAGCAGATATCAGCATCGTCCATCTGTGCACGCCGCATCATCTGCATGCCGGAATGGCGGTGGAGCTGCTGAAGGCCGGCAAGCATGTGTTAACCGAGAAGCCCATGGCGCTGGATGTGCCTTCAGCCCGCATGATGCAGGAGGCGGCGGAGCATTCTGCGGGACAACTGGGTGTAGTATTCCAGAACCGCTATAATGAACCTTCGGTGCGGATCAGACAAGTGATTGATTCCGGCAGCCTGGGCAATCTCCTCTGCATGAAGGGCCTGGTGACCTGGACCCGGACTGAGGAGTACTACACGAACAGTCCCTGGAGAGGCCGTTGGACTACGGAAGGCGGAGGGGTATTGATCAATCAGGCTATCCATACCCTGGATCTGCTGCAATGGTTCGGCGGTGACATTGATTCCGTGAAAGGCAGTGTCAGTACTGATGTACTGAACGATGTCATTGAGGTCGAAGACAGCGCGCATGCCTGTATCGGCTTCAAGAACAAAGTGCGCGGACTCTTCTACGGAACCAATGCGTATCAGGCTAATTCACCGGTAGAGCTGGAGCTGGTCTTCGAGCAAGGGACTTTGCAGCAGCGCCGGGACAGCCTCTATCTGTGGAAAAATGGTCAGGAGACGCTGCTCTATGAGCCGCAGAGCATCAGCAGCGGAGGGAAATCCTACTGGGGCAGCGGGCATTCCAGGTTAATTCATGACTTCTACGCCCATATCCGTGAAGGCCGCAGGTTCTGGATTGACGGTGCTGAAGGCATCAAAGCGCTCACGCTGATTGCAGAGATCTATAAGTCCTCGGGGAGCCGGAATCTGGTCCCGCAGGTCTAGTATTCATCAATCGGCCGGTGCCGGAATAGAGGCTGTCTCTTAGGCAAAGCTTTGCTTAAGGGATAGCCCTATTTGTGTTAGCTGCTACAGCTTAATTGCAAGCCAGCATGCTTCAATGGTCTGCTGAATCTGTTGCTCGTTAAGCGGGTACTTTCCGTCCAGATAGCCTTTGATCACAGCAATTAATATTCCGTAGATCAGCTGATAGCACAGGCAAACATTCATTTCCCGGATAATTCCCTGCCGCTGGCCTTCATCAATGATGGAGAAAATCTCTAAGGTGGAGGGAGCAGGTGTGTTCCGCAAATCCTCGGCAATATAGGGCGAAGAGCCATAGTTCTCTGTGAAATCAACCTCTTTGGGGTAGTGAAGCGAGTAGATGGCTGTATTCTTCAGAAGACTTTTTACACGCTCATAGATCGTTAGTCCAGGATCATAGCCGTTCATGACGAACTCATTTTTATGTATGCGGACCTTTTGGTACAGCTCATTGACCAATTGCTCTTTGTTCTCAAAATAATGGTAGAATGTGCTGGAGCCGACATTGGCTCTCTTAAATATTTTGGCAAAAGTAACAGATTGTAAGCCCTCTTCAGTAATCAAATCAAGGGTTGCCTGAAGAATATCATCGCGTTTACCCATCATTACACCTCGCTAGCGGAAAAATCATTCTATGAAATAGTACATCCCCTGCAAGGAATTGTCAATTAACAGAATATGTATTCCTCTATAAAGTATCAAAAAGATAGATTTCATGGTGAATTTGGCCATAAAAAAACTGGTTTCATGACAAAAATATGAAAAATAGAATTTTTATTCTGAATTAATTTGAGATTTAATTCTCTTTGTTTTGGAATATAAATAGAATAAATATTCTATTTCTTAAGTTTATGGATGAATGGTTAAGTAAGCGATCAAATTGACTTTCAGACCATTAGGCATTATCTTCAAGTACAGGGTTTAACGAGAGCCAGCAGATGAGAAACAGGGAGTGAAAAGATGGCTATGGAACAGGCAATGTTTGCCGGAGGCTGCTTCTGGTGTATGGTTACACCGTTCGAAGAGCTGCCCGGCATTCACGGAATTGTATCAGGATACGCCGGAGGAACGGTAGATAACCCTACCTATGAGCAGGTGAAGACAGGGACAACCGGCCATTATGAGGTGGTACAGATCACTTATGACCCGGAATTATTTCCTTATGAGCGGCTGCTTGAGCTATTCTGGCCGCAGATTGACCCGACGGATGACGGCGGACAGTTTCAGGACCGGGGAACACAGTACCGCACGGCGGTATTCTATTATACGGAAGAGCAGCGTCTGGCTGCGCTGGCTTCCCGGGAGCAGGTGGCGGTTAGCGGCCGGTTCGAACAGCCGGTAGTGACGGAGATTCTGGCTGCGCCGGTATTCTATCCGGCAGAAGACTATCATCAGGACTATCACAAGAAGAATCCGAAGCACTATAAAGAGGACCGCGAGCAGTCCGGGCGGGATACCTTTATTTCGCAGCATTGGGAGTAGCGAATAAGAAGTTGAAGCGTAAAAAAGCCTTTAATGACCAGGCATCTGGGAATTAAGGGCTTTTTGCTATTTATGCAGCACCAAACCAAAATATGGGAACCGAAATCCGAAATTCTGTGCCTACTAAATAGTTACCAGAGCTACTATAATCAGATTTGTAAACGGATACAGAAATGCCAATATCATTCAGGAGGAATGTTAGGATGTCCAAAAAATGGCTAATGACGATGCTTGCGTTCGTGCTTTTGCTCTCATGCCTGCCCTTGTTCAATTCCAAAGCAGCCGCTGCAGACTTTACCCAAGGGGTAGACCTGTCAGGAACCTCGGCAACAATCTGGTTCAAATCTTCAGTAAATACCAGTTGGGTGGACGTCCATTACAAGGTGAATTCGGGGACTCAAAGCAATTTCCGCTCAACGTATAACAACAGCAAAGCGCGTTATGAACAAGTGGTTACAGGAATCGCCAGCGGCACAGTACTCACTTACTTCTTCACCTACAACAACGGCACTCCGGCATATGACACCGGCTGGTTCAGCTACACGGCAGGAACCGCACCGACAACCGGGCCGACAACTCCGCCGTCCGGCTCCTCAGGCTCCATCTATTCCATTGCTGCTTCTTCGATTCCGGCACCGCCCGCAGGCTCAGTCTCCGTCAAAGTCATGAACGGAACAGGCGGCGCTTATCCTGATAGCCAGATTTACTGGGGGGTGCTAGGCATCAACCCGGCCAATGGCAAATGGAGTTATCTGGACCTCAGCGGCAACCTGGTTCCGATCTCGAATGCACTGAACAATGCTTCCGGCCATCTGACCAAGAGCGGCGTGAATTATGCCAACATCTATCACACGATTAATCAGGCTTCGTGGGTAACGCTGCCCAAAATCACCTCCGGCCGCATGTTCCTCAGTGTAGGCACGCCGCTGTACATCAAGACTTATGACGATGGCTTTGCCGGACCGGATATTGATAATCCGACCGATCCTAACCGTAATCTTTATTTCGACTTCGTAGAATTCACGGTGGATGCTACAGGCTATCATGGCAATACCACCCGTGTCGATGCCTTCGGCTTCCCGATCCAGCACCGGCTGGTCGGCTTGTCCGGCGGCTATGACAAGACGGTAGGCGAGCTGGAATCGGAGACACGGGCAGGCCTGTTCACCAAATACCAGAATGAAGTTCCGTCTGCGTTCAAATCGCTGGCAACCGATCAGGCACCTTACCGGATTATTGCTCCAGTCCATGGATCGTTCAAAGCTGGCGGAGCCAACGCGAATTACTTCGCAGGCTATTCCAGCTACAGCACCCAGGATATTCTGCGCAATGACGGTTCGCTAATCGATGCCGCCACTTCTGCTGCGATCAACCGCCATGTCTACACCACCAGTAACTGGAACAACGTAGCGAACTATTACAATGCGGCTCCTGCGAACTTTTATGCGAAATTCTGGCATGATCACAGCATCAGCGGACTGGCTTACGGCTTCCCGTATGACGATGTGAACGGCCAGGCAGCCTATCTGGAAGTCGGTGACCCTAAGGGCCTGATTATCCGCGTGGCCTGGTAAGCATAGAGCCGATGGTCTCCAGCAGCGCAGCTTCCTCAATCATCAGCAAATGAGGGATTTCGTGTAGAGAGCCGGTCCTGAATATAAGCAGGCTGCCGACTCTCTCACACGATTGAAGCTGGGAGTACAGGGAAGGATCATCATCCAGTGAAGGGAAAACTACACTCGCAGGCACAGGCTCATATCCGGTAAAAGCCCACTCACCAATCCGCTCCATCGTTCCGGGATCAAACAGAAAGAAGCGTTCGTTCGTATTTTGTGTGATGACTTGACCGTTCTGAAGATAGAGCATGCCATACCCCGGATAATGGTCTTCTTCCTCACACTCGTCTTCGTAGTCCCCATCGTGCGGGCCCTGTTCCTGAAGCAGCTCCAAGGCTGGATAGGAGAACCGGGCATACACCTGCGCATCATTCTCCAGGGTGAACAGCTGACTGCCGTCAGGATGCCAAGCCGGCGCAGTATAACATCCCTGCGGGAACATCTCCCTGCTATGTAACCCGTCCTGCTGAATAGATAATTCGTACACAGATATACCATCCTGACCAGCAGCAAGCTCCAGTGTTACAGCCTCCGCCCCTGGAATATCCATCAGCCGCAGCACACTGTCACCGAACGGATCTTCCAAATCTAGTGAATGTGCCAACGTTCCGTCCCCGCTATGGAACACCGAAATCCGCAGATGCTCCCCGTCCAGCCTGGCTACAGACCAGATTAAACCACCATCACGCGAGAAAAGAACACATTCATACGCCCCGGCTTTGCTCCACAGCAAGCGGCCCGTAAAGTCCCCTGCGCCGATTGCCGCATCCTCCATAATGAAAGCCGCCAGCTCCCGCTCAGGATGAAACGAAAGGGAGTCCAGGTTAAGCGGTTGCAAGTTATAGAGCTGTCCGACTGCAAGAGGCGTGAAGTCTTCGTCCAGTTGATACACTCTGCCTTCCTTGTCATATACAACAACTTCAGGTCCGGCATTGTTTCTTGGGGCGAATCGGTAGTCGCCTACAAGTATTGTGGCGGGATTCAGTAGTATCATCTTTTTCCTCCTGCTCCTCGAATTGCCCTGAATTATAGCATCCTTAGGATGGAAAATAAACAGGAAGAAAGGTATGATAAAATAGCAATTGCACACGAAGGGAGCATCCGGGAGAGATGAAGAACGGCTTGAAGCACATCTTGTTTGATCTGGACGGCACATTGACCGACCCCAAGGAAGGCATTACCAAAAGCGTAGAGTATGCGCTTAACCAATTCGACATAGAGGTGGAGCATCCTGACCTGTTGATTCCATACATAGGTCCGCCGCTATATGATTCTTTTGTCGAGATTCAGGGCTTCTCTGCGGAGGCAGCGGCACAGGCGGTGGAATTCTACCGGGAGCGTTACCGGACACTGGGGATGTTCGAGAACCATGTGATTCCGGGCATACCTGAGCTGCTGGAGAGCTTGAGAGCCATGGGGTTCGAGCTGTATGTCGCGACCTCCAAGCCTATTGTATTCGCTGAGCAGATCCTCCAGCATTATGAGCTGGACAGGTTCTTCAAGTATGCAGCCGGCAGCAATCTGGACGGAACACGCTCGAAGAAGCGAGAGGTGATTCAGCATGTGCTGGATGAGAATAATCTGCTTGCTTCGCAGTCGCTGATGATCGGGGACCGGGAGCATGACATTATTGGGGCCAAAGCCTGCGGTGTAGCCTCAGTGGGCGTGTTGTTCGGCTATGGTTCCGAGGAGGAGCTATCGGCAGCCGGAGCAGACTATATTGCGCATACGGTGGAAGAAGCGGGGGATATAATTCTGCGGTTGCAGCAGAATGATTAAAGATTTAAGCGGTCAAGCGGAAAGCGGATTTTAAGTTTTTTGCTGCGCAGTATTGACTTCCGGCGAAGACCGTGCGTATTATGTAACCAGCAACACCATAACCAAGGCAATGACCAGAGACAGGATATCCCGTGAGGACTGACCAGAGAGAGAAGTGCAAGGTGAGAGCTTCTTACAGAGACCAGCCGGATGTTACCCCTCTATAGCTGTGACACTGAACCCTCCTGCTGTTAGCGAGGCTGTAAATGTCACCGCCCCATCCCCGTTAACGGATGCCATGAGGATTGTACTGCTCACATTTCCGCCGAACAGCCGGGGGTGAAGTGACGTATAGTCGAATTAGGGTGGAACCACGAGCTTAAGACGCACTCGTCCCTTTCCGGGATGAGATGCGTTTTTTTGTGTTTTTATATACGAATATACACTCAAGAAATGGAGGCCATAATCATGGAAATTCAAGTGCAGTTGCCGGATGGAGCAAATAGGAGGTATTCGCGTAACACCACAATTGCGCAGATTGCGGAGTCGATTAGCGTAAGTCTGAAGAAGAAGGCGGTCGCCGGCAAAATCGACGGCAATCTCGTTGACCTTGATTGTCCGGTTGAAGGGGACAGCCTCGTGGAGATCGTCCTGGAGGACAGCAGTGACGGGCTGATGATTCACAGACACAGCACAGCCCATGTGATGGCCCAGGCGGTCAAACGGATCTATGGAGAACGGAACGTGAAGCTGGGCATTGGTCCGGTGATCGAGGACGGCTTCTATTACGATATAGATATTGCCCAGCCTCTGTCCAGCGAGGATCTTGCTGCGATTGAGCGGGAGATGGGGAAGATCATCAAGGAGAACCTGCCGATCCGGCGCCGGGTGGTTAGCCGGGAGGAAGCAGTGCAGTTCTTTGAACAGCTGGAAGAGCCGCTGAAGCTGGAGCTGATCCGGGATCTTCCGGAGGACGCAGTCATCAGCCTGTATGAGCAAGGCGAATTCACGGACCTGTGCCGGGGGCCGCATCTGCTCTCCACTGGCCGGATTAAGGCGTTCAAGCTGCTTAGTGTAGCAGGTGCATACTGGCGCGGAGATGCTGACAATCAGGTGCTTCAGCGGATATACGGCACAGCCTTCCTGAGTGCTGCGGCACTTGAAGAGCATCTGCACCTGCTGGAGGAAGCGAAGAAACGGGATCACCGCAAGCTGGGCAAGGAGCTGGGCTTGTTCATGTTCTCTGAGGAAGCGCCTGGCATGCCGTTCTACCTGGCCAAAGGGATGCTGATCCGCACAGCGCTGGAGGATTTCTCCCGCAAGCTGCAGCGTGCCGACGGGTACGAAGAGGTCCGCTCGCCGCTGATGATGAACCGCCGTCTGTGGGAGCAGTCCGGACATTGGGATCATTACAAGGATGAGATGTATTTCACGAAGGTGGATGAGACAGATTTTGCGCTGAAGCCGATGAACTGTCCGGGACACATGCTGATCTACAAGAACAGCCTCCGTTCCTACCGGGATCTGCCGATCCGCATTGCGGAATACGGCCAGGTGCACCGCCATGAATCCTCCGGCGCGCTGAACGGGATGATGCGGGTCCGTACCTTTTGCCAGGATGACGCCCACTTGTTCGTGCTGCCGGAGCAGATTGAATCCGAGATATCGCGGGTGCTGGAGCTAATCGATCAGTTCTATTCTATCTTCGGATTCGAATACAAGGTCGAGCTCTCCACACGCCCGGAGGACTATATGGGTTCTGAAGAGCTCTGGGATCAGGCAGAAGAGTCGCTTGCGCGGGTGCTGAAGAAGAATGGAATCGAATACCGGGTGAATGAAGGAGATGGCGCTTTTTACGGACCGAAGATCGATTTCCATGTCCTCGATGCCCTGAAGCGGAGCTGGCAATGCGGTACCATTCAACTGGATTTCCAGATGCCTGAGAAGTTCGACCTGACGTATATTGGCGAAGACAACAACAAGCATCGTCCGGTTGTCATCCATCGTGCAGTGTTCGGCTCCATTGACCGGTTCATGGGTATTCTTACAGAGCACTATAGCGGAGCGTTCCCGCTGTGGCTGTCTCCGGTGCAGGTCAGGCTGCTGCCAGTCTCTGTGGTTCATGATGAGTATGCTGAGAAGGTCAGAAGACAGCTTGCCACAGCCGGACTGCGGGTGGAGGTAGATTCCCGGAATGAGAAGCTGGGCTACAGAATCCGTGAAGCTCAGCTGGAGAAAATCCCTTATATGCTGGTGCTGGGAGATCAAGAGCAGAATGACGGCACCATCTCGGTACGAAGCCGTGCGGAGAACACATTTTTCACACTGGGCGCCTGGGAGTTCATCCAGCAGCTGACTGCTAAGATTGACGGATGGGAATAAATCGCTTCATATTTAATAGGTGAGAAGGATAACCGACAAAAAGATATAGGGGGAAATCAGTTGACAGCAATAGAAGCAGGCCAGCTTACAGGCAACGTAATCCGGCTTGTGCCTTTAACGGCGGAGCATAAACCTGAGCTTACCAAGGTGCTGCACAATCCGCAGATCTGGGAGTACACCTGGAGACGGATCAGCTCAGAGGAAGAGGCAGGACAGCTGGTGAATACGGCCCTTTCGAATCAGGCAGCAGGCAAGGATATGCCCTATGTAATGGTGGAGCAGGCATCCGGCAGGATCGTAGGGACTACGCGGTTAATGCATCTGGACCTTACGCATCGTAATGCAGAGATCGGCTGCACCTGGATCTCCCCGGATTACTGGAGAACAGCAGTGAATACGGAGTCGAAGCTGCTTTTGCTGCAATATGCCTTCGAGGTGCTGGGGCTGATCTGGGTAGACTTCTCCATTGTCAATGACAATCTGCGCTCACGGCGGGCCATTGAGCGGATTGGAGCGGCCTTGGAGGGCATCCTGCGCAAGCACCGGATCACCGCTGACGGTACTGTTATGGACAATGTGCTGTACAGTATTATCGATGAGGAATGGCCTGCGGTGAAGCAGAATCTGCTATATCTAGTGAATGAGAAATACAAATAGTAGAGCATCAGATTAAAAAGGATGGATAAGGTTGTAAAGTCCTATTAACACAAAATTTAACGGACCAGAGAGATCTTATCCCTACGAAAACGCCACTCTTTGCAGAGTAACGGACTCAGGCGACTTTATAGTCTCTCTATGAGACGTTTCGGAGCTGAAGTGCAAAGTATAAGGCCTGTGGAGTCCGTTACTCGCCCCAATGGCGACTTTCTTCCCGAATAAGTGCACTTCAGTCCGTTACGCTAAGCCAAACGCCCTGAAGAACAACGCCAGTTTGGAAAAAAGATGTAATTTGAAGGGGTATTTCGTCTGATCCACTATTTTAAATCTGATAAGATACTAGCGCCATGCTGTGAATTCGTGCCATAACATAGAGGGGTCCTGACATGGGCTCCTCTATTCATTTTGTAAATAGCCATATCTATGAAACATTGTTATAATAGAAAGACATGAGAATAGAAACATACATTCCCATTATTTCTGGGGCCTGAGCATTTATACAACGTCTATATCTCTGTAGGTTCTGGCCCATATTTCACCCTGCGGTGCGGATTTGGGTTTATGTTATGTTGTGAGGGTGATGGGATGAAACAGCGGATTCAGGAAGTTATTGAGTGCAAGTTCAGGAAATCTCACCGGGCCAGAAGACGATTTAAGCTGGCGGAGCTTGAAAAAGCGATAATTGAATCCTTCGAGTATCCGGGAGATTATAACGAAGCAGATGGTCGATCAGCGCTTAAATACGGAATTGAAGCATTGGTGGCAGACGGATACCTGATACCTATAATCAAAAAAGTAAAATTTTCATCCACAGATTTGGAAGAAGCCTATTGGCTGACTGTACCTGCTTCCTCTCAGGCTAAATGGAGCGAGACGGCCATGATGCGGGTCATCGGCGCGAAAGGGCTGAATCTGGATTATTACAGGAATCATCCCGAAGCGCAGACGGCACACACATGGGATTACATAGAACGGATTTATGAATTTTTGCTTACAGCAGAAGACAGGAAGCTAATTACGCGTGAGGAACGCTCGCTGGAGCTTTTTGATCAGGAGAAATATTTGGCTGGGCCAGAAGGCAAGCAATTGCTATCCAGAAAGGGCATGAATCTGGAGCTGCTCCGAGCCGAGATTGTACGTGAAGATTTCGGGTCATTCCGTATGCCGGGCAGGCCTGTAGACCGTATTCTCATCTCAGAGAACCTCTCTTTCTACCACTCCGCCAAAAACCTGATACAAAATGGGCTTACGGTATGTGGAATGCACCCCGATATGCTGATCTATGGTAAAGGCTGGAAGGTCGTCAGCAGCCTGCATTTTTTGGAGGAACAGGGCATTGATCCCCTTGAACCAGCGCTGTTCTATGTGGGCGATATGGACAAGAAGGGCTGGGAGATCTACGGCAAACTGAAGCTGGACTACCCGGAGCTGAACATGAAACTGGCATTGCCAGTGTACCTTTCCATGCATAGCAACGCCAATCGGCGGTACGATTATGTCAAAGAACAAACAGACTGTCCTCCGCCTTATCTGGAGCGGGTGCGTCAGGAGTTCTCAGCTATTCCCGAACTGCTGCTGTGTATGAATACCCTGCTGACTGAGAACAAGAGGATTCCGCAGGAAGTCTTAAATTATGAAGTGATGGCGAGGTTGGCAAGAGCATGAACTGGAATGATTTCGGAGAACGGAACAAGCGGCTGAACCCCTTATGGAGTCTGGGTGCAGGCATGAATCTGGGTGAGCTGCAGCCGTATAAGGAAATGATTGCCCTTAGTGTGCTGCTGCAGGTCTATTATCTGGAGCTGGAATCCAATGAACAGCGGGCCAGGGAGGATCTCGTGGATCTGGCCTGGAGCTCGCTGGAGCGCTTCGGCAAAGCGAAGTCAGGCAGCCCGGAATCGGTCGAACGGCTGATAGACGGACTTCTGTGGAGCGGCAGCGGCGGGGATTTCGAGGCCCATTATTACGATGACCACACCCGGCAGATCGGGGTCCAGAAATACAAGTATTTCACCGTGGATGAGGATGCCACACGTATCAGCTGGCAAGAGAACGGGACGACCATCTACCGGCTCTCCGAGTATGCGATGGAGCTGATCTTCATGAGCCACGAGATTATCGACGAGTTCCAGGTCAGCATCAAGCTGCTGGAGATTCAGATGCATATCAAGCATGGTCGGGTTACCCGGGCGATGCAGGATGTGAATGAGCTGATCTCCCGCGTGCGCAAAATGACCCAGCAGCAGCAGGAGTACCGCAACGCGCTGCGCCGTAATCCGAAGCATATCTTCAGCGAATACGGTAACCAGCGGCATGAGCGGCTGGAGGAGATCCACCGGCAATTTGACGAGGAACGCAAGCATTTCGATAATATCCACCGCTCGCTGGCCCGGCTGGCCAATGATGAGAAGGATGTCATTGATTTCAATGAGCTGCGTCAGCTCTCCGAACGGGTCGAGCTGTCCCGGCGGGTGCATGATGAGCTGGCCGAGGTCGTGCTGAGCATCTTCGAAGCGGAGACGAATCTGCGGCTGAACTTCCCGGAGCTATTCTGGGGAGCAGCGGGCTTCAACTTCCGCACTCATGTATGGGAGGAATGGGTGAAGCCGGAAGGGCTGCGGGATGGGGATAGCCTGGAGACGCTGATCAGCGGGCTGTTCTCGCCCAGCCAGGATTTCATCTATCCGCTGGCCTGGGCCTGGGAAGAGCAGGAGGTCGGCTTCCTGCCGGAGGATACCCAGGATGCGCCGGAGGAAGCCGGAGAAGAAGAGGATATCCATTATGTGCCCAGAGATATTCCCTGGACCGAGGTATGTGAGCTGTGGCTGCCCGTCATAGCCGGAGTGGCTGCGCAAGGCAGCTTCACCTTCACTGCGGAAGCGTTCACGGAGCAGGAGCAGCGGCGCTGGGCGGATTGTCCGGATGCCGTGGATTTGTGGGTGCAATTTTTCCATACCGTAATTACTGTCGAGGAGCAGGAAGCGGAGGGCCACGGCGTGGCAGACGAATGCCAGAAGCTGCTGCAGCGGCTGATGCTGGAACACCCGGAGCTTGCGGTGCTGCGCGGCACAAGGCTGCGGACCACCATCTCTGCACAGCAGCAGGGCAGCATACGTATCCCCGGCCTTGAGATCAGCCCTTATACCATTAATATAGTAGAGAAGTGAGATGATTCGGATATGAGTTATTCCCTAGAGCAAGTTCAGCAGGCTTCCCGGCTGTTCTTCGACCTGCTTCGCCGCAAGGTGATTCCGCTGGATGATCCCGCTGCCGCCGAATGTCTGCAGGATACCGCTGCTTATGATGCCCTGCAATATGTAGCCAAAGAAGCCGGCTGCCGGATTATGAATTCCGGTCACCGCCTGCACCTGCTCGTGAGTCCGATCGGCTCCGGGTTCGCCAGCAACTTCACTCAGCTGCGCAATAAATATTCACGGATAGAGCGCAAGACGCATCTACATATCATTAACGTTATAATCCTCGTCTTCCTGGCGGAGATGGATCAGGATGAGCAGCACTTCAAGCCGGGACAGGACAGCATGTCCTATATTCAGTTGTCGGATCAGGTATCCGAGCTGTTCCAGGGCTGGATAGGCATGGATGAAGACGGCAGCTTCAGCAAGCAGTGGCGGCTGGATATCCAGGCGATGCACAGAGTGTGGACCAGTCTCTATATGCAGACCCGCAGCCAGGAGGAGGGGGACTCGCTGACCCGCGGCGCAGGCTCCCGGATTGGCCTCATCCACGAAGGAATGAAGCTGCTGGAGGAGGAGCATCTGGTGTTCATTTCCGAGAATGAGAAGCGCATTTTCCCAAGAGAAGAGCTGTACGAGCGGATGCGTTATCTCTACCATGATGTGGACCGGTACAAAGAGCTGAAGGCTCTGGTTGGCCGGACGCTTAGCGAACAGGAGGGGAAAGCCCATGCCGCGCATTGAGCGAATCCGCATCGCCGGACTGAAGTACGAGAAGATGCTGAAGAAATATGAGGATATGATCCTCGATCTGTGTAATGAAGAAGGCCCGGCCAATACCCTGATTACGCTGATGAACGGCGGGGGAAAGGGCGTACTGCTGCAATCGATTTTCCAGTTGCTGATGCCTAGAGCCGCCTGGGGTAAGGATAATGAGAACCAGGTCGAGGCCTTCTTCCATAATCACAAAAAACAGCTGAAGCCCTACACCTTCCATGTGGCCATCGAATGGAGGCTTGACGATAAAGAGCGGACGGAGTATATCACCACCGGGATCGCGATGACGGCCCAGCATTCCATGGACCAGCTTGAGATCAAAGTCGATTATCTGCTGTACGCGCTGCTCAAATATGAGGAGATGGCTGAGCTTACACTCTCCACCCTGCCCTTGTATGATCACGAGCTGAACACTCCTGCGAGCTTCGAAGCAGTTCAGCAGTTTGTACGGGAGCGGCGGGGTGAGATTAATGTCTACGGCAGCAGCAGCTCCGATCTGAAGAAATACTATGCCTACCTGGCTGAGCATGATATTCATATCGATGAATGGCGCAACATGCGCAGAATTAACGGGGAAGAGGGCGGCATCAAGGGCTATTTCCAGAAAAATGACGCCTTCACTAATCATAATCTTTTCGAGCGGCTGATTATTCCAGAGATCGGTTCCAGTCTGGGAGGGAGCCTGCGCGAGGATGAAGGCTCGCTTCAGCGGATGTTCGTGGATACCGCTACGGTTGCACAGCGGCTGCCGATGCTGGAGCAGCGCGAGCGGGCTTTTGCCGAGTTCACCTCTCTTGCGGCTCCTCTGTATGAAGCGGTAAAACTTGGAACGGAGGCGGACCTCAGCTTCCGGGAGACTGAACGGCTAGGCGCGCAGCTCTATACTGTTATTCATGATGAACTGAAGCAGGCGGAAGACAAGCGCCGCAAAGCGGCGGATGAGCTGGCCGGACATTATATGGAAGCGAAGACGCTCAGATTCGAGAGCGATAATCTGAAGTACCTGCGGCTGAAGGAAGAGCATGACGGCAAGCAGGAGCACTTCAGAGCGGTCTCGGACAATCAGACACGGGCCAAGCAGCGTCTGGAAGAGTCGAAGCAGAGAGAGAAGTCGCTGGAGGTCGCCCATTATCTGGCCCGGCGCAAGCTGCAGCTCCGTCAGATGGAGCAGTGGCAGAAGGAGATTGAAGCCATCGAGGGGTCGCTTGCGATGAAAGAGCGACAAGAGGTCATTCAGGGAGCCAAGCAGGAACTGCGGGTACAGTGGGAGCAGGTATACCGGCTATGGCAGAAGAAGAGTCTCTTCTACAGCGCGCAGCAGCAGTCCCATGCAGCGGAAGAGCAGATTCTGCGCAAGGGCCGGGAGGAATTACTGCTGGAGCTTGGCAGACTGGATGGAAAGCTGCAGGAATTAACAGCCATGATCCGTCAGTACACAGAGGATCTGGGTGTGTTCGCTTCCCGCCACGGACAGGAAGCCGCCCACTCACCGGCCGCCGCTCTTCAGCGCGCGCTGATTGCGGCCAGAGGACTCAGTGAGCAGATGGATGCTTTGAACGAACAGCGCAAGACCGCTGAGGACCAGAAGCAGCTTCTGCATACGCAGCATACCCGGCTGGCCGAGAAGCTGCTGGGGGCCGAGGTTCAGGCAGAGGAGCTAACCGGGCGAATCGAAGCCCAGATGAACAAGGAGTCGCAGCTCTGGTCACAGCTCGTAGTGCTGCTGGAGATGTACGAGGAGCATCAGCTGCTTGGCGCGACAGCTCTATTCGAAGCGAAGCCTCTAATCCAGGAGCGGTTCATCCGCAGGCTGGAGGACACCGAGCAGCAGACGAAACGGCTGCGGCGGGATTATTATCAGCAGCTGCTGGATGTCGAGCTGCAGCACGAAGCCTACTGGCTGCCTAACCATGATATCGTAACGGTGAAGGATACGCTGGATGCCCTCAAGATTAGCTCCATGACCGGTACCATGTATCTGAACGATCAGCCGTATCTGGTCCGTGAGGAGGAGCTGGAACGACATCCGCTGCTTCCATACGGCCTGATTGTCACGAAGCGTGAAGCGGCTAAGCTGAAGCCGGAGCTGCTTAAGGAGCTTTTGCTTAAGGCTCCGGTCCCGATCTTCGTGCGCGAGGAGATGGCGGAGGGCGGTACAGACGCCTTCCTGCTGCTGGCGCATCAAGGGCCGCAAATGGTCTTGCAGCCGGATCATTTCCAGGATTGGAAGCGGGGGATGGCCTCCAGACTCCGTGAGCAGGAGGAGGAGCTTCAGGCGCAGGAAGCGTATCTTGCCAAGCTGAGATCCGCCCGGCAGGAATATGAACGTCTCCATCAGGGCGAGCATACCGCAAGTCTGCGGGTCAGACAGAAGAGTGCGGAGATCCTGCTGCAGGAGCTTCGCAGCCAGCTGAATGAAATGAATGCAGAACAGGCACGCTATGAGGAGGTTCTGGCTGGAATTTCCAGAGACCTGTCAGCCTGCGAAGCGGATAAGTCCGAGCAGGAGGCCCGGGCGGCGGCGCTGCGGGAGTGGAATGAGCGGAGCCGGAAGCATGAGCAGAACTATACAGACAAGCACAAGTCTGTGGAGCAGAAGAATAATCTCAGCAAAGAGATTGCGGTGAAGGACCAGCAGCTCTCCCGGCTGAAGGCGGAGATGGACAGCCTCGCCTTGCAGCGCGAGAAATGGATCGGGGATGCCCGTTATTCCATATTCCCGCGGCTGCAGAACTGGTTCCCTGACATAGAGTTCCCCGGTGAATCTGCGGGTGCGAAGGTTCAGGATGCTGATACTGGGGCGGATGCTAAGGCAGATGAAGCTGCTGCCGATGAAGGGCTAAATGAGACGGTACAGGACAAGCTGCTGCAGCTGCTCAGTACGGCCGAGAGTCTTCAGCAGTCACTAAGCCAGAATGAGCTGGAGATCCGCACAAGAACAGCCCAGATCAAGGCGGCCAGAGAACAGCTGGCAGAGCTGGAAGCTGCTGTGCAGCAGGTAGATGCCGGATGGCCGTCTGCCCCTGAGCCGCAGGATTCGCCGGACATGATTCAGTCCGCCAGAGTCCGGCAGAAGAGCGACACGATGATTCTGGACGAGGATTATCAACAGCTCCGTGACTCCTTCATCCGCTGTCAGACCGAGCTTGACAGCCTGCACAAAGAGCTGGGCAAGTCCGAGAAGGCGATTAAGGAGAAGCATGAGCGGACGGTAGAGCTATGGCATGATCCGCTGGAACAGAAGGAGGAAGAGATCAGTCTGCGGGTCCGGGAGAATGAGCATCTGCTGAATAACAGTAAGCAGGCGCTGGCTTCCTTGGATCAATGGCTGCTCATTCTCGGCAATCAGAGCCGGATCATGGATACCCATGTCGAGCACCGTGCGCCACTCCGGGAGGTGCCGGAAGAATTGCAGCTGAGTGTGCGGGAGAGCTGCGAGACGCTGGTGGAGGATTGGCTGCAGCGCAGCAAGGAGAGCCGCAGCCAGCGGGCAGAGGTCTCCCGCAAGGTCAAGGAAGAGAAGACTGGGCTGAGCGGCAAGGTAGCCAAGTCCGGCTGGAATGCGGAGCTTGAGACGAAGATTCAGGAACGCCTGAACAATGTTCACTGGGATGATTTCGCTATCGCCTTACAGGTGCTGGATTCTATGCTTCAGAGCTCGCGTGATCAGATGGAGAGCATCCGCAGCGATAAAGAGGATATGGAGCTGTCCCGCAAGCTGTGGGTAGGCCGGGCAGCCAAGCGTGTGGTGCAGATCGTTGATATTCTGAAGCGGATGGAACGCCGGATGATCATTCACAATGAGAACGGCCATGCCTTCCCGCTGGTTAAGCTGAATTACAAGAATATTAATGTTCCACGGACGACTGACGACATCGAACCGCTGGTCAGCGAATACTTCAACCGCTGCATCAGCAGCCTGCTGGAGCGGTTCCCGAAGATGGAGCAGGTTCCTGCTTCAGCCGTCAGAGAGCTGATTAACGATGGACGCATGGTATACGCGGCGCTGCAGAACCGCTTCCCGGTATTGCAGGTGTATAAGCCGGTGACGGAGAATTACTTCCTGTATGCCGCTCCCGAGGACTATCACTATTCCGATTGGGAGGTTATCAACCGCGGCGCACTGGATGAGGCGGTGGGCAGCGGCGGACAGCGCCAGTCTGTTCAACTGCTGGTGGCGATGATGATTATGACCCATAAGCGTGTTAACCGGGAAAATAAAGGCTGGACGGTCTTCCTGTACGATAACCCGTTCGGAGAGATGGTCTCGAATAACGTGCTTGATCCGGTCTTCGAGATCTCGAAGGCGCTGAAGTTCCAGTGGCTGATCGTCACGCCGCCGGAGCTGGTCAAGAATGATGTCAGCATCCGCTTCGGCGTGTACTGGCAGCTGTATTTTGGCGGAGATAAAGGGGATGCCCTGGATTCGACCCTGGTCAAAGGCGGGCGCAAGCTAATCCCTGCTTCATTATTCTAGTTAATCCAACAAATCCATTAGACAGGTGGTAGTGTGAATATGATGAACTTAAAATCGGCAACGAAATTAGCTAACGGTGTAGAAATGCCATGGTTCGGGCTGGGTGTGTTCAAGGTACAAGAGGGCCAGGAGGTTATTGATTCGGTCAAAGCAGCCATCAAGGCGGGTTACCGGAGTATCGATACTGCATCCGTATACGGAAATGAAGAAGGGGTCGGGCAGGCTATCCGTGAATCGGGAGTAGCGCGTGAGGAGCTGTTCATCACCACCAAGGTATGGAATACCGAGCAGGGCTATGATTCTACGCTGGCCGCATTTGACCAGAGCTTAAGCAAGCTGGGACTGGATTATGCCGATCTGTATCTGGTGCATTGGCCGATCCGGGCCAAATACAAAGACACCTGGCGGGCCATTGAGAAGCTGTATGCGGACGGCAAAGTCCGTGCCATCGGGGTATCCAACTTCCAGATCGATCATCTGGAGGATCTGCTTACTGTGGCCAAGGTGAAGCCGATGGTCAATCAGGTAGAGCTGCATCCGCTGCTTAACCAGCAAGAGCTCCGTGAGTATTGCAAGGCGCAGGGCATTCAGATTGAAGCCTGGGCCCCGCTGGCTCAAGGGCATCTGCTGGACAATGAAGTGCTGGCCGAGATTGCAGCCCATCATAACAAAACGCTGCCGCAGGTCATCCTGCGCTGGGATCTGCAGAACGGAATCGTGACGATTCCGAAGTCGGTCAAGGAGGAGCGGATTATTGCGAATGCCGATATTTTTGACTTTGAGCTGTCGGAAGAGGAGAGCAGCCGGATCAACGGCCTGAACCGCGATCAGCGCTTCGGCTCTCACCCGGACCGGTTCAATAACGAGTAAGCCCCGGCAGACTCTTTTGAATAATTGCTAGATTCGGACATACACATAAGAGAGATGGAACTATACGTCCATCCCGTGCGTAACCGATATAGTAATAGAAGAGATATGAGAAGCCGGAGGGGATTTAATGAAGCGTGCAAGAATACTTCAAACAGTGCTGGCCGGTATGCTGTTAATGCTGCTGCTGCCGTTCATTCCGGGGAAGGCGGAGGCGGCAGTGCCGGCGCATTCGGAAGCCTTTTATGTGAATGATTTTGCGAACGTGATTGATGAGAAGACCGAGAATTACATGGTCAACTATGGGGTGAAGCTCTATCAGGAGACCGGGGCGCAGGTAGTGCTGGTTACGGTGAATTCGACGAACGGCGTATCTATGGAGAAATATGCGACCTCGCTGTTCAATTCATGGGGGGTCGGCTCGGCAGACAAGAATAATGGGCTTCTGCTGCTGCTCTCCATTAAGGACGATGATTACTGGGCCGTTCCCGGCAAGGGACTGGAGACTGAGCTTAACAGTGGCGTTATCTCGAAGATTCTCTCGGCATCATTGGAGCCGGACTTCGCAGCCAAGAAGTACAGCGCAGGTGCTAATAAAACCTATGGCGCTTTCATTCAGAAGCTCGGCGGAAGCTACTCGGAAACACTAGGCACCCGCAATTATGTCTCGGACAATGCCGGAATCCTCCCGCAAGTTACCAAGGATTATCTGAACCAGTCCAGCAACCGTTACGCGGCTACCACCGGGAGCGGAATCTATGTGGTAACTGTTAAGAATACTGGAGGCAAGAGCCTGCAGGATTACACCTATGCGAAGTTCGCCGGGGTTGCTGCCGGGCCCAGAGATGTGATGCTCGTACTGGATATCGGCGGGGATAACTATCATGTGCTACAGGGTAAAACGATCGACGGAGTGCTGACGAATAATCGGATCAGCGGGATTCTGGATACGGTGCTGGAGCCCAAATTTGCGGCAAAAGATTACGCAGGCGGCGTGGTGGGGACGGCGAATGCCTTCTACGGCTTCTTCCTGGCCCGGGTGGATGCTGCATCGGGGAAAGCCGCAGGCAGCTCCACATCTGCAACAGCCTCTACCGTCAGCAAAGCACCTGTGGCAGCGAAAGAACCTGTGGAGCTGGTGCCTGTCTCCAGATCGAAGGGGATGCTGATTCTCGGGATTTTCCTGGTTCTTGTCGCGCTAATCAGTCTCGCGGCTGCTTCGCGCAACCGCTATGTTGCCCGTTACGGGATACGGATCAATCCGCATAACCCGCGCAATATCCGGCGCTATGGCGCCTGGACCGGCCAGCCCGGTTATGGCTACAGCCAGAGAAGAAGATATCGGCGGCCGCACCATCACAACCATTCGTCTGCGGGGAGCAGCTCCTCATCCAGCTCCAGCAGCTTCTGGGGCAGTAACTCCGGGGGCGGCGGTTCTTCGAGCGGAGGGGGAGCGGGGCGGTATTCCTCGCGTGACGACGATGATGATGATGATCGGAATCACGGCGGTGGCGGATACTCGGGCGGCGGCGGAGCCGGCCGGTATTCCTCCCGCGATGATGACGATGATAGCAATTCAGGCGGTGGCGGCAGTGCAAGCAGCGGCGGCGGTGTGGGCAGACATGGGTGAGATGAAGTACCGAAGTATGCGTATCAGCAAGTTTTTGGAGGATGAACACGCAGAAGGCTGTACTGCATCATAACAGACATAGGAAATGCAAAGCTTACACCGGTGTGGTTGGTCTTCTGCAGATTTATGGGTGCTGCCAGATAAAGAAAGCACCTATGTAGGAGAGGGACATTCTTGGCTAATTTATCAATAAGATATCAAATGAAGTGGAAGTACTTCTTTTTATTGCTTGGATTACTATTAGCTGTTCTATCTGGTTCGCGCTTATTGTGGATGGAGGTGTTTGGTAATCTGCAACAGGATTCTATCCACAACGGCGAACTCGATTTACGTGATTGGAATGCAGAAGACGGGAAGATCATTTTGCTGGACGGGGAATGGGAGTTCTATCCTTCACAATGGATCTCAGAGGGAAGTAAGCAGCTGGAGCTGGCCGGGAGTGAGCCAAGAATGACTCAAGTACCGGGGGGATGGAATACAGCTGTGCAGACGGGCACCTCAACTCCATACGGATTTGGCTCTTACCGTTTGCGATTACATGTGAATCAGGAGCAGGGTTTGAATTATAGTATTCATGTACCAAGTATCCGCACTTCATCCAAAGTGTATGTCAACGGTCGTCTGCTGGCTCAATCCGGGCGGGTGGGGGAGTCGGAAAAGGTCTCTATCGCTAACAATCTTCCGTATTCGGCGACCTTTACGGCAGACAAAGACGGCGTAATCGAGCTGATGGTTCAAGCGTCTAATTATGTGGATAGCCGTAGTGGTGGCATTGTCCGGTCTATTAAATTCGGTTCAGAACAAGCGATAATCCAAGAAATGAAAATTTCGGTTTCTATGCAGGTTCTGACAACGGTTATTTTTCTGATTCATTCTGCCTATGCGCTTATTTTATTTATACTGGGCAATAAGGAGAAAAAGCTGCTATATTTCTCGCTGCTTACCTTCTGCTTCACACTAAGCAGCGGTTTAAGCAATGATGAAAAGCTGCTCCACCAAATTTTTTACATCGGCAATGCTTGGGATTTTCGGTTATCCAATGCAGTTTTTTTGCTTGGAGCCTATGCCCTTTTGGAATGTACTAATCATCGTGAACTCGCTTTGTGGTACAGGATCTATCCTGTATTCAGGGTTATCATTTTGGGGAGCGCAGGAATTACACTGTTCTTAAATACATATCAGATAACCAGGATCTTTCCCTTGTACTATCTGCTAGGCGGTATGGTCGGCGTCATTTCGATCATCGCAATCTTTAGAACCCTGGTCAAGGATATGAGAGGAAACCTATTGTTTTTCTTTTCCGTTCTTGCGTTAATCCATCATTTCATTTGGACACTTCTCTGGCGGGAGGGCGGCTATAGCGTTGTCTATTATCCTTTTGATCTGATTATTTCAATGGGGTGCTTGGCCTCAGTATGGTTTAGAAATTATTTCAGCATGTACCAAAATACGAATGAACTTGCAACTGCCTTGCAAAGAATGAATGACCATAAGGATCAATTTTTGGCGAATACTTCTCATGAATTCAAAAACCCGCTTCACAGCATACTTAATCTTTCGCAATCCGTTCTAAAACGGGAACAGCATTTGATGCAGGATAGAAGCATTAAGGAACTCGAAACTATTTTCTCGGTAGGGCGCCGGTTGACCTTGATCTTAAACGATTTGATTGATGTAATGAGTTTGCGTGAGGGGACCCCCCGTATCTTTCCGAAAGTTATATCGATTCAGCCGATTGTGACAGGCGTACTGGATATGCTGCAATTCAATGCAGAGGTGAAATCTGTAGAAATAATAAACCGGATTCCTGAAAAATTCCCTTTGGTCTACGCAGATGAGAACCGGATGATTCAAATAGTCTTCAATTTGCTTCATAATGCTGTGAAATACACCAATAACGGCGTCATTTCGATTTCGGCTTATGATCAGAACGGGCGCGCTTATATCGCCGTTGCTGACACTGGAATTGGAATGGATGAGGAAATGCTTAAACGCCTGTTCCGGCCTTATGAGCAAGCTCAGACAAGTGACACCATGATTGAAGGCGGCTTTGGGTTAGGCTTGAGTATTAGCAAACAACTGGTTGAGCTTCATGGGGGCAGCTTAGAGGTGACTTCTACCAAGGGAGAAGGCTCGCAATTCATTTTCTCTGTAGAGCTGTCTGGCTTGGGAGCGGAAGCGGAAAGTGCAGGGACGCACGCTGTTCAGCCAGTACCGGCATCTTCTGCGGCAACTCAAGCATCTGTTCTTGGGAACATGGACGATGCGATTATCCAAAGTGCTGAGACAGCGGCGGCATTCGTCAGCATGGATTCCGTCCGTCCGGTACTCTTAATCATCGATGATGATCCCGTGAACCTTCAAGTGCTGGAAGCCATCCTCCCTCCAGATGAATATGACATTACACTGGTAACCAGTGCCAAACAAGCTTTGGCCATTCTGGATACTAAGGACTGGGATCTGGTGATCTCCGATATCATGATGCCGATCATGTCCGGCTATGAGTTAACCCGAAGAATCCGTGAGCGCTATACCTTCACAGAGCTTCCGGTGCTGCTGCTTACAGCAAGAAGTCAGCCGCAGGATATTCAGAGCGGTTACCTGGCAGGAGCGAACGATTATGTAACCAAACCAGTCGAGGCATTAGAGCTTACACTTCGAATCAAAGCGTTAACGACGATTAAGCAATCCATCCGGGAACAACTTCGTTTAGAAGCTGTATGGCTGCAAGCGCAAATTCAGCCTCATTTTTTGTTCAATGCATTAAATTCTATATCCGCCTTAAGTGATATTAATTTGGAGAAGATGCGTGATCTGCTTGATGAGTTCACTAATTATTTGAGGAACAAATTCAAATTTCAGAATATGGA
This sequence comes from Paenibacillus sp. FSL H8-0048, assembly GCF_038002825.1. Classification (NCBI taxonomy): domain Bacteria; kingdom Bacillati; phylum Bacillota; class Bacilli; order Caryophanales; family Paenibacillaceae; genus Paenibacillus; species Paenibacillus sp. FSL H8-0048. The sequence continues at coordinate 1,002,058 of NZ_JBBODF010000001.1, read as the reverse complement.
CAGTCTTGTGCCCATTGAAGAAGAGCTGAGTCTAGTGCGCTCTTACGTGTATATTGAACAGGTCCGGTTCGAGGACAGGCTGCAGGTGATTTGGGAAATTGATGAGACAAAATACATCAGGGTTCCTTTTTTGTCAATTCAGCCTCTCGTGGAGAATGCGATCAGGCACGGAGTCATGAAGCGCAAACGTGGAGGCCGCATTGTAATACGAATTTCTGTTGTGGAGACCCTTGCAGAGATAACCGTCCTTGATGATGGGGTAGGAATGGAAGAGGCTCAATTGCAACGAGTGCTGGATAGGAATTCAGCCAACCGATCCGGTGTTGGATTAATTAATACAGATCAGCGATTGAAACGACAGTTCGGTACGGGTCTTGATATCAAGAGCTCGTCGGATACAGGGACAACGGTCACTTTTCACGTTCCGCTCAGCGTAGAGAACGCCCGTGAATAGACTGTAATTACTTTGGAACGGAAAGGAAAAAAACGACCTTATGAGTCAATCAATTCATATCCGCCGAATGAAGTCCGAGGACATGACATGGATACATGAAGGGCTGGCCCCACATGATGTCAGCAAACCTTTAGAGTATATTGAACAATGCTGGGAAGAGAACGAAGGGGGGGAGCGGCTTACGCTCGTAGCCTTTCGTGAGAATGAGTTTGCTGGCTGGGGACATATCGTCTACAGCTCTCACTATCCTTATTTTGCAGAGAATCTCATCCCTGAGATCCAGAATCTTGATGTGATTCCCACCCTGCGGAAAAGCGGCATCGGCAGTATGCTGATGGACGCTCTCGAAGCAGAAGCCTTCGCCGGATTTGACACAATCGGCATTGGTTTCGGACTGTATGACAGTTATGGTACGGCCCAAAGGCTGTACATCAAACGGGGGTATGTCCCGGATGGCCGGGGACTCATGTATGACAATCTGCCAGTGGTTCCAGGAAGTCAGGTGCGGGTGGATGATGAGCTTACTCTATATTTGGTGAAATCAAGGTAGCGCACGAATTACCATTACTACAGCGGCAGTCAGGGGGGGTAGCCCGGGCTGCCGCTGTTTGGTTTCTTTAGCTTTCAGCATCATAGCGTGTTAAAAACTCTGAAACCAATGCAGGATTTGTCATCAGCTTCACCGATTCATTCTCTAATTCCTCAGCCAGCTCATCGTCGGTCATGGATATAAAGAAGGTAATGTCTTCTTTGGTTTGATTATATTTTGTGAATATATCGTCCTTGGTTTCATTGACAATCTTGACAATGATTTTGACCATTTCATCTTTATATTGGTATACATTATCCTGTGCATATAAAAAACGGCTGATATGATTGAAATGCGAATGCTCGCCATATTGGAACTCGGAAATTCCCCATCTGTAATAAAGCTCGGTTTCAGCATCATCACATAACCCTTCACTTCTCATATCGGAAATATGTCTGGCAAGGGATTGCTCTGTATTGACAGCAAGGAACAGAGTGACAAAGTCGCTATCCGTCCCGACTGCGCAGGCATATACCTTCTCATGTGCTGCTTCCTCTAAAATACCTTCAAGGTCCGCCACAAACCCCTCACGTATCTGTTGTTCAAATTCAGTCAGAAATGCGTTCATGATAACCCTCCTTATATTATGTTTAGTATGACTTCACTCTACCATAATTTAGCTGCAACATAAGCAGTTTACAGTTTATGGACAGAGAATTAAACAAACTGAAACTTTTAAATCCGGAATTTCGTCTATCATGGAAGTTGTGAGTTTGTAGATTTAACCATTATCAGTTTGTTAGGGAGGATTTCAGAAGTGAGCTCTTTACCACAACGTTCTACTGTCCGCAAGAAGAAGAAGCCGGCGCCGAAGCGCAAGAAAAGAGGTTTCTTCCGCACACTATTCAGGGTGTTCATGGTCTGTTTCATTCTGGTTATAGCAGCCGGAGGCTGGCTCTATTTCGCACCGTCGGCCAAGAATACGCGCTTCCTGATTGCAGATACGCTGATTACGACTCAACACCGGCACTGGGCCAAATATATTATCGGCGAAGAGGAACTGAAGCACCGCGTCAGCGATTATACCAAGCGCTTCGAGGAGATGGGCGACGAGGTAGATACCCATGAGATCAAGCCTGAGCCTGTAAAGGAAGCTGAGCATACACCGCTGGTCCAGGTTAAAGAGGTATCGGGCAGCGGCTATAGAGGCTATGTCATGATTGTGAACGATCCCAAGAAGGTGCGCCTGGGTGTGCCGAGCAAAATCGGCTCCGGGGAAAAGGTATCCAGTATGGTGCAACGCACGGGGGCAATCGCCGGGGTGAACGGCGGCGGCTTTGCCGATCCGAACTGGAAGGGCAATGGCTTCAAACCGATCGGGCTGGTGATCTCGCAAGGGAAGCTGTTCTATAATGGGCTGGGCGGCAAGAAATCCACACAGATTGTCGGCATTGATAAGGAAGGCAAGATGATTGCCGGGAATTATACCCTGGACCAGCTCAGCAAGATGGGCGTGCAGGAGGCAGTGACTTTTCAGCCACGGATTATTGTGAACGGTAAAGGCCAGATTAAGAATGCCGCCGAAGGCTGGGGCATCGCGCCAAGAACAGCTATGGGCCAACGGGCAGACGGTGCGCTCATCTTTGTAGTGATTGACGGACGGCAGCCGGGCTACAGCATCGGAGCGAACCTGTATGATGTGCAGCAGATTATGCTGAAGCATGGGGCGGTCATCGCAGCCAATCTGGACGGGGGATCTTCGACGGTGCTGGTGAAAGACAATGAGATTGTCAACAAGCCCTCTTCGCAGTATGGGGAGCGTTACTTGCCGACGGCATTCCTGGTATTCGATGACCCTGAGAACGCGAAGATCAAGAATATCTGGGAAGGGCTGGACCCGGCCAAAATCGACGCAGGCAAGAAGCGCACCCAGTAACATCCGCCAGGCCACCTTCTTCAATAATCTATAGTAGATCAGACGCGGCAGGTGTGCTAGGATAACAAGTAAATTCTTATTTTGATGAACCTGCCAGATGAAGTCCTTGATCGGAGGGGGAGAAGGTTTGACTTTGCAGCAGCTCCGCTACGCGATTGAGATTGCGAACAGCGGCTCTATGAATGAAGCGGCCAAACGGCTATTTGTGTCGCAGCCCAGCCTCTCGAATGCTATCAAGGAGCTGGAGAACGAGCTTGGCATCACGATTTTTGAACGGAATAACCGGGGGATCAGCATCTCGGCGGAAGGCATGGAATTCCTGGGCTACGCCCGGCAGATTATTGAGCAGACCGAATTCATGGAGAACCGCTATACCGGCAAGAAGCGCAGCCCGATCTATTTCTCGGTATCTACACAGCATTATGCGTTTGTTACGGATGCTTTTGTGAAGCTGATGAAGGAGAGTAAGGTGCAGGAGTACAACTTCAGCCTGAGAGAGACGCAGACCTATGAGATCATCGAGGATGTGCGTACCCTGCGCAGCGACATCGGGATTCTGTATATCAACGAGAGCAACTACAAGATCATGAACAAGCTGTTCAGTGACGGGAACCTGAAGTTCACTCCGCTGTTCAATACGAATCCGCATGTCTATGTGCGGGCAGGGCATGTTTTGGCTGCAAAAGAGAGAATTACGGCGGAGGACATTCATCCGTATCCTTACATTACTTTTGAGCAAGGGGATAATAATTCGCTGCATTTCTCGGAGGAGATGCTTAGCTTCACGCAGATCGAGAAGAATATTAAGGTGACCGACCGGGCCACGCTGACTCATTTGCTGCTCGGAAGCGATTCGTATACCGTAGGGACTGGGATTATGGCCTCTGAGCTGGATGATGCGGGGCTGATCACGATTCCTTTTGACAGCAAGGAAGTGTTCTCTGTCGGCTGGATCGCCCACAAGGACCGCAAACCGAGTGAGATTATGTCTACATATATTGATATTCTGAATGATCTGGTGTCGGGTAATGTTTTCGAGCTTGAATCTTTCTTACTATAAGAGCAGGAGGGACGTATGAGCAGTCCAGTGATCGGATCGACAAGAAACGCACCGCCCTTCCGTTACGATGTTGTCGGGAGCTTCCTGCGTACAGAGGAGATCAAGAATGCGCGCAGCCTGCACGCGGAAGGTGAACTAACTGCGGGACAGCTGCAGGAAATTGAGAATGTGGAGATTCTGAAGCTGCTGGAGCAGGAGAAGGCACTTGGGCTGAAGGCGGTAACTGACGGCGAATTCCGCCGTTCCTGGTGGCACCTGGATTTCTTCCTGGGGATGGAAGGGACAGGCAAGATTACGCTTGGCCCTCCAGGCGCTTCCAAGGAGCAGACGAACCGGGCGGAGAGCTTCAGAATTACCGGTAAAATCGCCTTCGGAGACCATCCCATGGTCAGGGAGTTCCGCACCTTGCAGCAGATGGCCGGAGAGACCATGGCCAAAATGACGATTCCTTCCCCCTCGTTGTTCCATTTCGTGCAGGAGTATAACGGAAACGAAATTTATTCCGATACCGAAACGCTGTACGGCGACATCATTCAGGTCTACCGGACGGCGATTCAGGCCTTCTATGATGCCGGTTGCCGTTATCTGCAGCTGGACGACACCACCTGGGGGACGCTGTGCAGCGGCAGACATCGGGCCCATCTGCGTAGTAGAGGTGTTGACCCGGAGCAGCTGGCAAAAGACTACGTCCGGCTGATCAACGAGAGCATTGCCGGCCGCCCGGCGGACATGACCATTGCTCTGCATGTATGCCGGGGCAATCTCCGCTCGACCTGGTTCGCCGCCGGAGGGTACGGGCCGGTCGCTGAGGTGCTGTTCTCGAACACGAACGTGGACGCGTTCTTCCTCGAATACGATAATGAACGCTCAGGCGACTTCGAGCCGTTGCGCTTCATCCGGGACCAGTTCGTGGTGCTGGGACTGGTGACGACCAAGCATGGCGGTCTGGAGAGCAAGGAGCAGCTCATCGCGCGTATCGAAGAAGCAGCGCAATATGTAGATATCAACAAGCTATGTCTAAGCACACAATGCGGCTTCGCCTCTTCGGAGGAAGGCAACATTTTGACGGAGGAAGAGCAGTGGGATAAGCTTCGGCTGGTGATTGAGACGGCGAATGAGGTATGGGTGTAGCGCTCAGTGGATCGGGATTAATTGGTGTGAATTGGGGAGGATTGCCCAGTGTGGCGATCCTCCTTTTTGTCGAAGGGCGCTAGGCAGCGGGCTGTGGCGGATCATAGGTGGATTTCCTCCACTTGCTGATGAAGGAATGGACTTTGCCGGGACAACAGTTGGATAAACGACACTTAAGTTCTTCTATATTACGCCGAAGCGGCATATATCGATGCAGAAGTTGCTGTTTTTCCACTTGCTTTCCTGAAAAGATTAGAAACCGGGAAATTAAGATACGTTATTCCATTTATTTCAGTCCTGCGGAGGCTCAAGTGTTCGTGTGCTTCTTGTGATAGCCTTTTTCTTTAACCATTCTATACCAACCGTAGAGATTCCCACCACAGTATAATGTTGAAGAAGTTTAAATGCTGAAACTGGATCTTTGGAGGGAATATGATGGTTATTGAACTACGACCTGTAACGGCCGAGAACTGGTATGATTGCACATTGCTGAAGGTGAAGCCAGAACAACAAAGCGTTTTTCCTGCTCCGGTGGTTAATTGGATTGCTGAGGCAAAATTTGTGCAGGAGTTTGAACTTCTGGCTATTTATTCAGGAACTGTGGTGATAGGATTTATTGTTTTTTGTACTACTCCCGATGAGGACGGTAACTGCTGGATACCAGCCCTTATGATTGATGAACATCATCAAGGACAGGGTTATGCCAAACAAGCCTTGGGGAAGTTAATCGAGTATATGCGAAATGAAGGGTGTACCCGATTAATGATCGGACATAGACCCGACAATCGGATTGCCGGAATGTTGTATGAATCGCTTGGATTCCAAAAGGTCAGTGAAGAGTTATACGACGGTGAGGTTGTACGTTGTCTGGAGCTTAATCAATGCATTTGACCACAAATAGCCCTCCTGCAAAGAGGGCTGATCGTTTGGCCATATGAGCCGGGACATTCAATTCTAATAGTCGCATAGACCTGAATCGTGATTTCTTACTGTTACATACTGTTGAGAGCTTTTTCTATTTTCACTCCGAACTCTGTTTCGTTTAGCTTGGGTGTCTGAGTCTTAGAATCTACGAGGGAGTAGTACAGAACTAAATAATTTCCAGATTGGTAGATAATTGGTGCGTGGGAACTAAGAAGCTGAATACTTTCTTCAAATTGCTTTTTTCCAGCTTCTCGTTTCTCCTCCGATCCAAAATCGTAAACTTCTATGATTTCCTTATTACTCAGTTTATAGCTAACAGGTTTAATACCCTCAAGCATTTGGTCGTCAGGTGATTCAATTTGTGTAATGTTTTTTTCAAGGGACATCATGGCTTCATTCACGTTAGAATATTTTGGTTGCGAAGAACAAGCAATAAGAAATAAAAAGCTAATAAAGGTGAAAAATAGATTTTTTTTCATGAATAATCCTCCTTTTTTGTTAATTCAGAATCAATAAATTGTGAGTCAAATTTAGAGCTGATCTCCTTCTCAGGACACAGATAAGGTGAGACGAGACCCGCCTATTATATTAATTATATTTGACGTTGTATCTTCGTATTCCTTGCTGCCAAAATAACGAAACCAAGCTTAACCTATTTAAGGTACTCTTTTATCCACTGTTCAAGCTATAATGCATCCTTTAACTTTAATGATGCTTTGGAATGTTGGAATTACGAGTCAGTGATCTTCTATATATCTTTTAACTCCATGAAATTCAATTATGATCATTATATCTTTTATTAACCATAATTTCCTTTTCGGTGAGGGTGAAAGTGAAATCTTCGGTTTTAGAAAGGTGGAAATGTCACCCAGCTTTACGAGTGCAAAAAAAGTCTCATATTGAATTGAATATATAAGGTTTAAATAAAATTATTTGTCGAAAAAACATTACTTATGTACTATAGAGAAAAATAATATGGTAAATTATACTTTATAAATACATTAAATATAAAAAAAACAAAAAGGAGGAATATCTATGAATCTAAAGAAATACCTAGCTACTGGAGTTGTAACAGTTGCAGTTTTTTGTGCAGGGGGGCTAACGGCATTTGCGGGTTATACTAGTGATTTCAGCTTTCCAAAATCTACTTACGAATCTATGGTCAAAACATCGGGCAATTATTATTATCTAGCGGCTGCAACTCCTAATTATAACTGTTTAGGATATGCGCTAGGTGATACAAATAACTGGGTATGGCCATGGGGAGGTAGTAACCCTACACTGCAACAAGCCAATAATTACATGACTTCCCAAATGTATAATCCGTATCCATATAGTTCTGGCGCCTCGAATGTAAAGATTATTGCATATGGTACATCTACAAATAATGTCACTCACTTCTCTAAAGCAGAAGGGACTAATTACTCTAATGCAAAATGGGGGAAGTTAGAAAGAATCCAATCTTTAGGATGGGATCCATATACATCGAATGTATACGGAGCAGCATTACAAGTTTATAAATAATGAATAAAATATTTGATTGAGGTGATAAAATGAATAAGAAAATGCTTGTCGGAATTTTCGCCCTCGGCTTTACTGTTACTTCTTCTTTATATGCGGTACGTGCAAATGCATCTGTTGAGAAACAAATTGACCAGAATCTTAATGGCTTGGCCACTCAACTGCAAGCAGAAGTTACTAACAAAACTGAGCTTGCCATGAGTAGTAATCCTTATGATTTTATCAAAAATAGCGAAGAATATACTAATATTGTGAACATTGGACCGGATGCTATTCCAATTTTGGAAAAGAAAATTGATGAAAGTGAAGGTAGTGGTCTATTTGATTATATTTTTGCGGTTGCTATCGAAGAGATTTCAAAAGTTGATTTGAAAGAAGAACAAAGTACGGCATGGGCTTATGGTGATAAATTTTCTGAAAAATGGAAGGTTAAATTGAGTACACTTCCTGCAGAAGTTGAAAATATCGCTAATTCTGATTTATCTGAGAATGAGAAAATTACTTCTTTGACCAAGCTTGGTCTACCAGCAGTTCCATTTATTATGGATCAAGTCGAGTCTGGTAAAACCGAACTCTTTCCAGTAGTTCTGACTTTGGTTCCAGATGCTCAAGCGAAATCCCTGACAGCTATTGATGAAGTACAATGGGCTAAGGATCACAAGGATACATTTGATGATCTTAAAAAGTATGTTTTATCCAAAAATAATGAGTGATTATCTTTAAATGAAGCGAAATAAAGTCCAAGAAAACCTTAAAACGAGGTAGTTCCTCAGTCATAGAGGCACTGCCTTGTTTTCATTCTTAAAAGAGCTATTTTTCCATGTGGTAGGAACAGTGAATATCTCAATCATAGAGTAAGTGATTTACTCAAAGCTTTAGCCTTGATATAGTAATGATTTTCAATTTTCCTCCGTTGACAAAACCATCCATCCCAGCGTAAAATGGCAAATAACAACTTACAGCAACAAGCGATGAAGAGAAGAGTAAGCAGGCGGCAGCGTTCACAGAGAGCTCCAGAGTGGTGAAAGGGAGCAGCGAAGCGCCTGATCTGAAAAAAGTCTCCGAGCTGCATAGGGAATTGGGCACAGGGTGTCCAAGGATGGTATGCCGGGATCTCCCGTTACAGAGATAGGGTATAAGCGTTATGGCCGTACCCGAAGAGGCGGATGAGGCAACTTGTCCGTGAACAGAGGTGGTACCACGAAGCTGATTCAAGCTCTCGTCCTCAAGATATTAATCTTGAGGGCGGGAGCTTTTTTGCTTTTTGCGTTTTATATCAAACAGTAGAGGTGATTGACATGCATTGGGCAGAGAGAATGGCAAACCGGTTAATCGCGGAGCATCCGCAGCGGCAGACGTATGTATGTGCGTCCGGGATCAGCCCGTCCGGGTCTGTTCATATCGGGAATTTCCGCGAGGTGGTGACGACTGCATTTGTGGCGAAGGCGCTGCGGCGGGCGGGGAAGGAGGTGCGGTTTATTTTCTCGTGGGATGACTTCGACCGGTTCCGTAAAGTGCCGGCCCACGTAGACCCTGGCTTCGCTCAGTATATTGGCCTGCCGTATTCGCAGGTGCCTTGCCCGTATGGCTGTCATGCTTCATATGCGGCCCATTTCGAATCGGAATTCGAGCAGGCGCTTCAGGTATTTGAGATTGAGCTGGAGTTCATCTATCAGAGCCGGGAATACCAGTCAGGCCGTTATAATCCGCAAATTCTGCATGCCCTGCGCCGCCGGGGAGAGATCTACGATATCCTGATGTCCTTCAAAACAGGCGGGAGTTCGGCAGAGGAACGGGCAGCGTTCTATCCCATCCATCTCTATTGCGGGCAATGCGGCAAGGACTCGACAACCATTCTGGGTTATGACGACACGGCGGAGACCGTATCCTACCGCTGCGGCTGCGGTCATTGCGATACCGTACATATTCCGCAGGCGGACAATATCAAGCTGCACTGGAAAATTGACTGGCCGATGCGCTGGCAGCAGGAGCAGGTTGGATTCGAGCCGGGCGGCCGGGATCATTCGTCAGAGACAGGAAGCTATAATGTGGCGGCGGTAATCGCAGAGCAGATCTTCGGTTACTCGCCGCCGGTGTATGAGCCATACGAATTCATCAGCATCAAAGGCAGCTTCGCCAAAATGTCCAGCTCCTCCGGAAATAATTACACTCCGGATGATCTGCTAGAGGTCTATGCCCCTGAGAACATCCTGTTCCTGTTCGCCAAATACCAGCCGAATGCCGCCTTTCATATCGGGCTGGATGAGGATGTGCTGCGCAATTATGCGGAGTTCGAGCGGTATGCTGCGGGAGCACTGGCAGGCACATTAACGGGCGATCTTGCGGATGCGCTGGAGCTGTCCCTGTTAAGCGACTCTCTAGTGAGCACTGGAAGCACCGCAAGCTTCGGTCAGGCAGCCAGTCTGCTCCCGTTAATAAACTTCGACAGGGAAAGGCTCCGGGAGATGTTCACCAGAAATGGTGTGGAGATGGATGAGCTCCGGCTGCAGAGGATGGCGGACCGTGCGGAGTACTGGATCAGAAACTGGATGCCGCATAAGCTGGTGACGATTCAGAACGCGCCCAACTATGCGTATTATCATTCCCTTACCGGAGTGGAGCTGAGATGGCTGCGGAGCCTGTGCAGTCTGCTGCGGAGCAGGGAGCTGGACGAGACGCAGCGGATGACCGAAATCTACGCTATTGGTCATCATGAAGACAAGAAGACAATGCGCAGCCAGCAAAAAAGACTGTTCATCATCATCTATCAGCTGGTGCTTGGTGCTGAGGAGGGACCGCGTCTGCCTTGGCTGATTCAGGCGGCGGGGACGGAGCGGATGCTGAATTTGCTGGATTTGTGAAGGGGCTTGGACGGCCCTTTACGGGATCGATTGAAGAGAGGTATAATATACAAGACTGTTTTTAATTAAATGTTGGAAAGTGAGCGGTAACCATATGGGTCGTAAATGGAATAATATTAAGGAAAAGAAAGCATCCAAGGATGCTAATACAAGTAAGGTCTACGCCAAGTTCGGGGTAGAAATCTATGTTGCAGCGAAGAAGGGCGAGCCTGATCCGGAATCCAACCGGGCGCTGAAGGTCGTTCTGGAACGGGCCAAGACCTACAATGTACCGAAGGCGATTATTGACCGTGCCCTGGAGAAAGCCAAGGGCAGCGGCGATGAGACCTACGTTGAGCTGCGGTATGAAGGCTTCGGTCCAAGCGGCTCAATGATTGTAGTTGATGCGCTGACGAATAACGTCAACCGCACGGCTCCGCTGGTCCGTTCCACGTTCAGCAAGAACGGCGGCAACATGGGCGTCAGCGGATCGGTTACATATATGTTCGATCCGACAGCGGTCATCGGGGTGGAAGGCAAATCAGCAGATGAGGTTATGGAGCTGCTGATCGAAGCAGATCTGGATGTTCGTGATGTGCTGGAAGAGGACGAGGCAGTCATCGTGTATGCTGAGCCGGACCAGTTCCATGCAGTACAGGAAGCCTTCCGCAGCGCGGGAATCACGGAATTCACTGTAGCCGAGCTGACACTGCTCCCGCAGAACTATGTAGCTATTCCTGAAGATGCGCAGGCCCAGTTCGAGAAGCTGATCGATGCGCTTGAAGAATTGGACGATGTGCAGCAGGTCTACCACAACGTGGATTCGGAAGAATAGAATAGCGGTCACATCAGTAAGCGGGCAAGCCGATTTCCAGGCTTGTCCGCTTATTCTTTCGTGAGCTGGAGTGGAGGGGAAGAGCTGGAATGGAAGTCTTTCGATTCGTGAGCGTGGTTCATGTATTTCTGATCAAGGACGGGCAAGTCCTGCTATTGCGGCGCGCAAATACGGGACATCATGACGGGGAATATGGATTGCCTGCCGGGAAGCTGAATGGCGGCGAGCCGCTTCATACCGCTGCCATCCGCGAGGTCCGGGAAGAATGCGGTGCTGTTATAGCTCCCGCCGAGCTTACCCTGATCGGAACGATGCACCTGCGTACCTCCGGGGATGAGCGGGTGGATTTCTTTTTCAAGGCGGAGCAGTGGACCGGAGAGATCTGCAACATGGAGCCGGACAAATGCGCTGACCTAAGCTGGTTCCCGGTAGATGCGCTGCCGGAGAATATCATCCCGTTCGTACAGGAGGCGTGGAATACATTCAGGAATGGCGTCTGGTATGCTGCTCACGGATGGAATTAGAGGGGGAATGGCGCAGTAATGGAAGACTGGACGCTCAGTATGGTACTTATATTGGTGATATGCGGATTTCTGGCCGGGTTAATTGACTCTGTAGTGGGCGGCGGCGGTCTGATTGCGATTCCGGCCCTGCTGTCGGTCGGCATTCCGCTTCACCTGCTGCTTGGCAGCAGCAAATTGGCGGGATCGATGTGCTCGCTGACCAGCACCGCCTCGTTCGTGCGTTCCGGCAAAATCAATTTCAAGCTGGTCCGCACCCTCATCCCGTTATCCGTCATTGGGGCGATGGCCGGAACGCTGACTGTCCGTCAGGTGCCTTCCGAGTTCCTGAAGCCGCTGGTGATCGTGATGCTGATCGTAATTACCCTCTATACCTTGTTCAAAAAATCCTGGGGAGATATCTCCACCTTCTCCGCGAAAAACGGCAGGCTGCGCCTGGCCGGAAGCATGGCGGCACTGGTTATCGGCTTCTATGACGGGTTCTTCGGTCCGGGAACGGGGTCGTTTCTGATTTTTGCTTTTCTGATGATGGGGTTTGAATTTGTAACCGCCGCAGGCAATGCCAAAATCCTGAACTTCGCCAGCAATATCACAAGCCTGCTTACGTTCATTGCCCTGGGCTCTGTCAGCTACACCTATGGTCTGATTCTGGGGATTCCGATGGTCATCGGGGCCATTGTCGGCTCTAAACTGGCTATCCGCAAAGGGGCGGCGTATATCCGGCCGTTATTCATTACAGTCACTGTGATATTGATCGGCAAGCAAATATGGGATACGATGCATTAAGCACAACTAATGGAGTGGATGAGATGGAGATCAAGCTTATACATAAGGAAGAAGTCTGGAAGCTGAGGCATGAAGTCATGTGGCCTGAGCGGGAGCCGGATTATATTAAGCTGGCTGATGACGATCAGGGTAAGCATTACGGGCTGTATGTGGGAGATCGTCTGGTATCGGTGTTATCCCTGTTCGTCAACGGCACAGAAGCACAATTCCGTAAGTTTGCTACCCTGGAACTGGAGCAAGGCCAGGGCTACGGCAGCAAGCTGCTGAAGACGGTTCTGGCGGAAGCGGAGCAGGCGGGGGTGCAGCGGATTTTCTGTAATGCCAGAACCTATAAGGCAGGCTTCTATAAGAAATTCGGCATGCAGAGAACGGATGAAGTATTCAGCAAAGGCGGCAAGGATTATGTGGTCATGGAGATGTTCTTCGGGCCTGCAACGGATGCGAATGGGGGAGCTTAAGGGATGACCAAGAAGCTATATTATGATTCAGCTTATATTCAAGCATGGAGTACCGTCATCACCTCTACGCTGGAGCGTGAAGACGGGAGCTATGTGACGCTTGCAGAGACGGCTTTCTACCCGCACGGCGGCGGACAGCCTTGTGATACGGGAACCATCGGCGGGATTGCTGTGCTGGATGTGGTGCTGGAGGATCAGCAGGTGCTGCATAAGGTAGCACAGCTTCCTGGGCAGACTGAAGTGGACTGCTCCATCGACTGGACACGGAGATTCGACCATATGCAGCAGCATACCGGTCAGCATCTGTTGTCGGCGGTATTCCGCGAATTATATCAGGCACTGACACTGAGCTTCCACCTGGGCAGCGATTATGCCACAATAGATCTTGATCTGCCGGAACTATCTGCGGCGCAGCTGGCGGAGGCTGAACAAGAGGTGAACCGCAAGATCTACCGGAATCTGGCGATTACGAGCTACTTCGTGACTGCAGAGGAAATGGCCAAGCTGCCGCTGGTGAAGCTTCCTAAGGTAACGGAGGATATCCGGATTGTCGAGATTGAAGGTGTCGAGCATAACGCCTGCGGCGGCACTCATGTCGCTTTGACCGGGGCGATTGGGATGATCAAGCTGCTGAGGTCCGAGAAGCAGAAGGGGAATATTAGAATTACCTTCAAATGCGGAGACCGGGCGCTTGCGGAATTCAACGATCATATGCAAATTATGAGTCAGCTATCCGCCCGATTCAATACAGGCAAGGACGAAATTATGGACCGGCTTGGAAAATGGGAGCAGGAGCAGAAGCTGCTGGTAACGGAGCTGGCTGCCGTGAAGGAGCAGAATGACAGCTATCTGGCCCGGGACCTGTTCGCTTCAATGGAAGAGGGCAGCGGGGTGCTCACCCATATTTCGGATGATAGACCGCTTAAGGATCTCCAGAGTCTGGCTGCGAAGCTGACGGCGCTGACCGACCTGCCGGTGCTGCTGCTGAGTGCGGCGGAGAATAAGGCGGTACTCGCGCATAGCGGATCTGCGGATTTCTCATGCGGCGCCTTCTTCAAGGCTCACCTGGGCGGCTACCAGGGCAAGGGCGGGGGCAGCGACAAGCTGGCACAGGCCGGATTCCCGTCATGGGAAGACGCACTCGCATTTTACAATTTTGCCAAAGCACAATTCTGAGGTAGGGCAAGTAAGGAGCTATGGAGCGTTTATGCCGTAGCTCTTTTTGCTGTTTTCATAGGGTGAGCAAGGATTGGACCGATTTAAGGATTATTTAACAATTGCCTGCTTATAATCAGGACAGAGCTTGACGAAGGGAGAAAATCAACGTGTTCCTGACTATTCTAAAAAAAGATTTGCGGCGCAAAAAGGTGATGAATACCGTTCTGCTGATCCTCATCATCCTGGCCTCCACACTAGCCGCAAGCAGCTCCAGCCTGATGTATTCTACCTCCAGCGCCCTGGGCAGCTTCATTGAAGCCAGCAAGGTTGCAGACCTTAATATCACGCTGGCCAATGACCCCGGCTATAACTCGGCAGTAGAAGGCTGGGTGAAGCAGGAGAAGAAGGTAGAGACAGCTTATACCGAACGGCAGCTCAATCTCTTCCTGAATCAGATTACGATGCCTGAAGGCCGCAAGAGCTTCTCGGGAAATGTAAGCTTCGTGCTGTCTGCCATTCCTGAGCAGGTGAACCTGGTCTTCGGTGAGGACAATGAGCGATATTCACTTCGCCCGGGGGAGATCGGTCTTCCAGCCAGCCTGATGCTGGGCAGCGGCATCGTGCCGGGAGAACAGCTGAAGCTCAAGTTCGGTGAGACTACGAGAACGTTCACGGTGAACAGTTACTTCAAGGATGCATTCATGGGGGCAGATCTGCTGGGATTGAAGCGCCTCATGCTGTCGACAGAGGATTTCAAGGAAATAGAGAGGCTGGTGCCCGAAGATAAACAGATGAATCTATGGAGCTTCGTGGCGGCACCGGGTGTAGCATCTATGGAGATATCGGCTTCTTTTGCGAACAGTGATCTGCCCATCAGCTTCGAGGTGGATAAGGCGCTGGTCAAGATGACATATATGACGGACCGGATCATCTCAGCCATGATGTTTGCAATCAGCGTGTTCCTGATCTTCATTGCGTTTCTGACCCTGCGCTTCACCATTGTCTCCACCCTGCAGGATGAATACAAGGAGATTGGTGTTATGAAGGCCATCGGGTTCAGGAACCGGGCGATCAAGCAGCTCTACCTGACAAAATATACAGGGCTGGCCTGTCTCGGCGGTGTCCTCGGACTCGGCATCAGTCTCCCCTTGACTGCGCTGATGTCCCGCAAAACCTCGCAATATATGATTCTGCCCGCAGGCAGCATCAATATAATGATCTCGGCGCTTAGTACGCTGGTCATGATCGCATTCATTCTGCTGTTCTGCTTACTCTGCATGCGCAAGATTAACAAGGCATCGGCCATCGATGCCATCCGGCAAGGCCAGACCGGCGAACGCTTCAAGGCATCCCGGCGCATTCATTTACATACAAGCCGTTTCCTCCGGCCCCCGTTCTTTCTCGCACTGAGCGATGTACTGAACCGGCTCAAGAGCTATACGTCGCTCATCCTGACGCTGATCTTAAGCTCGGCGATCATCCTGATCCCGGTCAATCTGACCAATACCATCGTGACACCTAAGTTTCTGGAATATTTCGGGACGATTGGTGCGGATTTTTATGGCCCAACCGTTGTGGCAGAGAAATCCGTAGAGCAGATCCAGCAGGAGAAGGCGCTTCTGTCCAAGCGACTGAAGGATCAGGGCTTCGAGGTCACGCTTACAGCGAATTATACGGTAAATACCAAATATATCTCCGATAACGGAGAAGCCAACCGGCGGATCAACGGCCAGAAGAATGATCAGAACGGGTCTGTTGAGATTCTGGAGGGAACGGCCCCGCTGCTGAAGAATGAAATTGCAATTACGGCCATCATGTCCGCGAAATACGGGAAGCGGGTGGGCGACAATATTACTTTTGAAATCGGCGGGGTTAAGGGGACCTTCATGATCAGCGGACTGTTCCAAAGTATCTCCAACGAAGGGTACGCGGTCTGGATTGCACGGGACTATGAGCTGAAGACAATACCCGCTTATATGTTCTCCGGCGAACTCCATGCCCCAGAGCAAGCAAGGGCAGGAATAATGAAGCAGATTCAACAGCAGTTCCCGGAACAAGGCATCAAAACCTCGCTCGAACTGCTGGGAGAGATCACCGGCGGCTTCATGGGCCAGCTTCACAGCATCAATGGGCTGCTTACGGCTATCATCTGCCTCATTTCGTTCTTCATCACCTGTCTATTCGTCAGACTGATGATTGCGAAGGAGGTCTACGGCATTGCTGTCATGAAAAGCATTGGCTTCACGAATGCCGCGATCCGGCGGTGGCAGGCGCTGCGTATTCTGATCATTATCTCCGTCTCGCTGGTGCTGGGCGTCATCGCTGCGAATACCCTTGGCGGCCGCCTGCTCGGTCTCATCTTCCGGATCTTCGGACTGACCAGTCTCCGGCTGAATATTCTTCCGCTTCAGGTCTATCTGCTGTATCCGCTGCTAATCCTGGCTGTGGTTATGCTGGCGGTATACACAAGCTGCGGCCAGATCAAGCGTGTGCAGATATGGAATATGAATAAGGAATAGGCTTAAATTTTAAAAGAAAAGAAGGAGTGGCGAAATGGCAGCAGTACTTGAAGTAACCAACCTATGCAAAACCTATATCGTCAATAAAAGTCAGAATAATGTTCTGCGGAATATCAATTTCACGCTTCATGCAGGAGAGTTCGTGTCTGTCATGGGGCCGTCCGGTTCGGGCAAGTCTACGCTGCTCTATACCGTCAGCGGGATGGACCGGCTTACTGCGGGCGATGTGGTTTTTGACGGAGAGAGTCTTTCGCGGCTCTCGGAGAAGGGCATGGCTGAACTGCGGCTGCACAAAATGGGCTTCATCTTCCAGCAGATGCATATGCTGAGCAATCTCTCCGTTTATGATAATATTATTCTATCAGGCTATCAGTCGCTGAGCGGCAAGGGAAACGGGCAAAGACGCAGCCGCAGCGAGGTGAATCAATACGCTGATGAGCTGATGCGCAAGCTGAACATTATGGAGACGGCGGGCCATGATATTACAGAGGTGTCCGGCGGACAGCTGCAGCGGGCCTGCATCTGCCGGGCGCTTATCAACAAGCCGGCAATGCTGTTCGCCGATGAGCCGACAGGTGCGCTCAATTCCAAAGCTGCACAGGAAGTCATGTCCGAGCTCTGCCGGATCAACCGGGAAGGAACAACGCTGATGGTGGTTACACATGATGTGAAGGTAGCCGCGCAGAGTGATAAGGTGCTGTATATGGTGGATGGCAATATTCAGGGCGAGCATGTGCTGGGCAAATATATGCCGGAACAAGGCCCGAGGGAACGCGAACGCAGCCTGACCGGCTGGCTGATGGAGATGGGCTGGTAGGAAGCTGCAAGCAGCAGGAGGAGAGAGGCGTGGCGGACATTCTGATCATTGAGGATAATGCGGAGCTGGCGGAGGTGATGAAGGATTTTTTGCAGGTGGAAGGATATTCTGTATGCAGTATGGCCTCTGCGGAAGAGGGCTTGGCTTACTTGGAGACGAGTGCTGTCAAGCTGCTGCTGCTCGATATTATGCTGCCCGGGCTGGATGGCTTCGCCGTATGCAGAATCGCCAGGGAGAAGTACAATCTGCCGATTCTGATCATGAGCGCACGCCATGGCGATGAGAGCAAGATTATCGGGCTTGAGCTGGGAGCGGACGACTACCTGGAGAAGCCCTTCTCGGCTCCGCTGCTGACGGCCAAGGTCAAGGCGCATCTGCGGCGGAGCTATGAGATGAACGAGAACAAGCTGCTGCTGACCGATGGCGAACTTACGGTGAACCAGACCGCAAGAGCAGTGTATAGAAGCGGCCAGACGCTCGGGATGACGGCCAAAGAGTACGAGCTTCTGGTGCTGATGATGAGCAACAAAGGCAAGGCGCTGCGCAAAGAGTGGTTGTTCCAGCAGGTGTGGGGCGCAGACAGCTTCAGTGAGCCGTCCACGCTGACCGTACATATGAACAAGCTGCGGGACAAAATCGAGCAGAACCCCAAAGAGCCAAGACGCATCGTCACCGTCTGGGGAGTGGGATATAAATATGAAGGCATTTAACAGGCTGATGCTCTGGACATTACTTCTCGGTCTGACGTTCGTAGCGGCTCTGAATGGATATGTATCCTACAGGGAGACAGGGGCAGGGACACCCGGGAAGGCTTATAGGATAGAGATCAACCGGATCTATGACCAGGTGCAGCGAGGTATTCCTATGGAGGAACTGCAGCCGGATGTGAACCGGTACACCTACGTGAACGGCTTAAGCTGGATCGGAAAGGAAGCGGGACCGGATGAGGTTCAGCGCTTTTTTGCCGGTAACGGGGTGGAGGACGCAAGTGAATTCATGGTCAAGCCCTTGTATGCGGACCAGCAAAGTACAGGATACTTAAGGTTCTCTTACCGGATGCCCGGGCAGGATGTGCATACGCTTCTGGTGTTGAATCTGTTCCTGCTGGCGGCGCTTGGCGCGGTTATGGTGCTGCTGTTCTACATCCGCAAGCAGATTCTGCGGCCGTTCCATACGCTGCAGGAGCTTCCTTATGAGTTATCCCGGGGGCAGCTGAACATAGGCATGAAGGAGCACCGGAGCCGGTTCTTCGGCCGGTTCGTGTGGGGGCTGGACCTGTTGCGGCAGACACTGGATGCCCAGAGAGAGACGAATCTCCGCCTGGAAAAAGACCGCCAGACGCTGGTCGCGTCCCTCTCGCATGAGCTCAAAACCCCAGTCGCCACAATCAGGCTTTACGCCAGCGCCCTTGCGGACAGCCTCTATGACAGTGAAGTCAAGCGGCAATCGGCCGCCCGGATGATTGGTCAGCAAGCAGAGCAAATGGAGCAGCTGATCGGCGGGATCATCACCGCGTCCGTCTCCTCTTTGCAGAATGTAGAGGTGGTTCCGGGAGAATTCTATCTCAGCGGGCTGATCCGCAAGGTTCTCCATAACCATAAGGAGCGGCTGGAGCTGCTGAAGGTGGAGCTTGAAGTAGGTGCTTATCAGGACAAGCTGCTGCTTGGGGACGAAGAACGGCTGCATGAAGTAATGAATAATCTCATTGAGAATGCCATTAAGTATGGAGATGGCAAGTCTATCTCTATTACCTTCCGTGAGGAGGATTACCGCCAGCTGATTGTGATCGGGAATTCTGGAGAGCCGCTGCTCCTGAGCGAGCTGCCCCACATCTTCACCAGCTTCTGGCGCGGGTCCAATGCGGACGGCAAGCCGGGCAACGGCCTCGGCCTCTTCATCTGCAAGCAGCTGCTACGAAAGATGGGCGGCGATATTTACGCGGAGCCGGTGGAGCGGGGCATGCGGTTTGTGCTGGTGCTTCGGTATTGAGTTGATATACATACATGGAGGGAAGCGCAATGAATAAGCTTTTGGAACTGCAGCCTGAGAATTTTGCTGCAGTTTATGATTTTTATGCCGGTAAAAAGCAACACCTTCCTGCCTTATCCGTCCTGCTGGAGAATTATCCCGGGCGGGTATTTGCTGATCATATGGAAACGCCGACACTGGCTGTGGTATGGGCTACGGGGAGATGGATGTATGCTGCCGGAGATATTAGCAGTGAGATTAACCGGCTGAAGCTGATGAGCTTTTTGCAGACGGTAGTCGTACCTGATTGCCAGCAGAGGCACGAGAAAGGGGTCGTGCCCGCAGAGAGAGCTCAATAAAGGTTCATTCACCTTAGTGAGATTTGCAGGTGGGAAATAGCTGGATTTACTACACTTGCTGAGGAGCTAGTGGCTTCTGGTGGGGCAACAGTTGGAGAAACAACACTTAATTAATCATAATTCGGACCTAAGGGCAAAAATGGACAGGATTAGATGCTGTTTTTCCACTTGCTTCCGAAAGATTTATAGATATGGATAAATTAAGATACATTATTCCACCTAAAGGTATTTTATCAAAGAATAAAAGAGACGGAAGAAGAATCTTAAGCTACAAGCGGAGAATTAGGAAGTGCAGGTGTGTGCAGGGCCGGATTGCCCGAATGCTCACCGGAGTGACGATCAAGCTTCGAGTGAAATCCAGCCGCCAACTGGACCTTACCGGTCAAACCCTTCATAATAAGAAGAGTTGAGAACGCTTCACACAAATCACACAAACTCATAAACGGAGGTTCATAGCATGAAATACCGCGAGCTGGGAAATACGGGGCTGTCTGTCAGCGAAGTCAGCTTTGGCACTTGGGCGATTGGCGGGGACTGGGGTAACAGCAAGGATGAGGACGGGCTAAGAGGCTTGCAGGCAGCGATGGAGCAGGGCGTGAATTTCTTCGATACGGCAGACGTCTATGGCGGCGGTCATGCGGAGGAGCTGCTTGCCAAGGCGACCCGGGGGAAGCAAGATGAGATCCATATTGCCACGAAGTTCTGCCGCGCCGGAGATATCCATGACCCGGAGAATTATTCCGCGCGCCGGATCAGCGAATACTGTGAGCAGAGCCTGCGGCGTCTGGAGCGGGAAGCGATTGATCTGTATCAGATCCACTGTCCGCCGATGGAGATTCTGCGTGATGGGAGTGTGTTCGCGGCGCTGGATCAATTGAAGGCCAAGGGTAAAATCCGTCACTACGGCGTCAGTGTTGAGACCATCGAGGAGGGCTTGCTCTGCCTTGAGCATCCTGGTGTTTCGGCGCTTCAGATCATTTTCAATCTGTTCCGCCAGCAGCCGGCACAGGAGCTGTTGCCGCAGGCTGCGGCTAAGGGTGCAGGAATTCTGGTGCGTCTGCCGCTGGCCAGCGGTCTGCTGACCGGCAAGTTCACGGCGTCCAGTACCTTCCAGGAGAATGATCACCGGAAATTCAATGCGAACGGGGAGCAGTTCAATGTGGGCGAGACTTTTGCCGGTCTGCCTTTTGGTAAGGGGGTAGAGCTGGCGCAGAAGCTGGATTGGATCGCTGAAGGACGCGGCAATATGGCCCGGGCCTCCATGCGCTGGATTCTGGACCATCCGGCCGTCAGCTGTGTGATTCCGGGCTTCAAGAATGAGGCTCAGGTGAACGATAATCTGGCCACACTGGATGTACCCTCCTTCAGTCCAGGGGATATGGAGCGCCTGGCTGCCTTTTACCAATCAGAGGTGGTTCCGCATATCCGTGGAGAGGTGTAGCAGCAATATATGAATATAACTGTAGGACTGCTCGCCCATGTAGATGCCGGGAAGACGACCTTCGCCGAGCAGCTGCTCTACCATACCGAAGCCATCCGCAGCAGGGGGCGTGTGGACCATCAGGATACGTTCCTGGATACCCATGAGATTGAAAAAGCACGCGGGATCACCGTCTTCGCCGATCAGGCGGAGTTCACCTATAAGGATGCCCGCTATTTCCTGCTGGATACACCGGGCCATGTCGATTTCTCCCCGGAGATGGAACGCTGTCTGCAGGTGCTGGACTATGCAGTGGTGATTCTCAGCGCAGTGGAGGGAGTAGAGAGCCACACCGAAACGCTCTGGCAGCTGCTGCGCCAGCACCGGATTCCGACCCTGTTCTTCATTAACAAAACCGACCGTGCAGGGAGTGACCCTGAGCGGGTCCTGGAAGAGATCCGGCAGCTGCTTAGCGGCGATGCCTTGCTGTTGCCGGAGCAGCCGGAAGCTGCGTGGACCGAGGAGATGAAATCGTTCCTTGCCGAACGCGAGGAGACGCTGCTGGAACCCTATCTTGAAGGCAGGCTGACAGACAGCGGTTGCCGCATTGCACTGAGGTCTATGGTAAAGCGCGGAGAGATTTTCCCATGTATGCACGGCTCTGCGCTGCTGGACCGCGGGGTGAGTGAATTTCTGGAGATGCTGGATGCGCTCACGTTCACGGAGTACGATCATACGCTGCCTTTTGCCGGGAGGGTCTACAAGATCCGCCACGATGCCAGAGGTACGCGTATCACCTACATCAAAGCGCTGCAGGGCGTGCTGAAGAACCGCGAGAGCTTGGCTTATGGCGCAGAAGCGGAACAAACCTCCGAACGGATTACCGGAATCCGCAAATATAACGGTACTGCTTATAGCGCTGCTGACTGGGCTGCCGCCGGGGAGCTGTTCGCCGTTGTCGGCCTAAGCTCCGTGCTGCCGGGTGCGGGAGTAGGCGAACTTCAGGACGCGCAGAGCAGCGGACTGATTCCCACCTTGAAATCCAAGGTGCTCTTCAAGCCGCCCGTGCACCTGAAGGAGCTGATGCATGCCTTCGGACAGCTTGGCGCGGAAGATCCGTCACTGAATGTAAGCTGGGATGAAGATCTCCAGGAGCTGCATATTCATGTGATGGGCGGGATACAGCTTGAGATTCTGGAGCAGATCGCGGCGGAGCGGTTCCAGCTTAAAATCTCGTTTGGCCCGCCGGAGATTCTCTATAAGGAGACTATTGCGGGTACAGTCTATGGTTGCGGGCATTTTGAGCCGCTGGGCCACTACGCCGAGGTGCATCTCATGCTTGAGGGCGGGGAACGCGGGAGCGGGATCACGTTCATGAACCGCTGCCACCCGGATGATCTCACATTAGGCTACCAGCATCAGATTGAGCAGCATCTGCTGGAGAGCGGCCATCACGGCCTGCTGACCGGTTCCCCGCTGACGGATCTGAAGATCACCTTGCTGACGGGAAAGGCACATAATAAGCACACGAGCGGCGGTGATTTCCGGGAAGCAGCTTACCGCGCCTTGCGACAGGGGCTGGAGCAGGCAGATAATCTGCTGCTGGAGCCGGTCTACGACCTGAAGATCCGGATAGATCCGGACGATGTGGGAAAGGTTATGAGTGATATTCAGCAAGCCGGCGGCCGCTTCAATCCCCCGGATATTTCACCGTCCAAGGCGGTAATTACGGGCATAGTTCCGGCGGCAAGCTTCATGAATTACGGGGTGAGACTGGCGGCGATGACGCAGGGCAAGGGATCGATGTCGCTCAGAGTAGCCGGATATGAGCCTTGCCACCAGACCGGGGCGGTGGTGGAGCAGCGGAATTATAATAAAAATGCAGACCCGGCCTACTCCTCGGCGTCTATTTTTTGCGCTAAAGGTGAGGGATATGCTGTACCCTGGGAAGAGGCCGGACAGCATATGCATATTCAAGCAGCAAGCAGGAACGGGTACACTGTTCTTAAACGGGCAGTTCCGTTTCAGCGTGACGCAGAAGGAAAGGTGCAGACTAACAATGAGTAATGTAATAGATAAGGTAGCCTGGATCTATGTTGTGGACGGCAAGGTACTGGGCGCGCGTTCCACAGGCAAGGACACTTATTATTTCCCCGGCGGTAAGCGGGAGCCCGGCGAGAGTGATGCCGAGACTCTCATCCGCGAGATTGAGGAGGAGCTGTCCGTTCAGATCCTGCCGGAGACGATTGCAGCGTTCGGAAGCTTTGAGGCTCCCGCCCATGGCAAAGCGGAAGGCGTGCTCGTGCGGATGACCTGCCTGACCGCAGATTTCACAGGCGAGCTTGCCCCGGCTTCGGAGATTGAGGAGCTGGCCTGGTTAACCTATAAGGACATAGACAGGGTATCGGCGGTCAGTGTCATCATCATGGACAAACTGCGGGAGATGAGCCTCATCTCCTGAGAGTCAGACGTAAACCCATCTTGTCCGAAAAGTCTATGAAAGCCCGTTTTGAGCCGGAATCCGGCCTGAAACGGGCTTGTTGTCTCTTTAGCAGGGCGATGCAGGCGGCGCGGCTAGCAGACTTTTACCGAATAGGACATATGTCCTTCCCGAATCCGGCGAACTGGCTTTTAATAAGTAGAGAGAAGCAAAAAGAGGAGAGAGACAGATGAAAGGAATACTATTCGCATTTATGGCCGGGGCCTGCATTACACTTCAGGGGGTAGCCAATGCCAGAATCAGCCAGGATATCGGCACGTGGCAGGCGGCAACCATTACCCAGCTTACCGGATTCATTATGGCGTTAGCGATAGCGCTGGTGGTACGGGACGGCAAAAAGCACGGCTTCCGCAAGGTACATCCGCTATACATCAGCGGCGGCGGTCTGGCCGCCTTCGTGATTTTCAGTGAGGTGACGGCGATTCAGAACATAGGGGTTACACTTACGATCTCGGCGCTGCTGATTGCGCAGCTCTGCCTGACGTTCATCATTGATATCCGGGGCTGGTTCGGTGTCGTCCGGCAAAAGATGAAGCTGCCGCAGTTTATCGGCATCGGGATGATGATTCTCGGGGTAGTTGTACTAAAGTTCTAAACGAAGGGGGTAAGAGATATGTTAGCAGGATTAGTACTTGCACTGATCGCGGGCGCGCTGGTCAGTTTACAGAATATTTTCAACGCCAAGGTTAATGAACACACAGGCTCTTGGTCGACTACAACACTGGTACTAGGTATGGGTTTCGCCGCATCCCTCGTCATGGGGCTGATTATGGAAGGGAAAAATATGTTCACGCTGCAGCACATGCAGCCCTGGTACTGGTTAAGCGGAATGATCGGCGTGGGGGTCGTGATCTGCCTGGTCCAGGCCACCAGAATCCTTGGCGCAACTTATGCCATCTCGATTGTACTAACTGCCCAGCTCGGCTTCGCCTTGCTGTGGGATTCACTGGGCTGGCTGGGCCTGGCGAAGGTTCCGTTCTCGTTAAACCAGCTAATCGGCGTGCTGATCATTGTCGGCGGCATCCTGGTCTTCAAGCTGGGCGGCACAAGCGATGCTAAAGAGCCCGCCGGGAGCCAGGGTTCCGGCAAGCCGCAGGGGGCGCTGCATACGGATTAACGACGAAGCATTTGCAGTAACGGACAAGAGCGTGCACCGCAGGAATGCGGATGGCACGCTTTTTAGTGTGTGTGGAACACCGATCTCCCACTCTCATCCCTGTCCGAGTGGAGCAACTCTGCTGCCCGTCATTGCGCGATGCCAGCGCTGATACGTCTCCCAGGCCTGGCCGTTGTCCAGCAGAGGCTTGCAGGTATAGACGCCTTCTTCAATCGAGTTCACACGCCCGGCGGCATGCAGTCTGGCGGCGGCGTTAAGCAGCGTCTGGTTGTAGTAAGCCATATGCCCGCCGCCTTGCAGGACTTCTTCGGCCGTACGGAGCTGCCGCAGAGCCGTCCATTCCTGCTCGACAGGTACGGGAACCTCCAAACCAAGCGAATCGGGGTCGATGATATCCAGCTCCGCCGCTCCGTCCTGAATCCGGTATACGCGGTTCGGCCGGTCAATGTACAGGTCCTCCGAGCCTTCCACGCCCTGCACCACCAGTCCCCGCTGATAGCCGAGCTTCGCAATGAGCCGGGAGCTCCGGTCGAATACCGTATTATGGAATATCCCGAAGACAATAAACGGTGAACAGGAATAGTCGATCAGCTTCTCAGCCGTATTAAAAATCGTCCGCATCCCAATGTCCTCACGGAGTCCGCGAAGCTCACCCAGCGGCGGGCACCACTGCTCCGACTTCACAAACAGCACCCCGCCGGCTTCGGCGGCATGAACCGCGTCACTGCGGCTCAGTCCGGCTACATCCACTCCCCCGGCCTGGATGATATCCTGTAGCGTAATGCCCCATTTGGGCGGCAAGCCCGCTGAACCATGCAGGGTAACCGGCAGACCTGCGGCCGACAGCAGAAAGGCCGTGGGGAAGGTTGCAATGAAGGAATGTACCCTGCCGTCATACGGACCGGCGCAGTCAATTCCCTGGTGAACAGGCTCACGGAAGGCATATTTACGGCAGACTGCTACAAAAGCCTCCAGCTCCTCCAGGCTCTCCAGCTTCATGCGCTCTGCGATCAGGAACGCGCCAATCTGCACCGGCGAAGCGGACCGGGTGAGTATGGCCTCGGCCGCATATTCAGCTTCCCCGTAGCTTAAATCCTTCGCACCGCGTTTGCCGCGGGCAACTTCCCTCAGAATATTAATCATATGGCGTTCTCCTTAAGTTTGATCCTGCAGCATCTGGTAGACCTTGACGATGGAGGTTGCTACATCCACGATCCGTTTGCGTTCATTCATTGCCTGCTTGCGCAGCAGGTCATAGGCTTCCGATTCACTGATATTCTTGGCCTTGGACAGAATGCCCTTGGCCATGTCGATCCATTTGCGTTCTTCAATCCGGGAGAGCAGCTGCTCCCGTTCCTTCAACCATTGCTTGCGCTCGAAGCATTGCCTGGCACTGAAATGCAGCGTCCAGTGAATCTCCGGCGGCTTCATAGCAGGGGATAGAATGCCGTCCACCATAATATCGTCGCCGCAGGCAGAGACGGAGAGGTTAGCGGTATGCGGGGTACACCACCAGATTACTGGCGCAAGCTTATGCTGCACCAGCAGGGTTCTCCAATGGCTGATATCCGTCACCGGAAGATTGAGGATGAAGGCATCGGCATCGCCGATGAACGGGGCAGCCTGCTCCGGTGACGCTGCGCTTCCTACTACATAGCCGCAAGAGCTTAGGATGTGGTCAGGTCCTTCAGAGGAGCGCGCTTCTGCGGGATTCTCTGTTCCAGCAGGTTCTATTACGAGCAGGGAATGCATGGGGACGACGCTCCTTTTACCTAAGAATAGAGACATCTTGTATAATTGCTCACAATCTAATTTACAGGATAGTTAATGTTATATTATATAACACAAAATCAACGTTCTTGTCGATAAATTAAATTAATTAAATTTTATATGTCATAATTATTGACGTATCGTAGACGGCTGTAGTATAGTCGTTTTAACAAATTCAACAATTCACGAATACAACGATGTATTCGGCTGAAGCGGCAATGGCGCCTGCTCTCACTTATAACGCTTACGGGAAAAGTATCTTTTCCGGGCGGAGTGAAGCGGGCTATTTCTGTTGTGCACCTGGAGAGGAGAGAGATACAGATGACAGTGAAACGTAAAAAACTGATATTAGTCGGCAATGGGATGGCGGGGGTCAGAGCCATTGAGCATCTGCTCAAATTGGCGCCGGAGGCGTACGAGATTACGATTTTTGGCACAGAGCCTTATCCCAATTATAACCGCATCATGCTGTCTTCCGTGCTGGCAGGCGGGGCAAGCCTGGATGAAATCGTCATTAATGATCTCGAATGGTACCGCAGCTTCAATATTACCTTATACACAGGACACACAGTAACTTCTATTAACACTGCTGCACGTACAGTCAATACGGATAAAGGAGTTACGGCTGCGTATGATGAGCTGATTCTGGCGACCGGCTCCAATCCCTTTATGCTGCCGATCCCCGGAACAGAGAAGGAGGGCGTTATTGCCTTCCGTGACATCAAGGATACTCAAATCATGCAGGACGTATCGCAAAAATATAACAAAGCGATAGTCATCGGCGGTGGTCTTCTCGGACTTGAAGCGGCCAGAGGGCTGCTGCACCTGGGGATGGACGTCTCGGTGGTTCACATCCACGAGTATATTATGGAGCGTCAGTTAGACGAGACCGCTTCCCGGATGCTGCGGGGAGAGCTCGAAGCTCAGGGCATGAAGTTCCTGCTGAAGAAGCAGTCGGAAGCCATTCTCGGCAAAAAGAGAGTCAAAGGCCTGCTGTTCGCAGACGGCGAGATGGCGGAGGCTGATCTGATTGTGATGGCAGTCGGCATCAAGCCGAATGTGGAGCTTGCCCGCAGCAGCGGGATTGAGGTGAACCGGGGCATCGTGGTGAACGATTATATGGAGACCAGCCTGCCCGGCATTTACGCCGTCGGGGAATGTGCAGAGCATCGCGGCATTGCCTACGGCCTGGTAGCCCCGCTGTATGAGCAAGGCGCTGTGCTGGCCAAAAGACTGGCAGGCGCTCCCACAGAGGGCTACGCCGGTTCGGTGACCTCGACGAAGCTGAAGGTGTCCGGCGTCGATGTTTTCTCGGCGGGACAGTATATTGAACAGCCCGGTACGAAGGCGCTCCGGTTCCAGGATGAGACGGAAGGAATCTACAAGAAGCTGGTCATTCAGGATGATAAGCTAATCGGTGCCGTGCTGTTCGGGGATACCAATGACGGCGCGCAGCTCTTCTCAATGATTAAGAAGGGCGAGAATATCAAGGGGCGCGAGAAGGAGCTGCTGCTCGGCCTTCCGGCCGATGCGCTGGCTTCGCCCAAGGGCAACCGGCTGGAAGGGATGCCGGATGACGAGATCATCTGCGGGTGCAATGGTGTAACGAAGGGAACCATTGCCGAAGCGATTACCGCCGGCGGCTGCACCAGTGTCGGCCAGATCAAGGCCTGCACCAAAGCATCCGCCTCCTGCGGGGGCTGCAAGCCATTGGTAGAGGGACTGCTCCAGCTCTATGCCGGAGAGGCGGCCGTTACGGTCAAGGAGGGAATCTGCGGCTGCACGACGCTTGGACGGGATGAGATTGTCGCCGAGATCAAGCGGATGAAGCTGACCACGGTGAAGGAAGTCATGCATGTATTGTCCTGGAGCAATGAGGAAGGCTGCCCGAAATGCCGCCCTTCGCTGAATTATTACCTGGGTATGCTCTGGCCGGAGGAATACGTGGATGAGAATGAATCCAGATATACGAATGAGCGCTACCATGCCAATATCCAGAAGGACGGGACGTATTCAGTAGTGCCGAGAATCTACGGCGGGGTCACTTCTCCCGCAGAGCTGATCAAGATAGCGGAGGTGGCGGTGAAATACGATGTGCCGCTGGTCAAGTTCACCGGCGGGCAGCGCCTGGATTTGCTGGGCGTGAAAAAGGAGGATCTGCCGAAGATGTGGGAGGAGCTGGATATGCCCTCCGGCCATGCTTACGGCAAAACGCTGCGCACCGTAAAGACCTGCGTAGGCTCCACCTTCTGCCGGTTCGGGACCCAGGATGCGCTGGGGATGGGGATTCGGCTGGAAAAGGCTTTTGAACGGCTGAATGCTCCGGGTAAGGTGAAGCTGGCCGTATCCGGGTGTCCGCGCAACTGTGCGGAAGCGACAATCAAGGACTTTGGGGTGGTGGCGATAGACGGCGGCTGGGAGCTGCATGTCGGCGGCAACGGCGGCGTCCATGTCCGGGCGACCGATCTGCTCTGCGTGGTGAAGACCGATGATGAGGTCCTGGAATGGGCAAGTGCGTTCCTGCAGTATTACCGCGAGCAAGCCGGATGGAATGAACGGACTGCACAGTGGATCGAGCGCGTGGGTCTGGACAGCATCAAGCAGGCGCTGGAATCCCCGGAGGAACGGGCGGCGCTGGTGGAGAGAATCCAGAAGACGCTCAGCCTGACTACTGATCCATGGAAGCAGATTGTAAATACGCCGGAGCTGCGCAAGAATTTCGAAGCGATCTCGTTACCCGAGACGGTCTAAGGAGGAACCCGAAATGACAATGACCAAACTGCTAATCGGCAACCTGAATGAGGTAGATATCAAAGGATCACGTAAATTGCGGGTAGGCGATACCGAGATTGCCTTGTTCCGGCTAAGCAGCGGAGAGGTGCTGGCGGTGGAGAACCGTTGTCCGCACAAGGGCGGGCTGCTCTCGGAGGGCATGGTCTGCGGCTCCAAGGTGCACTGCCCGCTCCATGACTGGCGGATCGAGCTGCATACGGGTGAGGTGCAGGCCCCCGATACGGGACATGTGACTACCTATGAGGTGGAAGTCGATCACGCCACAGGCAGCTTGTACTTAACGATCTGATTCATTCATACAGGGACACGTATAAAGGGGGATTCATCAATGGACTATGTCAAACCAGGCGAAGTGCTGGGCTCCATGATTGAAGCGGGAAAAACCAAAGCAGAACTGGGCATCATGCAGCTCATTGTCCGCGGCAGTCTCGGCGGTGCCATTCTGGCATGCGCGACCACACTGGCCTTCACCGCTGCGGCACAGACCAAGATCCCTATGGCGGGCGCGATTCTTTTTCCGGTAGGCTTCGTGATGATTATTCTCCTCGGGCTGGAGCTGGTTACCGGCAGCTTCGCCTTGATTCCGCTGGCTGTACTGGAGAAGAAGACTACCGTCAGGCGCATGCTGGGGAACTATTTCTGGGTGATTCTCGGGCATTTGATCGGGTGTGCCGTCTATGCCGCATTATACGGGCTGACAATTACGAAGATGGGCACTGATCTGTCGAACCCCATGGTGCAGACGCTCATTACGGCAAGTGAAGGGAAGACGAAGGCTTATCAGAGTCTGGGGGCAGAGGGACTGGGGCTGGCCTTCATCAAGGCAATGCTCTGTAACTGGATGGTTACGCTGGGTGCAGTGATGGCGATGACCTCGAAATCCACCTCCGGCAAAATCCTCGCCATGTGGCTCCCCATCCTGACCTTCTTCGGACAGGGCTTCGAGCACACGGTTGTCAATTTCTTCGTCATTCCGGCGGGGATGATGCTTGGAGCGAATGTGACTATAGCGGACTGGTGGATCTGGAACGGCATTCCGGTGCTGCTCGGCAACTTCGCCGGAGGACTGTTGTTCACAGGCCTTCTATTCTACTTATCGCAAAAAAGCAGCAGACCTGGTGCTTCTGCGGCAGCGGAGCTTCCGGGACGCGGAGAAGCGGGGCTCCCGGGCACACCTGCCCTGGAGAAAAGCCTATGAAGCAGGGCAGCATATCCATTGTTGGTGCGGGTCCAGGCGATCCCGAGCTGATTACATTGAAGGCGCTGCGGCGCATTCAACGTGCCGACGTAATTCTGTACGACCGGCTGGTGAATGAGGAGCTGCTGGTCTATGCCAGAGGCGATGCCCTGCGCATCTACTGCGGCAAAGCGCCGGGTCTGCATTCGATGCCTCAGGAGGCAACGGAGCGGCTGATGATCCGCCATGCGGCAGCCGGAAGCCATGTAGTCCGGCTGAAAGGCGGCGACCCGTTCGTGTTCGGCAGGGGCGGGGAAGAAGCGTTATCCGCAGCCGCAGCCGGTATTCCCTATGAGGTGATTCCGGGAATCACCTCGGCAGTAGGCGCAGCCGCTTCTGCGGGCATTCCGCTGACCCATCGCGGTGTGGCGGCTTCCTTCGCCATCGTGACCGGCAGCCGCTGCCAGAGCCAGGATTCGCCGCTGCGCTGGGATGCACTGGCCCATAGTGTAGATACGCTTGTGATTTATATGGGTGTAAGCAAGCTGGGGGAGATCTGCAAGGAACTGCTGGCCCACGGCAAAGATCCGCAGACTCCGGTTGCATTAATTGAGAACGGAACAACGGTGCACGAACGGATCGTGACCGGCACGCTTGGCCATATCGGCAAGGTCGCCGCTGCGATGAAGATCAGCAATCCGGCCATGATCATTATCGGTGAGGTGGTCCAGGTCAGAGCAGAGCTGCTAAGCCTGGAGGAAGCCGTACGTTCGCAGATCGGGTGAAGCAGAATAGAGCAGGCGTTGGCATTTCCAGGCTGCGGGCCGGGTTATGGCAGCGCCTGTTTCTGTGTTATATTCAGGAAGGAGATTTTATCGATGACTTGGCATGCTGCGCTGAGAGTCATATTTTCACATTCATAGTGACTGCTGTCACACGGGTCTGCGGAGATTAGGGACTATACTTGTCGCCTACAGATACAGCATACCGGGCAGAATGTCCTGAGAGGAGTAATTGCAGATGCAAATTGAGCTTAATAGCATGACCCGCGAACGGCTGGAGCAGAGTTTGGCCGGGAAGCCTGGGCAATTCAAAATGTTCTATGATACGGAGGACTGCGGCTGTAACGGCATGCTGGTCATCCGCGTAGTCAGCGAGCCTTCGCCGACCGATATTGTGTTTCAGACTGAGCCGTTCACCTTCCTGTGTGACCGCCAGCAGGAATTGCTGTTCGATGACGTGATGCGGCTCGAAGCAGAGGCCGGGTATCCGGCCTATAAGCTGACAAGTGATTCCACCTTGTTCGGGAGTAATATCAGGGTGCAGGATGCTCGGAGCTGAAGGAGATTTGTAAAAGGCCATCTACTCGAAGAGGGGAGATGGCCTTTTTTTAAGAGAAAGCCGAACATATTGGGGATGCCGAAGACTCGTGAGCTGATTGTAATCGAAAAACCGATTACAATTGGACTGGATACGCCGCGTAGGCTGAATGTAATCGATAAAACGATTACAATTGGACAGGGCACGCCGCGTAGGCTGAATGTAATCGAAAAACCGATCACAATTGGACAGGCCACGCCGCAGCGTTTGGTCGTCTGGCTCTGGCCCAAAGGTTGCAAATGAGGGTGCTATTTCGCAATAGTGCCCTTCATTTCGTTTGAGGCCCTCAGCTTAATAAGCCGTCCACCCGCCGTCTGCGGTAATGACTGCTCCATTCACAAAGCCTGCTTCCTCTGAAGCCAGGAACAAGGCGAGTTGTGCGATTTCAGCGGGCTGGCCCATCCGTGGATTTAGTGCCATGCCAGGCTGTGTACGTTCCATGCCAAAAGGATTAATATGGGTCATGGTAGAACCAATATTGGTCTCCACACCGCCCGGCGCAATCGCATTGCAACGGATTCCTTTGGCAGCATACATGAATCCGGTATTCTTGGTAAAGCCGATAACCGCATGCTTCGAGGCTGTATAAGCCGCACCGGCCCGGGCACCGAACAGACCGCCTACCGAGGCAACGTTAATAATTACACCGTGTTGTTTTTCCAGAAAAATAGGCAGTACCTTACGCGTTGCACGCATCACCGAAGTTGTATTAACGGCGAGCACCCGCTCCCAGCTCTCATCCTCAATCTCACCCGCCGGTTCAAAATTATCCATGATTCCCGCATTATTCACCAGAATATCTACAGTGCCATAGGTGTTGACAGTACTGTCGATCAGATTTTGGATGTCAGATTCGTCTGCAACATTCGCTTGTACTGCTATGGCTTCCCCGCCGTCAGCTTTGATGTCACCGGCTACCGTCTCTGCAGCCTCCAGATGAATATCCGCCACGACAACCTTAGCCCCTTCCTTTGCAAAAAGGACGGCAATCGCCTTCCCCATCCCTGACGCCGCCCCGGTAACTACTGCCACTTTGTTGTGAAGTCTCATTTATGTACCTCCGTTTATAGTTATACTTTCTCTGTTCTAGTATCTTTTGCTTCTTAGTGTTTTATGCGCCTGGTTGACGCTATCCTTCGCGAAGGCTTAACATATGGCTATACAACAGGGAAGAGGATGGAGCCTATGATTACGGCCGGACTAGATATCGGAACTACATCCATCTCCGGGCTGCTATACGATCTGGAGAAGCGGACGATTCTGCATAGCCTTACGGAAGCGCATGCGAGCCTGCCCTTCAGTCTGAATCAGGAATGTGAGCGGCTGCAGGACCCGGAATTGATTGTGAAGCAGGTAGAACATTTACTCGAACGTCTGCTGGCGCACCAGCCGGAAGTAGCGGGCATTGGCTTAACCGGGCAGATGCATGGGATTGTCTATTTGGATAAAAGCGGAAGGGCACTAGGTCCGCTGTATACCTGGCAGGACGGACGGGCGGGACAGCTCACCGGAGGGACTGGCAGTCCTACCTATGCGCAGCAGTTCAGTGACCTTACCGGTTACACTGTAGCTCCCGGCTACGGACTCGCCACCCATTACTTTAATATTTGCAGGCAGCTTGTCCCGGAAGATGCAGTCAGCTTCTGCACGATTGCTGACTACATTGCGATGAGGCTGGCAAACTGTGATGTGCCGCGGATCGATGCAACGCAGGCAGCGGGAATCGGGGGCTTCAGTCCAAGGATAGGGGATTTCGATAGAACAGAGATTAGTCTTGCCGGTATCGATCCTTCGTTATTGCCGCAGGTCGTACCCTCCGGTACGGCAATCGGTAGCACATCACAAGGCATTCCCGTGTATACCGCGCTCGGGGATAATCAGGCCAGCTTCCTGGGGAGTGTGCCGCAGCCCGGAGAATCTCTGCTGCTGAACATTGGCACAGGGAGCCAGCTCTCGGCTTGGGTACCTGAGTGTGATAACCCTCCTTCCGCGATGGAAGTACGCCCGTTCCCTGGCGGTGGGGTGCTGATGGTCGGTGCAGCCCTGAGCGGCGGCAAGTCTTATGCTCTGCTGGAGGGATTCTTCCGGCAACTGATTACCGCATACACTGGAGAAGCGCCGACAGATATCTATTCCCTGATGTCCAGGCTGCTCAGTGAAGAGGTACCGGGAAGCGGCAGCACAGGACTTACGGTGAACACACAGTTCCTGGGGACAAGGACAGATCCGGGGAAGCGCGGCAGTGTGGAAGGAATCACGCTGGAGAATTTTACTCCCGGCGGGCTGGTCCATGCTTTTCTGCGAGGAATGGTAGATGAACTGCACGGCTTCCTGGCAGTTCTGGAACAGCAGGGCGCAGGCACATTCAGCCGCCTTATAGGCTCCGGCAATGCGCTGCGGACGAATCCGGTGCTGTGCGCCAAGGCAGAAGCTGCCTTCGGGCTACCGCTTGAGCTTGGTGAACACGCTGAGGAAGCGGCTGTAGGGGCAGCGCTCTGTGCTGCTGTCGGCGGCGGGGAGATTCCCAGCTTCAGTGAAGCGGGTGCTTATCTTAGAGCAGAGTCTAGCTGAGTTATCTTAAATAGCGGAGCGTCCACCCAAGTGCTAACGTAGATTCTTCCCATTCTCCCGATCTTCCCTGACACCGTCTGTCAGGGGAGTTTTACTATAATAGGCTATATCAAATAGTGATGGGAGAGTTGCAATATGCAAAACAGACAAGCTTATCTATATGTATTCAATACGATGTCAGACTGGGAATACGGGTATTTGGCCGCAGAACTGAACACAGGAAGGTACTTCAAAAAGGGGACAGCACCCTTAAAAGTCATCACAGTATCCGCCACCAATGAATCGGTTACAACTATGGGCGGACTGACGGTACAGCCGGATCTCACCCTGGATGAGTGCAGTTTGGCAAGCGGCGATCTTTTGATTTTACCTGGAGGCAATACGTGGGGAGAGGCGGAGAATCAGCCGGTCTTGGATAGGGCTCACGAAGCGCTCAAGCTCGGTGTGGCTGTTGCTGCGATCTGCGGGGCGACCATGGCGCTGGCGGATAAGGGGTATCTGGATGCTGTGCCGCATACAAGCAACAATCTGGATTACCTGAAAATGGTCAGCCCCGGCTATAAAGGGGAAGCTTATCATGAGGATGGGCCTGTAGCTGTCAGCGGGAAGCTGGTCACGGCATCAGGAATCGCTCCGCTGGAATTCGCGAGGGAAGTGCTAAGGGTCTTAGAGGTATTTGCTCCAGCGACCTTGGATGCATGGTACAGTCTTAACAAGACACATGAGACCGAATACTTTTTCCAGCTTATGGGCTCGTTAGATCAGGGGTAAACAGGAAATATTGTAACATCTATCATTGACAAAAAATATTTTATATGCTATAATTTACATATTAATATTTTCTGTATATAATAAGGTTCTCCTGGCCAGGGGGAATCTTATTTTTTATGGAGGAACCACCAATGAAGCAGAACAAGTCCAGCATAACTGCCTTAGTGTCCGCATTTGGCCGCGCATATCACAGTCAATTTGACAGTCCGAAGATCATCGATGATTATGTCGCACAGAAGCTGATATCACCGCAGGAGTTCGCGGACATCCGCAGGAATATGGTGCAAGGGATTACGTTCTTCAATCCTGAGATTGCGGAGAAATACCCGGATGATCCTGAAGCCATCTTGAGATGGATTGTCCAGGTTCAGTTATCCCCCACACCGCTGGCACGTGCTGCCTACTGTGAGAGCATAGTGCTGCATGAGATGAGTCTTGGGCTGAAGCAGTATGTAATTCTTGGTGCGGGGCTGGACAGCTTTGCCTACCGTTATCCTGAACTAGGGGAGCAGCTGGAGATCTTTGAAGTGGACGCTCCTGCTACCCAGGCATCCAAACAGCAGAGGCTTAAGGAAGCACAGCTTGCGGTTCCCGGCAATCTTCATCTTGTTCCCATGGACTTTACGGGCGGATTCGCTTATCCCAGTCTGCTCGCACAGGGGTTCGATCCTGATGCCTTAACCCTATTCAGCCTCCTGGGGGTATCCTACTACCTCACCAAGGAGGAGAACGCCCGCTTGATCAGCGCATTGTTCGCGAATCTGCCTGCCGGAAGCTCCATCGTGCTGGATTATGCAGATGAGCGGCTATGGGAGGAGCAGGGCTTGTCTGGCCGGGTTGGCAAAATGGTTCAGCTGGCTGCCGCCGGCGGCGAACCCATGCAATCCTGTTTTTCTTACGCGGAGATGGAGCAGTTGCTGGCTGAGGCCGGTCTGCTGGTCTACGAGCACCTGTCCCCGGAAGCCATCCAGGACCGGTTCTTCGGTAACCGTTCGGATGACCTTGCTGCTTTTGAGACAATTCATTATATTCATGCGGTTAAGAAGTAGCTTCTTCTTCATAAATAAAAGCTTCCACCGCCGCTACCGCGACATTCCGGTCAGGGTGGGAATTGTCGATCTGCGCCACCTGTGCAGGCGGGAGCGGCCAGGCTACGGTGCGGTGGCCTAGCGAAGCGCTGAAGTTCTCCCAGTGGGCGAACTTCCAGGCGTCGAGCGCGGAATGTCTGCCTTCAAGCCGTTCACGGAACATGGCCGCATCCGCAAGTCCTACCATGACGACTTTGACCTCAACCTCCTTCAGTGTGCGCCCGATGCGCGCCAGCTCGCGGCCGATCCACTCCGGATCGGCCGCTTCTTTGGTGAAGGGACCCACCACATAGATATCGCTGGACAGGCCGATATTATCGAGCGCGGCATCCATGGTGATGCGGTAGCCGAGATCGCGGCATAATCTTTTATACTCATCGGAATCTCTGTCGTCAGGGTCAAGCCCGTGCATAGTCATGATCGCGGTTGCTGCCGGACGCAGCAGAATGTCCATATCGAACACCGCCGCCGTACGCCGGGCTGCAACAGCCTTGGCTAAGGTGGTTTTGCCCGCCCCTCCGGAGCCAAGAAAAAATACCAGTCGGTTCATCTGTTTCACTCCTTATTTTGCTTGCAAATTCCAGTATAGCAGGCGCAACGTTCAGCGGGAAATGATATGATAGATTAGCTGTACATGAAGCAGGAAACGAAGCAGATAGAGGATAAAAGGAGGACAAAGATATGATTACCATCCGCCCCATTGAGCGCAGGGATAATGCGGCCATTGAGGGGATTATCCGGGAATGCCTGATTGAATTCGGCGGCAACCGCGAAGGCTTGGCCTGGGCAGATGACAGTCTGCATGATTTATATACCTATTATAATAGCGCGGAGAACCGGGCGTACTGGATTGTAGAAGTGGATGGAGAGGTGCTTGGCGGCTGCGGGATTGCAGCTTTTGACGAAACGCAGCAGATCTGTGAATTACAGAAAATGTACCTGTCCGCAGCTGTCCGCGGCCAAGGCGTTGCAGCAGAGCTGCTGGATAAAGCTCTTGCCTTCGCTAAGCAGCATTACCGCAAGTGTTACCTGGAGACGCTGCTGACGATGCAGGCGGCTGGCCGCTTCTATGTCAAGCACGGGTTCAGCCCGCTGGATGGCCCGCTTGCCGGTTCCGAGCACTATGCCTGCGATGCATGGTATATCCGGGACTTACATATCTGATTTCCTGTGGGAATATGGACACTTCTCAGGGGACCAGCAATATTTCGTATCCAAGCTTGTATTTTACTCAGAGCGGGTTTGGGATGTTGATGTTGATTCAGTAAAAGAAAAGCGGAAGGAGCCAGAAGCAGATTGCTGCTTGTGGCTTCTTGGGCATGCCAGGATTCTATTTTGCCATAATGAGCCCATACCTGTACATCTTCACCATTTGTTCAAAATCAAGCTGTGTCCATACAGACAATAACGCATATCTATGTTAATATACCTTATGAATGAATTAAATAATATTCATTCATAATCAGCGCATAGATGAATTAGAGCCACTATTTTGTATTCTAGTCTGGAGGGACAATCATGAAGAAGGTTATCGCAATCATCGGCAATCAGCAAAAGAACAATACGTACAGAGCGGTCTGCGAATTCGAGGCTCAGCTCCGCACCTTTGGGGAGATAGAGGTTGAGTATATTTTCCTGAAGGATTACAGGCTTGAATTCTGCCGGGGCTGCAAGGTGTGCTTCAATAAAGGTGAAGAGTATTGTCCGCTGAGGGATGACCGGGATGTGCTGATCGAGAAGCTGGAGCATGCGGACGGTGTGATTATGGCGGCTCCCAATTATGCGTTCCATGTTCCGGCAGCGATGAAGAATCTGCTCGACCGGCTGGCGTATGTATTCCATCGGCCGCAGTTCTTCGGCAAGACCTATACGCCGATCGTCAATCAGGGAATTCACGGCGGGAATGCGATCCGCAAATATCTAAGCAGTATGGGAGAGAACTCCGGGTTCCAGGTGACCCGGGGCTGTGTGCTGCAGACGATGGAGCCAGTTCCCACGGCAGCCGCACAGAAGAATGCTGTGAGAATCCGCAAGGCTGCGGCCCGCTTCTACAAAGGTCTGATGCGTCCGGCACCGCCGGCTCCCACATTGTTCCGCTTGCTGATGTTCCGGCTGTCCCGGACCAGCATTCAGCATATGCTGGATGAGCGGTCGAAGGATTTCCGGCATTACCAGGCTAATGGCTGGTTTGAAGCGGCGTATTATTATCCGGTCTCGCTGGGTCCTGTCAAGAGCTTGGCCGGACATCTGTTTGACCGAATCGGTAAAAGAATGGCTAAACGCGCTTGAAAATGAATGAACACAATTATATTCATTCACAGCGAGGGGGATAAACATGAAAAAGAAGGGGAAACGCAACCTGCTGCTGTTGTTTTTTACCGTGGTTCTCTTGAGTCTAATCGGTTCAGGCGCGGCCTTGCTCTATACAGAGAAAGAGCGCCGGGAAGCGAGGACCGTAGAGATTGATAGAGTGAACTTCAACAAGCTGCATGCGGGTGAGTATACAGGTGAATATGCCGGCGGAATGTATAAATGGAGGGCGAATAAGGTTATCGTAACCGTCACGGCTCACAAAGTTACAGCAATCAAGCTCCTGGAGCATGCTGAGAATCAGTCGACAGCATCTGTAGATGAATTGTTCGGCAGAGTGATTCAGGCTCAATCGCTTCAGGTAGACAGCATCAGCGGTGCCACGCTTACAAGTAAAGCCTACCTCAAGGCTATTGAGAATGCCCTTCACAAGGGCGTTGAAAGGTAACGAGTATTTTGTAATACTATATAGATTGAACTAAAAATTTAAGTTAAAGGAAAAGTGGCGGAGGGGAATTTTGGAACTGGAGGAGCGGTAGCGACCGCCTGAAAGCTTTCCGCAGGAAAGCTCGCATCGTAAGCACCAGCAGTCTACGGATTTCAACCATTAAAAATGGTAACAAATCATGAAATCTGTAGAAGGGCAG
This sequence comes from Paenibacillus sp. FSL H8-0048, assembly GCF_038002825.1. NCBI lineage: Bacteria > Bacillati > Bacillota > Bacilli > Caryophanales > Paenibacillaceae > Paenibacillus > Paenibacillus sp. FSL H8-0048. The sequence continues at coordinate 962,698 of NZ_JBBODF010000001.1, read as the reverse complement.
CGGCCGGAAGTCCAAAACTTCTCTGGAGTCACGGCTAATTCCAAAACATAAAACATTAGTTCAATTTATATAGCTATATCATTACGAGATCCTTATACAAAAAAAGAAACCAAAGGAGCAATCCAAATGCATATCCACCCATTATCCGCCATCGCGGCGGGACACCGCCATTCCGTTGCACTTTTGCCGGATGGATCAGTATGGGCTTGCGGCGAAAATACATACGGGCAATGCGAGGTAAGCGGCTGGAAGGATATTGTTGCCGTTGCAGCAGGCAATGCTCATACAGGGAATTCGCATACAGTAGGGCTAAGATCGGACGGAACGGTGATCGCGGCGGGTTATCTTCATACCATTGGACTCAGAGCAGATGGTACCGTAGTCAATACAGGGCTGAACAAGCGCGGACAAGGTGAGGTAGGCAGCTGGTGCAACATTAAGGCCATCTCAGCTGGCAGTCATCATACAGTAGGCTTACAATCCGACGGAACTGTGATAGCTACAGGCTGGAATGATTACGGACAATGCGAGGTAAGTGAGTGGACAGATATTGTGGACATTGCCGCAGGCTGCACCCACACGCTTGGTCTTCAGCAGGATGGCACCGTAGTTGCGGCGGGAAGTAATGGGTATGGGCAATGTGATACAGCCCTGCTGCATGGACTATCATCTTAATACAATCTTAATGCCACAGCCGAATCCGTAATACTATGCTCATTATGCACATGCTATACTAACGCTACAGTGTACAATGGCTGGTCTATAGATGGGCTTAGCGGGAAGGAAACCTTCAGATGATAGGGGAAAACACAGCGAAGAAGCGGCGCGGAAGGCTGAGGATATTCTTCAGTTATGTACCGGGAGCAGGGAAGACCCGGGCGATGCTGGAGGCTGCCTATGCGGAGCAGAAGAACGGCCAACAGGTGCTGGCAGGCTACATTGCAGCCCATGACAGAGCAGATATAGCGGAGCTTATTAACGGTCTGGAGCTGCTGCCGCCGCTGGACATTTCTGTAAACGGGATCATCGTGCATGAATTCGACCTGGACCAGGCGATCTGCAGGAGGCCGGACCTGATTCTGCTGGATGAACTAGCCCACATCAATGCTCCGGGAGTGCGCCACAAGCGGCGGTATCAGGATGTGGAGGAGCTGCTGCGCGCGGGAATAGATGTCTACACTACGGTTAGTATAGAGCAACTGGAAAGTATGACCGATGTGGTAGCATCCATGACCGGAATGGCTGAACCCGCGCATATTCCCGACAGTGTGTTCGATCGTGCGGACCAGGTCGAGTTCATTGATATCAGTCCGCACGTTTGGCTGGAGCGTCTGCATGAGGGGCGAATCTTTTCCACGGAACCGCTCCGGCAGGAGGCTGGTGAACTGTACACATCGCAGAAGCTGAGTGCTTTGCGGGAAATGGCTTTAAGGTACAGGGCGGATCAATTCAAACGTTATGAGGGCAGACTGGGGGAACGGGCAGTCGAAGCCAGCTTGTACAGCAGAGAACATATCCTGGTCTGTCTGTCGTCGGCAATATCCAATAAGAAGGTCATCCGCACAGCGGCGAGAATGGCCGAAGCTCTGCAGGGGGAATTCACTGCTCTCTACGTGGAGACCTCTCGAACGAAAGAGTTAACGGCAAGGAACAAGTCGGAGCTGCGGGAGAATCTGCGGCTGGCCGAACAGCTTGATGCACAGGTTGCCACTGTGTACGGAGAAGATGTGCCGGGACAGATCGCCGAATATGCCAAAACCAGCCGGGTCTCCAAAATTATCCTGGGCCGGTCGCAGAATCGCAGCCGCTGGTCAGTCGGTTCGAATTTCGTAGACAAACTGACGGCTGCTGCTCCGAACATCGACGTCTATATCATCCCGGATCAAGAGTCTGCCTTGCAATCCAAAATCCCGCAATATGCCAGACCTCCGCTTCTCACCCTGGCTGATACGGGCAAGACCCTGGGGATTCTGCTGGTCTGCACGATCATCGGGTTATGGTTCAAGGTTCTCGGCTTCAGTGAAGCGAACATTATTACAGTCTATATTCTGGGTGTTTTGCTCGATGCGATGGTTACAAAAGGACGGTTGTACAGCGCGGTGACATCGATTTTGAGCGTGCTGGTCTTTAACTATTTTTTCACCGAGCCGTATTTCTCGCTTCAGGCCTATGATTCCGGGTATCCGGTGACCTTCCTCGTGATGCTGGCCGCCTCGTTCATCACCAGTACGTTGACACTGCGGGTGAAGGAGCAGGCCAGGGAATCAGCGCAAAAAGCGTACCGAACCGAGGTGCTTCTGGAGACCAGCCGTAAGCTCCAGCAAGCCAAAGACACGCCCGCCATCCTGAGCGAGACCGCGCTGCAAATGCTCAAGCTGCTGGACCGTAGCATCATCATCTACGAGGTTACAGGGGATGGGCTCTCGGAGCCGCTCGTGTACAGCAAGGATGGGAGCGCGGCGAACGGCCAAAAGGATATGCTGGAAACAGAGCGTGAGGTAGCGGAATGGGTGCTGCAGAACAATAAACGGGCCGGAGCATCTACCGATACCTTCTCTGCCGCCCAATGCCTGTACCATGCGGTGCGAAGCGGCGATACGGTGTTTGCGGTGGCGGGAATTGTGATGCAGCAGGAAGAGCCGCTGGAGGTATTCGAGTCGAGTCTGATGATTGCCATGCTAGGCGAATGCGCCCTCGCGCTGGAGAAAGACAAGCTGAACGAGCTGCAAAAGGAAAGCTCCCTGCAAATCCGGCAGGAGCAGCTGCGCGCCAATCTGCTGCGCGGCATCTCGCATGATTTGCGCACGCCGCTTACGAGTATATCCGGTAACGCGGGCATCCTGATCGGCAACTCGGCGGTGCTGAGCGAGGAGCAGAAGCAGGAGCTGTACAGCGATATCTATGACGATTCGATCTGGCTGATCAATCTGGTGGAGAATCTGCTGTCGATCACCCGGATTGACAATGGGGCGCTTCATTTGAATTTTCAGGCGGAGCTGCTGGAGGAAGTGATCGCGGAAGCGCTGCAGCATGTGAACCGCAACAAGGAGGATCATATAATCCGGGCGGTGCTCGAAGAGGAGCTGCTGATGGCCAGGATGGATTCACGGCTGATCATTCAGGTGATCATCAACCTGGTGGATAATGCGATTAAGTACAGCGGGGCGGGTTCACATATTACCCTATCCGCCAGACAGGAGAATGGGCTGGTTGTGGTCGAGGTCGCTGACAACGGGCCGGGAATATCCCCGGAAGCGAAGGCCAAGGTGTTCGAAATGTTCTATACGGCGGACAATGTGCGGGGAGATGGCAGGCGCGGTCTGGGTCTGGGCCTTGCGCTCTGCAAATCAATTATTCATGCCCATGGCGGGCATATTGAAGTACAAGATTATGCACCGCAGGGAACGGTCTTCCGCTTCACCCTGCTGGCAGAGGAGGTGAATGTCCATGAATAAACCCATGATTCTGGTCGTCGAAGATGACAAGCCGATCCGCAAGCTGATTACCACAACTCTGGAGACGCAGGGCTATAAATACCATACCGCAGAGACGGGGGAGGCATCCATCCTGGAGGCGGTATCCAGTCAGCCGGATCTGATGATCCTGGACCTTGGTCTGCCCGATATGGACGGTGTGGATATTATCCGGAAAATCCGGGCGTGGTCGAACCTTCCGATCATCGTGGTCAGTGCCCGCAGCGAGGACCGCGACAAGATCGAAGCGCTGGACGCCGGAGCCGATGATTATCTGACCAAGCCCTTCAGCGTGGAGGAGCTGCTCGCCCGGCTGCGGGTCAGTCTGCGGCGAATCCGGGGGGACAGCGAGAAGCTGATGAAGGATTCGGCCTTTTTTGCGAACGGAAATTTGCGGATTGACTATGCGGCGGGCTGTGTCTGGCTGGAGGGTGACGAGATCCACCTGACGCCGATTGAGTATAAGCTGCTGTGTCTGCTGGCGAAGAATGTCGGCAAGGTCCTGACCCATAATTATATCCTGCATGAAATCTGGGGCAGTCCTACCTACGATATTCCGGCGCTTCGTGTGTTCATGGCTACGCTCCGCAAGAAGATTGAGCGCAGCCCTTCCCAGCCTAAGGTGATCCAGACCCATATCGGTGTGGGCTACCGGATGCTGCAAGCGGGAGATGATAGCAGAGTGATTTGAACCGGCTTACGGAAGCCGCATAGCGCGTTTCATAGTGCGCGTTTCATAGTGTTCCTAACCATGCCTGAGCAGGCATGGTTTTTTTGCCGTTCCGGGGGATGCTGCAAGAGCGGCTGGAGCGGCGTGCCGGCGGTATTTTAACGTAATCTTAATCTGCTGAAGTAAACCCTAATCCTGAACTAATGGCCGGAGTGGTACGCTGAATTCTGAAGTTAACCTACTGGAGAGAAGGCTTGGAGATGGATGTGTGGGTGAGAAATATCGGATGGGTGAGCATGCTGACGGCGCTGCTGGTGCTGATCAAGCGGCATTATGACCGGATCTGTCTGCTGCAAGAGTGCACCTATGAGAATAGCGGGGTGTACGCTGCGGCATACCAGTTTGCCTGCGGGGCTCCGGCCCGTGAGGTCAGTGAGCTGCTTGTGGTAAGCTTCGAGTTCGATCGTCAGGAAACGGAAGTGATCCTTGCCTGGGCGCTCCCGCACCGGATGGAGGCGGATGGGGGTTATGGTGCTTTTATCGGGGCAGTCAACAGGGTGCTGGGTGAAGAGATTTACCATCCCTCCTGAAGTCTTAATACAATCTTAATGCGCCTGAGGAAACCCTTACCCTGAACTAATGGGAGAAATGATACGCTAGACCGGAAGTTACAAGAGAGAGATTACCCTAAGGTGAGGAGTGGCAAAAACGATGATGGATGTGTATATGACGGCAATGCTGGCAGCAATATTCACCGTGTTCTATGCGTTTGTACAATGGTGCAGCCGTGTGACCGATGAGCAGGGGGGGACGGAGTAATGGCGGTTGTCATCACGGCTACTGTGCTGATGTTTCTGTATTTGGGCTATGCTTTGATTCATCCCGAGAAATTCTAACTACTAAGGAGGGCCATCCGTGGGGATTGTGCAGATTGTAGTCGTCATCTTAATACTAGTACTGCTGGTGAAGCCGGTGGGCACTTATCTATATCATGTATTCTCAAATGAACCGAACCGGACAGACCGGGTGTTCGGCGCAGCGGAGAAAGGGATTTACCGTCTGATCGGGCTGAAGCGGCGTGGCGGGATGTCCTGGAAGAAATATGCGCTCAGCTTCATCGTAACGAACATTGTACTGGTGGTATTTAGTTATCTCTGTCTGCGGCTGCAAAAGGGGCTTCCGCTCAATCCGGGCGGGATTGGCAATATGGAAGAGACGCTGACCTTCAACACGGTGATCAGCTTCATCACGAATACGAATCTGCAGCATTACAGCGGGGAGACGGGCGTATCCTACTTCTCTCAGATGGCGGTCATGACGATGCTGATGTTCACGTCGGCTGCCAGCGGCTTCTCGGTTGCGGTTGCTTTTGTCAGAGGGATTACAGGCCGCCGCTCGGTGGGGAACTTCTTCGAGGATTTCGTCAAAGCGCATATCCGGATCTTCATTCCGCTGGCACTGCTTGTAACACTGGCGCTTGTAGCGCTGCATGTGCCGCAGACCTTGAAGCCTACGCTGGAAGTCACCACGCTCGAAGGGCAGACCCAGCAGATTGCTATCGGTCCAGTGGCTTCTCTGGAGTCCATTAAGCATATCGGCACGAACGGCGGGGGCTTTTTCGGAGCCAACTCTGCGCATCCATTTGAGAATCCGGGTCCGCTGAGCAATGTGCTGGAGATCCTCTCCATGTGGCTGCTGCCCGCATCCCTGCCGTATATGTACGGGAAGTTTGCCGGGAACAAGCGGCAGGGCTGGATGATTTTTGGCGCGATGATGACGCTGTTCGTGGTATTGCTTGGAGTAAATTACGCTGCGGAAAGTGCGGGCAACCCGGCGGTTAACGCCATGGGCATAGACGCTTCACAGGGCAGCATGGAGGGCAAAGAGGTCCGGTTCGGCATCGCACAGTCGGCGCTGTTCACCACCGTTACAACGGCGGCCACTACCGGCAGTGTGAATAATATGCATGATACGCTGACGCCGCTCGGCAGTATTACCCCGCTAACCCTCATGATGCTGAATAACGTGTTCGGCGGCAAAGGGGTCGGGCTGATCAATATGCTCATGTATGCGATCCTCGGCGTGTTCCTCTGCGGGCTGATGGTGGGCCGGACGCCGGAGTTCCTGGGCCGCAAAATTGAAGCGCGGGAGATGAAGCTGATCGCCATCGCGATTCTGATTCATCCGCTGATTATACTGATGCCGACGGCGGCTGCTTTTCTGACAGAGCTTGGTAAAGGCAGTATCAGTAACCCCGGCTTCCACGGAATGACCCAGGTGCTGTATGAATACGTATCGTCTGCGGCCAATAACGGCTCAGGCTTCGAAGGGCTGGCGGATAATACCTCCTTCTGGAATATCACCACCGGGGTGGTCATGCTGCTGGGCCGGTATGTCTCGATGATCGCCATGCTGGCGGTTGCCGGTTCCCTGCTGCGCAAGAAGCCGGTGCCGGAGACCATTGGGACCTTCCGCACAGATAACGGCCTGTTCACTGGCATCCTGATTGGTACGGTGCTGATTATCGGCGCGCTGACCTTCCTGCCGGTGATTGTCCTCGGTCCGGTTGCAGAATATTTGACTTTACGGTAGGGAGAGGGAGAGAAGAGAATGAGTACTGTACACAGAAAGAAGCTGCTGACGGGTCCCATCCTGCTAAGTGCTGCCAAGGATAGTCTGGTGAAGCTGAACCCGGTGACACTAATGAAGAATCCGGTCATGTTCGTCGTGGAGGTGGGGACGGTTATCGTCTTGCTCATGGTGCTGGCACCCGGTTATTTCCATGCGGAGCATGCGGTAGGCTTCAATATAACCGTGTTCTTCATCCTGCTGTTTACCGTGCTGTTTGCTAACTTCGCGGAAGCGCTGGCGGAGGGCCGGGGCAAGGCGCAAGCCGATTCGCTCAAAAAAACCAAGCAGGACATCACCGCTAATAAGCTGGCGGGATCAGGGGTCAAGCAAGTACCGGCCTCTGAGCTGCGCAAAGGCGATATTGTAGTCGTCAGCCAGGGCGAACTGATTCCTGGAGACGGGGAAGTGACCGAGGGGCTGGCTTCTGTGGACGAATCGGCTATCACCGGGGAGTCGGCACCGGTCATTAAGGAAGCCGGGGGTGACTTCGGCTCCGTGACCGGCGGTACCCGCGTAGTCAGCGACCAGATCAAGGTGCGGATCACGAGTGATCCGGGGGAATCGTTCCTGGACCGGATGATCTCGCTGGTCGAAGGGGCGAAGCGCCAGAAGACACCGAATGAGATTGCCCTGAACACGCTGCTGATCAGCCTCACGATTATTTTCCTGATTGTCGTCGTCACCCTGCGTCCCATCGCGGATTATATCGGGGTGAAGCTGGAGATTCCGGTCATGATCGCACTGCTCGTCTGCCTGATTCCGACCACCATCGGCGGGCTGCTGTCGGCCATCGGGATTGCGGGCATGGACCGGGTGACGCAGTTCAACGTCCTGGCAATGTCCGGGAAGGCGGTGGAAGCCGCCGGGGATATCAACACGATGATTCTGGATAAGACGGGGACGATTACCTTCGGGAACCGGATGGCCAGTGAGTTCGTTGCGGTAGGCGAAGCAACTGTAGCCGAGCTTGCGGCCTGGGCGGCGGTCAGCTCGCTGAAGGATGAGACGCCGGAAGGGCGCTCGGTCCTGGAGCTGGCGAAGAAGCTGGAACTCCAATATGACAGCAGCCTCGCGGACGGCGGGGAGTTCATTACCTTCAAGGCAGAGAGCCGGATGAGCGGGATGGATCTGCAGGACGGGCGCTCAGTGCGTAAGGGAGCGGTCGATTCCGTGAAGAAGTGGGTGCTGTCCCGGGGCGGCAGCGTGCCGTCCGATCTGGATACCCACTCGGATGCCATTGCACGGCTGGGCGGCACTCCGCTCGCGGTTGCTGTAGACAACCGGATCTATGGGCTGATCTATCTGAAGGATACGGTGAAGCCCGGGATGAAGGATCGCTTCGACGAGCTGCGCAGCATGGGGATCAAGACGATCATGTGTACAGGGGACAACCCGCTGACCGCCGCCACGATTGCCCGTGAAGCCGGGGTCGATGATTTTATAGCCGAGAGTACTCCGGAGGATAAGATTGCGGTGATCCGCCGGGAGCAAAGCGAGGGCAAGCTGGTCGCGATGACCGGGGATGGAACGAATGACGCTCCCGCTCTGGCCCAGGCCGATGTCGGGCTGGCGATGAACAGCGGGACAACCGCTGCCAAGGAAGCGGCCAATATGGTCGATCTGGATTCTGATCCGTCCAAGATCATCGAGGTTGTAGCCATCGGGAAACAGCTCCTAATGACACGCGGGGCGCTGACCACGTTCAGCATCGCTAACGATATTGCCAAGTATTTTGCAATCATTCCGGCGATGTTCACGCTCGCTATTCCTGAGATGGAAGCTCTGAACATTATGGGGCTGAGTTCCCCAAGCTCGGCGATTATCTCGGCGCTGATCTTCAACGCCATCATCATCCCGCTGCTGATTCCGCTCGCTATGCGCGGGGTCTCCTATAAGCCGATGAGCTCCTCCAGACTGCTGACGCGCAACATTGTCATCTATGGTCTGGGCGGAGTCGCCGTTCCCTTCGCCGGGATCAAGCTGATTGATATGCTCGTCAGTATATGGATCTAGAAGGTGCGGCAGACGATTGACTATACAAGGAGGGCGTATTCATCATGGCACAATCTATTCATGAGACAGACGGAGAGCAGGTCTCCGCTTCAAAAGCTGCTTTTTTCTTCACTACAGTAAGGTTAAGCATTGTATTCATTATTCTCTGCGGAATGATCTATCCGCTGGCTTCCACCGCGCTTGCCCAGGTGCTGCTGCCTGCCCAGGCGAACGGCAGCCTGCTGAAGGATGCGTCCGGGAAGGTGGTCGGTTCTGCGCTGATCGGGCAGAGCTTCACGAACCAGGCTCTGTTCCAGAGCCGTGTATCGAGCATCGGGTACAAGGCCGAAGCTTCGGGCTCGAATAACTATGGTCCATCGAATCCTGATATGCTACAACGCACCAAGGACTCCATTGCCCAGTGGAAGCTGGATAATCCCGGCGTCCCTGTAAGTCAGCTCCCTGTGGATTTGATTACGAATTCCGGCTCGGGTCTTGATCCGCATATTTCACCGGCTGCGGCGCTCGTGCAGGTTCCCCGGATCAGCAAGCTGACCGGCATTCCGGCAGCTACCCTTGAAGCGCTGGTGAAAGAGCATACCGAAGGGCGCGACCTGGGACTTTTCGGAGAGAAACGGGTGAATGTGCTGAAGCTGAATCTGGCGCTGACGGAGGTGGCGAAATAAGCAGGAGCGGACTGTCCCTCATATGTGAGCTATGTTGCAGTTCCTTAGCCTTTAGCAGTAAGTGTTATTTTGGGAGAGAGGAATATTTAGATGCAAACAAGCCCGGAGCATCACGAGGACACTGCCGGGATTCCCACATTCTTTTTGGGGAAATGTGCTAGCGGATTTTTTTCCAGGTCAAGCCGTTCTCCGAAAGGGAAATTCCGCCCTGATAGCCAATGCCGATAAACCATTGGCCCGCCTGAATGACATTCATGTTATTAGGTACGGTTAAGCCAAGGTCCGTCATCGTCCATTTTACCCGGTCTGACGAAATTCCAGCTTTGATGCGAATCACACCGGGGCTGTACCAGTACTTAACAAAGGTATAGTATTTGCTGCCCTTCTTATAGATCGGGCTTCGGCCAAACGGATTCACGATAGCGGAGGGAGCCTTCTGAATGGCAAACAGAATTCCGTTCTTGGAGGTATAGGTATTTCTCTCATCAAACAAGGTGATTACGCCATCCGGCGTATACCCTTCTTCCAACTTGAAATTGTAGCTCGTTTGGGGAACGTCATTCACACTAAACTTGTAGTTGAGGTCCTTTTTGACTGTTCCCGATTGCTGGGTCCAGCTTGTCAAATTGGTCGACGTATACAGAACAAGCTCCGCATAGCGATTGTCACTGGCATCCGTCAGGAACTGGTTGCGGGACAACGTCATGGCCTGTCTTGATAAGAACTCATACTCCCCACAGTAGGCAGAGTATATGTTGCCGTTCCAGGTCAAGTAGTGCACTTCGACGGGCAACAGGCCGGCTTCCTTCCAATTCACTCCATTAGAGGACATATATATGGGACTGATATCATCCGCTTGGCTGCCGATCAGCACATATTGCCCATTTAAAAACTGAACATTGCCGATGGTTGTCGCTTTCCCGTTGCTTGATTCCAGGGTGAAGGGAGTCCATTTGTCGCCATTCGCAGACGTGTAGTTGCCAATCGCGGAATTGTATGAATTCACATGAATGACAGATAAGAAGAAACGTCCCTTGGCATAAAAAACGTTGTACATGTCACTGGAAGGCAGTTTTCGGGAGACCCATTTGTTCCCGTTGTTGTGTGTGACATTCAGGTAGGACGAGTTGGACACGGCGATGATGGTACCTTGTCCATCCGCTGCGATGGTGTTAATTCCATCGCCTGTTGCCCGGTCAAAGGCTAACGGAAACTCCACTTCTTTGGCGGCTGCTTCCGGAGAGGGACTTGTTCCCTCTGCAAATGAAGCCGGGGCCAGCGACACCAGTAAACAAAGAACAAAAAGCCACTTTTTCACATTGCGCATAATTTTCCTCCTATGGTGGGTACAGCATTAAGAAGAATATTATAGCATATATGGAGGATGTGCAGAGACTATTTAAAGAAGGTGAGCCGGTGCCACCCTATAAACGCAAGTCTCCTGAGGAGATTCTATATTCTATCTACCGGCTCCAGCGGGGACGGCTGAAGATCATCATCGGCTCGGTCAGCGGCTCCGGCAAAACCTATCATATGCTGGAGGAAGGCAAGCTGCTGAAGCAGCAGGGGATCGATGTGGTGATCAGTGCGGTCTCGACGATGGGCCGGGCGGAGACGGTTCAGCAGCTTGGCGATCTGGAGCGTGTGCCCAGTATTCACTGGCTGAAGGACGGCAAGGAGGAGAAGGACCTCCCGCTTGATGCTCTGGTGGAGCGCAACCCCGAGGTGCTGCTGGTCGATGGTCTGGCCCACCGCAACCGTGCGGAGGCCCGCTTCCCGACCAGGCTTGCAGACATCCGTTATCTGATGGATCACGGAATCAGCGTAATCACTACTATTAATGTCTATGAGCTGGCCGGTGTGGGGGAGCAAATCTATGAAATGACCGGCATCCGTGCGGAGTGCACCGTGCCGCTCAATACACTGGAACTCGCCGATGAGGTACGGCTGATCGATGTGTCCCCGGAGACTATTCTCAAGCGGCTGGAGGAGGGAGTGCTTGGAGAGGGCGCGCATCCGGCTCTATCCCTCAGGGGCAATCTTGGCGTACTCCGTGAGGTGTCGCTGCGGCTGATGGCGGAAGGGGTCAATGATTCCCTGGAAAAGCACCGCGAGGCCGAGGGACTGATCGGCCCATCCGGCGCGACAGAGCGTATCCTGGTATCCGCGCAGTATCACTGGAATGGTTCCCTCTATATTAGAAGAGGACAGCAGATTGCCAAACGGCTGAACGGAGACCTGCTTATCGTTACCTTCCTCCTGCGCGGCCGCCCGCTGACCAAGGATCAGCAGGTATTCAAGCGCTCCATCCGCAAGCTGACTGAACGGATTCAGGCCCGGTTCGAGGAGCTGGAGCTGCTGCGTCTGCGGATGCTGCCCACCATGCTTGTGCGCTATGCCATTCAGAACAATGTCACCCGAATTGTGATGGGGCATTCGCAGAAAAGCCGCTGGCAGGAGAAGTGGCAGGGCTCCATAGCCAGCCGTGTCCTGCGGCGGACGCGGAATATCGATGTGTTCCTGATGGCTGACCGTGCCGAGCAGGAAGGAGAACGGGTGCTGCCGATCCGTCCCGCCGTGAAGATGGCGGCAGAACCGTTCCACCGGCTGACCGGCCGGGAGCTGGAGCGGCGGATCGAGGACATCCGCCGGGGTACCTTCAAGGTGTATATCGGTGCAGCCCCCGGCGTGGGCAAAACCTACAAGATGCTCCAGGAAGGCAATCTGCTGCTGGGCAGGGGCATCGATGTGGTCATCGGACTGCTGGAGACCCATGGGAGAGAGGAAACCGGCAAGCAGGTAGGCAAGTTAACGATGATTCCAAGAGCGCGGATTGCCTACCAGTCCACTGAGCTTACAGAGATGGACACAGCGGCCATTATCGCCCGCCGTCCCGAGGTGGTGCTGGTGGATGAGCTGGCCCACACCAATGTTCCCGGAAGCGTGACCCGGAAGCGATATGAGGATGTCATCCAGCTGCTGGAGAACGGAATCTCAGTGATTACAACGGTTAATGTGCAGCATCTGGAGAGCCTGAACGATGCGGTGGAGCAATTAACCGGTGTGCGTGTGCGCGAGACGGTGCCGGATGCCATCCTGCGGATGGCGAGTGAGGTGGAGCTGATTGATGTCACTCCGCAGATGCTGCAGCAGCGGATGCGGGAAGGGAAGATCTACGCGCGGGAGAAGGTCAATCAGGCGCTGGAGTCTTTTTTCAAAATAGGCAATCTAATCGCCCTGCGTGAGCTGGCCCTGCGCGAGATTGCCGATGATGTGGATGAGCGGCTGGAGGCCTGGGAACGGGAGCCTGCCTTGCGTGGACCTTGGAGCAGACGGGAGGTCATCTTCGTCTGTGTAGACACAGGGCCGCAGGCTGAACGGCTGGTCCGCCGCGGCTTCCGCATTGCACACCGCCTGAAGGCGGAGTGGCATGTACACTACGTACACTGTGCCCGCATGAAGACAGCGGAGGAGCAGAAACGGCTGGATACGCTGAAGGCTTTGACCGAACGGCTGGGCGGGGTTATGGATATTACGGAGGCGGGAAGCCGCAAGCATCTCTACAAGCATCTGCTGAAGCGGATGAATGATATGCAGACTACGCAGGTAATCATCGGGCAGTCCCGCAGACCCTTCCTGCGCAGCTTGTTCAGAGTGAGCTTTGTTCAATATCTGCTGCGGCATGCCCGGCATATGGATATGCTGATCGTGGCCCTTCATACGCAGATGATGGAATGAGGCGGCTTAGCGTCGTAGGAGCGGTACGGTAATGTACAATTTACACGGGTTTGTTCAGTAATTGACATCCCCGGCACCATTGGCAATTGCGTGATTGAGTCCCCGCCGCTAACATAATGAACAGATGTTCATTTAAATACAACTGTTTGAAGCGGAGAGGGGATTCGAAATGCGAATATTAGTGATCGGTGCAGGGGTAATAGGCAGTTATTTGGCACATGTGCTGGTACGGGGCGGGAATGAGGTCACCCTACTGGCCAGAACGAAGCGGGCGGGCCAATTGCAGAAGGACGGACTGGTCCTTCGGCATTATTTTCAGCGTAAAACGACTGTGGATCAGGTGAAGGTTATATCCGAACTGCGGAGGGACGATGTCTATGATCTGATCTTCGTAGTGATGAAATACAATGACTTCCCGGCCGTGCTGCCGGCGCTGGCGGACAACGGTAGTAAGAATATTGTGCTTGTAGGCAATAACGGGGATACCCGCGGGATGCAGCATTTCTTCCAGGAGAACAGCCGGATTCCGCAGAATATTGCGTTTGGCTTCCAGATAAACGGGGGGACCCGCGAGGAAGATGGGCGTGTTATCGTTGTAAGCGGTGGCGGCAGGATGGTGCTGGGCAGTCTGGAGGGGGAGATTCCGTTCAAGACGGAGCTTGCGGAGGCCTTCCGGCAGACGAAGTATAAGCTGGATTATTCGCAGGATATTAACGCCTGGCTCCTCAGTCATGCGGTTTCAATTATTCCGGTGATGTCAGTCATTTATCTCTATGATTTTGATCTGGCAAAAGCAAGCAAAGACTCTGCCCGCTGGAAACAGGCAGTTGCCCTAATGGATGAAGGGTTCCGCGTGCTCTCCGCGCTGGGCTTACCCGTTAACCCCGCCACCCTGGTTAACGGGGCGAAGAAGCACCCGGCACTGCTCGCCCAAGGGTTGAGATTGTTACAAAAGCTGCCCTTCATGAAGCTGATCGATGGCTCATTCAGCGAGATTGCAGCGCTCTATCAGGCCTTTGAACCTCTAATGCAGCAAGCTCGCCTGTCCACACCGGCGTGGGATGACTTCAAGCAGCAGACGATGAGGAAATATGCGCTGGAGCAGGCTTAGGATGAACGGATGCACCGAGAACAATTGAACTGATGAACAGAGCAACTCCTCCAACGAACAGCTCAGAAAGCTCCGCTTAGGCGGAGTTTGCTGGGCTGTTTTCGCTCTTGTGAGTAGGTGGGGGCACAATGTAATCGGAAAACCGATTACATTGCGCTCGCGAGAGGACAGATGGCTGGATGTAATCGGAAAACCGATTACAATGTGCTCGTGAGAGGGCGGATGACCAAATGTAATCGGAAAACCGATTACAATGCGCTTGTGTGAGGGCAGATGGCTGAATGTAATCGGAAAACCGATTACATTGCGCTGGTTAGACGGCGGATGACAGGATATAATCGAAAAATCGATTACATTGCGCTCGTGAAAAGCACAATGGGCTGGCATCAGTGTGCCTGTGCCGGATGCCGCTAAAAGTGGACAGATGGGTAAGGCTGTTTTTGCCCAGGAGCCAATTCACTTTCAGCATGAAAAAATCAATTAACACCATATACATAATGTTCCAATTAACTTATAACTCCAGATCCCGGTTGCGCTCTAGCTCAAAAGTCTTGTAATTTAACGTGTTAAAGAGATATGCTTATTATCATGTGGATACAAATACAACTGAGGGAGTGGACTAACTATGACTATTATCGATACTATTCAAACGCGAAGAACGATTAAGGCCTTCCGGCCGGACCCGATTAAGGAGGAGGAGCTGAATACTTGGCTGGAAGCCGCCAGCTATGCTCCGAACCACCGGATGAATGAGCCGTGGGAGCTGCTGTTCATTGGGCCGCAGACCCGGGCAGCGCTGAACCATAAGACTGATTTCGGCGGTGCTCCGTTACTGATTGGAGTCTTATCCAAGTCTGCTGCTTCGACAGTGGAGCGTGAAGAGAACATCATGGCTGTGTCCTGCTATATCCAGAATTTCATGCTGGCGGCCCATGCGGCAGGAGCAGGTGTGTTCTGGTCATCACTCGGCGGTACAGCCAAGGGCCGTGAGGTGCTGGGCGTTCCTGAAGAACAGGATGTTATTGCGGTGCTTGCCGTAGGCTATCCTTCGGAAATGCCCGCTGCCAAGCAGAGAACGCCAATGACCGATAAAATCACATATTTACCCTAAAGGGACGAACGGATGCAACAACTGATGAGATGAAGGTGAACTGAATGTGGAAGCTCAGGGGCTTCATGAAGCCGTACGCGCTCTGGAGCGTGCTTGCCCCGCTGTTAATGGTAGTTGAAGTAGTGATGGACCTGCTGCAGCCTGCACTTATGGCCAGCATTGTGGATAAGGGCCTGATGAAGAATGATTTATCACATATCCTTTCAACAGGCGGAATAATGATTGGAATCGCTATCATCGGGATGACCGGCGGTGTGGGTTGTGCGATTTGTGCAAGCATTGCTTCACAGAATTTCGGCAATGATCTGCGTCTCAAGCTGTTTGAGCATATCCAGACCTTCTCGAACCGCAATCTGGACCGGCTGAAGACTGGCTCGCTGATCACCCGGCTGACGAACGATGTAGTGCAGCTTCAGACCTTCGTGCAGATGATTCTGCGGAGCTTCGTGCGGTCGCCACTGCTGCTGATCGGCAGTCTCGTTATGGCGGTTCGGATCAGTCCGTCTCTGGCGATGATCCTGCTGGCTGCGGTGCCGCTGCTGTTCATTCTGCTGTTTGTGCTGATCCGGCTTTCTTTTCCGTTATTTGCCCGGATGCAGGAGAAGCTGGATGGGGTGAGCAATGTGCTGCAGGAGAATCTCACCGGCATTCGTGTAATCAAGGCCTTCGTCCGTGGAGACCATGAGCAGAAGCGCTTCGATACCGCCAATACCGGCTATACGGATACCGGAATCCGGGCGATCCGCCTGATGGCGCTGAATATGCCGCTAATGATGCTGATTCTGAATGCCAGCATTATTGCCGTACTCTGGTTCGGGGGCCTACAGAACTGGAACGGGACACTGCCCGTTGGTGAACTAATTGCCTTCATTAACTATGTTACTCAATTGCTTATGTCGATGATGATGCTGAGCACGATGCTAGCCTTCGTATCAAGGGCCGAGGTGTCGGGAGACCGTGTAAATGAAGTATTCGCCGCCACAAGTGAAATTACCGAAGCGCCTGCGGCGGATCAAGCAGCCATTACGCTAGGACGGATTGAATTCAGAAAGGTCTCCTTCGCGTATAACCGCGGGGATGATAATCTTGTACTTGAGGATATCAGCTTTGCAGCCAGTCCCGGGGAGACGATCGCTATTCTGGGGGCTACCGGAGCAGGAAAGTCTACCCTGGTTAGTCTGATTCCAAGATTCTATGAGGTCTTGTCCGGTGCCGTTCTGATCGACGGAACGGACATCCGGGAGATTGGCATAGAGCATCTACGGAGCAGAATCGGCTTCGTAATGCAGCAGTCCCTGCTGTTCAGCGGCAGCATTAGGGACAATATCCGTTACGGACGGCCGGAAGCAACAGATGAAGAAGTGGAGCAGGCGGCTGTGGCCGCAGAAGCACATGGATTCATCACAGCTATGCCGCAAGGCTACGACACACAGCTCGGGCAACGCGGGGTGAACCTGTCAGGCGGACAAAAGCAGCGTCTGTCCATTGCACGCGCGCTGCTCATCAAGCCGGCCATTTTGATCCTGGATGACAGCACCAGCGCTCTGGATGCGGTTACCGAAGCAAGCATCCGCCTGCTGCTGAAGACAGAGCTTCAGGATTGCACAGTCGTTATGATTGCCCAGCGGGTGTCTTCTATTATAGATGCCGACCGGATCTTGATTCTGGAGAACGGCCGGATCGCAGCGCAGGGCACACATACCGAGCTGATGGCAGGCAGCGAGATCTACCGGGATATCCGCCATTCCCAGCTGAAGGAAGAGGGGGAGCCTTATGTCCAATCAACGTAAAAGAGAGCAGGCTCCCGGCGGACCTGGAGCATTAGTCGGCGGGCCTCCGGGCCGGGCTGGTGTTACACCCAAGGTACGCCCGAAGAACAGCAAGGCAACGATCATCCGCATCTGGTCCTATCTGAACCGTCAGCGGACAGGGCTGATTATGGTCTATGTATTCACGATTCTGAATGCTGTGCTTGCCCTGATCGGTCCCTACCTGCTGGGAAAAGCCATTGATACCGCGATCCTCCCGCAGGATTACAGTCTGCTGGTCCAGTTCTGTCTCCTTCTGGGCGGCATTTATTTGCTGGGCAGCGCCGTCTCTTGGGTCCAGGCTTACGTGATGACCTCCGTCTCCCAGCGCACAGTGTATGAGCTGCGGCGTGACCTGTTCGCCAAATACCAGGAGCTGCCGGTCAGCTTCTTCGATACCCATGCTAACGGTGAGTTGATGAGCCGTGCGACCAATGACATCGACAATGTCTCGAACTCACTGAATCAGAGTGTAACCCAGCTGTTGAACAGTCTGATCACACTTAGCGGCTCTCTGGTCATTATGCTGATGCTGAATGTTCCCCTCACGGGAGTTGCTATGGTAACCATTCCACTGGTCGTGCTGGCGAGCCGCCGGATTACCGGCTTAAGCCGGATCTACTTCAAGGATCAGCAGCAGCATCTGGGTGAACTGAACGGCTTCATTGAAGAAGCGGTCAGCGGCCAAAAGGTGATTAAGCAATACCGCAGAGAACAGGCGGAGGTTACCAGATTCCGCGGAATAAGCGGGGAGCTTAATAAAGCGAGCATCAAGGCGCAGATTGTATCCGGCCTGGTAGGCCCGGTAATGAACCTGATTAACAATCTGAACTTCGCGCTGATTGCCGGAATTGGCGGCTGGATGGCTTATCGGGAGTTGCTTACCGTGGGGGTCATCGTCAGTATGCTGAACTATGCCAAGCAGTTCGGCAGGCCCGTCTCCGACCTTGCGAACCAGTATAACCTGATCCAATCGGCAATCGCCGGAGCGGAGCGCGTATTTGAATTGATGGATATGCCCTCCGAATACAGCGGGGAGCAGCCTCAGGAGCTGGAGCGGATACGCGGCGAAGTTATTTTCCGGGATGTAGTGTTCGGCTATAAACCGGGTGAGCCTATTCTGAACGGGGTAAGCTTCACTGCGCAGCCGGGCGAGACGATCGCCCTGGTCGGACCGACCGGTGCAGGGAAGACGACCATTGTCAACCTGCTGACGCGCTTCTATGAAGTGAGCGGCGGTGAGGTGCTCATCGACGGCAGGGATATCAGGGAGTTCAATAAAAACGGGCTGCGCCGTCAGCTCGGAATGGTGCTGCAGGATGCCCATGTTTTCTCGGGAACCATTCGCGAGAATATCCGGTTCGGCCGTCTGGAGGCCACGGACCGTGAAGTGGAAGAAGCGGCCAATCTGGCCAACGTCAGTGGCTTCATTGCGCGGATGCCTCAGGGGTACGACACACTGCTGGGTACAGACGGGACCACCTTGAGCCACGGCCAGCGCCAGCTCTTGACCATTGCCCGCGCCATTCTGGCCGATCCGGCTATCCTCATTCTGGATGAGGCAACGAGTAGCGTGGATACCCGGACAGAGATGCATATCCAGCAGGCCATGCGGACACTGATGAAGGGCCGCACCAGCTTCGTGATCGCCCACCGGCTTAGCACTATTCAGGATGCTGACCGGATTCTGGTCATCCAGGGCGGCCAGATCGCCGAGCAGGGAAGCCACAGCCAGCTTCTTGCGCTGCAAGGGATCTATTCCGAGCTGTATAACAGCCAGTTCAAGCAAGCCTTTGAAGCCGGGTAAGCAAGGCGCATAAGATATGAAAGTCGAACAGCGATCCTCCGGTTAGTTGAGAATCGCTGTTTTGCGTTATGGCTTGAGGGAAATCCTGCACAGTATACAACAATGCGCATGATCCAGCACCGTGCTGAGGGAATTCCTGCACAAAGTACAACAATATGTGTTTCCCAACAGTTAATCTCACCGAATTCCTGCAATAAGTGCAACAATGTGCATGATATGAGCTTAAAAGGATGGATTTCCTGCAAATAGTACAACATTTGTATTCAGTGAGGTGTTCAGTCAGGTGTTCAGTGAGTTGTTTGGTGGGGCGTTCCGTGAGGCAACTTCCCTTTCAGAATTGCGTTTCGTGAGACTGCTTTCTATTTCAGATTTGTGTTAAGTAGGACAGCCTACGCTCAAACAGCGGAGCGGGCGGAACGATTGTGTAAAAGCGAAGCGTTTGCCTTTGTGTCCGGATTTTCACCGATTAGGTAAAAATAACAAAAATCTGGACACAACAGCGATTGTAACAACGTTCCGTTTGCGCAGCGTCCACCTAATCTAAGAAGTATATCGGACTCAAACCTAGGGTTTCCCAAGTAACTCCACCATAGTTTTTAGCTAATAATAAGCCAATTTCACCCCAGGACACATAAAGGACATAACACTCGACTATGCTGATAGGTATAAACGGGTTGAAAGCAGGGAGTACATTGAAGAAAAAGTTACTGCTTGTCGAAGACGAGCTGCGTATCCGTGAGCTGGTGTCGGATTACTTCATACAGGACGGCTGGGAGGTGCGCGAAGCCGATAATGGGCAGGACGCGCTCCTATGGTTCGATTCGCTGATGCCGGATCTGCTGATTCTGGATATTATGATGCCCAAAATGGACGGATTTCAGGTATGCCGGGAGATCCGCAAGAAATCGGCGACCCCGATCATTCTGTTGACTGCCAAATCCGCCGATGACGACAAAATACACGGCTTCGAGCTGGGAGCCGATGATTATGTGACCAAGCCGTTCAGTCCCAAGGTGCTGGTGGCCCGGGCCGCGGCTCTGATGAAACGGGTGGAAGGCGCGCACCAGCCAGAATCCGGTGTGGTGAGATTCGGCTCGGCCATCTTCAATACTATGGCGCACCGTCTTGAGGTAGAAGGCGCCGACGTCGAGCTGACCCCGAAGGAATATGATCTCCTGTGGCTGCTGGTCCGCAACAAGGGCCATGTAATCTCGCGGGACACCATCCTCAGCCGGGTCTGGGGAATTGAATTCGAGGGGGACTCCCGGGTCGTGGACAGCCATATCAAGAAACTGCGCAGCAAGCTGGGGTATGAATCCCGCCACATCCGCACGGTCATTGGAACCGGCTACAGATTTGAGGACGAAGAATGAAACGATGGGGAATTACCTTCAAGCTGTTCGTAATGACTGTCATCTTCTTCGTCTGCTTCTACGGGATGGTAATTCTGAGCCAGTTCCTGCTGTTTGACCGCTTCTACCAGGTACAGAAGGAGTCCCGTGTGGAGAAGCATCTGAAGAGCTTCGGGACAAGCTACACCAAAGAAGCCTGGGGCAGAACCCGCACCTCCCGCGAGCTGGTCCGGTTCATGCTGCGCAACAAGACACAGATGGTCATTATGAAGCCGGATGGCCGGATGAAGTCGGAAGATCCGTTCCGCATGAAGCTGATCGATGAGAAGGGCCAGACTCAGGTGATTCCCATGTCCCTGTTCATGAATCAGTTCGGCGACATGCTGAGATCGGCCCATCTGAAGGAGAATGACCGGGTGACTATACAAGGAGAGCATGTCGTCAGCGCAAGCGAGCTCGGGCATCTGTTCTATCCGGTTAATATTACTAAACAAGGCGGAACGCCGGTAGGCGAGGAGGCGGATTCGGACAATACCAGCATTACCGGAACCATTACGGAGCTGGTGCTGCCGGATATGAAAATATGGAGTCCGCGCCAGGGCATCCTGTTCGAGGCCATAGAGGACTGGTTTCCTTTAAATCCGGGTCAGCTGGAGAGCCTGAATAATCTGAACATGGTCAAGGAAGAGTGGACGGCTCCCTGGAGCGGTATCCGCAATTCCGTAATGATTCTGCCCGTGAAGCAGGCCGGCGGAGAGATTGAGCTGTTGTTCTCAGTGACCTCGCTGCAGGATGTTAAGGATTCCAATGAAGCGCTGCGCTGGTTCTTTTTATACCTGGGGCTTGGCGGGTTCGTGCTGATTCTGGTTCTGTCGCTGTTCTATTCCAAGATGGTGACCCGGCCCTTAATCAAGCTCAATAATACGGCCAAACGGATGGTGGCGCTCGATTTCACCGGTCATAACTCCATTCGCCAGAAGGATGAGCTGGGTAACCTGTCCAGAAGCATGTTCACCTTGTCCCAAAGTCTGGACACTGCACTGGGCGAGCTTCGGGAGACGAATCAACAGCTGGTGGAGGAAATGGAGCAGAAGAAGAAGCTGGAGCAGATGCAGCAGGACTTTTTTGCCAGTGCCTCCCATGAGCTGAAGACGCCGCTTAGCATTATCAAGGGCTTCGCCGAGGGGCTGGAGGACGGGGTGAGCGCCGGCAAGCAGGATCATTACATCAAGGTGATTATCGAAGAGGCCGACAAGATGGAGTTCCTGGTAAAAGATATGCTAGACCTGGCCCGCCTGGAGTCCGGCACAATCAAGCTGCGCAAAAGCTCCTTCATGCTAAGCGAAATGACGGAGAAGGTGACCGATAAACTGGTGCATTCCCTTCAAAATAAGAAGCTGGATGTGGTCATTATTCCGGCGAATGAATTGCCCGTGTATGCGGATGCTACATGGATTGAACAGGTGCTCAGCAATCTGCTGACCAACGCAATCCGTCATGCCGAAGAGGGCAGTACCATAACCGTTAGACTGGAGAGTCAGCCTAAGAAGCTTCTGTTCACCATCCACAACAAAGGGGAGCGAATCCCCGAGGATCAACTGGCGCATATCTGGGAGCGGTTCTACCGGATCGAGGCTTCGCGCAGCCGTCTGACGGGCGGAACCGGACTCGGATTGTCCATTGCGAAGCAGATTTTAGATATGCATGGCTGCCAGTATGCAGTGATGAACACCACGGACGGCGTCTGTTTTAGTGTAACCTTTGGAGGCTGAGCCGTCCCCTTACTAACTTGTCAGGAAAGGAGTGAACAGCATGAAATGGAGCTGGCTGCCTTCAATGTGCACACTGGGAAACCTGGGCTTCGGATCAATATCCCTGCTATTCACGATTGAAGAACGTTATGATCTTGCTTTATTAATGATACTTCTGGCTGCGATATGCGATGTTATGGACGGACTGCTCGCCCGGATGCTGCATTGCACCAGTGATTTTGGCAAACAACTGGACTCTTTGGCGGATATTATTTCTTTTGGCATCGCTCCCGCCTTTCTTATTCTGCTATACCGGCTGGAAAATGTGCAGTGGGTCGGACCTGTGGCTGCGGTTGCATTCCTGATCTGCGGGGCGCTGCGGCTGGCCAGATTCAATATCTCGGCTCCTTCTAAGGGCTTTGTGGGCATGCCGATTACGGCAGCCGGATTGCTTCTGTCGATGACCACACTTATAGGTGAGCGGCTGAAGCCGGAAATGCTCATTTTAATTATGGGACTATTGTCTATACTGATGATAAGCAGGTTTCCATTCCCTTCATTTAAAAAATTCGGTAACAGGAAGTGATTGTTCATGCCATGGGTCATCGAGATGATCTCACAATACGGTTATATAGCTATATTCGCGCTGCTGGCGCTCGGGCTTCTCGGACTTCCCGTTCCCGATGAGCTGCTGACGCTGTTCGTTGGCTATCTATCCTCTACCATGGTGCTGGATTTCTCGCTTTCGGTTCTGGTCTGCTTCATAGGCTCGATTACAGGCATGCTGATCAGCTATACCATCGGTCTCAGAGTGGGGCAGCCTGTCGTAGACCGGTATGGGAAATGGGTAGGCCTGACGCCCAAAAGGTTCGCCTATGTCAAACGCTGGTTTTTCCGGTTCGGCAACTGGACGATATTCATCGCTTATTTCGTTCCGGGTATCCGGCATGTGACGAGCTACATCTCGGGCATCAGCGCCATGTCCTTCCGAAAATATTTAATGGTCACCCTGGCCGGTGCCTTTATCTGGTCACTCCTGTTTGTCTCAATTGGCTATCTGATCGGTTCGAGGCTAACCTTTGCCTAAATAAGTAATAATCTTTTATAATCAAACAGGAACTTACAGCGGCTTAACGTTCTGTTATATACTGCAAGTAGTATTTATTGCTATGAAGCTAGGAATTATAGCGATCTTAGGAGGTATGACTGTAATGCCCGAATTACAAGAGATAGTGATTGAAGAATATGTGCCGGCTAAGCATGCCGCTTCCATTGCCGAGATGTGGAACAGAAGCGCAGAGAGCTGGGGCGGAGACGGAGCGTACCGGACCGAGGAAAGCGTGCTGCGTGAACACGAGAACAGCCCGATGCTCAAGTTGTTCCTGGCGGTAAGCGGCTCAGAGGTCATCGGATATTGCAGCTTCTCCCACTATAAAGAGGATACCGGGGCGCTCTATATCGCTCTGCTCAACGTGAGACCGGACTACCATGGACGCAAGGTGGGCAAGGCGCTGGTAAGGCGTTCGATTGAAGAGACAATTAAGCTCGGCTGGCCGCGGCTGGATCTCTATACGTGGCCTGGTAATGTCAAGGCCGTGCCTACGTATAAGAAAAGCGGGTTCTTCTGGGAGAACCGGGATGACACCACTCACCTGATGAACTTCATTCCCTCGGTGCTTCAGACCGGAGCGGTGAAGTCTTATTTCGAGAAGATAGACTGGTATAACGACAGCATTCGTGAAATCAAGGTGGAGCCTGACGGTCATGGGGAAAACGGCTTTGACTATTTTACATATGAATGGCTGAAGGATGGTCTATCGCTGAAAATGGAATATGAGCGGACCGGCCGTGGCCTGCGCCTGATCGAGACGGAGGATTACCGGATACAGGTAACGATTCCTGCGCAGCATGAGCTGCCGTTTGGTGCGGAATACCCTGTCATTTACGAAGCCGTGAACAAAAGCGGTAAGCCCCTGTCGCTTCAGATTAGCGGTAAAAGCAATGCGCAAATCCGCATGGAGCTGGACGCTGCCCAGGAAATTGAATCCGAGGCGCGGATCGAAGGCCGCTTCTTCATCCATCCGGTGGAGGAGGAGCAGGATCTCTATCAGACCCACCCTGTGGTGGAGGCAGAACTGCTCATTAACGGCCTGCCGGCTGTATTCAAGCTGGGCATTAAGCCCAAATTCCCGGTTAAGGTCAAGCTCCAGGTACCTGACAGAACGCTTTTCGCGGGCGAAGAGGTAGAACTGGATGTAACGGTGGAGAATGAGTACAGCACAGACACCGTGTTCAGCTTTGAGCTGCCGGAGGACGAGATTCTGTCGTTCAGTCAAAAGCGATACACGTTAGAGGTTCCGGCGAAGAGCCGGAGAACCGTCACCGCAGCAGCCCGGCTGCTCGGGTACGGCATTTGGCACCATACGGTGAGCATCCGCAGTGCAGAAGAAGGAGCGGGTTCCGCCATTCTGGAGCAGGAGCTGAGCCTCGTTTTCACTGGAGCAGAGACGGCTTTTGGCGGCAAAACCGACAAGGATTGGATTATCAGCAATGGACGTTATTCGGCCGTACTGAACAAAACGAATCATTGGCTTACTTTTTTCCAGAACCGTAAATATCTGATGAACCTGCCTTATCCGAAGCTTGGCCTGCCTTATACGAATGAGTTCAACAAATTCTCGGCGCTGGATGTGAAGATCTCCAGAGATCAAGAGGCTATCGTACTTGAAGCTACTTATGAGGCCGGCATCAGGGAAGGCCTGCTGCTGACGATGATTGTGAAGCTGTTCAGCAACGGGATAGTCTCCCGTAATTTCAGAATCGACAACCCGCAGGATTCCGGTCAGGAGGAAGAGCTGTTCCTGAAGGACTGCTTCCGCTTCGGTCTGCATGGTGGAGTCATCCCTTACCGCGGCAAATATATAGATCTGAGCGCAGGGGTTGAAGCCTCCAGCCCGGATTACTGGGAAGCGCAGGAATTCACGGAGAACTGGATGTTCGCTAAGGATGAAGGCTTCTCCAGAGGGATTAGCTGGCCGTCAGAGCTCAAGCTGATCCAAGAGTCATGGATGCATGCTGTGGAGCATTCCCTGGGACGGATTCCTGCTGGCGGACAGAAGGAGACGCTGCCGCTGCGGATCGCGCTTGGTACCTGGGACCATTGGCAGGACTTCCGGGCCTTTGCACTGCAAAGCGGCAACAAGAATGCTGAAGAAGTGACCACAACAGAGCAGCTGGAGCTGAGCTTGAATAACGGGAATCCGTTCATTAGCAGAGAGGCTAAGCTTCTCCTTAAGGACCTGAAGAAGAGCTATCTGGCGGGTGAGATTCGGCTCTCTTCCGATGCAGGCAGCATAGAAGAAGCCCGGATCACGGTATTAGAGGAAGAGAAGCTCAGAGAAGCTGCTCTGCCGCTGACAGTTCCAGCAGGAGCAGCCCCGGATGTGCTGACCCTGCATTTGGATATGGAGAGTTATGTGCAGGATCAATCCTTCCTGGTCTTGCCGGTCGCGGATGTACGTGTCAGGCAGGAAAGGCTCACAGCTGAAGGGGCACAGGTACTGGCTGTGGACAATGGGATTCTGCGGATACAGGCCAGCCCTGACTTCGCGCCGGGATTGTTCTCGCTTGCCCATCAGGGCGAGGAATGGCTTGAATCTTCTTTTCCGCAGCCGGTCGCGAAATCCTGGTGGAATCCTTGGGTGGGTGGTATCTTAACCAGTGTGGAAGAAATCGCCTTACGCAGCTTCATGGAGGAGCCGCTAACGGCTGATTTCGCGGAATTGACTGATAATAAGGGGAACCGCTGGTCGGGGATACGGATGAGCGTAACCATTCAGAAGAATGACAAATACAAAGGGCTTGTATTGCATCAGTATTTCATGCTGCTGCCGGGCGTTCCGTTACTTGCCTCTACGGTACATGTGGAGCAGAATACAGGCGGGCCGCTGCACCCATTGCAGCTTGAGACTTCAACCTTCTATCAGGCCGCTTCTTCCATCAAGGGGGGGAGAGGATACCTCAAGAACAGCAGAGGTGAACAACTGGTATATAAGGCTGGCAAAGTGCAGGCAGGAGCTAAAAGTTCAAACGGACTTCTGCAACTGGGCTCTGAGGAGCGGAAGCAACGCTTGACGTTAATTGCAGCACCTGAGCATTCCTCTCCCTCGCTTATGGTTAATGCAGAGGCAATGTTGTCTTATACGGAGGAGTACCTGCATCTGCAGGATGGCAAAGAGCAATTCAGCAAGCCGCAATTCTATCTGATCTCGGATCTTCAGGTACCTGAACAGGCTTATGGCGATCTGCTATCGATCCGGTTCAAGAAGTGAGTCAGGGAAAGGAAGCTTCTATGAAAATCATTGACGCACATGTGCATTATTCCAATATTGCAGCCTTCCACGAAACGGCGCAGACCTTGGCGCATATCGATTATACCGGCAAGGGACTCCAGGAGGAGTTCCGCCGCAGCGGTGTCATTGCCGGTGTTGGCATGGGAGTGACCGAGACGGTTGCCGGAGCTTTTCCTGACTCCGCTGCCCTGAATCCTATGCTGCTTGATCTGAGCGGGATACTGCCGGTCAATCTGTTCACCTGCGTGGGCATTAACCCGCTCACCCTTCATCTGGAGGGACAGCTGGAAGCCCTGGAGCAATCATTGCAGCGGACGGATGTCGTTGGCATCAAGCTGTACGCCGGGTATTACCACTTCAATGTGGGGGATGAAATATATGACCCGGTCTATAAGCTGGCTGCCGCTTACGGCCTCCCGGTGGTCATTCATGCCGGATTGACTTACGCGGACCAGGGATTACTGAAGTATTCCCATCCGCTGTCCATGGAGGAGACCTTCCTGAAGCACCGGGACATTACCTTCATGCTCTGCCACCTGGGCGATCCCTGGGTCATGGACACTGCGGCCCTGCTAGAGAAGAATCCTAATCTCTACACGGATCTGTCGGGTTGGATTGTCGGCGATAAGGCCAAGGTGGACCGGCTGCTGAACGAGCAGACCTATACCGACCACTTCCGCCGGGCGCTGGTGTTCGCTGAGAAATACGACCGGCTGGTCTTCGGCACCGACTGGCCGCTCGTCCCGCTGGACGCCTATATTACCTTCGTGAAGCACCTGGTGCCTGAAGCCTGTCATGAGGATGTCTTTTATAATAATGCACTCAGAGTGTTCCCTAAGCTTGCGGAGCGGATCAGAGAACTGAATTTGTAATGATGGTTTTTAATGCATGCCCCCGGAATGGTATTCCGGGGGTTTTCGGTTTGTTGCGCCGGGCAGCGGGGCGGGCTACTTCTTCTGACGAACGACCTGTGGTAAGCTGAGATTAATACAGCCTCAGCTTTAAACTGTAATAATGAACCTTAGGGTGTTAAAGTCTGAGTATGAACATCGAGCTGATCCTGGATTGATCCTGGGCTGATATTGAACTGATCCTGAGCTGATCCTGAGTTAATCCTGAGTTGATCCTGCACCCTTTACCGACTTCTGCTCTTAAACTCAACTAGCTGATTGTATTTTCTGCAATAGAAAATGCAAAGCTGACCGTAAAATGAGATTCTATTGTATTTCATACAGTAGAATGTTGTGTTTTGAGTGAAAAATGGCCTTTTTTCAATATTCTATTGTACTGGATACAATAGATGCTATTTTGAAGTCTTTTTTAAAGCATTCTAATGTATAAAATGCAGTTACTATCATTCAAGTGCCTACAGCATCCGAATGACTAATGTGCAAATAAGAAGCTTACTCGTAAAGGTCCGGTAATGGTCTATTCACATTCACAGAGGGAGAGCTATCATGCCATACATACAGGTACACGATCTTGAAATGTTCTATGAACAGATGGGCACCGGAGAACCGGTGATCTTCCTGCACAGTCATTATTCCCGCAGCATGCTGGCCTTCAGCAGCCAGGTTCTGGATTTCCAGAACCAATACAGTTGTTACTTCCCGGATCTGAGGGGGCATGGCAGGACCCGCTGCACGGATCTGGACTGGTCTACTCCACGAATAGCTGAGGATGTCGCCGGATTCATGGATCGGATGAACATTGAACGGGCACATCTTATTGGATACAGTATGGGCGCGGGCGCAGGGCTGTACCTGGCGGTGAATCATCCTGGACGGATTGCTACGCTGACTACGATTGGAACCAGCGGCTTCTGTGAACCGGCTGGGGCCGGAGAGTACGAGCCTGAACAGCTGCTGGCGAATCAGCAGCAAGCCTTCATTAATCAGATGATCGAGAGGCATCAGGAGGCCCATCAGGGGAATTGGCAACATTATCTGCGGCAAACGGTGCAAGACTGGATCAGATACCCGGATCTCACGGAGGAGCAACTGGGCAGTATAACCTGCCCGGCACTGCTAATTTCAGGGGAACATGATCCGTTCGCGGGAGAGGATAGAACTGCAAAGCTCGCTTCCCTCCTCACGAATGCAAGGACACTGATCGTTCAGGGAGCGGGTCACCGCCCGCATATGCTAAGGGAACAGCCCATCCTGGTGAACGATACGATTCTAGTATTCCTTGCACAGAATCCTATCCACTAACACACAAGGGGATTTACACATCCAGAAAGGACGTACAGATGAAGAAAGTCATCGTGATCGGAGCAGGGATTCTCGGGGCATCGGCAGCCTATCAGGTGGCAATGATGGGGGCAGAGGTGCTGATTATAGACCGTCAAGACCCTGGACAAGCTACGGATGCAGCGGCAGGGATTATCTGTCCCTGGCTGTCACAGCGGCGCAATCAGGCCTGGTACCGGCTGGCCAAGGCCGGAGCGGCGTTCTATCCCGAGCTGATTAGCCAGCTTGAGGAAGGCGGCGAAGTGCATACCGGTTATGCCCGGGTTGGAGCGCTTAGTATACATATGGATGAGAGCAAGCTCGACAAAATAGAAGAGCGGGCTCGGATGCGGCTGGCAGATGCCCCGGAGATCGGAGTCGTCACACGGCTTAGCGCACAGGAGACCCGTGAACGCTTCCCGTTGCTGGCGGAAGGATACGCCTCGGTTCATATCAGCGGTGCTGCCCGGGTGGATGGCCGCGCCTTGCGGGACGCTCTGCTTCATTCAGCGAAGCAGCAGGGTGCGGTCATGGTTACCGGTGACGCTGCGCTTGCCTTTGAACCGGGCCGGGTCACCGGAGTCCACGCAGGGGGACACTATTATCCGGCGGATGAAGTGATTATCTGTGCAGGCGCATGGGCGAACCCGCTGCTCCGGCCGCTGGGCATTGACTTCAAGGTGAGCTATCAGAAGGGGCAAATCATGCATTTGCAGGTATCTGACCACAAGGATACGGAAGTCTGGCCGGTGGTGATCCCGCCTAGTGATCAATACCTGCTCGCTTTTGCCCGGCAGCAGATTGTTATCGGAGCTACTCATGAGAATGACGTTGAAGGATATAATACCAGAGTGACCGCCGGCGGGATGCAGGAGATTCTGGCTAAAGGGCTGGAAGCAGCGCCTGGACTGGCGGGCGGTACTTATAGTGAAGTGAGGGTCGGCTTCCGTCCGTTCACTCCGGGATTTTTGCCGGTCATAGGGGCTGTTCCCGGGTGGAGCGGAATCCTTGCGGCTAATGGTCTGGGAGCTTCAGGACTTACGATGGGTCCGTATATCGGTTATCAGCTGGCGAAGCTGGCACTTGGGAGAGAGCCTGATCTGGAGCTGGACGATTATAGCCTTCAGAGAGCCATAGCAGGCGGATGATTACGAATACATTTCCTTCATTGGAACATTATGATTCAATTCGGCTGACCTCATGAATTTTTGTTTGACAGAAGTGAAGGTCTGATCCATAATACAATCCATACTAAACGTATATGATTTATAGGAAGGGTGGATCACACGTGATAAATTTAAAAGCTTCTATGAGAAAAACAGCAGGGCTGGGCACACTCGCGGTACTATTCGTATCGCTGCTTGCCGGCTGCTCCGGATCTGCCAATCCTGCAGATTCCAGTAATGGGGCTAAGGCCAGTACGGCTCCAGCGGCAACGGAAAGTGCAAGCACCGCAGAGCCTGCAACTGGAGGCACCTTCGTGTATGGCCGTCCGGCTTCCGTAACGTCGTTTGATCTGCATAACCAGATTACATCGAATAATGCATTTGCGATTGATAAAGTGTTTGAATCGCTGGTTGCTTTTGACAGCAAGGGTGAAATTACCGATCAGCTCGCAGCCTCGCATAAGATCAGCGAAGATGGCTTAACATACACCTTCGTCCTGCGTGACGGCTTGAAGTTCTCGAATGGTACGCCGGTAACGGCCGCGGATGCGGTGTTCTCTCTGGAGCGGCATCTGAAGGTTGGCGGTCCGCTGGCGATCTCGGCCAAGGTGGATACAGTGAAGGCACAGGATGAGAAGACACTTATCATCACGCTAAAAGAACCCTACACCCCGTTCATCTCGGAGCTGTCCAACTTCTCGAACGGAATCATCCCGAATAACTTCGGCGGCGTGACCGAAGAGGAATTCTTCAAGAAGCCGGTAGGTACCGGGCCGTTCGTGATCGAGACTTGGGACCCGGCAGGTGATGTGACCTTTACCAAGAATACTAACTACTGGAAGGAAGGTAAGCCTTATATCGACAAGCTTGTCTATAAGCTAATTCAGGACGACAGCCAAGCCATCAACCAGTTGAAAGCCGGAGAGGTGAATGCAGTTGAAGCCCTGTCGTTACAGAATGCAGGCGAGATCAAGGACGGTGCAGACACAACGGTGGTTACGAACGGCAGCTGGGTGACTGAGCAGCTCTTCTTCAACACCCTGGACAAGCATTTCTCCGATGTGCATGTCCGCCGGGCGCTGGCGCTGGCGCTTGACCGTGACGGACTGACCAAGGCCTTGACTTTCGGCTATGCACAGACTGCGAAATCCCTGCTGCCGCCAACGATTCCTTACAACGCCAATGATACGCTGAAGACGCTGGATTTCGATGCGGCGGCTGCCAAGGCAGAGCTGGCCAAATCGGCCTTCCCTGACGGCTTCTCCACGAAGCTGCTGGTTGCTTCCGGCAACAGCACCCGGGCCCAGGAAGCCCAGATTATCCAGGCCGCCGGCCAGGCGATCGGGATCAAGATTGAGATTGAATCGGTGGAGCTGGCCACCTTCCGTGAACGCTTCTTCGCTTATGATTTCGCAGCGATGCTGAACAGCGGTCAGGCGGATTCCCCGGAAGCGAACTCGATTCTGGCGTTCCAGACCGACCCGGAAGGCTTCAGCAAATCGTACTGGACGCATTACACGAATGAGAAGGTAACCAAGCTGCTGTATGAAGGCCAGAAGACTGCTGATGGTGAAGGACGGGCTGCCATCTACACCGAGCTTTTACAGACGCTTGCCGATGAAGTTCCTTACATTCCGCTGTACTATCCGGATATTCTGATCGGCGCGCGGTCTTCTGTGGACGGACTTGTGGTTCTGCCTAACGGCAGCATCCGTCTGGAAGATGTCCGGCTAACTAAATGATGAAATCCAAGCTGACCCTGAGCGGTGCAGCTGGAAACAACGGTTCTTACAAGTGGCTGGCCTTAGCCCTTGTAAGAGCCTTACTTGTTATCCTCTGCGTAATGACGGCGGTCTTTTTCCTGATCCGAATTGTACCCGGCGACCCCGCCAAAATGATTCTCGGTGAATACAGCACACCTGAAGCGCTTAAGAATATGCACCACACACTGGGACTGGATCTCTCCTTGTGGGATCAGTTCACCCGGTTCGTGAAGCTGCTGTTCACTCAGGGAGATACCGGGAACTCCATTATTGCCGGCACCTCAACCAGAGAGCTCATTGCAGAGCGTGCTCCGGTCACCCTGCTGCTGATTGTAATAGCTTCGGTGCTTGCGATAATTATAGCTCTGCTGCTGGCAACGGTTGCTGCCACCCACAAGGACAAGCTGCTCGACCATCTGATCCGCATTATTCCAGCGGTTACCCTGGGGATGCCGGTCTTCTGGGTTGGGATTCTGTTCATTCTGTTCTTCAGCGTGCGGCTGGGCTGGTTCCCGGTAGGGGGAATCGGCGAAGGCTGGCCGGGTACGCTCCATAGTCTGGTGCTTCCGGCGGTCACGATTGCTTTTTCACAGATTCCTACGCTGGTCCGCTCGCTGCGTGCACAAATGCTGGAGGTACTGGAATCCGAATTCGTTGTTACTCTCCGTGCAGCTGGAATTCCGTCCAGGGTAATCCTGTTCAAGCATGTGCTGCGCAATTCGGCGTTGCCGACTCTGATGCTGCTGGGAGTGAATGTGTCCTACCTGATCGGGGGAACACTCGTTGTGGAGCAGGTCTTCGGGATCAAGGGCATCGGCAGCCTGCTGTTCACCTCCATCTCGAACAGAGATTTTCCGGTGATTCAGGGGATAGCACTCTATTGTGCACTGGCTGTTGTAATTATCAGTCTGCTGATCGAAATCATCTCCGGGTGGCTTGATCCCAGAACGAAGGGGAAATCATGAATACTACACAGATCGACACAACCCTGCCGGACCTCGGGAAGCCCGCAAGCGGACTCCGAAGAGTACTGAATACCCCGTCACTGCTGATCGGGATCATTATGTTCGCAATACTTATACTGCTCGCTATATTTATCCCTTACTTAAGTCCCTACAACCCGACGGAGCAGAATCTGAGCGCCTTCCTGCAGCCGCCTTCCGCAGCTCACTGGCTCGGTACCGACCAGCTTGGCCGTGATTTGTTCACCAGGCTGATCTATGCCGCCCGGACGGATCTGACGATCATGGTGCTGGCTGAGATTATTCCGTTCTGCACGGGCGTCATGCTGGGCATGATCTCGGGATACTATGGCAAATGGACCGATAGAATCATATCGCTGATCACGGATACTTTTATTGCCTTCCCGTTCTATCTGATCGTCATTATCGTGGCCTTCGCCAGCGGGGCAGGGGAGCGCGGAATCTATATCACCTTCATTCTCGTAGGCTGGATTGTATTCGCCCGTGTGGTCAGAGGACTTAGCGCGTCCTTCCGGAAGCAGGAATGGATTGCCTCGGCGCAGACGCTTGGTCTGCCCGGACACCGCATCCTTCTGCGCCATCTTCTGCCGAATGTATTGCCGCAAGCCGTTGTCGTGCTGATGACGGATATGATCGGACTCCTGGTAGCCATCGTTACACTGGGGTATCTGGGGATAGGGATTGCCCCGCCTACGCCGGATTGGGGAACAATGATCGCTGACGGACAGCCCTTCATTACCACAGCCTGGTGGCTGTCGGCGGTTCCCGGGTTCGCAGTCGTGTATACGGGAATTGCGCTATCTCTCCTGGGGGACGGACTAGCCGATATTTGGAGGAGAAAAGGATGACAACACAACCTGTGCTTGAACTCGAAGAACTGACACTCGCTGCCTCTTCCACAGAAATCCTGGTTAACAGTGTCAGCTTCTCCCTGGAACGCGGCGAAAGCCTCGGACTGGTGGGCGAATCCGGCTCCGGCAAATCGCTGACACTGCGGGCCATTCTCGGCCTGCTTCCGCGCGGGGTGGAGCAGACTGGGGGAGCGGTCCGCAGCAAGGTGAGCAGTGCCATGGTGTTCCAGGACCCCAGAGGGGCGCTGGACCCGCTATGCCCGGTAGTGAAGCAGCTGACCGAGGTTGTCTATTACAGACAAAGAACCAGCCTTAAGGCTGCACGGCGCATTGCCCTGGAGCTGCTTGAAAGACTCGGCCTTCCAGCTTCGCTGAAGACACAAGACCGCTATCCGGGGCAGCTCTCCGGCGGCCAGTGCCAACGTGTCGTCATTGCGCTGGCGCTGGCCTGCAAGCCGGGCATTCTGCTCTGCGATGAGCCGACCACCGCGCTGGATGTGACGGTTCAGCGCCAGATTATAGATACGATTACGAGTCTTCAGGAGGAGCTGGGCTTCGCTATGGTTTTTGTAACCCACAACCTGGCGATTGCCGCCAATCTCTGCTCCAGACTGGTTGTAATGAAGCAGGGCCGGATCATGGAGCAAGGTGAGACGCACAGTCTGCTGCGGCATCCGGCTGAGGCTTATACACAGATGTTAATGGATTCGGTACTCGCTCTGCCTGAGCTGGAAGGAGGCGGGGGCTCATGGAAGTAGCTCTACAGGTGCAGGATGTAACTGTCCGTTATGGCGGGTTCACCGCCCTCGATCAGATCCGGCTGGAGCTTGAGCGGCATACCACGCTGGGGCTTGTCGGTGAGTCCGGCTCCGGGAAGTCTACGCTGGCCCGGGTCATCGCCGGACTGATCACCCCGGATGCAGGACAGCTTCTGCTGGGCGCGGAGCCGTTAGGCAGGAAGCGGAGCAAGACACAGCATAAGCAGATTCAGATGATTTTTCAGAATCCGGATTCTTCCCTCAATCCCAGGCATTCCGTCCGGCAGATTCTGGCGGAAGCCTTGCTGTTCCACCGGATTGTAGAGCGTTCGCAGGTTGAGCGCAGAAGTAAGGAGCTGCTGAGCCGGGTGGAGCTGGATGCCAGATCCCTGGACAGATATCCGCATGAATTCTCCGGCGGCCAGCGCCAGCGGATTGCCATTGCCCGCGCACTAAGTGTAGAGCCTAGCCTGCTGATTGCCGATGAGCCCACAAGCGCACTGGATGTCTCAGTGCAACGCAGTGTACTGGAGCTGTTCCATACGCTGCAAGCCGAGCTTAATCTGACGATGCTGTTCATCTCCCATGATCTGGGAGTCATTCATGCCGTCAGCGATACTGTCGCTGTTATGCGTCAGGGGCAGCTGGTCGAGGTGAATTCGAAGGATGAGTTCTTCGTCCGGCCCCAGCATGAATACAGCCGTGAGCTATTGTCTGCGGTGCCCAAGATGCCGCAATATTGAACATTCAACACATCAGGAGGACTATATGAACCGTCAAACTACAGGATTCGTACCATTGACGTTATCTGAGCTGGACACATTAACACAGCAGCTGTCCCGGTTATTTGGGACACAGCATCCTCCGGCAATCATTCCGGGAGAGGCGATTCTAGGCATTGAGGCGGTAGCAGCAGGAATTGCAGCGCCGGGACGTACGATTCTGAACATAGTAACCGGACCTTACGGCAGCTTGTTCGGAGAGTGGCTTACGCGCGGCGGGGCCACGGTTAAGGAAGTGAAGGTTCCGTTTGACCAGGTGGTTACAGTAGAGGAGGTCGCCGCAGCGATTGAGCTGCATCAGCCGGTTGCGATTTCTTTGGTGCAGGCAGAGGTGGTTACAGGCGGCTCGAACCCGGCGGAGGAGATCTTCAAGCTGGCCCGCAGGCACGACCTGATTACGATAACGGATTCCGTGTCTGCTGTCGGGGGAGAGGCGCTGTCTGTGGATGAGTGGGCAGTAGATTTCGCTGTAATGGGTGCGCAAAAAGCGCTCGCCGGTCCTAACGGAATCAGCGCGGTCAGTATTTCTCCCCGCGGTTGGGCCTTCCTGGAGTCGAACGAACGGGCTCCGCGCAATTCCATTCTGTCCTTGCTGGATCTGCAGCCGTCACAGGATGGCGCTGCGCCGCTCCGCGTCCCGCCGAATATCCCGGTCCTGGAAGCCAGAGCCCTGATCGAAGCCCTGGAAGCTGTTGCCGAGGAGGGACTGTCACAAGTAATCAAGAGGCATGAACGTGCAGCGGCTTCTGCTGTCGCCGGGATCATGGAGCTTGGGCTTGCACCTTGGCAGAAGGACAGCAGGCATTATTCTACGCTGACTACGACTGTCCGGATTGACGAGCAGCCGCTTCTGCTGATCAAGCAGCCTATCGGTATCATAGCTCCAGGGGACGGGGAGTTATTCGGTCAACTGCTGCGGATGAACCATTTCGGAACGAATGCAAGCCGCGAAAGTGTGGAAGCAGCGGTACAGACGCTGGCCAGACTGCTGAAGCTGGATGCTGAACCGGCCGTGCAGGCCGTCCGCCAGGTCTGGGGGGAAGCGGAATGATCCTCAAGCAGCCGCAATTTCAGGCATACACCGGAATCCATATTGCAGGTATCCAGGGAAAACGCTTCGATATCGAGATTACGAACGGGCGGTTCACCGCAGTGGCTGATGCGGCGCCGCAGCCGGAACAGGCGAAAGATGGCTCCCGGCAGCAGCAGCTATGGATCAGTCCAGGCATTCTGGATCTGCACACCCATCTGGCCTGGACTGACTTCGACCATGACGACCAGCTCCGCCGGGACCCAAGAGAGATTGAGGTGATGCAGGCGGAGGCCTTCGCCGCTACCTTGCGGACGGGGGTAACTACAGCCCGCGACGCCGGCGGTATTCTGCCTGCCACAATCCGGCATCTCGTGAAGTATTACCAGCAGCCGCTGCGGGTTGAGACCAGCAGTGAAATGCTGGGAGCTGCCGATGCCAAGGGGATCAAGCATTTGGAGAACCGCCTGACGGAGATCTACGCAACCGGGGCAGGCTGGGTCAAAATCATGGCAACCGGCGGTCTCGGCGCACCGACTGAGAAGGTTACGGAGCCGAACTTCTCCGGGGAGGAATTCGCCTTCATCGTCCGTCATGCCCATGCAAACGGGAAGAAGGTATTGGTGCATACCTGGGGCGGCGTGACGATCGACTGGTCCATCGGGGCCGGTGTGGAATCTATTGAGCACGGGATGTTCATGACCTGGGATCAGGCCGGGAGACTGGCGGAATCCGGCGTGGCTTATGTGCCTACCACTTCCATCTACCGGATTGCCGCCGATCCAAAGGGTGTGCTGGGGCTGCCGCCGGTTATCTGTGAACGTGCAGCCCGTGCAGCCGATGCTCATGCCATCGCGCTCGGATATGCCAGAGAGGCAGGGGTGCGGCTGGGCTTCGGCACCGATTACGCGACGCCTGCGCTGCATGGCTACAACCTGCAGGAATTCGACACCCTGCTGGACTATGGCTTGAGCCGCGCTGAGGCGTGGCGGTCAGCTACAGAAGACGCGGCCGGAATTCTCGGAAGCGGCCATGAGCTGGGCCGGATTGCGGAAGGCTATATTGCCGATGCCGTCATCTACGCCGCCGATCCGTATCAGGCCAAGAATGCGGATCAGCTGCGCACGAGCATTGTTACGGTCATTACCGGCGCGCAGGAGGAGGATTTGCTGTAACAGATGCTTGAAAAGGCTGTCCTTTCTGATGAAGGACAGCCTTCTTGCGGTCTGATGGCCCGCTGGCCAATGTAATCGAAAAACCGATTACATTCGGGCGCTACGCTGGCGAGTGAGCCAATGTAATCGAAAAACCGATTACATTCGGGCGCTTCGCTGGCGCGTGAGCCAATGTAATCGAAAAACCGATTACATTCGGGCGCTTCGCTGGCGCGTGAGCCAATGTAATCGAAAAACCGATTACATTCGGGCGCTACGCTGGCGTGTGAGCCAATGTAATCGAAAAACCGATTACATTCGGGCGCTACGCTGGCGAGTGAGCCAATGTAATCGAAAAACCGATTACATTCGGGCGCTTCGCTGGCGCGTGAGCCAATGTAATCGAAAAACCGATTACATTCGGGCGCTTCGCTGGCGCGTGAGCCAATGTAATCGAAAAACCGATTACATTCGGGCGCTACGCTGGCGTGTGAGCCAATGTAATCGAAAAACCGATTACATTCGGGCGCTACGCTGGCGAGTGAGCCAATGTAATCGAAAAACCGATTACATTCGGACTGGACACGCCGTGGTGGCCCAATGTAATCGAAAAACCGATCACATTGGGCAGCGTCTAGGCATGCACCTCAAAACTAACTTCATTCCCCCGTCAGGGTCAATATTGTTCCAATCGTACCATTCACAGCTCCGTATACTGCTTAACCACTTGATCCAGGTAAGCCTCTACCTCAGGCGTCTTCTTATTCCCGGCAGCATCGAGCAGCGGCATCAGCTTGGCCAGAATGTTCAGCACTTTATTATCACCAGCGCCTTCCGTCAGGACATGGTCGTAGGCTCTTCGCAGCTCAGGGTCTAGCTCATTAGTGTCATAGTCATACGCAGGTGTATTATCAGAGCCGAGCAGTATTAAGGGAACCGTATAGGACATTTCATTGCGGATGGCCGCTGTCCGGTTCGACTTCGGATATTTCTGGACGTAATCGCTCATGATGGCCGCTCTGCCGATCAGCTCATCCCATGTGATCACAACAGCCGCATCGAAAGTGGACGGCTTGTTGCTCTCAGTAGCCATGATATCAATATATGCGGCAATATCCTTGCTGATATAGGGCTTGAACACCTTGAAGCCTTCATAGTGCATAACTGCATAATACATGCCTTCGCTGGTCTCCAGCTTGTAGCCTTTATCCCAGACCTCTTCAATGAGTTTGCGGACCGTAGGCTGTTTCACCTGCTTCAGAATCTCCGTATAGGTCATGTCGTTGTTAATCTGGGCATCCATTAGTGCCTTTTGCACAGATTCTGTATATAGTTTCTCAGAGAAGCGCTCCAGCCCCGCCCTCTGGGCATTCTCCAATTGAAGGGTCATTACTGTGCCATACCAGGAGCCAACTTTGGAGATATGGTTCATCAGATATTTGCGTGCCTGCGCCAGGCTTGCGGGATTGCTGATGTATTTACGGAACTGGTTGTAGACGGCTTGGGCATCGGATGCGGATGCTGCAGCTACCGGCTGTGCACCTGTAAATACTGTACCACCTGCCAGAGTCAGCGCTGTACCGAGCAGCACCGCTCTTACTGTTTTTGTTATGGTTTTTGGTAATTTTTTCATTATGTACCTCCTACGGAATAAGATAAGATGCTTGCTATAACACACTAAAGAAATTAACGAAAAGCAAAAAGAAACGGAGGGGAAATTTGGAACTGGAGGAGCGAT
The DNA here is from genome assembly GCF_038002825.1 of Paenibacillus sp. FSL H8-0048. Lineage (NCBI taxonomy): Bacteria > Bacillati > Bacillota > Bacilli > Caryophanales > Paenibacillaceae > Paenibacillus > Paenibacillus sp. FSL H8-0048. The sequence goes on along the minus strand of NZ_JBBODF010000001.1, from coordinate 923,760 downwards.
AGCGACCGCCTTTGTCAACGGATTTCCACCGCGAAATGCGGGTAAATTCAAGAAATCTGTTGACGGGCAGCGGCCGGAAGTCCAAATGTTCACAGCAGTGACGACCATGCTTCGAGTTCAATCCTAAAGTGTGTTTTTATCTATCCTATTTATTTGTACAAATTTAGGATAAGTGAATCGCACGGCCGCTTCCGAAATAACGCTTGACTTGGAACGCATTTCATAATCTATAGTTCAGTGGAAGACTAGACGAAGGGGAGAAGAGGACATGAATCAGAGCAGCAGAAAGATTATTTTCATCGATATTGACGGAACGCTTCTCATGGAGAATGGATTGGTCCCGGAATCGGCGGTGCAGGCATGCCAGCAGGCACGGAAGAACGGGCATTTGCTATACCTGTGCACCGGACGCTCCAAGGCAGAAATCTATGATTATATCTGGGAGATCGGGTTCGACGGGTTGATTGGAGCCGCAGGCGGTTATGTGGAGAGCGGTGGCGAACTGCTTTATCATAAAAAAGTGACCCCGGAGGATGCCAAGCATCTGATCGATTATTTTAACGCGAACGGGGTCGACTTCATTCTGGAATCCAATACGGCGCTTCACGGCAGCCGCCATTTACAGCCTCACCTGGAACGCAGAATCTATGGTGACTTGCTGAATGACCCGGAGGCGCAGGAGAGAAAACGGCAGTCGCCCCATCCCTATATTGCAACACTCACTTATGGGAACGAGGAGTTATATCTGGATGATGTCAACAAAATATGCTTCTTGGAGAGCAGCCTGCCCTTTGATCAGATTCAGGAGGAATTACAGGACCGGTTCACTGCGATTCAGTGCTCCATCCCGATCTTCGGGGAGAACAGCGGGGAGCTGATGATGCCAGGCGTTCATAAAGCTGCGGCTATTGCTGATGTTCTGAATCATCTGAATATCCCGCTTGAGAACAGTATGGCGATTGGAGACGGGCTTAACGATCTGGAGATGCTGAGTTATGTCCAGGTGGGGGTTGCCATGGGCAATGCCCGCGAGCCGCTCAAAGCCATTGCCGATGATATTACCGATTCGATTGAGAACGATGGACTCTATAACGCCTTCCTGAAGCACGGACTGATCTGACTAACGGGTTGATCTCCAGGAAGAGCTGTGTTAAAATGCACTTAATTAAGCGACAGGAGTTGAAGAGTATCGTGCGGACATTTCTTGCGTAATGTGACCAATAAACAAGCGTTCTTTGTGGCGTGCAATTTATGGTTGATATGCAGGAAGGGTCTGCCTCTTTTCACTCTGGTCCAAATATCCTTGTTCAAGTCCGCCTGGAGATAATTACCTAGGGAACGGATTTGCTGTGTTTATTTGAGCTGCGGGAGGAGAACCTTCTTGCAGCTTTTATTTTTGTGAATACAGGAGGATATGTGTATGTCTTTAATCAATGTGAGCAATTTAACGTTTGCCTATCAGGGCACCTATGATAATATTTTTGAGAATGTGAGCTTTCAGCTGGATACAGATTGGAGGCTGGGCTTCACCGGACGCAACGGGCGCGGCAAGACTACCTTCCTGAACCTGCTGCTCGGCAAATATGAATACAGCGGGACGATCTCCGCACAGGTGGGCTTCGAGTATTTCCCGTATGAGATTGCTGACCGGAAGGTACAGACCCTGGAGATTCTCGATGAGATCGACCCGGAGCTGGAAAACTGGAAGTTCATGCGCGAGCTGTCCCTGCTGAAGGTGAGCGAGGATGCGCTGTACCGGCCGTTTGAATCGCTGTCGAACGGAGAACAGACGAAGGTGCTGTTGGCGGCTCTGTTCGCGCGCGAGAACCAGTTCCTGCTCATTGATGAGCCGACGAACCATCTGGATGCGAAAGGCCGGAAGCTGGTCAGTGACTATCTCCGCACCAAGAACGGGTACATTCTGGTGTCGCATGACCGGGCTTTTCTCGATAACTGTGTGGACCATATCTTATCGATTAACAAGACCAATATTGAGATCCAGAAGGGCAACTTCAGCAGCTGGTGGCAAAATAAGTCCAGACAGGACCAGTTCGAGCTGGCAGAGGATGAGAAGCTGCGGAAGGACATTAAGCGCTTATCGGACTCTGCCAAAAGAACGGGCGGCTGGGCGCATGAAGTGGAGAAATCCAAAAATGGCACCCGGAGCTCCGGCAACAAATTGGATAAAGGCTATGTCGGCCATAAGGCCGCCAAGATGATGAAGCGCTCCAAGTCGATTCAGCAGCGCCAGGAATCCGCGATTGCCGAGAAGTCGAAGCTGCTGCGGAATCTGGAAAGCGCGGACAGCCTGAAAATTGCACAGCTTCCTTATCATAAAGAGCAACTAGTGGAGCTGGAGGAGGTTGCGGTCCATTACGGGGACACTACCGTATGTTCAGGAGTGACCTTCACCATCGAACAGGGGGACAGAATTGCTCTCTCCGGCAGCAACGGCTCAGGCAAATCTAGCCTTCTGAAGCTGATCTGCGGCGGGGACATTAGCTATACCGGCCGCTTCACAAGAGACAGCCAAATGGCTATTTCTTATGTGTCCCAGGACACCTCGCACCTCCAGGGCAGCCTGAACGATTATGCCAGAGAACGGGGAATCGATGAGAGCCTGTTCAAGGCCATTCTGCGGAAGCTTGATTTCTCGCGGCTGCAATTCGAGAAGGAAATGTCAACGTACAGCGGCGGGCAGAAGAAAAAGGTGCTGATTGCCGCCAGCCTCAGCGAGCAGGTGCATCTGCACATCTGGGATGAGCCGCTCAACTTCATCGATGTGATCTCCCGGATGCAGATCGAGGAGCTGCTGCTGGAATATGCTCCAACCATCCTGTTTGTAGAGCACGACCAGGAATTCTGTACGAATATTGCAACGAAGCAGGTGCTGCTCGACTAAGCAGGTCAGCAGACAACGGAATCAGCTTCATCCATTATGCGCATGCCGGTATGATCCGGCATGTGCTTTTTGCTGCACCGGCACATCTGCCTGCCACATCTGCCATCCCCGTCATCCCTTAATCCCGCCTCTGCCTGTAAGCGCTTCACAAGATCAAATCAGAACGATAGATATCCAACCGCTGTTATATAGGCGCGGGCGGCAGTTCCTTTTATGATAGAAGTATCAAGGGGGGAGACGATTGTACAACAAATTCTACAAATACCGCTGGCAATATCTGATGATCTTACCCGGAGTAGTCCTGCTGTTTCTGTTCAGCTATATTCCAATGGCCGGGATTCAGGTCGCCTTCAAGGATTTTCAGATTGGGACCTCGATCTGGGACAGCACATGGGCAGGCCTGGATAACTTCACGTTCCTGGAAGACCCGCAGTTCCTGACCGTGGTCCAGAATACGCTGTACATTTCGGTGCTGAAGTTCATCTGCGGCTTCCCGGCCCCGATTCTGCTGGCGCTCCTGATCAATGAAGTGACCCGGCCGGCGTTCAAGCGCTTCGTCCAATCCGTCAGCTATCTGCCGCATTTCTTCTCCTGGATCGTGGTTGCTTATATTCTGCAATCCTTCCTCACGCTGGACGGCGGGCTGGTCAATCAGTTCATTGGGCAGGCGGGGGGAGAACCGGTGTTTTTCCTGGGCTCGACAGAGTGGTTCCGTCCAATCGTTGTCTTCAGCGGCTTATGGAAAGAAACCGGCTGGAACACCATTCTCTATCTGGCCGCCATTACCACCATTGATCCGCAGCTGTACGAATCGGCGAAGGTGGAAGGTGCAGGCAAGCTGGCACAGATCCGCCATATCACCCTTCCCGGAATCATGCCGACCATCTCCATAGTGCTGATTCTCAGTATTCCAAGCTTAATTACAGTTGGGATGGATCAGATTTATCCGCTCATGAACTCTGCCAATCATAGTGTTGCCGATGTACTGGACACTTATATTCTCCGCAACGGGCTGCAGCAGGGGTACTTCGGGATGGCGACGGCAGTAGGGCTATTGTCTTCGTTAATCAGCCTAACCCTGGTCGTCTCAACCAATCAGCTGTCCAGAAAACTAAACGGGGAAGGACTGTGGTGAAGGCACATGAAAGCAAGCCGAGGTGAGAAAATAGCAGAATACATCATTATTGTGCTGCTATCCCTGTTATGTGTATCGGTGCTGTATCCGTTCCTCTACATGCTGGCGATTTCGCTGAATGACGGTGCGGATGCGGCCAAAGGCGGGGTCTATCTCTGGCCGCGCCGCTTCACACTGATCAATTACGAGATTGTGCTCGGCAATGAGACCATCAGGCATTCCTACCTGATTACAGTGGGCAGAACGATAATTGGCACGGTTGGCGGGCTGCTGGTCACGCTGCTGGTGGCCTTCGGCCTCTCCTACCGGGGCCTGCCGCTGCGCAGCACGATTCTAAGCTACATTCTGCTGACTATGCTGTTCAGCGGCGGACTCGTTCCCTTTTACATTCAGCTCAATAATCTTGGCCTGATTAATACGTTCTGGGTGTATATTCTGCCGGGACTCTTCTCCGTCTGGAACATGTTCGTCATGCTGAAGTTCATTCAGGGCATTCCGGAAGCGCTCGTCGAGTCGGCGGAGCTGGATGGGGCAGGACCGGTCCGTATTCTATGGCAAATCATTGTCCCGTTATCGAAGCCTATGCTCGCTGCGCTGGGGCTGTTCACCGCAGTGGGCCACTGGAATGACTGGTTCGCCGGAGCCTTCTTCGTCACGAAGCAGAATTTGATTCCTGTGCAGACCTTCCTCCAGCAGCTGCTGTCGGCACAGGATCTGTCGGCCGTGCTGGGCTCCAACAACAATCAGGAGGCGCTGGCCCGCAGCTCGCAGCTCCAGAATATTACGCTGATGTCGATCAAAATGTCTGTGGTGATGGTCAGTGCGCTTCCGATTCTCTGTGTGTATCCGTTCCTGCAGAAATATTTCGTCAAAGGCGTTCTTCTGGGGTCCGTGAAGGGCTGATCTCTTAGCTTAATGGCCTAATGGCCGTAGAAGCATTATGCAGTACAATAACATAATAGGGGGAGTATTCTAGTGAAAATCAAACAAGCCCGGCTTACAGCTCTGGCCATGACGGCGCTGCTGACTATCGTCAGCGGATGTTCGGGCTCCAATTCCGGCGGCGGAAATACGAAGGCAAGCAACAGCGGTACAGGAAATAAGACGGCTGCTACCCAAGGGGCAAGCGGTTCTGCCAGCTTCAACCTCTGGCTTGGCTGGACGGCAACCATCAATAATGACAGTTTGGTACAGAAGTATTGGCGGGAAGAGGAGCCGGGGGTCGATATCAAGCTGGAGGCTACACAGGGCGATGCGATGACAGCGCTTAACCTGAAGATCAATACCGGCGGGTTCGAGGATGCGGCGATCTTCAGCCGGAACGAGACGGTGAAAAGCGCCATGCGGCGCTCCAAGCAGGTGCTGCCGGTGGAGCAGTATTTCGAAATGCCAGATAAATATCCGGGACTTGCGACGATCCCCAAGCCATATCTGGAGCTAATGAAGGACGAGGACGGCCATATCTGGTCGATTCCGACCTGGTTTGACCAGAACCCGGAGGCGCCTTGGCCGGGCTCGGCATCGCAGGGCTGGTTTGTCAGAACGGATGTGCTGGAGAAGGCAGGCATGACTACAGCCGATCTGTCCACACTGGATGGGGTTGAGACCTTCCTGAAGAAGGCCGCACAGCAGAAAGACGCCTCCGGCAAAACGCTGCTCCCCCTGTCCTTCCTTATGGACACTAATGATTCGCTCGGCTGGAGTGATGAGAATGCAGTGCTGACTGCGTTTGGCGTCAGTACCGGCGGCAATGGTATTCAGAAGCAGGGGGATCAATTTCTTTTTGCTTATGATAATCCCAATTATAAAGCGGCTTATCAATGGATGAATAAGCTGTACCGGGAGAAGCTGATCGATCCGGAGGTAGTAACCAATAAGGGAGAGCAGTATATTGAGAAGAACAAGTCCGGCCGGGTTGCGCTGAATGTAGGCAGCTTCTGGAACATCAACGCTACAGCCTGGGAGACACTGGATGGCCCTACGGAGCCGGGCTGGTTCTATGAAGTCATTCCTTTTCCGAAGGTTGCAGGGGTAGAGAAGCTTGGCATCAACCAGGTCACGAACCCGAATCCGGGGTATGATGTCTATATCAGCCAGAAGACCAAGAACCTTGAGGCCATTCTGAAGTTCCTGGATTACAGCCTGCAGCCGAAGGCAGAACAGCAGCAGGTAATGAGCGAGGGGCCGGCAGGCAAGTACTGGGACTGGGTGGACCAGCCGCTGGGCAAGTGGAAATTTATAGATGAAACGTACAAGACCGCACGCAATTCCGGCGATGCCGCCCAGAAATCCAAAGTTACACCGGAGCTCTACATGACCTCTTCCTATAGCAATGAGTGGTACCCGTGGTGGAACACAGAAGATGGCGGTAAGGCAGGCGCAGCCAAGACGATTCAGTTCACCGAAGCCATCGGGAAGATGGGGACCATCCGTGTAGCAGAGCCTTATGATCTGATCGAGGTTAAGCAGGGCGGGGTATGGGAGAAATACTCCCTGGAGCTGGAGAATATCCGCAAGGAATACCGGGCTAAGCTGCTGATGGCGGGGGATGATGCCAAGTTCGAGGCGGAGTGGAACGGGTTCCAGGAAGCGCTGGAGAAACGCGGACATTGGAGTGAGGTCAAGGCCGAGTGGCTTGGCAGATATGAGGAAAAAATGAACGCAGGCAGCTAGAAACAAGTGGAAACGGCTTTGCCGTCCTTTTAAAGGACGGTACCGTTTCAGCGAGAAATAGAAGGATAATGTATAACGTGAAACATATTAATTCTTAAATTTTAAAATACGCCGGAGCGCCCTTCACCTGTGAGGGGGGCTCCCTTTATAGTTCTTGGGAGGGCCATATGATCAAACAGAGCGTAGAGAAAGCAATTATTCGTATGACCCGGTCCATGAACCTGAGAGGAAAAATTGTCCTGTTCTACGGCCTGATAGTATTCCTTCCCACGGTGCTGCTTGCAGCGGGAGCAGGCTATCTAATGCTGCAGACCGTCCGGGCCAATTATATTCTGACCATCAGGGAAGCTGTCCGCCAAAGTGCGCAGAGCATTGAGTTCCGCAAGCAGAGCTATGACCTTCTGGCCACACGGACAGCGACAGATGGTGAATTGATCTCAAGATTAACGCGGGATTATGCGGATATCACAGAACAGCTTGGTACCGTCAATTACGTGGACAGATCCTTCCTGTTTACAAGCAAATACCTTCCGGGTATTGAGAATTTCCGCATCTACCATACCAATGATACGCTGGTGCAGGATGGCGGCTTGTTGTGGAAGCCCGAGGGGCGGATGCTGTCCGGACAGCGGGAGCAGGACTGGTATGCGCAGCGGCTTTTTTCTCCGGATAATCTGATGTGGACCAATGCCAAGGATGACAGGAACAAGCTTGTCGTATCCCACAAAATCCTTGACAGCAACGGGGATGTACACGGGCTGGTCTATCTGCTGCTGGATTATAAAAGCGTGTTCGCGGAATCCTTCGACCATCCCTTTGACGGCGCCGGGGAAATGTATATCGTTGACGGCAGTGAACGGATCATCGCCTCCTCGGAACCGTCCGAGATCGCTGCTTCGTTATCCTCCTCTTCGTTAAGTGAGTACTGGGGCAGCGCTGACGGAACTACCCGGACGAACAACGGAACGGTGCTGATTACACAGGAGATCAAATCCGGCTGGCGGGTCGGCGCACTGGTGCATCTGGACCGCCTGGAGGAACAGTCCAGACGGATTCTGTATTATATCGCAGCGGGAATTGCGTTCTTCCTGCTGCTGTCGATTTTCCTGATCATGACTGTCCTGAAGAATACCATCTGGCGCATACGCAAGCTGGGGAGCCGGATGACAGATATATCGGAAGGATACTTCGAAGTAAAGGTGAAGAACCGGGACAAGGATGAGCTGGGTGAGCTGGAGGTGCTGTTTAACTCCATGTCCGGGCGGCTCGGGAAGCTGGTTAAAGAGCATACGGAAGCGCTGCTTAAGGAGCGTGAGCAATCCTTCCGGGCGCTTCAGGCACAGATTAATCCGCATTTCATCTATAATTCGCTCAGCCTGATCCGCTGGCGGGCGCTGGATCTGCAGGATGAGCTGCAAGTCCGCACGATAGATGCGCTGACGACCTTTTACCGGCTGGCACTGGGCAATCAGGTCAATGTAACCCGGCTGCGCGATGAGCTGGAGCATGTGAAGGCGTATATCGATATTCAGCAGCTCCGTTATCCAGGGCAGGTCTCGGTGGAATGGGAGGTGAAGCCGGAGATCCTTGATCTCTATACCATCAAGCTGATCCTGCAGCCGATTGTAGAGAACTGTTATCTGCATGGCGACATTACGGCCAGGGAGCATGCTTTTATTCAGATCACGGCTGAACGCAGTGGGGATGAGGTGCGCATCCAGGTGTTTGACAACGGGCAAGGGATCGGACAGGATAAGCTTGAAGAGATACGTGCCGGTACTTACAGCGGCAGCAGGAACGGGTTCGGCATGAACAATATCAGGGACCGTCTGGCGCTATATTTCGGTCCCGATGGCCGCCTAGAAATCGACAGCGCAGAAGACGAATGGACGGCGGTAACCATCCATATTCCGGTCTGCTTAGAACGTCCCGAGCTGAAGAGGAAGGAGGGGTAACATGCGTGCATTGATTGTTGATGATGAGCCCATGCAAATTCAAGGTCTGCTACGGCATATCCGCTGGGAGGCACTTGGCTACAGAACGCCGCTGACTGCCCATTCCGGGATGGAAGCGCTTGCGATTTTGAAGGAGAACCCTGTGGATGTGCTGATTACCGATGTGTCGATGCCCGGGATGACCGGAATTGAGCTGCTCGCCAGAATCCAGGCTGACTATCCGCAGCAGCAGGCTATGCAATCGGTAATGATCAGCGGCTTCGATGAATTTGAATTTGTGCAGGAGGCGATCCAGCTTGGGGCTAAGGCCTACGTGCTGAAGCCGGTCAAGACGGAGGAGCTGGAACAGAAGCTGGTGGCTCTCCGCGCAGCCGCTGAGAAGAAAAAACAGCTGGAGCAGGAAACAACCCTGCTCAGGGAGAAGGTTACAGAGAGCCGGGAAGTGCTGCTGGAGCGCTTCATTAAGGATTTGACCGGCGGCTGGGTTCACAGTGCTGAACTGCTGGATTCATGGCGGCGTCTGCTTGATCTTCCGGCAGGAGAGTGGCAGGCTACACTGTTCCTGTTCGACTGTGACAGTCTTCACCTGCATCATAGCCAGGATGCCAAGGAGCAGATTCTGCTGGGTGAAGCACTGCAGAATGCGGTGAAGCTGGGGCTGGAGGGCTTTTCCGGCGCTTATATCGGGAAAGCGGGAGCGGGTGAGACCGCTGTGCTGGTGCTGGAAGCGGTTCCGCAGGTGCGGGCCAGGCTGGAGAAGCAGCTAAGCTTCATTCAGGAAGTGCTGCGGGAGCAATAAGCTGCTTCCGTTACGGTCGGCGTCAGCAGAGAGGCATGCAGCTGGACAGAAATTCCGCTCCTGTATAAAGAGGTCCGGCATATGATTGCCGATGCACGGCTTGCCGGATACGGACAGATTGTCTATTGTGACCGGTATCTGATGAATGAATACCAAGACTTCCGGCTGCGTGAGGAGTATATTCCGGAAATCGTCAAGCTGCTGGAGCTTGGGGAAAATAGCAAAGCGTCGGCTTATGCAAGCCATGCTTTTGAGATGATGCTGGCCGGAGAGCCGATCTCCTTCTCCTATGTACAGGCGTTCGGCATGGGACTGCTCAGCGAATTGGCACGCAAGCTTAAGCGGGATCAGGATACGGATACCGAAACGAACATTCTGATGTGGCAGCGTCTCATTGACTGCACCGGAGTGGAGGAAGTGCGGAAGGCCGTTCTGGAATATCTCGCCCATTACACACAGCGTAAGGAGAAGGAGCAGACTGCACAGCAGCATCATCTGATCCAGCAGGTCCGGCGGCATCTGGCTGAACATCTGCAGGAGAATCTGACGGTGAAGCAACTGGCGGGGCTGTATCATCTGAATTCAAGTTATTTAAGCGTATTGTTCAAAAAAGAAACCGGCCAGACGATCTCCGAATATGTCCAGGAAACGCGCATGAATAAGGCCAAGGAGCTGCTCCGTGATCCTGGCATCAAGGTGTATGAGGTGGCGGAACAGGTAGGCTTTCAGACGGCGGCCTATTTCACCTTTCTTTTCAAGAAGACCACGGGTACCACCCCGCAGGAGTATAGAGATTACTATTACTAGGAGTGATAATTGTGCTGTCAAAGATCAGCCTTGAAGGCGAATGGAAGCTGCAACTGGAAGAGAAGGGGAAGGGACTGGTATTTCCTTTTACCGATGCAATCAGGCTGCCGGGAACTACGTCCCATGCCCTTAAAGGGCCGAAGAACAGCAAGATTCTCGTTGGCGCACTGACGGATGAATATCTGTTCGAAGGACCGGTCTGGTACTCCAGAGAGGTTGTGATTCCGGAAGAGCTGGCGGGTAAGCAATGCTGCTTATATCTGGAACGTACAAGGCTTACCACCCTATGGGTGGATGATGTGGAGATCGGCAGCCGTGACAGCCTGAACACTGCGCATGTATATGAGCTGCCGCAGCTGCAGCCCGGGAATCATACGCTTACGGTCCGGGTCGACAACACCGGCTATCCGACCAAAGGCGGGCATATGACCTCGCCGGATACCCAGACTAACTGGAACGGGATTACCGGCCGGATGGAGCTGCAGTTCTATGGGGAAGCCCGGATTAGCGGTCTCCGGCTGAAGCCTGATCTGCCTGCACGTTCGGTACGGATCACCGCCACGCTGGACAGCAAGCAGAGTGCTACACTCGCGGTATCTGCCAGTAGCTTCAATAGTGAGCTCACACATGCCGTAGAGGAACAGGAATATGTCATCGTACCGGGTCCGTTCACTATAGACTATACACTGGGTCCGGGTGCGCTGCTGTGGAGTGAATTCGCTCCCAATCTGTATACTCTCAGCCTTGTTCTCAAGGGCAGTGATGGTATTCCCGTTGACCGGCAGGAGGTGATCTTTGGGCTTAAGTCCTTCCGGGCTGAGGGAGATAAGTTCACCATTAACGGTGAGCAGACCTTCCTGCGCGGCAAGCATGACGGCCTGATCTTCCCACTCACCGGCTATGCTCCGACAGACGTGGAAGAGTGGGTACGGATTCTGGGGATTGCGAAGTCTCACGGCATTAACCATTACCGCTTCCATACCTGCTGCCCGCCGGAAGCAGCCTTCACCGCAGCCGATCTGCTCGGAATCTACATGCAGCCGGAGCTGCCGTTCTGGGGAACGATTACCGCAGAGACGGACGAAGGCCACAACCAGGCGGAGCAGGATTACCTGATCAGCGAAGGATATGCCATCCTGCGGGAATTCGGCAATCATCCATCGTTCGTGATGATGTCGCTGGGTAATGAGCTGTGGGGCAGCAAGGAGCGGATTGATTCGTTCCTTGCAGATTATAAAGCGTTCGATGACCGTCCGCTCTACACTCAAGGCTCCAATAACCATCAGTGGGTCCCGGAGGTGCTGGAGCATGACGATTTCTTCAGCGGTGTACGCTTCACACACGATCGGCTGTTCAGAGGCTCCTATGCCATGTGCGATGCTCCGCTGGGACATGTCCAGACCTCGCTGCCAGGTACAATGAAGGATTACGACGACCAGATTGTTCCGCCGGGCTTTGGGAGCGGTGAAGCCGTGTCCGCTGAGGCAGGCGGCGAGATCCTGATCCAGTACGGTACTGAAGCCAAGGCTGTGCAGGGTGGCAGTGAATCCAGAGAATGGATTCCCCGGGTACCCGTGGTCTCGCATGAGATTGGACAATATGCGACGTTTCCGAATTTCGCGGAAATTGAGAAATATACCGGCCCGCTCAAAGCGGAGAATTTCATCATCTTCCGCGAACGGCTGGAGAGCAAGGGGCTTGGCCATCTGGCCGATGCTTACTTCAAAAGCTCAGGCCAGCTCGCTGTCGCTTGCTACAAGGAAGAGCTTGAGGCTGCCTTCCGTTCCCGCCGGCTGGCAGGGTTCCAGCTTCTGGATCTCCAGGACTTCAGCGGCCAGGGTACAGCACTCGTAGGTGTTCTGGATGCCTTCATGGATTCCAAGGGTCTGATCAGCCCGGAAGAGTGGCGGACCTTTTGTAATGATGCCGTGCTGCTGGCAAGATTCCCTAAGTACAACTACGGCGCCGGGGAGACCTTCGCAGCCCATGTGGAGCTGAGCTGCTTCCGCAGTGGAATGCCGGAATCCATCGAGCTTCACTGGGAGCTGGCGGTTGAAGGGGGAGCTCGGACAACAGGCTCAGCCGGAGCCTTTATTCCTGCCGGAATCCATTACATTGACATTTGCGATCTAGCGGTTGAGCTTCCGGCGGTGGACCGGATGAGCCGTGCGGAGCTGGCGCTCCGGGTTCAGGGAACCGATATCCGCAAGAGCTATGACCTGTGGATATATCCGGAGCAAAGCGATAACCCGCTTGAAGCTGAAGGCATTCATGTGTTCACAGAGCTGTCTGAGGAGGCAGTCTCCCTGCTGGAGCAAGGCGGTAATGTGCTGCTGATGCCGGAACCACAGTCGGTTCAGAACGGAATCGAAGGCTATTATTGCACGGATTTCTGGTGCTACCCGATGTTCCGCTCGATCTCGGAGAGCATGAACCGGCCGGTGCCAATTGGTACCATGGGTCTGCTGATCGATAACGGCCATCCGGTGCTGCGCGATTTCCCGAGCGAGGCACACTCCACCTATCCGTGGTGGACTATCGTGGAGCATTCCAAATCGCTTATCATGGATGAGGCGGACCGCAGCTGGAATCCGATTGTACAGACGATCGATAATTTCGAACGTAATCACAAGCTGAGTTTCCTCACAGAGTGTCGCGTAGGTAATGGTAACCTGCTGCTGTGTGCACTGGATGCTGCTAAGGTAAGCGGAGCTCTTGAAGGCAGACAATTCTTGACCAGCATATCCGGTTATATGAATTCTGCTGATTTTAAGCCGCAGTACCAGGCAACGATTGAAGAGCTTCGGGCATTAATTTGTTAAAATGATCTAATAGAGCTGTCCCCAAGCCGTAAATCGGCTATTGGGGCGGCTCTTTATTTAGGTATAACGCCAGAATCCATAGGCTTCGCGCTATAAACTGTAGGTGCCGGAACGGTGGTAACTGCATTTTATACAATGGAATGCTGTAAAAAAGGCTTCTAAATAGAATCTATTGTATTCGGTACAATAGAATATTGAAAAAAGGCCCTTTTTCGCCCAAAACCCAACATTCTAATGTATGAAATACAATAGAATCTCATTTTAAGGTCAGCTATGCGTTTTCTATTGCAGAAAATACAATTAGCTACTTGAATTTAAGAGGAAAAGTCGGTAAAGGGGCAGGATAAGACTACTATTAGTTCGATGTTCATTCTCACAGGTTTAAAACAGGTACATGACTACTCTGCTGAACATACTCCAGGAACCTTCTGGAGGCGGGGGACAGATAATGGTCCTTGCGCCATTGCAGGCCAACCTCCCATTCCCAACCCGGTTCCTGGATGGGAATCCAGACCAGACCGTCAAGCATCAGTCCCAGCGTCTGCGGAAGCACGGAGACGCCGAGCCCGGCTTTGATGAAGCCGGCCACAGTAATCAGATCCTCAGCATAATAGGTTGAGGACAGCTCAAAATTAGTATTTTGGAAGAGGGAGGTGATGGTGTGCTTGAGTCCGCAATTCGTCTTCAGTCCTACAAACGGCTCACCCGACAGCTCGAACAGACTCAGCGAGGAACGCGCTGCGAACCGGTGGGAACTGGAGACCACAATATAAATCGGCAATCTGCGAAACACCATCCATTCCTTATTCTCCGCCGTAGTCTCTTTGGACGTAATCAGCATATCTGAGGTCCCGTTATCCAGCGCTTCGTCAATGTCCCCGTGATTCCCCTGATACAGATCGAACCGCACCTTCGGATGGTCTGCCTGATAGTCTCTGATGAGCGATGGGATCAGGTCCACGCCAAGAATATTCAGATAAGACAGATGAACGGTTCCGCTCTCCGCATTGGACGACTCCTCAATCTCCCGCACCCCATTCCTGATATTGCGCAGCGCTTCTTCGACCCGTGAACTGAACATAACCCCATAGCGGTTCAACTGGACATTGCGGCCCTTACGCTCAAATAAAGGAACCCCCAGCTCACTTTCCAGTTTGGAAATTGCATGGCTCAGGGCAGGCTGCGTAATTCGCAGCGCTTTGGATGCAGAGGTCATATGCTCAAGCCGGGCTACGGTCAGAAAATACTCCAATTGTGTGAGCTCCATGCAGACAGCCTCCTTATATATTACTATTATTAATGAATTTAATGAAAATAATAAATTAGACGCTCATATTAATCAAGTCTAATATATACATATAGACCTCAGGACGGCTCGACTTCCAGCCTAACCTGAGGAATCCTTAATGAAAAGAGGCTGTAACGATGGCTATAACTTATGCAAGTCCGCTGACAGAATACGAAGGTAAAAGAATCCTGGTAACAGGCGGTACCAAGGGAATGGGACAGGCAATCGCTGCCCGGTTCACAGCGGCAGGAGCTGAAGTTATGACTACTGCCCGGACACTTCCGAAGGAAGGGCCCGCTTCGGATTTGTTCGTCCAGGCCGATCTGTCCACGCCTGAAGGCGTGGAGCGAGTCATTGCAGCAGTCAAGGCCCGGTTCGGGCGGCTCGACATTCTGGTGAATAACGCTGGCGGCAGCTCAACACCAGCTGGAGGATTTCTCGCAGCATCCGATGAACACTGGATGGATGCGCTGAATCTGAACCTGCTGGCAGCTGTGCGGCTGGACCGGGGACTGATCCCGCTCATGCTGGAGCAGGGCAAGGGAGTCATCATCCATATCTCTTCCATTCAAAGAGTGCTGCCGCTGATCGAATCGACCATCCCCTATGCAGCCGCCAAAGCTGCGTTAAGCAGTTACAGCAAGAGCTTATCCAAAGAATTCTCTCCGAAGGGCATCCGGGTGAACCGGGTCGCGCCGGGCTTCATTCAAACCGAAGCAACCGGGGACTTTTTGAAGAGTATTGCGGAGGTGACCGGCAGTGTAGAAAGTGCGCTGCAGTCGGTAATGGACGCGCTGGGCGGCATACCCATCGGACGCCCCGGCTTCCCTGAGGAGGTGGGCGAGCTGGTGGCCTTCCTCGCTTCTGACCGCGCAGCATCCATAACGGGTGCCGAGTACGTGATTGACGGTGGAACTGTACCTACGGTGTAAGGTGAAGCTAACCCTCACCTGCAAGCTCTGACTAAGCAATCCCCTACTTGATAGAACAGTCGGTTCAGCTATTTATTGGCTGTACAGCTGTTCTTTTTTTGTATTATTCAGTCTATTATTTTCTTGAAATTGTTGAGGATTATTGGAACTGTAAGAGGTTTTACAAACGAAAAGCAAAAAGAAGCGGAGGGGAAATTTGGAACTGGAGGAGCGGTAGCGTCCGCCTAAAAGCTTTCCGAAGGAAAGCTCGCATCGGAAGCATAAGCTTGTGTTTGGATTTCAACCGCGCACAGCGGTCTAATAGAAGAAATCTGGAGTCAACAGCGGCCGGAAGTCCAAATGTTCACCGCAGCGACGACCAAGCTTTAAGTTGTAATAATTCTTTATCTTTTCTTTAGATTTGGTTTAGACTGGATTAAGAATGGCAGGCTATAGTTACAAAGAGCGCGGCTTGCATGACAAGATAGAGGGGGATTCACCATGTATACCATTCTCATAGCCGATGACGAATCGGAGATTGTTGAGCTTCTGCAGCTGTATCTGGAGAAGGAATATACGATTTTGACCGCGGGGAACGGAATTGAAGCGCTCCAGCGGATGCAGAATAACAAGATTGACCTGGCGATCCTGGACATTATGATGCCGGGGATGGACGGGCTGCAGCTGCTGAAGCGGATTCGGGAGCATGAGCATTTCCCTGTGCTGTTCCTGTCCGCCAAGAGCCAGTATCATGATAAAATCCTGGGGCTGGAGCTTGGAGCGGACGACTATATCGCTAAGCCTTTTAATCCGCTGGAGATTGTGGCGCGTGCCGGGGCCATGCTGCGGCGGGTGCATCAGTTCGATGCTAAGGCACCGGAGGAGGAGAAGCGCAGTGAGCAGATTGTTCTTGGAAGGCTGACGCTGGACCGGAGCACCTGTCAGGTTGAGGTGGCCGGGGAGGCCGTCGCTCTGACTTCGACCGAATACAAGATCCTGGAGCTGCTGATGCAGCAGCCGGGACGTGTTTTTACACGCAAGAAGATCTATGAGACTGTCTGGGAAGATTTCTACGTCTACGAGGACAACAGCATAATGGTGCATATCAGCAACATCCGCGACAAGATCGAACGAGATTCCAAGAGACCGGAATACCTGAAGACGATCAGGGGATTGGGGTACAAAATTGAAGCACCCGTGGAAAAGTAGAGATAACCGTCCGCTGCAGACGTCGCTGACCATCGACTTCCTGCTGTTCAACTGTATGCTGCTTATGCTGGTGTTAGTGGTCTATCTATTCGTCCAAAAGGATATTGCCCAGGTCATCCGGGAGCAAATGAAGCCAGACCCCAATCTCTCTGTGGAGGCCGGAGCGTACCAGGAGGAGCTGGGCCAAGGGCCGGAGAGTGAGCGTCTGCTGAAGAGCGGTGGCTGGCTGGAGCTGCTGGATTCCGGCAAGCGGGTGATTCAGGTCATTGGTGAGAAGCAGGATGATATTCAAGCTTATGACGAGGACATGCTGTATATCGGACTGGAGAACCGCAGCGACCAGCCTTTTTACTATTCTATTACGAGTGTTACGGAGCAGGACAGCGGGGCAGCCTGGATGTTGCTTAAGATTCCCCGCGATGTAATCAATATCTCCATTAACAACGAGTTTCTGGTCTCCTATCTGAATCATTCGGTGTTCTTTTATGTATTCCTGGTCAGCGGTTTGATTCTGCTGCTGATTTTTGTGTACAGCTATTGGGTCTCCAGACGGATCAAGAAGCCGCTGCGGGTGCTGAATCTGGGCTTGAACCGTATGATGGAAGGGCATTACAACACGCGGATTGCCCTGTATGCAGAGACCGAGTTCCTGCGGATCGGCCACAGCTTCAACTATATGGCTGATGTGATTGAGAAGACGACTGAGGAGAAGCGCCTGGCCGAGAAAAGCAAGCAGCGGCTGATGGTCGATCTGTCGCATGACCTGAAGACCCCTATTACCAGCATCCAGGGGTATGCGCAGGCGCTTGTCGAAGGACGCGTTACTGACCCGGAGCGGCAGACGAAATATTTGAATTACATCTACACCAAGTCCGTGCAGGTCACGAAGCTCATTACGCATATGCTGGATCTGCTTAAGCTGGACTCACCGGATTTCATCCTGCGGATAGAGCGGCTAGAGCTGGGCGATCATCTGCGGGAGATGATTGCCGACACCTACGGCGAGTTTGAGCAAAAAGACTTCGAGCTTCACCTGCAGGTGCCCGAAGAAGAGGTCTATGCCCGTTATGATCCCGAGCTGTTCGCCAGTGTCATTAATAATCTGATCGGCAATGCGCTGGCCTATAATCCCGAAGGGACGCGCATCCGGGTATCCGTGATTCCCGAGGATACGCAGATCAGGATCGAGATTGCAGACAATGGCGTCGGCATTCCGAGGGAGCTGTGGGACACGATTTTTGATCCGTTTGTGCGGGGAGATGAGGCGCGGACGACGGCCAGCGGAGGAACCGGACTGGGCTTGTCCATCGCCAAGAAGAACGTGGAGAAGATGGAGGGTTCACTGCTGCTGGAGAGCAGGGAAGGGGAGCCGACGGTGTTTGTGATCCGTATCCCGAAATAGAGGAAATAATTAACTTCTTGTCGAATGTACTGATCTGGAAGATTCCGGCACCTTGCCGGGACACCTAACTTACATCGGGGGAAGGAATTAGAACATCTATGAAAAAACTTGCATTACTGCTCACCACTCTGCTGCTTGCGCTCGGACTGGTCTATCCGGGAGGCGCCGGACAGGCAGCGGCCGCAACCGCACCGGCGTACACGGAGATTGCTACGTTTGTCGAAGGCAACCTGCTTATTTCGCCAGTCAAATCTGTGCTTGTAAATGGCTCTGCCTATGTACCGGTTAAGCTGGCCGGGCAGATTCCGGGTTTCACTGTGGCTTCAGATGCTAATGGCGTAACTATCACAGGCAGTAAAGGAAGCACCAAGCTGAAGAAGGATAACTCTATTTTGTACAAAAGCTCCAATTACGTAGCCTTCAAAACCCTGCTGAAGCTCGGCGCGATCGACGGCAAATACGCCTCCAGCGCCATAGCGTTGTTCGTCTGGAGTACAGAGGATGGCAAGAATAAGAGCAACAGTATGCTCTACGCGATCAGCAAGCTGCCTGGAACGATGGGGACTGCGCTAGGTAAAAAGGTATACTTATATGGACATCCGGGCAGCCACTGGGTGAAAAGTGTACAGTACGTTGATGACAACAACCAGAACTTTGTGATGCAAAATGAGGCCGGAACCGAATGGGTCCTGGATTTGAATGATTTTGTGGACAATACCATGTATTATAGTGAGAATATCGATTATCTGAAGTATTACTATAATGGACAAACGGTGTGGACCCGGAACGCCAAGATTAGCGATAGTCCGTTCAAAAACTTTGAAAAAGCGACTATCGCTAACTTCCGCTCCAATCCTGTAAACGGGAATTTAGAGATGATCATCCGCCGGGCCAACGGGCAGGAGATTCCGGTGGAGATTGATCCAACTGCGGGTGATTATGGTGATTACGTCGAAGACATCTTATATTTCAAGAATCCGCAAACGACCTTCAAGATCAGCGATAAAATGTGGAATTCCATCCGTGAAGAGCGGGCGGTCAGCGGCATGACGATCACCGAGCTTCTGCTCTCCTGGGGAGATCCGGACGAGGTTTATGATGGTTATGTAGTGTACGGACGCCAATACGTCTATTTCCTTAATGATAAGGTTTTCTCTATAGTTGATCTTTAATTATCAGCGTCACCGGGCTTGCTTAAGGAATTCTTCGGGTTCCTTGGGCAGGCTCTTTTTTTCATGTATAATGAATGCACTGGAACCAGCTATTCTTTTACACTATAGGAGGGCCTTATGCAACTCATTCAACCCCAGGCGATTCAGACCCGCATCGACCAATTCGTCGGCGAGGATCTATATATCCATCTTGAGCTCACAACAGGAGCTTATGCCAGTCATATCGACAGCACACGTCCCCCAGGCTCGGCGTTCATCAGCAATGCAGTGATCCGTTACACGAACGGCTCTATCTCAGGCACAGGACCTTACCGGGTTGGCCTGAAGACAGAGCAAGGCTGGATTTACGCCGAAGGACTTACCCATGTAGATGAGCACGATAAGGAGCGGCTGATTCTGGCCGGCCATGACAGTCAGGGCAAGCTGATTGTGGCGTTGCAGCTTAGCCGGACCCCTTTTTAAACAAAATGGAGGAACAACTAGCGTGAATAATAAATCTATGAACCATGCAAGAATTCTGGTTGTGCTTCCCCATCCCGACGATGAGGCTTACTTCGTATCCGGGACACTGGCGATGTATATCGCAGCAGGTGCAGAGGTGACCTATGCCTGTCTGACACTGGGAGAGATGGGCCGGAACATGGGCGTTCCGCTCCTTGCAAACCGCACGACCCTGCCGGCTATCCGCCAAGCGGAGCTCGAAGCTTCCTGTAAGGCCATTGGGATTCAAGACCTGAGGATGCTGGGCTTCCATGACAAAATGATTGAGTTCGAAGACCCGGCACTCCTGGATCACCGGATTGCATCGCTCGTGAAGGAGCTTACCCCGTCGCTGGTTATTACGTTCTACCCTGGTTATAGCGTGCACCCGGATCACGATGCTACTGGTGCTGCGGTTATCCGTACCATTGCCCGGCTGCCCGCTGCGGAACGTCCGGTTGTACATAGTGTCGCCTTCTCGAACGGCCATCAGCAGCGGATTGGAGCAGCCGATGTAGTCACCGATGTGACTCCTTTTATCACGGTCAAAATCAACTCCATTCTGGCGCACCGCACCCAGTTCCAGCCGGAGAAAGTGCTTGGCGGCCTTAAACCCACCGATCCGGTAATCTGCGGCAAGTACGGTACGGAACGCTTTTGGACCTACCGGTTCCCGGAATGCAAGGAACAGCCGGAGGAAGCGGTACTGTGCAGCAATTAAGAATGGAGGGGTAGAAATGACAGAAGAGCGGGTATATATCCGCTTCCCCGGGCCTGAAGATGCCGCTGAGCTGTTGGGGATGTATTTGCGTAACCGTGAGTTTTTTGAAGAGCATTCGCCGGAGATCTGCGGGGATTTCTATACAGAGGAGTACCAGCGGGACAAGCTTACGCAGTATGAAGAGTTCAGGGCAGCAGATGAGAGATACGACTTCCTGGTCATTCACAAGGCTGACCGCCGGATCATCGGCAGTGTCAGTCTGTCTTTTGTGGTGAGGGGACCGCTGCAGAGCTGTATGATCGGGTACAGTCTGGACAAGGAATATAATGGTAAAGGCTATATGACGGAGGCGGTGAAACAGGTCGTGCGCTATGCCTTCGAGGAGCTGAAGTTCCACCGGATTACAGGGGAAGCTTCACCGGATAATCCCGGTTCTATCCGTGTACTGGAGAATGCAGGCTTCCATAAGGAAGGCATTGCCCGGCTGAATGTGAAGATCCGCGGCGTGTGGAAGGACCACCAGATTCTTGCCATCATCAACCCGGCGGATATTAGTTAACGGATTTAACGCACGGATTAGCTTAAATATTAACATTGTGGAGGATCACCGATGAGCCAGCGTTTACGAATTACCCGTTCCATGCAGGAAGAGAATGCAGAGCAGGCACTAACCCTGGAGGAATGCAAGCAATATTTTGCCGGTAAATCCGGCTTCAGTTATTCACAGGTCTACACTGTGCAAGGTGCAGAGAGCACGATGTCGATCGAAGGGGATTTTTTCATGTGGAGTCATGAGGGTGCGGAGTACCCGTTCCGGCTGTACATGGGCGAGCTGTACGTGGCCTTGTCCATGGAGGCGATTGTGCCTGTGATTCTTGAGATTGCCACGGACCTGCGGGCCGATGTGGTTGAGGGGTAGGGAGGAATGAACCTATGAACAATACACAGACTACAGAACATAAGCGCATACTGGTGGTGTTTCCGCATCCTGACGATGAGGCTTTTGGAGCGGCTGGCACTATTGCGAAGTATATTCAGCAAGGCGCCGAAGTAACCTATGCCTGCCTGACGCTAGGCGAAATGGGACGCAATATGGGGATTCCGCCGTTTGCCAACCGGGTGACGCTGCCGGAGATCCGCAAGGAAGAGCTGCGGGCGTCCTGCCGGGCTATCGGCATACAAGACTTAAGAATGCTGGGCTTCCACGATAAAATGATTGAATTCGAGGATCAGCAGCTGCTGGATCAGACACTGCTGGCGCTGATCCATGAGCTGGCTCCTACGCTTGTGATTACCTTCTATCCCGGCTACAGCGTACACCCGGATCACGATGCTACAGGAGCAGCCGTTATCCGGGCAGTCCGGCAGCTGCCGCCTGCAGAGCGGCCGGTGGTTCACTGTGGCGCATTCGCCATCGGCCATGAGAAGCACATCGGCCTCCCGGATGTGCATGTCGATGTCACCGCATTCCTGGACAAGAAGATGGCCTCTATCCAGGCACACCGTTCGCAATTCCAGGCGGCGGAGCTTGTCGGCAATCAGGTGCTGACGGCCGAGGAGATTCAGCTCCGCTTCGGACGGGAAGTCTTCTGGACCTACCCCATGAACACACAACACTAAGAGAAGGCAGGAATACCTTATGAATCCTATGAATCAGAAAGACAGAATGCTCGCAGGCTTGCCCTATAAAGCATGGCTGGACGGATTAACCGAAGAACGGACAGCCGCGAGGCTACTGGTTCACCAGCTGAATTCACTCTCTCCCGACGCACACGAGGAGAGAGACGGGCTGATCCGCAAGCTTTTGGGCAAGACAGGGGAGCTTGTGCATATTGAGACTCCCTTCCGCTGCGATTATGGATCGAATATCACTGTAGGGAATAATTTCTATGCTAATTTCAACTGTACGATTCTCGATGTAGGCAAGGTGGTCATTGGCGAGAATGTCATGTTCGCTCCGAATGTATCACTCTATACAGCAGGCCATCCCGTCCATCCCGATTCCAGGAATTCAGGCTATGAATACGGAATTGCCATCACCATCGGCAACAATGTGTGGATCGGCGGCAATGTTATTGTGAATCCAGGTGTAACTATCGGGAATAACGTGGTCATCGGTGCGGGCAGTGTAGTGACTAAGGATATCCCTGATAATGTCATCGCCGTAGGCAGTCCGTGCCGGATTATCCGCGAGATCACGGAAGAAGACCGGAAATATTACTATAAGGATCGGGAATTTGACGTTACGGACTATTTGTAGAACGGGTTAGGCCGTCCTTAAGGGACAGGCTTCATTTCAAATCAGCACATAAGCGGCCCTCAGCGGCCCGTGTACCCCGACCACCAGCTTCATTTCAATATCCGCGGAATTAGAGGGACCGGAGATGAAATTAATCGATGAGCCCATCGGTTCCCCGGCCTGGATTCTCCGGTTAAATGCTGCGGCCGCATCCGTAGAGCGAAGCACCAGCTTCTCGCGTTCAATCACCGCAATATAATGCGCAGGCAGGAAATGGAGCGAACGTCCCTGATCGGGGCGGCTCTCCACCACAACCGTTCCCGATTCCGCAAGTGCATAGTCGGCGAAGACAATAGCTGTATTCGCCGATTCGGCACGCCTGGTATTCTCCGCCCGTCCCGCCGCTTCCTCCCATACGGCAGCCTCCGGGAAGACCAGCCCGTACTCCTTGAACCGGGAATCACCGGAAGTCATCACGTTCCCGCCGCCATTAGCCTCTATCAGATCATCTAACGTTCTCTGCAAAAGCTCCCGCGTCGTTTCAATCACCTGCGTGTGAATGAAGAAGCATTGCTCTTTAAGCATCTCTACAAGATCCTCTTGGGTAAGAGGGCCATAGCTGTCAGGAATCAATTCCCGGATCGCAGGACGCTGAACCTCTGACTTCCGTGCCCGTCCCAGCTTGGCGGCAATGGTATTCAGAAAAACCTCCTTATTCATGTTCATATTACTCTGAACCTCCTTTGCGCTTCTCCAGCCATGCCCGGAAGCTGTCCTGCGGCTTGACGGGCTGGTTCAGGTCGCGTGAACCAATCCACCCCTGAATGATGGCCGGTCCCCGTACAATACGTCCATGCTTGCTCATGATCCGGCTGGCCGAATGGGCGAGTCTGAGAGTTTTGCCGAATAGGGCAGGGGAGGAGAGCAGCTTAGCGGCGGCCTTCATCTGGAATCGGTCGGCAGCGCCGGTTCGCTTCTGCTTCACAATATTCTGGCGGTGCATCACAAGCTGCTCATGCAGCGGGATTTTTACTGGACATACATCTGTACACGCCCCGCAGAGACTGGAGGCATACGGCAGCTCCTTATAGTCGTCATAACCGCCAAGCAGCGGCGTAATGACCGCACCAATCGGACCCGGGTAGATGGAACCGTAAGCATGGCCGCCGATATGACGGTAGACCGGACAGACATTCAAGCAGGCGCCGCAGCGGATACATTGCAAGGCTTCGCCAAATTCACTCCCCAGAATATCGGAACGGCCGTTATCGACGACCACCAGATGGAATTCCTCTGGTCCGTCGGTCTCTCCCGCCGCTGAGGGACCCATGACCGTGATATAGCTGGTCAGCTTCTGGCCGACCGCACTGCGGCAGAGCAGATTATCCAGGATTTCCATTTCCTCAATCGACGGTACAATCCGTTCCATGCCCATCACTGCGATATGCGTTTTGGGAATCGCGGCGGTGAGGTCGCCGTTCCCCTCATTCGTGACGAGATTTATTGCGCCCAGGTTGGCAATGGCAAAATTACAGCCCGTAATCCCAACCTCCGCATCCAGGAACTTCTGGCGCAGGACGCTGCGGGCGAACCCGGCCAACATCTCCGGCGTCTCATCGCCGGTGTATCCGAGCTTCTCCGCGAAGACGCGCCTGATCTGCTCCCGGTCTTTATGCAGAGCGGGGGCTACGATATGGGAGGGAGGGTCCCAGTCATCCATCTGCAGAATGTATTCTCCGAGATCCGTCTCAATCAGCTCACAGCCGGCTTCGAGCAGCACATGGTTCAGTTCAATCTCCTCAGTAACCATGGACTTGGATTTGACGACCCGGGTCGCCTGCTTGCGTTCAATGACATCCCGTATATAACTGCTGGCCTCTTCCTTGGTTGCGGCAAAATAGATATGTCCACCCTGCCGCTCAACATTATCCGCAAGCTGCTCCAGATAAAAGTCCAGGTTTGCCAGCGTATGCTGACGGATCAGCTGGCCCACCGTCCGCCACTTCTCCCAATCTCCAAGTGCGGTAGCAGCGGTCAGCCGCCGGGTCTTAAGGCTGTCTTGTGCGGACCCCACGGCACTGCGCATAAAGGAATCCCCAAGGCCCTCCGCGGTCCGTTCGCTGAAGCTGCGTGAATCCGTTTGCAGGCTCAAGTCAGTTTCCCCCTTTCTGATTGGCAGGCGTATGCTGGTTGAGCACCTCTGCAATATGCATGACGCGTACCGGCTCACCCTTGCGGGACAGGCGCCCCCCGATGTTCATCAGGCAGCCCATATCTGCACTGATCAGGATATCCGCTCCGGTATCCAGTACACAGCCGCATTTCTCATCGGCCATCTGCCCGGAGATTTCAGGCATCTTCACCGCAAAAGTGCCGCCGAACCCGCAGCAGTTGTCGCTGTTTTTAAGCGGCTCAAGCTTAAGTCCCTTCACCTGCTCCAGCAGCTGGAAGGGCGTTTCCTTCTCGCCCAGCAGCCTTGTCATGTGGCAGGAGCGGTGGTAGGTTGCCGTTCCTTCGAGCGTGGCACCTATATCGGTGACCCCCAGCACTTTTACAATGAACTGGGTGAGTTCATATGATTTTGCTTTTAACGCAACCGCTTTCAATTCCCAGTCCGGGTCCCCGCTGAAGATCTTCGGATACTCATGAAACATAGCGATACAGGAGCCGGAGGGCCCTACGACATAATCCGAAGCCTCGAAGGCCAGCATCATGTTCTGCATAGCAAGCTTAGATTCCTGAAGATAACCGCTGTTATATGTGGGCTGTCCGCAGCAGACCTGTGAAGCCGGGTAATCAATCTCGCAGCCAAGCCGCTCCAGGACCTCTACCATGGCAATACCAGCAGCCGGAGCCATAAGATCTACAAGACAAGTGGAAAAAATACTGACACGCACTCCCATCCCTCCCATCAATGAAAACCTATACTCACAGCTTAACTCAACAAGTCAATGAAAAACAACACAAAAACAAATAAAAAATGTGAAACTTATTGACAATAAATATTGATAGCGTTTACACTATGGGTGGGCTAATGGAATAATCTACCTTGAGGGGGAGAAACAGTGACCAAGCATTTGATGTATATCAACGGCCAATTTACGGAATCCGAAGGCAAAGAGTGGATGGAAGTGACCAATCCGGCAACCGATGAAGTCATCTCACAGGTTCCCAAGGCAACCAGGAATGATGTTATACGCGCCATTGATGCAGCGGAGCAAGCACAGGCTGAGTGGGAGGAGACTCCTGCGGTAGAGCGCGGCAAGTATTTGCATGCAATTGCTGACGGCATCCGGGCAGAGGCGGACAGCATCGCCAGGCTGATCTCGGAGGAAGTCGGCAAGACACTGGAATTATCGACCGTAGAGGTTCATTTTACTGCGGATTATTTGGATTATATGGCGGAATGGGCACGGCGTTATGAGGGGGAGATCGTGCAGAGTGACCGTGATAATGAGCATATTTTTGTATTCAAAAGAGCGATCGGCGTCACCACGGGCATTCTGCCCTGGAACTTCCCGTTCTTCCTGATCGCCAGAAAAATGGCCCCGGCGCTCATCACCGGCAACACGATTGTCGTGAAGCCCAGCGCGGAATCTCCGAACAATGCCATGGCGTTCAGCCGGATTGTGGATCAGGCCGGATTGCCTAAGGGGGTATTTAACCTTATTACAGGCAGAGGTGCGGAAGTGGGCAACGAGCTGTCCAGTAATGCCAAGGTAGGCATGGTTAGTCTTACAGGCAGCGTACCGGCAGGGCAGAAGGTGATGGAGGCGGCAGCTGAGAATATCATCAAGGTCAGCCTGGAGCTGGGCGGCAAAGCGCCTGCTATCGTCATGAAGGATGCCGATCTGGAGCTGGCGGTTCAGGCGATTGTCGCTTCCCGGGTCATTAATACAGGCCAGGTCTGTAACTGTGCGGAGCGTGTCTATGTCCATGAAGACATCAAGGAGGAGTTCACCACGCGGCTGGTTGAAGCGATGAAGGCCGTGAAGTATGGAGACCCGCTCAAGGACACGGACATCCAGATGGGACCGCTCATTAACAAGGCCGCGCAGGAATCGGTACAGCAGAAGGTGGACCGTGCCGTTCAGGAAGGGGCTAAGATCGCTCTGGGCGGTAAAAAAGTTGAAGGAACCGGCAGCTTCTTCGAGCCGACAGTGATCATAGACGCTACGAATGAGATGGAGATTGTGCAGGAGGAGATTTTCGGTCCGGTCATTCCCGTCATTTCGTTCTCAACCCTGGACGAGGCGATTGCCCTCGCCAATGACAGTGAGTTCGGCTTAACCTCATCGCTATATACGCAGAATCTCAATGTCGCCATGAAAGTCATCAAGCGGCTGAAATACGGGGAGACGTACATCAACCGCGAGAATTTCGAGGCGATGCAGGGCTTCCATGCAGGCTGGAGAAAATCCGGCATCGGCGGCGCTGACGGCAAGCACGGCTTGAACGAGTACCTCCAGACGCAGGTCATCTACCTGCAATATGATAAATCGGTGAACTGAATACGCAGCGATGGTTTGCTGCTTTGGTGAGGCGGCCCTTGTTTGGGGCCGTTTTTTCTGTTGTTTCTCGTAGAGGCAGGTGCGAGGGGCGGGGGCAGATGTAGGCGGAAAACCGATTACATTCGGCGCGGTGGAGGCGTGTAGGCGAAATGTAATCGAAAAACCGATTACATTCGGTGTGGCGAAGGCGTGTAGGCAAAATGTAATCGAAAAACCGATTACATTCGGTGTGGCGAAGGCGTGTAGGCAAAATGTAATCGAAAAACCGATTACATTCGGCGCGGTGGAGGCGTGTGGACCAAATGTAATCGAAAAACCGACTATATTAGACAGGCGCGGAGGTTAGAGGAGGAGCTGTAGCGGAAAACCGAACACATTAAGCAGAATTATACCCGGGCAATATTGCATTTATATTTTTACCCGGGTATAATTAGGCCAAATAGAAGGGAGGTCAACATATAACATGAGTACGATTAATGAACAGACGAATACTTACTGCACAGCATTTTTGGGAGTGGAGATCGCTGCCAGCGGTGCCTTACAGCACGTGGTTACGGTGGTGAAGAGTAAGCTGAGTGACAGCGAGCTGGCCCGGGTGCTTATCTTTGACGATTCCACGGGGAAGCCGATAGATGTAGATTATCACGGGGAAATAGATGAGGTGCTTACGCGGTTAGCTGAGCCTTCAGAAGAGTCAGCTGCTACAGAAGTGAATCCCCAGAACACGCGCCGGGCCGGACGGCCCAAGCTGGGGGTCGTATCCGGTGAGGTTACTTTATTGCCAAGGCAGTGGGAATGGCTCAAAGCCCAGCCTGGAGGGGCATCCGTAACCCTGCGCAAGCTGGTTGATGACGCCCGGCGCAGCGGAGAACAGCAGGGCACCATCCGCAAGTCACAAGAAGCAGCTTATGCCTTTATGACAGCTATGGCCGGGGATTTCAACCATTACGAAGAAGCTCTGCGTGCGCTGTATGCCGGTGATTCGGAGCGTTTTGACCAATACACTCAGGACTGGGCACCTGACATCCGCAGCCATGTGAAGCAGTTAGCTGCAGATGCATTACAGAAGAATTGAAGGAGAACAAACCACTTATGAACATTATACAAACGAACAACATTGAGCTGGCGTATGACAGCTTTGGCAATGAGAATGACGAGGCCATCATCTTGATTGCCGGACTTGGCACCCAGATGATCCGCTGGACAGTTCCATTCTGTGAACAACTGGCAGCGCGGGGCTTCCGGGTGGTCCGTTTTGACAATCGGGACACGGGCTGCTCGACACATTACAGCCATTACCCGGCAATGGATTTCAGTGCCTTGGCGGCTGCGCTCATGTCGGGCCAACGGCCGGACATACCTTACACGCTCGATGACATGGCCGGTGACGTGATCGGACTGCTCGACGCCCTGGGAATTGACAAGGCACATGTCGTTGGCCGGTCCATGGGCGGAATGATCGCCCAGCTTGTTGCCAGTAAGTACCCTGAGCGGGTCCTGTCGCTCACCTCTATCATGTCTACGTCCGGGAATCCTTCCCTTTCACAGGCTTCTCCGGAGGTGATGGGGATGATGACAACTCCGGGGCCGAATCCGTTTGAGAATGAGGCAGGATTTGTGGCGCACAGCATGGCTTTTGCCAAGCGCATTGCCGGCACCGGCTATCCATTTGAAGAAGCAGCTTACCGGGCACTCATTGCGGAGGAAGTCCGGCGGGCCTACGATCCAGGCAGCGTGGGACGGCAGATTGCCGCGATTGCGGTCTCCGGTGACCGCCGTCCGCTACTGGCAGCCATACAAGTCCCTGCCCTTGTCATTCATGGCATGGACGATCCCCTGTTCGTTCCGGCGTGCGGGGAGGACACTGCTTCCTCTATCCCGGGCGCTAAGCTGATGCTCGTTGAAGGCATGGGACATGACCTGCCGCACCAGTTGTATCAGCAGATTATAGATGCTATTGAGCGGGCAGCTCATCGCAGTTGACTAATCACTACATTCTGTAGTAGATTATAACTACTACGTAGTGTAGTAATAATGTTATGGACGCATAACAGACATACGAGGTGTTCACGGTGAACAAGATTCAAAAGCTATCGGATACAGAATTAGAGTTAATGGAAGCCATTTGGGCGAGTACGCCGCCAGTTACTTCAACGGAGCTGCTGAACCAGTTCGCGCATAAGGGTAGGGATTGGAAGGCGCAGACGATATCTACCTTTTTGTCACGGTTAGTGGATAAGGGGTTTCTGACGGCTACCCGGCATGGGCGGCTCAACAAATATGTGCCCGGCATTTCGCCTGAGGACTATAAGCTGGTGGAGACTCAGCATGTCCTGGATGGGCTGTATCAGGGTTCGGTCAAGAATCTGATCTCTGCCATGTATGATGGCGACAAGCTGTCGGACCAGGATATTGATGAGCTGAAGCAATGGTTCTCGGAAAAATAGGTGATGATCATGAACACTCTTCTGAATCTTCTGATTTCACTAACCGTTGCCGGAAGTGTAGTAACTATCAGTATATACGCACTGAAGAGGTTATCGACCGGACATTTCCCGGCCCGATGGCGTTACGGACTCATTAAGCTGGCCTTAATCTTTTATTTGTTCCCTATAGCTCTTATAATGCCGTGGCTATCAGAGCACTTCATCGCGCCGGGTGCAGCCACAAGTGTACAGAATCTCCAGAGTTGGAAGCCCGAAAATATAACAGATTCACCCCAGCCTGCAACATTAACTTTAACAACAAGTACCGCCTATGTCCTGTTAGGAATTTGGGCATCGGGAGCTATCACTTTTGCCGCCTGGCAAGGGTATGCTTACCGCAGGTTTACCAGAGTACTTAAGCGTAACCGGACCATGGTACCGGAGAATAGTGAGACAGCCATGATGCTGAGGAGCATCAAGGAGGAGCTTGGCCTCACCTGTAGCGTGAAGCTCGCCTACAGTCCTGTCACACGCAGTCCTTTTCTGGCAGGACTATGGAGACCGGCGGTCTATCTGCCTGTAGACAGCCATGCCAATCTGGATATGGAGATGGTGCTGCGCCATGAGCTGGTTCATCTGAAGCGGAAGGATCTGTGGATCAAGGCTGCATTGCTATTCGTCCGTACCTTGCATTGGTATAATCCGCTGGTTCATAAGGTACGTCATGAGCTTCATACCTGGAGCGAGCTGACCTGTGACCAGGAGGTGGTGCAGGAGATGTCTCATGCCGACCGTAAGCGTTACGGCGGGACGATACTGAATGTCATGGCAGGGCCAGCCAGTCAACCCGGAGCGTTCTACGCCTCATTATCCGGTGACGGTAAACAATTACAAAGGAGATTAACCCATATGCTTAACGTCAAAAAACTAAACAGACAAACCCTCTTCCTATCGGTTACCGCAGTACTGTTAATTGCAGGGATCGGTACCTCTACGGCGGCATTGGCCTCTAAGATGACACCACAAGTGGTCGCCGACACGGAGTATACTTCTTCCGATAATGCCGCCTCCGAACTTGCAGCTTCTAAAGTGCCCGAAGGTAAAATAACCGAGCCTGCCAAAGTATCTGGCACCCGGTCAGCCGAGAGCAGCACTATCCCCGTCCAGGAATATAAAGCAGGACAACTCGTTGCCGGGCCTGCTGAATCTGCTGATTCTGTAACAGTTCCCGCTGAAGTGGCTCCCGGAGCTGCTCAAGCAGACATCACTGCACAGCCGCTGCCTGAGCTTGTACCAGCCCCGGCTGAAAGTGCTCCCGTAACTGTGCCAAAAGCAAACGCCACCCAATCTGATTCCGGGCTTGCCCCGGCACCAGTCCCTGACCAGAAAGAGGCTATTGCAGAGGCGCCTCCCGAGCTGGTGCCGGCTCCTGCAATCGTTGAGGATATTCCAGCACCTTCTAAGTAATCATCCGGCATTCAACCTGCTGGTATATAATCACAGCCAGGGGCAGCTTCCCATGTGGGGGGCTGTCCCTGATTTTTTTACGAACAAAGGCAGGCAAAAATAATTGGATAAACGTCATCTATTGCGGCGGAAATCCTCGCAAGCAGTCTTAGGATAAATAAGTGTTGAAAATCCAACTGCTGCCCCAAGCAGTTGCTCCAATCCACTGAAATTAGACTTTTCCTCCCCGCCTGTGACCACACGCACCACATCTTCTGTGAAGTAGGCTACATTTAGAGTATGCCAAATGAAAGGTTTCACAAACTTCCGAAATTTGATTTGAATCCTCCTTTTTAAGCGGCTGGCGTAATAGAATGAGGTTGCTGATAAGGATTATCAATCAAATATTGGAGGCTACCACTAATGAGTACACAAACCAGACAAATCGCCGAAGGCATCCACTGGGTAGGCAAAATAGACAACCGTGAAGTTCCGTTCCACCGCCTGATTCTCGCCAAGGGCACCACCTATAACTCCTATCTTCTCAAAACCGGCAAGCCGACCGTAATCGATACCGTGGATATGGAATTCGGCCGCGAATATGCCGAGTGTCTCGCCGGAATGATTGATCTTATGGATATTCATTACATTGTCATTAACCATACCGAGCCTGACCACTCCGGAGGACTGGCGGCACTGGCAGCGCAGGCCTTGAATGCTACGATTGTCTGCACCGAGATCGCAGTGCCGGAGCTGCAGGAGATGTATAAGCTGCATAGCCGCAACTTCCTGGTGGTGAAGGACGGGGACACACTGGATATCGGCGGCAAAACCCTGCTGTTCAAAGAAACGCCGTACCTCCACACCGCAGAGACGATGATTACGTACTGTGTGGAAGACCAGATCCTGTTCCCTTGCGATATTTTCAGTACGCATGTGGCTGCCGAGCATCTGTTCAGCGATGAAGCAGGCTTCGATATCACGGAAGATTACAAAGGCTATTATGCAGCGATTATCCACCCGCACAGAAGATATGTAAGAACGCTGCTGGAAGCGGTGAAGGATCTGCAGATCCGCATGATTGCGCCCTCCCACGGGTTCCTGATCCGCGAGGACATTCCTAAGTTCATCGGGCTGTACGCCACCATGAGCCGGGAGACCACCCAGGGCAAGAAGGCTGTCATTGTCTATACCACCATCAAGAACAGCACGAAGAAGATGGCCGCGATCATTGAGAATTGCCTGAAGGAGAACAATATTGAGACAGAAGTCTGGAACGCAGATAAAAGCAGCACCGCAGACATCCTGCGCAGCATCGAATCGGCAGACGCCGTCTTCATCGGCAGCTCCACGAAGTATGCGGACATGATCGGGAACCTGGAGGAAGTGCTGAAGGGCATGCAGGAGATGAACCTGGAAGGCAAGCTTGCTACGGCATTTGGCTCTTACGGCTGGAGCGGAGAAGCCATCGAGGTCATTCAGGATTACCTGAACGGAACGAACATGACTATACAGAGCACCTCCGATGTGATCAAAACCACCGGTATGACCCATGTAGAATTCCCTGTCCGGGTGAGATTCTCCCCAAGAGAGCCTGAGAAGGTCCAGAAGATTAAGCATGCAACCGAATTTGTCTCGGATCTGCTGCTCAGTTCAATCTAGGGAGGAGGAAGCGAACATGTCGAAGCATTACGTAATCGTTGGGGGCGGTGTAACCGCCGTCCATGCTGCCAAAGCGATCCGCGATCAGGACGCGGACTCGGAAATCTCGATTATCGGGGAAGAGAGCGGCCTGCCGTATAACCGGATCAAGCTGACCAAAGGCCTGTTCACCGACCTGCACAGCGAGAAGGTTCTGATCAAGAAGGAGAAATGGTACCGTGATAACCGCATCACCGTGCAGTCGTCCACCCGCATCGTGTCTATCCATCCGGAGCGCCAGACGGTAGAGACAGAGAGCGGCCAGTGTGTGGAATACCATAAGCTGCTGCTCTGCATGGGGGCGAAGAACCGCGCATTAACCATCCAGGGTGCCGGACTTGCCAACGTACACACCATCCGGGAGCTGGCTGACGCAGACCGGCTGAAGGACAGTCTTAAGGAAGGCAGCCGCGTAACCGTCATTGGCGGAGGGGTGCAGGGGATTGAGACCGCCTGGGCGCTTCACGAGGCAGGGTATAAGGTGACCGTGGTTGAATATGCACCTGCCCTGATGGGCAGACAGCTCGACAGCTACTCTTCCAAGCATCTGCAAGAAACCCTTGAACATTCAGGGGTGAAGGTGATTCTTCAAGCGGGTGTGGCTTCCATCGAGGGGACAGAGGTTGTCACCGGGGTTACGCTGAATGACGGCACGAGCTTCCCGTGTGACCATGTGGTCTACTCGATTGGGATTGTTCCGAATACTGCTCTGGTTGACGGCTCGGTGATTGAGGTCCGCAGCGGCATCATTGTGGATGAACATCTGCAGACGAGTGCTCCGAATATCTATGCAGCCGGGGACGTTGCAGAGTTCGGCGGGCTGGTGGAAGGCCTGTGGGGCGGAGCAATGGAACAGGGCAAGATCGCAGGAAGCAATATGGCTGAAGCCCTGAGTGTGTACCGCAGAGCGGTTCCGGTAACCTTGTTCAATGCGTTCGGGGTGTCCTTATTCTCCATTGGCAACACCGATGAGCGGAATTGCGATGAGTCGGTATGCGGTGAAGAGAATGGAGCGTACACACGGATTTTTGTGAAGGATCATGTCATTGTCGGGGCGTTGTCCTGGCAGGGTGCTGCAGCTTCGCTGGCTTACAAGGCGGCTGTTGAGCAAGGCGTCCGGCTGAGCGGAAGTGCTGACGGCAAGAGCATCGAAGAGATTATAACTGAGGCGCAGGCTGTATTGAATTAATTCACTAACCATAAAAACAGGAGCTGATTACGATGAAAAAATATATCTGTACCCCTTGCGGCTACATCTACAACCCGGCGGTAGGCGATCCCGATGAGGATGTAGCCGCCGGCACAGCATTCGAGGATCTGCCGGAGGATTGGGTCTGCCCGGTCTGCGGAGAGGATACCAGCCACTTCGTACCTGTCGAAGAGAAGAATACAATTACCCAATAGAGGATTAAAGCTAAGGCTTCACATTTCACATTACAGGGGGAATCGGTATGAAAGAGCATTCCTGCCAGCACGCCGCAGAACCTTGTACACGCAAGGTACCGATTTTTGCCGCGCTGACCGACGAGGATCTTACCCGGATCAGCGCGATGATTAAGCACCGCAAATTCACCAAGGGCCAGCCGCTAATTCTCGAAGGCGCGCCGTCCGATACGCTGTACATTATTCAGCAGGGACATGTGAAATTATCCAAGCTCACGCCCGAAGGGAAGGAGCAGATTTTACATATCCTGACGAACGGGGATTTCTTCGGAGAGCTCAGTATTTTCAACAGTGACGAGCTTAGCAACTTCAGTGCGTATGCGCTGAAAGACACCAATATCTGCCTGCTGACCCGCAGCGATATGGAGCAGCTAATGACCGAGAATCCCGACATCTCCCTGCGCCTGCTCTCAAGCGTAACCAAACGCCTCGCCCACACCGAGAATCTGGCGCAGAGTCTGGCCACCAAGGACCCGGAAATCCGGATCGCTTATATGATTATGGAGCTGAGTGAGAAATACGGCAAGCCGCGCGGCGGACGCGTTCATATCGACCTGCCGCTGT
Organism: Paenibacillus sp. FSL H8-0048; assembly: GCF_038002825.1. Lineage (NCBI taxonomy): Bacteria > Bacillati > Bacillota > Bacilli > Caryophanales > Paenibacillaceae > Paenibacillus > Paenibacillus sp. FSL H8-0048. The sequence continues at coordinate 889,154 of NZ_JBBODF010000001.1, read as the reverse complement.
CCCGCGAAGAGCTGGCCAGTTATGTCGGAGTGACCCGGGAGACGATCAGCAGGAAGTTCTCCCGCTTCGAGGACTCCGGCCTGATCAAGCTGATCGGCAACAAGCAGATGGTCGTCATGGACCCGTCGGGTGTGGAGAAATATATGGGCCTTTAATCGATATAGAAGAGCGGCATTCCTGTCATTTCATGATGGGGATGCCGTTTTCATTGTGAGGGAATGTTAATTCCCGCAGAGATGATTCCCAAAAATCCTTCTCCTCAGACAACAGATCGTTGCCTGCCACATGTAATGAAAGGGTTAGCCGGTCCTCAAAGGTACAGATGCCAACGATCCGCCTTGCATTTGGGACAAGAGGGGGTACGAAGTTGACTGCGGTCAAGCTATATTTGCCTTGTGATTTGTGTATATCTAGTGTAGTCAGGTTGGTGATGCTGATGCTCTTGGGCTTTACTCCATAGCCGAACAGGTTCGAAACGGTGTGAGCCGCTTTGTTCACGTAGCCACCATAGGCAGAGAAATAGGCAGCATCAATCAGTGTCGGTGATACTTCATTCATGAACTGAAGCAAGAAGAACTTCGCTTTATGATTATTTAATTTCTTATAAATTCGTTTATGTACCTTATGGGCGTTCGCCCCAAAATCGTGAGTCTTGTTATAACGGTACCGGATTGAAATTCCTGTGGCGTAATTACCCATTCCCCGATAGTTTTTTGGACGAACACTAACCGCCAGGCCGATGTCAGAGTGACCTTGAGCCGATTTAGCGAAGGCTGTCGTAAGCAAACTGTTAATGGTAATTCCCTGGCGTTTGGCGGTTTCTTTCAAAGCGGATAACTGCGATTCATTAAGCTCCTTACAATAAATTTTAGTTGTTCGGCTACTCCAATAGCTCTGATACATCTCCTGATATTCTGTATAATTAAATGCCTTTCCAGTTGAATTCCATTTACGGTTAAGCCCGTGAAGAATGATGCGCATCCACGGGGGTAGTTTGGAACGAGGAGGAACCGTCTTTGGATCAAAAAGCTGCAGCCGCTTATAAATCAGCTCATCTCCATTTAACGCGTGTAGAACGTCATTCAGTAAATAGGAGACTGCCAGGCCATCGCCTGTCAGATGGTGAGCGAGAATCAGCAATTGGAAGCTGTCCTGTTGCCGCTTAACAAAGAAACGGATCAGTTCGCCGTTAGCCCAATCAAAAGCAATCGTTTCCTGATCCTGCACAACTGCCTTCCAATCACGGTCAAACGGCTCGATATGAATCCGCGGCTGCTCTATTTTTTCATAAAAGGCTTCTCCTTGCTCGTCGAATGTTATTTTACAGCTTAAAATTTCATGATTGGATACTGCTGCGGCAATGGCCGCACCTAGATCATGATCGGAGACATCCCCCTGAATGACTCCTAACATTGCAATGGTAATGCTGGGTGAGAATATATGAGTGCGTTCCTTTTGTATGCGTAAGGGTGTGTAAGTGTTCATCGGTAACCTCCTCCCCAATTTATTGATCACTTCTCTTAAAAGAATCGTACGCCTTCACAATCATTCCTTTAACGGTATCCCATGGCAATGGAAGTGTATTGTAGGCCATCATCATAACAATGCCGTGAGCATAAATGATCATGTTCAAGTCGATTCCGCTCTCCTTGGGCATAAACGGCTGATCAGCTTCTCTGTTCCCCCCGCCGGAGGCGAAAATAAGCTGGAACAGATATTTTTCCGTATTGGCAAATTGGACATATCCCAGGATACGTGACAACTCAGCAGGTAAATCCGCATCCCCGTTCATGGAAATAAACTTCATCATCCACTCTTGGGCTTTGTGGGTGAGAGCAAGCTTAAGGCCATTCATGTCGGTGAAGGACTGATAGATCGGTTGTGTGGAACAGTTGAGCGCTTGGGCAAGCTTCCTAGCGGTAATGGATTCATAGCCCTCTTGACGTACCATTTCAAAGGCTTTTTCTACAATCTGAATAGCTGTGATTTGCTTTTTTGGCGGCATCGTACACCTCATATTTTCAATAACATCGTTATATAACAACGTTATTTTACAACTCAAGGAATAAAATGTCAATGGGGCAGGTGAGTTTTGACCGAACCTCTATAAACTGCTTAGACAGCCGCTTCGTATGATAAATCTTAAGGCAATGTTAAGGTAACCCGTGTTTAACTGAAAGGTAGAGCCAACATAATGGACTTACAGCCCTGCGGGATGGGCAGGAGGAGAGGTGAAATGATGAACCAAACAATTCTGATAGTGGATGATGAGAAGGAGATCCGGGAGCTCCTGCGCCTGTATGTTGAAAAGGATGGATATACCGTGATTCAGGCCGGTAACGGCCGGGAAGCATTGAAGCAGGCGGCCGCTGCACGGATTGATCTGGCTGTCATCGACATCATGATGCCGGAGCTTGATGGCTATCAGTTAATTAAGGGCCTGAGAGAGTACAGCAATCTGCCTATTATCGTCGTTAGTGCCAAGACGGAGAATCACGAGAAAATTCTGGGGCTTGACCTTGGCGCGGATGATTATGTGACTAAGCCGTTTGACCCTTTGGAGGTGCTTGCGCGGATTAAAGCCCAATTACGCCGCAGTAGCGGAGTTGAAGCGGATTCCGCAGCGGATAAGCTGATGGCAGGGGAGCTCTGCCTGGATATATCTGTTTGCAGTCTAAGCTGGGGGAGCACCGCGATCCACCTTACCGCAACAGAATTTAACATCTTGAAGCTGTTTATGCAAAGCCCAGGGCGCGTATATACCAAACAGCAGTTGTATGAAGCGGCCTGGCAGGAGACGGCTATCGTGGATGATAATACGGTGATGGTGGCCATCAGCAAGCTGCGCGCCAAGCTTCCCGGCGGCTGCGGGGTGTCCATTGGAACCGTTCGGGGATTAGGGTACCGGCTGGAGGTTCAGCCGTGAAGAACAAGCGCAGCTTCAGAGGAGTCATCATGCGCAGATTCATAGGCTACACCTTCGGCATTGCGCTGACGCTGCTGGTCCTGGAGTTATTGTTCGGTCTGTTGACATGGAAGAACGGGATGAACTTCGCGGAGCTGGCCTCTTCCCCGCTGGCTAAGGGAACGGAGTCGCTTCAGGTCACGCTGTCCGTAATCTGGATTCTTATTACAGCCGCCGTTTATGTTATCGGGATTGCCTTGTTCGGGCGCGGGATCAACAGGAAGCTTATGGAGCCCGTAAGGAAGATGGAAGAAGGGTTCAAGGCGGTGACCTCGGGCGATATGGAGATCAAGCTGGATTTTGAGACCGAAACAGAATTTGGAGAAATGCGGGATGCGTTCAACTATATGGCCCGGAGGCTGAAGGATGCAGAAGAACAGAGGAAGAGCATAGAGAGTGAACGGATGCAGCTGTTCTCGCACATAGCCCATGACCTGCGGACTCCTATGACAACAATCTCCGGCTATGCAGGGGCTTTGGCAGGAGGGTTGGTTGAGGAACCGGACAAACAGCGGGAATACCATCTGGCGATCCAAGCGAAATCGGGGCAGATGAACCAATTGATAGACCAGCTGCTGGCCTATTCCAAGCTGGGTGCACCTGAATACAAGCTGAAGCTGGCGAAGGTTGATCTTGTGGAGTTGCTTCGAGTATCTTGCGCTGCTCTGTTTGGTGAAATCGAAAGTAAGCAGTTGAGCTTAGAGCTGCAATTACCGGGCCAGCCCGTGTTTTACATGTCAGACCCGCTGGAAATAAGCCGGGCCATCAACAATCTGCTGACCAATGCAATCCGTCATAACCCGTCAGGCAGCCTGCTATATGTGGGATTAACGGATGAATCTGGCCGGATTGCAATCCATATTGCCGATAATGGAGCAATGATTCCGGAGTCTATCGCCGGCAATCTGTTCGAGCCGTTTGTATCCGGCAGCGCTTCAAGAAGTGCGAGCAGCGGAACCGGGCTCGGGCTGGCTATTGTGCACAAGGTGATGGAACGGCATTCCGGCGGGGTTAGTGTATTGAACGCAGCTTCACCTTATACGAAGGAGTTTGTCCTCGATTTTCCCAAAAAATAAATCTGTAAGGACACAAATAGACGGAGGAGTGACATGTATCTTCAAATGATCAATAACGATCTGCGCAAAAGCAAGCTGATTACCGCCACGATTATGGTATTCATCCTCGTTGCCGCCATGCTGACCTCGCTCGCCGCATCGCTGACCGTGAATCTGTCCGGCGCGATTGATAACATGCTTCGATCTTCGAAGGCGCTCCACTTCATGCAAATGCATACTGGCAAGGTTGATATGAATCAATTGCGGCACTTCGCGGAGACGAATGGAAGTGTTGAGGAATATCAGGTGCTGGAGTTCCTCAATATCGAGGGTGCAGAGATTGTGATCGGGGATGATACGCTTGCCGGAAGCATACAGGACAACGGCCTTTCCGTACAGGGTGAGAAATTCGACTACCTGCTGGACTTAAACGGTAAGGTGATTCATCCGGCTGACGGTGAAATCTATGTCCCTGTCTATTACAGGCAGGAAGGGAAGGCAGTACTTGGAGATACAGTGAAGATCCATGGTATTTCCTTCCATGTTGCGGGGTTTTTGCGGGATTCGACCATGAATGCGGCGCTTGTAAGCTCCAAAAGGTTCCTTGTGAGCCCGGCGGATTTCGAGCGGGTCCGTGAGTTCGGACAGTTGGAGCACCTGATTGAATTCCGGCTACTGGATGGGGTTAACTATCCGGCATTTGAGGCTGCTTATCTGGATGCTGGACTCCCGGCCAACGGTCCGCCTGCGATCACGTACAATCAGGTGAAGATGATCAACGGCATTACGGATGGCATTATGATTGCTGTGCTGGTACTGATTGGCATACTGGTCATCATCGTGGCGTTCTTGTGCATTCGCTTTACGCTACTGGCAACGATTGAAGAGGATTATAAGGAAATAGGCGTAATGAAGGCCATCGGGATACGGGTATCACAGATTAAGAAGCTGTACCTTGCGAAATATGGTGCGATTACGGGTGCAGCTTGTGTGCTGGGCTTTCTGGCCTCTTTGCCGCTCCAAATGCCTTTTATGCAAAATATACGTCTGTACATGGGCGATAGCGGGAGCCGGTTCCCCGGATTACTCTGCGGGCTTGCAGGCGCAGTGCTCATCTGCGTGGTGGTCATGCTATATGTGAATGGTGTGCTGCAGCGCTTCCGTAACATCTCCCCGGCGCAGGCGGTGAGGTTCGGTACTTCGCGCGAATCCTCGGCACCGGCCAGAGGCTTCCGGCTGAGTCACAACAGACTGTTCACCCGAAATATCTTTATAGGCGTCAAGGATGTGCTATCCCGCAAGAAGCTGTATGTCACCATGACGATAGTGCTGGTGATCTCTTCATTCATTATGATTGTGCCGTATAATATCAGCCGTACAATCTCTGCCCCAAGCTTCATCACCAATATGGGGATGGGCATCAGCGATGTGAATATCGGAGTGCTGCGGACACGGGTGGAGGATGTTCAGGGGAAGGCACAGGAGGTTGCAGCCCGGCTGGATGAAGATCAGAATGTTGAGAAATATGCATTATTCACCAGCCGGATGCTAGAGAGAAGAACAGATGAAGGAACGCTGGAGAAGCTGCGGGTGACCTTTGGGGACTATTCCGCTTTTCCTATTACGTATTCCAAAGGCCGTGCGCCGCAAGCGGAAGCAGAGATCGCCCTCTCGGTACTGAATGCGGAAGACCTCGAACAGAATATTGGGGATGAGCTCATCGTAAGGGTTGACGGCATGGAAAAGCACCTGAAGGTGTGCGGGATTTACTCCGATGTCACGAACGGCGGGCGTACAGCACAGGCTAATTTCAACATGAATAACGGGGAGATTCTAAGCGTGGGGGTTGCGGTTACGTTCCGGGACCGTCAGAGTGTTCAGGCAGCCATATCACAGTACCGGGAACAATTCCCCTCAGCCAAAATTACCGGCATCGACGAGACCATCGGGCAGATGCTCGGTCCTATGCGTAAGTCTATACAAAAGGCATCAATAGTCTCTACTCTGGCAACCGTCCTGCTCACACTTCTGGTAACAACGTTATTTATGAATATGTTGGTGATGAAGGATCGTTATCCCATTGCGATAATGAAAGCTATCGGCTTCACCAGCAGGGATATTCGCAGGCAGTATCTTTCGCGTTCCATCACCGTGCTGGTGGCTGGTGTCATCACTGGTACGCTTTTGGCAAATACGCTGGGAGAGCTTGTGGGGGTGGCCATCGTGTCTTCCTTCGGCGCAGCAGCCTTTCAGTTCGCGGTAGACCCGTGGTTTGTCTATTTCATTTCGCCTCTGCTAATTGCAGGCTGTGTCGTTGCCGCTGCCAGGTTAGGGATTTCGGGCATCCAGGCCTTACCAATTGCCGGGCATATCAAGGAGGATTAACAGATGAGCAGCATTATTACAGGTACCCATATCGTGAAAACGTACGGCAAGGGTATAGAAAAGGCGACAGTGTTGAATGGAGTAGACGTAGATATAACAGAAGGTGAATTTGTTGCTGTAATGGGACCGTCAGGCTCAGGCAAAACGACATTGATGTTCGCGCTCAGCGGCATGGATGAGATTACAGAGGGATCGGTCAAATTTGGCGATACAGAATTATCCGGTCTCCGGGAAAATAGGCTTGCGGATCTTCGCCGTACCCGGATGGGGTTTATCTTTCAGCAGCCTACAATGCTGATGAACCTGAATCTGCTGGATAATATCATGCTTCCCGCCGCGCAGGATGGCAAGAGGAATACAGCGGAACTCGTGCAAAAAGCGGCACACCTGATGATCCAGACAGGCATTGCCGGTCTGGAAAACAGGCGTACCACGGAGGTATCCGGTGGCCAGCTCCAGCGGGCCGGAATCTGCCGCGCGCTGATCAACACCCCGGAGATCCTATTTGCCGATGAGCCAACCGGTGCGCTGAACTCAAAGACCGCAGAGGAAATCATGGAATTGCTGGTGGCCATCAATCAAGCGGGCACAGCCATAATGCTTGTGACCCATGACACGAGAGTCGCCGCCAGGGCGGAGCGGGTACTGTTCATGAGGGACGGGAGCATCGTCTCCGAACTGGTGCTGCCAAAGTTCAGCGGCGGGGATCTGGTGGCCAGAGGGGAGAAGGTGCTTGCCCGGATGGCGGCTGCGGGCATTTAGTTTAGCAGCTTCACGCGGAATCAAGTGGAAACGGCATTTCTCATCGCTGCCGGAACCTTACAAATACCTGACGCATATTGTATGGTTATAAGCCTATCAGGCGGCAACAGGAAAGGAAGTGGATGTATGGCTGCGGGAATTTTAAGATATTTTGCCGACGGGAATACGGCACTTGGCTTCTACAGTTTGTTCGAATCAAATCTTCAAGGACTCCGGAGGATATTCATCTTGAAAGGCGGACCCGGTACCGGCAAATCCTCGCTGATGAAAGCAATCGGCACAGAATGGGCAGAGCGGGGTTATCAAATTGAGCTGATCCATTGTTCATCCGATAAGGATTCTATTGACGGGGTCATTATTCCCGCGCTTGGCGTGGGCATTGTTGACGGGACTGCGCCCCATGTGATCGAGCCTAAGGCTCCCGGAGTAATTGAGGAATACGTGAACCTGGGGGAAGCACGGGACTCGGCAGCGCTTATCGGCCAAAGGGGGATCATTGAGGAGCTGAACCGGAAGACCGCGGATGCCTATGCGGCAGCGTACAGCAGATTTGCGGAGGCCCTGAACATTCATGACGAATGGGAAAAGATCTACTTTGAGCATATGGACTTCGGCCAGGCGGATCAACTAACGGCCTTAATGCTGGAACAGTTGTTTGGCGAAGCGAATCTTCAGAAGAGTGCTGAAGTGAAGCACCGGTTTCTGGGCGCAGCAACGCCGGCAGGATCGGTTGACTTTGTGCCTAATTTGACCGAAGGGCTGTCCAGACGCTTCTTCCTCAAAGGCCGGGCCGGAACCGGCAAATCAACCATCCTCCGCAAAATCGCCGCTGAGGCGGAGAAGAGGGGCTTTGATACGGAAATCTATCATTGCGGATTTGATCCCCACAGTCTGGATATGGTTATTGTGCGTGAGCTTGATTTTGCGATATTTGACAGCACCAGCCCGCATGAATATTACCCGGAGCGGGCAGGAGACGTAATCATCGATACCTATGAAGCTGTTGTTGCACCTGGAACGGATGAGCGCCTCGCCGGTCCGCTAGAGGAAATAAGCGCACAATATAAGGCCACAATGAAAACAGCAATAGCTGCGTTGGCAAAGGCCAAGTTGCACCGGGATGAATTAAAGGGAATATATATCGCAGCAATGGATTTTAGCGTGGCGGATGCGGCCAGAAACCGGATTTCTGCTGAACTGGCAAGTATGCTGGCTTAGCAGGTACTATGCTCTGAACCAGCCTTGGGGCTTACTCAGCGGAGGTATTCGCCTTCCGTAGAGTAAGCCTTTTTTGGCTTATATAGGGTGTATAGGATGCGGTGTCTCCTGTCCGGAACACCAGTTGCGCAGTGTCGCGAAGAATAATAGACTTTAATAGGTAACAGTGTTAGAAGTTATAACCACTACAAGTATGGAGGAGAGAACAGCGATGAGTACTTACGAAATGGCTTCCTTTAATATCCGCCTGGACACTACGGCAGATGGAGAGAACAGCTGGGAGTTCCGCAAGGAGCATATGCTGCGCATGATCCGGCATTACCGCTGGGACGTCTTCGGACTGCAGGAGGCGCGGGGCAATCAGCTGAGGGATTTGGCAGCACTTGAGGATTATGAGGTGGAGGGCATCAGCCGTGATCATGATCCTGAAGGCGAACACTGCCCGGTCTTTTATAACAAGTCCGTATTCACCAAGGAAGACGGAGGCACCTTCTGGCTATCGGAGACGCCGGAGGTTCCGTCCAAGTCCTGGGGTGCTGACTACAACCGGATCTGCACCTGGGTGAGACTGCAGGATACAAGAAACGGGAATCGGATTCACTTTGTGAATACCCATCTGGACCATATCAGTGAGGACGCCAGATACCGCGGTGCGCGGATGATTCTGGACTGGATTCGTAATCAAAGCGGGAATCTCCCGGTTGTATTGACAGGGGATTTCAATGCCATACCGGACGAACGTTGCTACCGGGAGATTATAGCACATCTGACCGATACCCGCAGAGCAGTTGATGCACACTATGGTCCCTGGGGTACATTCACCGGTTTCCGCTACGATATTCCGTGGGATGAGCTTCAGGAGATCGATTATATTTTTACGGACAAGCAGGTGAAGGTGCTGAAGACCCGGACGGTAACCGACAGCTTCGACCGGAAATACCCTTCGGATCATTATCCTGTTACAGCAACTCTGGTAATCTAACGGGGCGAAACTCAGCGAATTGGCTTGGGCTCTGGCAGAGCCTATTCCCGTAACACAAAGAAACCGGACCTCAAGGGGGCTGGTTTCTTTGCGCTGCATGGAGATATGGAGACAGTGGATTGTTTAGGCGATAAATGTCTGATACGATAAATAAGCTTCAAGATGGAAGTCCAAACACTCTCAGGAGTCACGGTTATCCCATTCTGAATAGAGTATCTTATTATCACACAAATGGGGACAACAGCATGATGAAGATGTTCAGACATAAGGGTTATTTTATCGGAGTCCATATTGTATTGTGTATTTCCTTGTTCTCCACCCTGTACGCGTATTCTCCGGTCATCCGGGTGAAAGTGAAGGAGATCATTGAACCGGCAGACAAAGTCTATACGATTGCCCACCGCGGCGCGTCCGGTTATGCTCCTGAGAACACGCTTGCCGCCTTCGAGCTGGCGCGTGAGATGAATGCCGACTCGATTGAGCTCGATATCCATCTGACCAAGGACCTGATTCCGGTCGTGATTCATGACGAGACGGTTAACCGTACCACCAGCGGCAAAGGCTATGTGAAGAATATGACCCTGGAGCAGATCAAGCAGCTCGATGCAGGCTCATGGTTCAATCAGGCTTACCCGATGTTCGCCAGAGATCTCTATATTGGACTTACCGTCCCTACTCTTGAGGAAGTATTCGAGATGTTCGGCAAGGACATGAGCTATGTGATCGAGATCAAGGAGCCTGCCCCGAAGTTCGGGATCGAAGCGATCCTGAATGAAACGATTCTGAAATATGATCTCGCCAAAAGGGTATCCGTACACTCCTTCAGCGCAGCCAGTCTGCGGAAGCTTCATGCGATCAACCCGGATATCCCGCTATATCAGCTGGTATGGAATGATTATGCGGCTACAAGGGTGACTCAGTCCTATCTGGATACCGTGAAGACTTATGCCGTAGGCATCAGTCCCAATTTCCAGGGAATTAGTGCTGCTTATGTAGCGCAGGTGAAGAGGGCCGGGCTGAAGATCATCCCGTACACGGTGAACTACCAGCTCAATATGGATAAAGCCTACTCCTGGGGAGTAGACGGAGTGCACACCAATTATCCCGACCGCTTCCTTGAAGTGATTGCTGCCAACAGGGCGAAAGGCAAATGGTAGGGGTGGAGTGGGAACACAGAGCCGCTCATTTACTATAAAAAGTCCAGAAAAAGAGTCCAGTTCTTGTCCGGGTAGCCGGACAAAGACTGGACCCTTATCGTTGTGCCTATAATGCGCTTAATACGATATTCCGCAGCTTACGTGTAATGGGCAGGGTACCGGAGTCCTTTCTCTGGATCATGAACAGGAGGGTCAGGCGTTCCAGCGGACAATTGGCAAAATAAGCTCCCAGCCAGCCGTCCCAGCCGTATTCTCCCAGGCTGCCGAGTCCTCCGGCTTGATCCGGATTGGTCAGGACGCGCATCTGATTGCCGTAGCTGTAGCCTTGCAGCGAATGCCAGGGGTTGAAGCCTTGCTGCTGCCAGCTGGTCAAGCTGGCCGAGGTCATAAACTGAACGGTGCGGGGCTTCAGCAGCTGCACCTCGTTCAAGCTGCCCTGATTCATCAGCATAGTGGTGAATTTGGCAGCATCCTCAATGGTCGAGACCAGTCCGGCTCCGCCTGCTTCATAAGCTGCCTCCCGGTCCATATGATGGTTAACGCCCAGGGGACTCTCCGAGAACGGTGTCAATCCGCCCTCGCCATCATCCTGGTAGACAGTGGCCAGCCGCTCTCGCTTGTCTTCGGGCAGCCAAAAGCCGGTATCGTTCATTTGCAGCGGACCGAAGATCTCCTGTTGCAGGAATTCTCCGTACCGCATGCCGCTGACAACTTCAACCAATGCACCTAGTACATCCGCAGAGGTTCCATACTGCCAGGAGGATCCCGGCTCGAAGGCCAGCGGACCCTCACCCAGCCGGTTAGCGAATTCCAGGGTGCTCATCGGGTTCGTGCCAAGCAGGCGGCTGTTCAGCTCCTGGTACAACAACTCCGTATACTGACCTGCCAAGCCTTCTCCGCCGTAGACCAGGCCGGAGGTCATGTTCAGCAAGTCATTAATATCAACCTCACGAGTTACGGGCACAAGCTCGCCGTTCTTTTCCGCCTTCTGATTCTTGAATCCGGGTATGTACTGGCTGACCGGATCGAACAGGTCGATCTCCCCACGCTCCAGAAGCAGCATAACGGCTGCGGCAGTAACCGGCTTCGTCATCGAGTAGAGGCGGAAGATCGAATCCCTGGACATTTTACGGCCAGCTTCAATATCGGCAAAACCGTCTTCGTGATACCAGCTTTCATGTCCGTCCTGAATCACCATGAAGTTCGCACCGGCAATTTCCTTATTGGCAATGCTTGCGCTTATCGCTTTGGTGATTAGACGGGTAGTGTTTAAATCCAGCATCTCTAGGTCTCCTTTGGTTATATTTCACATAGAAAATATTATACGTCTTTCAGAGTGAAATGTAAGCGCATTTCAGCGAAAAAATTGAATAAGTATAGGTTTTCGTTGCTTTGCTTAATTCAATGTTACCTTTCTGGTCATCTATACTTACAGGGAGACTATCACAGGGAGGTAATAATTTGAAACAGAGAACAAGATGGCTTGCAGCGGTTCTTACGTTTACAATGCTAATCATGTCGCTGACTGCACTTGGATTACCGGCACAAGCCGGAGCGGCTCCGATTCCGCAATCCTTCGCCAAGGGCGCAGATGTCAGCTGGCTGCCGCAAATGGAAGCTCAGGGTTACAAATTCTATAACGATCAGGGAGACGAAGCGGACCTGCTCCAGATTCTGAAGGATCACGGCATTGATTCCATACGACTCCGGGCCTTCGTCAATCCCTCCGATGATCCGATTAACGGGCATAACAGCACCGGAGAGCTGGTTCAGCTGGCCTCCCGTGTAAGCGCTCTCGGCTTCCGGGTGATGGTTGATCTGCACTACAGTGATTCCTGGGCCGATCCCGGGAAGCAGGTTACTCCGGCAGCATGGGAGAGTGATAACCTGGAGCAGCTCAAAGCACATGTCTCGGAGTATACCACCGAGGTAATGCAGGCGCTGAAGACTGCGGGGGTAACCCCCGAGTGGGTGCAGATTGGCAATGAGATTAATAACGGGATGATGCATCCGCTGGGCAGCTATAGCAATACGGCGAATCTGGTGGAATTGATCCAGTCGGGATCACATGCGGCCAAGGCTGTTTTTCCTGAGACCAAAATCATTATTCACAGAGCCAACGGAGCAGATAGCGGTGTAGATCCTTTCTATGCCGGGCTGGTCGAAGCAGGGCTTAAGGACAGCGATTATGACATCATCGGGTTATCCTATTATCCGGATTCTATCTATACTTCTTCCATTAATGAACTATCCTCCAACATGAATCTTCTGGCTGCAAAATACGGCAAGGAGGTTATGGTCGTCGAGGTTGGCGGCGATGTCAGCAAGAATGTAGATAATGTATATAACATGCTGGTTGCTGTGCAGAACGGCGTGAAGGCCGTACCTGGCGGCCAGGGAACAGGCGTGTTCTATTGGGCACCCGAGGGAGTCTATTTCGGCTATGGGCTGTCTGCCTGGAACCCGGACGGAAAGCCTTCCTTCGCGATGGATGCTTTTATTGAAGGTGCTTCTGCAATCAACCGGGTACCCGTTCAGTCGGTAAAAGTAGAGAAACAGACCGCTATCCTTGAAGTAGGCGGAACCGGCAGCGTCAAGGCAACGATCAGCCCGGGAAATGCAACCTATAAGGGGCTGACCTTCACCAGCTCTGATGAAACCATCGTTAAGGTAGACAAGTATAAAGGAACGATCTCCGGGCTTGCTGCCGGGACCTCCACCGTAACAGCGGTTACTTATGACGGCGGATTTACAGATTCAACTGAGATTACAGTCTCGCCAAGCACCAGCTTCATTCAGAATCCAGGCTTCGAGGACGGGCTGAATGGCTGGACCGTAAGCGGCGACAGCACGGCGGTCAATGTGGAGTCAGATGCCCACTCCGGTTCGGCTGCACTGCACTACTGGAGCTCAGGGGCTGCGGAATTCCAAATCTCCCAGACGGTCACCGGACTTGAGAATGGTACCTATCAGTTATCTGCTTGGGTCTCGGGTAACGGCGGGGAAGAGACGGCAGAGATCTTTGCAGGTAATCAGAAGCAGCCGTTCGTCAATACAGGCTGGCAGCATTGGAGTAATCCAACCATTGATACCGTTGAGGTTACAGATGGAACGCTGACACTAGGCGCTAATCTGAAATACGCGGGAGACAAGTGGGGGAATATTGATGACTTCAAGCTGGTCAAAAAAGCCGGAGCCGTCAGCACTAATAATCTCACGGTGAACGGCGCGAAGTCCGACTGGTATCTGAGCGGCACCAAGCCCGCTACCTTCGGAGACAGCAATGCTTCAGGCGGCTTCGATTACGGGGATGACAAGCCCATTAACTTCAGCCTTACTCATGAAATTACCGGACTGGAGCCGGGAACCTATACCTTCCAGGCCAAAATCTTCGGGGACAAGGGAGAGCCTTCTCCCGGTTCGGTGATGTATGTGATCTCCGAGGGACAGACGTATTCGGTGCCGGTTACCTATTCAGGCAGCGCCTGGCTGAAGCCCCGGACTCTGACGCTAAAGCATGTGCACATAGGGGAAGACGGCAGCGCATCGCTGGGCTTCAAAGTCATGACGGACTCAGATAATCATTACGGTTATCTGCAAGAGGTGACCTTCGTGCGTAATAGCACAACTGCACCTGAAGTTCCAAGTGAACCAAGCGAACCCAGTGAACCAAGCGAACCTGTAACACCTCCAACAACAGAGCCAGTAACACCTCCGGTTACAGAACCGGTAACACCTCCGGAAGAGAATCCTGCGCCAAGTGCGGAAGCCAGTCCGGCACCAAGTCCGGCTGTGGCACCTGGAACGGGCTCCGGTTCAGGCTGGACAGCTCCGCTGGCAACAGCACAAGCGTCAGCTGCACCGCAGGCCACACCGCAGCCGGAGATTCTGACGGTAACGGAGCCGAAGGTGAATGCCCAGAACCAGATTGTGATTCCAGTGGCCGAAGGGCAGAAGGAAGTAAGAATTCCGGCAGACGCTGCGGCGCTTAAGGGAATCGCTGCGCTGAAGGTGGAGGGCCAGACCGTGGCTATAGAAATTCCAGGTAAGGTTGTTCAGCAGCTTCAAGCGTTGGCAGGACAGCAGCTGAAGGGCTCGATGATGTCTATCGTGCTTGAGCCATCGTCCCCAGAGCAGAAGACAGCCTGGATTCTTCAAGCGGGTAAGAAGAATAAGGCTGAACTGAGAACAGCCGGAGAAATGTTCAATCTCAGTCTGTCTGTACTGAATCAGCAAGGGGTTAAGACTCCGCTGGCCTCCTTCACCGAGCCTGTCATGCTTCGTCTGAAGCTTCAGGAGAACGGGAATCGGAAGCTGGCTGGTGTGTACGCGGTAGCAGATGACGGGACGATTGAATATGTGGGGGGAACCAGCGAACAGAGCTTGATGATTGTACAGGTTCCGCAATCCGGCAAGTATGCTGTGCTTGAGTATGACAAGACCTTTGCCGATGTGGGGCAGGGGCACTGGGCCTATCAGGCGGTTCAGGAACTGGCAGCAAAGCATATCATTGCCGGCAACGGCGGGGACAGCTTCGCGCCGAAGCGGGAAGTGACCCGTGCCGAATTTGTTACGATGCTTGTACGCGCGCTTGGGCTAAAGGCGGAGGGCATGAGTTCGTTCGCTGACATAACCAGCAGCAAGTGGTATTCGGCCGATGTGGCAGCCGCTTATGAAGCGGGAATCGTGAAGGGAGATGCGGCCGGCCGGTTCGCAGCAGAAGCGCCGGTCACGCGCCAAGAGATGGCCGCGCTGCTTGTGCGAGCTTACGAGCTGCGCTCGGGAAGCCCGGCTCCGGCAGGAACACCAGCCGCTTATACCGATGCCGGAACCATCGGCGGCTGGGCGAAGGAGGCCGTGGGTGCTGCAAGTTCGCTTGGCTTCCTTGCGGGCAGCCCGGACGGGGCTTTCAAGCCCCAGGCTTATGCAACGCGCGCAGAGAGTGCGAAAGTGTTGGCCTTGCTGCTAAATCAGTAAGCCGAAGACTAAAAGCATAAGTAACAGTAGAGTAGAGCAGCGATCCTCCTGTAAAGGGGGCGCTGCTCTTTTTACTGGCATGGGATCGTGCGGTTGCGAAGGAGCAGGGCGGATATATGCGAAAAACCTACTACATTGGATCGCGGGATGGCAAACGGGCCAAATGTATGCGAAAAACCGATTAGCATTGGGCAGCGGGATGGCAAACGGGCCGAATGTATGCGAAAAACAGGCATGACAAGACAGAGACCTTGTCACCCCCAGGAATGAAAATAAGTGGGTGGCATCCGTCGCATCCATTCTAAAAGAGGCTGTAGTCGTCAACACTACATATACAAATCAAAGGGCGGAAACGGTTACTGGGATACACCCCGTGCGAAAAACTGTTCTATTGCGCTTTTCGAGCATCGCCTATTGTAGCCCCCAAAAGTACGTGTATTAAATTACACTCACTCGAGCGCATGATTTGTAAGCTGACGATGGAGGATGATTGGAATGGATGCTGTACGTATGTGTTGCGCCGGTCTGGACGTGCACCAGGAAACCGTTGTGGCCTGCGTGTTGAAAGGACCGATCGAACAGAAACCCCAATGTCACCTGAAAACCTTTGGGACGACAACCAAAGAATTGCTAGGCCTGCAAGATTGGCTGAGTGAACAAGGCTGTCGGGAGGTGGTGATGGAGAGTACGGGCGTGTTATGGAAACCGGTATGGAACATCTTAGAGGGCAGTTGTGATCTGGTCTTGGCCAACGCCCAGCGGGTAAAGAATACGCCGGGTCGAAAAAGTGACATGCAAGATGCGCGCTGGTTAGCGCAATTGCACCGTTGCGGGCTCATTGAAGGCAGTATGGTGCCCGAACAAGACATCCGGGATTTGCGAGACTTGACCCGTTACCGGAGTAAGATGGTGCAGGCGGTGACGGCGGAGAAAAACCGCATTCACAAAATCCTGCAGGATGCCAACATTAAGCTAACCACCTTTATGTCCGATCTATATGGGGTTTCGGGACGGGGCCTGCTCCAGAAGATCATGGACGGCGAGGTCATCGACGAAGGGACCGTTAAAAACCTGGTCAAAACCCGTTTGAAAAAGAAAGTTCCGCAGTTGCTAGACGCGCTCAATGGCAAGTTGCGCCGTCATCACCGCGAGATGATTCGAGACCACTGGGACCACTTGGTCTATTTGGAGAAAAGGATCACGGAGCTGGAAGCTCGAATCGAGGCGAAGGCAGAACCGTACCTGGAGGTGATTGAACAAATTGACTCCATTCCAGGAATTGAGCGGACGTCTGCCGTGACCATCTTTGCCGAAGTGGGGCCGCATGTCGCGGAAATGTTCCCGAGTGATGCGCAGTTTGCATCATGGGCGGGGGTGTGTCCAGGGAACAACGAAAGCGCGGGAAAGCGAAGAAAGTCAAAAACGATGCAAGGGAACAAGCATCTGAAAGGGGCCTTGTGTCAGGCGGCTTGGGCGAACTCTCGCTCCTCGAACCGGATCGGCCAATTTTTTCGACGAATACGTAAGAGAAGAGGCGATAAAAAAGCAAACGTCGCCACCGCGCATTTGCTGATTCGAATCCTCCATGCCCTGATGCGGGAGAAGAGGTCATACCAAGAAATAGACGTCTCACTAGGCGATGAGACGTCCAAGAAAAACACGTTAGATAGGTACGTGAACTATATCCAGCAGTTAGGATATAGCGTGCAATTAAATCCTATCCAATAGTCTTCCCTTTTTCAAAAAAAACGAAACGTTTTTTTGGGGCGGTGGGTCTTTTTTTGTCAAAACCCGTTCTGCTGCGCATTTTCCGGTACTTTTATTTTCGTATTAAACCGATCACATTGGACAGCGGGATGGCAAACGGGCCGAATGTAGTCGGAAAACAGAACACATTGGATCGCGGCGAACGCAACAGTAGGCGGGCCGCACACTCCCTAAGTCTGAAACAAATCTACCCTCGCTTGCAGCTCCGCCCGTACTTCCTCCGGGATTTCCTTCATCTTAAGATCATCGCCCAGGAACAACAGCCAGTTTGTGATCTCCTTCAGCTCCTCCATCCGATTGACCTCGACATCCATCTTCAGGATAGCGGTAGTCTGATAGGGATTGGTGTAGGACAGCGCAACCCGGAACGGGTGATATTTGCGGTATTGGGCAATGGCCCGGGGACCGAGCTCCAGGACAAGGTTGTTTTTTACCTGCTGCTTGCTTAGCTTCTCCTGAATTTTTTTGGTGCTCAGCCTCTTGGGTTCGGGGGAGGGGATCACATCCGTAAGCTGATCAACCGGGATGATCCGTTTTCTGGAGGCGTCCAGGTCGAAGGACTCGATGAGCCACAGGCTTTTCTCCTGATAGAGACGTAAAAGATACACAGCATATGTGATATCCTGTTGCTCTTCCCGGCAGGTGAGTAGCAGATAGCGGTCCGCCAGCAGGAGCCGGATCAGCTTGTCCAGCATAGGGTGGGGGAGATCAGACAGATCCAGCAGATCAGGATTGCCCGGATGGGTGCCCTCGAACAGCAGGATCTGATTGAGAAGAACAAGCTCCTCCTGCTGATTCTCCGAGATGAGCCCCAGTAATTTCTCCGTCAGCGACTGGCGGCTTTTGAGATAAGGAAGTTGGCCGTTTCTTGTCGCCATGAAGGCAATGAACAGCGCTTTGACCTCGTTATCCGTGAACCGGACCACCGGAAGGATAGAGTTACGCATGACGGAATACCCGCCATCCCGGCCCACCTCAGCAACCAGCGGCATACCCAGAGCCTCGATTTCCCGGATATCCCGCTGGGCGGTCGAACGTGAAATGTTGAATTCCCGCATGATTTCCGTCAGGGTAAAATGGGCACGATTGTTAATGTACCGCATGATGATGTTGATCCGTTCTACTTTTTTCATCGCGGCTCCTAAACAGGTTCATTTTTTGACATGATTTAAGGTTATCATATACATAGCAGGTGAGGAACACAAATATGAATAAAGGCGGGATATGACAATGGCAGGGTACACTATTGAAGAGAAAGACAGCTTTACGGTGATTGGTCTGGGCGTTGATCTTAAGAGTGATTATACGGACTATGCGGGGATCTATAAGGAGAAGATGGATTTTTGGCAGGCAGTCAGTGATGATGGCAGGCTCGACTTATTAAAAGGGATTGCGGCGAATGAATATGTGTTTGTAGTAAACGAAGCAGTGAACGGCAAAATGATGCATTACGCCGGGGTAATGGCTGATGCAGCCGCGCAGATTCCGCAAGAGGCCCGGGTGATCCAGTTCCCGAAAGGGGAATACCTCGTAGTGGCAGGAGAAGGAGCGACGACTGAGGAATTAAGCAATACCGTGACGGGCATAGCCTTCGGACAAGCCTTGCCGCAAGCAGAAGGGTACGCCTACGTGGGCGGGCCCAATACGGCTGTGGAGATGGGACGGCGTGACGGCTCGCTGTATGGTGAAATGTGGATTCCGGTCGTCAGAAACTAAAGTAATGTAATGGAGGATAACTAACTATGGCGTATACAGTTGATTTCAAAGAAGTATCTGTGCAAGGTCTGGAGTCGTCGCCCGTTGCTGAGGCGCTGGCGGGTCTGCGTGCGAATGAGGCGCGGTATTTCATGAACAAGTATAAGCATGAATTCACAGTCGTTCCGGCCAGTGAAAGCCAGGAGACGCTGGATTACGTGAACGGGATTCTGAGCAAGGAGCGGGGTCTTGAATTTGCAGCCAAGCCACTCCAAACATCGCGCTTCCAGGTGGAGAATATCCGGTTCGCCTACGTTTTCTATGAGGATGGTCTTGCCCTTAACGTGATGTACACTGTGGATGACCCGAAGAAGCGGGCAGTTGGCTTCAAGCTCTCAGAGGGGATGGAGATTCCGAAGGAGCTGGCGGACAAGTTCAAGTTCGCGCGGCAGAAGTCGAAGCTGGCCGGTACGATCCGGGGATCGTTTTTTGTGATTAAAGGGGAGCACTAATTTCCATCCCCACAAAGTGGAGCTTAAGCTTCGAAGTATATTCAGATACTTTGTGGGGGCCTCAAAACAAATAAATTCGTAAAGAGGGGCTGCCAAACGGCAGCCCCTTTCGAGCGTTCAAATCTCCTCCGCTGTATACGTCTTCTGGGTACGGAGGACCGGGAAGAACCGGTACATCCAGAGCACGGTAATAATCAGGGTGCCCACTCCGCCGATCACGGTTGCAGGCACAGCCCCGACCAGCCCGGCCATGGTGCCGGACTCGAATTCGCCAAGCTGGTTCGAGGTACCGATGAATAACGAATTCACTGCGTTTACCCGGCCCTGCATTTCCTGCGGCGTGTTGACCTGCACCAGTGTCGAGCGGATAACGACACTCACGACATCCGAGCCGCCGATCAGAACCAGCGCGAACAGGGACAGCCAGAAGCTGTGGGAGATGCCGAACAGCATCGTTGCCAGGGCGAAGACGACCAGCGAGGCGAACAGCATCCGGCCGATGGCCCGTTCCACCGAATAGCGGGTCAGGATGAGCGAGACGATAATCGCACCTACCGCCGGGGCGGAGCGCAGCAAACCAAGACCGAGCGAGCCGGTCTTCAGGATATCCTCGGCGAAGATTGGCAGCAGTGCCGTGGCCCCGCCAAGCAGTACAGCGAACAGGTCCAGCGAGATTGTACCCAGGATAATCTTGCGGGCGAAGACAAACCGCAAGCCGCTGAGAAAGGTGTCCATGCTGACCGCGTCCAGCTTCTTGACGAAATGGACGGTCTTGACGAAGAAGATTAGCACCGTAGATACCAGCAGCGCGGCAAGCGAGGCGAGATAGGCGGCAGCCGTACCCCAGACGACGAGGACACCTCCGAGCGACGGGCCCACGATCATCGCCGTCTGCATAGCAGACGCGGACCATGCCGCTGCCTTCGGAAGCTGCTCCCGATCCACAATGTCCGGCACCAGCGCTGCCGAGGCCGGACTCTCGAAGGTACGGCATGCACCAAGTACTGCTGCGGCTGCCAGCAGTTGGACCGCGCTGAGCCAGCCTTCGATGCTGCCGAGGACAAGCATCAGCACGATGAGGCACTCTGTAAGCTGGCACAGGAACACAATGGTTCGGCGGTCATAGCGGTCAGCCGTCTGTCCGGCAGGCAATGTCAGCAGCAGCATGGGCAGGAATTGGGCCAGCCCGACCAGTCCAAGCTGGTAGGCGCTGCCGGTCAGCGCATACATCTGCCAGCCAATCGCCACCGACAGCATCTGGAAGGCACTGGTGGAGAAGATCCGCGCGATCCATAGGCGCAGGAACGAGCGGTTATGCAGTACAGATGAGTGTGAAGTAGTCATATCCGGTGTATTCAATCTATTCAATGGGAGTCATCCTCCAAGCAATCTGGATTAGGTTCCGATTCGGGGGCTGGCTTCCGCCCGCGCATTTCTGGGTGTTCCTGGAATATTAAGGAGTAATTCTTGCCATAACGCGCCTCCAGCTCCAGGGCGAAATCCTGCTCAATGCGCATCATCACGACATCGTGATAATAAGACGTCTGAAGGACATCCAGCACAGCCGGATGGTTGCTCTCCAATGCAGAAGCCTGCCCGTGGCGGGTGAAGCTGCCCAGCAGAGAGGTCTCCTTATCCAGCAGGAGAGAGAAGTTCCGGGAGGTCTTCGGCCCGCCTGCCGGAACACTATGCACAATGACACGCGACAGCGCTGTAGGTATGTCGCCTATCACCATCAGGTGGACGGCAATGCCCCGTTCTTCGGCGGCAAGCAGTGTGTCTTCTATCCGGTGCAGATCCTCCGCCCAGATATCTGCCAGAATCTCCTCGCTGGCATTGGCAGCAAGACGCTTTACTGCCAGACCGACCTGTGCATCTCCCTTCCAGTTGCTGAAGAATGGCGGTGCGGCAGGCAGGTGGGTCAGCTCGTTCTCCAGCAGGCGGGCGGTGCGCTCAAACTCTGCCTGAAGCAGCTTGACGACCTGACGGACTGGAATTGCAGCAAAGGTAACCGGCTCGCCTTCGATTGTCCGGCAGACTCCTTTATCTACCAGACTGCGTAGTGCGGCGTATACATTGGAGCGGGACACGGACACCTGCTTGGCGACCTCATAACCCGAGGAGGGCGGCTGCCCGTGCAGCGCCAGATAACAGCGGGCTTCCAGGTCGGATAAGCCGAGCTTGCGTAATGCTTCAATCATGGGTGAACCGCCTTTCTGTGAGAGTAAATAATGCTTCGTTGTATGTAGAAGTATTTCAAAATACTACTCCGATCCCAAAGTGCTGTCAAGCAGTAATATTCGGCCGTCCGCGCTTCCAAGCGTTTCAAAAAATGATTACACCCGGGTGAAATCAGGTAATAACTCTCAAGACGGCTTATGAACAGCCGGTATACAATAGAGTCTCAACTATAAACCAATGACAGGATGAGGACTTATGCGAAAAGCAATTCTGACTACCATGCTCATCTCCAGTCTCTTACTGGCTGGCTGCGGCAATAACGAGGCGGCAAATGGCGGTGCGGCGGCTACGGCAGAGACCGGACAAGCAGCGACGGCAAGCCCGGAGGTTACACCAGAGGTCACGCCGGAACCGGCATCTGAGGCTACCGTAGAGCCCGCACCGGAAGCTACGGCACAGGCTCCTGCGCAGACAGCCGCGCCTGAAGCCACTCCGCAGGCCAGTGCAGCGGCGGGGGAATCCCAGCGGCAGACTTATTTTGACAAGCTGGATAAGATTGAAGAAGGACTAAGCGATCTGAAGGCGATGTCAGCCAGCGGTGTAACGGCAGACATGAAGGAGGCCGCCTCCAAGGAGCATGAACGCTGGGACAAGGCGCTAAATGAAATCTACCAGGAGCTTAAAGCGCAGCTTACCGAAGCCGATATGGCGAAACTGAAAGAGGAGCAGCTAAGCTGGATCAAGGAACGCGATAAAGCAGCAGAGGAAGCAGCTGCCAAATATAAAGGCGGAACGATGGAGGGGCTGGAGTACGCGGCGACCTTGGCTTCAGTAACGAAGGAGCGTTGTTATAAGCTGGTGGAATTGTATATGAAGTAATCAAATAGCGCAGCGATTTTCTCATAAGGAGGGCCGCTGCGCTATTTTTTTGACCACTTGAATGGCTGAAGAATTATTAACTCTAACACGCGGATGAAGACACCCCCTGCACTAACAAATCCCTTTCTGCCCTGATTGCGCTCTTGCTCCACTTTCAGTTCAGTAACGGACCTCAGAATTACCTCATCCAGCGCGCTTTCACGGTCTGTGCCATATGGACAAGCTGATTCTCTTGGTTATGGTGCTGGCTAAGGCTGTAATTCTCATCTCGTTCCATTATCCAAAGATGCCTGTTCTGCATTCCGGTTATGGTGTCCAACCCTGATAAAGGCCCAATTGAGAATAATTCATTAAAAGCCAGAACTTGGCTTGTCTCACGTTTACCGAGGGCACTAAGCGCTACTTTTAAAGAACCCGCATCCGACATGCCGAAAAGAATATGTACATATTCCTGTTCCATTCCTTCAATTGAAGCTCCATGTTCCTCTGCCATAAACACTCCCCTAACCAAACATATCCTTTATGATACCACATATTGGAACCTGGCTTAGCCGTTATAATAGTCGATTCTAGGCTGAAAGTGCTTTTTTTTGAGCAGAATGAATCCCTATTATTTGTTACGCTCCATATGAATGTTACCAGGAAAGGAGGCGGGAGTGCTCAAGCTCAAGCCGGAAGACAACTATGAGAGCATCTGCACAAGTGTCCCCTGATTTCTAAATTGATTTTAGAATAATAGGAGGAGTGAAGTACATGGGTAGAAAAAAGAGGTCTGTTCAGAAATCCTTGCTCACATTCATATTATCCTGTCTGCTTGTCTTACCGCTTGCCCTCCCGCCTGCTCCGGCACACGCAGCAACTACAGGGAATCTTCCTGCCCGTCAGGCAGAATATCTGGACCGTGGCTTGGTGGCTGTTCTGACGGATGGCGGTGTTTTTGTGAGCTGGAGGTACTTGAATACGGATTCGGATGAAATCGCTTACAATGTCTACAAGAACGGGATGAAGGTGAACCCGGCACCGATCACGGATTCTACCAACTATCTGGACACCACAGGTGCAGACAGCTCACAATATCAGATTGCTACAATTGTTGCCGGGAAGGAAGAGATGCAGGCCGAGCGGGCAGCGGTGTGGCATAATTCTTATCTGCCGATTCCGCTGGATAAGCCTGAGGGTGGCCGAACCAAGGACGGGGGGACGTATTCCTATTATGCCGGGGATGCGACCGTTGGCGATCTGGACGGGGACGGGGAATATGAGATCGTTTTTTTGTGGAGTCCGAGCAATTCCAAGGATAATTCACAAGCCGGGTATACAGGGAACGTCTACATCGATGCGGTCAAAATGGACGGCACCAAGCTCTGGCGCATTGATCTTGGCGTGAACATCCGGGCCGGGGCGCACTATACGCAGCTGATGGTGTATGACCTGGACGGCAACGGCAAAGCTGAGGTGGTGGTCAAAACGGCAGACGGCACCAAAGACGGGCAGGGTACAGTCATCGGTGACGGCACCAAGGATTACCGTAACGATGGAGGTTATATCCTCAGCGGGCCGGAATATCTGACGCTGTTCGACGGACAGACCGGCGCAGCGGTGTCCACCGTTGACTATGATCCGCCAAGAGGCAATGTGAGCGCGTGGGGAGACGGATACGGCAACCGCGTCGACCGGTTCCTGGCCGGAATTGCATACTTGGACGGCGTGAAGCCAAGCGTTGTGATGGCCCGTGGCTATTATACAAGAACAACGCTTACCGCATACGACTACACGAATGGCGCATTGGTGAAGCGCTGGAACTTCGACACGAACCAAGCTGGCACACAATATGAAGCACAAGGCAATCACAACCTTAGTGTGCTGGACGCAGACGGGGACGGCAGAGACGAGATCATGTACGGTGCGCTGGCAATTGATGATGACGGCACGCTGCTGTACAGCACAGGGCTCGGCCATGGAGATGCGATGCACGCCGGGAAGCTCGATCCGAACCGGGAAGGATATCAGGTCTTCAGTGTGCATGAACATAAGGATGCTGCCTACGGGCTGGAGATGCGCGATGCGGCTACAGGCGAGATCCTCTGGGGCCAATTCACCGGAAAAGATACCGGACGGGGCATGTCCGCCGATATCGATCCGGAGCATCCCGGCTACGAGTCTTGGGCGTCCACGATTGTAAACGGGCAGATGGACCCGTTATCCCGAGGCTATTCGGCAGACGGACAGGTGATCTATGAACAGAATGAAGTGCCGCGAAGCGCGAATTTTGCGATCTGGTGGGATGGGGATCTTCAGCGGGAGCTGTTCGACCACGACTGGAATAACACTACCGCGCAAGGCATTCCGCTCATTTATAAGTGGGATTACCGGAATAAGCAGCTGAAGGAGATTTTTCGGGCGGCGGGTACACTGACTAATAATCATACCAAAGGCAACCCGGCCCTTCAGGCGGACCTTCTGGGCGATTGGCGCGAGGAGCTGTTGCTGCGCAGCGAAGACAGTACGGAGTACAGACTCTATACCACCACGATTCCTACAACCTACAGAATTCCAACACTCATGCAAGATCCGGTGTACCGGCTGGGGATTGCCTGGCAGAACGTAGCGTACAACCAGCCGCCGCATACCGGCTTCTATCTTGGGACGGAGGCAACCGCTTTTCCAAAAGCAAATCTAACACTGGCCGGAGCGCCGCAACCGCTGGAGCAGCTACACCACTTCGGGTTCGGTACGGAGTCGCCAGCCGGAACCACCTCTGTACAGGCTACGCCGTACACTGAGGGCACGGGATATGGTTTCGAGAGCACAAGCGGGATCATCTTAGGCTCGGGCCACGCTTCTCTGCCGGAGAACACCAAGTTTGCGGTAGACCTGCCGAATGCCAATTACAAGGTGACGCTCAAGCTGGGCAGCGGAGACAGAGACTCGAACGTAGGAGTGAAATCCGAATTTGTGCAAAAGCTGGCACTCACTGAGGTCCCTGCCGGAACACCACTACACTATTCCTATGACATTGCAGTGGTTGACGGGCAGTTAGAGTTTATTTTCTCCGGCAAGGCAGCCGATGTGCAGGAGATTAAGATCGAGAAATACCCGCAGAAGACGCCGGGAACCGGAACAACCATCTATATGGCCGGGGATTCGACGATGCAGTCCTACAGTGGAATGCAGGCTCCGCAGGAAGGCTGGGGCCAGCAATTCGGTAACTACTTCAGCAGCGGAGTCACGATCCAGAATGATGCCATCGGCGGCAGAAGCAGCAAGTCGTTCATGGTGGACGGCCGTCTGGATAGTATTCTGCAGCAGATCAGGCCGGGCGATTATTTCTTCATCTCCTTCGGCCATAACGATGCAAGTGTCGGCATCCCTGACCGTTATGCCTCTCCGGCAGATTATGCAGCGTACTTGACCCGATACGTGAACGGAGCCAAGCAGCGCGGGGCCACACCGGTTCTGTTAACGCCGGTAGGACGCAGAGACTTCAATACGATCACTCAGGAATTCAATGTAAGCTTTCCGGAATATGTGAAGGCGGCAAAAGAAACTGCGGCTGCGCTGAACGTCCCGCTAATTGATCTGAGCCAGCTCAGCATTGCAGATTACAACCGGATCGGTCTGGCCGCTACGGAGAAGCTTTTCCTCTATGCCAATCCGGGGGAATATCCTAAGTATCCGAACGGTGTGAGCGATAATACCCATTTCAGCACCTACGGTGCGCAAGTAATTGCCGGTCTGGTGGCTGGCGCTGTGAAGGACATGGGCCTAAGTATATCCCCGTTCGTGATTGATCCCGGTATTACCGAGCCTGAGCCGGAGCCGGAGGTACAGCGGTATGCGGAGGACTTCGAGGGCGACCCGGCCGCTGCACAATATTCGATGGTGAATGCTACGGGCACTGCCGGAACGATGGCGGGCACGGTTACCGAAGAGAACGGGAACAAGGTATTGTCTGTGACGGGTTCCGGCTCCGGCAACCGCGCTAAGGTATTCCGCCTGTTCGATGCAGTGAACGGTGACATTGTGAATGTCGATTTCAACTGGCATTCCGGCAATGTGGGCGCTGCTCCGTCGGAGGGGCATCTGAGTCTGCAGGATGCGAATGAGAATCTGATTTTCACCCTGTTCACCAAGACCGGAGCGGCAAGCCCGAATACGAACATTCATTATTTCACCGGCCCGTATACACCTGATTATGGTACCGGCACTACTGCCATTCCAGGGGGCGGGACCGCTACGGATATTCCCAAGAACCAGTGGGTGAATGTTAAGCTGAAGATTGATTTTGCCGGAAAAACCCTTGACCTCACCTTAACAAGTCTCGCTAATCCAAATGTCACCCAGACGATCCGTGATATTCCGCTTAGTCCTGGCGTCTATGCGAATAACGTTAGGGGCTTGCGGTTCCTGGGTACGCGAAAAGGAGGAGGAGGCACGCTGAATTGGACTACCCAGATCGACAATGTAAAAATTGAAGGCACGAAGCTGCCGGTGGCAGCAGGCGACATGGCTGCGTTGATTGCGCTGCACAAAGATGTTAAGGCTATCGACCTGACATCCTACACGGAAGCGTCTATAGCTGTGGTGCAAAGAGCCTTGAACGCTGCCGAAGCCCTGATCGGAACAACAGCCTCGCAGGCGCAGATTAACCATGCGGTAAATATGCTGAACGTTGCACGCGACTCACTGACCAGCGAGGTTGCCGGGGATGTTAGTACGTATTCCTTTGATTTTGGCTCCGGCAGTGCAGCAGACGGCTATACGAAGGTGGATGCCAAACGGGCCTACGTAGAAGGGAACGGCTACGGGTTCGCCGACACTGCGCTGGTCCAGGATGAGAACCGGGGAACCGGCAATCCGCTGACCGAGGACTTTACCCGTGTGAACGGCACTTCGTTTCTGGTGGAGATGAAGCCGGCGAATTACCGGGTGACGATGACTATCGGGGATGCGCAGGAAGTGACCCAATCCGGGGTTACGGTGGAACAAATGAACAAGCTGCCAGCCACCACCATCCCCTCCGGCCAATTCAAGGAAGTGACCTATGATGTCGCCCTGATCGATGGCATATTTAACTTCAGCTTCTCCGGCAGTACACCGAAGATCAACGCGCTGAAGATTGAACGCCTGCCGGAGCAGGTAGCGGCTGATAAGCCAACTCTCTATCTGGCGAGCGATTCCACCGTGGCCAATTATGCGGAGAGCTACCGTCCGCAGGCCGGATGGGGCGAGACGCTGGGCCGTTATTTTGACACTGACAAGATTGCCATTGATAACCGGGCAGTCGGTGGACTAAGCAGCAAAACCTTCCTGAACGGCGGATATCTAAACGATATTCTGCTCGGTATTCATGAAGGGGATTATCTGTTCATGCAGTGGTCGCATAATGATTCCACGCCGTCCCGGCCGG
Organism: Paenibacillus sp. FSL H8-0048; assembly: GCF_038002825.1. NCBI lineage: Bacteria > Bacillati > Bacillota > Bacilli > Caryophanales > Paenibacillaceae > Paenibacillus > Paenibacillus sp. FSL H8-0048. The sequence continues at coordinate 861,209 of NZ_JBBODF010000001.1, read as the reverse complement.
AACGTTATCTTACCCCGGAGCAGTTCAAGGAGTATCTGAAGGATTATATTAACGGCGCAGTGCAGAGAGGTGCGGTTCCTGTACTGGTTACACCAGTGAACCGGCGGGATTTCAGCGGTGAGGTGCTGAATAAGAGCTTCCCGGCATACGTGCAGGCGATGAAGGAAACGGCGCAGGAGACGGGAACGCTGCTGGTTGACCTGAATGAAGCAAGCTGGGAGTATTTTCAGGAGCTGGGTACAGAGGGCACCAAGTCCATCTTCATGTGGACGGGAAGCACAGAAGACAATACCCATCTGCAGATGAACGGTGCGATTAAGGTATCTGAGCTGGTAGCGGGGCTTGTGAAGAAGCTGAATATTCCGCTGTCCGCTTGGGTTACCCTGGGCGAACCGCTCGCGGACGGCGCTCCGGGCCAGCCGGTGCTGTCTGATAATAACGGCCATGATACGGGGCTGCGGGACGGCGATTATACTGTTACGATGAATCTCTGGTGGGGCAATAATGGGACCCGCTTCAAGCTCTTCGAGAACGGCGAAATGATTGAGGAGGGCGCTCTGACAGACCAGTCACCGTCCGCCCAGTCAGTGCAGATTGATATTACCGGCAGATCGAATGGAACTTACGTTTATACGCTGGAATTGAGCAATGGGTATGGAGCGGTGACCAGCGAACCTTTGACAGTAACAGTCGCTGATGCTGCCCCGGGGCAGGCGGAGTTATCCAACGATAACTGGGACGGGGACGGCAGCTATGCGGTCACAATGAATCTGTGGTGGGGGACGAATGCGGCGGAATACCAGTTGTATGAGAATGGTATTTTGGTTGATACCCAGACTCTACAGGCGCATACCCCGGATGCCCAGTCCGCAGTCACTGCAATCTCCGGCAAAGCTCCCGGAACCTATGAATACGAAGCCGTCCTGCGCAACGCGGCAGGCGAGTCGAGATCTGCGAAGATGACAGTGACGGTGCGGAAGTGAGCGGTTGACTGAAGTGAGAACGATGCACGTGGTGGTGTTAGATTAACTGGAAAAGCCCGGGGAACCGGGCTTTTTGTGCATATATTAGAAACTATTACAGTATCGGACCGAAGAGACCTTATCCCCACAAGAACACCGCCTTTTGTAGCGTAACGGACTCAGGCGACCTTATCGTCTTTCTGTGAGGCGTTTCGGAGCTGAAATGCAGGGGATAAGGTCCTTGCGGTCCGTTAATCGCTCAAGTGACGACTTTCTTCCCGGATAAGAGCACCTCAGTCCGTTACGCTAAGCCAAACGGTCCTAAAGAAAAACCTCATAATGACTGTGAAAAACAGCATGCATTCAGGCCGCGTATTGGTGCCTCTCCCTACGCCGGATGCCGTCAATAGTAGCAGTAGAGTGAAAGAGAGTCGAAATTCATGCAGCGACGTGCAGCTATTGCGATAAAAGACCCCAGCTACAGCAATCTTGCAATAGTACAGTAACAATCCTTTAAGCAGCATGCTATTCTTGGGCCAGCAACCAGCAGCACCAAGAACACTAATACCTGGATAGTTGTTGAAAGGGGAGGCGGGGCCGGAGAGGAATGTATGCGTTTACATTTAAATTCAGTATGTCTTTGTGTAAGTCGATGAGATAAAGGAGGCGTAAATAGTTGAAGCAGATCAGTAAGTTACAAAAGAACCGAAACCCGAAATCAATCAAACACTGGATGCTTGCTCTTGTGATGACGCTGCTGTTTACCGCAGTACCTGCGGGGACGGGGAGCGCGGCGGCTGTGCTGGAGGAGGTGCCTTTTCCGATGGATTCCAGTAATCAGGCCGGTTGGTGGTCTCCACTTGCCACTTATGGGCTGGGCTATGAGTATGCTTATCTGGCCTATAATGCTCCGGGGTCTATCCCCGGCAAGCATACGGTAGCTATTGCAAGAAGAGACAACGACGGTCTATGGAGCAAGCTTCCGCTCATGGATGGGACAACGCCGGCGGAATATCTGGATGATCTCGGGCATAACCAGCCTTCTATCGCGAGAGACGGGAGCGGGCGGTTCCACGTCTTTGCTTCGATGCACAGCAATCCCTGGCGCTATTACCGCTCAGATACGGTGGGCGGGATTCCGCAGAACCACTCGGACGAGCTGCCCGCAGGCATGACGGTAACCTATCCGGTAGTGACGACTGCTCCGAATGGAGATCTGTATTTGCTAGTGCGTGTCGATAAAGACCTGGCTGGCAAAAGAGAGGCTGTTCTGCTGCGCTGGAACAATGCCGACTCCGTATGGACTCAGGTCAAGACCATTGCGGCGCATCTGAACCGGTCTGTCTATCCGGATGACCTGGTCTTTGATGCGAACGGCGATCTGCATATCTTGTTCGAGTGGGCGTATTTTGCCGCCAGCCCGCTGCGCCATCAGTTGTCCTATCTGAAGTACAGCCCGTCCACGGGCGTATTCAGCAAAGCAGACGGAACTCCGGTTACAGCGCCGGTCTCGCTGACTACGGCAGATATTGTGCAGCCTATGGCGCCAAGCGAAGCCTATGTGCAGAGCGGCAGCGATCCCGGTGGTCCGGGAGTACAGAGTGCCAAGATGACGCTTGACTCTGCGGGGCATCCGGTCATTGCTTACCGTTACCGTGAGGAGGGCAGCACCAGCTTTGCTGTGAAGCAGGCGACTTACGGTACAGGAGGCTGGAACTTGCAGACCGTCTATAACGCAGCTCCAACCAACGCGGCGATCGATGTGACCTGGTCCGGTACAGCTGCCAGAATCTATTATGTCAAAAGCAGCGGTACAGACCGTGCATTCATGGCAGTGAATAGCGGCGGAGGCTGGACCGAGAGCTCGCTTGCACCGGGTATTCCGGTTGAACGGCTGGCGGTAGACCGTAGTCCAAAGGGCATCGACATCTTGTATCTGGTAGATGTAACGAATCTGAAGCTCTACTACGGACGAAATAACTAGGCTGGGCAAGGGTGGTTCCACCACATAGCTATTCTACCAAGTGGAAAAGGCATTGCCATCCTACTAAAGGACAGTACCGTTTCAGCGAGAAATAGAATTCAAAAAAAGAACCCGGACATGCGCCCGGGTTCTTTCGTATTGCATCTATACATACACGATGATATAATCAACTGCGACTATTTAAAACTAATTGAGAACATAAAAAAGTCATCTTATATTTTTATCATAACATGCCGACATGAGGATGTCAAATCTTTTTCTCGCCCGATATGTTTCCGCTTCACAAGTTCTAATTCACAAGTTAGGGGAGATTGGAATGGAATCACTCGTTCTCGGATTAAAAGAAATGGACCATGCACCACTGCTGCTGGTTGGCGGAAAGGGGCTGAACCTGGGCAAGCTGTCCCGGATGGAAGGCATCCATGTACCAGAGGGGTTCTGTGTAACAACCGAGGGGTATCAGCAAGCTACCCGGCATAATGAAGCATATCATGCTTTGCTGGAACGGTTAATTGTGTTGCAAGCCAAAGACCAAGACCCGGCACAGATCAAGGACATCAGCAGAGCGATACGCGAGACGATTGAAGAATCCGAGATTCCGCCCGAAGTTGCAGCAGCTGTGAAGCAGCGGCTATCCCGGCTTGGAGACGATCAGGCGTATGCCGTTCGCTCCAGTGCAACGGCAGAGGATCTGCCGCATGCGTCTTTTGCCGGTCTACAGGATACGTTCTTGAATATTGTCGGACTGGACGCCATTCTGGAGCACATCCGCAAATGCTGGGCATCGCTGTTCACGGATCGTGCGGTGATCTACCGCATGCAGCAGGGCTACGATCACAGACAGGTCTATTTATCTGTCATTGTGCAGCAGATGGTCGTCCCGCAGGTCTCAGGTATTATGTTCACTGCCGATCCTGTCACGAATAACCGCAAGCTGCTGTCGATTGAAGCCGGGTACGGTCTGGGGGAAGCGCTCGTCTCGGGCATGGTATCTGCGGATGTCTATAAGGTGCGGGGGGAGAACATCGTAGAGCAGCGGATTACCTCTAAAAAGCTGGCGGTCTACGCGTTACCGGAAGGCGGGACGGAAATCCGGCAGCTTGACCCGGAGCAGCAGGAAGCGCAGACGCTTACGGAACCGCAGATTGTGCAGCTCGCCCGGATCGGGAGACAGATTGAGGCCAATTTCGGAGCTCCGCAGGATATCGAATGGTGCCTGGCCGATGATATCTTCTTTATCGTCCAGAGCCGGCCGGTCACAACGCTATATCCCATCCCTGATTCCGGGGACTCGGAGAACCGTGCTTACATCTCGGTCGGCCATGGGCAAATGATGACAGACGCAATGAAGCCGCTGGGCTTGTCTTTTCACCTGATGGTTACTCCTGCCCCTATGCGGGTAGCCGGTTCCAGACTGTTCGTTGATGTCACCGCTTATTTGGCCTCACCAGCCAGACAGTCGATTATTGATACGCTCGGGAAGTCCGATCCCTTAGTCAAAGATTCGCTGCTGACGATCCTTGAACGCGAGGATTTCATACCCGTATCGCCAGAGCTTCAACCCGCCGCCAGTCCCGGTACAAGCAAACCAGGCATACCCGCTCCCCAGGAGCAAGACCCGCTCAAGTCTGATCCGGCCATCGTTACAGAGCTGATTAAGAATAACGAAGCCTCGGTTGGCGAATTGAAGCAGGCCATTCAAGGAAAATCCGGCGCGGAAATGTTTGATTTTATCCGTGGGGATATGAAGGAACTCAAGCGGCTGTTGTTCGATCCGCACAGTACAGCAGTGTTCATGGCTGCTATGGATGCTTCGGCCTGGCTGAATGAGCACTTGAAGGAATGGCTCGGCGAAATCAACGCAGCAGATACCTTATCGCAATCGGTGGACAACAACATTACCTCATCCATGGGGCTTGCGTTGCTTGATGTGGCCGATGTCATCCGTCCTTTTCCGCAGGTGACCGATTATTTGCAGCAGCACGTTCAAGACGGGGATTTCTTGACCGGACTCCTTGCGATAGAAGGCGGGCAAGCTGCCTATGCAGCGCTGACAGAGTATCTCGGCAAATACGGGATGCGCTGCACCGGGGAAATTGACATTACCCGAACGCGCTGGAGCGAGAACCCGGCGATTCTAATTCCGATGCTTCTCAGCAATATCCGGCAGTTCGCGCCGGGGGCCGGCAGACAGAAGTTCCAGCAGGGACTTAAGGAAGTCCGGGAGAAGGAGCGGGAGATCATAGAACGCTTGCAGCTGCTGCAGGATGGGGACGACAAGGTGCTGGCAACCAGACAACGGATTGAGCTGGTCCGGCATTACATCGGATACCGCGAATATCCGAAATACGGGATGGTCAGCCGCTATCTGGTATACAAAAAAGCCATTATGAAGGAAGCGGACCAGCTCGTTCAAGCAGGCCTTGTTCATGACAGGGAAGATATTTTCTATCTACAATTCGAGGAACTATATGAGGCCGTTCGCACCGGTGTATTCGATGCCGAGCTGATTAAGAGACGCAAGGACGAGTTCAAATTCGCCGACAAGCTTACGCCGCCGCGTGTCATCACCTCAGAGGGGGAAATCCTGTCCGGCCGGTACAGACGGAAGGATCTTCCGCCCGGCGCCCTGGCAGGCCTACCTGTCTCTACAGGTGTAATCGAAGGACGGGCTAGAGTAATCCTTAATATGGAGGAGGCAGAACTGGAAGAAGGAGATATCCTGGTCACCTCATTTACAGACCCCAGCTGGACGCCGCTGTTCGTGTCGATTAAGGGCCTGGTCACCGAGGTCGGCGGGCTGATGACACACGGTGCCGTAATCGCTCGCGAGTATGGCTTGCCGGCAGTGGTAGGTGTTGAAAATGCTACCCGGCGGATTCAGGACGGGCAACGCATTCGTGTAGATGGAAGCGCAGGGTTCGTTGAGCTGCTATAATATTTCATTAAAGACTACTATGAGGGCAGGGGGGAACACCAAGAACATGATTATATCGCTAGAAAAGGTATCCTGGCGGCGTGAGCAGACAATGATTCTGCACGATATGAATTGGCAGGTACATGAGGGACAGCACTGGTGCATAGTCGGTCTGAACGGCTCAGGCAAGACGACCATGCTGAACGTTGTGAACGGCTACATCTGGCCGACAGAGGGACAGGTAGAGGTGCTGGGCCACCGCTTCGGCGATGTGGACCTGAGAGAGCTGCGTAAGCGGATCGGCTGGGTCAGCACCTCTTTGCAGCAGAAGCTGTACGGCCATCAGACGGCACTGAACATCATTCTGAGCGGCAAATTTGCCACGATCGGGCTATACGACAAGACAGAAGAACAGGACCTGAAGCAGGCAGAGGATCTGCTGGAATTCCTGGATTGTTCGGCTTTGGCATCGCGCACATATGATACCTTATCACAGGGACAACGCCAGAAAATTCTTATCGCCAGGGCGCTCATTGCAAATCCTGATCTGCTCATCCTGGACGAGCCTTGTACGGGACTGGATATTTTTGCGCGGGAGCAGCTGCTGCAGATGATCGAGAAGATCACCAAGCAGGAAGGGGGCCCTACCTTGCTGTATGTGACCCATCATATCGAGGAGATTACTGCCTGCTTCACGCATACCCTGCTGGTTAAGAAAGGGGAAATCTACAAAGCGGACAAGACGACGGAGTGTCTGAAATCCGGGGTGCTCAGTGATTTCTTCGATACCCCGGTTGAGGTGCAGGAGCATCATAGCCGGAGATGGCTCACATTGGGGTGAAAATACATTGCAGAGAAGGCATAAACGCATAGAGAGACTATAAGGTCGCCTGAGTCCGTTACGCTGCAAAAGGTCGCGTTTTCGCGGGGATAAGATCTCTCCGGTCCGATAAATAGTGTTTTGTACCCGGGAGACATGCCGTGTCCATTCCATCAAGTCCGCAATATTGTGTAGGGCAGGACCATAAAAACCACAATATTAGGAGGAATGGCTTATGGCAGATGAAGGATGCAATCAGACCGCTTCCGGATCTTGCTCACATGCAGAGGGGAACTCCACTACCGCCAGCGGCTTTGCTTCTCATGCCGAGGGGTTTGAGACCACGGCCAGTGCTTCTGCGGCTCATGCGGAAGGGTACCAGACCATTGCATTTTTGGATACGGCCCATGCCGAAGGAAATGGAACACTTGCCACAGCACCGGCCGCACATGCGGAAGGCTACAAGACCTATGCAATCAGTGACGCTGCCCACGCTGAAGGAGGTTTAACTGTTGCTTCCGCACCTCAAGCTCACGCTGAGGGTGCGCAGACGACAGCTTCGGGTGTGGCTTCACATGCGGAAGGTAATCAGAGCACTGCAAGTGGTGATTACGCCCATTCCGAAGGCTACCTGACTGTAGCTTCTGATGGTGCTGCTCATGCAGAAGGCTTCTTCACTCAGGCCAATGGGCTTTCTGCTCATGCAGAAGGTTCGTTCACTGAGGCGAATGCAAACTTTTCTCATGCAGAAGGTTCTTCTACAATTGCAGGTGCTCAGAACTCTCATGCTGAAGGTAATTCTACAGTTGTTCTTGAAGAACACTTTGAAGCTCACATTATGGGTTCCTTTGGTCAGACGTTATACCCCGGTTCCTGGCACTTAGCCAATGGTACTCCAGGCAATCCTGACCTGGCTGCTGTTCTTCAGGGTTCTACCGGGAATTTATACCTTCAAGGCACCGTAATAAATCCTGGGGCAGATTATGCCGAAATGTTTGAAACGGTGGATGGATTGCCGATGGAGCCGGGTTATTTTGTGACCACCGATGGGGAGCGGGTAAGAAGAGCAACGCCGGCAGACAAATATATCTTGGGCGTGGTCAGTGCAAAGCCCTCTGTCCTTGGCGATGCAAGCCCCTTGAACTGGAAAGGCAAATATGAAAGAGATGAATGGGGCAGGGTTAGATATGAAGATCGGGAAGTAGAGGCCGTGACAGACAGCGAGGGCAATGTTCTCGCACATGCACATTCTGTGAAGGCGGCTGCGGTCAATCCCCAATTCAACCCTTCTCAAAAATATGTGCCGAGGATTGATCGTCCAGAGTGGGTAGCAGTAGGAACCATGGGCAAGCTGCTGGTCCGTGATGATGGAACTTGTCAGGTGAACGGATATTGTCTGGCTGGTGAGAACGGAGTGGCAACCGCTTCTGCAGAAGGCTACCGCGTTCTTGCGAGAACGGCACCTAATCAAATTAAAATTTATGTGAAATAAATGGTTCTGCAAACGAGCGCAGTTCAAAAATATAAGGCAGCAATTCCCCTGTTACGGAGGATTGCTGCCTTTGCTATGGAGGTACCCCTAAAATATAGGCTGGAAATTATTGATACTTCGGCAGCCAGTCACCATGAGCCGCTATCAGATCATCGCACATGTTGACAATGTCGTCCATCGACAGCTCGGCGGCGGTATGCGGGTCCAGCATGGCGGCGTGGTAGATATGGTCCTTTTTGCGGGTCATAGCGGCTTCGATAGTCAGGAGTTGGGTGTTGATATTGGTCCGGTTCAGCGCTGCGCACTGCGGAGGCAGATCGCCCACGAAGGTTGGCGTTACGCCGCTTCTGTCCACGAGGCAAGGCACCTCGACACAGGCTTCGCGCGGCAGATTGGTGATCAGGCCCGTGTTCATCACATTCCCGCCGATCTTGAACGGCACATCCGTCTCCATGGCTTCCAGGATGTAGGAGGCATACTCATGGGAACGCTCATGTGTCAGATCCTGATTATTTACCAGATCTCCGCGCATCTGCTCCCAGTCCTTAATCTGTTCCACACAGCGGCGCGGATATTCGTCCAGCGGAATCTGGAAGCGTTCGATCAGCTCCGGGTAGTTCCGCTTGATGAAGTACGGATGATACTCTGCGTTATGCTCGGAGGACTCGGTAATGTAGTAGCCGAATTTCAGCATCATCTCATAGCGGACCATGTCGTAGTGAGGCTCAAGCTGCTTCGCGGCCGCACGCCGTTTGATCTCCGGGTACAGGTCCTCGCCGTCTTTGGTGACTTCAAGCAGCCAGGCCATGTGGTTGATGCCGGCGATTTTGGCTTGAACCCCTGTCTTGTCAATGCCGAGGTGGTCGAATAATCCAGGGATACACTGCTGCACGCTGTGACAGAGTCCAATAGTATTCACGCCGCCGTAGGTGTTCATGACATTCGTCAGTACGGCCATCGGGTTCGTATAGTTCAGGAACAGCGCATCCGGGCACACCTCACGGATATCCGCTGCAAAATCCAGCATAACCGGAATGGTGCGCAGATTGCGGAAGATGCCGCCAATGCCTACAGTATCTGCAATCGTCTGGCGCAAGCCGTATTTCTTGGGAATCTCAAAATCCGTAATCGTACAAGGATCGTACCCGCCGACCTGAATGGCATTCACTACATATTTGGCACCGCGCAGCGCCTCCTTGCGGTCGGTATACATACTGACGGTACACGTGCTGCCGCTGCTTTTCTTCAGATTCTGGAGCATGCTGGCAGAGTCATTCAGTCGCTGCAGATCGATATCATATAGGGCAAGCTCGAAGCCCTGCAGAGCGGGCGTAGCCATGATATCTCCGAGGACGTTTTTGGCGAATACTGTACTTCCGGCACCGATAAATGTAACTTTAGACATAAGAGTCTAACCTCCTGTTGGTTGTGGGATATTAGGTTTCAGAAGCTTTTTTCGCTTGTTTCATCTATAATCACTATAGAATAGAACCGAAGTTCCGCCTATGGAGAAAGACAAGATAGATATGGAGGAATGTTGCATGAATCCGGATCATTACGAGTTCACTCTGGCCATTAACCTGACGCCGGATGAGCAGGATATGTCCGTGCTGTTCAGCGGCGAGGGGAGACCGCTTCCCGGACATACCATTGGACCGTCCGTACATGATTTCTACTTAATACATACCGTTCTGGAGGGCGGAGGCCTCTTCGAGTGCGGGATGTTCACGGCCGAGTGCCGGGCGGGAGATACCTTCGTGATTATGCCCGGGTCCTTATTCAGCTATAAGGCTGACCCGGATATTCCGTGGCATTATGCGTGGGTAGCCCTGCAGGGGATCGGTGTTCTGGATCTGCTTAGAGCTGTGGGCATTACCAGGGAGCAGCCCTTTCTGTCTTCCGGCAACGTACCTGAATTGCACAGCTTATATGAACGTATCCGCTTGTCATTCAAGCAATCCGCATATCCGCGGCTGGAGAGTCTGGAGGCGTCAGGCTGGGCACGGCTGCTGCTGCATCAGTTCGGACGGGATAATTTAAGCGCCTTGCCGCCGAATCCGTCCGGGATGCCGGAGATGATCGACCGGCAGATCGACCAGGCGATCCGCTGGATCTCGCTGCAATACCATCAGCAGATCAGCATCGATCATCTCGCGTCCTCGCTCGGCTATCACCGGGTGCATTTATCCAAGGCGTTCAAGCAGCGGACCGGCCTGTCGCCCAAGCAGTTTTTGCTAAAAATCAGAATGGACAAGGCCCGGGAGCTGCTGGGCAGCATGCTGACGATTGAACAAGTGGCCTCTTCCGTCGGCTTCAATGATGCCTTGTATTTCTCCAAGCAATTCCGCAAAGCTGCCGGTATGCCGCCGAGCGAATACCGGGCCGGACTGAGGAACGGGAACGACAAAGATACAGGAGGATCAAAACTATGAAACCGCAAGTTCAGCGAATCCGTGATCTGACTATAGTGCGGAGAGGGGGAGGCCGCTTGCTGGTCATCGGCTGTGATTCCAGCGCCAGCATCGGGAATAAGCCGATGGATGCCGTGCAGACCCCGCCTGCTGTTGCAGGCTATTATGCGGCCAGAGTTGCAGTAATGGAGGTATTGTCTGTGGGGGCGGAGGTCTTAACGGTCATCGATACCCTGGCGGTAGAAAAGGAGCCTACAGGAAATGAGATTATCCGGGGCATCCGCAAGCTGCTTGAGGAAGCCGGATTGACTGCCGCCCACGTGAACGGCAGTACCGAGGATAATTTCGTGACCTGCCAGACCGGTATCGGAATCACTGTGATTGGGGACTCGGATGAGACGCAGTTGAAGGTGGGGTGTTCACGTATTGGGGATTGTATAGTGATGCTGGGCGAACTGCTGGTAGGAAGCGCTGTTCTGGAGCAGGAAGCAAGCCAGTGTACCATCCGGCAGCTTCAGCTTCTGGCAGCTGCGCCGGAGGTCCATGACATTCACCCGGTCGGATCTAAGGGAGCAGGATATGAATCAGAGCTGCTCGCGGAGCTGAACGGCTGCGGCTTCCAGCCGGTGCCTGGAATAGCCGATAAGCTACAGGCATCCGGGGGGCCGGCGACAGCGGTGATTTTTGCGGCAGAGGAACGTAAGATTAGAGAACTTCAGTCCAGAATAGGCGGCAAGATGGAGATTATCGGTTATTTGCAGGCATAACCGGCCGGCGGAAGGTGAATACCGGTGCGAACAAGGCGGATGTGATTAAGCCACCTCTGCCTTGCCGGCAAATAAATGGATATACGTATCTTAATTTCCCGCTTTCTGAGGAATGTCCTGAAACAAGTGGAAAAACAGCAACTGCTGCTCACGGATTGGGCCGTTTCGGGTAAAGTGTAAGTATTTAAGTGCCGTTTTTCCAATTGCTTCTCCAGCGTGGACCATACGTTCCTCAGCAAGTGGAGAAAATCCAACTAAATGCATTCCAGCAAACCTACATATCCCAGTTTCATCCTCTATCCAAGCGCAAAGTTCACTGCCAGCCCCTTGCAGACTGCGGGGTGGTGTGAGCTGGATGTGTACAATCCTTCTATTAATTGTTCAATCAGCAAAAGCCAAGAATCACTGCAATTGACATCATTTAAATTCGAAGTTATTATAGACACACATAGTCTTTAATTGAGGTGATGCAGATGTGTATTACAGATAGGTGATGTAGAGTGGACCATGTAGATTGGCCGGCGCAGATGTTCATTACAGATTGGTAGATACAGCTGTGCAATACAGATTGGCGACACATGTGGACGATGGAGATGCGGGGTCTATTTTTTTGCAATAATTGCAGACTACAGAAGTCTCTAATATCTGCGATAATTGCCCGCCGTCACCCACCCGCACACCACCTAACACCCACCACACACAAGGAGGAATTACAAAATGAAGAACCTGGAAAACGCTGATGCAGCAGCAAATGTAAATGTATCAGATACAGCGAACGCTGATGTAGTCATTATCGGAGGAGGGCCTGCGGGGCTTAATGCTGCGCTGATGCTGGGCCGGGCACGCAAACGGACGATGGTTATAGATGCCGGGCGTCCGCGTAATGCGGTCACCCGGGAAGCGCATGGCTTCCTGACCCGGGACGGGATTGCTCCGTTTGAACTCCGGCGGATTGCCATCGAGCAACTTCGGGCTTATCCGTCCGTCTCTCATATTGAAGATACCATAACGTCTGTTACTGGCGAGGATGGAGCCTTCCTGCTGGAGACAGCTTCAGGGCTTAAGATTACCAGCAAGAAGCTGCTGTTCGCCGCAGGCATGAAGGATCGCAGGCTGGACATTCCGGGACTTGCCGAGGTGTACGGGAAAAGCGCCTTTGTCTGTCCGTACTGCGATGGCTGGGAATTAAGAGATCAGCCGCTGGTGGTCATCAGCAGAGGGGCTGCACTCATGCATCTGGCACCGTTGTTATACGGTTGGACGAAGCAGTTCGCGGTCTGCACGAATGGACCCGATGAGCTCACAGAAGCGGAACGCGAGGAATTGCGAGCTCACGATATCCCATTATACGATGCCCCGATTCGTGAGATTTCTTCCAGGGAGGGCAAGGTTAATCATGTGAAGCTTATCGATGGAACAGAAATTCCGTGTAGCGGTATCTTCTTCAAGCCCGAGCTGGCTCCGGGAACGGATCTGCCGGAATCCCTGGGCTGCGGGATAACCGAGATGGGCGTCCTTGAAGTTAACGAGTTCGCTCAGACCAGCGTACCTGGGATATACGCCGCCGGGGATGCCGCCACCATGATGCATCAATCTATCGCTGCTGCCGCATCAGGCGCAGTGGCTGCTGCTGCGGTGAATGGCGAATTGAACCGGGAAGCCTGGAAGGCCGGGCTTGCATAATTCCCCCCCCATTAGCACAGGATAACATTACTATGAATATGAAATTCAAAGGTTAGAGCAGGGAGGGAGTATAGATGAATACCGCAACAGAAGCAGAACCGGAGACCCGGCTGACCCCGCTGCTGGCAGAGAATGAACTGTTTTTGCGCGGAGTTTTTGATGGCTGTGAGGATGTCGTGTTCCATTCGTTCCAGACAATTCATCGTACTTCCGCACTCTGTGTATACTGTACAGGATTATGTGATACGGAGCGGTTAGAGCAGCAATTGCTGGTACCGCTGGAGCAGACCGGCCTTGCAGTTGAACCGGCAGTGGAATGGTCTGCAGAGGTTCCGGTCGCCTCGATTCACCGGATTAGAACCGTAGAACAAGCCGTTACAGCGATTCTGGACGGTGAAGCTGTGCTTTTGCTGGACGGCCAGGCTTCGGGTAAAGGCTATCCGTTATACAAGGTCCCCACCCGGACCCCCGAAGAACCGGCGGCTGAATCCACTGTGCGCGGTGCCCGTGACGGCTTCACAGAAGCTCTGGCTACGAATCAGTCTCTATTGCGTATGCGGCTTAAGACGCCAGCACTGAAGCTGCACTCTTGCACTATTGGAGAGTACAGTAATACGAAGGTCACCCTCGTGTATGTGGAAGGCATTATCCAGCCGGGACTGGTCACTGAAGTCAACAAACGGCTAAGCCGGCTGAATATTAAGGATGTGCTGGAGAGCCAGTATATTGAACAGGGCATCATTGACCAGCCTTTTTCGCCGTTTCCGCAGATGATTGCCACGGAGCGCCCGGATGTGGTGGTCTCCAATTTGCTGGAGGGCCGGTTTGCACTGCTGATTGACGGGACGCCCTTCAGTCTGATTGCCCCGGTCAACATGTTCTCCATGCTCCAATCCCCGGAGGATTACTACGAGAATATTTACATGAGTATTTTTGTCCGCTGGCTCCGGTATATCTTCTATGCCTTGTCGCTCCTGCTCCCCTCAGCTTACGTAGCTATCACCACCTTCCATCAGGAGATGATCCCGACCGTGCTGCTGCTGAGCATCGCGCGGGCGAGAGAGGAGATTCCTTTTCCGGCTCTGGTGGAAGCGCTCATTATGGAAATCGCATTCGAGGCGCTGCGGGAGGCCGGCGTCCGGCTGCCAAAGCAGATAGGTTCCGCCGTAAGTATCGTGGGTGCATTAATTATAGGCCAGGCTGCGACCACTGCGGGAATTGTCTCTGCTCCGATGATCATTATTGTAGCGATCACGGGTATTGCTTCCTTCATGGTTCCGCGTTATTCAGCCAGTATCGCAACCCGGCTGCTGCGCTTCCCTATGATGATTCTGGCAGGCACGCTGGGGCTGATCGGCGTTATGCTCGGCATCATCCTGGTGGTGATTCATCTCAGCAGTCTGCGTTCGTTCGGCAGGCCCTATCTGTCACCGGCAGCTCCGACGTTCAGCAAGGCCTTGAAGGATGTGTTGTGGATCTCCCAGCCACGGAGCAAATGACGGCAGCCGGATTTCACCAGAGAAGGGGATTCTTATGTTGACTGACAAAGGGAAAATATCGGTTACCCAGCTGGCCTTTCTGGTCTTTCCCTCCATTCTCGCTACAGCTATTCTGTCTGTCCCCGGGATCACCATGCATTATGCGGGGCATGATATGTGGTTATCGCCCATCCTGGGCTCACTGATTGGAGTAACGGTCATAGGGATCTCGCTTGGCTTGAACCGGCTGTATCCCGGAAAGACCATTATGCAGTCCAGCCTGTTGATCGCGGGGTGGCTGCCGGGCAAGCTGATCGGACTGGGCTTTCTGCTTTTTTTGCCCCATTTGAACGGACTGGTTATTCTGGAATACGGCGAGTTCATTGTGAATAATGCACTTCCCAAGACGCCGCTGCTTGTCACTATGGGGACGATGGTTGCAGTCTGTGCGATTAATGTGAGGCGGGGCATTGAGATAGTCAGCCGGACCGCGCAGGTGTTCGTCACACTGGTGGTGGTGATGCTCTGCCTGATCTTTGTGCTCCTGATCCGTGAGCTTCATCCCCCCGAGCTGCTTCCGTTCATGGAGAACGGGCTGGTTCCCGTCATCAAAGGCTCGGTAGCCCCGTCGGCATGGTTCAGCGAATATATTGTGCTGGCCTTCCTGTTGCCATACGTCAACAATAAGAAACATCTGGGCCGGACGATGTTCGCCTCGCTGGCCGCAACGACACTGGCGATGACCGCGACGAATCTGTTCTGCCTGCTGCTGATGGGCGATTTAACAGACAGCTTTACTTTTCCGGTGATGATTGCTGCACGTTACATTACGATCGCCGATTTCCTGCAGCATATAGAGGCGCTAATTATTGCCATCTGGATCTTCGGGATCTTTGTCAAAATCTCTGTCTTTCTCTATATCTTCGCCGCCTCTGCAGCCGAATGGTTCGGGCTGGACGATTATAAGCCGCTGGTCATTCCGCTCGCCTTCGTAAGCATGGTGTTCTCTTACTGGGTAGTAACCGGCGCTGCGGGGGCGGCTGCGCTTGTCAGTGCTTCGGCTAACATATATACAATGATGTTCCTGGTGGCGCTTCCTGCCGCAATTTATGGACTGGCTCTGCTGAAGAAGGGCTTGAAGCTTCTAAGTAAAGGCTGAAGATAAGGAGGGAGGACAATGCGGGGCTTCAGAGCCATGGTTATGCTTCTGCTAAGCAGCATGCTGCTTAGCGGATGCTGGGACCGGACGGAGATCAATGACTTGGCGATCGTGCTGGCTACCGGCGTGGATTACAAGGACGGCCAGGCGCAATTGACGGCCCAGATCTTCATTCCGCGAAAAGGAAGCGGCGGCTCGGAGAGCGGCGGGGCAGGCGAGAGCGCAAGCGGAGTCACCATGACCCGCACTGCTGAAGGCGTGAACATTGCGGAAGCCTTGAACCGGCTGCAGCGGAAGGTCGCCCGCCATATGTTCTGGGGCCACTGTGAGGTCATTGTGATCAGTGAAGAGGCAGGGAAAAAGGGATTACGTGAATATGTTGATTTCTTCCTCCGTTATCCTCAGTTCCGAGAACACGCGTATATCTTCTCCAGCCTGGATTCCGCCAAGGATATTCTTGCCCTGCTGGACCCGCTGGAGCGGAGCTCCTCCGAATCTCTCCGGGAAATGGCGAATATGAACCTTGGCACGCGTGTGACTCTGCTGGAATTGGCCCAAGACATTCAAGGAGCCAGCGGTTCGGCCGTCTTAACCCGTATTCTGATTGCTCCCCCGGAACCAAATGACGGTCCGAATGCGACAACGCCCTCACTTAAAGGGTTGAGTCTGTATAAGCACGGACGTTATTCCCTCACGGTAAAAGAGCCGGTTAGCCTGGGAGTATTGCTCATGCTCAACGAGCTGAATAATATTGTTATCCCTGTATCTCTGGAGGGTGAGGGAGGCTCCTTCTCGATTCTGTCTAAACAAATCACCACCATGCTGAAGCCTAGCATCGTCAACGGGGAATGGAAGATGAAGATCCGGATTGTGGCGAGCGGAGAGGTCGTTCTGAATACAACGGATGCCAATCTGACTGATCCGGCGAAGGTGAAGGCGCTGAAGCAGGCATGGCTGGAGAAGCTGAAGGAGTTCGCCGGTCAAGCCCTCCATATGTCACAAAAAGAGCAGCAGACCGACTTTTACAGATTCGCCGATTCCTTCCGCAAGCAATACCCGCAGGAGTGGAAGGCAAAGAAGGACCAGTGGGAGGCTATGTATCCCGGGTTGAAGGTTGAGGTATCTGTCAAGACGAGCATTACCGGCAACGGAAGATCAACCGGGCCTCAAGGCATACCGGAGCAATCGTCTGACTGACAGAGGCTGCGCCTGAATTCCAGCAACCATACAAGGATGTGGGAAGCATGAAAATGGCAATAATTATAGCGATTCTGCTGCTGGCATGCGGGATCATTATTTTTGAATTCCGGGGCAGTAAGGACAAGAAGGCAAGAAAGGTTATTGCAGGCATTACTTTTGGGGCGGCGTGCCTTACCATTCTGCTGCTTTTTCAACCAGGATTACCGGGTCCCACTGAGCTGGTGAAGCTGTTGTTCGGCAGAATCGATCTGATTATGAAATGAAGCCTAAGGCAGCTCCTTCACGGGGCTGTCTTTTAAGTTTTTACCAAATTCATTTAAGCGATTACATTTTTTAATTCCCCCGGGTGACTATAATGAAAAACAAGAGAGCTCCTTAATACAGCCGGAGGGATGGGAGAAATGAAAGCGGTTTTAAACAATCAGCAAGATCAAGTCGGACTCACGCGAAAACACACCTTTTGGCTCAGGATCAGGAGAGATGCCTTACTCTACATCCTTTTGCTGCTGCCGCTCCTGTACATTGCCATTTTTAAATATGCCCCGATTTACGGCTTGATCATGGCATTTCAGGATTACAATATTTTTCAGGGGACGAGTGGAAGCGAATGGGTGGGACTGGATGTGTTCCGGTTTATTTTTCAGCAGGACAGCTTCTACCGTGCCCTCAAAAATACGCTGGTTCTGAATGTGCTGGATTTAGTGGCAGGCTTCCCGGCCCCGATTATCCTGGCGATTCTGCTTAACGAGGTCCGCTTGCCCCGGTTCAAGAAATTAACGCAGACGATTCTCTATCTGCCTCACTTCATGTCCTGGGTGATTATCGGCGGGATTGTCTATCTGATGTTCTCAAACAGCGGGATGGTTAATCTTTTTCTGGATAGCCTGGGCCTGTCAAAAATTGAATTCCTGTCGCAGAAGACCCCTTGGCTGGTCACGTATATTACGGTGGGGGTATGGCAGAACATCGGGTGGGGGACGATTATTTATCTCGCGGCGATTACCGGCATCAACAAGGAGCTGTATGAAGCGTCCGATATGGACGGCTGCAGCAGACTCCGCAAAATGTGGCATATTACACTGCCCGGCATTAAATCTACGATTAACATTCTGCTGATTCTTCAGATTGGCCGAATGGTATCGATCGGGTTCGACCGCCCGTTTGTAATGGGGAATTCACTGGTCAGCGAATATTCCGATGTCATCAGCACCTTCGTGTACAGAGTCGGTATCAGCTCGGGAGACTTCTCCCAGGCAACGGCCGTCGGGCTGTTCCAATCTGTGGTAGGTCTGACCCTGCTGATCGGTGCCAACTATATTGCGAAGAAATTGGGTGAGGATGGGATATGGTGAGAGCGGCAAGCACGATACGAACCAGAAGGATTGGCCGGAAAAAAAGTGTAGCAGATATTGCGATTATAGTCTTTATTGTAGCTTTGTCGTTCACCTGCATTGTCCCGTTCTTATACATGATAGCGCTATCATTCAGCTCCAACGAAGCGATTATCTCGCAAAAGGTAAGCTTATGGCCGGTAGACTTCACTGTAGATACGTACAAGACGATTCTGAGCGATGCCGATATGCTGTATACGCTGGGCTATAGTATTGTCCTGACGATTTTTTACACCGTGGTGTGCATGTTCCTGACCATCTGTGCGGCGTATCCATTAACGAAAAAGCGGCTATGGGGGAGAAACTTCCTGCTGTCCGCGCTGGTCTTCACAATGTATTTCAGCGGCGGTCTGATTCCTTCCTATATCCTGATCAAGAACCTGGGGATGATGGACACGATATGGAGTCTGGTGCTGCCGGGCGCGATGAGTGTATTTAATCTGATTATCCTGAAAACCTTCTTCAGCTCTCTTCCCGAGAGTCTGGAGGAATCAGCGTCCATTGACGGGTGCTCGGATCTGGGGATTCTTCTGCGGATTGTGCTGCCTCTCTCGCTGCCATCGATTGCCACCTTAAGCCTCTTCTATGCTGTGGACCGGTGGAACGGATTCCAGGATGCCTTATTCTATATTACCAAAAAAGAGCTCTATCCCATGCAGCTCAAGCTCTACCAGATCATCTCAGCCAACCAGCAGCTCGACAGCCAGCAGGGCGGCGAGGGGAGTGTCGGCTCGTTCATTGTGCCGGAGTCGCTGAAGGCCGCAAGCGTCATGTTCACCACCATTCCGATTCTGCTGATCTATCCCAAGCTGCAGAAGTATTTCGTAGACGGTGTAATGACAGGCGCGATCAAGGGCTGATGCAGTACACTCCAGGGAAGGGGGAATGCTTGGCTGGCGGAAGTTGAAGCTGCCTGGGCAAGGAAGCTATAATCTGGATTACTATCATGATAAGAGATGAAAGGGTGGTATACCGTGAAGACAGGCATCAAGAAAATATCGGCCGTTCTGTGCAGCACCGTGCTGCTGGCCGGCGTTGCAGCGGGCTGCGGCGAAAGTGACAAAGAGAGCAAAGAGACAGCCGCGCCGGAGTCGTCGAGTGCAGCAAAGTCCCCTTCTGATCCTCCTGCAAAGCTTACAGTGGAGGTGTTCGACAGAGGGGTTCAGGGCCAGCCGGATCTGAATAATAATTTCTGGACGAAATATGTGAATGAGCATTTCGGCAAGGCGAATAACGCCATTGTTGAATATGTACCGGTTCCCCGGTCCCAGGAGGTAGATAAGCTGAACGTATTAATGGCTGCAGGCCAGGCTCCGGACATCTCCTTCACCTATGACGGGACGCTGGTCACCCGCTTTGCCAAAAGCGACGGCCTCTACACGCTCGACGAGCTGCTGGAGAGCCACGGCCAGCAATTGAAGGCTTATCTTGGGGAGAATGTTCTCGCTTACGGCAAATATAACGACAAGCAGGTATCCATTCCGGGTAAGCGTACCCTGCTGGCCTGGAACGGGATGTTCATCCGTAAGGATTGGCTCGACAAGCTCGGGATGCCGCTTCCGACCAATAGAGATGAGTTATACAATACACTGGTAGCCTTCCGCGACAAGAATCCGGGCAATGTGAACGGCGTCATTCCTTGGGCAACGGCGGCAGCGGGCATGAACTACACCTTCGGCAACCTGGTTCAATCCTTCTGGGGACAGATGTCAGAGGAGGAATTCGTCACCACGCCAAACTGGCTGAAGCCGGGCAACAAGGATGCGTATAAATGGCTGAATAAGCTGTATAATGAGAAGCTGATCAGCCCCGATTTTGCCCTGGACAAAACCACCAAGCAGGCGGATGCAGATGTGACCAACGGCAAGGTCGGCTTCTATGCCGCCAACTGGGATTATCCGATGACCCAGAAAATCCGTGTTCCGCTGAAGCAAAACTCGCCGGATGCCCACTATGTTCCGGTGGATACCTTCAAGAATGCCGAAGGCAAATACCTCAAAGAGGTATATAATGAGAACGGGATCTTCTCCTTCATTCCCAAAAGCAGCAAAAATGCGGAGCTGGCGGTCAAATATCTGAACTGGATGGCGGACCCGGAGGTGATGTTCTTCCTGCAGTTTGGTGAAGAAGGCGTTCACCATACGCTGAAAGACGGCATCCCGCAAGGGATTGCACAGACCGGCGAGAAAATGCAGATGAGTAATTTGAACATGGACTATACGATGATTGTTAACGGCGCTGAGCTGGGCGACACCGAAAAGAACGTCAAAACCTATGCCGCAGCTCTGGCCTCCGGGGATACGCAGTATGAGGAGCTCGCGATGGAATCGTATAAAATTAATACTACAGACGGCTATTCCTCCTTCTATTACGGGGTGCCGAACGAAGCCAATATTAAGTACGGCAAGACGCTGGGCGATATGAACAAGCAGATGATTGACCGGCTGATCGTTGCCAAGGCGGCCGAGTTCGATGCCTTGTACGAAAAGCTCGTGAAGGAGTATATGGACGCCGGCGGTAAGGCGGTTCAGGATGAGAATGTGAAGAACTACAGGGAAGTCAAAGCAAATACCAAATAAATCTTGAAATACGGATAAACCACGACGATGATAAGAAGTGGTTTATCCGCATTTCGTTTGCCGGGTAAGCTCAGATGAATTCACAGGTTCAGGAGGACATCCATGTACAAGGTCATTATTGTAGATGATGAGTCGTGGGCGATTAGAGGGATCAGCAATGCCTTTGACTGGGAGCAGTATGGCTTTGAAATCTCGGGACAATTCACAAGTGCCTCCCAGGCGTGGGAAGCCATCGCCTTGCAGGAGCCGGATCTGGTGGTTACAGATATCCGGATGCCGGAGATTTCCGGGCTCGATCTGATGAAGCGTGCCAAAGCGCAGGGCATAGACACAGAATTCGTCATTATAAGCGGGTATGCGGAATTTGAATATGCCCAGGAAGCACTGCGCTTCGGGGCCTTGGATTATTTCCTGAAGCCGCTGGATGTGGATATGACCGATTCGTTCCTGGCGAAGCTCGCCCTGCACTTCTCCCGGCGAAGTGCGGCGCGCAATCACCTTCTGTTGGATGCGCTTACCTCGGCAGATGAAGAGGAGATCAAGCGCTGCCTTCCTGCCGGCATGAGTGCAGGCTGCTGTCAGGTGCTTGCTGTCCATTATGAGGCAGAGCGGCCGAAGCCGGCTGAACTGCTGAGACTGGACGGGCGGCCGGTTCATGTGCTGGTGGTAGAGAACGGAGCAAGCACCCTGCTGGCGGTTCTGATCACAGAGCAGGAGAGTGAGCTGAAAGGAATTACGGATGAATGGCCTGCGGCCGCGGGCAGCCCGGATCTTCCTGTTGTAGGGATCAGCAGCATCGGCAGCGGGCTTAAGCAGATCGGCAAGCTGATCAAGGAAGCTGAGCTGGCGGCCTCCCGGGTATTCGTGGATGAAGCTTCCAGCACGGTTCACTATAATCCCAAGCTGCCCTTGGTGAAGCCCTGTATAGATGAGCTGCATTCTATAGTTCATGGTAATCAATACGACAGCATTGAGACATACACCCTGGGCTTACAGGAATACTTCAGGCTTCATCAGCTGGGCATGAGCGAGGTTGTCTACCTATGGAATCAGGCTGTCGGACTTCTGACGAACGCTTATTCAGAGGAGCTCATGGACATGGAGCTTGAATTCCTGAATTATGCCGAGCTGAAGGAGCGGTTCGAGGACCTGGAGTCGCTGTGCAGCTTCCTGCATGACGTTCTTACCGTAATCCGGCAGGGGAACAGCCGCGCTTTGCAGGAAGGGGATATCCTCTCCTGCTTCAACCGGATGGTCGCCTATATTGACCGGAATTATGAGCAGAAGCTGTATCTGAAGGAGCTGTCGGTCCAATTTTTCATCAATCAGGTGTATTGCTGCCAATTGTTCAAGAAGAATCTGGGCAAAACCTTCTCTGAATATGTGGCTGACCTGAGGATCAGGAAAGCGCGCGGGCTTTTGCAGCAGACAGACCTGTCCATTGAGAGCATTGCCATCCAGTCCGGTTATTTAGATTACTATTACTTCAATAAGGTGTTCAAGAAGCACTGCGGGATGACGCCCGCCAAATTCAGGAAAAGGGAAGCCGAACGGAGCCGCAGGCCATGAAGACCCGCAAGGTGAAATTGAAGCATCAGCTATGGCTGTTCTTTTGCTGCTCCATTGTTATATTCACTGTGATGGAATTTTACTTCTTCTATAATTTCTCAACGCTTACTCAAAAGAGGGCGGTCACGTATAGCAACCAGATGATAGAGCAGACCCGCCGCAAAATTGATTCTGTATTCAATGATATCCGGATCAGTACCGGCTTCGCGGTCAACAGCAAGCTGATTCAGGAATTCACTATAGCCGATGATGATTACAAAAGGGCGTTCGACAGCGCTCCCTATGCTCTGGATCTGATGGAATATATGCGGTCCTTCAATTCCTATGTGAACGGCATCATGATCAATGACCTCCAGGGAAGACGGCTCTCCAGCGAGGATTCTGCAAGCGGCGATATTTTTTATATCAACCTGTATGACAGCTTTATCCGCCCGTACAAGAACGATCCTGCGCTTCGCCAGAAGGGGAAGTTCACTGCTATTCTGAAGGATGACCGGACAGGAACGGAACAATTCTTCTATATTGCTCCGATTGTGGAGTCCATCGGCGGTGTTCATTTCTCACAGATTACGGGCTACTGCATGGTGATGGTCAATATGGATAAAATGCAGGGGCTGGTCGCAAATACGGAATTAACGGAGAACTCCACCTTGTCCATCCTGAATAACCGGGACGAGGTGGTGGCCTCCACCAATTCCTATGCGCGGGGCAATGTGATCAAAGATGTGCTGTCTATGGATAAGAACCATTTGCTTAACGGGGTAAAGGCAACGATTGACGGCAAGGAGGTCCTCATTCAGGTGAAGGGGCTGGAGCAGGCTGACGGGTGGCGGGTGGTCAGTATGATCCCGGTGCAGGAACTCACTGCCGATATGATCCCCATGCGCAGGGTCAGCATTATTGTGGGGATTGGCATCATTGTCAGCATGATCCTAACCGGCAGCTTCTTCATGAGCAATCTGATGCGTCCCCTGATGGGGCTGGTCATGGATATGAAGAAGGTGGCCGGGCGGGACAGAGGCTTCCGGATCAAAGTCCGGTTCACCAACGAGGTAGGCCTGCTGGCCCAGGATATTAACCGGATGATGGATGAGATGGACGAAATGACCCGGGAGATGTTCAATACCCAGGCCAGACTATACGAATCCGAGCTGAGCCAGAAGCAGGCGGAGTTCTCTGCCCTGCAGAGCCAGATTAACCCCCATTTCCTCTATAATACGCTGAATTGTATCAGCAGCATCGGACTGGAGTACGGAAGCCGGGAGATTGCGCAAATTACGTACTGCATGTCCAAGATCTTCCGCTACAGCATCAAGAAGGATGATCTTGTGCAGATTCGTGAAGAGGTGGACTGCATCCAAGCTTACATGAAGATTATCCTGATCCGCTACGAGAATAAATTCTCGCTGGCACTTGACGTGGAGGAGAGCTTGCTGGGTATGCAGACCCCTAAGATGATTCTCCAGCCCATCGTGGAGAATTCGGTCTATCACGGGCTGGAGCGGATGGATCAGGGCGGAAGCCTTCAGATTACCGGGAGTCTGGATGAGCGCGGGGATGTGTGCTTCCGCATCACGGATACCGGCAGGGGGATGGAGCCGGAGGAACTGGCCGCCCTCCAGTCCAAGCTTGGCCTGGAGCAGAACGGGCTGGCCCTGACCGGCCAATCGGCACAGGGCATCGGGCTGCTGAATATCCATAACCGGCTGCGCCATCTGTTCGGAGAAGGCTACGGACTTACCGTTGACAGCCGGTTAGGCTATGGGACAACCGTGAACGTGAAGATTCCGAAGCTTCCGGGCAGCAGCAGCACGCTTCCGGACAAGTAGATTAATAGTAAGTGCGTGCGGATCAGATCAGGGTGCCTCCGTTAAACGGGAGGTGCCCTGTTTGGCTGTGTGGAGAGGGCTTAGCCTCATACCGCCTCTGTACCGGAGGAAGGCCTCTGGATGATTCAGGCGGGAAGGGGAAAATAGTTGGATTTAGTCCACCTTCTGATAGAGTTACAGCCCACCCGGACGCATTAGTTGGATAAACAGCACTTACTCAAGCGCTATTTACTTAAAGTGCCTGAATCCGTGAGCAGCAGTTGCTCTTTTTCCACTTGTTTCCCTGCAATCGCCAGAAGTCGAGAAATTAAGCTGCATTTATCCAATTATTTGATTACAAAAACAATTTAAGATCTTCCATTTTTTTAAGCCGCCCTGGAGGGTATTATGAGTACGCCAGACGGAATCATCATTCCTGCTAGAAGGAGATGAAAAAATGAAAGCGGTTAATTTTGCCTGGAAAGAACAGAAGTGGTCCAGAACAAGTGTCAAAGCTCTGCTGCTCAGCCTCGTGGTCCTGCTCATGCTGCCTCAGTGGGGAGGGGGCGCTGCGGCGGAAGAATCGGGGCCGGTTACGCCGGAGACGGTGATGGCAGCACAAGGGGGAACGAACGTGACGGATTTCTACAATGTCATCATGCAGACCGGGGCCGATCCCTGGGTATACAAGCACACGGACGGCTATTATTACAACACCTTTGTTAATGCCAGCGGCGTCATGGTCCGCAGGTCAAAGAGCATTATCGGCATTGAAGCAGGCGAGCGGAGTCTGGCTTGGTCGCCCGTTAAAGGAACCATGTACAGCTCCAATGTGTGGGCGCCAGAGATGCATTATCTCAAGGATACGGACGGTCAGTACAAATGGTATATCTACTTCGCAGCCGATAACGGAACCAACGCCAACCACCGCATGTATGTGCTGGAGAATGCCAGTGCCGATCCGATGAGCGGAAGCTGGACCTTCAAAGGCAAGATTACCGATGCCACGGACCGCTGGGCGATTGACGGCACTGTGCTGACGATCGGTGACCAGCACTACTTCATCTGGTCCGGCTGGGAGGATACCGATGGCAGCTTTCAGAATCTGTACATTGCCAGAATGAGCAATCCATGGACGATCAGCTCGCAGCGCGTGCTCCTGTCCACACCGGAATATGACTGGGAGACCTCCCCCGGCCGGATTAATGAAGGACCGCAGATTACGATCAAGGGGAACAAGATCAATCTGGTGTACTCCGCCAACGGAAGCTGGACAGACAGCTATAGCCTCGGATTAATCACAGCCGGCACCAGCGCCGATCTGATGAATCCCGCTTCCTGGACCAAGCTTAACCAGCCGATCTTCGCAAGCGCGAACGGTGTCTATGGCCCGGGCCATCACAGTATCGTGACTTCACCGGACGGTACCGAGGACTGGATCATCTACCATTCCGCCCGCTGGCCGGGCTCAGGCTGGACCCGCAATGTCCGCACGCAGAAGTTCTCCTGGAATACAGACAACACGCCGAACCTGGGAGAGCCTGTTAATCCGAACAATCCGATAGCAGTCCCATCAGGCGAGCCGGCCCGAATTCGTTATGAAGCCGAACAAGCTCTGCTTGTAAAAGATCCGGCTGGCGCTTCATCCCCGGCGGTCCGGCGCGAAAGCTCCGCCTCCGGCGGGATGAAGATTACCAGCCTCGCGAACACCTTCGACTATGCCCAGTTCAATGTCAATGTGCCGGAAACGGGCTTCTACGTGCTGTCCGTGCGTAACAGCAACGGCTCAGCGAATGCGGGGGATGCCTCTCATATCCTGTCGGTCAACGGCGGCTCCGGAGCGTCGATGAATATCGTCTATTCCGGCGCGAACCGCTGGGGAGCCTCTACGGCGAAAATCTATCTTCAGCAGGGAGACAATGTTCTCCGCTTCTTCAAGGGGAACAATCTGGCGGACATCGACAGCCTGGATTTATCCCGGCTGAATACCTCGGAGCTGCTGTTGGGGGCTCCCGGATATACGCTGGGACTTAACGAGACCCGCAGCCTGCCCCTCTATACAGTAACAGGAACTACCTATTCTGCTGTCACGGCAGGCGTGGTCCTGACCTCGTCTGATACGAACGTAGCCGTTATTCAAGCTGGGAATCAAGTGAAGGCCGCCGGAGCAGGAAATGCAACCATTACCGCCTCCTATAACGGCAAAACCGCAACCGCAGCAGTTAACGTCAAAGCTGATCCGAAAACAGTGCAGTCCTTGGTGCTCACCGGGCCGGAGCCTGTGCTGATCAGCGGCCAGACCAGCTCACCGCTGTGGGCAACAGCACTTTACAACAATTATGAAGTTCAGGATGTAACCGCGAGTGCTCAGTACACCAGCAGCAATCCAGGCGTGGCGGCCATTGACCCGGCAACCCATACAGTAAGTGCTGTTCAACCGGGCACGGCGCTAATTACAGCCGTATCAGGCGGCAAGCAAGCTACTTACCCAATAACATTTATTAACGCTTCAAATGCCGTTCAGGTCACAACAACACTGAAGACGCCTTCGGGAGTGGTTCCTTCAATTCCAGTAGTTGTTAATTCTGTATACCATAACCAGCCGGTTCAGGCACAGGTAACCGGCAGCGAGACGGCAGGTCTGGACTTCAGTACCATTGGCACGGTTCAGATGCCTGTGACCCTCAAGATAGACGGGCAGGAGTTCTCTTCCACGATTTCTGTAGAGGTTGTGCCGGGCTATGGCCTGGATGAGATCGTGAATCAGCTTCGCAGCAAGCTGGCTAATAACTCCTATCCGCTTGGGAACGGGGCAGGCAATTATAGCGGAGCCAAGTACGCTGACTTCGTTGCCGCCGTGGATCATGCGGAGGCGTTGGCCGGTAATGCGGAATTGACGCAGGCGCAGTTCAATGCAGAGCTGAATGCACTTGCTGAAGCGGAAGCCGCCTTGCTGGCTTCACTGAATACCACACAGAACGGGATAACCTATAAGGCTTACCGGGATTTCTCCGGCGATACAACCGGCAAATATCCCTATGGCATTACAACGCAGGATCTGACGAATGGCGCCGCCGCTGTGGTTCAGGAGGAAGCAGGCAATAAATTCCTGCGGTTAACCACAACCTCAGTAGCAGGCAAAGCCAACCTCTTCTTGCCTTATGCGGGCGATGTAAACGCTGAGGGGAATCAGCGGATTGTTATCGAGTACCGTGTCCGGTTAAACAGCAACTTCCAGTATGCCAACGGCGCTATGGTAAGAAATGATAGCGGGACCGGAAACTATTCGATGGTGACAGCGTTTGATTCCGGTAAAATCCTGGTGCAGAATGGCGGTTCCAACAAGGTCAAGGTGAGAGACTTCTCGCTGGGCACGTGGTATAGCATCAAAATGGTCGCGAACTGGGATGCCAAGACGTACAGCGTCTATATCAACAATGAAACTGTTCCGGCTGCTACAGATTTCGCCTTTCGTCATACGGGCGGCAGCACATTGACCGGACAACTGTTCGGCGTTGACGGCTATGCGAATGCGTCTATCGACTTCGACGACTTCAAGGTCAGTGTTACCGGAGATTAAGCAGCGGAGGGATAGACAACATGGCAAGTCAAACTTACGAAAAGTTCACGCCGTTACTGAGTGCCAAGCTCGTTCTGGGTTATCTGACCTCTATGGTGGATGCGCAGGAAGATAATCTGCCCTATTGGCTTGTACTGCCGCATAAGAAGCCAGCTGAGGCTGCCCACTGCCGGGTGGACGATGCGGAGCTGGTCGGCTCCTGGTATGAGGCTATAGATGCGGTGCGCAAAATGCTGAAGACGGGGGAAGGCGCTGCGGTGCAGCAATCCTTTTACCGTCATCTGATGAAGTCCTGGGGGGAGCACGGCCTGCGCTTTCATGAGCCTTA
Source organism: Paenibacillus sp. FSL H8-0048 (assembly GCF_038002825.1). Taxonomy (NCBI): domain Bacteria; kingdom Bacillati; phylum Bacillota; class Bacilli; order Caryophanales; family Paenibacillaceae; genus Paenibacillus; species Paenibacillus sp. FSL H8-0048. The sequence goes on along the minus strand of NZ_JBBODF010000001.1, from coordinate 833,081 downwards.
TCCGTGGACGCACACGAATCATAGCTCTTTTCACGAGATGGGCTATATTCTTCCTGCGCTGAACCGGATGCTGGAGAATGATCCCGGGGATGTGGAGGCGGAGAGCAGAGCGGCCGGGCTGGTCAGGGGAATGCGTTCCCTGGTGATCGAGCGGACGGTCCGAACATTCTGGTCGGGGGATTATGAGGAGCAGGAGCCGCTCTACGAATTCCCGAATGATGTGTATTTGAAGGACGGCGGCTTCGATCTGTCCAGGCATACCGGGCGGGGGGAGCAGGCAATCCGCAATGCCATTGTTCTTCATTCTCTGGTGCGCAGATATGAGCTTGCCGGAGATGAGGCGGCACTTGATCTCGCAACGGGTCTCGCCAACCACCTGCTCGGACCTTCACGCTATTTCAATTATAAGATGGAATTCTTCGGACATGTCCATTCTGCAGGCTGGGTAGCTTCCGGTCTGGTACGTCTGGGCCGGGTAACGGGCAAGGAGTGGTATATTACCGCAGGGAAAGGAATCTATGATTATATCCGCAGCCTGTCCTCCTCCTTCGGTTGGGTGCCTGAGTATGCCCAGTGGCATCCGCCGCATGAGGAGCATTGCGAGACCTGCTGCATCAAGGACATGATCGAATGTGCAAATGAGCTGATTTTGGCCGGGTATGAGGAATATTGGGAGGATATGACCTTGTACGCGCGGAACCAGCTGGTGGAGAATCAGCTAAAGGTATCTGCCTACGTGGTCACAGACAACACCCGGCCTGACGAAGCAGGCATAACCTACAGGGAGATTGATACAAGAATGATCGGGGGCTTCACCGGAGGCTCACTCGTGAATTCCATGTCGTTATCCAGGTTCCGCTCTATTGCGGGCTGCTGCGTCGGCATGGCTCCGGTAGCCCTGGAGATCATATGGAATCGGGCGGTGGAATTCCAGAATGGCACAGTAATCGTCAATATGCCGGTGGATAAGGAGACGGACGAGGCTACCGTCACCATGAGCTATCCCGATCAGGGATATATGTCCATGACAGCCAAGCAGCCGTGTAATGTTGCGGTACGGGTCTATGACTGGATGGGGACGGACCTCACCGTTAGGTTAAATGGAGCCGTATGTGCAGCCGCACGGGAAGGCAATCTGCTTGTGATCCGCAGTGTTGGAGAAGGGGATACGGTAGAGCTTGCGCATCCGCTGGAGACGGTGGTGGTGAAGGAGACGGTGCGCGGCGAGGAATACAAGGTCTCCTGGAGAGGCTGTGATGTCGTGGATATCGCTCCCCGGGGAGAGCATTTGTGGCTGTATCAACGGGATCTGCGCATCCCGAAGGTGTATCCCGCGCCGGAAGATGTTCACTTCACCGGAGCGGCCAATTACGGTCCCACCCAGCAAGCGCAGGGGAGTAAATAACTTCAGCACTGAAGCAAGCCACAACTAAGCCGTAATTGAAAAACCGCACCCCGCAAGCGTCGCTTGCGGGGTGCGGTTTGTTTGCTTGTTCATACACTTCTACTCCTTTGCTTTTTTAATATCGCGCTAACCAGCTCGGAATATTTATGATCTTCAAGCAGACCATGACCCATAAAGTCAGTAAAGTATTTGCTAAGCTATGCTGCATCTATTTTCTGGCATCAATCAATTCACGCGTCAAATATCCGGGCCGAAACAATGGCATTAAAAAACCACAACCCGCAAATAACGCTTGGGAATTGTGGTTTGAGGCGTTAGAGCAGAATACGAACCTCGCCGCTCGACAGATATTCCTCTTCGCCATTCGGATACCGGACCTTCAGGCGGCAGTCATTGTCGATATCAACGGCGGTTGCCGGTTGCTCTTGATGCTCCTTAACAACCATAATTGTCTCGCCCAAGGACATCATGCGCTGGCGGTAATCGGGCAGGAACAGCCGTTCCTTAAGCTGCTCATAATAGGCCATGAAGCGGTTCAGCACTTCGGCTGTAAGCCGGTTCCGCAAATCCCCTTCGGGATTGCCTGCCTGATAGATAGAGGTCGCAACCTCAGACAGCTCTGCGGGAAAGCCGCCGGAGGGCAGTGTCACATTGATCCCGATCCCGAGCACAGCATAATCCAGCCACTCGCTCTCCAGAGACAGGGAAGCCTCGGTGAGGATTCCGCACACCTTTTTACCGTTCATGAATACGTCATTCACCCATTTGATCTGTGTGCTGAGGTCGGACACTCTCTCGATAGCCAGAGCAACCGCAACGGCAGCAGAGGTAGTCAGTAGCGTAGCATCCGCCGCCGACAGCCGGGGACGCAGCAGAATGCTCATATAGATGCCTGTCCCCGCAGGGGAAAAGAAAGGCCGGCCTTTCCGGCCACGCCCGGCGGTCTGCTCCTCCGAGAGAATGACTTTGCCTTCCGATTCTCCGCCGGAAGCCAGCGCCTTCACCAGCTCGTTCGTGGAAGCCACGCTCTTGAAGACCTCAAGCCGCAGCTTCTGGCCCCGGGGATCCAGGTATTTGGACACCGCTGCGGCGGACAGAATGTCCGTCTGCGGGGACAGGGAGTATCCTTTATTGGTAACGGCCTGAATGGAGTAGCCATCGCTTTGCAGTGCTTTGATGGCCTTCCAGACTGCGCTGCGCGTCACGGATAACCGCCCGGCGATATCCTCGCCGGAGAAGTACTCACCCTTATTGCTGTCCAGTAAGGCCAGGATATGTTCTTTGACTGTCATGCCTATAACCCTCCACAAGTCTAACGTTCCGAACTCATCTCTTTAAGTATATTAACATGCTTAGGATCATTAGAAAAATCAAGACTTTTCGTTATTTCTTTAGGGCATCTTATATGATTCAATTGTGAACCTATAATTAAATAATGGTTTACAATAGAACCATCCTCCACTATAATTCAGCTTATTGGCTGGACCCCCTAACCGGAAGGCCGTCCAGTTCTTATATCTTATCTCGTGGAGGTTATTGAATTGAGAATTAAAGAGTTGGTCTATGCGGCCTTATTTGCCGCGCTAATCGCGGTGCTGGGCTTGATTCCGCCCGTATCCCTAGGCATTATTCCTGTACCTGTCACTGCCCAGACGCTTGGCGTCATGCTGGCCGGCTGTTTCCTGGGCTGGCGGACGGGTGCGCTCAGCCTGATCGTTTTCCTTATCCTCATTGCGCTAGGCTTGCCGGTCTTACCAGGCGGACGCGGCGGGCTGGCTATCCTGGTTGGACCGACAGGAGGCTATTTGTTCAGCTGGCCGCTGGCAGCCGGGCTGATCGGCTGGTTCGCTGAAGCGGTCTGGCCGAAGCTCCGGGCCTGGAAGCTGTTCGCTGTTAATCTGATCTTTGGCGTTCTGCTCGTTAATCTGATCGGCGCTTCGGCCATGGCCTGGATCACACATACTCCGCTCTGGACCGGACTTGCCGGGTCTGCGGCTTTTCTGCCCGGAGATCTGATCAAGGCTCTGCTGGCCGCCGTCATCACCATGCAGCTCCGGGCGCTCAGTCCGCTTGAAGACAAGAGAAGGGGATAGACAGCGATGAATCTGGCAGAGCTTATTCTGGAGCGTGCACAGCAGGTCCCGCACCGCATCGCGATATCGGACGGACAGGAGATTATGCGGCTATGGATGGGGAGGGGCAACTGCGCCTGGCCGGACGCGCAGGCAGTATGATCAAGAGCGGAGGACTGAAGGTGTTCCCCGAGGAAGTCGAGGCCGTACTGCTCCGCCATCCCGCGGTCCTGGTCCTGGCCAAGCGGACGCCAGTCGGCAGAATCGGCGGACAGCTCTGTACGCTGGAACCGGAGCAGCTGCTGGCTCCGCTGATTCAGCGGTTAATCCATGAGGCCCGTCTGCCTCCCGAATGGATTGACGATGGGGCTGGCTGTACTTGTCGAAGGGATACCCCGCAGATGAGCGGGTATGAAAGTGAAGGATAGAACAGAAAGGAGCAGCGCCAATGCTGATTTTTGACCGGGTGAATTATGATTACCGGCAGAGGGAGCCTGTGCTCCGCCAGCTTAGCTTCGGGATTCATCCCGGTGAATTCGTAGCCGTCACCGGAGCGAACGGCAGCGGCAAATCCACAGCCGCCAAGCTAATGAACGGGCTGCTGCGGCCTAGAAGGGGAGAGGTAAGATTGGGGGCACTTAGTACCCTGAACCGGGATGATCTTGTGAGCATCCGTGAGCGGGCCGGACTTGTCTTCCAGAACCCGGACGATCAGTTTATCACGGCGTCGGTGCTGGATGAAGTGGTGTTCGGACTGGAGAATCTGCGGGTGCCGGGAGCAGAGATGAGGCAGCGTGCAGAGGCTGCCCTGCGGGCTGTGCAGATGGAAGCCTACGCAGACGCCTCTCCGCATCAGCTATCCGGCGGACAGAAGCAGCGGGCCGCCGTGGCTGCTGTTATCGCCATGCAGCCGGAGATTCTGATCCTGGATGAAGCAACCTCCATGCTCGACCCGCAGGGGAGACAAGAGCTTCTTCAGCTTCTGCATGGCCTGCACCGGCAAGGCCTGACGATCATCCACATCACGCATCATATGGATGAGGTGCTGGCCGCTGACCGCGTTCTGCTGCTAAACAACGGGGAACTGGCCTATGACGGGCCGCCTTCCCGCTTGTTCAGCAATAACTCTATCGCCGGGCAGGCGCTGGAGCTACCTTTTACAGCCAGATTGTATCAGGCTCTTGGACTAGATGTATCCGTAAGCGCGGACTGGAAGGAGGGGATCAGGCAATTATGGGCTATGCGTTAAGGGATATAAGTGTAAGGCTGGACGGCCGGGATATCCTGCGTTCGGTAAGCTGCCATCTGCAGGAGGGGAAGTGGATCTCGCTGATCGGCCGGACCGGGGCCGGGAAGTCTACTTTTGCCAAGGTGGTTAAAGGGCTGATTCCCTTCTATAGAGGCGAATACACACAGCATGGACAGCCTATGCCAAAAGACCGCCACGGACGGCTGAAGGTGGTTCCGCAGATCGGCTATGTTTTTCAGTATCCGGAGCACCAGCTCTTTGCGGCGACGGTGGAGCAGGAGCTGGCGTTTGCGCTCACTGTGCAGGGGGTATCCAGAACAAGCGTGGACCAAGCTATTCATGCGGTTATGGAAAAGGTGGGGATACCCGCTGTGCTTCTTCCGCAGAATCCGTTCCAGCTCAGCGGGGGGCTGAAGCGGCGGGTGGCGATAGCTTCTGTGCTGATTGCGGACCCGGAGCTGCTGATTCTGGATGAGCCGGCGGCAGGGCTTGATCCAGGCAGCAGAAGGTCACTGCTCTCCCGGCTCCGAAGCTGGCAGAAGGAGAACAGGCGGACGGTGCTGTTCATTTCCCATCAACTGGAGGACGTAGCCGAATATTCGGATGAGGTGATTCTTTTCCATGAAGGGCGCAGCTTGGGTCACTACGGGGTGAATGAATTATTCCTGAAGCGCCCGGAGCAGATGGAACAGGCTGGCCTGCCTCTGCCGGAGCCGGTGCAGCTCTTAAGACTCATGGAGCAGTTATCCGGGCAGAGGCTGGAGCCGGCAAGCTGCCGGGAAGCCGATATTATGGAACGGGTCAGAGCAGTCTGGCACGGCAAAGGCAAGCTGGCATGAGCACTGCGACCGCTTGGGGGCAGTATGTCCATTCCAATTCTGTCATTCACCAGCTTGATCCGCGGACCAAGCTGGTGAGCGTCGTTGTGTTCACCCTGTGCTGTATGCAGCTAAGATCACCCTGCGGATATTTGGCAGCTGCTGTACTTGCAGGGAGTTCCATGCGGTTATCCCGTCTCCCGCTTCGTCTGTACCTCGGCGGCTTACGGCCGGTGCTCTTGTTCCTGCTGCTGCCGCTATGCTATCATCTTCTGTTCAACCGGAGCCAGGCCGGTATCATGACGGAAATATTCAACCTCTGGCGCATTCTGCTTCCGGTCGCGTTTGCCCTGGTCCTGACACGGACCACAAAGCCGCTGGATCTGGCCAAAGGCCTGGAAGTCATGTGCAAGCCGCTCGCCCGTCTGGGGATTCCTGTGGAAGCCTTCGCACTGATGGTCATGCTGGCGGTCCGCTTCATTCCGACCATCAGCCAGGAGCTGGACCGCATTCTTATGGCGCAGAAGGCACGGGGCTGCGAAATTGGGAGCCTCCGAGGCCGCCAGCGGCTTCAAGCCTGCCTGCGTTTAATCATTCCGCTGCTGGTTACTACAATCGGCCGGGCCGAGCAGCTCGCTATGACCATTGAGGCCAGAGCTTACGGAGACGGGAGGGGCCGGACCTCGTTCAGAGTGCTGCACTTCTCGCGAATGGATGCTGCGGCAGGGGGAATCATGCTTGTGTATACTCTGCTGATTCTATCAGGCTGGCGGCCATGGTAAGATGGACAAGAAGTGAACAATGTTAGAGAGAAGGGATGACACTTGAACCGGCCTGCTATTCTGGAACGGCTCCAGACACAGCTTCGAGAAGGCAACCATATTATCGGTGTCTCAACAGGCACGGGAATTACAGCCAAGGTTGCCGCTGACAGCGGAGCAGACTTCATTCTCATGCTGAATTCGGGCAAGTTCAGGCAGATGGGGAGAAGCTCGCTGGCTGGGTTCCTGCCCTTCTGCAACAGCAATGAGATGGTGATGGATTTTGCCTCGAAGGAGATAGTGCCGCTGGTGAGAGACACTCCGGTGCTGTTCGGGCTGAATGCGAATGATCCAACGAGAGAAATGTCCCTTTATATAGAAGAGATCAAGGCCAGAGGCTTCGCGGGAGTGAACAATTATCCGACGGTCGGCCTGATCGACGGGGTGTTCAGAGAGGCGCTGGAGGAAGACGGGATCAGCTATGACAGAGAGGTTGAGGCTATACGTCTGGCTCATCAGCAGGGGTTGTTCACCGTGGCCTTCGTCTTCGACGAATCCCAGGCGGTCCAAATGGCCGAAGCGGGGGCAGATGTGATCTGTGTGCATCTCGGCCTGACCGTAGGCGGATTGCTGGGGGCGCGGAAGGTCGTCTCCCTGGAAGCTGCCAAGGCGAAGGCCCTGCGCATTCTCACTGCCTGCGGGGAGGTTAAGCCTGAAGTCATTAAGATGATTTACGGCGGGCCGGTCAAGACTCCGGTTGATGTTCAGTACATGTACAGCAGCAACACGCAGATAATGGGCTACATTGGCGGCTCAGCCTTTGAACGGATTCCCTCCGAGATGTCGATTACATCCATAACCCGCGATTTCAAGCGCCTGGGCAAGCTGGATGAGGATGATCTCATGGTCAAAATGCTCAGCGGCATCACCCGGCATTACGATTACGTAGAATTCGTCAAAGAATATGTCGCCCAGAATTACAGCGAGGAAGTTGTGTTCGCAGATCTGGCCAAGGTGGCGCATGTGTCACGCAGTTATTTGAGCAGCTTATTTAAAAAAGAAGTCGGGTGCAGCTTCCAGAGCTATCTGGTCGGTTTCCGTATGCAAAAGGCTGCCATCCTGCTCCAGGCCCCGCACCTGCCATTATCCGAGGTGTCCGCAATGGTCGGCTACCCCGACTATGCCCAGTTCAGCAGAATGTTCAAAAAGCTTATGGGCTGCTCGCCCAAGCAGTACAAATCTAACCTAAACACAAAAACATAGGACATAAAAGCGTTTTCATATATAAAAATGCCCGGTATGATGAATCTATGATACGCATACGAGGAGGCAGCAGAATGAAGACGATCGCTATAGCTGGAACGTTTGATACGAAGGGTGAGGAGTACCTGTACATCAAGCAGCTTGCAGAGGAGCTGGGCCTCAAAGCCCTGATGATCCATACCGGTGTTTTCGAGCCGGCCTTCCTTCCCGAGGTGTCTAACCGGGAGGTCGCTTCCGCCGCAGGGGTGGAGCTGGACGAGCTTGTTGCTAAGAAAGACCGGGCGTTAGCTACAGAGGTGTTGTCAAAAGGACTGGAGCAGCTCGTTCCCCGGTTATACCAGGAGGGCAAGTTTGACGGCATTATTTCCTTCGGGGGCACCGGCGGAACATCACTGGTTGCTCCTGCTATGAGGGCCCTGCCGATTGGCGTACCGAAGGTGCTGGTATCGACGGTGGCCTCCGGAAATACCGCCCCCTATGTCGGTACCAGCGATATTATGATGATTCCGTCTGTCGTGGATGTCTCAGGCCTCAATTCGATCTCGACAAGAATATTCAGCAATGCGATGTTTGCCATCGCAGGCATGCTCCTGTTCGAAGCAGACTATGAACCGGAGAAAAAGCCGCTGGTAGCAGCCACCATGTTCGGAGTGACCACGCCTTGTGTGACCGAAGCGCGCAAATACCTGGAGGAGCGCGGCTACGAGGTGCTGGTATTCCATGCAACCGGAATTGGCGGACAATCGATGGAGGCGCTGATCGAAGCGGGTTTCATTGAAGGAGTGCTGGATTTAACCACTACCGAATGGGCGGATGAGCTGATCGGCGGCGTCTTGAATGCAGGGCCGCACCGCCTGGAGGCCGCAGGCCGCAACCGTATTCCGCAGGTCGTCTCGGTGGGCGCTCTGGATATGTGCAACTTCGGACCGGCGGATACCGTACCGGAGAAGTTCAAGGACCATAGGTTCTATCAGCATAATCCCACCGTCACCCTGATGCGGACGACCGTGGAGGAGAATGAGCAGATCGGCAGAAAACTGGCCGAGAAGCTCAATATGGCGACAGAGAGCACGGTGCTGATGCTGCCGCTTGGCGGCATTTCAGCCATTGATGTGGAGGGGCAGCCTTTCTACGGCCGTGAAGAGGACCGGATGCTGTTCGATACCCTGCGCCGGCAGGTGGACCGCTCAAGGGTTGAGCTGATCGAAATGGACTGTGCGATTAATGATCCGGCTTTTGCCGAGGCGGCAGCCCGGAAGCTGGTTGATCTCATGCAGGCTGCGAAGGCCTGAACCACACATTAAGGAGGAGCTACTAATGAATAAACTGACCAGAGCCGAGATTATGGATAGATTCAAGCAAGAGGTGAAGGCGGGCAAAATTCTTCTTGGTGTCGGGGCAGGCACGGGGATTACCGCCAAGAGCAGTGAGGCAGGCGGAGCGGATATGCTGATTGTGTATAATTCAGGCCGTTACAGAATGGCAGGACGCGGTTCACTGGCAGGCTTGCTGTCGTATGGGGACGCCAATCAGATCGTGGTGGAGATGGGCTCGGAGGTGTTGCCTGTCGTCAAGGATACGCCCGTTCTGGCAGGGGTATGCGGCACCGACCCGTTCCGGGTGATGGAGGTCTTCCTGAAGCAGTTGAAGGAGCAGGGCTTCAGCGGTGTGCAGAATTTCCCGACAGTGGGTCTGATCGATGGCGTATTCCGGCAGAATCTGGAGGAGACCGGGATGGGCTACGGGCTGGAGGTCGAAATGATCCGTATCGCCCATGAGCTGGATATGCTGACCACCCCGTATGTATTTGATCCTGAACAAGCGCGGGCCATGGCAGAAGCAGGCGCAGATATTCTGGTTGCCCACATGGGTCTCACCACCAAGGGCACCATCGGTGCAGTTACCGCGCTGACGCTGGACGATTGTGTAGAGCGTATTGAAGCGATTATCGAAGCCGGACGGGCGGTCAATCCGGAGATTATGATTATCTGCCACGGCGGCCCGATTGCTGAGCCGGAGGATGCGGCTTATGTCATTCAGCGGACGAAGGGCATCCATGGATTCTTCGGCGCATCGAGCATTGAGCGCTTCGCCGCGGAGCAGGGAATCACCCGCCAGACCGAGTCGTTCAAAGCGATTGGGCAATAAGCAAGAAGATAAGATCAAAAATTAAAGACCACAGCCCGGCTTCCGCCGATTGTGGTCTTTTTTTGTTATTATAAGCTGCGATGAGGGATGGGGCCCCATACCCGTAACATTTTAGAGAAATCCTGCAAAAAGTGCAACAATGCTGCCCAATAGAAGCGCCAGATACTGAAATCCTGCATGAAATGCAACAAAGCCAGCGATAACTTGATTTAATCACCGGAATTCCTGCAAATGATGCAACAATGTACAATAGGCAGTAACATTTTTTAGAGAAATCCTGCAAAATGTGCAACAATGCGATCCATACAAACGGTCCGAGAGAGGAAACGCTCAGAATTGGTGAGAGATAGGCGGAGCACCACCATGAAAAGAAAAAGCACTTCAGAACGTATGCGAAAACCAACTATAATACGTGGACAAAAAGGAATATGGGACTGGATGCACGGGCTGTACAATGCCAACGGCCGTAGCACAGTGAAGGGGATTGACGGCGAAAGCTTCCGTATGCTGAATTCATTCTGGGGCAAGGATGATCATGAGGTGTTCTTGCTTCAAGACTGGAGGCGTGCAGAAGACGCCCGGTTCATCTATACAGTTACAGATAACAATACGATTAATCACATTTTAGACACATTTTTTTGTCAAGGATAGCTAAAATGGGCTATGGTCAGCGGAGCTCCTATTACCTACAATGGGAGCGTTATCATTGCACAGCTGTAAGGCTGGAATTGGGAACATTACTACGTCACTATGTCGAGGGAGTGAACAATGCTAATCTCACAAGGCTTTCGTCCATCCCGTTACACCAAAGTAAGGGCTGTACTGTTGGCAGGCTTGTTCATTATATGCCTGTTCTGCTGCCGTGAGGTCAATGCAGGGAGCAGTACAGAAGCGGCTCTTCCGCTTCAGCCCATCATTGATTCAGCCAGTGAGGGAGATCTCATCACCCTGGCTCCGGGAACCTATTCCGGTCCGGTCCGGCTGAATAAGCGGGTGACGATTAACGGTAACGGCAAGGCAATTCTGCTGCATACGGCTAAAGATGAACAGGCGGCGGTGCTGATCGCAGCAGACGGTGTAAGGCTTGAGAATCTGAAGATACAGCAGAATAACGACGGGGAAGCGGCAGCTGTACGCGTTGAAGCGGACAGGGTCACCTTGAAGGGACTGGTGATTCATTCGGCAGGGTACGGAATACTGCTGCGTGAAGCCGATGGCGGAGTGATCTCGGATAATAAAATAAGCTGGTTCATCCCCAAAGGAGAAGCACCGGGAACGAGAGGCAACGGGATCGATCTCTATAACTCTCACGGTGCTGTGATCCGGGGCAACGACATCGTTTATCTGCGAGATGGCATCTATCTGGAGAACAGCCGCAATACGGTGGTGGATCAGAACAAGCTTGCTTATCTGCGTTACGGGGTCCATTGCATGTATATCAATGGCTCGAAGGTCACTAACAACACCGGGGAATACAACATTACCGGCGCGATGGTGATGGGCGTAACGGATGTGGTGGTGTCCGGGAACTCCTTCCGCAAGCAGAGCCGGAATGTACATTCACAGGGAATTCTGCTCTACGATGTGCAGAATTCAGAGATTATGAACAACCGGGTCGAAGGCAACCGGGTGGGGATCTACATGCAGCAGTCCTCAGATAACAAGCTGCAGCAGAATCTGGTGCTCCGCAACTATATCGGTGTACAGTTCGAGAATGCAGAGGGCAACCGCTTTGAGCGTAACGGGTTTATTGCGAATGTCATTGAGGCCCAGGCCACAGGCAGCAGGAACAATGATATGAACGGGAATTACTGGGACGCCTTTGGCGGACTGGATCTCACGGGGGACGGGGTTAGCGACCTGAAGTATGCGATCAACCCCTTCTATCAACAGTTGGTAGCCGGGAATGCAGCGTATCAGCTGTTTTTCCAGTCACCGGGGATGACCTTCCTGAGTGATATGTACACCGGCGGTTCGGCAGGGTGGTCCACAGATTCAGCGCCGCTGATGCAGCTTGAGGCAGGTACAGTTAGCCCGGATCAGGCGGCAGGCGGACAAGGCACGGTCATGGTAGTAGGCTGGCTGCTGCTGTTCCTGTCTGTCATTACAATCATATACTTGGGGGTATTGCGGTTATGAAACGATGGAGTCTGGTATTTATGGTAGCAATGAGTCTGGTGATCCTCGCGGCCTGCGGGCAGAAGAAGTACGAGCCGGTAGCGGTTAATGAAGATGTCGATATCTGCGTGGTCTGCAATATGCAGGTGAAGGATGATGCCTTCGCCACTCAGCTAACGACCAAGGACGGCAAGAATTATAAGTTCGATGATATCGGCTGTATGAATGAGTGGAAGAAGAGTAACGGCACGGAGCAGATCGGCATGGATTATGTCCGCGACTATAACGACAAGAGCTGGGTTGAATTCAGCAAGGCGAGCTATGTATATGACGCTTCTCTGCGTACACCTATGGCTTATGGAGTGATTAGCTTCAAGGACAAGGCGGCAGCAGAAGCGTTCGTGAAGGAGCAGGGGGTAGGCGCTGTGCTGACCGCCGGAGAGCTGGCCTCCCATGAATGGAAGCAGAACAAGGATATGATGAACATGGGCATGCAGAGCGGGGAAGGTCATATGGAGGAGCATAGCTCAGAGGAAGGCACGCATTCCGATGAGACGGATATGTGAGTATGGCTGACATCCTGCACATTGCCCGCAGAGAGCTTAAGATGGGCTTCCGCAACCCGTGGGCCTATTCTTTCCTGGTCTTATTCTGCACCTTCAGTCTCGGGCTGCTGCTGATCCATGCGAATAATGCGGTGGAAGGCTATACTGCCGTTACGGGCTCCATGCTGAGCCTGATTCTGTATCTTTTGCCGCTGATGACATTATTTCTGGGCTCCTTCTCACTGACCTCGGAACGGGAAGACGGAAGCTGGCAGCTCTTATCCACCTATCCCATTGGAACCATGTCCTTCGTTCTGGGAAAATACACCGGTATGGCCGCTGTCCTGCTGACGATTGTAGCGTTTGGTTACGGGCTGATGGGGCTGGTCAGCGGCCTGCTCGGGATGGCTTTTGCGGCGGATACTTACTTCCTGTTCCTGGCCTTCTCGGCAGGTCTGGTCTTACTGTTCCTGACTCTCGCCCTCTTCATTGGCTCGTTATCCCGCAACCGCTGGCAGGCCTTGACGATCTCTGTAGCGGTCTGGTTCTTCGCTGTAATCGGCTGGCCGACGTTCCTGATCGCAGGCCTCGGGCTGCTCCCGTATCTCTGGATCAAGCCTGCGCTGATCGTGCTGACGATTCTTAATCCGGCTGAACTGGTGCGTCTGTTCGTGGTGGTAAAGCTGGGCGGAGGGTCGGTCCTGGGACCGGAATATTATCAGTGGGTGGAATGGATTAGCCGTCCGGGCGGCAGTCTGCTGTTCCTCGGGGTCTGCACGGCCTGGGTACTGCTGTCTGTCTTAGCGGTATATTGGATCTGGGAGAGGGGGCGTTCCCGTGGATAACCCGTTGGTGCAGGTGAAAGAGATTACCAAGGTCATAGGGCGGCAAGCACTGGTTGAAGAGATCAGCTTCCAGGTTCCCGGCGGCAGTATACTTGCCTTGTGCGGCGGGAATGGAGCCGGCAAAAGCACGGTGCTGCGGATGGTAGCCGGGATAGTGCAGCCGACTTCCGGCGAAATTACATTAAACGGGCTGAAGTGGAAGCAATCCCGCAAGCGCTTTTCCATGCAAATCGGCTATATGCCGGATGATTATCAATTCAGCCACGGACTGTCTGCGGAAGAGCTGCTGAATTTCTGGGCGGCATTGCGCCGGATTCCCAGACGCAAAGAGCGGGTAGAGGAGGTGCTGGCTTTAGTCGGGCTTGCGGATAAACGCAACACCCTGGTGACTACCTTCTCCAAGGGGATGCGCCAGCGCGTCCTGTTCGCGCAAGCGCTGCTGGCGAAGCCGCCGCTCCTGATTATGGATGAGCCGACTAACGGGCTGGACCCGTTCTGGATGAACGAATTCGTGAAGCTGCTGCAGGACATCCGTGAAGAGGGGCATACCGTCCTCTTTTCCACCCATCAGCTGGAGATTGCGGACCGGGTGGCTGATCAGATTGTCTTCTTGAATCAGGGCAAGCATGTGGGCTCAGGCACAACGGCAGAGATCCGTGCAGAATTCGGTTCGCTGTACGCCGCCTTTCACCACAGTCTGGGGCTGGAATGAAGCTGCGCCGGATCGTTACTCTGCTGATTATTACCGCTGCCTCCGCTGCCGGAATCTGGGTGTACCTTCAGCAGTCCAGCCAGCCTCCTGCCGGGAGAATGACTATAGGGGCTTCAGCTCCGGCGTTCGAAGCGGTAACCTTGCAGGGGGAGAAAGTGAGTCTCAGTGAATACAAGGGCCGGGTCGTGCTGCTTAACTTCTGGGCTACCTGGTGCAAGCCCTGTATGCGGGAAATGCCGCTCTTAAATGAACTAAGCCAATCCGCAGAGCTTCCAGTCGAGACCTTGTTCGTGAACGCTGGGGAATCTAAGGGGACGGTATCGGAGTATATGGCGGAGCAGCGATTTTCATTTCCCGTAATTATCGATGTTACCGGAAGGATATCTGCCTCGTATAGCGTCAATGCACTGCCGACAACTTATATCATCAATAAGGAGGGCGGGATAAGCAAAATCGTGGCCGGAGAGATCGGGGATCTCGATAACCTAAAGCAATGGCTGGTTGAGGCCGGAGCTGAATAATTATATTCTATACAAAGTATAAAAACGGTAAGCTCTCCCAAAGTCATGAAATACAGATAATTATTATCTTTCAAAAAAAGCGAAACAGACGATTTAACTGTTTCGCTTTTTTATCTTAGAAGAAAATTTCCAGAAGGGATTTTTTAATTTTCAGCAATTCTGCATAAGTAATTACATCTTTTTTCCAAGCGGGCGGTGTTCTTCAGGGGCGTTTGGCTTAGCGTTTTGGACTGAGGTGCTCTTATCAGGGAAGAAAGTGGTCACATGGGTGATTAACGGACCCTCCATTCGTTTAAATCTGATTTTAGAACTCAAAAAAGAAAAATTATTTCTTTATTTATTTTATTTTAGGAAAAATACTTTATTTAAATCCGAATTCTGCTATACTCATTGCAAAGAGGGAGCAATAAGTCAGGAATCCTGACGCGGGAAGGGCGCTCGCCTTACACTTAATCTGAGGGGGAATGTGGTGTGGGAACTAACAGAAAGAGCTTCACAGTATCGCTGCTGCTGACCATGTCTATGCTGCTTGCGGCTTGCGGAGGAAATGGCAACACCAAGGGGACAACGGATGCCGGAAGCACCGGAGCACCAGGCACGGGCGCTGAAGCTACGGCTGCGGCAGAGCCGGTGAAGCTTGAATTCTGGACGATTGCACTTCAGCCTACGTTCAATGATTACTTCAATAATCTGATCACCCAGTATGAGAGCAGTCACCCCGGGGTGACGGTGGAGTGGAAGGACTATCCCTATGATGCGATCTCGCAACGGCTGTTGACTAGTACAGCAAGCGGCAAGAGTCCCGATGTCGTGAATCTCAACACCGAATTCGCCAGCCAGTTAGGCAGTAAGGGAGCGCTGCTGAATCTGAACGAGTACCTGACGGATGAGCAGGCGAAGAGTTATTTTGAGGGGATTTATAATTCTACGGTATTGGGCGGCCAGGCTTATGCGCTTCCCTGGTACACAGGCACAGAGGTGCTGTTCATGAACAAAAAGCTGGTAGAGAAGGCCGGCCTCGACCCTGCCAGTCCGCCACAGACCCGCGAGGAGCTAGTGGAGTGGGCCCGCCAGGTTCATGAGAAGACCGGGGCTGCGGGATATGCACAGCAGCTGGTCTCCAAGCTGTTCCCGATTGACGGCATCCCGATTCTGAACGAGGACAAGACGGCCGCAGCCTTCAATACGCCGGAAGCCGAGGCCATGATCACCCAGATGCGCGATCTGATGAAGGAAGGCGTGGTACTCAAGGAGGATGCGGACTTCAGCAAGCAAATCCAGTATTTCTCCGGTGAGCAGGTGGCCTTCCAGCTATCCGGCCCGACGTTCATTAACTTCATTAAGACCTCCGCGCCGGATGTCTACAAGAACACCATCGCTGTCCCGCTGCCGACAGGCAAGGCAAATCTGCGTCTCTCCAACTCCATGAACCTGGTGGTGCCGCAGAAGTCGAAGAACCCGCAGCAGGCAGTCGAATTCGCCGCCTTCCTTACGAACGCCGAGAACCAGACAGCCTTCTCCAGGGTCGCCAACACACTGCCGTCAAGCAAGGCGTCGATTCAAGATCCGTTCTTCACCGACTCTGACGGTTCACTCGAAGCTGAAGCGAAGGTGGCTTCCTCGCAGAGTCTCGACAAGGCTACCGATTATATGGTCGGAGTCCCAAGCGCCGCAGATATCAACTCTGCACTTGCACGGGGCCTGCAGGAGATTCTGATGAACGGCGCAGACATCAAGGAGACGCTGAACAAGGTAGAGAAGGAAGTCAATAATATTATCAGTCAGGGTTCCTAAGCTGCTGAAGCATAGCTGATAAGGGGGAGTTTCTCCCCCGATTCAATTGAGGGTACTTGAAGGAGTGGGAGGTGTAGCGGGTGTACAAGGGGTTTCGGTCTGAATCTTTTACTGCATGGGCGTTTATGGCGCCGGGGCTGCTGTTTCTGGCGGTGTTTACCTTTTGGCCGATTATATACGGAGTACCGCTCTCATTAACAGACTATTCGGTCATTGCCGAGACGAATTATGTGGGTCTGGATAACTTTACCCGGGCCTTCCAGGATCATAATTTCCTGATTTCACTGTGGAATTCACTGGTGTATGTGCTGATTGTGCCGGTGATCCAGATCATTTCGATCTTAATGGCGATTCTGGTCAACAGCCGGATTCCTGGAGTCAAAATGTTCCGGGCCGCCTACTATATACCGGTCGTGACCTCAATGGTTGCGGTGGCGCTGATCTGGAGCTGGCTGCTCGGCAATAACGGAGTTGTCAATTACCTGCTGCTGAAGGCAGGGATTATCAGTGAGCAGGTCTCCTGGCTGTCCACGAGCAGCACGGCGCTGTATGTTTTAATGTTCATTACGATGTGGAAAGGCCTCGGCTATTACATGATGCTCTATCTGGCCGGGCTTCAGGGCATTCCGGCAGATCTGTATGAGGCTGCTAGGGTAGACGGAGCCGGGCCGCTGCGGCTGATTGTGCATGTAACGCTGCCGTTGCTGCGCCCGCATATTCTGTTCTGCACACTGATCTCGGTCATGGGCGCGATCCGGGTATTCGATGAGGTCTACATTCTGACCAAGGGCGGGCCGGGGACGTCCACGCTGACCTCAAGCGTCTATATTTTCCAAAAAGGGCTGGAGCAGTTCAACTTCGGCTATGCCTCGGCGCTCGGGCTGATCGTCAGTGTGATGGTGGGAGCGCTTAGTGTACTCGTATTCAGACTGAACCGGAAAGGCGGGGTGAATTCCTATTGATGCCGCGTAGCTTACGTGTTCTGATTACTTATCTTCTGCTGATCCTGCTCGCCCTGTTCATGATGGGTCCGTTCCTGTGGCTGCTCAGCGTCTCGCTGATGCCGGGGCGCAACGTGTTTGCGAACCCGCCGGCGATTCTGCCCACCTTCATTGCATTCGACAACTATGTGCAGGTATGGAACTTCATGAATTTCCCGCGTTACATTCTGAATACGGTCATCATCACGCTGCTGGGAGTCGTGTTCAACATTATACTGTCCTGTCTGACGGCGTATCCGCTGGCTGCCTTCCGGTTCAAGGGCCGGAATCTGGTCTTCACACTGCTGATCTCGACCATGATTATTCCGTCGGCAACCGCCATGATTGTGCATTATCTGACGATTCAGGCTTTTCAGCTGGGCAATACGTTCTTCGGCGTTGTTCTTCCGGCTGCGGTGTCCGTGTTCAATATCTTCCTGATGCGGCAGACGTTCCTGGGTATTCCGGCAGACATCCGGGATTCGGGTAAAATGGACGGGGCCTCCGAGCTGCGGATCTTCATCCAACTGGTCATGCCGCTCGTCAAGCCGGGGATTGCGGTGATTGGATTACTGGAGGTCATGGCGTTCTGGAATAACTTCCTGTGGCCGATTGTCGTACTGGACGACCCGGAGAAGTATCCGCTCGCTGCGGCGCTGACGTATCTGAACGGGCAATTCTCCTATAACTTCGGCTGGATTGCCGCCGGAACCATGATCTCGGTGCTGCCGATCATCCTCGTGTTCCTGTTCACGCAGAAGTATTATATGGAAGGGATTGCCGGCGCGATAAAAGGCTAACTAAGGAGGCATAACTCAATGGGAATTTCGTTACGGGACTGCCAGTATTTGTTCCGCGACTTTTATTCGCAAGGGAAAGAGCTGACCGTGGAGGGGCCGCAGCTGCGCTGTGAATTGGCCTCGCGGTATGCCATGAATCAGGATGTCCACGGTCTGATGGAAGAAGACGGAGACATCGCAATTCTGGAACCGGCCGGTCCGGGCGTAGCCACCGCCGATAAAGGCAATGCGCAGCTGATGCTGGAGTATGACGGCGGGATTGCTGCGGACGGCTATCGGCTTGTGATTGGAGAGGACGCGAAGCTGGTCATTGCTGCGTCTAACCGGCGGGGGCTAAAATACGGGCTGGATGCGCTGACAATGCTCCTTACCGCGGAGGAGGATTGCTGCCGCCTGCCGGTGGTTACGGTGGAGGATGAGCCTTCTTTTCCGGTGCGGGGCATTATTGAAGGGTTCTATGGCGTACCCTGGAGCTTCGCGGACCGGATGGATTCGGTGAGATATATGAGTGAGCACCGGATGAACGCGTTCATGTACGCGCCGAAGGATGATCCTTATCACCGGAAGCTGTGGCGTGAGCCCTACCCGGATGAAGTGTTTGCCAAGATTCATGACTTGAAGCGGGAATGCGACAAGCATCTGGTGGATTTCTACTATTGTATCAGCCCGGGCAATGATCTGGAATTCCGCAGCAGTGCGGATTTCTTGAAGCTGGAGGAGAAGCTTGCGGCCATGATTGCGATTGGAGTGCGGCATTTCGCACTATTAATGGATGACATAGATTATGTGCTCCAAGGTGACAACAAGCAGTTCCTGGAGCGCTCCGGGACCGCCCATGCTTATGTGACGAACCGGGTCTATGATTACTTAGCCGAATGTCTGCCGCACTTCACCCTGGCGATGTGTCCTTCGGAATACTGGTCGTATTGGAACACGGAGTACAAGAAGGATATCCTTGAGCAGCTTCATCCCGCTGTCAAGGTGTTCTGGACCGGATATTTCGTCTTCGCCCCGGAGATCGGCCGGAGACATGCGGAGGATAACTTCAATTATTACGGGCATGAGCTGTGGCTGTGGGACAATATTCCGGTGAATGACTGTGACAAGGACCGGCTGTTCCTCGATCCGGTGCGCGGGCGCAGCTCCCGGCTCGGCAGGTACGGGCATACAGCGGTCGTCGCCAATCCGATGAATCAGTGGGAATGCTCCAAGATCACGCTGGGCACGATGGCCCACTATATGTGGAACAGCGAGCGTTACATGCCGGAGCTGTCCTGGGAGCTGTCCGTGCGTGAATTTGCCGGAGAGCTTGCGGAGGACATGATGTTCTTCTGCCGCCAAAATCTGAACAGCCGCCTGTATTCCGGCGGCTACCGGGACCTGGACGATGCGCTGGCGGAGCGCGATCTGGAGCGGCTGGACGCCTATTTCAGCCGGCTGGAGCAGACTGCCGTGCGGCTTGGCGGATTAGACAATGCCAAGTTCATAGAAGAAGCTGGACCTTGGCTGTGCCGGGCCATCGGGGATGCTATGCTGTGGCGGGCTGTGCGCAGACAGCTCACGGACCCGCTGAACCCGCAGGCACAGGCGGAAGTTTACCAGCGCCTGGAGACCTGCCGCAGCTACGGTGTACGCCTCGGCAGTGATGCGGCCGTGCGTGCGGCTGAGGCACTGGGGATCGGGCTGCCGGAGATGGAAGAAGAGATTAAGTAGGATTTGAAGGAAGCGACAAAGGAGGAGGACAGACATGACTAAGCTTCATAAGCTGATTCTGGTTCCGCTCGATGAGCGGCCCTGCAATTATGAATTCCCGTATCTGCTGGCTCAGGGAACAGATTATACGGTAGAGCGTCCGCCCGCCGGGATTATGGGCCTGAAGAAACGTCCGGGTGATGTTGAGCAGCTGTGGTCCTGGTTTGAGGCTGCCTGTGAAGGTGCGGAAGGTGCGGTGGTCGCGCTGGATACGCTGCTCTACGGCGGTATCATTCCCTCGCGGCTGCACCAGCTGGAGCTTGAAGTGCTGGCGGCACGCCTGGAGCGGCTGCGGGAGATCCGGCGGCGTTATCCGCAGCTGAAGCTGTATGCGTTCCAGCTCATTATGCGTTGTCCGCAGTACTCCCTCTCGGATGAGGAGCCCGATTATTATGCCGACTGGGGCCGGGATATCTTCCGCAAAGGCTGTACCGGCCACCGGCTGGAGCTGGGCATTGCCACGGATGAAGAGATTCGCGAGCTGGCTGATATCGATCTCCGGCTCCCGGCAGAGGTGCTGCAGGATTATCTTGGCCGCCGGGCGATTAATATAGAAGCCAACAAGCAGGCGCTGGAGCTGGTGAGTGACGGAGTAATCGACTTCATGATTGTGCCGCAGGATGATTCGGCCCCGTACGGGCATACCGCCAAGGATCAGGAGAAGGTACGGGCACGGATTACGGCGCTTGATCTGGAGCTTAAGGTCTATATGTATCCTGGAGCAGACGAGGTGGGCTGCACACTGCTCGCCCGAATGCTGAACATGGCCGAAGGGCGGAGGCCGCTAGTGTACCCGCGCTTGTCTGCTGTGCAGGGGGCGTTTGTGACGCCGCTGTTCGAGGACCGCTTTTTCTATGAGACATTGAAGTATCAGATTCTGGCGGCTGGGGGGCTGATTGCATCCAGTGCTGCGGAGGCAGATCTGGTTCTGCTGGTCAGTACACCGGGGGAGACGATGGCGGAGGCGGTGTCGCAGCATCATGCTTACTTCAGCTATGATATCTACCGGAATCTGATGGAGCTGGTGGAGTACGGGGAGCATCTGCTTCGTGAACGGAAGATACCGGTGGCTGTAGCAGATGTCGGGTATGCCAATGGCGGTGACCAGAAGCTGGTTAAGATGCTGCGGCAAAAGAACCTGCTGTTCGACCTGGCCGGATACGCCGCCTGGAATACCAGCTCCAACTCGCTGGGAACCGTAATCTCGCAGGCGATGTTCTATCTGATCTACGGACGTACAACTGGCCATCTGGATTTCCTGGCGCTCCGCTATGCCGAAGATGTATGCTATTGTTCGGTAGTGCGCGGAGAGCTTAGTGATGGCCCTGTGCAGGAGATGGGCTATGGCAAATATGAGCTGGACGGACCGCGCGGGCGCGTGGCTGCCCGAGTACAGGAACGGCTGAGTGAGGAGCTGGCTGGCCGGATTGACAGTCCATCGGGGAGCGTGAAGATTACCGATTGCTATATGCCTTGGAACCGGATGTTCGAGGTGGGCTTAACTGTAGAGTATGTGCCCTTGTGAGGGCGAGTTGACTCTATCCATTTTCAATTGAAGCAAACATTCAGAGATAGGTGTATTCTGTGCAATTAAAAACAAGGAAATGGATAGATTTACTCCTCTAAATGTAGTCTGTACAACTAAATTTCCCAAATGGGCCAAAACACAGGCACTGCAGGCATTTTAAATGTACAAAATACAACTAAACGAATCGTAAGCGGAACATCAGATGATTTAATTGTACAGAATGCACTTAAGCATATCGCGTATACCTTAAACGGGGCATCGCAAGCCCTTGGCATGCGGCTGGGTACAGTAATTCTTACTGTTAAATTCTGATGTTGTACTTGTTCAATGGATGTAGAATACGAGAGAGAGGGTGGGGACCCTGAGCAAAAATATACTGGAAAGCCTGCACCACGGGCTGATTGTCTCCTGCCAGGCACTGCCGGATGAGCCGCTGCACGGGCCGGAGATCATGGCCCGGATGGCCGTGGCGGCTGCGGAGGGCGGAGCCATCGCCATCCGGGCGAACGGGGCAGCAGATGTGCGGGCGATCAAGCAGGCGGTTGCGCTGCCGGTGATCGGCATCGTGAAGCGCAATTACCCGGATTCGGACGTCTATATTACCCCTACGCTTAGAGAGATTGAGGAACTCCTGGAAGCGGGGGCGGATATTATAGCTTTTGACGGGACCCGGCAGACCCGGCCGGAGCATTCTACGCTGGAGCAGATCATAGACCTGCTGAAGGCAAGCCCGGCAGCGTCCATGGCGGATATCTCCACTCTGGAGGAAGCGCTATACGCCGAGTCGCTTGGGGTCAGCTGTGTCTCGACCACTTTGTCGGGATATACATTGTATTCCCGCCAGCAGGAAGGGCCGAATCTGGAGCTGCTGGAGCAAGCTGCACGGCGGCTGAAGATTCCGGTCATCGCCGAAGGCAGGATCAGCCAGCCCGCCCAAGTGGAGGCAGCGCTGGAGCTCGGAGCCTACGCGGTGGTGGTAGGCTCCGCAATTACCCGGCCGCAGATGATCACCCGGCCGTTCGCAGCAGCGGCGAGAAAAGTGAGGATGAACCTTAATGGAAATGAATGACCGGATCAACACGTATTACCCGTCCATGACCAAAGCTGAGCAAAAGGTAGCCCGGTGTGTGCTTGAGCATCCGGATAATCTGATCTATTTGTCTGTGACTGAGCTGGCCGATTTTGCCGGAACGGGCGAGACTACCGTTATGCGCTTCTGCCGCAAAATCGGCTTCAAGGGCTATCAGGATTTTAAGCTGATGCTCGCACAGGGGCTGCCGAAGCGGCAGACTCTGACGGACGGCGAGCAGGGGGCAGGCGAAGGGGATTACGCCGACCATCTGTATTCCCTGATGGTCGGTGTACTGCAATCCAGTCTGGGCATGCTGGACCGGGAGCAGCTGCAGCAGGCAATAGAGGCTCTGGATCAGGCCCGGCATATCCAGTTCTTCGGCGTAGGTTCTTCAGGGATCACGGCACTGGATGCCAAGAACCGCTTCCTGCGGATCGGGCGTCGGGTCGAAGCCAGCTCCGACAGCCACATCCAGGCGATGATGGCGGTGACGATGGGACCGGGTGATGTCGCTTTTGGCATCAGTGTATCGGGCAGCACGCTGGATACGAATGATATGCTTATGAAGGCCAAGCACAATGGGGCCAAAGTCATTGCCATGACTAATTACGCCAAGTCCCCGATTGCTTCAATTGCCGACATTGTGCTGCTGACAGCCGGGAAGGAATCGCCGCTGGAAGGCGGCTCCGTAGGGGCCAAGGTCTCCCAGCTGTTCATTATCGACCTGCTCTGCCAGGGGCTGGAGCAGCTCCATGGCGAAGAGACCAAGCGGATGAAGGAGCTGACCGCCCGGGCGGTTATTGACCGGATTTATTAGGGTGCGGGGGAAATGAAACGGTAGGGAGAAATGAAACGACTGGGAGAAATGAATTATATATTACATGCCGGTTAAGGGAACAGCGTTGGTGATATAGCGGACGTTGAGTTCGTCTGTTGAGTTAGGGTGTGAGAAAGAGGCGTGTAGGCGGAAAACCGAACACATTAGGGTCGGGGACAGCGCGTTGGCCAGATGTAATCGAAAAAACGATTACAATGCGCTGGCGAGAGGACAGATGGCCAGATGTAATCGGAAAACCGATTACATTGCGCTCACGAGAGGGCAGATGGCTGGATGTAATCGGAAAACCGATTACAAGGCGCTCGCGAGAGGACAGATGGCCAGATGTAATCGAAAAAACGATTACAATGCGCTGGCGAGAGGACAGATGGCCAGATGTAATCGAAAAAACGATTACAATGCGCTCGCGAGTGGGCGGATGGCCAGATGTAATCGGAAAACCGATTACAATGCGCTGGCGAGAGGACAGATGGCCAGATGTAATCGGAAAACCGATTACAATGCGCTGGCGAGAGGACAGATGGCCAGATGTAATCGGAAAACCGATTACAATGCGCTCGCGAGTGGGCGGACGGCCAGATGTAATCGAAAAACCGATTACAGGTGTATTGTTACTCAGGGATCATGCTCTATGCCGCCAGAAAGTTACCTTTCCTACAAGGATGGCAGCGCCGTTTCTGTGTGGTACAGACGCAGTAGTGGAGGTGGTGCGAATGCGGCAAGTCATTGGTTTAGATATCGGGGGGACAGGCATCAAGGGGCTTGTGACCGATGAAGCGGGGGTGGTTCTGGCGGAAGCCGGGCGCGACACGGAGGCCCGGCTGGGCCGGGAGGTTATTCTCGGTCAGCTCCATAGTCTGGTGGAGGAGCTGCTGGCGGAGCATCCTGCCGTGGAAGCGCTGGGGATTGGTTCGGCGGGCAGGGTGAATGCGAATACGGGCGAGGTGGTCTACGCCACCGACAATCTGCCCGGCTGGGAGGGCATGCAGCTTACGCAGTGGGCAGAAGCTGCTTTCGGGCGGCCTGCGGCGGCCGATAACGATGCCAACGCGGCGCTGCTGGGCGAGGCCTGGCTGGGCGCGGGACGCGGCAGGGCGAGCCTGGTCATGCTGACCCTGGGCACCGGGGTCGGCGGGGCGAATCTGGCGGAAGGCCGGCTGCTGCGCGGAGCCGCCTGGAGCGGTGGCGACTGGGGGCACAGCGTGCTGGTGCCGGGAGGCCGCCCCTGTAATTGCGGCAAGCGCGGCTGCGCGGAGCAATATGTGTCCGGCCAGGCGCTGCTGCGGCTGGCACTGGAGGAGACCGGCCGTGCGCATGCGCACGGGCTGGAGATTATGGCGGCGGCGAAGCAGGGCGACGCGGCAGCGCTGGCAGTGCTTGCGCGCTTCACAGCGGACCTGGCGCTGGTGGCAGCTAACATCGGGGCGGCGGTAGACCCCGAGCTGATTATTATCGGCGGCGGGGTCATCCAGAGCCGCGCGGTTTGGTGGCCGCTGCTGGCCGGGCAGGCGGACGGCAGTCTGGCCGCCCGGATCGTGCCAGCGGAGCTGGGCAACCGGGCAGGCTGCTTCGGCGCGGCCCGGCTGGCTCTGGAACGGCTGCGCCGCGCCGAAGGCGCAAGGCAGATCTAACTGCTGCGGCGGGGAGGAGATGGAGAGATGACTGGCGAACAGGAGAAGTGTTCGGATGTTGTAATTATCGGCGGCGGCCTTGGAGGAACGGCGGCGGCACTGGCCGCAGCCAAGGCAGGGCTGCGCGTACTTGTGACAGAGGAGACGGACTGGCTGGGCGGGCAATTGACCTCCCAGGCCGTGCCGCCGGATGAGCACCGCTGGATTGAGCAATCGGGCAGTACCGCAGCTTACCGGGAGTTCCGCAGCAGAGTCAGGGAGTATTACAGGCGGAATTATCCGCTTACGGAAGCTGCCAGGAGCAACCCTATACTGAATCCCGGCAACGGCTGGGTCAGCCGATTGGCACATGAACCGAAGGTGGCACTGGCTGTTCTGCAGGAGATGCTGGCTTCGTATGTGAACACCGGACGGATTGAGGTGCTCTATCATACGGTGCCGGTTACGGCCGATACTGAAGGGAATTACGTTACTGGAGTGACTGTACGGCAGGGATCGGGCGGTGACCTGATCAAACTGAGGGGAGCCTACTATCTGGATGCCACGGAGTGCGGCGATCTGCTGCCGCTGGCCGGAGTGGAGCATGTCAGCGGCGCAGAAGCCCGCAGCGAGACAGGGGAGCCGCACGCATTAGAACTCGCGGACCCGCTCGACATGCAATCGATCACCCATGTGGCGGCGGTGGACTATGTGCCGGGCGGAGACTTTATAATCCCGCGTCCAAGAGGTTATGATTACTGGCGCGAATATGTCCCCTCGTTCTCGCAATATCCGATCTTAAGCTGGTACGCTTCAGATGCTGACGATACGACCAAGCTGAAGCAGTTCACGATGTTCCCGAATGAGCAGGGGATTGTCTCCCTGTGGGATTACCGGCGGATCGTAGACCCGGCAATTTGGACGGAGCCGCTGAATGACGGAGAAGTCACTCTGCTAAACTGGGCTCTGAACGATTACTATGCCGGGCCAATTATCGGCGTATCGCCGGAGGAGCGGAAGCGGCATCTGGAGGGAGCACGGCAGCTCACCCTCGCACTTGTGTACTGGCTTCAGACCGAAGCGCCCCGCCTGGACGGAGGGAAGGGCTACCCGGGTGTACGGCTGCGCGGGGATGTGCTCGGCACGGAGGACGGGCTGGCCAAGGCCCCGTATATCCGGGAATCCCGGCGTATTCGCGGGCTGTACACGATAGCGGAGCAGGATGTAAGCAAGGAGCTGCGCGGACCGGCCGGGCCTAAGCGCTATGAGGACAGCGTCGGGGTAGGCAGCTATCATCTGGATCTTCATCCCACGACAGTGAGCCAGCGTACCTTTTATATCCCGAATCATCCTTATGAGATTCCTCTTGGAGCATTAATCCCGGTAAGGGTCAAGAACCTGCTCCCGGCCTGCAAGAACATATCCATGACCCAGATTGCGAATGGCTGCTACCGCCTGCACCCCACGGAATGGAACATCGGCGAAGCGGCGGGAGCCCTTGCGGCTTATGCCATCAGGCAACAGGTCGAACCATCGGCGGTCAGGGGAAATACGGAGCATCTGGAGGCTTATCAGCAGCAATTGATTGCACTCGGCGTCCAGCTGCACTGGACCACAGAGGAGTTGGAGGCCTAAGCGCATGCTCCTGCAATCCACCCTAACTTAACCGGCTATAATCACATATTCAAGATAAGGTGCCCCGTCAGCGGGGTGCCTTTTTGGTATGGTCTACCTAGTTGTCGAAGTTACTTGGCAGCAAGTAGGTGGATAAACGTATCTTCTTTTATTGATTTTAGCAGAAACGGAGGAAGCAAGTGGAAATTGTACAACTAAATAGCTTCAGTCTCGCTCCTTAGCAGCAAATATGCAAAATTAAGTGCCTTTTTTCCAACTCCTATCCTACTATGGCCTAATCGTCCATCTGCAAGTGTAGAAAATCCAACCATTTCCTCTTGCAAAAAATACTTTGCAGAGTACTCCCTTATGCTCCTTTAAAGGAAAAGGTAGATAAATGTCGAATCTAGTCACTATGACATTTCAAGGAGTGAATTTATTTTGTGTAAGACGATCAAACTTGCATCCACCGCTGTACTTGCTTTTCTGCTATGCTTCGTTTCTATTCCATCCGTATTTGCAGAAGCCGCTCTCATCTCAGACAAGAATCTGGAACAGGCAATTCGTATCGAGCTGAAGAAGCCGGCCGCGCCCCTTACCACAGAAGATCTGCAGAGCCTAACCTCCCTCTATCCTAAAGATCCTGAGCAGAAAATTAACAGTCTAAGCGGACTAGAGCTCGCTGTTAATATGAAAAGCTTAATGCTCCCTGGGCTGGGCATTACCAACATTGAGCCCCTTCAAAAGCTGCATAAAGTCACCTTCCTGGCTCTGAATGACAATCGGATCACTGCGCTTGAGCCTTTGCAGGAGTTGTCCCGGCTGGAGCAGCTTAATCTTGATTCGAACAACATAGAGAAGCTTGATGCACTAGCAGGATTAACGCAATTAACCGATCTGTTAATCGGCAATAATCAGCTTAAAGATCTGACGCCAATTCAACCATTAGTCAATCTGAACTGGTTAATCATCAGAGATAACCACATCCAGTCTCTTGAACCGCTAAGAAATCACCCGGAGCTGGAGCATGTCTACTTTGAGAATAATCTGGTCGAGGATATTAGCGTCTTAACTACTCTTCCGAAGCTTAAGGAGGTTGCCATCAGCCATAATCCTCTGAATGCAGGTGCACAGAAAATCCTGACCGCGCTCGCTGCCAAAGGCGTCGAAGTGCTTGATGAAGATACTACAGAACCTGCACCGCCTTCAAATCCCGACGAAATCATGGTGCATTTGAATGGTGAGCGTATGACATTCCAAGCTCCGCCCATCCGGCAAAATGGATCGGTCATGGTTCCGTTCCGTGCTATTTTTGAAGCATTGGGACTGAAGGTTGAGTGGGATTCCACAACGCAAACGATTAAAGGAAGCAAACCGGGTACGCTGATCAAGCTTAAACTGGGTTCAACAACTGCTGAGATTAATGGCAATCAGAAGAAACTGACAGTAGCCCCTGCTAACATCAAGGGAAGTACTTACGTGCCATTACGTTTCATCGGCGAGGCCGTGGACGCGAAGGTGAGCTGGCTCGCGGAGATTCAGACCGCCACAATATCTACGAAGCAGCCTTTTACAACCAAGGATAAAAAAATAAAGGTCACAGGCTACAGTGATTGGAGTGATGTAACTTCTTCTGTAGAGAATGCAGCAGATCGCCAGTTGTTCTTGATCTCACCCGAGAAGAGCATGCTGATTATTAGTCATTATAGTAAGACTGAATTAGGTATGAACCTTGAAGAATATATTAGCTTGGTCAAAAAAGATATAACGGACAAGAATGCCTCGAAAATCACAGAACAGTCCGTAAAAGCAGGGAAAATTAATGCGAAACAGTTGACCTATACTTTGAGCGATACAGATGAAAAGCTGACTTATCAAATGGTTTTATTCGAAAAAGATAATGAAATCTATACCCTGGTGTCAGCTTTTCCAGCGAAGATTAGCCAACAAGCCAAGGCAGAATTCAATGAAATTTTAAAAAGTATACAAGTGAACTAACTTAACCGAGATAACGGATAGGATATTGTGATGTTGTTCTTGAATTCTTTAATCAAACATACTGTTTGTAATGAGGGAAGAGGGATAACATGCAATTACTTATTGATTGGCTAAACCGCAATCGGATGTGTAAATGTGAAGCCTGTAAAACTGAGCTTAATGTTTATGCATACGTCTCTGATAAATCGCTGATTTTGTACTGTGTTGCATGTAATGAGTATTTTTTTAGAGCAGATCTTAACTCACCTGTAAATAAGTATGATGTTCCTGAAGGACTTTTAAAGCTCTGGGCAATGGACCCTTATAATATTTATTATAAAGGGCTTCCAATTAGCCAAGCATACGAGCCCAAGTGGATTAGATTTCTCCGGAAATTTTTAAAATAACGCTATACGTTAGTCAAATAACAGCGGCAGTCTGAGACTTTTTGTCAAGTCTTATTCTGCCGCTGTTTTATATTAAATTTTAAATATAAATTTATATATTAAATCTCATGTGTGTTATATACTCATTCTAGCCTTCCCGATGCATTTGACACCACTAGATGAGGAGAAATGAAATTATATGTCTATTCTGAACAAATTCAAAGGAATCACACCCGCAGGTGCGCCGCCCCAAACAGACCCTCAGCTGATCGGCCTATTACGAAACTATGTGGAGCGGGCTGAACGAAATGAAGAGCAAGCCGATACATATTCTGCCGCAGTTCCTGATGAACTGCAGGCAATGTTAACGCGACTAACGTCCGTGATACATAAACGCGAGGACTATTACAAGGTTCGGTTGGAGATGATCACTGAAGCGATTGAGATCTCCCTATGGGAAATGGATGTGTACGAGGGTGATCCGGTGAATCCGAATAATGAGTTCAGGTGGACCGATGAGCTGCGCCGGATGATCGGCTATACGGATGAGCATGACTTCCCCAATGTGCTGGAGAGCTGGTCCAACTGCCTTCATCCCGAGGATAAAGAGGGCGTACTGCAGCTGTTCGCGGATCATATGCTGGACCGGACGGGCACGATCAAGTACGATATCGGATACCGGCTCAAGACGAAAGCGGGTGAGTACAAATGGTTCCAGGCGACGGGCACAACCATACGTTCCGCTGACGGATCACCTATTATGGTAGCTGGAGCTTTGCTGGATATTCATGACAAAAAAATCAAGCAGGACGAGCTGAGTGCCCTGGTAGTCCGCTACGATCTGGTGAACCGCGCCTTGGTTGAAGCCCCTTGGGATATGGTGGTTATAGCAGGCGATCCGGTCAACCCGGATAATGAGTTCTGGTGGTCAGAGCAGTTCCGCAGAACAATTGGTTTTGAAGGCGAGCATGATTTCCCGAACCTGTTAAGCAGCTGGAGCAACCAGCTACACCCCGAGGATCTTCAGCCCACGCTGGATGCCTTCGCCAATCATCTGAATGATTACACCGGGCAAACGGATTATAAAGTGAACTACCGGCTGCGCTCCAAAAATGGCGAGTACCGCTGGTACCATGCAGGCGGCGAAACCGTTCGCGATGTGCAGGGCATCCCACTGAGAGTTGCCGGTACGATCCGGGATGTTACCCACGAAGTCACCAAAGAGGAAATTGTACGGCAGGTCAATGTACAGATGGAGGGCTTGCTGGCAGCGATTAATGAGATCGTCCGCGGCATTGTGTCGGTTACCGAGCAGGCTCAGGACATGGCCGAGGTCCAGGAACAATCGCACAAGGCAGCCATGGAAGTCAAGGTCAAGACAGGGGAGACCAAGGAGATCACCCAATTCATCAGCGAGATCTCGAACCAGACAGGCCTGCTAGGGCTGAATGCTGCGATTGAAGCTGCCCATGCGGGCGAATACGGCCGGGGATTCTCCATAGTGGCTGGTGAAGTGAGGAAGCTCGCGGAGCACAGCAAGACGGCATCGGGCAACATTGAAACCACCATGCAGCAGATGAATGATAAGGTTGACGACATCATTACACGGATTAACAGCATGTCCAGCCTCACCGAAGCCCAGGCCGCTCTGACTGAGGAGGTCAATGCGTCGATTGAAGATGTGAGCCGGATGTCGGAGGAATTGTTAAATATTCTGCGTACTTTATAATGGCTAACCGGAATGGAACACTATAGTTAAGATCAAAGAGCGAAACGAAGCTTCAAGCGTTTCGCTTTTTTGTGTTGCAAATTTCGGAACGCGATTGGACCTTCAGGGACATTACTATCAGATGTTTAAGATACAGGCGGATGCTTATTGACAAAGTGTTAGAATCCGGATATATTGAATTTTGGTAAATTATATTACGCACAATTAATAGGAGGAGCATACTGATGTCCGAATCCAATCATGCTTTTGGACAAGCACTGGTGAAATCTCTGGTAGGGGAACGCGGACATATTCCGATTGCCCGGGCCTTGCCGGATCTGACACTTGAGCTTGCAGGTTATACAATAGAAGGAATTCCCTACTCCATCTACCAGTTGGTGAAGCATATGGGCTACTGGCAGGACTTCATGCTGACCCATCTGGAGGGGGGCCGCCCACAGCCGCCTGCAAGTGTACAGGAGAGCTGGCCTGCGGAGAAGGCCCCGGCAGAAGAGTCCCAGCTTCAAGAGGCGATTATGCATCTGCTGGAAGGGGTCGATAAGGCAGTTGCCATTGCCCAGACCGTCCAGCTAGACGAGCCATTAGCCCATTTTCCAGGAGAAACCAAGGGCGGGCTTCTACGTAACATTGCCTCTCATAACTCCTATCATCTGGGGGAGATTGTTCTGCTCCGCCGTCTGCAGGGAGCGTGGCCGCCGCCGGGGGGCGGGTATCCTGCTTAAGGCTCAAAAGACGCAAATGCATTCGACATATTTTGCAAAATAAATGAAATATATGTTTTTCTATGGAAAAGTCTGCGATGTTAGGTTGCAGGCTTTTTAATTATTTCAATTCTGTGAAATTTAGCAGATTTAAGAATAAAACAGCAGGGATTTATTAAAAAAAAGTAACAAATTTAATAGTAACACTATATTATTGACTATATCCTATTAACAAGTATAAAGTCCTATAAATGTTAATTGCATGAATTAGTATTTTGGGGTGTATGAGGCCGCGCTTTTCTGTTAAATGAGATGGACGAGAGGACGATCTGATGAAAGCTCTAATGATGGGTAATGAGGCAATTGCCAGAGGCGCTTATGAAGCAAATTGTAAAATCATTTCATCGTACCCCGGAACACCGAGCACAGAGATTGTCGAGAGCATCAGTGTCTATGAAGGCGTATATGCCGAGTGGGCACCCAACGAGAAGGTGGCGCTGGAAGTGGCGGCAGGCGCATGTATCGCCGGTATCCGCAGTCTGACCACCATGAAGCATGTAGGGGTCAATGTGGCGGCTGATCCGCTATTCAATATGACCTATGAGGGTGTGAATGCGGGCCTTGTCATTGTCTCGGCAGATGATCCGGGCATCCATTCCTCCCAGAACGAGCAGGACAACCGTATTTACGCCAGTCATGCCAAGATGCCATTAATAGAACCCTCAAGCTCCCAGGAATGCAAAGATATGATGCTTGAAGCCTATGAGATCAGTGAGCGCTTCAATACACCGGTCCTGTTCAGGACGACTACCCGGGTCTCCCATTCCAAAGGAATAGTAGAATTCCAGGAAGGGCTGGCTGTGGAAGAGAGGTATAAGACCTATAAGAAGAACAAGCTGGACCGGCTGCTGCTTCCGGCCATCTCCAGGCGACGTCATCTCGAAATTGAAGCAAATCTCCTGGAAATTCAAGCCTATTCCAACTCCTCCCCTCTAAATGTACTGGAATTCAGCTCCCCGGATATCGGCATTGTCACCAGCGGAATATCCTATCAATATGTTAAGGAAGTATTCGGAAATACAGTATCTGTGCTGAAGCTGGGTATGAGCTACCCGTTCCCGGATGAGAAGGCCCGCGCATTCGCTGCACAGGTCAACAGGATCTATGTAGTCGAGGAAGGCGAACCGTTCATCGAGACCTCCCTGAAGGCCATGGGCATTGCCTGCACCGGCAAGGAGATCATTCCCGTCTGCGGTGAGCTGAATCCGGAGATTATCCGGAAAGCCATCACCCGCGAAGAAATGGACTGCTACGAAGCTGTCCAAGTACCGCCGCGACCGCCGCGGCTGTGTGCAGGCTGCGGATATCTGGGACTGTACAGCGCGGTCAAGCAGCACAGGGATATTCTGGCCGCCGGAGATATCGGCTGTTACACCTTAGGTGGAACGGAGCCGATCAAAGCCCTGGATACGGTGCTCTGTATGGGAGCATCCATCTCCATGGCCACAGGCATGCAGCGGACCCAGGATTTCAAGCCGCTGGGCAAGAAGGTATTTGCCTTCATTGGCGACTCCACCTTTTTTCACTCAGGCATGACCGGGCTGCTGAACGCCGTTTACAACAAGACCCCTATCGTCGTTTGCATTCTGGACAACCGCTCCACCTCCATGACCGGCAATCAAGAGAATCCGGGCACCGGACGCACGCTGCAAGGCAGTACTTCGGAGCCTATACGGATTGAAGATATTGTGCTCGCACTGGGCATCAAACCGGATAACCTCATCATACTCGACCCCACTAACCTCCAAGAAACGCAGCAGTGTGTGGAGACCGCCAAGCTCAGCACTGAACCATTCGTCATCATCTCCAGGCATCCTTGCGAACTTCTCAAAAACAAAACCGAAACCAAAAGAAAATATGTTAATGACAACGCCAGCTGTGTAAACTGCAAAAAATGTACCATGCTGGGCTGCTCGGCGATCAAAATTGTGGACCGCCAAATCATTATTGATCCGCTCGAATGCAAGGGCTGCAGCATCTGCCAGCAGGTATGTCCCTATGACAGCATTAAGGAGGCTTAAGCGACCGATGAACACAGCTACAAGCATTATTTTGGCCGGTGTAGGCGGAAAAGGTGTCATTACTGTAACCAATGTGTTGTCACAGGGACTGGTGGCACTCGGGTATGACGTTAAGGTCTCCGAGGTGCACGGCATGTCGCAAAGAGGCGGAAGCGTGCATGCACAGGTCAGGTTCGGCGACAAAATATATTCCCCGCTGATTGAGATGGGTACTGCGGACTATATCGTCGGCTTCGACCAGATTGAAGCCCTGCGCTGGGGAAGCTTTCTGAAGAAGGACGGGCGGATGCTCGTGAATCTTGCGGAGTTGAATGAGGATATTTACAAGGGGAAATACGATGACAGCTTCAGCCGCTACATGCATGTCTCTTTTGTTGAAGGACGGGCCATCGCCAAGGAAACGGGAAATGTGCGGAATGAGAATTTTGTCATGCTGGGCGCGCTCCTGCAGCTGCTCGGATTCGAATTCGCCGCCTGGAAGAGCACGATGGAGAAGTATATCAAGAAGCAATACCAAGAGGACAGCATTCTCGCCCTGCTGAGAGGGATGAGGGACCAGGCTGCTATGGAAGAAAAGGAGACTGTGTATGAGCTCTAAGGCTTCGGCAAGCAGGCTTAAGCCCCGCGGAGGGGCAGCGGGACCGGATGTGGCTATCGTCGGCATCGGCTGCAGGTTTCCGGATGCCGGTCACTACACCCGTTACTGGGATAACATGGTGAACCATGTGAATTCTATCCGCCCCATCAGTCTTGAACGCTGGGAGAACGGAAGATACGGGCTGAAGAAGGGTGCGGAGCTAGGCTGGGACAATGAGCAAATCGTGAAATTCAGTGCTCCGCTGCAGGGAATAGATAGATTCGATCATACCTTTTTTAACCTGTCGCCCAGAGAGGTAACCAGCATGGACCCACAGCAGCGCATTCTGCTGGAGGAGACCTGGCACTGCCTTGAAGATTCGGGCATTCCGCTGGAGTCGCTTCAGCAGGAAGGGACCTCGGTCTATGTCGGCGTAACCGGCAATGATTATGCGCTTCTCGCCCTGTCCGGCGGCGAACAGGTGGATCATTACGCAGGTCTGGGCAACTTCGAGTGCATTGCGGCGAACCGTATCTCCCATTATCTGGGTCTAACTGGAGAGAGCCTCTCCCTGGATACCGCCTGCTCCTCCTCACTGGTTGCGGTGCATAAGGCAAGACAGAACCTCCAGTCGGGCGAAGCGAAATACGCTATCGCAGCTGGAGTGTGCCTCGCTTACCATCCTTGGCGGTATGTGAGCTTCTCCAAGTCGAATATGATGAGCCGGGACGGGCAATGCAAGGCTTTTGACGAGAATGCAGACGGATTCGTGCAGGGGGAGGGCGTTGGTGTTCTGCTGCTGCAGAAGCTGGAGGATGCGATCCGGGACGGCAACCATATCTATGGTGTCATCCGGGGCAGTGCCGTGAACCACTGTGGTCCGTCGCAGACGATCGCCGCACCAAGCATGACCGCACAGAAGCAAGTGATTGAAGCAGCCCTGCGTCAATCCGGAGTCGATGCTTCAACAGTCAATTATATCGAAGCACATGGTACCGGTACCGCTCTTGGCGATCCAATTGAGGTTGAAGCGCTGACACAGGTATTCAGACAGTACACCGAACAGAATCAGTTCTGCACCATCGGCTCTGTCAAGACGAATATCGGCCATCTGGCAAGTGCCGCCGGGATGGCCGGAATCATCCGGGTGCTGCTGATGATGAAGCATAAGACGATTCCTAAGCTGCTTAATCTGACCCGGCTGAATCCGCTGCTGGACTGGGAGCATACTCCGTTCAAGGTGGCAACGGATAATACCGGCTGGGTGCAAGTAGATGCACAGACTCCACTGCGGGCAGGCATAAGCGGTTTTGGCTTCGGGGGAGTCAATGCCCATGTCATTCTGGAAGCCTATGAGCCGCCGAAGCCCGCCAGGGTAAGCAAGGAACCGGCTCCGGGGCCGCAGATCTTCGCCCTGTCTGCCTTGAATTCCGGCAGTCTGAACGAGGGGATCTCCGCCTGGAAGTCGTACTTGAACGCTGCGGAGATCAACGGGTCTGCCATCGGCGGTCTATGCAGAACGCTGCTGGCAGGCAGACGGCATTGCCGGGAATACAGAATCGGCGCGGTTGTAAGAAACAAGGAGGAGCTGGCAGAATTCCTTGAGGGGGCTGCAACCAGCGCTGAACGGTTAGAGCCGGGCTGCAAGGCATGGTCGGTTCAATTCACCAATGTGATTTATAAAGGGTACCCGGAGATTAAAAGCATCCTGCAAGAACCGTATATCCGCCGGACTTTTGAAGAGGTTATCGCTGAGATTGCGCTGACTGAAGGGCTGTCCTCTGTCCGCAGCGGCATCACAGTTGCCAAATGGAGCAAGGAGAAGCTGGCTGCACACTCCTTCATAGTGAATTATACACTCGCTAAGGTGCTGACCGGCCTCGGGGCCGAGATTGCTGCCGTGAGCGGCGAACAGCAAGGAACGCTGCTCGCTATGGCCGTCTGCGGCATGATAACACCCGCTCAGGCATACAGCATTCTTAGCGGCAGGACCACGTTTGAAGAGACTGTCCTGAGAAGCCCGGAACGGACGTTCATTGATCCGGTTCATCATGTGAAGCTTCAGCCCGTGAACATCAGCACTTCATATATTGCTGACCTGCGCAGTATGCGTATCGGCGAAGCTGATGCGGCAGCGTTCAGGCACTATGTGGAGAAGGCCCGGATTCTGAGCCGGACCCAGTTCACTTACAAGAAGTACTTACGGGACTGGGATCAGGTTCCGGCCCTACAAGAGGCGGGGCTGACTGTAGACTCCATACTCAATCAGGAAGAGCTGCTGGTTGCCGGAAATGATAGCCCGGAGGCGGGGTGGCAGTGCGTTCTGCTGCTGTTGATCACCTACGGCTCGCTGCTGAAGCTGAATCAGAAATGGGACTTGTCGGAGCGGATCACTCTAAGGGATGAACGTCTGAATGAATGGGTTCAGCTTGTCCTGGGAGAGGTGATTTCCAAGGAAATGGCAGTGCGGCTGTTAGCTTCTCCCGAAGCGGAAGCAGCCGGGGTTATTGAAGCGGTGCGGGAACAGCTGAATGCACGGCAGAGTCCATTAAGCTTGAACAGGGCTTACACACATCTGCATGAAGCGAACACTCTGCTGCCGGAAATCGCTGACATGGCGGGCTGGAAGCATCAGCTGCAGGAACACAGCGACGGACAGAGTATTCTGCAGACCGAGATGATCCGGCTGTCAGCGTCAGACAAGGACTCTGAAGTATATTCACTGTCGATCCAGAATGACGGAATCTCCGGGTTCCAAGAGATCCTGCTTCAGTTATGGCTGGCCGGGGCAGATCTGGACTGGAGCCGGTTGTATCCCGGGGGAAGCTTCAGGAAGCAGCCGTTGCCCGGATATGCTTTTAACCGTTCTAGACACTGGATGCCTGCTCCGCCGCCTGCTGCGGTTCCGGGCCATCCGATGCTTGATCTGGCGAAGTCCAGTCCAAGGCAGCTGCTGTTCGTGAAGACACTTCAGGCGAGCGATTTCTACGTTGGTGAGCATGTTGTCGATGGACGGGTGATTCTGCCGGGAGTAGCTTATCTGGAGATGGTCAGAGCCGCTGGTGAGCTGGCTTTCGGTGATCAGGTGCATGCCATTAAGGATGTACTGTGGGTGAACCGGCTGGAAGTGGCCGATACGCGGGATGTCTCCATTCAGCTTACCCGGGATTCAGGGTATTTGAGGTTCCAGGTGTATACCGGGGATATGGACCATCCGGTGATTCATTGTACGGGTAAGCTCTATGCGGCCAAACCGCAGCAGGCGGTACCGCGCAGATTCATGCTTGACGAGATACGGGCAAGGGGCGGAGCCATTGTAGGGAAGGATTTCTGTTACAACGAAGTATTCGCCGGATTCATCGGCTTTCAGTATGGGCCAAGCTTTCAGGCAACGGCTGAAGCGCTCTGCGGTGACAGGGAATCCTTGGAAAAGCTTGAGCTGCCGCCGCATCTGCAGCCCGGCTTCAACGACTACCTGCTGCACCCGTCTCTCTTAGATGCGGCGCTGCGGGCCGTAACCTGGATCGGCGGAGCTGAGGCTTACAAACAGCTCAAACTACATATTCCTTTTGCGCTAGGGGAAGTGATCATTCACGGCAGGCTCACACCAAGCTGCTATTCCTATGCAGAGATTGTTCCTGAGACAGCGGATAAGGCAGCAGGCATGAAGCGGTTCAATATCTATATTCTGAATGAGCAGGGTGAAGTGCTGGTGGAAGCCAGAGACTTCACGATCCGGGCTATTCCGGGCAACTCTCCGCTGAATCCGGCAAGCCGCATTCAATTGTATACCGAACGCTGGCAGAATGCTGAGATCCCCGCTCATTCCGGGCATTCTCCTGTGATGACAAATGTGCTCTATCTGACCCGTGACCACGGAAGGAGGCATCTGCTCGCAGACGCCTTCAACCAAGGGCAAGCGGCACCGGACCACATCATCAGTGTGACTCAGGCGACGGATTACAGCACTTCAGACGAGGTGGCAGAGTTCACCATCCGGCCCGGATGTGAAGCGGATATTCACAAGCTGCTGGGCGGGCTGCTGTCGAGGGGTATAAGAATTGACGCAGTTATAGATGAATGGGACGGGGCACAGACAGGGCTCCTTACCGGTTACTACACGATTCTGTACCTGTTCAAGACGGTTACATTGCTCTACAAAGACCATCCGGTCCGCTATCTGCTGGGTGCAGTCTGTGGAGGCCAGCCGGAAGCGGGGATGCTGCAAGGGTTGTCCAAAGCATTACAGTCCATTAACCGCAGCTTCAATCCGTCCGTGATGTACTGCAGTACCGTTGAAGAAATTCCATTCTATGCGGCGCAGGAGCTGCTCTATCCGCAGCGGTCTTCTTATATAGAAGTCGCCTATACTGGCAGTGCCCGGACCAGTCTTGCTATTCTGCCGCTGGCATCCTTACCGGAGGCTGCATTCAGCGGGTTCCGCAGACATGGAACTTACCTCATTACCGGCGGCATGGGCAAGCTGGGACTTGCGGTGGCCGAATATGTCCTCCGGCATTACGAGGCCAATCTGGTGCTGACCGGAAGAGCCGCGCTGGACGCTTCAAGAAGCGCTGAGCTGCAGCGGCTGCAGCAGTGTCCGGGGCAGGTCATCTATCTGCCCGGCGATATCGCGCAGCGGGATACTGCCATACAGATTGTTGCGCAGGCCAAAGAGGTGTTTCATTCTATGGATGGCATCGTTCACTGTGCCGGAGTACTGGGTGAAATGGCGCTGATGGAGACCACTCCGGAACAGATGGCGGAGGTGCTCCTGCCCAAGATTCAAGGAGCCTTGAATCTGGATGAAGCTACACGGCAGGAGAAGCTGGATTTCTTCGTCCTGTTCTCCTCTCTTTCATCCA
Organism: Paenibacillus sp. FSL H8-0048; assembly: GCF_038002825.1. Lineage (NCBI taxonomy): Bacteria > Bacillati > Bacillota > Bacilli > Caryophanales > Paenibacillaceae > Paenibacillus > Paenibacillus sp. FSL H8-0048. The sequence goes on along the minus strand of NZ_JBBODF010000001.1, from coordinate 794,320 downwards.
TTATCGGTGATTTCGGCAGGGGAGCCTATGCCGCAGCCAACAGCTATCTGGACCGGTTCGCCGTGCTGCGCGCGGAGCAGGTTAAGGCAGGATATCGCTCGGGAGCTTCACTGTCGGTCAATTGGCCTGTGTGGAATGAAGGCGCGATGCAGTTGACCGGAGAAGAAGCTGTGCAGTACAGCCGCCAGGCCGGAATGGGTCAGCTGGACACCCGGGCAGGTCTTGAGCTGCTGGAGCAGCTGATCCGCACAGGGGAATCACGCATCATCGTAGCCTGCGGGGAAGCGCAGCAATTGAACCGGGTGCTGGGCACAGCGGCTGAGAAGGCGGGAGAGGAGCAGGTGCTGAGTGCTTCCGTTAAGGCTGCCGGAAAGCGTCCGCAGCTTCAACCTGGTGCTGCCGGGACTGTGCTGGTAGAGGCAGCAGTTCAGCAATATTTAAAAAAAGTCGTGTCTCAGGCAACCGGAGTTCCGGCAGTGCAGATTGAGGCGGACGGCAATTTCTCCAAATACGGCATCGATTCCATCATGATCATGGAGCTGAATGGAATTCTCGATAAGGACTTCTCTGATCTGCCCAGCACCTTGTTCTTTGAATACAGCTCGATCGCGGGCCTGACCGGCTTCTTCATGGAGCATCATGCCGGATTCTTTCAGCAGTCAGCTGGAGAAGCGGAACGGGAGATGGCTACGGGGGATGGAGAGCTATTGAACGGGCCGGCACCGCAGATCATTGCAGATCAAGCGGCAAGTGAAGTGTTCCATGCCCCCCTGTATGCAGCTCATCCCGCTGATCCCCGGTTCCGGGCTGCGGAAGCAGCTGGCGGAGACATTGCGATAATCGGCTTAAGCGGACAGTATCCGATGGCGGAGACGCTGGAGGAATTCTGGGAGGTGCTGTGCCGGGGACAAGACTGTGTCACCGAGATTCCGCCGGAGCGCTGGGATTACCGTAAGGATTACCACCCGGAGAAGGGGAAGCAGGGCAAGGTCTATACCAAATGGGGAGCGTTCATGAAGGATGTGGAAATGTTCGATGCCGGATTCTTCCATATCTCCCCGAGGGAAGCGGAGCTGATGGACCCGCAGGAGCGGCTCATGCTCCAGACCGCGTACCACACGCTGGAGGATGCCGGAGCGGCGCCGGATACACTCTCCGGGAAGAAGGTTGGCGTATTCATTGGCGTGATGAACTCCCATTATCAGCTCCTTGGCGCGGAAGCATACACTAACGGCCGGCTGGTGGATGTGCGTTCATCGTTCGCGTCCATTGCCAACCGGATCTCCTATCATTTCAACTTCAAGGGGCCGAGTCTGGCGGTGGATACGATGTGCTCCTCAGCACTGGTAGCCCTGCATATGGCCTGTGAGAGTATCCGGCACGGCGAGAGCGAGCTGGCGGTAGTCGGGAGTGTCAATACCATTGTGCATCCGGCAAAATACATCTTCCTGGCCGATCAGCGCTTCGGCTCCACGGAAGGCAAGTGCAGGGCATTCGGCCAGGGTGGAGACGGTTATGTTCCCGGCGAGGGCGTAGGCGCAGTCCTGCTGAAGCCGCTGGCGGCGGCGCTCAGGGACGGGGACTCGATCTATGGCCTGATCAAAGGAACGGCGGTGAATCACGGCGGCAAGGTCAGCTCATATACAGTGCCTAACCCGAACGCCCAAGCCGAGCTGATCGAAGAGGCGCTGATGAAGTCGGGCGTGCACCCCAGACAGATCAGTTATATTGAAGCCCATGGCACCGGTACGGCGCTGGGAGATCCTATTGAGGTGGCCGGCTTAACGAAAGCCTTCAAGAAATCCACTTCGGATACCCAGTTCTGCGCCCTGGGTTCCGTCAAGAGCAATATCGGCCATCTGGAATCGGCTGCCGGTATGGCTTCCTTGACCAAGGTACTGCTGCAAATGAAGTATAAACAGCTGGTTCCCTCTATTCTGGCCGAGCAGCTTAACGAGAATATCGATTTCGCAAGAACGCCGTTCTTCGTGCAGCGCTCGCTTGAGCGGTGGGAACCGCTGGCGGAGGAGACGCCGGAAGGGATGAAGCTCCAGCCGCTAAGGGCTGGCATCAGCTCCTTCGGGGCAGGCGGCACGAACGCTCATATGATCATCGAGCAATATGTGCCGGAAGTCATTCCTGCTGCGCAGCAGGGAGAGCAGTTAATCCTGCTGTCCGCCAAGAGCAGGGAGAAGCTGCGGGAACAGGCCAGACAGCTTGCTGCATTCATTGCCCGGCAGCGGAAGGGTGGCTGTGTTACTTCGGGCACTGGAGAATATATTGCCGCCAGAGTGCAGGCTGTTCAGGAGCAATGTCTGAATATGGTGGCTGAGGTGCTTGGCATGAATCCCGGACAGATCGACTTCGATGAAGACTTGGCCGGACTGTGTACGGATGCTGTGCATCAGGTCAGATTAGCCGGTGCGATTAAGGATTTACTTCATGACCCTGCCGCTCAGCACGCACCGTGGACCAACTGGTCCCTGCGGGAGCTGATGGCCGAGATAAGCCGGAGCCTTAGCGGCGAATTATCCGGCGGACGGGCGGATACGGGTGAGTATACACTGCGGCTGGAGGATGTCGCCTATACGCTGCAAGCGGGACGGGAAGCTTTTGACGAGCGGGTGGCTATTGTAGTGCGTAATCTCAGTGAGCTTGAGGGCCTATTGAGCCGCTTCGCTGACGGAGAGCATAATCTGCCGGATGTCTACACAGCCAGCCTGGACCCTCAGCGCGATATCGCGGCTATCCTGTTCCAGAACGGGCCCGGGCACGAGTTCATCCGCAGCGCCATTACCCATAGACAATTGCCGCAGCTTGCCCAGCTCTGGCTGCTGAAGGCGAAGATTGACTGGAAGCTCCTGCATGATGAGCCGAGCTGTGCAAGGGTGATTCCGCTGCCTAATTATATTTTTGACAAGCAAAGATACTGGATCGGCAATAGCTTCTCAGCAGCCCAAGCCGCAGGCCCTTCCGAAGCCAGCCGTTTCGTCATTGAACCGCCGCAGATCTCTGGTGATCCCCGCCGGATGAAACGCTCCCGTCCAGTGTCGCCGGTAGTACCGGCTGAAGCTGAACAGCCCAGTGCGTCTAGTGCCTATGAGGTGAAGCAATGTCTGGAACAGACACTGGAGGAAGTCATTTATAGGGAAGCGGGGACTATCAACCCCGACCTTCCATTCTCGGAGCTGGGTGTGAACTCTGTGCTGACGCTGGAGCTGGTGGACAAGCTGAATGACAGACTTGGCCTGAGCCTGCACTCCAATGATCTGTTCAACTACAATACGCTGCGGCTGCTGACTGCCCATATTCTTAATATGCCAGGTCACACGGCAGTCCTGTCCGGGGATGCTGAACCGGCGGCGGATGATCCGGTTGATCTGAATGAACTTGAACTTCTATTGGAGGGAAGATAAGCGCCTATGTTAAGCAGAACGTATACAGCTGACCCTTCGCCAAGTCAAGGGAATGTTCGCCGGGAGGACATCGCCATTATCGGAATCTCCGGCAGATTCTCCGGCGCGGAGAATGTAGAGGAGTATTGGAACAACCTGATTGAGGAATCGGACTGCGTGCAGGAAGCACCTGCTGAACGCAGGGAGCTCTCCAAGCTAAGCCCGGAGCAGAAGACGCATATCCGTTACGGAGGATTCATCCCCGGGGCGGATCAGTTCGATCCGTTGTTCTTCCGCCTCTCGCCGAAGGAGGCAGAGCATATGGACCCCAGGCAGCGGTTGTTCCTGGAAGAATCCTGGAAGGCCATAGAGGACGCGGGATATTCGCTGGAGGAGATGTCAGGAAGCAAATGCGGCATATTCGTTGGCCTTCAGCAGGGGGAGTACCTGGAACGGTTCGCCGGTGAGCCGAACGAGTATGTTCCTACCGGCAACAGCCTGTCGGTCATTCCGGCGAGGATATCCTATCTGCTGAATCTAAAGGGGCCAAGCATCGCCCTTGATACCGCCTGCTCCTCCTCTCTGGTGGCATTGTCGCTTGCTTGTGAGAGCCTGCACAGCGGCGGGAGCGATCTGGCCATTGCCGGAGGCGTGCAGATTATGCTCGAACCCTGGATCTATATGTCACTGGGCAAGCTGGGGATGCTGAACACCGACGGTATCTGTAAGCCGTTTGCCGAGGAGGCAGACGGTATTGGACTGGGCGAAGGCGCCGGGGCAGTGTTGCTCAAGAGGTATGCAGATGCCAGGCGGGACGGAGACCATATCTATGGCATTATCGCAGGTATCGGGGTGAATCAGGACGGCAAAACCAATGGCATCACCGCTCCGAACGGCCTCTCACAGACAGCCTTGGAACGGGAGATTTACCAGAAATACCAGATCAACCCGGAGCATATCACCTACGTGGAGGCGCATGGCACAGGTACCCGCCTGGGTGATCCGATTGAAGTCGCCGCCCTTACCGAGAGCTTTCAAACCTTCACGGACCGGAAGCAATACTGTCATCTGGGTTCAGTCAAAGGCAACATAGGACATACCTTGTCCGCTTCAGGGATTGCAGGGCTGATCAAGGTGCTGCTGAGCCTGAAGCACGGAAGAATCCCTGCCACTCTCCATACTGGCACGGAGAACAAGCTGATCGATTTCCAAAACAGCCCGTTCTACGTAGGCAAGCAGACAGAGGAGTGGCGCCGGGAAGAAGGGCGCCCGAGGATGGCGGCGGTCAGCTCTTTTGGAATGAGCGGCACCAATGCCCATGTGGTTATTGCCGAGTATATCGAAGACATCCTTAGCGGGACAGACGGAGAGCAGGACGGCAGCATTCTTCTGTTCCCCTTGTCTGCCCAAAGTGACCGTGCGCTGGAGGCCAAGGCCCGGGATCTGCTGGACGCACTGCGCAACGATCCAAGCTTAACGGAACTGGCCAACGTATCTTATACGCTGCTGGCAGGCAGAGATCATTACGCATACCGCAGCATGTTCGTCGCTTCAAGCAGAAAGGAGCTTGTCCTGGAGCTGGAGGCGTACCTGCTCAGGCAGCCTGGCTCCGGCTGGTACAGCGGCGGCGGATCGGGCAGCAGCACAGAGGTGAATCCTGCGCTCAAGGCTAAGATGGAGCGGTTGCTGATACAATTTCATCAGGACCGGCTCCCTCCGCAGGAGCGGGCAAAGGCAGCTCAATTAATCGCCAATTATTACATTAAAGGCTATGCTATTAGCTTCATAAGCCTGCCCCTGCCAAGGAGCTTCCGCAGAGTATCGCTGCCAGGCTATCCCTTCGACTATATGCGCTGCTGGATTGATGCAGAGGAGGAGAAGGCAAGGACTGTCCAGAGCGGAGGTGCCGCAAGCCCCATTACTGTGGATATGGGACTGCTCCATCCGCTGGTACACCGCAATATATCCACAGTTCAGGGAATCTGCTTCATCAGTGAGCCGAGGGCAGCCAGGCAAGCCATGCCCGGCAAGACGGTATACGGGACGGCAGTCTTCAGCGAAGCTGTACTGCTCGCTATGGGCGTACAGGCTGCTGTTCTTGGAGGCAGCACATCGGAGATTACGGCTCTGGAGCGGGTGCAATTCTCCCATCCGGTTGCCGGCAGGCAGCCGGGTAAGCTGCATATCCGGCTCCAGAACGAAGAGGGCTCCCTCAGGTTCGCTGTTCTGTGTGAAGGAGCAGAGCAGGATATTCTGGCAGCAGGCACAGCCAGAACAGACCTGATCCCTTCGCTGGAGGAACGGGCAATCGTGGACATCTGCAAGCTCCAGCAGGAAGCGGCGCAGGTGCGGACCGGGGAGGATGTCTACCGTATATTGGAGAACCAAGGCATGGCTTATGAAGATCAGGCCCTGGTCATTACCTGTATGTACAGCAGCTTAAGCGGACAGCTGGTAGAGATCTCCCAAGCGGCGTTAGAGCAGGCGGACGATAGTCTGTCAGCCCGGCTGACCGAAGCTGTGCTGCAAAGTCTGAACGCGGACATGATCGCTTGCGGCGGCACGGCCGCAGCCGTCTATGAAATCGGTGAAATCCGGCTGGTGTCACCGGCAGCCTCAGCCAGATTTCTCTATTTTCAATCTGGAGGAATAGGCAACAGTCACAATAACAGCGGGCTTCATTATGACGTTCATGTGCTGAATGAGTACGGTGAAGAAGTGTTGCTCTATAAGGACATTCACATGGTTCCGCTCCGGACTGACGGGATTATCTACGGGGGGCAATATGGATTGCTGAAGAAGGAATGGGTTAAGTCAGAGCGGATTCAGCAACAGCAAAAACGGCTGGACGGTCAATATCTTGTGATCATCAACGAAGAGATGGACGAAGCCGCACTGGCAGCGGTGAAGGCTGCACTTGATCCGCCGCTGATCCTGTGTGACGGAATACGGCAGCAAGCCCGTGACTCTGTACTGGATGTTGATTTCACTGATACCGCAGGCACTCAGCCATTTATTGATGCTCTGCTTGGCATGAAGCTGACCCTTCACGGAATCATCGATTTCTCAGATCTTCATGTCCGGCCGAAGTCTTGCTCCAAGCAGAGCTACGGCAAAATCATGCTGTTGCAGACCCTAGTCAAGCAGGCGGGCAAGAATTTCCGGATCATACATTTAACCGGCGGTGTTCAGGGCCCCGGAGGCACGCATACACTGGCGGGTGCTGATGTTGCCGGTCTAATCCGCACCATCGGTGCCGAGTACAGGCAGATTACCGCCCGTACAGTGGATATCGGAGCCGAGGCCATGGATATTCAGGCTCAGCTTCAAATGGTGCAGGCAGAATTATGCCAGGAATCCGCAGTAGCGGAGGCAGCTTACAAGGACGGCTGCCGCCATGAGCCGGTACTAGCCGTCCTGAAGCAGGAGAATAAATGGATTGGCCGAAGACCGGACAACCGGCTATCGCTGGACCCGGAGAAGGTCTATGTCATTACCGGGGGGACGCGGGGAATCGGAGCCGAGTTGGCCCGTCTGCTGGTCAGAAAAGGGGCGCGGAAGCTGGTGCTAATGGGAATCCAGGCGTATCCTGCACGGGCAGAGTGGTCCGGAATCTTGTCTGACGCGGGTCACAGCCCCGGGAATCAAGCGCGGATCAAGCGGATCATGGAGCTGGAAGCGTCCGGTGCCTGCATTGACATCTACTCCGGATCGTTGACCGATACCACGCGGCTCCAGTCCTTTATGGGGAATATCCGTCAGCAACGGGGAGAAATAGGCGGCGTGATCCACTGCGCTGGCTCAAGCCTGAATGAGCATCCGGCTTTTGTTCATAAAAGCATCAGCGAGATTAAGCAGGTATTCGAGCCAAAGGTGGAAGCGATGTCTTCCCTCCAGCAGGTGTTCGCCGGGGATGAACTGGAATTCTTCGTTCTGTTCTCCTCCATTTCAGCCTTGGCCCCACTGCTGGCTGCGGGTCTTAGTGATTACAGTGCCGCCAACTATTATCTGGACCTGTATGCACATTACCAGCACACCCTGGGCAACACGCATTATCAGTCGATTCTCTGGCCGAGCTGGTCGGAGGTAGGGATGCTGGCGGACTCAGGGTTCCTGCTCAGTCCGCTCTATACAGAAACTGGCCTCACCGCACACAGTCTGGCCGACGGTCTCTCCATGCTGGAGGATATCCTCTGCGGCAAGGAGGAGCCAAGCGTCATTCCGGCCATTCTCAACATGGACCTGTATAGACCGGAATTATGGCTAAGGACGAGCGCGGAGCGGTCCAGGGCGGGAGCTTCACCGAAGACATCCCAGCCGGATCAGACGGGCAGCTCCGGCACTGCGGCTCCAGGAATCCCGAATATAGCGGTTCCCTTAGCGGAACTGCAGCAGGCATCCAATCTGATACTGGATCTGTTCTGCACAGAGCTGAAGCTGCCGAGGGAACGTATACGTGAGGATGTACCTTTTGCCGAGATTGGCGTAGATTCCATTCTGTTGATTGAAGTCATTAAGAAGCTGGACATTGTCTTCAAGACCCGTATAGATCCTGCGCTGTTCTTCGAGCTTAGGGATATACGTGCACTGGCGGAGCATCTCTGCCCGAACCGTGCCGAGCTTGCAGAGAAACCGGAACACCTTGATCACGGCGGACAGCCGGGACGCGAAGAGCAGCTCTTACAGACTGGTAATGAGATTAGATTCGCCGGGCAGTACAGCCGGGTACCGGAATTCCGAACCTCCCGCAGCCATGAAGGCAAGGCAATAATACAGAGCACGCACCTGTTGCCGGACGATATGCACGCTTCCCCGGGGAATGCGGATGAGCGGATTGCCGTCATTGGCATGGGCTGTCATTTTCCGGGAGCGGGCGGCAAGGAGGCCTTCTGGAATAACCTGCGGGAAGGGATAGACAGTATTACCGAGGTTCCGGCCAGCCGCTGGGACAAGGATGAATGGTATGCCCCGCAGCATGCCGCAGGAAAAAGCATCAGCAAATGGGGAGGCTTCCTGGAGGATATCGAGAGCTTTGACGGCGGATATTTCGGGATTAAGGAGAATATGGAGCAGATCAGCCCGCTGATGCGGCAGTGTCTGGAGGTAACGGCAGAGACCCTGCTGGATGCAGGGTATGAGCAGGCGGAAATCAGCGGGAAAAAGGTCGGTGTATTCATCGGTGCCCATCCCGGCTCCTATCCCGGCTGGGTGCAGGAGATTAATAAGAATACGATCATCGGCATCGGGCAGAACTTCATTGCGGCCTATGCCTCGCATTTCTTCAATCTCAAGGGTCCCAGCTTCACAGTGGACAGCGCCTGCTCTTCCTCGCTCCTGAGTCTGCATCTGGCCTGCCAGAGCATCCGGTTGGGTGAATCGGAGATGGCGGTAGCGGGAGGAGTTGACCTGCTGCTCGATGAGCGCCCTCACCTCGTGTTCAGTGCCTCCAGAGCGATGTCGCCGGACGGCAAATGCCATACCTTCGATGAGGAGGCGAACGGCATTGTGCCCGGGGAAGGCTGCGGGATGGTACTGCTCAAGCCGCTTAACCGGGCCCTTGCCGACGGAGACAGCATCTATGCGGTAATCGAAGCTTCGGCAGCGGGCAATGACGGACGGACCATGGGAGTGACTACTCCAAGCATGCAGGGACAGGAGGAGGTTATCGCTGAAGCCATCCGGCGTGCCGGGATCGACCCGGGGACAATTGGTTATGTGGAGACCCATGGCACAGGGACGATGATTGGCGATCCGATTGAGCTGAAGGCCCTGACTTCCGTATTCAAAAAATACACCGCTGCCACCGGCTACTGCGGGGTAGGCAGCGTGAAGACCAATATCGGCCATTGCCTTAGTGCGGCGGGCATAGCCAGCTTCATCAAGACCGTACTCTGTGTACATCACAAGATGCTTGTACCCACGCTGAATTGCAGCCGGCCGAATCCGCGCTTTGACTTTGCGCATTCGCCTTTTTATCCGGTGCTTGCAGCTTCAGCCTGGGACAATCACGGACAGAAACGCCGGGCAGCCGTCAGTTCCTTCGGCTTCGGCGGCACCAATGTGCACATGATTATCGGGGAATGCGGGGAGGCTGCACGAAGTGGCTATATCCCCCGCAGGCAGCCGTTGCCGGTGGCGGTGTTCGACAAGCAAAGGGCTTGGGTGGACCGCAGGCAACAGGCGCGAGAGCAGACTCAGGAGGAGCTGGACCAGCTGTCCTTCCTGCAATTCATTGAAGAGTGAGCTTGAATACGGAAGAGCGGAGAGGTGCGGGGATGGACACATTACATGGCACTAGGTTCAGTACAGTAATCACCAACAGTAATTACATTGTCAGAGATCATCGGGTCCATGGTGTGCGGATGATGCCGGGAGTCACACTGCTGGACATGATCTGCCGGTTCCTGCAGACCAAGGGCGTGAATCTGCGTGACATCGAGCTGCGCAAGGTTCTGTTCAGCGAGCCGGTCACAACCAGCGAACAGTACGATAAGAAGATCCGGATCACTTTCACAAGGGCAGCAGACGGGTACGAGATTGTGGCACAGTCCCGGAAGGTCAAGGGGCACCGCGAGCTGGACAGTGTCTGGGATGAGAATCTGCGCTGCGGGCTGCATTTGTCTCCTCCGCACAGCGGCGAACGGAAGTCGATTGACATCGGGCAGATTAAAAGCCAGAGCCGGCGTGTGGAAGACCTGGACCATGCCTACAGCTATGTGCGGCGAATTGATATCCGCCACCTTGAATTCATGAAGGGTCTAGGGAAGCTGTACTATGGCGACCAGCGGATTCTCGCGGAGATCCGTCTGGGAGAACTGGCCAGGGAGTATATGGATCACTTCTGCATGCATCCTTGTTATCTGGATGCGGCCACGCTGGTGCAGGGCTTCGTCGTCCTGCAGGAGCTGGATTTCTCCCGCGGAATTCAGGCCTCCATTCCGATGTTCATCGAATCCTTCCGTGCGTATGAACCAATGAAGGAGCAGATCTACGTCTACATTAAGGATGAGGGTTACCCGGATGGCGACATCCGTGACCTGATGTATTTCGATATTGAGGTATATAACGCACAGGGGGAAGAGATTGCCTGCTTCAAGCGCTGGGGCCTCAAAAAGATCCGCTCCAAGGAGCTGATCCGCAATCCCCGGAAGCTCCAGAATCCGGTTGGTCCCGCAGCGGAGCCGGAGCCTGGGACGAAGACGGTACAGGCTAATCCTATCTTGCCGCTGAACCTGGCGGGGAATCCGGCCGGAGAACGTGCACGCCAGGACGCGGTTACCTCTTATCTGAAGCATCTGGTAGGCGGTTTGTCCGGAAGGGACGAGGCCGGGCTTCAGACAGAGGAGGGCTTTTATAATCTGGGGCTCAATTCACAGCATCTGCTGGACATCGTGAAGAGGCTGGAGGAGAGACTTGGATGCCCCTTGTATCCGACGCTGCTCTTCGAATATGCCACACTGGATGAGCTGAGCCGCTATATTCTCCGGGAGCACGCAGAGTCGTTCTTTCATTCCGGTACGGTTGTTCACGCCTATACCCCCGCTTGGACAGAACGTCCGTTAAGACATTCGGGAGGGCCGGGATATCCGGGGCAACAGGAGCAGGTGCTGGTCTTATGCCGGGAACAGGATACGCTGCTAGATCTGACTGGAGCTGCGGCTGGCAACCGGTACACCTTCGTACATCCGGGAGAAGAATTCGCTGTAGAAGGGCCTGGCTTGTACCGCATCAATCTGGCCCGTGAGCAGGATTACAAGCAGCTCGCGGATGCATTATCCGCGTCAAGACGGTTGCCAACGGTTCTAATCAACAGCCTGAACTGCGGCGGGGAGAGCCGGAGTGATCTGACGGAGCCGTCCGGTCAGCGGGTAATGCCTATGTTCTGCATTCTTAGAGAGCTGCTGCGCAGCAGAATAGAATCGGCTGTAAAAGTATTGTATCTGTACAATCGGACAGGCTCTGCGGCTCATCCGGGTGATTCAGCCATGGAAGGATTTCTGGCCTGTCTTCAATCGGAGACAGATAAAGTAACTTATAAATGCATCGGACTAGACGCGGAGAACATACAACACTTACATACCTTTGTCCGTAACGAGCTTCATGAGGGCTGGGAAAATGGCCGAAGCATCGAATATACACAGGGGACACGTAGAATACGGACTTACCGCAAGGCCGGTCAAACCGCTGGCGGTGGGGCGGCAGCGATCCGCAGACACCATATTTATTTGATCACCGGCGGGGCCGGCGGGATTGGACAGCAGCTGGCGGCGTATGTTCTGGAGCAAGGCGGGACAGCTCTCCTCTGCGGCAGAGCAGCAAAGCTGCCGGAACAGATCCTGGCTGCGTTAGGCGCGCATCCGCAGCTGGACTATATGGCTTGTGATGTAACCGACAGGTCATCGGTGGAGCGGCTGCATGCTTATGTGAAGGAGAAGTACGGCAGGCTGGACGGGATTTTTCACGGTGCGGGAATGACCAGGGATTCGCTGCTGGTTCATAAGGACAGTGCAGATTTCCTTGACGTACTGCGGGCCAAGACAGAAGGGACGGCGAATCTGGATGAAGTATTTCAGGAGGAGCCGCTGGCGTTCTTCGCCGGGTTCTCTTCTGTCGCAGGGGTCCTGGGCAATCCGGCTCAAAGCGATTATGCGTATGCGAACTTGTACATGGACGGCTATATGCAGCATAGGGAAATATGGAGAACGCAGGGACGGAGGAGCGGTAAATCCCTGTCTGTTAACTGGCCGCTCTGGCGCGACGGGGGTATGAAGGGCGGCGAGCACACAGAGCTTGCGCTAAAAAATAAATTCGGCATTGCGGTGCTGGATACCTCCGCAGCAATCGCGGCGCTGGAGTGGGCCTTGCAGCGCGAAGAAGCCGTACTGCTCATGGCACCGGGGGAAGAACTCCGAATCGATGAATTCCTGATTAGAGAAGGAAGTCCAGCAAGTGAGCCTGCGGCTGCTCCGCAGCCCGAGTTCATCCAGAGCCTGTCCGGAGCCGCCGGAAGCGAAGACGGGGATCTCGCAATTATCGGCATCAGCGGAAGATTCCCGGGGGCGGACAATCTGGAAGAATATTGGGAGCTGCTCAAGTCAGGCCGGGATGCGGTGACTGAGATCGATCCGCAGCGGTGGAACCATGAAGAACAGCAGCGTACGGCACAGGAGAGCTGGGGCAAGGATAGCTCCAGATGGGGCGGCTTCCTGCGCGATGTGGACAAGTTCGATTCCCTCCTGTTCAATATCGCCCCTTTTCAAGCCGCGCTGATGGACCCGCATGAGCGGATATTCCTGGAGCTGGCCTGGGAGACATTCGAGGATGGGGGATATAACCGCTTAGCACTAAAAGGCAAGAAGGTGGGCGTATTCACCGGAGCGATGTGGATGCAATACCAGCTTTACAATACCGGCCGGCAGGTTTCCACTTCTACGATCTCCTCCATTGCTAACCGGGTATCCTACTATTTTGGACTGACCGGACCTTCTCTGGGCATTGATACGATGTGCTCTTCCTCCATGACGGCACTGCATCTGGCCTGCCAGAGCGTGAAGAATCAGGATTGTGCCATGGCGCTGGTCGGAGGCGTTAACCTCTCCGTACACCCGGATAAATATCTTCTGTTGTCCCAGGGCAACTTCGCTTCTTCGGACGGCAGATGCCGCAGCTTCGGTGAAGGCGGGGATGGGTATGTACCGGCAGAGGCGGCGGGGGCCATCCTGATTAAGCCGCTGCGGCAGGCAGAGCGGGATCATGACCGCATCTATGCGGTCATCAAAGGCAGCGCCATTAACCATGGCGGCGAAGCCAGCGGGTTCACCGTACCTAATCAGCGCGCACAGGAAGAAGCGGTATCGGAAGCGATCCGCAGAAGCGGTGTCGATGCTGGCACGATCAATTATATTGAAGCACACGGGACAGGTACCCCGCTTGGTGATCCTGTTGAGATGCAGGCGCTAATGAACGCTTTTGCCCCCTATAAGGATGCTGGCTTCAGCTGTTCCATAGGCTCAGTCAAGTCCAATATCGGCCATGCTGAAGCGGCAGCCGGAATATCGGCCATCGCGAAGGTAATCCTTCAGATGCAGCACGGGCAGCTTGTACCTTCATTACATTCGGAGCCCCTTAACCCGCATCTGCGGCTTGAGGATTCGGGCTTCTATATTCAGCGGAAGCTTGAGACATGGTTACCTGTCACACGTATGGGCCAGGAACGGACAACCGTATACCCTAGACGCGCTGGCATCAGTGCCTTCGGTGCAGGCGGTTCCAACGCTCATGTCATTCTGGAGCAATACACAGGCAGTCTAGAGGACAGCAATCAGGAACAGGAAGAGACGGATACACACGGCCCTTATGTCTTTGTATTGTCCGCCCAGACTCCTGAGCGGCTGCAAGCCTATGTCCGGCGGATGAGGGACTTCATCGGACATGAGCAGGCCGAGGACTGGGGCCATATGAAGGGAGTGCTCTCATATCTGAAGCAGCAGATGGCTCAGATGCTGGATCTTAAGATTACCGGGATTACGGAGGATCACACCCTCTCTGAGCTAGGCCTTGGTCCTGTCGAAACGATCCGGTTAAAGGAGATGCTCCGGGCAGAATTCGGCCTTGCGGCTGATGCTATCGCTGTTAGCGGTGACTTGACGCTGCTGGAGCTGGGAAATCGGCTTATACCCGAAAGAGCAAGTACGGAATTACGCGGGGCTGGCGATGAAGCGAAGACTGGTGCTGTACACGAGCTATCTCTACTGGGGCTAAGCTATACCCTTCAGGTTGCCAGAGAACCTATGAAGCACCGGGTAGCCATCGTATACAGCACTCGAAACGAGCTTCTGGCTTTGCTTACGGATTACTTGGATGAGCGGGCTTCCGGCCAGTGCTTCGCTTCGCAGGTACATGGCCAATCATTACCGGAGGTCCCGGCATACAAGCTGCATGAAGCCGGGAGCCTGGCCCGGGCCTGGGCGCAAGGCGCTGTGATAGACTGGCGGGCGCTGTACGGGAATTACACACCTGAGCTTGTGTCGCTGCCTCATTACCCTTTTGCCCGCAAAAGCTATTGGATAGAGCCGGCGAATTCCTTACATCCAACGACAAGTACACAAGAGCCTGTAAAAACGGCTCAGGCTTCGGAACCCGCAGTGCCCATTGCAGCCGGGGCGGCGTATACCGGAGACGAAGTTGTGCTTGAACGGCTGGAAGGCGGCGTAGCATTGATCCGCATGCAGGATATCAGACATAACAACACATTCACCCATGAGGTCATACAGGGACTAACCCATTGCTTCAACCTTGCACAGCAGGACGAACAGATCAAGGCAATTGTCGTTGCCGGGGATGAGCGGATCTTCTCCATGGGCGGCACCCAGGAGCAGCTGCTGGATATTTCCGACTCGAAGCTGAGCTTCACGGACGCTCCGATCCTCTATAGGGGGATGCTGGAATGCCCTATTCCGGTGATCTCCGCGATGGAAGGCCATGCTTCCGGCGGCGGTATGCTGTTCGGATTGTACGCGGATATCGTGGTGATGGCTGAAGAGAGCGTGTATTCTGCTGCTTTTGCCAAATATGGCTTCACCCCGGGAATGGGCGCCACCTTCATCCTGGAGGACAAGCTGGGCAAAAATCTCGCCATGGAGATGATGTTCACGGCCAGCATGTACACAGGAGAACAGCTCAAAGACAGAGCTGCACCGGTTCTCTTCAGGGCTAAGAACAAGGTATTGCAGGAAGCCGTGTCGATTGCCCGGCAAATTGCCGGGAAGCCCCGGACGACTGTCAGCGTGCTGAAGCAGGAGCTGGCCAGCCGGGTGCTGGAAGAGCTGCTGCACTGTGTAGAACGGGAGAATGAAATGCACCGGATTACCTTCACCACGCCAGAGGTCAAGGCGAAGATCCGCCAGCTGTACCGGCCTTGGACGCCGGAAGCAGATGAACAGGAAAGCGGCAAGCGGGCAGCCGGAACAGCACCAAACGGAGCAAGGGATATAAATTACCCGGATACAAAGGAGGAAGCGGCGGCTGATACAAATGCCGAAGCCGCGCTGAGCATCAGGAGCGAACTCACCCGGATCGTTGCCGGGCGGATTCGACTGGATGAAGAGAAGCTGGATGCGGAGATGAATTTCAAGGAGATGGGGGTGGACTCCATCAGCGGTGTGGAGATTGTCCGCGATCTGAACGAGTGCTTCGGCCTCCGGCTGGATACCATCGATATTTATGATTACTACTCCATTAACCTGCTTGCAGAGCACATCGGACGTATACAGGGTGTGTTGCAGCAGCCCGAGACAGCGGAGGGATCTGTGCAAGCCGTTGACGCTTCGCTTAACCCGGAGGATCACGACCTGCTGGAGCTTTTGTCCAGACTGGACGGGGATGAGCTGGATGTGGATGAGGTTGCCCAGTTCTTGGAGGTGTACTATGAGTAACGGCGGGATGATCAGAGATATTCTGCAGCAGATCAAGGAGCATAGGCTGGAGGCCCGCGAAGGCCTGAGACGTATCAATGAACTGAAGAAGCAGGAGCGGACAGCCGCTGCCGCGCAGCTGGAGCCTACTCAAGAATCGGTGGAGGAGCTGGTCAAGGAGGTGCTGTGCCGGGTGGTCAAGCTTCAGCCGGAGGAGATAAGCGATGAGCTGTCTTTTAAGGAGATGGGGATTGATTCGATCAGCAGTGTGGAGATTGTCCGCGACCTGAATGAAGCGCTGCGGCTCCAGCTCGACGGAATTCTGCTGTATGACTATCCGACGATTCCGGAGCTGGCCCGGTATATGGTTCACGAGGTTCAGAAGAATAGCATTCCTGATATTCCGGGTCCGCTCAGTAGAGTGCAGGCGGCTGCGGAGAAGGTACCGGAGAGCAGCTCTGAAGCCGAAGCGGCACGATCTCTGCGGCTGAACCACAGATATGAATATATGAACGATCTGATCGACCAGTTCTCACAGCACAAACCGGCTGCCGCACCATCCGCACCGATTACAGTGACTCCAGTCAAGCATGAGGCTGGACCATCCCGTGAACCGGTAAAAGCACCGGCGGTGCAGGCTTCTCTGCCCGCAATACCACAAGTCTCCGGGGCGCCCAAGCTTCGGCTTCAGACCGGCGCGAATTCAATGGCACCCGCAGCTCCTGCTGCGGAAGCGGAAGCAGCCGGCAAAATCAAGCTGGGCTTCTCCACCGCCGCCCGCAATGCGAAAGAACCGGCTGCAGCTGCGCCAAAAGCTGCATTCAGCAGTCCGCCGGCAGCCGCACCCGCCACAGCATCCGCCGCTGTGCCGGAAGGCATTGCCATCGTCGGATTATCAGGCCGGTTTCCCGGCGCAGCTACAGCAAGAGAGCTGTGGCGTAACCTGCGGGACGGCGTCTCCAGCACAGGTGAGGTTCCCGGCAGCAGGTTCGATATCCGTGCCTGGTATGACGAAGACCGCAAGGCCGACCAGAAGACCTACTGTACCGTTGCCGGTCTGCTTGAGCAGGTGGATGAATTCGATCCGTTATTCTTCAATATCTCACCTAAAGAGGCGGAGATTATGGACCCGCAGCAGCGGATTTTTCTGCAGGAGGCCTGGAACGCGCTGGAGGATGCCGGATATTCCGACCAGGCGGTGCAGAACACACGCTGCGGCGTATTTGTCGGATGTGCTCCAAGCGACTATACCAAGCATCTGGAAGCGAATCACTTGAGCAATACCTCAGAGGCTTTTACAGGAACCTCTTCCTCTATCCTGGCCGCCCGGATCTCGTATTTCCTGAACCTGAAGGGACCGAGTATTTCGCTGGATACCGCCTGCTCCTCCTCGCTGGTAGCTGTACATCAGGCGTGTGCCAGCCTCTGGAATGGGGAATGCGACATGGCGCTTGCCGGAGGCATCCGGCTGATGATTACGCCAGACAGTATGGTGCAGAGCAGCCAGATGGAGATTTTGTCGGCAGAGGGGGTATGCAGACCCTTCGATCAGGCCGCAGACGGGACCTTACTGAGTGAGGGGGCCGGGGTTGTAGTCCTGAAGCCGCTGAAGCAGGCGATTGAGAACAGGGACCATATCTACGGTTTGATACGGGGAAGCGGCGTGAATCAGGACGGCCGGACAAACGGCATTACGGCGCCGAGTGTGAATTCGCAGATTCAGCTGGAGAGAACGGTCTATGAGCGGTTCGGGATCGATCCGGCTGAGATCAATTATGTGGAAGCGCATGGAACCGGCACCTCACTCGGTGATCCGATTGAAGTCAAGGCACTGACAGAGGCCTTCCGGTCCTTTACACAGGACAGCCAGTACTGCGCGCTTGGTTCCGTCAAAGCCAATATCGGACATGCCACGATGGCCGCCGGAGTTGCCGGAATGATTAAGATTCTGCTGTCTCTGAAGCACAGGCAGATTCCGCCGCTGATCCACCATACCCGGCTTAACGAGAAGATCCGGCTGGAGGGAAGCCCCTTCTATATCAACCGTGAGCTGGTGGACTGGCCGGAGAACAAACGCGGCTCCCGGATGGCTGCCATCAGCGGCTTCGGCTTCAGCGGAACGAACTGCCATCTTGTCATTGAAGAATACCGCAGCAGTGCTATTTAGGGGTAGACGCTATATCTATATATGCATTCATTAGGAAGAGAAGTGGAGGCTACACGGATGAGCAATAATGCCATACCCGGCGGCGAACGCCCATTATATCTGTTTCTCTTGTCAGCCAAGACCCGTAAGGGCCTGATCAGGAAGCTCACGGAGCTGCAGGTGTGGATCAGGGAAGAAGCGGACAACCGGACAGATGCCGGGAATATCGCGTACACATTATCCATCGGCAGAAGCCATTTCAGCCAGCGGGCGGCACTGATTGCCGCCGATCTGCAGGAGCTGGAGAGGGAGCTGCTGCTCACCCTGGAGAAGCTCACCTTAAAGAGTGGCGAGGCCTCCCGCGAGCTGCTGCGCAAGCAGACTGCCCGGGAGGATCAGCTCAGGCTGGACGCCATCGCTCTACTCGGGTCTGCTCAAGGGAATACCCCTGCATTATTCTCCCGGCAGACCCTGGAGCAATGCGCAGCGCTGTATCTGGAGGGCGGTGTATGCGATTGGAAGAGCCTCTACACCAACCGTTCTTACTTCAAAATACCTCTGCCCGCCTACCCGTTCGAGAAGCAAAGGTATTGGCTTGAGCTGAACACAGGCCGGACATCCCCATCTTCGGCACCGGGGCAAGCTCATATACAGGCAATAGGTCCGGTGCTGGACTGCAACCGGTCTACGGTGCATGAGCAGTGCTTCGAGAAGAGGCTGACGGGCGAAGAATTCTATCTGAAGGATCATATCGTGTCCGGCCGTAAGCTGCTGCCGGGTGTGGTTCAGCTGGAGATGGCTTTGTCCGCTGCTGCTGCTTCACTGCCGGGAGCTTCAATACGCAGCATCACAGATGTGGTATGGGCTTATCCGGTTCAACTGAGTGACGGCGAAGAGTCCAAGCTGCTGCAGGTACGTCTGTATCCGGGCAGGAGCCAGGACGAGCTGGATTATGAGATTATCAGCCAATCTGACGGAGCTGAAGTTGTTCACAGCCAGGGAAGTATCGGATATACACAGGAAGCACCATGCGGCCCCACGGAATCGATGGATATTGCCCGGCTGTGCCAGGGAAAGACGGACGTAAGCGGAAGCCTGATCTATGACAGATTCAGAGAACATCAGCTGGAGCTGGGCCCGTCCTTTCAGTCCATTACCCGGATGTCCGCCGGAGCGGCAGACGCAGTAGCCTTCATTGAGCTGCCTGCCCATTTGCATGAGGGCTTCGGGGCATTTACGCTGCATCCTACGGTGACTGACGGAGTGCTGGAAGCTGTCATCGGGCTGATCAGCGGCCACGGGGAACTGGAGGGCGCGGTGGCACTGCCGTATTCTTTTGACAAGCTGGAGATCTTCGGAAGCCTGCCGCCTAACTGCGTCTCTTACGTGACAAGGCTTGCTGCCGGGTCAGATGACGGGGATCTGGCCTTCGATGTGGCGGTCGCCGACGTCCAGGGCCGGGTGCTGCTGAAGTTCACCAGATTTGTACTGAGAGTATTCCAGCAGGGAAGAACGCAGAGCATGGAAGAGATGTGCTTTGTGTATGAGTGGAAGGAGCGGAAGACGCTTCTTCCTGCACCTGACAGTGTGTCTGGCGATATCGTATGGTTCGCCGCTGAACCCGAAATGATCAAGTCGCTTGCCCAAGACAGTGACCGGCCAGCCGTCCATCCAGGCGTGTTATATATAGTAGAAGCTGCTGCAGAATATCAACAGGCAGGGGGAGCGAATTACCGGATGAACCCGGAGCACCCTGAAGATTATGTTCGCTTGCTTCGTGATCTGGCAAATAGAGGCTGCAGTCTGGAGACTCTCGTCTATGAGCAGCAGGAGCACTCAGAAGAGACAGCCCCAAATGCTGCTGAAGGAGTGTATCTGCACCAGCTGTATCTGGCCCAGGCGCTGATGGCTGTCCGGGGGAACCGCCATAGCCGGGTGATTCAGCTATGCAGGAGCGGGGAGGAATTCGCTGTGCCTCCCGGACAGGGGGCCTTAAGAGGCTTCAACAAAACGCTGAAGCTGGAGTATTCCAAGCTGCATTTCAGCATGCTGTACACAGGATCTGCGGGCAGGGATGACATCTACCGGATGATTGCGGCTGAGATCCGCTCTACGGACGATGAAGTATTATACCGGCAGGGTACAAGATATGTTCATGCCCTGAAGGAAATCGCTCCCCCTGCGAAGGAAGCCGCTGAAGCCTCTAAAAATATTCTCCGTCCACACGGCGTGTATCTCCTAACAGGCGGACTGGGCAAGCTGGGGCTGATTGTGGCCGGGCATCTGGCCCGCCACTATCAGGCTAAGCTTGCGCTGGTTGGCAGGTCGGCACTCCTGCCGGAGCAGGAACGGGAAATCGCCCGGCTTCAGAAGCTGGGTGCAGAAGTAGTGTATGTGCAGGCGGATCTGTCGCAGGCGGAGGCAGCGGCGGCAGCCGTGGCCGATGCGCGGAGCAGGCTGGGCAGCCTGAACGGCATTATTCATGCGGCAGGAGTTACCCGTGACGCGCTTATCCAGGTGAAGGATGAGGGTCAGGCAAGCGGGGTACTAGGGGTCAAAATCCAAGGGCTGGCGCAGCTTGACCGGGCTACCCGAGAAGATAAGCTTGATTTCATAGCGGGCTTCTCCTCGATTGCGGCGGTCACAGGCAATGTCGGGCAGAGCGATTATGCCTATGCCAATGCCTGGATGGATGAATATCTGCTGTACCGGAAGACCCTGGTCCAGTCGGGGCACAGACATGGCAGATCCATCTCCATTAACTGGCCGTTCTGGCAGGAAGGCGGGCTGTCGGTTGAGGAGCAGACCCTGCTGTTCTTCAAGAATACCGTAGGGCTGAAGCCGCTGGAGACCTCCGCAGGACTAAAACTTCTGGAGGCGATTCTTAACGGGTCTGAAGCGCAGATCCTGCCCCTCTTGGCGAACCGCAGGAAAATATACGGCATTCTGGGGCTGGAATCGGCAGCTTCAGGCACAACAACAACCATCATCCAACCTGGAACCGGTGCCGAGCCTGCCGAGAGCCGGGCTGCCGGGCAGCTGGAGCCAGTACAGCAGATCCTCACTGATACAATTAGCCGTCTGATGAAGCTGGATGCCGCCGCTATTCATCCTGATCAGGATTTGGGCGAATACGGCATGAGCTCTTTAACGTTCACTGATGCCGCAAATGCGGTCAATGCTGCCTTCCAGGTACGGATGACACCGGCAGTGTTCTTTGAATATCCTACAATTCGTGCATTAGCAGCCT
Organism: Paenibacillus sp. FSL H8-0048; assembly: GCF_038002825.1. Lineage (NCBI taxonomy): Bacteria > Bacillati > Bacillota > Bacilli > Caryophanales > Paenibacillaceae > Paenibacillus > Paenibacillus sp. FSL H8-0048. The sequence continues at coordinate 773,116 of NZ_JBBODF010000001.1, read as the reverse complement.
ATCTGTTAGAGAGCTATGCGGACGAGTTAGTTACATATTTCAGCCGGGGAGCTGCACAGGCACCGGAAGCCGCCGTTGATTACGGCTCCGTTCAAGCGTCCGCTCCCGGCCAGAAGGCCCGCCAGAGCTGGAAGCCGCTCCGGCCGGAGACTGCCGGGGCCGGTAAGCCGGAGCCGGTTGCAATTATCGGCATCAGTGGAGCGATGCCGCAATCAGAGAACCTGGATGCCTTCTGGGAGCATCTGCAGGACCAGCAGGATCTGATCACGGAGATTCCCGCAGACCGCTGGGATGCGAAAGAGCTGAACCGGCTGAAGGGCAGCGGGTCGGATAAGCCCGTCTCCGGCTGGGGCGGCTTCATGCAATCTGCCGATAAGTTCGATCCGGGCTTCTTCAGCATCAATCCGCGTGAAGCGGATCTGATGGACCCGCAGCAGCGGATATTCCTGGAGACTGTGTGGTCCACACTAGAGAACGCCGGGTACAAGCCCTCTGAGCTGTCCGGCCGGAAGGTCGGGCTGTTCGTCGGCGTCTCGACGAATGATTACAGCACGCTTTTACAGGATAACGACATTGAGATTGAAGCCTATTCTTCCACCGGCAGCTCCCACTGCGTGTTAGCCAACCGGATCTCTTATCTCTTCAATTTCCGCGGCCCCAGTGAACCGGTGGATACCGCCTGCTCCAGTTCACTGGTAGCTGTACACCGGGCAGTGGAGAGTATCCGCAGCGGGGACTGCGAGCAGGCGATTGCAGGGGGAGTGAATGTGATTGCCGCGCCGACCCTGCATATCTCTTTCAGCCGGGCCGGGATGCTGTCGCCGGACGGACGCTGCAAGACCTTCGATCAAAGTGCGGACGGTTATGTGCGCGGAGAAGGTACGGGGGCCGTTCTGCTCAAGCCGTTAAGCCAGGCGGAGGCAGATGGGGATTATATCTATGCAGTGATCCGGGGAACCGCGGTCAACCACGGCGGCAAGGTCAGCTCGCTGACGGTGCCGAATCCGAAGGCGCAGGCCGAGGTGCTGGTCGAAGCCTATGAGAAGGCGGACATCCCGCCCGATACCATTAGTTATATCGAAGCTCACGGCACAGGCACCTCCCTGGGGGACCCGGTGGAGATCAACGCGCTCAAAAATGCTTTTAAAGAGCTGCATCACCGGCGGGGGATACCGCTGACCCGGGAGCAGTACTGCGGAATCGGTGCGGTGAAGTCTAATATCGGCCATCTGGAGGCCGCCGCAGGCATTGCCGGCATTCTCAAGGTTGTGCTGGCGATGAAGCACAGGACCTTACCGGGGAATGTTCATTTCAAGCAGCTGAATCCTTATATTGAGCTTGCTCAGTCGCCCTTTTATATTGTGGAGCAGACGCAGGAATGGACGCCGCCTGACGGCCTGCCAAGACGGGCAGGGATCAGCTCCTTCGGCTTCGGCGGGGTGAATGCCCATGTGGTCATGGAGGATTATCCATCCCGTGACACCGTTAGCTCCGGGACCCGTTCCATGTTGTCCGGGCAGGGCAACGTGATCGTCCTGTCTGCCAAAACGGCAGACCGGCTGCAGGAAAAAGCGCGGCAGCTTCTAAATTACTTGATGCTTCATGCAGCTGACGAAGAGCTTACGCTGCATAACATTGCGTATACGCTCCAGACCGGACGGGAGGAGATGGCGGAGCGGATAGCTTTTACCGCTGTCAGCAAAGAGGAGTTAATAGATATTCTGCGCAGCTATGCTGCCATGCCGGAACAAGCCCATAAGGTACATTATGGACGGGTACCCGTGCAGCTTCCGCCACCTTCTTCTTCCACCGCCAATTCCGGGAAGCCGGTTGGAACTCTGAAGATAACGGAGCTGTCTGAGCTGGCGGAGCAGTGGATCGCCGGGAAGGCAGTCGATTGGAGCCGTCTGTATGCGGACCGGGAGTGCAGACGCATTCCGTTGCCTGCGTACCCTTTTGCCAGAGAGACCTGCTGGGTCCGTAAAAATTCACGCCGTATCGCTCCCAAGCTGTCTTCTTCGGCAGAAGCTTCTACGGTGCTGCATCCGATGGTTGACAGCAATGTCTCCACCATGGAAGAGGAGAAATTCCGCACTGTGCTGCGGCCGGAACAGTTCTATGTCAAGGATCATGTGGTCGGCGGCAAGATGTTGCTGCCCGGCGTAGCCTATCTGGAGCTGGTAAGGGCCGCTGCCGTCCTGGCCGGAATCAACCCGGTAACGGGACTGAGGAATGTCAAATGGATCAAGGCAGTAGAAATGGAAGAGAAGGAGAAGGAGATCTTCACCACATTCGCGCATGTGGATCAAGGCGAAGTGGAGTACAAGGTGTTCAGTGAAGCAGAGGGACAGCGCACTCTGCATTCAACGGGGAGAATTATGCAAGAGACACCTGCACCTGCACAGACGCTTGAGATTGCGAAGATCAAGGAGCGAAGCACCTCCAGCCTCACTCAGGCAGAGTGCTACGATCATATATTCAAGGAGGTCGGCTTCGGCTATGGCCCCGCTTTCCGGGTGACGAAGACAGCGTATTGCTCGCCAGAGGAGGGTTTATCCGAAATCTCCTTGCCAGAGCATCTTAACGAGAGGTATGCGGAGTATGTGCTCCATCCCTCGATCATTGACGGTGCGGTAAGATCGCTATCATGGACGGGAAACCGCAGTGAAGAGGACTTGACGCTCAGGGTGCCTTACGCCCTGGACCGGATAGAGCTGATCGGCAAGGTTCCGCCGCAATGCTATGCCTACGCGAAGCCTGCAGAGGGAGCTTCCGGCACAGATGATGAGGGAACAAGGAAGTACGATATCCATATTACGGACCGGCAAGGTCTGGAGGCGGCACGGCTGTTCGGCTTCTCTATTAAGCAGTATGCTGCGGCCGCAGTCCCTGCTTCCGCACTAACCCTGTATTCGCCAGAATGGATCGAGACAGAACTGCCGCAGGTGACCGCGCCATTGTCGTCTATTGTAGTGTTCGGCTCGGCTGCCCTGGCGGAGGCTGTCCGCAGGCAAGCGGTGCAGCATGGGCTGGCAGCAGAATGCTGCATTCAGGTTGAGGCCGGAGCAGCGTATGCCCGGCTGAGCCAGGCAGCTTATGTGATCCGGCCGGAGCAGGCGGCAGATTACCTCCGGCTGCTGGAATCCCTAAGGGATCAAGGCATGCAATTGCAGCATATCGTGCACGGCTGGAACTGGAAGGAGCAGGCCGGAGCGGAAGGACCGGCTCTGGAGGAGCAGCAGGAAAGCCTGGGGAAGCAGATGGATCAGGGGCTATACTCGCTGCTGTACCTCTTGCAAGCGGCAGCTGTGGTGAAGCCCCGCTCAAGGATCAGATGCTTATATGCTTACAGCAGAGCTGCGGACATGCTGGAGCCGCTGCATGAGATGAATGCCGGATTCGCGCATTCACTGGCTGCCGATCATCCGCTGTTCCAGTTGAGTCTTGTGAACTTAGAGGCTTCGCCGCCCGTACAGGCCGCCGGGAGGCTGATCCGTGAGTTACTGCCGCCGCAGCTGGCGGGCGGAACTGAAATCAGGTATCACGGTGAGGTCCGTTCTGTGCGGAAGCTTCTTCCGCAGCCGCTGCTGCACCAGTCCGAGGCTTCGAGGTTCATCCAGGGCGGGGTGTATGTGCTCACTGGCGGGACTGGGGCGCTGGGCATGCGGGTGGCGGCAGAGCTGGCCTCAGCTTGGCAAGCAAGACTGGTGCTGGCCGGAAGGCAGGCTCAGGATTCAGCCGTTCAGGCGAAGCTGGAGCAGCTGACGGGGCTTGGCGCGGAAGCGGTCTATGTACAGGCTGATGTCGCTGACCCGGAAGACGCAGCAAGGATCATCGGAGCAGCCAAATCACACTTCGGCAGAATCAACGGCATTCTTCATTGCGCCGGAACCGGAACGGTAACGAAGGCCGCCGGGAGCAGTAAAGCGGACTTTGCCGGAATCCTTGCCCCGAAGGTTGACGGGACGCTCAATCTGGACCATGCCAGCAAGAATGAGGCATTGGACCTGTTCATTCTGTTCTCGTCCACCTCTGCGCAGATCGGCGATATGGGTGCAGGCAGTTACGCTGCCGCCAATGCCTTTATGGACCGCTATGCCGTATACCGTGACTGGCTCACGGTGCAGGGCCGGCGCCAGGGTAAGACAGTATCCGTTAACTGGCCGCTCTGGAAGGACGGAAGCTACCTGCTTCCGGCAGCCCAGCAGCAGGTGCTGGCCGGGTATTACGGCATGCAACCGCTGGACACCAGAACAGGCCTCCATATCCTGGAGACGGTGCTGAAGGAGGATGCTGTGCAAGCCTTCGTCGGTTACGGAGATTCGCGTAAGATCAGCCGGGCACTTGGTGTGGCGGAAGCCCCGCTGGCAAATCAGGCAGGCGAAGCCTTACAGCCTACAGGTATCAGCGCCAATAACAAGGATAGCAGGGCGCTGCTGGAGGGGACACAGACTTATCTCGTCAGCCTGCTGGCCAGAACATTGGGCGTTGCGAGAGAGCGGATCGGTCCAACTTCACCGCTGGATGCCTTTGGCCTGGATTCGATTATGATTCTGGAGCTGAATGAGTCGCTGGAGCGTGAATTCAGCGGGTTGCCGACGACACTTTTCTACGAATATAACACGGTTGAAGCACTTGCCGGTTATTTCACCGGTCATTACGGTGCACAGCTTGTAACGTTATTGAAGCTGGAGCAGCCGCATGGTAACGAAGCGCCGATTACGGCAGTGCAGATGCCGGGTGATCTGCAAGAGGCAGATATTACAGCATCACAGAGCAGGCGGTTCATCCCGAAGGCAGGGGAGGATATGTCCCCTGTAAAGAACGCCGGGAATCCCGGTGTGATGGATATTGCTGTAATTGGCATGGATGGCCGGTTCCCGATGGCCGGCACTATTGCAGAGCTGTGGGACAACCTCAAGGAAGGCAAGGACTGCATTACCGAGATTCCAGAGAACCGCTGGGACTACATGCGCGACTACGATACGGAGAAAGGCAAGAAGGGCAAAATTTATACCAAATACGGCGGCTTCATTGATGATGTGGACAAATTCGATCCGTTATTCTTCCAAATGACGCCGCGGGATGCCCAGCTGACAGACCCGCAGGAGCGGCTGTTTCTGGAATGCGCCTATCATACCGTGGAGGATGCCGGATATACCCGCGAGCGGCTGGCACGCTCCAAAGTCGGTGTTTTTGTCGGCGTCATGTACGGTCATTACCAGCTTCTCGGAACGGAAGGCTACACTTCCGGACAACTGGCAGCGCCGAATTCTTCATTCGCGTCCATTGCCAACCGGGTATCCTGGCTGTTCAACTTTCAGGGGCCGAGCATGGCAGTAGATACGATGTGTTCGTCTTCACTGACGGCGATTCATCTGGCCTGTGAGAGTATCCGCAGCGGAGAGAGTGAGGCCGCACTTGCCGGGGGGGTTAACGTGACGATCCACCGCAACAAATATGTGTTCCTGTGCAGTCAGCGCTTCGCCTCCAGTGAGGGCAAATGCCGGGCCTTCGGCGAGGGCGGAGACGGGTATGTTGCCAGTGAAGGCGTAGGCGCGGTGCTGCTCAAGCCGCTCAGCAAGGCCATTGAGGACGGAGATCATATCTATGGGGTCATCAAAGGCACTGCGGTGAACTCCGGCGGCAAAACCAGCGGCTACACTGTGCCGAATCCGGGTGCCCAGGCCGCAGCAATTGCCGAAGCCCTCCGTAAGTCGGGCGTTCATCCCAGAACCATCACCAGTCTTGAAGCCCATGGCACTGGCACCCCATTAGGTGATCCGATTGAAATTGCCGGGTTGTCCAGAGCCTTCAGCCAGTACACGGACGACAAGCAGTTCTGCTCGATCAGCTCGGTTAAATCCAATATCGGACACCTGGAATCGGCCGCCGGAATTGCCTCGCTGGCCAAGGTCATGCTCCAGATGAAGCACCGGATGCTGGTGCCGTCCATCCATACGGAGGAGCTGAACAGCGGCATTACATTCGAGGATACGCCATTCTATGTACAGCGCAGCCTGGAGCACTGGGAGCATGACTCCGGCAGCAGAAGTATGCGCCGGGCAGGCGTCAGCTCCTTCGGGGCAGGCGGGTCCAATGTGCATCTGATCGCCGAGGAATATGTACCGGTGCAGGTTGCGGCGGAATCCGCCGGGCGCAGGCTAATCGTATTATCCGCGAAGAACCGGGACCGGCTGAGCGGCAAAATCCGGGAGCTGCACCGCTTCCTTGATACGCCGCTGGCCGCAGAATATACGCTGGCGAATATCGCCTACACGCTGAGTACAGGCAGGGAAGAAATGGAGGAACGGCTGGCCGTTGCCGTCCAGACGCTCGATGAACTGAAGCGGGTTATGAAGTCCCTGGCAACCGGTGCAGTATGCGAAGGGGTATACCGGGGCAATACAACCGCTGCCGCAGAGAACGGCACGGCCATTCTCGGGAATGATCCCGAGGATACCGCATATATCACTGCGCTGGCCCGCAGGAATCAGCTGGACCGGATCGGGAAGCTGTGGGTCCTTGGAACAGCGGTGGATTGGAGACTGTTCTTCGCAGATACACAGCTGCAGAAGGTATCCCTGCCTCTGTATCCTTTTGCCAGAGAGAGCTATTGGCTGGAGAACACAGGCGGCGGCTTCTCTGGAGGAGCCGGGCACAAGGAGGCGTCAGGAACAGCATACGGAATGGGACCTGCTGCGGCGGGCGGGCAACTGCCCGGAACGATGAATTCACTCCAGCCTCTGCATCCGCTGGTGGATATCAATATTTCCACACTGCGTGAGCAGCGGTTCCGCAAGCGGCTGTCTGTCGACCAGTTCTATCTGCGGGATCACATTGTTGCGGACCAGATCCTGCTGCCCGGTGTCGCTTACATTGAGATGGCCAGAGCAGCGGGTGAGATTGCCGGAGAAGCCGGGGTCCGGGCAGTGCGTGATGTGGTATGGCTGAAGCCAGTAGTGATGACAGAGGAATTCAAGGAACTTGATATCGTGCTGGAGCCTGAAGGCGAGGCCGTCCATTATGAGATCTTCAGTCAGGTCATGAGTGAGCGGGTTGTACATTCTCGGGGGATTCTGGAGTTCGCGGAAGGACCAGCGGCGGCGGTAAGCCTAAGCTTCGACCTCAAGGAAATCCGGAACCGGTGCCCCGGCCGCAAAGACAAACAGGAATGCTATCAGCAGATCTTCAAAGCCATCGGCTTCAGCTATGGTCCGTCCTTCCAGGTGACGGAAGAAGTGCTGACCGGGAAGGAAGAAACCTTGGCCCGTTTATCCCTGAATGAAGCCTACAGATCTGGATTGCCAGAATATGTTCTTCACCCGGCTCTACTGGACGGAGCGGTACGCTCGGTGGCAGCAGGCAGAGAGGAAGAAGGCCGGGCTACGCATATTCCATTCTCACTCGGGAGTATCGAGATCTTCGCGCCTATTCCTGCGGACTGCTATGTGTACACCCGGGTGAAGGAGCAGCCTGGAGAGAACAATCTGGGGCTGAATATATTTGATATTTCCATTCTTGACCTGCACGGGCAGGAAGTGGTCCGGATTGGGGATTTCATCGTCCGGCCCTATACCGTTAAGCCGGAAGGCAATCCGGCGGCGGAGCTTCACTACTATACTCCAGTCTATGAGCACGAGGCGCTGGTCCCGGTAACGGGAGCAATGCAGCGGAAGGTGCTTATCCTGGGGGACGGTGAGATGAACAGCGGCCGGAATACCGCAGCTTCACCGTCCGGCAGCCTGCCGGGCGGAGCCGGTGCCTGTATCTGGATTAGGCCGGATACGGAGTACCGTTCAGGCCCGGGAGATCAAATATCCATCCATCCGCACAGGGAAGCAGATTATGTGCGGCTGCTGGAGGAATTGCGGGAGAGGGACTTCCATCCCACCTATGTTCTGCATCAGTGGGCAGGAACAGCAGAGCCGCTGTCACTGGCCGCGCTGCAAGCGGAGAGGGTCCAGCCAATACTGACGCAGATGCTGGAGGACGGCATTTTCTCTGTTATCTCCCTGTTCAAGGCCTTCGTCCAGGTGTTCGGACAGCAGCCGCTGAAGCTGTTGTTCGCTTACCCGCAGGAGCAGGGAGGGTTCTCGGTTCCCCATGAGCTGCTGGCCAGCTTCGCCAAATCCATTGTAACCCTGCATCACAAGTTCCTGATTACCAGCGTGGCAGCGGATTACAGCGCGATTCATGCTGCGGATTATCAGGAGAGGCTGTATCAGGAATTGTTCTCCCAGCAGAATCCGGGCCATTTGGATGTCCGCTATGCCGGAGAACTGAGAACGGTGCGGAGAATCCGGCCGCTTACGCCTGGAGAAGGTAACACAGCGGCATCCGTACCTCTGGTTATCAAAGAGAAAGGCATTTACCTGATTCCAGGCGGCACCGGCGCACTGGGAATGATTGTGGGCGGATACTTGGCACGCACCTGCGGAGCAACGCTGATCTGTACCGGCCGGCAGCCTGCAAGTGAGCGGACAGACGCTTGCATGGCCGAGCTGAGACGGCTTGGCGGAGATGGACGTTATATTCAGGGCGATATCGCAAGTGCCGGGGATGTGCTGCGGATGATGGACAGTATCAGGAACGAATTCGGCCTGCTTAACGGAATTATTCACTGTGCCGGCCAGGGAAGCACCCTGCCTGTAACTGAATCCGCTGGGGTCTCCGGCCGCGAGCTGATGAGCTCCAAGGTCGAAGGTCTGATCTATCTTGATCTGTTCAGCACTGCCTTTGAGCTGGATTTCCTGATGCTCTTCTCTTCCATTGCGGTGGAGCTGGGAGATCTGGGAGTTGGGTATTATGCCATGGCCAACAGCTTCATGGACCGTTATGCCAGGCTGAGGAATGAAGCCGTAACGCTTGGGCAGCGCAAAGGCCGGACGATATCGGTCAACTGGCCGCTATGGAAGGACGGGGGCTTCAGCATTCCCGAGAGTGAGGCAGTGTACTATTCCACTTATCTGGGCATGAGCATGTTGGAGGAAGAGAGCGGTATCCGGGCTCTGGAAGCTATTTTCCAGACGGACTGCGGCAATATCATTGTGGCGGCGGGGAACAAGTCCAAGATTGATCAGGCGCTCAAGCTGAACCACAGCATTCCGGTTCAAGAAGTACCGCTAGAAGATAAGGAAGCCATTGTTGACCTGCTGACCCGGCTGCAGACCGGTGAGATGAGTGAAGCAGATGTGAAGCGGTGGATGGGAGGCCTATGATGAGTGACGCCAATCTGGAGATGGGCAGGATTCTGGAGCAGATTAAGCGGGGAACGCTGGACCCGGAGCAGGGCTACACGCTGATCAAGCAGTTCAAGAGTCAGCCCGCAGAACAAGCAGATACCGGCACCAGACAGACAGGTGAAGGAGCTGGGCCCGGCTCAGGCGGAGACAGGAGTCTCCAGGACTACACTATGCAGTATTTGAAAGGGCTGCTCTCACAGGTCACCGGCCTTGAGATCGAGCGGATCAATGCGGGTCAGAGTCTGGAGGAGTACGGAGTAGACTCGGTTGCGATTATGGAGATTAACGGTCTGCTGGACAAGGATTTCCCGAATCTTCCGAAGACGCTTATGTTTGAATACGGCAATCTGGCTGAGCTGGCCGGGTATTTCGTTCAGCATCAGCGCGGGCTGCTGGAGGCGCACGCCGGATACCGGCATATTAGACAGAACCTGGAGCAGACGGAGAAGCCCGCTGTTCCGGCAGCAGCATCTGCAAGAGTACAGGACAAGCCTGTAGAGACAGTAGCGCCGAAGAAATACAGATCCTTCTCCGCACCCGGCAAGGACCGGAGTAACGAAGAGAAGCGAATACCTTCGCGTATCGAGCCGCAGGCCGTTCAGCAGGAACATCCGGCCAAGGACGGGGGGATTGCGGTCATCGGCATCAGCGGCGCTTTTCCCGGGGCCCGGAATCTGGATGAATTCTGGAGTAACCTGAAGCACGGGGTGGACAGCATCTCCGAGATTCCGCCGCAGCGGTGGGATCACAGCCGCTATTACGACCCCGAGAAGGGCAAGAAAGGCAAGGTGTACAGCAAGTGGGGCGGGTTCATTGACGAATACAATTGCTTTGATCCGCTGTTCTTCCAATTAACGCCAAGAGATGCGGAGCAGCTTGACCCGCAGGAGCGTCTCTTCCTGGAGTGTGCACACAGCGCGATTGAAGATGGCGGATATACCCGCCAATCCTTGTGGAACAGCAAGACCGGTGTCTTCGTCGGTGTCATGTACGGCCATTATCAAATGTATGGAGCGGAGGAGACCGTCAAAGGCAATACGCTGGCACTCAGCTCGTCGTATGCGTCCATCGCCAACCGGGTGTCCTATTTCTTCAACTGGAGCGGTCCCAGCATTGCACTGGATACGATGTGCTCCTCGTCGCTGACTGCACTGCATCTTGCCTGTGAGAGCATTTACCGGGGGGATAGCGAGATTGCGGTTGCCGGAGGAGTGAACGTAACCATTCACCCGGATAAATACCTGTTCCTGTGCAATCAGCGGTTCGCTTCGAGCGAGGGGAAATGCCGGGCCTTCGGCAGCGGCGGAGACGGCTATGTGCCGGGCGAAGGTGTCGGTGCGCTGCTGCTGAAGCCGCTGGCCAAGGCGGTGGAGGACGGAGACCATATCTACGGAGTGATCCGGGCGAGCTCCATCAATCATGGCGGCAAAACGAACGGTTATACGGTTCCGAATCCGAATGCACAGTCGGATATTATTGCCGAGGCGCTGCACAAATCAGGCATCCATCCACGGGCGATCAGCTATATAGAAGCCCATGGAACAGGTACTGCACTCGGCGATCCGATTGAAATCAGCGGCCTGACGAAGGCCTTCCGCTTGCAGACAACAGAGAACCAGTACTGCGCCATCGGCTCGGTCAAAAGCAATGTAGGCCATCTGGAGTCCGCAGCCGGAGTGGTATCCATCATTAAGGTGCTGCTGCAAATGAAGCATAAGCAGCTCGTGCCCTCGCTCCATTCCGAGGTACTGAATCCGAATATTAACTTTGCAGAGACCCCTTTCTATGTTCAGCGGAGCCTGGGAGAGTGGAAGCCTGTAGTGTTGGAAGAGGAGGGCCAGACCAGAGAATATCCGCGTTATGCTGCGGTCAGCTCATTCGGCGCAGGCGGCACGAACGTGCATGTGATCCTGGAGGAACACCGGAAGCAGGGAAGCCTTGTATCCGCGCATTACAGCGATAACACTGGCGGACCACACATTTTTATTCTTTCCGCCAAAAGCAAAGACCGGCTGAATGCGTACGCCAAGCACATCCTGGATTACCTGGACCGTACGATCCGGCCGGAGAGTGCGCCTGAAGAAGCAGACAGCAGCACGCTGAAGCGATACGTAGTCGCCGATATCACTGCCGCTCTCCTGCAATCGGCCCTGCTGCCCGCACAGATCAGCGCCCAGGAGGCCATTGATGAATACGGCCTGTCTAAAGAAGAGCTGATAACGGCCGCGGACACACTGTATGAAGCCTATCCGGTCCGGCTCCCAATCAGCCTCTGGACAGGCAGCACCACCATTGATGAGATTGCCGCTTATCTGCTGGAGCAGCTAGGTTCATCCGCCATTGCAGCCAGACACGAACGGAGCGCAGATTCTTCAGAAGCGCCTGAGCCTGAAGGAGGAATAACCAGCGCTGACGGTGCTGCCTCAGCCGATGGCTTCCGCCTGGAGGATCTGATCTACACGCTCCAGACCGGCCGGGAGAGCATGGAGGAACGGCTGGCAATCGTGGTATCCGGTACGCAGGAGCTGCGGGAGAAGCTGGGCCGGTTCCTGGCCGGCGACCGTAAAGTCTCCGGGGTCTATGCAGGCAACGTCAGCTCCGGCAGTGAAATCCGCGATGTCTTCACAGAGAGCGAGGAAGGAGAAGCATTCCTGTTGTCCCTGGTGCAGTCCGGCAGACTGAGCCAGCTCAGCAGATTGTGGACAAGCGGGGTGAACTTCAACTGGCAGCTGCTGTATCCGCAGCAGAGCAAGCCTTGCAGAATCTCCTTACCCACCTATCCGTTTGACCGGACGCGCTATTGGTACAGCTCTGCGCAAGACGCAACCGCTGTATACAACAGCAGCAAGCCTGCTGTCTTGGCTGCGGTGATTGATTCCAATGAATCCGTCTTTGAGGAGCAATGCTACAAAAAAAGCTTAAGCGCAGCCGACGCCTATCTGCATGATCATGTTATCCGGGGCCGGATGGTTCTGCCGGGGGTAGTCTATCTCGAAATGGCCTGGAGAGCCGGGCTGCTCGCCAGCCGGGAGTGGCGGGTGCAGTCATTAACAGATGTGAAATGGCGCAGAACACTGGAGCTGCCGGAGAATGCAGCCAGCTTGGACGTCTATGTCGGGCTAGCAGCTCAGGAAGAGGCAATCGAAGCCAGCATCTATTCCCTGAACGGGAACGGGCTTAGAGTACTGTATTGCACCTGTACTGTGAATTATTCGGAGCTTGAAGTGGCTGAATCGTTTGCCCCGGATACGGAGGCGGAGGCGGAAACGGCGGATATCGCACGTATGGTCCAGACCGCCAGCCGTACCACAGAAGGCGAAGACTGTTATGCGCTGTTCGCTGACCATGGAATGAACTACGGCATGAATCTGCGGCCGATTGAAGCCGTGTATACCGGAGTGTATGGTACCCTGGCGAAGCTGGTGCTGCCCGCAAGTACGCAAATGCCGCTCCATGAATATATTCTTCATCCGGCGTTTGCCGACGGAGCGATGCAGACCGCGCTGTATTCGGTGCTTAGCGGCCAGCAACAGACGGGAACCTTCGTTCCTTCGGTCTTGCAGGCTGTAGAGGTCTACAGGCCACTGACCCTTGTAAGCTATTGTCTGGCAGCGCCAGCACCAGCTTCTGGGCAGGAGCAGGGGATGCAGTTCGATCTGCTGCTGCTGAACAGCTCGGGCCTGCCGGCGGTGCGCTTCTCCTGCCTTTCGGGCCGGGATTTGACCCCGGGGATGCAGAGCAATATCGCAGCTCCGGCTGAAATAACCTCTTCAGCGGCAAGTGTGCTGCTGGACGAGATGCTGAATAAGCTGCTGGCCGGAGAAGCCGGAATAGATGAAGTTGAGAGAATGCTGGAGGGAAGCTAAATGAGATCAATTATTGAAAGGATCGCCAGCGGAGCCGTCTCCAAGGAGGAAGGCCTCCGGCAGATCGCCGCGCTGAAGCATTCGGATAAGCAAGTGCTCCTGACCTACACTAAAAGCTTGGCGGAACAGCCGCTTTCAGCCGGATCAGGTGATTCTTCCGGGCATCTGCTGGTGCTGGCGGCTGACGCAAGCCTGGAACCCATGCTGCGCAGCCAGTTAGCTTCCCGCTTCCAGTCGCTTACTTTTGCCGTGGCGGAGGAAGCAGGCGAGACCGAAAACACTGGACAAGAGCGGTATTCACTGAGCACTCAGGAGGATTACACGCGCCTGTTGTCCGGGCTGGAGCAGCAGGGGCGTTATCCCGGCAGCATTCTTCATCTTCTGTCGCAGGAGGAAGGGAGCGGGACGGAAGCAGCCATGGAGAGCGGCATCTATTCAATGTTCGCACTCACCAGGTCACTGCTTACCTTCAAGATACGTACCGGTATCAAGATCCTGTTCCAGTACAGACAATCGGATAATGATGCAGTACATGCCGCGCTGGACGGCTTCGTGAGAAGTGTCATGATCGAGAACCCCGGCCTGCTGTTCAAGACGGTGTCTACCGATCTGTGCCGTGCGGACTATGCCCCGTTCATGCTGGAGCAGCTGCGGCTGGAGCTGGGCTCCATGTCGAACGATCACCGTGAGATTCACTACCGGGAATCCCGCCGTTATGTGCCTCACTTTGAGCAGTATACAGCTCCGGCCGTTCCCTTCATTGAGCATATGCCTGCAGACTCCCCGGTCTACATCATCACAGGGGGGCTGGGGGCAATCGGCTATACACTGGCCCGGCATTTAGCGGATACCCGGTCCGCCAGTCTGCTGATCACCGGGCGAACGGCGCTAAACCGTACACTCGAAGACAAGCTGAAAACGCTGAGCAGTAACGGTAATAAGGTGATGTATATCCAGTCTGACGTTGCCAGCTCTGCGGATGTGCAGCGGCTGCATGCCACAGCCAGAGCAAGCTTCCCCAGGGTGAACGGAATCCTGCACTGTGCCGGAATGACCAGTGATTCCTTCCTCCTGCTTAAGGAGAGGGAGCAACTGGAGCAGGTGCTGGCTGCCAAAGTGTATGGAACGCAGTATTTATATGAAGCATTCGGCCGTGAGCCGCTGGACTTCATGCTGCTGTTCTCTTCCATCTCTGCCGTAACCGGCAATCTGGGGCAGAGCGATTATGCCTACGCCAACAGCTTCATGGACCATTATGCCAATAGCAAAAGCACATCTGATGGCACCAACGTCCTCTCGGTCAACTGGCCATTGTGGCAAGAGGGCGGGATGACAACGACGGCGGACAGTCTGGACTTCATGCGCAAAAATCTGGGCCTCTCTGTCCTGCCTACGGCTGAAGGATTGAAGGCCTTCGATAGAATCTGCCGCGATAGGCCGGGAAATGCCGTGGTGCTCTATGGGGACGCTGCGCGGATCGGGCAGACGGTGGAGTCGATCAATGACCCTCAGCGCGGGAACCGGCACAAGCCAGTCCAGGCAGGAGCAAACAGCGAAGCAGCACCCTTGCCGGAAGAAGCAACTCCTGAGGTAGTTGATACGGAGGTGCTTAAGCTAGGCGCGGAGCGGCTTTTAAAGGATATTTTCATCAAAGTAACCAAGATTCCGCCGCATGCCCTGGGCCTGGACGACTCCTTCGAGAAAATCGGCTTCGATTCCATCATGGCGATGAGCATCAATGAGGAGCTGGAGGCAAGCTTCGGCGGACTGTCCAAGACGCTGCTGTTTGAATACCAGACGCTGCGGGAGTTGAGTGAATATTTCACCGGACAGCATAGCGGTGTGCTGGCACGGCTCATTGAGCCTCAGATCAGTCCAATCCCTCCGAAGGCGGCGGTGCCGCAGCTTCATCGTCCTGCTGTGCGCCATCAGCCTTCCGGCAAAAGCCCCGTCACACCCAAAGCGGGCCGGCCTTCCGCTACTGCCGGGCAAGGGCAGAACAACCCTGGACGCAGCCGGGGCACGGAGGATATTGCCATCGTCGGAGTCAGCGGGAAGTTCCCGATGTCTCCGGATCTGGAGACCTTTTGGCAGAATCTGCTTCAAGCGCAGGACTGCATTACAGAGATTCCCGCAGACCGCTGGAGCATTGACGAATTCTATACCACAGACAAGAACCAGCTTGGCAAAATGTACTGCAAATGGGGCGGCTTCCTGGATGATGTCGACCGCTTCGACGCCTTGTTCTTCAATATCTCCCCCCGCGAAGCAGAGATTATGGACCCGCAGGAGCGGCTGTTCCTGGAATGCGCCTACAGCGCCATTGAGGATGCCGGATATACCCGCGATACGCTCGGCAGCCGCAAGGTTGGTGTCTTCGCAGGTGTCATGTACGGGCAATATCAGCTACTGGACGCGGAGGTGGACGGCAGCAAAATCGCCTTATCCTCAGTCTACGCGTCCATTGCCAACCGGGTATCCTATCATCTCAATCTGAACGGACCCAGCATTGCCCTGGATACGATGTGCTCCTCATCGCTTACTTCCATCCATCTGGCTTGTGACAGCATCCGGCGGGGGGAGAGTGACCTCGCGATTGCAGGGGGGGTGAATGTGTCGATTCATCCCGATAAATACATATTCTTAAGCCAGCAGAAGTTCGCGGCCAGCGATGGACGATGCAGAAGCTTCGGCGAGGGCGGTGACGGATATGTGCCCGGGGAGGGCGTAGGCGCCCTGCTGCTGAAAACGGTGGACCGGGCGGTTCAGGATGGAGACCATATCTATGCTGTGATCAAGGCCAGCTCCATCAACCATGGCGGGAAAACAACCGGCTATACGGTGCCAAATCCGTCTATGCAAGGCGCAGCGATTCAGGAAGCCATGCAGGCTGCGGGCATACACCCGCGTACAGTCAATTACATCGAAGCCCATGGTACAGGCACCTCACTCGGTGATCCGATTGAAGTCAGCGGACTGGTCAAAGCCTTCAAGGACGGGTCAGCCGACAAGCAGTTCTGTGCCATCGGCTCGGTGAAATCCAACATCGGGCACTGCGAATCGGCAGCGGGGATCGCAGCCATCACCAAGGTGCTGCTGCAAATGAAATACGGTGTGTTAGTGCCTTCGCTGCATGCGGAGGAGCTGAACAGCCACATTCATTTCGAGGATACGCCGTTTGTGGTTCAGCGGCAGGCGGGCCCATGGAATCGTGTAACGTTGCCGGAAGGCGAAGGACAGAAGGAATATCCGCGCCGTGCGGGAGTCAGCTCCTTCGGGGCAGGCGGAGCCAACGCGCATATTATTCTGGAGGAATACATTCCGCCAGAGCGCGGGGGGAAGGACGGAGACGGCAAAGAAGGCGGTAATATCCAAGGAACTAATGTCTACCAAGAACCGCATATCATCGTCTTGTCCGCCAGAACAGAGGACCGGCTGAAGGCCTATGCGCTGAAGCTTGCGCATTACCTGGAGCTCCCGGAGGCTGAGACAGCCAGTCTAAGGGACATAGCCTACACTCTCCAGCTGGGACGGGAAGCCTTCGCAGAGCGGATGGCGATTACAGCGGGTTCTGTCCCGGAGCTTAAGGGGCTGCTGGACGAATTCAATCAGGGCAGACTGCCGGATGGCAAGGTGTTCCGGGGGAATATCAAAGGCTTCAAGGATTACATTGAGCTGTTCAATGCCCAGCAGACGGGAATCTCTTATGTCGACATGCTGCTGGGCGGTGGAAATACCAGTACCATTGCCCGGCTATGGTCCCTCGGACTGGATGTGGACTGGCAGAAGCTATACGAAGCAGGGCGTTGCAGGCGGGTGCCGCTGCCTACGTATCCCTTCGCCAGGAACCGCTACTGGATCAATGAGGTGAAACGGCGGGATAACCGCCTGCCGGCTGCCGTCCCTGAGCATACTGGACTTGGAGAGCTGGTGGAGTACAATCTCTCAACGATTGGCGGCTTCCGGTTCTCCTCCCGGCCGGCGGTAATCAGCGGATTCTATGAACCGGTAAGCTGGCAGGGACAGGAGTATATGAACGGGTTGGGACTGCTCGCATTCGCGCGGGAGGCTCTGGAGCTGGCCGGATATGCCCGGGAGGAGCTGCAGCTGGAGAATATGGAGTGGTCGGGTCTTCTGAACCGGCAGCAGCTCCATCCTGCCCTGGATGTTCATATCTTCCCGGATCTTGAACCCGCTGCAGCAGAGATCAGGGCCGGGGAGCAGGTTGTCTTTCAGTGTACCCTGGCGGTTAAGGCTGACGGGACCGGGCCAGCCCGTTTAACAGCCGAAGAGATCCCGCTGGCAGGACAAGGGGGACTGCTCCTGAAGCAGAGCCGGAAGCTGCTCCGTTCGCTATATGGTATGGAGTCCGCACTGAGGCATGTCACAGGCTTGCACCAAGATCAGAACCGCCTGCTGGCCTTCGTGGATCTCGGTGAAGCCGCGCCTGCGGATTCTCTCAGCGCCGCAGCAGTGAATTCAGCCGTGCATACGCTGCTGGCCCTTGCAGCGCTGGAGCAGCCGCTGTGTCCAATGGTGCTGCATTCCATCCGTCAAATGTCTTACTCACATAAGCATTTGCAGCAATTTGCAGTTCAGGCCCGGCGTACTGCCGGTGATGAATATACACTGGCAGTGTTCACCGGGGATGGAGCAGCAGTCTGGGAGCTGCAAGGCGTGCGGCTTGCCGGACTTCAGACGGGGAAACGGGAAGCCCCCCTGTATTACACCACAGAATGGACTCCCAGCCCGCTGGAAGCGGCAGGGGCACTGACCGGTGATGTGGTGCTGTTCCTGGACGATCTGGAGGCTCTGCCCCAGTTCAAACGCAGCTTCGCAGCAGGGGCAAGGCTGATCTTCGTCACTGCGGCGGAGCAATTCGCCCATACCGGCGATAATCATTACAGCTTGCGCTTCGATGACAAGCAGCAGCTCCAGACACTGCTGGATTCCTTGCGGGCAAGACGCGTAAGCCTTACACAGCTGATCTATGCCGCATCGTCTGCTGCAATGGAGCCGCAGGACAAGCTGAACCACAGCATATATCCGCTACTGCTGCTGACCCAGGCGCTGATGCAGAGCAAGGCTGCGGCTGATATCCGTCTGGTCTATGCCTTCAAGGACACAGAAGACATGGGAAGTGTGCTGGATGCCTCGCTGGGCGGGTTCATCAAGACGCTGCGCCTGGAGAATCCCGGGTATTGCTTTAAGACCGTCTCCCTGGCCGCATCGTTGCGGCAGGAGGAGCTCCCAGCGATTCTCGGACAGGAGCTGCAGCTTCGCCCTGAGGAGCAAGAGGTGCAGTACCGCGCCGCAGGCCGGTTCGTCAAGCGGCTCGTTCCAGTCCGAAATGAAGTGGAGGTTGGCATTCCGGTCAGTATTAGAACAAACGGCGTGTATATTATCACCGGGGGACTTGGCGGTCTGGGGCGTGTATTCGCCGCTTATCTGGCAGGCACGGCACAGGCGCAGCTCATCCTGACCGGCCGTTCCCGGCTTGATCAGAATAAAGAGGCGCACCTGGCAACCGTTCGGGCGTATGGAGGCTCGGCAGAATACCTGGTCTCAGATGCTTCAGACAGTCAGGCTGCGCAGGAGCTGATCCGGTATGCGAAGCAGAAATACGGCAGAATTGACGGTATCCTGCATTGTGCAGGGACACACAGTGATGCCTATATTCTGAACAAGGACCGCTCTGACCTGGACGGAATCATCTCCTCGAAGATGATCAGCACACTGAATCTGGATCAGGCTGCGCAGGAGGAGAGCCTGGACTTCATCCTGCTGTTCTCTTCCATTACAGCAGAGACAGGCAATCCCGGACAGGCGGATTATGCTTACGCGAACAGCTTCATGAACGAATTCGCCCTGTACCGTGAACGGCTGGTTGCAGCAGGCAGACGCACCGGGCGCACCTTCTCGGCGGGTTGGCCGCTATGGGAAGCGGACGGCATGCAGCTGACCCCCGGGCAGCGAAGAATTCTTGAGCTTCAGACAGGGCTGACGCCGCTTCCGGTAGAGCAGGGGATCGAAGCCTTTGAATGGCTGCTCCGGCAGAGCAGTCATCCTGCGCTGCTTGTCGGATATGGACAGCCGGAGCGCGTGAGCAGCCTGCTGGACCGGATGAACCGCATGGAACAGGCAGAACGGAAGAATATCACTGAGGAAGCGGAGGAAGAGGCTGTGCCGGCCGTGCCGGGCACTGCCCTGCTGGACAGTACTCTGCAATACCTGACAGGACTATTCAGCGGGCTGCTTAAGCTGCAGCCGGAAGAGATTGATATCACTGCGGAATTCGAAGAGTACGGTATCGAATCGGTCATGGTCGGTTACTTCAACGGCAAGCTGGAAGAGGACCTGGGCGAGCTGTCCAAAACCCTGCTGTTTGAATACCAGACCCTGGAGAGTCTAGCTGCCCATATGGTCAGCCAATATTCCGGTCCGCTGAACAAGCTGTTCCATAGTAACGGGACAGGGAAGAACCTTCCGGAGCAGGCGCAGACTGACAGGGAGATAGACCTGCAATCAGAGCCGGGGCGCCGTCTGCCGGAATATGAAGCGGGAACTGCACCAGCCGCCGGGTACGCAGAACCGCCAGTCTTCCCGGTAGCCGGAGCTGCGGGATGGCCGGAGCTTATATCCTTTGCAGCACAGAGCGGACAAGGAAGCAGCAACAGCGGTGCGAACGGAGGCAATGACGAGATCGCAATCATCGGGCTCAGCGGCAAATATCCGCTGGCTGCAGATCTTGATGAATTCTGGAACAATATCGCAGCCGGAAAAGACTGTATCTCCGAGATTCCGGCAGACCGCTGGGATTACAAGAAATTCCTGGGCGGAAGCTTCGAGCAGGTACAGGAAGGTAAGATGTACAGCCGCTGGGGCGGCTTCCTTGAGGATGTGGACAAGTTTGATCCGGCATTCTTCCATATTGCGCCACGCGAGGCGGTAAT
The DNA here is from genome assembly GCF_038002825.1 of Paenibacillus sp. FSL H8-0048. NCBI lineage: Bacteria > Bacillati > Bacillota > Bacilli > Caryophanales > Paenibacillaceae > Paenibacillus > Paenibacillus sp. FSL H8-0048. The sequence goes on along the minus strand of NZ_JBBODF010000001.1, from coordinate 753,052 downwards.
CATGGACCCGCAGGAACGGATATTTGCCGAGACGGTCTGGTCCGCGCTGGAGGATGCAGGCTATACCAAGCAGAAGCTCCAGCGTCCCGGGGAAGAGCATGGCGCGAATGTCGGTGTATTCGCAGGGACAACTACCTATTCGTATCAGCTATGGGGCCCGGAGGAATGGGCACGGGGCAATCTGTCGGCCATGCCCAATGTGTCGCCTTGGTCCATCGCCAACCGTATCTCTTACTTGTTCAACTTCAGCGGTCCGAGCCTTGCGGTGGACACCGCCTGCTCCTCATCGCTTGCGGCCATTCATGCTGCATGTGAGAGCCTGAAGAACAAAGAATGCCGCCTTGCGGTAGCGGGCGGAGTGAACCTGTATCTGCATCCTTATAAATATGTGCTGATGTGCCAGACCAAAATGCTGTCGCCGACCGGCAAATGCCACAGCTTCGGCGAAGCAGCCGACGGGTTCGTCCCGGGCGAAGGAGTAGGGGCGGTTCTGCTCAAGCCTCTGTCCGAAGCCATTCGGGATCACGACCATATCTATGGCGTGATTAAAGGGACCGGCATCAACCATGGCGGCAAGGTCAGCGGCTACACCGTTCCCAATCCCGCTGCCCAGGTCAGTCTGATCTCCAGAGTGCTCGAGCAGGCGGGAGTGCCTGCGGACAGCATCTCCTATGTTGAAGCGCACGGCACAGGAACCAAGCTGGGCGATCCCATTGAGCTTAATGCGCTGAATCAGGTGTTCAGCGAAGCGAACCCGCCCAAGCAATCCTGTGCCATCGGATCGGTGAAGTCCAACATCGGCCATCTGGAAGCGGCGGCAGGCATCGCCTCCCTTACGAAGGTGCTGCTGCAGATGAAGCACCGCCGGCTTGCTCCTTCTCTTCATGCAGAGAAGACCAACAGCAATATTGATTTTGCGAATTCATATTTCCGTGTGCAGCATGAGGAGGGGCCTTGGACGGTTAATGGACCGGCCGGTCAGGCTGTCCGCAGGGCCGGTATCAGCTCCTTCGGGGCCGGCGGCACCAATGCCTATGTACTGGTTGAGGAATACAATGCTGAAGTTCAGCAGGGATTAGCGGCTGGGCAGTCGATCTCTGGCAACAGCGGCATAACCGGCAATGACATCAGCAGTAATGAGCAGGTTATCGTGCTATCCGCCAAAACTCCCTATTCCCTGAAGCAAATGGCAGTCAAGCTGCATGCTTTCCTGGGCAAGAACCGGGATGTCAGACTTGCAGATGCCGCCTACACCCTGCAGACCGGGCGGGAAGAAATGGCCTGCCGCCTGGCCTTCGCCTGCTCCAGTCTCCAGGAATTGCTGGAGAAGCTGAACAATTACATCGCCGGAGCGGGCTTGGAAGAGCACTATTCCGGTGTAGTATCCAAGCGGACCAGAAGGGAACTATCAACGGCTGGAGAGGCTTCACAGCTGGCGGCGGAATGGGTGCAGGGGGCCGGAATCGACTGGCCGAAGCTGCATTGGGGTGAGCAGGTGCGGATTGTGCCACTGCCGACCTATGCTTTTGAGAGAGAACGTTATTGGATTACACGAACCGAAGCTGCCGTTCCCGCTAATCACGGGGGAGAGGAGAAGCTGCATCCGCTGGTGGACCGCAACCGTTCCAGCTTCAGCAAGCAGCAGTACGAGACGGTCCTTAAGGAATCAGATCCGGCTTGCGGCCTGCCTCCTTCAGGATTCATCGAGCTGTTCCGTATCACCGCAGAGCTGTCGCTGGAAGCATCCAGCCGGGTGATTGAAGATGTGGTCTGGGGACAACAGCCGCAGCCCGGAGCTGCGGACAGCCTGCTGACTTCCCTGTATGAAGCAGGGACGCATGTTGAATGTGAGAGCGGCTACCAGAGCGGACAAGACGGATATGTCATCTGCGCCCAGGGCAAGGTGGCCGTCCCTGCTGGAAGTAAGTCCGCTGATCCGGTACCGCTGCGTATGAGCGGGCTGGGTGCGCCAATTCTTTTGCCGGAGGCTGATTCTGCTCTATACCGTCATCTGGAGACCGTTCAAGAACTGCAGACCGGCACTGGTCAGGCACTGGTCCGTATTCGCCTTAAGGAAGCACAGGAACCTGCGCAGCATCAGAATCAGGCACTATTCCATTATGCGGCGGTTGATGACATGCTGAATTCCCTGGTGCGGCTGACCGCAAAGGCAACCCGGCTTGAATACCGCAGGCTGGGCAGATGTACAGTGCATCATCCTTTGACCCGGGATGTCCAGCTGCTCGCTAAGTGGAGTACGGGAACTGACGGGCTGACAACCTATGACCTCTGTATCTTGGATACGCAGCAACGGGTACTGGTGAGTATGGAGAAGCTGACACTGAAGCTCAGTGAAGTATACACCCCGCAAACGGTCAATTCAGGAATGCACGCACCGGTCTGACCGGTCAGATACCGGAACTCAGTATATCAAACATAGGTTGGTGGTCAGTACAATGGGCATGGATAACTTGGATGAACGCAAAGAATTGATCTATTTCCGGGAGCAGTGGACGGAATCCGTCCCTGCTCCAGAGCCTTCAGCTGCCCCCTCCGGGGCAGAGGCTCTGCTGGTGTACATGGCAGCAGGGGACATAGAGGCCCGTGAGGCTGCGAGAGAATTAAGCCGTAATTTCACTGTGATAACCATCGCAGCAGGCGGTTCCTTCCACAAACAGGCAGAACATGATTACATGATTAATCCCGGGGCTGAGCAGGACTATACCGCTGTGCTGACGGATGTGATAGGAGAGAAGCTGAACGTTACCCATGCTGTGATGCTTTGGAAGCAATCCTCTTCCACAGAGGGGCCGCTTACACCGGATACCGGTGCGATGCTCACCGTATTCCACTGGATTCAAGCCTTCCATACCCTGAAGCTGCGGTTGAACCTCCGCTGGTTATCCATAGCCAGAAGCGGTGCTGAAGCAGACCCGGCTACGGAAGCCCTGGGAGCGTACGGCAGCTCGTTACAGCGGGTATATCCGCGCCTGCGTTTCACTCACATCCGGCTTGCCGACGGGGAGTACAATCTGGCACAGCTTATCCGCCAGGAGAGTCTGCTGGACCGCTTTGCTTTTACACATGAGGCGGAATACAGGCAGGGCCGCAGATTAGAGCGGGAGTTCAGCGAGCTTGACTTGAAGGCAGGCGGCGGACCCGTTCAGCTGAAGCAAGGCGGTGTGTATATCATCTCCGGCGGAGCCGGGGCGCTGGGCAAGATCCTGAGTACACATCTCGCACAGAAACGGCAGGCGAAGCTGATTCTGCTGGGCAGGCGTCCGCTTACTGCTTCCTTAGAGCATCAGCTTGACGCATTGCGCACCTTAGGCGGAGAAGCGCTGTACCTGGCCTGCGATATTGCAAATCCTGCGGAGGTGCATGCGGCAGTCCGGGAGGCGAAGCAGCGGTATGGAGCGGTTAACGGTGTGATCCATGCGGCGGGACAGGTGAGTGGGCAGCTTGTTTTTCAGAAAAACACCGCCGCCTTCGCAGAGGTTCTCCGGCCGAAAATCGCCGGAATCGCCGCCCTCGATGAAGCTACTCGGCACGAGCCGCTGGATTTCTTCGCCGCCTTCTCCTCAACGTCTTCCTTGCTGGGGGATTTCGGTCAATGCGACTACGCGTTGGCGAACCGGTTCATGGACCGGTATTTGCAGCTCAGGCATCAATGGATGGAGCAAGGCAGGCGGCAGGGCAAGAGCCTAAGCGTGAATTGGCCGCTGTGGGAAGCGGGAGGCATGCACCTGGACCCGCAGGGGGAACAGCTCTATTTGCAGACCTCCGGGATGGGATATTTATCCGCTGAGCTGGGAATCAGCGCTTTTGAACAACTATTGGCAAGTGAGACCCGGCAAGCCGCAGTAGTATACGGGGAACGGGCAAGGCTGGAGATGCAGCTGAAGCTGAAGCCGGAGCAGGCCGCGCAGGTCAAGGGAGGAAGTGTGAGGTTGGAGGAGCATACGGAGATCAACACCGGATCATTGGAACAACAGGCGATGCAGGATGTGCTGAACCTGGCGGCGCAGATTTTGCAGACACAGCCCGGGAAGCTGAACGTGGAGGAGAACATGGGCGATTTCGGCTTTGATTCGCTGTCATTGAAGGAATTCGCCGACGAATTAAGCGGGCTGTATGATATTGAACTGTCACCGGCGGTCTTCTTTGCCAAAACTACACTGGAAGAGCTGCTCGCGTTCCTGCTGGAGGAGTTCGGCCCGGAGGTTCAGGCGCACTATTCCGCTGTAACTCTGGCGGCTACGCCAGCTGCTTCACCTGAACGGGCAGAGCCGCTGCATGAGTTCCCGGCTGCGTCCGCATCGCCTCCCATGGGGGCTGACGCTGATTCGCAGCGCTTCACAGCAGCATCCGCAGACGAAGCACAGCCGCCGGAGCTACTGCCGCTGGCCCGCAAATTCCCGGGCCGCAGCAAGACCAGCCGCACTATCGCCGCTCCGAAACCGGCAGCGCTGCGGGATGTGGCGGTGACCGGCATGAGCTTCAAGCTGCCGGGCGCCGATACGGCAGAGGAGCTCTGGCGGATTCTGGAGAACCAGGAGAACCAGATCCGGGAGATTCCGGCAGACCGCTGGGATTGGAAGGCGTACTACAGTACGGACCCGCAGGCGGAGAACCGGACGAATTCCCGCTGGGGCGGCTTTATCAGCGGCCATGATACATTTGATGCGAAGTTCTTCCAGATCTCTCCACGTGAAGCAGAGCTGATGGACCCGCAGCAGAGATTGTTTATTCAGGCCGTCTGGAAGGCTGTGGAGGACAGCGGGTACAAGATGTCCGCGCTTGCCGGGCAGCCGGTGGGTGTCTTCTCCGGTGTACAATTCAATGATTATCAGCAGCTCTTATCTGCGAACATGGACAAGATTCAGGCCCAGTCCAGCATTGGTAATGCAACTGCTCTGCTCAGCAACCGCGTATCCTATCTGTTCAATTTCAAAGGGCCGAGCGAATCCATTGACACCGCCTGCTCCAGCAGTCTCGTCGCCCTGCACCGGGCGGTGAAGTCTATCCAGCAGGGAGAGAGCAGCCTTGCTCTGGCCGGCGGGGTGAGCCTGATGCTTGATCCCAATACCTATGTAGGAGCAGGAGTAATGGGCGTATTCTCCCCGGAAGGACAATGCAGAACCTTCGACCGCAGTGCGGACGGCTACGTTAAGGGTGAAGGTGTTGGAGTCATAGTGCTGAAGCCGCTGGAGCAGGCCGTAGCAGATGGAGATCACATCTACGGCGTAATCAAGGGCACTGCCGTGAATCACGGGGGGCGTGGGCATTCGCTGACTGCCCCGAGCCCGGATGCTCAGGCGGAGCTGGTGGTGCAGGCCTTCACTGAGGCGGGTGTCGATCCGTCAGCCGTATCTTACATTGAGACGCATGGAACGGGCACAGAGCTGGGGGACCCGGTGGAGATCAACGGGCTGAAGAAGGCCTTCACTGAACTGTACCGCCGCCGGGATACCCTTCCGGGTCCCGGACCGCGGATTGGTCTTGGCGCATTCAAATCGAATATCGGCCATCTGGAGCCTGCATCCGGGATTGCCGGGGTGATTAAGGTATTGCTGTCTCTCTCCAGAGGCAAGCTGCCTGGAAACCTTCATTTCAAGGAGCTCAATCCGTATATTCAGCTGGAGGGCACCCCGTTCTATGTACTGGAGCACACGAAGAACTGGGAGGCAGGGGTGAACAGAGACGGACAGCCGGTGCCGCGCTGCGCAGGTGTCAGCTCCTTCGGCTTCGGCGGCACGAACGCCCACGCCGTTATTGAAGAGTATTTGCAGCCTGTACAGCCCATACGGGCTGTGCATGAACCCGCCGTATTTCTCCTGTCGGCCAAGAATGCTGACCGGCTGTGCGAGTATGCGGCACTCCTTCAGAGCGCACTTACCGGAGCGGCGGATATACACAGGATGGCTTATACCCTCCAGACCGGACGGGAAGAGCTGGAGGAACGGCTCGCTGTCATTGGCTCGACACCGGAGGAGCTGAGGGAGGCACTGGCCGCTTATTGCGGCGGGTATCCGTCAGATTCGCTCTTCACAGGCAGCGTCCCTAAATCCCGCATAGCAGCCCAAGCAGCGGACAATTCCCCTACGGAAATCACCGGTGCCTTGTCCGTTAGGAATCATGTTTTCCTCGCCAAGGCATGGACAAAGGGCAGCACCATAGATTGGACTGTGCTATACGGCAACCGTTATCCGGTAAGAATGCCCTTGCCGGGGTACCCTTTTGCACAGTCCCGTTATTGGATGCCGCTGAAGGAGTCAGGCGGTGTTCCCGCCAAGACTGAAGTTCCTATCCATGCTCTGCACGCGCTGATTGACCGGAACAGGTCCACGCTGTACGAGCAGGTGTTCGAGAAAACCTTTGCAGGTAACGAATTCTATCTGTCCGACCATGGGCATGTCCTGCCGGGCGTTGTCTATCTGGAGATGATCCGGGCAGCCGGTGCACTGGCCGCTCCTGGGCAGACCGTTACCGGAATCCGCAATGTAGTCTGGTCAAGTCCGGTTCTGGTGGACAAGCAAGCGCTGGAGGTTAGGGCTGTATTGCAGCCTGGTGCCCAAGGAATCGGTTTTCAGATCTATTCCGGACAGGACGGACAGCGGGTGGAACACGCCCAAGGCAAGCTGGTGCTTACCTCTTCCGCAGACAGACTGCCGGAGAGCCTGGATGTCAGTCTCCTAACCGGCCGATGCAGCGGAGGGGAGCAAGAGGCGCGCTCCTACTATGAGCTGCTGCGTAGTCTGGGTGCTGAGCTGGGCCACCGCTTCTCAGGGATACAGGCCTTTTATTTCAATCCGGCAGAGGCCATCTCCAGGCTGGCCGTGCCGGAAGATCTCCGGCCGACACTGGACAGTTACCAGCTTCATCCGACTTTAACGGACGGAGGCTTGCAGTCAGCAGTGGCTTTTGCCTACCGGACAGGACTGATCGACCGGCAGGTGCTGTTCGTGCCGTTCGTGCTGGGACAGCTCGACATTATCGATGCTTCCGTTCAGCCCGCATACGCTTATGTTAAGCGCTCGCCGGGCCAGGGACTGAAATTCGATATTGCGTTCCTGACGGAAGCCGGAAATGTGGTCTCAAGAATGAAGGAGCTTACGCTCCGCCCGTTCCAGGTGAACCCGCATGCAGAAGCTTCATCTTCCTTGCCAGAGCCGAAGTCAAGTGCCGGTGAGCTGGTCTATCTGACCCCAAGCTGGGTGGAGAGTGCTATAGAACCGCTGGCAGAACCCTCCGCTTCAGGAGTCACCCTCCTGGTCATGGGGGCTCCCGTTGAACAAGAGGCCCAGCAAGGCGCTGAATTTCCTGCCGATGCCATACAGGTAAAATCCGCTTCAATCTACTGCAAGCTGGCCGCAGATCAGGTTCAGCTGAATCCGTCCGATCCGCAGAGCTACGCAAGACTGGCAGAGGATTACAGCATCGCCGAGGATACGCGACTGCAGATTATCTATCTGCTTGGCAGTCCGGGCTGCCGGACAGTCAAGGAACGTGTGGACAAGGATATCTATCCCGTGTTCCACCTGTGTAAATGGCTGGCCTCCATCCGCTTCCGGCATCCGGTCCGTCTGGTCTGCATCTACCGCAATGGGCAGACAGTCGCCGAGTATAGCGCACTGTCCGGCTTCTTCCGCTCAGCCGCGCTGGAGAATCCGAAGCTTCAGGGCAGCCTGATCCAGCTCAAGGATCACAGCAGATTGAAGGATGTACTGGAGCAGGAGCTCTCAGACAGCAGACCTGAATATGAGGTCAAGTATGAAGACGGCACCAGATATAGCCGGCGCTTAATTCCCTCACTGCCGCTTGCGGGCAGCACAGGCAAGCTGAAGACCGGCGGTGCTTATATGATTGTCGGCGGGCTGGGCGGGCTGGGCTACAAGGTGGCCGAGCATTTGGCGGCAAAGTATCAGGCCCGGCTGATCCTCTGCGGCAGAAGCATAAGCGCCGACCCCGCCAAGCTGGATCGGCTGAGGGTTCTTGGCGGTGATGCAGCCTATCTCCCGCTGGATTTAGCGGACGAGAAGGCCGTAGAGCTGGCGGTAACAGCAGCCAAAGGGATCTATAACCGGCTGGATGGTGTCATCCACTCCGCAGGTGTCATTAAGGATTCGCTGCTGGCCAAAAAGAACATGGCGGATATAGCCGAGGTGCTGAGTGCCAAGGTATACGGAACAGTTCATCTATACCGGGCGCTGTCCCGCGATAATCCGGAGCTGCTGTTCCTGCCGTTCTCTTCATCCACCGCGCTGATCGGTAATATCGGGCAGAGTGACTATGCTTATGCCAACAGCTTCTTGGATCATTATGTGGCGCTTATGAATGAGAAGCGGGGCAGAAGGGATACCGCAGTGAACTGGTCCTTGTGGGACAAGGGCGGCATGCAGGTGGACAGCGGGACAAGGGAGCTATTGTGGACGAGATTCGGGATGCTCCCGCTATCCGATCAATCAGGACTGCTCGCCCTGGAAGAGAGCCTGTCCTCCCCGGAAGCCCAGGTGATGGTGGTCTCCGGCGACAAGGAGAGAATGATTCAGGCATTCACCGGGACAGCGGGTCAGCCGAAGCGCCAGCTAAGACAGCCGGAAGGCTGCGATAGCGCCGCGCATGCGGATACCGGACGGAGCCGTCAACTGGAGGAAGCACTCATCGGGATTATGGCAGAGATCCTTAAGAGCGACCGGAGTGAGATTCACCGGGAATCCGACCTTGCTGAGCTCGGCTTCGATTCCATCTCGTTCACCGAGCTGTCGAATGCCGTTAACCGGACGCTTGGGGTGGAAATTACACCTACGCTGTTCTTTGAGCAGTCTACACCAGCTGCAATTGCGGAAGCGGTCTACGGGGAGTACCGGTCTGTGATAGACCGGCATTTTGCGCCGGAGGAGGAGCTTAAGACCGGTCTTTTGACGGTTCAAGCGAAGCAATCAGATTCTGAGCAATCCGCCCTTCAGGCTCAGGCTGCCTTCAGACTGATGCACCCTGAACCGGGTACCGGGGCAGCCCAGGCTCTGCAATCAGCCAATCCACCCGCACAGCCGGGACAGACTACGGGCGTTCTGCCCGGTGCCAGAGAGCCTATCGCCATCGTGGGCATGAGCGGGATGATGCCCGGAGCAGACGACCTGGAGCAGTTCTGGTCCAATCTGGCGGCACAGAAGGATATGGTCACTACCATTCCTGAAGACCGCTGGAGCTGGCAGGAACGGTACGGTGATCCGCGCCGGGAGGCCGGGAGAACAGACGTGAAATACGGTGCATTCCTGAAGCGCATTGATACGTTTGATCCGTTATTCTTCGGTATTTCACCAGTGGAGGCGGAGAAAATGGACCCGCAGGAGAGACATATGCTTCAGACCGTATGGCATACGCTGGAGAATGCGGGCTACAAGCCGGAGACGCTGTCGGGTACCCGGACCTCGGTGTTCATCGGGGTATCGAACGGGGATTATCAGGAACTGCTCCTTAAGGAGGAGATAGCCACTACGCTGACCCGCACGATGCTGACGAACCGTATCTCCTATTTCTTCAATTGGAGCGGACCGAGCGAGCCGGTGGATACAGCCTGCTCCAGCTCCCTGGTGGCAATCCACCGTGCGGTGGAGTCCATCTGGAATGAAGGCTGCCCTTATGCGGTAGCAGGCGGAATCAACCTGATTGCCAGCCCGAACCTCTTCATTGCGGGCGGAAGTCTGGGGATGCTCAGTAAGGACGGGAAATGCAAGACCTTCGACAAAGACGCCGACGGGTATGTACGGGGCGAAGGGGCGGGTGCGCTGCTGCTGAAGCCGCTGTCCGCCGCCGTCAGGGATAAGGACTATATTCATGGGGTGATCCGGGGAACTGCGGTTAATCACGGAGGGAAGTCGAATTCAATCACTTCGCCGCATGCCAAAGCCCAGGCTGAGGTAATTATCCGCGCCCATGCAGCCGCAGGGATAGACCCTTCCACGGTCACTTACATCGAGACACACGGTACAGGCACCAGCCTGGGCGATCCGATTGAGATCGAAGGATTGAAAAAAGCCTTCAAAGCCCTCTACCAGCAGTGGGGCAAGCCTGAATCCGAGCTTCCGCAATGTGTAATCGGTTCGCTCAAAACGGCGGTCGGCCATCTGGAATCGGCGGCGGGCATAGCGGGTGTCAGCAAAGTGCTGCTGTCGATGAAGTACGGGAGCATTCCGGGAAACATCCATTTTAAGGAACTCAACCCCTATATCAAGCTGGAGGGCAGCGGGCTTAGCATAGCGGAGCACACGGTTCCATGGAAGCCGCTTACAGGCAGCCGGGACAGCGTAATTCCGCGCAGGGCAGGTGTCAGCGCATTCGGCGTAGGCGGGAGCAATGCCCATATCGTGCTGGAGGAATACCGCAACCCTACGGCGGAGGTCCCTGTACAGAGCCGCAATCCGCACATCATCACTCTCTCTGCCAAAAGCAGGACCAGCCTCAGGGAAAACAGCCGCAGGCTACAGGCCTACATTGGCCGCATGTTGACAGCTGAAGCGGCCAGTCCTGCGCTGAATAACAATATCCACAGCATCGAGACAAGTCTGCTGCGGGACGTTACCGCCTTATTCAGAGCAGTGATGGCGCTTGACGGGGAGGAGATTGATCCGGGAGCGGAGCTTGAGGAATACGGTCTGGATGCGGTCAAGACACTGCAGCTTCTGGAGCTGCTGAGGGACAAATTCGGACTTGAGTTCAAGGATGCCGTCTACGGCTTCTCTTCCCTTGGCAGTCTGGTGATGTTCCTGATGCAGCACGACCCTTCGGGACTCAGCAACTATTATGAGCTGCGGCACAAGACACTTCTACCTGAAGAAAGGGTCTGCCTGCACGAGAGTCTGACCCTGGAGGAGCTGGCCTACAATCTTCAGACCGGACGCGCCGAGATGACGGAGCGGCTGGCTATTGTGGCAGACAGTCTGGGCATGCTCCACGGGAAGCTGGAGGCCTACCTGTCCGGGCTTCAAGGCCAGTCCGGCATCTACGAAGGGCAGAGCAGTCAGCGCTCGGCACTCAGCCAGCTGTTCGACGGCGAGGAGAGCAGCCTGTTCATGAGTGAGTTGTTGCTTGCCCGGAGACTGGATAAGCTTGCGCAGCTCTGGGTGCAGGGAGTATCCATCGACTGGAGCACCTGGTACCCGCAGCCTCTGCGCAAGACACCGCTGCCCGAATATGCTTTTGACGAAGAACGTTACTGGCTGCCAAGTCCGGTGAAGGCTCCTGAAGGAGAAGCGCCTGTCTTGCCCTCCTTCATTGAAGAAGCGTCCGAAGTCTTGGACGATAACCAGCTGCTGATGTGGCTGAACAAGCTGCATAACAGGGAAATAAGCGCCGAGAATCTAAATCTGTTAGTGGGGGATCTCCTGGAATGAGCACCTATTCGAGAATGCAGCTGTTGAAGCTGGTGGAGAATCAGCAAATGTCACCGGAGGAAGCGTTAAAAATCATTAGAGAGAACACCCCACGGCCTTCCGGCATGCCGGTACAGCCGCCGCAGAAGATGCAGGAGATGCAGGAGGAACTGCAATATGGAGCAGCCTCTCCCCCTGCGCCAGCTGAGCGGCTGAGTTCGGCCGGACCATTGAATAAGCTGCTGGCAGAGGGGGTATCCGCACTGCTGAAGGTACCGGCAGACAAAATCCGCCCGGATGACGACTGGAAGAGCTTCGGGTTCGATTCTATCAGCTTCACGGGCTTTCACAGCTTTTTAACCGAACGCCTGGGGTTCAGCTTTCCACTGGACAGCTTTTTTGAATACAGCACGATCAACAGCTTAAGCGGATATTTGCTTGCTTCCTTTCCCGAAGCAGCAGGTCAGGATCTCAGCGGGGCAGCCAATGTACAAGACAAGGAGCAAGTGAGCTCTCCAAGTTACCAGCCTGAAGAGAGCCCACGGGCCCCACAGGATTCCCTGTGGCTGGTCAACAGCGCAGACCGCTTTTTCCTTGACTTCTGGAGCAAGCTTGACGGCTCTTCCGCTGCTTCGGCCAAGACAGGGTATCAAACGTTGTCTGTATCCGAGCTGGATCGTGTGCCGCACAAATATATACAAGTATTGGTCAATACCTCCGCCGGACAGAAAATAGAAGCGGTGATCTCGGGGAAGGGCAAGCCGCTGGTAATTGTCGGCGGGGTGGGGATGGCCTCGCCGATGATTCTGCATCAGCTTGATTATTTCTCCAGCCGCTGCCGGGTCATTAGCATTCATAATCCGGGCTGCGGTCTCAGTGAGGCTATTGATGATTACTCGCTGGAGCACAGGGTCCAAGTAATTGCCGAAGTATTGGACCGGCTGGGAGTGACGGAAGCAGTGGATGTGATCGGTATATCCTGGGGAGGGATGATCGGACAAACGTTCAGTGTCATGTACCCGGAGCGGGTCTCCAGTCTGATTCTGGTCAGCTCCATCTATGAAATCGTCAATGAGAATCCGCAGATGGATGCCGATTCGGCCATGCGCAAGGATCTGGAAGCCGTCGACCGCGGGCTCGATTCACTGGAGCTGATGGAATACGGGAAGAGCATCGACAAGCAGATTTTCACGAAGTATATGGAATATTATCTGCCCGGCAATCACCGCAGCTACTCTACTGCCGGACTGCTCGGCCGTATCCGGGTGCCGGTACTGATCATCTGCGGCAGGAAAGACACCATTATCAATACCCGGCAATCTGCAGAGATGGCAGCTGCCATCCCTGGTGCCCATAGTCTGGAGCTGGCGGACGCCGCCCATTTCCTGTTCATGACACATCACGGCGAACTTAACCGGGCTGTGGAAGAGTTCATCTTCCCGGCGGAACCCGCTCCCTTCCGTCTGCAGGACAACAGCGCGCTCCTGAAGGACAAGGAGGAACTGCACCTGTTGGAGCTGGATATAAAAGGAATTGAAGGCTACGCCGGTCTGGAGGATCGCCTGAATGAATTGTGCATGAGCTATGCCTACAGGTATATCAGTCAATGCGGCTTCGATACTTCGCCCGGGGCAGTCCATGACAGGACTGTCTGGGTGAAGCAGTTGAAGCTTCTCCCGGCGTATAGCCGGCTGCTGGACTCTATGATCGGCATGCTGGCAGAGGACGGGGTGGTCAGACTGCTCGGCAGCCGCCTGCAATTCATCAAGCCCGAAGCGGAGATTCCTGAACCGCAGCAGTTATACGAGGCTTGTCTGGAGGATTATCCCGACTTCCGGGGAATGCTCCGGTTCCTGGATTATTGCTGCGCCCATTATAAGGAGGCCCTCAGCGGGGCCATTCCGCCGGTCAGCGTACTTTTTCCCAAAGGCAGCGCGGAAGCACTGGAGCAGAGCAACCGGGATACGGCAGAGCATGGTAGGGAGCGGGTCTATGCCAGGGTAACACATGATATTCTTGCTTCCTTAATCTCTAAGGCCCGCAGCGGCAAGCCGGTCCATATCCTGGAGATTGGCGGCGGGACCGGCTTGTTGACCCGTCAGCTGCTCGATTTGGCCGCACTGCCGAATGTGAATTACAGCTTCACGGATATCGGGGAATATTTCATTACCAAGGCGAAGGATAATCCCGACTTCAAGGCGCTGCATTTCAGGACCTTCGATATCAGCAAGAATCCGGCAGATCAGGGCCTCGCACTGCACAGCTTCGATGCTGTGGTTGGGCTAAATGTAGTCCATGCTACAAGAGATATAGGCGTGACACTGGAGCACCTCCGGCAGGTGCTTGTACCGGGTGGGCTGCTGATGCTGATTGAGGCCTGCCAGCGGCGGCGCTGGGTGGATCTGGTCTGGGGGCTTGCCGAAGGCTGGTGGCTGTTCGAGGACCGGAAGCTGCGCAATAGCTCTCCGATCATAGACCCGTATGCCTGGGAGCAGGCCTTCGCAGATGCGGGCTACCATGACATCCATCTCCTGCCCGGAGACGATGAACGGCGCTTTATGGCGGACTGTATTCTCATTGCGGGGCACAGACGGTAAATATACTATATATTGAAACAAAATTTAACATTATACAGCATAAACATTCATTGACAGTCAGAGAACGAGTAGATGATAATTTAGTAGATTAGTAGTGAAAATTCTGGAAAATATGACACAGCAAATCTTCAAGGAGGCGGGCATGGAAGCGACCTATGATCTGTTTACGCTTAAAACGCAGTGCATGACTTTTTTGAACTACGCTTATCTCGGTATTGACAAGACCTCCCGCAAAGCTTTTGTGGTTGATCCGTCCTGGGATGTATCGCAGATGATCCGTATTTTGGAGTCACATGACGCCTCGCTTGAGGCTGTGCTGCTGACCCACTCTCATTTTGACCACACCAATATGGTAAAGAAGCTCGAAAGGCTCTACCGTCCCACCGTCTATATCTCCAAAACAGAGGCGGACTACTATAAATACCGCTGCAACCGGCTCAGAACCGTTGAGGACATGGACCGGATTCACATTGGAGATTCAGCAATCACCTGTCTCGTGACCCCCGGGCATACCCCGGGCAGCGTCTGTTACTGGGGCGAAGACCATCTGTTCTCCGGCGATACGGTATTTATCGAAGGCTGCGGCTTATGCGACAGCGACGGCGGTTCGGCAGAGGATATGTTCTACAGCATCCACCGGCTGATCCGGCTGATTCCGCCAAGCGCACAGGTATTCCCGGGCCATTCCTTCGGTGATCCGCCGGGCAAAGAGATGAGCTATCTTTACAAGAAGAATCTGTATTTTCAGATCGATGATATCAATCATTTTGTGAAATACAGGAACCGCAAGAATAATGCCAGAGTGTTTGATTTCAAATAAGCCGCTCCACATTCGGGAGGTACGGAAAATGCACAGCGAAATGGTGTTTATGTTCTCCGGGCAAGGCTCACAGTACCACAAGATGGGGTATGAATTGTTCGAAAAGCAGCCGGTATTCCGTCAATCCATGGAGCGTCTGGACCGGATCTTTCATGAGCTGACCGGCAAAAGTGTGATTACAGAGCTGTATCTGGGCACGAAGCGCAAAGGCTCCAAGTTCGAAGATATTGTCTATTCCCATCCCGCAATCTTCATGGTTCAGTATGCGCTGGCAGAAACATTGGCGGCAGAGGGCATCACCCCGCACTATATACTGGGTGTCAGTCTTGGAGAGTATGTTGCACTGGCTGTAGCTAAAGTGCTGACGCCGCAGCAGGCACTGGAGCTGATCGTGAAGCAAGTAGAGCTGCTCCGCGCAAACTGCACTACCGGTGCGATGATTGCCGTACTGGATCATGAACAGCTCTATCACGAGAACGTAGAGCTGAACTCCCGCTCGGAACTGATCGCGGTGAATTTCGACCAGCATTTCACCATTGCCTGCAGACGCGAGCAGGTTAAGGAAGTTCAGAAGTTCATCAAAGAGCGCGGCGTAGCCAGCCTGAAGCTGCCGGTCAATTACGCCTTTCACTCCTCATCTATCGACGAACTGGAGGAGCCTTACCGTACATATTTGCAGAAAATAGAGTACAAGTCTCCGGCCGGGGAAGTCACTCTGGTATCCTCTATGGCCGGAGGAATCGTGCAGAAGGTTGATGAATCGTTCCTGTGGGATGTGCTGAGGAAGCCGATGAACTTCCGGGGGGCACTTGAGAGTCTGGCTGCCGGGGGAGAACGGTTCTTTCTTGATCTGGGTCCTTCCGGCACCCTGGAGAATTTCAGCAAATACATTTTGGGGAAAAAGCAGTCCGGGCAAATCCGGTCCGTAATTACGCCGATGGGCAGTGAATTGAAGAAGCTGAATGAGCTCGTTGCTGAATGTACGCAAATGAACCTTGAGAAGGAGGCGGAGGAGCCGCTGATGAGCAAGAAAGCCTATTTATTTCCGGGACAGGGTGCACAGTTCGTTGGCATGGGAGGCAGTCTGTTCCAGGAGTATCCCGAATATACAGCGATTGCGGACCGGGTGCTCGGTTATTCCATTGAAGAGCTGTGCCTTAGGAACAGCAGTAACCTGCTGGATACTACTGCTTATACGCAGCCTGCGCTCTATGTCGTTAATGTGCTGTCCTATCTTAAGGAATTACAGAAGGGAAGCGGAACACCGGATTACGTAGCCGGACATAGCCTGGGTGAGTACAGTGCGCTCTATGCGGCGGGTGTGTTCGATTTCGAGACGGGACTGAGAATTGTGCAGCAACGGGGCGCACTGATGAATTCAGCCACCGGCGGCGGCATGGCCGCGGTCATCGGGCTGACAGAGGAAGAGGTCCTGCGGATTCTAGCACAGAACAGTCTCGACCAGCTGGATGTGGCTAATCTTAATACACCTACGCAGATCGCTGTCTCCGGTCTGAAGGAGGATGTCGAAGCCGCCAAAGAAATCTTCGAGAAGAACGGTGCTTCCGCTTATGTGATTCTGAATGTCAGCGGTGCTTTTCATTCCCGGTATATGCGCCCTTCAGCGATGCAATTCCGGGAATTCCTCAGCCAGTTCGAGTTCGCGCCGCCGTCTATTCCGGTCATTGCCAACCTGACAGCCCGGCCGTATTCGGCAGACGGCGCTCTGCACTATATGACCGAGCAGATGATCAGCAGTGTGAAATGGTCCGAATCTGTCCGTTATCTCATGGGCAGGCACCCGGACATGGAGCTGACCCAGATCGGCCCGGGACATGTAATCGCAGGACTGGTCAGCAAAATTCAGCGCGAAGCCGGACCGCTCATCGTCGATGATGCCGCCGAAGCGGCACTGGCCATCGCTGAAGCAGCCGCGACCGCCGAAGCAGATACGCTGCCGGACACGGATGACAAGGCTGCGGTGCCAGCCGTGGCTGTAACTCCGGAAGCTGACGAAGCTGCGGAAATCTTGGAGGCTGCAGAAGCTGTGACGCAAGAGCAGCCAGCCCTTGGAGGAGCTCTCACCGGGACCGGGCTGGGAAGCCCGGTATTCAAGCACCGGTACGGATTGGACTATGCATATCTGATGGGAGGCATGAATGACGGAATATCTTCACAGGAGCTGGTTGTGCAAGCCGGGAGAGCCGGCTGTCTCGCCTTTCTGGGAGCCGGCGGCATGAAGGCAGCGGAGCTTGGGAATGCAATCCGACATATCCGCCGGGAACTCGGGGACAGCAAGCTTCTTGGGGTGTCTGTCACCTATCACCCGATTTATCCGCAGCAGGAGGAGCAGCTGATCGATCTCCTGCTCCAGGAGAAGATCAGGCTGGTTGAAGCCTCCTCTTACCTCACCTTGACGCCAGCACTGATTAAATACCGTCTGCTGGGCCTTACACTGGCGGAGGATGGTACTGTGCAGAGCAGCCACAAGATCATCGCCAAGGTCTCGCGGCCCGACATTGCTTCCATGTTCATGTCGCCCGCTCCGGCCCGCATCGTGGACAAGCTGCTGGCACAGCGGCAGATTACGGCGGAGCAGGCGGAGCTGGCCCGGCTGATTCCGGTTGCGGATGATCTCTGCGCTGCCGGAGATTCGGCCGGGCCGACGGATCAGGCCAACCTTCTGAGCCTGCTGCCGACGCTTATCCGGCTGAAGAAAGAGCTGGCGGTCACCTTCGCTCCGGTGAGCAGGATGCATATCGGCGCTGCCGGAGGCATCGGAACACCGGAGGCTGCCGCAGGACTGTTCCTGATGGGTGCGGATTTCATTCTGACCGGGTCCATTAATCAGTGTACGGTGGAGAGCGGCACCAGCCCAGAGGTCAAAGAGCTGCTGGCGCAGGTGAGTGTATACGACATGGCATATGTGCCTTCCCGTGAGCTGTTCGAGCTGGGCGGCAAGGCCCAGGTGGTCAAGAAAGGGCTGTTCTTCCCGGCTAGAGCCAACAAATTATATGAGCTGTACCGCAGCACCGCCTCTATTCAGCAGCTGGACAGCAAGACGAAGTCCCAGCTCGAAGACAAATACTTCGGCCGGCCTTTGGCGGATGTTCTGGAGTCCAGCCGCCAGGCGATGCCGCCTGAAGAACAGGCTGCTGTCCAGGCAGATCCGAAGCAGCAGCTTGCCGCAGTTCTCAAATGGTACATGACCCGGGGCAGGATTTCCGCCATCTCCGGGGATTCCGGCAACAAGGTCAATTACAGCATCATGTGCGGCCCTGCTATGGGAGCCTTCAACCAATGGGTGAAGGGAAGCCCGCTGGAAGTCTGGAGAAACCGCCGGGCGGGCGATATAGCGGTCAGGATCATGGACGGGGCAGCCCGGATTCTAAGAGGAGAGGGATACGAATGAGCAAAGATCAAGTACTGGAGATTATGAAGCTGAAGATGATCGATATCCTGCCGGACTTAACGCCCGGCCAGATCCGCAGAGAAGTGAGCATGAAAGACCTGGGCGCGAACTCCATTGACCGGTTCGATATTATCTCCGACACCATGGACGAATTGAAGCTCAAGATACCGCTGCTCCAGTTCGGAAGTTTCAAGAATATCGGAGAGGTCGTAGATTTCCTGCATGAGAATCTCTGAGCGCGCACCTGGTTACCGGTATGCTGATTACCGCCCGGTATACGTTACCGGGATGGGGATTGTCAGCGCGGCTGCAAGCGGCACCGAAGCCTTCAGCCAGGCGCTGCGGCACGGACGCAGCGGAATAGGCTATCTTGAAGGGTTAACCTATGCGGACGGGCAACCGCTGATCGGTGCAGCCCTGCCGGAGGAAGGGCTTGAGCCAGCCTTCCTCTGTTATAAAGGGGATTTATCGCGGAATGCCGGCCGGTTATTCCGTATCTCCGGCAAATCGGTTAAGGCCTCAGCACTGGCCGCTGCCCAGGCCTGGCAGGAGGCGAAGCTGAATATAACCAAGCCTGAGGCGGAGCGGATTGGACTGCTTATAGCCGGAAGCAATATTTCACCGGCAATCAGCTATGCAGCCATGACGGCATGCGGGGGGCAGCCGGAGCTGCTCCATCCCCGTTATGCTCTGAATTACATGGATACCTGCCAGCTCGGGGTACTAAGCGAGATGTTCGGCATCCGCGGAGAAGGGGCCACGGTTGGCGGGGCTTCAGCTAGCGGCAATGCGGCAGTGCTTAGAGCAGCGCAGATGATTCAGCTGGGCATAGCCGATGTCTGTATGGTTATTGGTCCCCTGGCTGATCTGTCCCCGCTGGAGCTGCAAAGCTTCCTTAACATAGGAGCCTACGGCGGCCGGAGCTTCCATTCGGCCCCTGCTCATGCATGCCGTCCCTTCGACAGCCGGCATGAGGGCTTCATCTTCGGGCAGGCCGCCGCCTGCCTGATCCTGGAGGGAGCCGACAGCGCGGAGGCCCGGGAAGCAGAGGTGCTGGCCACCATTGCGGGAGGCGCAGCTTCGCTGGATGCCCATAGCCTGTCCGATCCGAATGAGGACGGACAGGTGCGGACCATGGAGCTGGCGCTGCGTACCGCCGGACTTGGCCCCTCAGGGGTAGATTATATCAATGCGCATGGCACCTCAACACCGCTGGGGGATGTGACAGAGCTGAGATCCATCGCCCGGGTATTCGGCAGCCACACGCCTGGCCTGAGGCTGAATTCGACCAAAACACTGACCGGACATTGTCTGTATGCGGCCGGAGTAGTTGAAGCCGTGGCGACGATTCTCCAGATGCAGGGGGAATATCTTCATCCACTGCCCTGGCTGGAGGAGCCGGTTAGCCCGAATTACCGGTTCGCCGCGAGGCAGGCGGAGCCTGCAAGCATTACCTGCGGGCTCAGCAATTCCTACGGCTTCGGGGGAATCAACACCGGGATTATTATCAGAAAAGGAGCAAGCTGAATGCGTGTGGGGATTGAGAGCATCAATTTTTACGGAGGACCGGCGGTCATTCCGGCCCGGACGATCTTCGAGGGCCGGGGGCTGGACCTTAGCCGGTTCGACAACCTGATGATGGACCGCAAGTCGGTGGGCGTAGCCTGCGAGGATGCTGTAACCGGCGGGGTCAATGCGGCGAAGCCGATCATTGACGCTCTGAGCGAAGCGGACAGAAACCGGATTGAGCTGGTCATTACAGCCAGCGAGTCGGGCGTCGATTTCGGTAAATCACTCAGCACCTATATCCATGACTATCTGGGCCTCGGCCGTCATTGCCGGTTATTCGAGCTGAAGCAGGCCTGCTACGGCGGCACCGCCGGACTGCATATGGCTGCGTGCTTCATCGCCTCGGGGGCGTCTCCGGGAGCCAAGGCACTAGTCATTGCTACCGATGTTGCCAGGGCGGCTGCCAAAAGCACCTATGGGGAGCCGACCCAGGCTGTCGGAGCCGTAGCGATGCTGATCAGTGCCAATCCTGAGATTCTGGAGCTGGATTTCGGCGCTACCGGCCATTACAGCTATGAGGTAATGGACACCTGCCGTCCGCTGCCGGAGATCGAGACCGGGAACCCGGATTTATCGCTGCTGTCTTATCTGGACTGCCTGGAGAACGCCTACAAGAATTATAAGGACAAGGTGGACGGTGTCGATTTCCGTGAGACCTTCGATTACCTGGCCTTCCATACGCCGTTCGGCGGTATGGTCAAGGGCGCGCACCGCAAGCTGATCCATGATGAGCTGAAGCTGAGGGGCTCTGCGGTCCAGCAGGATTTTGAGCAGAGAGTGGCCCCCTCCCTGACCTACGGCATGCAGGTGGGGAATGTCTATTCCGCCGCCTTGTACCTCAGTCTGTGCAGCTTGATTGACCAGGCGGATATTCAGGATTACCGCAGAGTCGGGTTGTTCTCCTATGGCTCTGGCTGTTCCTCTGAATTCTACAGCGGGGTGATTACACCGGAATCCGTCAGGAAGCTAAGCGCAATGAACATACAGGGGCATCTGGACAGCCGTTACGAACTGACCTTTGAGGAATACGACGATATTCTGGATCAGAACGTGGAGTGGCTGTTCGGAATCCGCGATAAGAAGGTGGATTTCTCCAGATTCAGCGGGATTTATGATCACTTCTTCAAGGGCAAGGGTTACCTTGTGCTGACAGAGGTCGATGATTTTCACCGCAAGTATGCGTGGAGCTGAACCATGGTTATGGACTATCAAGCCATTGCCGTTAGCCACCTGGGCGATGGACTGTACAGCATCCGGCTGAGCCGTCCCGGGTCCAGGAATAGCCTGTCTGCCGTTCTTGTATCCGAGCTGCTGGCTGCCTTGGGAAGACTTGAAGCGCTGGACGGCTGCAAAGCTATTGTTCTGGAAGGCACCGGCGGTTATTTCTGCACAGGGATGAACTTCCAGGCATTCGTGGACGGGGAGGCTGCCGGAGGAAGCGCTGATTCCGGTGCCCCACCCTCCGCAGACTTTATGCAGCTCTTGAAGAGGCTCGGCAATCTGTCCAGGATGGTGATTGCCAAAATCGACGGGCAGGTGCTTGCCGGCGGCATCGGACTTATGGCCGCCTGCGATTATGTCATCGCCACACCGCGCTCCACCTTCGCTCTGCCGGAGGCCATCTGGGGCCTCGTTCCCGCACTGGTCAGCCCTTATCTGATCCGCCGGACAGGCTACTGGCAGGCGTACAAGATGACGCTAACCACACTGCCATTGTCTGCGGAAGAAGCGCTGGGGTGCAGACTGGCTGATGAGGTGACCGATACCCCGGATGCTGCCGTCCAGCGGCTGTACCGGAGAATCAGCCGGATCTCGCCGCAGACGGTCCGGGAAATTAAGGGCTATTTCCGGGAGATGTGGATCATCAACGAGCGGATGGAGAAGGCTGCCGTGGCGGAGATCGACAAGCTGACCGCATCACCGGAGGTGAGGGAGAACATTCAGAATTATGTACGTTATCAAAGATTTCCTTGGGAGAAAGAATAGGGGTGCAGACAGGTGCAATATACAGCGTTCGCAAGGCAATATGAACAATTTCTCTCCGAGACGGTGAGAAGATGCCATCTGGAGCTGGAAGGACCGGAGGGAAGCTACGGGTTGAAGCTCAGCGTGGTTTCCTTGCCGCCGGAGGACGGTCCGCTGGACTATCTGAGTGCGGCGGAGAAGGAGCAATATTTCGGCTTCCAGTATCCCAGAAGACGCAACAGCTATCTGCTCGGCAAGCTTGCCGCCAAGATGGCTGCGGCGGGGGAAGAGGATGACCTCGCCGGCATCCAGATTGAACACGGTATTCTGTGCCAGCCGATAGTGTCCGGAAGTACCCGGCGGATTACCATTACCCATTGCGATGGGCTGGGGGCCGCGGTGGATTACGATCCGCGTCTCATGGCGGGCGTCGATATCGAGCTGGTGGACGAGAAGGCTGTGGAGGGAATCAGAAGAATTACCAGTAAGCAGGAGGAGGAGCTGATCAAGGAATCCGGGCCTCTGCTTGCCCTCCCGAACTTTTTGACTCTGCTCTGGACGGCCAAGGAAGCGATGTCCAAGGTCATCCAGACCGGCTTCACCGTTCCCACTGAGCTGTTTGAAGTCAAATCATGCAGCCGCAGCGGACGGGGAGCCATCAGCCAGTTCAAGAATTTCACTCAATTTAAGGCAATATCCGTTCTGCGGGAGGAATATGTTTTTACCATTGTGCTGCCGGCCAAGGCGATGACTGATTCCTCGGAGGCCTTGCTGCTGCAATCCCTGCAGGAGCTGCTGCCGGACTAACCGGCAGACCATAACATTTACATTTTCAGGAGGTGCTGTATGAAAAGTCTTGTCCTTTACACGAGTGTCTATGGAAGCACGAAGCAATATGCGCAGTGGATCGCGGAGGAGCTTGGAGCCGATCTGGCAGACATCGGGAGCTTCGACATGAAGCAGGCAGACCGGTATGACACAGTGATCATAGGCACGTATGTCCGGGTTCAGAAGCTGGTCATCGCCGATTATCTGAAAAAGGTGTGGGGTCACCTGCAGGATAAGAAGGTCATCCTCTTCTCCGTCTCCAAGACGCCTGTACAGAGCGAAGCCACCTTCAAAAACTATACCAAAAGCATTCCTGAGAAAATCCGTGCCGGCCTTACGTATTTCCCGCTGGAAGGACGCTTCAACTTCGAAACACTTGCCGATAAGGATAAAACCATGATGAAAGTCGGCCAGAAAATGACCCGGCTGTTCATGGGCAAGGAAATGGCGGAAGAAATGGTCCGGAACTGCGACGATGTGCGCAAAGAGAATATTTCGCCGATTCTCCGGGAATTGCGCCAGCCTTCATGAGCAGCGGAGCAGCCTTCCAAGCTACGGAGGGATGGCATATCGCCGTCTGTGTCAAGCAGGTACAGACCGCAGGCTCCGGACTGGCGCTGAATCCGGCGGACGTCTTCGCCCTCGAAGAGGCCCTGCGGATTAGACAGCGCCTGGGCGGGAGCGTGACCGCGGTCAGCATGGGTGCGGTATCCGCAGCCAAGACCCTGCGGAGCTGTATCGCACTTGGAGCGGATCGGGGGGTGCTTCTGACCGACAAGCTGTTCGCGGGCGGAGATACACTGGCAACAGCGATTGTCCTCGCCCGGGGACTTCAGCTTCTGGGCCAGCCGGATCTGGTCCTGTGCGGCACGCACTCCACTGACGGGGAGACGGGTCAGGTCGGCCCCGCGCTGGCGGAGAAGCTGGGAGTGGCCCACACCACGCATGTGCAAGAGATTCTTGCACTGGAGGAACGCTTCATCATCTGCAAGCGGATGACGGAGAATGGTTCTGAAATCGTACAATTGGCGCTCCCG
This sequence comes from Paenibacillus sp. FSL H8-0048, assembly GCF_038002825.1. Classification (NCBI taxonomy): domain Bacteria; kingdom Bacillati; phylum Bacillota; class Bacilli; order Caryophanales; family Paenibacillaceae; genus Paenibacillus; species Paenibacillus sp. FSL H8-0048. The sequence continues at coordinate 729,449 of NZ_JBBODF010000001.1, read as the reverse complement.
GCCCTGATTACGGTGCACCAGGGCATCAACCAGCCGCGAATGGCTACCGTTAAGGGCATTCTGCAAGCGGGCCGCTCTGAAATTACAAGGCTGTCCGCCGCAGAGCTTAGTCTGGACAAGGCAGCCTGCGGGCTTGCAGGTTCCCCAACCCGGGTATTAGCTGTGCGTAATGCCGTAGAAGGGCAGGTACAGCACACCGTCAGCAGTAAGAGCCTTCACGAGCAGATCCAGGAGGTCGCCCGGCTCGTCCTTGGGTAAGGATGCTCCAGAGCGGAACCCCGCTGTATATCTTCGCTACATTCATTAGGATAAGGAGGCAGCCATGCCGAATCAGTGCCTGCGGGCCAGAGAATACGAAGGGATCATGATTGCCTGTGAATACAGTGACGGAATACTCCATCCGGCCGCTTACGAGCTGCTGGGCTGCGCCCGTGAGCTGGCTGCGAAGCTGCAGACGGATATTGCCGTGGTGCTTACCGGCAGCGGAGCCGCCGCAGATGCAGACTCTTGTATCCGACATGGCGCGGACACCGTCTATATACTGGATCAGCCCGTGCTAAGTCCGGTTAATGAGGAGCTTCATACTGCTCTGCTGTATCAGCTAGTGATGGACAAGAAGCCGGAAATTCTGTTATTCTCCTCCACCATACATAGCAAATCCATCGCGGCCACACTGGCCTCCAGATTGAACACCGGCTTAACCGCAGACTGCACCGGGCTGGATATTGATCCGGCCCAGCGCATGCTGCTGCAGATCCGTCCCGCCCGCGAAGGGACGCTGATGGCCACCATCTGCTGTCCGGAGGCCAGACCGCAAATGGCTACCATCCGCCCCGGAGCCATGCTTCCCGCGCCGCCGGGTCCGCACCGCACGGGCCAGGTCATCCGCCCGCAGCTCAAGCTTCCGCAGACGCTCCGCACCTCCGTCCTTGAGGTCATCCGCAGCCGTGAAGCTGCGGATTCCTCCTCCGCTTCGGGTATCATCGTTGCCGCCGGGCGCGGCGTGTGCAGCAAGGAGGGCATGGATCTGGTCCGGGAACTGGCCGCATGTCTGGGTGCAGAGCTTGGTGCTACCCGGCCCGTAATTGACCAAGGCTGGCTGGACTATTCCCGGCAGATCGGCTTAACCGGCCGGAATGTCAGCGGACGGATCTATCTCGCCGTCGGCATATCGGGAGCCGTTCAGCACACCGTGGGCATCCGCAGAATGGACACGGTCATTGCCATCAACAAGGACCGGAACGCGCCGATTCTGGGACTGGCTGCCCACGGTATTGTGGCCGATCTGTTCGAGGCCGTCCCTCTCCTGATTGACCAGGTTAGACACAATATGACAACAGGCAGGTGAGCATATGCAAGAGCGGATAAGCTTTACACAGTTTCAGCAGATTTTCGCCGGATATTTGGGAATTGAGTCCTCCAGACTGACCCCGGAGGTCAATCTGCTGCTGGAGCTGGGGATCGATTCTTTATCCTTAGTGAACGCGATGCTAAGACTCGAGAGAGAGTATCAGGTCATGTTCAATCCCGAAGACCGCGTGATGACCCGGACATTGGGCGAAGCCTACGAACGGTTCAATCACTATAGAAGCCTGGGCGGGGACTTGCAGACCGGCAGTCTATCATCTTAATGGAGAGGAACATGACTATGTTGAATCTGTCTATACGCGCCTTATCCTATTACATCCCTAAGGGGCGCATGAACAACGGGGAGATTGTAGAATGGTTCGCGGAGAATTATTGTCAGGAGCTGCCCAAGGATGATCTGGAGCAGCTCGTGTACGGCAGCAAGCGCAAGCTCGATTTCCTGGAGATAGAGACCCGCTCCTGCTCTGTGGACTACAGGGAAGACGGCTCGGTGCAGATGGCTGTGAAGGTTGCCCTGGAAGCAATCGGCAAGGCGGGGATCCCGGCAAGCGAAGTGGACCTGCTGCTGTTCGTGGGCGTCTGCAATCCGTTCCGTGAGCCGTCGTATGCCATGATTCTCGCACATGAGCTGGGGATGAGCCGGAGCAATTATTATGACATCAACGATACCTGTAACGGATTCCTCAAAGCGATGGAGCTGTCCAGTCTATACATATCTTCCGGCAAATACCGCAATATTCTCGTGGTAACCAGTGAGAATCCGCTGGAGCTGCTGGAGGCCTCCAATTACGCAGGCAAGGTCAGCAGCCTTGCAGACGCGGATTACAAAATGAATCTGCTGTTCGCCGGGGCAGGCGCCGCCGCGATGCTGCTGGGTGCCGATCATGGCGAACGATCTATCCGGTATTACGGGGAGCAGCGGAATCATGAGGATTGGGAGCTGTCCCTTTATGTATCGCCCAAAATCCATATGCCCGTACCAAGCTTCGCGGAGATGGATTTTATGAGCCGGTCGGACGGCCGCGGGATTGCCGCCAAGGTCATTCGCGATATGCCGGGCTTTGTTGAAGAATTCCTGGACGGGCACGGGCTGAGTAAGGACAGTATCGATTATATTTTCTCCCACCAGCTCGGCCGCAATATTACCAATTCACTGCTGAATAAGCTGGAGGTGCAGACAGATAAGGTTTTCCCTGTCAATACGTTTCCCCTGAACGGCAATATGGGCAGCACTAATATCCCTGCGGGCCTGGCTATTGGCGAAGAGCAGGGGCTGCTGCATAAGGGAAATTCTATTCTGCTGCTGGGCAGCGCATGCGGCTTAACGTATGCAGCGGCGTATCTCATATGGTAGGAGAGGGAGGAGAACGATGAAGACTGCGAATTTCCCCGTTCCTAAGCTGATTGTAAGAGAACCGCTTGACCTGGAGATTATCCGCAAAAGAGTCGCTTACGGCAACTATTCCTGCACGGACAAGCTTGTGCCCATGATCCGGGCACGGGGTACGAATCTACAGAGGCAGAAGGACGGGAATCTGCGTATCATCGGCTGGCAGCGGGATATTACCCGTATGCGAAAGCAGGATGTCTCCCTGTCGTTCATGATCCATCTGACGGTAAGCCCGGAAGGGCTGATTCTGGAAGCGGCGGTGGACGAGCTTTTTAACGGCGGGAAGGGTGTGTTGTGTTCCAGAGAGTATCTGGAGCGGAAGCTGAAGGAGGAGCTGGAAGGGGAGCGGTTCGACAGGAAGCTCGCCGCCAGGCTCCGGTTTGACCGGTTTAAGTGCTTTCATATTTATGAGATTATGAGCGGGATTTACAGCTCCTACTTCATGTATAGGCAGCAGGTGGAGGAAGGAGGCACCGGTGCATTATTTTACGAAGAGGATATTGTGGATATTTATGCTGCGGACGGCAATCTGTACTTAACCGGGCTTCAGGCCTTCAGCGGAAAAGAGGAGCTATCGTATACGGTGGTCCTATATGATGTGTTCAATCATATCACCTTCGACCAGGAGGGGTACATGAAGCTGAAATCGCCGGTTCTGGCCGAATTCTATCTGAATGGAGAGCTGGTCCACACGGATGAGATCTATCAGAAGGAGAATGACTATATCTTCATCCGTATGCAGAAGTTCCTGTTCGTCTGTGTGGAGAAATTGAAGGCGGAGCTGTTCCCGGACTACGCGGACAAGATGATGAATACCAACCTCGCCCCCGGCGCGTTCATCGGGATTATCATGCAGGCCATCGGCATCCGTTCATTCTCGAACAATTTCAATTATATCCAGTATATCATGACGGCTATGCAGCGACCCCGCAAACGGCCGGGCTGTATCGGCGCCATTCTGAACGAGGAAGAGGCCGCGCAGCATTTCGAAGGCTTTGATCTATCCTATCTGGGCTGATAAAGGAGACAGGTACACCAATGATCCATTATGAACGTTTGACCATTGATTGCGTACTGGATACGTTACGGCGGGATTACCCCGGCAAGCCTGCCGTGGTGTTCGAGCAGGAGACCGTAACCTTCGCGCAGTTGTATGATTATGCCGCCACGATCGCCGGCAATTTGCTGGACCTCGGCATCCGGAAGAATGACAAGGTGGCCGTACTGCTGCCTAACAGTCTGGAATATCTGTATCTCTACTTCGCCCTGTTCCGGATCGGCGCATGGATCGTTCCCGTCAGCACACGTTATGAGCCGGATGAGATCAGGCGGATTCTGGAGGATTCCGATGCGGAGACGATCATTTATCAGGACCGTCTGGGCATTTTTAATTATGAAGAGATTCTGTTGAAGGAGCTGCGTCCCCAGCTGCCAGCTATCCGCAATTATATTGTGCTGGGCGATGAGCCTCAGGCAGGCAGTCTGCCGTTCTCCTCACTGCTGAGCCCTCTGACCGTTCCGCTGAATAACAGGCTGCTTGAACCTGCTCAGCCTGACGATATTGCGATTCTGGGCTACACCTCAGGAACCACCGGCCACCCCAAGGGTGTGATGATCACTCACCGCAATCTGGTGGCTACCTCTTATTACGGCGGACAATTGCTGGATATCCGGGAGGATATCGGCTTTTCGATTGCTCCCCTCTATGCTGCACAGGGCTTCAATGCCGTGCTGGTCTACTTCGTCTCCTGTATTACGATGAAATGGATCACCAACTTCAACCCCAATGATATTCTGAGCCATGTCGCCAAAAATGGAATTAACCTCTTTCACACCCAGCCGACGATGTGGAGCCTGATTCTGGCCATGCCCTACTGCAAGCCGGGGCTGTTCCGCGAGCTGCGCAAGGTCGTGGTCTCCGGTTCGTTGTGCACCCCTTATCTGGCCCGCTCCATCGAGGAGACTACCCAATGTACGCTGATTAATGCCTACGGCATTATTGAAGCTACCGGTCTGGTCACCATGACGCGGCTGGATGATCCGCCGGATGTCCGGCTGCACACCGTAGGCAGGCCGATTGAAGGCTTCGAGGCCAAGATTGTGGACCGGGACCGCAAGGAGCTGCCGAAGGGCGAGATCGGTGAGCTGGCCATCCGGGGCTATCTGATGAAGGGGTACTACAAGAATGAGGCTAAGACACGTGAGGTGATCGATGAGGAAGGATGGCTGTACACCGGGGATCTGGCTTGTTATTACAAGGACGGCGTCAACATTTGTATTGCCGGACGGATCAAGGATATGGTCATCCGCGGCGGCTTCAATGTCTATCCGGCAGATATTGAAGAATGTGTACTGCACATGGACAAGGTGGAGGATGTGTCGGTAGTCGGGGAGCCGGATGAGATCCTGGGCGAGGCGCTGGCTGCTTTTGTCATCCCGAGGCCCGGAGTCCTGCTGACCGAAGGTGAAGTCAAGGCCTACTGCCGCGGCAAAATCGCCAACTACAAGGTACCCGACCGGGTGCACCTCGTCTCCCAGCTGCCGGTGCTGGAGTCCGGCAAGGTGCAGAAGAATGTCCTCAGAAGGTGGGCCGTGGAAGGAATTCCGGCGGAAAGCCAATTTCTGCTGAATGACGTCATCGTCAGAGGTATGGGCGGAGAGAACCTGTAACATTAACTTGTATTCATTGTATGTTCATAAATCTCAGGGTTGAGGGGCGCTTAATGTGGATTTCAGCTATACCGAGGAGCAGCGGCAGATCTGCAGCCTTATGGAGGAATGCAGCGGGCGATATTTGAACGACGGAGTATATGAGGATGATGAGCACGGCACCTTCCGCAGGGATAAATGGTCCAGAATCGCAGATACCGGCTTGCTTGGACTTCCCTTCCCGGAGCGTTACGGCGGCGCAGAGCAGGGGATGCTGACTACCGCGCTGGCGGTGTACTCGCTGGCGCGGCACTGCCATGACGAAGGCCTGGTGTTCTCGGTGTGCGCACAAATGTCGGCGGCACAGGTACCCCTCTGGGTGTATGGTACCGGAGAACAGCAGACAAGGTATCTGGCACCGCTGATCGGCGGCAGATTCATCGGCAGCAGTGTCATTACAGAGCCTGGGTCCGGGTCCGACTCTTCTGCCATGACCACCTCGGTCGAGAAGCTTGCGGACGGGTATCTGCTGAATGGCGTCAAGACCTTTGCCACACTGGCCCCGGAAGCCGATATCCTGCTGGTGTACGGCAAGCATGCGAACGGATTGCCAATGCTGGATGTGTCTGCTTTTATTCTGGAGGCACAGCAGGAGGAGTACAGGATTGGCCAGATCTTCGGCAAAATGGGTCTGCGGACCAGTCCGATGAGTGAGGTTCTGCTGAACCAGACCCGCATTCCGGCTGACAGGCTGCTGGGACGGGAGCGGCAGGGGATGGGGATCTTCTTCAAGGCAATGCTGTGGGAGCGGATTATCGTCAGTGCTTATCATGCCGGAGCCATGGAACAGCAATATGAACAGACGTATCATTATGCAAGCAAGAGGAAGCAGTTCGGACAAGCTATTCTCTCCTTCGAAGGGGTCTATGACAAGCTGGTCCAGATGCGGCTCCGGTTGGAAACGGGCAGGCTGATGCTGTTCAAGGTATGCGCCGACTTCGATCAGGGACGCTGCGGGATGCACAGTGCTTCTATGCTGAAGCTGCATACCTCCGAATCCAAGGTGCAGAACAGTCTGGCGGCTGTACAGATCTGGGGGGCTTACGGATATGTGAAGGAGAGCGCCCCGGAGAAGCAGATGCGGGATTCACTGGCCTCCAAGCTGTACTCCGGCACAAGTGAGATGCAGAAGAAAATCATGATGGAAGGTCTGGGGGAAGGGTATGAGTGATTATCTGCTTCAGCATTACCTGATCCGCAGCGCCGAACGCTGCCCGGAGCGGACGGCGTTGTATCATGAAGGCCGGGAGCTGACCTATGGCGGTCTCTACCGTCGCAGTCTGCAGATTTCCGATGCCCTGATCTCCGCGGGTATGCTGCCGGGGGAGACTGCTGCAATCTGTCTGGACAAGTCTCCGCAGGCGATATGTGCCATGTTCGGCGTGCTGTTCACCGCAGGAGCGTATATTCCGCTGGATACGACCTATTCTCCTGTTCAGCGGATGCTGACCATCCTGGAGAGCAGCGGGACGCATTACCTGATTACGGAGCGCAAGAATCTTAAGAAGCTGTTGAAGGAGGCAGACTCCGGGCAAGCAGAACATCTAAGATCGCTGCATGTACTGTTTCTGGATGAGAAGGAGGCAGAGTCAGAGGATGACAATGAAGATGGAGCGTATGTCTGCAAAGCCGTTCATGTGGAGACAGAGCAGCCACTGCGTGACCTGCAGAGCGGCAGAAGGCCGCCGATCAGCGAGGATCTGGCCTATATTCTATACACTTCAGGCTCCACTGGAGTGCCTAAGGGAGTGATGATTACCCATCTCAATGCCAGAACCTTCATTGACTGGTGCTGCAGCTACTTCAAGCCGGAAGAGCAGGACCGCTTCTCGGCGGTAGCGCCTTTTCATTTCGACCTGGCGGTCTTCGATATCTTCGTGCCGGTTGCCGTGGGGGCGACTCTGATCCTGCTGGGCACTGAGGTCATACAGCATCCGTCACGCTTCCTTGCTGCAGTCAGGCAAGAGCGGATTAGCTGGATCTACACCGTACCTTCCCTGTGGAATGCCGTAGTCAAATACGCCCAGTTCCCCGATGGCGGTCTGCCTTCGGTGCGCGGCCTGCTGTTCGCGGGAGAGGTTCTGCAGCCGAAGCTGCTGCTGCGGATGATGGAGCTGCTGCCGCAAGCAGATTTCTACAATCTATACGGACTAATAGAGACCAATGTCTGTACCTGTTATCCACTGACGGCTCAACAGGTTATACGGGATGCCCCGGTGCCGATTGGTTATCCCTGCGGGAATACCGGTGTGGTGGTAATCACCGCTGACGGCCGCCTTGCAGGCAGCGATGAAGAGGGGGAGATCTGTGTTAGAGGCTCCATCGTCATGAAGGGATACTATCGTAATCCACAGCTTACAGAGCAGAGCTTCCGCCGGGTTCCCCCGGAATGGGGGCTTGGAGACAAGCTCTATTGTACCGGGGACATGGCTACAGTGGACGAAGACGGCGTACTTGTCCTGATTGGACGCAGGGACGCTATGATCAAGCGCTCAGGCTTCCGCGTTGAGCTGCCTGAGATTGAGCGTGTGCTGTATGAGCTGGAGATGATCCTTGATGCCGCAGTGGTTGATATCGAAGACCATGAGGGCTATCCGCTAATCTGTGCCGCAGTGATCGTGCAGGATGCAGGCAGCTTCACTGTTCTCGGGCTGAAGCAGGAGGTCGGCAAGCGGCTGCCGGGCTATATGGTTCCCGATCTGGTTCATGTATACGACTGCTTCCCGGCCGGGGGCAGCTGCAAAGTGGACCGGCAGCAATTGAAGCTTGAATTCGGCAGGCGGCTGTGAAATACGAAGAGAGAGGAGAACGTATAGATGCAGAATATGCTGTATGAGATTATCGCTGGCGTATGCTATTTCGATCAGGAGGAGCTGCATCCGGGCTTATCGATTGCCGACGATCTGGCCATTACCTCGGTGATGATCGTGGAGTATATCGCCATAGTAGAGAGAAGGCTTGGCATTAATCTGGAGAAGCATGTAGACGAGCTGCTAGGCTGCGAGACGCTGGGCGGACTGACCGGGCTTACGGAAGAGCTGGGCCGGGAGCAGTCTGCACCGGACGCAATGCACACGGGGAGGTAATAGTGATGACGGAATCCCGCTGCGGGCGTTCTTCTGCTAATGCTGCCACACTGCATGAATGCTTCGAGCTTCAGGCAGCCCGGCAGCCGGGGCAGACTGCCATCGTTACAGCAGGAGAGTCTATGAGTTACGGGGAGCTGAACCGGCAGGCCAACCGCCTGGCGCATAAGCTGATTGCCCGGGGTATCCGGCCGAATGACCATGTCGGGGTTATTATGAACCGGAATAAGCATCTGGTCGTGGCCCTCTTGGCTGTGCTAAAAAGCGGGGCCGCGTATGTACCGTTAGATCCCCGTTACCCGGACAGCCGCAAAAATTATATTTTGCAGCACTCGGGGGCGGTTGCCGCGATTTGTGAAAACGGAGAACCGCTGGATGTGCCCGTTCAATTCACACTGGGAGCTGCTGACCTTACGGCAGATCCGGCAGCTTCCCCCTCTTCCGCTGATAACCCCGGTCTCCCGGTTCAGGGAAGGGATCTGGCCTATATCATGTACACCTCCGGCTCGACCGGCATGCCCAAGGGTGTGATGATTGAGCACCGCTCTGCCGTTAACCTGATCGGCTGGGTGAACCGTGAGCTACATATGTCCAGCAGGGACAAGGGATTATGTGTAACCTCGGTATGCTTCGATCTGTCCGTATATGATATCTTCGGTCTCCTGGCAGCTGGCGGCACGATTGTCCTGTGCCCGGAGTCCGATATTACCAGTCCTGCCGGCCTTATCCGCATCCTGCTGGAACAGGGAATTACATTCTGGAACTCTGTGCCTGCGACCCTGCAATATCTGATCAGGCATGCGGCGGAGCAGCTGCCGGATTTCACCCAAATGCAGCTGCGGCATATCTTCCTGAGCGGCGACTGGATTCCCCTGGAGCTGGCACGGAGCTATTCCCGTTACTTCCCCCGGGCCAAGCTGACCGCACTCGGCGGAGCTACGGAGGCTGCGGTCTGGTCCATCTATCATCATGTCGCTGAGGTCTGCGGGAACTGGACGAGCATTCCCTACGGCCTGCCGGTTGCGCAGAATGTCTGGTACATTCTCGATGATTCCGGGCAGCCGGTGGACGCGGGCGAGACCGGAGAGCTATACATCGGAGGGATCGGGGTGGCGCGCGGTTACATCAATGACCCGGACAAAAGCGCGCGGGCCTTCCTGCCCGATCCCTTCGGCAACCCTGCAGCGGACCGGATGTACAGGACAGGCGATCTGGGCCGGATGAGGGAGGACGGGATGATCGAATTCCTCGGCCGCCGTGACGATCAGGTGAAGATTCGCGGTTACCGCGTCGAGACGAAGGAGGTGGAGAAGCGGCTGCTGGACTATCCGGGAATCCGGGATGCAATCGTTACAGCCAGGAGCCAGGGTTCGGGGGAGAAGCATCTATGCGCCTATTTGACTGCAAGCCAGCCAGACATACCAGTCACTGCGCTCAGGCAGCATCTGGCTGAGCACCTGCCCGTCTACATGATTCCGTCCATATTCGTCCGGGTGGAGCAGCTCCCGTTGAATGCCAACGGCAAGGTGGATAAAAAACAGCTGCCCGAGGTCACCCTGAATGCCATGCTCACGGACAGTGTATACATTCCCTGCACCACTCCGCTGCAGCAGTCCATCCGCCAGGCCTGGGAGGCGGTGCTGGAGCTCAAGGAGCCTGGCCTGCACCATGATTTCTTTGAAATCGGCGGCAGCTCGGTGGAAGCTGTCGCGCTGCACAGCGAGCTTGCTGCAAGAGGCATAACTCTTGCGTATGAAGATCTGCTGAGCAGCTCTACTATCGGAGCGCAGGCTATGCTTGCTGAGCAGGGACTTGCCGTGTATACCACGGCTGCTGCAAGCCTTAGGGGTGACGCTTACCATAAGGAGGCAGCGGCTGGCGCCAGCTTCCCGGAGCAGAGCAACGTCCCGGGAAGCCCGATCATACCGGCATCCGGCATCCAGATATGCCGCGCTGCCCAGCCGCAGCCTTTTAACGACCTATATTACAAAAGCTGTCTCTATAACTCACTGTTCCCTGTGCTGAACGTCTTCGGCAGAAACCTGAATACATTTCTGTGCAGCGATATATATGTATATCGCCTGGAGAGTTCTGAGGCCGGACCGTCGTCCATCTCTGCGGTCTGTCTTGAATCCGCCACACCCGAGGCGCTGCTGGAGCAGTTGCGGCTTACCGTCAGGTACGAGGCCCCGCTGGAAGGGAAGGCGCTGAAGCAGAGGCTTATTGCGGGACTTGAGCGGCAGAGCCTGTTCATTCTGTGGGTGGACAGCTTCTATGAGCCGGCCCGCAGGGACACCTACCGAAAGAAGCATCTTGCCCATACGCTGCTGGTCTATGGCTTCAATGAGTTGCAGGATCAGTTCCTTGTGCTGGAGCACAGTCATAAGGATGCGTTGAATTACAGGGAACGGATGCTTACAGCAGGTGATCTGCTGAATGGTTGCCAAGGCTATCTCCAGCATCTCATGCTGCCGGAGCAGACATACACGCTGATGGAATTCCCGCGTGACCAGCAGCCTTATCTTTATGATAGGCTGCCCGATATCTATAAACTCCGCAGCCTGTACCGCACCTGCCAGGATGACTTGGCCGGAGGTATCGCGGCCTTGTCTGTCTTCCTTGCGGATTATGCCGCTCTACCGGGGAATCCCGAAGAGCCGCATACCCGGCGGCTGATCGCCGGTCTGAATACCATCATTGATTTCAAGCGGGCGGAGCAGTACCGGCTGGAGCGTCTGTTCACAGATCAACCTGCCGCTGCCTCCATCGCGGGCGGGATTATCCGCGCATGGCTGGATATCCGCAGCGATCTCATCCGCTGGAGTAAGGGTATTCAACTGCCGGAAGACTGGCGGACTGCCCATGAACGGCTGCTGAAGGATATCATGCACAAGGAAGAGGAGCTTATAGTGAGACTGTGCAGCCCGGCAAGAACGGGCAAGGAGGGAGCTTAGAACGTGAAACTGGCCACAGAGCATCAACTGCATTATCTGTCACAGAAGTACAACGAATATAATCTGCCGATGTATCTGAGCTATCCGGTGGACAGCCACTGGCGCCAGCCTGCGGATGAATCCGCCATCGCCCTTACCCTTAATGAACTGGAGGAGGCACAGGTCTACGTACATATCCCGTTCTGCAAATCCATCTGCTACTATTGCTGCTGTGACCGGGTGCTGGGCGGCAGAGAGGAAGATCAGGATCTCTATATCGGTGCGCTGGAGCAGGAGCTGGAGCTTAAGCTGGCAGACCGCAGCCGGAAGCTGAGGTCCGGCAATATCCACTGGGGCGGCGGAACACCGGCTTATCTGAATGAACGGCAGATCGAACGGCTGTACGGGAGTCTGAGCCGGTATGTGGAGCCGCTGGATAACGCCAGAGTGAAGCTGGAGGCCTACCCGGACAAGCAGATTGTAAGCGAAGGGAAGCTGCGGCTGCTCAAGGCGCTGGGCTTCAATTATATCAGCTTTGGTGTTCAGGATTTCGACACCCGGGTCCTGAATGCCATTCACCGGGAATGCGATCTGGAAGAGACACGGGAGATTATAGGACTTGCCCGCAGCATGGACTTCACGGTGAATGTTGATCTGTGCTACGGCTTGCCCTATCAGGGTCTCGGAGAGTTCGAACGCACACTGCGGGAGATTGTCAAGATCGCTCCGGACAAAATTGTGGCCTTCCCGTACGCCCATTATCCGGCCATCTATCCGCTGCAGCGCAAAATCCCGCTGCTCAGCCTGCCCAATTCTTACATGGTAGCCCGTCTTTTCGAGTTGGCCAGGGAGGTGCTGTCGCCGGATTATACCATGATGGGCAGCGATACCTTCATCCGCAATATTGGAAGAGAGCGGCATCCGGGACCGCAGGTGGTCAGGGATTTCATGGGCTCCTCGGAGATCGGCAGCCCGGAGCTGCTGGGACTGGGCAAGTCGGCCGTCAGCAAGACCGGCAGGCTCTATTATAAGAACACCACGGCTATGGACCGTTACCGCTCAGCGCTGGATCAGGGCAGACTCCCTGTAGAGTCCGGCAGAACCCATCAGCTGTCGGAGGATGACCTGGTTCGTGCTGAGCTTATCCTGCTGCGGCTCCTCGGCGGCATGTCCATCGACAAAGCGGCGTTCACTTCCAGCTGCGGCGCAGATTTCGACACTTACTTCCAGCAGGAAATCATTCAGCTTCGTGCCATGGAGCGGGACGGGCTCCTGGAAGGGGTAGATTCTCCGCTGATTCAGGTCACACCAAGCGGTACCTATTTCATCCGGGCGATTGCCCATGTTTTTGATCCCTATTACAAATCCCCCAGTATTGGAGAAAACAGTATATGAAAATCACAGAACAAGTTACAATGATCGTAGCGGGTCTGACCCGCGTTCCTGCTGTGGAGCTGCGCCCGGACACTGATATCTTCGAGTCCCGGCTGCTGAGCTCTCTGGGTCTGCTTGACCTGGTGGACAGACTGGAGCGCGAATTCAAGATCATTATTCTGCCCGAGGAACTGATACATGAACACTTCGCAAGCATCGGCACGATCATCGGGTTTGTCGGCCATAAGCTCGCGGAGGCTTCATAACAGGGAATGATCCAGGGAACTGCGGGCTGCGGAGAGGTGAGCGAATTGTTCAAGATTATGATCGTCGAGGATGATATCAAAATCCGTACGCTGATGACTGATATCCTGCGCAAGTACAGCTATGAGGTGGTGGAGGTTGCAGATTTCCAGGCGGTGGAGAAAATCTTCGAGCAGGAAGCGCCGCAGCTGGTACTGCTTGACCTGAACCTGCCCTACTATGACGGCTTCTATTATTGCCGCGTATTTAGAAGAAAGACTACAGTTCCGATCATTATCATCTCCGCCAGGGATGAAGAGTCCAGCCAGGTGCTCAGCATGGAGCTGGGCGCCGATGACTACATCGTCAAGCCGCTGAATATTCAGGTGCTGCTGGCGAAGATTATGGCCATTTTGCGCCGCAATTACGGGGAGTACGCCGGTAAGTCCGAGCCGCTGCCGGAGCCGCTCCCCATTCATTTGGATGACCGCAATTTCAGCATCTCCTGCAAGGGCGCGGTGGAGGAGCTGAGCAAGAACGAATATAAGCTGCTGAAGAAGCTGATGGAGCAAAAGGATACCATCGTCACCCGGGAAGAGCTCCTGGAGGAGCTGTGGGACGATGTGCATTTCGTGGTGGACAATACGCTGACGGTCAATGTAACCCGGGTCAAGAGCAAGCTTGCGAGTCTCGGCTTTCAGGATGTCATCAGGGTCAAACGGGGCGTGGGTTATATTTTTGACTCATCGGTGATGGGAGGGACGCGTAAGTGAGTATCAGGCTGTTCCGGTCTTTTGCGCGCGACCATTTATCCTTTACCCTTGTCTATTTCACGAGCCATGTGCTGGTCAGCGTCTACTGCTATTTTTATGTCAGCAACAGCATTCAGCTTCTGTATCTGCTCAGTATTTATCTGTATATTTTCATCCTGTTCATGGGCTTCCGGTTCATCCGTTACGTCTCCACCCACCGGGAGCTCCAGCGCTTGTCCGAGAATATCGAGATTGAAGAGAAGGGCTTCTCGGCCGAGCAGCAGTCTGCCATCCGGCTTATTCACCAGCTTCACCACAGCTACCAGGACCAGATCTATGAGGTCAAGGCCCGGGCCGACAACACCCATAAGTTCATCTCCCAGTGGATACATAATCTCAAAACACCCTTGTCGGTCATCGACCTCATTCTTCAGAATTACAAAATGAATCCCACCGGCCATGCCCTGGCCCTCCAGCATATAGAAGAGGAGAAGGACAAAATTCTCAGTATGCTGAACCAGATGCTGAAGTTTTTCCGTCTGGAGCATTTCACCCGCGATTACAACCCGGGACCGGTCAAGCTGCTGGAATCGCTCCGTCATCTGATCAACAGCAAGCGGAACCAGTACATCTATAACAATGTATACCCGGTGATAGAATGTGAGGACGAGCAGATCACGGTCATGACAGACAGCAAATGGAATACGGCGATGCTTGATCAGATTATCTCGAATGCGATCAAATACTCTGACTCCAGGGGAGAGGCCAAGTCCATCTATTTCCGTCTTCAGCAGCAGGGCGAGCAGGTGGTACTGTCCATCCGGGATGAGGGGATCGGGATTGAGCCTGTAGATTTGCAGCGGGTCTTCCAGCCCTTTTTTACCGGAAAAAACGGACGTACCCATCATCAGGCTACCGGCATCGGCCTCTACGTCTGCTCGGAAATTGCCCGCAAGCTGGGCCACCGGCTCACGATTACCTCTGAAGCAGGTCTAAGCACCGAGGTGCAGATTTCGTATCTTTCAAAAATGAAAGACAATATAACTTAAATGGATGGATGTGGAAGCCCCGATTCCCTACAATAGAGCTACCGGAAAGAAACACGATGAATAGATGATTAATGGGAGATGAAGCTGTGAGCGTAGTACTGGAAGTCAAAGAGGTTAAGAAAGTATATGGTGTACAGAACGGTGAGCATTCGACAGTGGCACTGGATTCCGTAAGCTTCAACGTAGAGAAGGGGGACTTCATCGGGATTATGGGACCCTCCGGGAGCGGCAAGACCACCTTGCTGAACATCCTCAGCGGAATCGGTAAGCCGAGCTATGGCGAGGTTCTGATCGGGGGCAAGAACATTACCTCCATGGATAAGAACCAGATGGCCCTCTTCCGCAGACAGCATCTGGGCTTCGTCTTCCAGGAATTCAACCTCATGGACAGCCTGACGCTGAAGGAAAATGTGATGCTGCCGATGATTCTCGACAAGCGCGATAAAGAGCATATGGAGTCTAAGAGCGAGGAAATCATGAAGCTGCTGGGCATCGACGAGATTGCCGGCAAATACCCGTACAACATCTCCGGCGGACAGCAGCAGAGAGTGGCGGTGAGCCGCGCGCTGATTAATGATCCGGACATTATTTTCGCCGATGAGCCTACAGGCAACCTGGATTCCAAGTCGTCGAATGCCGTGATGAAATGTATCGAGAAGATGAACCAGGAACGGGACAGCACCATTCTGATGGTTACGCATGATGCCTTCGCAGCCAGCTTCTGCAAGAAGATTATCTTCATTAAAGACGGTGCGATCAGCATGGAGATTGTCAGCAGCGGAGTCCGCAAGGAGTTCTTCGATCAGATTCTCGACTGTCTGGCCATCATTGGAGGGGAAAGCAATGACCTTTAGAGACGTTACGATTAAAAATTTCAAGCGCAATGTCCGCAATTTCTTCTCCTACTTCATCTGCAGCGCCTTTGCGATCACGATTTTTCACCTCTACGCTGCGCTCTTATTCAATAAAAGCATCCGTGAAGGAGCGACGGAGGATGTCATCCAGATTGTCCTGATGCTAAGTCTGGTTGCGCTGACGCTCTTCTCCGTATTCTTCATCAACTATGCGCATTCCTCATTCATCAAGGCGAGAAGCAAGGAATTCGCCATCTTCATGTCACTCGGGATGCATAAAAATGATCTGCAGAAGATCATCCTGCTGGAGAATCTGATCATCAGCGTGTCCTCGCTTATCGCCGGAATCATCACGGGTGCGATCTTCTCCAGGCTGTTCCAGAACGTAGCGATCAATCTGCTGGATCTGCAAGGCGTAGCTTATTCACTCAGTGCAGCAAGCTTCATTGTTACTGCGGCTGTCTTCACGGTAATCTTCGCTGCCTCGCAGCTGATCTCAAGCGTCAAGGTCGGGAAGCTCGATATCGCAGACCTGATGAAGGATTCCCGCAAGCAGGATAATCAGGCGAAGGCAAGTGATGCCAAGCTGGGGCTGCTGGGGGTAGGGCTGGTTATAGCGTCCATTCTCTTCCTGATCTTCATCTCGAACGCTGAGAGCCTGAATACCAACCCCTTCATGATTATCACCTATGTTCTGATGAGCTTCATCGGGATCTACATGGTGATCTCCCATCTCGGGAATACACTGATTACCTTCCTCAAGAACAAGAAATTCTACTACCGGCACATCCTGTCGATCACAGAAATCAATCACAAATTCAATCAGAACAAACGGATCATGTTCATCCTGAGCATTCTTAGCGGAATGACGATCTTCCTCGTCGCATCCCCGTTCTCCTTACTGCAATTGTCAGAGAGCATCGCCGAGCGGAATAAATATGATGTGGAGTATATATCCGTTGCCGGTGTACATGTGCTGGAGAAAGACCAGCTGGAGCAGGTGCTGAAGACATCCGCTGAGCCGCTGAAGTCAATCCAGGAGACCCACTTCCTGAATCTGCGGATGAATCTGGAAGGCGATAAATACGATATCCTGAAGACGAAGCCGATCATCTCGCAGGAGATGTATAACAAGCTGACCGGGGAGAAGGTATCGGTGGGCGCAGGTGAGGTTCTTAACATTGTGACAGCCTGGGAGCCGGGTACCCACGGCATCGGAGAAGGAGAGAAGATCCAGTTCACCGACGGCAAGCAGACCTTCGATTACAAGGTGAAGGCCTCTTATCACGGCAACTGGTTTGCAACAGCCAGCTCGTATCCGACCAGCTCAGGCATCGTAGTGAGCAACGAGGATTACAAGAATATGGAGTCCAAGGTAGGTGCGGCGGCAACCGGAACTCATTACGGAATTGATTTTGCAGCCTGGAAGGGGACGGACGGGGTTATTCAGAAGCTTAAGGATACCCTGGATGCTACAGACAAGGACGGAAGCGGCAAGATGTTTGCCGTTGCATCCAAGGTAGATGCCTACAAAGCGCTGAAGAAGAACTATTCGCTCTTTGTATTCGTCACCTCATTGATCGGGGTATTATTCTTTGTCGCTGGCGGAATGGTGCTGTACTTCAAGCAGTATACCGAAATCGGGAACGCCACCATCTTTTTCAGGAAGCTCTACAAAATCGGGATCAGCGACAAGGAGATCCGCTCGGTCGTCTCGGCAGAGCTGCTTATCACCTTCTTTGTCCCGCTGCTGCTTGGCAGCATCCTGGGTTATTCGGTCATCTATCTGATCACCCATGTGATGAGCGGATCGGACATCGTTGGCGAGTTCATGAAGAATACCACCATTGTTGTGGCGGTCTATATCGTGTTCCAGCTCAGCTTCTTCTTCATCACCAAACGCAAGTACAGCCAGGAGGTTGTCCGCAAGCTGACCCGTGCGGCTTAAATCGGCCCGTTGAGCTCCGGCTGGGTTATTTCCTGCAACTCCCCGCAAGCAGCGGTTTCTCTAAGTTACGGAGAGCCGCTGCTTTTCTGTTGTTGTAATTTGTGTATAATACATGTACAACCATACTTGTAACGGAGGGAACGATGAAGCGGTTCATGCCATATCCATCCCTCTTGAAGAGGCTAAGGGCTGATCTGCCCTTTCTGTTCAGCGGCAGGATGCCGCTGCGGCGGAAGATTCTGCTAAGCAACCTCCTGATTGTCCTGCTGGCACTGGTGATTTTCATGGTCAGCATTCAGCGGATTGTCTTCAATCAGACCCTGGAGAGAACCACGGCAAGCTCACAGCAGGAAGTGCGGCTGGTCAAGCAGTCGATGGAGACGGTGTTCCAGTCGGTCCAGAATTTCACGAAGTTCGTGCTGATTAATCAGGACACCCAGAAGCTGCTCAGCAGAGGTACCGGTCCCGGAAATGATGCCGCTGCACTGAAGTCGATCTACAATACACTGGCTGCAATGCTGGTCACCGAGCCGAATATCGATTCTGTTATTATTGAATCGTTGAACGGCAATCTCTATTACACCTCCAATCTGACCGGCGTGACCCGGGAGAGTCTCGGCATCTATCCCCGCGCGGAGATTGATGCAGCCAGAGGCGGGGCAGTGTGGGCGGATTCGCTTACGCCTGCCTTTCTGTCCGGGATGAAGCACAAGAATATGATCAGTGTGGGCAGAGTCATTAAGAGCATGGAGAGCGGGACCCCGCTTGGCTATATCTATGTCAACATTGATGAGCGGACACTTGCACGCCTCTATCATAATGAACAGAACCCGGAGAGCGCTACGCTGGTCATCAACCGGAACGGAAGAATCATCTCTGCGAATGAAGCCTCAAGGGTGAACCAGCCGGTCCCGGAGGCCTCCCTTACAGATTGGGTCAAGTCAGTCTCACAAGGAACCCGGACCCAGGAGGTCGCTGGCGACCGTTATTTAGTATCCATGCAGAGTCTCACCCCCTATGACTGGAAGGTAGTCCAGCTGGTGACGATATCGGAGCTAACCTACGGGTATTGGAAAATCGCCCTGCTGCTGGCCGGGTTCGGCCTGATCAGCATTCTGTCGGCCGTGCTTCTGTCCATTCTGTTCGCCCGCCGGCTGACCCGGCCGCTCAGCCAGCTTAGCGAAGCGATTGTCGAGGTGGGCAGCGGGAATCTGGAGCGGCGCGCCGCCGCCGATTCCGAGGATGAGGTCGGCCGGCTGGGAGCTACCTTCAATGAAATGGTGGAGCGCATCCAGCGCCTGATGGTCCAGGTGGAGACGGAAGAGCAGACCAAAAGGATGCTGGAGCTGCGGCTGCTCTATTCGCAGATCAAGCCTCATTTCCTGTACAATACACTGGACACGATCCGTGCGATGGCAGTGATGTCGGGGGCGAAGGACATCAGCAGGATGCTGAAGGCGCTGGGTGAGTTCTACCGGATCTCGCTTAGCAACGGTCAGGAGCTGATAACGGTGGCCCAGGAGCAGAAGCATCTGGAGAGCTACCTCTATATTCAGCAGATCCGATTCCCTAAGCTGAACTACCGGATATCGTTCGGGCCTGGACTGGAGTCCTGCCTGGTGCCGACCATGCTGCTTCAGCCGCTGGTCGAGAATGCGATCCACCATGGCATTAGAGGAATGGCGGACGGCGGCTGGTGTGAAATTACCTGCGCAGCGGAAAGCACGGACGGACAGAATCTGCTGTGCTTCACCGTCCGTGACAACGGTAAGGGCATGAGCGAAGAGCAGCAGCGGCTGATCTGGTCGGAGCATGACAGCGCGGAGAGATACAGCTTCGGACTCCGAAATATTCAGGACCGCATCCGCCTGCGGTTCGGAGCGGCTTATGGAATCCTGCTAGCCTCTGAGCCGGGCCGGGGCGTAGAAGTGAAGCTGCGCTTGCCGCTGCTTAAGCAGACGAACGAACAGGAAGAGGGGACAGTCAGACTATGAACACAGCACCGGTAGCCCGCGTCCTGATTGTGGACGACGAGTATTATTTCAGGCAGCTGCTGATCCGTCTGGTGGATTGGGAAGCCGCCGGGTTCGAGGTGGCCGCAGAAGCCGATGACGGCGCGGCCGCCTTGCAGATCATCGGGGAGCAGCCTATCGATCTCATCATTACGGATATTGAGATGCCAAATATGAACGGGCTTGAATTCATTGGGGAAGTCCGTAAGCTGAATTCGGCGGCTAAGCTGATTTTCATCACCAGCTACGATAATTTCTCCTATGCACAGCAGGCCATCTCGCTTGGAGCGGACCATTATCTGCTGAAGCCTATCGATGAGGATGCTGTGGAACAAGCTCTTCGCACGATCCGCACGCAGCTGACAGAGAAGTGGGAGGCAGAGCGGTATATCAACCGGCTCAGAATCAAAGCCGGGGATGTACAGGAGCCGCAGGCAGTTGATGCCCGTGCTCAGAAGCGACAGAGCAGCGGTACTGCCTTAATCACCAAAACCATTGCCTATGTGACGGCACATTATGCCGAGGATACGTTGTCACTGCAGAGTACGGCCAGCGCCCTGTTTGTGAACCCTAGCTATTTAAGCCATGCGTTTAAGAAGGAGACCGGCGAGTCGTTTGTGGAATATGTGACAAACGTCCGTCTTGGTGAAGCCATGAAGCTGCTTAGCCAGGGGGCCTTCGAGGAAGAAGCACCCGCACCCAAGATTGCGACGATAGCCCGGCAGGTGGGCTACAAGGACCCGTTTTATTTCAGCAAATGCTTCAAGAAACGTTACGGAATGACCCCGAATACCGTGTACAGCGGTAGTTATTCGGATACATAAGCAGCAGCTATAGGCAGGGCCCGGTGTTTTGCAGCCGGGCTTTTCTATGTTAAGGAATTATGATTTACCCGTCTGCGAATAGGTTTGTACGCGAATGTAATCAAAAAACCGAACACAAGGGGTGCTGCTACGCCGGGAGGTGGTCCTCATTCTTCACAGCCAGTAACATTTATAGAGGAATGCTGCAAGAAGTGCAACAATATTGCTCAATAGAAGCGACGAATGCCGAAATCCTGCATGAAATGCAACAAATCCAACGTTAAATCGCTCTAACCACCGAACTTTGTGCAAAAAATGCAACATTGTACTTCAACCCCGTAACATTTATAGAGAAATCCTGCAAGAAGTGCAACAATGCTGCTCCTTACAAGCGGCTGGTCAGAGAAGGCACCCGCTTCCTTCACCCGCAGTGTAATTTTGTTCCTGATTGCTTTTCTGTCGGTTAAAGTTAACCCTGTGTAAAGCTGCCGTTAACATGGGAACGCCCCGTAAATTGAGTGTAAACTTACCTGACACACCTAAAAATTTTACTGTTAAAACCAACATATCTCCATTCGTACACGGCGGTTCACTTGTTAAGATGATACCTGTAAGTCAATTCCCGAAATATTGAAAGGTGGTCCAACACAAATGTTCGGAAAAAAGCTTGGGGTAGTTGCAGCATCCATCGCGCTTAGCAGTGTAGTGCTTAGTGCTTGCGGAGGAGCCAACGGTAACGAAGGGGCAACTCAGAATCAGGATGCGAAAGCGGCGGAAGGTAAGGAATCTGTCTCCTTATGGATGTTCGATGCAGATCCGATGTATCAGGCTGCTGCCGAGGCTACCGCAGCGGAAGTCGGCGTGGATTTGAATTATGAGTACATACAGGACGAGACCTACAAGACCAAAATCAGTGTTGCACTGGCTGCCAATGAGCTACCGGATGTATTCCAGCAGCATGCCGGGAAGTCCTACCGGACACCTGTACTGCAATCGAAAACGGTAGCCCCGCTGAACGATACCCTGGATTCCACAGGACTTGGTGCGAAATTTCTGGACAACCAGCTGGTGAAAGAAGAAGACGGCAATATCTATTCCGTTCCTTCCAATATCAGTACAACCCTGGTCTTCTACTATAACAAAAAGCTGATGAGCGATCTGGGCGCTACGCCTCCTGCAACCTGGGATGATCTTCAGGCGCTGGTATCCAAAGCCGATGATAAAGGGATCATCCCTATCGCCCTCGGCGGCAAGGAAAGATGGCAGGGTGATCTGCTGTACAACCTGCTTGTAGCGCGTCAGGACGTTAACGCCTTCGACAATGCGATTAAAGGCGATGCGAAGTTTACAGATGCTCCATTTGTAGATGCGGCGAAGCAGGTAGCCACCCTGGTAAGCAGCAATGCCTTCCAGAAAGGCTTCCTAGGCTCGGCTTACCTGGATGCCCAGGAGCTGTTCAAGAATGATAAGGCGCTGATCTGGATTGACGGCAGCTTCAACTTCGGCGCGTTGTCGAAGGCCATGGGCGATAATCTCGGATATATCGCATTCCCGAAGACGGGTGCAGAGGATGTCTACAGTGCGACGATCGGCTTCCAGAACTCGGCGGCACCTTACTCCTTGTTCGTGAACAACAGCTCCAAGCACCTTGACAAAGCCAAGGAATTCGCCATTAAGCTGTCTCTGAAGCTCAATGATGAGTTCGTACGCAAAGGCCTGCCGGGCTATGCAGCCAGTGAAGTGAAGTCGGAGTCGCAGAATGAGCAGCTCTCCGCTTATGCTGCCGATATCAGCAAAACAGCCAAAACCCAGGCGATGTGGTTCGGCCTGCTGTCGGCAGATACAGGTCAGGAATACCGCGATATGACGCAGCAGCTCTATGGCGGCAATCTGACGCCTGAGGAATACACGGCCCAGCTGGAAACATTGCTCCGTTCGGCAGAGTAAGACACGCTTTACAAATATAATAGGGGAAAGGCGATGCAGTCTCTTGGACCGCATCGCTTTTCTGCACTCTGATAGGTGGATAGTGATGGAAAGAGCGCTCTCGGATAAGAAATTAATCGCTTTGTTTCTAGTACCCGGCTTAACCATATTTCTGGTCTTCTATTTCGTGCCGATCCTCATGACGGCGTATTACAGCTTCCAGGAGTGGGACGGAATTAACCCTATGGCCTTCGTGGGCCTGGACAATTACACCAAGATGTTCACCGCAGATAAAAGCTTCTGGAAGGCGGTATGGAACAGTGTAGCCTTCCTCCTGACTGGCGTGTTCGTCCAGCTTCCGCTCTCGTTCGGCCTGGCGCTCTTGGTCTCCCGCAAAATGAAGGGACGCAAATGGTTCCGCAATATTTACTTTTTCCCGGTGGTCATGTCAACAACGATGGTCAGTCTGCTGTGGGTCAAAATCTACGATCCGAACATCGGGATGCTGAACACGCTGCTGGAGGCCGTTCACCTTGGCAGCTGGGCACAGGCCTGGCTTGGAGATACCAAGACGGCACTTTTGTCCGTCCTGATCGTAACAACCTGGCATTATGTAGGCTATAACATGCTGATCCTGTTTGCAGGTATCCAGGGTATCTCGGAACAGTATTATGAAGCCGCGAAGCTGGACGGAGCTGTCGGCTGGAAGGCAGTCCGTTATATCACGCTTCCGCTGCTGTCTGATGTGCTGCGGATCTGTGTCGTGCTGAACGTGATTTACGCGCTCAAGACCTTTGAGAGTGTGTATGTGATGACGAACGGCGGACCGCTGCATTCCACAACAATGATTGCCCTGAAAATGTTCCAGGAAGCGTTCCTGAAGCAGAACTTCGGCTACGGCAGTGCGCTTGCCGTATTCATGGTGCTGGAGTGTCTGATCATCGCCTGGGTACTCAACAAAGTGCTGACCCGTGAAAAAATTGAATATTAAGGAGGACCGGACATGCTGAAGACTACGAAAAATACAGGCATCTATCTGTTGATGATCCTCATTGCCGTCCTCCAGTTGTTCCCGCTATACTGGCTTGTGGTAAGTGCGTTTAAGGATAATTCGGAGATTATCGGCGGAGTGGTCTGGGCGCTCCCCACAGAATGGCGGTTTAGTAATTTCTCAGAGGCTTGGGTAAGCGCCAAGGTGAATCAATACTTTTTCAACAGTGTGTCCGTTACGCTGATTACCCTCTTGTGCGTGCTGCTGTTCGCTTCGATGATGGCTTACGCGCTGACACGGATGAGATTCAAATACAACGGACTGATTCTGTTCATTCTGCTCATGGGGGTCATGGTGCCGATTCATGCTACGCTGATTCCGCTGTTCATGATCCTGAAGAATCTCGGTATTCTCAGCTCGCGGCTGTCGATTATCCTGCCGTACATCGCTGTGAATCTGCCAATTGGCGTCTATATGCTGTCGGCGTTCCTGCGGAGCATGCCGAAGGAGCTGGAGGAGGCTGCGTTCATCGACGGCTGCGGGGTGGTGAAATCCTTCTTCAAGGTCGTGCTTCCTCTGCTGAAGCCGCCGCTTGCCTCGGTTGCGATCTTCGTGTTCCTCGCCGTATGGAATGAGCTGCTGATGGCGGCAACCTTTATCCAGAAGGAAACGCTGCGGACGCTGCCGCTCGGGCTGATGAACTTCAGCGGCCAGTACAGCATTAGCTGGGGACCGCTGGCCGCAGCAATGGTAATCTCTACGCTGCCGATTCTGCTTGCTTATGTGCTGTTCAGTGACCAGATGGAGAAGAGCTTCACCGCAGGCGCAATTCTGAAATAAGAGACGAAGAAGGGTGGACGAGATGATGGAACCGGCAGCAAGCCGTAACCTGCGCAAGATTGTGATTATCGCTACTTCGGATGTTCATGGCAATCTGTGGGGCTACCGTTATGAAGACGGACTCGATACCGTAAATGACGGGCTCGGCAGAGTAGCAGCTTACGTCCGGGAGCTTAGAGAGAGCGGAACCGAGGTTCTGCTGATCGATAACGGTGACATCTTCCAGGGAAATATGCTGACTGACGATGTCTACAATAAGCGGCCGGATGAGAGGCATCCGGTCGCGGCAGCACTTAATGCCATGGGCTATGCTGCACTGACGCTGGGCAACCATGAGTTTAACTTCGGCCTTGGCCTGATTGAGCGGATCAGGCAGGAGCTGAACTTCCCGGTGCTTGCTGCCAATGTCTGGGACACGGAAGGCAGACCCTTTGCAGAGCCATATGTGATCCTAGAACAGCACGGCATCCGGATTGCGGTTATCGGTCTGACGAATCCCAACGTTCCGCGCTGGGATGGAGGAAAGGTTGAGGGCCTAAGGTTCGGCCATATGGCCGAGACCGCGCAAGCGATAGCGGCTTCCCTCCGAGCGGAAGGGAAGGCGGACCTGATTGTGATCAGCGCCCATGCGGGTATGGTCGCAGAATTCGATGAAGAGGGCGGCTCGGATGCCGCCGGACGGATTGCGGAGCTTGTTCCTGAAGCAGATGTGCTGCTGGTCGGCCATATGCATATTACCGTAAACCAGCGCATCGGGAATACCGTTATTGGAGGGCCGCGGGACCGGGGGCGGGAAGTTGTACGCTTCGACCTGACACTGGAGCTGGAAGGCGGTCAGCCCAAGGTTGTGAGCCGGGAGGTCACGGTGGTAGATATGAGTAGCTGGGAGCCGGACCCGGAACTGCGCAGTATGGTTGCTGGGGCGCATGAAGAGACCCTCCGGTTCATCGCCGAAGGCGGTGGTGGCTCTTCCATAGAAGGGGAGGGCGGCATTCTGGGGTATGCAGCGGCCGATTTCCAGCCTGAAGAGACTGCCGGGCTGCCCGCCGGACGGGTGCAGGATACGGCGGTCATAACCTTGATCCAGCGTGCCATGCTGGAGGCCAGCGGAGCGGATGTTGCCGCTACTAGCCTGTTTAACGACAACGCGGATCTGAAGCAGGGACCGCTGACGTATGCAGATGTCTACCGCATTTACCCTTTTGATAATGTGCTGTATGTGGTTACCGTTACCGGCAAGGAGCTAAAGGCTTATATGGAAGCTTCAGCTTCACATTTCCGGCAGTGGCAGCCCGGAGAGACGAATATATCCGCCGATCCCGAGGTGCCGAGCTACCTCTACGATATGTTCGCCGGGGTCAATTATCAGATCGACCTCTCGCAGCCGGCAGGCCGGCGGATCATCCACCTGGCCTACCGGGGCAGACCGCTTGCCGATACGGACGAATTGCAGCTTGCCGTCAACAATTACCGTTACAGCAGTCTATTGAAGGCCTCGGGACTGGTCAGCGCCGTGAAGCACTGGGAGTCGGACTGCAGCGTCCGCGAGCTGCTGGTGCGCTACATCCGGGAGCGCCAGACGATTATACCGGAGGTAGATCATAACTGGTCCATTACCGGAATGGATTAAAATAAGAGCAGCCCCACATTGAATGAACGATCAATGTGGGGCTGCTTCCGGATAAGGCGGGGTGAATTTTATTCACCCCATATTGGTGTGCCCAGGGATTCGAGAGTTTCTACAGCTTCATGAACCGGGAGGTTGGTCATGCCGAATTCATTGTGCACAATATCCTGAATCTCCTGTATGGAGTGCAGCTTCATTTGCTCTTGGCTCTCCTGATACCGGATGGTGAATGTATTATTTACAAGAGACAGCGAGCGCTGCCGGTCCGGCTGCCACTGATAGACCCGCAGGATAGTGGTGAACAGACGCTGCGGCTCATTGCTCCAGTGAATAAGCCGGTGAACTTCCGGCAAGCCTGCGCGCTCATCGGGACGAAATATCCAGTGATGCTGTTCTTTGCCTGTAATTCCGTGCACCAGATGGAATTTAAGCTTGTTGCTCGGGTCAGGATAGCCCATAACCCGGGAATGGTGAATCATAAGCTCATGCGGCTGGGAGATATCCAGCGGATAATAGACGGGATGCCCCAGTGCTACATCCGTATAATAGAGCCGGTCTGCAATCTTCACGTTGTTGCCAGATGGGAGGCGTATTTAATAGGATAAGCATCGTAGCCAAGCTCCTGCAGCAGCTTGCAGAAATAATAATTGCCCGTGTGGCACACGCCGGAGTAATCAAATCTATACATATGATCCAAGTAGACTTCCTGCGGAGGAAGATAGTATTGCTGTTCTTCAAAGGCCTTAAGATAATGCAGCTTGGAGATATTCTCAAAGACTAGACGGGTCATCCGCGACCTGACTAAGCGCTGCAGATAATCCAGGCTGGGAGGCTCCACAACCATGCCGATCCGCTTCAGGTACAACCCAGCCCATGCTGAAGGAGTCTCCATTCGTTCATCCCCGCTTATATTTAGCAATGACCAGAGACGCATTCTGTCCGCCCATGCCGAATGAATTGGTGAGGGCCATCTCTATGTCCGCAGGTTTCGATATATTCGGAGTATAGTTCAGGTCACACTGGGGATCAGGGGTTCTGTAATTGATCGTTGGCGGAATGAACCCGCTGCCCAGGCTAAGAATCGTTACCAGAGTCTCCATGGCCCCGGCGGCTGTCATCAGATGGCCATGCATCGATTTGGTGGAGCTGATGTCCAGTTGCCCGGCGAGGGTACCGAAGACTGCCTTAATCGCTTCAGTCTCATGCTTATCGTTCTTGGGTGTCCCTGTGCCATGCGCGTTAATGTAGGTGATGGCCTCCGGCGGCACTCCGGCATCCTCAATAGCCCGCTCCATGGACAGGATCATTCCCAGGGAAGACTCATGCGGGTCTGTGATGGAATAACCGTCCAGCGAGCTGCCATACCCCCGTATCTCCGCATAGATCGGCGCATGCCGGCGGAGTGCATCCTCTTCCCGCTCGAGCAGGAATAGAACCGAGCCTTCCCCGATTGTGAAGCCGTTCCTGTTCAGGTCAAACGGGGAGCAATTCTCAGTGCAATCATCCTTCGTGGGCTCAAGCGCACCGAGCCGGCAGAGGCGGGCCAGAGACATCGGGTCCAGCTTGGACGAGACTCCCCCGGTGATCACCGCATCGGCATCCCCGGATCTCAGCATAAGCATGGCGTCGCCAATCGCCTGCGCGGAAGCAGCGCAAGTGCCGAAATTCGCTATACTTGGGCCTCCTATGCCAAAATCACGGGCAGCATGATAGAACATATAAGAGGGCTGGTTAGCGAGCAGTGTCTCAAGCTCCATCGGCTCTGATGGAGTCTGCTCTGCATTGCCATAAGCGTACAGATACTGGAGATCCTCAGGAGAGGAGGTATTGGGGTCAGTGCCTACAATTAAGCTGATGCGTTCGGGAGCATAGAACCTTCCTGGACCGCCGGTTTCCAGAAGCTCCTTCACACAGGAGTAGAACAGCTTGAAAATAATATTGCCGGCAACAGGGTACTGCACCCGGTCCAGCGCCGAATCATCAATCACAGCTGCATGTTTAACAGGCAGGCTGCCCACCTGATACCGCTGAATCGGCCTGATTCCTGAATGGCCCGCCTTCAGATGGGTGACTATGGATTCCAGTTGGTTGCCCAGAGGGGTAATCGCGCTTATTCCCGTTACTACAATTTTGCTTCTCATCGCGGGTGATTGTCCCCTTTCTCAAGAATGATAGCGCTGTAGGCCCCGCCCGGTCCTGCACTGCTCACGACAGTCCGTTCAATATCCATGGCCGCATTCTCCGGGCGGACCCATTTGGTGCGGCTGTCAGAGGGCGCAGATGTATGGTTCAGCGGCACAGCAGTTTGGCTGATCATCGATTGCACCGCCAGGATCACGTCGAGCAGACCGGATACGGGGCCGAGATACCCAAGATACCCCTTCAATGCAGAAGCGCTTACGCTTGAGCCATTCCACACAGCAGAGATACCCTTAAGCTCAGCATCATCCCAAGCGGCAACAGACGGTGCGTTGCACATCATCAGATCAATGTCACCCGGGGCAAGCTTGGCACGCTCCAGCGCCAGATTCAGGGCCTTCGTGAAGCCTGCCGCCGACAATTCCAAGTAAGTCTCACCAGGAACGGTCAGGCTGGCCCCGCCTTGGATTCTGGCAAGTATAGGGCGGCCATTGCTTAGGGCAACTTCTTCCCTTTCCAGGAAAATAGCGCCCGCGCCCTCACTCATAAGCGTGCCTGATGATTGCGGGCTGAAGGGAGTGACCAGCTTTTCAGGATTCCCCCGTGCGGCCGTGCTTCTGACGAGTCCGGTCTCCAGCCACCACCTGAATTCATGGGCGCTGAAGGGACTGAAGGAGGCGGAGACCATGGCTTGGTCTATCCGCCCGGTCTCGATGGCACTAGCCGCAGACAGGAGGGCTGTTATGCCTCCGCAATCGCTATTACAATACAAGTTGCCGGGTCCGTGCGCTCCCGTGGTTTTGGCAATGAAGTGCGAAGGTACCGTGGTTAGTTGCTTCACGCCGCTTAAGGGAGGAATCCGGTGCAGGTTATCCCCCAGCCGTGAAAAATCCATGGCTCCCTCTCCGCCGCTGCTGCAGATCGAACGAATGATCTGCAGCGTCTCAGGGTCCAGATTTACCGGATGATTGGCCACATAGACCGCACAATTCATAGCGTTATTCTCCAGACTTGCGAGCAGTCCATAGTCATTCAGCATTTGATAGGCGGCCTTCATCTGCAGCTTATTGTATCTCAGCATCATGTTAGAGCCGGAAATGCCCAGGTCTCTGATACTGAAATTCGGAATTTCACCTCCGATGGAGCAGCTGCAGGCGGATGCATCGAATAGGCTAATGGCGCTATAGGCTGTTTTGCCTTGAAGCATGGCTTCATAGATCTCCACGGGCGTATAGCCCAGAGGAGTAACACAGCCCATGCCGGTTATAACAACGGATGGTTTCATAGGATTATACAACTCCTGTCGTTGCTGTATGGGATTCGGGCAGCCAGTATCGTTCATACCAGTCTACGGTTTGCCGGATTCCTTCCTCCAGCGGAGTATCTGCTGACCACTGAAGAATCGCCTTGGCCCGCTCAGGGGAGAGATGCTGTTGCAGAATTTCCCTGCCGCTCTGAACTTCATATTGCGGTTCAATATAATCCAGATTCATTGTGCGCTGAATAAGTGAGGTAACCTTCTGGATCTCCCACAGCTTGCCGGTCCCGAAGTTAAATACATGCTCTCCGTCCTGATGTCCTTCATAATGGTACATGGCCATATATGCCTGGACCAAATCCTTGATGTAGAGGAAGTCCCGCATATAGGTTCCGACTGAAGAGATTCGGATGACAGGCCGGAGCTTGCCGTATAGCCGCTGTATGGTCCCGGGAATAAGCCTGCGGAAGTTCAGATCGCCTCCTCCGTAAATATTGCCGAAGCGCCCGACTACAATAGGCAGGCTGAAGCTGTGTCTGTAGCTCTGGGAGATCAGGTCGGAACAGGATTTCGAGGCGTCGTAAGGATTCCTGCCCTGAATGGGCATCTCTTCATCATAGGGGAGAATGGGGCTGTCACCGTAGACTTTGTCACTGGAGGCAATAATGATTTTGGAGATCTGGTCCTTGTGAATCCGGCAGACCTCCAGCAGATTGTAAGTACCCTTCACGTTGGTCTCGAACGTCTGCCAGGGGATCTGGTATGCCAAATCCTGCATGGATACGGCAGCCAGATGAAAGACGGTGTTAATTCTTTCGTCCGTGATAGCGCGTTCAATTAGGTGGTAGTCAGCAATTGAACCATAATAACAGCGGATTTCCTTGTCCAGCCCCATTTTAACAAACGGGCTTCGCGGGTTGAGCTCACTTAGGATGGAGGTTAGTTCAGCACCTTGTTCAAGCAAATGTTGAGTGAGCCATGTCCCTACGAATCCTGATGCACCTGTAACCAGCGCACGGCAGTCCGATAAAGCGCCCTTCATTGACATAACCTCCTACAAATCGACTGATAGAACACTAGGATAATACATCCATTTTTGCCGATAATAACTCACTATGAAAATAATTTCAATAGTAAATAACACTATCTTTAACTCTTTTATCGCCAAAAAAATCATTGCTATGAATAGAAAAATATGTATACAATAACAAAGAAATCTATTCTTCGCGGAGGTGCGTTATGGATCAGACCATTTACAGCAAAGTGAAAAAATTGTTGCAGGATGTCCTTGATCTGCCAGAGGCTCAAATCATGCCGGACACTTATCTTTACAGAGATTTAAACCTGGAAAGTGCAGAGACGCTGGAGCTAACGTTCATGCTTGAACAGGAATTCGGCATCAAGATCGACAGCCAGGAATTCTGGAATTTGCCCAATGTGATTGCCAACCGGGGAATGTTCAGCGACGGCCGGCTGTCTCCGGATGCCGTGTCTTCTGTACGGCAATATTTCACTGTATCGGATGAGGACCTCTCGGCGCTTGCCAGCCCCTATGATCTGTTCAATTATCTGACCGTAGAGAATATGGTAGATTTCGTATCGGCCAAGTTAGAGAAATCGGAGAATAGGGTGTGACCGGCCGTGAAGATTGATTTCTCGGGCAAAGTAGTCATTATTACCGGAGGAAGCAGAGGCATTGGGCGGGGAATGGTCACACATTTCGCACGGGCTAACGCGACCGTATACTTCACCTATTTATCCAGTGAAGATCAGGCAGCAGCAGTTGTGCAAGAGTGCAGGGAGCAATACGGGGCAGATGTCACCGGCCTGAGAGTGGACGGGAGATCCAAGCCTGATGTGGAGAGCTTTATGGATACGGTCTGGAATGATCATAAGCGTATAGATGTTGTAGTTAATAATGCTGCCTGGATTCCAAGAGGACTGTTTCTGCAAATGAGCGAGCAGGATTGGAGCGAGGGAATCAGCGCCAACCTGAATTCTGTCATTGCCTTCTGCTCTTCGGCTATCAAATATATGATCCTGAATAAATCGGGATCGATCATCAATATTTCATCCCGCTCGGCACTGCAGCCCGGGCGGGGCCAAGCAGTATACACAGCAACCAAAGGTGCGGTTGAATCGCTAACGAAGGTACTGGCACTGGAATACGGTTCGTATAACATCCGTGTTAACACTATTGCGCCCGGACTAATCGAAACCGATGTCGTAAATACGATGCAAACCGGGGTCAAGAAGAAGATTCAGGAGCGCACTCCCCTTGGAAGAATGGGCACCGTAGACGATGTCAGTCATGCAGCGCTGTTCCTGGCCAGTGAATATGCCTCATATATTACAGGCACCCAATTGCCGGTGACCGGAGGAAGACATTTGGATTAACTTTGGCGGGTAAGGGATGTGAAGCTGCTTGCGGTATATGCAATTGGTATCTTTTACAAGAGTAGGTCCCATGGAGGCAGAGTCCTGCCAGGTTCTCCAGCCCCGTGAGGATGTCTTTGAAGCGGAATGCGATACAGGATTGACGGTGCCATTCTATGTTCTGCTTGAGTCCGTATTCCAGACTGCAGGCAGGCTTGCGCGTGAAGTCACCCATAACCGGCATGGAGCGGGAATTGTAAGCTTCAGTAATTTTGTGTTTGCCAGGCCTGTTTTTCAGGATGAGCAAGTCACGTATTATGCCAAGCTATTATCGGTCAATGAGGAGAAGCGCAGCTTTTTCTTCCGGATTACGATTTCCGCAGAGGGACAGTTGATTGTGCCTGACGGGAGATTAATCACGAAGCAGGAGGATGTGATCTCTACTCATAGCTTGAATAACAACATAAGGCTGTCTGCAGAAGACGGAATGAACCTGCTCAGATTGAAGAGGGGGGAGAAGCGTGTGGATCTGGATTTTTAATATTATGATGATGTCATTATTTCTGGTGCCGGGATTTCTTGCTGTTTATTTTATACTGGAGAGGCAGCGTTCCCGCCGGACAATAGCCGCCAAGCCGCCTTATCATCCTAAGGTTACCGTGCTGCTTCCCTTTCGCGGACTGGACTATAACTTTGAAGCCACCCTGCGGAGTCTTGCCAGCCAGCAGTATGCCGGGAGCTATGAAGTGCTCGCGGTTACCTCGGAGGAGAACGGAAGAGGGGAGGAGCTGGTTCATCAATATGCGGCGCTATCACCTCGTATTCATCTGGTGAAGGCATCTCATTCCGAGGTCTCCCGTAACCGGAGCGATAAGGTGAATAATCTGTTAACCGGCATAGCGCACGCATCCAAGGATACGGAAGTCTATGTATTTATTGACTCGGACATCGTGCCCCAGCCATCCTGGATTGAACAGATGGTACAGCCGCTGCAGTCCGCTCAAGTCGGCCTCACCAGCGGCAGCGCATGGATCGTATCCAAGAGCAGGAGTGTGTTGGCCCTGGCGGCAAGATACTGGGATTTTCTGGCGACCACCATGATCACGTTTCCTGTCACCCGTTTTGCCAGAGGTTTTTCTTTTGGGATACGCAAAAATGTGTTTGAACAGATCGGGATGAAATTCATCTGGTCAGAGGCCTTTCATGATAACTTCACCATTTCGGATGTAGTACGGAGAGCAGGATTCCGCATCCAATACGTTCCCGATTGCCTGGTGCCGGAGCATTTCGATATCCAAGGCTTCGCTTGGGTGAAATGGGTGAAGCGCCAGGCCCTGAACACGAAGGTAAATTACAAGCGGTTATGGGCGTTTGGCTTCTTCCTGGTGACAATGCCGCGGTTATTGGGCGCGGTTCTATTCCTGGTTGCCCTCGGGTTCAGAATAACAGGCGATGTCCCTTCCTTGCTGTACATCTTCTTGTACTGGCCATTGCTGCATATAGCAGGGGCCGCTCTTGTTGTGGCCGCCGTATCCCGGGACGCTTCGCATATTCAGGATTATCGCCCGTCGTTTATCCGGGTAGCCGTGCTGGTGCTCGCTTCATTCGTATCTGTGGTATATTGCATAAGCTCGCTGTGGGCTGTGATCTCCAACAAAATGGAGTGGAGAAACCTCGTCTATCATCAAAAAACACCATTTACTACCGTCGTAACGGGAGAAAAGGGGAGGAAGCAGGATGCTGGACAATGAGGCCTATTCGGTGATCCATCAGCGGATCTATTTCAAGAACACCGACGCCGGCGGGGTGGTCTATTTCGGTAACGCCTGTGAGTTTATTGAAGCCGGTTGTACCGAATGGTTTCGGACGCACGCTCTTTCCCTCAAAGAAATTCTTGATCAATACCAACTTTTTTTTGTGATGAAAAAAGTTGAAATTGATTTTTTGCACCCGGTCTACTATGACGAGTTCATAGAGATTCGAACGTCCGTGAAGCGTATTATGCATTATTGGATTGATTTCCACACCGAAATCCGGGTGGATCAGGATAAGCGTTACACTGCGGAGAACCGGATGGTTCCGGTCAATCTATTGACCAAAGCACCTGCTCCCATTCCTGAGAGCATCTACTCTGCTATCCAAGGAGCATGCACAATATGAGATACATTTTTATGGATGAAATCACTGCTCTGACGGCTGACTCTATTTCCGGGAAGAAGTATGTTTCTTTGAATGAAGATATCTTTCGGGATCACTTTCCCGACCAGCCTGTGCTGCCTGCGGCGCTGATTACGGAGTCTATCATTCAATTATCGAGGTTGTTCACATGGATCAACAGCGATTACCGCTGTTCGCTGATCCCCGTAAGCTTTGAACGGCTTAAGTTTTTGCGGATGGTGTCGCCGCCGGATATTCTTGAGGTTGAGCTTACCTTTGAGAATACCGGCAGCGAAGGGGACATGAAGGCGCGGGCAAGAGTAATGTGCAGGGAGTCAGAGCTTGTCTGTGAAGGCTCCGTTCTGTTCCGGGAGGTCCCGCTGGATGCGCTTCACCGGGAGGAGCGTTGCCGGTCCTTAACCGGAATTCTAACCCGTAATCTCAGTTCAGGTGTGAGCCGCCCGTAACCGGCAGATCTGCTCCGGTGATGAAGCTTGCCGCTTCGCTCCCCAGAAAAGCAGCAGCATGACACACATCCGAAGCGTAGCCCACCCGTTGTAACGGTATCTTGCGGACATCTTCCTCTGTGACCTGTTTCGGCTTCTCGGTGACAATCAGACCAGGGGAGATGGTGTTGACCCTGATGCCAAAGGCTCCGTATTCAAGGCAGAGTGATTTGGTCAGGGAATTGACGGCTTGCTTAGTGGAGGAATAGGCGGCTTGTCCCCGGACCGGGTGATCGGCGCAGACTGTGGATATATTGATGATGCAGCCTGATTTTTGCCGGATCATATACGGGAGTGCGGAGGTACAGTGATGTACCACACCCATCAGATTGGTCTGAAGGGAGGTATTCCATAGCTCGGTGGTGGTGTTGCCGAAATCAGCTCTCCATATGAACGCGGCATTATTAATCAGCAGATCAACCGCCTGATGCTGCCGCCAGACATCCGAAGTAAATGCCTCAACCTGTTGGTCTGACCCCGCATCGACCTGGACCCCAACCGGTTGCGGACCGTCGGCTGAACCGGCAATGACAGGCTGGAATCGTTCAGCAGAGAGATAAGTATAGTACACCTTAGCTTTCATCGCACTAAAAGACTGCACAAGCTGACGGCCGATGCCCCGCGAACCGCCTGTAATCAGAACTACCTTACCGGTATAATCGAAATCCATAATGAGCGCCTCCTTATCTGATCTATTATCATCATATGTAATTAGTAGAATATATGCAATATTATACTATATTATATATTAAAAGGAATTGATGAAGGCATGCCCTCCCTAACAAATACTAGAATTGTAATGTGCCAGCGGCCTCAGGGCATCCCGCAGCAAGAACATTTCCGGATGGAGACGGTTGAGGTTCCAGCCCTTTCAGATGGAGAAGTCCTTGTAAAGAGCAGCTATCTGTCGGTTGACCCATACATGCGAGGCCTGATGCGCCGCAGCAAATCCTATATGGATTCCTATCGGCTCGGGGAGATTTTTGGCGGGGCGGGTATCGGCGAGGTAGTGGAGAGCCGGTCCTCCAGTCTTCAGGCAGGAGAGAGGGTGTGGGGCATCCTGGGCTGGCAGGAATATAGCGTACATAAGGCCGGACAATTATTGAAGATGGACCCGGGCATCCAGCCAGCTACAGCCTATTTGAGTATTCTGGGTACCCCTGGACTGATCGCTTATTTCGGTCTTGCCGACGTATGTAAGCCCCGTGAAGGCGAGACCCTTGTAGTATCCAGCGGGGCAGGGGCCGTCGGCGCAGCCGTTGGCCAAATCGCCAAAAAAATCTATGGCTGCCATGTCGTTGGCATTACCGGCTCGAATGAGAAGGTTCACTATTTGAAAGAAGCATTAGGCTTTGATGAAGCAATCAATTATCGCCTGGAGCAGAACCTGCGCATCGAATTGATGAAGGCATGTCCTCATGGGATTGATATGTACTTCGATAATGTCGGGGGAGATATATCCGATGCCGTATTCGGTCATATCAATGATCACGCCCGGATCGCGGTCTGCGGTCAAATTGCGCTCTATAATCTCGTGAGACCAGAGGCAGGCTCCCGGATCTTACCGGCTGTTCTTCTTCATAGAGCGATGGTCAAGGGAATTCTGATCGCCGATTATGAAGACCGTCTTACAGAAGCCAGGCTGGAACTGGTGAGATGGCTTAGGGAAGGGCAGCTGAAATGCCCAGAGACCATTACTGAGGGGCTGAAGAACACTGTCGATGCCTTCATTAATTTGTTCAGCGGCACGAATCCGGGCAAACAACTAGTACGTATCTAATCAATAAAAAAGGAAAATAATACCTATGACTAACATAAACTCAGTAACAGGGTCCGTTGACAGTTCACAGCTTGGGCCTACGCTGACCCATGAGCACCTG
This sequence comes from Paenibacillus sp. FSL H8-0048, assembly GCF_038002825.1. Classification (NCBI taxonomy): domain Bacteria; kingdom Bacillati; phylum Bacillota; class Bacilli; order Caryophanales; family Paenibacillaceae; genus Paenibacillus; species Paenibacillus sp. FSL H8-0048. The sequence goes on along the minus strand of NZ_JBBODF010000001.1, from coordinate 693,228 downwards.
CGGGTCAGAACCGTCGAAGTCGCTACGCAATTTCCTCATCTATACAACCGTATTGAAGAGCTTCAACTGGCGAAGGAGCAGGTTCTGGCAGCCAGGAATGACGGGATACAGACCCTCTGTGACCCGACTGTTATGGGGCAGGACCGGGATATTACCTTCATAAGGGAGGTGTCCGAGAGTACAGGGATGACCATTATTGCAGCGACTGGCATGTATACTTGCCGGGACCTGCCTGAACCGTTACGTAATAAGAGTATTGATTACATCGCGGAGCTATTCATCAGAGATATTGAGGTGGGTATTCAGAATACGGAGATCAAAGCCGGGTTCATCAAGTGTGCAACAGATGTTCAGGGGGTTACGCCGGATGTGGAGAAGATCATCCGTGCGGCTGCCCGCGCCCACAAGAGAACCGGGGTACCGATTATGACTCATACCCATGCGGCCTCAAGGAATGGGCTGGACCAGCTCGATCTGCTGGAAGACGAAGGCGTCAACGCGCGGGCGGTGATTATCGGGCATTCAGGGGATACCCGTGATATGGCCTACTTATCCCAATTGTTGAACCGGCAGGCCTATTTGGGCATAGACCGGTTTGGTCTGTCTGTCGGGATCATCAATCAGGAGCGTCCTGACCTGCTGCTGAAGCTGATACAGAGCGGTTATCACAAGCAGTTGCTGGTCTCTCAAGATTATTGCGGGTCCATTGATTGGTGGGAGCGGGAAGAGGTGCGTTCCTTTGCCCCCGACTGGTCCATGACTCATCTGACCCGTGATGTTCTGCCGTATATCATAGATCAAGGGGTAGCCCCGGACATTCTGAGCGGGATCATGGTCAACAATGTACGGGAATGGTTTGAATATGCAGCGAATGATACCTATTAAATCATAACTGGAGATAGAACGATGAGGATGAATTCCGGTTTTCTCAAAGACATTATCAAAATGCCGAGCTTCGTAGCCCTAGTTTTTACCATCACTATGCTGGGACTTAGTGTATCGGCAACCAACCCCTTTTTATCGCTGTATTGTATTCAGGAGGCGGGCATGACTCCTTTGTCGTATGGCATACTGATGTCGATCACCATGGTCTTCGGCCTGTTCATCAGTACGTTTCTTGGCAAGGCTTCGGATACCCGCTTCAGCAGGAAAACAATCATTATCTTCACCCTGATCTCGACATCAGCCGCCTACGTGCTATTTGCCCTGTTCACCAACTATTATGTGCTGCTGGCCGTGTCTGCGATATTCTTCGGCATATCGTTCGCTTCGTTCCCGCAGGTTTTTGCTTATGCCAGAGACTCCATCTCGAGGTCCAATATCAGTCCCATCAATCAGCCGCTGGCGATGAATATCCTAAGAATGCTATACTCCCTTGGCTGGATTGCCGGGCCGTCGATCGGTTCGGTCCTGGTTAATCAATATAACTTTTTTTACCTTTTTTTGATTGTAGCCGCTACATATATCTTCGTAAGCCTGATTGCCTTCATTCTGTTCCGCAGCCAGCCTGTAACCCTGGCAGTTCAGGAAGACAAGCAGCCTGTACACCTGGGACAATTCATTAAGCAGCCGCAGATTTCCTCCGTGCTGGGTACATTCATACTGCTGAGTATTGCTTCTTCGATGAGTACCCTTGTGCTGCCACTGTTCTTCTCCACCACGCTGCACGGGAATTATCAGCAGCTAGGCTGGCTCTATAGCATTACGGCGATTGTCGAGCTGCCCTTGATGGTTGTTGTAGGAGTGATGTCAAGAAAAATGGGCAAAACCGCGATCATCCTCATCGGTATCATCTCCAATGTCCTGTATTTCCTGGTGTTTGCTCTGGCTCATTCTATTATCCTGCTCTATTTCGCCCAGGTGCTCAGTGCCCTTTCGGTGTCCATTATTATGGGCTATGGCATCAGTTATTTTCAGGAGCTGCTGCCGGAGGAGCCGGGAACCGCAACCACCCTGTACAGCAACACCTCCAGAATCGGCTCCTCCCTGGGAGGCGTGGTCTCGGGAGCCATATCGGGAATGTTCGGCTACCGTTCCGTATTTGTGGCCTGTATGTCTATATCGCTGGCGGCGTTGTCCATCTTCGGGCTGGTCAACACATCGAACAGGAGAACGATCCATAAGGAGACTGGGAAAATATGAGGATAAGCATACTTGTATTGGCGTACAATATTAAAAATCTGGTGGCCGAATGCCTGCTATCGCTTAACCGCCAGGTTCAGGTGCCGGAAGGATGCTTCGAGGTTATTTTCGTTGACGACGGTTCAGATGACGGAACACAAGAGCGGATTACGGCGCTCGACCTTGATTATTCCTTGAAATACGTTTACAAAACGCCGGATGTGTCAAAGTGCAGATCAGCGGCCAGAAATCTGGGCGTTTCACAGGCGGGCGGCGACATTTTATTGTTTTTGGACGGAGATCAGGTCGTAGAGCGGGACTTCATCTATCAGCATTGGAAGGTGCACCAGCTCTGCGGTGAGCCTGTAGTCGTGATGGGCCTGAGAGACTTTCTGGCTGAGGACAACCGGCTGCCGTTCAGCCAGGTGGAAGACAGTAACCGCTCGTCCTTAATCCTGGAACGCAGAGATCCGCGCCTGCCGGTCATCCAGCGGTTCTCGGAGAACGCGGGGAATATTGAGAACATCTGGGCTTTGCTCTATAGCTGCAACTTCTCGGTCCCCCGTGTCAACTACGAAGAAGCCGGAGGCTTTGATGAGGATTTTATCGAGTGGGGACTTGAGGATTGTGAACTCGGATACCGTTTATATCAGCAGGGTGCCAAATTCATCTTAAACACACAATGTGTAGTCTTGCACCAGTATCATCCCACCACCTACGACGAGAAAAAATACCTGGGATGGTTCACGAATCTTGAATTATTCAAGCACAAGCATCCCACACTGGAGGTTGAGCTTCAGAGCATTCTCGGGGATTGGTTCGACCCGGCCCGCCGCAAGCCCTGGAAGGATGCTTTTATCCGGTACGAACTGGCGGTCCGGTCTGTAAAAGGCTTATACAATCAGATGAACAGCTTGTATAATGTGGCCATGATTCACGGCGACTCCGCTCCTGTGGAAGAGTGGCTCTCGAGAATCACCCGTGCGCTGGAATCACACAACGTTCTGGTGCTTGATTATTCCCGTTCTGACCTCCATCTGCTGATTCAGCTCGTTCCGCGGTCCTATGATCTGCTCTATTACAGACAACCGTCTGCAGAAAGAGTTATTGATGTTATGCAATCTGTTGCTGTAAATCTATCCGGGCTGTAGCAGCAAAGCGTCTGCCTGTTCATACTCCGTTCATAATGCCGTCATGTTGAGGACATCTTACTCAAGTAGACTCTATCTATACCGTTAAGACGGATCTACAGAGAGAAGGACAGGAGAAGATGAACATGGCAGATACAATCATTAACCAGGAACCAGGGAAGAAGAGCCGTAAGAAGGGCAAATTATGGTTGAAAATAGTAGGTGGCATTATCGGAGTGCTTGTGCTGTTCATAGGCATCACCTTTATCGTTAATGTCATCAGCACCGGGATCGACAAGAAGAAGATCGAATCGTACGGGCAGTACGTCAACGTGGACGGCAAAAAGATGAATGCAATGATTCAAGGCAGCGGGGAGCAAACTATCGTTCTCCTGCCGGGACAAGGGACCCCGTCTCCTGTACTGGACTTTAAGCCGCTGATTGATGAATTGTCGCCTTCCTACAAAGTGGTGACTATTGAGCCCTTCGGTTACGGTCTAAGCGATGGGACGGATAAAGAAAGAACAACTGAGAATATCATCAGCGAAATTCATGAGGCGGTGCAGCAGCTAGGGCTGAAGCGTTACATTCTGATGGGACATTCCATTACGGGACTCTACGCCGTGTCTTATGTGAAGGAATATCCGGATGAAGTGCAAGCCTTCGTCGGGATTGACAGCAGCGTACCTAACCAGCCAGGGATGGATGTCAAATTGCCTCTCGGAGCGATGAAGTTTGCTAAAGATTCAGGTGTGATGCGGCTGCTAACGAAGCTAAGCGGAGATTCGTTTAAATCGCTTGACTATGATGAGCATACCAAAGAACAGATGAAATACATCTCTGCCGTGCACGGCAGTAATCCAACGCTGATGAATGAGCTTAGCCACCTTGGTTCCAATTTCAAAAACGGCTCAAAGCTGACATACCCGCAGGATCTGCCGGTTCTGCTGTTCGCGCAATCCAATAACGAGCACAACAAGCAGTGGATTCCGCTGCATGAGGAGCAGGTGAAGCAGTCTTCACAGGGTAAATTGATCCCGATGGTAGGCTCCCATTACCTGCACCATACGAAGTACAAAGAAATCGCCGAAGAATTCAAGGAATACATGAAGACCGTTCAATTGAAGCAAGTGAAGTAGAACAGAATAGCCGGATTACAGCTGCGGTGCCGAACAGGGTGCCGCAGTTTTTTTGTGAAGTTTAGCTAAAGCCTCACTTTGGTGCGGTATTCCGAATAATATAATCTTTATAGTTCTGGACCGGGTCCGTATAATAAGGAAGGGAAGGAGAACCATACCGCAGCATTAGATGCAGTATATTTAAGATCATATTTAAGATATATAGGGGGTTAAAGGATTGAATCAGCATGACAAAAGCGCTAGTCCACCGAGCCTGTTCCGGAACAGGTTCCTGCAGACCATTCTGTTATCCAGCGTGCTGCTGCAGATCGGGATCTGGGTGCGTAATTTTGCTATTCTGCTGTATGTTGCGGAGAGGACCAACAATGATCCCTACGCCATTTCGCTGATCAGCGTTGCTGAATTTGCGCCTATCTTTGTTTTTTCCTTCATTGGAGGGACCTTTGCGGACCGGTGGCGGCCGAAGCGGACAATGATCTGGTGCGATTCCCTGTCTGCGGTATCGGTATTCGCCGTTCTGCTCAGCATTCACTTCGGTTCCTGGGAATCGGTGTATCTGGTCGCGTTCATCTCGGCTATTCTGTCACAGTTCTCACAGCCTTCAAGCATGCGGTTATTTAAATTCCATGTGCCTGAGGAACAGCTGCAGCAGGGGATGGCGCTCTTCCAATCACTGATGGCCATCTTCATGGTCCTCGGACCGATGTTAGGCACCTTCGTATACAGCACCTTCGGCCTTGAGATCTCCATCGCAGTAATGGGCGTGGCTTTTCTGCTGTCGGCGCTCGTGCTTATTCGCCTGCCTGAGGATCATATGGAAGCCGGGACAGTTGCCGCGAAGGGACAATTCCGTAAAGACTTCACCGAAGGCTTCCGGTATGTCTGGCAGAGCCAGGTGCTGCGGATGCTTGGACTTGCGTTTGTACTAGCGGGACTTGCTGTGGGCGCAGCCCAGGCACTGAATCTGTTCATCGTCACCGAGCGGCTGGGCAAGAGCGAAGAGTTCCTGCAATACATGCTTATGGTCAACGGTGCAGCCATGCTGATCGGGGGAGGGATCGTAGCTGCCTTCGCCAAAAAAGTTCCGCCCCAGCTGCTGCTCGCCATGGGGATGCTGGCAGGTGCTGTATGCACCACCATCGTCGGGTTCTCAACCAGCGTTCCGCTAACGCTCACCATCCAGTTCCTGAACGGGCTGATGTTCCCTTGCATTCACATCGGGATCAGCACAATGATTCTGAGATGGTCTAATAGCTCGATTGTCGGCCGGGTCAACGGGGTGCTGAATCCGATGTTCGTCGGGATGATGGTGGTATCCATGTCGCTGGCAGGTGCGCTGAAGAGTGCCTTTCCGCTCAGTACCATTTACAGCGGAGCCGGAATTCTGTTCCTGCTGGGCGCACTGATGATGTTGCCGATTATGAAGCATAAGGCGCCGGAGCAGGCACAGGCTGCACAATAAATAGGAAGCAGATTAACTAAAATGGAGGCCCTGAAGAATGCCGCAAATATTACTGGTTGAGGATGATCAGGCCATTGCCAGAAATCTCCTGCTGCTGCTCCGCTCAGAAGGATTCACAGTTACTCACGCCGCTACGCGGAGTGAGGCTGTGGGTATCCTTGGCGGACATCCGTTTGACCTGGCGCTGATCGATATTGCTTTGCCTGACGGGAACGGCTTTACGGTGTACACAGAAATTAAGGCCACAAGGGAGATGCCGGTCATCTTCCTGACAGCCTCAGGGGATGAGGCAAGTGTGGTTACCGGGCTGAATATGGGGGCGGACGACTATATTACCAAGCCGTTTCGCCCGCGTGAACTGATTGCAAGGATTGGAACGGCTCTGCGGAAGAGCGGACGGACCGGGTCTGCTTTTGATATCGGCGGGCTTCATGTAGATACGGCAAGCGGTGTTGTCACCCGGCATGGCAAGGAGGTCTACCTCTCAGCGCTGGAATACCGCCTGCTGCTGGTGTTTGTGAACAACCCCGGAAATATTATTACGCGAAGCAGGCTGCTCGACGAATTATGGGACGCAGCGGGCGAATTTGTTAATGACAACACGCTGACTGTGTACATCAAGCGCCTGCGGGAGAAGATCGAGAGTGATCCGGCAAGCCCGCAGCTCATTCTGACCGTCCGGGGGACCGGATACCGGCTGGGGTGCAGCGATGCTGCGGAATAAAGAAATCCGGCAATTCGCCCTGTTGTATATTATCATGTCCGCTGCTGCGGTTATCATCGGGTTCACCTTACATACGGCAGCGGGATTCCTTGCCACTGGTTGTGCTGTTGCCTTCGGCACAGCATTTTTGCTGTTCACCAGGGCCCGGTACAAGAGCCTTGCACGCATCTCCAATCAGATTGACCGGGTGCTGCATAATGCAGACCATCTGTTCATCGCAGATACAGAAGAAGGCGAGTTATCCATCTTACATAGCGAGATTACCAAAATGACGCAGCGCATCCGGGAGCAGAACCGTGAGCTGATCAGGGAAAAGGGCCATCTTGCCGATTCTCTGGCTGACATCGCCCACCAGCTCCGCACCCCGCTTACCTCAGTGAACCTGATTATGACACTGCTTGCAAATAGTCCTGCGGAAGAGGAGCGGAAAGCTTTTATACGGGAGACCGAGGAGCTGCTGATGCAGATGGATTGGCTGATTACCTCCCTGCTTAAGTTATCGCGCCTGGATGCGGGTATTGTAGTATTTCAAAGCGGGCCTATCGCCGTCATCGACCTGTTGCGCATCGCTGTACGTCCGTTCCTGATCCAGATGGAGCTGCGCAAGGTAGACTTAAGAATCGATTGCCCCTCAGGAGTAGTGATTCAAGGCGATTCTGCCTGGCTGCCGGAAGCGATCCGGAATATCCTCAAGAATTGCCTGGAAAGTGCAGGGGAGAACGGGAAGATAGAGCTGATCTGCACAGACAATCCGCTATACACCGAGCTTACGGTGCATGACAACGGCCCGGGCTTCAGCAAGGAAGAAATCCCCCGGCTGTTCGACCGGTACTATCGCGGCAGCAGTCCTAACCATACCGGCTACGGTATCGGCCTTGCGCTTAGCAAGGGGATTATCTCCCGGCAGGGAGGAAGCATTACCGCACATAATTACCCGCAGGGCGGTGCGCTCTTCAGGCTTCGTTTCCCTAAGTGACGGATCTATCACCTGAAAGTCACAGAGATGTAAGCTTGCGGCTCTATGATAGGGATAGATCAGGGGAAGGGAGAATGCATCATGGAGTTTTTGAGAATTGAGAAGCTGAGCAAGGTCTACGGAAAGGGAGACAACCGGGTTACGGCGCTGGATGAGGTATCGCTGACGATTGAGAAGGGGGAGTTCACAGCGATCATCGGCTCCTCCGGCTCCGGGAAGTCGACCTTGCTTCACATCATCGGCGGTGTCGATATGCCGACAAGCGGCAACGTCTATTTGGACGGACAGGATGTGTATGCCCAGAGCAATGACAAGCTGGCTATTTTTCGCAGACGGCAGGTCGGGCTGATCTACCAGTTCCACAACCTGATTCCTACGCTGGATGTGGTGGAGAACATTACCTTGCCAATTCTGATGGACAAACGCAAGGTCAACGAGGAGCGGCTGAACGACTTGCTTGAGCTGCTGGGACTGACAGACCGGAGAACGCATCTGCCGAATCAGCTCTCGGGTGGACAGCAGCAGCGTGTATCCATCGGACGCGCATTGATGAATGCTCCGGCGGTGATGCTGGCGGATGAACCTACGGGCAGCCTCGACAGCCGGAATGGACATGAGATTATTAACCTGCTGAAATTAAGCAATCAGAAGTACCGGCAGACCCTGCTCATCGTTACGCATGACGAGAATATTGCCCTCCAGGCAGACCGCATTATCGGTATCTCAGACGGCAAGGTTGTGCGGGACGAACGGGTACGGCCATGAATATCTTCAACAAGGTTACGCTCCAGAGCCTCAAAAAAAGCCGCACGCGGACTATCGTAACGATTATCGGGGTCATCCTGTCTACCGCTATGATTACTGCCGTCTCCACCTTCGCCGTGTCCTTGCAGAGCTACATGATCCAGGGGTCCATCGCCAAATACGGCGGCTGGCATATCGGGTTCCCGGCTGTGGATTCCTCCTTCGTGCAGGAAAGGGCACACGATCAGGCCGTATCCCGTGCAGCATCCTTCGAGAATATTGGCTACGCGGCACTTAGCGGCGGAAAGAACCCGGATAAGCCTTATCTGTTCATTGCCGGCGTAAGTGAAGACGAAGCTGCTCCTGACATCTTGCCTGTCACTCTGGTCTCCGGCCGAATGCCGGATAACAGCAGTGAGATTCTGGTTCCGTCACATCTGGCGGCGAATGGCGGGATCAAGTTCGCAGAGGGCGATATGCTCACACTGGCTGTCGGAGACCGGATGAACGGCAACCAGCGGCTGAACCAGCATGATGCCTATTTGGCGGGAGACCCGTCCGGGAAGAACGCAGAAGCTTTGGTGCCCCGGGCAGAGCGGACCTACAAAGTCACCGGAATCTACGCCAGACCTGCTTTTGAGGAGTCCGCTGCCCCAGGTTATACCCTGATTACCAGACCCGATCCGTCAGAACGGGCGGACAGCTTCAGCTTGTATCTTAGCCTGAAGCACCCGCGTGAAGTGAAGGCTTACGCAAGCAGCACCGCCGCAGGCCATGCTTATATCTACAACGATAATGTGCTTCGCTTCATGGGCGTCTCAAGCAATGGATTACTTACCGCTCTGCTGTACACGGTCGGGGGAATTGTAGCTTTTATCATCGTAACCGGTTCGATCTTCATGATCTACAACGCCTTCACCATCTCCCTGAATGAGCGCACACGCCAGTTCGGCATACTCTCATCGGTGGGAGCCACAGCGAAGCAGCTGCGTAACTCTGTGCTGTTCGAAGGTCTGTGTATTGGGTCGGCTGGCATACCGGCTGGCATTATCTTGGGAATAGGCAGCATGGGACTCGTGCTAACGGTTGTATCCAGGAACTTCGGGAATGTTCTCTATACCAATGCTCCATTAACCTTGCAGGTATCCATTCCGGCCATCGCCTGTGCAGCGGCGCTGAGCATGATCACGATTCTGATCTCAGCCTATATACCGGCCAGGAAGGCAGCAGGTACTCCCGTGATGGAGAGTATCCGCCAGACAAACGAGGTCAAGGTTGAAGCCAAGGCTGTGAAGACGTCCGGGCGGGCACAGCGGATCTACGGTCTCGAAGGCACCCTTGCCCTTAAGAATTTCAAAAGAAACAAGAAGCGCTACCGCAGCATTGTGCTGTCGCTCATGTTAAGCGTTGTGCTGTATATATCGGCCAGCGCTTTCGTCACAGATCTGAAGCAGATGTCGGAGCAGGCAGTAGCATTCACCACCTATGATATCGGCTTCGCCACACAATCTATGAAGGACAGTGAAATGCTAGCGCTCTATGACAAGCTCAGAACCGCAGGCGGGATCTATGAGAGCTCTTACCAGACACTCATGAAAGTGACCGGACTTGCCCGGGCAAGCGAGCTCTCGGATGCTTATTGGAGCGAAGAGGGCCGCTCGCATGAGCAGGTATCACTGCCCGTCGATCTGCAGTTTCTGGATGACAGCGCTTATCTGAAGATTCTCGAAGGGCTGGGCTTGTCCGCAGCGGAATATACAGGTCCGGACGCCAAGTTTATCGGCGTTGCCAAATCGATGAGTCCTGCCGACGATAAACGGCTAAAGGAGGTAGACCAGTTCGGTAATTTGTTCAAGCGTTCATCCTCTACCCTAACCATTGCCCCTGAGTCGGAGGGAGGAATGAAGATTGAGCAAGGGGATGATGTAACGGTTACCTTCGTAGAGACCGTACCGCCGGATACCCTCCCGGTTACTGGGAGCCCCGGCGCAAGCCAACCGTTCTTCTTCCGGGTGATCGCTCCTTATTCACTCATCGGCAAGTTTGAAGCGGCGGACAGTCCGCCGGCAGTGAAGGGACTGACCTTTCGCTCCAAGCATCCGGCACAATCGGTAGCGGAGATGGAGAAGACCATCCAAGGCGCACAAATTACGGATGAATATCAGTTGTACAATACCTATGCGATGATGGATGAGAATCGCAATATGATTTTTATCATTAACGTATTCGCCTATACCTTCATTATCATGATCTCGCTGATTGCAATTGCCAATGTGTTCAACACCATCTCTACGAACATCAAGCTGCGCCGCCGGGAGCTGGCGATGCTCCGCTCAATCGGGATGTCCGACCGCAATTTCCAGCGGATGATGAATTTCGAGTGTGCCTTCTATGGCATGCGCGCGCTCTTGTTCGGGCTTCCCATCGGGCTGGCCTGCTCCTGGCTAATCTACCGGGGCATGCTCATCGGCGGGGCGGACCAGATCGGCTATATCTTCCCCTGGGCCAGCATCGGCATCAGCGTGTTCAGCGTGCTCCTGATCGTATTCGTCACCATGCTGTACTCGGTCAGCACCATCAAGCGGGAGAATATCATTGATGCGCTGCGGGATGATATGACTTGATAGCAAGTAGTCTGGAACACCACGCATGTGCATGGTAAAGGATGCGGATGGTTACAGGGGCGCGCCAAACCGTTGGATTTACTACACTTGCTGATATACGAATGAATCTTGGGGAAACAGCAGTTGTATAAACAGCACTTAATATTACTCATATTTGCAAAAGAGAGAAAAACAGCATGATTAGATGCTGTTTTTCCACTTGCTTCGGTAAATCTGCCGAATAGCGGTAAATTAAGGCGCGTTTATCCACTTGTTTGCTGAAGGATCTGCTAACGATAGGTGATCCCAAGCTTGACCCTGACGTGCTGGTGCCGGTTACTGTGAACCAACTTTAATTTTTAGGGAAATCCTATAAAAAGTGCAGCAATACCGTCCCATAAAGGCTGTTTATGCTGAAATCTTGCACGAAATGCAACAAGTTCAGCGTAACTTGCTCTCTACACTGGAATTCCTGCAAATAATGCAACATTGTACCGCAGCCAGTAAATGTAATACAAAAATCCTGCAAGAGGTGCAACAATGCTCTCCATTCCAAACGGCTGGTTCTCTATCTGCAACTATATCCCATTTCTACCGTCCTATATTTATTGAAGAAAGAGGGAGGGTTCAATGTGATAAAGCGAAAACTTCTAGTTCCAGCAGCAGCTATTTCTATAATTCTGGCGCTGGCGGGCTGTACCGGCAGAGATGACGAAGACCAAGCCCTACAAGGTAACAACTCTGTTCATCCCGTATCCAGCCCCATTGATGACAGCAGTACACAGACCATCACAAACTACGAATTTGAGTCCGTCAAGACAATCACGTTTACCAAATTACTCAACAAGACACCGGAGAGCTCTGAAGTTTCGATGGAATACACAGATCAAGAATCTATAGAAGTGATTGTCCGCGCGATCCAAAGTGCAGTCCCCATACCAGGAATTCTAAATGTGTCTGATGCCGGCTACGATATCTTAATGGAGTCTGCAAAGAAGAAATATGCGTTTCAGCTATGGATCAACGAGAAGAGCGAGCAAGCCATGATTATGGATATGAGAGATACGCATACCGGATACACGCTGACTAAGGAAGCTACGGCTGAATTGAAGAAGAAGGTGTTCGCAGCATCAAGCCTGGAAGATCTGACGTTCAGAGCCGTGAGGAATTCTGCCGGAGATCTTGTGGCCAGGCCGATAGGTCTGCCGAAAAATAACTATTCGCTAAGCGGAGGCCCGGCTGTTGAATTACAGGGGATAAAATATCATACCGTGCATCTCTTTTACGGAGACCATAACGCAATCAATGCATTAATATCCCATGATCCTTCTACGGATGAAGTACGTGTAAGATGGAGCGATACATTGAACTCATCAGACAATCGCTGGAATAATTCATTTATGAGCAGTTACAATATGCTGTTTCCAATGGATAACGACCGTCTGTTGTTTCTGGAATCGGAGTTGACGGAGAAGGCAGGACAATACCACTTGTCCGCTTACAATACAGCCACGGGAGCTATTGAACGTCTCCGCGAAGACTTTTGGCCGCTTACACCTGATTACGATTATATTTATAATCAAGAATGGAGAGCGGATGAGCAAAAGCTATTCCTGCAAAGCTACCTTGGAAATGTATGGATCTTTGATCTGAAGACAGGCAAGGATGATGTGCATCTATTAAAATATCCTGTCATCCCTCATTCGACGAGTGGAGCGCCTTCTCTCTTTCTTGCTCCAACGTTAGAGCGGTTTGTCCATGATGATGAGAGCGGACAATTGACATTCTACAATAATAAAGGCGTTCCGTTACGCAGGGTAGCATTGCCGACGAATCAATATGTGCCATCTGAGAAAATAAAGTGGAACCCGGCGGGGACCATTGCCTGGATGAATCAATCCCTTAATGAAAGCAAGCGAATCCTGGATATCGATATTGATTATTTAGAAATAGCTCCGCAGGCCATCCACTTCTACGATAAGGACGGGCTTCCGATTGCTTCCATTCAAACGGAAGACAGCAATGATGATTCGGCAGTGGAGGTTGCAGGTTGGAGGGACGCTAATTTTGCAGTGATAAAATCCTATACGCTGGAGCCTTCGCCCACGGGCTATTCAGCGCCGAAGGCGAAGGATATTTCTTACTTTCTCTATGATGTAAAAAACAAGAAGAAGGGAAGCTCTTCTAATTCTATACCGCCGGATACAACGGTTATTTCAGATCGAGAAGCCGTAGGCACGGGGAATAACGGAAACATTATTGTCAGTAATACGGAAATCACATATAAAGACAGGGACTGAGCTTCTCCCTCCTCATTTCTCCCCGGCCACCGAACCCAGCCCCTGATTATCCCCCGAAGCCCGCTTCCGGTACTCGCCCGGGGTCAGGCCGGAGGCACGCTTGAACATACGGATGAAGGAGTTCACATTCTGGTAACCGACCTGAAGCGCGATGTCCTGGATGCGCAGGTCGATGTTCATAAGCAGCGCCTTGGCCCGCTCGATACGCAAGGTGTTAAGATATTCGCTGAAGTTGATACCGGTCTTCTCCTTGAAGATGCTCGACAGATAGCCGGGGGTCAGATTCAGCTTGTCGGCGACAAGGTTCAGATTGATATCCTCCCCATAATGCTTGTCCAGATACTCCAACACGAAGCTGATGACCGGGTCCCGGGTCTCCGAGCCGTTGCGGACCGCCGCAAGCACCGGAGTCACAATCTCCCGCAGCCATTCACTATACTGCTGCGTGGAATAGAAGGCGGCGTACGGCTCACCGGACAGGGCCGCGACCAGCCCCAGTTCAAGCTCCGGCAGATTCAGCTTCATGACTGTTTTGCTTATCTGCTCTGCAACCCCCGCAGCAAAAGCCCGGAAATCCTCAGCAGCAGCATCCTTATTCTGCAATTGCTCAAGTTGGCGGTCCAGCCACCCGAACACCGCTTCCTCGCTGCCAGACTGCAGCAGGTTATGCAGCTCTTCCCCGTAAGTAATCTTCAGATGGAACGCCTTGGCCGACGAAGCCCGCGGCTCTACAATAATCTGGGTCTCCCCGTTCAGTCTGCGTTCCTTCAGCAGGACCGACAGGTTGTGATAAGCATCGGTAAACGGGGTTTCCCCGGAGTATACCGGACTGACCGCTATCGTGAGGTAGAGGGAGCGCTCCTCTGCCAACAACTCCTGCAGCGTGCCCAGCACCTGAAGAACGCCGCTCTGCGGACCGGGATCGAAGATCAGCAGCAAGAGCAGATCCTGCTCCGGCTGTAAGGCGACATTCTCGGACTCCTCCCCGGTGAACAAGCGCTGAATCAGCTGCCATAACGCCAGCGTATGCTTCTCCGGCTCCTCCGGCGGGCGGGTGAAGCTGAGCTTGAACAGAATGGAGGCATACGGCCGTTCGGAATGCAGGGTATCCTCCAGCTCGCTCAGGCTTGCGCCCAGCGGAATATTTTTTACCTTATGGGTATAAGCATACTGGCGGACCAGTGAATTCTTATGCTCAAGATCATTCTGGATGAAGCGGTTGTTCTCCAGGATGGAGCTTAGGCGGTCGCCGATAATGGCGAACTCTTTAACGCTGCTCACCTTGCCGGGAGCGCCGCCCGATTTGCGGTCGAACGCAGCGATCAGGCGCTGGAGCGGCTGGTTCAGCCGGTAGCTGAACAGGAGGGAGAACAAAAGACTGACCAGCACCGCAGCAGTGAGCAGAACGGCGAGCAGCACCCGCATGCCGCGCAGCCCGCTCGCAATGGCGGCAACCTCGGTGACCCGGACGTAGGTGAAGCCGGTCTGCGCCCCTTTTTGATAGAAATAATAGTTATTCCCGATCCGTTCATGTGAGCTTGTAGCAACGGCATACTCCAGAGCTGGCAGCTCCGTCACTGCGGTGGAGAAGAGCAGACGGTTCTGCGCATCCATTATATAGAAGGGATTCTTCCCGGCATCCCCGTACGCCTGCTCCAGCCGCTGCGGATTCAGCATCACAATGCCGTACACCTCTTCATAAGGAATGGCCTTGATCATGACCGGCATCAGCCGCCCGAGCGGACGCGAGGAATTCATTGTAGTCTCTGTGAAGGAAGCGGCAGGAAGGACCTTCAGATACTGGTTGTCCATGGTCTGGCCGCTCCAGAAGTCCGCCGGATACTCTCCGCTGTAATAATATTTGCCGAACATGTCAGCCGCGGTACTCAGCCCCTCTTTCTCAAGAACATAGTCCTCCGCCTTGAAGTACAGAATGAAATTCTCAATATGCAGAAAAGGATTCCCGTACAGCGTCATCAGGTCCGACTTGACCTCGCTGACAATATCATACCGCCGGTTCTCCTGCAGATGGCTGAGAATGCCCAGGTTGGCCGTCCACGTATCGGACTGGGTCAGCGCCAGAATCATATTCTGGGTCAGCCGGAAGTGATTCTCGTACCCATCCACTGTCTGCTTCAGGCTCTGCTCATTCTGCCGGACCACCTCCTGATAGACCTTCCCGCTAAGATATAGATGAGAAAACAGATTGAATGAAGCTAACAGCAGGATGACGCTCAGGAAGCTGAGCATAAGCTTGACGAACAAGCCATTGCGGGCAAACTGGCCATTGAGCGGTCTCTTCATAGGTATTCCCCCTTGGATGCAGCCGCTTAGTTATCGTTTTATCCTATCATAGCGGCCCAAAGCTGACACGCACAATATGCACTTTTACCGATTTATACACCTAAACCGGGAAATATGCAGATCGGGAGAAAAGTTATATAACATGCTGATAGCGCTTTCTAACACCTTGCCGCTATAATTCGGAGACAAACCCCGGAAACACGGGGGAAGTTAGCTGACATTTAAGTGCGCTGCATCATTAAGAACAAGAGGGGAATGCCTATGGCTCAAACGAGTGTAGTACAAGACAACCTGAGAAAGGAAATGAAAGATCCTTACCGGCGTCAAGGGCGGCTGCGGCGGACCTGGAACCATAACAAAACGCTATGGCTGCTGTTCCTGCCGTGCCTGCTGTACTATCTGATTTTCCGGTATGCGCCGATGTTCGGCCTCGTCATTACGTTTAAGGATTATAATCTGTTTAAAGGAATCTGGGCCAGCGATTGGGTGGGGCTGAAGTATTACCGGATGTTTTTTGAGAATCCTGATTTTTGGCCGCTGATGAAGAACACTCTGCTTCTGGGCTTGTACAAGCTGGTGTTCGGTTTCCCTGCTCCGGTGATCCTGGCTATTCTGCTGAATGAAGTCCGTAAGGCTGCGTTCAAAAAATTCGTGCAGACCGTCAGCTATCTGCCGCACTTCATTTCAAACGTCATTGTAGCGAGCATGGTCATTATGTTCCTGTCGCCGACAGGCGGGTTAATTAACAATCTGCTGGGTACCTTCGGAATCGGACCGGTTAACTTCATGAATGAGCCTGGAATGTTCCGGGGGATCTATGTTCTGTCGGAGATCTGGCAGCATATCGGCTGGGAGACCATCATCTATCTGGCGGCATTGACGGCAATCGATCCGCAGCTCTATGAAGCGGCCGATATGGACGGGGCCAGCCGGATGCGCAAAATATGGCATGTCACGCTGCCCGGCATCTCGCCCGCGATTGTCATCACGCTGATTCTGAATATCGGCAAGGTGCTGGAGATTGGCTTCGAGAAGGTATTCCTCATGCAGAACCCGGCAATCTACGATACGGCCGATATCATCAGTACGTACGTGTACCGGGTCGGGATGGAGCAGGGGAACTTCAGCTATGGCGCTTCGATTGACCTGTTCATGGGCATCATCAGCCTGATCTTCATCTACAGCGCCAATTACATCAGCCGCCGGGTCAGCGAGACAAGTCTATGGTAGAGAAGAGGTGTGGTGATGAGATCACCGAGAATTTCCTGGTTTAATGTAGTAAGTACGTTCTGCCTGATGATCGTTGTGGTTATTACGCTCTATCCGTTCCTGCATATGCTGGCGGTCTCTCTGAGCAGCGATATCAATGTCATCAAGAACACGGTCTCGTTCTGGCCCAAGGGCTTCAATGTGAAGATGTACGAGCTGGTGCTGGGAGACCCGAAGATCTGGACGGCCTATAAAAACACACTGATCTACACCGTGCTCGGCACGCTGATCTCGCTGGTGGTTACGTCTACCGGAGCCTATGCGCTCTCCCGCCGGGATATGGCGCTGCGCAGGACCTTCACCATGCTGATCGTCGTGACGATGTTCTTCAGCGGCGGGATGATCCCGACCTTCCTCGTGGTCCGCTCTCTGAATATGGTAGATACCGTATGGGGGATGGTGCTGCCGGGCGCGGTCAGCACCTGGAATCTGATTCTGATGCGCACCTTCTTCTCGGGTATTCCCAAGGAGCTGGAGGAATCGGGACGCATCGACGGGTTGAATGATATCGGGATATTCATGCGCATCATCATTCCGCTGTCGAAGGCTTCCTTCGCAACTATTGCTTTATTTTATGCGGTGGGCATGTGGAACAACTTCATCTATCCGCTCCTGTATCTGCGCACCCCGGACCTGTTCCCGCTTCAGGTGCTGCTCCGCAATCTGGTGCTGGCCGGAAGCTCAAGCTCGGGGGATGTGACCGGCATCGGGGGAGACAACCAGGTCGTTGAAGAGTCGCTCAAATATGCAACGATTATGGTCTCCACGCTGCCGATTCTCACGGTATATCCGTTTGTTCAGAAGTATTTTGTCAAAGGCGCCATGATCGGTGCAGTGAAGGGCTGATCCGGCCCTGAACCATAACTACTACTTAAGGGAGAGATGAAGAATGAACAAATGGAAGTCTGTAATGCTGCCCCTCGCGGCAGCGGCAATACTGGTGAGCGGCTGCAGCGGGGGCAATAACAATAACGCTTCTCCTGCGGCTACGGCTGCACCCGGGAGCGAGACTTCTCCCGCCACTTCGGAAGCGAAGCAGGCCCATACCTTCACTGCGCTGCTGGACAACAATGCCACCTTCCCGTATTCCAAGGATTGGCCGGTCTGGGGCTGGATCAAGGATCAGACCGGCGTCACTCTGGAGGTGCAGACACCCTCCGGGAAGCTGGCTGAAGCGCTGAATCTCGCAGTGGCCTCCAATGCGCTGCCGGATCTGATGTATATGCCCAACCGCAAGGAATCTAACAAATTCGGCCAGCAGGGCGCACTCGTGGACCTGATGGAATATATGGATAAGCTGCCGAATCTGACCGCCTGGATGAAGCAGTACCCGGATGAGGCGAAGGCCGCACTCTCCGCCGACGGCAAAATGTATATGTTCCCGAACCAGGGCTTCGGGGAGACGAACCGGATGATCTGGATGTACCGCCAGGATGTTTTTGAGAAGGAGGGGATTCAGGCTCCCAAGACCTATGATGAACTGCACACGGCCTTGAAGACGCTCAAGACGAAATACCCGGACAGTTACCCGCTGTCACTCCGTTATGGCCAGATCCCGGATGAGATGAACACGAATATGACGGTCAACTATGGAACGGGTGAAGGGGCTTACTACGATTTCGATGCAAAAGAATGGCGCTATGGGCCGACAGAGGACAGCTATAAGGAAATGGTCGGCATGTGGAAGCAGTTCTACGATGAAGGGCTGATTCCGCCGGATTTCCTCTCGCTGCAGACCAAGCAGTGGCAGGACATGGTGTCCACCGGCAAGTCTTTTGTAACTGTGGATTATATCAGCCGGGTGGACTTCTTCAATAATGCGATGCGCAAGGAGAATCCTGAATTCAATATGCAGTTCATGGCTCCTCCCGCAGGGCTTGAAGGCGGCAAGCAGCTCAATCCTTACTTCCATTACATGGAGGGCGGTCTGACTGTTGCTTCGACCTCTAAGAATATCGAGGATATCATGAGTTATATGGACTTCTTCTATTCGGAAGAGGGCCGCACACTCAGCAGTTGGGGCGTGGAAGGCGAGACGTATGTGAAGGAAGGCGAGACGATCAAGTTCAAGCCGGAATTCACCGATGTGATTGAAATGCGGAAGCAGACAGGACTTCAGACCAGCGGAACATATACGTGGATTGACTTCAATGCCCATCTGTCCTTGTTCTCGGAGGACCTGAAGCACGCCTATGAAGAGGCCGTCAAATACGATCCGGCCAACATGCAGCCGCGTCCGGCCTTCACCGAGAAGGAGAATGAAGTCATCTCGATTACCGGACAGGCGATCAAGAAGCACCGCGATGAGAGCTTCGCCAAGTTCGTCACCGGCTCCCGCAAGCTGGCAGACTGGGATAAATATGTTGAGGAGATCAACAATCTGGGCGTAGACAAGCTGCTGGCAACGTACAAGGAAGCCTATGACCGGGTTCAGAATATTCAATTAAGCAGCAAATAAACGGGTACTGACGCAGGGAAGAACCGCTGACGCACAGGTAAGGCAATAAGGGTATTCGCTTGACCACTAAAGGAGGCGCCGCTAATGAAGCATTGGCTGCAAGGCTCTTGTAAACGGTTTGGATGGATTCTATCGGTGATAGGTCTGATTCTGGTTATTTCAGCAGTGGCGGTTCCGGGCACAGCCCGGGCCGCAGGTACGATTACACTGGACGAACCGCCCGGGGGATATGTGTCCTCCGGCGGGCCAGTTGAGGTCAGCGGCACTTATACTGGACTGTATGATGTCCGGTTGTATGTGAACGGGACAGCCCAGTTCGAGGCGCTGCTGGATGACCCGGACGGGGATGACAGCGGCAGCTGGTCTTATACGCTCGACACCTCCCGGTATGACGGTCCGGTGGAGCTGGTGGCCCGCGGGCTGGATACCACTACCCGTTACGGGGTGTGGAGTCCGTCCGTGACCCTTGAGGTGAACAACCCCGCAGGTGTTGCGCCAGTGGTGAAGATTACGGGACCGGATGAAGGGATTGCCTTGACCGGACAGGTGGCTGTCACCGTTCAGGCAGAATCGGCTACGCCGGTCTCGGCAGTGCAGGTCCGGGTGAACCGGGGCCCTTGGCAACAGGCTGCGCATAACGGCACGGAATATGTATATGCCTGGAATACGGCGGGCATCGGTGACCGCACGCTCAGCCTGGAGGCGCGGGCGACGAATGCGCCAGGACGCTACGGCTACAGTCCGACCGTCTACGCGCAGGTCGGTGCCGGTACCCATGAGCCGGCGGTTCCTTTGCCGGATCAGGACCGGGCGATGTGGATCTGGGAGCCGGAGAGCTATAAGCTGCTGCTGAACCCAGGCTCGCGGGAGGTACTGGAGTCCTTCGTTACGGACACTGCGACCTTCGGATCAGACACGGTGACGACGCTGTATCTGGCCGTAGGCAGCTACGCGGGCTACCGGGCGCTGGAGGAGCAGGAAGACGAACTGCGCTCCTTCATGCGCTGGGCGCATGAGCGGAACTTAAGCGTCCACGCCCTTGTGGCGGGCGGAACCTCCCCGGCTTACATGGGTGCTTATGAGCGTTACCATAGCCATGCCGTCCGCGAGATCGAGCAGATTATCAACTACAATCTTGCGGCGGATGCGAATGAGAAGTTCGACGGGATCAACGTGGACATCGAGCCCTATATTTCCCCGGACTTCAAAGATCCAAGCAAGTTCCTGCAGAAGGAGTATCTGAATGGTCTGCGCAAAATGATTGACCGCCGCGATTCAGCCGGTATCCGGCTGCCCTTCGGTCCGGCTGTACCTAAATGGTATGACTCCTCGGAGCAAGGAGCCAATATCCAGTGGAACGGCACAACGAAGTGGCTATCAGAGCATATCCAGGATATCTCCGATTATATCTCGATTATGGATTACAGAGATTCCGCTGAGGGAACCGCAGGCATTATTGCCGGGGCCGCCGGTGAGCTGGCCTATGCAGAGGCCATCGGCAAGCCGAATTCTGTAGTTATCGGAGTGGAGACGCTGGATATTGCGAACAGCGGCGACCCGGAGACGATTACCTTCCAGGAGGAAGGCCGCAGCCATATGGAAGCTGAGCTGGACAAGGTCTATGCCGCTTCCGGGCTGAGCAGCGCCTTCGGCGGAATCGCTGTCCATCACTATGATTCCTACCGGGCCCTGCCTTCGTATTGGGGACCGGGCGGCGTTTTCTGGACAGCACCGGAAGATCATGAAGCCCCGTCTGCCCCTGCGGGTACGCCAACCGCTGTTGCCAGTGACTATCAGAGCATAAGACTGAATTACGGAATGGCTACTGACAATTTAGAGGTAGACCGCTACGTTATCTACCGCAGTACGGGCCCCGGCTTCACGCCAACCTCGGCGGATATCGCCGGACTTGCCCGGGGCCTGAATTATCAGGACAAGGGACTGCTCCCGGACACCACCTACTATTACCGGGTGGCTGCCCGCGATCTGGCGGGCAATATCGGCCCGTTATCCGGTGAAGTGTCTGCTGTCACCGGCAGTACGGCGCTTAAGCCGTTGATTGTGACGGATATGCAGCTCTCCTACACTGGTACCGCTGCGGCAGCTTCGATGAAGGTGCGCGATTATGCCACAGGGGAAGTGCTTACAGGAGCTGCAATAGAAGGCCGCTTCACGTATTCGGCGGGCCGTTATGCAGCGGCAGTTACGGGCGCGGATGGACGGGCAGCCTTCACCTCGGAGGCGATTCCGACCAGCCGTCAAGCCGGGTTCGAGCCGAGAAGAGTTCAGGCTCCCGGTTATTACTACGCCAGCGCCCATGACCTGCCGCACACCACGGCGCTGTTGCCGCATGGCGGGCTTAACGGATTAACGTTATCGGCAGGAGTGTGGGATAAGCCTTTCGCTGCGGGTGACAAAGCCTATACCGTAACAGTCAACAGCAATGTAACTTCACTGCAAGTCACCCCGGTTACCGCCAAGGCATCGGATGTGGTACTTATAAATGGAATGTCCGTGGCATCGGGAACAGCCGCATCCGTCATGATCGGCTCAGAGCCTGCTGATGTACCGGTCCTGGTGTATCACGAGGATGGAACTGCCGATCTCTATCTGCTGCATATCGCAAGAAGCGTTCAGGCAGATCCCGTGATTCCAGTGACCATGGATGCTTATGTCCATGAGCATCAGCCCTTGGCCAATTTCGGACAGGAGCCTGTGCTGGAGGTCGCCGACCTTCCGAACTCACAGGGCGGAGGGGACCGCATTGCCTTCATGAAGGCGGAGCTGAACCTCCCTGGGATGGCAATGCAGTCGGTCACGCTGAACGTATATGTCACTGCTGCCCCAGCCTCTCCGGTGCCGCTTGCTCTGAAGGGCTACACCGGAGCGCAGTGGACCGAGAGCGGCATCACCTGGAATAACCGTCCCGTCAGCGGAGGGACGAATCTCGGAACGGTCCGGGTCACCGGGGCTGGGTGGTACAGTGCGGATGTGACTGCTTATGTTATCGCAGCAGCAGCGGCTGGGCTGCAGCCGACCTTCCAGTGGAGCGATCCTAATACTTCGGGAATCGTTGTAACGCTGGCAAGTTCGGAGAATTCGGATAACAAGCCATATATGTCAGTCAACAGCGGGTTGTAGAAGTGAAGAGGCGGTCACTTCCGCCCCTATAAGGAGGAGAGGGTTCATCATGGAAGAGACGTTGATTCCGGCGGCGGAGTATCTAGTAGAGCGTATGCGCGTTCTGGTCTATAACGAGCGCAGCCAGATGGGGGTTGCGGCTGCGGCTGCGGTCGGACAGAGGATCAGAGACTTGCAGATGCAGTCTACGGCTCCGGTCCGTATCGTATTTGCAGCGGCTCCGTCACAGAATGAGCTGTATGAAGGTCTGGTCCGGGAGCAGGGAATTGACTGGTCCCGGGTGCACGCTTTTCATATGGATGAATATATCGGACTGCCGGAAGACGCACCCCAGCGCTTCGGAAACTACTTGCAGGAACGGTTGTTTAAGAGAGTCAATCCCGGACGGATTGAGCTACTGGGCCGGACGGGCAATATTGAAGAGGAGTGCCGGAGATACGCAGCGCTGCTGAATGAAGCGCCCATAGATATCGTCTGCCTCGGCATCGGAGAGAACGGGCATATTGCGTTCAATGATCCGCCTGTAGCTGATTTCGCCGATCCGCTAGTTGTTAAAGTGGTCGAATTAGATCAGGCCTGCCGGACGCAGCAGGTGAATGACGGCTGCTTCGCCAGCCTGGAAGATGTACCTACTCATGCGCTGACACTGACCGTGCCCGCCTTGATGGCAGGCCGCCATCTGTTCACCATTGTTCCCGGCTTGGCTAAGCGGGCCGCGCTTCAGGCTGCGCTTCATGGCCCGCTCAGTACCGCGTGTCCTGCGAGTGTACTGCGGACTCACCCCGACATTACGCTGTTCACGGACCGTGATGCCTTCGGCTTATGAACGGTGTGATCTCGGGAAGACATTACAGAACCGGCCTGCCGCTTGAGGTCCACGTTAACGAAGGCGTCATTGAAGCCGTTCATACGCTGGCCGAGAGTCCGCATATGGCTGATTGGCCCTGCCTTGCGCCGGGGCTGGTTGATTTACAGGTCAATGGCGGCTGGGGGCTGGACCTGAACACGCTTCCGCTTAAGCCGGAGACCGTGGCCGGACTCTCGCGCCGCCTGCTGGCCCGGGGAGTTACCTCATATTGTCCGACTCTGATTACGCACAGGCTGGACAAGCTCACCCAGGCAGTGTCCGCGATTGCTGAAGCGGTGCGGACACAGCCGGATAACGCCGGACTGATCGCAGGCATCCATCTGGAGGGGCCTTTCCTATCCCCGGAGGACGGTCCGCGCGGGGCGCACCCCCTGGAGCATATCTGCCCGCCTGACTGGGAAGCGTTCTGCCGCTGGCAGGAAGCGGCGGAAGGGCTGATACGGATCATTACTGTGTCCCCCGAATGGCCGGGGGCCGCAGCCTTCATCTCCCGGTGCAGCGCCACCGGTGTCCGGGTCTCCATCGGACATACAGCCGCCTCGCCGGAGCAGATCCGGGAAGCGGTGGCAGCGGGTGCAGTGATGTCCACTCATCTGGGCAATGGCACACATCTCACGCTCCCGCGTCATCCTCATTATCTGTGGGAGCAGTTGGCTGCCGATGAGCTGTATGGCTGTATGATTGCTGACGGCTGCCATCTGCCGGATACGCTGCTGAAGGTGATTCTGCGGGTGAAGCGCAACCGGGCGATTCTCGTCAGCGATGCCGTCTCGCTGAGCGGCATGGCGCCGGGTGCCTACAGGCTGCACATCGGCGGCGACGTGGTGCTGACGCCGGAAGGGCGGCTGCATCTGGCCGGCCATCCGCAGCTGCTGGCCGGATCAGCCATGATGCTGGCGGATCAGGTGGCCTACCTGGCCCGGGCCGGGCTGGCACCGCTGGCGGACGCCATCGACTGCGCCTCGGTTCAACCGGCCCGGCTGCTCGCACTTCCGCAGGCTGCCGGGCTTACCGCTGGTGCGCCAGCGGATCTGATCGGCTTCCGCAAGGGCGGCGGCGGAGGCCTGGAGATCCAAGCGGTATGGAAGAACGGCCGGATTACATCGGCCGATAAGGATTAGTACTGCATCAGAATTAAAATAGTGACATCTGCATGATGAGCTATAGAGTCAAACAGATGCGAAAAACCGAACACATTGCTCCCGCGAGCCGGTGTGTGGTCCCATGTATGCGAAAAACCGACTACATTCGGATCGGGAGCAGCGCATACGCCAAATGTAATCGGAAAACCGATTACAATCGGACCGGGGGCGGCGCATACGCCCAATGTAATCGGAAAACCGATTACATTAGGACTGGGGGCGGCGCATACGCCAAATGTAATCGGAAAACCGATTACATTCGGACTGGGGGCGGCGCATACGCCAAATGTAATCGGAGAACCGATTACATTCGGACTGGGGGCGGCGCATACGCCAAATGTAATCGGAGAACCGATTACATTCGGACTATGAGCGGGGCGGTAGCTTCGTCTTACTGATCCAATCCACAAAATTAAATCAAACGTTATACTAGGAGGAGAGAGCGATGCTTAGCTTAATACCCGAGCCGAAGCAGATAAGGATGACGGAGAAGGAGCCATGGCGGGCAGGCGGGGAAGTCCGTCTGCGGCTGGCCATGGAAGTGGATGATCCCCGGCTGGTGCTTCATTGCAGGCGGGCTTTTCCCGGCCGGGAGATTATCACGACTGTCTCGGGAGCAGCTGAGGGATACTCGCTGCTGATTGAGGGGTTTGCGGAAAGCAAGGAAACTGAGATCACTGAGAGCACTGAAAGCACTGAGAGCACTGGGAAAACTTCAACGCAGACTGAACTAGTAGCTTCCGGGCAGGATGCCGCATGGGCAACGCCCGGAGAAGCCGGACTGAATAATGGCAGGGCTTCGGCTCCTGATCCTGCTGAGGCAGACTTGTCCGCGCTGAAGGGCCGAACGGAAGGCTACCATCTGGAGGTTATCGCAAGCGGAGCAATTATCCGCGCACTTGACGCTCCGGGGCTCTATTACGGCTTGCAAACGCTGCTGCAATTGCAGAGCCTGCACGCCGATGACGATATTCCGGCGGTTTCCATTACCGACTGGCCCGATACAGAGCTTCGAGTGATGAATTTCGATCTGCGCCAGACCTTCTCGAAGCCGGAGCGGCTGACCCTATATCTGGCGGAATTCTCCCGCTACAAGACGAACGCGGTGCTCATTGAATACGAGGACAAATTCCCGTTCAGCACACACCGCGAATTCAGCCATCCGCAGCACTCGCTTAGCGAGGAACAGCTGGAGGCGCTTCAGGCTGCGGCGCATGAGCATTATATCGAGATTATCCCGCTACAGCAGAGCTTCGGCCATCTGGAGTATGTGCTGCGCCATGACGCCTGGAAGCATCTGCGGGAGACCGAAGAGTCTACAGGCGAGATCTGCCCATCCCATCCGCAGACATATGAGCTGATTACCGGCCTGCTTGCGGAGATGATGGACGCCCATCCCGGATCGCTTTACATCCATCTTGGCTGTGACGAGGTGTACAGCCTGTGTGAATGTGAAGCGTGCAGCATGGAGTTCGGCGGTGTGCGGGAGCGGGCC
Source organism: Paenibacillus sp. FSL H8-0048 (assembly GCF_038002825.1). Taxonomy (NCBI): domain Bacteria; kingdom Bacillati; phylum Bacillota; class Bacilli; order Caryophanales; family Paenibacillaceae; genus Paenibacillus; species Paenibacillus sp. FSL H8-0048. The sequence goes on along the minus strand of NZ_JBBODF010000001.1, from coordinate 667,352 downwards.
TTCATCTCCTTCCTGAACCGTCTGATCGAATTCACGGCCAGCCGGGGACGGCAGCCGATCTTCTGGCACGACATGCTGGACAAATGCCCGCCGGAAGAGCTGGCGAAGCTTGATCCGCGCAGCGCAGCGATGATCTGGATCTATAACGGCCGCAACATCAAACATGAAGTTACTTCCCTGACCCATAAGTTCAGGGCGCTGGGCATTGAGGTGATGGGTGCACCGGCGGTCCGCAGCTTCGACTGGGCGGAGCACCAGAACTATCCGGTCATTGATAACCGGACAGATAATCTGCTTCAGTGGGCAGAGACTGCCGGGAAGCTGGATATCCGCTGCATGGTGGCAACGAACTGGACCGGGCCGTTCAGCCTTGGCGTTCCTTATGGCGTGTTCGAGACCACCTGGTACCCGATGCTCCTTCATGCCGATCTCACCTGGAACCGGCATGCGGATGCCGGTACGTTCATCGACCGCTTCCTGGAGCTGTTCCATGGTATCTCATCCGAGACAGGCCATGCACAGCTTGGCAATTACCTGTTGGAGGATTACTACGATATCATCTGGAAGCTGATCGATAATGTCCAGAGGAATAAGGATTACGCCGAGCTAATCGCAATTATGCATGATTTCGAGGTGGCGACCGACCGTTCCAGGGCAATCCATAAGTATGCCTACCGCTGGGAGCTGTACCCGGGCGACAGCGCGGAATGGCGCTCGCTGCTGAACAATTACACCCGTAACCGTAACGGTCGCGAAGCTGTCAAGCCCCGGATGCTGGAGGCGCTTCTGCAATACCAGCCCCGGGATATGGCTGAGCATTTCGTAACATCGCGTTTTTATCTGCATGATTATCTGGAGCGGACGCTCTACCAGGAGCTGGGACTTGTCCACGACGAGGATTAGCCAACAAACCGACAGGAGGATGGAGCAGTTATGCAACTGAATGAAGTGAATTCCCTGCAAGATCCGGCCGCCATGAGCCTGGAGGACAAAATCACGCTAATGTGCGTAGTGGGCACCCCTTCTACAACAGCGGAGCCAGAATTTCGTAAGCGGATGTCCGGGAACCAGTTCGGAGGGATCGGCCTGTTCCCTCATAATGTTAAGGATGAGCAGCAGACGCTGAAGCTGATGGCAGAGGTTCAGTCCATTGCCGGAGACTCCGGCATTCCACAGCCTTATTATATATCGATTGATGAGGAAGGAGGTACGCTCTCCAAGTTCAAGACCTTTTATCCGCATATCCCCGGTAACCGTGCCGCCGGATTAAGCCTGGATGCTGAGACTGCTTATCTCCAAGGTAAAATCATCGGCAGCCAGCTCCGTGCACTGGGCATTCCGATGAATTGGGCACCGGTGCTGGATGTGAATACGAACATAGACAATCCAGTTGTAGGGGTACGTTCCTTCGGCGAAGACCCTGAAGTAGTAGCCGCCTTCGGCAAGGCATATATTCGTGGAATGCATGAGGCAGGGGTGGCCGTAACAGCCAAGCATTTCCCCGGTCACGGACAAGTCAGCGGGGATTCTCATGTAGTACTGCCTGAGTGCGAACTTACAATAGAGGAATTAATGAACGGACCGCTGTTGCCATTCATCGCCGCCATTGAAGCCGGGGCGGATTCGATCATGATGGGCCATCTCGTCTTTCCGGCCATTGCCGAGTCGGAAGGTCTGCCTGCTTCGCTCAGCCCGTTCTTCGCCGGAGAGCTGCTGCGGAGGCGTCTCGGCTTCCAGGGTGTGATCTGCACCGATGACATTGAGATGGGCGCGATCAAGAAGAATTTCAACCCGGAAGATGTGGGAGTGTTGGCTGTACTGGCCGGCAATGACATGATATTGATGTGTCATACGCCAGAATTCCAGGAGCGGGTCATCGCTGGCATCCGACAAGCTGTTCTGGACGGCGTCATCGCCGAGTCCAGAATTGACGAATCGGTCAGCCGCATCCACCGCCTCTATGCGAAATTCCGGCAATACCAGACGGCAGCCCGGCCTATTCCGCGCGAGGGCTGGAAAGAGGCGGCCCTACAATATGCGCGCCGCACGGTCAAGATCAGCCGTGATCCGCAGCAATTACTGCCGCTGTCTGCTGAACGCTCCTATCTGCTGATCTTGCCGCGCCAGGAGCAGCTCACTATCGCCGACAATTCCGGCGGCCAGACCATCGGCTTGGCCTCACTGCTGGAAGACCAGGGCTTGCCCGTGCAGGTAGAATATTGCAGCATGAAGCCTGAAGCTGCTGAGATTGCCGGCTTATGTGCCAAGGCTGCCGGACATACCGTGATCCAGGGAACGCTGAATGCCCACCTGTTTCACGGCCAGCTCGAACTTGCCGCGCAGCTTGCTGCGGCTTGCCCGCTGCTGAATCTGGTGCTGCGCAACCCGTATGACGATGCTTACCTGCCGCAGAACGCCGGAAGCATCCTGCTGTGCTCGACCTCTGATTATTCGCTTCAGGCGCTGGCGGAAGTATTGAGCGGCCGGAAGTCTAAATGTTGACCGCAGTAACGATTACACTTTAGTTAAGATTTTGTCCTATACAACTCTATCAAGAGCAGACTCTCATCATGAATGAGGTCTGCTCTCATTTGTGTTGATAGAGAAAAAAATAGTACTATGTTAAAACATAGAATCCCAATTCCTGGAGGGAATACAACACGACACTGAAGGAGGAGACACAGGATGAAAAGGAAACGCACTATCTCGATATTAAATCTTTTTTTTCTAATCCCAGTCATCATTCTAAGCTTCTACACCTGGAAAGACTACAGAAATTATCTAACGAATGTGAAGGACTACTTCCCCGCCATGGAACAGATCTTTCTGCTGGATGGGGGCAAGCAAATGCTAGGCCTGTCCAAGGAAGATACATTTGATGAGAAATACGACGTATATCTATGGGACACCGCAACCGCAGCGCTGATCCGGCAGACCACCATCCCCACCAGCTTCCAGAGCGAGCCGGGACCAGTCACCTATCAGCAGGATGGTATTCTCATCCCGATCTATACCAAGACCTCAGGACTGATGCTGAATCTCATCCGCCCCACAGGCGAGATCGAGGAGCTGTCGCAAGGTACGCTCCATATTCCGTTCTCCTTAAGTTCGAATGCGTTCTCCTGGCGGGGCAGATTGATTGCCGCCGGGAATATCACGGACTCCGAATGGGTGATTGCCCAGGTGAAGGACGGCAAGCTGGAACGGGCGATCCTGGATAAGCAGAAGCTTCTCCCGGCCAGACCGGTCCGGATGTCTGAGTTGATAGGCAGCTTCCAGAATGAACTGTCGGTCCCATTATTCTCGGTCAGCTTAAAGGATAACCGTTCAGCCTTGGTCAGCGGAATTCTGGACACGGCAGGCAAGCCTGCCGTGCTGGTGGGGCAGGAGGATGAAGCCTCATTCGCTCTGCAGGACCGGGCCAGCGCACAGTTCGCTAAGGTCTTTGGTTTCAATAACGCCAAGCTGGTCCGAGTGCATGACGATTATCCAGGCATAGCTGCCTTCTACAACAGAAATGAGAAGGAATGGGGAGACGCTGTTCCTGTGCCGAAGCCGGTCTACCAAACCCGTGTCTTCCTGCTGAATGACGAAGAGCTGCTGATCGCCGGATCTACGGCAGAGGATGAAGTTGACGGGCAGGTTACAGGATATATTTTCAATGAACGGACCGGACAGTTTCAGGATGCCTCATCACTTCTGAAGCAGTTAGCGTATGACCATATCAAAGACACGGACACCCGGTTCTATAAGCAATTAGGCAGCAGCACGCTATATTATAGCAGCGGCAAACAGGAAGTAGGAGCTGCAGATCTGGAGATCGGGAAGGCCAACGTATACACCAATCAGCAGGTGGAAGGCTGGCTCATAACGGACAACGATACCCGGGTCTCCCTCGTAAGCTTCATGAATTATGCCAAGCAGGGCGGAGGACTTATCATCAACTGGGCCGTATGGGTTGTGATTACCTTGGCCATGCTGCTGGGCTTTGCTATTATTCCACGCATGCTGATGAACGCCAGAAGCAGACAGATCCAGTCAGGCGAGATCGTTCAGGGCCACATTAAGAGTATGAAGGAGACAGGTCTCTATGTTAACGAACAGCCGATGGTCCGCTTCGTGGTGGAGTTCGTGGATGAAGGCCGGCTCAAGGACGTTGAGATTAAGCAAGTCATCTCATTCCTAAGTCCGCTTAAGGCAGGTGATCCTGTGCGCATCAGCTATAACCGCAGGAAGCATAAAGCCGTGTTCATCACCGAAGAGGATCTGGGGCAGCTATAATTTCCAACCGGAGCTTACGCAATTAAGCCGTATGAATCAACTTTATATACGTATCCATCATTGGAATACGACGCCAGCTTCTTTATAATTTCATTGTGCAATCAACGTCATTCCATTAAGGAGCTGCAGCAATGAGAGAACTGAAGGGCAAACAGGTTATTCTTCAAGACCATGATTTGAAGCGCAGAGAGGATGCCAACCGCCGGTATTTGATGAAGCTGACGAATGATAATCTCCTTTTTAACTATAAGGTGGAAGCTGGAAGATATGACGGCAGGGATATCCCGGAAGATGCCCATGGGGGCTGGGAGACACCGGTATGCCAGATCCGCGGTCATTTCCTGGGGCACTGGCTGTCTGCGGCAGCGATCCGGTATCATGAGACCGGGGACCAGGAAATCAAGGTGAAGGCTGACCTTATCCTTGACGAGCTGGCTGAATGCCAGAAGGACAACGGAGGACAATGGGCCGCGCCGATTCCCGAGAAATATCTGCACTGGGTGGCACAAGGCAAAGCAATCTGGGCACCGCAATATAATATTCATAAGTTATTTATGGGACTTGTGGACATGCACCAGTTCACCGGCTGCGGCAAGGCGCTTGACATCGCCAATCGTTTTGCCGACTGGTTCGTCGACTGGAGCAGTACCTTCACCAGAGAGAAGTTCGATGACATTCTGGATATGGAGACGGGCGGTATGCTGGAGGCATGGGCGGACCTGCTTCAGATTACCGGAGATGCCAAGTATACGACCCTGCTGGAGCGTTATTACCGCAGCCGACTGTTCCGTCCATTACTGGAAAATAAAGACCCGCTGACCAACATGCACGCCAACACAACCATTCCCGAAGTGCTTGGCTGCGCCCGAGCTTACGAGGTCACCGGTGAGCAGCGCTGGATGGATATCGTCACAGCCTATTGGAAATGTGCTGTAACTGAACGGGGAATGCTGGCCACAGGCGGCAATACGGCCGGTGAGGTGTGGATGCCGAAGATGAAGATCAAGGCCCGCCTTGGAGACAAGAATCAGGAGCACTGTACGGTATATAATATGATCCGTCTGGCAGAATTCCTGTTCCGGCACACCTCAGATCCGGCCTATGCGCAGTATATCGAATACAATATGTACAACGGAATCATGGCCCAGGCCTATTACCAGGAGTATCATCTGACCGGCAATAAGCACAGCGACCCCGCAACCGGACTGCTCACCTACTTCCTGCCAATGAAGGCCGGGCTGCGGAAGGACTGGAGCACGGAGACAGACAGCTTCTTCTGCTGTCACGGAACGATGGTCCAGGCCAACGCCGCGCTGAATAGAGCCATCTATTATCAGGAGCAGAACGACATCTATGTCTGCCAGTATTTCCGTTCGGAGCTGACCACTGAGATCCACGGAGAGAACGTGCGGATTCAGCAATCTCAGGACCATATGAGCGGAAGCATGCTGAACTCCTCGAACACAGCCGGGCAGCAGGAATTGAATGAGATTACTGCACTTCATGAGAACATGCCGGATTACAGAAAATACGACTTCACCGTTCATACCGGATCAGCCCATGAATTCGCCATCCATCTGCGGATTCCCGATTGGATCATGTCGGAGGCCGTCATCTATGTGAATGGTGAACTGCACGGCAAGTCTGCGGATCACTCTGCCTTCTACACGATACTGCGGAACTGGCAGGACGGCGACCGGATCAGCATCATTTTGCCGGTGGGCATCCGGTTTATCCCTCTGCCGGACGATGAACAGACTGGTGCGTTCCGCTATGGTCCTGAAGTGCTGGCCGGTATCACGGAGCATGAACGGATTCTATATCCCCCGTTAGCAGGTGCAGCCGATGAGATCATCATGGAGAATGAACGGGAGTGGGGGAGCTGGCGCTACTTCTTCAAGACCACCCGTCAGGACCCGGGCATCCAGCTCAGAAGAATCCGTGATATCGGGTACGAGCCTTATCAGGTGTATTTCCCGGTAAAATCCCCCCACAAAGTGGAGTTTTAGCTTCGATGTATATTCAGGTACTTTGCGGGGACCCCGGAAACATATACATTCTTGTCTATTTAAATAAGCATAGGCGTTATTTAGTAGAACAACCACCTGCATCCTTGCAGGTGGTTATTCTATGCGCAATGTTTTTTGAACGATCGGTCGTTAAATTATTGACACTTCATTATACTATTCCTTATAATGACACTAATTCAATAGAAGGGAGCCTGAGGGTTATCAAGAAGAAAGAGATTACATCCGGTTACATCATCCAGGCCGCATTTGAGCTTTTTGCTGAGTATGGAATAGAGAAAACGAGTTTGGGCTTGATCGCCAAAAAAGTAGGGATTACCAAATCCTCTATTTATTATCATTTTGCGACCAAAGAAGAGCTGATCAGCCGGACCTTTGAACATATTTTCCGGGACCATCATTTTACAGCGTACTTTGATACCCAATCCGCCAATATAGACAATTTCGTGGAAATCCTAATCAGCGGCGGTCTAAACATGCTGCCAAGCGGCGAAGAAGAATATCGTTCCACATTAAGGGTGCTCAGTGAGTTTGCGATGCTGGCTGAGCGGGATGAACAATTTAGAGCTCCATTCCTGAGCATCCAACAAGATTTTGTAAAGGGCTTTGAGCAGCTTCTCTCGCTAGGTGCTGAATTCGGGCTTATCGCTTCTCCAACCATCGGGGTTAACGCAGCTATCCTTGCCTTGCTTATCGATAATTTGTCCAGATGTAAGATGATGAAGATGGACCTCGAATATCAGATGATATGGGAAGAGGCTGTCCGAAGAACGTTCATTCGTGAAGACCGCTAATAACTAACAGGGGGCGTATACACTTGAAACATATTATTATTACAGGTACCTCCAGAGGAATCGGTGAATCCCTAGCTAATCAATTCATCGACCCGTCCCACCATCTGATATGCATATCCAGAACGGTTAACCAAGGACTCATGGCACGTGCGAAGGAACTGGATTGTCACATGGATTATTTCAATTATGATTTAACGAATATTGGTGGTCTCGATCAGCTTTGTGAAGAGATTTTTCAACGAATTGCTGTTCATTCCAGCGGCGAAGCCGTCTATCTGATCAATAATGCCGCCATGTTGATTCCTGTGTGCCCGATTGATCAGTTAGTGACGGAGCAAATCGTAGAGAACCTCCATTTGAATCTGTTAGCACCGATGGTGATTACCTCCAACTTTTTACAGCTTACCAAGCATATGAATGTGGATAAAAGAATCCTGAATATATCCTCAGCTTCTGCAAAGTACATACTGCCTTCACAAAGCGCCTACAGTACTGCGAAAGCTGGTTTAGACACTTTTACCAAATGTATAGACATCGAACAAAAGCTGGCTGCCTATCCGGCAAAAGCAGCAGCAGTGTATCCAGGCATGATCGATACAAGCTTGCAATCAGATATACGATCCGTTCCCGCTGAGCTGTTCCCCTATGTTAATGAATTCATTCAGCTATCTGAGGAAGGCAAGCTGCACTCCCCGGAATACACAGCATCTAAATTAATTGAGATTCTTGTAAGTGAAGATTTCGGAAAGACTGCAATTGTCGAAACCATTGATTAATGCTGAGAGAAAGGTGATGAACATCAGTCCCTCCAGAAAAGTAAGCAGCTTTAAGCAGCTTGATGACTTCATAACATACGGCGGGTATATGGAAATACCGGAGAATCGCGGACGGACGCTACGGGAGCTTATGCTTGACTGTCAAGCCAGCTACAGGAGTGAGCACGGTCTCAGCCTGGAATTTGAGTTCCGGCAATGCAGTTTAAGCTTAATCTACACCGTTAAAGGCTACTTCGGTTCGCAGCTTAACTTTAACCGTAGAGGACGGAGAGTTACGGGGGATGACATGCGCCTATGGCAGCAGTTCCCGAATTACCTTGCAGAGCTTGGGCTGACCACCGTAAGCTTCACGCAGACCCGTAAGAGTATTAGAGCACATCTAAGTAACGGACTGCGGGTAATTTTCCAATACTCGGCGGAGCATGGCGATTATCTATTGGATCAGATTAGCAGTCGTTATGGCAACTCGAGCAAACTGAGCCGCATTATAGCTGAGCCAATGATCCTGGAGATGGAGAGCATGGGCTGTACAGTCAGCAGCTACCTGAAGCACGGTGGATTCTTCAAGCTGCCGGGGCAGAAACTCCAGTTTCCGGAGCTGCTCACGCTGTGCACCACCAAAGAAAGCCACAGCAGCATCACAGGAACGATACTGGGATTTCAGTTCAAGCATTGGCTGCTGGAGATCTTTTATGATGAGAAGCTGCAACTCACCGGCGAGAATATGAAGTTCATCCCGGAACACGATGGGGATGCGAATGGTGAAGGGCAGCAGAATAACGAATTCCGTACGTGGGGAGATTTCCAGGGGTTTGCCCGGCATAACGGTATTCAGATCATCGAGCAATGCCGCAGCCTGGATGTCATGATCGTCTTCCTGGATTCAGGGACCAATGTGCACTTTAATTATTCCGAAGACCTGGGGGATTATGTTGTCACTGTGTTGGAAGGCGACGGAATCAGCTTGCGTGACAGCTACAGGAGAATTTATAAGGATTAATGCGTTGTAAAAATAAAAAACCACCGTTGAAGGTCCATCCCTTAACCGGTGGTTTTTTGCTTATCAACGAACTGATAGGTCAAATGGAAATTCAATTGCCATTTTTTTGCGCATCTGCACGTTGATTTGAGTATTTCCATTCATCTACTTCACGGGGATCAACGCCAAGCAAGTGACTGATTAGAAGCGCCAATGTAACGTTCGGGAGGACCACACCGTACTCAATATTCTGGTAGTTACGCAAGGTGCATTTCATGGTGTCATTGATCTGATGTACGATGGATTCTTGGGTATACCCTGCGGCTTTCCGTGCATCCTTTATCCTCAAAATGCAATATCTCCCTCAACTTTTCGGTATGTTTTTATGATAGGGGAGGAAAGAAGTTAATTTAACGCTTTATAATACACGAAATATATTGCGTAAATTGTTTTTCAGTATATAATAATAGATGTAAACGGGATAAATAGTAAAATATCCCTTTGTATTTACCGCCGTTTGATTCAACTTTAGTATCAACTATACGTTTGCTTTTAATCCTATTTTATGGAAGGAGGTGTGTGGGTTTGGGATCGGTAAATTCTATCCGGGAAGACCTGCTCGCGTATATGAACAGCAATCATATGATACATTCCCATTTTGCGGAGTTATCGGGTCTCAATTCAGGTACGCTCAGCCGGATCTTAAAAGGTAAACATCCAATCTCCATGGCACAGCTGGCTGCGATTACTGCTGGAATGGAGCTGCCGGAGGACTATTTTTTTGAAGAATACATTGAGGAATGCTTTTCCTTTGTAGTCTCTATGCGGCGTATACGCCCTTTTATTTTCCGGTGTGCAGAACTAGATCGTTTGGATTGTATTGAACAGATTGTGAACCGTTTGCTGGAGGATTTATCTTATGCCTCTTTACTGTTTGAATTCGCTGAGCAATTTTATGCGGACAATAAACGCAGTGCTGCAAGGATATTGTATCAGGGTGTGAGCGAAGCCGAAAAGTATCAGCATTCCGAACAGTTAGCATTATGCCAGTACCGTATATTTCAGATTGAATTAGAAGAACAACAGGATCTGGAGGAGAAGTTACGTGCAGCCACTCAATTTGAGTTATATGTAAGCCGCCTAGATGCAGCCGATCAGCTCGATGCAATGAAACAGCTAATGCATATATATGGTCTGGTACACAAGTGGAAAAGAGTGGATGAACTCGCTAAGGAAATGCACCGGGTAGCATCTGTTCAATATGAGCTGGAAGGCCGCCGGTCTGACATCATAGAAGAAGGGTTGAAGCGTCCTGAGCGTCCCTTCTACTATTATATCCTGTATGCATATTTAGCCAGAGCTACAGCCAGCGAAGCGAGCGGCGATTACGGGCGGGCCTTATCCTTTGTAGATCTGTATGCAAATGCCGAACGCTGGGTACAGGAGAGCGATGAACAATCCAGGCAGATCACTGCACAATTTACAGAATGGGCTGTTGCTAACACCTATCTATACCGGTTAATGTCCGGAGAATTGGATGTAATCCATGAGTACGTCAATTATATAGCGCTTCAAGAGAATGAAATATTTGTAGCATTGCGTTATATCGTTCAAGCGGCGAATGTATTTAAGCTTAATATTGACAGCATCTTAGAGCGGTTCGCGCCATACATACCCTATGAATCGGGCAAGACAGATTGTGGCGATTACAAGCAGGCCATTCTGCAAGAGAGCTATGCGCAATTCCTCATAGAGCTGGCAATCTATCATTTCAATCAGAAAAAGGATACTGAGAGCGCATTAAGTATTCTACTAACAGGTTTGGAAATATCAATTACCATGAATAGCAGTCGAAATATGATTGCTTGTATGACACTTTTTGAGGAATATAGGGATTTCGCAGATCAGGAACTGCAGGGAAGATTCAAAAATCTATCAAGTGAGGTGTATCAGCTCAATGCGAAAAAAGATCTTATTCTTCTTGACGCTCTGTAGTGTTTCGATTGTTATTTCAACGACGTTAACCTTGGTGACTACGATGGGACATGGCTGGGGAACTTAATCATTTTCGCAAAAATACACAAGGGTGCTCCTGACATCTCGGGGGCGCCTTTTTTATGTTTCGGTGGCCTCGCAATGTACCTGATTCTACATCGAAGCCAAGCTCCACTTTGTGGGGTTGTTTTGTGCAATCAAATAGATATCCTATTATCTGTCATAAAACCCTATGATAGCATAAAGGGAGGATTCTATGGTGAACAGAAACATGCTCGTGCAGGTCCGTATTGAACGTGCCCGGAGCCGGCTTCACATTCTGGCGGAGAAACATCATGATCTTCAGCATCCTGCGGTCCTTAAGCAATCCATGGTATTGGATGAATTGATTAACCAGTATAATATGAAGGGAGAGCAGCAGAGATTAATAGAGAGCAGGAAATCACTTGAGAACTAGCATACTTTATATTGAAGATAATGAGCGAATCGGCACCTGGGTCAAAGAGGAGCTGGAGCAGCGGGGATATACGGTACAATGGCTGCTGTCCGGTGAGGGAGCCGAGGCTGAGGCCGCGCAGCATGATGTCGTTATTCTGGATATCATGCTGCCGGGCTTAGATGGATTCACTATAGGCAAAAGGCTGAAAAAGGCGGCACCCGCCGTTCCGGTGCTGCTGTTGACCGCCCGGACCTCTGTCGACGATAAGGTGGAGGGACTGCAATTCGCGGATGACTATGTGACTAAGCCTTTCCATACCGATGAATTGGTGGCCAGGCTGGAGGTATTGATCCGCCGCAGCGGAGGAGTCTCCTCAGATCTTATTACACTGGGTACTCATATTGAAGTGGATATGAAGCTCCAGACTCTGTATGACAAGCGCACAGGAGAAGAGATCATATTGACAGGGAAGCAGCATCAGATACTGATGTATTTCCTGCGGCATCCGAATCAGGTTCTGCCGAAGGAACAGCTCTATGAAGCTGTCTGGGAGGAAGCTTATATTCCTGGCGACAAGACTTTGCTGGTACATCTCCACCGGCTGCGGCAGAAGCTGGAGCGTGACCCGGAGACCCCGGAGATTATTGAGACGCTGAAGGGAATCGGCTACCGGGTGAAGCGATGAAGCAGCCCCGCTCCTTATTCCGGCATTTTTTGAAGCTGCACTTTCTGTTCATCCTTCTTCCGCCCCTCACGCTGATGGTCTTCTCATCATTCTTTGGAACTTCCGGGCCAGAGGCAAGGTTCAATACGCTGAATCTGTTTTACATTACAGTCCTTATATTCACTGGCATTATTTTGGCGTTCATTGTTCTATCCTGGCTGTTCTTCTGGAAACTCCGCAAACGTCTGACCCGGTTACAGGATGCTATGTCCGCTACTCCCGCTGCTACCGATTCGTGGCCTGAGCCTGTCCTGATTCAAAAGGACCGCATGGATGAAATAGACCAGTTAGGCGGTTCCTTCAACCGGATGATTCAGCAGCTGGAAGACAGCCGCAGGCGGGAGCAGGAAGAGGCAGCGCTGCGGCAACGGCTTATTGCCAACATGTCCCACGACCTGCGGACACCTCTGACCATCATGCGGGGACATGTCACCCGGCTGAACAAAGAACCTATGAGTGCTGAAGCTCAGAGCTCCTTAGCCGAGATCAACCAGACCATTACCCGGACCGGAGAACTGATGGATGATTTGCTCTCGTATACCTTGCTTACCTCAGGAAAATACCCCTTCGAGCCTGCAACCACAGACATGGGGCGCCTGGTAAGAGCCTCGGTTGCTGCATGGTATCCGGTTTTTGAAGAACATGGCATTCAGGTCGATGTTGATCTGCCCACAGAAGAGAGCTTCCACTGGACGGCAGATCCCAAATGGATGACCCGGGTGCTGGATAATCTGTTTCAGAATATCATCCGCCATGCAGCGGACGGAAAATATGCTTATATCGCTGTCGATGTGCAGGAGGAAAGGATTCTTGTCGCTGACAGAGGCTTAGGCATGGATCATTCCGCATACGGTGGCGGGGCGGGAATAGGGCTGTCGACCGTACATTATATGCTGAATACAATGAGCCTGAAGGCTGAATTCAACTCCAGCGGGCAGGGGACAAGGGTAGTCATTGGGAAAATGTAACCTGAAGTTAACCCGGAAGTAAACGGCCTGCCCACCGGGATGTAACCTTGCATCTGTATACTTAGCACCATAACGAAAGGATGTGTTATGGTTGATTACTATCAATAACTTAGTCAAACGCCGCGGCAAGGAGGAGATTCTATCCGGGATCACCTTCGAAGCGAGACCCGGAAGAGTCACAGGATTCCTCGGGCCGAACGGGGCCGGCAAAAGCTCTACACTCCGCATTCTGCTCGGACTGGATCATGCCACCTCCGGCAGCGCCTTGATTCATGGCAAGCCCTTTGCTGAATTACAGCATCCGCTGCGAACCGTAGGTGCTGCACTGGACGGATCTGGAGCCCATCCGATGCGGAGCGGACGCGCACACCTGCGCTGGATCGCTTGCGCTGCCGGTCTGCCCCGGTCACGTGTCGAAGAGGTGCTGGATATTGTAGGTCTTACCAAGGCGGCAGGCACTAGAGTGACGCGATATTCTCTCGGCATGGGGAGAAGACTGGGGATCGCTGCAGCGTTGCTTGCAGACCCGGAGATTCTGATCCTGGATGAACCCGTGAACGGGCTCGACCCGGAAGGCATCCGCTGGATCCGGACCTTTCTGCGGCAACGTGCAGAGGCCGGGAATACGGTGCTGCTCTCCAGTCATCTTATGGGCGAGCTGGCTGAGACAGTAGACGATGTGGTGATCATTAAGCAGGGGAGAATCGTTGCGGACGGCACACTTGGCGAGGTGACCGGCAGCCACTCCACGCTGGAGCAGGCCTTCTTCGCCCTGACCTCGGGACAAGGTGGTGAGCTGCGATGAGGGCCGTTCATGCGGAATGGTCCAAGCTGTTCTCCCTGCCGGGCATATGGCTGGCCTTCCTAATAGGAGTATTGGGACCTGCGGCATTTACCGCTTTGGACTGTATCGCTGAGAAGGAGGATATTCTGGCTGGTATTAGCAACCGGCTGCCGGAATTAGGGTATCTTGGCTTAGGCTTCGGGGTACAGGGCGTCATTCTTCTGGGGGTGCTGGCGGTCAGCAGTGAGTATGCGGCAGAGAGCAGCGGGGCCGGACACGGGCAGCAGATCAACACAAGCTTAACGGCGGTATCCTCCCGGCTTCAAGTGCTCTTGGCAAAAGCAGCAGCGGTGAGCGTAGTCACCCTTCTGATGTGCATCATGGCTATAGCGGCTATTGTGCCGGTAACACGCCTGATTCTCGGAGAATTCGCCCCGGCCATGGAGTGGACGAGACTGGCCGGAGCCATCGGTTACTGGATATTTACTGCGCTGATCGCCTTCAGCTTCACCGTTCTGACGAAGAACGGCATGATCCCGCTTACAGTGCTTATAATCAATTCATCGCTGGTATCCTTCAGTGTCCTGCTCGCTAAGGTGACGAAGCTGGCCTATTACTTACCGGACAGGGCCGGCATTGATATGTTCATGTCTATGAGCGACGCCTATCACACCCCGCTCGCAGGCGGTCTGGTTATGCTGGCCTGGGCAGCTAGCCTTCTGGCCATCGCAGCGATTGTCTTCCGCAGAAGGGATGTTGGGGTATGAAAATCCCGGCTGGAAGGAAGTTCACAAGAATCCTTGGTGCAGAATGGGTGAAGTTAGTGACCCTGCCTGCGGTATGGCTCATTCTGGCAGGGACATTCGTCGCTCAGTGCGTAGTGACTGCGGCTTATACTTCTGTGGCTCTGCAGGAGGGAGCAGGAACGTATACAATCCTGAATGCAGGACTGGCCTCGCTGCGGTATCTCCAAGCTGGCTTCATGATGCTTGGAATCACAGCCACAGCTTCAGAGTATACAGGAGGACAGATAAGGACAACGCTCACTGCAATCCCCTGGCGCGGGCTGCAATTGTCCGTGAAGCATCTGGCATTGGCTATGATCGCGGTGCCTGCGGCGTTTCTTATGGCCGAATCTGGTGTAATGTATTCCTTAACGATGCTCAGAGACACTTCCGCAGACATTGACCCATACCTGATGGCCGCTAGCCTGGCAGGGGCCACAGGCTATTTAACCTTAACCGCGCTGCTGGGTGCAGCGGCAGGCGCTATTTTGAGAAACACCGCTCCCGCCCTGGTCATCTTACTTGGTTATTATTTCATTGTCAGTCCATTGGCCGGAGCTTATCTGCCCGACTATCTTCCAGATGCCGCAGGTTATCACATGTATGCGCCGCCTTCCGCTGATCCCCATAATACTCTTACACGTGTGCAAGGAACAGGAATATCCATATTATGGACAATATTGTTCCTAACAGCAGCGATAATGTTGCACCGTAAGCGGGAAGCTTAGGATCAGAATTCATCTTTGGATGATGTCGATGATTTGCTTCAAGGCCTTCTTGGCTTCAGGAATAGGGAACACTGGAAACACATGATTCATCTTTGGATACTCATAATAATGGATGTTCACGGAATTCCGGGAGGCGAGCTCTCTGAATTTCCGGGCATCCGGCAGGAAGAATTCATGGGTTCCGATGAACAGCGTAAGGGTTCCCAGATTCGTAAGTTTTCCATAGATCGGACTAACCAGATAGTGCGTCCCCGGAAGATCCCCTGCGTATCTTTTCCCCGCTTCCACTAACGTTTCCCAGTCAAGCATCGGTTCTTTATCCAGCATCATTGCGATTTCAGGGTTGCTTAAGGTAATGTCAAGCCATGGAGACAACAGAATGATGTTACCCGGCTGCGGCAAGCCTGCTTCGGACAGATACTGAGCGAAGGCCAGGGACAGCCCGCCGCCGGCTGAATCGCCCATAATCACGATATTCTCAGGCTTCCCGTTCTCCAGCAGATGCTTATAGACACTCAGAACACTCTGGACCGCATCCATCACCTGATAGTTCGGAGCCTTCGGGTATACGGGCACATAGACTGTACTATTTAAATGCTGAGTGAGCTTGTGCACAAAATGCCAGTGCCACACCAAGGGCTGCTCTATATACCCTCCGCCATGGATAAAGAGAATCTGCTTGGCGTCCGCCTGGGAAGCGGATTTCAGGACATAGGTGTCTACCGGAAAGCGGTGGTCCTGAAAGATCTTATATTTGGACTGGAGCTTCACAGGCAATACATAGGGAAGACTGTTTATCGCTCTGCGCTGCTCCATATACTCGCGGGCATTGATTTTCTTTTTATTCAGGAACAGCAGCCGTTCTACCAAGAAGCTTCGTATACTGCGCATGTTATCGACCTCCTGCCCTTAAGATACCCGATTTGTATCATAAAAGATATTTAATTATAATTAAGTGCTATAAACTAAAATTTAAGGATGGCACAGGCTATGAACATTTCACAGCTACAATATTTGATGTCTGCAGCAAGTCTGGGCTCATTCACTAAGGCAGCAAGCGTGCATCACCTGACAGTACCGACCATTAGCCAATCCATTAAGCAGCTTGAGGATGAGATGGATACCGTTATTTTTCACCGTACCAAAAAAGGAGTTGTCCCCACCAAAGAAGGTGTGCTCATCCTGCAGCATGCGGCAGCTATCCTTAAAAATATTGAATCGATGTACACTGAATTATCCGGCCTTAAAGAAGAACATGTAGAGAGCATCACCATATCAACCATTCCCGGCCTCGTTCACCAGGTGGTTCAGGCCACGCTGGAGCTGATGGTCAAATCCCCGTTTCTGAAGGTGCAGATGATCGAAGGGGATACTGAAAGCGTCATGAAGCATGTGCAGGAGGGGGAGGCGAATATGGGGATACTCTCATACAGCCATGCCCAGCGGAATGCTGTTTTTGAATGGCTGCCACTTGCAGAAGGTACTGCTGTACTAATCGTGAATACCGCTTCTCCCTTGCGCTACTATACAACCATCACCCCGGAGGATTTGAAGAATGAAGTGTTTGTACTCTATAAGGATGAGCATATCGGAAAAATTGCCGGCTATCTGATGTCTGCACATGCGTCGAACCGCATTGCGCTGGTGACCAACAATACGGATGCCTTATGCCAAATGGTTGTCAAAGCCAACGCGATTACCATCGCCCCGGACTTTATAGTGAATGCACTATCCTCAGTTTACCGCGAACACCTGGTTACTATTCCGTTACAGCAGCTTACGCTGGATCAGGCCATTCTGGGAAGAATTACTCTGGCCGGGGAACCGGTTCCAGCGAGGGTTAAAGAATTCACAGCTAAGCTAATAGGTTATGTGGACCCTGGTTCGCCTGCCCCTTAACATCCTGCATTGCAAAAAAACTCTGACTGCATACATGCAGATCAGAGTTTTTGTTTGTTCTCCATTCATATCCTTAGAAGGTTTGGGCAAGATCTTGGGCACGGCGGATGGCAGCTTCTTTAATCTCCTGCGCCTCAGCCGGAACTTGATTATGACCTTCAACGAACAAGCCTTCGAAGGAAGGAACGCCGAAGAAATTCATTATGATTTCAAGATGGCGGTGGCCCATTTCAAGCTCTGCTGTTGGAGATTCAGAGTAGAACCCGCCGCGTGCCTGGATGTGTAGTGCTTTTTTGTCAGTCAACAGCCCTACAGGCCCTTGTTCCGTATATTGGAATGATTTCCCGGCCACCGAAACTGCATCAATATAAGCTTTCATGACAGGCGGGTAAGAGAAGTTCCAGAAAGGCGTTACAAATACATATTTATCAGCCTGGATAAATTGATCCGACAATTCAGCGAGGCGTGTAACCTTAGCCTGCTCCTCAGTGGACAATTCGCTGAAATCTGTGCCTGAACGGAGTTTTCCCCATCCGCTGAATATGTCTGCATCGATATGAGGAATATGCTCTTTATACAAATCTACAGTCACGACTTCGTCCTGCGGATGTGCTTGCTTGTAGGCTTCAATGAACGAGTTGCCGACAGCCATGCTGTAGGACTGTGTTTCATCATGCGGGTGAGCGGTGATGTATAATACTTTTGCCATAATTAGTACCATCCTTTGTATTGTAATTTCATCTTGTAACCATCTTTGTTACATGTCATTATATTAGTTACACGTCGCATATTTGTCAATACGCAATTTTATTTTTACCTTAATGCAGCACATTCATGCGAAGGAACACATTCCGCTTATTAGCAGCTGCTGACCGATAATGTTCACATAGTAAAATTTACCAGATATGCTAAGATGGGAGGGTGTGACATTACATAGCTAAGGGGAGTTCAGATGAGAAAAATTTGGTTGGCCGCACTCGTCATTCTGCTAATGGTGCTGGGGAGTGTGCCAGGCAGCGGTGCAGCCGCGGCGGCAGAGAAGCAGGTGCTGCGCATTGGTATGGATGAATTGCCGGTCCTGCTGGACCCGGCCAGTATTGAGGGCCTAGACCGGGACAAGACAACCGTCATAAATGCACTCTACGAGGGTCTGGTCCGGCTGGACAAGAACGGCAAGCCCGTTCCCGGGATAGCCCAGTCCTGGACAATGGGAACGGACGGCAAGACTTACACCTTCAAGCTGCGTTCGAATGCCAAATGGAGCAATGGCAAGAAGCTGACGGCTGCCGACTTTATATGGGCCTGGAAGAAGGCGCTCACACCGGGGCTGAAGTCCGGGAATATATTCAGAATGTACTATGTAGCCGGGGCAGAGAGCTATCATACCGGCAAGCTGAAGGATTTTGCCAAGGTTGGGGTAAAAGCCATCAACGACAATACCCTCCAGGTTACACTCAAGGGCAAATATGCTTATTTCCCTACACTCCTGGCAGAGCCGGAATATTATCCGGTATCGCAGGAGGCAAAGGAAGCGGCAAGCATCTCGAATGGACCTTTTCAACTGCAAGCACGGACCAATACAGAGATTAAGCTGGTTATGAATCCTCATTACTACGACACTGCGTCCATCCGTCTGAGCGAGGTTGATCTGCTGTCTCCCCTGGGACTGAATTCGGAGAATGCGACAGCGGCCTTCGTCAACGGACAGGTGGATTGGGCGGGCGGCGGCAATACCCTGCTGGATTATAAATACAAGGATACAGTAGCAGCCAGTTACTTCTTGCAAGCCCCTTATGCCTCCACCTACTATTATCAGTTCAATGTGGGGCAGAAGCCCTTCAGCAACATCAATATCCGCAAGGCGCTATCCCTGGCCGTGGACCGGAAAGCTTTGAAAATGGCCATACCCGCTTACGGATTCGTACCCTCGCCTATCTTCGGCTCCAGAGCACAGTA
This sequence comes from Paenibacillus sp. FSL H8-0048, assembly GCF_038002825.1. Classification (NCBI taxonomy): domain Bacteria; kingdom Bacillati; phylum Bacillota; class Bacilli; order Caryophanales; family Paenibacillaceae; genus Paenibacillus; species Paenibacillus sp. FSL H8-0048. The sequence continues at coordinate 648,217 of NZ_JBBODF010000001.1, read as the reverse complement.
TCGTACAGAGGTTAGCGATGCAGCCTACTATAGGGAGAATCTGAGCAAAGCCAAGGAGCTGCTGGACAAAGGACTGGGGCAAGAGGGGCTGAGTGAGCTGCCGCCATTCACGGTCCTTGTCAATGAGGGGGACGACCATGCTGCGTTGGTGAAAAGGCTCGTCAAGCAATGGAATGATAAGCTCGGCGTAACCGCCACCATTAAGGTGCAGAGCTGGCAGACTGTCCTGGCCAACCGGCAAAGCGGCAGCTTCCAGATAGCCCGCGCTGGCTGGTCCGCAGATTACAACGATCCTTCCACGTTCCTGAATTACTTCCGTTCGGACAGCGCCGACAACGACTCCGGCTGGTCGAATAAGCGGTATGATGAATTCGTTAAGCAGGCTGAGCAGACCTTCGACTCCACGAAGCGGATTCAGCTCTACGCCAAGGCAGAGCAGCTGCTGATGAGCGAAGCGGTCATGCTTCCGGTGTATAACTATGTAGCCGATATTCTCCGCAATCCCCGGATTGCCGGTGTGTACATCGATTATGACGGCTCCATTGCCTTCAGCCGGGGATATTGGAAGTAATTCTGTAATCATTCATATTGTTAGTCAGAAGCCAGCGATTCCTAGCGGACGCTGGCCTATTTGGTTGTTTGGGAAATCCTGCAAAAAGTGCAACAATCCTGCCCCGTAGAAGCGGTCTATGCTGAAATCCTGCACAAAATGCAACAAATCCAGCGCTAACTTGCTCTAAATACTGAAATTCGTGCAAATAATGCAACAATGTAGCGTAGCCCGTAACCTTTTCGGTAGGAAATCTGCCAAAAGTGCAACAATCCTGCTCATTACATGCGGCCGGTGAGAGAAGGCACCCGCATCCTTCACCCGTCGGGTGAATTTGTTCCGTATTAATCCTAACAAGAATTCTATAATCTGACAGGTGATTATCTATTATTAGACAGGTTAACTTCATTTCCCCTGTCCGGTATGCTTACATAAGCTGCGCTCTTTGAAGGAGGTTTTGCGGCTTATGAATCCGACCCGTACGTTGATTAAGGAGATATTGTCTAATAGTAAGGGAATCCTTGTTATGATTCTATTCTTCAATATAGTAGCCGCATTTGTCTCGACGCTTCAGCCCCGCCTGTTCAAAGATCTGTTCGATGACATTCTGCCAGGCAAGCAGATCGGTACGGCTGCATTCTACATGCTTTTGCTAATTCTTATTCCCGTGGTTTACGCCGCCTTGAACAGCCTCACCTCTTATTACAATAATGAGCTGGGCAACCATTTATCCAAGAATCTGCGCTTGCGGCTGTTCACTGACATACTCCAGACCCGGCCAAGAAACATGGACAGTATCGGCAAAGGGGAGATCATTAACCGGATCACCTTACAGGTGGGGATGCTGTGTGAAATTTTTGTGGTAGACACCCTGATGTCCTTGGTATCGAATGCTATTCTGCTGATCGCAACCCTGTGGATCATGTTCTCCATGAGTGCAGAGCTTACGCTCGCGGCCATCCTTTCGTTTCCTTTGTGTATGTATGGCTTCAGACGTTTCAGGAGCAAGACTCAGCGGCTGGATAAGGAATACTATTGCCTTTTGGAGAAGGGCATCCATTATTTGAATGATTTCTTCGCGAATTTGAAGGCGGTTCACCGATGTAACGGGCATCAGGCAGAGCAGCAGCGGTGGAGCGACTGGAATGACGAGATATGGAAGAACTCCAGACAGTCCAGGCTATTTCATCATGTGGTGTTGAACCTGGTCGCGGATACGGTCATTTCCATCATTACGGGCATCATTTACGGCTATAGTCTGTTCCTGATTCTAAAAGGGCGCATCTCACCAGGCACATTGCTGGCCTTCATTATAATCCTTCCAAGGCTGTATAGCATTTTCAAGTCGCTGTTTACGCTGAACATTGATAGGAGCCGCATGAAGGTTATTATTAATAACCTGAATGACATCCTTGAACTGGAGAAAATCTCATCAGGAGCTACAACTCCCGACTATCACCGTGTCCCCCTCCTGCAAATGAGGAATGTCTCGTACCGTTACGCCTCGTCAGATTCTTTTGGGATCACCGGCTTAACTCTGGACGTTCAGCCCGGAGCCTTCGTGGGAATTGTTGGATTAAGCGGCTCAGGGAAATCTACGATATTCGAGCTGATCCACAGGTTCATAGAGCCGGATGAAGGGGAGATCTGCCTGGACGGGGTTCCGATCCAAGAACTGGACATACATGAACTAAGACGATATGTCGGCTATTCCCCCCAGAAGGGAGTGTTATGGAACAAGTCCATTCTTGACAACATCATTTATCCTCTACAAAAGGAAGAAATGAATGAAGCAGCCTGGATCAAATTCAATGCTGCTGTTAACCTTGCCCATGTGAATTCATTGGTACAAGCTATGCCTGAAGGGTATGACAAGCAGGTGGAGAACCATGGAGACAATCTCTCCGGCGGCGAGGTCCAGCGGATTCTATTAGCACGGGCATTCATGGGTGAACCCCGGATTCTCATGCTGGATGAATACACCTCGGCCCTGGACGCCTTGACGGAGAGTGACCTGAACGATACCTTGCTGAGCCTGAAGGGAAAGCAGACAATTCTGGTAATTGCACACCGGCTGTCCACCGTGAAGAATGCAGATGTCATCCTGGTCATGGATCAGGGCCGCATTGTTGAGCAGGGCAGTCCAGCCGAATTACTGGCCCAACAGGGAATGTATTATAGGATGGTGGAGAAGCAGAGAATTTAGCGCTTCAGCAGAATAACCCAGCCTTAGGCCGCCCTCAATTATCACCTTTTGGTGACTATATCACAAAAAAGTGGGTACTGTTTTTCTTGTAACTTTTCCCCCATACTAGCGTTCATAGGAACTACAAACCATAAAAGGAGTGTATAATAGTATGGGTAGATTTGACGGGAAGGTAGCAGTTGTAACCGGAGGAACAAGCGGCATCGGGCTTGCGGCGGCACGACAGTTTGTGCAAGAAGGGGCTTATGTTTTTATCACAGGACGCAGACAACGGGAGTTGGATGAAGCCGTACAGCAGATCGGTAAGAATGTTACAGGCGTTCAGGGTGACGTCTCAAAGCTGGAGGATCTGGATAACTTATTCGACACTGTACAGCGGGAAAAGGGGCACCTGGACATTCTTTTTGCCAATGCCGGACTAGGGTCATTCCTGCCGTTAGGCGAAATTACGGAAGCCCACTACTACAAGACTTTTGATGTTAACGTCAAAGGAACGATTTTCACCGTACAAAAGGCATTATCCTTATTCCCTAACCAAAAAGGTTCCATTATCCTGACAGGCTCAACTGCCGGTTCAACAGGGATACCCGCATTCAGTATCTATGGCGCATCCAAAGCAGCGATTCGTCAGCTCGTCCGCAACTGGATTCTGGATACGAAAGGGACAGAGATTCGGATGAATGTCCTGAGTCCGGGTTCAGTCGTCACACCGGCGTACGATGAACTGTTTGGCTCCGAACTTGACAATTACCTGGAACAGGCCAAAACAGATATCCCGCTCGGCAGAGTTGGACAGGTAGAAGAGATCGCAAATGCGGTCATGTTCCTGGCCTCTAATGAGAGCAGTTATTTGAACGGCATTGAATTATTCGCAGACGGAGGAGTGGCTCAAATCTAAATCAGCTTAACGTTTGTGCATCAACTCGGGAGATGATGGATTGTTATGAAAATCTTTCACTGTGAACTGGAAGTTACACTAGAGGTGATCGGAGGGAAGTGGAAGGGGCTTGTTCTGTACTATTTAATCAAAGGACCGAAGCGGACAGGGGAGCTTAAGCGGCTTGTTCATAATATCTCGCAAAAGATGCTGATCCAAACGCTCCGGGAACTGGAGACAGACGGATTAATCCGCAGAACCATGTACAATCAAGTACCGCCTAAGGTGGTATACTCAACGACAGAGCTGGGCCAGTCCCTCGAACCGGTTTTGAAACTGCTTTGTAACTGGGGAGAGAATTACGCAGAACAATCCTACGCTCCTGGGGAGATTGAGATTTTAAATTTAGATTGATGCGGTAAAAAGCATAGTTCTAACCCGGGGAGCCTGCTGCCAGCAGGCTTCTTCTGCGTATCCGCCGCTATGTTGACCTTCGGTAGATTTGTAGTACAATGTCTGCAACCCTGTTAACTTAGAGGTAACTTCATTCAGCCGCATACATCAGAGGAGGAGACATAATGACAGCAATAGACTACGCTAACCTATCCAAAGAAGGACAATGGGGTGACCAGGGAGACGGTACCTATGTCAATCCCGTCATGCCCGGAGATTATTGTGATCCGGATGTGATACGAGTTGGCGAAGACTACTACTGTATCTCTTCCACACTACACTGCTCTCCGGGGATGGCGGTATTGCACTCCAAAGATTTGGTGAATTGGAACGTAATCAGTCATGTGGTAGATGATTTGACGGTGATCGGGCCGGAATACCGGTATGACCGGATGAACCGCTATGGCAGAGGGGTGTGGGCAGGGGCAATCCGCTTCCATCTCAATAAGTACTGGGTGTATTTCTTCACACCGGACGAAGGCTTATTCCTGAGTACAGCTGAGCATCCGGCCGGGCCCTGGGAACCGCTTCACTGCATGTGGGAGGTAGCCGGCTGGGATGACTGCTGTCCCTTCTGGGATGATGACGGCCAAGGGTATATGGTAGCCACGAATTTTGCAGACAACTATCAGATCTATCTGTTCAATCTTAGTAACGACGGAAGAAGTCTGCTACAGGACAGCGGCGTAGTGGTGCATCAGTTCAATGGAAGCGAGGCCAGTAAGCTCTACAAGATCAACGGATTGTACTTCCTGTTCCACAGTGAGGTCCGGCGGGAGAAGGGGCAGGACGTGCGGGTAGTGATGATGCTGCGGTCTGAACACCTGTACGGACCCTATGAGGAAAAAGAACTCATTCATACCCACGGAGTGGAACTTGACCGGGAACCGAATCAAGGCGGACTGGTAGAAACCCCGGCGGGCGAGTGGTATTTCATCAGTCATCAAGGGGCGGGCGGCTATTTCGAAGGCAGAACCCTGCATCTGCTTCCGGTGTCCTGGGTGGATGGCTGGCCAATCATCGGTGAAGATACAGACGGTGACGGGATCGGAGAGATGGTGTGGGGCGGAATGAAGCCTGTTAACGGCTATCCCGCAGCGGCCTTGACCATGAATGATGATTTCGATCACCCCGCACTTCAGCCATACTGGGAATGGAATCATCAGCCCAAGGCGGATAAGTGGTCCTTGACGGAGAGAGCCGGATATTTGCGCTTGTATGCCTGTCTGCCCTCCGCGAAGAACGATTTCTTCAAGGTCAGTAATACCCTTTCCCAGCGCGCCTATCGGGTGAAACATAATGTAGTCACAGCTAAGTTTGATTTGAGCGGATTGGCAGACGACCAGGAAGCGGGATTATGCCATTTTGGGCAGACCTATTGTACGATTGGTATTCATCAGCAGCAGGGAACCCGTGTCCTAAGATATAACAACTCCGGCGTTATCCGGTTAGGGCCATCTATCGATACACGGGAAATATGGTTCAGATCCGTTTGGAACTTGAAGGGTGAGAGCACCTGCGCATACAGTCTGGATGGGGAGCAATTCATAAGCTTCGGGGATACGTACCGACTGGGGTGGGGCCACTATCGGGGCGACCGGGTGGGCGTATACAGCTTCAACCATGAGCGCGAAGAAGGTTATATGGATGTAGCATACTTTAATTACGAGTCTGGGGACAACAGCGGCCGGAAGCCCAAAACTTCTCTGGAGTCACGGTAATCCCATACTGAGGAATTTTTCTATGGGAGCTTTTGTTTGAACTTTAGTTTGGAAAATTCAGGATGTCAAATGGGCAGAGGACTAGTATAATAGATGCATACGGATTCCAAGGAGGAGGTGGTTGTATGAGTGCAGGCGATATTAGCGACATTAGCGGCATTACTCCGATGTTCCAATTGAATATGAAAAGGAGAGGCTTTCATGAGCTACAACCCCGAAATCCCAAGAACCCGTTATGACAACTATGGTGACCGTGAATGGACACGGCTTACGAAGGATGGTCCAGGCGAGCTTTTGTATCAGGTGCATTTGGACATTCTACAGCGTTACATCAAGCCTGGGGACCAAGTGTTGGAGATTGGCGCAGGTTCAGGCAGGTACACCAAAGATCTGGCTACCATGTGTGCTGAATTAACTGTTGCTGATCTGTCCAGCCATCAGATTGACTTCAATAAGTCCAAAATGCTGGAGCTGTCTCTATACGACAGAATCAAGGCTTACCATGTGTTAGATGTACTGGACATGAGTGTGTTTGCAGATGCTTCGTTCGACGTTGTGGTATGTATTGGCGGTGTCATCAATTATCTCTTGGACAGAGAGGCGGATGGTATCCGGGAGCTGCTGAGAGTACTTAAGCCGGGCGGCCTACTGATTGTCGGGTCGATGAGCTTCATCGGCGCTTCCATGTATTATCTGGACGGCATCCGCTATGAGAAAGACCAGTTCGGGATCGAGGCGACAAGATGGATCATGAATACGGGGATTCAAGATGAAGAGCATTACCCCGTGCCCAGTAAGCATTACGTCCACATGATGAGGAGCTCTGAATTGGATGCTTTATTTGCCGGATTTCCGGTTAATGTTCTGGAAAGGAGCTCTGCCGGACTATATACGCAAGCCGGAGACGCTGCCTTGGAGAATGCCCGGGCTGACCAGGAATTCTGGAAGCTGCTTGTCGAACATGAAATCGCGTTCACCAAACTGCCGGGCACGCTGGATTGTGGAATGAATCTTATCTATGTGGTGCGTAAGCTATAAGCCTATGGCTTCATAATTATGCCTAATCAAAATCCCGTCTGCCACAAACAGGCGGGACTTTTTATATCCGAAGGAACGGGGGATTACGGGAATGGGAGTATGGACTAGCTCAATGAATGGTGCACCTTGGACAAAAGGTAAAATGGATCAAGCGGTGAAGCAACTGCGCGAGCGTGCGCTTATTTCGTATGTCTTCGATGTGGACAAGCCTCAGGATCTGCTGGACTTAGATCAGCATGTATTTGCGGAACGCCCGGATCTGGTCTTGTCAATTAGCCAAGCGGACACGAAAGGACGATATACCAAGGAATTACTGCAGACCATTGCGGAGTTAAAACATATCACAGCCCTGCAGCTCAACCTGTATCATAGTGTGGATCTGAACGTGCTTGGCAAGCTGGAGCGGCTGCAGTTTCTATCCATTATGGCCAAAAAGCCGGTAGACCTCAGCTTCATCTCCAGCTTCAAGCAGCTGCAATATCTCTCCCTCCATGGACAATTTAAGGACTTAACACCGATAGGCGATGCTTCCAGCCTGGATACCTTAATCTTGCGGACTACGATTCATGAGTTGGAATTTATCCGCCGGTTGCCGAAGCTGCTGTGCCTCTTCATTCACGACTCCATTTTGAAAGGGTCACTGGATGCGCTTGCAGACTCTAGAGTCCCCATGCTGAGTCTGGCGGCTATCCGTAACTTAACTGAGCTAGATGTCCTGGAGTCTATGAGCAATCTTGCATACCTACACTTATCCTTGGCGAAGGTGGAGGGTTTGTGTGACTTCTCTAATATGCCGGGGCTTATACAGCTTGAACTCGATAACATGAAATCCCTGGAAGATATTTCCCCTTTATGGACCGCAACACAGCTGGAAATGCTGGGGCTCCGGGAGATTTCTGCTGCCGTGACAGCGAAGGAGTTAGAGCCTTTAACCGCGATGGAGCACCTGAAACAGGTGGACTTCCAGTTCCTTGATTTCAAAAAAGGAAGGATCGCAGCCTTACGTGAAACGTTTGCCCAGGCAGGCAAGAGCCACCTATTGTATGAGAATATCGCCGAAGCCCAGCGGATCAAGCCCATGTCGTTAGTGCATCTGCGCAAGCATATAGGATAAGTTCAATAATACAAAAGATCGGAGTGATCACGGTGATTGATTTAGTACAACTCCAGAAGCGAGTGTACCAGAATAAGATCGAGAAGGGGTTCAATGTTACTGATATTTATCAGGAATTCTGCCTGACTCACGGCGAATTATCTGAAGCCTGCGATGCTTACCGGAAGAAGAAGGGCGATCTCGGTGAAGAATTAGCGGACGTTGCCATCTAACTGATTGGACTGGCGGAGATTCTGGGGGTTAATCTGGAAGAAGAGATCATGAACAAAATCGTCAAAAATGAAAACAGAGTCTATGAGAATAGGGATGGAGTGCTTGTGAAGGTCGAGGATAATCTAAAAGGAGTGCATTTATGAAGTACTATAAGAAATTAACCGGAAAGAAGTGTTACTTAAGCACAGTGGCTACTGACGATGCAGAAGCTTGGACACGCTGGTTCAATGATCTGGAGGTAACCGCCCCGCTTGGAAATGAAGCCTATCTGCTAACATCTCTGGATAAGGAGCGTGAAGGAATAGAGCATGTACTCAAGTCTGGAACGCATATGTTCAGCATTGTGGATCTGGAGAGCGACATGGCCATTGGACGCTGCCTGCTGTTTGATGTTAATCTTGTCGACCGGAATGCCATGGCAGGTATTTTTATCGGCGATAAGGAGTTTTGGGGAAAAGGCTTCGGCTCAGACGCTATGAGGCTGCTGGTCGATTACGGATTCAATCTGCTGAATTTGAATAACATTATGCTGGGGACGTTCGCCTTCAATCAAAGAGCAATTCAGTGCTATAAGAAGGTCGGATTCAAAGAGATTGGAAGAAGAAGACAGGCCCGTATTATCGGAGGCGTAAAATATGATGCGATTCTGATGGATATGCTGGCCGAGGAGTTCGAATCGGTATTCGTGAAGCCGATTGTCACAGGCTCGCAGGTTAGTCAATAGGGTAGCTGGACAAGACAAAACACACCGCTGAGACACCTGGCGGTGTGTTTTGTCTTGTACCGGCATCCAAAGCTGATTCAGTCTTCTTGATTTATCTATTACCCAATAAGGTTAATGAATGACATCCTTTCGGTGAACTTAGTGCATAAGCACCCCGATAGTATGGAAAAACTTATATGGTGCAGATAAACAGCATGATTAGATTTCTCAGGAGGTTAGTATGATGACAACTCAGGACCCGAAGGAGCTTTTGAAGCTGAAGCATGAGCAGGATGATGAGAAGAGACAGTTCACTAACTTTGCCCGGGCTGTATCCGAAGACGGGGAAGTAGAAGCAGGTCAGGAATTCAGTCACGACCGGCTGCCTGACGACCAGAACCGGATGAAATCGGTGGAGAATAGACAGAACTGAGCAGAACCCTGACGGACAAGAACAATGGATGGACCCTCAGGAAGCCTTTGATGCGTTTCCTGAGGTTTTTTGGTTTGTTGCTTGAAATACTACATACATTACACATGGAGGTTCATTTAATGGTTTTTATCATCTCAATTACTATCGTAGCGATTTTTGCAATCTGGGGAGCAGTGGCGCCTGACCAGATGGCCAGTACTGCAAATGCCGCGTACTCTTTCTCCATTCATAATTTCGGCTGGTTTTATTTACTGGCGACTCTGTTTTTCCTGATCTTCACCTTCTATTTAGCCTTTAGCCGGTTTGGCAGCATCCGTCTGGGAGACGATGATGATGAACCCGAATATTCCACGGTCTCCTGGCTGTCGATGTTATTCAGTGCAGGGATGGGGATCGGGCTTGTCTACTGGGGAGTCGCTGAGCCGCTGTCCCATTATTTATCTCCGCCAGAGGGCGTAGCGGGAGGGACGACAGAAGCCGCACGGATCTCCATGCGGTATTCTTTTTTCCATTGGGGACTGCATCCATGGGCGATCTATGCTGTCATCGGCTTGACGCTTGCTTATTTCCAGTTCCGCAAAGGTTACAAAGGCTTGATCAGCTCAGCTTTTATCCCTTTACTGGGAGAGAAGCTCGTTTCCGGCTGGCTGGGCAAGACCATCGATATTTTGGCAGTGATTGCCACGATATTTGGAGTAGCGACTTCGCTGGGTCTCGGAGCTCTGCAGATTAACGGAGGGCTGCATTATTTATTCGGGCTTCCGAACACCGTAGCAGCTCAGATTGTTATTATCGCAATAGTGACCGTGCTGTTCCTCATTTCTGCTACCAGCGGTCTGGACAAGGGGATCAAAATCCTCAGCAACACCAATCTGGTAATCGCCGTTCTGCTGATGCTGTTCGTATGGATAACGGGTCCGACCTCGTTTATCTTCGAGACCTTTACCACCACATTAGGCAGCTATCTGCAAAACATCGTCAATATGAGCTTGAGATTAACGCCTTTTTCCAAGGGAACCTGGGTAGGGGCCTGGACCTTGTTCTATTGGGCCTGGTGGATTGCCTGGGCGCCCTTTGTCGGAACGTTCATTGCCAGGGTATCGAAAGGAAGAACTATTAAGGAGTTTGTCATTTGCGTCCTGATTATACCGAGCCTGTTTGGTTTTGTCTGGTTCTCCGTATTTGGCGGGACAGGCCTGCAACTGGAATTGTTCGATGCTGCCGAGCTGGCCACAGCCGTTAAACAAGATACGACGACCGCTCTGTTTGTCATGCTGGAGCATCTGCCGTTAGGCACCATAGTATCGTTTATAGCTACCATCCTGATTATGATCTTCTTCATTACTTCAGCCGATTCGGCTACTTTTGTACTAGGGATGCTAACCACAGACGGCAAACTCAATCCCAGTGCAAGAGTCAAGCTAACCTGGGGCATTCTGCAGTCCTCCATCGCTGTAGTGCTGCTGATTAGCGGCGGATTAAGCGGCCTGCAGACCGCTTCCATTGCAGCAGCTTTACCTTTTGCCATTGTGCTGATCGGCATGTGCTTCTCCCTGCTTAAGGCTCTTAAGGAGGAGGACAAAGAGCGCCGTCAACGGGAAAAGCGCCAACGCCAGAAGCTGAAGCGGCTACTAGAGGAACATGAAGCGGCTCAGCCTAATGTGGATTCCATTTGATCATTCTTTTGTGAAACATTAGTTAAAAAAGTTCTCTACCCTCCATCCTCCAAGAGCCGGTGTTATTCTTAACTAAAATTATATAAAGGTGTGTGTTAAAGATCACAGAAGATAGCCTGAAGCTGGAACATAAGAGGATGAGGCTAACACAGCTTGAACGCTATATACCATTTATCATTCTGGCCATGTTTCAATTGACGATGGGCAATCAGCTGTGCAGAGCGCTGTTTCGCCACTGCGACCTGCCGCTGATGCGGTATTCCTTCTACCGGAAGGATGCGCTGCAGCATTTCCGCTTGCGCCTCCGCTGGCTGCTGGGGCGCAATATACTGATCGGAGCAGGCTTGGCGGCTGTTCTGAGTGTGTTTATCCTGATTGTCGCAGAAGGGAGCTTCCATCCGAACCTGCTTCCGGTATGGCTGTTAACGCTGGCGTTAGCAGTGATTTTCTCGGTACATCATTTGCTGCTGTATTACCTCCTCCAGCCTTATACCCCGGATATGACTACCAGTAACCCATGGTTTACTTTGCTGAATAGCCTGGGTTCGATAGGTTTCCTTGCAGCGTTCCTGCTGCGTCCGGCCCCTTGGGGCTTAACTATAACCATCTTCTTGCTCGATTTAGTGTATTTCATTAGTGCAATTCCGCTTGTCTCAAGGTACTCAGGCAGCCGGTTTAGCGTGAAATAATATACGATTTTGATATAATTACAAACGATTTCGGGAGCAGCCCCCCCTTCTTTATACTATTCTGAGAATAGAAATAAGAAGGGGGTGCTGCTTATGATGCTTCAGGTTGCGAGCGGGATTCTGTTGCTTCTATTCCTGTTTTTCGGTATACGGGCTATAGTGCATTCTAAATGGTGTGACAAACTAGCTAGACAACAGGACAAACGGTTCACTCATTATATCAGTCAAAAATACGTTGACGATGAGAAAGACACCTATTAAAAATCGTGGCTGGGAGCAGAAGCTTGCTTGCGGAAGTCCTGTGGAATTTGTCCTAATTGTTTACCGAACACATGCGAAAAATAACTTGCCGTTTGAAATCCGCAGGCCATGGCGATCTCTCCCACAGGCATCGTTGTCTCTTTCAGCATCTCACAGCTTTTTTGAAGACGATAGCGGGTTAAATAATTATTGGGTGACCAGCCAACATGCTTTTTGAATAGCTCATAACATCTGCTTCTGCATACTGAACCGGCGGCGGCAATCTCATCAATGGTTAGTTTAGCGTCATATTGCTGGTGAATATACCCGGTCATTTTACGGATCGTCATCCATACCTGTTCATCATTCGGATTGCCCGGTGCTTGCTGTATATGATCGGCTATACCCGCACATATGGACACAGCCAGAGATACTAACCGGAGCAGGTTCCCTTCATGGCTCTGCACTTCATTATACAACTCAGTTAGTGCGAGCAGTATCTCATGCTGCCAAGACGTTTGAGAAGATAACAGTAAAAAATCATCGGTGCCGGAACCGAATTTTTCTTCCAGATATGCTTTTCCTGCAAGCGTGTTTTCGCCCAGAAGTGCAGGATGAATGACGATGACCAGAAAAGTACAATCGCTCTCCTTAGCAGAGAAGCCATAGTGAAGGCGTTTACTGTTAACAAAAATTCCGTTCCCTTTACCAAACTGGACCGTTTGTCCGTTCACATAATAATCCATTATCCCGTCCAGCACCAAAATAAACTCCAGATCCGGATGCCAATGATAAGCGGCCGCGAACCGGTCGAATTGATGCAGTGCTCCTTTTTTAGCATACAGCGGAAAACCCGGCAGATTATAATTCAGCCTTTCGGATAAATCAGAGAATACCTCAAGAGCGAATTTTTCCATCGCTACACCTCATTCATGAATTATACGATTTTGATATAATAATAACTGATTGAAGAGGGGGAAACAAAAAAATGTCTTAAGGATGGGATTTCCAAAGCAGAGGATAGTTGTATAATAAAGCTTGGAAAGAACTTCTCTGTTTTTGCTACATGCAACCTAATGATGGAACTATGCTAGCAAGATTGGTTGAGGCCTTTACTATGGATATACAAGCGGGGAGAAAACATCTATGAAGCGAAAGAGTTTGATTTATTCACTAATGTTAGCAATTATATTATCAGTCGTATCAGGGGCGGGTAATATAAGTGCGGCTGCACGAAGCATCACCGACATTGTCAAGGTGACCAAACCAACGGAAATTAAAATGGGGGAGTGGAAGTCATACCAAATAGCCATCACGGACTGGACGGATGGAGACGTGGAAAACTATGATTTTACTCCAATTTCCTCAGATGAGAATATTGTAAAGGTTGTCCGGAAAACGAAATGGGTTTCTGAACTTCATGCCTTAAATAAAGGGACTGCAACCTTAACAGTCAATATTGGAGAAAAGTTTGAACCTTATGTGTTCACTGTTCAAGTGGTCGATGATTATACAGTTATACCTGAAACAACTCCTACACCAACTCCTGAACCAACAAGTCCAGTAGTCATAAAGGAACCTACCCATGAAGAAATTATGGTTAAGGACATACAGGATTATATCAGACAGTTGGAACCGCTAATAACCTATGAAGAAAAAGCTATAAATGCACATAATCAGAACAAAGGTCCAAACGATACGACAAGAAAAACATTCTTTCTGTCTTTAAATAATACTGTAGTACCGAACTATACTAAGTTTGTATCCGGGTTGAAGAATTTAAAGCCCAATACTGCAAATGCAGAGTTGAAAGAAATACATAATTACTATGTAGCAGGGGCAAAACTTCAACTTGAGGGATTCACTATAATGCGAGACAGTCTGAAGACAACTAAAATAGATTATTCTAAATTCTATGCAGGTAATAAGAAGGTTAAAGAAGGATCTATCAAATTGGATAAATTGGAAATCCTGATGGACAACTATAAAATGAAATACTTTAAATAAATAAAAAACAAAACCCTTATAACCCTATAAGGGTTCTATTTTTTATTCTAAGAAAAACGCACAAACAACGACGAACACTATTCTTGACGAACACTGTTCGTTATGTTATAAATGTATCATCTAATTAATTCATACGCTTGTCTTAACACAAATATTGCCCATACTTCTAGCTGTTGCTTCAGGAATGTTCCTGGTGATCTTAGACAGCATCATCATGAATGTGGCCGTACCGAAATTAGTGAATGCCTTCGATACCAATCTTAGACCGTTTCTCACCCCAAACGGATGTTTATGATTAGCATTGTCTTATTTGTGCTCGCATCTGTACTGTGTGCAATGGCCCCCCCCCTAGTCACCTTATTATTTTCCGCATCATTCAAGGTTTGGGCGGATCGGCATTAATGCCGGCGGCCGGTTGACCCCCATCACCACTTCAGCCCAGCAGATCATGTCCTCCTTCGGCGTTACCATCACGATGGCTTTTCTGGCCAACCAAATCAGGGGACTTCCCGCACAGCATTCACCCGATCAATTAGGTCATGCCTTCGGCTCAACCTTCTGGATTACTTTGAGCTTTGCAATAGGTGCATTGGTTTTAACTTTGTTTTTTACTGGCAAGAAGCAGGTTTCTTGAGAAAATAACTTTCAACCCAAAGGAGATGTCTACACATGACAACTGTTCATTCTACGGAACAACGCCGGATCGCTATTATTGGAGGTGGACCAGGGGGGCTAACGCTTGCCCTGATTCTGCAGCAGCATGGTATTTCCTCAACAGTCTACGAACGTGAGCATGCGGACCTGAGCCATGAACGCGGAGGCTCCTTAGATATCCATGAAGAATCCGGGCAGCTCGCCTTGAAGGAAGCCGGATTATATGAAGCTTTTCTGAAGGCAGCACGTTTTGAGGGCGAAGACTTCCGGCTCATGGATAAGACGGGAACCCTATACCTGGATGAAGTGGCCGACGAAGAGAGCCCGGAAGGGCAGAGACGCCCGGAGATTGACCGTGGTGTGCTGTGTGACTTGCTTTTAAACAAACTAGATCCATCTACCATACAGTATGGCTATAAACTGGAGAAGGCTGTGTCTTTGGGGGAGGGGAAGACGGAGCTTCATTTTGAAAATGGTCATACTACTGTGGCTGATCTTGTAATTGGTGCGGACGGTGCCTTTTCCCGCGTTCGTCCTCTGCTTACGGATACAAATGTAGCATATTCAGGTCTGACTATGCTGGAGCTTAACGTGATCGCCGCCGATCACCCGGATCTGGCCGCATTCAATGCACGTGGCAAGATGTTTGCACTGGATGATCACAAAGGGATTCTGGGCCAGTTGAACGGCAACGGACGGATCAAAGTATATGCAAGCTTCAAGGTTGAGCGGGACTGGTTAGACGAAATCCGCAATGATAGCCCGCGGGAGATAAAGGCAAAGCTGCTTGAGCTGTTTCACGATTGGAGCGAACCGCTCAAGAATTATATCCGGTATGCGGAGGATGCGGTTGTGCCCAGACGGATCTACATGCTGCCCGTCGGGTTCCGCTGGGAACGCAGCGCTGGAGTGACGTTGATTGGAGATGCAGCACATGTCATGTCCCCTTTTGCCGGAGAAGGAGTGAATCTTGCCATGCTGGATGCGTTGGAGCTGGCCATTGCTATAGTAAGGAACAAGCAGACACCAGCAGCCATTGAAGAATATGAGGAGAAAATGTTCCAGTATGCCTCAGAGAAAGCACATATGTCTAACGAAAATCTCATCCTGAGCTTCTCAGAGAATGCGGCTCCCAAGTTTGCAGCACTCATGCAATCTTATCAAGACCTGTATGAGCAGCAAGGATGAGGTTATCTTCGGCGATGTATTTACTATTGGCTTCCGGCATGTTATAAGAAAAGTATGATGAAACCTAAACGTGAAATTGTGAGCCGCCGTAACCGGCCAGCCAAAGAACCCCTTAGTCATGAAATCATTGTCAAGACCGCATATGAGCTGCTGAAGCAGGAAGGAGCCTCCGGCATGAGCATGAGGAAGGTAGCCAAACAACTGGACACCGGACCTTCCTCCCTATATGTATACGTTAAAAATCTGCAGGAATTGAGCTCATATGTGCTTGACCTTGGTCTCGGTGAGTTGAATCTGCCGGAGCTCACGGACGACAATTGGAAGGAACAGTTATTTCAAGCGCTGCATGCCTATGCAGAGCTGCTTATCGGGCAACCTGGATTAGCGGAGCTGTCTCTACAGACGATTCCTATTGGAAATCATGCCTTTCGTCTGAATGAGTATTTACTTACCGTCCTCCAGAAGGGCGGAATCACCTCTACGGCCGCTGCTTGGGGAACGGACCTGTTGCTCTTGTACGTGTCTTCCATTGCCTTGGAGAAGGCTAAGAGAGAGCGCGGATTGATGGCAACTGCCCAGAGTTACTATAACGAAGCAGATCCGGTACGTTTTCCGTTGATGAACAGTCTGAAGACTGATTTATTCTCTGGGGATACCGCCTCCAAGGAGAGGTTCTTCTGGGCCATTGAAGTGATACTCCAGGGGATAATGCACAAACCTGTATAGCGCGCAGAAAAACGCCGGGGAAAGAGCCTGGCGTTTTTCTGTGTTAATCATTTTACTTACCATATGTCAGCTTGCGCCATATAAATTCCATCGGGCCGTACTTGAATCTCTTTAACCACAATGTACTGAAAATCGTGAGACCCGCATACACAGCCAGAGCAACCATCATCGTTCCAGTGGACTCGATGTGATCCGCAAGTCCGAAGCCGTACCCGAGTAACAGGATGGTGCCAATGATGGAGTGGAGCAGATAACAGGTTAATGACATCCGTCCGACTTTGCTGAAAATCATCAGGGGGCTTCGCAGCATAGGAACGAACAAATACAGCATGGCAAGCGTGCTCATATAGAACATGCTTCCGGTTACCCCCCCGCTTTGACCAAGTGCAGAGAGAATTTCTATCGAAGCCATATTCTTAGAAGGAATAAGCATGTCCAGCATCGTACTGCTCTGCGTGATTAGAAAAGCGGATGTACTAATGATCCAGATTCGTTTCCATAGTTGCTTTTTCATTTCCATGTCTCTGAAGTAACCCGTTTTAACAAAGTATGCACCCATCAGAAACATGAGAAACATGGAGAATACTGTTGAGAAGGAGCTGGCAGCCATCGGAATCATATCTGCCCACCGGGCTCCTATAGAATCCAGGTAAGTAAGTGTGCTATTGTGACTATTCAGAGTGAAATCTGCAAAATACGGTGTCTCTGGTACTGCAGTATTCATAACATTGTACAGAATCGTGAAAATAGGGATGAGGAATTGAATCATGATTAGTGCGATAATCCAGCGCAGCAATGTTTTGGGTGTACGCTTGTAGAAGGCCAATAGCAGGAAGCCGGTTACAGCGTAGAAGGCCAATATATCGCCGACCCAAACAAAGGTGATGTGTAGAACACCAAATCCCAACAGGAAGGTTAGCCTGCGTGCGAACAGTTTGTTGGGACTCTCAACCCGCTCAGCTGCCCGATCCATAAAAATCATAAAGCCAACGCCGAACAGGAAGGAGAAGAGGGTAACAAATTTCCCTTCGCCAAACCAGGAGACCAGATTGTGTAATACATCATCTGAGGACATTTCGAATCCCTTAACGGAATCTACGATCAGAAAATAATTGACAATGATAATGCCCAGCATAGCGAATCCACGGACGATGTCCAGAAAATGAACTCTCTCCCGAAGACTCATCGGTTGCCCGTGTCCTTCTTTTTTAGCATTCATCTCCATGCTCCTTTCCATTACAAAGGTTAAATATAAAGCTCAAATCTTAACCATTTATGAAGGGCCATCAACTTTTTTGGAGTTGTGACAATTTTGTGTCTGATTTAAGTTTTAATAAACTGTTAAGATTTATGCCGTATCTTATAAATTACTAAGCATCAAGAATTATGAGGTGAGAGAGGAATGACCCATCGTATATTAGTGGTAGAGGATGATCAGGATATTGGCGTCCTTCTAAAAGAGTCCCTTATGCGCGCAGGATATGAAGTGTTCACGGCCCAAGATGGGCAGCGGGCTTTAGAACTGGTGAACGATTCTCTGGACTTGGTTATTTTGGACATTATGATGCCGGGGATTTCAGGAATCCAGACCTGTAAGCAGATCAGGGAATCCTCCAATGTACCGATTCTATTCTTAACGGCCAGATCGAGCACACTCGACAAAACTGAGGGGTTACTCGCTGGTGGAGATGACTATATGACCAAACCCTTTGGAAGGAAGGGCAGCAAATCATGCTGTCCGATCTGGAATATCGTATTCTGAAGCTGCTGATGAGTAAACGGAATAAAATTTTTTCTGCCCAAAATATATATGAAAGTGTGTGGAGTCAGCCCTACTTTTATTGTTCCAACAATACCGTTATGGTGCATATCCGGAAGCTGCGGGCCAAAATTGAGGAAGACCCGGCACATCCAGCTTACATTCAAACGGAATGGGGAAGAGGATATCGATTTGTTGCATCGTAAATTTACGCTAACTAATAAACTAGCTATGCTGATCATGGCTGCTGCAGTTGTGAGTGGTGTGTTCTTTGTGACTGCACAAAAAATCACCAATGAGCTGATCGACAGATATTTGAGCTCGGATGAGTATTACCAGGAGCAGTCAGCCAAATACATTCACAAATTCAGCAAGTATGTTTCAGCCCATGAGCTGACCACATCGGATCGGAAGGCTTTTGATGATTGGGTCAAAAAAGAAAATTATATTACCGTCACCATTTTTAAAGACCAGGTGCTGCAATATAATTCCAATTACACTTTTGAAGACGAATCGGCTTATGGAAGGGAAAGAGTGACTCAATACGAACAGAATCATTCTTATCCGGTCAAGTTTCGTAATGGTGAAGGAGAGGTTAGTATCGACGGCTTCTACTCCTCCAGATATGATGACCTGGCTTTTACTCTGGAGCTTCTAGCTGCAACGCTAATCTTTCTGATCATTGTTCTCTTCGGCATCCGCCGCAGTCTCCGCTATCTGCGGACCATTCATCAGGAAATCCATATTCTTGAGGGCGGTGAATTGGACTACGAGATGACAGTAAGAGGACAGGATGAGTTAGCAATGATTGCTGAGAGTGTTGAGGAGCTGCGGAAAGCTTTTCTGGACAAACTTAAAGCGATTGAGGAATTACAAGCTGAGAGCCGAAGCCTGGTCACCGAAATGTCGCATGATATGCGCACACCTCTGACCTCGCTCATCATGTATCTGGAGTTTGCCCAAAAGGAGCAGGATGAGGAGGTCACCCCCAAAGACCGTTATGTGACCAATGCTTATGGCAAAGCCATGAAACTAAAAAACTTGACGGACAATTTGTTTGCTTACTTCCTGCTGGACAAAGAAAACGAGGCCGATCTGGAGAGCGTCGCTGTAAAAGAAGTGATCTACGACCTGATGTCAGATCAGATCGCTATTCTCCATCAGGAGCATTTCCGGGTCCACATCTCGGGAGAACTGCCGGAGACGTATATTAATGTAAATATAGAGGAGCTCGGCCGTGTATTTGATAATGTGATGTCCAACTTATTGAAATACACAGATCCGGAAGAAGAAATCAGCATTACGTTTGTATCAGACCAAGAGATATTCGAGATTCATTTTGTTAATATGATTAAACAACTGGATGTGCAGCCTGAGAGCAACGGTCTTGGGGAAAGAAGCATTGCGCGGATGATGTCCCGGATGCAGGGGCAGTTTCACTGGACACAAGAAAATTCCAAGTATCATACTGTGTTAAGATTTTGGAATACTAAGATGTAGACGATATACGTATCTCACGAATATAATGAAATAGGAGAAATTTAATGGAATATTTAAAAAAGTTGCCTTATCTGTTACAATCACTGCTTAATATTTGCCTGTTTTTACTGGCGTTAGCTCTAAGCGTGCTCCTTATCAGTGAGACCTGGTACATTATGCAGGTTGTATATAAATCATTCTTCACTAGAGTAGACAGCTATTATGAAATGTTGGGGGAATTGCTGATATTCTTCATGTATTTCGAGTTCATTGCCTTGATTATCAAGTATTTCAAGGCAGAGTTTCATTTTCCGCTTCGCTACTTCATTTATATTGGCATCACGGCAATTACTCGTTTGATTATCATCGACCATGATCAGGCGGTTTCAACCTTCTGGTGGTCGGTGTCCATACTTATCATGATCTGTGCATTATTTATCGCCAATAGGAAAAAATCTATGGAACAACATTAATCATCACAGTTGAAAGAGGTGTCTATTGCAATGAAAGAGAATCAGCCGACGAAAGTAACTGTACAAACCGTAGTACAAGCTCCTATCGAGAAGGTATGGCGCTACTGGACCGAGCCGGAGCACATCACCAAGTGGAATCAGGCCTCCGGGGACTGGCATGCACCGAGAGCCGAGAATAATCTGCGGGTCGGAGGTACCTTTCTGACACGGATGGAAGCGAAGGATGGCAGCATGGGCTTTGATTTTGGCGGCGTATACGATGTCGTGAATCAGTATGAGGTGATCAGCTACACCATAGAAGACGGAAGAAGAGTGGAGATTACGTTCGCCCGTCAAGGGAATGAGACGAAGGTCATTGAAACGTTCGATGCGGAAAACGCCAATCCCGTTGAGCTCCAGCAAGCGGGCTGGCAGGCAATCATGGACAACTTTAAAGCCTATACTGAAAAAAACTAATCAGAACAAAATCACCCTAATGGATGAACAAGATTACCTGCTTGCGAGCACCAAAGAAGACGCCGGGGAAGATACCTGGCGTCTTTCTTTTGCAGCCTTATTCGTCGTTAGCCTTGACCCAATGCTTCATCCTAGCTCATACAGTTAATCGCCCACAAATGGCCGTCCAAATCCACGAAGCCCCAATGATACATGAACCCATGATCCTCAGGTTCCGCGTGCAATTTCCCGCCTAAGGAGAGTGCGGTATTCACGATTTCATCAACCTTGTCCCGGCTTTCGAATTCCAAAGCAATCGTCAACTGTGCATACTTGCCCGTATCAACGGTTTCCTTCTCCGTAAGTGTAATAAAAAAGGCTTGATGGATCAGCATAACCTGCAGGTTGTCGCCGATCAAGAGGGCTACCGAAGTCTCATTATCTGGGTATTGCGGGTTACGCTCAAATCCAAGACCGGTGAAAAACGCTTTCGATTGTGCTACGTTTTTTACGGGCAGGTTGAGGCTCGTGAATGCGGACGTTAATGCCATTAGCAATACACCCCTTTGTCAACTATTTTCAAATGTTTCTTATGATTATATCACATCAAAGTTTAACTAAAAGAAGAAGAACAGCCATATTAAAATATGTCATTAGATGTCATGATTAAGCTTTATAATGATAGTAAATCAACGAAAGGAGCAATAAATCATGAGCAGAAGAATTTTATTAGACTTGGCAGTTACTTTGGATGGTTACATTGAAGGGAAGAATGGGGAAGTGGACTGGTGCATTATGGACCCGGAGCTGGAGTTCGCTCAATTTTTGAATCAAGTAGATACCATATTTTATGGAAGAAAAAGCTATGACCAATGGAGAGAACATGCGACAAATCATGAAAATTCGGATAATGACAAAGAATTACGGGCAATGATTCATAGTAAAAAGAAATATGTTTTCTCCAGATCGCAGCAGGGGACGGGTCATGAGGCTATTTTCATAAACGACCATATTCTCGAAGAAGTAAACAAAATTAAGCAGAGACCTGGTAAGGACATCTGGTTATTTGGTGGAGCAAACCTGATTACAACGTTTATTCAATTAGGACTTGTAGATGAATTCAGATTATCCGTTCACCCTGTGGTTCTTGGAGAAGGAAAGCCGTTGTTTGCGGATATCAAAGAACGGTTAAATCTGAAATTGGTTCATACCAGAAGCTTCTCCTCCGGTCTTGTTCAGCTCATATACCATGGGGATGGTGAGCTAGGTGAACGCTAATGATATCGTCATCAAAGGCGCGAGAGAGAATAACCTGAAAAACGTGAATGTCCGTATCCCGAAACGAAAAATCACGATCTTCACTGGCGTCTCAGGTTCGGGCAAATCTTCGCTTGTCTTCGACACCATCAGTGTCGAAGCTCAGCGGCAGCTTAATGAGACGTTCTCCGCATACATCCGCAACCGGATGCCCCGGTATAGTCAGCCAGACGCCGATCTCATTGAGAACTTGTCTGCGGCCGTTGTCATTGATCAGAAAAGACTCGGCGGCAACTCCCGTTCAACGGTTGGCACGATCACAGATATCAATGCCATGCTCCGGCTGATGTTCTCCAGAATCGGCAAACCGTTCATTGGCAATTCGCATGTATTCTCCTTTAACGACCCGGCCGGTATGTGCCCGGAGTGCTCCGGAGTGGGACAAGTGGTGCAGTTCGATGTAGAGAAGCTGCTTGACAGGTCCAGGTCGCTGAATGATGGCGCGATCCTGTTCCCCGCTTTCAAAGTGGGGGGCTGGTTATGGAATTCATATGCCCATTCCGGACTATTCAGCAACGATAAGCAGCTCGCTGACTACACTCAGGAAGAGATGGATGTCCTCCTGCATGGGAAAGAGAGCAAGATTGTGTACAACACCAAGGGCGGAGCCATAGAATCGGATTATGAAGGTCTGCTGCCCAAGCTCACACGCCTATATCTGAAGCGGGACAGCAGCGAGCTGTCCGAAGCCAAACGCGAATCCATTGACCGGTTCTTGTCCTACAGCGAATGCAGCCTGTGTAAGGGAAGCCGGCTTAATCAGGAAGCCTTAGGCTGCCGGATTAACGGATACAACATCGCAGAGTGTGCGGCTATGGAGATTGGCGGGCTTATCCGTATCATCGAAGCCATTCAGGACCCCGTTGCCGGACCTATGAAGGAAGGAATCCTAATCCGGCTGAATCACCTGGTCTCGATCGGGCTGGAGTACCTCAGTCTGGACCGGCAGACCTCAACATTGTCGGGAGGGGAGTCGCAGCGCATTAAGATGGTACGTCATCTAAGCAGCAGTCTTACCGACATGATCTATATTTTTGACGAGCCAAGCGTCGGGCTGCACCCGCGGGATGTTCATCGTCTGAACGGCATGCTGCGCCAGCTCCGGGACAAAGGGAATACGGTACTTGTTGTTGAACATGACCGCGAGGTGATGGAAATCGCCGATTATATTATTGATGTAGGGCCTCATGCAGGTGCCCGGGGGGGTACAATCGTCTATAATGGCGATTTTGCAGGCTTACTCCGTGCGGATACGTTAACAGGACGGTACTTGAAGCAAAGTCTGCCCTTGAAGAGATATGTCAGAGTGCCAAAGGGAAAAATGAGCATAGCCTGCACCAGCCTGCACAATCTGAAAGAGGTGAGCGTTGATATCCCTGTTGGAGTACTGACTGTGGTAACGGGAGTTGCCGGCTCAGGTAAAAGTACGCTGATAAACGGAGCCTTCCTGCCCTCACATCCGGAAGCCATCGTCATTGATCAGTCGGCTGCGGGCACATCCATCCGCTCTAATCCGGCTACCTACACGGGAATAATGGACGACATCCGCCGGCTGTTCGCAGCCGTCAACAAGGTAAGCGCTTCCCTGTTCAGCTTCAATTCCAAGGGAGCCTGTGCCCATTGTCAGGGTCTAGGCATGATCTACACAGATCTGGCGTTTCTCGAGCCCATACGGACGACTTGCGAAGTCTGTGCAGGCAGACGGTTCAGCGATGAAGTACTGGCATACAAACTGAATGGACAATCCATCAGCGACGTCCTTGCTATGACGGTGCGGGAAGCTTCGGAGTTCTTCAGTAAGAAAGAGCTCCTCCGCAAGCTGCAGACACTGGAGGATGTGGGACTCGGATACGTAACGCTGGGCCAGCCTTTGAGCACCTTGTCGGGTGGTGAATGCCAACGTATCAAGCTGGCTGAGGAGCTTCACAAGGAGGGCAGCCTCTACGTTATGGATGAGCCGACAACCGGATTGCATATGTCCGATATCTCTGGTCTGATGGACATCATGAACCTCCTGGTCGACGGGGGCAACTCAGTGGTAGTCATCGAACATAATCTGGATGTGATCAAGAGTGCAGACTGGATTATTGACATGGGTCCCGAGGGCGGACACCGGGGCGGCCAAATCGTATTCGAGGGCACACCTGCCCAGCTTGCTGCAGCTACACATTCTACAACGGGAACGTACTTGCGCAAGACCTTATAGCAATCTTGAACGGGCATCCCATATCAAACGTATTTCCGTTCCCTCTTCGGGACTGGAGCGAACCTCAATCCGCCCTTGCATGGCCTCGATCAGCCCTTTGGTAACCGCCATGCCTAGGCCTGAGCCGACATCAGGCGCACCTGTATCTGTGCCGCGATAGTATCGTTCGAACAGCTTCCATTCCGTCTCCTGATCCATGCCGCGTCCATTATCGGCAAATTGAACGATGAAATCGCCTGCCTCTTTACCTGGCTGCACACTTACAATCAGCTGCGCGTCCGGCGGATTATGGAGCAGGGCGTTGGCGGTCAAATTATCAACGATTCTTTCAAAGGAGGGAATGTGTACTTGTCCCAGTACCTCCGCCGAGGCAGGCTGGAACGTAATGCGGCCCTCTCCATAAGCCGGGTTACGTTCAGCACGATGCACCAACTCCTGAAGCAGAGCATTGATATCCGTTTGCTCAACAGGGGGCTGGTATCCGCCACTGCGCAGACGATAAGTCATGGCCAGGTCGCTTACCAGCCTGTCCATGTACATCGACTTATCTAACATGATGCCCGCAAATTCGCGTACTTCATTAGAAGCCCACTCGTATTTCTCTGCTTCCAGCATGTGTGCATAACCCTGGAGCGAGGATAGGGGTGTCTTTAAATCATGGGTAATTCCAGCAATCCATTCCTCCCGCAGAGAGTCGGTCTGTTTGCGGAGTTCCTTATCCTGCTTCAGGGTATCGGATAACGTTTGGATAGAATGCAACACTTCCGTATATACCCGATAGTTCCGCCGCCATTTCCCGTTCTTCTTCTGGCTAAGCGGCCTGCCGCGGGGTCCGGCCGGCTCCTCATATTGTCCGCGTTCAAGCCGCTGCAGCCATTGGAGCATATGGAGCATCGGATAACCGAATAGGTTGGCATACCAGACAGCAAGCAGGATCAGCAAGCCGATAATGGATACCAGAAGTGCAATCAGAGCAGGTCCAAAAATAAACCCGAAGGGGTTCACGTTGCTCCCTGCCGGATTGCCTGCAAGAGGAACACTCAGCTTCCAGGTGGAATGGTTCTGCTCATCATAGCTGGTCACTGTAGTCATTCCATACCGGGTGGGGTAGCGTGTACGAAGAATCAGATCCTGGATGCTGTAGCTGTCCGGGATGCCTGCTGCGGGCTTGTTGAAAGAAGCCATCTCCTGTCCCTGTTCATCCAAAATCTGAAGATAGGCATCCGCCGTGCGGATGATGTCCTGCTGCCTGGATGCCAGTTCAAGCTTGTTATTGGCATAACGGCCCCCGTTATATGCTTGATCCAGCATGGTTACGGCCTGGTTGTTCTCTCCATACAGCAGGGTGAAATTGATCCCTTGTCGTTCCCGGATAAGCAGATATAGCTCGTAGGGAAAGGGCTTTTGTCCTTGCCAATAAGATATGAGCTCTCCAGGTTTATAGTGATCCGGCACATCGGAAGGGGTATGAAAAGCATCCAGCACACGACCCTGCTCATCGAGAATCTGAAGCCAGCCGTTGTTCTCTTCGATTCGCTTCAGCAGCCCGGGATCATACTTAACACTGCCGTCCGGCAAAATATCGGCTGTACTGATTAGCTGGTCGAGCCCGACAGTGGCAAAATCTTCAACAAGGCTGGCCTCGTGTAGCTGCTGAATGACCCAGTAAGCTATACCTCCGCCGATAACCAGGATCAGGACCACCGTACCCGCAAGCAAGCCAATGAACCGCGTCATCAATCTGCGTCTTACACTCATCGCCCAGGCCCCATGCCGGACTGAATGAGCTTATACCCTAGCCCGCGAACGTTCACCAACAGCTCAGGCGCGGAGGGATCAGCCTCAATACGCTCACGAATCCGGTGAATATGTACCATGACGGTGTTGTCATCCGAAATGGCCTCCGATCCCCATACCCGCTCATATAATTCTGACTTGCTAAAGATACGATTCGGATGTTTGCAAAAGAACAGCAGCAGCTGGTATACCAGCGCAGGACAGTTCACCAGTTGACCCTCTACTCTGAGCTCACCGGCTGGCTCCATGACCTGAAAGCGTCCAAAATCATAGATGCCTTCCTGTGGCAGTTTTTCTGCTTCCGTCTGCCTGGGCAAATACCTTCTAAGCAGGGATTTGATCCGTGCGACTATTTCCAGCGGGTTAAAGGGTTTAACGACATAATCGTCTCCGCCAACCGCGAAGCCGGTCAGCTTGTCGTAATCGGTTGTTTTTGCAGTTAGAAAGAGAATGGGGGCATCTGTAATTTGACGCAGAAACGGGCAGATTTCCAGCCCGCTCCGGCCTGGAAGCATCACGTCCAGCACGATGCAGTGATAGGTTTTCTTTTTACATGCAGCAATCGCATCTTCACCGCTAGTGACCGTATCGATATCCAGGAATTGCTCTTTGAGCAATACCGTTCGGAGCATATGCAGAATCGCCTGTTCATCATCAACAAGCAGGATTGAAACTTCATCCATGACGAAATAGAGCCTCCCAGCTTTTTTATAAGTATCATACCATTCTGAAACGCTGACAGCGTACCGGCAACCTTAACGGATGCTTAATTTTGGAGATAGAACAGGCCGTAAAGTTAAGATAGACGTAAGAGTAGGTTAGACGGCAGGTAAGATTGATTTCGTACACTGAACTAGAAAAATACCGTTCTAACAAAGGAGTGCAGGGAAATGACTAGAGTATATACGAAAAGCTGGAAGGGGCTTGCCGCAGTGCTTGGTACGTGTGTGCTGTTGTCTGCCTGCGGCACTTCGGAAGCATCTGAACCGCAAAAGATTACACCTGACAATTTCATGGATACCTTAATGAAGGGATCGAAGGAGGACATCTACAAGCAGATGAGTCCGGAGCTACAGAAAATCATAACGCTGGACGAATTCAAGACGACTGCCGATAGCTTTATGGAAGGCGTTACTTCATGGAACAAGGTTACGGAAGTTAAACTGAACAAACTGGTTGATCGTTCGTGGAAGGATCAGACGGGGACTAAGGGGATACAGGCCTCTTTTGCCGAAGATCACAAGATTGTGGGGCTGCTTATTCAGCCGCTTGAAACACATGAAGCAACGGATAAGGCGTTGACCAAAACTGAATTCCAGTTTCCGCTGAAGGGCGAATGGTTTGTGTTCTGGGGCGGGAACGATGTGTTATCCAACTATCATTATGCTCATGAATCCCAGCGTTACGCACTCGACATTATCCGCACTCAGAATGATGCAAGCTATCAAGGAGAGGGAAAGGACAACGAGGACTACTATGCTTTTGGTGAACCGCTCCATGCAGCAGCAGATGGCAAGGTGGTTGAAGTCAAAAATGACATCCCGGATAACACTCCGGGCGTGATGAACGCTGAAGATCCGGAAGGGAATGTTGTGGTCATTGATCATGGAAATGGGGAGCATAGCATCACAGCACATCTCAAGAAAGGCAGTGTAGCTGTCAAAAAAGGGGATAACGTCCAGCAGGGAGATCTCATTGGACATCTTGGTAATTCAGGGAACTCTAGTGAAGCACACTTGCATTTTCAGGTATCGGACGGGCCCGACATCTTCACTTCCCGTTCGGTTCAGATCCGTTGGTCCGATCAGAGTCAGAGCCTGACTCGCGGGAATTCTTTTCAGGGACTTCCCAATTAATTGCGTCAGTTTTTATACACGGCATACTTTCCAAAGGACTCTTGCACCCGCAAGAGTTTTTGCCGTTCCAAGTAACGTGCATGTGCTTCGGCCTTCCCAAGCGCAAACCACGTGCTGTCGTGGTCAAAGTAAATAGGTGCTGCTGCGCCGAGGGATGGGTCCCATGCTTCACGCCAGTACATTTATAAAAAATCCTGCAAAATGTGCAACATTGCACATTCATACGGCACTTAAGGATCGAGACATTCTGCCCCTGGCCGGTGGCATTCAAGTCGTTTTCACCCCAGGACACACGCCAGATCATATGTCGCTCTATCATATCCCAACGCAAACGTTAATTGCCGGCGATGCATTAAACTCAAAGGATGATAAGCTCCTGCCCTTCGACAACTATTACACGTTGGATCATTCTACTGCGCTGAAGTTGATTGCCAAGCTGCTAGAACTGGATATTAAAAAAGTGATCACCTATCATGGTAACGAAGCTACTCATCGAATTAAGGAAAATCTCCAGAAAATAGTAAATACAACAGGCCAATGATCCTCAAGATCATTGGCCTGTTATGCTGTTCTTAGTAGACGCCTACCGCATTGTAAGCTTTAGTTACAGCAGTTACTTGAGCCGAGCCTGCGCCAAACAACTCGGTTGCCGATTGAATGACTGCTGTACGTGCAGCAGAGAAGTTGGATGAGGTTGTGAGGTAATATACAAGTGCATTGTAATAGATTTGAACGGCATCCTCACGGCCGATACCAGTGACCGTTACACCGTTAAACGTACCGCCTTGAGCAGCGAGATAGAAAGCTTTGTTATTGATACCGCTGTTCGTATGCACACCGCCTTCGTCAGCGGTACCGGTGTAACGGTCGCTATATTTGTCAGGCTGGCCGTACAATGGCGGATTAGCCAGTGAGCGGAGTGCGTCACCCGCTACGCCCGGTGTATATATTTTATCACCGATCAGCCAGTTCGCACCTTCAATTGAATTTCCGATGATGTCGGAGAAGGACTCATTGAGTGCCCCAGATTCTCCGTAGTATTCGAGATTGGAAGTTTTCTCCGTCACACCATGCGTCAGCTCGTGGCCTACCACGTCCAAATCACCGGACAACAGTGTAAAGGTAGATCCATCCCCATCCCCGAAAACAATCTGCGCACCATTCCAAAAGGCGTTGTTATAAGCAGTGTAGTAATGAACGGTCGATCGGATTTGCAGTCCTTTGTTGTCCAGGCTGTTGCGGCCGAAATGCTGGAGATAATAATCATAGGTTCTCTCCGCATAGGTGTGGGCATCAACCGCGGCTTTGTCTGTCCAGACATTATTAGTGCTGGTCAAGAGCGTCCCCGGAAGAGAGGTCCTGTTCTTCGCGGTATAGGTCACAATGCCCTTGCCGCGGGTGCTGTCATACAGCTGGTAGGTTGAACCCGAGAGGCGTGTCTCGAATGTTTTGGTATCTCCAAAGACTCCAGTGCCCGTGCCCGTCAGGTTCTCTAAGATATTATATTTGAACAGCACGCTGCCATTCTCCGCAGAAATGAAGTACCGTATCCGCAAAGGCTCGGGTTCCAGCACATTCACTTCCGTTTTATAGACTAATTGAGGTTCTCCATCTACGATAAAATAATACAAATCTGCTGTAGGAGTAACTTGGGGCTCACCAAGCGGTCCATGTTCCAGCGTGGCATCCTGACCGGCTGCCAGGATGGCATCTGCTCCGGATATGGTTTGGAGTTGAATCAGCGGCTGCGGAATGGTCTGGTATACATCTTCAACTACACTTCCCAGCAGGGAGGTAACATTCCCGGCTTTGTCGAAATGCAGGGTCTGATCAGCTCCATATACCGGTATCCCCGAGATATACTGGCTTAACCGGTAATGCTGGCTGCCGGTTTTGCTGTTTGTTTCTTGCTCTGTGATTTTAAATTTCCCCCGAATGTCCCCCTTAGCCGAAAGATGCAGGTTCCCTTTAACACTTTCAAGATATCCCCATACCTTGTCCTCGGAAGTGGGGTCTGCAGGGGATTTCCAGGCTTGGTCCGTAATTGAAATAGGGGAAGAGCCTGAGAAGAGCTCTACAGGATTGTTACTCTCATTGTTTTCAGCGGCACTGCCCACCGAGGCCAAGGACCCAAGTGCTACAATACCTGCAAGAAGTGAAGCTACAGTCTTTTTCATAATCATTACTCCTCCGATCATATTAGTTGGTTTAAAGTTGTGCCTGTGTACTTACTCAAGCTGCGATCTGGGGTGCAAGGACTACGGCGGCTAACAACCTCAATGTACGGAGGGAGAGTGTGGAGACGGCAGGACCCCTTTCGTGAAATTTACAACTACATCCTTGTTCAAAGGCGCTCAAAATGGATATTTATGTTAAGAATGTAATTATAGTGTTTTCAGTATATTCAGGTTTTTGCATATCAACTATGATCAGAATCACAATTAATGCAATAAAATTAGTAAACAATAATTGCGCAACATCGAAATTGGAGTCTATATCTTATAATAAATTGACGAAGTAAATTAATTGTGCTAGCATTGCTTTAACTTAAAACGAAAAGGCTATGATGAGAAATAGTAACTATTAAGGATCTCACAGAGAGAAGATGGTTGGTGCGAATCTTCATTGATCTAATAGTGAAGCAGTCTCGGAGGAATCCCGTACTGATAGAGCGCAGAGCAATCTGAAGTTATGTGGTAACACGGACATAATCGTTCGCCCTAAGTTGACAAGAACCATGTCAGCTTAGGGCTTTTTTGTTTTAAGCATAACTAATATTTGATGGAGGTATTACAATGACACCAGACGAGTTGAGACAATCTTATCTTGATTTTATGAAGCTACAGCTTATGAAGATTTAATCCGCAATAAAAAGAAAGTAATCGAAATAGTAGATAAGGAAGAGAATCTTTTCTCCAGAACGTTACAGCAAGGAGAATTTGAAATACAGAAGCATCTGAAAAATAAGGGGAAAGTTACAGGTGCAGATGCCTTTTATTTTTATGAAACCTATGGCTTTCCCTTGGAGTTGACAGAAGAGTATCTAAGTGAAAGCGGATATAGCATGGAGGACAAGGCTTCTTATACAGAGTCAGCAGAAAAACACGCTGAAATGAGCAGAACTGCTTCTGCAGGTAAATTTAAAGGTGGTTTGGCTGAACATTCCGCAGAAACAACGGCGCTGCACACGGTATCTCATTTGTTACTTGCCGGGTTAAGGGAAGTGCTAGGGGATCATGTTCACCAGCAAGGAAGTAATATTACTTCCGAACGATTACGGTTTGACTTCAACCATGATAACAAACTTACCCCCGGGCAAATAGCTGAGGTGGAGAAGTATGTGAATGATGCGATCTCTTCCAAAGCAGTTACCTCTATTTCAGAGCTGCCTAAGCTTGAAGCGAAAGAAAGTAATGCGGAAGGTAATTTCTGGGATAAATATCCGGATATCGTTAAAGTATATACCATCCAAGATCACGAAGGGAAGGTGTGGAGCCGGGAAGTCTGTGGAGGACCTCATGTTGGAGATACCACGAACTTAGGGACGTTCAGTATTATCAAAGAACAATCCTCGGCTGCTGGAATTAGAAGGATTAAAGGAGTCATTTCCGGTAGACACTAACCTAGTCCCAAACCTGCGCAAATTGCAGGTTTTTTTCGGTTGACAGGAGGGAATGGCATTTTAAGAGCCAAGAAATTAATTGACCATAGGATAGAAAAGACTTAATAATGTAATAAATTGGACTGTAAGGATTGTAATAGGAGTTGTTGGAACTTGATGGTATGGATGCCGACTCGTTAATAGCTATGCTAAAAGCTTCATTCTTAGTCTTTGTGCGAAGTCCGCATTAAGATACAACTACCAGGTGGACTGGGCATTGGAAGAATTGCAAAGTGACGTCAAGAAAATTAATGATACATCACCAGCTGTATACGTTAGGTACTACATAGAATATATTCATCTATTATCAATTTATTGGTTTAAACGGGTAAGTGGTAAACTATTCGATAGGGCAGGCTTTAGAAAGCTATTGCTTTTTATGAGCTTGTTAGAGCTGAGGCCAATGTTTCACAGCTACAAGAGTATCATGCAATCATGCGAAATATTTTAGAAGGGGAGTTCAATGATGAAAATTATGAAAAAGAAGCTTTTATTATTGACAACCGTATTGCTGATTAGCTCATTAAGCATTTTGACAGCCGCAAGCGCCGAGGAAATTACTACACTGCAGACCACAAGAGTGACAACCAATAGCCACGGCATGGGCCACTGATTTGTCTGGGTATTGTCCACAAAAGAACTTACTTATACTCCTAGATATCCCAAATCCATATTCAAAGCAAAGAAACCCAGGTCTTTTACAGACTCTGGGTTTCTTTATTTCTTTGAAGTGAATCAACATTGGTATGCCAAAAAAATGAATACAGTGGTACTTAAACCATTAATTCCTGACAGGATGCAGTAACCCTGCAGAGATCGCAGACCGGTTGCTGAAATCCGGGGCTGGTGCTGCCGTAATCAAGCTTGGCGCGGACGGGGCTTATTACAGTAACGGACAGATCTCTGGAACTGAGCCAGGGTTTCCCGTGAAGAGGTTCATAGATCCGATGGGTGCCGGAGACGGTTTTGCCGCAGGCTTTATCAGCGGTTTGCTACAGGGGGGGATCTGCCTTCTGCCGTGCGGCGCGGCAACGCTGTCGGTTCCATTGTTGTCGGGGTAAGCGGCGATGTGGAAGGCCTCCCGTCCCGGCAGGATGTGGACCTTCTCTTGGCAGGGGGAAGCGGCATGGAGGATATTATCCGGTAAGTGAGTGCATTCCCAAGGAGGAGGACAAACATGGACAAAGATTGCACCTGTCCTTGGAAGCATTCAACATGACCTTGGCCTAAGCGGTGCTGTGTCCAGCTTGCTCGTTTCAATGATTCCGGTGTTATGTATGGGAGTCTGCGATGATGGGCCCTTTATTATCCGGCTTTATTAAAAAGCATCTGGCTGACCGGGCATCCTCCATGATTGCAATCTACTCCATGGCTTTAGCCTTGGGGGCAGCTCTAGGAGCGTGCGGGCCACTGTTAACGGGGGTTCTGCATGACCGCACGGGCCATTTCAATGAAGGAATACAGCAAAGCCAAAACCGAGTGTGGCTGGGAGCTTGAGTATCCTTCCTGGAGAACAGCATTTTCTAAAGCTTTAAGTTAAGCTCATGTGCAGCCATAATAGGCTTGTCAGAAAACCTGCCATGGGAGTAATATAATATACAGACGTTTAACAGCTATAATTCATACTTAACATCAACTTAGGAGTGGTTACAGTGAAGATTCTTGAAGATGATTTGAGCGGGACACAAGTGATTGGATTAATTGCAGAACATCTGCAAGGCATGGCAGAGGATTCTCCGCCAGAAAGCATTCATGCCCTTAATCTGGATGGGCTGAAGCAACCGGAAATTACCTTCTGGTGTGCTTGGGAGGATGAAGAGCTTCTGGGCTGCGGGGCGATCAAGGAACTAAACAAAGAGCATGCAGAACTCAAATCGATGCGGACCGCTAAGAAGCATTTGCGCAAGGGTGTGGCCCGAAATATTCTTACTCATATTATTGAAGTAGCCATAAGCCGCGGATACAAACGGATCAGCCTGGAGACGGGCTCCATGGATTCATTCATCCCTGCCCACAAGCTGTATGAGGATTTCGGCTTTACGTATTGTGAGCCATTCGCTGATTATATCCCGGATCCGAATAGCAAATTTATGACGAAGGAACTGTAGTTTAATTTATAACACTTGAAGAACAGCATTCTGCAGCTGCAGAGGATGCTGTTTTTTTGCGTGAACACGCTATTATCTGCAAAGTAAATGTTTGAACATGGACAATGTACTGCTTTTAACGGTACTACGTATTTTAGAGAAACTGGATTAGTCAAATAGGCTGAGCCGTTGGATGTTCATGAATGGGGTGGCGGGCTATGGCAGTTAAGAACGGCAAAGAATATATCGAGCGTATCGACCGCCGGCAGATCAAAATATGGTATCAGGGTAAAACCATCGAAATGCCTTTATCCAGCCATCCTGCCTTCAACGGATTAATGAAGACCCAAGCGGAAATGTATGATATGCAGCATCAGAAGGAAACCATCGAACAAATGGCCTTTCAAAGCGTTACGGATGGTAAGCGTTACGGACTTTCCTTCCTGGCACCAAGAAGCAAGGAGGACCTGGTCCGCAGGAGAATCATGATGGAATTATGGGCAGAGAAGCATCACGGGTTTTTAGGGAGATCCCCGGATTATATGAACACGACGCTGATGTCTTTATATACCGCGGCTCATCTGTTACGAGAATACAATCCCGAATATGAAGATAATCTCATAAAATACTATGAATACTGCCGCAGTCAGGACATCACCTTATCCCATGCATTCATTCAACCATTTGCCGGCCGGTTGTCCGAGCTGGTGGACGAGGTGGAGGATTCCATTACAGCTAAAGTAATCGAGCGCAACGAGAACGGAATGGTGGTAAACGGTTCGTTTATGATGGCTACACAGGCAGCTACCTGTGATGAAATCCTGGTGTTCCCTTCAAGTCTCCCTTCCATGCTGGAACCGGATAATCCATACGCCTTCGCCTTTGCCGTGCCCAATGATCTGGAAGGGATGACCTTCATTTGCCGTGAGAGTTATTCAGGCTCATCTGTTTATGATCATCCGCTAAGCAGCAGATTTGAAGAAATGGACGCCATGGTGATCTTCGATCATGTGTTCATCCCGCGCAACCGGATCTTTTTCTTAGGGAATGAAGAGATTGGAGAGAGGCTGTTCAGCGAAGGGAATTTCCACAGCCATGCCGGTCATCAGGTGCTTACCCGTTACATTGCCAAGACGGAATTTCTGCTCGGCCTGACCGCTAAATTGTCAGATGAACAGAATATCGCTCTCGAAGCGGTGACGATGGAGCGGATATCCCGGATTCTGACCATGCTTGAGAATTTGAAATCCCTTCGCCTGGCTTCGGAAATGATGGCGGAACCGGATGCCAGGGGCTATTATGTGCCTGCCCCAAAGCCGCTGATTGCTGCTACGATGCAGTATTCCTCCTTTTATCAGGAGATGCTGGGGATGCTTCAGGACATCAGCTCCAGCAGCCTTGTGATGCTTCCTTCCGAGACAGACCTGGCATCAGATGCCGGCGATTTTCTCCGTCTTTATCTTAAAGGACAGGATACCTCAGCCCGCGACCGGATTGCTCTTTTCCGTCTGGCCTGGGAGCTGGCGGTTGGTCCCTTCGGCGGCAGACAGAAACAGTTTGAGCGCTTTTTCTTCGGAAATACCCGTACGCTTACTTCCCGGATGTATAGCGTGTACAATCTGGACAAATACAAAGCGATGATTGATGAGTTTCTGCAGCGCGGGGAAGCCCGATAGAATGGCAACTTTTGTAGTTCCTGTTTTGATAACATATTGATCATCATTCCAAGTCCCGTGCCATGGTAGCAACGGTTTCTGGGGAAGTCGTTATTGTCGGCGGGGGCCTTGTTGGTCTTGAGGTTGCCGAATACCTGCATGGTAAAGCCTCCAAGATCACTGTAGTATCTGCGTACCCATGTGATTACGTTGTTGTCGCCATCGGGGCGAAGTCACGGAACTATGAGGGGCTCCAGCATTTTTGCATTGAGCATGATATTCCTGTTCATGTGATCGGTGATGCTTTACGTGCCCGCAGGGCCTTAAACGCCGTCAGCAAAGCGCATGAAGTGCGAGAATGATCTAACCAGTAACACCATACTATGCTCCCAAAAAAGATATCAAATTACCATATTAGTTGGTGAAATTGCCTTATTCTAATAAAGTAAGCGATCTCATTATATTTGATTATCATTGGAGGAGAGCACGTGGAGCGTAATATCAAAGAAATTATCAGTCAAATGACCTTGGAAGAAAAAGCGGTAATCTGCTCTGGACAAGATTTCTGGAACACTATACCCATCGAGCGTCTTGGAATACCTTCAATTATGATGACAGATGGCCCCCATGGACTTCGGAAGCAGGAAGGGGAGGTTGACCACCTTGGCTTGAACCAAAGTATTCCTGCCACCTGCTATCCCACCGGAAGCGGCCTTGCCTCCTCTTGGAATACCGGGCTCGCAGAGCAAATGGGCTCTATGATTGGACTGGAAGCGTTAGCTGCGGATGTATCGATTGTTCTGGGACCGGGAGTGAACATCAAGCGCTCCCCATTATGCGGCCGGAACTTTGAATATTTATCAGAGGACCCGTATTTATCAGGAACACTGGCAGCGAGTTATATACAAGGTGTACAGAGTCAGGGCGTCGGAACCTCCATTAAGCATTTTGCCGTAAACAATCAGGAATTTAAAAGAATGTCAGTCGACGCCCGGGTGGACGAACGAACCTTGCGGGAGATTTATCTCGCCAGCTTTGAGTACGCCATTAAACAAGGACAGCCCTGGCAGTCAGCAAGGGCATATTACCGTTGATCCTGAGGTTCAACATCTTAAGGCCCGTGAAATTGCCGGAGAATGTATGGTTCTGCTCAAGAACGAAGAGGACATCCTTCCTATCGGAACTAAGGATTCAGTTGCTGTAATCGGTGCTTTTGCCCGGAAGCCACGTTACCAGGGTGGGGGAAGCTCCCACATTCTTCCTACCAAACTTGATACGGTATATGAAGAAATGCTTAAGATTGCCGGAAGTGATTCCAGTATAAGGTATGCGGCAGGCTATCCGCTGGATACGGACACGACGCCAATGTTGTAGTTGTACTCAGCAACGGAGGACCGCTAGAAATGCCTTGGCTGGATAACGTCAAAGCTGTGTTAGAGGCATATTTAGGCGGCCAGGCATCCGGAGGAGCCATAGCCGATCTGCTCTATGGGCTTGTCAATCCGAGCGGCAAACTGGCTGAGACCTTCCCTAAAAAGCTAATTCACAACCCGTCCTTTAGCGCCAGCCCCAAGCTGGTTCTGGAGGGAGGACATTTCTGCCCGCAATGTGAGCGCGAAACCTGGAATTACAAAGAGCGTGCCAAACGCGAGCCATTTTTCGCCCAGGTATGGAACCCGCTTCATGGTAAAAATGATGGCCGGGTGTATAAAAAAATTGTTTCTGATTGCAAGAGTGAAGAGTGAGGCTTACTACTGATAAGGGGACAAGCTGATTCCTTGACGTAATGAAATATAATAGTTATTATAGATATCTAAAGTCTTTATTTTGATATTTAGCCGTGTGACTAGAAACAAAAGGAGAGCGAGAAGATGGATGTATTCAAAGGTCAATATGAAATGATCCAACGCACAAGGGAATCATTATTTCGTTATTGCGAATCCATGTCCCCTACAGATTATGTGAAAGAAATAGAAAGCTTTGGCGGAGTTTCTATTCGTAGTCTACATGCACATGTAGCAGATTGTTATCGGATCTGGTTAGGAATTCGCGCCCTTGGTAAATAACTTCCCAAATTAAACGTGGAATCCGTTGACAATATAGAGAAAATGCGTGAAATGTTTAAGAACACGGATGAACTGGTTTATGAATTTCTAGATGATTTTAAAATCAAATGGGACCCTACCGTTCAAGCATCCTGGCAGAGTGACAGTGTAGAGTTAACCGAATTATGGTTATTTACGCACACCATCACCCACGAATTTCATCATAGAGGTCAAATTGTTAAAATGGGCAGGCAGCTCGGGTATATTCCGCCGAAAATGAACCTCGCTAAGCTTTAATGGTCTCATAGAGTAAGATTCCGCGCCCAGCGCGGTTTTTTTGATAGAATTTATATGTTTTGGGGTCCCCGCAAAGTACCTGAGTCAACACCTACACTAAAGCCCCACTTTGTGGGGTTATTTTGTTTTACTCTTACAGTTAACTGCCTTATCTTACTCCATGACAGAGCATACAAGAAAATGGAGGTTTAATTTTGAGACGTTCTACTATACGTTTATTGTAAGCGATTGCAAAAAAAGGGGGGCACATCATGGTTACCAAGTTCATAAATAGACATACGTCCTGGTTGATTTTCGGCAAACGCTTTATAAAATACGGTCTGATATTGGCCATTCTCGTGCTAATGATCATTCCGCTGTATTTCAAATCCTATACGCTCGCCAAGCAAATGACAATGGATAAAAGCGAATCCAAGCTGCTGGACGGCGTGGAATCCATGGAGCAGCAGGTGCTGCGGGCCCAAACGATTACTAACTTGCTGCTCCAGGAGGAATCGTTCATGCATCTGTTTTTTCTAAAGGGTGTTCCTTCCAGCGGGTACTACATGGACATCAAAGTGTTACAGAGCAAATTAAAAAGCCTGGCGCTGACCCAGGATATGTATTCCAACGTATATATCCGCTTCAAGGACAATCCGGTATTTATCTCCAACTATATTTCATCGGACGACTATGAAGATGTCTATGCCCGGTACTACCGGTACGGAAACCTCTCTGCGGAAGAGTGGCAGGATCGGCTGTTCGGCGAGAACTACACCATGAAGCTGTTTCCGGCTAAGGAGGTATTCTCTTCTTATTATAGCCGCAAGCCGTTCGACGGCATTACGGCCGTCATTAACAATTCCTATTTCAACGCCATTAAGCAGAAAAGTATCCTGGCCATCGACATGGACCGTGAGGACCTGGTGGGCAAATTGCTGTATGAGGATCAGACGGATGATCATTTCGTCTACATTGTGGACAGTGAGGACCGTATTTTATTCTCCCATAATTACGAAAACGGTGAGCCGCTGGAAACAGCGGAGACGCTTGCCGAAATTGAGCTTTCGGGCGGCAAGTATATATTGCTTACGCGTTCAAGCGAACGGCTGGGACTTCAGGTTGTAGTCGGCATCCCGGCGGGAGCCTTCGAGGAGAACGTTAATTCCTTGCTCGAACTTGTAGTACTCTACGTCGTGGCGGGTATGGCACTTACCGTGGTGCTGGCATTCCTGTTTTCGATGAGGGAGACGAACGCTTTGAAGAAGCTGGTAGAGACGGCGGCAAGGTCGACCCAACAGGGCTTTACGCTGCGCAACGAATTCGAGTACCTTGACAACGCCTTTACCGAGATTCATACGCGGAGCGAACAGCAGCAAGGGCGGATCGAAGCATTGAATGATTCCATTAAATATTCCATTGCCAAGCATATGCTTATTCTGGGTGCCTTTACGGAGCGGGAAAAGGAAGAAGCGGAAAGCTATTTCGGCTCCGCCTTCGAGCGGTTTGGTGTGGTGAAAGCTATCTACAAGGTGGACAGCCCCCAGGCAAGACTCAAGGACGTGCAGCACAATATCGGACTGGAGCTGGAGGAACGGTTTAACGCCGTCATGCGCCATCGTCCGCTTGCGCTCAATTTTCATGCGGGCGAAACGGTCTTTATCCTGTTTTTCGATCCAGACGAAGATGCGGTAGGGCGTGCGGAGATTAAAGTCCGGTTGTCAGAGTTGATCCGGTCGCTCAATGCCGAATCGCCGCTGGCGGTGACCGTAAGCATCGGAGTCAGTGAAATCATGTCCGGCCCGGAGCAGGCCAAGGCAGCTTATCAACAAGCAAAATACGCCTTGGGTATTAATGAGAACGAGGTAGCCAGCGGAGTATATCTGTTTGAACTTCCTACTGATGAGTCCGATACTCGTCCGTCTTTTGACAATGCTGTGCTGCTGAAGCTGTACGATGCCCTGATCGCTGGCGAGACAAGCCTGGTAGCGCAAATATTAGATGATTGTTTTGGACCTCTGGCCGAATACTCCTTAACGGAGCAGGAGCAGCTGCAGATCTTTTTCTCCGTCCGGCAGACGGTGTTCAGCGCCCATAAGGTGATCGGGGGAGACAAGAGCAGTCCAGGTGGACATGCGCTGACGATTCCGGCTTACGACCAGTCGCAGGATATGATCCGGCTGGCTGACCGCCTGCGGAGGACCGCATTCGATTTATGCGACATTGTGATAGGCAACAAGAAGAGCAACAACAACAGGCTGAAAACTGGTATTTTAAATTATATTGGGGCGCATTTTGGAGAGGCTGGCCTGTCTGCCGGCAGTATTGCCAGCGAACTGCTTATTTCAGAGAAATATGTCTTTTCCTTTGTGAAGGAGCAGACCGGTAAAAGCCTGGGCAAATATATAGAAGAAATCCGGCTGCTGAACGCGGAGCAACTGCTTTTAACCACTGATTATGCCAATAACCGGATCTGGAAGCAGTGCGGCTTTGGCAGCGAAAATACATTCTACCGGGCTTTCTCCAAAAAGCACGGTGTAACGCCAACCGTATGGCGGGAAAACCAGAGCAATCTTACTGACTGACAATGGGGGGGAGAATTACCAGCCCCTCTGATCTTACCCGGTGACAGCGTTTAAGAGAAGTAACGGTATTCACGGTGGGGCTAAGGGCAATACAATCGACCTGTAAGCGATTACAAATAAATATTGTGGATCACACGATCCCAAAAGGGAGGAATACCGTTTGACCCAACAGATCAGTAAAAAGAGGAAGTCGCTGTCGGCAGGTTTGCTGGTTTTTCCTATGCTGGGAACGCTGTTATCGGCTTGTTCGCAAGGCAATCAACAGGCGAACGAGAGCGGAGAGGGAGGACGCCCCGTCATTACGGTTGCCGTTCAGGCTAATCCGAATGTAGAGGACTATGAAACGAACCATTATACGAAGCTTGTGGAAGATGCGATGAACGTCGATCTCAAGTTTCTGGAGCTGCCCAGCCAAGTGGACGAAGCGTTGACCAAGCTGTCGCTGATGGTCTCCTCAGGAGCGGAGCTGCCGGATGTCGTCAACATTTATTTAAATGAATCGACAGTCTTCGATTATGCTGCCAAAGGCGTGTTCATTCCCCAGGACGATTATTTGAATAATCCGGAGCTCGCTGTCAATTTCAATAAAATACCGGAGAAAGAATTCGTTCGCAGCTCGATGAAACTGCCCGATGGCAAGGTGTACGCACTGCCAAGATACGCCCCGCAGAAATGGAATGAAGGCTCCAACCGGGCCTGGATCAACAGCGAATGGCTGGAGAGGCTGAAGCTGGACATGCCGAAAACGACAGATGACCTGTATACTGTCCTGAAAGCGTTTGTAGAGCAGGACCCGAACGGAAACGGCAAGAAGGACGAAGTCGGTTTTGTCGGCTCACTGAACGGCTGGTCGCAGAACCCGCGCGTCTATTTGATGAATGCCTTTATTTACGCCGATCCGGGCAAGAGCTATATGAATGTGAAAGATGGCCGGATCTTCCCGGCTTTTACTCAACCGGAATGGAAGGAAGGGCTGGCGTTCATGAACAAGCTCGTGAAGGAAGGCCTGTTCTCGCCCTTGTCCTTCACCCAGGATGAAACCCAGATGAAGGCGCTTATCAACGTGCCGGTCGGGATGGCTGGTGTTGTTACGGCCGGCAGCTACAGTACATTCGGCCCGGAGCTGGACAATAAAATGACGCTGCTGCCTCCGGTCAAAGGTCCTTCGGGTCTGGCGGCGACTCCGTACAGTCCCTCCCTGCCAACCCAGTTGTGGTTCATCACGAAGGATGCGAAGGACCCGGAGCTTGCCTTCAAGGTCGGCGATTATATGCTGGACCCTGAGCTGTCTATCGTAAGCCGGTACGGCGAGAAGGGCGTTGACTGGAGCGATGATCCAGCCGTTGTGGCCGAGTATGTCGGCCCGTTTGAAGCATTGGAGGGAGTACCTGCAGCCGTGGCTGAGCTGAATCCGTCCATTTGGAACAACCCGCAGAATAAACACTGGAACGATGCCAATCCCGCTTACCGTTCGCTGGAACTGGGGAAAACGGTATCCAATCTAAAGAAGGATGCGGACGATGCACTGCCCAACTGGAGACCTGCATTTGAAGAAGGGTATGTACCGGCTTTTCCGGAAGAAGTCATCGTCAAGCTGGGCTATCTGCCGGAAGAGTTGAAGCAAATCGCCAACAGCAAAACGGCCATCGACAACTACGTGAATGAAAGCGCCGTGGCCTTTATCACCGGCAACCGTCCATTGTCCCAGTGGGACGATTACATTGCCGAGCTGAATAAAATGGGGATTGAGCAGTATTTGGAAGTCACTCAAGCCGCCTATGACCGGTCGAAGTAGCCATGCGAGGATCTGTACTCAATTGGCTGAAAAAAGAAGTTCTGCCGAGCTGGCAGCTGTACCTGTTTCTCCTTCCGGCCACCGTGTACATCATCATTTTTGCTTATGTGCCGATGGCAGGCGTTCAGATTGCCTTCAAAAACTACAATTTCAATCTGGGAATCTGGGGCAGCGAATGGATCGGATGGGACAATTTCAGGCGCTTCTTCGATTCCTATCAGTTTACAACCCTGATTTGGAATACCATTAGCCTGTCCGTTTACAGCTTGCTGATTTCCTTTCCTTTGCCGATTCTGTTTGCCCTGGTGCTTAATTCGTTTACGGGGCAGAAATTCAAAAAAATCGTACAATCCGTTTCTTATATGCCGCATTTTATTTCAACGGTTGTCATCGTCGGCATGTTAGTTCAGCTATTCAATCCGCGTACCGGTGCTTTTGGAGCGCTGTATACGTTCTTTAGTGGTGAATTACTGGCGGATGCCTTTGCCAATCCGGGCGCTTTCCAGCACTTGTATGTCTGGTCCGGCATATGGCAGGGCATCGGCTGGAGCAGCATCATTTACATCGCTGCCTTGTCTTCCGTTGACGAGCATTTGCACGAGGCTGCTCAAATCGACGGCGCTTCGCGTCTGCAGCGGGTGCGGCATATCGATTTTCCGTCCATTTTGCCTACGGCTACCATCATGCTGATCCTGGCGGTCGGAAATATCATGGAAGTTGGATTCGAGAAAGTGTTCCTCATGCAGAATGAATTGAATATTTCGAAAAGCGAAGTCATCTCCACTTATGTATATAAGGTAGGGTTGACGATCGGCTCGGGCGATTTCTCGTTTGCGACTGCGATTGGGTTGTTTAATTCACTCATTAACTTTGTACTGTTGATTATGGTGAACTACGCCGCCAAGAAATTCAGCAATACCAGCCTGTGGTAAGGAGGGAGACCGGCAATGAGCCAGACCAAATTTTCAACGCACCCGGCTTCGGATAAAGTGTACTACATCATTTCCGGCTTTATTTTGACTTTTATTTTAATCGCTGTGTCCTATCCGCTTATTTACGTGCTTTCGGCTTCCTTCTCTTCAGGCAATGCCGTATCGTCCGGCCAGGTTCTGCTCTGGCCTGTCGATTTCAGTCTGGAAGGTTATGAAGCTGTATTCAAAAACAAAGATATCCTCAGAGCTTACGGCAACACGTTTCTGTATACCGTTCTGGGAACGCTGGTGAATGTCACTGTCGTTATGACCTGCGCTTACGCGCTTTCCAGACCGGGGCTGAAGGGCAGAGGCGGCTTTATGTTTCTGTTCACGTTCACGATGTTTTTCAGCGGCGGCCTGATTCCGTTCTATATATTAATGAAAGACCTCCATCTGATCAACACCATGTGGGTGATGGTGCTTCCGGGTGCGCTTTCCGTATACAACATGATCATCGCGCGAACCTTTATCCAGTCATCCATTCCGGGAGAACTGATCGAAGCGACCAGCATCGACGGCTGCAGCGATGCGCGCTTTTTCTTCTCCTTCGTGCTGCCGCTGTCCAAAGCCGTCATCGCGGTCATCACGCTGTTCTCGGCGGTGGGCCACTGGAACGCCTATTTCAATGCTCTCATGTATCTGAATGACCGCTCGCTGTACCCGCTACAAATTATTTTGCGGGAGATTCTGATCATGAACCAGGTCGATGTCAGCATGATTATGGACCCTGAACTGCAGGTGGCCAAAGCTCAGGCGGCGGCTGTGCTGAAGTACTCCCTGATTGTCGTGGCGACGCTTCCCATTTTATGCGTGTACCCGTTCATTCAGAAATATTTTGTCAAAGGCGTGATGATCGGTTCGCTGAAGGGCTAGGTCTACCAAAGAAACAGGCAAGGAGTTGAGCCAAAGGTAATGAGTCCATTAAGTGAGTTGCAGCCGCTGTCCGGCGCCGGTCTGTATGCATATATCGACGCGCTGAAGCGGCCGGCGGCTTTCAAGCCAACCGGTTTCTCCAAGGATATCTATCTGGATCTGATGGAATGGTCGATTCAGGAATACGGGCTGGAGCAGGCAGATAAGAGCTGGGGGAAGGACCCGCAGGGGTGTCCAGAGGATCTCCAGACCTATTGCCGCGTGGTCTCTGTTCTGGCAGGGTTGATGGCGGGCGGACGCAAGCTTGAACTTTATCCGCTATGGGAGAGCATGATGGACA
This sequence comes from Paenibacillus sp. FSL H8-0048, assembly GCF_038002825.1. NCBI lineage: Bacteria > Bacillati > Bacillota > Bacilli > Caryophanales > Paenibacillaceae > Paenibacillus > Paenibacillus sp. FSL H8-0048. The sequence goes on along the minus strand of NZ_JBBODF010000001.1, from coordinate 604,116 downwards.
CGGGCTGCCGGGAACTGCCGCGAACGACGGGCAATCAGATGGTCGATTTCAGTACCAAGGAGCTGCTGCTGGCCTATAAGGCGATGAAGCCGCATGTTTCCGCAGAACAGTCAGTGAAATGGAAAAATGAATTAACCCGCATTGAGCCTGCGGTCAATTATGTGTATACGCTGGCTTCCGTTTCCGGGCTTGAACGGCTGCACAATATCAATATTTACAACATGGCCGGCGAGTATTTGCGCGAAACGGAGGGAATGACAAACGCCGCCGGTTATTTAGCCAATCATTGGCCGGTGCAGCTGCAGAAATTCGACGGGAACGGAATGTATATGGACCCGGGCTGTCCGCTGTTGTACGATCTGGCGGCCCGCTGCCACATTCAGCTGATATTGGCGGCCGGATATCGTGGAGCGTTTCATGAAGAGTTGAACCACAAGCTGGCGGCCGGCGGAATGATGACCTTGTTCATGCAATCCGCTGCCGGCCAGTTTCCTTTCGGAGGACGCAGCAGCCAGTTCCAGTTCAATGAAGCGCTGGCGGCGGCGTGCGGGGAATTTGAAGCCGCGCGGTATCGGCGGGAAGGCAGGCTCAAGCTGGCCGGCGCTTTCAAACGAAGTGCCAGACTGTCGGCGCAGGCTATCCTGCGCTTCGTCCGTGATATTACGCCGCCGCGCCATGTCAAAAACTACTATAATATCCGTTCCGGTTACGGGACGGAATCCTACGCGTATTATGACAAGTATATGATTACGCTAGGCAGCTTCGCTTATATGGCCTATCTGTTCGCGGAGGATGATATTGCCGAAGAGCCTTGTCCTGCCGAATGCGGGGGATATGTGCTGGCGACCTCGGAGCACTTCCACAAAGTGTTTGCCGCTGCCGGAGGCCAATCCGTGCAATTGGACACTGCCGCCGATCACCATTACGACTCCACGGGTCTGGGAAGATATCACCGTCAGGGTGTTCCTGCGGAACTGGCGTTGTCCAGCCCGCTGTGTGCCGAGCCTGAATACCGGTTGCCCGAAGGGGTCCGGTCTCTGAACGCTGCGATTGGTCCGGGCTGGGAGCGGCGGGACGGGACAGCGGGTTATCTGGCAGATCTGAGCGGCGGGCTGGAGCATGAACTTCAGGTCATCCGGCAAGACAGCGGCCGCGTGGAGTTCAGGATCACCTATCACGGTCAGGGTCTGCCGGAAGACGGGCGGGTGACGGAGCGATACGCTTTGTCGGAGGATGGTTTGGAGATTACTGCCGAGCTTGACGAGCTGGATTCGGGGCCAATTCTTTATCAGGTCCCCCTGCTCTGCGGCAATGGACAGGAATGGAGCACGATAACGGCGGAGCCGCACGCCGTAAATGTTGCACTTGGCCCGTTCCGCTATACAGTTAGTGCAACCGGCTGCTCCTTCGAGGTAGAGGAAGAACACTGCGGCAACCGGAACGGGGAATACCGCCAAGCTGTGATCCGGTCGCCCGGTCCATCCTTGAGTCTTCGGCTTAAATTATGGACCGAAGGGGAAGAGGGGATGGAAAATGGATGAACAGTATTGACTTAGAGTGCACTTAAACTTTTATACTGGTCACGTACGATGCAAAAAAGTAGAAGTTCATTCAATTTGTTATAGGGAGGAAATCGTGTGAAACAATATCCGTTGGGGAATACAGGAATGCTGGTAAGTGCTTATTCTTTAGGCTGTCTGAATTTCGGATCACGAACCGACAAGAAAACCTCTTTCCAGCTGCTTGATCATTTTTTGGAGGCAGGGGGAAACTTTCTGGATACAGCCAATAATTATGCGATATGGAACGAAGGCTGTGTTGGCGGAGAAAGTGAGTCTTTGCTTGGCGAATGGATGAAAGAAAGAAAAAACAGACATCAGATCATTGTAGCCACCAAAGTGGGAGCAAAACCGGTAGTGCCGAAAAGCGAAAAAATGGAAGGCTTAGGCCGTCAAGCGGTTGAGAAGGCAATTGACGAAAGCTTACTGAGGCTTGGAACAGATTATGTAGATTTATATTATGCTCATGTAGACGATAACGAAACTGAACTTGAAGAAACCTTGGAGACCTTTGATTCCTTGGTCAAAGCTGGTAAAGTAAGAGCTATAGGCTGCAGTAATTACCGGTTTTCCAGGCTCCTTGAGGCCAAGGCGATTAGTAAATCAAAAGGGTGGGAGTCCTATTGCTGCCTCCAGCAGCGACATACGTATTTGCAGCCTAGAGCGGATGCGGATTTCGGAGTGCAGGTCAGTGCGGATGAGGACTTACTTGCTTACTGCAGTCAACACGACGATTTTACGCTCTTGGCATATTCTCCCCTCCTTGGAGGCCTATACAACAATAAGGAAGCTGTCCTGCCCGATGCCTACCGGAGAGAGGATCAGATGACCCGATTGGATACTCTAAGGAAGGTTGCCGGAGAGCTGGGAGTGACACCGAATCAGCTTGTCCTGGCTTGGATGCTGCACAAGCACCCGAGAGCTCTTCCCATTGTTGCTGCAAGCGGTCTAACGCAATTGGAAGAAAATTTGGGGGCACTTAAGCTACAAATTAGCTCAGAACAGCTTGATCAATTAAACTAATGTTGAAAGGAGCATACTCGTTATGACTGGTAAAGAGCTGACCATTCAGCAGGCAGCTGAGATGACGGGGTTAAGCGTACATACCCTCCGTTATTACGAAAGGATCGGTCTGATGGACCCCATCCCCCGTGCCGGGAATGGTCATCGGATTTATCGGGAGCATGATTTTGAATGGATCGTATTACTCGCAAAGCTTAGGACTACAGGAATGCCGATTGCACTTATGCAACAGTTCGCTGATATGATGCGGCTTGGCAATGAGGGCATTCCAGAGCGCAGAAAACTTCTGGAAGAGCATGAGCGCAAATTAATCGAGCAGGCTCAAACGATTCATCAGACTTTGGATATTCTGCGGGGGAAAATTGATTACTACCGTTCTTGGGAAGAGGATACCAGGCGGGAGGCCTGAAAGAACAAGAGGAAGACGGTTATTTACAAGCGTTATGTCTATTCGGATTCAGAACAAGGAAATCCTCTGCAAGCTCAGACAGCTTGGCTACCAGTTCGTCCATACCGGTCTTCAGCTTGAACTCCATTTCCTCCTGATATAAAGGAACCAGGAAATAAACCTGCACCTGATTACCATCCTTCGTATGGACGGTGCTAACCTCTTCCGGCAGAGCAAACAGGATCACGCCGGACAGCTCCGTGTTAGCCGCATATGGCTCGTAATCCTCAGTGTTGGGGATCGTATGGCCGTATCCAAGCCAGGTCTGATACATATGCGGGAACCGGGCAAGCATCTTCATTAGCCGGATGGGCCAGTAGTTCTCCTCCGCTTCAAAATCCTCCTGCGTAAGCGGCCAGTCTGCCGGCAAAAACATCATCAGCTCCGCGCGTTCCAGATGCTTGTACTCTTCACGGATCTCCTGCGGGAGTGTCATCGGCAGATCGCTCATCCCATTGGTGTACAGCACCCGGTATGGCTCATCAGGTGTAGCCTCCATAATATTCACATCAATATGTATGATATCTGAAATCAGTTCATGGAACACGCCGGTTTCACGGTTGGGAAAGACCCGATTGAAATGTTCGTTTAAATCTTCCATGTACAAAATATTGGAGGGAGGTGTAATTTGCCGCTCATCCGGAGCGTCATAACCATAAATGGTGGTACCGTCTTCCGATTTGCCCATTGTATTGCCGCCAAACAGCTTTTTGAAAAAGTTCATGACTTTGCTCCTCTGTGTGGTTTATATTCCGATGCTAGATGATAGAAGTTTGAAACCTCACTTGGAAGTATAACAAAAGACATAGTCCCGGAGCGATGGGTCTATCGATTCATCATTGTGTCATAATATGAACTGAAGGTGAAATAAACAATGAAAAGGAGCATATATGAACTACATCATTTTTGATTTAGAAGCCACCTGTTGGGAGAATGACCGCAAAAGGCAAAACGAAATTATTGAGATCGGAGCCGTAAAGCTTAATGAAAAGCTGAAGACTGTGAGCGAATTCCAAATTTTTGTCAAGCCTTCATTAAGCCCACAGCTTTCTGATTTTTGTAAGCAGCTTACCTCCATCTCCCAGGCGGATGTGGATGCTGCAGTGTACTTTCCGCAGGCAATCCGTCAATTTCAAGAGTGGATAGGCAATGAAGCCCATGTCCTCTGCTCCTGGGGGTTCTATGATAAAAACCAGTTGCAGAAGGATTGCGCACTTCATCAAATCGCAAGTGAATGGACGAATAACCATATCAGTCTCAAGCATCAGCACGGGAGGATGATTGGCAAGGAGCGGGGCGTGGGCATGGAGAGAGCCTTGACGATGCTGAAGCTGCCACTTGAAGGTACCCACCATAGAGGTATCGACGATGCCAAGAACATTGCGAAAATCTTCGTTAAGATTTTTGATCAATTGAAGTTTTGATAAAAGCAGTGCATGGCATAAAAACATTTAAAATGGCTCCACTGAAGCAGACAGCCAGTGCAGTTCCTATAACTAAGGGTCCCTTGAAAATGAATGCCATGAACAAGAGTACAACGTTAATCAGAGTTCTGGCAAAAAATATATTCGTTCGAGTTATTTTTTTTAGTGAGAGTGTTAATAAAAGCATCATTTCGATAATAAATCTTTTATCAACAGATAATGCGGAATTCCATCTTCCATAAATTCCTCAGAGTTTGCACTGTAACCTAATTTCTCGTAGAATCCCCTTGCTTGTGATTGTCCATGCAATTTGACCTGCCAAAGTCCCTTCCCCCTTAAAATTTCTTCTAAAGAGTTTATTATTTTTTTCCCAACTCCAAATTTCCGATAGGGTTCTAGAATGCATATGCGTTCGAGCTTTCCTTTCCCATCAAGGTCGCGTACTCTTCCTGTTCCAATGGGTATTCGATAACAACACTGTAGATTGATATTTGAATAAATTGTAAAATTCTGCATAGGTTGAATAACAACAAATTTACGGAGGAGGAAATCATGAAAGCGCTATTATATCCGCTACGATGAAGCAAGCTGTTGAAGCCTTGGTGTTTAAGATATGGGTAAGCCGTAGGCGCACGGATCGAAAAAAAGGAGGATTTTCAATGATGTCAAAACGATTTGGCAGAGTGCTCGCGTTCCTCTGTTGCTTGCTAATGGTGGCGTCACTAATGCCTACCAGCTTTGCCGCCGCCACTGACAACAACGAGTATACAGAAGCACTTAATGGCGACAGCAGTTCTACAGCTCTTACAAGCTTGCAGACAAATGAAACGCCGACCGCCATTTATGGAACTCCCGAACTCGGGTCAGACGACCCGCTGTGGGCCCTGACAATGGAGCATCTCATCAACAAAAGCACTGTGCCCGGCGACCCCAGGCCCCATTCCACAGGCACAGCCAGGATCCTTTGGGACCAAGACTACCTGTATGCCCGTGTAGTCGTGGAGGACAGCAATCTATATCAGGGACCCGGCAATGATTATCAGTACGACGGCCTGGAGTTTTATGCGGGCCCTGGAACCCAAGGCGCGAATCAATGGCGCATCAGCGCGGCGGGCGTCTTTTCAGGGCAAAACGCTCCGGGCAGAGCGGCGTGGACTAAGATCACGGACACAGGATATATCGTGGAGATGAGAATACCTAAAAGAACCTTGAACTTGCAGGCAGGCCCGTTTACCTTTGAAGTTTATATCAATAACTCGTCGGAAAAGGGCGGTGACCGCTATGAAGTCGTGTCCTGCTTCGGAACTCCGGACGCGGCTTACAACAATGCTGCTTCTTTTACAAACAGCCTGAATCTCATTGCCGCTAGTGGAGCGGACGACAGATTCTCAATCACCGCCACGGCGGAATCGGGCGGCCGGATAACGCCGAACGCACCCGGCAATGTTCTGAGATTAGCTGGCGGCTCAGACCAAACCTTTACGGTTACCCCCGATCACGGCAAAATTGTAGACACCGTAAAGGTAGATGGAGAGGATGCAGTTCTATCCGATGATGGCACTTATACCTTTTCAAATGTTGCCGCTAACCATACCCTTCAAGTGACATTCAAAAATGATTCGACCGCGGAGTTGCTCCCCTTTATTGTATGGAATGACAACTTCGCCCGCGGCGAGTACACGACGGCTGTCATCATTGACTTAGGCGAAGGGAAGGCGGTGGAAGGCTCCAAGCTTAATCCGGACTTGTTTACCGTCTCGGCCAGGAACACGACCCTGAACGGCGAATCGGTATCCTTTGAAGGGACGCGCAAGATCACTAGGGTATACGCCAATGACGAACCGAAGGTACGCGGCTATTTGGGGACGGTAAGCCGTTCACCGGATTATCAGGACGGACTGGAACGCGGCCGTTACATCGTAGTTGAGTTCGAGTTCTATTCAGAGAGCGGCGGCAATATAACGCTGGATGGCAATATGAACTCAACAAAACAGGTTTACAGCGTCGTCCAAAACGGCGAGCTCGTACTGACAGAAGGGGAACCGCTTAACTACGTGGTTTTTGAACAGGAAAAAGTTGTGAATCCGATCCTTGACCAATTTACAGCACCTACGGGCAATTCGGTCAATCGCGCGCTCTACCTTCACAAGGATGGAAACGGTGAGGTGTCGCGGGGCTTGCCGCTGTATGTCTATACCCACGGCATGGGACGCGGCGGCACAAGCGCTGCAACTGACCCCAAAGCGGCTATGAAATCCGCCAATGGCTCGGTCGCTCTGATGAAGAAAATGGAAAAATACCCCGAGAAATACGCCAGCCATATCCTGAATATTTCCTATAATGGCACGAGTACTCCCTCCACAGCCAATGTTAAGAAGGTTATAGATGACCTGGTTTCCAGCGGTGCAGTAGACCCTAACCGTATTTACGCGGCGGGCTTCTCATGGGGCGGTCAGTATACGAACAGCTTAGTTAACGCTTATCCCGGCTTTTTTGCGTCTGCCGCACCTATGTCTCCGGTAAGCGGCTCACCGAACGCCAATGCCAACTACCTTCACACCAACCTGGCCTATTGGATGTTTATCAATGAGTATAACGTTGGAGTATACCAGACTAATCTCGCTAACTTCATAACCACCAATATGCCGAAAATGATCAACGCGAGAGCTTCGCGCTTTGAGAGCAATGAGGCTCTTACATGGCCATACAATCAATTTGATCAGCCGAATCAGAAACCGGATCCCAACCATTCACCTGTCCTGAGTGATTCAGTGGCGCACGAAGTGGAAGCGGCGGTTCTTTACAACGACATAACGATGGGGACTTGGAGCATAGCGCCCACAGCGCAGTCCTCTAACTTGCCGGCTTGGAACAATGACTACACTGACGTCTTTGACTGGATGTTCGCGCAGACCGCAGCAAACCATCGGCCTGTTGCCGGATACGGTTCACCTGTACTCGGCACAAACGACAAACTGTGGGAACAAGCTGCAGCGTTTGACATCAACAACAGTAGCGCACCCGACCAGAAGATAGGCCCCAAGGCTACCGGCAAAGCTAAAGTATTTTGGGACGAAGACTTCCTGTATGCACGCGTTGTGGTTACCGACCCGAATGTATGCGTCGGACACACGCCTGGCACTGAGTACATGACCGACAGCGTAGAATTGTATGTCGGTGACGGAAAAAATGGCTCAAACCAGTGGCGCATTGGCGCAAGCGGTATTTTCTCAGGTCAAGCCGCTGCGGGCCGCGACGGTTCGGTTACACGAACGGACACCGGTTATATCGCGGAAGTGAAGATACCTAGAAGAACCATTGAGTTCACGAGCAATTCCCCGATTACGTTTGATGTGTACATCAATAACTCAACGGGTGCGGGGAATGACCGTTATGAGGTGGTATCCGCTTTAGGTAAGCCCGACGCGGGTTATGGCAGTTCTGACAGCTTCAAGAATAGCTTGCTGCTGCTTGGGGGCTCCACGGTATCCAGGCACCCCGTTAACGCCACGCCAGGATTAAACGGCACCATCTCGCCATCCGGCTTGATTCGGGTAGCTGACGGCGGAAGCCAATCCTTTACATTCACTCCTATCACCGGTTATGTCGTAGATACCGTAACTGTAAATGGAGCGCCTGTAGAGATTGCAAACAATACCTATACCTTGAAAAACGTAAACACCGATGACAAGGTAATCCATGTTACATTCAAACCCGATCCGGCCGCTACGTTACTTAACTTTATCGTATACAACGATAACTTTGCCACCGGAGAATTTACCACAGCCGTTATCATCGATCTGGGTGCGGGAAATGAAGCTATGGGTGCCGACCTTAGTTCAAACCTGTTTACAGTCTCGGCGAGGAATACTCTGCTGAACGGTGACCCGGCATATCAAGGCAATCGCACCGTCCGTAGAGTATACGTCAATGACGAACCTAGGCCCAGAGGGTATAAGGGTGTGAACCAGAACTCTCCTGATTACCAGGCTGGACTAACTAAAGGCCGCTACATCGTTGTAGAATTGGAATTTTGGACATTAACCGGCGGACAGTCCACTTTGGAAGCATCCAAATCCACCATCCAGAATTACAACATTGTATCTAGTGGCGATATCAAGCTTGATGGCAAGGCTGCCATTGTTAAGTCAGCTTTCGCACAGTCAGGTACCGTCAATGAAATCATCGACAAATTTGAAGTGGGTCCCAAAATTGACAACGCGGAAGCGATGCAGTATGGACTCTATATTCATAAGGACGGCAACGGCGTTCCGGTAAAAGGGCTTCCCCTTTACATCTATGCTCACGGCTCTACCCGCGGCGGTACACAGGACGGGGATACCTTTGCGCCCATCAGGTCCGCCAACGGAGCCACCGCGCTTATGAAAAAAATGGAGAAGAACTCTAAATACGCTAGTCATATAATCGCTTTGCGGGCGCAAAACAACGTTCAGGCAACACCCGCTACCTTAAAAGCTTATATTGATGATCTCGTAAGGAAGGGACTTGTTGACCAAAGCCGTATTTACATGGCAGGCTTCTCTATGGGATCCGCTTATACGAATAATTTCTTGACGACATATCCCGATTTGCTAGCAGCCGCAGCGCCCATGTCTTTTCCACCATCAATCAACGCGAAACAAGCCGAAACTCTTAAAAACTTTGCATACTGGTCATTCGTTAACACAACTGATTCTGCAACAATAAAAACAGGGGCGGATACTTATATAGCGAATATAATGCCCCTATTGGAAAACGCTAGGCACACGTTCATCGACAGAAATGAAATATTCGTTTGGCCTTATGACCAATGGACAAAGGCGGAAGCACCTGTTAATGGAACCAATTGGATTCCTTCCGGCCATGAGATGGAAGCTTCAGTTCTGTGGAACAATATTTCAGGCTACACGGATACTTTGTCCAATGTAGGTTCCGACAAGGAGTGGAGCCTTAAACCTACGGCGCAGTCCTCTAAGTTGCCGAGGTGGAACAATGACTACACTGACGTCTTTGATTGGATGTTCGCGCAGAGAAAAACGAGCGCACCCAATCCTTCTGGTGGCAGTACGGGCAATACCGGCAATACCGGCAATACCGGCAATACCAGCAATACGGGCAATACGGGCAATACCAGCACCGGGACAGTCACTGGATCGTTGAAGCCGACCTACACAGTCAGCACACCGAAGGATAAGCCCGCGGTCACGGACAAGAACGGCAACACCACCCTGCCCGGCGGCGGCGAGATTGCGACCAAGGGCGGGACGAAGATTAAGGTACCCGAAGGTACGACTATAGACTCAAAAGGTAAGGTGACCCTTCCGGCGGGCAAGAGCGCCGAAGTGACAATACAAGGCGGCGTGAGTGCCGGCTTAGACAAAGGCATGTTGCTGAACATCCATGAAGGTACGGAATTTGTGCTCAATGACGACACCCCGCTGGGCTTCCTCGTGGTGTCTGGCAATCCTTTCAGGGATGTCAACATGGACGACTGGTTCTACAGCTACGTAAACTCCGCCTACACATATCTTCTTTTCACCGGCACGACGTCCACGACGTTCTCACCGGGCACCTCAATGACGCGTGCGATGTATGTGCAGGTACTGGCCAATCTTGAGAACGTAGACCGCTCCGGCTACACGAATTCCCGCTTTAGCGACGTACCGGCTGGGCAGTGGTACACGTCGGCAGTCGAGTGGGCGGCCGAAAACGGCATAGTCAACGGTATAAACGCAGACCTGTTCGAACCCAATTCACCGTTGACACGCGAGCAGATGCTGGTGATGCTGTACAATTACATGAAGTACAAGGGCTATGAGATACCTGAAAGCCAATCTAAATCCTTCGCGGACGAGAGTCAGATCAGCTCATGGGCGTTGAAGGCCGTTCGTGCACAGCAGGGTATCGGAATTGTATCAGGCAAGCCGGACAACATCTTTGCCCCCCAAGCCACCGCCACCCGCGCTGAAGTAGCTGCTATCTTTATAAAGTTCATCGAATATCTGGCTAAGTAAAAGCGTAAACAGAAACATGCGGACCCTTTCAGCTGAGCAAGATTCAGCCGGAAGGGTCTCTTTTCAGTAATCCTGACTACAAGAGAAGGAAAAACGTCGCTCTGTGTCGAAAATACCTAAAGAAGTCAAAAAATCTCATAGGAAAGGAGAACCCATGTTCATTGTTAATAAAGAACATTATGACCAGCATGAGCTGGAACGTCGAATAAACGCGATATATGCATTATTGGGTTCCTCTGTTTGGAAGGAACGGCGGACAGCTGTATGCATGAAGGAACCGGCGAATATTCTGGCCGCCACGGAGCTGATTATCAGGAATGAGGGTTCAGTGCTTCTGATCAATGGCGATACCCCAGTTGAAAGCGCTCTCCGTCAAGCCGAGGACGCAGGCTGTACGGGTCTGCTGACCGACGCAGGAGGCAACGCCGTCTTTCACCCTCTACACTCACGCCTGGATCGGATGGATGGGGAGCCGTCCTTGCTTCAATTCAGCTCCGGCACGACCGGCGCTCCCAAGCTGGTTGAACGGCCCTGGTCTCATGTGCAAATGGAAATCGAGGCCTACAACAAGCTGCTGCCCGGCAGCGGGGAGGATCAACCGATCATTCTGGTGCCCGTGTCCCATTCCTTCGGATTCATCACAGGCACGCTTTCCGCACTGAAGCGCGGAGTCGAGCCGGTTATCGTGACGGAGAAGAACCCCAAGTTCGCCCTGAATCTCATGCAGCAGCATGATCGCCATGTGGTGTATGCGGTGCCCTTCCTCTTTCAAATTCTGCTCAGCCTGATGAGAGAGAAGGTGCTGCTTAGAAAGATGGTATCCTCTGGTTCCCCGATGTCCGCAGAACTGCTGAACAGGCTTGCGGGTGCAGGTGTGGAGGTGATCCAGCAATACGGATGCTCTGAGGCGGGCTGCATCTCGCTTGGCGACCGGCCCTCCGATTCTACGGATGTCGGGATGATTCTGGAGCATATGGCAATTGAAAGGCCCGGAACACGGGAACAGCCGGATGAAATAATCATTGCCACAGGCGGACGCCGGATTCATACCGGAGATATGGGATATTGGCTCAGCGGCAGGCTTCATGTTCAGTGCCGGATGGATGATCTGATTAATGTGTCAGGACTGAAGGTAGCTCCCTCCGAGGTGGAGGATGTCATTCAGAGGCTGGGCGGCGTTCAGGAAGCTGTCGTGCACAAGGCTCCGCATCCCGTCTGGGGGGAAGCTGTCAAAGCTCGAATCATTCGGAAGAGCGATGCGCTGTCTCAGGAGGAGGTGAAGAGGTGGTGCGCGCGGTTTCTGCCTGCGTATAAAGTTCCAGGCTTTATTGCTTTTACGGAGGACATTCCGAAGACGAGTACAGGAAAGGTTATGCGAAAACAATTGGTAGAAGAGGAGTATGGTATTCATGGATAAGGAACAAACGGTATCTCAATTGAGGCAGCTCATGTCCGAACAATTGGAGCTCTCTCTCCCGGACACCATTAAAGAGGAAGATCGGCTGTACGAAGACCTAAACGTAGATTCGATCATGGTACTACAATTGGTGGTATACATCGAGGAAGTGTTCAACGTAACTGTGCCCGAGGAGGAGCTGGACCCTGCCGTTTTCCAAACGGTCGGTTCTTTAGTCGATTTCATCCACGCCCTCAAGGGGGAGCACATCGCCCAAATGGAAACCAAATCTTAAGATCATAGAAAAGGATGGATATGATGATGAACGTGAATGAACAGGATATCGTTCAATTCGTGATTGACCGGGTGGCCGATTTGACCTCCAGACCGGAGCTTACGGAGGAATTGAATGGGGACGCCCCGCTAGAGGATGCCGGCGTGGACTCGGTGCTGCTGGTCAACCTGATGATGCAGATTGAACAGCAGTACGACATTTTTTACGAGGACGACGAGCTTCTGCAGGAGAACTTCGCCACCGCACGCTTGATCTCACAACGCATATTGGCCAAACGGGCCATTAAAACCGGGGTTTGACGTGAAGCAAGCCCATTGCTTTCTGAACGGACTCGGTTATGGCTTGGAGCAAGCCGGATGGGATGAACGTCCGCTCTATATCGGCGCTTGGGACGCGCCATTCAGCGTTACGGAGGACGGCAAGCTGACCTATTTCTCAGCGGACATCACACCGTCCGAATATTTGCGGCTGTTCACCCGCCTGTACGGGGAAGGGGCCATGGAATGGTATGATTACGGGGCCGAAAAGCGCGACAACCTGAAGAGGTTTCTGGAGGTCCTGCGGCGTAATCCGGATCTTCCTGTTTTGGTGCAGCTCGACCTGTTTCATATGCCGTATCAAAAAAGAACGTTCCAAACCATGCATCAGCCCCATTTTGTCATCGTACACGGAATGCGGGGCAATCAATTTGTGGTATACGATCGCTATTTCGAATGGGAAGGGTTAGTGGCCGCGAGCCATGTACACGATGCATTTCTGAGCAATGAGCTGGGCGGGGGACTGCTGCTTCATCCCGAATGGCTCCATGCGCCGGACGCCCACGAGGTGGCGAGAATCTTCGAGGATACGATAGTGACCGATCCGGGTGAACGATCGCTAACCGGCATGGTGAGGCGGAGAATTATGCAGACGGTGGAGTCGCCCGACATATATCCGCCCGGGGCCTTGAAGGATGCTGTATCCCAGCTCGGTATCCTCGCCAAACGCAAATACAGCTACGGACTGCTGTATCAATATTTTTCGGAAGCGCTTACTCAAGGTACGGAGCTATATCAGGAGCAGCTGGAAGGATTCATACGAATGTGGAGTACGCTCGCGTACCTGGCGATCCGTACGTCCATGCCGGGACGAACCGGGGAAATCGGACTGCTGGTGGATAAGGTGGAGCAGCTGCACAGGACGGAGCAACAACTGAAGGAGGAATTGAACGATGTCTATCTTCGCTGGAAACCTCGATTTGCATGCGGAGTGCAGACCTAGGGTGGGCTGCTTCGACGGCCATTCCCCCCGGTTGAATGAACGGGTAATTGATGACCAATGGACCGGGTATCTGGCTGAATATACGGAGCTCATCCGCATTCCGCCAGTACGCTTTGCCAAGATCTTCGGGGGTTCGCTTCGCCAGTTCTCCAAGCAGCCGATGTCTTCGCTTCCGCAAGCATCGGAGCGGCTGGCCCGATTATGCGAGGAATACGGAATTGATACGCTTTATGTCAACGCTCCTTACTTCATGCCTTTCTTGATGCTGGTTCGGAGCTTCGCCAAGCTTCCGCTTCGCTTCATGGTTATCGCCCATTCCGTCGCATCCGCCCGTTGGCTGACAACCTGGCTGTCCTGTGCGCCTTGGATTACAGAACAGGATGTGCTGCTTGCCAGTACGCAATCCTGCAGACAGGCGCTGGTTAATCTCTCACCCCGGTATGCGCATGCCCATAAGATCCCGTTATGCATCGACACCTTGCTGGCTGCGGAGCCGGTTCGGCCGCTTGCCGGTAAACGTCTGTTATCCATCGGCCGGCTGGAAGAGGTCAAGAACATTCATGTGCTCTTAGAGGCTATGGCGGAGATCAAGCAGCGTGTCCCGGACACTGTATTGACGATTGCCGGAGAATATACGGGGTCTACGCAGGAAGCGGACCGGTATAAAGATCGGCTTGAAGCCCTCGTAGCGGAATATAGACTGGAGCAAACCGTGGAGTTCACAGGTCCCGTCCACGGGAGTGAGAAAGACCGTCTGTTCCGGGAATCCAGGCTTCTGGTCAACCTCTCCACCGATCCGGGAGAGACGTTTGGCTTCAACCTCCTGGAAGCGAAAGCCTACGGTCTTCCTGCGGTCTGCACCGGCTGGGACGGTTTCGGGGAGCTGCTTGTTGACGGCGAGGACGGCTCCTTTGTCCAGGTCGATTGGTCCGGTGAACATCCGAAGATAGATCTGGACGGGGTGGTTCGCAGCTGCACCGAGGTTCTGCTGGATGAGAAGCTTCACGTCAAGCTCTCGCAAGGAGCGCGACGTGGCGCTCTAATGTACGACTATCGAACCATCATGCCGCAGATCAGGGCGCTCCTGAATGCTCCGCTTGGACAGATAACGGGTGGGGCAGAGGAGACCGCCCTACTTGAATCTTCTATGCGAACGCTGAACGAAATCTATCATTGCAGCTTATTGGAAGCGACAGGCTGTTTGAGTGAATCGCCGCTGTCGGTTCTGGATTGGCAGCCGCAGGGTGACGCGGAGGAATGGATGCGCAAGGTGAAGCCGCTTATTCAACATTTTGCCGGGAGGAACCATCATGCACACATTTAAACTGTTCCGACGTCTTGCTCCCTACGTGAAGATCAAATGGAATTTAACCTTGATCGCTTATGTTTGCACGTTTCTGCAATTGGGACTCGTCATGCTTCAGCCCTTAATCTTCGCCTACCTGATCGATCACGTGCTGATTGACGGAAACCGTAAGCTGATTGTCCCGCTGCTTAGCCTTTCCTTGGGAATAGGTGTTCTCTCCATCGTATTTCTGTTTATCCGGGTCGGTTTGTTCCGATATCTGGGCATCTGTAACACGCTGGATATCCGGGACGAGCTGTTGAAGCATGTCCGGCAGATCCCCGTTCCGGAAATTCAGAAGGAAGGACCCGGGAAATTCTCGGCCTTGCTCGGGATGGATACAGCTACGATGGGAAATTTCCTCAACCACATTCTGGTCGAGATTACCTCACAGCTGTTTATGATGCTGATATCCCTCGGAATCCTGTACTATATGGACTGGCGGCTTGGCATCGTTGCGACGCTTAGCATCCCCTTCCTCTTCTGGGTGCCAGGACTGTTCCGCAGCCCTGTGGCGCGTTATTCGTCCGACGTTCGGACCCATAATGAAGAGATCGGAACCTATCTCTATGAAGCGATCGAAAGTTCGCAAGAAATCCGGGCTTTAGGACTAGAGGGATGGGAACGGAAGCGGAATGAAACGATGTACAAGGGGCTGGTGAAGGCCAGCACCCGGGAGACGCTATATGCCGTGATGTCGTTTCAAATCAGCGGTTTCGTGATTAGCCTGATCCTGGCTGCCATCTATTGGATCGGCAGCTATCAGGTGCTCGGCCAAATGATGACCGTTGGCATAATGGTTGCTTCCGTAACCTATCTGCAAAACGCTCTGAATCCGGTACAGCAGATTAACAACTTTTTCAGAGAGCTTCAAGGCGCGGAAGTTGCTATGGGCAGAATCGAGCAATTTATCCAGACCCCGATCGATCCCTATTCGGAAAACGAGAGGAAGCAGGTTTCGCCTGCAAGGGAGCCTGAGCTTAAAGCAACGCCATCCGATATCGAAGTGTGCAGTCTGCGCGTCGGGTACGGTGGAACGGAAATCTTGAAGGATCTATCCCTGTCGCTGTCTCCGGGCAAGGTGTATGCTTTCGTCGGGCGAAGCGGGTCTGGGAAATCCACCCTTTTCCGGGCGCTTATTGGGATGATGCCCGTTCTCGAAGGTGAAATTCGAATCGGCGGACAGAATCTGGAGGAGATGACCCGCAGCGCGATCAGCCGCAAGGTGGGCATCGTGTTCCAGGAGCCCTACTTGTTCCGGGGTACCCTTATGGAAAATATTACTGTCGGGAAGCTGGACGCGACGGAGGAGATGGTCATGCAGGCAGCCCGGAACGCGCAGCTCGGATCTCTGCTCGATCAACTGCCGGAAGGACTTAACACGAAGATTGACCATAGAGGCTTCCAGCTATCTGGCGGACAGCGGCAGAGGCTGGCTATTGCGCGTGTCCTCTTGCGCGATCCCGATATTCTGATCCTGGACGAACCGACCTCCGCCTTGGACCAGCTTACGGAGAGTGAACTCATGAATTCCATACGCCACGCCATGGCGGGCAAGACGGTTCTGGTAGCCACCCATCGTCTGCAAACCATTATGAACGCGGACCGTATTCTGGTGCTGGAGAACGGTTGTCTGGTGGCGGAAGGCGACCACGAACAGCTTATGAAGCAATCGGCTGAGTATTATGCTATGGCATCAACCTTCGAGCGCGATACCTCAGTGGCCGGACAGGCATCTCATAAAGAGGAGGTTCTCGTATGAATGGCATAGGCACCCTCAGAGAATTGTTTCAACGTGCACGAAGGCATGACCGGGGAATCACTTACGCGGCACGAAGCGGCGAGTCAGATTGGACAAGCTACGCGGAACTTGGAAACCGCATGGACCTTCTCGCTGAACGGCTGAAGCAGGAGCAGCTGCGTCCGAATTTTATCGGGGCCGTCTGGATGGCTCCGACGCCAGAGTGTCTGGCTGTCATCGGGGCCGTCATTTTGGCGGGAGGCATTCCGCTCCCCATCCACAGCTACATGCCAGGACAGGACATGCTTCGCCTCATCCGCAAATTTGAACCCGAAGCTGTCTTCGTCTCTGAAGAGAAGCTGCCAATCCTTGCGGAATGGAGCAGACAAGGGGAAGTGTTACCATTCTACCTGTATGCAGGTATGGCAGGCGGACCGATTGCAGGAATCGGCGATGCTTTGCGGCCGATACGCCGGTACACACCGCCAGAGGCCGTGCGTATGATATTCCTCTCCTCCGGTTCGACGGGAGAGCCTAAGGGGATCATGCTGAGCGACCACAACATGCTGTCCAATGTAGACGCGATTCTGGACTACACGACTCTGTGCGACGAGGACATCGTTCTGCTCTCGAAGTCACTGGGGTATTGCTCGACAATTGTTGGGGAGTGGTTTACCGCTATGGCCTCTGGAGCCAATCTGGTTCTAAGCGGGGGCTTCATGCATCCCTTCGAGATGATCCAATGCGTCCGTAAGAACAAGGTGACCTTCTTATGCACTGTGCCGTCTGCGATCCTGCCTCTAATCCATTCCGCCAAATGGACGGCGGAGGATCTGCTCACGCTCCGGCAGATGCTCATTGTCGGCGGCCCGATGCCTGCCGTCATGCTGCTTCGTTTGGCTGAGCGTCTGCCTCACGTCCGGCTGACGCCCTCCTATGGACTGACCGAAGCCTCTCCGCGCGTCTCGTATTTGCCCTACGCTCAGTTGAGGACGAAACCGCAATCCGCCGGGATACCTATTAACGGCGTCGAGCTGACCATCATTCAGAACGGAAGGGAGGCGGCAACAGGGGAGAGCGGAGAGGTGGTCGTCCGGGGGCCGAATGTGATGGTCGGCTATTATAACGATCCGGACCGCACCCGCGAGACACTAGACCCCCTCGGCCTGCACACCCGGGATACCGGGTATCTGGATGAGGATGGATATTTGCACTTGACCGGGCGAACCGATAACGCTCTCCTTGTTGGGGGACACACGGTGTACCCGGAAGCGGTCGAAAGCGTCCTATTAAGCTTGCCTGGGGTGGCGGACGCTGCTGTGACGGCGGTAGAAGACCTTCAATGGGGACATCGTCTGATTGCCGTGGTAGTATCCGAAGCTTCCGAAGAGCCTGTCAGCAACTCGGAACTGCAGGCTTGGTGCGTAAAGCGGTTATCCCCGGCCTTGCGTCCCAGGGAGTTCCGCTTCGTTACGGCTCTGCCCAAAACAGCCAGCGGAAAGCTGGACCGCAAAGCCCTGAAATCTATGGTGAAGGAGGAAGATCATGTCCACCCAGCATGAAGATCTATTCTTTAAGGTGAGAGAAACGATAGCCGCTGTGGCCATGAGGCCAACAAGCGAGGTCGAGCTGGACCATGCTTTGGTAGATGATCTGGGAATCGACTCCATTCAAATCCTGGAGCTGCTGGCAGCGCTGGAGGATACATTCGGCTTTGAGCTGGATGTGGACGATATTCGCCCGGAATCGTTCCGAAGCGTCCAGGCTGTATTGCATTTTGTAGAACGCAAGGTGGCTTCATGAAAGTGTTCACCCCGGACCATTTGCAAGAGCTGGCCGACGAATTGTGCCGGACGTACCCATTCTATAACCCTCATACGGACGTTGATTTCCATCAGCTGCCGATTACAAATAAACACTTGATCGCAGGCAACCGCGCCCTTTTCGAACATCCCGATGCGAGGCGGGTGATCGAATCGTTCACCTCGGGAACTACCGGAGTGCCGTTCCGCTGCGTGAAAACCCCGGAGGAGATATGGAAACTCTCGCTGACCCTGTATAAGCATCGAAAAAAGTGGGGGCTGCCGTCCAGACACCGGATGCTGCTGCTGAGCAACCGTCTGCTGGCGGAGCCCAGGTCCCTTAGACATTATGCAGAACAGATCATCAGGGAAGATCCTCATTTTATCCAGGGGAGAGCCTCGGCTCTCTGCGCATTGGCCGAATATATACGTGACGAGGGGTATTCGTTGCCGCCTTCCCTTGTGTTTACCCAGAACTGGGGCGAAACGCTGCATGGCTCCCAGAAAGAACGGATCGGGGAGGTGTTCCGCGTTCCATGCGTAGACTACTACGGTTTGGAAGAGTTCTGGTGTATCGCGTTCGCAGGCCAGAGCGGCCAACTGGAAATTGATGAGTCTGCCGTATATGTGGAAATTATCGATCCGGCCTCTGGACTCCATGTAGAGGAGGGGGAATTCGGCGAAGTGTTGGTCACCTCGCTGATCATGAGGAGTCTGCCTTATGTCCGTTACCGGACAGGAGATATCGGAAGTATTCGCAGGGACCCTGAAACCGGCAGTCTCCTTCTTGGGCTGCTTCCCGTTCGAACATCCCAGATCCGGCTGCCTGGAGCGCAGGTGCATTCCGCCGTCTTCCGGTATTTGGACAAGTTTTTTTGGGAGCTTGCTGCAGCCAGAGGAGTCCGCCAATTTCAGATCGTGCAGAATACATTCACCTCTTTTTCCGTCCGGCTGGCGACTGAAGCCTCGCCAAGCGAGTTCGAGGATGTGCAGACCAAGCTATCCGCTTTTCTTCACCAAGCGGCGGGCAAGCCTGTGAAATTGTTCATAGAAACCGTCTCCCAAATCGAAGCCGATCCTGTCAGCGGCAAAATACCGTCCTTTGTTTGCCGTATTTCATCAAATGAAGAAGGAGAATGAAGATATGACGTCTCATACAGATACACCGGATGCCAAGCCGGAAATGATAAAGCTGGCGGCGATGGAATGTGCAGCTTCCTGTATCTTGACCCACTTATACCGGTCCGGGGCCAACCCTGATCTGTTTCTGCTGAATTACTGGAATGTCAATTATGTTTCGCGCATTATTACGGCGAGCCAGCATGTGCGATTGAACACAAGCTTGCCTTTTCTGTACGGCATCCATCTGGTTTGCAAGGGAGCTGGACCTGAGTCGCTCAAGCAGTTTGTTCAGTCAGGGAACCGTGCGGTAGTGAAATGCCGCCCATCCGATCTGACTTTTTTCCCTTCTAATATGCTGAGCATGGCGGAGAGTGGATTCGATCATTATGTCCTCGCAGATAGCTTCGATGAAGCGCGTAACGCCTTCAGAGTATTCGATCCCATTGTCGATTTCAACGGATTCCTGACCGGAGAAGAGCTGCTGCGGGCATCGGCGGAGCAGGAAGAGGAGGAACTCATTTTCTACGAGCTTCAGCCGGATCAAGAAGGGAAGGGATTCGAGTCTCCCGGCAAGCGTGAGATCTTCGCCTATGCAGCCAAGCGAAACTACGAAATGTATGTCCGTTCTCAGTACAGCTCGGGTACCGCCGCATTGGACAGCTTTGCCCGGGATTTGCAGGAATCTTTAGCTTTAAGCCCGGAACAAACCTCGAACTGGTTGAGCCAGAACTCGATCGCCATTGCTACCATAACCAAGCTCCGGTCTTCTATATGGAATAGCTTTGTCAAGCTGGGCATGATGGACAAGGGGCAGGTGCTGGAAGGAACGAACCGGATCAGCGGGATCGTGAAGTTATGGACGACACTGAATTTCTTGCTGGTGAAATACCGCAAGAACATCGGGGACGAAGCGCTGCTGCGCTCAGCTCTTGCCAGGCTGCAGGAAATTCGGGATGAGGAGCTTCAATTCCTGGCCTGGATGAATGGAATAGGCGGTGATCTGACTGCGGTATAATCTATGCACGATTTCTTTTCGACACGAGCTGGTATCCTTCCGGGAGCTGTTCCGTTATGCTCTTGATACGGGCTTCAACGGTATAGAACTGTGGGGCGTGCATGCCAAGGCTTTGCTTCGCCAACGGGGAAAGGAGCTGGGAGGTATGCTGGACGAGATGTTCAGCTACGGGCTCGAAATCAACATGCTGAGCGATTATATCCCTCTCATGGAGAATATCCCAATGGACGTTCTGCTTCAGGAATGGCAGGAAACCGTACAAGCTGCCAAGGCTTTCCACACAGATAAGCTGAGGATTTTCGCTGGAAACCTGAGCAGTCCATCTCTTGATGAGAAGGACTGGGAGCGTTGCACCAAGCGTCTACATATCCTTTGCGCTGTTGCAGAGAGGGAAGGGGTCTATACCGTGGTTGAGACTCATCCGGGAACCGCTGCCGACGGCTTAGATTCCACACTTCAATTGCTCAGGCAAACCGACCATCCTGCCTTGAAACTGAATTTGGACTTTCTGCACCTTTGGGAATCGGGTGCTGATCCCCTTGCCGCCTACGAACGCTTGAAGCCATGGATGGTCAATATCCATCTGAAGAATGTGGAATCCCGGCAATGTCTCGAAGTATTCTCTCCTGACAATATTTATTCTCCGAGCGGCAGCCGCAGAGGTATCGTACCCTTGGCCGATGGAGAAATGGACTGCCAAGCCATCATGAAGCGCCTTATCTTGGACCCTACCCGAGCCCCGGTATCTCTGGAATGGTTCGGAGCGAACCCATTTCAAATCTTAAAGTCGGAGCTAGGCTGGCTTAAAGGGCTGGAGTATGGTCACAAGCTGGAGAAAGTGGAGGTGAGGGATAAATGAATAACGCACCTTATATGGAGCATCTGACCGGAACGCGCGCAGCGAAGCTCTGGTACTCAAATATTAATTGGGAGCAAGGCAAAGCCGCTCAAGAAATTCGCTTACCTTATATTAACAATGCGTCCGGAGATCGGCTCGTATCGCAAATGGACCTCTACCAAATTTATTTGGCTGACGAAGAAGATCTTGTTCTCCTGAAAGAGGCTCCGGACCCTGAATTCCTATCTTATTTGGAAGAAGAGAAGATAGCCCTCCCCTCCATCGCGATTGGGGCACGGTCTGAATATACGGGTGAGTTTCGCAACCGGATTGCTGTTCCTTACTTGATAGACGAGCAGGAGGAGCAGTTTCTCAAGGAAAACGGCGGGAGATGGACCGGCCCGCCCGCCCGATTGTCCGTGGAACTGAACAGCAAGATCGCAACGCGTAAATTATGCGAAGAAATCGGCTTTCCAGTCAGCGACGGCAAGATATGCGAGGGGCTTGACGCGATCCGCCGTGCTTGCGCCGAGTTGGAGGGACGGCATCCTGGCGCCCGGCTGGTTGTAAAAACCGCTTACGGTTCTTCCGGTAAAGCGCTGTTCCATATCCATCGAGGCGCGGATTTGGAGACGCTGCTTGGATATTTAGCGAGGCAGATCTCTCGGGGAGGCGGGCAACCGGTTGTGACGGTGGAGCGCTGGCATCAGGTCGAGCGCCATCTGACGGCACAACTCTGGCTGGGGGTGACAGATTGCAAGATCCTGGCGATGACCGAGCAGAGGATTACGGATGCAGGAGTGTACAGGGGGAGCCGTCTGCACCCGGACCTGCCCGAATCCTTGACCGTAGCTTATACCGAACGGCTGCAACTGCTGGGTAAAGCTTTACATTCCCGGGGCTACAAGGGTTTCATCGGGGTAGACTCCATACTGGATGAAGACGGAACTTTAATACCGGTGATTGAGATCAATGCCCGTCTTACCATGGTCACGTATTTGCTAAAGCTTCGCAAGCACTTGCTCGAACGCGGGTTTCCTATAATTGAGACTCAATCCTATGATTTCAAGCTCCACCCTGGAGCCCAATTTTCAGATTTTGCCGAAAAGCTGACATCACTAAGGATCTCTGCCGAACAAGGCGGGGCATTCGTGTATGGTTTCCACCAGGATGGGGATTCGGCAGACCGTATCCGGCCTTGCAGGGTCTCGACTCTGACCTGGGGGGTGGACGATGAAGCTGAGAAGCTTGCCCGTCAAGGGCTGGAGGAAGCAATCATGCAATGGAGGGGAGCTGTCGTATGACTATGGTTTCACAACAACTGTCTAATCAGCAGGAGGTAGGCCAACCCTTTTGGCTGGAAGCAGCCAAGTTGTTTGGATCACCCGTTTATGTCTATGACGAGGGAAAGCTGGCCTCCGATTATTTTTCGCTGCGGGATGCTTTACCCAAGGATGTTACGCTATATTATTCCATGAAAGTCAACCCCAATCCGGAGGTATGCCGCCTTATAAACGGCTGGGGTTCGCCGATCGAAGTCGCATCGGTTGGGGAATATGAAATTGCCCGCTCCAGCGGGGTACATCCGCACAGCATCGTGTTTACAGGACCGGGCAAAAGCGCGGACGAGATTCATCATGTGCTTCGCCATGGGATCTACGCAATTAATGCGGAGTCCATCCCGGAGCTATTCGTTATTCACGATGAAGCGGTTGCGCTGGGTATGTCCGCTCCCGTTATGTTAAGGGTCAATTTGTCTACTGGAGCCAAAGGCTCACGTATGTCATCGGTCGGACTTGCCTCCCAGTTTGGCATCGACGACAGTGAAATTCATGAAGCGGTGCAAACCGCCATTAATCTTGCAGGGGTAGAGCTGATCGGGCTGCATACGTACCAAGGCACGCAAAATTTCCACCTCGACTTTTATCGGGAGAGCGTTCCGATGATGTTCGCTCTCACTCGGCAGGTGCGAAGCCAATTCGGCCTGCAGCTTCGATGTTTAGGGCTAGGCGGCGGTTTCGGCGTTCCCATGTTTGAAGGCGATGAGCCGTTTCCTGTGGAAGCTTTCGGGGCGTATCTTGCCGAGGAGCTAGAGCGCAACCGGGATCTGGAGTTGGAGATGGTATTCGTAGAATCAGGGCGGCGAATTGCCGCAACGATGGGGATTTATGCGGTCAGAGTGCTGTACACCAAGCTCTCCAAAGGCAAAGCCTTCGCCATTGTCGATGGGGGAACCCACCATCGGGCTTTTTCCAGCCTGATGGGACGAAGCTTCAAGCAGCCTCTGCCGCTTCAGCTTTGGAAGGCGGGGGAGCGTAAGCTATACGAATCCGGCGAAGGAGAAGGCCGAATCTCCTACAATGTTTGCGGTAAATTGTGTACTCCCACAGACGTGCTGCAAGGCAGCGTCATGCTTCCCCCTCTAGAGCCGGGGGATTGGATCGCGTTTCCCCATGTGGGGGCATATGGCTTGACCTGCGGCAATGTTCATTTTCTGTCTCATGCTCTTCCAAAGGAAGTTATTCTTCGTCCTGACGGTACGTTAAATGATGTGAGCTGGCTATCAAATAAGTAAGTTCATCATAGGGAGTTGACCATGTGACACCTACCCATCGGATTGTGCCTTATAATGACATATGGCTTGATTGTGTCAATAATAACTTGATGTCGATTCTCATTAGTCATCATTCATCGTTCGAGAAGCTGCCTCTGACTTTTAAAACGCAATACTGGAAAAAAATCATCAACCAGAAATTCCTCGAAGGCAGCTTAGAAAGCATGCTTCATCAAGGATTAATGCTGCCGAAGGTTCAATATGACACGGAACAGGTCTATCATTATCTTCGCTTTGAGGATCAGCTTCTTGAGCCATCTGATATACCTTTCCTGGATAAGATGATTCAAGGCGCTTTAGACAAGCAGAAATATGTCTTTCTCGATGTGGACCGCTTTTTTTATTCCAGTGGAAGAGAAGCTGGAAAAACACATTTTATCCATCCGACCTTTATTCATGGAACATGTGCGAGTAGGGAGGCATACACCGTCATTGAAGATTGCTTATCTCCAGGACGAATGCACGATTATCAAACTCCACTTGAAGTCATTAAGGAATCTACCCAATATCTAATGAAAAGCGGCCAAAAAGTTAGATTCATAATGGTTTCTGTGCATGAAGAATCAATAAGAAATTTTAACGATGAATTTTCAGTACAGGACTCGTTTATCTCAGAACTCAGCAGCAATCTATTGGATGATAAAGTCGTTTATCTTGAGCAATATGATCTTAGTTATCAGCTGGGACTAAAAACGTTGACCGATTATGTAGAGGAATTCGAAGAAGTTGTAGGTAATCTGAACGATACTAGCATATTTGCCTTGAGAAGCAGTTCTTTTGCACAGAATCATAAGAAGAACAACAGGCTTTTTAAGTTACTAGAAGATCAGTCGTCCCATCCAAATCTCTATAAGAAGTTAGCAGAACAAAGCTTGGAGCTAAGTCATTTATGGGAAATTTATAGAACCACAGTGATTAGAATGATCGTATCTAATCATGTTCAAAATCAAGCTATCGTAAAACTCGAAGAGATTGTGAAGAAAGAATATAACATGGTCCAGACGATGAAAATGGCAACTGAGGCTAGTAACTCTTAGAAAAGTGTTGACCTCATACTTACTTTTAAGTAATATAACATTCTTGCTAAATGATGGGGTGATCAACGAGCGAGCTAAGTATATTTTAATGGTTTTTCCAATTTTGCAAAGAGGAAAGGAAGATAAAAAGATGTCTGTTTCTCAAATGAATATCGGAATTAAAGCGATAGAGCTTCAAATGGAATACTATGGCGGACCATTTGATGTATATCCAACATTGTTATGGGATGAACAGAATCTTGTGCTTGTCGATACCGGGATTCCTGGGCAATTGGATCAGATCCGCACGTTACTTGAAGCAGAAGGATTTGGTCTAGATAAGCTGACGCATATCATCATCACGCATCAAGATGGCGATCACATTGGCAGTCTGCCGGAACTAATTCAGGCAAGGGGGAACGAGGTAACGGTGCTTGCACATAAGGAGGCTGTACCTTATTTGACGGGAGCCATTCCGCTGCTTAAAAGTAAAACCTTCGCACCGCCTGTGCACGTTCATCAGGCACTGAAGGATAAAGACATTCTGCCCCTGGCCGGTGGTATTCAAGTCGTCTTTACACCTGGACACACGCCAGATCACATGTCGCTATATCATATTCCAAGCCAAACGTTAATTGCTGGCGATGCATTAAATTCAAAAGATGGAAACCTTCTGTCCTTTGACGATGAATACACGTTGGATCATCCTACTGCGTTGAAGTCGATTGCCAAACTCTTAGAGCTGGATATTAGAAAAGTGATCACTTATCATGGTAACGAAGTTACACATGGAATCAAGGAAACTCTTCAACAAATAATAAATACAACAACCTCTATCTGACCCGAAAAATAATGAAATAACCTATGATAATGAAGTCGTCGTTTTGGCGGCTTTTTTGTTTTGCCAGCCTATAGGAAACTCTTGAAACACTGCGTTACTTTTATGTTACAAATGTGAATCTGTGATACCTTGAACTAAATACGAAATAACATGTATTTCATGAAATAATCTCTGTAACATAGATTGTGATCAAGTAAATCGTTATAAGAAAGGTGGACATACCAAATGAATCAAACATTTCAATTTCCTAAGGGTTTTTTATGGGGCGGTTCCGTCTCTGCGAACCAAATTGAGGGTGCATATCTAGAGGACGGGAAAGGACTCTCCATTTCGGATATCATGCCGCACGGCATTCAGACACCTCCAACAGCAGAACCAACAGAGGAGAATATGAAGTTAATCGGGATTGACTTCTACCATCGCTACAAGGAGGACATTAAGCTCCTTGCCGAAATGGGCTTCAAAGTTTTCCGCACGTCTATCGCCTGGTCCAGAATCTTCCCCAAAGGAGATGAACTTGAGCCTAACGAAAAAGGCCTTCAATTTTACGACAACCTGTTTGACGAGTGCCGGAAATACGGGATTGAACCTCTAGTTACGATCTCTCACTATGAGACTCCCCTACATCTCGTTAGAGAATATGATGGCTGGGCGAATCGCAAGATGATCGGTTTCTATGAACGTTATGTGCGGGCCATTTTCAACAGATATAAAGACAAAGTGAAGTATTGGCTCACATTTAACGAGATTAATTCGATTCTGGAACATCCGTTTGTGGGCGGCGGGATTAACACACCGGTGGATCAACTTAGCCAACAGGATCTGTACCAAGCGGTTCACCACGAGTTTGTTGGAAGTGCGCTGGCGGTTAAAATAGGGCATGAAATTAACCCTGAGTTCAAAATTGGCTGTATGGTCATTGCTATGCCGATTTACCCGTTGACTCCTGATCCTAATGATATGATCAGAGTGATGGAAGCTGATCATAAGAATACAGGTTTCACAGATGTCCATGTGCGTGGTTACTACCCGGGCTACATGAAACGTTATTTGAAAGATAACGGGATTACGATTCATTTTGAACCTGGCGACGAGGAGATTCTGAAAAACACCGTAGACTTTATATCCTTCAGCTATTATCAAAGCTGTTGTGAAACTGCTGATCCTGCCAAGCAAATTAAAGGAGAAGGAAACCTAATTGGTGGTGTTCCGAATCCTCTCTTGAG
The DNA here is from genome assembly GCF_038002825.1 of Paenibacillus sp. FSL H8-0048. Lineage (NCBI taxonomy): Bacteria > Bacillati > Bacillota > Bacilli > Caryophanales > Paenibacillaceae > Paenibacillus > Paenibacillus sp. FSL H8-0048. Next base: position 577,137 of record NZ_JBBODF010000001.1, on the reverse strand, counting down.
CGCGAGTGATTGGGGTTGGCAGATCGACCCTCAAGGCCTGAGGTACATCATGAATGCGATGTATGACCGTTATCAGAAACCATTGTTTATCGTTGAAAATGGATTAGGGGCCGTAGACGAACTGATCACGGATGAGCATGGCCACAAAACAGTTATTGATGACTATCGCATCAATTATTTGAAGGAGCACTTGCTTCAAGTCGCTGAAGCCATCCAAGATGGTGTTGAATTAATGGGCTATGCAACATGGGGTTGTATTGACTTGGTTAGTGCAACAACTGCGGAAATGAAAAAACGGTACGGATTCATCTACGTGGATCGTCATGATGATGGTTCAGGAACATTGGAACGCTATCGTAAGAAGTCCTTCCACTGGTATAAGAATGTCATTCAGACCAACGGGAGCAGTTTGTTTCGAGAATAGCGATAGGCACTAACATTGGAAAACAGAAAAAAATAACAAAAGGCCGCGAACAGGCGGTTCTTTGTTATTTTACAATTTGATATCTGAACACCCTCTCATTCTAAATTCTCCATTTCTTTGAAAACCTCTCGCCCCAGCCATTCTAACAGGAAAGCAACAGGAACCTGAGTGGTGATGTTAGTTGTTTCGTAATACTCTTCCTTAACATAATAAGGGATACTTACATCTGAAATTTTAGCCATGGTGGATTGGCGATTGTTCGTTATCGCAATAATTTTATTCTTCTCCTGCTTGATCCGCTGGAGATAAGGAAGAACATACGGATTGTCACCTCGCGTCGATAATGCAATCGTAACACTGTTTTTTTGCACTCGAGTATGAACAGGATAATGAGGATCTTTTATGTACACGGAGTAGATCCCTAAATTCGAAAAAAATCTGGCTCCATACTCGCCCATGATTCCTGAGCTGCCAATACCAATAAAAATGACGCTATTGGCTTCAGCAATTAACTTTGCTGCCATTCGAATTTTCTCCTCCAATTCAGGAGCTTGAGAACGTTCAAAAAACTCATAGACCGCATGATGTGGACTTTTCAATTCCTGCTTGGTTAGTTTATCCCTTTGGAAAACAAGCATCTTCAGTTTTACTTTAAATTCTGAAAATCCCTCACATTGATTCTTTCTGCAGAATCTCAGAATGGTGGCTGTAGAGACATGAGTTTCATCGGCCAGCTCTCTAATACGCATGTACGCCACCTTTTCCATGTTTTGAGTAATATAGTTAAACAAGGATAGCTCCAATTCATTATAGGACGAGATTTGCTCACTGGTGAACATGGATATACACTCCCTTAGACCATAATAATAAGAATAGGTAATCTGCTTAGGCAGTATACATCACCTTTTTCGAAAAAACAACACGTTACTTTTTTGTTACAAAAGTCAATATGTGTCACTCCAAACAAAACACGAAAATCTATATATTTGCTGCTCTGATCTGAGTATCATGAATTTATAACATATTACTAATAAAAAAATAAAGGGGCTCAAGTACTATGGATAAACAACAATTGTCCAAGGATATTCTCAAGCTGGTTGGTGGCGAAGAAAATATTGATCAAGTTACTCACTGTATGACTCGGTTGAGATTTAATCTAAACGATAACAATCAAGCAGACAAAACAGCGTTAAAAAACACGCCTGGCGTTATGGGTGTAACGGAAAACGGCGGACAGTTCCAGGTGATCATCGGCAATGAAGTATCCGATGTGTATCAAGCACTAGTGAACAACATGAGCAAGACCAATAAAAAAGACAGCGCTTCAACACAAGGAAAGAAGCAAAGAAATCCGATCAGCGCGTTATTTGATTTCATTGCCGGTATGTTCACGCCAATTCTGCCGGCCATTGCTGGCGCAGGAATGATCAAAGGGATCGTGTCCATTCTGGTGGCTATGGGCTGGATGACGAATACAAGTTCAACCTACATCATTTTGACCGCTGTCGGCGATGGCGCGTTCTACTTTCTGCCTATTATTTTGGCCGTTAGTGCTGCGAAGAAAATGGGGGGGAATGTTTATGTGGGAGCTGCACTGGCGGCCGGCCTAATGCATCCCAACATTACTGCCTTGCTTCAAGCGGGTGATACATCGTTTGCAGGCATTAAGGTTATTGCTACATCCTATGCCTCATCCGTTATTCCTATAGTCATTGCCATCTGGATTGCTTCTTACGTAGAAAGAGCTATTGACCGCATCACTCATGCTTCACTGAAGCTGATTGTTGTACCAACCGTTACCTTACTTATCATGGTACCGCTAACATTGATAGCCATCGGGCCACTTGGCGGAATTATTGGAAACGGTTTATCCGGGGGAATCAGCTGGTTATTTGATAACGCATCCATTTTTGCGAGTATTTTGATCGGGGGCACGATGTCCGTGCTGATTATTACTGGCATGCATTATGCGCTGTTGCCGCTTGCAGTGGGTTCGATTGCAGCACTTGGTTATGATTTCATCATACCGTTAATGTTCGCAGCGAATATGGCGCAGGGCGGTGCTGCATTTGGTGTGGGCTTCAAGTCCAACAATCCCCAGACCCAATCGCTTTCTTATTCTACAGGACTTACTGCTCTTATGGGAATTACGGAGCCTGCAATGTACGGAATTAACATGAAATTCAAAAAACCATTTATTGCAGCGCTCATAGGGGGAGCCGTAGCCGGGGCCTTTATGGGAACCTTTTCGGTTAAAGCCTATTTCATCGGCACTGTAGGTCTTCCGGGAGCTGCCGCATATGTCGGTCCAACTATTAGTAACCTGCTCTATGCACTGATTGCTGCTGTAATTGCATTCGTTGTAGCTGCCGTCATTACCTATATACTGGGCTTCCAGGAAGAGGCGGCTGCACCGTCAGCAAGTTCCCCGACAACATCTGAAGGAACAGAAGATATTACATTACAGGATCAACCCATATTCAGCCCGATGAATGGGGAAATTAAGCCGCTTAGCCTGGTACCAGATCCTGCTTTTTCTGAAGAGATGATGGGTAAAGGATTTGCTATTCAGCCTACTGAAGGACGTGCGGTTTCTCCAGTTAACGGAACAGTAATATCTGTGTCCAAGAGTGGACATGCCATTGGTCTTGTGAGTGATCTTGGCGCGGAGATGCTGATTCACATCGGGATTGATACCGTGAGGCTGAAAGGCCAATTCTTCTCGCCAAAGGTACAGGCTGGGGCTAAAGTATCTGTAGGTGATTTATTGATGGAATTTGACCGTATAGAGATCGAGAAAGCGGGTTACAACATGATTACACCAGTCATTGTTACGAATATGTATCAATATACGGATATCCAATCGGCTGGTCGTACCACAATCAATGCACAAGAATTGATGTACACAGTCAAAGCCTAATTTTCTATAGCGGCAGTGATTCCAAATCTGGAACGCTGCCGCTTTTGTCGATCACTCGTGACTTAGTAGCTCATCATCTATATGATCTACTCCCCATTTGCACAGCTCTTGCAGAGCAGGGATGAGGGACTTACCACGCTCTGAGAGGTAGTACTCTACTTTAGGAGGTACTTGTGCGTATTCATGGCGTGTAATGAGCGAATCAGCCTCTAGCTCTTTTAATTGATTGCTAAGCATTTTGTGAGTAATTCCTTGAAGCGCTTTTTTCAACTCGCCATAACGCATAACCTCTTCCTTCAAAAGTAGGAATAAGATATGTAATTTCCATTTACCGCTAATTAGCGATAAGGTATACACAAATGATTGATGGCTGTTTTCTTTTTCATTTCTTGTTTTACATTGAATCATGCAATACTCTCCTTTTTGATAGTATCTTACTAAAAAGTGCATACTAGTCTATTTCGATGTTTCAATTATACTATATATCATAACTGAAGGGAGGTATTTTTAATTATGAAGGATTTCAGTCCACGTGCTTTTGGTTACGGCTATCCCATGCCACTTTTGATGGTATCTACTTACGATGAGAACGGAACTGTCAATGTGATGAATTTGCACTGGTGCACGATGAATCACGGAGGATATATCAATTTAGGTGTGGGTACAAATAAAAAGACGCACGAGAATATCGAAAAAATGGGGGCCTTTTCGGTTGCACTGGCCACTCAAAGTCTAATGAAGGAAGCAGACTTTTTGGGCTCAGTGTCGGGGTATAGAGATTCAGATAAATTCGCAAAAGCAGGCCTGAAGGCCACTAAAAGCAAATACGTTAATGCACCGATCATTGAGGAGAGTACTTTGGTAATCGAATGCGAACTCGCTGAGATTGTAAGAGGTAATCATATCCATGCGATAGTCGGGAAGATGGTCAATATAGCAGTAGATGAATCAGTCTTGAATGAAAAGGGCAAAATTGATGCTACGAAGACAGGGATGTTGTTTTTTGATTCATTCAGCAACAGCTATTTCACTTTAGGAGATAAAGTGGGAGAGGCGTGGAATGAAGGAAGAGCATTTATGACTCTTAATAATTAAAATGAAAAGGTGAACGATAATGGCAATTAAGCCTGTTGATTTAAAGAAAGCATACCGTTTATTGCAAGTAGGACCAACAACCATGATTTCTGCTAAACATGATGGGATAGCCAATGTAATGGCAGCCGCATGGGTCGGTCTGGTGGGGAATAACAAAGTAATGGCATTTATCGGCAAACAAGCTTTCACACGTGAACTCGTTGAGAAGAGTGGATATTATGTAGTACATATTCCAACTGTTCAACAAATGGAAACTGTCTTGTATGTGGGAGAGCACAGCACTAAAGAGGTAGACAATAAACTTGATAATATTCCAATATTTTACCAAGAAGAGTTTGATTTACCACTAGTTGAAGGATGCGCTGGCTGGCTAGTATGCAAGGTTCTCCCAAATCCTGAAAATGAACAAGAACATGATCTTTTCATGGGTGAAATTGTCGGTGCTTGGAGTGATGATCGAGTATTCAAGAACGGACATTGGATTTTTGATGATGCTCCTGATGAATTGCGAACAATACACTATGTAGCTGGCGGCCAATTCTATGCTATTGGAAAAGGGACTAAGTTTGATCACGGACCTGGTACAGATTAAAATGTTCTTGTTCCTGTCGAAGGACAAGAACTTGGTCCTATAGCCGATTTGATAAATATCTAAAACTATCCTTGGTGCAGTTGCTGCCTCAGTAGTGTATAGGGTTCTTCACGAGTAGACATATGAGATATCAGCGATACCTAGATTAGAACCATTAGGTGTTCATATGCTTTTGACTCGAAAAGCAAACGAACGAGATTGGGATGCGATTAAATCCATTTATGAGGAAGGCATTCAGACAGGGAATGCAACGTTTGAGACCAATGCCCCTTACAAGGAGCAATGGTTTTCCAGTCATAATGATGAGCGTATCACTACATGCTAAACATGGATTCCGTGAAATAGGACTTAGAAAAAAAGTCGGGAAAATGAACGGAGTCTGGAGAGATTTGTTATTTATGAAGAGAAGAAGTGAGATTGTAGGAATAGATTAAAAGGAGAAGTTCCTCCGTTTGCGGGTGGAACTTCTCTTTTTTACTTCATTTTTATAGTAGCTTCTCCATAATCATTACATCAATAAACGCTCCGTCCATCAATCCTTGCTTCTCAAATACACCAACCTGCCGGTAGCCCATCTTCCGATACAATCCTTGACCACTCTCATTAAACGGAAAGGTAAAGAGAACCATTTTATAAAAGCTATTTTCCTTTGCTACCTTGTGTAAGGACTCCAGGAGGGAGCTGCCTACACCTTGCCCACGAAAGCTTCGATCAATATATACAGAAAGGTCAGCGACGCCGTTATACGCGCAACGGTGGGAATATGGGTTCAGTGAGGCCCAGCCCACGACTTCACCTTCGCGTTCAGCAACCAAAACGCTAAAGCGGCCTTGGTGATCATTGAACCATGATTCCATATATGAGGAGTCTTTCGTCACTGTTTCAAGTGTAGCGATCCGGTCCTCGATCCCCTGATTGTAGATACGAAGAATGCTTTGAATATCCTCAGGTGTGGCCTGACGAACAGTTAATGTACTAATCACATGAACATCCCCTTAAGATTACTTTCTCGCTTTAATTACAGCAGAGACGATGTATTGGTCAACATTTGCACCTGGAACCCAATCTTGGATGAATATTTTAGATTCGTCCTTTGGCTCAATGCTGATATCAGTAAAGCCGGATTCATGGAGCATTACCTCTAAATCGGCAATGGAAGAGGCGCCTGAGATACAACCGGAATAGTATTCATCCAGGTCATTTTTGATCTCAGGAGGAAGCTCAGCTGTAGTTACGATATCTGATATGGCAAGACGACCGGCTGGCTGAAGAACACGATAAGCCTCACGGAATACTTGCTGTTTGTCTGGGGAGAGATTAATCACGCAGTTGGAGATAATGACGTTGATCGAATGATCAGCAACGGGAAGATGCTCTATTTCTCCCAATCTGAATTCGGTGTTACTGAACTTACCTTTAAGGGCATTATATCTTGCTCGACTGATCATCTCAGGTGTCATATCCACACCTATAACATGGCCTTCATTACCTACCTGCCGGGAAGCCAGGAAACAATCAAATCCGCCGCCACTCCCTAGGTCCAAAACATGTTCACCCGCCTGCAGTTCAGCAATAGCCTGTGGATTACCGCAACCAAGACCTAAATTTGCGCCTTCAGGAGCTGCAGCGATGTCCTCACTGGAGTAACCCAACTTAGCAGATATGGCACTGAAATCAGATGGGGATTCACAGCAACTGCTGTCAGCAGAAGTTCGGCTGGAAGGGGAAGTCGCAACGTTTCTTACAGCAATCTTTTGATAGCGCCCCCGTACATTTTGGCGGATCTGATCATCCGTAAGCTTGGTCATGATATACACTCCTTAGCTAAAATAATTTGCAACATACAAGTAAAATAGAAGAGAAATTACCCTTTAACGGGTGCACAGCAATTGCTGAGCTTTCCCATAGATTCGTTGAAAAGCTTAATGGACCGTAATAATGTTTCTACTTCAAACTCACTCATATGCGAAAAGGCATCGTTCAGGTACTGATTCATTTGGTGCTCAATAGTTGTAGCTACCATTTTTCCTTCAGGTGTAAGCGACAGGGTAAAAATTCTCCGATCTGTGGGGTTTGGTGTCTTTCTAACCAGGTTCATTTTCACCAAAGACTGGACTTGTCTGCTAAAGGTAGTGATATCCGTGCCAAGGGTTTCGGCGACTTGCTGCATGGAAGGCTCAGGACTCCGATCGATCTCATATAACAGTTGGCTTTGGGTTGCAGAAAGAGTACATCCTCCTACGCTACAACAGTCCTTATTGAGCAATCCTAAACGCCGGGTCATGATCTGAAATAGTTCCCTTGGAGTCTCCATTGTTCTCACCTCTTGATGTAGTTATAGCGCAATTAATTGCATATTGCAAATATTACTTTGCAAAGTTGATAATTCATCTTAAAGGTCTTAGAATATAAGTATCGTCTTATATACGGAGAGGGGAGATTTAAAATTGGATACACTTAATGATCTTGCAGAAGATTTAAAGCTCCTTGGAGATAAGACACGTCTCACGATCCTTACACTTCTAAAAGAGCGAGAATGGTGTGTATGTGAATTCGTGGATCTCTTTGACATTTCTCAACCAGCCGTTAGTCAGCATCTACGTAAATTAAAAAGCAGCGGACTGGTAAAGGAACAGAAAAGGGGGCAGTGGGTGTACTATTCTTTAAACATTGAAGATAACCCCCATGTTAAGGCGATCCTAAATCTCACTCCGGATGCGAGTGACATTCTCTTGCATTTAAATAAACCTTCTAAAACTGCATGCTGCGAGTAACACTTTTCCGTTGAATATATAAGCATATAATTATATAATGATTCGTGACATTAAACTTAACTCTTTGAAGGGAGTGATCTGATGCGTGGAGTTAGACATACAATGGGGGAATACCATTGGTAGCTCTGGCAAGTCTGATATTTATAGTCACATTGATTTTTGTCATTTGGCAGCCTAAAAAGTTGTCCATTGGATGGTCTGCCTGCGGCGGAGCGTTACTCGCCTTACTTGTCGGCGTCGTCAGCTTGAAGGATGTTCTGGATGTTACGCTGATTGTGTGGAATGCCACATTGGCCTTTGTAGCAATCATTTTGATCTCCCTAATCCTCGATAAAATTGGATTCTTCGAATGGGCTGCTTTACATATGGCTAAAGCTGCTAGCGGGAATGGAACCCGAATGTTTATCTATGTCATCATTCTCGGTGCTGTAGTAGCTGCATTTTTTGCTAATGATGGAGCAGCACTCATTCTAACACCGATTGTGCTGGCTATGGTCCGTGCGCTAAATTTTGATGAGAAAAAGGTTTTTCCATTCATCATTGCCAGTGGGTTTATAGCAGATACTACGTCTTTGCCCCTGGTTGTAAGCAATTTGGTGAATATCGTATCGGCCGACTTTTTCGGGCTAACCTTTATGGAATACGCCGGACGGATGTTAATGCCAACCTTATTTTCTTTAGGGGCAAGCATCTTTGTGCTCTATCTCTTTTTTCGTAAAAGCATTCCAAGAAACTTTGATAGCTCCCAGCTAAAGATTCCTGAAGTGGCTGTTAAAGACAAGCAGATGTTTAAGTTATCCTGGTTCGTACTTGCGCTTCTGCTTGCGGGATACTTTGTCAGTGAATTCCTGAACATTCCGGTATCCGTAGTGGCGGGTATCATCGCGATCTTTTTCTTGCTCATGGCAAGGAAAAGTCCTGTTGTCCCCACAATAGAAGTGGTGAAGGGGGCACCTTGGGCCATTGTGTTCTTTTCCATCGGCATGTATGTTGTCGTATACGGTCTAAGAAATGCGGGGCTTACGAATGTATTAGCTGATGTTATCCAGGCCTTTGCGGATCAAGGGTTGTTCGCAGCAACGATGGGGATGGGTTTTATTGCCGCGGTGATCTCCTCGATAATGAATAATATGCCAACCGTAATGATTGATGCGCTGGCCATTGATGCCACGAACACTTCCGGACTGATTAAGGAAGCCTTGATCTATGCAAATGTTATTGGTTCTGATTTAGGGCCAAAGATAACACCAATTGGTTCGCTGGCTACCTTACTGTGGCTGCATGTGCTTTCCACCAAAGGGGTGAAGATATCCTGGGGCACGTACTTCAAAACAGGCATTATTTTGACGATCCCTACGTTGTTCATCACACTGCTTGGTCTATATATAACATTGACCTTATTTTAAACTCAAAGGAGATTAAGACTTATGGATAAGAAAACCATTTACTTTTTATGTACAGGAAACTCCTGCCGGAGCCAGATGGCGGAAGGATGGGCCAAGAAATATTTGAGCAATGACTGGAATGTTTACAGTGCCGGCATTGAGGCTCATGGTTTGAATCCGAGAGCCGTTCAGGCGATGAGTGAAGTAGGTATAGATATCTCAGGTCAAACATCAGATATTATTGATCCGCAGCTGCTGAATAGCTCTGATCTCGTTATTACATTATGTGGAGATGCAGCAGATAAATGCCCCATTACCCCACCTCAGGTGAAACGTGAGCATTGGGGATTCGATGATCCGGCGAAAGCTCAAGGAACAGATGAAGAGAAGTGGGCGGTCTTCCAGCGGGTTCGTGATCAAGTGGGCGAGCGAATCAAACAATTTGCTGAAACGGGTGAATAGTCACGATGGTGGAGTAACTGCTGCTAATGAGACAGGAGAGAACTATAATGGTAAATTATCATGAACTGATTGAAGGTAAAGTATATATTGGCGGGGAGAATGCACTGCTTGATGCCCTCCATGAGCAAGAGATTTCAGATGTGTTTGATTTAAGAGATACTGGCACCAAAGCAGAAGATTTCCCTGAGCAAGTAACCCGTCATCATTTTCCGATTGTAGAGGATGAGAGCGGCCAAGAAGGTTCAGTACAAGCAGCGATCCAAGCGGTAACAGCAGCAGTGAATAACGGGAAGACAGTCTATTTCCATTGCGCTGGCGGACGAAATCGCACAGGTACGGTTGCTACGGGCTTATTGCTTGAATTAGGTCTTGCTGCAACTGTAGAAGAGGCTGAAGCCTTGGCCAAGGAAAAACGTCCGGATATCAACATTAAGCCGGATATGCGTGAGATGCTGAAGGGCTTTTATCCATCTAAGTAAATACGTATAAATTAAAAAGACTAATTTCTAAACGAAGAGTTTCAACAAATACTTAGAAGTTCAAAAACAAATTAACAGTTTAACAGTTCGTAGATGACTTATGTCAACCATAATTAAGTGTGGTTTGCTTAAGTCATTTTAATTCTAATGAACTTTTAGAAAAAGATGACCAAGAATATAGTATCAATAGACATAATTTAACGATACGAGTGAGTCGCAGTTCACTTTTAAATGAATACTTCTTCACAAAACCCGTATTTTGTACATATGTAATACTAATCATCGTCTGACAGGAATTTTGACGGTTTACATACTAAGTTGATTTATTGCTTCCATCCTAACAACGCATCAACTTTCTCGACAGCCAGTATTATGACACCGCAAGATCAAGTTCAGCTTACATCAGCTTATAATCCATTATGATAATACCAAATATTGTTACATTCCTGACCAAGTTCAGCCTAAAATCTTATCTTCAGCAATTTTTCAAGCCACGTTGCCTCTTTCCTGTTCAATCCTTAAATCTTTAATATTCAAAACATAATGAGTTATACTAAGCCTAATAACCACATTAAATATCGGAGGATCAACGAATATGAGAAAACTCGTTCTATTTCTGCACGCTTCGCTTGACGGTTTTGTAGAAGGCCCGAACGGCCCAATGGATATTAGCTGGGTTGCCTATGATGCTGATCTGGAGAGACACGCGAGGGAAATTCTGAGTACTGCGGACACGGTCATTTGGGGCCGTGGTACTTATCAAATGATGCACAGTTATTGGCCTTCCGTCCCGGCAGATCCCTCCGCTTCACAGCACGAGTTGGATCATGCGGAATGGATTGAGAAGACAGCCAAAGTGGTATTTTCCACAACCCTGGAGAACGTTGAATGGAATAATTCCAGACTGGTCAAAGAGAACGTCGAGGAAGAGATCCAGCGTCTCAAAGAGCAGCCAGGCCAGGATATCGTCATTCTCGGCAGTCCCCGGTTCGCACACACGCTTATGCAGCTCGGCTTAATCGATGAATATAAAATTACGGTCTCCCCTGTCGTAATCGGCAGCGGTTTGCCGTTATTCCAAGGTGTCCAGGAGAAGATTAATCTGAAGCTTATTGAAAATAAAACATTTGATTCTGGAGCGATAGGCCTCGTATACCAGACCGTCAAATGACCTAGTCACTTATTCCAATTCAGGCAAATGCACGATCCAGCTTCACCAATCTCTCCACGAACACCTCGTTCGCCCGGCTGGGAACATGACCGGTCAGCCGTACAATCGAGAAGTCTCTTTCAAGGCTCAGGCCCTGTACAGGAATTTCTATGAGCTTACCGGTCTCGATCTCCCTGCGGACCACCCACTTCGAGAGAATAGAAACCCCCAGTCCGGCAGCTATGGCCTCCTTCACGCCCTGACTGCTGTTGATCTCATACGAGCGCTTCATTCTTAAACCAGCCTGTGCCAAAAAATGATTGCTGAACGAACGCGTCCCCGAACCGCTCTCACGCAGCACCCATATCTGATCCTGGAGTACGCTAATCTCCACCGCGCCCGTTCTAGAGAGTGGGTGATTCTCAGCAGCAACAATAATCAGTTCGTCTTTCATAAAATGAACAATCTGCAAATCTGCCGCCTCGATGCTTCCTTCGATCAGCCCTACTTCAATCTTATTCTCCCGTAAAGCTGCAACAATCTCCGTGGAATTGGCAATCGTCATCCCCATGTCTACATCGGGATATTGCTTGGCGAAGGAGGAGAACAGCCGGGGCAACACATATTCGCCAATCGTAAAGCTTGCCCCGATATGTAAGCTTCCGCTGACGGTATCATGCAGCCGGGCCAGATCGAGCTTCACCGACTCATAGAGATTCAGCATTTCCTTCGCCCGTCTATAGAACAGCTCCCCCGCTTCCGTCAGCTTCACCCATTTGGGCGAACGGTTCATGAGCTTTACGCCCAGCTCCTTCTCCAGATTACGGATCTGCAGACTGACTCCAGGCTGTGACAGATGCAGAAGCTCTGCCGCCCTGGAGAAGTTCCGCTGCTCCACTACCGTTACATACACCACCAGGGATTCCAGCATGATGAATCGCTCACCCTTTCTTAAGATAAGTATTCGTTATGATATACATTTAAAATCGGTATTTCACTAATTAATCATAACTAAATATAGTGTTTAAAGGAACTAAATTCAACCTATTGGACGTGACTTCGATGCATCCCCAATTGATTGTACACATGGAGGACAAGAAAAAACTTGGCTTTGCACTCGGTATCGCCTTGCCTCTAACACTGGCCCTGCTCGCCAAATACGTATCGACCTTCCCCTTCTTATGTATTATGGGACAATTAGTAATAGCGATCCTGCTCGGAATGATCTGGAGAGCCACACTAGGCGTTCCAGGTTATCTAACACCCGGAATTGCTTTTACCTCCAAAAAGCTCCTGCGGTATGGAATCATTCTGCTCGGCATGAGACTTAGCCTGAAGGATATCCTTCAGGCTGGTCCCAAGGTGGTGCTAATCGCCTTGGTTTGTATAGGGTTTACGATCTGTATCGTGCTTACTCTTGCGAAGCTGTTCAAGGTAGAATCCAGACTGGGGCTGCTGACGGCCTGCGGCACCGCGATCTGTGGAGCAGCGGCGGTTGTAGCCATCGCTCCTCAGCTCAAAGCCAGTGACGAGGAAACGGCGATCAGTGCGGCAACCGTAGCGATCTTGGGCACCCTTTTCACACTGGCGTATACCTTACTCTACCCTTTCTTTAACGTGACTCTACTGGGCTACGGCATCTTCTCAGGAGCCACGCTTCATGAAATCGCTCATGTCATTGCAGCAACCGCGCCAGCAGGCAAGTCGGCAGTTGATCTGGCTGTCATCGTCAAATTAACGCGTGTCACTATGCTGGTGCCGGTCGCTGTAATCATCGGAGTCTGGGCCAACCGCAAGGAGCGGCAGGCGAACCCGGAGGCCGGGCCCTCCAATTGGAGGTCTGTACCGGTTCCGTGGTTCATCCTGGGGTTCCTGCTGATGAGCACCGTCAATACTCTGCAGATCATCCCTGAAGCAATCACGGATAAACTTATATTTGCTGCGTACTTCCTCATTGCAATGGCTATGGCGGGCCTGGGTCTGAACGTAGATTTGGCTGCTTTTAGACGCATGGGCCTGGGGGCCTTCGGAGCCGGCTTGATCGGATCGGTTCTGCTCTCCGGGTTAGGCTTCCTGCTGGTGAAGGTTTTGAACTTGGGTTGACGTACTCATTCCCATTCAAACGCTCCCGTATACAGCTGATAATAAATACCTTTCCGTAAGATCAGCTCCCCGTGATCCCCGCGCTCCTTGATCCGGCCCTTGTCCAGCACCATGATGGCATCGGAATTCCGTACCGTGGACAGGCGGTGGGCAATGACGAACACAGTTCTATGATCCATTAGATTATCCATCCCCTTCTGCACCAGTGCTTCCGTCCGGGTATCGATGGATGAGGTTGCTTCATCGAGAATCATCACCGGCGGATTGGCAATGGCTGACCTGGCAATCGCCAGCAGCTGGCTTTGGCCCTGTGACAGCCCATTCCCGTTCCCGTCCAGCAGAGTCTGGTATCCGTCCGGCAAGCGTTCGATGAAGCTTGCGGCATAAGACAGCTTGGCGGCCTGCATAACCTCCTCGTCAGTGGCTTCCAGCCTTCCATAGCGGATATTATCGGCCACCGTACCGGAGAACAGATGCGTGTCTTGCAGAACAATACCAAGCGACCGGCGCAGGTCCGCTTTGCGGATACGCTGTATGTTGATGCCGTCATAGATGATCTCGCCTTGTGTGATATCGTAGAAGCGGTTCAGCAGGTTGGCCACAGTCGTTTTTCCGGCACCTGTAGCGCCTACAAAAGCAAGCTTTTGCCCAGGCTTCGCATACAAAGTAATCTCCTGCAGCACCTGCTTCTTCCCGTCATATGTGAAGCACACATCCTTGAACTCGACCTTCCCGGCAAGCCTTACGGTAGAACCATCCTCCAGCCGCCATGCCCATCCAGAGCCCTGCGGGTCTTGCTCCAGGGTCACGCCTCCCTCGTCCTCTTCCGGCTGTTCATCCATCAGGTTGAAGATCCGCTGTGCGCCCGCAAGCGCCACCACAAACATATTGATCTGGGAGGAGATTTCAGCAATCGGCATCGTGAAGTTACGGGAGAGACTCAGGAATGCCGCAATACTTCCCAGCGTTAAGCCTTCATTCCAGTCGGAGATCGACATGGCCCCACCCGCTATTGCCACCAGCACGTAGATTAAGGTAGCCAGATTGGCATTCACCGGCATCAGAATATTGGAATATTTGTTGGCTGTCGTGGAATTATCGAACAACTGACGATTGAGCTGTGCGAACTGTTCGATGGATCGCTCTTCACGGCCGAACACCTGCACAACCTTTTGCCCATGAATCATTTCTTCGATATATCCGTCCAGTGCGCCGATCGATTCCTGCTGCTCGAAAAAGTGGTGTGTCGCCTTCCCCCCAACCTTCTTGGTAATCCATAGCATCACTAATGCGCCTAATACCACTACAATCGTAAGCGGCACATCCAGGTACAGCATCGTACCCAGTACCACTATAACCGTCACAACCGTCGACAACAATTGCGGCAATCCGTCTGTGAGCATCATATTCAGTGTATCTACGTCATTCGTGTAGTGACTCATAATGTCACCGTGCTCCTTACGGTCGAAATACTTAATCGGCAGCTTCTGCATATGAGCGAACAGATGGTCACGGATTCTTTTCATAATGAGCTGTGAGACTGTAATCATCAGCCGCTTGGAGATGAATGTGCTGAGGACACCGGCGGCGTAAATGACAGCAAGAATGGCCAGTGCCTGGAACAAGGCGTCAAATACCGGATGCTGATCGCCCAGCAGGGGCGTGATGAAGTCATCGATGAGCAGTCTCAGGAACGTAGCGGAAGCTACAGATACCGCAGAACTTACCAGCACCAGCAGGAGGGCCAGTGAGGTTCTGAACTTGAAGAGCTTGAAGTAGGCCAGGAGCCGCTTAATCGTTCTGCCGTAATTAATGTTGTTCATGCTGTGCTTCCTCTCCCTTCGTCTGTGTGTTGTAAGCTTCCTGATAGATCGTACTCCGGCTCAAAAGCTCCTGATGCGTCCCGATATCCGACAGCTCCCCGTCATCCAGCACAATAATCTGATCTGCATCTTCCACAGACGCGATCCGCTGGGCAATAATGATCTTGGTCGTATCCGGAATACTCTCCTTGAATACGGTCCGTATTAATGCATCGGTGCGTGTATCCACCGCACTGGTCGAATCGTCCAGAATCAGGATTTTGGGCTTCTTGAGCAAGGCCCTGGCAATACATAACCGCTGCTTCTGTCCGCCGGACACATTCGTCCCCCCTTGATCCAGCCGGGTATCATATCCGTCAGAGAAGGCCGTGATGAACTCATGGGCCTGCGCGGCCTTGCAGGCTTCGATCAGCTCTTCGTCGGTAGCCGCTTCGTTCCCCCAGCGCAGATTATCCTTGATGGTGCCGCTGAACAGTACATTTTTCTGGAGCACCATAGCGACCTGGCTCCGCAGCACCTGCAGATCATAGTCCTTCACATTAGTTCCGCTAACGAGCACTTCACCCTCAGTAACTTCATAGAGACGCGGAATGAGCTGCACCAATGTGGACTTGGCACTGCCCGACCCGCCGATCATACCAATTGTCTGTCCCGAGCGGATGTGAAGGTTGATCCCGGATAATGCATCCTTCTTGGCCTTACTGGAGTAACGGAAGGATACATTGCAGAACTCTACCTCTCCTGTATGCAGTTCAGTTACCGGGGAGGCTGGACTTGTGATATTCGGCTGTTCATCCAGCAGATCATGGATACGTCCGGCAGAAGCGCGGGCAATCGCCACCATCACGACCACAATCCCCAGCGTCATCAGGCTCATCAGAATTTGCATAGAGTAGGCGAACACACTGGTCAGTTCTCCGGTTGTCATATTGCCGCCTACCACCAGCTTGGCTCCCACCCAGGAGATAATCAGCATTACACCATATAGAATCACCTGCATAAGCGGCAGCTCAAAGGCCAGGATGCGTTCCGCTTTGGCCATCTGTGCGAAGATCCTCAGCGATACGCTCTGGAACTTGGAGATCTCATGCTCCTCCCGCACATAGGATTTGACCACCCGGATACCGCGGACATTCTCCTGTACGACCTTATTCAGCGCATCGTAACTGTCGAAGGCCCGTTCAAAGACCGGGAAGGCAAATTTCAGAATCAGCATCATCCCTGCCGCAAGCACCGGAACAACGGCGACAAACCAGGTAGCGATAGTTGGACTAATCCGGTAGGTCATAATCGTGGCAAATATAATCATCACCGGGCTGCGGAACGCAATCCGGATAATCATCAGAAAGGCATTCTGTACATGCGTGATATCCGTGGTCAGCCGGGTGACGATCCCTGAGGTCGAGAATTTATCCATATTGGAAAAAGACAGCCGCTGCACATGACGGAACAGGTCTTCACGTAAGTTTCGCCCGAAGCCGGACATCGCGGTGGCCGAGTGTTTACCGGCAAGTGCGCCGAATACCAGGGAGACCAGAGCGAACAGGATCAGAATCAGTCCATACTTCACGATCTGGTTCATCTGTCCCCCCGTAATGCCCTGGTCAATTAATTCAGCCATGAGCAAGGGAATCAGCACCTCCATGGCCACCTCTCCAAGCAAAAATATAGGAGTCAGCCATGTATCCTTCTTATACTCCCGTACACTTTGCAGTAACTTCCTGATCATAAGCATTCTCCTTCTTTGTAATGAACAAGTTGATTAACCGTAAGAACAGAGGTTATTATAAACTGTATAGTAACTATACAGTCAACCCGTTCTTTCGAAGGAGATTAAGATGGCTAAGCTTAAGAATGATTTGATGTCCATTAGCGCTTTTTCCAAGCTGTCCCGAGTTCCGCGCAAAACGCTCATTTTCTATGATCAGATCGGCTTATTCAAGCCCGCCTTCGTTGCTGACAACGGCTACCGGTATTACATCCGTAGCCAGTTCGATACGATTGGCGTGATCTATATTTTCAAGGAGCTGGGCATGTCGCTGGAGGATATCCGGGCGTATATGGAGCACCGTTCTCCTCTAAGCACCCTGGAGCTTCTTCGAAAGCAGGAAAAGGCAGTTCAGCAGCAGATCGCAAAGCTCACCCTGGCCAAGGAGATGATGCTCCAGCGCGCGGAGAATATCGAGCACTCTCTGAATGTGGACACCAGCCGGATGGTTGTTGTCCACCAAGAACGGAAGCCGATCCTGCGCAGCTGCCGCATTCATGATTCCAGGCGGGAATTAAACGAGGAGCTGTGGGATGATTTTCAGGAGCGTCTGCACAAGGAGAATGCACCGGCCGGATATCCGGGCGGAGCCATTATCGGTAAGGAGGACCTGCTGCGGCGGGACGGGGATATGATCTCCTATATGTTCTGCTTCATTACTACACAGCATTACGAACAAGAATATATGCCGGAAGGCTACTATCTTGTGTCTTACACCCGGGCTGATTATGAGGATACCGAGAAGATTTATCCGCGGATTTTTGACTATATTGAGAAGAATCATTATGTCGTTAAGGGAGATGCTTACGAGGAATTCCTGCTGGATGAGATCGTTATGAAGCATCCGGAGGACTATCTGGTGCGGGTGATGGTGCATATCGAGGAGCCTGGAAAGTTGTGAACCCCTATTAAAAACGGCGACCCGCCCCGGTAGATCCAGGGCAACGTCGCCGTTTGTTTATAATATAAGGATTAGTGATCGGATTAATTGCCAGTCATCTTCTGATACGTGCTCTCAGAAATGGTTCTTCTGGCGGTAACATAACGTTCTTTATAGTAACCTGAGGACAGGCTGGTGATCGTAACGCCCTTATTGCTGGAGGAATGTGCAAATTTGTTGTCGCCCACATAGATGCCTGCATGCGAGATGCCGTTGCCCCCGGTTTCGAAAAAGACAAGATCTCCAGGACGTAAATCGGACTTGGCTACATATTCGCCTGCACTAGCCTGCGACTTGGATGTTCTCGGAAGATCTAAGTTGAACTTGCCAAATATGTATATTAAAAATCCGGAACAGTCAAACCCTTCAGATACCTTGGTGCCCCCCCATTTATAAGGAGTTCCCATAACCTCATTAACCTCTTGGTCAAGCCTGGAGCTGTCATCCGCAGATGCTCTTTCAGATCCAAACGATAGCAGTATTACAATACTCAGTAGCCACACGATTCCTTTCTTCAAAAAGAACTCAGTCTCCTTTCTTGCCGGCTAATGCTGCCTGACAGATATTAATTTTTTGTAACTATTATGAATGATAGTGTAATATTCTCCGTTCGTCAACCCCTTCTATGTTTTTTGAAAGAGTTTACATCCCCGGGCGCAGGTTAATCTCCCGTATCCGTTCCAGTGGCACCTTCGGCACGCGCTCCGCCGTCATTAACCCGTTGACCTCATCCTGAACGTCTGTAACCTGTGTATAGCAGTACCCTGAGATGAATGGAATGGCCTGAATCGCCCGGGTTAAGCTGCTGAACCGCTCCAGAAAAGCCTCCTCTCTATCCACCTGATGGCCATACCCCCAGCCATGCTCGCTCTGGAAGGCAATCCCCCCATATTCGCTGATGATGATCGGCTGCCCCTTATAGCTGTACCCTTCTGCAAAAGCAAACTTCCATTCGTTATACGTGCCGCTGCTGCCGGTAATAGAGTCTTTATCCTTGTAAGTTTCATATAATGCTTCTCCCCGCTCGACATAATCATGCAGCGTCAGAATGTCGGACACGGTATGCTCCCAGCCGTCATTCGTAATCACCGGGCGATAGGGATCGATAGATTTGGTCAAATAATAGATCCCTTCCGTGAAGGTCTGCTGCCGGACGTCATGAAGAATATTTTGTACCCCCCACGATTCGTTAAAAGGCACCCAGGTGATAATACACGGATGATTATACTGCTGCTGCACGATTTCCAGCCACTCCCGGGTGAACCGCTCCAGCGCCTCGTCGTTATATTCATAGGCAGCCGCCATCTCCGACCAGACCAATAGCCCTTTGACATCGCACCAGTACAGGAACCGGGCATCCTCCACCTTCATATGCTTGCGCACACCGCTCCAGCCCATCTCCATAACCGCCTCAATATCTTGAATCAGTGCTTCTTCCGACGGCGGGGTCAGATGAGTACCGGTCCAGTAGCCCTGGTCCAGGATCAGTCTTTGGTACAGGGGGATATTATTCAGCAGGATCTGGCTGCCCTTGATTGAGATATTGCGCATACCGACATAAGAGCCAACCCGGTCAAGCTCCTGTTCACCCGCATACAGCACGAATTCGATGTCAAAAAGATTTGGATTCCCCGGTGACCACAGGTTCTGCAGCCAAGGCCCGTTAATGCCGCCCATCATGCTGACCTCCACAGTCATGCTTGATCTGTCCACCGGCAGGCTAAGCTTATTGACCCGCTCTCCTTGAAACGTAATTTCGGTTTCCAGCCGGAGGTTCCGGGCTTCGCTTAGGCCGTGTACACGATAATCCAGCCGGAGCATTTGGCGGTTAATGTCGGGTGTCATTTTCACGGAATCCAGCCGGGTAGCGTGGACATGCTCCAGCCAGACGCTTTTCCAGATGCCAGTGGTCTGCACATAGAATGAATCATGGTTCCGGCCCGCCCAGCGCTGCTTGCCCCGGGGCTGGAGACAGTTGTCGCTGTCGGTCACCATCAGCACAATCTCGTTCAAGCCATCCTGCCTGAGCAGATCGGTAATATCGAAGGAGAACCGCGCATACGCCCCCTCATGCTCCCCGGCGTAGCCGCCGTTCACCCAGCAGACCGCCCTATAGTCCACGCCTTCAAAATGCAGCACCATCTGCTTCTCTTCTACTGCCGGGGACAGGACGAGCTGCTTGCGGTACCAAATTCGTGGGTGGAAAGTCTCCTCACCGATGCCGCTGGCTGCTGTCTCGTAGGAGAACGGAACATTAATGGTATGTGTGGCCGGAAAATGATCCATCCAGCGCGCCGCAACGCCTGCATGGTCATCATCGAAGCTAAAGTCCCATGCTCCGTTCAGATCCAGCCACTGGCTGCGCACAAATTGGGGTCTCGGGTAGCCCGGGGTATAGAATTTCGTCGCTGCTGTTCTAGTCATATTAGTTGTAGCCCTCTCTCTCGTTACTGAAGTATTCTCCATATTCACTATCACAGAGTACTCCCTTGTCCCTTGAAAGAAAATGATTTATCCTATCTATTGACTGATCTATTCTCTAAAAAGGCGGGAATCATTATGTTCACCCTGAAACGATGCGGTTCAAATGTTATTCATTCAGAGGGCATGACGATTGACCGCCCGGAAGGCTCCGGCGATTATGTCTTCGTATTCTTTCGGAGCAAAATGGAGCTGAGGCAACAGGCGCGGAGCGTGTATGCTGAACCGAATACTTTCATTATCTATAACAGAAACAGCCATTACTTCTACAGAGACGCTGAGCTGCCGCTGGTGCATGACTGGTTCCATTTTGAGCTGGAGGAGGCAGATGCTTGGTTTGAGCGCTTGAAGCTGCCGCTGGACACCTTAATGAAGGCCCATGACCCGCTCTATATCACCAGAAAAGTAAATGAGCTGCACTGGGAGAATCTGCAGAACGGCAGCTTCCGCCAGGAGATTATCGACTCCATTGTCCGCTGCCTGTTCATGAAGCTTAGCGATATGCGGCAGCATGTGGAGGCCAGCCAGCCGGTCAGCAAATACTACGATTCGTTCCTGCATCTGAGAAATGAGGTGCTCAGCTCCCCCTCCACCTGGTATTCTGTCGAACAGCTGGCGGAGCGGATGAACATGAGCCCGTCCTATTTTCAGCAAATCTATAAGCAAATCTTCGGTATCCCGGCCGTCAGCGACATCATCCTTAATCGTGTGGACCATGCCTCCTATTTACTGAAGAACACCACTTATACCGTCAGCCAGATCTCTGCGGGTTGCGGCTATGAGAACGATGTCCATTTCATGCGGCAGTTCAAGAAGTTCACCGGCCAGACGCCGAGTGAATATAGAGGGAAGAATTGATCGCGAAGGAAGAGCGGCTCGGGGTTATTGGTTTAGGTGAGCGGGATTTATGATTCCGTAATACACCAAATCCTCGTAGGTATCAATCTTATGTACTTGATCTTTCAGTGTACCTTCACAGGTCATTCCGCATTTCAGCATAATTCTGCCTGAGGCCGGATTGGAGGCGAAATGCCGGGCATAGACCTTATGATACTTCTTCTCGGTAAAAGCAAATTCAATAACCGCCCGGGCCGCCTCGGTTCCGTAACCGTGCCCCCAATGGGCTTCGCCGATCCAATACCCGATTTCACCGTTATGATGGGACGGATGATTGGATAACCCAACCGCTCCATATAACCGGCCGTCTGCCTTGTCTGTGATTGCGAAGTCATACATCTTGTCCTGGTCAAAGTTCTGTTCATGATTCACGATCCAGTCCACCGCACACTCCAGCGGATACGGGTACGGAAGGGTCAAAGTACTCTTGTATATATTGTAATTGTTACAATGATAGCTGACATCTGTTGCATCCGCTGGCTTGAATAAGCGCAGCAGTAACCGTTCAGTCTCAATCACCCGCTCAGCCCGGTGATATATCATTTAACTTCTCTCCCTATCAATTCATTTGGAGTTGTTATGTTAAGATGCTATTAAGAAGTTAACAAAAAAGCAAAAGAAGTGGAGGGGAAATTTGGAACTGTAGGAGCGATAGCGTCCGCCTGAAAGCTTTCCGAAGGAAAGCTCGCATCGTAAGCATAAGCTGTATTTGGATTTCTACCGCGAAAAGCGGTTCTAGTCAGGAAATCCAAATACAACAGCGGCCGGAGGGCCAAATGTTCACCGCAGCGACGACCATGCTTCAAGTTATAATCTTATGTGCTTTTTATTTAACTAAGAAATCCACATGATCACAACAATAACCAAAGCAATAACACCCACCGCAATCAACAGATCAGAGATCTGCCGCCAGAATCCCAAAGGCCCTTCACGATGAAGCTTCTGTTCATTGACGTCATGATTGGCTTTGTGCCCGCCGGGGTCATTTGAATAGATAGAAGGGCCAGGGTGTCCACCGCCAGTAGGGAATTCAGTCATCAGAATCACCTCCCTTTTCATAATTATACACCATTTACTCTCATTTTTGGTAAGCGGAATGGGTATAGTGTAGCTAGCATTTGAATTTTGGGCGGAAATATCCTATTTTTAAAAGATAGAGTTTCAGCAGTTAACGGAAGAGGCGAACACAATATGGGTGAAATACATGAGATGATGTCAGCGGGAACCCGGGCTTTAATCGAGGATAACTTCCTCCAGCTTATGGAGCAGGATGGATTTCACAAGGTGAGCGTCCGCCAGCTGGCGCTTAGGACACATATTAACAGGGGAACGTTCTATCTGCATTTTACGGATAAATACGATCTGCTGGAGCAGCTGCAGCGTGAAATACTGACAGGTCTGGAGCAGGTGATGGTTGTCAAAATCGTACGTGAAGAGATGTCCGGGCATTATCTGAAGGGCTTGCCCTATCCGCCCCTGGTGCATATCCTTGAGTATCTGCAGCAGCACGGCGGGCGAATCCGCTTATTTCTCGGGGCTAAAGGGGATGCGGCATTTCCGGGGCAATTCAAGGAGGTTATCAAGCGCAGCTTCTACCGGAAGCTGGAGATGAATGGCGTATTTGAAGGCCACCCGGCGGTTCCTCCGGAGTATCTCGCTGCGCATTCCGCGTCTATTTTTCTCGGAATTACGGAAGAATGGCTGCACAGCGGGATGCCTTATACTCCGGAGGAGCTGGCGGTGATCTATAATGAGATCTTATTCATGCAGACGACTCTAATCGCGAAGCCTTAAATTGTAATCAATACCTTACCACGGATCTTACCGGCCTCGCTCATGGCATGGGAGGCAGCCAGCTCAGCTAGCGGCAGACGCTCCGTAATCCAGAGCTTCAGCTTGCCCGCATCCACCAGCTCTGCAACCTGTGTCAGCAGCGTACGATCCTCTCGTGCGAACAGCTGATGTGCCTTAACGCCAAGCTGTGCTGCCAGCGCTTCGTCCGCAGGATTCACCGCCGAGATCAGCGCTCCTCCCTCTTTTAGCAGCGGCAGCCAGCTATTAAGTACCTCTGTACTCTCAGGGGACAGATTGAGGATCAGATCCACCTTGTCCTTCAGCTTATCCGTGACGCTCTCCTTGGTGTAATCAATCATCTCGTCAATCCCCAGCTCCCGAAGCTTTGGCATACTGGCCGCAGAGGAAGTCCCTATGACATACGCCCTATGCTGCTTGGCGAATTGCACAGCATAGCTGCCTACCCCGCCGGCGGCTCCGGCAATCAGCACACGCCCGCCCTGCGGCAGGTTACCATGATCGAATAACCCCTGCCATGCGGTTAAGACTCCTATCGGCAGCACAGCTGCATCGGACAACTCCAGAGAAGCGGGCGCCAGCGCAGCATACTGTGTTTTGGTGACTACATACTCTGCGGCAGCGCCGTCCCGGGACATATCAAGCGCAGCATAGACTCTGTCCCCCGGCTGAAAGTCTGTCACCTCTGCTCCCGCTGCCTCCACTGTACCCGACACCTCAATGTTAGGAATGTATGGGAATTCATGCGGGAAAACGGCTTGCAGATAGCCCTTGCGGATTTTGACATCTGCTGCATTGAACGCAGTTCCTGCCACCTTAATCAGAATCTCGTCCGCTGCGGGAGAAGGAATCGGCGCATCCTCATACCTTAGCTCTTCTATCCCTCCAAACTGATGTATCCGAATCGCCTTCATATGTGTAGCTTCGTTCATTGCGATCACTCCTATAGATGGTTTGGGAATCCGCGTACCGTTGAAGCAATAGGTGTACCGTTCCTGTAACTCATTCTAGGCTCCCGCCCAAGCGGATACAATCAACAATCAGGTCTGAAGTGTTCATTCTTCCTTCTTACGGGTAGTAAATTATTAGGGAAGGAGCAAAGCCTATGGAACATATGGATACGATTGATCTCATCGCCATTCTGGCTCTGGTGCTGGCGCTATTGCTTATGCTCAGTGTGTTCAGTTTGAAAAGGCGTGTGAACGAGCTGGAGTCCCGGTTAGCGCAAAGAGATGCTTACAGCGGAACGTACTCATCCCCAGCGAGCGGCAGAACTGCCGATATCCCGGCTCCCCTGTTCGTGCAGAACCCGGAGCTGGCACCGGACCTGGAGCGTAGAATCCGCCTGTTAATGGCCGAAGGCAAGAAAATTCAGGCAATCAAGGTCATGCGCGAAGCACGGAATCTGGGCCTCAAGGAAGCCAAGGATTTCGTAGAGGACCTGGAGCGAGGCGGAACCTTCCGCTAAGTGTATTATGTACGAATAATCAAAAATGACCTCAGACTGCCATGGGAGTGTGGAAGCTGAGGTCATTCTTGTCATGTGGCTTATACCGTCAATGAAGCTAGATATCCTTGTGCATATAAATCCGCAGAGAGACTAAATAAGAAGCATAGATAATCACGAGATAGGCCAGGACACTGATGGCAACAAGCAAGACATTCTCCAATCTGCCAGTGCTAATCCATTCGGCAAGTGCCGGAAACCGTTTAGACAAGCTGGTAATTGCCGTGAAATTCAGCATGATCACCATAATAAAGATGAAGTTGACGATCTGCATCCCTTTTTGTCCCAGCCAGTAATACAGCGGCAGATAAATTGAGGCCAATAAAGGGAACGCGGCAGTAGCTATTCCCAGCTCTCTCCAGCGCAGCGGTTCATCCAGCTTGCCCATCGTAAAAGCACCCAGATACAGCAGAATCGTACAGGTCAGGCTGAACAAGGAGAATGGAATCAGCGTCATATATTTAGCCTGAATCAGCCGCTGTCTCGGGACCGGGAGCGTAACCAGAAACTTCTGATTGTTATGCTGCATATCGATGGTACAGGAGTTAATGAGCAGCAGCATAGCCGGAAACAGCGAGAACACCGTATAGGCTTCAGCGTTCATATAACCCATAATCAGATAATAGGGAATCAGCAGGAGGATAAACTTCCGGGTAAGCATGAAGTCTTTACGGATCAGAGCGATGGAGTTATACATGTGCTTCACTTCCTTTTACCGTATAGTACATAATCTCTTCCAGTGTAGGTGTCTCGCAGATTGCGGTGTCCCTGAAGTAACGTTCCCCTTCCGCACGGTTGCTGATCAGCCCTTCGAAGCCCAGCCCGTTCTCCCGCAGCCCCACGAACCACCGCCGGACATCCCGGTCCAGCAGCTCTTTCCCGCCTTTGACCAGCAGATAGCGTTCGCTCAGACTCTCCTTCATCTCATTGAATACAATCCGTCCCTCATTAATAAATACAATATAGTCGGCAATCCGGTCCAGATCTGTGGTGTTGTGGGTAGAGAACAGAATCGACTTCTTCTCATCCTGGATATGCTCACTGAGCAGCTCCAGCATCTCCCGGCGAAAAATCGGATCAAGCCCCGAAGTAGGCTCATCCATAATCAGCAGATCGGCACCATGGGACAGGGCGATAGCGAGGGAGAATTTGATCTTCATCCCCTTGGACAGATCCTTGATCTTCTTACCCGGCGGAAGCTTGAACAGCTCCTGAAACTTCACATATGTATCATTATTCCACCCGGGATAGAACGGGGCGATAATACTCTTCATCTGCTTAACGGTCAAGTGCTCATAATAGATATTCTCATCCGAGACGTAACCGATACGCGCTTTAAAAGCCGCCAGGTCCTGCTGGTTGTTCTGGCCGAACATCAGAATGTTGCCTTGGTCCGGGAAAATTAACCCCATCATCAACTTGATCATGGAGGTCTTACCTGCACCATTCGGGCCGATCAGCCCGGTAATGTAGCCCTCCTTGATGGGCAGCGAAATATCCCGCAGCTCAAAACGGTCGTAGCGCTTGGTCACATGGTCCAGCTCAATTACATTACTCATTCCTGTTCCTCCTCATAGAGCAGCTTCAGCATCTCCGCGAGTTCAGCGTATTCCATGCCCAGCTGCCTGCTCTCGTCAATAATCTCCTTCAGCTTGCCCTCCACCATCCGCAGCCGCTGTTCCCGGATATATTCCTGATCGGCCCCGGAGACAAAAGATCCCTTGCCGACAATCGAGTTGATCAGTCCTTCCCGCTCCAGCTCCTCATAAGCCCGCTTCGTGGTAATGACGCTAATCTGCAGCTCCTTCGCCAGTAAGCGGATCGATGGCAGCGGCGTCCCCGAGACCAGCTCGCCTTGGAGAATCATCTGGCGGACCTGTCCCACAATCTGGGCGTAGATCGGTTCGCCAGATGTACTTGATATCACGATATTCATGCAGCAGCATCAGCTTCCTTTGTGTTTTTTGTAACTAGTGTATATATGTAATATATACACTATATTCAGTTGTGTCAATCCCTTAGTGTGATACCCTTAATTAGCCGATCATTCCCTGAGACCGCAGAAAGTGGTAGACGATCTCGCTCTGTAGTCTTACCCTTAAGGCATAATCCAGGCTCCAGCAGGTCTCTACGGTCACCGCCCGGGCACCGAGCAGGCGCTGGAAGGCCATCCGGGAGGTTCCAGCACGCTCCCTATGCCGTATGTTGAAGCGGTAAGCTCTATTCGTGATGGTCTGATTCATCCGCATCACAATTTGCTTCGCCAGTCCATGCGCCCGGCTGACCGGGCTGATGATCAGAGTCTGGCCGACCCGCTTCGGATTCAGCTCGGACAGCCCGTTCGCCTCATGCAGATCCAGCACCCATGAGGGGCGGTAGCGCAAGGCAAGCTGCCATACGGCTGCCGACAACGGATGACGGGCAGGGGCGCCTTGTTGGCGCGGGAAGGTACGGTTCAGGTCGGGCTTCCCGCGAATCCCCTTGCGCCGTGCGATTTGGTTCACCAGCGGGACGATAATCAGCTTCCCTGAGCGCAGCATCAGATCACCCCGGTTGAACCTGCTCGCAATGCCCTGTGCTGCGCGGCTGCTCGCCGGCTCATTGCCGTGAACACCGGAAATGATCATGAATACAGGTCCGGGGACACCGCTGCTAATGACATAATAAGGTGTGGCATAAGGCGTTCCTGCCGCCAGCATGTGCTTCTCTACAGACACAGTAGTTCACCTCGCTCTGGATGGTGCGGATCATGTGGATGTTACTCTGTAATGTATGCGGATTACCTGCGGAGGATTGGACGAATAGAACAGCAAAAAGCCGGACAAGTCCAATATGGACTCATCCGGCTTCTGCTCTGAATGCACGACAGTACTTAATAAAATACGACCTGGTTCTTCCCGGCAGACTTCGCCTCATAGAGAGCCTTCTCCGCCTTGGCAATGAAGTCAGACGGACGGTCAGAGGGAACCGGTACCTTCAACAGGCCGCCTATGCTTACAGTGACCACACCTTCCTCTTCAAACCGGTCACGGGGGATCTGCAGATCAGAGACGCCTTGACGGACGGATTCGGCCAATTGCTCTGCCTGGGAAGCGGACACACCCGCCATCGTAAGGATGAAGTTCGCCCCGCTGAACCGGGCCACGAAGGTGCCGTGCGTAATGCTGATAATATTCAGCACATCCGCTACCGACTGAATGCAGAGATCGCCGCCCTTCAAGCCGTGTACTGCATTATAGGAATGGAAATCATCGATATCAATCGATAGCAGCAGCAAAGGTTCCCGGGTATTCAGCGTATCCTCCCAGCGCTGATCCAGCTCATGCTCAAGCGCCTGACGGTTCGGCAGATCGGTTAGGGAATCGGTGGTCAGATAGCTTTGCATTTGATTAGCTGCATCAGCATAGGCTTCGCTCTTCGCCTCTGTACCGGTTGCGGTGTTAAGCACCGCCATAATGGACGGTCTGCCGCCATGAATAACTGAAGCCAGACTGAGGCTTACCTCCAGCGGTTGCCCGTCTCCGCTCAGGAACTGGCCCTGATCGGATACGAACTGGGTCACATTCTGGCTCAGATCTGAGAAGTGCTTCTTAAGGGCTGGCCGGTAAGACTCCTGCACATTGTTCAGGAACGGCTGCCCAATCAACGATTTGCCCTTCTCTTCACCCATCAGCTCCACAGCGCGGTTATTGCTGTAGGCAATCACATCGTCGGTAATCATGAAGAAGGCTACCGGGGACAGATCCATCAGCTGCAAATACCGCTGTTCGTTGTGGCGCAGACTGCGGGCATTCTGCAAGGCCTGTTCTTCCGCCTGACGCAGCTGGTTCTCCGTCTGCCCGCGCAGAATAGATTTGAGCTGAGGCAGAATGTTAAGATGCTGCTCTCTCCACGGGAGTGAGGTGGATTGAACTACCTGCCGCCATTTCTCAAAGGACTTGCGGGGAGACAAGCGCAATCCGTCATTCTCCTGAATAACAGCCTTCGCCGGATCTCCGGCCCAATCCACAATCTCCACCACCTCAGGCCTGAACCAGATCATGTAATTCTGGTGTCCTGGAGTCAAGGCGAGATAGATGGCACCGGAGGCCTTGTTCTTGTAAGCTTTGGCCGATTCATATTCCAGACTGAGTCTGGAGGTGCAGTAGGTGTAATCCTTGGATTTCCCGGCCAGCCAGCCGGCAAGCTCCCGTACCTGCTCCTGAGAAGGCGTTACTCCGAACAGCATCAGCTTGTCCTGATAACACACAGCTGCGCCTGAAGCCTCCATCATACCAAGCAGTGCCTGCTCTTCATCGCCGAGCTGCTCAATCACCCGGGAAGAGCTGACGTTACCTGTGAAAATATCGACAATTCTCATCGCCTTGGTCCGCAGCTCAAGCTCCGTCTGATAATTGTCGAGCTGCTGACGCTGGTACAGTTCACTGGAGAAGAAGGCACCCAGGAAATTAGACAAATTACGGATACGGTGCGGGACATACTTGGGGGAATAGTGGTGACAGGTGATCAGTCCCCAGAGCTTGTTGTTGTTAATCAGGGAGATGGTCGTAGTCGCCCCCACTCCCATATTCTGCAAGTACTCGATATGAAGAGGAGACACGCTGCGGAGGATGGACAAGCTGAGGTTCAGGGGCTTACCGGTAAGCGGCTGCAGCACCGGGGTGATCGGTACCGGAAGATAGTTCACATCGACGATCGTCCGCAGCCAGTTGCGCAGATACAGCTCACGCGCCTGCTTCGGAATGTCGGAGGCGGGATAATGATGGCCAAGGAACGGCTCCAGCCCCGCCTCCCGGGCTTCAGCTATCACCTTGCCATTCCACTGTTCATCGAACTCATAGATCATGACCCGGTCATAGCCCAGCATCTCCTTGACCTGCTCTGCGGCGGCCTGGCTGGCTTCCAGCCGGTTCTCTTTGTGCTTCAGACGTCCGAAGAACGTGCGAATCCAGTCGAAGTCGTTGGTGCTGTCGCTCTGATCGATAGAGGCAGGCTCCAGTTCAACGATCATTAACCCTTCACTTTCGTGAATGATGCAGAAGAAGTCCTGCGGCTCACCCGCGACTTCAATCTGTATTACAATATATTGCAAATCGGCAGTTTCTTTCGCATTCACGCTGCGTATACGCAGCATCTCCAGCTGTTCCGTGCCTACCAGGTCAGCCATTGGCGTACCTAACAGGGCTTCGGCAGTTGTTCCCAGTAACTTATCCGTGTTCAGACTGGCCTGGACAATTCTATGGGCTGTGTCCTGAGTTACAGCCAGCAATACGCCATGCGGTTGAATAAGCCCGGGAATATGGATGGGCTCCTTCTCGCAGTTATTAAGATCCACGGGTTCCTTGGGGTCCAGTCCTGCTTCGTTCAGCAGGGTCCGGTTCAGCGGTTGATTCTCATGTTCTATATTAAAATCTGACATAGGTGTAAAGCCTCCATTGAAGTAAATGATTTCTAAGCTGTTAAGGCGTAGATACATTCTATCTTACTTTGGGCAGCAATAACAAACATAAGTTTGGTCTGCACAGCCAGTCTTGGCTTGTATTACAGTCTTGGAATAATTATGTATAATATGGATGGATAGCGCATAACCTGTGACGGCTAATCCATTCCTATACTCCGAGGTGACCATAATGCGGCGAACCAAACGTTCAGGCAGAGATATGGTTTCTATTCTGCTAAGCGCCTTCTCCATAATGATCATTGCCTTCTTTATCATCCGCTATGTGCTTCAGACCGTTTCATTCGCACCTTAATAGCCTGCCCACGCAAAAAGGAGCATTTGGGGGAAATGCTCCTCTTTGGCTTGCATATACCATGTATTAGGTTACACTTCCGGAAGAACTTTAATCCGAAAGTCTTACCAATAATTTACCTTAAAAACCTCAATAATACAAGTATTTCCTTCTATTCCAGTGAAAATGTGACTAATTCATAACAGCGCTTCTCCACTTGGCTGCGCATCAGGGGATTTGAGGCGCAGCGGGCTTTGCCGCCTGATCTATACGCCCGATATAATGAACCTACTCTGCGCAGAGAATAACGAACAAGAAGGAACATTCACATGGATGCTAATCCCCTGTTACAGCGCAAGACCGCACAATTTACACATCTCGTTACCGAAGGCACTCATTATGAGGTCGGACGCGCCTTGGGCGCCCATCATAAGAATAGCTCCGCCATGCTATCCTTCTTGTCCTCCCCCTTCATGGGAGCCCCCCAGCTGACATCTTATGCTGCGGACAATGCCATGGAGAGCTTCGAGCGTTACTGCCCCGGCTTGAATGAAGAAATTCAGGGCTTCGCCGATGAGACCGGAGTAACGGCCGCCCAGGTCGTATTCTATTATTCCTACTTTCAGGCAGCGGGCCACTGCACACAGGCAGCCTACCGAACCGGAGCAAGTGCGGCTCAGAGCGGACAGATCTGTCATATGCGTAATTACGATTTTGGCTGGGAGGATGAGCCGTATAATCAGCTGTTGCTCAGCCTGGCCCGCGTGAAGGGGAAACTGGCGCATACCGGCTTTGCGCTGCAGCTGTTCGGGCGTTATGACGGGATGAATGAGGCAGGACTTACCGTAACCACCACCTCGGGGAGAGTCCGGGCGGAGATGACCGGGGAGGGCTTTGTTTTTCCAGGCGTAGTCCGGGCCTTGCTGGATCAATGTACTTCTGCGGAAGAAGCGGTCCAGCTCATTCGCAGCATACCGATGGCAGATTACAGAAACTTCCTGATCTCTGACGCCCAAGGGAACATCGCCCTCGTAGAGACGGCTGGTGCCGAGAAAGCGATCCAGTATCACCCGGCTGCCGACAGCTTAAGCGCAAGCCAGCTTGTACTTTCGGCGAACCATTACATCCTGCACACTATGCAGCTACATAATCAGCAAGTCATGGAGAACTCCTGGACCAGATATGACGCACTGCGGACAACACTTATGGACGATAGCACCGCTATACATCCTGTAGAAGCCATGAAAGCCGCCGCAGGACGCGAATATCCCGAAGGAATCTGCTGTCACCATTACAGCGAAGGCTTAGGCACCTTATGGTCCATGGTCTGTGACAATACAGCCCGCGAGCTGCATATCTGCTTCGGTTCCCCGCAGCTGAACGGCTGGAGAACATTCGGATTCCATGACCCGGCAGGAGTACGTGTATATGAGGCAGTGCTGCCGGACAAGCCGTCCGCAGAGGGGTTCTGGACCCGTCCCGGCTAAGCACTCACTCATTCTTGTTGCTGTGAAGCCTTCTTCAAAATAGACTGCACAAACGCCGTCTTCCCGTCACAGTAAGCATCAATGTCATAACGGTACGCTTCAGCCAGCCGCTGCTTGACCGTCTGATATTCCTCCCGGGCAGCGGGATGGCTGCGCAGATAATCTCGGAACAGAATATGCTCCACGTAACCCTTGCCGTCCTTGGGACATACATACAGATGGTATTTCATGAATCCGTCATCCTGGTTGCTCTTGAAGGCCTCCCTGCCCTCAATGCCCAGATTGCCCTGATGCTCATAACCGGACGCCTGCAGTCTGCGGACGATCTCCGGCAGCACATCATAGCTCTCCATCACCAGATCGATATCAATCACAGGCTTGGCCCACAGCCCTTCAATCGAGGTGCTGCCCACATGCTCTGACCGGATAATCAGATCGCCGGCGATCTCCAGCATCCGCGCCTCAATTCTGCTGTACTCCGCCTTCCAGGCCGGATCATAAGGAACCACTTCAACAACCTTGGTCTTCTCCGCCATCATCCTTCTCCTCCTTCGACTATAAGCTATACCGCACACTGGAATAAAATACAAACCGCTATCTCATACTAACCCGCAGGGACGGAGGTGAACAGTATGCCCAAGAATAGTGCAGACCCGAAGCATGACCGTGCAGATAACCGCGCCGATTCAAAAAACAATCAGCAGAATCACGCCAGCATCAGCGAAATCCCCCAGATGGTGACTCCTGATAAAGCGGCAGATGTCGTGCCGAGTCTGAACGGCGTTACTAAGAACGAGAGCTGATTAACGCATTGCTATGCTCGCTGACCAGGCTTCTCCCATTGCATGAGGGAACAGCCTGGTCTTTTGCTGTGCAGAGCAGTTATACTATAAACTTAATGATAGAAATAGAATATCTCTGGAGTCACGCCCATCCCGTAATGGATACCCTACAAGTATAATCTATGGAATAGAATCATCAAGAAAAGAGTGGACGTATGCGAATTGGATTTTTTGACTCCGGCATTGGCGGGTTAACCGTGCTTCATCAGGCGCTTAAGCTCTTGCCGCAAGAGGACTACCTCTTCTATGCAGATACCGACCATGTGCCCTATGGAGAGAAGACGAAAGACGAAGTCAGGGAATACATCCTGCAAGCGGTGGATTTCATGGCCAGTCAGCATATAAAAGCGTTGGTTGTCGCGTGTAACACAGCCACCAGCATTGTGATTGAAGAACTTAGGCAGCGGTATGACTTTCCGGTCCTTGGGATTGAGCCGGCAGTGAAGCCTGCGGTTGAACAATCGGAGGGCAAGCAGAAGAAGGTGCTGGTACTCGCCACCCGCTTAACGCTGCAGGAGAAGAAGTATCATGATTTGGTGCACCGTATCGATCACGGGGAGATTGTAGACAGTCTGCCGCTGCCCGGGCTGGTTGAATTTGCGGAGCGCTTTGATTTTGACGAAGAGAGAATCATTCCCTACCTGACTAGTGAGCTGGCAGACTTGGACCTTGAGCGGTACAGCACAGTGGTTCTTGGATGCACCCATTTCCCCTACTTCGAGGAAAGCCTGCGGAAGATATTCCCTGATACGGTTGACTTCATCTCAGGCAGTCTCGGAACCGCCAGACATTTGAAGCAGATTCTTCAAGCGGGGGGCCGGATCAATGAGGGAACGGGCGATATCCTTTTTTACAGATCCGGTGTCCAGGTAGATGATCCCGCACTGTTATCCCAATACGATAGTCTGTTCAAGCGTCTGAATGATATTGAACAATCAATGAATCTGAGCAAAAGGAGTGATCCCGCTTGAGTCACTATACAGCCATAATGGAGAAATTACGCCGGAACCCGCTGAAGAATGTGACGCTGCTCAAAATGATGACGGCGTATCATGCTCAGATCGACAGCGTGCTGATTGAACAGCTGGATGAGTGGGGCGTGCTGCTGCTTATGCCTGCGGCCACCTTCGGCTATGATCACCGGACCTACCCGGAGGCTGACACCGTTGTACTGATGGACTACAGCAGTCCTGAGGTCTTCCCGGCCCTGCTCAAGCGGCTGCCGCAGGACGCCAACCTGGTCTTCAAGCTTCAGGAGGATGCGTACCGGGAGGCACTGGAACCGTATTTCACGCTGCGGCGGGTCCGCAGTCTCTACTCTTATTCTTCAGCCGAAGGCCAGAGGTTCAGCGCAGATGAAGCCTGCACGGTCAGTGAAGCTATCGATGAACGGCTGCTGCCGCTGTGGATGGCGAATGATTATTCGCTAGAGGAGATCACGCATTATTTTGAAGACGGGGCGTTCGCTGTGACGTTGTTTGAAGGAGATAAGCCACTCAGTACATGTATGGTGTACCGCAATGAGGAGCGAATCTGGGAGATTGGCGGCGTACGCACCATAGAAGCTGCCAGACAGCGAGGATTGGCACAGCGCGTAGTCCGCACAGCAGTCTTCCACACCCTCAAGCGGGGCTACATTCCCAGGTATCAGGTGCTGGAGAACAATCTCCCCTCCATCCGCCTCGCCGAATCCATTGGACTTACCCGCGCTGTCACGCTGGAGCATTGGGTTAATTATTGATGGTGTTCTTCAAGGGCGTTTGGCTTAGCGTAACGGACTGAGGTGCTTTTATTTGGGAAGAAAGTCGCCTATTGGGCGAGTAACGGACTCCACAGGTCTTATCCTTGGCACGTCAGCTCCGAAACGTCTCAGAGAGAGACTATAAGGTCGCCTGAGTCCCTTAAGCTGCAAAAAGTGGCGTTTTCGCGGGGATAAGATCTCTCCGGTCCGTTAGATTTTGGGTTGACAGGGTTTAACAAGCTTATCCATCCTTTTTAATCTGATGCTCTACTAGGAGGCCGACTATGCAAGTAAGCGAAAGGTACGTTTACCACCTTGTAACCCGGAAGAAGATGGCCCTGAATCAAATCATTAATTTTGACAACCAGCAGAAAAACACCTTGTATCGTTTCTTTTTCGAGCAAGAACAGATGAATTCCAAAGGTGAAGACGTTATGCAGATCCTGCACGGCAATTATACTGAGGACGGTTTGAAATTGGATAAAGAAGATGCAGATGTTACGGTTAAGTATGCGGAGCAGACCATCAGAGCGGTTCGGGAGGTTATCGTTGAAATGGTTAGGCTACAGGAACATCCGGAGTATCCTTCACGTTTGTCTTGCTTATACGCAGCGAAGAGCTATGAAGACGCCCTGATGTGGAAAAACATATTCGATTCGTATCACCGGAAAGTGTTGCAGATCGTGAGACTTAAAGTCACTGGAGCCATTTTTGAAGGGGACGGCAGTCTGTTGCCCATGGAAGACGCGGCTCCATTCTCCCGTAAAATCGAACAAGCCAGAGAATACTGGAAAGGTAATATCAATAATGCGCTTCCAGAGCTGTTGATTAACGGAAGAATTGAAGTAGCAGACATTCTCACAGAGTACCCCTGCTCCTAAGAATGCTGATGCTCTCCGCTTGGCGGTATTCGGTGGGGGTCAGCTGGTATTTCTTGCGGAACATTTGGGTAAAGTGGCGCATGTCCTGGTAGCCTACCCGCTCCGCGATCTCGGCCAGCTTCAGCCCCGGGTTCAATAGCAGCAGCTTCGCCTGCTCCAGCCGCAGCGAGGTGACGTATTCCTTATACCCCTGCCCCGTCTTCTGCTTGAACAGCTGGCTGAAATACGCCGGATTCAGGAACACCACCGAAGCGATTCTCTCCAGCGACAGCTCCTCGTAGAAATGCTCCTTGATGTAGTGCAGCGCCACTTCAATCGCCTTCTCTCCACTCCCCTTCATGGGTTCTAGCGGCGGTCCCTGGAAGGCCGAAGCTTCACGCATCCGCTTCACGATCTGCGGCACCGTATGGAAGTCACAACTCAGCCCGGAATGGATCATCTGAAAAGGGATTTTCAAATAATGCGTCAGATGCGTCTTCACCTCCTCCTGGAACTGCTCTATCCGCACACTCTCGCCCGGTGAGATCAGGCCCAGCAGGTGCTGGCGGTCATAGCTGACCACGAAGCCCCGCCCATACCGCTCGATCAGCTCAGAGAGAACATTCTCCACAATGAAATGCTCCAGACGGGCGCTCTGATCCCCCGGCTCCAGTTGAATCATGACCAGATAGAAGGAATGATAATCTTCAATGAACGTGTCAATGTCCAGATTCCCGATATCAAGCCCCGAGGCCAGCCGCTGAAACACCCCCTCGCGCAGGAACCGCAGACTGGCCTTCAGCCGCTCGCCTTGCCGCGAGATTTGGTTATCCTGCTGGATTTCGGTCGTCAGGCTGTCGATCAGTCCGGTCAGCTTATGCTTGCCGATCGGCTTCAGCAGATAGTCGCGCGCGCCCAGCCGGACTGCTTCCTGGGCGTAGGAGAACTCGCTGTGGGCAGAGATGACAATCCATTTCACGTACGGATACCGGCGCTTTGAGATTTTCATGAATTCCAGCCCGTTCATGCCCGGCATCAGAATATCGGTCAGCACGATATGGATATGCTGCTCCTCCAGAATCTTCACCGCTTCCTCCGCCCGCCCGGCCACGAATACCTGATGATCTGCACTAATCTGCTTGATCGTACGCTTGATGCCTTCACGAATGGCCCGTTCATCATCGGCGATAAGAATATTCACTTCAGCAGCTCTCCCTCCACTGGAATAGGCAGCACGATAGCCACCTGCGTCCCCTCACCGGGGAAGCTCTGAATCTGCAGACCGTAGCCCTCTCCGAACATGAACCGCAGGCGGCGGTGCAGATTCTGGAGTCCGATCCCGCTTTTGCCGCCTTCTCTGCCACTGGCGCCCGCACTATCTGGACTATCCACATTCAGCGACTCCTGTAGCCTTGCCAGCTGCTCCCCGTTCATTCCATCCCCGTTATCCTCTACAATTAGCTCAAGATGATCGCCCTCCTGCCGGGTGTAGACCTTGAGAATCCCCTGACGCGCCAGCGGCTCCAATCCGTGCTTGACCGCATTCTCAATGACCGGCTGCACAGTCATCTTCGGGACCCTGATGTTCAGCCAGCATTCATCGATATCGGTCACGATCACGAGGCGGCCCTCCAGCCGGATCGAGATAATCTTCAGGTAATGCCCGATCTGCTCCAGCTCCTCGCTTAGGCTTACATCAGCCCCGTCTTCCCACTGGCTGCTGTAACGGAACATCGAAGACAGAGAGAGCACCAGCTCCCCAAGCTGTTCATTGCCCTCCTCATCCAGCATCCAGTAGATCATATCCAGCGTATTGTAGAGAAAATGCGGGTTCACCTGGGACTGCAGAGCATGCAGCTCCGCATTCTTTTCGCTGACCGTGGACAGCTTGACCCGCTCTATCAGCTCCTCGATCCGCCGGACCATCCGGTTGAAGGAAGCTACCAGAATGTTAATCTCCTGATAGGAAGAGACCTTGACCATGCCGCCGAAATTCCCCACCTCCACCTGCCGCATCTCGCGGATCAGCTTCTTCAGCGGTGAAGAAATGGTCTGCGATACAATCGACGCAATCAGCGTAGAGACCAGGATCAATGCCGAGATCACGATCAAGAGATAA
The DNA here is from genome assembly GCF_038002825.1 of Paenibacillus sp. FSL H8-0048. Classification (NCBI taxonomy): domain Bacteria; kingdom Bacillati; phylum Bacillota; class Bacilli; order Caryophanales; family Paenibacillaceae; genus Paenibacillus; species Paenibacillus sp. FSL H8-0048. Next base: position 539,744 of record NZ_JBBODF010000001.1, on the reverse strand, counting down.
CGCTTCAGCTCCACCAGCTCCACGTTCAAATCCTTGTCCGGAGTAATACTCATCACCCACCAGCCCGAGAAAGACAGCTTGGACGCCACAACCAGTTGCCCGCGCTCCTGCTGAACCATCACCTGCTCCGAAGCGGGGAGCTTAGGCAGACGGGCAGCGTCCGGCTGCGGATCGGTGGCCGAGGTGACAAACCGTCCATCCGGGGACATCAGGTAGACCTGGCTGTGCGTACCCAGCTTCAGATTCTCCAGCGCATCCAGCACCGGCTGCGGGTCCGTCTCATACAGCACGATGCCGATCGGCTTATGCTCATTCAGGTCATAGAGCTGCCGCCCGAAGGCGAAGACCGGGCTATCCTCCACCTGGTCGATCAGGGAGTGCGGATACACTCCGAGCCAGACCATTTTCCCCGAGGAAGCCTGCAATTGCCGGTACCAGTCCTCCTGCCTGTAATCCGGATCGACCACATTCATATAGTTGCCATAGTTATAGATCTTCCCGCGGTCCGTGATCACATGGATACCCACCAGATCGTCCCGCGAATAAAAAATCGAACCGATGATGTTCGTCACCGTCTGCTCATTGATATAGGCCACCGCCGGCCCGTCCGTCTTCTCATTAATCAAGCGGATCATCTCGAAGTTATTGCTGAGCGATTTGGACAAAGCGTCATACCCTTTATAGAGAAGCGTGAATAAGCCTGCGCTCTGGGCAACGTTTTTTTGCGACAAATCACCGATCTTCTCATGCAATTGGTCTGTAGTCCGGTTATAGTACAGCAGGCTGACAATAAGCAGAATACTGGACATGCAAAAAAGAAACAGCAAGAACAACCGATGATGAATGGAATGAAAGCCGAGCTTCATAAGACTCTCCCCTTTACGCACCCGGTTCTGCCGTTTCTTATTATAAAACTTTACCATTTTTATGCAATGGGGTAATTCGGTATGCCATGCCTTATCCCTTAACCGCTCCTGCCACCATCCCTTTAGTAATCTGATTCGACAGGAAGAAGTAGATCAGAATCACCGGCAGCGCGCCCATCACCAGGAAGGCCCCGATATTGCCATAGTTGACCGAATACTGGCTCACGAAGGTGTAGACCCCGAATGGAAGGGTTTTGAGCTTCTCAGACGAGATGAACGTGGCGGCCAGGATGTACTCGTTCCAGATGTTGATGAAGGTTAGGATACATACGGTCATGACAGGCGGAATGGACACCGGCAGGATGATGCTGCGGAAGATCCGGTACACACTCGCCCCGTCGATGAACGCCGATTCTTCGATCTCATGTGGAATAGCTCTCATGAAGCCGCTCAATATGAACACGGCGATAGGAGTTGAGAACGCGATATACGGCAGAATCAGCGACCAGTGCGTGTTGAGGATATGCATATTTTTGAAAATAATCATCAGCGGCAGCAGCGTGGCCTGCATCGGAATCATCATCCCCATCAGGAAAATGGTCATCACGACATTGCCGTACTTCCACCGGAACCGGGAGATTGCATAGGCTGCCATCGAAGCCAGCAGAATGACACAAATCATCGTAAGGCCAGTAACGAACACGCTGTTCGACAGGTACTTCAGATAGCTGCCCGAGGTGTAAGCCTCATAGTAGTTATGCCACTGCAATTTATGGGGCAAAGAAAAGAAGCTCCCGTCCAGAATCTCCTCATTCGTCTTCAAGGAGTATAACAGCAGCCACAGCAGCGGGTAGAGCTGGGTAATGACAGGAATGGCAAAAAGAAGATACACGATTCCTTTTTTAAGCATACGCATGGTCCGCGCACTCCTTCCCTATTCGAATTTTCGCTCAAGCCGGTTGAAGATCATATTAATAATGCCTGTAAAAATCAGACAGACCACCACGAGGAACGTCGCAATCGCGCTGCCGTAGCCATACTTGAAGGATAAGAAGGAGCTGTTATACATATGGGTGGAGATTACATCCGTTGCATGCGCCGGACCGCCGCCAGTCATGACCATCACCAGGTCGAAGGCTTGCAGGGACCCGATAAACGCCAGGATTATCGAGATTTTGAAAATCGGAATGATCAGCGGAAGCGTAATATAACGATCCGCCTTGAAGCCGTCCGCTCCGTCAATCCGGGCCGCTTCGTACAGCTCGTCGGGAATGTTCTGCACCCCGGTGTACTGGATCAGCAGATGGTAGCCGAAATATTGCCACAGGGAGACCAGATACAGCGAGTACATAGCGATATTAGGCTCTGTCAGCCAGTTATGCGTCCAGCTCTCCAGCCCCAGTGACACCAGCACACCGTTCAGCATGCCCCCCATCGAAGTAGGATTATAGATGGTCTTCCAGAGTTGTCCAATAATAACGACCGATAAGATCACCGGCGTGAAGTAGATCGACACCAGCGTGTTGGCTCTGCGCAGATAGCGGTTAAGCAGGATCGCCATCCCCAGACAGAGCGGGATCTCCAGCATGGAAGCCACAGCATACAGCAGCGTTCTCCGCACAGAGGGCCAGAACACCGGGTCATGCCAGAACATATTCTTGAAGTTGCCGAAGCCGACGAACTGAGAGGTCGTTAGACCGTCCCACTTCAATAGGCCGGTGTACAATGAGACCAGTATGGGAACGAATACCAGGCACACATAGAGCAGCAGACACGGCACTATGAAAACGGCGATTGTGTATGCCGGCACCTTAAGGACTTTCATCTTTCCCGCCTCCTAATCAAGCAGATTCTTCTTTGTCTAATAATTTATACCGTTAATGATTAATGCAATTAACATATTGAAGTGCATGATAAACCCGATGCGAAGTAGCCTGATCGGCTTGCTTCGCATCGAGTAGAACAGCTTTCCATTTGCAGTATCGATATGGCTTAAGTTACGTGAACATTTGAAACTAAGCGGCTTATTTGTTGGCTTCGAACGCAGCCTGATGCTCTTTGGCTACCGCCTTGGAATCCATCTTCTGGACGAACAGGTTCTGGATGCTGCTGAGGTGGACCTGTGCAGTTGCAGGGTTCATGGTGTTATCGAATGCCAGGTCGCCGCCCTTCACTTGGTTGAACAGTCCGGCAATGTTCACGGCCAGATCCGAGTACCCGGCTGCCTTGAGGTCGCCGTCTACCTTTTGGCCGATCCCTACAGCGTTCTTCAGCTCAAATTGCTTCTTGGGATACTGGGTGCCGAAGAAGTTGAGGAAGTCCTTGGTTTCCTGCAGATGCTCACTGTTCGCAGATATAGCGAAGGCGCTGCCGGGGGCGAGCATGAATTCGTTGGGATCGCCTTTGCCGTTCACTGTCGGGAACTGGAAGGCCCCTACTTTACCGGCAACCGGGGAAGCATCAATCGCGCCAGTCTCCCAGGAACCGATCGACCACATAGCAGCTTTGCCTGTTTTGAAAATATTTCCGCCCGCATTGGCATCAATAGAGGTGGCACCGTCAGGGAAAGCGCCCGCTTGAACCAGAGCCTGGAAGGCATCAACCGCTTCGACAAATGCAGGATCTTCAAAGGTCTTTTTGCCATCGAGCACATCCTGCAGGAAGCCGGGGCCGCCGTTGGTGCGCAGCAGAATGTTCATGAACAGGAACGAGCCGGTCCAGGAATCCTTTTCGCCTATAGCCAGTGGTGTGATGCCCTTATCCTTCAGGATCTTCACATCCTTCAGCATCTCCTCGAAGGTAGTTGGAGGGGCCGCGATGCCGGCTTGGGCGAACAGGTCTTTATTGTAGTAGACGACTTCAATGTTGTTGCCGTCGGGGATGGCATACACATTATTGTCGAAGCTGTAGTAATCGAGGAGGCCCTTCTGGTACGTGTCCTTCAGGCCATTCTGTTCAAGCATGTCGTTCAGCGGAGCGAATAATCCGGCATCCACAAACGGTTTCATTTGCGCTGCCGGGTTCACGATGGTGATGTCCGGCACTTCTTTGGAGGCAGCCTGTGTCTTCAGCTTCACCTTCTGCTGGTCCGTATTCAGGGTGTCCAGTTCAATTTTCACATTGGGATGCTCTTTCATGTAGGCGTCCGTAAGCTCACGGATCATTTTGTAGTTGGGCGTTGCGGGATCGGGGTAGATGTTCTGGAAAGTAAGCGTTACCTCTTTGTCCTTCGGTGCGTCTGTAGCTGCGGCATTGCCGCTGCCTGTGGCGGCGTTCGGTGCGGCGGTGTCCTTAGCCTTGGTATTGGCGTTGTTGTCCGAGTTCCCGCATGCGGCAAGGCTAACTGCCATTAGCGCGGCGAACGCGACGGTAGCGGTTTGCTTCATTTTTCTGTTGACCATTCATTAAAGCCCCCTCTGTCGTGATAAGCTAATTATCATCAGGGGGAGCGTTTCGGGCAAGGTGGGAACTGCAGAAATGAGGTTTGTTTTTTCTAGGGTGTGCTTGGGCGGGCTTCATCCGCCAGCTCTTTCTCTAACATCTGTTCATCGTCTTTGACATAGCCGCAATCTTCGTAGGTCCGAATGGCCGCAGCGTTCCTTCTGCCCGTCAATACCTTAACCCGTTTCACTCCACGCACTCTAAGCTCGTCTTCCAGACAAGTGATAATGGCTCTGGCAGCTCCCTTTCTCCGGGCGGTATCTTGCACATAGAGTTCTGTAATTTCTCCATAAGGCTCTTCATAGCAAAAAGAATACAGGCTTTGGGCGCAGCCAAAACCTACGATGATACCGTTCAACTCGGCTACAGCAATACATTCGTTACGGTTAGTATGTAGATGTTCAATAATCCGGGCAGGGGGTCTGCGGACGCCGCCGTTGAACTCTTGGTTGAGTCCCGACAGTGCCTCAGCATCTGCTATGGACGCCAGCCTTACCCTTATAAGTGAATTCATTTGGAGTCACCTCGTTTATTTATATATAGTCATTTATGTTTGCTCGACAAGAAGCTGTCCCAGAAGCCATGAATTGACTGCTTAGGACAGCTCTTAAATAGGAGTAAGATTTACGTAAGCACTTGGGTGGACGCTCCGCAAACGAAACGTTGTTTAAGCGGAATCCAAGATCAATCTTCTACACTTGCAGAAAGATTATTCCCTGCTAAGTCCGGCTTCGCGTACATTTTATTCAGAATGACCGTCTGCACGATAATGAATATCCCGCCAACCACCCAATACAGCGGCAACGCTGCGGGTACCTGAAACGAGAACAGGCCCATCATGACCGGTGACAACCATCCCATCCAAGACAATTGGTTGCCCGGGCCTTGCTGATTCTGTACAGCTGCGGATTGCGATACGCGGAACTGCACGTAATAGACCGCAGCGGCAATAAGCGGCAGAATCATATCTGTGGTCCCCAGGTTGAACCACAGGAAATCGTGTGCGGCAATCTCGGGGGTACGGCGGATAGCGTAGTAAAAGGCCAAGGTGACCGGCCACTGGAGCAGCATCGGCAAGCACCCCATACTGAACGGATTGAACTGATGCTTCTGGTAGAGCTGCATCATTTCGGCCTGCTGCTGCTTAGCGGCATCCGCACTGACATCGTTCTTATACCTCTCCTTCAGCTCCGTTAACTCCGGCTGGAGGATGGCCATCTTGGCTTTCATGGCCATTTGCTTCTTCGTCTGGTTCATCATCAGCGGCAGGATCGCAAGCCTGATGATGAACGTCATCAGCACAATCGATAAGCCGTAGTTTCCTTGGAATGCATCTCCGAAGAATTGGATTAAGTACGAGAACGGATAAATAAAGAAGTGGTTGAATATCCCCGGTGAATCTGCAAGAATCGGGCTGGCTTGGGATGCTGCTGAGCAGCCGCTAAGCACTATGGCCGGGATAAGTCCCATCGCTAGGACGAGAATAGGCTTGGCCCATTGTGGATACAGGTTCATATTGTTCATTGTTGTCCTCCCTAATTGAATGTATGGATCTCAATGTGGGGAAGGACGATTGTCTTCGTCATCAGGAGCTTCTCTTCGCCTGGCGGTTCGTGCGATCCAGCGCTGAATACTGCTCGGCTGCATCAGTCTGACTGCTACAGACCAAGTTAAACCGGGTGCAGCCAGTTCATAACCCCAGTGGATCTCCTGAATAGAAAAGTAGGTGAAGGGAATCGACACTACCGAATAGATAAGAGCGATGGAGAATGCCAATTGAATCAAGTCATAGAAATGCTCCAGTCCGGTTCACCTCCGCCTGTATGCGTCATAATGGAATTTGAATAATGATTAAACATCTATACGTCAGAGTGGCGGTGCGGTTCCACGATTCAGGGTAATAGCTTTAATTCTTGAAGAACTTCCTTTACGTCACAGCTGGAATTCAAGATATGAATCATCTCTTCCGTAATGGGGAGATCCTCGTAGATTTTTGCAACCACCTCTAAGGATAGGGATAATTCAAAATAATCTGTTGCAAATTCCACAAAATCCTCTGGTGTATGGAATATACAGCCCAATAAAAAATCAGAACCATCGCTTGTACCTTCTGGAATCTCAACCTTTCCTTTGTGCCAGCTGGTGTCACTGTTTTTATGCGAAATACAAAAAGTCACATCTTCTTTTTCAATTGCCTCATCTTCAAGTAATGATAATAATTTCTTTGGGACGTCATCATAAATCCCTTGCCATACTTTATGTTCATCTTGGGCATACGGGCTTAATTCAGATTCGTGATCGAAGCCTTTTATGATGGTGCCTTCATTGGAAAACAAAATAAATAGATGATCTCCTGCTCCATTATCTATTTTCGCCATAGACACACCCTCATTCCAATCTTGAATAAAGCTATGGTAACGAAGCCACTCCTCCTGGCAAAGAATAATATTCAGTGAAGCTTGGATTTTCATTAGCTTTTGTAGCATTGTTGGATTTGGTAAACGCTCTAACGCTTTTGCTTCCATAGAATCCTCACCCCCCATAATATTTACCTATATTTACCATTTATTCGTGTATTTCCGTGGATAAACAAGCAGCAGCTGATCACGATTAGGATCGACTGCTTCTTGTTGTATAAGCGAGATACATCTCCGTATATTGGTTATCGCTATATCAATTATACCGGAGGCTGCTTCCAATGTTTGACCACGCTTACCAGACCCGGCACATCAAGGCCGTCGAGCGAAAAAGCTTTGCGCAGCAGCTCATGCGGGATGAACTCATCGTATTTGCCGAGATAAGGGGCTTCATCCGGCTTCAGGAGCGTGAGTGCATCCGTAGCCGCAGCGGTCTCGGCGATGATCTCATCCTCCAGCTTCTCTGCATCCACTTTACCGGCGACCACCATGTAATACGGTTCCATGGGCACGACCGAGCGCAAGCCAAGAGGTTCCTTCAGGTTGTTCTTGAGCAGGCGCTCCAGGGTACGGAACTGGCGGCTGCCTGCCCACGGAAGGATGAACATGGAATCTCCCCCGGCTGGCAGAACCGAATGCGTCAGCAATCCGCTCTCCTTGGCGAGCCTGCGGGCCCGTTCCAGTCTGGCGGCCGCACTTGGCGCAAGGTAAGGGTATAGGGCCGTAGATCCTAATACTTCGCGAATCTTCGTCATGATCCGGGTATGCACATCTCCGCCTGCGCCGAGCCATAGAGTGTCCACTTTGCCGCGTGAGCCTTTGACATAGACGGCCTTGTGACGGTTGTCCACCTCTTCGACCTTCCACAGCTTGCCTGCCAATGTGAAGCAGTAGCCCGGAGGCGGCACGGTGGTAATGGACCCTATCTCCTCCGTCCCGTTATAGACGACATGTTCTTCATCGTCTTTGAATACCGCATAGAAGCGAAAGTTGTTGACGATCTTCTCGCCCGCCATCCCGATCAGAAGGCTGCCCTCATCCATCTTCTCGATATGGCCCATGCCGAGCATGTACTCCATGAAGTCATCATAATCAGCAGGATCGATGCTGCGGAAGGACGGCAGGCTCAGCACAGCCTCCTTCAAGTCCTCCGGCTCTGCTTCCCCCATGCTCTTCAGAATGCTCATCGTCTGATGATACAGGAGACCGGCCGGCAGCTGGCGCACGACCAGCGGCTCTACCCATTTCTCGCGTACGTACAGCTCGATTACGGCAATGGCCCGCAGCAGCGTCCACGGCATGCGCGCCGGGAGCTGCGCCTCCTCGTCCTCCTCCTCGGGCGTGACGAAGATCATCTCGGAGGCGGCGTCCCCGCGCCTGCCCGAGCGGCCCAGCCGCTGCACGAAGCTCGCGCAGCTATAAGGCGCGCCGAGCTGCAGCACCCGCTCCAGCTCGCCCAGATCAATCCCCAGCTCCAGCGTCAGCGTCGCTGCAGCTACAGCCGGCCCCGCACCGTCACGGAGCGTGGCCTCGGTCTCCTCGCGCAGCATAGCGGAAATGCTTCCATGATGCACATGGAAGACATCCCGCTCGCCGCGCTTAGCGGCAATGCGCCGCATCTCCAGGATGGCCTCTTCGGCATCGCTGCGGCTGTTCGTGAAGACGAGCGCCTTCTTGACATGCGTGTGATCGTAGATAAACCCGTAATACGCCTGTCGCGCCCGCTCCAGGTGCTCGGCCTCCTCCTCATTCCGCGCATCCGGGAACGAGAAATGCTCCACGCTCAACCGCAGCTTGCGCCCGCCCTGCGGGGCGCTGACCTCCACGCTCTCGTGCGTGCCTGCCGCCAACCACTCCGTAACGGAGGCGTAATCACTCAGCGTCGCTGAGAGGCCGACCCGCCGCGGATGACAGCCCGCCATCCGCGAGATCCGCGCCAGCTGGCTCAGCACCTGAATGCCGCGGTCCGCGCCCATGAAGGCATGAACTTCATCGATAACGATGAAGCGCAGATCATGGAACAGGGCCGGAATCGCATTCGGGCGGTTCATCAGCAGGCCCTCCAGCGATTCCGGGGTAATCTGCAGCACTCCCGAAGGGTTCTGCATAAGCTTGGTCTTGTCCGCCTGCGGCACATCGCCATGCCAGTGCCAGACCGGAATGTTCCCTTCACGCAGCAGATCGTTCAGCCGCGTGAACTGGTCATTGATCAGCGCCTTCAGCGGCGCGATATACAGGATGCCTACAGAGGCAGACGGACGTTCATACAGCTCCGTGAGCGCCGGAAAAAAGGCCGCTTCGGTCTTGCCTGACGCCGTCCCTGAAGCGATCAGCAGATGATGCGGCGTGTCAAACAGCACCCGGCAGGCATCGACCTGCGCCTCGCGCAGCGTATCCCAGCGGTTCTTATAGATGAATTCCTTGATGAACGGAGCCAGCCGGTAGAACGGGTTATCACTCATAGGTCGAACTCCGCCAGGAAGCCGTCCAGCTCATTCTGCTCCGTCTCGGCAGGCCGCGAAGTCCGCTCTCCGACCAGCTTCTCGAATGAAAGCTCGGGATGCTGGTGCAGGGTATGCAGCAGATCCATGAAGTCACGCACCACCTCGCGTGCGGTGAGCAGTTCATCAGCTCCCAGCCGGTTGACCGCCTCTTCCATGAAATGCACCAGTTGCTCCTGTGTTAGTCTTGCTTCATATCCGTAGTGCAGCGCGTGGATATCCCGCAGCTTCTGGAGCAGAATTAGAATCTCTTCGTGGGAAAGCATGTCCAGCGCGATAATCGGCCCTGTGTAATTGTTCAGCCCGTTGCCTGCATACCGTCCGGCCACCAGCCGGGAACGAAGCGCCTCATAGCTGAACAGTCCGCGCCGGTGGTCCTCCACGAACTGCGGCGTACCGCCGACGAAGATGCCCAGCCGCTCTGCTTTGCCCTGCATCGTATCATTGAACATGGTCAGCAGCTTCTCGTAATTGCTCTGCCGCGAGATGCTGTTGGTAATCTTGTAGAGGTTCACCCCTTCATCGATGAACAGCAACAAGCCCTTATAGCCGATGGCTCCGGTGAATTCCGCCCACAGCTTCATATAGTCATACCAGTTGTCATCGTCGATGATGACACCAACGCCGAGCGCCTTCCGCGCTTCCGTGCGGGTCGGGAACTCTCCCCGCAGCCAGCGCAGGGAATCCTGCTTCAGTCCGTCATCGGCCAGCTTGTGCCCGTTCCAGTAGGAGGCCAGCACCTTGGCGAAGTCGAAGCCATGAACCAGCCCGCGCATCCCGGAGGCTACCGAATAGATGCGCTGCTCCACCTCATCGCCCAGCTCCGGTGCATCGGGGCCGTAGCCCTTCTCCTGCATCATGGCCTGCTGCAGCGTCATGATCCACTTCTGCAGCATAATTTCCAGCGCCCCTCCATCCGGGCGGGTCCGGGTCGAGAGATGGCTCATCAGCTCGCGGTAAGTGGCGAGCCCCTGGCCCTTCGTGCCAACCAGCCGCCGCTCCGGCGACAGGTCCGCATCGGCAACCACGAAGTCGCGATCCATCGCATAGTTGCGGATGATCTGGAGCAGGAAGCTTTTGCCGCTGCCGAATTTGCCTGTAATCAGCTTGAAGGCGGCTCCGCCATCAGCGATGTTCTCCATATCGCGGAGAATCGCCTCCACCTCCGGACGCCGGCCGACAGCGATATGTTCAAGCCCGATCCGCGGCACGACTCCCGCTGTCAGCGAATTGACGAGTGCGGTGGTCATCCGCTTCGGTATTTTGAGTGGGTTCATTTACGAATTTCACCTCTTTATATAGTCAAGCATGGATAGACATTCTTCGGTCAGCTCTTCCCCGTCGATGATGAGGTCTCCCAGACTGTCCATGGCCAGCTCATTAATCTTATCGTAGAGCAGCTCTGCCATCGTTCCTGCTCCCGCAGCCAGCCGCTGCACCTTCGCAGAACCGTCCTCCTCTGCCAGAGCCAGCACGGCCTCCCGTTGCAGCGGAGTCAGCTCGGAGGCGAACAATATCCAGCGGTCCGCTTCGCTATCAGAGGCTGGCGGCAGGGAAGCGGTTAGCTTCTGTATTTCAGACGGGTGGTTACCTGTAGGGTCTTCATGGCCCCGCTTTATCCGCTCACCACCAACCATCGCAACCGCTTGCTCTTCAGCTCTTGCAGAGCTACCGGAGACACTTTCCGCATTTGCTGATACCGCTGATTCAACTCTTGCATCCGTATTTGCGGTGCTTCCATGCGCATCTGCACCAGTTCCAATACCGGCCAATCCGGCTCCTCCAAGTGCTCCTTCAGACTCAATTGTCCATTCCGCATCATCTTCCTGACCCGGTTCCCCGGTGTCCTCCACCGTAAGCAAGGAACGCACCACCTCGGAGTCGCTTGCCAGCTGCTCCAGCTTCTGCTGGTCAATGACCACTGCCGGTCCCTTCTCCTCCTGCTCCGCCTTGCGGAACTCACGCTCCAGGAACCGGGTGACGAGATCATCCATATCGGCATCGACCCGGACATCCTTCAGTCTTCCCCGGTAGCCCATCAGCGCCCGCAGCTTATTCTCGGTCAGCCGGAACAGGCGGGTAATCAGGCTGCGCAGCGGTGGAGACTTGCTGACCCGTATAACAGGCACAAGAACAGAATAGCCATACAGGGAGATATCGTATACCGCACTGCGGAACAAATAACGCTCACGGACGACAGGCGGGGCGGGCGGGAACATCGTGATCAGATTAGAACCGTGCTTCCGCGCGACATAAGCATCAATTAGCGCTACAACCTGGGGAATATAACGATCCGCAGCGATTTTACCCTCGCCGGTGTAGAATTTCGACTTGCTGATATCATAGTCTGACATCACACTCAGTACTAGGGTGCTAAGCTGCTCCGGGGCAGCCGACAGGCAGCGGACCAGTTCAAGCTCAGCCAGATCCCCCGCCAGCCCGCGCGAACGGGCCACAATCTCTGATAACGGAATATCCAGCTTATGGACAAAAGAGAAATCCGCAATCCACCCGCCAAGGTACTGATCCAGACGTTTGTAACTGTCGCGGTAGGCCTCCCATAGCAGATTGAGCTGACGCCAGCCTTCCAGAGGCTCGTCCCAGCCCACGCCGTTAATCAGCTCATAGATATGCAGGAAAATATAGGAGAGATCGGTCTTCGGATATCTCCCCTGCCGGACTTCATCCCGCCAGAAAAAATACCATCGGCTCTGCGCGCCGGTCATATGCCCGTAGGTAGGCCAATAGCTTTTGAACGGGACGAACAGCGCCGCTGGCTCCTTATGCTCTACAAGCTCACGTGCACGCTGGACGAACTCACTCTCTGTAGTGGTTACCGGCTCCACACTCTCTTCCATATCCCAGAGTTCGAGCTGGACTGTATTATAACCGGACGTCTTCTTCGTAACCGGCTCTGACTTAGGCTTCCGGCTGCCTTCATCTACAGTACCGCGCGGCGGAATCGCCACATTCCGCTCCGTACTCTCCCAGACCAGCTCCGTGAAATGCAGCCCCTGCCTGTCTTTAGCCATGCTTCATCGCCCCACCCGTATGTCTTGGTAATTCTCACATTATATCATATACCCTATGAAGCGGCTGCAGCCGTTCCAGACTCTTACTCCCCGCCCGCTCTGCCGGACTGAGATTCCGTTATGCTGAACAAATCAGGCCAATATGGCGGTCAAGCGGACTCAGAATCCCTTAATTAGACAATATCGTCTCATTTCAGGGCCGAATAACCCAACTAAGCGCCACCCGGTCCGCTCGGGCCTCATAAAGTAGCTTTTTGAAGAAATAACGGATTCTCGGTCCGCATCACCGCTAAAATATCTGAGGTGCCCGTCCCTGTGCCCGTTCCCATCTATGTAGTCGCACACTCGCACAGTTGCACAGCAAAAATCCACCTGCCTCAGATTTCCCGCCATAAATCAATAAAAAGACCTTGAGAGACTAACTCCTCAAGATCTTGGATGAGAGCGCCTGTCACCGCACCGCAACTTAATGTTACCTGCCGGGCAATGAGAACGTTCGTTTGTGTCTCCATAAGAATATACTATACTCACCCTGCGGGCTGCAATAGCGGAGCAAGGCTGCAGGTGTTTACTATATAAATTGAACTAAAAAATTCAAGTTAAAGGAAAAGGGGCGGAGGGGAATTTTGGAACTGTAGGAGCGGAAGCGACCGCCTTTGTGTTTGAATTTCTACCGCATAATGCGGTTTAATTCAGGAAATTCAAATACAACAGCGGCCGGAAGTCCAAAACTTCTCTGGAGTCACGGCTATTCCCAAATCATAAAAACCAGTAGTTCAATTTATATAGTATGTGCACCTGCCCTTGCTCCGCTATTGCCCCCTCACCCCTTCAAATAATCACTAGGGCTGCGCCCGGTAATCATTTTGAACACTTGGCTGAAATAGGCGGGATTGTTGAAGCCGACCATCTCACTGATCTCATATACCATATGCTGGCCGGATTGCAGGAATTCAATGGCCCGGTCCACCCGGTACTGGTTCAGGTAGCTGACGAAATTCTCGCCGCTGATCCGTTTGAACAGCTGGCTTAGATATTTCGGGTGCACATGCAGCTCCTGCGCGAGGCCCATGAAGCTGATCTCTTGGGTATAGTGGGCTTCCACATAGCTTTTGACGCTCTCCACCAGCCGGTTCTTCTTGACGTTCATCTCGGCAAAAGCTGCGGTCAGGACGGCCGGGATCATCTGGCCCATCCACTCCGTCAGGCTCCTCCAGGTATAGTAGCCCGTCACCGCCTGCAGGAATTCGGACATGCTCATAGGGGGAGTACGGCCCGGACAGCAGGCATTCCAGTAATACATCAGCGTAGTGAACAGACCGACACACACCGTCTGAATATCCTGTATGTTATTCTGGTTCTCCTGCCGGAGCCTGCCGAAGATAATCTCCCAGGTCTCCCATATTTTCGAGGAATCCCGGCACAGCAGCACCTCATTCCACTCTTGGAGCAGCCGGGAATAATCCTCCAGCGTCCACGGATTGGCACTTACGCACGGCTCATAGGCGTAAATGGGGCTGGTCTCCTGAAACTCTGCGGAAGCAAGCGCCTCCCGGCTCTCCAGGTACGAATCTATCAATTCATGGATGGCCGCCTTGACCGAACCGATGCCGGCATAGGCCTGAAGCTGAATGTAATTCCGGATCTTATCCATCGTCTCCTGAACCACTTCCTTCAGAATGGGGATCGGCTCTCCCGCCTCACGGTCCAGCAGCAGCACTACCAGCAGATCGTCGGAGTAGTCCAGCACATGCCCCTGCACAGAGGGATGTCCGGCAAGCTTGTGCTGGAGTGTCTCCCGGCAGATATTACCCGCTCCGAAGCGCAGCAGCTGCCATTCGCGCTCCTTCAGCTTATGCAGCGGCGAAGGCCGGTTAAGCTGGATACTGGCCGCCGCCAGCCGCTGCGGACGGGTAATCTGCAGATATCCGAGCCGTTCCTCAGAGCATTCCTCCGCACTGTAGCGGGTGGTCAGCAGCTCCATAAGCAGGCGTTCCCGCAGAAAAGGAAGCGTACGGCCGATCTCCTGCTGATAACGCTCCTCCAGCCGCTTCTTCTGCTCTCCCGCATCCAGATCCAGCAGTACAGCGCGGAGCACAGCTTCGATCTCGTCTACCCTGGCCGGCTTCAGCAGGAAATGGCTGACGCCCCAGCGCATCGCCTGCCGGGCATTCTCGAATTCCTCGTAGCCGCTCAGAATAATAACCGGCAGCTCCGGTGCCAGCTCCCTTAGTGCCTCTGTAAGCTCCAGCCCGCCCATGCCCGGCATATAGACATCGGTCATCACCAGATCGGGGGAGAGCCTGCGGAACAGCTCCAGTGCTTCATGGCCGTTGACCGCTGTTCCAGCCAGAGTCAGGCCCAGCTTCTCCCAGCCCACATGTCTCGTAAGGGCTTTCAGAATATGCGGGTCATCATCTACGAGCAGTATGGAGCGGCTCATAGCTGATCGCGCAGCAGCCGCTCCAGCTGCTCCTCCGTCTCAATGACTGGCAGCGTAATCATAGCCGCAACCCCTCTCTCCGGCCGGTTGGCCAAGTATAGTCCATACGGTTCCCCGCAGTACAGCTGAATCCGGCTCATCACATTCCGGGTGCCGATGCCGCTCACCTGTTCCATCGACCAGCCTTCCTCTAAGCCCCGGCCGTTATCCAGCAGCGTAATTTGCAAGTAAGGCTGCCTTCCCGGCGTCTTCATCTCTTGCACCTCCAGGTGAATCTGCAACGGGCCGGAGCCAGGCTCCCTGCTGCCATGAATAATTGAATTCTCAATCAGCGGCTGGAGAATGACCTTCGGTATGAAATAACTCCGGACCGCCGGGTCCGCAATCGATTCCGTGTACTCGATGGCAATCGGCAGCCGTTCCTGCTGGATGCTCACATAACACCGCGCATGCTCCAGCTCGTCGCGCAGACGAATGAGCATTCTGCCGCCGCTCAAGCCGATGCGCAGCATTTTGCCCAGTTGGGTGATCATGTAGCTGATATCCTGGGCCTCGTAATCCATTGCCTTCCAGTGAATCATATCCAGTGTGTTGTACAGGAAATGTGGCTTGATCTGGGCCTCCAGCAGCCCGGCCTGCGCCTCCCGCTTCGCGGCGCTTGCTTCCCGCTCGCTCTGCACCAGCTCCTGCAGCCGGTTCACCATGTGGTTGAAGCCGTAAGACATCTGCGTGTATTCCTCCGTCAGCGACTCACTCATACTGGCCCGGAAATCTCCGCGCTCCAGCTTCCGCATCTCCTGAATCAGCCTGCGTACCGGACGGATCATATTACGAATGAAGAAGTACGCCAGCAACGCCGACAGGAGCAGACAGAGCATTCCGATCCCGATCACCTGCCTGTCCGCCTTACGAACCTCCTGCAGCAGCTCACGCGTCGGTATGACCTGGACCAGCCGCCAGGAGATCGTGCTCGGTCTGGAGAACAGGACGAGATAGGACTGCCCGTCCTTTTTCAGCAGCTCATAGCCTTCATTGCCCTCATACGTATGCTGGTTAAGCCACTTGGCCTCCAGAACAGCCTTGTCCGCAGCCGCCGCGCCGTTCTCTTTGTTAACCAGCAGCAGGAGATTGCCGCTTGTATCCACCAGATGGATCTGGCCGTCCAGCACAGCCGGAATATCCTTGAACTGTTTCAGGATATCGTCTGCGGACAGCCTGATATAAAGGTAGCCGATCGTTTTGCCTTCATTTCCGAACAGATGCTGAATATGGCCGATCAGATAAGGCTCATCATCGCCGCCGCTGCCCTCCAGGGGAACCCAGAGCGAATCCGCCTGCTTCAGCCGGGGATACCAGCTCTCGTTCTTAATCGAAGAGACCGGAAAGACGAGGTCCGTGGAGCTTTGCGGCACTCCGCTGAACAAATCACTGTAAATCTCAATGGAGCTTACCCCTTCGTTCAGCACCAGCGAGTGCTGGAGAATCTCCGTAATCTCCCGCCTTCTGGAGATCATCTGATACTTGGAAGCAGGCGTGTTCTCAAGCCCCTCAATAACGCTCTTGTTCGCTGCAATGGAGTAGGCGGTCCCCGACACATTGGTCATGAAGTCGAAGCCGCGCTTCGTACTCTCATTCAGCAGCGCAAGCCTGGTCGTACTGATCTCGCGGAAGGTTACGTCCGAGAAGGTCCGGTACGCCAGCAGGACAATGAATCCGAGAAAAATCAGATTGAACGTGATAATACTGGCCGCCATCAGCGTGGAGAGCTTGCTCCGCCTGATCCGCAGCAGCCAGGTGCCGAGTATTCTTTTTTGCATCTGCCCCATCCCTATGCTTTTCCCACGATTCTATCCTTTCAGACCGGATGTCGCAATTCCTTCGACGAAATACTTTTGCAGCGTGATGAAGAGAATGAAGCATGGCACGAGCGACAATACCGACATGGCGAACATCGGGCCCCAATCCGACTGCGAGCTGGAGTCCAGGAACAGCCTTAGCCCGAGCGGCACTGTGTATTTTCCGATATCGCTAAGGAAGATGAGCTGGCTGAAGAAATCATCCCAGGTCCACATAAAGGTGAAAATCATCGTCGTGATCAGCGCAGGCAGCGCCAGCGGAATGATAATCCGGCTGAAGATTTGAACCGGCCCGCAGCCGTCAATCGTTGCCGCTTCGTCCAGCTCCTTCGGCAAGCCGCGGATGAATTGTACCGTCAGGAAGATGAAGAAGCCGTCCGTTGCCATCCACTTGGGCAGAACCAGCGGCGCGAAGGTGTTCACCCAGCCCAGGCTGTTAAAGAGGATATAACGCGGGATAAGAGTCACATGCAGCGGCAGCATAATCGTCATCAGCATCAGCGCGAAGCCCAGTGCCTTGAACCGGAAATTCAGCCGCGCGAATGCATAGGCTGCCATGGAGCAGGTGATGACATTGCCAAGCACTGCCCCCAGAGAGATCAGAGCCGAGTTCTGCAGGAACTTGGCGAAGGAGCTGCCCTGGAAGCCGAACCAGCCGCTTACATAATTATGGAAGTTCCACTGCCGGGGCCAGAACCAGATTTCCGAGAAAATCATATTCGCCGGCTTGAACGAGCTGCCCACCAGCCACAGCACCGGGTACAGCATGACAAAGGCGATTAGACAGATGATGAAGTGCTTGAGCCAAATGGCACTTTTCGATGCGCTGCCTGTATCCATAGCTTATTTCCCCCCATCTTCATAATGCACCCACAGCTTGCTGCTGCCGAATAGCAGGAGTGTGAATATCCCGATCAGCAGCACCAGTACCCAGGCCATCGCCGAGGCATAGCCCATCTGGAAGAAGGAGAAGCCCTTCTTGTACAGGTACAGGGAATACATCAGGGTGGAATTCACCGGTCCTCCGCTGCCGTTACTGATAATGAACGCTTGGGTGAACGACTGGAAGGCGGTGATCGTCTGCATGATGACGTTGAAAAAGATAACCGGAGACAGCACCGGCAGCGTAATATGCAGGAATTGCCCTACCTTACCTGCACCGTCCACCGAAGAGGCGTCATAATATTCCGGCGGCACCTGCTTCAGCCCGGACAGGAAGATGATCATCGACGAACCGAATTGCCATACCGACAGCAGAATCAGCGAATACAGCGAGTATTTGGGATTCGATACCCAGTCAGGCGCCTGTATCCCCACCATGGCCAATAGCTGATTCAGCAGCCCGTCGCCGCCGAGCATCTTGCGCCACAGCATCGCAATAGCGACACTGCCTCCAAGCAGCGTAGGGATGTAGTAGACCGTCCGGTAGATGCCGAGGCCCCGTATTCCTTTGTTAAGGAGTAGGGCCACCGCCAGGGCGAACATCAGCTTCAGCGGCACCGATACGAATACGAAGATAAACGTCACCTTAAGCGACTGAATAAATAGCGGATCTGCGGTGAGCATCGTTCTGAAATTATCCAATCCGATCCATCTGGAGCTCTCCAGAATACTGTAATCTGTAAAAGAAAAATAGAGTGAGGCCGCCATCGGCCCCAGGGTCAGGCACACCAGCCCCAGCAGCCAGGGCGACAGGAACAGGAGGGCGATCCCGTTCTGGTTGTAACGCATCTTTGCTCTGCGCCGCTTCATGCCTGCTGGTCTATCTACTGTCATCAAATCTGCACTCAATGGCTCTCTCCCTCCTCTATATTTATTTGGCCTTGTCCAGTATGGCGTTAGCACCGGAGATGAACTGTTCGGTTACCTGCGGAACGCCAGCCTGACCGAAGGATATCTGCTCGCTGGCGCTCTTGAAGTTCTTATCAATCTCCGAGAAGCCCTGCGGGTAAGGCGGGTCAATATCACTGGAATGCTTGGAGACCACATCGATAAAATCAAAGATTAACTGCTCCTCGGCGGTTAGCGACGGCTTCAGCTGCTCCCGGACTGCGGAATTGACCGGCACTCCCCGTTCAGCCCCGAGAATAGCGGTGCCTTCCGGGTCGTTGACCATGAAGTCGATGAGCTTCGCTACCTCCTTGGGATACTTGGTCTTGGCATTCCCGGAGATGAACTGGCCGGGCTTCAGATATTCGCCGATCTTCTGCTCTCCTTCCATATGCGGAATCACCTGCATCTTCAGCTTCTGGCTCTGATCCTTCAGCACATTCTGATAGGTAATCAATTGGTTGGACCAGGCGAAATCAAGGGCAGACTGGCCAACGGACAGCGGCCGGGTCTCCAGCGCATTCGTCATCGCGGCAGTTACTTCTGCCGTTGTAGCGCCGCCACTGTCCCGCAGCTCCTGCCAGTACTTGAACCATTCATCGATGACCTCCTGGGAGACCCCGAGCTTGTTCCCGGCGAACAGTCCGCTCCCGTTCTGGCGCACGAATACCTCGAAGATGTTCGTAGTGCCCGAAATATCCGGCGTCCCATAATAGCCGTCGCCCTTCTTCTTAGCAATCGCATTCGCCATCTCCGCAAAATCCTTCCACGTCCATGACTCCTGCGGCTCCGCAATTCCCAGCTCCTGTAGCACAGAGGCGTTATAGACGACGCCGGGAGCGTTCACTCCAAGGGTAACGGCATACAATTTGCCGTCAATGCTTCCTGCCGAGAGCATGCTGCTATCATGGTCCTCTGTCCGCAGCGTGCCATCCTGGGTATAAGGCGTCAGGTCAAGCAAGGTGCCGCGCTTGGCGTAATCGGACAGGAACGCATAGTCCATCTGAATGATGTCCGGAGCATTCGAGCCTGCTACCTGAGTAGACAGCTTATCGAAATAGCCGTCCCAGCCGGAATATTCCGGTTTAATCGTGATGCCCGGATTCTTCTCCTCGAAGCGCTTGATCATCTTGGTGGTCAGATCGTGGCGTGTCTGTGAGCCCCACCAGGTCATGCGCAGCTCAATTGCAGGTGCCGAGCCCTCTGTCTTGGATGAAGCCTTGGCTCCGTCCGGTGCATTCGCATCGCCGGATGAGCATCCGGCCGTAGTCATCAGCAATATGGAGCTTAGAAGCAGTACAAGTCCTTTAGTCCCCTTGATTGTCATCTGTTGCCTCCTCAAATTTGTGAAGTAAGCGGTTACATAAATGATTATACGGAAGGCTCTGCATAGGGTAAATCCAGAAAAGTAAGGGGTTCTATCAAATAAGTAAGACAAAAGCCAGCCGGAATCTTCCGGCTGGCCTATTAGTCCTGGATTGTTCTGTTAAGTATGAATCTGTTCGGTAAGCAGTCTACTCTAGCTCCAGTCCCTTCGTTTCTTTCCCCAGGAACAGCACCGCCAAGGCGCCGATTACAATCGTGACGAAGAAGATCATGAAGATGGAGCCGATCCCGACCGCCTTGCCGACCATCAGCCCGACCAGCGTTGGAGCAATAATGCCGCCTATCCGTCCAAAGGAGGTGGCGAGTCCGGCACCAGTGGAACGGATTTTAGTCGGATACAGCTCAGGCGTATATGCGTACATCCCGCCCCAGGCTCCCAGGTTGAAGAACGACAGGCAGATCCCGGCAGCCATCAGCATCCCCTCGGTCGTTGAATTCCCGAACCAGGCCGCGCTGACGGCTGTCAGCAGGAGGTAGATGACCAGTACGAATTTGCGGCCGTATTTCTCGATGAAATAGGCGGCGGTGAAATATCCCGGCAGCTGGGCGAGTGTCATGATCAGCACATATTCGAAGCTTTTGACCAGACTGAAGCCCTTCAGCACCATTACCGTCGGCAGCCACAGGAACATTCCATAATAAGAGAAGACTACAGTGAACCACAGAATCCACAGCATGATGGTCGAGCGGCGGTGCTCTGCCGACCAGACTGCCGCCACACGCTTACGCAGGGGCACTGGAGGAGCTTTCTTGATCTCCGCGAACTTCGGTGAGTCATCGATTGCCCTGCGCAGATAGAGCGCATATAGCGCCGGTACCGCCCCGATGGCGAAGGCGACCCGCCAGCCGTAATCTGGAATGACGAAGTACGCAATCAGCGCCGACAGAATCCAGCCGAGCGCCCAGAAGCTCTCCAGCAGCACCACAGCCCGGCCTCTTTCCTTGACCGGCATGCTCTCGGATACCAGTGTCGAAGCCACCGGCAGCTCTCCGCCGAGCCCGAAGCCGGCAATGAAGCGCAGCACACACAGTACTGCATAGCCTGCGGCGAAGGCCGACAATCCGCTTGCAATCGAGAAGATCAGCAGCGTCCACAGCAGCACCGATTTGCGGCCGAAGCGGTCCGCCATAATCCCGGCTGCAGCCGCACCGACGGCCATCCCCACTGAGTTAATGCTGGTTAAATAGCCGATTTTCTCCGGTCCCAGCGACCATTCCTTGGCCAGTGCAGCCACGACGAACGAGATCATCCCTACATCCATCGCGTCGAACATCCAGCTTAGACCTGCACTGAAGAGCAGCTTCCGCTGCTTCGGATTCTGCAGCAGCGACATTTGATTCCACATGACTTAAGGCCCCTCTCCCCTGATTCCCGTTACAATAATACCTAACTATATAGATTGAACTAAATAGATTGAACTAAAAATTTAAGTTAAAGGAAAAGTGGCGGAGGGGAATTTTGGAACTGGAGGAGCGGTAGCGACCGCCTTTGTCTACGGATTTCAACCGTTAAAAACGGTATAAAATCATGAAATCTGTAGAAGGGCAGCGGCCGGAAGTCCAAAACTTCTCTGGAGTCACGGCTAATCCCAAAACACAAAAATCATAAGTTCAATTTATATAGTATCACTTACACATTCTAGAAGTGGATGGTTCAAAAATCAAGGAATAACACCGCATTAAAATATTGCCGGGCCATCGCCTGAAAATAACAGGTCTGCACCGAGATCGCAGCAATCAGCAGCATATTCTGCACCGCATCCCGCTGCCCTCTGCTCAGGTGGCTGAGCCGCTTCATCATTTTGTCCATGGCCGACTTAATTCCGCTGTCCGATTTCCACTGATATTCCTTGGGATTCCCTGTCAAAGCCTGTCCCTCAGCCGGAACCGGGGAACGGCTCTTAATCTCCTCGAACAGCTCCGCATACCCGTGATACAGCTGGGCCGGTTCCACCAGATCATCGTCATCACGTTCAGGCGCCAGGAACAGCATTCGGAAGAGCTGCCTGATGCTCTCGAAATCAAGCGCCGCCTTCAGATCGTCTATTATAAATAGGATGGCCGCCTGATTAATGGAGTACTTCTTCCCTTCACGCGGGGACCCGAGATATTCCTTGAAATCTCGCTTCACCCAATTCTGCATAGCAGAGACGGATAACGTGGAATACTCAATCAGACCGCCAAGCGAAGCAATTTCACCCAGGGACAGCCCTTTGACGCCGCTGCCTTTAATCAGCTTATGCAGAATCGGGGGGATATCCGTGGATAGAAAAGCGGGCAGACTTGTCCCCTCCCGCACCTCGTCGCGGTGGAACTTCGTCCAGGCTTCCTGCAGAATATGGAGCGGCTTCCGCTCCGAGTTCGGCCCTAGAGACAGTAACAGTCCGGACATCTCTATCCGGCTAAGTGTAAAAGCTTCCATAGCTGGCAACCCTCCACCGTTTGATATTTCACTGAAAAGTTCGTACAATAGGTTCATAAGAACTCATAATATGAGTATAACCTATTTTAGGGACGAAAGGGATGGTAAAGATTATATGGGTATAGGACTTAGTTTGACGCTCGTGGCAATTTTGATTATTTTAACCGCATTTTTTGTAGCGACGGAGTTTGCAGTAGTGAGATTACGGGGAAGCCAGGTCAGCCAAATGGTGCTGGACGGCAAGAAGAACGCACTGGCAGTACAGCGGGTAGCCGCTAACCTGGACGGATATTTATCCGCCTGCCAGCTCGGTATCACGATTACTGCACTCGGGATCGGGGCATTGGCAGAGCCTGCTTTTGAGCAGCTGCTCATTCCATTGTTTGATCTGGCTGGTGTGAGCCATAACGTTAGTAAGCCCATTGCTTTTGCTTTGGCCTTCATTATCGCTACCTTCCTCCACGTCGTGGTCGGTGAGCTTGCACCGAAGACCGCCGCTATTAATATTCCGGAGAAAATTGGTCAATTTACCGCACCGCTGATTATTTGGTTCTACAGAATATTGTACCCTTTGATTTGGTTCATGAACGGTTCCGCCAACCTGCTCGTCCGTATGTTCGGCATGAAGCCTGCCAGTGAACACGGCGACGCGCACAGTGAAGACGAGATCCGCCTGATCCTGTCCGAGAGCTATGAGAGCGGCAAAATCAACAAAGCGGAATATGGTTATGTTAACCGGATTTTCACCTTTGATGAGATGCTCGCTAAGGAAATTATGGTTCCCCGGACAGATATGGTATGCCTGTTCACCGATCATTCGCTGCAGGAGAATATTGATATTATCCGCAAGGAGCAGTACACCCGCTTCCCTGTAGCTGACGGCAGCAAAGACAATATCATTGGTATGATCAATACCAAGCAGCTCTACCTGCAATACGACAACAATCCTGATTTCGATTTCAAAAGCCTGATCCTGCCGCTGGTGACCGTATCGGAAGTTACGCCAGTGAAAACACTGCTGACCCGTATGCAGAAGGAGCGCGTCCATATCGCCCTGCTGTTGGATGAATACGGCGGCACCTCCGGCCTGATTACGATTGAGGACATTCTCGAAGAGATCGTCGGTGAGATCCGCGATGAGTTCGACGAGGATGAGCGCCGCAATGTGGAGAAGCTGAGCGATACTCATTATCTGTTCGACGGCAATGTCTCCCTGCTGGAGGTCAAGGATCTTACCGGACTTGATTTCCATGATGAAGAAGTCACCACCATCGGCGGATGGCTCTACAGCCATATGGAAGAACCGGCTGTCGGCAAAAGCCTCACCTACGAGCATGTCACCCTGACCGTCCGCGAAATGAACCGCCACCGTATCCGCAAGGTGGAGATCCTGATCGATCTTCCAGTCACCGAAGATTCGGATGCACACAGCGAGTAAAGCGTATAGATAAGCTGCAACAAGTAAGGCGCTCCCCTTGAGTTACGGGGGAGCGCCTTATTTCGTTCCTATATTAGCAAACTATAGAAAGGTTGAAGGTATGATTAAACCGAATACAATTGACTGGTACATCGGCATACGGACCAAATGTATGTGAAAAACAGTATAAATTGTGCTACAAACGGGTATATGGTCTGAGTGTATGTGAAAAACAGCATACATTGTGCTCGCAAATAGGCACACGGTCTGAATGTATGTGAAAAACAACATACATTGTGTTCACGCGAAGATAATCTTCTTTATCAGTTGAAATGATTTTGCCCTTATAGTTAATGCGATTAACTATACACTTTACCCATATAGTATTCATCCACCCATTGCCCGTCCACCAGCAGCGATTTTGGCTTCAATCCCTCGATTTCAAAGCCTTGCCTCTTATACAGCGCAACCGCCCCTTCATTATGCTGCATCACGGTTAGCTCCAGACGCACCAGGCTGCACTGTCTGGCCCACCGGTCCATTTCACTGAACAATGCGCTGCCGATGCCCCTGCCCTGATACTGCTTCAGGATGCCGGTAACAATATAAGCACTGTGTCTATTGCGGCTGAAGGTACCTCCTTCGACTGACAGATAACCTGCAAGCTCACCGTCTGCTTCCGCTCCCAGAATAAGCGAGTTCTCCGCTTGGCCTAAGCCTCTAATCATGTCTTCCACCTGTGGAATGCCGCTCTGTCTCTCGCCCGGGGCCAGGAGCATAAAGGCGGTTTCCCCGTCCAGACGATGCTGGAGGTTCAACAACGCTGCTGCATCTCCCGGAAGCAACTCCCGCAGTGTTACGTTCAATTTTATTCCCCCTACGATAAAAGCTGCATATTATCCTTGTATAATTAATGTAATTAACAAATATAATTAATCCGATTAACTAATTGACGGAGCGGCAGATCATCAGCACATTTCCGTCCGGGTCCTTGAAGTTAAACCAATGGTCATTCTCAATATCCGTAAGGATCTCTGCTCCGCTGGCTTTGACATAATCATAAGCGGCATCGATGTCCTCTGTAAGCAGATGGAAGGTCGGTACCTTCAGTACGGACTCCGTCGTGAATATTTTGCTGTCCAGTACAATCCCCGGTCCCTGCATCGGCACATCATACAGATGCCCGAACAATACCTCGCCGTCCAGCGGCAGCCCCAGCAGGCTACAATACCAGTTTTTGGACCTTTCGATATCACTAACCGGAATGAAGACAGCGCCAACCTGATTGCGTATCGGACTTGTCACAGCAGTATAGCCTCCTCATATAAGTGCAAGTTGTTGAATCCTATAGCCTATAATGATTTCGATAAAATATGTCAATATCCTGCCTGCTTGGTGACGGGAATAGAAGTTATGCTATAATCTTGTCAGATCCTATCCCTATTGTCAGGAGAATGAACTTGGCTAACCTTTTCTTTGGACATCTGAAGCTGACACCGCCCAAAATACTATCCCTCGGCTTCGTGGTCCTGATCGCTGCCGGAACCCTGCTGTTATCTCTGCCCGCTGCTTCTACGGGCGGAAGAATCTCTTTCATTGATGCGCTGTTCATGGCAACCTCGGCCACCTGCGTAACCGGACTTGCTGTTATCGACACCGGAACACAGCTCTCAACCTTCGGCCAGATCGTACTGCTGGTGCTGTTCCAGTTCGGCGGTCTCGGCTTCGTAACGATGGCGACGCTGATCACTCTGGTGCTGAACAAACGAATCTCATTGAAGGAACGCCTCTTGCTGCAGGAATCCATGAACCAGAACTCCATGCAGGGGATTGTGAAGCTGATCCGCCGGGTTCTAATCTATTCCCTGGTGATTCAGTTGACCGGGGCCATTCTGCTGGCTGCCCGATTTGTAGTGGATATGCCGGTAGGCAAAGCAGCTTATTATGGACTGTTCCATAGCATCTCCATCTTCAACAACGCGGGCTTCGATTTGTTCGGGGATATTCACGGGCCGTTCAGCGGATTAACCCGGTATGTAGAAGATCCTGTTGTGAATATTACCTCCATGCTGTTGATCTTCCTGGGCGGAATCGGCTTCATCGTCTTATCCGATGTGATCGATTACCGGAGGAGCAAGCGGCTGATGCTGCACTCGAAGGTTGTGCTGGCGACCTCAGCCGTGCTGATTCTGGTCGGAGCAATAATCTTCTTCTGGCTGGAGCTGAACGCTACACTGAAGCCGCTGCATGCCGGAGGCAAGATTATGGCCTCCTTCCTGCAAGCTATTACGCCCCGTTCCGGCGGCGTGACAACCATCGAGATTCCGCTGCTTCGGGAATCCACCCAGTTCCTGATGATTCTGCTGATGTTCATCGGGGCGGCTCCAGGCTCTACCGGCGGCGGAATCAAGATTACCACCTTTGCCATTCTGGCCAGCACCGCCTACGCCAAGCTGCGCGGCAAAGAAGATATTGTAATGTTCCGCCACCGGATCTCGAAGGAGAATGTCTATAGGGCTATTACCATGACCTTACTCTCACTGATGCTGGTGGTTATCTCCACGATGCTGCTGTCCGTAACAGAGCGCGCAGATTTCCTGACCGTATTGTTCGAGGCAGTGTCCGCCTTCGGCACCTCAGGCATCACCATGGGACTGACCACAGAGCTGACCACGATCGGCAAGTTGCTGGTAATCATTCTTATGTTCGTGGGCCGGACCGGACCGCTTACCCTGGCCTATGCGCTGAAGCCGAAGAACAGCAAGGAGCTGTACCGTTACCCGGAAGGCAATATCACCATCGGATAACGGCCGGCGGCCACAAAAAAATGCGGCCCTGCTCGTCCAAGGCAATCTGCCGGGCGGGGGTCGCATTGTTTTATCCGCAAGTAAGCTTATGCTTCCTCTTCCGGGATCTCCTGGGTATCCAGCGCTGCATCCAGCAGCTGATTGTACAGATCATCGTCATTCTCCAGCAGCGCATCCACTTCCAGGAACTGTTCCTCACTCCCCGGCTCACCGGCGAAGCTCAGGCTGTAATCCCATTCGGTTCCACGGGAACTGTAGAAAGTGATCTCATAAGGGGAACGGTGATTCTCTAATGTAAAGACCGTTCTCCCCACAAAACTTCTATCCTCTACTTGTTTCATTTCTGCTTTGGTGATTTCCAGGTTCATCCTCTTTCCTTCCTTTCATCTGATCATGCCCACAATATCCAGTATAACATTGATATGTCAGCATTTCTCTTTCCTTTTGCGCTGTAATTGACTTTTTTCATCCGGCGGTTAATAATTTAGTACAATGCTTATATAGAGCTAAAAATTATGGTAATGGAGGAAATGTCAATGACTGAAACAGAGCTTCAGGACAAGCTAAGTAAATACGCTGATTTAGCAGTACAAATCGGTGTGAATGTTCAGCCGGGACAAATCCTGGTCGTGAACGCCCCGATCACTGCGGCCGGGTTCGTCCGCCTGATTACGGCCAAGGCTTATGCCATCGGTGCCAGCCAGGTGAAGGTGAACTGGAGTGACGAATTCATCACCCGCCAGCAGTTCGAGCATGCGTCGCCCGAAGTATTCACCAAGGCCCCAACCTGGTTTGCCGGTGAAATGACTGAGCTTGCCGAGAACGGTGCCGCCTTCCTGTCGGTCATTGCCGAGAACCCGGATGCCCTCAAAGGCATTGATCCTGAGCGGATTGCGAACTTCCAGAAGACTCGTGGGGCAGCGCTTACGAAATACCGTGAATTACAGATGTCCGATAAGGTTAGCTGGAGTATTGTAGCGATCCCGTCCCAGCCATGGGCAGACAAAGTTTTCCCTGAACTCCCTGCTGACCAGCGCGTAGACAAGCTGTGGGAAGCTATCTTCCATACCGTCCGCCTGGACCGTGAGGACCCTGTTGCCGCCTGGCAGGAGCATCTCGACACCCTTGAGTCGAAGGCTAATGTTCTTAACGCGAAAAAGTACGCCAGCCTGCATTACATAGCCCCTGGAACTGACCTTAGCATCGAGCTGCCTGAAGGCCATTTATGGGCGCAGGGGGACAGCATCAATGCCAAAGGTCATTCTTTTGTCGCCAACATGCCGACGGAAGAAGTCTTCACGGCTCCCAAGAAAACCGGCGTGAACGGTACAGTCCGCAGCACGAAGCCGCTCAGCTACGGCGGGAATGTGATTGACTGCTTCTCAATTACTTTTGAACAAGGCCGGATTACCAGTGTGAGCGCAGAGCAGGGCCAGGAAGCCCTCGAATATCTGATCAGCCTCGATGAGGGCGCCAAATATCTGGGGGAAGTCGCGCTGGTGCCGCATAAGTCGCCGATCTCGGAATCAGGGATTCTCTACTTCAATACCTTGTTTGACGAGAATGCCTCCAACCATCTGGCTATCGGTACCGCCTATGCCTTCTGTCTGGAAGGTGGCAAAGAAATGACCCAGGACGAACTGACCGCCCGCGGCCTCAATAACAGTGTGACCCATGTTGACTTCATGATCGGCTCGGCCGAGATGGATATTTACGGAATTACTGCTGACGGTAAGCGCGAGCCGGTCTTCCAGAAGGGCAACTGGGCCTTCTAACCCCCTTATACGCTATTGCATTTCATTAGATAACGAATGGAGCTGAAGCTATTGCTGGATTTCAATCAAAAGCTGGAGAATTATGCACTGCTCGCTGTAAAGATCGGCGTTAATATTCAACCCGGCCAGACCCTTGTGGTAAATGCGGATATCGTAGCGGCTGAGCTGGTCCGCCTGATTGTACGCCAGGCCTATGAAGCAGGTGCGAAGCTCGTCAAGGTTAACTATTCCGATGAATTCGTCACCCGTACCCGCTATGATCTCGCGCCGTCCAAGAGCTTCCTTGAGCCTCCTAAGTGGCAGGCTGATGAGCTGGAGGATCTGGCACGGGGCGGAGCCGCGTTCCTCACGATTATCTCAGCGAATCCGGATTTGCTAAGCGGTGTAGATCCAAGCCGCATTGCGGACCATCAGAAGACCGCCGGTCAAGCTATGGCTCCTTACCGTGAGATGCTGATGGCTAATCAGGTCAGCTGGACCGGCCTCGCCTTCCCATCCGCTTCCTGGGCTGCGAAGGTATTCCCTGACGCCGCGCTTGAGCAGCAGATTGACCTGCTCTGGGACGCCATCTTCAAGGCTGTGCGCGCAGACCAGGAGAATCCGGTGCAGGCCTGGAGTATCCACCTGGCTGGCCTGAAGCAGCGCTGTGAGCTGCTGAACGCCAAGAAATACCGCAAGCTGCACTATACGGCTCCGGGCACCGATCTGACGATCGAATTGCCTGAAGGTCATATCTGGTGTCAGGCCGGTGCGGTGAACAGCCGCGGCATGTCTTTCCTGGCGAACATTCCGACCGAGGAAGTGTTCACCGCTCCGCTGAAGAGCGGTGCGAACGGCACGGTCCGCAGCACGAAGCCGCTCAGCTATGGCGGCAACATCATCGACCGTTTCAGCCTGACCCTGGAGAATGGTAAAGTGACAGACTTCACAGCTGAAGTGGGCCAGGAAGCATTGGCTTCTCTACTGGCTATGGATGAAGGTGCCTCCTACTTCGGTGAAGTGGCGCTTGTGCCTTTCCACTCCCCGATCTCGGAGAGCGGCATTCTCTACTACACCACCTTATATGACGAGAATGCTTCCTGCCATCTGGCACTTGGCGCTTCCTACGCGTTCACCTTACAGGACGGCATTAACATGACTAAGGAACAGCTGGTGGACAAGGGCATGAACCAAAGTCTCACCCATGTCGACTTCATGATGGGCTCCCCGGAGATGAACATCGACGGAATTGCCGATGACGGCTCCACCGATCCGATCTTCCGTAATGGAGACTGGGCGTAAGCTTATTCTTTGTACTATGAATGAGACCCTGCTATTTCCTCTTGAGGAATGGCGGGGTCTTTGTGTTTTCCAGAGGGACTTTTCTCCTGAGTGTGCTATGGGATGAGAGTACTGTATTTTGTACAACAGATTTCCGGATTTCAGCTCTAAACCGCCGTTTTCTCAAAATTCTAGTGTATAAAGTGCAACCAGAGGTGAAGTCTAGTGGCTCACAACACCCCAAAGAGCCCAAATGTGAACATTTAGTCAAAGAATTTTCACAATATTGTTGAAATTAGTTCACAAATATGTCACAATACAATTATAGATAGTGTTTACAGTGCCAAATGAGGAATGTTTTAGTCCACGAGTAATCTCATGAATAATCTAAGGAGGGAATTCTGATGAAAGAATCTTTCAATCATGACAACACAGATTCTACGGAAACAGAACGTCTGGAAGTTCAGGCTCCCAAAGACTTAAGTATCGTTGCCTCCGACGCTATCAAGTACACCGCCTATATCATGCTGCTGTTCGGATTCCTGTACTTCCTGGTTGCCTACCTTGGCCCCATGCTGTAAGGATGCTTCAATATACACAAGACATGCAGGACAATCATATATTCGTAAGCGCTTACGGCCGGTCTGCTCCTGCGGGAATGAGATTAGCCGTTTTTATTTGTTCTTCATCTTAAAATGCCAAAAACGGCAGCCCTCTTCATTCAGAGGACTACCGTTCTTTGTCTATTTCCAGCCCAGCGCCTTGTTGATCCAGGCAACCGCCTCCGGTGCCCATGCTGCTTCCATACGTGCACGCAGCCAAGCTATCGCCTCTTCTCTCGATCCCTCAAAGGGTGGAATGCCCGCTTCATGCATCCAGTGCCCCGAGGTTTCAAAAGAGGTGCTGTTCCAGCCATTCGGCTCTCCGTCCGCATTCACCCGCTGCTTCACGCCGGAGATTACAGTATCCAGAGACCCTTGCAGCTCCGTTACCGCATTGTCAAAAGCCGTCTTCTTCTCCTTGGCCTTCATATCCGCCATAGAGCGCAGCTGGCGCGTCTCTATGCCCTCATTCGCCCGGATAATCTCCAGCAGCGTCAGCGCTTCTCTAGTAGCCAGGCCACTCTTATACCGCTCTTCGAGAGACTGCTGAGGTCCGGCCGCTGCCAAGTACGCCGGAAGCCAGTCGCGGGATACGAGCACGGCTTTTTTCTTGATGAATTTGCCGTAGCCGGCTAAGCCTTCTCCGGGAAATCTGACTCGCCATCCCCAAGGGTCCAGCTCTGTATCGGTATGCCAGTTCTCCTTCAGCGTCAGTCCGTTCACGGACGGATGCTCCGGGATCAGGGGTGCCAGCGGCACAATCCCCAGCCTGGCAACCACCTCAGCCATCTCTTCAAAGGTGGTTACATTCTCTTGCTTACCTGCTTCGCCCACGTAATTCAGCCTCCTAGATCAATCTGGCTTGTACACCTAGTTAAGCTTATCATAAGCATCCGATCCCATACAGCGGATTCCGGCAATATAGGTGTTAATCAGCCGGGTGAGCGTGACATTCAGATCCAGCGGCATTCCAAATCCGCCTTGATGCTCCAGGGTGGACAATCCGTGCAGGATACTCCGTAATCCACGGACTGCATGCAGATTGCCTTCCTCATCCAAGCCGAACGCGGATATCAATTGGATGATGAGAGACAGGATCTTTGCACTCGCCGCCTCCAGAGCGGTGTCTCCCGGTTCGGGTGCTTGGAGCGTCGTCTGATATAGCCCCGGGTGTGCTCTGGTGAATCCGAGGTAAGCCTGACTCATGGCATGTAATGCCGCTTCTCCGCTGAGCCCCTCCGTTGCCTGCGATATGATCTCATACAGCTGCTCCAGGCCATATACCGCCATCAGTGTACGCAGCCCCGCCAGCCCGTTGATGTGATTATAGAGTGACGGGGAACGGACACCCAGCTTTGCGGCAAGTGCAGCCAGCGTCACTTCTTCCATACCGTGTTCATCCGCCAGCTCTGCGGCAGCCAGCACCAGCGTGTGCGTGTCCAGACCTGCTCTAGCCATGTACTTTCTCTCCTCTCTTGAATTGCCCTTCAGCCTCCGCAGCCGCCCGCTTCATCGCCTCCACCGGAGCTATAAGCAGATCACCGTGTCCTACCGCCAGTACAGTTGGGGTAAGATCAATCAGCCTGTAAGCACTCACCAAGGCCTGTTCGGGACTCCAAGTCGCCATAGCCGGAAAAGGAAACCAGGCGACCTTCTTACCGGACACCGCCGTGGCCCGGAAGGTCTGGAACGCATCACCAACGATCATCGCTCCACTGCGCCGGTCCTGAAAAGACATCGATCCCGGCGTATGTCCGGGAGTGCTGAACGCGGTCAGCGAACCGATGCTATCGCCGTCATGCAGCAGAATATCGGGGCGGGTAAGGATTTTGGCGGGTACACTGCCCTTAATAGGAGTCTGCAGCTCACCGGCTCTTAACGAGCGGTCACCGGCCAACAATCCAGCATCCCGCTCCGAGATATAGACCTTAGCCTCCGGAACCTGCTTCTTCAGGGCATCAAGCGCCCCGACATGATCCATATGACCATGAGTTAGCACGATCCGGGTTAGCGGCTTCTGAAGCTTCGCAGACTGTAACAGAATCCCCTTCATACTATAGGACATGCCCGCATCAATAAGTGTAAGCTCCTGTTCTTCTTCGATCAAATAACAATTCACTGGAAAAATACGCGGCAGCCATGTAAGCTGATGCAAACTGCCTTCTCTTGTCACTCTCATTGTAAAGTCCTCCCCAAAACTAATGTTATTAGTTAGAATATAAACTAATGTCATTAGTTTTGCAAGAGATATTTACTATTACAAAAATGAACTGGTTAGACAGCGGTGTTACGAACATCTCTGCACATGCAGGTTGTGGTCATTTTTTTGATTTCATTCCGTCCACTCGCCTCCGCCTAGCCCAATGTAATCGGTTTTTCGATTACATTCCGCCCACTCGCCTCCGCCACGTGCAATGTAATCGGTTTTTCGATTACATTTACCCCGCGCATCCCTTTCCGGCCCATTATCCTTCAAACAGCAAAAACACCACCCGTAATGGATGGTGTCCTGAACGATCAGTGTTATCGAATTTGTATTTGCCCGTCTATACCCGTCTGTACCCGTCTCCCAATCAACCAAACCGGCCCATAATGTATTCCTGCGTCATCTGGTTCTCGGGGTTCGTGAAGACCTTCTCGGTCTTGTCGTATTCCACCAGGGAGCCGAGATAGAAGTAGGCGGTGTAATCCGAGATTCGCGCAGCCTGCTGCATGTTGTGGGTCACGATCACGATGCGCAGCTCCTCCTTCAGCTCCTTGATCAGCTCCTCTACCTTCCCGGTCGATACCGGGTCAAGGGCCGAAGCCGGCTCATCGAGCAGCAGGATCTGCGGGTTGACCGACAGCGCCCGGGCGATACACAGACGCTGCTGCTGTCCGCCTGACAATGCCAGAGCGGAATCCTTCAACCGGTCTTTGACCTCGTCCCACAGGGCGGCGCGGCGCAGGCTGCTCTCCACGATTTCATCCAGTGCCTGCTTGCCCTTGATGCCATGATATTTCGGGCCGAAGGCGATATTGTCGTAGATTGATTTATAGAACGGATTGGGCTTCTGCCAGACCATACCGATCTTTTGCCGCAGCTTGATTACATCCGTGCCTGTAGCATTGATATCCACACCGTCAATCCAGATGCTGCCTTTGGTTGTAGAGCCGGAGATGTCGTCATTCATCCGGTTCAGTGAACGGAGAAAGGTTGATTTCCCGCAGCCCGACGGGCCGATCAATGCGGTAACCGTATTCTGGGCAAAAGGAAGGCTGATCCCCTTCACCGCCTCATACGTCCCATAATAAATACTCAGATCCTCCGTTTGAAATGATTCGCGCACCACTGGTTCCGCTATTCCCATCTCTTACTCCTCCTAAAAGTTCTGATAGCTTACACGTTCTGACTCTTCTGCGCAAAACTCGCTTCGGAAGCCTATGCCCTCCCTGTGCGTAACAAGCCTAGCTCATTCTTTTAGATGCAGTAAGCTTGCGGTAGATGAATCTGCCGAAATAACGGGCAGCCAGATTGAAGATTAATACGGTCAGCACCAGAACGGCTGAAGCGCCCGCTGCAATCTGAAGGGCATCCGGTGCCAGGCCTTCACTGTTGACCTTCCAGATATGCACCGCCAGCGTCTCCGCCGGACGGAACGGGTTAAGCGGTGAGGAAGGACTGAGCGGATTCCAGTTGCTGAAGTCCAGGCGCGGGCTGCTCATCCCTGCGGTGAACATCAGCGCAGCCGCTTCGCCGAACACACGGCCGGCAGACAGGATCGTGCCGGTGATAATGGTCGGCAACGCTACCGGGAGCAAGACCGAGGTAACGATTTTCCACTTGGATAATCCGAGCGCGAAGCCTGCCTCCTTCTGCTGCTTGGGCACCGTGCGGAAGGCTTGCTCCGTAATACGCACCATTAGCGGAAGGTTGAAGAAGGTTAACGCGAGCGCGCCTGAGATCAGGGAGAATCCGAGATTGAAGGTGTTAACGATCAGCAAGAGACCGAACAGACCCACGATAATCGACGGGAAGGAAGACAATACCTCCACGACCAGACGGATGAAGTTGGTCAGCTTGCCGGGACGGGCATACTCCGCCATGAAGATTCCGGCGCCCAGACCGAGCGGCACGGTGATGATCAAGGTCAGCACCAGCAGGAACAGAGAGTTGAACAACTGCGGCCCGACGCCTCCGCCTGCGCGGATCTTTTGCGGCGTGGAGGTAAGAAAGTCCCAGCTAATATGATTGAATCCGCGGATCAGGATATATCCGAGCAGGCTAACCAGGATGGCTACGATCAGTAATGCGAAGGTTACGATAACGACAGTGGCTATTTTATTCGCAGTTCTCGGCTTCAAATTTTATTTCTCCTTTCGAGCATTCTCACCAGCAGGACGAATACAAAGGTCATCAGCATCAGCACCAGCGCCATACTCCACAGCGCATTATTCTGCGGTGAACCCATTGTTGTATTCCCCATGCCCAGCGTGATGACACTGGTAAGTGTGGATGCGGACTCGAACAGAGAGTGCGGCACGAACGGCGCGTTACCGATAACCATCTGCACGGCAAGAGCCTCGCCGAAGGCGCGGGCCATGCCAAGCACTACACCCGTCATAATCGCCGGGAAGGTCGTCGGTAGAATGACCCGGGAGATTGTCTGCCAGCGTGTAGCACCGAGCGCAAAGGATGATTCTTTCAAGTTTTGCGGCAATGAAGCAAGCGCGTCTGCAGCCACGCTGGTAATCGTCGGCAGAATCATAACCGACAGCACTAGCGCGCCTGCAGCCACCCCGATGCCCTGTCCGGGCAGCGTATCCCGCAGAAATGGAACAATGACGCTTAGTCCTACGAAGCCGTAGACAACGGATGGAATACCTGACAGCAGCTCGATGACCGGCTGCAGCAGCTTTTTACCCCAGCCCGGCACGATCTCTGTCATGAAGAGCGCCGCGCAGATGCTGAGCGGACTTGCGATCAGCGCAGCCAGCAGGGTAACCAGGAAGGAACCCGAGATGAACGGGAAGGCTCCATAGGATGGTGTGTCTGCTTCAGGCGACCATTTCGTGCCGAACAGGAATTCTGAGACCTTGACCTCACCGTTAACGAAGTTGGCTACGCCTTTGGAGGCTACGAAATATACCATGGATATAATGATGACAATGAGCAGCAGCACGCAAAAGGACATGTAAATACGTCCGATTAAATTTTCTATATGATGTTTTTCCAGCCGCTTGTTAGTTGGTTGTCCCCTCAAGATGCTCCCTCTTTCTAAAGTGAAAAGAGAGGCAGAAGATCTCCGCCTCTAATCACATTAAAGTTTAAATCCAATCCTAACTATGAACCGGTGAAGCTTATTTAGGTGTTACAGTACCTGCCACATCACGCGATACCTGCATTTTGGAAGCCGGGATGTAGCCAAGCTCTACAACGTCGCCAGTCTGTACTTCATCCGTCAGGAAGTAATCCAGGAACGCTTTTACAGTCTCATTAGGTTCACCGTTGGTGTACATGTGCTCGTAAGCCCACACCGGATATTTACCGGCTACTACGTTATCTACCGAAGGCTCAACGCCGTCATAGCTTAAGGTTTTTACGGAATCATCGAGGTAGGACAGGGCCAGATAACCGATCGCTCCCGGTGTTTCGCCGATCATTTTCTTAACCGTACCGGAGGAATCCTCCTGGATCGAACCCTTCAGGTCCTCTGTCTTGGTGCCAAGAGCGAAGCTCTCGAAGGTAGCACGGGTACCTGAGCTTGCCGGACGGTTGATGATCTGGATGGCCTGATCTGCGCCGCCGACGTCTTTCCAGTTCGTGATTTTACCTGTGAAAATATCCACCAGCTGTTGCTTGGTCAAGCTGTCTACGCCTGCCTTCGGGTTGCTTACTGCCGCAATCGCTACAACCGCCACTTGGTGATCCACCAGCTCAGCCGCTTTAGCAGCATCCTTCAGCTTCTCTTCGGCGAATACATCCGAGTTCCCGATATCGACTTGCTTCTCAGAGACCTGGGTCAAGCCCGTTCCGCTGCCGCCGCCTTGAACCTGAATGTCCACGCCGGCATTCGCATCCATGAATTTCTCAGCTACCTGCTCTACGAGCGGCTGAAGTGCTGTGGAGCCCGAAGCCAGGATCGATCCGCTTAATTTAGCACCGCTGCTGGATTCTGTGTTTGTTGCAGCCGGTGTATTTCCTCCGCTATTGGATGCTGCCTTGTTTCCCCCGTTGTTTCCGTTCCCGCATGCTGAAAGTGCCAGTACGCTTGTAAGAGCCAAAGCCATGATCCACGATTTTTTGAATTGCATTGTTTGTTTTCCTCCTAAAGGTTTTGTGAGTGTCTGCTGCGTTCCATCTGCTTCGTACAAAACTCACTTGGGAAGCATTATTGTGTATCTATCAGCGTCTCTTCTGACTCTTCTTATTCTAGGACCCGTTCGTTAGATAAAAGTACTGAGTTTGTAAACCGAAGGATAAAAGTTATAATATAAATTGAGTAGTTGAATAGATAAAATCTATATCGAAACAACAATAGCGGTCTTTTGGCCCCATTCCCGGAGGAATCCTCATGAACCTTGTAAAGCTGCAAATCTTAGTTCTTATCGAAAAATATAAAAAAGTAACGGATGTAGCCGCCGAGATGAACCTTAAGCAGCCTACCGTCTCCTTCCATATGAAAAGTCTGGAGAGTGAGCTTGGCGCTTCCCTCTTCCAGTACCGGAGCGGCCGGGTCCTGCTGACGGATGCCGGACGCGCCTTGTATCAATATGCGGTCCGCATTGTCTCGCTAAGCGCGGAGGCCGAGCGGACAGTCAGACAGTTCACCTCGCTCGCCTCGGGGAATCTGGAGCTTACCGCCAGCGATATCCCTGCCAGTTATCTTGTGCCCAAACTGCTGTCCCAATTCACACAGCATTATGACGGGATCGATGTTTATCTATCCGTACTGCCGGATGACGCCATCCGGGAGCGTCTGCGCAGCCGTGAGATCCAGCTTGCCGTGCTGCATAGTACAGAGGGCCAGGATGATACCTTCCATACACAGGTGATTGCTGAAGAGGAGACGGTTCTGGTCTTTGCGCCGGAGCATCCGTTTGCCGGGGAGCAGGAGCTGACCGCCCAAGCCGTAGCCCGCGAGCCTTGGGTGCAGCATGAAGCCGCCTCCTTCCTGCGCGGAATCTCTGACCAGTGGGCACAGCTTAATAATGTAAGGGTCTGGAACCATGCGGTGCTGGGCTCCCCGGAGGCAGTCAAGGGGATGCTGTACACAGGCCGGATGGTGGGCGTGTTCTCCCGTTCCGGGATTGAGGCTGAAGTAGCAGCGGGCCGTCTGGCTTACGCAAAGCTGCCGGGAATACTTCCGATGGACGGGTCTTTTGTGCTGGCTTGGCGCAAGGATTATACACTCTCTCCGCTCCAGCAGGCTTTTGCCGGGATGGCGGCGGGTTATGTACAAGTAGAAACGGCTTCGCCGTCCTTTTAAAGGACGGTACCGTTTCAGCGAGAAATAGAAGGATAATGTTTTTGCCATACATTTGATCCATGTGCTGCTGTGCCTGCTTGCGAGCATAATGTATGCTGTTTTTCACATACATTCAGGCCGTGTGGCTGCTTGTGAGCACAATGTATACTGTTTTCCACATACATTTGGTCCATAGGTCGCTATACCAGAAACTGTAGTTTCCTAATATAACAAAAAAAGGTATCCCTGGAGCGCCTGTGTAAGTGCGCTAATGGGGATACCATGTGGTGGTGAACCTTATTATCTTTTGACAGCGACCAGGGTGAAGGTCTTGGGAATTCCCTTATCGTACACATCCGACGACAGGTTGGGCTCCTCCACCAGTTCCTTAATCACCAGTCCGCTGGCTGCGGCAGCAGTAACCAGCTCGCCCAGCGTCCAGCGCCGCCAGTAGACGACATTCGGCTTGTCCGCTTCCGCCGCTGCTCCTGAGGAAGGCATGTATTTGGAATAGGACACCTGCTTCTCTTCAAGCGCCGTATCAAAATAATCCCCGCTCACCTTATGCTTGCGCACCTTGGCCGTCGACCCCTTGGAGGAGATCAGCTTGGTCGTCACCGGATGGAAATCCCGCAGCACGAACGTCCCGCCCGGTGCCAGCAAGCGGTAGGCTGTAGCCATGAACGGAGCCAAATCCGTAAAATAATGAACAATTCCCATTTCGGCAAAAACTACATCATAAGAGCCGTTAAGAAGCGCTTCCGGCAGCTCCAGGACATCCGACACGATATAGTCTAGCTGCACCCCGGCTGCCTGGGCTAGTTCACCGGCATAACGGGCATTGGCCTCCGAGAAATCCGCTACAGTTACCTCAGCCCCCAGCAGCCCCAGTGCCACCGCCTTCATGCCGTTCGAGCCCATCAGGTTCATGATCCTCCGGCCCTTCACTTCATCGAGATAGGTATTCAGCGGATACAGCTTCCCCGCAGGGTCCTTCGACAGCTTCTCCGCAGCCTCTGCCGGGGTTCCGAACCGGCTGGTCCAGGCCGCATAGGTATCCTCATTCCACAGCTCCTCGCTGGTGGGTGCCGCCTCCTTACTCAGGCCATCCGGTTCATTCTGATTAGGTTCATTCATTGCTTTCGTTACCCCTTTATCTAAGTTCTATAATATGCAATCAAGTTTGCCTCTCGGGTCTGCCCGCGTATAGCTAGGAAGCGTTCGGCAGAGATTGCCGGAGCTTCAGCGCTTTCCTGCGTCCGGCATACAGATAGACGCCCAGCCCGGCCATGACCAGTACGCCGCCCGCCCACTGTAGACCGCTAAGCTGCTCACCCAGCAGCAGGAATGCCAGAATGCTCGCGCCGACAGGCTCTCCCAGGATATTCATCGAGACCGTAGTCGCCGAAGTATATTGAAGCAGCCAGTTGAACAGGATATGGCCGAAGACGGTCGGCACCACCGCCAGCAGGACGAAGATCCCCCATTCCCGGGCCGGATAATCGAAGAACGGTGTGCCGGTCACGAGATTGTAGACGGCAAATACGATGGCCGCAGCGATAAATACAATCAGGCTGTACAGATAGGACGGCATACGCGCCACCAGCTTTTGTCCAAGCAGCATATGTGCGGCTACCGCTACGGTTCCGCCAACCGACAGCATGTCGCCCTTCAGATTCTCAGCAGACAAGCCAATGTCTCCCCAGCCGATAAAAGTAACGCCAAAGATGGCAATCGCCATTCCCAGGATAGCAAAAACCGAATTACGCTCTTTATACAGTATGTACGCACCGAGCATAATGAATAACGGCTCCAGCGCCATAATCATTGTTGAGCTGGCCACCGAGGTATAATTCAGCGATCCCATCCACAGCAGAAAATGCAGGGCAAGCATGACACCGGACACTCCCAGCAGCAGCCAGTCCTTCCGCCGCAGCTTAAAGAGTGCGCCGCTATAGGGACGGGCGAACGGCAGCATCAGCAGCGAGGTGAACAGCAGCCGGTACATCCCTTGGACCGATACGGGCGCGGAGGACCATTTAATGAAGATAGAAGAAAAAGAAATGGCCACAATTCCGATTACCATCAAGAGAGGTACGGGAACGGGCGGTTTATTGGTACGCATGACAGACGCCCCTTCATAGGATGTAAGACTCATTATGTTAATTTAACGCAATTCGGCGAAAAAAGCAGCATTTTTTCATTTCACGCACAAATAAAGGCACAGAATCCGCTCTGACGGGTCCCATGCCTTATAGAAGCCTAGCTGACAGATGCTGCCCCCTGTTACGGCTTAAGCACTACCTTGATACAGTCCTCTTCCTTATCCTGAAACACCTTGTAGCCATGCTCTGCGCGGCTGATCGGCAGCCGGTGGGTGATAATATCTGTGGGATCGAACTTGTTCTCCTTAATCATCTTGTAGAGCTCAGGCATGTAGTGAATCACGGGAGCCTGTCCCATCTTCAGCGTGATATTGCGTTCGAACAGATGACCCAGCGGGAACATATTGTAATTCAGGCCATAGACACCGATTAACTGAATGGTGCCAAACTTGCGGACCACCTCGGAGGCGATACGGAAAGCCCCCAGCGAACCGCCCTGCAGCATCAAGGCTGTCTCCACCTTCTCAACAACCGTCTTCTTGGCATCCAGTCCCACGCAGTCGATCACCACATCCGCTCCGCCCCGTGTAATCTCCTTGAGATTCAGCTCTACATCCTTGGTCTGCTCAAAATTCACCGTCTCCACATGATTCGTCAGCCTCGCATGCTGGAGCCGGTAATCGACATAGTCCACCGCAATGACACGGGATGCGCCTTTCATCCAGGCGAACTTCTGTGTCAGCAGGCCTACCGGGCCACAGCCAAGTACAATGACGGTATCACCGGGCTTCACTCCGGCATTCTCGACGCCCCACCAGGCGGTCGGGACAATATCCGAGAGGAACAGCAGCTTCTCGTCTTCCATCTCCGCATCCTGCGGGACGACAAACGGCCCGAAGTTGCCGTAAGGCACACGCAGCAGTTCCGCCTGCCCTCCGGCAAATCCGCCGTAAGAATCCGAGTAGCCCAGGTAGCCGCCGGTATCCTTGGCATCATTGGCATGATCACATTGGCTCTCCATCTCATGCTGACAGAAGAAGCATTGCCCGCAGGCTACATTGAACGGGACAATGACCCGGTCGCCCTTCTTGACCCGTGTCACCTCAGGACCCGTCTCTTCCACAAACCCCATCGGCTCATGTCCGATAATGTAATCATCATGCATTCCCGGGATTTCTCCGTTATAGATATGCAGATCCGAGCCGCAAATAGCAGTTGAGGTGATACGGACGAGGATATCATCCTTCTTCTCCAGCCGCGCATTGGCGACCTCCTTGACCTCTACCTTCTTCTTGCCTTGATAGGTTACTGCCTTCATAAGTGTGGGTCACTCCTTCGGATGTAAGGTTATGGTCATGGCAAGCTGATCGGAACAGCCTCACTATGGTATAACCCCAAATCCTGCGGATTTATCCGTGCAGCAGCGGAGAATACATCATCAGCGCGTGGTTCTCGGCCACCGCTTCGTCACCGGCCAGCTCTCCGCTATGCGTCAGCACTCTGCGCCGGATCGCGTTGCGCCGGATATACCCGCCCCACGGCTCCAGACTGATGCGGTGCCTATCTTCATACACTTCATAATGGTAGAGCTGCTGTCCTGCACAGCGCCATTCTCCGTGCAGATTAGTCTCATCCAGGTGCAGCTTAAGCTGATAGGCATGCTCTGTATCATTGCGCAGCTGGAGATCCAGATAATTATAGGCACAGGTAGCCCCGCTGCCGAAGGGCTGGGTCCGCTGCTCATCCGGAAAGACATCATAGCTGTGCCGGTGCCGTTCGGTAACCGTCAGCGGCGTATGCAGCGTCATCCAGTAGATCAGATTGGACAATTGGCATAGCCCGCCCCCTGTTCCGGACCGGAATCCGCCATAATGGAGCACCATTCCGTCGAGGTAACCTTTTCTTCGTGTCGGCTTGCCAATTCTGCGCCAATAGGAGAAGCTCTCGCCCGGTTGAATGACAAGCCCGTCCAGCTTCGCCACCGCGAGCCTCAGGTTCACGATTTTGTTGTGCTGAAGCTGCATATCCACAGCCCGCAATTTGCGCAGCAGCGGCGTAGCATGGCTGGCCGCCTCATAAGGCAGAGCTTCACTGCGCTGTTCAGAAGCCAGACGTCCGCTGGCCGTGATCCATTTCCAGTACCTTTTCCAGGTAAAATACCGCTTGCCTGCAAACAACCGCAGTTTGGAACGCCGGATGGGCTTCATAGCCTGCATCGTCATTGCTATACCTCCCACGTGTAGCTATTGTGCCGATTCTATAATGATATTACCCTCTACTCTGGAAGCTTCTCAGAGATTA
Source organism: Paenibacillus sp. FSL H8-0048 (assembly GCF_038002825.1). Lineage (NCBI taxonomy): Bacteria > Bacillati > Bacillota > Bacilli > Caryophanales > Paenibacillaceae > Paenibacillus > Paenibacillus sp. FSL H8-0048. The sequence goes on along the minus strand of NZ_JBBODF010000001.1, from coordinate 497,835 downwards.
CCAGAATAAATGTGGCAAGCGGTCCCAGCAGCAACGACAACAGAAACCAGTTCATTCCGCTCCGGTTCTTTCCTTGCGCGAGTCCGGCATTAATCAGAGCCAGTGTACCCCAGCCTGCATAATAACTATTCTCCATTATAATTCCTCCCCAGTTTCCTGCAAATAGTAAAAGACCGGGCCTCCCTTCCCAGGAAGCCCAGTCTTAAGTATAGCTAATTTTTATGAGAAAATCTTACTTTCCCCGCTTATTATGCCAGATCAGGGCGTGCAGCTGCGGCAGCACGCGTGCACGGTTCATCTGCGTATCGGCAATGACCTGCCCGAACAGCCATTCCAGCCGCCCCAGCAGACGGCCTGAAATGTCGCCTTCCTCGGTGACGTTATCGTTGCCCGGCTGCAGGAACAGCGGGACCTCAGGGTACCTGAAATGTACCTTACGGGCATATTCATAATCCTCCTGGTTAAATACAACCACCTTCAGGCTATGTGCTGACTTGCCGTTATCAGCGACTCTACGCATAATCTCATCCAGCTTATCCCAGTCCGTGTGCATCCCGGAGCTGGGCGGCTTCGGGCTGATCGTCAGCACATCCACCTCATGGAACCAATCCTGCCAGCGGCTGCCCTGCGTCTCAATCGCCGCCTGAATGCCGCGTTCGTGGAGCAGGGAGATGAATTCTCCCATGGCCTCTCCGATCAGCGCCGGGTTCCCGCCGGAGATGGTGACACAGCCGAAATTCTCCCCGGCCAGCTCCTGCAGCCCGGAGAGAATCTCCTGTGGTGTAAGCATCGTCACTTTATCCTTGGCCGAACCGTCCCAGGTGAAGGCGGAATCGCACCAGCCGCAGCGGTAGTCGCAGCCGTAGGTGCGGACGAACATCGTTTTGACGCCGATAACTGCCCCTTCCCCCTGAATCGTCGGACCGAACATTTCAATCACGGGAATTCTACTCATAATCACAGCCACCATACAGACGGTAAGCCGGTCCCTCCTCGGGAATATCTGCTGCCAGCACTTCAGCCCAGGAGGTAGGAGTCTCCCATAGCTTGACTGAGTACACCGGCAGCGCCGCTTGCTTCAACTCATAGGCAATGTAGGAAGACAGATTCTCTGCTGTGGTGCGGAAGGAGAGCAGAGCGACCTTGGAGCCTGTTGCGATTAGTGTCTCCAGCACAGGCTCATTGCCCATCGCCAGAAAAGCATGATCCAGCCGTTCAATCACCGCCTCCTTTACAGCCGCCTTAATATCGCTGAAATCGATGACGAAACCTTCATCCGACTGCCCTTCCTCAACAGACGGCACACCCTTCAGCACTACCTCCAGCTTGTAGGTATGCCCATGCAGATTGCTGCATTTCCCTTTGTGTCCGATAAGCTGATGTGCAGCATCGAAGGTGAAAATTTTGCAGACGGCTACTTCGCCCCGCATTATAGTCCCGCCTCCTGACGCTCTGCCTCATATTGCTCCAGACCGCGCTGACGCAGGAGACAAGCCGGACAGGTGCCGCAGCCGCTGCCAATGATTCCGTTATAGCAGGTCAAGGTCTGCTCCCGGACATAATCGAACTGGCCCAGCTCGTCTGCCAGCTTCCAGGTTTGCTTTTTGTCCAGCCACATCAGCGGGGTATGAATGACGAACTCCACATCCATCGACAGATTAAGCGTGACATTCAGCGACTTCACGAACACATCGCGGCAGTCCGGGTATCCGCTGAAGTCCGTCTGGCAGACCCCGGTGATAATGTTGGAGTAGCCGAGCTGCTTGGCCAGAATGGCCGCGAAGGACAGGAACAGCAGATTACGTCCATCCACGAACGTACTGGGCAGCTCCTCTCCCTCACCTGCGGTAATGTCAATATCATCCCGGGTCAAGGCGTTCGGGGCAAGCTGGTTCAGCAGCCCCAGGTCCAGAATATGCTGCTTCACGCCGAACCTCGCGGCAATTGCCTTCGCGACTTCAATCTCGGCCGCATGGCGCTGATTATAATTGAACGTGACCACCTGAACCTCCTGGAATTCCTGCAATGCCCACGCCAGGCAGGTCGTGCTGTCTTGGCCGCCGCTGAAGACGACTAATGCTTTTCTATTTACCATAGTGATCTCTCCTCCTGATGACTCTGCGAAGCTGGTTCCTGCGGATTAACGGTTGTCCACTTTCTCGGGATACAGATCATGATTCATCAGCCGGTGTTCGGCCATCGCCTCATATTTGGTTCCCGGACGCCCCCAGTTGCAGTAAGGATCGATGGAAATGCCGCCGCGCGGTGTGAATTTGCCCCACACTTCGATATAACGCGGCTCCATCAGCGAGATCAGATCATTCATAATAATGTTGACACAGTCCTCATGGAAATCGCCATGATTGCGGAAGCTGAACAAATAGAGCTTCAGTGACTTCGATTCCACCATTCGGATATCAGGAATGTACGAGATATACATCACTCCGAAATCCGGCTGACCGGTTACGGGACACAGGCTGGTGAACTCGGGACAGTTGAATTTGACAAAATAATCACGTCCGGGATGCTTGTTATCGAACGCCTCCAGAATCCCCGGATCATAGCCGAACTTGTACTGTGTGCCTTGGTTGCCCAGCAGGGTAACCTCCTGCATTTCCTCTTGCGTTCTACCTTCTGACATGACAAAAAACCCCTCTCTTTTCCCTAGGCTCATGGCCTGAACTGGAAAGAAGAACGAGATTTCGAAAACCTGGCTCTACTAAGATAGCTTAGTTTTTTATAGAGGGAGTTCGCGAACCTCTCCTGCGCGCGGCGCAGATTCCTTCTTTATCTTGGTGCGTCTTGAACTATACCATGATTGCAGCGGGCTTGACAACCCTCACAGCTGATCCAGAATCAGCGAGCAGAGCAGTCCCATCGCAGCGATGAACCCCGTGAGCGGCCCCCCTTCTTCGTAGGCTTCAGGCATCATGCTGGAGGACACCATAGCAATAATTCCTCCTCCGGCAAAAGAGGCAATCACCGCTTCAGTATAACTGCTTGCGTGATCCATGAACGCATACCCCGCCCCTGAGGCCAGTGTGGAGATAGCGAGTACGCCGAGCCACAGCAGCATAATCTTGCCTTTGCCATAGCCGTCCTTCTTCAGTCCAGCCGTGCTGGACAAGCCTTCGGGAATATTGCTGATGAAGATGGCAATGACCAGCAGTACGCTAACGCCCTGACCCGCAATGAGACTTGCGCCGATCATGATCGATTCAGGAATCGCATCCAGTACCGTTCCTGCGAAAATTGCCAGCCCTCCGCCCTTGGCGTCGCTCTTCCCGGAAGAGGCTCTGGCTGAGCGCTTGCGTCCGGCTCCGCCCTTGCGTGAGATCAGCCAGTCGAACACCGTGAACACCAATGCTCCGGCGGTGAACCCGATGATCGTCGGGGGCAGCCCGCCGTCACTGGCAGAATCCTCTATCAATTCATACGCCGCCGCGCCGATCAGCACCCCGGTCCCGAATGCCATAATGAAGCCGATCAGCTTGCTTCGAATCCGCAGGAATACGGCCACGAGCGCGCCAATCAAGACTGCCGAGCCGGAGACTGCGCCCCATAATAATGCGTTTCCCATTCAATTCACCTTCTATATAAGATATTGGCATCCTTACAATGCATAAGAATAGTTTACACACGAATGAAGGAAGGCAAACACCCTGCATAGTACAACTAAATTGCACGGATTCAATTACACTCAAAGGGGTAACTTAGAATTAACAATCTCTATTAACTGAAGGATGGGATCATACTATGGAAGCAAACGTACAGAAGCTTATCGATTGGCTGGAAGCCCGTAAGGATACAACGCTTGTCATTAAGAAAAGGGAGCTGGAGGATCTGGATACCGTTCATTTCAAGCTGGAGACCGTTGACTACCGGAACGCTGACGATGTCATTGATGATTATCTGGACAGTGCGGTCATTCTGCGCGGGACAGGCAGTACCCTGAATGCAGATGGAGAGCTGGTGCCCCTACCGCAGCCGGGCTATGAGCTGGCAGTGAGCGGACTGCAGCTTCATGAAGTATCCGAAGCCAAGGTGGATCTGCAGACGAGCCGGGCGAAATATTCGCTGGCCGTAAGCTGATTATACGGCGGCTCCGGCCGTAAGAATCTAAAGAGGGTGCAGCTCTAAGCCAACATTCCGGCTCAGGACTGCACCCTCTTTTTCCATAACTATCGCCTATAATTCTTCCCCGATAATCTCCACTTCCGTCTCCAGCTCCACATCGAACTTGTGCTTCACGGCTGAGCGTACATGCTGGATCAATCCGATATAATCACTGGCGCTTGCATTGTCGGCGTTGATAATGAAGCCCGCATGCTTGCGCGACACCTCAGCGCCGCCGATGCGCGTACCCTGGAGTCCGCTCTCCTGAATCAGCTGCCCCGCGAACCGGCCCGGCGGCCGCTTGAATACACTGCCGCAGGACGGATATTCAAGCGGCTGCTTCGATTCCCGCAGATAGGTTAACTCATCCATGGACGCCTTAATTGCAGCAGGATCGCCTGGAAGAAGCTTGAATCTGGCCTCCAGTACAATGTACTGTCCGCTGGCGAAGATGCTGCTGCGGTATCCCCATTCCAGCTGATCGCCGTGCAGGGTGAGCAGCTGGCCGTTCTGATCGATCACGAGCGCACTGTGCAGCACATCCTTCACTTCCCCGCCGTAGGCTCCCGCATTCATATACAGCGCCCCGCCTACCGTGCCGGGGATGCCGCAGGCGAATTCCAGACCGGTCAGCTTCTGCTCCAGCGCATAGCGTGAGACATCGATAATCTTCGCCCCGCACTGCGCGTAGAGCAGCCCCTCGCGGATGCCCATACCGGACAAATCCGAGGTCTGGAGCACGATGCCGCGGATGCCTCCGTCCCGGATAATCACATTGGAGCCATTGCCGAGAATCGTAAGCGGGATCTGATGATCATGGGCATAGGCGTAGATGCTCTGGATCTCTTCATATGTAACTGGGGCAGCCAGGATATCTGCTTCGCCGCCCATGCGGGTATAGACCAGATTCTTAAGGCTCTCCCGTCGTTTCAGTGAGCCTGCGGTAACCAGCGGCTGCAAATCCTCATATATGTTGTCAATATTCATTCTTCATGCTCCTACTCTATGAACAAGATAATGGTGGGGCTCATCGCCGGGCAATCACGCTTCAGCAACCACAACTTTATCAACGAACAGGCTCCCTTGTCAATGACAGGAGCCTGTTAAGAAGCTGCATACAGCATTATTATGTTTCGAATTTTCCAATTATACCCTATTTGCCTGCTGCAGCGTACCCGGAACGGAATTCCTCCCGCCGCGCGGACCGCTCCTCCTCTTTCATCCGGGGACAGGTATAACACAGCCTCCCGCCCTCAGTCCGGTAATACATGCAGCAGCGGTTACGCATTTGAACCGTCTGCTCCGGGTCCGTGAGCGATTCGATTCTCCGCACCTTCACCTGGAACGGATTCCGCGGCATCCCGAATACGGCAGCGGGCAGCTCATCCTTCAGATAGGTGTAATCCTCCTCCAGCCGGTGTAGCAGGAGCGGATCTGTAAGCTCAGCGGCAAAGGCTTCCGCATAATAATTGAATTTGGTCGGCAGCTGTCCCCAGATCTCCCCAAGCGAAAGACCGCTCACCTGTGAAGCCTTACGGATCAGCGGCCCGGCTGTGCTCTGGTAGAAGCTGGCGAGCACCTCACTACGCCAAGCCTTTCGGCCCGGCTCATCTACCGGAGCTTGTACCATCCCCCATTCACGAAGCGAGAAGGCAACACGGCAGTAGCCGTCGGCCGGAACCAGATGCAGCTGAAGATTCCGTAGACTGAAATCCGGTACGTACAAGAAGCCGGTCACTGAATACTGGACAGCGAGCGCAATCATGCTCAGATAACCGCCGAAATACGCGCCGGCCGCTTTATCGTCAAGCGCCTTCATCAGCGGCCGGTAAGCCTCCATGAAGGTCCTCATTCCCGCCTCTTCTGCCAGTTCAGCAGCTGAGAAGGAATACACCGCTCCCTCCGGCACCTCAGAATGGAGATCAAACTTGGAGCTGTATTCTTGCCTCAGGAATTCATTCATGCTGCCGTCCTACAGCCCGACTGCTTTGTATGCAGCCAGCTCATAAGGCAGACACAGCGGCACACCTGTACGCGGATCAGGCACAATATCCGCCTCAATGCCGAATACCTCACGCAGCACCGCCGGTGTCATTACCTCGTTCGGAGCGCCCTCGCTGATTACATTGCCGGATTTGATCGCAACCATATGCTGCGCATATCGGGAGGCATGGTTCAAATCATGGACAACCATAATGATCGTCCGGCCTTCCTGCTCATTGAGCTTCTGCAGCAGCTGAAGCACCTCCAGCTGATGGGCCATATCCAGGAAGGTCGTCGGCTCATCGAGGAATAGAATATCTGTCTGCTGTGCCAGCGCCATGGCGATCCAGGCCCGCTGCCGTTGTCCGCCGGAGAGACGGTCAATCGGCCGGTCACGGAATTCATTCATGCCGGTCAGCGCAATCGCATCGGCAATAATGCTGCGGTCTTCAGGCGTGAGGCTGCCGAAGCCCTTCTGATGCGGATACCGTCCATAGCCTACCAGCTCAGATACCGTTAAGCCGTCAGGGGCGGTAGGATTCTGCGGCAGAATCGCCAGCTGGCGGGCCACTTCTTTGGTGGACAGATTGTGAATGGACTTCCCGTCCAGCATTACACTCCCGCTCTTCGGCTTCATGAGCCGGGCCATCGTCTTCAGAATCGTGGATTTCCCCGAGCCGTTTGCCCCGACAAGCGCCGTAATCTTCCCTGTCGGAAGCGACAGATTCAACCCCTTCACAATCATAGTCTCCGCATATCCGATGCTCAATTGCTCTGTATTTAAACGTTCCGACATGATAACACTCCTCATATAAATGTACTGGAGCAAGGCTCCTCTATGATAATTTCGGCTATACAACAGACAAGCTCAATTACTGCTTATAGATTGATGATATTGATTCTCATTATCTCTGTCAACTAAAACGTAAAAACGGCCGCCTCCGCATGAAGCAGAAGCAGCCGTCTTCCTGTAATCTTCTATATTATTTATGCAAATGGAAAGGAACCGTGGCGATGACAATGTCCTTCTGATTCATTAGATAAGAGCGGATGAACAAGCTGGTCTGATTATGCAGCACCGCCTGCCACCAATGCTTGGTCACGAATTGCGGAATCAGGACGGTAATATGATCCGTTGAAGAGGTCTTCCACTCTACTGTATCGATGAACTTCACCAGCGGGCGGATAATGCTGCGGTAGCGGGAGCGCAGGACGATCAGACGTACCCCAGGGTTCCACTCCTCCCACTTCTGCTCCATCTTGTGAATCTCTTCTTCATCGAAGCCTACATATACAGCGACGACATTATCAGTCAATGACTTCGCATAGCTGATCGAATGCAGTACAGCGCGGGTCACACCGGCGACAGGAACGACTACGGTGCTTCCTTTGATACAAGGCTTATCTGTAGCCGGACAGATCCGCAGCTGATCGGCAATATTCATATAATGGCGGTGAATCCGGTGGAACACAATAATGACGACCGGCAGGAAGATGAAGGCCATCCACACGCTGGAGAATTTGGTGATGATGAAGATCATGGTGATCGTTAATGTAGTTAGCATCCCGACCGTATTCACAGCGAACTTGCTCTGCCAGCCTTGCGGCTTCGTCCGGTACCACTGGACCATCATGCCAAGCTGCGACAGCGTGAACGGAATGAATACCCCTACTGCATATAATGGAATGAGTCCTTCCGTATTCCCGTGAAATGCCGCTACCAGCACTGCCGACATCACGCCGAGGAAAATAATACCGTTGGAGAAGCCCAGCCGGTCGCCGCGCACCATGAAGGCATGGGGCAGATATTTGTCTTTGGCGAACATGAACGCCAGCAGCGGGAAGGCTGAGTACGCCGTGTTGGCTGCCAGGAACAGGATAACCGCCGTAATCCCCTGAATGAAGAAGTACAGTCCGCCGCGGCCGAAGGTAGACTCGGTAATCTGTGAGACCACGGTGGCCTTCTCATCGGGCATAATGCCGTACCAGTAAGCGAGCAGCGTAATGCCTGTGAACATCACCCCGAGAATGAGGCCCATGAGCATCAGCGTTTTGGCTGCATTTTTCTCCGCCGGCGCTTTGAAGTTAGGAATAGCATTGGAGACAGCCTCAACCCCGGTCAGAGCCGAACAGCCGGAGCTGAATGCCTTCAGCAGCAGGAACATACTCACGTTCGACACCGCCGAGCCAATCTCAGGAATTTGCGCATGAGCGCCGCCAGTTAGATATTTGAAGATCCCTGCGATAATCAGCACGAAGATGGAGACGACGAACAGATAGACCGGGATAGCGATGAACGAAGCCGATTCGGTCACCCCGCGCAGATTAACAATCGTTAAGAGTACGATAACAGATACCGCTATGAGGACACTATGATTATGCAGACTTGGAAAAGCTGAAGTGATCGCATCCGTCCCCGCCGAGGCGCTTACGGCCACCGTCAGAATGTAATCCACCAGCAGCGAGCCGCCGGCCAGTAAGCCGGTATGCACCCCAAGATTGCTTTTGGCGACAATGTACGCGCCCCCGCCCTGGGGATAAGCGAAGATCGTCTGCCGGTAGGACAAAATCAGAATAGCCAGCAGGCCCAATACGGCTAATGCGATTGGCAAGGAGTACCAGATGGCGGTGAACCCGGCGGCCACCAGTACGATTAGAATTTGTTCTGTTCCGTAGGCTACAGACGAGAGCGCATCAGAAGACAGGACAGCCAGTGCTTTCACCTTGGATAACTTTTCATGATCGAGTTCGTTCGACTTCATCGGACGCCCGATCAATAGTCGTTTTACCTTGCTTACCATTGTAGTAACAGTTCCTCTCTTGGTTAAGTTGAAACGGGCTTTCCCTGCGCTGTTTTCATAAGTGGATTTCATAAATGCAGGCACCAAAATAAGCATACGGAAATGATCCGCATGCCTTAGAGTGCATGGTCATTATCCCACTTGTAGCTTACGAGGTTAGCTGGCGGATTCGGACTGTGGTAGCCCTACGGTTACAGGCCCTTGCGGCCCGTTCCGATTCACCCCTTTTGGCCTTGGCCAAAGTGTGGTTCCCCCGTTTTTCCATCCGGAAAATTCAGCGCATATTCAACTTCTCACAAGGACTAATATTAAGCTACAACGCGTCTTCCGTAAAGCGTGGAAACAAATGAAAAAAGAATGAAAAGCACTCAAAACAACCAAATTCATCATCCGGTATGTCTTGGTCTTTCATTCTCTTTCATTATCCCTTTAACACGTGATTTTACAGGGTTTTTGTATATTATTTTTTGCTAAAATTAAGGGCATTCTCTTCTCTTCCTTCTGCCCCTCAGCTTCTTACTCCGCAGGCTCCTCCTTGCGTCCTGTCCAGAGCAGAATGGAGATTAAGGCAAAGGCTATAAGTGCAAGCAGAGGGACCGTTACAAATCCGAACCAATTCAGATAGTCCTTGTTGCACGGTACGCCGATGGTGCAGGGAAGCACCTTGCTAAGGGCGGGAATTTTCTGCTCTGCATAGTGATAAATAGAGATGCAGCCCCCGATCAGACTAAGAGGAAGCACATAAGGAATGATCCGCTTGTCCGCCCGGTAGGTGGCGATCCCCAGCAGGAACAGCTGCGGGTACATGAAGATCCGCTGGAACCAGCACAGCCTGCACGGCTCGTAATGCAGGACCTCACTGAGATACAGGCTACCCGCTACAGCCACCACACAGACGAACCAGGCCAAGTACAGACAATTACGCCGGCAGAAGGCAGAGAAGGCGGTCATTGGGCGGCTCCTGCTCCCGCTGCTGCTGTTGCTGCCTGAATCTGGGCATCAATCGCCTCCATATTGAAGGGCTCCTTCACCTTGATGCCGTTCACATACAAGGATGGCGTATTCGTTACGCCCGTATCGGTGCCCACCTGAATATCCCGGTCCAGCTCCTTCTCATAGGTACGGTCATCAATATCCTTACGTAGCAGATCATAATCCACCGGCAGGTCCAGCTGCTTGGCAAGACTCACCAGGAAGTCAGATGTAGCCCACTCCTCTTCTTCATTTCCCTGATTCGCATAGATCGCATCAAAGTACTTCCAGAACGCTTCCTGGTTCTGATGATACACCGACAGCGCAGCCAGGGAGGCTGTTCTGGAATCCTTGCCGATAAAGGCCAGATTCACGAAATAGAAGGCCGCTTTATTTTGGTCCACATAACCTTGAACGATCTGCGGTTTGATCACACCGGTGAACTGGGCGCAAGCCGGGCATTTGAAATCGCCGAATTCCACAATTTTGACCGGAGCATCCTCCTTGCCAAGCCGCATCATTTCGCTGTAATTGAAGGCAACTGGCTTACTGTCTGTACCGGCAGGCGAAGAGTCCTTCGAAGCCAGCATGAATAAGCCTACAAAAATAATAACGACAATAGCTACCGTACTCACGATCAGAATTCTCGTTTTCTGCTTCTGCTGTTCCTGCTCTGCCCTGCGCTTCTCCTGCTTGCTCATCTGGGGAGCCATGACAGTGTTCTTTTTTGTTTTGCTCAAAGAGAGTTCCTTTCCGTCCTCAGGACTGTCGTGATAAAAGAATAGTTACTTTCAAATTATATAATGTTAACTCTCTTGTTGGCAATCGCTGTCTTATACGGCTTCGTTCTCGTCTGCCGATTTCCCTTCCCCGGTATCCTTGCCGAAGAATACCTCCGGGGAATGCTCCTGCGACTGCAGCTTAATCCTGAAGAAGAATTGTGTGCCGCCACCCTCTGCCGGTTCTGCCCAGATCTCCCCTTGCATCAGGTCTACCAGCTTCTTGCAGATCGCAAGGCCCAGACCTGTACCGGGGTATTTGCGGGTATGCGACCCGTCCACCTGGGAGAAGGACTGGAAGAGCAGCTGCAGCTTATCCGGAGAGATACCAATGCCTGTGTCGCGCACCATGAATTGCAGAGCCTGAGCGGTCTCTCTGACGCCATAGGATTCCACCTTCACCATTACCGTACCGGATGGCGTGAATTTCACCGCATTACCGATCAGATTGATCAGAATCTGGCGGACACGCGCCGCATCCCCGGTGAACTTGTCGGGAAGCCCCTCTTCGATCTCAAGCTTCAGGGATAACGGCTTGTCTTGTGTGCTCACCGTGAACAGATCCATACAGCCTTGGAGCAAAGCCCTCAGCCCGAAAGTATCTTTGTTCAGCGAGAGGCCGTCCGCCTCCAGGCGGGAGATATCGAGAATATCGCTCATCACATGCAGCAGAGCGTGGCTGCTTGTACTCTGAAGCCGCAGAAGCTCCAGATGCTCTGGATTGCTGATCTCCTCGGCCAGCAGCTGGTTGACGCCGATAATGCCGTTCAGTGGTGTGCGGATCTCATGGCTCATGGTGGCGAGGAACTCGCTTTTCATCGTCACAGCACTCTCCGCGGCATCCCTGGCCTCCAGCAGCTCATACTGATACTTCATCAGAGCAGTCACATCCTCGGCCACAATATAGACCCACTGCTCCGTATGATGCAGCAAAGGAAAGACGGTGACACTGCAGATCAGCTGCTCCCCGCCTTTGCTCCGGACCTTCAGCTCCAGCTTGGAGGACTGCCCCCGTGAAGCGCGTGTTACAGCATCCCGTACGGCCGCTTCATCCCGTTCGCTGTACAGGATCGCCTTATAATTCCCCAGTTCTTCTCTGCTATATCCGGTAATGGCCCGAAGAGCAGGATTAGCACTGATAATCTTCTTGCGTGCAGGATCAATACAGATCACCATATCAGGGTTATGCTCGAACAAGGCAGTATACCGCTGCTCATTGAAGGCTGCAGACTGGAGTATCCGCTGCCGGTCCCTGTACAGCAGAGCAAGGACAATCGACACAATGAACAGGAAAGAGCCGCAGAGAATCATTGCCAGTATGGAGTCCTGTAAATAAAGCACTTGTCCGGCAGCACTGGATTGTTCTCCTATGGGGAATGTAGCGCCCGCCATGGCAGCGTAATGAATGCCTGTGAACGCGCCGGTCAGGGTCAGGACAAGCAGCAGCTTTTTGAAGCTGAACATATTATAGGCCTGCTCCAGCCATTTCGGATCATAAGATGCGGTGACCACCGGGACAATCAGGGCGAACAATACCGCCAGTGTAATAGAGAAGGCGCCTTGCTCATAAGTTGCCGTAAGTCTCATCGACAGAATGCCGCTGAAATGCATAATCAGGATGCCGCTGCTGAACAAGAGTCCGCCCAGAGCCAGATAGACCCTGCTGCGGGTGTGCGGGTTATTCAGCATAACTAACAGCATATAAGAAGCTGCGACGGGGATCACTAGAGAGAACGCCAGGAGAGGCAGATTATACGATACAGGAACGCCCATTTCCATTGCGCGCATCCCGATGAAATGCATGCTCCACAGGCCTGTGCCAAGCACCAGAGAGATGAGCAGGATGAACCGGGAGCTCCGATGGCCGCGAAGCAGACGTTCCGTCAGGTCCAGCGCCGTGAAGCAGGAGAGAAAGGCTATCGCAACCGACAAGAGGACAAGCAGATCATTGTATGTGTTAAAAGGATGCTCCAACGCTCCCGCCCCTTTCTTGAATCGGATAGATTACATGTATTTACACTTCCTTACCCGCCTTAAATCCGGCCGAATCGCAGTAACGCCAGTACAATTCATCCTTATTATGACAAAAAATCTTATAATAACAAAAAAGCATAGCGCTATTGTAGCGCCATGCTTAATATTGTATGCAGCAACTTATGCTCCGGCTTCTTCCGTCAATAACTGCAGCTTCAGCAGCTTAATCCGGGAAATCCGCTTATTCTCGGTTTCTTCGACCACGAATAAATGATTGTCGAACTCAATGGACTGGCCCTTTTGCGGCGGATTGACCTCCAGCTTGGAGTACAGCCAGCCGCCGATTGTATCATAGTCATCAGTCTCCATATGAATTCCAAGCTTGTCGTTAATCTCTTCAATCAGCATCAGTCCGTCAACGGAGTACTCATCCTCTCCCAGCTGTTCAATGCCGGGCCGCTCCTCGTCGAACTCATCCTGAATCTCACCAACAATCTCTTCCATAATATCCTCCAGTGTAACCATCCCCGAGGTACCGCCGTACTCATCAATAAGAATGGCGATCTGGGTCTTGGCACGCTGCATGACCTTCAGGAGGCTGCTGATCTGAATCGATTCCGGTACCGTCAATATCGGACGGATCAGTTCACTATAGCTCGGCGCCTTCTCCCGGATCATATCCTTAATATGAATGAAGCCAAGAATATGGTCCTTGTCACCGTCACAGACCGGATAACGGGTTCTCATGCCATCGAAGGCAATCTCCAGATTCTCCTCCGTCTCCAGATGCGTGTTCAGACAGATCATCTCGGTACGCGGAATCATAATCTCCCGGGCCATCGTGTCGGCAAATTCGAAAATATTATCCACCAGTGTCATTTCTGTGTTGTCGATCAAGCCGCTTTTGTTACTCTCCTGCATCAGAATGCGGATTTCTTCCTCCGTATGTGCAGTAGCCAGCTCGGAAGCCGGCGTCAGACGGAAGATCCGCAGCAGTCCCCGGGCCAGCCCGTTAACCACCCAGATAAATGGAAACATGATCCGGTAGAAAACGTTCATCGGTCCCGCAGTTAACAGAAGCACCGCCTCAGCCTTGTTCACAGCAATGGTCTTCGGTGCAAGCTCGCCGAGTACGATATGGAGAACTGTGATGAACATGAAGGCAATAATCAGGGAGATGACAAATACAGTCGTTTCATCAAAGCCCAGACCTCTGACCAGCGGCCCCACAATCGTGGCCACGGCCGGTTCTCCCAGCCAGCCCAGTGCAAGTGAAGCAAGGGTTACCCCTAGCTGGCAGGCCGACAGAAATCCATCCAGATTATGGACGATCTTACTTGCGGCCAGTGCTCTCTTGCTGCCTTCCTCAATCAGCGATTCAATGCGCCCGCTGCGCACCTTCACCATCGCGTACTCCACCGAAACGAAAAAACCGTTAAGCAGCACAAGCAAAATAATAAGTCCTACATGTAATATACCGGGTAAAGGGTCGCTCAATTTATACTCCTATCCACCGTAATCTGTACGGCTGGATAGGCCCACCTCCTTCGTTTGCTCAAAATATCAGACTCGATTACGCTAAGACCCTTGCGTATCAATTCCCCAATGCCCTCATCTCCTATACAAAATCACGGATTATAAATAATACTTTCATTATATAAATATATTAGGTGAAACAGCAAGCATGCGTGTCCCCTCGAAAAATACAGCATATGTACGTACGGGAGCATAAGTAACGGCTGACCGCCTCAAACCAAGGCGGACAGCCGTTTTTGGACGAATCTATGGATAAATGGCCGGAAAACCGGTTTAGCAGTTGCGCACTCCCAGCGGATTCCCGATAACGCCCGGATATTGATAGACAAGCGGCTCTTCGAAAGTGGCGTAATCAAAGTTAACCATCAGCAGCACCACCCGCTGTCCGGTAGCCCGGTCGCTGATAATCAGGTGGTCACGGCCCGCAGCTTCAAGCACCCCGGTATAGACCTTGGCATTCCAGTCTTTGTTATTCTCATATGTGAAATAGAAGGTGCCCACTTTGCCCAGATTCAGGCGGAAGATATTCTCCACATAGGACTGTTCAAATACGGGCGCGGCCGTGGAAACCACTGTGCCGCCGGGCATCATGGGACTTCCGCTGCTTACCTGAGGCGGCATGGCGGTCATGGTGCCCATGTTCCCCATATTTCCCATAGTGCCCATTTTACCCATATTGCCGATTTTCCCCATGTTATTCATGTTGTTCATATTGTTCACATTGTTCATATTGTTCATGTTCTCCATATTGTTCATATTGTTCATGCTGCCTGCTGGATTGCTGCCCATCATATAAGGAACTGGGCGGTACGGTTGAACGATCATGTACGGATTACCTCCTAAAGTGTAATAATTGCATTGTTTTGCCTAATATACTGCCGGACAATCCCCCTGTGTCGGAGTGAAGAAGCAGTGGGCCTTGTAGCGTCCGGTATTCTGCTGATTGTACCAGGTTGCCGGGCAATCGCCGACAGGGCGGAAGAACCAGAGCGCATTTGAGGCCGGCCAGGTCCGCTCCCCGTTAATCGCACGTTTCGCCAGCCGGATATCAGCTTCCCGCGCCCGCTGGTAGAAATATCCCTTCTGCGGGGCTTCGAAGCCGCCGGGGCTCTGGTACACCATGTCGTTCACACTGCGGATATTGTTGAAATCCAGACAGTTGCCAAGAATCCGGTTCACGCCGACATTGCCGACCATCAGCATGCCTGACTCCCCATCCTCTTCAGCCTCGGCCCGCATCAGCCGTGCAAGCACTCTTACGTCCTCCGAGTTTGTTTTGATGACAGCCACGCGTTCTCCTCCTTACATTCTTTTCATTGACGGGTGAAGCTGTGCAGACTATTGGTTTCTCCGTTGTTCTTTTGCTGCTCGCTGTATTGTATGTGTATTCGCCCAGGAGGTGACAGTCTGCAACCAATTTCCTGCACCCTCCCCATTCGTGCCCATGCCGGCAACACGCCAAAAAACCCCTTGCTCCAGAGCGGGAACCAAGGGGTTACAATCGCCATCTATAATGCATTGCCAACTTAGCTACTCTGCCGTGGAGTAATGAGGACGCCGCTGAAAGCCATGATACCGGGTCCCCTGATACGTCAGTATGCCTTGGTCTCCCTCAGCGCTCATCCCGTATTCCTGTCCCTCTACCTTGAATTCCCTGCGCACCCCATCCTCAGCTTCATAAGTCAAATAGTAGGTGGTGCTGGTCCGGCTGGAGAGACTATCCTCCTGGGACTGCTGCTGGCGCACTTCGGTCCGCTTGCTCACGATACGGGCGGGAATGGACTGCAGGGGGGCTTTATTGTTCCGGCTCCACTGAAGCAATCCCCGGCCCGCAGACACAGCGATGATCCCCACGACCAGAGCGAGAAAGACCGGCAATACCGTTCCTGTAAAATCGAACAGCCAGGATGGATCACTTCCCGTTCCCATTGTCTCTTCCCCCTTATTCCCAAGTAGTTAGCCCACCTGCCCATATAGGCTTCTCTACATGTATATGCCTCTTGTCTGCAAGACAGCACCGTTAGAAACGCAAGTAGAAACGGCAAAAAGACCATTCAGGTTCCGGTACTGTCTGGAACTTAAATGGTCTTCTATAATACCCGAACGGCGGTTACATTAAGCATGTACGAGGTCTAACAGTTGTCTGGTTTCGTTCGCTTCTTCCGGCATCATGCCGTTGTCTACCCAGCAGGCTTTGCATTGTTCTTCAGTCTGGCACAGGTGAGCATCATCGCAGTTATAGCACAGTTGCATCAGGTTTCTAGTCATATAATTCGTTTCAAAAGTTGTCATTGTAATCTCTCCTCTTCGGGTTGGAAGTTTGTTTGAAAGTTTGTGAAAAAAGTAACTTGTTCTCTATGTGTTAAATATATCACAGGATTCAGAATTTGTCATGTGATTTTTTTCACATTTTTAAAGAAAATTTTAAATAAGATTTTTCCTTATATTGTAGAGGCCTTTAGGCAGATTTAATGCAAGTGGAAACGGCTTTGCCGTCCTTTTAAGGACGGTACCGTTTCAGCGGAAAATAGAAGGATAAGTTATCGTGTGCAACATATAAATTCTTATATTTTTTAAAAAAGAGGCTATCCGTCAGAACGGATAACCTCTTGCAGGGTATTACATTACACGCCAGCTCTCGCCGCCGTTGGTGGTCTGAAGCAGGATCGACCTGCGTTCCTCCTCCTTCGAGATCAGCAGCCAGCCAACATCGCTTGAAATGAATTGCAGCTTCACTACCTCCGGATATTCCAAGAGCTTGGACTGCAGCACTGTGCTGGCCGGAAGGGCCGTCCAGGTCACTCCCTGGTCCACCGTCTTATAGAGCAGGTTGCCTTCCAGCGACCATCCTGTCATGGCATTCAGGAAGTCGGGTGCCACATTCCGGTTCATGCCGGAGAGCGCCGGCCGCCCGAATGTGGTGAACTTCCAATTCTCTCCCCCATTGGCGGTAAAATAACCGTTAAAGCTCATGCTGCCTTCTTTGTCCTTCTGACAGCCAACCGGCATCCAGCCCCCGGCTGCATTCTTCCCGAAAAACTCAGGGACACCCGTAACCACCCGGTCACATCCGGCAAAGCTATCATTGACCAGGAATTCCGAACCGGGTACCCAGGTCGCCCCTCCATCCCTGGTCATATAGATCTTCGGCAGAGCGCCAGTCTGCAGCATAACAAACCCGCGGCTCTCGTCATTAAAGATCATCCCGGTCGTGACCCCGGCATGCGGAATCGAACTAGTCGGCAGATTCGGATTATACTGCTCATTCTGCATCACCAGATTCCAGGTGGCTCCGCCATCCTTGGTAGCATATAAGGCTTTACTCTCTTTGGTGGCACTAGCGTCCCACTTGGTCATCAGCCAGCCGCTGCGGCTGGAGCTGAAATAGATGGAGGACAGCTTGTTGGAATCAGGGAACGCTGAGATCTGCCAGCTGTGTCCCCCGTCTGTGGTGCGCAGCACTACGGTCTCGGTGGAGCCGAATGAACTGCGGATAATCCAGCCGTGCTCGGGGTCGGTGAAGAAGATCTCTTTGCCATAGACCGGATTGCTTAGAAATTGCACATTCGTAGCTGGTGAGATATTCGCCCACGTCTTGCCGTTATTGAGCGTCATGTACATTCGCAGCTCGTTGCGCGTTACCCCCCAGGCCAGTCCCGCCGAGGAGTTGAGCAGCCGGAAGTCGGTCAGCCGCGTCTGAATCTGGTATTTCTTTGCGTTCTCAGGTTCGACATTCTTGTTATCCGGGGTGATGACCGTAATCATCTGCCCTTCTTCCGGCGCTTCAGTCGGCTGAGGAGGCCGGGTAGCCTCCGGCTTAGGGGCGGACGAGCAGGCCGAGAGAACCAGCAGAGTCATAAGAAGCATCAACGCCACACTTAGAATCTTGGAATATGAAGCTTTGGCTGACAATGCGCTCTCTCCTTTTCTTCATATAATAATTATTTCTTCGTATTCAAATTACTGCGTTTGTAGCCGTACAACGAGTAGATCACCAGTCCGAACGCTACCCAGATGATGAAGCCGATCCAGGTCTCTTTGCCGAGATTGTACATTAAGTAGCCGCAGCCTGCCGCACTAAGGAGTGGAACCAGCGGAACCCAAGGAACCCGGAAACCTCTACGGAGATCTGTCTTCGTCCGGCGGAGCATAATGACCCCGAGTGACACAACCAGGAAGGCAAACAAGGTACCGATACTCGTCAGATTCGCCAGCCTGTCCAGGGGAACGAAGCCGGTAAGTACAGCGATCAGGCTGCCCACCATCCAGGTGCTGCGCACCGGAGTATGCGTCTTGGCGCTAACCTTGGACAAGCTCTTCGGCAGCAGCCCGTCACGCGAGATCGCGAACAATAGCCGGGTCTGGCCGAACAGCATAACCAGCAGAACCGTTGTCATTCCGGCAATCGCCCCGATGGAGATCAGTCCGGCGATCATATTCTGGCCCACAAACCGCAGCGCAAAGGATACCGGATCGCTGACATTCAGGCTCTGATAAGGCACAATACCGGTCAGAACCAGGGATACGGCGATATATAAGACTGTGCAGATGGCCAGGGAAGAAATAATTCCGATCGGAAGATCACGCTGCGGGCGCTTCACTTCTTCTGCGGCAGTTGAAATGGCATCAAAGCCGATATAGGCAAAAAATACAGTAGCCGCGCCGTTCATTACGCCATGAATCCCAAACGGCAGGAAAGGTGTCCAGTTCTCCGGCTTCACATAGAAAATACCGGTGATAATGAACAGCAGCACTACGGAGATCTTGATTGCGACCATCACTGCGTTGAAGCGGGCGGTCTCCTTAACCCCCCGTGTCAGCAGATAGGAAATCAGCAGGATTATAATGACGGCAGGCAGATTGATGAACGTTCCCTTATCCGCATTATACGCTCCAGACAAAGCTGTCGGCAAATGTATCCCGAAGCCCTCCAGCAGCCCCTGGAAATAACCGGACCATCCGCTGCTTACCGCTGCGGCAGCAACCCCGTATTCCAGTACAAGATCCCAGCCGAGCACCCAGGCCAGCAATTCGCCGAAGGCCACATAGCTGTAGGCATAAGCACTGCCGGAGACCGGCAGGGTCGAAGCAAATTCGGAATAGCACAAGGCGGACAGCACGCAGGCAATCCCCGCGATGATGAAGGACAGCACCAGTCCCGGACCGGCATGCTCTGCAGCAGCCACACCCGTCATTACAAAGATCCCGGTGCCGATAATAGCGCCTACCCCAAGCATCGTCAAATCCAAGGCGCCCAGTGTCTTGCTAAGCTTCTCCGCTCCGGCATTCTGGGGAATGGCCAGCGGTTTTTTGCGGAATAAATCCATACTTCAGTTCGCTCCTGTCAAGTGGTTGAGTGGATAATAGAAAAACCTTAGTTAGCTTACCCAATTTCGGGTAATGGATGAAAAGCGGACAGCTTGAAAACACTATCCCTAGCGATTATGATGGATAAGATTGGACAGCAAGTGGAACGGCTCTGCCTTCCTTATACTACCAAAATACAAATGCTGGAGGAGATTGAACATGGCCCCATTTAAGCCCAATCGTGTTGTAGTCATCGGTACCGGTGCAGTCGGAACCACTACAGCCTATACGCTGCTGCTGCGTAAGCGCATGCCCGAGCTTGTACTAATTGATGTGAACCACCAGAAGGCGCTTGGTGAAGCGCTGGATATGAACCATGGTATGCCTTTTGTAGGAGGCGTGAAGCTATGGGCCGGTACCTATGAGGATTGCCGCGAAGCCGACATTATTATCGTCACAGCCGGAGCCTCCCAGAAGCCTGGTGAAACCCGGATCGACCTGCTCCGCAAGAACATCTCGATCTTCAAAGATATCATCCAGAAAATCACGAAATACAATCATCATGCCATCCTGCTGATTGCAACCAATCCGGTCGATATCCTGTCATACGCTACCCTGAAGATCAGCGGCTTCGACCGCAGACGGGTTATCGGCTCAGGAACGGTCCTCGACAGCGCCCGCTTCCGTTACCTGATCGGAAAGCACAAGGAGATTGATCCGCGCAGCATTCATGGACAGATCATCGGGGAGCATGGCGATTCCGAGCTGCCGGTCTGGAGTCTCGCCAATGTCGCCGGGATTGATCTGGGCTTCGATGAAGCCGAACGCAAAGAAATCTTCGAGGATACGAAGAATGCCGCTTACGAAATAATCGATGCCAAGGGATCGACCTCCTACGCCATCGCGCTCGCACTGGACCGCATTGTAGCGTCCATCCTGAACAATGAAGGCTCCGTTCTGAATGTCTCCACATTGCTGAACAACTACAACGGCGTCTCCGATGTGTTCCTCGGCGCTCCATGTGTTGTAGACCGCTCCGGGGTGCGTGAGGTACTGGATCTTCCGCTCAGCGAAGAAGAACAGAGCTTATTCCAGCAGTCCGCTGACAAGCTCAAGAGTGAAATTGCCAAGCTGGAGCTGTAATTTCAGCCGAAACAAGCCGGCCGCCAATCCGCAGGGATTGGCGGCCTTTTTTTGAAATCTAAGCATTGAAATCTAAGCATCCAAGCATTTACAAACCGCGAAGACGCGTTAAGCGACTAAAGTGAATGTTGCGGTTGATTTCACAATCCGTTTTTCCCTTTCTCATGGTAGCAATTCATAGACAAGTTGTCATCATAAAAATGCACATTCCATGTAATTTATGCGTTAGGGTATGAACAAAAGTTCATACTTCAAGTGATATGAATGCTGGACAAGCCGATTACAGGCTGCCGCTCAGCTTATCAGGGCTGCTGATTTGCAGCCGGGACATCGCCTCTTCCTTCTCCCGGCTCGTAATATGCGTATAAACTGTAGTCGTCTGAATGGACGAGTGACCCAGCAGCTCCTGCACGGTCCGCAGATCTGCCCCTTTACGCAGCAGCATGGTGGCGAATGAATGACGCAGCTTATGACTCGAATAGGCACGCTGCTGTGATGAGGGCAGTCCGCTCTGGAAGCGGCTGAAGGTATCCGCAGCAATGCCCTGAATTCCCCGGATCGACAGTCTGCGGCCCTTCTGCGAGATGAACATCGCCTCTTCTTTGCTCCGCCAAGGGACCAGCCGGTCTGCAACCGCCTGATCAAGATAAGGGGCCACATCCTCCGGCACCGGAATGCCCCGCCATTTGCGCCCTTTGCCGAAGACCCGCAGGGAACGTCTGTCTACATTGTAATCACTCAGATTCAGCGTATGTACTTCCCCAACCCGCAGCCCCATATAGGACATAAGCAGGAAGACTGCCAGATTGCGGCTTCTGTACTTGCCGTTCACCGCCGAGAGGAAACGCTCCAGCTCTTGCTCCTCCAGATAGACCGGCTCACGGTTTTTGTCGGTCTTGGATTTCTTGATGCCTGCCGCAGGATTAATAGATAACAGCTCCAGCTCGGACAGTGCCTTGAACAGACAGTTGACCGAGGCATGCTTGCGGTTACGGGTGGAATCACTGACGCCCCGCTCACGGACCGAGGTCAGGTAGGACACCACATGCAGTTTTTTTACCGTTCCCAGCTCCCTGCCGTTCAGACTGTTCAGGAATTCCCGCACATCGGCAAGGTAGGATTTCTGGGTGTGCGCTGTATAACCGGCATCCTTCATCCAGATCAGGAAGGCCTCCAGCTCTTCTTCGTATGTTAACTCCAGCTCATTCATAATCTGTCCCCTCCCTCATAAGTACAACTATTATATCATTCCTCCGCAGCAGCTTCCCTCCATCCGGCAGCATGCTTCTCTACCATTCTGAGGAACTCACTGAGGGCAGGAGACTTCCATTTCTTGTTATGGTAAGCGATCTGGGTGGCTACCCGCTGCGACTGGTCATTCCAGTTCAGCCGGCCCAGCTTGCCTTCCGCCAGCTCGCGCTGTACCGTAATCTGCGGCAGAAATGAGAGGCCGAGGCCGGCCATCACGCACTGCTTGATCGCTTCAATGCTCCAGAACTCCAGATTCGGATCAGGAAAGACGCCGTGGCTGTTCAGATGACGTTCAAATAAGGTGCGATAGGTGCAGCCCGCCTCGGTATGCAGAATGGTTACATTCTTCAGCTGCTGCGGCTCCACTTCAGCAAGCTCCAGCAGCGGATGATCCAGCGGAGCCACCAGAGCCATGGCTTCATGAATCAGCGTCTCACAGTACATATCCTTATATTCTGTTTCCGGCTGCAGCAGGAAGGCCAGATCCAGCTCCCCGGAGCGGATGAATTCGGTCAGCTCCCAGCAAGCTCCCGGCTTCAGGGTAATCTGCACCTGAGGATAACGGCTGCGGAAATCCTTAATAATACCGGGAAGCCGGAAGGCCGCCAGGGATTCCGGTGCGCCAATCCGCAGCGAACCGGTTATTTCGCTCCCGGACCGGAGGGCATTCTCAGCCATCGTGTGCATTTTGGAGATTTCCTGGGCATACGGCAGCAAGCGGCGGCCTGCATCCGTGAGCATAATCTTTTTGCTGATCCGGTCGAACAGGGGCTGCTTCAGCTCTGCTTCCAGCGCCTGAATCTGAGCGGTAATGCTGGACTGGGCATAATCCAGCTTCTGCGCAGCGCGGGTGAAGCTGCCGGTCTCTACCACAACGAGAAAGGTGAACAGATGCTTCGATTCCATGGCGGACCTCCCTTTGACCCATCGGTTTTTCGAATGGATGTTATTTGTTAATTCCGGTTTTCCAATGGATCTATTATCTGATACTCTATAACTAAATACAAGGAAAGCGGGATTAATACATATGAAGAAACACAACTCGTTAGGGCGTACCATCGGTATGCCTCAGGCCATTGCTTTATACATCGGTGCTGTCCTCGGCTCAGGGGTTTTAATTGTACCCGGACTGGCCGCCGAGATGGCTGGCCCTGCTTCGCTGCTGGCCTGGGGCTTCATGACTCTGCTCATTCTTCCGCTTGCCTTATCCATGGGCCTGCTCTCTGCCAAGTTCCCTAACGCCGGGGGCGTCTCCCACTTCGTTACACTAGCCTTCGGGCCAAAGGCCGGGGCTCTGGTCGGCTGGTTCTTCCTGATGTCCGTTCCGATCGGTGCGCCAGTCGCCGCATTGACCGGTGCAGGATACATGACCGCAGCGATGGGCTGGGGTGATCCGGCAAGAATCGCCCTTGCCGCCGGGATGCTGGTGATTGGACTCCTAACGAATTGGATCGGCATGCAGGTCGCCGGTAAAGTACAAATTGCTGTGGTCATCGCTATAGTTGCCGTACTGGTCTTCTCCTTTGCCGCTGCGCTTCCTGGGATGGAGCGTGCCCACTTCACTCCGTTTGCGCCGCATGGCTGGATGAGCGTCGGGCAGGCGGCGGCTCTCCTCTTCTGGTGCTTCATCGGCTGGGAAGCCGTTTCGCATCTGTCCGAAGAGTTCAAGGAGCCTGAACGGGCTGCGGTTAAGGGTGTGACCATCGCAGCCATCATTGTGGGCGTCCTGTATTTCCTCTCCGCACTTGCTACCGTTGGTACGCAGAGCTATCTGCACGGCGGAGCAGATAGCTCCCTGCTCTGGATCATCAGTCAGCCGCTCGGGGCATGGGGCGGCTTCATCGCCGGACTCACGGGTCTCTTCATCTGCACAGCGACGATCATTGCCTATGCAGGCGCAGCTTCACGCGTGGCTTATGCCTTGTCCCGGCAAGGCTATGCTCCGGGTTGGATGGGGCTTTTATCGAGTCGTTATCAGACGCCTGTGGGAGCAATCGGCTTCCTGGCGCTCTGCTTCACCCTGATATTGTCGCTCTACGGCAGTGGGGCGCTATCGTTAACCACACTGATTACCTTCCCCAACGCCACCTTCATTCTTACCTATATTGGGGGCTGCGCCGCCGGTATTCGCCTCTTGCGCGGCAGCCGTGCAGGCGTAACAATCAGCTTCATTTCTTTTGCCGCCACACTGGCCGTGTTCCCGTTCACAGGGTGGGCGATTCTGTACCCGCTGCTGATTACAGTGGTGTTTGCCGGAGTGGACTATTTGAGATTCGGGGTAAGGCGTGTGGGGGAGCGGTGAGGGGATTTAAGTCTGACTCGAGGGTACTATCAATGCACATACTTAAAAATGGCCACGCCCATCCATGACAGGACAGGCGCGGCCATTCATTTATAAACGTTGAATTTCAGCAGCTTTTGGTCCACTGAACCGGAATCCGCAGACGGAATTGCTGCATATCCTCTGGATATGAGAAGTACTCGGTTATAATCTCAAGATTGTCAGAAGGCTGCACTGGCGGGAAAAGCAGCTTAAATGCCAGTTTATCTTTACTCATTCGTACCCGCGTTCCTATCTGTAAAATCGGCTGATCGTGTCCTTCCTGTAGGGTTATTGAAGTTAACTGGCTCATCACCTGACTGGCCTCATAGTATACAACCGTCTGCTTCTCCTCATATTCAACAGCCGTAATTGTAACGCTTCCTCCCTCATTCCCCTTTAGTGTCAGCGGGAGTGGACCACTCAAGCGCTGACGATCTTTATACGATTTAACTTGATTATTGTTCTCTGTTTCAGCGATAACCAGTGTCATATATTCCGGTTTGGGATTAAATTCAGTCAGCGGTGAGAAGTTGAAATAATAGTACTCTTCAGTCGCTCCATCTCCACCCTGATTCATATACAAGGTCCCAATATCATCTTCAAGCATTGCGTAAAGAGATGGATGAGGATATCTTTTCATCAAAATAACTTGCGAAGTTACTGGACCAAGAGTTAGCTTGTCTACAGTGTAAAGTGAGTTATCGTACATAAAGTCCAAGTCATTAGGATAAACAGTTGTACTTATCGCAGCGCTCTTCCCCCTATCCAGCAGGACAGATACATCCCAGTTCCCCCTCGTTGTCCCGATACAATCAACACTCATATTAAGCCTAAGCTGATCCGGGAGATCCTTGTCCCCAAAGCTTAGACGGGTTGTACCTACGAAGGTGTGATCTCCTGTAATCGTAAAATCATGAGACGAGATTCTTTGCGGATCATGTCCTTCGAAATTAAGCTTATAGAAGACTGCCGCTTCCTTGCCGGTAATGGGCGCTGACGATGATGGGTAGGTCACCTCATAATTAATCACTAATGAAATACCGTCATAGTATTCCTCTACCAGATTGAAGGTAATACCTTTATCGGTAACCAGCGCACCTGCCGGATTACTGAGATGCTTCTCCGCAATCGGCCTCAACTCCCCGCGGTCGGCTCCTTTGTCATACAGATAATCGAAGAACGGAATAACACGCAGCGCTTCAGCAACCGGGGGTGAGATGAATCCGATCCCAATAATTGATCCGGCTGTAGCCGCCAGCGCAGCTGTGGTGCCGATGACCCACTTCTTGTACAGTGATAACCGGCCTCTGTCCCTTGGAGCTTCCTTTACTCTTCCTATATGTAGCTGCCACAATTCATCAAAATGTACAGAAGAAGGCATACTGAGTATCATATGTTCAGCTTCTTTTTGCAATTGTGCGGTTACGGCCTCGGATTGAGCATCCAGCCTGTCCTTAGCTGTCGTCATTTAAGCCCCTCCTTCATCATCAGCGCGCCGGGGTCAAGATCTCCGCATTCCCTCAGCTTGCGCAGTGCCGCATGAAGCCTGGACTTGCAGGTTCCCAGCGGAATACTTAATACCTCTGCGGTTTCGGGAAGCGATAATCCCGCATAATAGTGCAGGGTGATCACTTCGCGCAGCTTCGCGGACAGATGGCTGACCGCCTGCCATAACTCCAGCTGATTCTCACTATGCAGAGCGAAGCTCTCGGCGGAGTGCTCTTTTCCCTCTATAGGAACGCCCGCCAGCAGTTGTATCCAAGTCTTCCTGCGCAGCAGATTACGTGACGTATTGACGGCAACCCGGTACAGCCAAGGCCGAAGCGGCCTGGAGGGATCGTATAAATGATATTTTGCAAAAGCACGCAGAAAAGTCTCCTGGGTAATATCATCGGCCAGCACCCGCTGCTTGGTCATCATAAGGGCAATCCCATAAATATAAGCGGAGTGTGCTTCAAACATGTCCTTGGCCTGCTGTTCTGTGATGGGATAATCCTTCACGCTCGCTTCCCCCCTTTCTTACTGGATATACGCTTTGACCCGGGACATCCGTTCGCTTTACGTTTCAGAAACTTGTCTGGCGGTTATGGATGAGAAGAGCTTGCCCTAATCTGCTAGAAGAAGGAGACTATAAACTATGTCTGATCATACAAAAGTTATTCTTGAACCAGCAGCTCAGAAATTCGCCGATGATAATGCCAAGCCTCCCTTCCTGCCCGATCTGGGTCCGGAAAAAGGCCGCGAAACGGTCAACACCGTTCAGGCTGGCGATATCGAAAAACCTGAGGCAGATCTTCAGGATCTGACTATAGCGGGCGGTCCAGGCGGTGAAGTGAAGGTCCGCATTGTCCGTCCGGTAGGCACCTCCGGCACTTCCCTGCCGGTCATTCTCTACATTCATGGAGCAGGCTGGGTCTTCGGCAACAGCCACACGCATGACCGGCTCATCCGCGAGCTGACTGTGGGTACGGGTGCTGCCGTGGTCTTCCCGGAATATAGCCTGTCCCCGGAAGCCAAATATCCAACGGCTATTGAAGAAATCTACGCGGTTCTGGAGTGGATTGCTAGTGAAGGCTCCACGTACGGGCTGGATGCAACCAGGCTGAGTGTCGCCGGAGACAGTGTCGGCGGCAACATGACGGCAGCCATCACCCTGATGGCCAAAGAACGCAGCGGTCCGGCCATCGCTAAGCAATTGCTTTTCTATCCGGTTACAGATGCTTCCTTCGATACCGAATCGTATCATCAGTTCGCGGAAGGCTATTTCCTCCAGCGCGAAGGGATGAAGTGGTTCTGGGATCAATATACCACCGATCCTGAGGAGCGGGCACAGATTACAGCATCTCCGCTGCGGGCCAGTCTGGACCAGCTTAGCGGTCTGCCGGAAGCCCTAATTATCACTGGTGAAGCCGATGTGCTTCGTGATGAAGGGGAGGCTTATGCGAATAAGCTTCGCGAAGCAGGCGTTCCCGTTACGGCGGTGCGCTTCCAGGGCATTATCCACGATTTCGTGATGCTGAACGCGCTGGCAGACACTAAGGCTAACCAGGGAGCTTTGCTGCTGGCAACGGCTTGGTTGAAGCAATAACCCCTGCGATCACCTATGATAGAAGAAAGCCCGTAACGGAACATCACTCCGCTGCGGGCTTCTTTTCGTTTCATGTATATCAGCTTATCGGTATCCTCTATTTCCGCTGTGAATAGAACTCCGCTGCTTTGATCAGCATATCCTTCAGTGAACCGAAGGAAGTAGTCTTCGATACATGCTCATCCAGCTGATCCTGCGGGAGCGACTTTATCTCCTCTGCCGAACCGGCAGAGAATCCCCCTTTTTGCAGCAGATCCTTTAGGGACTCGAACGGAGTGAACTTTTGCAGAAAAGAACTGGATAGCAGCTGCTCCAGCGGGAGCTTCTGCAGCAGTTGCTCGACAGGCAGCTTGTCTAGCGGTAATTTCTGCAGCAGCTCTCCTACCTTACCTTCTTTGAGGGAACCAACTACTCCTTGCAATTTATCGCCTAATCCTCCAATGTTAAATCCCATAAGGTCAACCTCCTGAATAACTGTAGTTGATCCTTATTACCCAGAATTAAGATCTACGAATTATACAGGTTAACATAATAATGATTATGTTACTCAACGATATTTCTCAATAGCACTTCTCTACCTTACCTGCCTGAACGCAGAAACTTCCCGATCCTCCTGGTAGCTTCCAGCAGACGCTCCTCCTCCTCTACCAGTGCGATCCGCACATACCCTTCCCCCTGGCTGCCAAAAGCATCTCCCGGAATCACCGCTACCCCGGTTCTCAGCAGCAGGTCATGCGCGAAACGGCGCGATCTTCCCGCTTCTCCTTGAATTCCATAGGCATCCGGCAGCTTGGCCCAAATAAACATAGTAGCTTCCGGCGAGGGCACCGCCCACCCTTCAAGGTGCAGCGCCTCCACCACAAGATTCCGCCGCCGCTCATACAGCGCAGCCACTCCTTGGTCGGGTCCAGAGTCCATCGCTTGCTCCAGTGCCACAACCGCCGCTTCCTGAACCGGCTCGAAGACGCCGTAATCCACATTGCTTTTCAGCTCCCGCAGCGCCCCGACGGCCTGAGCATTCCCCGCCATGAAGCCGATGCGGCAGCCGGCCATGTTGAAGCTTTTGGAGAAGGAGTGGAATTCAACGGCGGTATCACGCGCCCCAGGCACCTGGAGGATGCTGATCGGCCGGTATCCATCGAACCCCATCTCTGAATACGCCAGATCATGTACAACCAGCACATCCCACTTCCGGGCAAGCTCCACGAGCCGCTCCATATAAGCCAGATCCACCGTAACCGAAATCGGATTGCCGGGAAAACTGAGCAGAATAAATGAAGCTTCGCTCCATACCTCATCGGGAATTCGCTCCAGATCCGGCCGGAACGCATTCTCCTCCAAAAGCGGCAGCGGCCAAGACCTAACCCCCGCTATAGCTAGTGCCCCTGAATAAATAGGATAACCCGGGTCTGGCACAATCGCCAGATCGCCGGGATTGCAGATCGCCAGGGCCAAATGCGAGAGTCCATCCTGCGAACCCATCAGGGACACAATTTCCTCCTCCGGATCTACCTCTGCACCGAATCGCCACTGCATCCATCTCGCCGCCTGATTGCGGAACACTGCACTCCCCTTGGACGACGGATAAGCATAACTATCCTCCCGAAGCACTGCATCACTTAACGTCTGACGAATCCCGGGCAGAGGCGCCCGGTCCGGACTGCCAATTCCAAGATCGATGATGCCCAGGCCCGATTGCCGGGCTTCCGACTTCCAGGCCGCCACCTCGGCAAAGATCGATGATCCCAGATGAGCCAGCTTGTCTGATCTCCATTTATGCTGCTTGCTGCTATGAATCAATGGACTCCCTCCAACGTATGTTTTTTAGAATAGTATAGCATGGGTTCGAGACTCATTATTCTACTAAAATCACTCTATTTAAGGCGACAACTAGTGCGTAAAGTGATATAAAATTGGATCTGAAGTGAAACAGCGTATAATTTATGTTATATGCTGTTTTTTTGACGCAGATATGGCCATTATTCTGTGGTACAAGCATGATTGACGTCTTACTCATAGAAAAGGCCACACCGTCCCTATGGATGGCGCAGCCCTATCAACTTAACGATCATTATTCATAGATTAAGCATGGATCATTCAGCCTCTTCGGTTATGTATTCCATGTTGGACAGTCCGGTCCGTACAGAGAGTCCCCAGCCAAACTGCTCTGTGTTCATCACCTCAGCGCGAATGGTGTTCCTTCCAGCTCTCCACTGAACCGGCACCCTGGCATAATCTGAACGAATACGCCCATCACTTACAGGAGGATTCCAAACCCAAGTTCCCTGGTAGATTTCTTCTTCATTAATCCAGACACGCACTTGGTCACTGAAACTGAGCGATACGTAACTCTCTGTCTCTTCAGGAAGATGGAAGGTGCTTCTTGCCCGCACCACGCTCCCTTGCTTGGCGGTGAAGCAGCGATTGAAGTTCAGGATTCCATTCTCTTCTACAACGGCTCTTCTCCAGTCGCTACCGGAGGATGCGGAAACCATCCATTCGGTTACGAAGGTATCTGCGGACAACTGCTGTAGATCTGTTTCAGTTCGCAGGATAGGGGCCGGTTGTATTTCTTCGATCACTAGATTGCGTATATAACAGGGAGCGAATCCCCAGAACCCTATCTTTCCGGCAGGAACTCCGTGCTGAAGATCAGTAATCACCAGTTGAGGAGCTGTCTCTTCCCCCATATAGACCCTTGCACCTTCAGGTTGCACCTCCACGGCGAAATTCACCCATTTTCCCGTCGTATCGGGCAGCGGCTTTTGATACTTAGGGCCATTGTAAATTTGCCAGGTCATTGAGCCATTCATCACGGGGTCGTATTGAATTTCGACTGGAGCCAAATAGACCAGCTCATAATTAAGTTCATCTTTTGCACCGAATATAAGTCCAACAAAGCCTACTTCTCCAGGAATCGCAACCTCAGCTTGAAGACGATAGCAAGGAAACGTGATGTCCTCGCAAAGGAACACGGCGGAACCTGCTTGTTCGAGATATGCCGCTTGACGGCCCTTATAACTTCCTGCACGGACGCTATAATCTCCCCATTCAAACCGGTCCAAATCATTCCACAGGGTAAAAGATAATTGATTCATTTGTCCTCCTCTGTTGATTTGAGATCTTTTATTATAGGCAGAAATTCCTTTATGATTGCATCCACATCCTTCCCATTCGTATTCAGCTTATGTGTATTCAATGCTTTGTAGTTCTCTAACCGGTTGATGCTATTCTCGATTCCACTCTCGCTTCTTGCATTCTGACGCATACGCTTTATTAACTCTTCCTCAGAGCACATTAGCGTAACTTTTATTAGCTCATCTTATGAATCACCCAAGTGAAGAAGACATACTCAAACATGGAATTATCCAGATACTGGTTCAGGATTCAGTTTATTTAGCCCCCTCTGAAATTCATATTAAAAACTCAAGATTCTAACACTTTCAATTTACCAAATTTATATAACTGAGTATATAGATAGATTAATTGGATTCTGCGGGTGAGAAGCTCACGGTTTTCAAGAAATGTGGCGGCAAACAGCAGCAGGCAGTTTGAATTACACGTTACGCCCATCGCAGGACATATTCAGAAACGGCTTGCACGTCCACTTCGGACAGCAGCCGTTTCTTTTTTGCCTACTGAAATCCCGGTTTCACCCACAGCTTAGAGATATCCAGGAATCCGAAGGACCCAGCCTCAAGCCCGAACAGACTCTGGCTAAATTGCGCCTGCTTGTTCATATGGCAGCCATACATCACCCAGCAGTTATCGCGCAGCTTACTTTCCGCCAGATCCAGCAGTTTCGCGCGTTCCTCCGCCGCCAGCCGGGAGAACGGCTCCAATATCTCCGCTAACTCCGCCTTCTGGCTGTCCAGTAACAGATCATGCAGATAATTGGATTCATTGTGGAAATAATTAATCATTCCCCATTGCCAGTCGTCCTCCAGCACTTCTTCGCAAATGAAGAGATCCACATGGTGAGTCAGCTCTGGCAGCCCATATTCGGTGACCGGA
Source organism: Paenibacillus sp. FSL H8-0048 (assembly GCF_038002825.1). Classification (NCBI taxonomy): domain Bacteria; kingdom Bacillati; phylum Bacillota; class Bacilli; order Caryophanales; family Paenibacillaceae; genus Paenibacillus; species Paenibacillus sp. FSL H8-0048. Next base: position 466,548 of record NZ_JBBODF010000001.1, on the reverse strand, counting down.
TACAGCACAAGATTCAATCCAATCCTCCTGCCGCGTTCCAGCAGCCATAACGCCTCCTCCTGCTCCTCTTTGCGGGTGCGGTAAGCCAGCCTCAGCTCTTCCCCTTGGTATCCGCCTGCTCGAAGCAGCGCCTGAGCTTCCTCCAAGGGAGGCTCATTGAACAGATGCCCGCTGCTCCGCCAGGGAAGGAAGCTGTCCGCCGGCAGACTCCGGCTCCCTCCAAGCTCCCGGACCATGGAGAGCGGGTTATAGAGTATTCTCAGCACCTGACGGATAGCCAGCTGATGATGTATGCCTGCCGTTCTGAAGTTGAACATGATGTAGCGGCAGCCAAGTGAAGGATATTCAATGCTGTGGCCCTGAACCTCCTGAGCAGCAGTAAGCCCCCCTTGATCGGCGCTGGCATCCGTAAGCTGGTACTGGCGGACGCTTGAGGCTAAGTGCGGCAAATACCAGATTTCGACCCGGTCCAACAGCGGACGGATACCGTAATAGAGATCAAATGCACCAAGCACCAGCACATCCTTGCTCAGATCGAGCACTTGATAAGGCCCTGTTCCGACCGGATGCTGTGAGAAATCGGCATCATAAGGCAGAATAGACATATAGATTGAGCTGAACAGATGGAAGAAAAATAGATTAGGCTGCCGCAGATCGAAGCGGATGCGGTAATCACTTTCCAGCTCTACATGTGCAATGTCCTTGAAGTGACAGGCTGCAGGGCTCCCAAGGTTAATTAGACGCTGCAAGGTCTCTTTGACATCCCGTGAGGTCATCATCCGGCCATGGTGGAATCTTACGCCTTTGCGCAGATAGAACAGATAGCTGGTGCGGCTCTCGTTGGCCTCCCACGTATGGGCAAGCCCCGGCTGAAATACTCTGCTCTGCGCATCATAGGTAATTAATGTACTGCAAATATGCCCGAGCAGGTACGTCTCAAAAGCTGTGTAAACGGTAGCCGGGTCCAGCTTCTCCATCGAACGGTTACGGGAAATGCGCAGCACCTCCTGGCCCGATGCTGAGTCCGGTTCACTCCGCAGTCCCATCTGCTTGTCAAGCACCGCCAGCAGGCGTTCCTTCAGCGGCTCACTGACCGGATACTCAGCCATCAGCTCAGTAGCGTGTTTCATCCGGCCTTTGCTTACCATATCCTGGAACAGCTCCTCCAGCACCTCATCCCGGCTGCGCAGCAAAGTCAGCTGAGAACAGTGGCCTCTTCCTCTGCCGGGAACCCAAGCAATCAGGGCTTGCTCTTCCAGCCTGCGCAGGATGAACTTCACATTGCGCGGAGTGCAGCACAGGATGCCGGTCAATTGCTCAATCGTTACCGGAATCGGCTGCTGGATCGGAAAGGCGGGGACCAGTGCTGTGGCCAAACAGAGATAATGTGTGCTGCTAGTGTCCATATATCGCGCTCCTTTTAAAGGTGAAAAGTCTTCGGAGAATCTTACACTTTTATTTCCCCCTTTGATCTATACAATTATACTTAATAATTCAATAAGAAGCATGCTTCACATTCAAAAAATGGACTAGGAGACGGGATTCAAATGAAACAACATCTGCGCCACATTCACCCGCTGGCCTGGACCATCATCATCGGAACGATGTTCGGGCGGCTGGTTACTTCAATGAGCATTCCTTTTCTATCTATTTACCTCACACAGGTGCTAGGCGCTTCCGCCACCCAGACCGGCTTCACAGTAGCCGTCAGCTCGCTGGCAGGCGTGCTGATCAGCTTCTACGGCGGTTACATCTCAGATGTAATCGGGCGCCGGATCGTCATGCTGGTGTCCGTCTTCGGCTGGGCCTGTGTATTCTTCGGCTTCTCGGCGGCGCAGCATATATGGGTGTTCTTCCTGGTGAACACGCTCAACGGACTGTGCCGCGCTGTATTTGAACCGACTTCACGGGCATTATTGTCGGATATTACCCCGCCGGAGCAGAAGCTGCTGGTCTTCAACCTGCGGTATGCTGCGGTGAATCTGGGTGTGGTCTTCGGCCCGATTATCGGCCTCCAGCTCGGCTCCGCCAAGTCTACCTTCCCGTTCGTAATCGCAGGGATCGTGTACATCGCCTATGGTCTTGTTCTGTTCCTGCAATTCTCGGTACACCGTGCCAGCCTGCCGGTTCATGGAGAAGCCCGGACGCCCAAGCTGCTGGATGCGCTCGCAGTCACCGGCCGGGACAAGGTCTTCCTGCCTGTTCTGCTGGGAACTATCTTTTGCGTACTCGGATATGGCCACTTCAGTTCCACACTGGCGCAGTTTCTCGCGATGAACCCCCACTTCAGCAATGGCAGCCAAGTTTTCTCTTATATGCTGTCGCTCAATGCTGTAACTGTACTGGTGGTGCAATACCCGCTTGTACGTATATTTAGCCGCTTCCCCCCGCTTGTTCCGCTGATCCTGGGTAATGGCTGTGTCGCACTTAGTCTGCTATTGTTCGGTCTGCCGGGGGGAGTACCGCTGCTGATGTTTAGTGTAGTGTTATTCACTGTCGGAGAGGTCCTGCTCTTCACCATGATGGATATGCTGATCGACCGGATTGCGCAGCCGGAATGGAAAGGTACCTACTTCGGCACGATTGGCTTCAATAACCTGGGGAACGTGATGGCCCCTATCCTGGGAGGGCTGCTGCTGGACCAGTTCGGCGCTCTGAATGGACCTGCTGTATTCGTACCGCTTGCGCTGACCACGGCGCTCGGTCTTCCTTTCCTGATTACCGCGCATAAAAGACTTCGCATCCGCGAAGCCGCCGAAGCAAGTGCACAGCGTGAGCTTGGTGCTTGAGGTGTTAACCACATGAATAATCCCCTGACCTGCTGTAAAACGGGTTTGGGGGGTTATTTACTTTCATGCAAGTAATCTCTTAAAAGTTAACATAACATTTATTACGTTACTAAATGGCAATGTACTTTATTCCAGCCCTGCTTCTAATTGCCGACGTACTCTTGTAGCTCTGCTGGGTAGTCCCACACAAAGTCAGCTTGAACTACTAGTAGCCGCACCAAACGTCGTACCAGCCCAACCAGATTCTGTTTTTAACATACATTCAGCCCAGATACCTTACCCGAGTCGATTGTATGTTGTTTTCAACACACATTTGGCCCCATGTACCTCACACCAGTCGATTGTATGCTGTTTTTAACACACAATCAGTCCATGGACCTTACGCTAGCCGATTGTATGTTGTTTTCAACACACATTTGGCCTAGCTGCCAATGTATATGCTTATAACACCCACGCCCAGCAAAAAAACGGGCAACACCCACCGTAAATAACGATGCGTGTCGCCCGCCCTCTATATCTTATAATACTACCCCATCCCGCTTCAGCTGCTCCTGCAGCTGCGGAATATTGAGCGCCTGCGGCTTCACCCCTGCGGCAGCCGCGAGTGCTGCTGCTGTTCCGGCCGCCTGGCCCGTGGCCATGCAGCTTGGTGTCAGGCGGGTCGTGGCCAGTGCTTCGTGCGAGGTCGAGATGCAGCGGCCTGCGGCCAGCAGATTGGACACATTGGCGGATAGCAGACAGCCGTACGGAATATCGTACGCACCGTCTCCCGCGATGAAGGAGGCTGTTACCCCCTTGCCGGACGGATCGTGAATGTCGATCGGGTAGCCGCTGCGGGCAATGGCATCACTGAACTTGCGGCCTTCTATGACATCTTCTTGGGTCAGCTGGTAGTAGCCCTTGATCCGCCGCGATTCGCGGATGCCGATCTGCGGCGCAACCGCTGAGATCGAGGCCCGTTCGAAGCCCGGAACGTCGCGCTTCAGAAACTCGGCCATTAGCAGAACCTGCTTGCGGCCCTCTTGTTCAGCCAAGGTCAGATCCTCCGCATTCGTTGCATCCAGCCCCTGAACGCGGGTGCAGTTGATCAGCACCTCATCGTCTGCCGGACCGGCGAAGAACAACACCTGATCACGGTTAATCGGTACCTCGGCCCGCTTCCATTGCGAGTAGAACCCGCTTACCCCGGTCAGTGGCAGGTCTGGCAGCTCGGCAATTGGCGTTTTGCTGTAGAACTCTTCGGGATGGCTGATCATATACGCTTTGACCTTGTGCAAATCAACGCCGCGCATTCTGAACTTCATCGTCATCGGCTGGGAGCGGTTGTCCCCCTCCCGGCCCTGAAGCGTTTCGGCCCCGGACAGCTTGGCTACATCGGCGTCTCCGCTGCAATCCACGAAGATGCTCCCTTTTATAGGTGTACGACCGGATTTATTAGTCACTACCACCTGTTCGATCACGCCGGCACTGACCATCACCTCATCCACAAAGCTATGCAGCAGCAGCTTCACTCCAGCTTCGCGCAGCATATCCGTGGCCACCACCTGATAAATCTCAGGATGGTACGGCGTTAGCGTATGCACGAAGCCGACCGTATCCCGCAGGTGGCCCGGCGAACCGCCGCTGGCCTGCAGCCGGTCTACAATTTCCTGAGCGATGCCCTTAATAACCTGTTCCCCTGAGTCCGTGTGAAAAGTCATCCACGGATAGACCATAGCAGCGGTAGACATTCCGCCCACGAACCCGTATCGTTCAATGAGCACCGTCTGCGCCCCAAGTCGTCCGGCGGCGATGGCCGCCGTGATTCCTGCCGGGCCTCCCCCCACGACAACGACATCTGCCTCTATTGCAGAATTCATATCCTCTACCCCTCTCTGGTGTATTATTCGTTACCGGTGTGCTATTCCTTCAGTCCTGTCATAGCTACGCCCTCGATGAACCGCTTCTGCGCCAGGAAGAAGACGATCAGCAGCGGCACGGTTGCCATAACGGTGGCACTCATCAGGTAATGCCAGGAAGTGCCCACTTCATCTGTAAACAACGATAATCCGAGCGGCAAGGTCATCAGCTCACGCGTATTAATGAAAATAAGCGGGTCGAAGAATTCATTCCAGATGGACACGAACGTGAAAATCGTCAGTGTTGCCATCCCGGGACGGGCAATCGGCAGCATGATCTTCCAGTAAATGCGGAACCGGCTGCAGCCGTCGATCATCGCCGCCTCCTCAAGCTCCGTGGGTACGGTAATGAAGAATTGCCGCATCACGAAAATCCCGAACACACCGCTTGCGCCGAAGATCGGCAACAGAATCAGCGGCAGATGCGTGTCAATCCAGCCCAGGTCGCGCATGAACAGGAACATCGGGATCGCTGTCACTTCATGCGGGATCATCATGGCACTGAGCAGCACCAGAAATACGGCATTTCTTCCTGTGAAGGGAATTTTGGCAAATGCATAGCCGGCCAGCGAAGCGAAAAACACCGTTCCCGCCACGACGACAAACGAGATATAGACGCTGTTAAAATAGAAGCGGTGAAACGGAATCAGTGTAAAGACATCCGCATAATTCTGAAACTGGAATACCGGCGGAATCAGCTGCGGCGGGTAGGTGAAAATATCCTGCGGCCGTTTGAAGGATGTGGACAGCATCCACAGAAACGGAACAAGCATAATCAGCGATACCACCGTTAACGCGGCATACACTCCTGCAGCTGACCACTTTCGGCTGGACTTAAGCGTCGCTCTCATTGAATACCCACCTCTTTCGCAGCTGCCACTGCAGCAGAGTCAAGATCAATACGACAAAGAACAACACAAATGCGAGCGCCGAAGCGTAGCCCATCTGGAACAGCTTGAACGCTTTTTCCCAGATGTAGTAGACCAGTACCTTGGTGCTGTTACTCGGCCCGCCCTGGGTCATGACATAGATCTGGCCGAACACCTTTAGGGAGCCGATTACGGTCATCACCACGGTCAAAAATACGGTTGGTGTAATCATTGGCAGGGTAACGTTGAAGAAGGATTTGAACTTACCCGCCCCGTCCAGCTCAGCCGCCTCGTAGAGCGAACGCGATACCTGCTGGATCGCAGCGATGAAGAGCACCATATTTAGCCCCACGTTCTTCAGTACACTTGTCACAATAACAGCCGGCATGGCCAGTCTCTCGTCATACAGCCAGGCTGCCCCTTTAATGTTGAACAGCATCAAGAGCTGATTGATCAGCCCGGAATCGGTGGCGAACATATACTTCCAGACGATGGACCATACGATCAGCGAAGTCATTACGGGAACGAAGATCGCAGTACGGAAGATACCGATACCCTTTAAGCTTTTCGATAACAGCAGCGCCAGCATCAGCGCCAGCACGATGTTAAACGGCACCAGACCCAGTGTGAAATAAGCCGTGTTGCCGAAGACCTTCCAGAACAGCGGGTCCACCGCAATATCCTTGTAATTATCCAGACCGACGAACCGGTGCTCTCCAAGCAGCGGCCAGTCATTTAAGCTCATATAGAGCGCTTTCCCCATCGGAAATAACAATAACAACGTGAAACCGAGCAGCATAGGCGATATAAAAAGCCATCCGGTCACCTGTGCCTCACGGGCAAGCGGACCCTTGTTTCGTCTCTTGACCTTTCTGTTCATGCCGGAATTCACCGCCCCCTAGCTCAATTTGTCTATGGCACCACGGAACGAGCTAACCGCACGCCGCAGCTCATCTTCTGTCTTGCCCGTCACCACCGCACCTAACATGATCGCTTTCACTCCCGCGCGCTGCAAGGATAGTACATCTCCTGTAACCAGCTTGCGCTGGGAAGGCACCAGTACGGGAAGACCGGAATGGTCGGCCAGATACCGGTATTTCAGCAGGTCTGCTAAGCTGAGACCCGTGCCGTATTCGCTGCCAGGCACAATGGATGCTTCAAGCGCCGTGATCCCGAACCGCACCCCCGCCAGAACTTGATTGAGATCATAGGTATCATTAATGGCAAAGGTCCGGTCCAAGCCGTGATCCTCCAGCATGAAGGACGGCAGATGATGGGCATAGATCGAATAGAAATCGAACCCGAGCGGAGCAAGCCGCCTAATCTCTTCTTCCGACACACCTTCTAAGCTGCCTGAGGGCACTACCCCAAATGGACCGTCAAAGGCAGCCCGAATCTCGCTAAAAGTATCTTCATATCTATCAAGCGGACCGAAATGCGTACCGCTGGCCCGGTGGCCGACATTAAAATGAACCTTCAAAGCATCCGCGCCCTCCTCAAGCGCTGCCTTTGCCAATCTTACGTCATTGGCAGGAAGGCTGATGATCAAGGACAGGCCGCTTTGCTCCAATCTGCGCTTTAATTTACCCATTGTATTCCGCTCCCCATATCGGGCGGTCCGTCAAGCCGGACACTGCACTTCTCTGAATGCCGGTTGACGGCCCCAAGCCCGGAGTCTTATTTCAAAATAGCCTCGACATCGCTCTGCATCTTCGCCATATTGTCCTTGGCGGATGCGGATTGTCCGAACAGGCGGTCAAAGCCTTGCAGCACCGCATTGTCGATATCCTGCCAGCGGATGTGACCCGGAATGATGCGCGCCTTCGGCATTTCATCGATAACAGCTTGCACGATGTGCTCAGCAGGCGGGTTATTCGGCTGGTTCAGGAAAGCATCGGAACTCAGAACCGATGTACGCGGAGGTACGAAATAAGTGGATGTTGCCTCAATGCCTGACTGGCTGGCGAACAGCTTGAGCAGCTTTTTGGCTTCCTCCGGATGCTTGCTGTCCTTGAACAGCGTATAGCCGGCTTGGCCCAGCATCGGAACACTGCCTGCGGAGCCCGACGGCATAGGTGCAATGCTCCATTCAAAGCCTTTAATGTCACGCGCTTTCGAGACATAGCTGTAGTTGTCGAAGAACATGCCCAGATTTCCTGCGTCGAAGCTGATCTGCTCGCCAGCTTTCGGGTGGGATTCGTCCTTATACATCATCCGCTCCAGCAGCTCCATGGTCTCCACGCCGTACTGGTCATTCCAGGTGAATGCGGTCAGATCCTCATTGAACGGGCCGCTTCCATAAGACCACGCGTACGAGGACAGAATCGCCCAGGTCTTCCAATCACGGAAAAAGTTCGCGCCATATACCCGGCCCCCAGCGTCTTTGACAGCAATTGCTTTGGCCGATTCCTCAAAGGTCTTCCAGGTCCATTTCCCTTCAGAGGCCAGCGTATTCGGGTCGGTCAGGTTCGCCTTGTCGAACAGCGTCTTGTTGTAGAACATGACTACCGGCGGTGTCGAGAACGGCAGGCCAAGTAACTGATCCCCGTCCCGGAACAAATCTAGCGTACTCGGAATATAATCGTCCAGGTTAAAGGAAGCATCGTCTTTGAAGGAGGAGACATCCGCCAGAATGCCGTTGGCCTTGAACTGCGGGATCATCCGCTCCGAGACCCAGGCAATATCCGGAAGGGATTTCCCTGCGGCCAGGACAGATATTTTCTGCTGATAATCCGTGAATGGCACCGAATCCATAGTCACCTTAATGCCCGGATTGTCTGCTTCAAATTGGCTGATCAGCTTGTTGTACACATCCATATGCCCTTGATTGCCCCACATCAGAAACTTTAACTCCACATCTCCCTGTTTCCCGGAACTCTCAGCATTTCCGCTTGCTGCGGGCTTGGCACAACCTGCCGTTAAACCCAGCAGCATGGCTGAAAGAAGCACTGCCCCTGCTTTTTTCATGAATATCCCCCTTCGATATGTTAGTTTTAATGACTCTTTTAGTATAAAGGAGACGTATTGGGTGTAGAAATCATCCAAAATACAGGAATGGTTCGTTATATTTATGTTTTACGTTAGAATAATTAACATATCATTCTTGACTATTAAATTGATTGCGGTATTCTCCACCCGTCATCCCCGTCTGCTGCTTGAACACCAGCATGAAATGCTTCGGACTTTGATGGCCGGATAGCCGGGCGACATCATAGATTTTGAGCTGGGTATGGCTGAGCAGCCATTTCGCACGTTCCATCCGGGAATCGGTTACATAGTCTGAATAATTGCAGCCCGCCTCCCCCTTGAACAGCTGGCTCAGATACGTAGCGTTCAGATTGACATGGGAGGCTACCGTCTGCAGCCGCAGATCCCCGTCAATATGCAGTCTGACATATTCCTTAACATCCCGTATGATCTTGCGTGTATCTCCTCCGCTCTCCACCCGCAGCGGGTCTGGCGTCTGTTCCAGAGAAGATAGGCCATGACGCTTATCGAGCAGCAGCCGTGCTTTTTCCATCACGCTAACCAGCTCATGGCGTTCTACGGGCTTCAACAGGTAATGAAGAACACCGTATTCAATGGCTTTTTGGGCATATTCAAATTCGCCGTATCCGCTCACAATAATGACGAGCAGTCCGGGGTACATCGACTTCACCTTTTCGGCAAGCACCAGTCCGTCCATTTCCTTCATACGAATATCGGTAATCATTACGTCCGGCAGCTCGGACTTTAAGTACAGCAGCGCTTCCCGTCCACCCGGCATTTCAGCTGTCACCTCGAAAAAGGGCGCCGACCTGCTAATCAGCTCACGCATTCCTTGTCTAATCACGATTTCGTCCTCTACGAGCAGCACTTTATACATCCTTTTCTCCCCCTGCTTCCGGTATCGTTATTGTAATGGTCACAGCCAGCCCTTGCCCCGGACTTCCGTCAACCGTGAGGCTCCCGCCTTCCCCGTACAGCAGCTTGATCCGCTGGCCGATATTGCGCAGCCCCAGACTCTCCTCCTCGCTGCGCCGGAGCGAATCCATGGAGGGATCTTGCCCGATCTCCCGGTTCAGCGCCGTGAGTTCCTCCTCCTCTAAGCCGTTCCCGTCGTCGCGTACTGTAATTAATAGCTCGTTGTCAAAACGCAGCGCGGACACCCAGATCGTCCCTGCTTCGCGCCCTGCGATCCCGTGATCGATAGCATTCTCCACCAGCGGCTGAATGGTAAGCTTCGGTATGCGCAAATGCAGTACTTCTTCTTCAATCTCGTTATGCACCGTCAGATTCCCGCCATAGCGGATCTGCTGGATACGCACATAGGAGTCTACGAACGCAATTTCCTCTCCCAGCGATACAAGCCGGCCAGCCTTGTCAATCGTATAGCGAAGCAGCTTGCCCAGTGCGGATACCATGTCCGATACCTCTTCATGCCTGCGCTGGACGGCCATCATATTGATCGATTCCAGCGTATTATAGATAAAATGAGGGTTGATCTGACTCTGCAGGGCGGACAGCTCTGCCTCTTTTTCCCGTAGTCCAATCACGAGCACCTCATGAAACAAGCGGTTAATTTCGTCCATCATCTTATTGAATCCGCGGCCTAGCTGCCCGAATTCATCTCCCCCCAGCGGACTGACCCGCATGTTGAAATCGCCCCGCTCCACCCTGGACATATTGCTCTTGAGCTCCACCAGCGGGAGGGTAATCCGGTACGATACCGCATAAGCGAGCAGCAGCACCGTCACCAGGCAAAAGAGGGCAAGCCATAACGTGAAAATCATCAACGCACGCGACTCCTTCTGAATGACTCCGATCGGAGTCAAGCCGATGACGGACAAGCCTGAATACGGAGACCTATGGCTGATAAACAAATAATCTGTGCCTCCCAGCCTCTCCCGCTCCCCTCCATGCAGCTCATCGATCCGCCCGGAGCCCATAAGCTGGCCGTAGGCCGACTGCCCGTTATCCGGCTTTTGCTCATATAGCAGCCGCTGGTCTCCATCGATAATCATCAAATTCGTGGACTCTTCAATCTTCAGCTTAGAGAAAACGGAGCCGAAGGCCGATTGCTTAGCGTCGATAAGGATATAGCCCAGACGTCTCAGCGTCCTGGGTTCCTTGATAACTCTGGCCACCGAAATATAAGATGAGGGGTCGGTTCCGGCATAATATGACGGATGATGCGGAGGAAGAATGGTCCACTCGCCGTCCGACCGCTCCAAAGCGCTGAACCATTCATCGCGTCTTGCATCCCACGATGTATTCACAGCCAGCGGTTCCACGTTGGAGAACAGAGTTCCGCTGTTGCTCAGCAGATGGATGCCGCGGATTTCCGGGCGATCGTACGCCTGTGCAGAGGTATATAGCTTCATTTTCTGATAATCTTCAGACAGCGCCCATGTGCCTGAGCCCATAGGACCATCGTATTTAGCCAGAATAGATAACACCTGTTCATCATACAGAGGCATCAGTGACAACCGCTCCAGATCCTTCAGCAGCCTGTCCAGATTGGCGTTGGCCTGTCCGGCGACATCCACTGTATATTGCTTTGTTTTCTCGTTCAGGGTGGAGGAGAAATGACGGTACGTCACCATCCCCTGCACACTTAACGGCAGTAGCGTCAGCATGGTGAACAATAGCAGCAGTCTGGTACGCATTTTACTTCTTCTCAACCGTAGGATCAGCCCCCGCAGCATCTCAAGACCTCCTTTTGTTAAGTAATCTGACATCTAAACCTGTTTACAGTTTATCGTATAATGTTCTGTAATTGAATTCTATCCTCTTATGTTTGGAAAAGGTACGGTTCAACAAAGTCAATAAACCCCAAACCTGCTGAGAAGCAAGGCCTGGGGTTTATTATTGACACTCTTCGATGGTTAAGTAAGGTTAACATAATATTGATTATTCGCCTTGATGCGATTATATAATTTCTCCCACATTCGTACTTGATTACTGACGTACTCTCTCAGCTCCGGCGGCCCCACAATTTCAGCATGAACCAATAGCGGCAGCACCCTCGCACAGGCCGAGCAATAATCATACATATTTACCGTTACAAGCCGTGCTTCTCCATCAGCTTCTGTATCCATGACCTCCAGCCCCTGCAAGATCTGCTCATTCTTATCACGGGTACGGATGACCACCGGATAGAGCTCCCGTGCTCTGCTGGTCTGAACAAAGGCTTGCTCTGCTTGACTCCAGTAGCCTTGGAGAGAGAACTGTTCAGGAATGGCATAGGTCTCGTCCAGCAAAGTAACGGCTGTGAACCTTTCGCATTTGAATGTCCGCAGACCACCTGCCCGCTCGCAATAGGCCGCAAGATACCACTCCCCCTGCTTCACGATGAGTCCATAGGGCTGCAGCTTCCGCAGCGAGCTCTCCCCATTCACCTTACGGTAATCTGCCGTAATCTTCCGCCCCCTCCACACTGCAGTGCGCAGAGTCTCAAGATACGGCACCGCTGCCTGACCGCTCCACCACGGCGTAGCATCGAACAGAAACCGGCGCTGCGCAGTACGGATATCCTCCTGGTAGGGTGCGGGCAAGCTTGTTTCCAGCTTCAGAAGCGCACTCTTGAGCAGCAGACTGGTCTCTCCTGAACCGCCCGCCGGCATGCCCATCCCTGTCAAAAAGAGCTGAACCACCTCTTCCCCATGCAGCCTCCGCAGATTCACCGTATAGCCTTCCATGAGCGAAATCCCGCCGTTCGGCCCGGTGGCCGACACAAGTGGAATGCCCGATTCCGCCAGGACATCAACATCCCTGTAGACCGAACGGACAGAGGTTTCCAGCGCTTCGGCCAGCTCCTTGGCCTTCATTTTTCCCCGGGATTCAAGCAGTAAAAGTATTGCAATCAGTCGGTGCAGCCGCATATGTCTCCCCCAAATCTCATGATTTATCAGCTATTCTTGCCACTCAGTTGTCAACAATACTGCATTAAGATGAATGTATCAAATGTAAGGAGCTGCTGCAAATGAATATTGGCATATTGGGAACTGGATTCGGGGCGTATCACGCCTCTCTGTTGAAGCACATGGAGTTTGTGGACCGGATCGTGGTCTTCGGCAGAAATGAGGCCAAGCTGCTGAAGCTGAAGGAAGAGCTCGGGGTAGAGATCACGATGAATGCTGAGGACATTCTGTCTGATCCCGCGATTGACGTAGTGGATATCTGTCTGCCGTCTGCGTTCCATAAAACCTATGCGGTAGAGGCGCTGAGACGGGGCAAGCATGTATTTTGCGAGACACCGGTTGTTCTGGAGCCTGAAGAAGGCCGGGAGCTGCTGGATGCCGAACAGCGGTATGGCCGCAGAATCCTCGTCAACCAATTCATCAAATTCGATTATGCCTATGAATACCTGGAACAGGCGGTACGTGAGGAGACCTACGGGAAGCTTCTGCATCTGAGTATGCGCCGTGAGACCGCTCCGCTCTGGGGAGATCTGGGCCTCACGGCCATCGCTGCCAATCTGATGATTCATGAGCTGGATTTCATCGCCTGGCTGATGGATTCACCTGAACCTTCTGCGGTCTGGGGGACCTCCGGGGGTAAGGATGGACAGGCGCTGGTCCTGGCCTCCTTCCTGCAGCCCGACTGGAGTGCACAGCTCACCGTCTCTTCGCAGATGTCGGGGAGTTATCCTTTTACTATCGGGTATGAAGCCTATTTCGAGCAAGCGAAGCTGGAGTTCCGTGAGTGCAGTGGTCCGAATGGGGTGATCCAGGCCAGCCTTACCGGGTACACTTCTGAGGGACAAGTAGCCCTCCCGCTGATTCCAAGTGATACTTATGCCAAAAGCTTGCACCATGCCCTCCTGAGCCTCCGGGACGGGACAAATTCTACGCTGTCGCTGCGACAGTCGCTGAAATCTCTGAACATGGCCTTCCAATTGACGAATCTGCTTACGGCGGGGACAGTAGCTTTATGATTCTGCCGGCCAGACACTGGCCAGTGCAGACTTAATGAATCGGGCCGCCCGGTACTAAGCGAAGTTTGTAGAACGGAAGTAGTTGGATTTTCTACATTTGCTAATGAACGAATCGTCCCACTTGGGATAACAGTTGGAAAAATGGCACTTCTTCAGGCACTTTCCCGGCAAATACGCAACATCGCCTCCAGTAGATGCTCATTTTCCAATTGCTTCCGCTAATCTATTGGATATTGGTGAAACAAGATACATTTTTCCACGTGCTTCCTCCCACAGCTTCACCCGGCAACCCTCTGCCGGTTCCTCCCTCACTGCCTTGCCCCAATGGATTGACAACAAACGCCCGATTTGGCAGGGTTTTTCCTCCTTTTTCCGTGTGTTAGTCGCTAAGTTCAGATCAGAGTTTGATATTAGGGGTAGTGATTAGGGGAGCTTGTATTTTTGTTTTTTCTATTGTGAATTTTTCATATGTTGAAATGTGGTTATTAGAGAATGTAGAGTTGCTGTATTTCGTTTTGTGGGTTTTTGTTTTGTTACACTATCGTTAGCGACTTTAAGTTAACATAATATTTATTATGTTCTATCGATGTATTGCCGTCGATGTTTTGCCGTCTCTCTTTTCGTCTAATTCCCCTTCAATTTAACGCATTGCCGCTTCAAAATACTGCTGCTCCACCTCATTACATCGCCGCTAACCTTCGTTCTCCTCCACCCTACCCGCCTGCCGCCATCGTATGCGCGAAGCGTTCCAGCTTATCCATGGACAGCCCGCCTCCTGTCTTGTGCTCCTTGCCTTTTACCATACGTATAACCCACTTATCCAGCGCAGATATCCGGTCCGGGTAGATCTCATCGCCCATAATCTCCCTGGCAAGCGCCTTGCTGTACATGATCCCGGGATACGCCTGCTTAAGCTCCTGCTCCCCCTTCTCCCCTGTCATTCCTGCACAGATGAACAATCCCAGACGCTTGGTTAAAAGCTCCTGCTTGTGCTGGGCTGTGAATGCAGCCATCTCTTTACGGATTTTTCCATAGTAGATGGAGCCGCCTAGAATTACTGTGTCGTAGCCAGTCAGATCCGGCAACTTGCCAGATTTCAGATTGACCAATCCGGCCCCGTCCAGCCTGGCTTGCAGCAGTAATGCGGCTTTTTCCGTACACCCGTACTTGCTTGCAAATACGATCAATATCCGATTGCTCATTGCGTCCGCCTCTATTCTATGGGTAATGGGCCTGCGGGTTGTCCAGGTTCCTGCGCATTGCGCAGTACAACAATGAGACACCAGATGACCGCCAGATTAAACAATGGAAACAGAATCAACTCTACCAAGGAGACATAAACACCGGCCCTCAGCATTCCAATAATCATGGAGGAGATGGAGGTCAGCAGGGTTGCCGCTTTTACCAGGACAACTGGAGCCAGAAGATAACCGTAAGATTGCCTGCGGACGAGTAATGTCCCTGTCAGAACCATAAGCGGAAGGAGTACAGCTAAATCCAGTGCCTGAATTACCAGCGTGGTGTAATGCTCTAGCCCAGCAGGCACGGTTCCATCCCGCCAGGCACCGGCAATCCGGCCCAGCCATAGCATGATAATCAGGAAGGCGATCAGCAGCAGGATGAAGCCAATGCTTACCGCCGGAAGCTGTGACTTCATCACTACCCCGTCCCGTTCCACCGAGCGAAAGACCATAATAAATGCAAATAAGCTGGCCGAGAACAGCATGACATAGACCAGAAACAGATCATTATACATGGCCAGAAAACAGTATGAAGCATAGGTATAGGTGAAGTACCCAAGCGCTCCGGCCAGCAGCAGCCGACCCCGGATGGTTCCTCTAAGACTCAGCAGCAGAGATACGAGCAGCAAAGGAATGCCAACCACTAGAGTAATGCCATCCTGAGCGATAGCCTGAGAAGCTGCGGACAAAGAATCATCCTTGTAGATGCCGGTACCGTACAACTCAATCTTTTCTCCCCGGATGGAGGTATAGAATGGATGACTTCCCCCCTCCTCTGCCCCTTCACCTGAAAATAGCCCGATTGCTGACGCAACAATTCCAAGCACAATCACCATCCACGTTAAAATGCTAATGGTTCGTCTATGTCTCACCTTAATCCCCCGATCCTTGTGCAATCTGCACCATGGCTTCTATGTGCCGGTTAATCAAAGCCTCCTTCTGCACCTCAGGCAGACTCCCCTCCACCATCAGCCTCATAATCAGCCCGAAGGCTGCGCTCCAGATGATTTGGGCGGTGAGTTCAAGCTCCCTCTGCTCACAGGAGGCCATCCCGCTGAATTGACGGAGCGTCTCACAGAGACCAGCGATCCCGCTGCGTTCCAGGGCTGCTCCCTGATGCAAAACCCCGGTATGGCTAAGCACGGACGGCGAAACATTCAGCATCATACTCCGGTACTGTGAGCCTTCCGCTGTTGTCACCTTAATGAACTGTCTAAGCGTGCGTCTTAAACGCTCTTCTGGAGAGGTTTCATCCGGCGAAGCTTCCGATCCGGCAATCAGTCCGCCCATTAACTCCCGGTAGCCCCGCTGAAGAAGCTGTTCTACAATATCCTCTTTTCCCTGAAAATAGTGATAAATAATACCGGCCGAATATTCCATCCGTTCAGCGATTTTGCGGATCGACAGCTGCCTGATCCCCTTCTCCGCGAGCAGCTCGCCTGCCGTAGTAAGAATCAGATTACGCATCGCTTCGCGCTCCTGCTCTTGTCTCTCTACTTTGCCCATGATTGTCAGACTCCTTCTGTTAGGGTGTTTCTGCTTCGTTTCATTGAACACTGTAATGTTTTTGAACATCGTTCAACTTAGATTATAGACGCCGGTACTTCAGAAGGTTGTGATTATTTATACAGCAAAAAAGCCTGAAACCCCGCAGGAGTCTCAAGCTTTCGAGCTTCGGCAGGTACTCTGCCTAATCAATATTAGCGATTTTCCACTCCCCCTGCTTATTCAGCAGCAGAGAGATCTCATTGTTGCTATCCGTAATATAGCCCTCAGAGGTCATCTTCGTAAACTCTACTAAGAAGGCTGCCCGTTTGGTTCCCTCGACAGGAATTCCGACTACGGTCAGTTTATGGAAGCGGTAGATATTTTTATGATCCAGCAAGAATTGCAGCGCTTCCCCAAGCTTCGGATCTATCATCGCCTTAGCGAACTTCTCCTTGTCTCCGGCAGACCAGGCTGCGATACAGTCCAGTGTCTCCTGAAGCGCTTGCTTATTGCCCGGACTAGAGCCTACATCAGGTACCTTGAAGAAGATTCCCGGCTTAATCGGCGGTTGCTTCTCCATGTACTCCATACCACTCAGCATAGATGTGAAGAGGGGAAGCAGCTTATCCCGTTGCTCGTCCTGAATATGGATCTCGGCCCGGTAAGAATCCTCGTGGGCTGTGAAAATAAAGGCCTCAACCCTCCGGTTCCCCTCCACACTGCTCCCTTCATATTCCTTGAACTTCAGCAGTCCCGGGTCTATACCGGGTTCGAACCTTCCGCCAGTTGCACCCTTCTCAGAGCTTAGCTTAATTAACGTAATATAATTATGCTTGTCCGCTGTCCCCCACGCCGTTCTGCCATCCTGTTCAAAACGGATCATCGTCTCCGGCAGAAACACCCCGAGCGGTAAAGTCTGGTCTGCGGAGTAATTCGCTTGGACATTGACGCCATCCAGTTCGTAGCCACTGCCGCTTCCTGAATACTCCCGTACTTCGGGAATCAGCGACACGGATTTAACAGCAGTCGCTGCTGTGGCCGACGGAGTCGGAACCGCGGCTTCAGGAGCAGCTGCCGTAGCTGCTGCGGGCGTAGCTGACGGCTGAGCCGTGCGCTCTGCACCCGAAGACCCCTGATCCGCAGCATTGCTGCAGCCTGTGCTGATTGTAATTGCAGCAGCTAGACAGCCCGCTCCCCATAAGCTCATTCGCTTGGACAATCTAATCACCTCAGTTACCAGACGCTGGATATAATCCAAAGTTGCGCTGAAGCCTCCCAGGAATAGGTGAATTTATTTCTTAACTCTATTAGTATTTAATGTGCTGAAGTATTGGCTGGGATTGCCTTGGCGGGAGTTGAACCGCTCCTGGAAATCACCGCCGGTGTAAGCTCCGATGACCCGGTGCCAGAAATCCCGCGCCGGGGTGTTGGCACGAATCTGCGACACCTTCCAGCTTCCGGGGAACATGTCGAACAGCCGGTGAGCCGCCCAGGTTCCTACCCCGCTGCGCCGGTAGCGCTGCATTACAAAAAACTCCGTCATATAGAACTCGCCCTCCGGGTCGCGCAGCAGACGGTCGATCAGGGCAAAGCCTGCGACATTGCCGTCTACGGTGAACAGGTAGGCGAATTTATTTTTGCCGCTGCTCCAGTAAGCCTCAAGTCCCGGATAGGACGGGAACAATCCTTCACGGTCCACCTCCAGCTCCAGGTAGCGGGTAAAGTCATACAAATAGAACTGCATCAATCTGCTGATAATCTGCTTCTGCTCTTTAGGAACCAGCTCGATTCCAAGTTCCATTAAGGTTCACCTCTGCCGTTTTCGTTTACTACCCATCATATAACTTTGTCTCATCAGGAGCAAGGTTTGCCGGAAACATGGTAAGATAGAAGCACAGCCCTCCCCCTGGGGGAAACTATAAAGAAGGTGAAGCTCATCAGTATTCAAAAAGCTACCGACCGGGCAAACCTGGATCAGCGGCTGCCGCAGATGCCCTGGTTCGTCCAGCAGTTTATCGACTATAAACGGCCGGATCTGTCCCCCTCCACGCTGCTGGAGTATATCCGGGACTATGAATCTTTTTTCGGCTGGCTGCGGGGTGAAGGTCTGTCTGTTGCGGCCAGCAATGCTGACATTACTCTGCTTGAGCTGGAGACCCTGCATATGGACAGCATTGTCGGCTACCGTCTGTACTTAACCACCCGGGCTGAAAATGCGAATTCGCGGGTAACCGTATCCCGTAAGCTGTCTGCGCTGCGCTCCCTGTTCCATTACTTAAGCCAGATTGCTGAGGATGAGAACTTTTACCCGCTGCTGAAGCGTAACATTATGGCCAAGGTTGAGATCAAGCGCATTCACAAACCGAAGGATACCGCCGCCAAGCTCAAAGGTAAAATTCTGGAGGACGAAGAGCTGCTGGAGTTCGTAGGCTACATTTATGATGGATATGGGACAGATGTGGAAGCCAATAAGCAGGCTTATTATTCTTGGCAGCTTAACCGGGAACGGGATGCCTGTATTGCCAGTCTGATCCTGAATTCCGGTCTGCGCGTCTCTGAGGTAGTCAACCTGAACGTGGATGATCTGGATGTCAACAACAAGCTGCTCTATGTCTTCCGTAAGGGTCATAACGATGAGACGTTCAAGACCCCGGTCTATTTCCGGGAACAGTCGAAGGATGATCTCAGCTTGTACTTGAGCCTTCGCCAGAGCAGGTACAAGACGCCGAAACGTGAAAAAGCCCTCTTCATTGCCCTGCCCAACGGCAGCAAAGAAGGTAAACGGATGACCAAACGGGCGATCCAGGAGATGATCATCAAATACGCCAAACGGTTCGGCAAGCCTTATCTGACGGTTCATAAGCTGCGGCACTCTTTTGCCACTGATTATTACCTGCAGAACGATATTTACCGGACGAAGGAACAACTGGGCCATGCTTCTACGGAGACTACCGAGATCTATGCCCATCTCACGGATAAAACGATGTCTGAGGCGATTGAACGCCGTATGGACAATGAACCAACGCAATAATCTGCGTGAACCGCTATGTTAATCCCATTCATTTTTTGGAGGAATACGTTTGTTAGACAATCATTCATTTCCTGAATCCCATACTGCGAATCCCGGACTGCCGGAGCTGCAATCGGATTGTCTGAACTGCTTCGGTCTATGCTGCGCAGCGCTTCATTTCTCTGCTTCCTCAGACTTCGCTATTGACAAGCCTGCCGGACAGCCCTGTCCCAATCTGCGGGCGGATTTCCTTTGCGGCATTCATACGGAGCTTAGAGATCGCGGCTTCCGGGGATGTACGGTATACGACTGCTTCGGGGCCGGTCAGAAAATCTCCAATCTAACCTATGGCGGACGCGACTGGCGTCAGGCTCCTGAGACTGCGGGACAGATGTTCGAGGTTCTTCCTGTGATGCGCCAGCTGCATGAGCTGCTATGGTATCTGCACGAGGCACTGACACTGCGCGGGGCCGAGACCCTGCATGATTCGCTTGACAAAATGCTGGAGCAGACGCAAGCCCTCACCCTGCTCAGCCCGGAAAAGCTGCTTCAGCTCGATGTGCCTGTACACCGCGCTGACGTCAATGAGCTGCTGCTGCGTGCCAGCGAGCTAGCGCGCACCGCTGCCCGCAAGCAACTCTTCCCGGCTCCAAAGCGCCAGAAGAGCTATGGGCGCGGAGCCGATCTGATTGGGGCAAGGCTACGCGGGGCCGACCTCCGCTGCCTCAGTTTACGCGGCGCTTATCTGATCGCTGCAGATCTGAGCGGCGCTGACCTGCGGTTCGCCGATCTGATTGGCGCAGACTTCCGCGACACGAACCTAAGCGGAGCCGATCTGCGGGGCAGCCTCTTCCTCACTCAAGCGCAGCTGCAAGCTGCGCAAGGCAACCCGTCCACCAAGCTCCCGGAATCCTTAAGGCGTCCGGAGCACTGGGTCTAAGGAGAATAAACCGGATGATGTTCTATCCGGTTTATTTGTAATTTTCAAAGGGGTGGTTCAGATATTTCCCCTTGCCATATGACTGCCGTTGTTTTATATTGACATGACAGCAGGTCTAAAATAAATGAGGTGAACGGATAAAATGACTCCCCGCACGAAGGAACAGAACGAAGATATCCGGCTGCGGCGGCTGGTGCAGATCCGCAAAGCAGCAGCGGACGTATTTTTGAATAAAGGGCCTCTATTAGAAATCCGGGATGTGGCTGCGGAGGCAGGTCTCGGTTATGGTACGGTCTATCATTATTATAGCAATAAGGGCGATTTGCTTCACGACCTCTTATGGGATGCGCTCGACCGGGCAGCGGAATGGCTGAAGTCCCCGCCTATGGCAGAACCGGAGCTACCGTTAAAGATCCCGCTGGAGAGTTCTGCCGCCGGGGTGCGGCTGTTGCAGCTGTGGGCGGAGGATCATGCTATCTATCTGCTGTGCAAGCAGGCGGGTGAGGGATTCCCTACCCTGCCTGAAGCCCGCTCTTCCCCGCTCATTGCCGAGTTCCGCCGGGAGGTGCTGACCCCGCTGTCCACGATGCTTGGCACCGGACTTATGGAGAACTCACTGATTCCTGGAGGGATGGCAGACGACGCGCAGCATGAATTGCAGTACACGGAGATGCTGTTAGCCGCTCTCGTTGGCTGTGCTGCATTGTCCCTCCGCAGAGGGCAGCTGAATGAAGATGCAACGGAGATCGTCAGAGTTCTGAAACTATAAAAGACAGACACTATTGAAAGAAGAAGGAGTGGCTACAGTCAACATGCTTATTCTAAAATCCCCCAGAGAAATTGAAGAGATGAAAAAAGCCAGCCAAATTGTGGCCGACTGCTACCGTGAGGTGTCCAAACATATTGTACCTGGAATCACAACGCTTGAAATTAATGATCTTGTGGCCAAACATATCACCAAGCTCGGCGGCAAGCAGTTCACCAAAGGCTATAACGGATTCCCTGCCGAGACCTGTATATCTATTAATGATGTGGTGGCACATGGGATTCCATCCAGCAGACGGGTCGTGAAGGAAGGTGACTTGCTGAAGCTGGACATAGTGGCGCAATACGGGGGCTGGTTTGGAGATTCGTGCATGAGCTACGCTGTCGGTGAGATCAGCCCGGAGGCACAGAGATTAATGCAGGTAACGAAGGAATGCCTTGATCTGGGGATCGCCCGGGCTGTTCCGGGAGGACGGCTGGGTGACATCACATCAGCCATCCAGCAGCATGCCGAAGCACACGGTTATTCCGTCGTACGCGATCTGCTGGCGCATGGCATCGGACGAAGTCTCCATGAGGAGCCGAGCTACGTACACATCGGCACTGCTGGCAAAGGCATCCGCCTCAAAGAAGGCATGGTATTTACGATTGAGCCGATGATTAACGAAGGCACATATGAGATCACCATCGACGATGATGAATGGACCGCGAGAACAGCTGACGGCAAGCTCTCTGCTCAGTATGAACATACCATTGCAATTACTGCAGATGGACCGTTGATTTTAACGGCACAGTAATCATTGTAGTAGAACCCTCCCGTTTCTATTTAGGGACTGTCCCCTAATAGAGAACTGGAGGGTTTTATTTATTACCCTTTTAACCGGGTTTTCCGGATACGGCGATGGATGCTGCCGCAGGATAGGATGGTATTGCTTGCTGGTTGGTGTTTTGGGGTTAGGTTTTGAACTTACTATTATGAATTTTTCATGTGTTGAATTTTTAACTAATTTTGAGTTCAAAGCAGCAGTTAATCGGGTGCTGTAGACGCTGGAACGATAGCAACTGTATTTTGTACAATAGAACGCGGTAGAAACAGCTTCGAAAAAGAATCTATTGTATTCCGTGCAATTGAATGTTGAACAAATGCCATTTTTCATCCAAAACACAACATTCTACTGTATGAAGTACAATAGAATCTCCTTTCACGGTCAATTATGCGTTTTCTATTGCAGGAAATACAATCAGCTACCGTTATCAGATAAATGACCGGGTTTTGCGGTTCTATTATGAATTTTTCATATGATGAAATAGCATAATAAAAATTTAGTTGGTTAGTCCTTTGACTTACCGGTTTGCTGGCCGGCCGCTAATAGACATGCTTAGGCTTGCCGTGTCTCATCCCCTGATCTCACCCGGCAGCTTCAGCACAGTTACCTTATCCCCGGCAGATAATTGTCCACTGTCCGGCGGGATGACGATCAGGCAGTCGCTGTCTTTAATCGTAACCGTGACGGATGACTCGTCTACGGCGGCTGGATAAGCATAGAGCACTGCTTCGCGGATCTCCAGGCGGGCGCGGACATAGCGGGTGAAGCTGTTGGTCCGCTTATAATCTTCACCCAGCACCGCTGTCCACTCCGGCAGATACGGCCGGGCTGCACCCTGCATCAGCCCGATGACCGGGCGGGCAAACAGCTGGAATCCTACGAAGCAGGCGCCCGGGTTGCCGGATAAGGCAAGGAGGATGCTCCCGCCGCGAACGGCTGCCGTGGTAACGCTGCCGGGGCGCATGGCTATTTTATTGAACAGCAGCTCTCCGCTCTGCTCACGGACCAAATCACCCATAATATCATAATCCCCGACAGATACGCCGCCTGTAGTGATCACCAGATCATAGCTTTCCAGTGCCATCTGCACCTTACTGCGGGCCAGCTCCAGATCATCGATGATCGCTCCCAGCATCACGGGTTCTCCGCCCGCCTCCCGGATTAGCGCCTCAAGCATGGGCGAGTTGCTGTTGCGGATTTTACCCGGGACTAACGGCTCGTCCACCTCCAGCAGCTCAGTTCCGGTGGCGAAGACCGCCACCTTGGGTCTGCGGCGGACAGGAACCTCCGGCACCCCGAGCGCTGCCAGAACAGCAATTTCGCCAGCGCCGATTAGAGTCCCTTCACAAAGTACCAGGTCACCCGTTCTAAGCTCAAGTCCGCAAGGGGTGATATGCAGCCCCCGCTCTTGCAGCTTGCGGATACCGACATAGGTGACTCCGTCCTCTACCCGGCTCTCCGTAGCTTCCATCATAATCACGGTGTCTGCACCGCGTGGAATCTGCGCCCCTGTCATAATGCGCGCAGCAGTGCCAGCCGTAATCTCTCTGGAGGCTACTGCGCCGCAGGGAATGACATCGACGACTTCAAGCCACACCGTGTCAGGGGCTCCTGCCGCGAAAGTATCAGCCGCTATCACGGCGAACCCGTCCATACTGGAGCGGTCAAATGCCGGAAAAGGATGCGGTGCATGGACAGACTCAGCCAGATAACGCCCGCTGCTGAGATGCAGGGGTACAGCTTCCTGCGCAAGCAGCGCAGCATAAGGCTTCAGCCTGCCTTGCGCCTCTGCAACTTGAAGCGCTGCGCGCTGAAATTTATCATTATTGTATTCGTTAGTCACTTTTCAATTCACTCCTTCTGCTTCATCCGCTGGGTTGCTGCTCATTAAGCCAATTACGCCCTATTTTAACATGAAGACATGGCAAAAGGGATGCACAGGCCTGTAACAAGCGCATGCATCCCTTATTCAATCCCGATTCTATTCAGCTGTCAGCAGCGCAGCCGCAGCCTTGCTACATTCAGCTTAAGACGCGCGGATCACTCTTACATCAGCCGACAGGACGCTTTCACCCTCATAGAGCATGAACCGTCCATTCTGCCATTCCACCCGCAGCAGACGCGAATCATCCGACTGGTATTGCCAGACATGCTGCTCTCCGCCGTTCATGTAAGGGGTCTGCCCGGTAACGGCGGCATATCCTTCATATTCTTCCTCCAGATAAAAGGTCCGGTCATCCAGCTCCAGGGTAGCCGGAACCTCAGAAGGGCTGTCCAGACGTCCGTCTATCGGGTGATACAATCTGTATTGCAGCTCTTCCCGCTCTTCTATATACAGATAGGCGATCCGGCTCCCGTCGCGCAGTGTCAGTACAACGGCATTCCGGCCGCTCGTCTTCGTCCGGCCCGTCACTTCATAGGTGACCAGGGAGACCTCACAGATATCTCCGAGAGACAGGGTCAGCATGCTTGCGGGCGCTTTAGGCGCCTCCGGCTTCGAGAACAGATTGCCGATTCTTTTCCAAAGACCCAAAGCCATCATCCTCCTACAGATTGGTACGCTAATCCTTCTTCTTATCCGCGGATAAAGGCCGCAATAATCAATGCTCCCGTCACATGCAGCGAGCCTGCCATCAGGCCGTAGCCGACCTTGCCAAGCTGGGTGCCATGATCCAGTTCAAGGTTCCCCCACCGGCTCAGGAGCTGCTCTACCGCCTTCTCCAGCACGAATAACAAGACAAAAGATACTATTGAGACTATAAGGGCGGTCCCGAGCCGGTTCGCCGCAGCAATGGATGCCGATAAAATATAGCCTTGTGACAGCAGCTTCAACACCAGCCGGGTAGTCACAGCCATGTTCCCCGCCTTCAGCTCTTCCATATCATTATAACGGGTAAACAGCGAATCCACGAGCATCAGCACACACAGCAGCACTGCGCCGCTGACCGTCCATACTACCATGGACACCAGGGTATCGAAATCCATTACTCCAGCCCCCGCTTGTTCATATTTCCTAACAGGTAAGACAAACATAAAGCGAAGGGGAAACCGCGCGTTCTGTCTCCCCTTCGCCTGTGGACAATTGCCTAAAGTCCGGCTTCTGCCAATATGTTATTATTTCTCGTATTGCTTCATCAGCGCAGCCAGCTCATCTTCAACCGCCTGGTCTTTGCCCAGCTTCTCGAACTCATCATCCAGCGATTTGTTGCCCGAGCTCATCTCGTTGCTGGCTTCAGCCTGTGCTTCGGCCTGCAGCATCTTGTCTTCCATCCGTTTGAGTCCGGCAGAAGCAGAGTCGGAGCTGAAGCCGCTCATCGCTTTGTTGATTTCGGTCTGCGCCTTCGCAGCGTTGTAACGGGCAACGAGTGTCTCCCGCTTGTTTTTCATCTGGGTAAGCTGTTTGCGCATTTCGTCGAGCTTGCCGCGCAGGTTGTCTGCGGAAGCCTTGTTCTGGTCGAAGCTGGCCTTGTACTCTACAAGCTTGGCTTCTGCCGATTTCTTCTCTTCAAGGGCACGGCGGGCCAGATCGGCGTTACCGGCCTGAGCGGCTGCATGAGCTTGCTGATTACGCTTGTTCACCAGCGCTTCCTGCTCTTCGTACAGCTGTTTGAATTTCTTCTCAATAGCGATCTGGGCAGCTACCGCTTTCTCGGCATCCTCCAGATCCTCCGTCATGTCACGAATGTACTGGTCGGTCATTTTAACCGGATCTTCTGCTTTATCAATAATCGCATTCACATTGGACATGGTCAGATCACGCAATCTTTTAAATATAGACATGGTTCATTCCTCCAAAAGTAAAGTTAGTGGTTCAATGGTATCTTTTACGCAGGGAGATGGGGATCGTTTCAAAAATTTGTTCCGGCCTTCTGCACTAAATATCGCTCCACCTTATCATTCACAATATTTACGACCGCAAGAATGCCCTCTTTGCTCAGATCGTCATAGTGAATGCCCATCACAACCGTGACTGTCCGGTTCAATGCGGCAGCAGCCTTCAGCGCAATGGCTTCACTGATCGTATGCTCCTTATGATGGGGAACGGCAGAGGTCATCACCCGCGCGAGGTCTCCGTCCATGTACGCCGTGCTTGCCGCACCAATATGGCGTACTCCCCCGGTAATCAGCAGCAGCAGATCGCGGCCTACCTCGGTCTCGGACAGCACAATATCATCAGCATGCACCGGATTCGTCGTCAAGCTGAACTCCCCTCCCTTTATATTAACCATAGGCTGTAGAGATCTCTCATTCTGCGGCAAAAAGATCATTGTATACAGGCCTGCTGCCTATACAATACCACGGATCTCATCCAGTGAGGAAATATTCTCTTCCTTCATAAACTGCTGCAATTCTTCTACAAGCGTACTGCCCGCCCGCAAATTCATGAAGTTGTAGGTACCAACCTGTATTACAGTCGCCCCCGCCATAATAAATTCAATAATATCCGTAGCCGAAGTGATGCCTCCCATGCCGATTACCGGAATGGTAACCCTGCGGGATACCTGGTGCACCATACGCAGAGCCACCGGCTTAATCGCCGGTCCGGACAGTCCCGCATAGAGGTTATTGAAGACACTGCGGCGGCGGCGGACATCGATCTTCATCCCGGAGATCGTGTTGATCAGAGAGACGGCGTCCGCGCCCTCTGCTTCGCACATCACAGCCATCTCTGCGATATCCTCTGCATTCGGCGACAGCTTCACGGCCAGCGGCAGGCTTGTAGCCGCACGGACCGCACGGACCACTTCCTGTGCCGCAGGAGTCTTCACGCCAAAAGCAATCCCGCCCTCCTTCACGTTCGGGCAGGAGATATTCAGTTCAATCATATCCACGGCCGGCTTCCCGGCCAGAAGACGGGCATCCGCATCCCGCTGGATCAGCTCCGCACCCAGTACATAATCCGCCAGCGTGTTGCCGCCCAGATTCACGATACGTGCGGTATCCAGCGTCTCCCAATATGGCAGCTCCTTGGCCAGAAAGGCCTCTACTCCCGGATTCTCAAGCCCTACACTGTTCAGCATCCCGGAAGGGGTCTCATAGACGCGGATTCCGGGATTACCGGCTTTGGCATGAAGCGTAAGACCCTTGCCGGAGATACCGCCCAGCAGGGACACATCGTATAACCGGCCATATTCACGGCCGAAGCCGAAGGTGCCGGAAGCCATGACAATCGGGTTCTTGAAGGACACACCGGCAATCGTTGCAGTTGTATTAATCATGGAATAATACCTCCTCAGCCAGGAAGACAGGACCGTCCGCACAGGCTTTGCGTTGCCCGTCCTTACAAGAGACGCTGCAGACCAGGCAGGCGCCGATGCCGCAGGCCATCCGGTTCTCCAGGGACAGATAGACGGCGGGGCGCTTGCCCCCAGAATCTGGAGCAATGCCCTTGAGCTGTGCAGCCTTCAGCATCGGATGCGGGCCGCAGACGAAGATATGGTCATACGCCGAGAAATCCACGCTGTCCAGAATCAATCCGCCTACATCGACGGTCAGCTCAGCAGCCAGAGGACGGAAGGCTTCGGTACGGAAAGGCTCGCGGCTGAAGCCGAGATAGATATCACTTCCCGGAAGCTTTTGCGCACAATAATACAGCGGAGCAATTCCGATCCCCCCGCCCACTAGCGCTACCTTGCCTTCGACCTGCGGGAAGCCTGTACCGAACGGTCCCTCCAGCTCCAGCGGATCGCCCGGATTCAGTGCGGCAAGGATCTCTGTTCCTTCGCCCACTACGTGATACAAGAATTCAACACCGTTATCATTCACCTGATGTATGCTAAGGGGTCTTGACAGCAGCGGATAGGCTCCCCATGCCCGCAGCATGTAGAACTGACCCATCTCCCCGCTGTTTCCCCCTTCAACTACCAGGTGGTACACTCCTTCAGCCAGCCGCTCATTACTAATCACCGTCGCCACGTTATCAAGCTCCTTCAAATTTAATCTTATTAACCATGCCTTAGAAGGAACTTAAAATCTGTGACATTATTCACAAATGATGCCCTCTATTTCTTGTTCCAGATTCCGCGTACATAAGGTGCGGGCAGATCGGACGGATCAATACCGTCCAGTGCCTCAGCAGCATGAAGCGTCCAGTACGGGTCACTGAGCAGGCCTCTGCCTACAGCTACAAGCTCTGCCTTCGCCTCCGTTATCACCGCCTGCGCTTCCTCATAGGACTCCAGACGGCCTACAGCAATAACGGGGACCTGTAATCCGCTGCGTATGTATTCGGCAAGCCCCACCTGATAAGCTGACCCTGCATTCGGGCCGCCATTCGAGCCAATCGGCCCCTCCCCGCCCGAGGATACATGGAACAGGTCTACGCCTGCCTCCTTATAGCGGCGGCAGAATTCCAGCGCATACGCTTCATCATAACCGCCCTCCACGTATTCCTTGGCGGACACCCGCATGATTAGCGGCATTTCAGCCGGCAGCACCTCACGCACTGCCTCTACCACCTGTTCCCCGAACAAGATGGGGTCTTGTCCATACTCATCATCCCGGATATTGGAGAGCGGGGAATGGAACTGGTGGATGAGGTATCCATGGGCTCCATGCAGCTCAACCGTATCGAACCCCGCTTCAACCGCACGCCGCGCCGCTTCCCGGAAGGCGATAATCAGCTCCGTAATCTCTTCACGGCTAAGCGCCTTGGGCATCGCATAGGTATCATCGAACGGGATGGCCGAAGGTGCAACCGGCGGGGCAGCATCGACGGCCTTACGGCCGGCATGTCCGAGCTGGATGGCAATCTTAGCTCCATGGGCATGAACGGCATCCGTCAGCCGCTTGAACGCCGGAATCTGCCCGTCATCCCAGATCCCGGTGTCCCGGCTCGTAATCCGCCCATCAGGGTGAACTCCGCTCATCTCTACAATAATGAAGCCGCATCCCCCGACAGCCCGGCTGACATAATGCACATAATGCCAGTCATTGGGAATACCGTCCTGCTTCTCAACCGCATACTGGCACATCGGTGGCATGACCACGCGGTTCTTCAGGGTCAGAGCCTTCAGTTCATAAGGTGCAAACAAATCGGTCATTCTTGTCTCCATCCTTCCCGTATCTATGATCCATTTCAGTATACAACGATTCACGGCATAATTTCATGGCTGCTTGGAAATAACAACCCTTATATTCTAAAATAACCGGACCGTGGTTGGAGGAGGCTTCGTTCTGATGAAACTGGCAATATTCCGCCGAATTGTGCTGTTTATATCCGTCATTGCCCTGGCCCTGTCTGCACCGGCTGCGGAGCTTGTACCTGTCTCTGCAGCCGCGGCAGATAGTCCTGCGCCAGTGCCGGCACAAGAGATCCTGCCATCCTCCCGGCCAGAAGCTTCTATTGAAGAAGAAACGGCAGTACCTGCCGGATCAGCGGCCTCCCCTTCTTCAGTAAACCGCCATAAAAGAAGCAAGGGCCTCTCCCTCAGCCAATTACTGCGCAAATACCCGGAGACACTCAAGACCCAGGGACCACGCCATAAAATGATCGCTCTTACCTTCGATGATGTGCCTGATCCCCGCTACACCCCGCAGCTCCTGGATGTGCTGCGCAAATATAAAGTCAAAGCCACCTTCTTCGTGGTCGGCAGCCGTGCGGAGAAGCATCCCGCCCTGGTAGCACGCATGATCCGCGAAGGCCATGCCATCGGCAACCACTCCTATAATCACCCCCAGTTCAGCAAGCTGAGTATGAATGCGTTCCGCATCCAGATTATCCGTACGGAGAATATTCTGCAGCTGCTGGCCGGATACAAGCCGAAGCTGATCCGCCCGCCATATGGCGATATCAATGAGCCGCAGGTTAAATGGGCGAAGTCGCATGGCTATAAGCTGGTGAACTGGAACGTCGACTCCCTCGACTGGAGAGGCCTGTCCAAAAATCAGGTCAAGCACAACATTCTCTCCCAGGCTGGCAGAGGGGCCATTATTCTTCAGCACGGGGGCGGCGGCAGAGGCAGTAACCTCCAAGGGACGCTGCAGGCGCTGCCTGAGATCATCGGCATTCTGCGGCAGCGCGGATACAGCTTCGTGACCGTTCCCCAGATGCTACAGGTCAGCAAGAGCAAATAACCGCTTGATCATTAGAGTCCTAATGCAAGTGGAAACGGCTTTGCCGTCCTTTGAAGGACGGTACCGTTTCAGCGAGAAATAGAAGGATCATGTATAGCGAAAAACATATAAATCCTTATATTTTAAAAAGGAAACAAAACCGGCGGATGCTGCCTGGTTTTGTTTCCTTTTCATGATTACGTATTGTGCTTGATATGGTACAAAGGTTCATTATTGGTTTATTCAATAATATATAAATTTACATACTGAAAACCGAAATCGGCTACAAAGCTCTGGCTGCCCGGAATAAAGATATCGATCCGGTTGCCCTTAATCGCACTCCCCATATCCGTCGCTGTCGCTACGAAGGCTTGCTTCGGAAGGCCCGGATGGGTATACCCGGTTACGAGTACCTTCGTTCCCAGCGGAATCACGCTCGGATCAACGGCGATGGTTCCGAGCTTCAGCGCATTGCCGAAATAATCGACTGCGCCCCACTTGCCATTCTCGCTGGCTGCCGAGGAATAGGCGGAAGCCTTGACCTGCAGCACTTTGGCGTAATTGAATTCTTTGCCCCAGGCTTGAACGGTATTGGTCGCCGGCTGCACACTCAGGGCTTGAACTTCTGCTGCGTCCACAGCTTCTACTGAAGCTGCTGCAGTATTGGCTACTGCCACAGTCTTGGCTTGAACATCACCCGGAATGGTGAATTTCAGCCCGGGATAGATATTTAGCGCTGAAATCTGCGGGTTCGCATTCATAAGCTCATCAACGCTTATGCCATAATGATTGGATAGAGTATAATAGGTAGTAGTATCTCCAGCGATATGTACGCTGTCAGCTTGAACGGGAGCTGCGTGAAGCAAGGTGCCGAGTCCCAGTACGGCCGCCAGGGCGGTGATGGCTCTGATCTTGAGTTTCATGAATTGCCTCCTTCAATGGTGACGCCAGGTTTGTAAACTAACAGTAATGAATATATCACAACTTTGTAACCATTGGCTATGTTTTTGTGGCAATTGGAAATAATTATCCCAAATAAAGCGTTACCACCGATATAAATATTACATATTCTTAATCATTATTAAGGGACTCGGCATAAATATGCCATGTTTCCTGAATTTTCGCAAAAATTTTACACAGTTTTAACATTTCTCACGCAAGCAAATAGTAGAATGAAAGAACACGATATCTTAACTAGACATTGAAGCAACCTTGGAGGGTCCATGAACGTGAATACAGATGAGAAAAAAATCAACAATATTAGTCCTGCAACAGCCTATCTTAACCGTGACCTCAGCTGGATCGAGTTCAACCGCCGGGTGCTCGGCGAGGCACAGGACCCGGAGAACCCGCTGATTGAGCGGGCTAAATTCCTGGCCATAGTGTCCAGTAATCTGGATGAGTTCATCAGTGTCCGGGTAGCGGGCATTCAGGATCAGATCCGGGCGGGATATTCCAAAAAGGATTTCACCGGCTATACGCCCTCCGGCCTCTATAAACGCCTCAGCAAACGGGTGACCAAAATTGTCGCCGACCAGTACCGCACCTTCAAGGATATTTCTCGCAGCCTGCATAAAGAGGGCATTGTGTTCGTTGATTATGAAGACTTAACACCGGCACAGGAGCAGGCAATTGAGGAATACTACCGTGATATTATTTTCCCTGTGCTGACTCCGATGGCCGTCGACCAGAGCCGTCCGTTCCCGCTGGTCCACAGCCAGTTCATCTATCTGGCTGTCGTGCTGACAAGGAAGAACAGCCAGGAG
Organism: Paenibacillus sp. FSL H8-0048; assembly: GCF_038002825.1. NCBI lineage: Bacteria > Bacillati > Bacillota > Bacilli > Caryophanales > Paenibacillaceae > Paenibacillus > Paenibacillus sp. FSL H8-0048. The sequence continues at coordinate 434,982 of NZ_JBBODF010000001.1, read as the reverse complement.
GAGGAGCCTTACTTCGCCATTCTGCAGATTCCGTCCAATCTGCCGCGCTGCATTCCCTTGCCGCACCGCTCGAACAGCAAAAAACGGCAATTTGTATTCATTGAAGATGTGATCCGCCATCATATTCAGACCTTGTTCAGCGGTTATGATCCGGTAGCCGTCAGCGAATTCCGCCTGACCCGCAACTCCGACCTGACGATAGATGAAGAAGGCGCGGAGGATCTGCTGGAGGAGATCGAGAAGGAGCTCCGCAAACGCCGCCGCGGTGTGCCTGCCCGTCTGGAAGTACAGAAAGGTATCCATCCCTATGCACTTGAGCAGCTACAGGCTGAATTCGAGCTGGAGGACTTCGTCTTCGAGATCGAAGGTCCGCTTGATCTCGGCTTCCTGCGCAGCTTCACCAGCAGTCTGAAGGGCTTCAGCTATCTGCTCAATCCGCCTGTCGAGCCGATGTACCCGGCGGAATTCGATGAGAATGAAGATTTCTTCGAAGTGCTGAGCCAGCGTGATGTGCTGGTCTATCATCCGTACGAATCCTTCGATGCCATGACGGATTTCATTATCCAGGCCTCCGAGGATGAGCAGGTGATGGCCATCAAAATGACGCTGTACCGGGTCAGCGGCAATTCTCCGCTGATAGCAGCCCTCGCCAACGCAGCCGAGTCCGGCAAGCAAGTTACGGTGGTTGTGGAACTGAAGGCGCGCTTTGATGAGGAACGCAATATCGCCTGGGCGCGTAAGCTGGAGCAGTCCGGCTGCCATGTGGTTTATGGTCTCGTCGGTCTCAAGACCCATGCCAAGGTAACGCTGATCGTACGCCAGGAAGGCTCCGAGCTGCGCCGTTATGTTCATGTGGGAACAGGCAACTACAATGACAGTACGGCCAAGGCCTATACCGACCTTAGCCTGTTCACCGCCAATCATGAGATTGGCCTGGATGCGTCCGAGCTGTTCAATCAGATGACAGGCTACTCTGCCAATTACAATTGGAACTCTTTCATCGTAGCACCGACTAACATGAGCCTGTCGCTCCAGAAGCTGATTCTGCGTGAGGCGGAGCATGCGGCCGCAGGCCGGCCTGCACGGATTATCGCCAAGATGAACTCCCTGTCGAACCAGGAGGTCATTGATTATCTCTACAGCGCAGCCCAGGCGGGAGTGTCCATCGACCTGATCGTCCGGGGAGTCTGCTGCTTGCGTCCGGGAATTGAAGGCCTCAGTGAGCGCATTACGGTGCGCAGTATTGTGGACCGCTTCCTGGAGCACTCACGTATCTATTACTTCGAGAATGGCGGCGATCCCGAGGTCTACCTGTCCAGTGCCGACTGGATGACGCGCAACCTGACCCGGCGGATCGAATTGATGTGTCCGGTCAAGGATAACAGTATCCGCGATCAGATTGTCAAGATTCTGGAGCTGTCGCTGATGGACAATGTCAAATCCAGCTTCCTGCAGCCGAACGGATATTATGAACGGATCGACGACAAAAAGGCCCCGCTCCGGAGCCAGTTCGCCGCTATGGATGTTACCCGCTGGAAGGGAAGCCGAGCTTTACCTTCACCGACCAAGCATTCCTGAAGGCTTTGAGCGCATTCTCAATGTCCTCCAAGCCGATAAGCACCTGTCCGCCCTGAAGCTCCAGATCCAGCGTATGATTATGCAGACGGGACTTCAGCCCGCTGACAATGCCGATCTCGGTGCTGTCCAGCGCAATGCTTAACTGCACTAATGTACCCAGCTTATGAATCCATTCCTCGTCGGAAGGCAGCAAAATGTCCTTATGCATCAGGGACAATTTCTGCTTCCGGCTTTTTGTGCTGTAAGAAGCGATGTACGCGCTAAGAATCAGCTGGCGGTGCGTCAATCCGCGGATGGGTGAATTCATGAGCCAATAGTGGGTGTGCCGCTTGGATTGATAATAGTTAATGTTGGAGCCTGTCCGGTGCAGCATAATCGCCACATAGATTAGCATCTTCTGCTCGTCCCGGTCCCCTTCCGGCTCAAAGGCTCCCAGCAGGCTCAGCGCCAGCTTGTTGATATGGTCGAGATGCCGCTTAGAGGTGCGGATATCGAAGCGGATAATCGTATCCAGGCTGTATTCCAGCGCGCTGTCACGCACCGGCTGCTCCGGCTCCAGCAGATCATGCAGCATGCCCTCACGCAGGCCTTCCCCGCTGATCAGCGCCCGGCTGGCACCAATGTAATGATAGACGGTATGGAAAATAATCAGCCCGGATACGATGATATCCGCCCGGCTTTTGGACAGACCATCCAGGTCCTTACGCTTCTCAAAGGGGGTTACGGGCAGAACCTCCATAAACCGTTCGATCGTCTCGTTCTCCAGAACATAGCCATGGGAATTAGGCAGCGAATAATCGCGGTTCCGCTGATCGAGCTTCGCCAGTGAGCGCAGCGTTCCTCCCAGCCCGTATAGCGGAAGTCCTGTGCCCGCCGATAGCCAGTCATGCTCCACCAGCCTGCCGGTTACGTATAATTGCAGCTTGCGGATCTGCTCCGCGTTCCAGTTGCCGCCCTGGCTGAACATCTGATTCGTGTTAACCGCACCGAACGGGAACGAGATACTCTGCTGATAACGCCGTCCGCGGAATAAGGTCACCTCGGTACTCCCTCCGCCGATATCAATCACGAAGCCGTCCTGGACATCAAAAGCATTGATCACCCCAAGAAAGCCGAAATACGCCTCCTGATATCCGCTGACCACTTCAATAGGAATGGACGAGGCCTCGGACAGGTAGCTGATGATCTCTGCAGAGTTCGCTGCATTACGGATGGCGGCTGTGGCGCCTGCGCGGATTTTCTCTACTTCAAAATCATCACAAATCTCCTTGAACTGCTGAAGAACAGGTATGATCGTATTCATATCCTTCTTCTCCAGCCGGCCTTCCTTCGTAATCTTCTCGCTCAAACGGGCAGAGTACTTACATTCCTTGATGATTTTGTAGCCGCCTGCCTGTGTCGTGTCATAAATTACAAGTCGTATGGAGTTGGAACCAATATCAATAATGCCGATCCGGCAAAGATCATCTCTCATCTGTATGTACTCCTTTTCAAGTAGATTGATCATTTGTATACTATATCAAACATTGTGCACTCCGCCAAAATAAAATAACCCCATACGGTGGGGTTATTAGCCGGCCTGCTATAATACCTTGCTGAGAAAATCGCGCGTGCGGGCATGCTTGGGATGACCGAACACCTCTGCCGGTGTCCCCTGCTCCACAATCACTCCGCCGTCCATGAACAGGATACGGTCCCCCACTTCACGGGCGAAGCCCATCTCGTGCGTTACAATCACCATGGTCATGCCGTTCACCGCCAGCTGCTTCATAACCTCAAGCACTTCACCGACCATCTCCGGGTCCAGTGCCGAGGTTGGTTCGTCGAACAGCATAACATGCGGCTGCATAGCCAGCGCCCGGGCGATGGCGATCCGCTGCTTCTGTCCGCCGGAGAGCTGGGCCGGATAAGCATCGCGCTTGTCCTCAAGGCCTACCGTACGCAGCAGCTCCATCGCGAACTTCTCCGTCTCCGCCGCCTGTTGCTTCTTCACCTTAAGCGGGGCGAGCATTATGTTCTGCAGCACCGATTTGTGCGGGAACAGGTTGAACTGCTGGAACACCATGCCCATTTTCTCGCGGGTCACGTTGATGTCATGGCGCTTCGCGGTAATGGATTGACCCTCGAAGCTGATCTCGCCGCCTGTGGGCTGCTCCAGCAGGTTCAGACAGCGCAGAAAGGTGCTTTTGCCCGATCCGCTGGGGCCGATGACTACAACGACCTCGCCCTTGTGAATATCCAGATCAATGCCCTTCAGGATGTCCAGCTTCCCAAAGCTCTTCCGCAGGTTCTTAACCTCGATCATCCGTGTTCAGCCTCCGTTCCAATATACCCAGCAGCTTGGATAGTGTGAATGTCAGTACGAAATACATGATGGCAATAATAACATAGGGTGTCAGGCCCTCATACGTAATCGTTGTAATGGTCTTCGCCTGAAAGAACAGGTCTGCAACCCCGATCATAGACACAATTGAAGATTCTTTGATGATGGTAATAAATTCGTTACCGATGGCCGGCAGCACGTTCTTAATCGCCTGCGGCAGCACGATGTAGCGCAGCGTCATCCCCTGCTTCATTCCGAGTGAACGCGCTGCTTCAACCTGACCGCGGTCTACACCCTGAATCCCCGCGCGGAAAATCTCCGCCAAATAAGCTGAACTGTTGATGGTTAATGTAATCGCACCGGACTGGATCGGCGTAAACTCAAGTCCAAGCTCCGTTAACCCGTAGTGTATCAGAAACAGCTGTACCAGCATCGGCGTCCCGCGTAAGAATTCGACCCATGCGGTTGCGATAAAGCGCAGTATTCTCCATTTGGACATCCGCAGGAGCGACACCAGGATGCCGAGTACGAAACCGAAGAATACCCCCAGCACTGCAAGCAGCAGTGTGTACTGCAGACCGGATAAGAATAAATTGCGGTACTCATAAGCCATATCGAATACATTCATTGCCCTCAGACCCTCCTCTTCTCAAAAAAATAGAAAACGGCGGATCACCGCCATTTTCTTAATGGTAAAGCATGATCCCGCAGCCAGCTGCGGGCCTATCCTGATCTCTGCTATCCGCATACGCGGCTTCGCGTATTATTTGCTCTCCGCAAGCTCGCTTGCTGCCGCTACGAATTCATCAATCTTGCCTTCGGAGTTCAGGCGTCCGAGTGTCTTATTCACTTGATCGAGCAGCTCGGTGTTGCCCTTCTTCACGCCGATGGCATAGCCGTCATCTTCAACCTCAGGCTTGGCATCGGTGATTACAAGGCCCTTGACGTTCTTCACAAAGGACTTGGCCACAGGTCCTTCCATAATGGAAGCATCTACCCGGTTCGACTGCAGCTGCAGGACGATTTCGGAGATTTTGCTGAGGGAGGTCAGCTGTGCGCCTTCGATGCCCTTAGCGATACCCTCCTGGATGGAACCGGTCTGAATTCCGATCTTGGCGCCCTTCAGTGCGTCCATGGTAGCGAATTTGTCCTTGTCTGCTTCACGCACTACGACAGCCTGCTCTGCCTTATAGTAGATATCCGAGAGGCCTACAGCCTCAGCGCGTTCCGGTGTAGGGCTAAGTCCCGAGATGACCATATCGATCCGGCCGCTTGCCAGCTCATTCAGCAAAGAGTCGAACGGAAGATCCTTAATCTCCAGCTCCTGGCCGAGATCAGCGGCAATCTCCTTGGCAATCTCGATATCGAAACCAACAATCGTATCCTTACCTTCAACCATCTTGTGGAATTCATAGGGAGGAAAGTCAGCGCTTGTGCCCATAATCAGCTTCTTGGCCGGTGCCTCTGTGCTTGCAGCACCGCCATTCCCGCTTGCTGCGGTGTTGTTCTTATCGTTATTAGAGCCGCATCCGGCCAAGAGTCCTGCTGCCAGCAGCAGTCCCATTGAAAGTTTACCCCATTTGTTCATTTGTCCCGTCTCCCCTATTCTATTTATGTTCTCTCTACTGTTCCGTCTCATTGACCGATTTATTATAAATCACTTCGTATGAATATGCAAAGACAATTTTGTGACAAAAACCTGTTACAGCGACAAAAAAATGCACATCCTAAGAAGGTGGTATATAATACTATCTACTATAGATTATCTCCAATTACCGCATGAATCATTACAGCTTCCACCCAATTTGCAGGAGGTGCTACTATGCTGCTTGAAGCGATGTACCATGTTCCCCGTGACAAATGGGCCTATGCCTATGATACTGAAACGATTCATCTGCGTGTGCGCACCAAACGTGATGATGTGGACTACGTAGTCGCCCTTACCGGCGACAAGTACGATTGGCAGCATACTTCTTATGACATTATCATGGAGAAGGCTGCCTCCGATGACAAATTCGACTACTGGGAAGCAGCGGTCCGGCCCAAATATAAGCGGCTTAGCTATACTTTTCGCGTGAGTAAAGGTATGGAGACGGTCTATCTGCTTGATAACGGGATCCGCTCGGAATGCCCGCCCCCGCCGAATCACTTCTACGAATTCCCCTATATCCACGGGATCGACTTGTTCCGGGTTCCTCCCTGGGCGAAGGATGCGGTGTTCTACCAGATCATGACCGAGCGGTTCGCGAATGGCAATCCCCTGATTAATCCGGACGGCACGCAGCCCTGGGGCGGCAAGCCCGAGCTGAATAATTTCTTCGGCGGCGACCTTCAGGGCGTGCTGGACCATCTGGATGACCTGCAGGAGCTGGGCGTCAATGCCCTCTATTTCACCCCGCTGTTCGTCTCGCCTTCCAATCATAAATATGACATCGTGGATTACCGGAGAGTCGACCCGCATTTTGGCGATAATGAGCTGCTGAAGCAGGTCGTCGAAGAATGCCACAGACGGGGCCTGCGCGTCATGCTTGATGCCGTGTTCAACCATTGCAGCGACCAGTTCCCGCCCTTCCAGGATGTTCTGGCCAAGGGGGAATATTCGGTCTACCGGGACTGGTTCCATGTGAACTCTTTTCCGGCTGAGATTGTGGACGGCATTCCCACCTATGATACGTTCGGCTTCTATGGCAATATGCCGAAGTTCAACACCGCCAATCATGAAGTAAAATCCTATCTGCTGGAGGTGGCCGAATACTGGATTAAGGAGATCAAGGTGGACGGCTGGCGGCTGGATGTGGCCAACGAGGTGGACCATCACTTCTGGCGCGATTTTCGCAAGGTGGTCAAAGCCGCGAACCCGGATGCTTACATCGTAGGCGAGGTTTGGAGTGATTCCTTAACCTGGCTGCTCGGCGACCAGTTTGATTCGGTGATGAACTATCCCTTCTCGGGGACGGTGCTGGAATTCTTCAACGGCGGGATGGACGGCATCACCTTCGGTCACCGGATCGGCGGCCTGCTCATGCGTTATCCGCAGCAGACGAATGAGGTGGTCTTCAATCTGCTCGGCAGCCATGACACCCCCCGCCTGCTCACCGTGCTCGGTGAAGACAAACGGAAGCTGAAGCTGACGGTCGTCTTCCTGTTCACCTTCATGGGCACTCCCTGCATCTATTACGGCGATGAGATTGGCCTGACCGGCTATGAGGACCCGGATTGCCGCAAATGTATGGAATGGGAGCAGAGCAAGCAGGACCGTGAGCTGTATGACTTTTACCGTAGGATGATTAGTTTGCGCAAGGAGCATAAAGCCCTCCGCGAAGGCCGCTTCCGGATTCTTCAGGCCGGCGAGCATGACCCGTGCATCGTCTATGAGCGTGCAGATGAGCTGATCCACTTCACGGTCTGGATGAACAACTCACCGCAGCCACGCACACTCAGCCACCCCATGGAGACCAGTGACTGGCTGGATGCGCTAACAGGTGAAGCGGTTGCTCCCGAACGCGGGATGATGAACGTGGCGCTGGAGCCGTATGAGTACCGGATTCTTTTCCGGCATATTGTGGAGGTGGAATCAAATGATTGAACGTGAGCGGCGGATCAGGCAATATTTCGATTCATGGATTAACAAGGACAATTCTATATTAAGTACCATTTTTGATCCCAACATTGTATATACCGAAAGCTACGGCCCTCAATATCGGGGATTTGACACCCTGTTGTTGTGGTTCGAGGACTGGAATACGCGTGGTACGGTACTCAACTGGACGATCAAGCAATTTATTCATCAAGGCCATATGACTGTGGTGGAATGGTACTTTAAGTGTGAGTATGATGCTGTGACCGATGCGTTTGACGGAGTCTCTATAATCGAATTTAATCCCGGGAACCAGATCGTGAGCCTAAAAGAATTCCAATCCAAAATTCCGCATACTTATCCGTATACATGACTTGAATTTTGTTATTTCTTTAATGCTACTTGTTTAGTTGGAAAAACGTATCTTAATTTCGCCAATTCCAAGCGCTGGCAGTAAATAGTTGGAAAAAAGCATCTATTTTCGCTGAATTCCTTAAAATGAGGAAGTTTGGGCTAATTAAGTGTCTTTTTTCTATTTGCTTCGGAGGATGAGTTATTCCTTCCGTTAACAAGTGCCTAAAATCCAACTGTTCCCTCTGCCTATAGTACAATCCCCCTTGTAATTATAGTTCTTCATTATGTTAGGGAGCCATGTGCGACAGAAAAAGGCATCCCTTAGTTCCTGATGAACTGAGGGATGCCTTTTCCCATCTAAACCTTACTGCCCCTATTCCTCCGCAGCAACCGTAATCTTTTTATAAATATCAATGTACTGCTGTGCGGATACGTTCCAGCTATAGTCGCCGGAGAATGCGTTTTTGGCTACTTTTTTCCAGTGCTCAGGCTTGTGGTAGAATGATACGGCGCGGCGGAGCGTGTGCATCATATCATGGGCGTTGTAATCCTTGAAGGTGAAGCCGTTGCCCTCTCCGGTATATTCGTTGTACGCCTGCACGGTGTCGTTCAGTCCGCCTGTCTCACGGACCACCGGAATGCTGCCGTAACGAAGCGCGAGGAGCTGGCTAATGCCGCAAGGCTCGAATTTGGACGGCATCAGGAAGATGTCGCTGGCGGCGTAGATTTTGCGGGACAAGGCATCACTGAAGGTAATCTGTGACGACAGCTTGCTCGGATAACGCCACTGCGCCTCGCGGAACCAGCGTTCGTAGACCTCATCCCCCGTTCCCAGCAGCACGAACTGAATATCATCATAGTACAGCAGCTCATCCAGCACACGGGTCAGCAAATCCAGTCCTTTGGAATCCACCAGACGCGTAACCATAGCTACCATGGGAATATAAGGAGCCACCGGCAATCCAAGCTCCTGCTGGAGTCCCAGCTTGTTCTCGGCCTTTTTGGCCAGGTTGGAGCGGTACTTGGTGAAGATTGCCGTGTCACTGGATGGATTATAGCTCTTGGTATCAATTCCGTTCACAATGCCGCTCAGCGCGTCAGAACGCGAAGTCAGGAGACCATCGAGGCCATAGCCGTAGTATGGGGTCCGAATCTCATCGGCATATGTCGGGCTGACAGTAGTGACATGATCACTGTAGACAATCCCGCCCTTCATATAATTCACATTCCCGTAATACTCTACGCCCAGGAAATAGCTGTCATCCAGACCCAGCAGCTCACCCAGCACCGTATATGGAAAGACTCCCTGATACAGGAGATTATGTATGGTGAATACCGTACGCATCTCACTGTAGAACGGATTATGACGGTAGTGCGCCTGCAGCAGCAGCGGGACAACCGCAGCATGCCAGTCATGGCAATGGATCACATCCGGCTGGAAGCTAATCGCCGGCAGGCATTCCAGCACCGCCCGGTTGAAGTACGCGAAGCGCTCCCCGTCATCCATGTAGCCATAAATCCCGTCACGGCCGAAGTAATACTCATTGTCGATGAAATAGACGGGAATCCCTTCAAACACCACCCGTTCGATCCCGCAATACTGATTGCGCCAGCCAATCGGGACCTCCAGCGTAGCGACATGCTCCATCTGTGCGGAATACTTCTCAGGAATTCCTTTGTATTTGGGCAGAATTACCCGGACATCGACCCCAGCCGCCTTCAGGGCCTTCGGCAAAGCGCCGATGACATCGGCCAGTCCGCCTGTTTTGATAAATGGATGGGCTTCCGCTGCGGCAAATAATACTTTCATTCCATCTCCCCCTTATATAGTGGCTTTTTAGAATACTTCCTGACCTTAAACGGTCTTGCGGCCGGACTTCTTTAGCACCAAAAAGCTCAGCGGGGACAGCGTCAGCTCTATACTGTTCACCTGATTATGCCACTCCGTCTTGGTGCTCTTCTGCGGCTCATTATGGAAGCCCGATCCGCCGTATAGGGTGCTCTCAGAGCTGAATAATTCCTCATATACGCCCGGGCGCGGCACGCCGATGCGGTAATGGCGGCGCTCCACCGGCTGGAAGTTGATGATAATGAGCAGTGTATCTACCGGACGTTTGCCTCTGCGGATATAGGATACGACACTCTGCCCGCTATCATCGGCATCAATCCACTGGTAGCCTGCCATGTCATGATCGAGCTCCCACAGTGCTTTTTCGGCAAGGTATAGCTTATTCAGCGCAGCTGTATACGCCTGCATCTGCCGGTGGCTCTCATAATCCAGCAGCAGCCAGTCGAGCTGATCCTGATCCTTCCATTCAATGAATTGCCCGAACTCTCCGCCCATGAACAGCAGCTTCTTGCCCGGATGGCTGATCTGATATCCGAGAAGCTGGCGCAGACCGGCGAATTTCTGTTCATAGGACCCCGGCATTTTGTCCAGCAGCGATTTCTTGCCGTGAACCACCTCGTCATGTGACAGCGGCAGAGTATAGTTCTCGGCATACGCATAGCATATCGGGAAGGTCAACAAATTATGATGATACGGGCGTGATCCGAAGTCCCGTTCTATGTAGCCCAAGGTGTCATTCATCCAGCCCATATTCCATTTGTAGTTGAAGCCGAGGCCCCCTTCATGCACCGGTGAGGTTACGCCCGGCCAAGCACTGGATTCTTCCGCCATCATGAGCGCCTTCGGATAATACTGGAAAATCGTCTGGTTAAGCTGCTGAATGAACCGGATGGCTTCCAGATTCTCCAGCCCGCCATGCTCATTGGTCCGGTACTGATGGTGCTCCTTCTCGAAATCAAGCCGCAGCATACTCGTAACCGCGTCCACGCGCATGCCGTCAATATGATACTTCTCGAACCAGAACAATGCGTTTGAAATTAGGAACGATGAGATTTCCGGCTTGCTGAAGTCAAAGGACAAGGTGCCCCAGCCCGGCTTCTCCGCCAGCATCGGATCGGCATACTCATACAGCGGCGTTCCGTCGAAGAGGCGAAGACCATGGGCATCCTTGGCAAAATGGGCCGGAACCCAGTCCAGAATGACCCCGATGCCTGCCTGATGCAGCTGATCGATCAGATACATGAGATCCTGCGGTTCTCCGAAACGGCTGGTAGCGGCAAAATAACCGGTTCCCTGGTAGCCCCAGGACAGATCATAAGGATGTTCAGCCAGGGGCATGAACTCCACATGGGTATAGCCCATTTCACTCAGGTAAGGAATCAGCAGACTGCTGATCTCAAGGTAAGTATAGAGTTCGCCGTCTTCCTTTTGCCGCCAGGTGCCCAGATGCATTTCATAAATGTTCATGGGTGCCTGATACGGACCTTTACTCTTCCGCCGCCATGCCGCGTCCCCCCATTTGTAGCCGTCCAGATTCGCCACAACGGATGCTGTAGCCGGACGCACTTCTGCGTGGAAGGCATAAGGGTCAGCTTTGAGGAAGCTTGTACCATCTGCTCCTGTAATCCTGTATTTGTAAAAAGTTCCCGGCTCCATTCCCGGGAAAAAACGACTCCAAAATCCTGAATCGGGTATCTTATATAACGTATCAAGATCAGATGTTCCATCCCAGCTGTTATGATCTCCCGCCAGTCCTACATATGCCGCATGAGGAGCCCACACGGTAAAGCGAACGCCGGCCTGCCCTTCTTGGACGGCAATGTGCGCGCCAAGCATCGTATAGCTGCGATAATTCGTGCCCTCATGGAACAGATAAATATCTTCAGCGGACGGGAGGTTTTCTGTTTTTGTTAAATCGGCCAAATCATCACCACCTTAGGATATAGGATGCACCTATTACATTACCCGAATATATAGATTTTGAAAATGATTTTGAGAGAAGTCCGGGCAATTTCTGAATATTGAAAATAAACATGTAATTTTTCCACAGATGCAGCAATATAATTCACCTATGTCGTTTCAAGCGCTTGTTCTGAGTGTATATTACAAGCATTGACAAAAAAATGGGAGGGATAACAAATGAGTAAGAAAGAATGTATCGCCATGCTCCTGGCGGGCGGGGAAGGCCGCAGATTGGCCCCCTTGACTTCCAGCATGGCTAAGCCTGCAGTCCCTTTCGGCGGACAGTACCGGATTATTGATTTTCCCCTCAGCAACTGTGTGAATTCCAAGATTGATACCATCGGAGTACTTACTCAGTACGAAGCAGAATCCTTGCATCAGCATATCGGTGAAGGCGAGCCTTGGGGGCTGCATAGCCGCAGTGACCGGGGTGTAAGGCTGCTCCCTTCAGGGATTGAAGGCAGAGACAGCTATACAGGCACCGCTGATGCTATTTATAAGAATATTGAATATATAGACAGTCAGAGCCCGGAGCATGTACTTATCCTGTCTGGAGATCATATTTACCACATGGACTACCGCAAAATGCTCGATTACCACATCGCCAAATCTGCAAAAGCAACAATTTCGGTTATGGAGGTTCCTTGGGATGAAGCGAGCCGCTTCGGTGTGATGAACGTGGATGAAGATCTCAAGATCTCCGAATTTGCCGAGAAACCAAAAGCTCCGAAGAGTAACCTGGCGTCTATGGGCATCTATCTGTTCGAGTGGTCCTATTTGAAGGCTCATTTACTGCAGGATGCTGCGAATGCGGAGTCTGGTCATGATTTCGGGAAGGATGTTATTCCGTCCATGCTTGATGCAAGCGACGAACTGTTCGCTTACCGCTTCGAAGGCTACTGGAGAGATGTGGGTACCGTTGGCAGCCTCTGGGAAGCTCATATGGATCTGCTTCAAGAGGACGGCTTCCAGCTTGATAACTCCCGCTGGCCGATGTACAGCCGCGCACCACGCACCAAGCTGGCTGCGATCAGACCCCGAACTCAAGCTGCTTCAGCGGATTGCCTGATCCACGACACCTGCCTGCTCGAAGGCAGCCCGCAGCGGTCGGTCATCTTCAGCGGTGTGGAGATCGGCAAACAGAGCAGAATCAAACAAAGCGTGGTAATGCCGGGTGCCCGCATTGGACGCGGTGTGCTGATTGAACATGCTATTATCGGTGAAGGTGCTGTGATCAAGGACGGGGCTGTAATCAAAGGCAGTGCAGACAACATCGTGGTTGTCGGCCCTCATGAGATTGTAGCTGCCAAGCCGCTGGTCCGTACTCAGCCTGCCCGCCTGCTTCAGGAGGTCTATGAAAAGGCCGGCCGCCTGCGCGCGGAAGGAATGCCTTCATAAACAATCGTTCAGCAACATCACTCAGCCCTAAGGGCTGCTACATACAAAGGGATACAGCTCCGGTCCGCCCGGACGATAGCTGTATCCCTTTTGTAAAATATAAGAAATTATAGGTTACCGGGACGGGCGTTCCCCTGCTGGCTGTCATCCAGCGGCAGAATGACGGTAACCTGAGTACCCTTACCCAGCTCGCTGTCCATTTCCAGCTTGCCGTTATGAAGCTCTACAATCTGCTGGGAGATCGCCAGCCCGAGGCCTGTCCCCCCGTTCAGGGCATCGACCTGGAAGAAGCGGTCCCGGACTCTGGACAGATGCGCTTCACTAATGCCAATACCACTGTCACGAACAGTGACTGCCATCTCGGTACCGGATAGACGCTCTGCCGACAGCACGATACTGGAATCCTCCGGCGAGAACTTCACTGCATTATCCACCAGATTGAGGAAGACCTGCTTGAGACGGTTGGCATCCCCCTTGATAAAGATCGCCTCCTCGCATTCCAGCTGCAGATGAATCCGTTTCTTCTCAGCCTTCGCCCAGATATTAAGCAATGTCTCCTGCAGAAGAACCTTAATATCCACCTGCCCCATCGATAACTTCATTTGGTTCTGTTGCAGCTTCGAGAAGTCGAGGATTTCTTCCACCAGCCCGATCAGCCGGTCACTCTCCCTGGAGATAATTCCGACCCCAAGCTTGGTTTCTTCGGGGTCATAGCCTCCGGAAACCAGCGTCTCGCTCCAGCCCTTGATGCTGGTCAGCGGAGTGCGCAGCTCATGAGAGATCGAGGAGATGAAATCATCCTTAATCTGGTTGCTGCGGACAATCTCGTCCGCCATATAGTTGAGCGTTGAAGCGAGTTCGCCGATCTCGTACCGGTAATCGCCTTTGATCCGGGTTGTGAACTTGCCCTTCGCCATCTGAGCCGACACGGCCCTGATATTATTCAGCGGACGCACAATCGAGTTGGCGAGCCCGAAGCTTAGCAGCAGCACGATCGTGAGGACTGCCACCCCGATGCCAATGGAGAGCAAAGTAAGGTTAAGCAGATTACTGTTCACACCTTCCATCGACGTCAGATAGCGCAGGACATAAGTATCATGGGCGGTAATCTGCACCATTTTGGATACCGCCATGACATTCTCATTGGTTCCGGCCTGGCGCCCCACCCAACGTCCGATACTGCCGCCTACTGCCTCGGGAACATCACTGGTGGTAATCGTCCGGTCCGGCTGGAACCCGGTTGAGCTGGTAATAATATCCCCTTTAAGGGTCAGGACCTCCAGCTCGGTAAACTCCACATTGAACAACCTAAGCAGCTTCTGCAGCTGGGCCTGTGAGCTGTCTCCTGAAAATTCATATTTCACCAATGTCTCGGCCACACTGATATGCGTGGTGATTTTGCTGTAGATACTGTTGTAATAATAGGTGCGGATCGACAGCAGGAAGATCGTTTCGACCAGGAGAAGCGCTACAAAGACTACAAGAATATAGTGCAGTACGATCTGTCTGCGCATCCCCTTCTTAATCATTGTACCTGGCCTTTCCATTTATAGCCGTGTCCCCACACCGTCTGCAGGTATTCAGGCTCCGATGGATTATTCTCGATTTTTTGGCGCAAGCGGCGGATATTGACGTCAACGATCTTGGGGTCCCCCATATATTCCTTGCCCCAGACATGATCAAGCAAGGAGTCACGGCTGAGCGGTGTATTCTCCTTCTCCAGGAAAAACTGCACCAGCGAGAACTCTGTTGGGGTAAGCTCAATGGCTTCCCCGCTCCGCTTGAACTGCTTGGAGATCAGATCCAATGTGAACGGACCCGACTGGAACGAAACCTTGGCCGACTGCTCGCGGTGAACATTGACCCGGCGCAGCAGCGACTGGATACGTGCGATCAGCTCAGTGGGACTGAACGGCTTACTGACATGATCATCTGCTCCCACGGACAGCGCATAGACCTTATCCTGCTCCTGTACCTTGGCTGTCAAGAAAATAATCCCCAGCCGTTCATTGGTCTCCCGGATGCGTCTGCATACCTCAAAGCCGTCGATGCCGGGCACCATCACATCCAGCAGTGCGATATCAATATCATGTATAGTGGTCAGCTTGTGCAGCGCCTCGTTACCGTCTGCCGCCTCCAGCACCTCAAAGCCATTGCGCTTCAGGTTAATGACAATAAAACTGCGGATGGATTCTTCATCCTCCAATATCAGTACTTTACTCATCGATTCCCTTCCTTTCAATTGAGGATTTGATTCGTCCGTCCTCTCCTCCGATTGTACTCTGTTCCAGTTCTCCCCGGTATCCAATCATCTTATCCAGATCGCGTCCGAGCAGCTTCCAGCCGGTGTTCTTCACATTGTCCCATTCCACAGGCGAGAAGAATTTCACTTCAGCGACCGTCTCTCCGGTATCCGTCATGATGAATTTGAGTGATTTGTTCTGAACCGACTTCGTGTCCACCGTCACCCGCTCCTGCCATTCGGGGGCAAAGTTAATGGTGAACCGGTCGAGCGGATCATTGTAGAGCTGGGTACTGAAGGTCAGGCCGTCTTTCCCGTCCCATTTGTAATAAGAATTGAAATAAGGAATGGTCTCAGGATCGAAATACTCCCAGCCCTTGGGGGGCACCAGCAACCCTATCTCTATAATTCCATCCGAATCAATATCCTCGCTGACAATTCTGCGGTCCTTGAAGGTGTGGCTATCCCCTGGAATAGCGACACGCAGCTTAGTATTCTCCATTACAACTAAGGTTGTATAAGCAGAACGCGCATCCACAGCAGAATCCAGAACTATACCTTCTTTATTTGCAGCTACTTTTCCTGAGACAATATTGTAATAACTATTGAAATAGGGGTCCAGATCGTCGAGTTCATCCAGCACCTTGAAGCCGTCATTATACTGATAGGTAGTTATTGTAGCGAATTCATTACGCTTGAAGTACACCACGGTAATATCCACGATCCCGTCTTCATTGAGATCATCGATGATATATTTGGTATATGGCTTGGTCAGAATCTCTTCCAGCACTCCCCCGGAATAACTGTAGACAACCATGCCCTTCACACCCTTATCTTCCGTGCGGGAATAACCGGCAATAATGTTAAGCTTACCATCACCAGTTACATCCTGAAGATCTACAGAATCAAGGGCGTTGCCAACACCATCGAATGTAAGCTTCTTGACCCAGGTGTCCCCCTGCTTCTCCAGAATCATCCCGTGATTAACCACGGCCTCATTCTTCGTCTGGTAGAACACAAGCGTCTCCATCACGCCATCCCGGTCCAGGTCCTCTGTAAAAATAGAGCTGTTATCATCATTGGCCGGACGGATCAAGGTGCCATCCAGCGCCTTCAAGGAAGAGTTGATGGCTGCCATCAGCGAAGCCTTGTCCGCAGGCAGCTGGGGCACCCTCATCTGGGATACCGGATCGCTGATGAAGGTGCAGCCTGACAAGGCAAACAGCGACAGGGCGGCTGCGGCAAGTCCTCCCAGAACACGCATACGCATATTCAACTTCATTTACGCTCTCCTTACTGAACACCTTGCCTTAGTTCACAGATGCAGCCGCTCCTGTGAGGTCAGCCGGCGTCCTTTGACATCATGCTTAATTCTTCCGTCCTCCAGTACCCACAGACGGCTGGCATAACGCTCGGCCAGCTCAATCGGCAGCACCGTAAGCACGGTAAGTCCTGTCTCCTTGCACAGATTGCGGAGGGTCTCCAGCACATTCTCCGCAGTCTTGGGGTCAAGGCCCGTCACCGGCTCATCCGCCAGGATGACCTTGGCTCCGTGAACCAATGCCCGGGCAATAGCTACACGCTGACGTTCACCGCCGCTGAGCTGGCCGGACTTCAGCTTAGCCTTGTCCAGCAGACCGAGCAAATCGAGCTGGTCCATCGCCCCCATATAATCATCCGAACGGACCATGCCTGTAGCCATCCGCCACAGCGGCGTCTGGGAGGCCTGTCCGATCAGTACATTCTTCAGTGCAGTGCGGTTCGGATTCAGCTCCGCATTCTGCTCCAGATAGGCCCATTCCCGGCGGATTTTACGTTTGCCGGCGAAGGGGCTCTTCATAATATCCTGCCCATCTACCCTGAAATTCCCTCTGTCCCACTTCTCACGCAGGGCAAGGCAGCGCAGCAGTGTTGATTTCCCGCTGCCGCTGGCTCCCAGCAGCGCTACAAATTCTCCCGGTTCTAATTGAAATCCGATATCCTGAAGCACCGGTGTTTTATCTTCCCCGACCGCTTTGGCCAAATGTTCAACTGTAATCATAGGTCAGCCTCTCCTGTCTTCGACTCTACTCTATAGTGTACTCTGAAAGCGGGATCAAATTCCATGCGAGCATTCGTTCTTATTCTACCTCATATCGTCTTCCGTGGCGAGAACAATAACCCTGCCAGCCCAAATACAATATACAGCCCGCCCATCACGGCAAACACACTGCCGCCCCAGCCGAATTGCAGCAGCAGCCCGCCGATGCCCGGACCCGCTATACTTCCCAAACTATAATGGAAGGAAGCAACCACGTTGGCAGCGGGAAGCAGCTTGCGCGGCAGGATATCGGCGGCATAGCTTAATCCTAGCGAGAAAAAGGAGCCGACAAGTCCCCCGGCCACCATCAGCACTAGCAGGGTGAGCAGGAAATGGTCGCCGGTAAGCGGAAGCAGCGTGAAGGCCAGGCCTCCTCCTGTCCCCGCAGCAATCAGAATGGCCTTGCGGCCAAAGCGGTCGCTCCATATGCCAAGCGGCAGCTGGAGCAGCAGGCCCCCGATGCCTGCAAAGGGCAGCAGAGCGGCAATCTGGTCTGCACTGAACCCGGTGCGCAGCCCGTATACAGGGAAGCTGCTGTTCAGGCTGGCTTCCATATAGCCGTATAGCAGCGCCGGAATCAGTGCATACCAAGCAAGCCGGTAGCTCCGGCCGAACCTGCTCGCCTGGCCTTCTCTATGATCCATAGCTTCCGGCCGTGAGTCAGGCAGCTTGAAGCCGACAATCAGCAGCACGATCACGAACAGCAGAGCTGTAATCAGGAACGGTGCGGACTGTCCGAACCGCAGCAGGCTGATGCCCAGCGGTCCGAGGCTGAAGCCCAGTCCGTAGGACATCCCGTAGAGCGACAGGTTCCGTCCGCGGTGCTCCGCCGGTGTCATGAGCAGCACCCAGAGCTGCGCGGCGTAGTTCACTGCCGAATCGCCGATCCCGACAAGCACGCGGAGCACGAACCAGATCTTCACGCCGGTAAGAAGCGGGAACAGCAGCAGTGATACCAGCACAAGCGCGAGACCGGCGGCGATCAGCTTCTTGAAGCCGATGGCGCCAAGCACCCGCTCCGCAATCAGGGTCATGGCGAATGAGCCTACATACAGCGCAGCCGCATTAAGTCCGTTCAGCGAGGATGATACGCCTTCCTGCTCCAGCAGAATAGATAAGACCGGCAGCAGCATCCCCTGGCTCAGCCCTGCCAGAATAATCACAGCAATCAAAATCGAATAATTCATTCTGCCGCTCTGTCCATGCGGCATCGGTGTGGAATCTGACACAAATAAATCCTCCTATGTAATTCATTGATGTTCGTAACCTGATGTCCATGCGGCAAACACCGAACATTATAGTAGACAACCCTCTTCAAAACAAGAGATAATATATAGAAGTGACTGATTTTCTGGAGGTGACCCGGCTTAAATGAAGTATGAACTGAGCATTGATGTTTCCCCCGTATACGAACTGCTGGACAGTTTCATGTTATATGTAACCAAGAAATGGACCTCCAACCTGGACATCGGCACCGACTGGATCAGGGATGTGGACGGCCGCTTCACCACCGCGCAGCTTGCTGCACTGAAGCAGGCCGCCGAATGGCCGTTCGAAGATTATGATGTACTCTACGCCTGGGCCTACAGCCGGGGCGAGGCCTCCAAGGTGCTGCAGTTCCTGGCTGAGCTGGAGAACTCTTCACTTGAGGATTGCCTCCGGCGGACCGAGCCGTTCTTCCATAACTTCACGGCCGGGGAATGCGCGCGGATCAAGAACGGATATACGCCCCTTTTGCGGATATGGTATGAGCATTATTTCCGCCATGTGGAGCATACCCTGCTGCCGCTGCTGATTGAAGACGCTTCTGAGAAAAAAATGCTGGAGAGCAAAATGGACATGGTCCCGCTGATCGAATATGCTTCCGGCGGAATTGTCATTGAAGACATTCCCGGGCTGAAGACGATCGTGCTGCTGCCTACCGTGCATAACCGGCCGATCAATACGTATTGCTTCTTCAAAAATCTGATGCTGGTGCAATATCCGGTAGATGTCCCTTCAGACAATGAGGAGGAGCCGCCCACAGTCCTGCTTCGTTTAACACAGGCTCTCTCTGACCCAACCCGGCTGAGACTGCTGCGCTTCGTGGCCAATGAACCGAAGACGCTGTGGGAGATGCAGTCCGAGCTGAATCTGTCCCGGGAGATGCTGATGCATCATCTGCTTAGTCTGCGGGTCGCAGGGCTGCTGCGGGTCCATCTGCGCGGTGAAGGCACCGAACGCTACAGTATACGCCCTGACGGGGCCTCGGAGCTCCAGATGTTTCTGGAGTCTTACATCCGAATCTAACAGACCAACTTAGGAGTGAACCTCATGAAGTATTTGACCCAACAAGTGATCTTTGATCTTGACGATACCCTGGTGCATTGCAATAAGTATTTTGACCTCATTCTTGGCCAGTATTTCGAGCTGATGTCAGACTGGTTCAGCGATTATCAGCCCACCATCGGCGAACTGCGCACTAAGCAGGTAGAGATCGATGTCGAGACCGTTAGCACAAGCGGCCTGGCCAGCGACAATTTCCCGAAATCACTGATTGCCACCTACCATTATTTCTGCAGCAAATATAACCGCAAGCCGGACGCGTTCGAGGAGCGGCAGCTGATGAAGCTGGGGATGAGCGTGTACGACCAGGAGGTGGAAGCTTATCCCGGCATGGTGGAGACGCTGGATACCCTCAAGCAGGAGGGCCATTCCCTCTATCTCTATACCGGCGGCGACGACACCATCCAGCAGCGCAAAATCGCCCAAATGAAGCTGGACGCCTATTTCGATGACCGCATCTATATCCGCCAGCACAAAAATGTGGAGGCGCTTGAGAAGATCCTGACCACTTACCCGTTCGACCGCAAAATCACATGGATGATCGGCAACTCCCTGCGTACAGATGTACTGCCCGCGCTGACTGCCGGGATCAACAGCATCTATCTGAAGCAGCCGAATGAGTGGCTCTACAATCTGATTGAGCTGGAACGGGAGATGCAGCAGTCTGTCCTGACCATCTCTGCCATTCACGAGGTACCTCCGGTGATCCGCACCGCTGCGCTGCGGGAGCATCACGGCTGATTGACTGGCATCACAAGAATCAGGCAATTGTTACAAATGGCATAGGCAGCCTGCGGCGTGTATGATTATACTATTTGAGTAGATTTTCACACCGTTCAGGAGGCTGGCCATGAATAATAAAGCTAACCGTTCCAGAAACACACCAAGTCACGGGCGTCTGCTCCCTATGCTGCTTGCAGTGATTGCCGTGCTGCTGATCGCCCTTCTTGCCTTCTTCCTTACACAGGACAAATCGTCCGGCACCGAGACGCTCGATAATCTCCCTAACTACACCGATGTGAAGGGCAAGATCGTGGTGGACGGGCTTAAATACGAGAAGCAGCCGCATTTGGGCAGCGGAGACGCCAAGGTGAAAGTGATCGAATTCGCCGATTTCAAATGCCCTGCCTGCAAAAGTTGGACCGCCTCCTACCTCGATACGTTCATCAAGGACTACGTAGACAGCGGGAAAGTCCAGTTCTACTTCATGAACTTCGCCTTCATTGACCGGGATTCTTACCTGGCCGCCAGTGCCGGAGAAGCTATCTATCAGCAGAATAACGAGAAGTTCTGGGAGTATCTCCACAAGCTCTACGAGAACCAGGGTGACGAGAGCAAGATCTGGGCAACCCAGAAGTTTATCACTAAGTTCGTGAAGGACAATATTACAGGAATTGACCAGGAGCGGTTCGAGCAGGATCTGAAGAACCATACGTATATGTACGATGTCAAAGAGGATTTCAAAATCGCCGGAGCCTACGGCGTCAACGGCACACCAAAGTTCATGGTGAACGGCATCCTGCTGCCGGATTCCTCCTATGAAGGCTTAAGCGCCGCTATTGAAGCAGCCTTAAGCGAAGCTAATTAATTTAGACCAAAAACGCAGAGCAGCGATTCTCCAATAACGGTAGAATCGCTGCTTTTTTGAATGTTAAGCTTTTGAAGATAGAGGCCTGTCTCCGCTAGTACCTTATCAGATTTAAAATAGTGGAGTAGAATAAATCACCCTTCAAATTACATATTTTCAATTGACGGTTGTTATTTGGGGGCGCTAAGCGTAACGGACACAGGGGCTCTTATCCGTGAAGAAAGTCTTCACTTGGGCGATTAGCGGACCGCAAGGACCTTATCCCCTGCAATTCAGCTCCAAAACGTCTCTCAGAAAGACGATAAGCTCCACTGAGTCCGTTACGCTGCAAAAGGTGGTGTTCTCGTGGGGATAAGGTCTCTTCGGTCCGTTAGATTTTTCGGGATGATAGGGTTTCATTACACAAACCCCTGAGTTTCACAAGCATATCCACTCTTTTAAATCTGAAACTGCCTTCTTTTACAAAAGCGCCCCGGCCGGGAAAAGATGGCCGGGGCATTCTTAGTATGAATGAATTATTCCACGGCCAGCTGGCCGGTATCCATATTCTGCAGCACCAGCTTGCCTTCAAGCGGCGCGCCGTCCTCACCGGTCAGCTTCAGCTTTCCGGTCCGGCCTTTCTCAATCAGGGCCTTCACCTGGGTGTCGGTGAGCGTACGTCCGTGATTCTCCTTCCAGATCACGAAGCCGCAGCCCTCCTTATAATGGGAGCAGCCGTAGCCCTTGCGGCCCATGAAGATCATACCGCCGCAGCCGGGACGCGGGCAGGAGCCGATGACCTTCGGCCCGGTATCCACGTTCTTCCCGGCTGCGTCCGACGCCGCGCGGCGCGGCCCAGCTGCTGCGGACGTACGCCCGGCTGCCTTGGATTCAGCGGCCTTGCGCGGTGCAGCAGCCGGACTGCGGCCCTTGCCGCCGCTGTTCAGCGAAGGGGTATCCCCTTCGAAGGAGGTCTTCGCGGCACGCGACTGCACGCGCACCTTGTCCACAATCATCGCAGCGAACCGCTTGACGTTCTCCATAAATTGTCCGTCCGCTGCGGTGCCGCGGGCAATTTCATTGAGACGGCGCTCCCACTGCCCGGTCATTTCCGGGGAGGTCAGCAGTTCCACGCCTGCCCCGCGGATCAGCTCAACCGCCGTCCGCCCCTTTTGGGTGATGGCGATCTTTTTCCCCTGCATCTCCACATAGCCGACATTCTTCAGCCGTTCAATCGTAGCTGCCCGGGTCGCCGGAGTGCCCAGCCCCGAGTCCTTCATGGCATCGCGCAGCTCTTCATCCTCAATCTGCTTGCCTGCACTCTCCATGGCCTTCAGCAAGGTTCCTTCGGTGTAATGCTTCGGAGGCTGGGTATCCTTCTCCTTCACAACCGCATCGCTGCAGATCACTTCCCCCTCTGCTTGAACCGAGAACGGCTCGTTCACCTCAAGCTCTTCTTCCTCCTCGTCCTCCTTGCCTTTGCCCTTGGACGGTCTGGACTTGTCCTTCTTCTGGTCAGCGTAGATCACCTTCCAGCCGAGGCTGAGCAGCTCCTTGACTGTAGTCTTGAACTTCTCGCCTTCCACTTCGGTCATGACTGTATGCACCTTATATTCCGCAGCCGGATAGAACTGGGACAAGAAACGGCGCACGATCAGATCGTACAGCTTGGCCTCGTCCGCGCTCAACCCGTTCGCCTTGCGGTTCGTCGGCAGAATCGCATGGTGATCCTCGACCTTGGATGGATTACAGATGAATTTGTTGCCTTTATGAACCAGGTTACGGTTCGCACCCTTCACCCAATCGTCGTACTGCGTGCCCTGAAGGGACGACAGCGTCTTATGCATTTCAGGAATATTCTGCTCCGTGACATAGTTGGAGTTGGTACGCGGATACGAAATTACCTTATGCTTCTCATACAGCGCCTGGGCGATATCCAGTGTTTTTTTGGCGGAGAAGGCATATTTCCCGTTCGCCTCACGCTGCAGCAGGGTCAGATCGTACAGCTTGTTCGGATATTCCTTGGTTTCTTTGACCTCATAGAGAATAATCCGGGCGGGCTTGCCTTTGACCTTGGCCGCAAGCGCCTCTGCCTTCGCACCATCCGTTAACCGGTCGCCCTGCCACATTCCCTTATACGTCTGCTCATTCTGGGTGAAATGGCCCTCCACCTCAAAGAACTTCAGCGAGGAGAATGCTTCAATGGTCTTCTGACGGTCATAGATCAGCGCAAGCACCGGGGTCTGCACCCGGCCTACAGAGAGCAGCACATTATGCTTGGTCGTAAAAGCGCGCGAGCCGTTCATCCCGATCAGCCAGTCCGCCTCGCTGCGCGCCCGGGCCGCTTTGGTCAGATTCTCGTATTCTGACCCGTCCTTCAGCTCCTGGAAGCCCTTGCGGATCGTCTCCGGCGTCAGATCGGAGATCCACAGCCGCTTCACCGGCTGGTTAAGCTCCAGGTAACGCTGAATCAGCGAGAAAATATGCTGGCCCTCACGCCCGGCATCGCAGGAGTTCACCAGCAGATCGCTGCGCTTCGCCAGCTCCCCGATCACCTTCAGCTGATCCATAGTGCGTGCATTAGGCAGCAGCTTGAACTCCTCGGGGATAATCGGCAGATCGTTAATGTTCCACTTTTTATATTTATTGTCGTAGGCTTCGGGCTCTGCCAGGCCAATCAGATGCCCAATCGCCCAGGTGATGATGTACTGCTCCCCTTCCAGATAGGAACGGTAGTTTTTGGCCTTCGGTTCTATTGCGGCGGCGATATTCCGCCCCATGTCCGGTTTCTCCGCAATAATGAGTGTCTTCAACAATAATCGCTCCTTACCCTTGGTTCATTACAAAAGTTGTCCAGTAGTCTATTATACCATTCCTGAACCTCAAAATCCGCTTCGCATTATTCAGACCTGTAACCTACAGGCGGAATATTGCCATCAGAATGAGCAGCGCCCCGATGATCAGGCTGAATAACTCAAGCACATCTCCCGTGGACCAGTGCGTGCGGAAAAATACGATTGCAGGCTGGGCGAGACCCGCTATCAGATACAGAATGGCCAGCAGCAGACCAAAGGAAAGTATGGAGAAGACAGGCGCATCACTCTTTGGCCCCCCGATGGAGGCAATCAATACAATTAGCACGGACAGAATATACAGTATTCACCGGAAGAAGATAATCCACGGCCCGGACTTTGCGGGTGCAGGCTCTGCCGGGACCTGCTGTTCCCTGGCCCGCTCTTCCAGCAAGCGGCGAATCTCTTCTGGATGCTCATTACGTATTTTCTGCATTTGTCTGGCATTGTCAAGCCTGCGTCTCAGGCGTCCAAACATGGCTTCCCCTCCTCTCCAAGGCGGCGATTCATACGGTATTCCCCTATTTTACCAGAGCTTCAATTCAAGCAAAAGCAGTATCCGGCGCGGACTTCAGACCGCTTACGCGCAGCAAGGCCTCGCCAATATCAATTACTTCCTTGTTACCCGTTCTGCGGTCCATGTATTCAATTCTTTGCTCTGCGGCCAGCTTGCCGACCACAAGTACGACCGGTATACCAAGCAATCCGGCATCCTTGAATTTAACCCCGGGCCGCTCATCGCGGTCGTCCAGCAGGGTATCGATGCCCAAGGCGGTCAGCCTTGCATACATGGCTTCGGCCAGCTCACGCTGCGCTGTATCCTTGACCGACATCAGCAGAATATGAACCATATACGGAGCCAGACTCTGCGGCCAGATCAACCCCTGGTCATCGTTGTGCTGCTCAGCGACTGCGGCCAGCAAGCGGGAGATGCCGATGCCGTAACAGCCCATTACCATAGGCCGGGTACGGCCGCCCCGATCCAGGTAGCCTGCCCCCAGCTTCTCGCTGTAGACCGTGCCCAGCTTGAAGACATGCCCTACCTCGATGCCTTGATGGAAATCAAGCTCCCCTTCGCCGCACTGCGGACAGCAGTCGCCCCTATGCACTTCCGCCTGCTCCAGATTCGCAGCATATCCGCACAGGGAGCACACAGCTATCGTATCCTCGCCTATCTCTGACAGGGCCATGAATTCATGATTCTGGCCTTTGCCGCCAATGGCTCCGGCATTCGCCTGCACCGCCCGGTACTTCAGGCCGCAGCGGTCAAAGATCCGCTCATAAGCGCTGTACATTACCTTATAGGCCAGGTCCAGGCCTTCCCAGTCTGTATCAAACGAATAGGCATCCTTCATCAGGAATTCCCTGCCCCGCAGAAGTCCTGAGCGCGGACGACGTTCATCCCGGAACTTCGTCTGGATCTGATAGACGGTCACCGGCAGCCGCCGGTAGGAGCTGATCTCTCCGCGCATTAGCGCCGTAACCACTTCCTCATGGGTCGGACCCAGCACGAACTCACGGTCGTGACGGTCGCGGAGCTTCATCAGCTCTTTGCCGTACACCTCATAACGTTCCGATTCTCTCCAGAGCTCTGTCGGCTGCATGGAAGGCATAAGAACCTCCTGCGCACCGGCGGACTCCATTTCCTGGCGCACGATCTGTTCTATCCTGCGCAGCACCCGCCGTCCGAGCGGCAAATAGGTGTATACCCCGGCGGCCACCTGCCGGATATATCCGGCACGCAGCAGCAGCTGGTGGCTCCTTGTCTCTGCTTCGGCAGGAGCTTCGCGCAGAGTGGTAACTAATAGATTGGTTTGACGCATACAAATCAGCCTCTTTCGTCGATAAGTGTGTACAGATCCAGAACATTTCACTGCCATAATGAGAACGCAAAAAAGACGCATCCGTCAGGGACGAATGCGCCGTGTTACCACCCTGTTTCAACCTCAAGACTATCCAAGCTTGCGGTCCTCTCATCCGGATAACGGCCGGGTCCGGCAGAATTATGCCCATCTTCAGCATAAGCTGCAGCTTCCAAGGCAGGATTGGTGTCTTACGCACTCGGGGGATCTTTCAGCCGGTGAAACCCTCGCTGTTCCGGCGCTTACAGATACCGGGTCCTTGGTCAACGCTGTTACGTTATAAATGTTGGTACTTAATCTATACGATATTTCGGGCTGCGTCAAGGCGGCGATGAATAGATCGTGAATGCAATTAAATATTTTGCAGCAAATATCTTCAGATATGACAAGAATGTGTCGATAAATCCAATAGGATAAGAGGTATTCAGAGAGAAACGGCTAGCGATACTACCAGTCGATTTCCATGTACCAGAGGGGGAACCGTTCCGATGTTCAAGTCAGTCAACCGCTTCATCAGCAAGCTCAGATCACGATCACTGCAAAGGCAAATGATGATGCTTTTCACCATTATGCTGGTGATCCCGATCCTCTTGGTCAGTTATTTCTCCTACTCCAGTGCTAAACGGGAATTAGAGAATAAAATGCAGAAAGCCACGCATTCCAGTGTCGATCTGGTCGCCGGGACCATTCAAGAATATGTATCCGCCGCTATGCGGAATGTGGATTTGCTCAGCCGCCAGATTGAGTCTTCCGAGGTCGATGTTAAGGCTCCCGGCACACGCACGCTCATTGATCAGTTCATGAAGGCACATCCTGAGCTGGAGATTCTTACGGTGGGCAACGAACAAGGTGCCTGGATGAAGGCCCCGGACCCCGGCAAACAGGATTATGATCCGCGTACGCGGGACTGGTATAAGGCGTCCATGCAGAATGCCGGTACCACAACAATCATTGATCCTTTTGTCTCGGCAACTACCGGCAACTATACGCTGTTCCTCTCCCATTCGCTGGAGGATGGCAAAGGAGCTGTCACCACCAGCCTCAACCTCAAGGCAATGAGTGAAAGAATCCATACCACCCATCCGGGTGAGACAGGCTACTTCTACATTGTGGACCGTAATCATAAATTCGTCTCTTATCCCGGCAAAGCTGCAGGTGAGGATGTAGCAGATTATATAGTGAAGCTGCTGGCTAACGACAGCGGGGACCTGCATTATACCAATCCGGACACGAAAATGGATATGCAGGGTTACTATACAACTGATCCGAATACCGGGTTCAAAATTGTCGGCATCCTGCCCACCCAAGAATTCTCGGATGCCTCACAGCCCATTATCTATACAGGCCTGGTCGTTCTGGCCATTGCTCTGCTTATCGCCCTAACCCTGATGTTCCTGATTGTCCGCTCAATCACGAAGCCGATCCGCAGTCTGAACCGTTCTGCACAGCGGGTAAGCGAAGGCTATCTGAATGAACAGATCGAGATAAACCGGGTGGATGAGATCGGTCAGCTGGCACAGAATTACAACCTGATGGTAGGCTCTCTGCGCGGCATCGTCTCGGATATTTCGGACACTTCGGGACAATTGGCAGCCTCCAGCCAGCAATTGAATGCCACCACTGAAGAGAACTCCACAGCCACCGCTTACGTGGCTGAACTGGTGCAGGACTCCTCTGAGGGTGCGCAGACACAGACCTCGGCTATGGCAGAGACCTCGCGCGCGATGGAGGAAATGTCTTCCGGTATTCAAAAGATTGCCGAAGCCGCGGCCTCCATCGTCGATTCTTCTGCAAGCACTGAAGCAGATGTGCGCGGCGGCAGCCTGAAGATGGAACAGGTCAGCCAGCAAATGGATGCCATCCGGACCTCTACTCAACACTCTTCGCAGCTAATCGGGCAATTGAACGGCTTGAACGATGAAGTCTCCGCAATGAGCAGTGCAATTTCGGCCATTGCCGTACAGACGAATCTCCTGTCGCTGAATGCCGGCATTGAAGCAGCCCGGGCCGGAGAGCAGGGCCGGGGCTTCGCCGTTGTGGCTTCCGAGGTGCGGAAGCTGGCTGATCAGTCGAAGAATACCGCCGGGGATATTCAAGATACCCTCCAGCAGATGACACAGTTGATCGACCAGACCTATGAAGCAATACAGCATACGGTCGCAGCCGATGTGGAGCTGGGGATTCAGGTTACCGCCGAAGCCAAGCAATCCTTCATCAGCATTGAACAGTCTACCGCCAAAATCAACAGCCAGCTGCATGACATCTCGGCTATTACCGAGCAAATGTCAGCGGGAGCGCAGGAGGTTGCCGCTTCCGTACACGAAATCTCCGGCATCTCCCATTCCGCCTCAGACGCTTTCCAGAGTGTAACGGCAGCTACAGAGGAACAGCTCGCTTCCATGGAAGAGATCTCCGCCTCCTCTACGGAGCTGTCCAGAATGGCTGGCGATCTGCAGCTTAAGATTGAACGCTTCAAGCTGGAAGACTAATCCCAGTGATCTTTTGAGCATTGAGGACCATTGATTCTCATGGCCGCATAACAAAGTCACCTGCGGTTGAATAGGACTACCTTCACGCCAGCACATTGCAGATTGTATGCTGTTTTCCACATAGATTCGGGCCATGCGCCTGCATGCGAGCACAATGTATGCTGTTTTCCGCATACATTAAGGCCATGCGCCTACATTCGAGCACATTGCATGCTGTTTTCCGCATACATTCGGGCCATGCGCCTGCATGCGAGTACATTGTATGCTGTTTTTCGCATACATTCGGGCCGTGCGCCTGCATGAGAGCACAATGTTTCCTTGTTCTCCTGTTGAAGATACAGCGCGTATCCAGCTACGCATCTCCAGTGGTCCTCGGATTCGTTGTATGTCCAATTCTCGATTTTTCCGACATCGGCTTTCCAGGCCTTGCTCTTTTCTTTATGATAGGTGCTGTATTTTACGACTGCCCGTATCTCTCTTTTCCAGATAGGCATAGTACGCCACAATAAACTGGCTTTCGGTCCCGATCTGTAGATTATAGCCTATCTTCAGTTGGCCATTGAGCATGTGATCTTCTTTCATTCGCATAAAAGTCGCATCGGGATCGGTCTTACTGAAGCTGTTCCGGTAACCCAGCACCTGCTCATACTGCTCGTACTTCAGGAGCCGGGGCAGCAAATCCTTACGTAAGCTACCTACTACAATAAAGAGCTGTCCCAAGCAGCCATTTCATGGCTTTTGGGACAGCTCCTTTTTCGTGCATATCGGATTTAGGCAAGTACAGTCGAACCCATCAGATATTTATCCACTTCGCGCGCGGCTTCGCGTCCCTCGTTGATGGCCCAGACGACCAGACTCTGTCCGCGGCGCATATCGCCGGCTGCAAATACTTTATCCACATTCGTGTTGAATTTGCCATAACGGGCCTTCACATTGCTGCGGCGGTCCGTATCCAGCTTAAGCTCCTCAATGATATCCTGCTCCGGTCCGTCGAAGCCAATGGCAATCAGCGCCAGCTGGGCCGGATAGACAGCCTCGGTTCCCGGAACCGGCTGGTAGATCTTCCGTCCTGTCTCGTCCACCGTCCGGCGGATCTGCACTGTATGCAGCTCCTTGAGGTTGCCTTCTTCATCGCCGACGAACTTGGTCGTCATGATAGAGAATTCACGCGGGTCTTCACCGAAGACCGCTTTGGCTTCCTGCTGCGCATAATCCAGGGTGTAGACATTCGGGAACTGCGGCCAAGGGTTAGCAATCGGATCACGTGTAAGCGGTGCTTTGTCGTGGGTACCGAACTGGGTGATGCTGCTGCAGCCATGCCGCAGGGAAGTCGCGACACAGTCGGAGCCGGTATCGCCTCCGCCCAGCACGATTACGTCCTTGCCTGCGGCGGATACATAGTTGCCATCCTCCAGATTGGAATTCAAATAGCTCTTGATCGTGCCGTTCAGGTAATCCATGGCATACATAACCCCTTTGAGGTCATGGCCCTCCACATTGAAGCGTCTAGCCTTGGTCGCACCGCCGCAGAGGACAACGGCATCATATTCATCCACCAGCTGCTGTGCCGGAATGTCTTTACCGATCTCTGTATTTACCACGAACTCGATACCCTCTGCTGCCAGCAGATCAACGCGGCGCTGTACGACACGTTTGTCCAGCTTCATCGTCGGAATACCGTACATCAGAAGGCCGCCGATCCGGTCACTGCGCTCAAAGACCGTTACCGTGTGACCCGCTTTATTCAGCTGGGCTGCTGCGGCCAGTCCTGCCGGACCGGAGCCGACAATAGCAATCCGTTTGCCTGTACGCTTCTCCGGCGGACTCGGAACGACCCAGCCCTCTTCAAAGCCCTTGTCCACAATGGCCAGCTCGATCGTCTTAATCGTAACAGGCTGTCCAATCAGACCGACGGTACAGGAGCCCTCGCAGGGAGCAGGACAAATGCTGCCGGTGAATTCAGGGAAGTTATTCGTCTTGTGCAGGCGCTCTAGCGCTTCCTTCCACAGGCCGCGGTAGACCAGGTTATTCCACTCCGGGATCAGGTTATGCACGGGACAGCCTGAAGTACCGCCGCTCATATCCATACCGGTGTGGCAATACGGTGTGCCGCAATCCATACAACGGGCACCCTGAGTCCGAAGCTCCTCCTCGGTCAGATGCTCGTGGAATTCTTCCCAATCCTTCACGCGCTGCTCGGGATCGCGGTCCCCTGGGAGCTGGCGCTTATACTCCATAAATCCAGTAGGTGTAGACATATATACGTTTCCCCCATCCGTTCTCTTCGTGTTGATGTATAGTACACCATTTCTAATTTTAATTATATTAGCATTCAATACTTTCGCACTGTAATGGACTAATCTGCTGATTATTTGTACTATTTCACATCTTGTGTCAGAGAAAACGCTTCATCGTCACTCCTTGCGGTCATACACCATAAAACGATAATCATAAGGATTCTGCTCATTCTTGAGTCCCGGGGAATTGGAAACTTCCTTCCACTGGCTCCAGTCTACCTCAGGGAATCGCGTATCACCTTCAATCTCCGCCTCTATCCGTGTAACACGTAGCTTGTCGGCATACGGCAGCATCAGGCTGTAGATTTCGGCTCCGCCAATCACCATCAGTTCATCCTCCTTGCGCCCCTCAGCCAGCGCCTCAGCCAGCGAATGGATGACCTCAGCCCCTTCGGGTGCGAAGTCCTTGTCGCGCGTCAGAATCAGGCTGGTACGTCCCTTCAGCGGCTTGCTGCCCAGCGACTCCCAGGTTTTACGGCCCATCAGCATCCGTTTGCCGAGTGTCTCAGCTTTGAAATACGCGAAATCCAGCGGCAAATGCCAGGGCATATCGTTATTTTTGCCAATTACGCCATTCGAGGCCATCGCCCATATCATGGTAATACTCATATAGCAACCGGCGCCTTGATTCCCGGATGGTAGACATAGTCGGTAAATTCAAAATCCTCAAAGGTATAATCAAAAATACTGTCCGGCACTCTGCGAATGTTAAGCTTCGGCAGCGCATAAGGCTCGCGTGCAAGCTGTGTAGCTACTTGTTCCATATGATTTGTATATATATGCACATCTCCGCCGGACCAGATGAAATCTCCGACCTCAAGCCCCGTCTGCTGCGCAACCATATGGGTAAGCAGCGCGTAGCTGGCAATGTTGAATGGAAGCCCAAGGAATGTATCCACCGAACGCATTGTAAGCATGCAAGAAAGCTTGCCGCCGGCTACGTAGAACTGAAAAACGAAATGGCAGGGCGGAAGCTTCATCTGCTCAATCTCGCCTACATTCCACGCACTAACAATATGGCGCCGTGAATCGGGATTATGCTTAATCGACTCAATCACATTCGCAATCTGATCGATATGCTGCCCGTCCTTACTCTCCCAGGCCCGCCACTGCGAGCCGTACACCGGTCCCAGCTCCCCGTTTTCATCGGCCCATTCATCCCAGATCGAGACGCCGTTCTCCTTCAGATACGTTGTATTGGTATCCCCTTTGAGGAACCATAGAAGCTCATGTACCACCGACTTCAGATGAATGCGCTTGGTGGTCATCAGCGGGAAGCCCTTCGACAGATCGAAGCGGAGCTGACGCCCGAAGACGGACACTGTACCTGTACCTGTCCGGTCGCTCTTAGCTGTACCGTTGTCCAGAATATCCTGTAATAAATCCAAGTAATTACGCAAGCCGTATCGCACCCCACTCTCTTTTTTCTTCTACCAGTTTACCATGAGCTGACGGTCGTTGTAACTTCCCTGATGATAAAAAAACGCAAAAAACATACATTTCACTACCCAAATTGGGCTGTCTTCCAGCTATTTCCGAACGTTCAGGACAGTATCTTCAGTCAAAAGAGGATGCTCCCTGACCATCTGCATGGCTTCGGGAACATCCTCCTATGTTCTTACCGCATAAGCTTAGGCGGTTATTATTTCATTACGTGGATCGGGTGGCCTTCTACCAGCTCAGCCGCTTCCATGACGATCTCGCCAAGGGTTGGATGCGCATGGATGGTCAGTGCGATATCTTCAAGCGTTGCGCCCATTTCGATCGCCAGACCCAGCTCAGCGATCAGGTTGGAAGCCTCGATACCGACGATTTGCGCGCCAAGCACCTGATTGTTGTCGCTCTTCGCTACAATCTTGATGAAGCCTTCAGGAGCATTCAGGGATACGGCACGGCCGTTGCCTGCGAACGGGAACTTGCCGGCTTTCACTGCATAGCCCTTATCCTTCGCTTCCTTCTCGGTCAGACCTACACTGGAGCATTCTGGATCTGTGAATACTACAGCCGGCATTACCTTGTAATCCACCACCGATTTGTGTCCGGCAATGGCTTCCGCAGCAATCTTACCTTCGTAAGAAGCTTTGTGTGCCAGGGCAAGACCCGGAACGATATCGCCGATTGCGAAAATGTTAGGAATGTTAGTCCGTCCCTGATGGTCTACCTTCACCAGACCGCGGTCATCCAGCTCAACGCCGATCAGATCCAGACCCAGCTCTCCGTCAGTATTCGGACGGCGTCCTACTGTTACCAGCAGGTATTCAGCAGTAACTTCTTTGGACTCTCCGCCAACGGAGTATTTCACAGTAACTTCCTTGTCGTTCTGAACCGCAGATTCTGCTTTGGCGTTGGTTACAATTTCAATGCCAGTCTTAGCCATATTCTTAGCAACCAGACGGGTCATGTCTTTGTCAAAGCCAGGCAGAACGGTATCCAGACCTTCAATGATGGTCACCTTGGTGCCGAATTTGGAGTACATCTGACCCAGTTCCGCACCAATGTAGCCGCCGCCGATAACGATCATGCTCTTAGGGATTTCAGGCAGATCCAGCGCTTCCGTGGAGGACAGGATGCGTCCGCCGAACGGGAATGGCTTCAGTTCAATCGGACGGGAGCCCGTTGCAATAATGCAGTTATTGAACTTATAGCGCGGGGATTCATGATCATTGAACAAACGGGCTTCGTTTGTGCTGATGAACATAGCTTCTCCGCTGAATACTTCGATCTTGTTACCCTTCATCAGGCTGGTAACGCCGGAAGTCATTTTCTTGACTACGCCGTTCTTGAAGGCCTGAGTCTTGGACCAGTCTACCTTCACGTTCTCGGCAGTAACACCGAATACATCACCGTGCTGGGCAGCCTCGAATTGATGAGCAGCTGAGATCAGGGCCTTGGAAGGAATACAGCCGCGGTTCAAGCACACGCCGCCGAGTTCCGATTTATCTACAATGATGACCTTTTGGCCGAGCTGGGCGGCACGAATTGCCGCCACATACCCGCCGGGACCTGCACCAATTACCAATGTGTCGATTTCGATTGAAGCGTCTCCGACTACCATTAATTACACCTCCATAACTAACATATCAGGATTTGCAAGCAGGGTCTTAATGTAATTCATGAAATTCTGTGCTGTTGCGCCGTCAATAATCCGGTGGTCAAAGCTCAGGGACAGAGCCATTACAGGTGCGGCAACGATTTCGCCGTTCTTCACAACAGGCTTCTCAGTGATACGTCCGGTTCCGAGAATAGCAACTTCAGGGAAGTTGATAATCGGAGTGAAGAACATACCGCCGGCAGAGCCGATGTTACTGATCGAGATCGTACTGCCCTTCATTTCATTCGGAGCCAGCTTGCCGTCGCGTCCGCGTACTGCCAGATCTGTAATCGCGCTTGCGATCATCCAGATGCTCTTGCGGTCAGCGTCCTTGATGACAGGAACGATCAGACCGTTGTCTGTATCCGTAGCAATACCGATGTTGTAGTACTTCTTGTAGACAATTTCGTTAGAAGCTTCGTCAATCATTGCGTTAAGCGCAGGGAACTGACGGGAAGCGGCTACGAGTGCCTTTACGATGAACGGAAGATAAGTAACCTTCACGCCCTTCTTCTCGGCTACCGGCTTCATGCGGGCACGGAAGGCTACAAGCTCAGTAACATCCACTTCGTCCATGATGGTAACATGCGGTGCAGTGTAAGCCGATTTAACCATAGCATTGGCAATCGCTTTGCGGATACCCTTGAACGGTACGCGTTCTTCTTCCAGACTTGTATTGCCGGAAGCTGCTGCCGGTGCTGCTTCTTTGGCTTTGGTTTGAGGTGCTGCTGCCGCCGCTGGTGCAGAAGCTGCCGGAGCCGCTGCCGCAGGAGCTGTAGAGCCGCCTTTCAGGAAGGCTTCTACATCTTCAAGTGTGATCTTGCCGTTCTTGCCGGAGCCGTTCACCTTGGAGATATCCACGCTCTTGTCACGGGCATACTTGCGCACGCTCGGTGTTGCCAGCACTTCACGGTCAGGGGCTGGAGCTGCCGCCGCTGCCGGAGCTGTACCTTGGGAAGGAGCCGCTGCCTGGGCACCGGATGCTTCAGCATGGCCGCCCTCATCATGAGGAACATCACCTTCTGCAGCAATGATAGCCACAACTTCACCTACACGGCAGATCTGGCCGTCTTTGGTGAACACTTCGACTACAGTACCATTGACTGGAGAAGGAACTTCCACCACTGCTTTATCATTCTGAACTTCCATAATGATATCGTCGTCGGTGATTTTGTCTCCAACCTTGATGTGCATCTTGATGATTTCCCCTTCATGCAGGCCTTCGCCCAGTTCAGGGAACTTGTATTCGAAGTTCGTTGCTCCGCCAGTAGCCGGGCTGCTGGTTGCCGGAGAAGAAGTAGTATCCGCTCCGCCCTTGGCTGCATCAGCTTCCTGGGAAGCATGCTCTGCCGGATGGCCGCCCTCTTGTTCAGGGATGTCGCCTTCGGCATCAATAATTGCTACAACTTCGCCTACACGGCATACTTGGCCGTCCTTGGTGAAGACTTCCAGCACTGTGCCATTGACCGGACAAGGCACCTCTACTACCGCCTTGTCATTCTGAACTTCCATTACGATATCGTCATCGGTTACTTTGTCGCCGGCTTTGATATGCATTTTGATAATTTCGCCTTCATGCAGACCTTCGCCCAGCTCAGGGAACCGGTACTCAAATTTTGCCACCTTGATAACCTCCTATAATGTTATGTTGAGTTAATTCAACAGCTCTGTTTAGCAAAAGACAGAAACGGCTGCCGCCCTTAAATACAAGGACGGCAAGGTCGTTACTTATCCTAGAATTCCATAACTTTCTTAACTGCCGCAATAACACGTGCAGGGGTAGGAATCCAGGTATCTTCGATTTGAGCGAACGGGAAAATCGTATCAGGACCTGCTACACGAAGCACAGGGGCTTCTAAGTGCAGCAGAGCTTTTTCGTTAATCTGGGCAATAACCTCAGCGGCTACGCCGGAGCTCTTCTGAGCTTCTTGTACAACAATCGCACGGTTGGTCTTCTTGATGGAAGCCACAATAGTGTCGATATCAATCGGGCTAACGGTACGAAGGTCGATAATTTCGACTTTGATGCCTTCTTTTTCGAGCTGGTCAGCTGCCTTGGTCGCTGTATGTACCATTAGACCGTAGGTAATGATAGATACATCCGAACCCTCGCGAACTACATTCGCTTTGCCGAGTTCAACGGTATATTCACCTTCAGGCACCTCTGCACGGAAAGCATGGTACAGGTTCAAGTGCTCCATGAAGAATACAGGGTCATTGTCGCGGATCGAAGCGATCAGCAGTCCCTTCGCATCGTATGGGTTAGAAGGAATAACTACCTTGATCCCAGGACTCTGGGCAATCAAGCCTTCCAGAGAATCGGTATGCAGCTCAGCTGCCTTAACGCCGCCGCCGAACGGAGTGCGGAACACTACAGGAGCATTGTATTTGCCCCCGGAACGCCAGCGCAGGCGCGCTGCCTGAATAACGATCTGATCAAGAGCTTCAAAGATGAAGCCTACGAACTGGATCTCAGCGATCGGGCGGAAGCCCTGTACGCCGAGACCGAAAGCCAAACCGCCGATAGCAGACTCTGCCAGCGGTGTATCGAAGATGCGATCCTCGCCAAATTCCTTCTGCAGCCCTTCTGTTACACGGAACACGCCGCCTACATTACCAACGTCTTCTCCGAAGATAAGGACATTGGGGTCACGAGTCAGTTCAACGCGCATTGCGTCACGAATTGCTTCTTTCATATTCATCTGTGCCATTGCGTGATATCCCCCTTATTCAAAATCGGCTTTTTGTTCTTCAAGATGTTTCGGAGTTACCTCGAACATGCTGTCGATCAAGCCGGGAATGGTCATTTTTTCGGTCTGTTCTGCTTTCTTAATCTGCTCGTTCACAGTTGCTTTCGCTTCTTCTCTTACGCGCAGAGTGTCCTCTTCAGTCCAGAGGCCCTTCTTCTCCAGGTACTTGGCAAGACGGGCAATCGGATCTTTCTCATTCCATTGTCCTTCTTCTTCCTTTGTACGGTACTTACTGGCATCATCGGACAGGGAATGCGGACGGAAACGATAGGTTACCGCTTCGATCAGTGTGGCGCCTTCGCCTTTGCGGGCGCGTTCAGCAGCCTGCTGTACAGCAGAGATTACTGCAAATACGTCCATGCCGTCAATCTTGATTCCGGGAATCCCTGCGGCAACCGCCTTGTGGGCGATGGATTTCGCTGCTGTCTGCTTCGAGAACGGAGTGGTGATAGCATAGCCGTTGTTCTGAACGAAGAAGATCACCGGCAGCTTATATACTCCTGCATAGTTAAGGCCTTCATAGAAGTCGCCTTCTGACGAACCTCCGTCACCTGTGTATGTGATTGCAACGTTCTGCTGTTTCTTCAATTTGAAGCCCATTGCAATACCGGTAGCATGAAGGATCTGTGCTCCGATAATGATCTGCGGCATCAGTACATTCACGCCATCAGGAATCTGTCCGCCATGCTGATGTCCGCGGGAATACAGGAACGCCTGATATAATGGAAGGCCATGCCATACGAGCTGTGGAATATCGCGGTAGCCCGGGCAGACGAAGTCTTCCTTCTGCAAAGCATACTCGCTGCCAATCATTGTAGCTTCCTGTCCGGATACCGGCGCATAGAAGCCGAGACGGCCTTGGCGGCCCAGGTTAACAGCACGGTCATCCCAGGTACGGGTAAATACCATACGGTACATAATTTCTTTCAATTGATCATCGGTAAGGTCAGGCATCATTTCCTTATTGATAATTTCTCCATCCGGGGAAAGAACCGTAAGGGCTTCAACGTCCTCTGTATACACTTCATAAGGAACTCTAGTCATTATCTTCACCTCAATAAAAAAATTTGAATATCAGTGGTCTCTGTTATAGAATTATTATACACCTGTTGTATCTGTTTCGTCAAAGAAATACGCATAAAATTTATGTTTCCATAAATTTTGTATGTATAACAGGCGTTTAAATATCCTATAACAGATTTAAGGATATTTCTCAAGTAAATGATATATCCCACATTTGCCGCTTGGCTAATTTTAACGTAACACTAAGTCTTAAGCAAAATTCGACATGAAAGGTGACGATTTGACAATGAGCGAACCTGTTTTTCTGAAACGTACAATTGTAAAACAAACACTGTGGAGCGAACACCTGCAGGAAGAGCGCAAGCTGCGTATCTATCTTCCCCCAGGATATAATGAAGTACTCAGCTATCCCGTCATCTACTGTCAGGACGGTGAAGAATTCTTCAACTTCGGCCGGATTGCCACCTTAGCCGGGCAACTGATTCTGGAGCAGGATGTTGAACCCTTCATTATAGTGGGCGTCGAAGTGAACGTGGCCGTCCGCACCGCTGAATACGCTCCGTTCGGCAGCCGCTTCAAGCAGTACCTCGCATGCTTCGCCGAAGAGATTATTCCCTACATTGAACATAATTATCCTGTCCGTCGTACACCCGGGGAACGGATCGTAGCCGGTGATTCTCTGGGCGGCAGTGTCTCCCTCCACCTCGCACTGGCGTATCCGGGATTATTCAGCCGAGTGCTTAGCCTCTCCGGCGCTTATTATCCCGAGACCCGCGAGCTGCTCTCACAAGAGGAGGATCTCTCCTGGCTTCAGATCAATATGGTTGTAGGGCTTCAAGAGCGGGACTACAAGACCGATACCGGCGTCTATGATTTCGTAGAGATGAACCGTGAGACCAAGGCCATGCTTGAAGCCAAAGGAGCCACGGTATCCTACCGCGAGAAGGACGGCCAGCATCTTTGGGGTTTTTGGCAAAAAGAGCTCCCGGAATCATTACTCTATTTCTTCCGCTCCTGAAACAGCAAATAGAACCATAAAAGTGAACATCTTACGAACTTATGTATCCCGGCACGATTGACTACGCTTTCATGATCAGGCGGCTGTCCGGTGCCGTTCCTTAACAACTAAGGACGGTACCGTTTCAGCGAGAAATAGAAGGATAATTTATAGCATAAACATAAAATTCTTATATTTTAAAGCTTCTCCCCAATAATCCGTTCCAGCAGCACATCACAACCGGCGTTGATTAAGTCATAGACCTGCTCGAAATTGCCTGTAAAATATGGGTCAGGCACCTCACGCAGCTCCTCATCCGGCAGCAGATCCATGAAGAACAACAGCTTGGACTGCTCACCGCCGGGAATTTTGCGAACATTCTCCCCGTTGGACTTGTCCATGCAGATAATATATTCGAATCTCCCGAAATCCTCACTGGCAACCCGTCTTGCTCTCATATTCTCATAGCTGATGCCATGCAGATCAAGGATACGCCTTGTCCCTTCATGCGGCGCTTTCCCGATATGCCAGTCTCCCGTTCCTGCAGAATCCACTGTGATCTGATCCGCAAGCTGACGCTGTTCAATCTTACTGCGCAGCACAGCCTCCGCCATCGGCGAACGGCAAATATTCCCCAGACATACAAACAACACGTTAACGATCCCTCTCACCTCCTGCGCACATGCATAACTTATCATCCTCTATGGATGGGTGCGGCCAGCCGCACTAACCCTATTTTAGCGTCAGTGCGGCAATTGTACAACTTTTGAAACTGCTATATACTGTTCAGGATGATGAACTTAATTCAACTACAAGGAGGGGGAGCTATTGCCATCCGGGCGTATTGTTATTGTTGCAGGCGGTAAACTG
The DNA here is from genome assembly GCF_038002825.1 of Paenibacillus sp. FSL H8-0048. Classification (NCBI taxonomy): domain Bacteria; kingdom Bacillati; phylum Bacillota; class Bacilli; order Caryophanales; family Paenibacillaceae; genus Paenibacillus; species Paenibacillus sp. FSL H8-0048. Next base: position 395,496 of record NZ_JBBODF010000001.1, on the reverse strand, counting down.
ACAGCGGAATGCCTGCGCTTATTAGATGAAGAGGATTATATTATCGGCGCTGACCGGGGAGCGCTGTTCCTGATTGACCATGGCTTCACCCCCCAGCTTGCCGTCGGTGATTTCGACTCTGTCTCTCCTGAGGCACTGGAGCGGATTCAGGCGGGAAGCAAGGAGACTATCAGCTGTGATCCGGTCAACAAAGACCTTACCGACAGTGAAATGGCCCTGGATCTTGCCCTGAACCTCCAGCCGCAGTCTATTCTGATGATCGGGGTAACGGGAACACGCATGGACCATACGCTGGCCAGTATTCAGATGATGACAAGAGCACTGCAGCGGCAGGTAGCCTGCTCCATTATGGATGCGAACAACTACATTACGCTTACCGGCTCCCAGGCGGTTGTAGAGGAACGGGGATATACCTATGTCTCCTTGCTGCCTCTGACTCCCGAGGTAACGGGCATCACCCTTCAGGGCTTCCAATATCCTCTGGAGAACGCCACCCTCAAGCTTGGCCAATCCCTGGCCGTGAGCAATGTGCTGCAGGAGCACAAGGGAACCGTTCATATCGAGAGCGGACTGCTGCTGATTATTCAGAGCAAGGACTGAATACATAGATCTTTGGAGACATCGCTGTAACCTTTGGTTCAAAATCAAAAAGCCGGGAATCCCCTTGCATATCAAGGGTTTCTCGGCTTTTTTTGCTTAAAATCTCGTTTAAATATTAATATTTTGTAACTTTTAATGCGATTTTAATATAACGCTTACATTGTATATACCGCCTGCATTTAGCCCATCTCTTCCATAATTTAGGCCTGTCATAACCTGCTATACTACGAATCAGAGAACGAAACTGCTAGAATAGATTACAACTTTGGAGGTATACAACATGAATAAGCAAAAATGGTTCAAGCAAGCAATGACAATCGGTCTGTGCACAACAATCGGGTTCAGCGCCTTACTGGCAACCGGAGCAGGAACAGCCCCTGCCGCCGCATCAGCTGTATCTGCCGATTCTGTAAGTGCCGATTCCGTATCCGCATCTTCCACCGGCTCCAAAGTGGTCAGCTTCGGCAAAAAGTATCTGGGTACGCGTTACCAGTTCGGTGCCTCTACTTCAACTACACGTTATTTTGACTGTTCCTCCTTTACTCAATACATTTTCAAAAAATATGGTGTAGATCTGCCCCGTACGTCCGTAGCCCAATCTAAAGTGGGTACATCGGTCAGCAAAGCCAATCTGCGTGTCGGCGATCTCGTGTTCTTCTCCAGCGGAAGCCGGGCCAACGGCAAGAACGTCACCCATGTGGCTGTATATGCCGGCAACGGCAAGATTCTTCACACTTACGGCTCACCCGGCGTGACCATTTCAGATCTGAATTCGGGGAACTGGAAAAAAACCTACCTGAAATCACGCCGCGTACTGTAACAGTGCGAAGCTTAAATGTAGCGTGTGCCAAAGAGTATAAATCCAAATAACCGGAGAGCTGCTTCGCAGCGGCCGTCAGCTTGTGGCCCCGCTCTCCGGTGTCCGCAGTACATATCCGGTTCCACGCACCGTATGAATCAGTTTATTCCGGCGGCCTTTATCCACCTTGAGCCGCAGATGCCGGATGTACACATCGACCACATTGGTGTCCGCATGAAAATGATACCCCCACACCTGCTGCAAGATCTCAGCCCGGGGACAGACTTCATTCAGATTCTCTGCCAGATAATACAGCAGATCGAATTCCTTGGGGGTCATCTTCAGCTCGGCTCCATCCCGGCTGACCTGCCGGCGTCCGGGATCAAGAATCAATCCGTCCACTTTAAGCAGCGTGGCCGCCTCTCTACGACGGCCCGTCAGCTTAAGTAAATTCAATAATCTGCGCTTGAACTCACCGGTATGTACAGGCTTCTCCATATATTCGTTGCCTCCGGCATCGAATACGGAGACAGCCGCTTCCCCTCTCTCTTCAGGTGTTCCTTCGGATAGGACCATTACCGGCAGAATCATCCCCTCCTTCCGCACCTCCAAGACCGCTTCCCAGCCCGCCCAGTCTCCGGGTTCATCCAGCTCCGCGAGCAGAAGCACAGGCTCACCGCCTGACAGCAATAAGCGAAGACTATCCAGGTCTTCGCTTATTGCTGCTGTCATCCCAAGGCTCCGGATGGCCTCCTCAAGCCCGGTATGGCCGGCAGCCTTCTCCTCTTTGTCTGCATCTGCTTCATGGCTGTCCCGGTGCGGACCGGGTATGTACCATGCGATCTTTTCATTCACCGGGATCTTCCCCCTCCACCAGTCTTGCACCGGCTGTGCCGCCGCAGATGATGCTTAGAATTCCCGCAAAACAAAGAGACCATTCGGAGGAATGGTCTCTTTGCGGTACTAATCTTGTGAAACATGTAATTTCTTATAATTGTACGAAATCGATCTCCTGGAACGCAGCCACCTGGGTGTCCCAGCGCTCTGCGACAAAAGCCTGATGCGCCGGATGATGATTATAGGCATCATAGGCCGCCTGATCGGCGAACTCCATCGAGAAGGCGTACTGGTGCTCACATTTGGCACTGACCTGACGCAGCACCTCGAAATTCCTGACCACCGGAATCGCGCTAAGAATCTCAGATCCATCCCGCAAGAAAGCTGTAGTCTCCTCTGAATCGGGGGCGGATTTCAGTGTAAATACCGCCATGTGACGGATGGCTCCCTTGTTCATTGTGATCTCCTCCATTATCCGAAATACCGGTGATAATAGCTGCGGGCGGCAGCGATATCACTGGTTCCATGTATTAAGGCTCTCCCGTCTGCGAACACAACCATCCGGTACGGCTCCTCTGTAAAAGAAACCAGATACGGGTTGCTCTCCACCTTGCCGCTATTCAGTCTGGACAAGCGGGCAGCCGTCTCCTCCAGATCCAGACTTCTGCGGTGTGCCGGACGGATCTGCACTGTATCTCTGCCGCACAGCACATCGCTGCGCTCTGTGCCCGAGGCAGACAGATACGGATAGCTCCGTGATTCACCGCATGAGGGACAGTCAGACTTCTTCGCCGTCCGGACTCCAATCTCCTGCTGCTCATTACGCCAGATATCGAAGGTCAGCAGCTTGCCGCGCAGCTTATCCTTGAATCCGCCAAGCAGCTTCAGTGCTTCAGCAGTTCCATTCGTAGTAACCATCTGCACCGCTTGCGGAAGAATGCCTGCTGTGTCGCAGGTATCCCCGCCGAGCGGGATTGTGCCCAGCAGACAATTCAGACAAGGGGTTTCACCCGGCAGAATCGTATACGTAATCCCGTAGCTTCCGACACAGGCCCCGTAGATCCAGGGAATGCCGTGCTTTTGGGCCAGATCGTTGATGATCAGCCGGGTATCGAAGTTATCGGTCCCGTCCATAATCAGATCCACGCCGGGAAGCAGGCTCTCCAGCTCCTCAGCACGCACATCAAGCACGTGGGCCTCGATCACAATCTCCGAATTGACCGCCAGCAGCCGGGTACGCGCTGCTGCAGCCTTGGGCGTCCGCACACGCGCATCTTCTTCCGAATACAACTGCTGGCGTTGCAGATTGCTCCATTCCACATAATCGCGGTCAACGAGAATAAGACGTCCTACCCCGCAGCGAGCCAAGGTCTCGGCGATCCCTGTCCCCAGCGCCCCCATGCCAACGACCAGCACACAGGAACGCGCCAGTCCCTGCTGTCCTGCTGCGCCGAACGGCGCGAAGCGGACCTGTCTTGAATATCTGCCATCCCTGCCGGCTGCTGAAGCCGGAACCGGCGTGTTTTGATCAGGACCCATCTCTGAACAGCCCCCTATGTATGTAGTTTTTGGTAAAAACCAGGAAAAGCGCGAACCTCCACTTTTCCCGGACTCCATTGCTATACGGTCTGTGCGGACCACTGCTCCACATTCCAGACCTTCGTTACCCAATCCTCGTAAAATTCCGGTTCATGGGATACCAGCAGAATTGTACCCTTGTATTCCATAAGCGCCCGCTTAAGCTCAGCCTTGGCCACAATATCAAGGTGATTCGTAGGCTCATCGAACAGAATCCAGTTGCTCTCACGCATCATCAGCTTGCACAGGCGTACCTTCGCCTGCTCGCCGCCGCTCAGCATGTTCATCGGACGGGTGATATGCTCGTTTTTGAGACCGCAGCGGGCCAGATGTCCGCGCACTTCATTCTGGGTCAGACCGGAGAATTCATTCCACACGTCTTCAATAGGTGTGATATTCTCTGCCTTCAGCTCCTGCTGGAAATAGGCTGAACTCAGGTAATCTCCCAGGTAGGTTTTTCCGCTGTAAGTAGGAATCACGCCTAAAATCGTTTTGAGCAGCGTCGATTTACCGACCCCGTTGTAGCCGACAATCGCAATCTTCTCTCCGCGTTCAATCATCATATTCAGCTTGCTTGGCAGCAGCGGACGGTCATACCCGATCTCGAAATCAACGCCCTCGAACACCGTCTTTCCGCTGGCCCGGCTCTCCTTGAACTGGAACACAGGTTTCATCGCTTCTTCCGGCTTGTCAATCCGCTCCATCCGTCCCAGCTGCTTCTCGCGGCTCTTGGCCCGTCCTGAGGTGGAGGCACGCGCTTTATTGCGCTGGATGAAATCCTCCTGCTTTTTGATGTAATCCTGCTGCTTCTCGTACGCATCAATATGCTGGGCCTTGTTCATCCCCGCCATCTCCAGGAACTTCTCGTAATTGGCCGAATAGCGGGTCAGCTTCGAGAACTCCAGATGATAGATTACATTGACCACCTTATTCATGAATTCCGTGTCATGGGAGATCAGCATGAACGCATACGGATATTGCTTCAGATAGTTCGTCAGCCAGTCAATATGCTCCACATCGAGATAGTTGGTAGGCTCATCGAGCAGCAGTACATTCGGTTTCTCCAGCAGCAGCTTCGCCAGCAGAACCTTGGTCCGCTGTCCCCCGCTCAGGGAAGTGACATCCCGGTCCAGACCGATTGCGGTCAGGCCCAGTCCGTTCGCCATCTCTTCAACCTTCACATCAATGAGGTAAAAGTCGCCGATATCAAGCTGCTCCTGAATGTCGCCCATCTGCTCAAGCAGCAGGTCCAGCTCCTCGGGAGCCGCCTCACCCATTCGATCGGTAATCGCCATCATCTCATGCTCCAGCTCCAGCAGCGGCAGGAAGGCATCCTTAAGCACATCACGCACGGTTTTACCGGCAGTAAGCAGCGTATGCTGATCCAGATATCCGTAACGGACCCGCGGCGTCCACTCCACCTTGCCGTTGTCCTTCAATAATTTGCCGGTTAAAATATTCATCAGCGTCGATTTACCCACGCCGTTCGCACCCACGATCCCCACGTGCTCTCCATCCAGCAGACGGAAGGACACATCCTTGAACAACACCCGGTCCCCGAAATTATGGGAAACGTCTTCCACACTAAGTAAACTCATAAATTCTCTGCAAGCTCCATTCTATATTGTAAATACCACGAGGTTCAATAATTATAGATATCACTCCATTCTAGCACACCTGCACCTTCACTGAAATAGAAACAAAGCCCGATTTCTGAAAACCGTCAAAAAACTCTGAGCGTTCATCTATTTTTCTGAAACAACCTCCTATTCTTTGCAGGAAAACGGGCACCCTTTAGCGGTCCAAGCAGCCCCCTAACGGCCTGAACCAGCCTCCCTTTACTCTGAAAAGGGTCCTGTTGAAGCGGCAGACTGCATACACTGGCAGGTTCAAGGAGCGAAGCCAGCAGCTCCACAGTATGTTCCCCGGCCAGCGGCAGACCAATCCGCCATTCCGGCCGGGGACTCAGACCTCTGCGGCGCAGCCAGTGAAGGATATCCTCCAGCCGCCAATCCGCACCGGAGGCAATCAATAACGGGATGCTGCTGCGGGTAAACACCTCCAGTGCTCCCTCACCGCCGCCGGTTCCAAGATCCAGGACAATATAAGCATAGGCCCGATCCGTCACCTGCGGAAGTCCCTCCAAAAGGGGAAGCTTCCAGTAGTCCACCCCCATCCAGGTGAACGGCTGCTCCTGAGTCCGCTGAACACCGCTTATTTCAGGGCTCCCCGCCATTTCCTTCATACGGTTAAATACTTGAGAACCGGGATTACAATCCACCCAGGCCGTCCGTCCTGCGGGTGACAGGCAGCGGCTGACAGCAAGCGAGGTATGTGTGGTCCCAATCCCGGGTGACACCCCTAATATGGCCACCATCACAGCAGATAGATGCAACGATTGCTTGGCATCCGCAGTCTTGCGTATATTCGTCCACTCATGTCCAGCTTGCCCCACGCCGCCAATATCCAGCTGCCGGAGGGCTGCCCTTACCTCCTCAGCACTGCCATACCGTTCCTCCGGGTGATGCCGCAGCAGACGTCTGATGACCGGAATCATCCGGCCCGGGAGACGCCCCTGCAGCTTCCGCTCCATCCCTGGCTGCCAGGCGCTGAATTCACCGCCGGAGGCCATATACAGCAGCAGCGCGCCAAGCCCGTACAAGTCCGACACCGGGCTGCTTTGCCCGCCGCCATATTGCTCCGGGGCTGCGAAGCCGGCTGTCCCCAGCTTCTCGGTGTCCTCACCGGAGCCGCTTCTCAGCCTGCGTGCAATCCCGAAGTCAATGACCTTCAGCTCATGCTCCCCAGTCAGCATGATATTCGAAGGCTTGAGATCCCGGTAGATAATTGGCGGCTCATGGCTGTGCAAATAATGCAGCACCTCCAGCAGCTGCTCCGCATAGCTTAGGATTCGCTTCCCCGTCATTGCAGCAGGCTGCTCTGCCATATACTGATGCAGGGTGATACCCGCAATATAATCCATCACCAAGTAGGTGTAGCCGTCAGCGTCCGGCGGGAAGAAGTCCGCAATCAGCGGCAGCAGCGGATGACGAAGCGAGATTAACAGCTCTGCTTCTGCCTGAATTGCGCCTGCACCATAACTCCCCTCCCGGATGACACTCTCTTTAATGGCCCGCAGCATACCCGGCAGACGTATATCCTCCGCCAGATATACCCGGCTCATTCCGCCTGTTCCGATCAGCCCTTTTACATAATAGCGCCCTCCCAGCATCTGTCCGGGACTTAGCTTTCCTGTGAATTCCATCTCTTTCCCGCCTGTTCTTATAGATTGATGTATAACGCAAAAAAAGCACCCACTGTCTTGCACCAAACCGGCATGAAGCTGGAGGTGCAGACTGCGGGATGCTTTCCCTTAAATCCTGCAATATGAATTAATACTTAATCATATAAAGTGTAATCTCGTCCCGGTTGTGGAACAGCTGCTTCGCGCGCTGGACCTGCATCCGCTGGCCTTCAAACATGGTGATGATCTCCTTGATCACCGCCATTGGCTTCTTGTGCATCAGCTTCACCGTAACAATTGCACTGCCACCCGGTGTCAGGCTGTGCAGCAGCTCTGTGACCAGCTTAGCCATCAGCTTGGGACTCCAGCTCATATCGCAGACCAGCAGATCGAATTCATTCTCACGGAATTTGACCTCACCGGCATTTTTGCGCAGAATCTTCAATCCCGGATGCTTGCGTAAGGATTCGTGCATAAGTGCAGGATCAACAGCGGTAACCTTGAGGCCACGCTCCAGCAGGAACGAGGTCCAGCCGCCCGGAGAAGCGCCGATATCGACCGCATTCTTGAAGCTGTGAAACGGAATGGCGAATTCCTTCTCCGCCTCCATCAGCTTGAATTTGGCCCGCGAGATCTGTCCGTCCTCCTTGCGGAAGCGGATCATGCCGCCATTCCAGCTGGACAGGTTCTCCTCCGGCCGGGATACCCCGGCGTACAGCGCATCACCGTCCGCATAGACGGAGATCACCCAGGCGGGCTCCTGCACCGTGAACTCGGCGCCTAGACTGTCAAGCCTGGCTTGCAGCCACTCACGCAGCTCGCCCGGACTCTGCTCCCAGAAGGAGGACGGGCCTTTACGGACATGCAGCGACACCTTCTCGCCTTCCAGCTCCGTACGACGGCTTAAGTATACTGCCAGCCGTTCAATAGCCGGCAGATCGCCAGTGTCCTGGAAATCAACGGGCTGGATGTGACGCAGGAAGACCGGCAGATTCTGTGCCAGCCGCTGTGTTACCTCCTCCGGCTCCGCTTCAAGCGTGGCCAGGAAGATTTCTCCCGGCAGCAGCAGGGTGCTTTTCACCGCTCCGAACAGGCGTCTAAGCTCCTCCTGCGCATAGGGGGCGAAGCCATGGTTGGCCGTGCAGATATATCTTGAGAGGATCTTATCCTGTGTAGCAGTATCCTGCTCCGGTGTAACTTCTGTGAAATCGTTCAAATCGCTTTGCCTCCAGAACTTATTTTAATCCAAGGACGGCCATTGTCCCAGTCAACCGTCACCGGAAGATCGTAGGCAGCCATCAGCATCTCCTGCGTCAGCACCTCTTCCTTGGGACCAGCACCTGCCAGCTTCCCGTCACGGATCAGCGCCACGTGAGTGAAGAGCGGAACAATCTCCTCCACATGATGGGTGACATACACCACTCCAACATTATGCTGCCGCAGCTTGTCGATCTCGGCGAGCATTTTCTCCCGTTCATATAGATCTAGACCGGCGCAAGGCTCGTCCATAATCAGCAGCTTAGGCTCTGCAATCAGGCAGCGGGCCAGCATAGCCTTCTTGCGCTCCCCCTGCGATAACAAGCCGAAGGGATGAAAGGCAAGTTCGCCGAGATTCATCTCCTCCAGCAGCTTAAGCGACCGGTCCTTCACACTTTGCGGAATCTCCTCATAGAAGCGTAAAAACGCATAAGCGCCCGTAGCGACAACCTCCCAGACAGGGTCGGTAAGCGAGAGCTTTTCCATCAGGGACGGGCCGATATAGCCGATTCTCTTACGTACCTCTCGCAGATCACACTGACCGTACTTGTACCCCAGCACTTCAACAGAACCCTTACTGGGGAACAGGTAGCCGGTCATCATTTCCAGCAGGGTGGTTTTGCCGGAGCCGTTACGTCCGAGAATGACCCAGTTCTCCCCCTGCTTCATGGTAAGCGATACGTCATCAAGAATCAGGCTCTCCTCCCTGCGCAGGGACAGATGTTGTAATGATATCATTATAATGTCACTCTCCTTATGTATGCCAGCACCCGTTCAACCGAGTGTATAGAGTAGATGATGTCCGGTTCAGCGCTGCGGCCAGCAGATACGGCCAGCAGAGCGGGCACACTTGAGATTTGATAGGTGTTAACCAGCTCAGGGAGCCTATTCACATTCCCCTCCGCAATCAAAAGGCCAGGCGGAAGCAGATGCTCCGCCACCTCAATCATCCGCCGGGCTGCCTTACAGGTTCCGCATAGCGGGGTATGCAGAAACAGAATAAGCGGCTCACCCTTCGTGGCCAGCAGCTCCAGCAGCTCCGGCTGATTCATTTCCTTCATTCTTCATCATCCCCCGCCTCAAACCAGGTCCTTACAGCAGCAATTTCCGCTCGGTGCGTGCTATCGGGCCCCTTTTCTGTTTCCATAACGATCACTTTATCAGCCAGGGCCTCCGTCTTCAAAAGCCTGCTAAGCGCCGCTCCCCCGATATATCCGCTGCCGATTCCGGCATGTCTGTCCCGCCGGGAGCCGTAGGGGAACCGGGAGTCATTCAAATGCACCGCCGTCAGATTCGCCCAGTACCCCAGCCGCTCACCGCGTACGATAAGCTCCTCCGTCTGCTCCGGATTCCAGATCCCCGCAGCGAAAGCGTGGCAGGTATCGAAGCAGAAGCCGATCTTCTCCGGGTAGCGGCACAACTCACGAACCTTGACCAGCTCTTCAGGAGCCATGCCCTGATGACCATGATTCCCTGCCATATTCTCAAGCAGCAGCTTGGTATGTCCCGTCCAGTCTGCCAGCACTTCGTTCATACATTGTATTATATTGTGATAACCCTGCAGTGGCTCCATCCCGGCAAAGTGTCCGAAATGCACTACAATGCCCGCCGATCCGCACGCCTCAGCAATCTCCAGATCGTTGCGCAGGGAGGCAATCATCACCTCTCTGTCGCCCGGGCCGGCAGCCAGATTCGTCGGATACGGGGTATGGGCAATGGAAGCCATTCCCTGCTCCCGGCAGTATGCAGCGCAGCTGCTTGCATCACGGTAATCTACCGGCTTCAGCTTCAGACTGCGCGGGTTCTTCGGAAAATACTGAAAACATGTAGCACCGCTCTCCCTGGCGGACCGGGCAGCCTGCCCATACCCGCCGCGTATGCTGACATGCGCCCCTATGAAAGGGCTATGCGTCATGCTGACAGTCCGGGCAATAGAATACCTTGCGTCCCGACAGCTCTGTCTTCACTATGGTTCCCCCGCCGCGCAGACAAGGCTCGCCTTCACGGTCATACACTTTACAAGCATCATTATAAGAACCGGTTACGGTGTCGCCGGTCATGAACGGCATTTCCATATACCCGCCGATTTCAGTGGCTTCGGTTAATACCTTACGCACACTGTCGTACAGCCGGGTCACCGCTTCCGGTGACAGATTCTGAACCAGCGTAGACGGAAGCAGACGGGCTTCATAAGCAATCTCGTCGGCATAGCAGTTGCCGATTCCAGCCATTACATGCTGGTTAACGAGCAGACTCTTCAGCGCTCCGCGCCGTCCCTTGAGCAGTCCGGCGAAGCGTTCGGCCGTCATCCGGCGGTCCAACAGCTCGGGTCCAAGCTTCCCCATTGCCGCTTCGCCTTCCTTGACAGACAGCAGATGGAGATATCCCAGCCGCAGCCCCATGAAGTAGAGGATATGCTCACCGAACGCCAGCTCAACCTGTGTAGTACGGTCAGGACGTTCTTCCTCTGTACCATAGAACAGTAGTCCGCCCAGCATCAGATGCAGCAGTAGTCTGCGGCCGTCATGCAGGTGGAAAAGGATATGCTTGGCACGGCGTTCCACGAATACAATTCGGGCACCTACCAGCCCCTTCACGAATTCTTCAGTCTCCATATTGATGGTCTTGGCTCTATTTACGGTTACCCCTGTAATGGGTACGTTGATTAGATGTTGGCTAAGCAGCTTTCGGTAGTTCTCCATTTCCGGCAATTCCGGCATATTGTCATCTTCCCTTCTTGGATGGTCAAAAGGTCACCTTTGTCATTATACACCGAGCAGTACCATAAGTTCAGCTAAATCAGCACAAATTTCATCAGGCTTGACTCCGGTCAGCTGCTGATAATGCTCCAGATTATCCCGGGTGGTAAGTCCCGTAAGCACCAGCACAGTCCGGCAGCCCGCATTAGCCCCCGCCAAAATATCCGTTCTCATGTTGTCGCCTACCATCACCGCATCCTCCGGCTTGATGCCGAGCAGAGATGTCGCATATGTTACCAGGTGCGTTTCGGGCTTGCCGATGACCACCGGCGCTACCCCGCTGGCCGCTTCAATAGCTGCACCTATCGTACCTGCACCAGGCATCACTCCATCATCGGAGGGAAGCATCAGGTCGGGGTTGGTCAGGACGAATCTGGCCCCTTCCCGGATCCAGCGCGAAGCCCGGGTCAGTGCTTCATATGTAAAAGAACGGTCGATTCCCTGCACGACAACCTGCGGATGCTCGGTGACCAGAGTAAGCCCTGCCTCCGTGCAGGCTTCCACCAGCCCCTCTTCTCCAAGTATCGCCACGGATGCTCCAGGAGATTCTCCGGCAATATAACGGGCCGCAGCCAGGGATGAAGTGCAGACCTCCTCAGGTCTTGCTTCAATACCCATTCCGCGCAAATGTGCAGCTACACTGGCTGGTGTTCTTGATGAATTGTTCGTCACATACAGGAACGGAATCTCCGCTGCACGAAGCGCAGCGATCAGCCCCTGGGCCCCGGGAATCATTCTTCCGCCATGATACAGGGTGCCGTCCAGATCAATTAACAAGCCTCCGATATTGTTCATAACTCCTCCTGTCGACTTGAACTAAATAGTTCATCTTATTTATCATTAATCCTATGAACTATATTTCAGAGCAGCGGCAGCTTCTCATGGAAGCGCGCTGCGAAGGGATTTATTACCCGCCTGCCTGCGATTTTTAACCGCTTTATTTCGGCATTTTCTCTACTGCTTCGTACGCTTAATCCTCAGCTTTTACTTTAAATTTAACATTCTTCGTCGAACGCTAGCGAACGCCTGCAGCCCCCGGCTATTTTTGGCACAGGCCTGTCATTTCCTGCGCTTTCCCGGAAAATAATTCAGTCCCCAGCGTCATTTCCCGGGGTTCTCCGGTAGACCGGAAAGGTGCAGAATTCCTCTGCAAGCAGTGTATTCGGGAAGATCTCCTGCGCTTCCTTCAGCAGCGGAGCGAGCTCCTCCTGTGAAGTATACCGCGAGCTGAAGTGGGTCAGCAGCAGCTCAGCCCCGCCTGCCTTCCGCGCCAGCTCCGCAGCTTGCCGTGCTGTGCTGTGATGATATTGATAAGCCATATCCGCCAGTTCATGGGCAAATGTGGCCTCATGAATAATCAAATCGGCATCCTGTGCCAGCGGCAGTGAACCCGCACAAGGCCGGGTATCTCCCAGAATAACTACGATACGTCCGCGCTTAGGCGCATGAATCACCTCAGCCGCCCGGATCAGCACACCTTCATCGGTAGTGATATCCTCGCCTTTTTTTAACCGGCCATACAGCGGTCCCGGCTTCAGTCCATAGCTCTTCAGCAGCTCCGTATTCAGGTTACCCGGGCTGTCCTTCTCCGTAACCCGGTAGCCATAGCTGTCAATCCGGTGCTCCAGCAGCCCTGCTTCCACCTTAAAGGTCTCGTCCTCAAAAATCAGCCCGCCGCTGTGCTCCACAATCTCCAGCTTATATGGAATGCGGGACTGGCTGACGGACAGCGATATGTCCAGATAGGCCTTGAGCCCGGGAGGTCCGTACACCGTAAGCGGTGAAGTTCCGCCCTGGTAGCCCCTGCTGGAAATGAGTCCGGGCAGTCCAAACAGATGATCACCGTGCAGATGGGTGATAAACAGCTTCTCCAGCTTACCCAGCCGCAGCGGCGAGCGCAGAACCTGATGCTGCGTCCCTTCCCCGCAGTCGAACATCCAGAAGGTACGCCGTTCTTCAAGCAGCCGGAGTGCAACCGACGTCACATTGCGCTGCAGCGTCGGCACCCCGGCATTCGTTCCGAGAAAATAGATTTCCATTATGCCCCTCCTCTCTCTCCCTGATGTCTTTAATATTTTTTGTGATCTTGACCATTCTTATGACAAGAATTCTACTCTGTTTTGGCTGCAAAAGCATCTTTTCAAGCGGAAACGGCTTTGCCGTATAGCGTGAACATATACATTCTTATATTTGCAGCAAAAAACCTCCCGGTAACGGGAGGTTCCGAAAAGTCGGGGCAAGGCCCCTTCCGGCCGGTTAATCTGCGGAAGGCTTAGAGCTTCTCCACATTGAAATACTGCGCTTCCGGGTGGGCAAAGACCATCGCCGAGACCGAAGCCTCCGGCTCCATCATGAAGCCCTCGGTAAGCTGCACGCCGATATCCTCAGGCTTCATGAGCTTGAATAACGGCCCCTGATCCTCCAGATCCGGGCAGGCCGGGTAGCCGAAGGATACCCGGATACCCTGGTAACGTGCACCGTGTCTTTGCTTCATGGTCATATCTGCCGGGTCCGGGAACCCCCAGGTGTCGCGCATCATATGATGGACACGTTCAGCCAGGCCTTCCGCGACCTCAAGAGCGACTGCCTGCAGAGCATGCGAACGGAGATAATCTCCCTTATCCTTAAGCACCGTCGATAATTCACGGACGCCATGGCCCGCAGTAACCACCAGGAAGCCCACATAGTCCATGACTCCACTCTCCACTGGCTTCAGGAAGTCTGCAAGGCAGAGATGCGGCTCCACATTCTGGCGCGGGAAGGTGAAGGTATGCAGCACCTTAGCCTGATCCTGCGGATCATAGATCAGAATGTCATTCCCGCGGGACTGGGCCGGGAAGAACTGGTACATCGCATGCGGTACGATCGTGCCTTCGAGCATCGCCTGATGCAGAATATCATCCACAGTCTCTTTCAATTCTACCGTACGCGGGTCACGCGCTGCCAATTGCGCCTCTACAGAGCCGCGCAGGCCGAGATGATGGCCGAGCAGCATCTGCATATTCACATAAGGAATTACATGTCCCAGCGGATAATTCCGCAGGACATGACGCTCCAGATCAGGCGGGGTGAACACAGGAGCATCCGCCGAGATCTTGGAGCGGACTGCACGGGTCAGCTCGGGAAGCGGAGCTTGCGGAGCGACAGCTACGGCAGCCTCAGCCTCCTGGCGGACCTCCTCCTCAATCTTCAACCGCTCCAGCGGATTCATCAGCCGGTTGGCGATATCCAGACCGTCCATGGCATCCTTCGCGTATAAGACGAGACCGTCATATTCGGGACGGATTCGGGTCTTGGTGAATTTGCGGGTCAGCGCTGCGCCGCCCACCATAATCGGCACATCAATACCGGCGGACCGCAGATCCTGCGCAGTCAGCACCATCTGCTGCGCGGACTTCACCAGCAGTCCCGACAAGCCGATGGCATCAGCCTTTTCCTTGCGGAAGGCTTCAATAATATTCTCTGGCGGAACCTTGATCCCCAGATTGACAATCTCATAACCGTTGTTGGAGAGAATAATCTCGACCAGGTTTTTGCCGATATCATGCACATCACCCTTGACGGTCGCAAGCATGATTCTCCCCTTAACCGAAGTCTCATCCTTCTGCATGAACTGCTCCAAATGGCTTACAGAGGCCTTCATAACCTCCGCACTCTGGAGCACCTCTGCCACGATTAATTCATTGTTATTGAACAGCCGGCCAACCTCAGACATCCCGGCCATCAGCGGTCCATTAATGATCTCCAGCGGAGCCGAGGTCTTCAGTGCTTCATCCAGATCAGGGATCAGACCCTCCTTAGTGCCTTCTACCACATAGGAAGCTAGGCGCTCCTCCAAAGAGAGATTGGAGATTTTCTCCTTCTTCTCCACCTTTTTGCCTCTAAAAGCTGCTACGAACGCAGACAAGGTATCGTCATTCGTATTATAGATCAGCTCTTCAGCGAGCTTGCGCTCCTCTTCAGGAATCGATGCGTACCGCTCCACCTTCTCGGTATTCACAATGGCATAATCCAGCCCGGCCTTGGTGCACTCGTACAGGAATACCGAGTTCAGCACCTCGCGGCCGGCTTCCGGCAGACCGAAGGAGACATTGCTGATGCCGAGAATCGTATGAACAGCAGGCATGGCCTCCTTGATCAGACGGATACCGTCAATCGTCTCCTTCGCAGAGCCGATATACTGCTCATCCCCGGTTCCAACAGGGAACACCAGGGTATCGAAAATCAGATCCTCGGGAGCCAGACCGTATTTGTTGACCAGCAGATCATAGGAACGTTTGGCAACCTCCAGTTTGTCTGAAGCCAGGATAGCCTGGCCGGTCTCGTCGATGGTGCCTACAACAATCGCCGCTCCATATTTATGAATCAAAGGCGTAACATGCTCGAATTTCTCTTCACCATCTTCAAGGTTAATGGAGTTAATGATCGCTTTGCCCTGACAATACTGCAAAGCTAAGTCAATGACCTTCGGGTCCGTCGTATCGATCATCAACGGCACCTTGACCTTCTTCACGACCAGCTCCAGGAACCGCATGATATCTTCCGTCTCATCCCGGTCCGGGTCCTGCACGCAGACATCGATAACCTGTGCACCGCTCTTCACCTGGGCACGGGCAATCTCCGAAGCTTCCTCATATTTCCCCTCAACGATTAGACGCTTAAACTTCCGGGAACCGAGGACATTGGTCCGTTCACCGACCATATATGGACGGTTCTCACTCTCCACATACACCGGCTCAATCCCCGACAAAGCCGGAGGATGCTGGCCGTCCAGCTTACGCGGCGGGTAGGCCGCCATGACTTCAGCCATAGCCCGGATATGATCCGGAGTCGTTCCGCAGCAGCCGCCGGCAATGTTCAGCCAGCCCTTCTCTGCGAAGCCGCCCAGCTTACGGGCCAGGGAATCCGGGGATTCATGATAATTCCCGTTCTCATCCGGCAGCCCAGCATTCGGGTAGCAGCTGACGGCTGCTGATGAGATCGCGGACAGCGAACGGATGTGGTCACGCATGAATTCCGGTCCGGTAGCACAGTTCAGTCCGATGGATACCGGCTTCAGATGCTCCAGCGAAATATAGAAGGCTTCTATATTCTGTCCGGCCAGCGTGGTCCCCATAGGCTCAATGGTCCCCGAGATCATCACCGGCAGCGTAATTCCGCTCTTCTCAAAGGCGTTACGGATGCCGATGCTTCCAGCCTTCACGTTTAGGGTATCCTGGGATGTCTCCAGGAGCAGTGCATCCACCTTACCGTCGATCAGGGCAACCGCCTGTTCTTCATAGCTGTCTACAAGCTCCTTGAATGTGACTCCCCCGGTGACAGAGAGTGTTTTCGTGGTCGGACCCATAGCTCCTACCACATAACGCGGGCGCTGCGGTCTATCATATTTATCAGCGGCATTACGGGCAAGTCTCGCGGCCGCAAGATTAATTTCCCGGGCACGGTCCTGAATATCATATTCAGCAAGCACCACTGACGTGGCACCGAAGGTATTCGTCTCGATCAGATCCGCACCGGCCTCCAGGTATTTCTCATGAATATCCTGAATAACCTCCGGCCGGGTCAGGACAAGCATTTCATTACAGCCGTCCAGATCATCCCCGCCGAAATCCTCGCCGGTGAGCGGCACCTGTTGAATCATAGTACCCATAGCTCCATCCAGTATCAATATGCGCTGCTGCAAGCTCTCAGCAAGTGTGTATTTAGCCACTTTCCATCCCCCCAGTGAAACATTAGAGTAATTTTAGCAGAATAAAGGGATTTCGGAAAGCCTTCCTTTCCACCCTGCATTATTTGTATTTCTATTGATTTCATTTCTATTACGGCGCTACAACAAGTTTCTTGCTTGGCATGGAATGCTGCGTCCGGGCAGTCACATGTGAAGTGACGCTGAATTCGCCCGCCTCATCAAAGGTATGTTCCCCCACATAAGCCCCTTCTCCGGCACTTTCACCCTTGATTTCAACCTTCTTGGTCTTATCTGCGGCCTCATTGACCTCAAACATTACTTCTCTAGCGTCATCTACCGGTTCACCGTCCTGTGTCACCACAGCCTTGAAGCTGACTGCCGTCCCTGCGGTTACTTCTTCCGGGGTCCAGCTCAGCTCCACCTTAATCGGTGACATGGAGGAATTGGCCGCACCATGCATCTGCATCGTCATCTCATCTTCCTTATTCCCCGAGCATCCGGCTAGCGTTATCCCCATCAATATGCATATAAGTCCCCTGCGCATCCTTGGCTTCATCATCTGAAGTCCTCCCGGTTCATAGGTAGATTTTTCTTCATTCATGAAACATATCATTTTTATATTACAATGAAAGTCAGATCGCTGCTCTCCTTATTATACACATTTTATTCAATTTGCCTTAAAGAAGCTGCATGATTCACTTGTTAATATGAGAATAGTCATATCTATATAAAAAAGCCAATACCCACTAAATAGGATACTGGCTTCATAGAATTCAATTACAGGGTGTCTACCAGCGGCAGAAGCTCGGAGAGATGGCTGATCTGGTAATCCGGCGTAATCTCCGGGTCCGATGCTTTCGCATTTCGGTTGATCCAAACCGTGGTCAGTCCGGCAGACAATCCGCCAAGAATATCTGTCGTAAGCTTATCGCCCACCATGATCCCTTGCTCTGGAGCAATATCCAACAGTCCGAGCGCGTGCTCGAAGATTCCCTTGTCCGGCTTCCCTTTGCCGAAGCTTCCCGAAATCACAACATGGTCAAAATACGGAGTAAGCTCCGGCACACCGTCCAGCTTCTCCTGCTGAAGTGCCGGGCAGCCGTTCGTCAGCAGCAGCAGCTTCACCTTACCGCGCAGCTCGTCCAGCACCTGAAGCGTCTCTTCATAGATATAGGGACGGCTGCGGCGCTCAGCGGCGAACTTGTCAGCCAGCTGTGCAGCCAGCGCTTCATCCTCTACTCCGAGTGCGGCGAGGCCGCGGCGCCAGGATTCCTTACGGTAGACAGGGGCAAGCTGTTCGAGTTGACGGAACTCCGGCTGTTCACCGGCAGTGAAGTTCGCCCACAGCGCTTCATAAGGGTTAATACCGATCAGCTTCGTGAACGGATACGTCTCATAGGATTCATAGAGTGCACGGGCTTCTCTGCGTACAGCAGCTTCCAGCTCCTGCGGATCAACGGAATCTCCAGCAGCCTCACAAGCATAACGGAAGGCTTCTTCCACGCTGCGGTCATCCCACAGCAGAGTATCGTCAAGGTCAAATAGTACGGCGGTAATCGGCATTAGTTCTCCCACTCCCTATATGCTGGTCTGTCTTCCTATTCCTGCACAAGTTCAATATTGTTGTTCTTCGCGAACTGCTCCAGACGTTCCCCCATCGCAGCGGTGTCATAACGGTTAATCAGCTTGGAGAAAATCCACTGCTTGCGCTTACCCTTATACTTAATGGTTACTACACTGCGTGATAAAGTGATTTTCTCAATATCCGCCGCAGCAAGGAAGCGTTCGCGGTTGTATTTAATAGTAGAGATACGCGCACGCTCAACCTTAAGAAACGGACGGCGGAAGAACAACAGCGCAGCGAGCAGGAAGTACAGCACTACCCCCAGCCAGTTAGCCAGAATTCCGCTTCCTTTGGCTTCGTCAATTGAGCCGACCACCCAGAACATGATGCCCAGCAGCATCAGTACAACGGGGAATACAATATTGCGGCCTTTAAAAATATCGATGCTTTTCGCAGCAGTCTTAGTACTGGAAGTGTAAATGGAGTCCTTCCCCTGCTTCTTTCTTTGCTGGTTAACTTGCTTCGTGTTGCGTTGAACCATTCTTTCCCAAGAACGGGCCATGTAAGTTCCCCCTAGTCATCCTGTATTATCTATGAAAAGGCAACCGGCTAATGCTTAAGTCCGTTGTTGCCCTCTTCATGCTCCGGATTGTCCACAATTTCGATGGTATCAAGCTGGGCCCGAAAGTTAGTGCGGATGTTCCCCAGATAAATCTCGCGGAGCTTGGCACGTTCAGCCAGTTCCTCTTCATTCAGGCCGCCGTTCTTAGCTTTGCGTGCCAATTCATTGATGCGTGCGACCAATTCGTCAATATTCAATACGTTTCCCTCCCTCTAAATTCATTTTAACTTTGCCATGAGAAAAAGAGCTTGTCAAGGTCTACTCCCTGAAAGCTCTCCGAGTCGATCATTAGTCTGACACATTCCTTCAGTATAAAGGTAAAGTCAGAATATCTCCGGCCTTAATGACGCTGTTCTCCAAATGATTCGTCTTCATTATTCCTTCTATATATACGGCAGTCTTCATGTCCTCAGGTTTGTTGCTTACAGCAATACTCCATAAGGTATCTCCGCGTTCGACTACGATCCGCTTATCCGGCTTCAGCGAAGAGACCGAACCGGCAAAAACATTCCCCACCACAGTAAATCCCGAAATAACAAGCATCAGCACCAGAACCATCTTCATCAGGCTGACCTGACGGAATAGTGATGATAGCGCAGCGAGACTATGAAGAACCGATTCCTTGATCTTGGTTACATTAGTATGAGCAGTTGGATTACCGGGAGCGGACACCTTGATATCGTCATTATTGTAGATGCTGTTGTAGGTACTATACTTTAACATGATCATCATCCTCCAAACACATGTTCTTGCTTTCGAAAATAATATAACACGAACATGTGTTTCGATCAATAGTTTTTTCGGAACGATTGTTCTCTTTATTTCCGTTCTCTTATTTTTCTCATTTTAGAACTTATGTTTGTACGAACGGAAGTTCTATGTTATAATTTTCCCAAACATAGTATATGGGGTTGATACCGATGTCAAAGATTTCTAGTCGTCAGCTGGCGATCCTGGAATTTATACGTAATGAAGTCCGCAGCAAGGGTTATCCTCCGTCCGTCCGCGAGATTGGCGAGGCTGTCGGCCTGGCCTCCAGTTCTACCGTGCATGGTCACTTGGACCGGCTTGAGAAGAAGGGCCTGATCCGCCGTGACCCTACGAAGCCGCGTGCGATTGAATTACTCGGCCAGGAAGATTCAGAGAATGTGCATCAATTCGTCCAGACCGTTACCCGCATCCCTGTAGTGGGTAAGGTTACCGCTGGTGTTCCTATTACAGCTACAGAGAATATTGAGGATTACTTCCCGTTGCCTGCTCATTATGTAGGCGATAACAAGGTATTTATGCTATCTGTCCTTGGTGACAGTATGGTGGATGCCGGAATTATGAACGGGGATTATGTCATCGTACGCCAGCAGCAGACTGCCGACAATGGCGATATTGTTGTAGCGATGACCGAAGAAGATGAAGCAACTGTGAAGACCTTCTACAAGGAACGGGATCATATCAGGCTGCAGCCGGAGAATCCGGCGTACGAGCCTCTCCGCCTTAACCGCGTTACGATTTTGGGACGGGTCATCGGATTATTCCGCGATATCCACTAATTTACTCCCCGCTTAAGAACAGGCTGCTCCGCACCAAGCGAAGCAGCCTGTTTTCTGTTCATTTGTATTCCTGAAGTGGCCAAAAAGCCGAATGCAAACATTTGTTCGCATTCGGCTTTTTGGCCACTTTTCCGTGAACCGCTGCATAGCTCCGCACATATCCTGTTACAAAGGAGTGCTGATCTATATGCCCAATTATCGAATTATCGTCGATCTGTCTCAGCGCATGCTGTACCTGCTGGATAATGACGTTGTCACCAGAGGCTTCCCTGTCGGCATCGGCAAAATGTTAACCGACTCACCTGTAGGCGAATACACCATCATTAACAAGCAGCCCAATCCGGGCGGCCCGTTCGGTGCCTTCTGGATGGGTCTATCTAAGCCGCATTACGGCATCCACGGAACCAATGATCCTGCTTCCATCGGCCACATGGTCTCCCATGGCTGTATCCGCATGTATAACGCAGACGTTCTCACCCTGGCCGCCCTCGTTCCCATAGGTACCCGTGTTACCATCCGGGAATAGAAAAATCACAAAAACCCTTGAGACGCCAGATTGCGCCCAAGGGTTCTTTCGATTCATATGAATTAGAGCGGATACAGACTACAGTACACTTCTCAACAGACGAATAGCCACCGTATTCAAACGGATAGCCTCGCGGATCGATTCTCTGGCTGCCAGCAGCTCTCTTCTGGCCCGCGAACCTCTAGGCACTCTGCGCAGATTCTCATTGATTTCTTCCAGTCTCTCGAGCAGGATAGCCCGCTGCGTTAACAGGACATTAATGGCTCTGCGAATCCGGTTACGTTCTCTTTGGCTCATCTTTACACCTCTTTTACACTTGGATAGTATAAGAGATGCCAGGAATTGCTCCAAAGCTTGTGTGATTCGGCAGTAATGTTAGAGCTGAAGGCAGCGGGCAGGTAAACTGCTTACTTTTTGTTCAGCCTTACCCGGAATTCAAATTCATCGCGTCTATAAGTCATTCCGGCCAGTACTATGTACTCCGGTGTCCATTTCTGTACAGGTCCGGCATAATCAGCAATCACATGCGGTTTGCCGTCAACCAGCTGAACGACGTAGACCTGTACCTGTGCCAGTGCGGCAGCGAATAGATCAGCATCACTGGACAGTACTTTATAAGCCGTATTCAACTTCGTTCCTCCTTGTTCCACAACCATGATAAAAGATTCCGACAACCATCTATTTAATTATACCGGGTCATGGAACAATATGTAAACCATATTTACAGCTTGATAAAAAGGATTTTGAACAAACCTATATACTTCTTTGTGGCCCCGCCATCCCCGGTAAAAAAATCGGTATTTTTAAGATCCGGTACACTGAATACCGAGAACAAAATGTAATTATCCCTCTTGGTTAAAGACTCAATTACAGGCTGTGCTACCAGCTTGCTAATTCCGTCGCCTATTTCCTGATCTAGCGTATTCTCCAGATTCTTTACAGAATATTTACTGAATGCTTCCTTCCCCGGATTCGTAACAGCCATCACAACCAGAACAAGGATAAGAACCAGTAACGACTTACCGCCCGATCTTCTGCGGACTCTGCGTGCATGACTTGGCGTATCATAACGCGAATTCATTCTTTTCCCCCTCAACTACAGAATTTCCTAGATGATACATCCGACCGGATTCACCATAAATCGGCCCAGCCACAAAAACAGATCAGTTTCTCCCAAGCCGCTTATCTCAAAATCAATTCCAACCCTACTGGGACCCGTCTGAGCCAGCAATTCTAGCCTGTACTGCTCGATAATTCGTTCCTTCGTCTCCGCAGGAATAGCGCTCCCTTCAGCACCTGCTTGCGAACTGGCCAGCACCAGGATGAGCATCTTGGCAAGGATAACCTTATATGTAATTTTCATTGGCTACTCCTATGAGTAAGATTTTTCATCATACTTGTCTTTCGCCTTGCAATCGCAGTAATGATGAGCATGCTTTATATACAGTTTGAAGCCGTCCCTCCTAACTCCCTTCTATTATGGTTAAGTATATATTAGATTGTATGCTAATGAAAACCAATATAACCACCGACTGGAATCCGACCTCCCGGTACATATTGACGATGGAAAGAAAGTAAACTTCTCGGCTAAGCATTGCACTCCTTGTTGTAGAACCTAAACATCTGATTTTGTCTCGAATTAGTTAATTGGTACTCATTGTTAAAATTTTATCAAAATTATCATCATTTTAAAATTATGAAGGAAAAAATTTCTAAATACATATTGAAACATCATGTTTTAATAGTAAAATTTAGTTATTATTTTCATTTCCTAAAAAATAAAAAGTTAGAGGTGACTTATGAAACTGAAAGTAAGAATTGTTTTGATGTTAACCGCAACTATTTTTTTGTGCTCCGGAAATGTAAGCGCTTCATCAAATTTCGAACCTTATACTTACACAAACGACGAACTCTCTTTTAGACAGCAATTCGGTTTAGACACTGATATCAGTAAAGTTATTGAGAACAAATCCAAGGAAGATAATCTAATGGTTAACTCTAAATTCGGAGTTAGGATGACAAAGCTCGAGGAAGTACGTCTGACAGAACGTATTAATCATCAAACGACAAAGCTGCCTCTAATTAAGGATTATCTAGATAAGCGCACTAAAGACGGGATTGTTTTCATTGACCAAAAGTCTGGAGGAATTGTTAATATAGGTATAAAGAATAGTACTAATATAGATCAATACGAATCTGATTTCAGAAATATATATGGTGACTCTCATTTAATAAATGTCTTTATTGCAAAGTATTCTGAAAAGGAATTAAATGAACTTAATGATAAGTTAATTTCTCTTATGGATACTACTTTCAATGGGGTTACAATAACTGACACATTAGTAGACTTAGCAGAACAAAAAGTACAGGTGGGCATAAAGGACTTTGATGAAACAAAGAGATCTATACTCGAAAAAACCTTTAATGCTGACATGTTGTCTTTAAGAAATTCCGCTGTGGTATCAGATGATCTTGACAGAAATTCAACATACAATCCTCTTCAAGCAGGGACAAAAATAATTAACAATTCTACTGGAGGTTACTGTAGCATTGGATTTTTAACATCCAACTTCATTGTTACTGCTGCCCACTGCGGTTCAGCGGGAAACTCCTTTAGTCAAGGTTCCAATGGTGTTGGCAGTATGGGAGGACGAACCTACGGAGGAAATGTTGATGCTGCAGTTATTGGAACGACAAGCCTATCCTATTCAAATGATCTTTATACCTCTTCAAGTAGAGCAGGATATTTTGATACTGTTCAAGCAAACGACTTTGTAGGAAATATGGTCTGTATGTCTGGAGCTTCATCAGCCACTAATCCAGTATCATGTGGAACATTATTAAGTAAATCTGTATCATATAGTGTTGATGGTGTAGGCTTTTCTGGATTAAGATCCGCTAGTTACACATCTGCACCTGGTGATAGTGGTGCACCAACATATTACAGTACTGTGTTAATGGGAATTAATAAGGGCCGGTATAACGGAAATGCTGTTTATTCGTATATCGGTAATGTAATGAATTCTTTATCTGTTCAACCCCTTTTAAAATAATGTCGCACCCGTTCAAAGGAGAACACCTATGTTTCGAAAAACTAACACGATCACAAAATGGACTCTAACTATTATTTTCTTGCTATTCGTCACTGCCTGTAGCAAAGATGATATCCATTTTAAAGGGATTATACACACAGTAGACTTAGAGAACAAAAGGATTTTAGTAATATCCCAGTTGAAAGAAGATGATTTGGGTAAGAATTACAAGGAAGTTCTGGAGTCTAATGATTACTCTCAGGCCATTTGGGTAAATAAAATTACTCCTTCTAACTATAATAAGGGTGATGCGGTTGAAGTGATCTATACTGCAAGTGATGATTCATTTCCAGCACAAGTTACCGCCAAAAAAATTGTAAAGTCAAGCATAGAGCGATGAAACATATTAAATAGCATGAGCAAGCGCCATTCCCTAAAAAGAACGGCGCTTTTTGGTGTATAATCCTATAAAATCGAGGGACAAAAAAGCCCCCGGCGCTATGCGCGCCGG
The DNA here is from genome assembly GCF_038002825.1 of Paenibacillus sp. FSL H8-0048. Classification (NCBI taxonomy): domain Bacteria; kingdom Bacillati; phylum Bacillota; class Bacilli; order Caryophanales; family Paenibacillaceae; genus Paenibacillus; species Paenibacillus sp. FSL H8-0048. The sequence goes on along the minus strand of NZ_JBBODF010000001.1, from coordinate 370,931 downwards.
GGGCTGCTGTATCCTAGTAAAGCGTCATGTACTGATCTCTTTCCCACTCGTGAACCTGGGTGCGGTAGATATCCCATTCGATTTCCTTCAGCTCGTAGAAGTGGGCCAGAGCGTGTTCGCCGAGGGCTTCTGTGATCACGTGGCTGCGGATCATTTCGTTCAGGGCTTCCTTCAGATCGGCTGGCAGACTTGGGATGCCTTCTTCGATCCGCTCTTCTTCGGACATCACATAGATGTTACGGTCGATAGGAGCTGGAAGATCTAGCTGACGCTTGATTCCATCCAGACCTGCCTTCAGCATAACAGCGAGTGCAAGGTAAGGGTTAGCTGCAGGGTCCGGGTTACGAACCTCTACGCGTGTGCTGAGTCCTCTCGAAGCCGGAATACGGATCATCGGGCTGCGGTTACTTGCAGACCAAGCCACATAACAAGGTGCTTCATAGCCAGGCACCAGACGTTTGTAGGAGTTGACAGTCGGGTTAGTGATCGCTGCAAAAGCACGTGCGTGCTTCAGAATCCCCGCCATGTAATAACGGGCAGTCTTGCTAAGGCCCAGCTTATCGCTCTCATCGTAGAACATATTCTCTTTGCCTTTGAACAGGGATTGGTGAGCGTGCATACCAGATCCGTTCATACCGAACAGCGGCTTAGGCATAAAGGTTGCATGCAGGCCGTGATGGCGGGCTACCGTCTTCACGACAAGCTTGAAGGTCTGAATCTGATCCGCTGCCTTGATGGCATCGGCATATTTGAAGTCAATTTCATGCTGGCCGGAAGCCACTTCATGGTGGGAGGCCTCAATTTCAAAGCCCATTTCTTCCAGTGTCAATACGATTTCGCGGCGGCAGTTCTCCCCAAGATCCATCGGCGCGAGATCGAAATAACCACCCTGGTCATTCAGCTCTGTAGTCGGATTGCCCTTCTCATCTGTTCTGAACAGGAAGAATTCCGGCTCTGGTCCAACATTCATAGCGGTGAAGCCCATTTCTTCAGCTTCCTGCAGACAACGCTTGAGGATACCGCGCGGGTCTCCGGCAAACGGCGTGCCATCCGGCATGTACACATCACAAATCAGACGTGCCACACGGCTATCAGTCACCCAAGGGAAGATAACCCAGGTGCTCAGGTCCGGATACAGATACATGTCGGATTCTTCGATCCGCACATAACCTTCGATGGAAGAGCCATCGAACATCATTTTATTGTCGAGTGCTTTTTCAAGCTGGCTTACCGGAATCTCTACATTCTTGATCGTTCCCAGCAAATCGGTGAACTGCAGGCGAATAAACCGGACGTTCTCGTCCTTGGCAATGCGCAGAATATCTTCTTTAGTAAAACTCACGTTACCCTCTCCCTTTCAACAGCTCTATATTATTTATTAAAAAACCGGGATAGCTCACCTTGGATTAGAGACACTTGTCCCGGTCTTTTACCGGAAACCAGCTCCTGCTTCAGCAGACGGTGAAGCTGCGAATCAGACAACTCTCTACGTCTCACCTCTGTATCAGGGGTAATAACCGTAGCTTCTTCAGATTCCTTCGAGACAGGATTCATCACCTGCTTGATGCCGGCAATATTAACACCCTTCTCAATCAACGCCTTAATCTCAAGCAGACGTTCCACATCATTAAAAGAGAACAAACGCTGGTTGCCGGAGGTACGCGCAGGTACAATCAGGCTGTGCTGCTCATAATAACGAATTTGTCTGGCGGATAGATCAGTTAACTTCATTACGATTCCAATAGGAAATAATGCCATATTTCTGCGGATTTCATCACCCATGACTCATCCAACCTTCCAATGATCTTTTTCTCATCTCATTGTACATTTCCTTATATGGCGTGTCAATGGTATGTGAGTTTTTCTCACAAGATTTCTTTCACCCATTGTGAGATTAAGAGATCCAAGGGTCAAATGCATGGGCTTTGGTTTCCCGAAGTATATCACAAAGAACAATCCTCACGCAAAATCACAGGCTGCGGCGAAGGCTGCAGCAAGCCAATATTCAACAATACAGCTCCTGTGTCCTGCTTCATGTCATGTTATGCTTCAATGATCCATTCGCCTTCACCCGCCGGCGTCTCGAATCCGTTCAGGAAACGGGTCAGAATCTCCACTGTAATAGTGAATGCCGCATTGGCGTCAAACCGTGCGCTGCGGATATGGAGCCTCCGGCGCAGCTCTACCGGCTGTACCTTTAGATGAACCAAGACCCATAGTCCGCCGTGCTGCTCAATCAATTGTTTGTATTCGTCACGTCTTCGCTTCTGCCAGAAGCTGAAATCCACCACAACATGACGCTTACCGGCAAGCAGCTCTATTAACTCCTTACGCAGCTTGTGTTCCGACTCCTCTTTGAAGGCTTCATAAGCCTCTTCAGGGTAATCAATCCCATAACGGCCATGGGTGCTCCAGATATCCTCATCGATGGACAGCCGGACAAATCCCTCCTGCTCCAGCTTGAGCGCAAAGGTCGTCTTACCCGATCCCGCTACTCCACACATTATTACAGCAACCGGAGCTGCATTCTCCTGCTTTCTCTGCAGCAAGCTTTCAATAGCTGTTGCTTCCTCCAAAGTCCGCCCTCCTCTCCAAGCCTGATATATGAACTTAACAGCTTCTATGTTGAACAGGCACTACAGCAGCTTACGCTCTCTCATACTCTGCAAGGCCATCAAGACCCCGTATTTGACATGGGAATAGGTTAATCCGCCTTGCATATACCCGATATACGGGGCGCGGATGGGCGCATCTGCCGACAGCTCCAGGCTTCCACCCTGGATGAAGGTCCCGGCCGCCATGATGACTGGATGCTCATATCCCGGCATGTCCCAAGGCTCAGGCACGACGTGGCTGTCTACCGCTGCTGCGCGCTGGATACCTTGTACGAAGGCAATCAGATGCTCGGGTCCGTCAAAAGCCACCGCCTGGATCAGATCCGTACGCGGCTCATTCCAGGCAGGCTTAGTGGTGAAGCCGCAGCGCTGGAACACCGCCGCAGCGAAAATACTGCCCTTCACGGCTTGTCCCACTGTATGCGGGGCCATGAACAGACCTTGATACAGGCCGCGTGTCGTGCCCAGCATCGCCCCCACCTCACCGCCGATTCCAGGGGCAGTCAGGCGGTATGCCGCCAGCTCCACCAGATCTGTGCGGCCGCAGATATAACCGCCGGTCTCGGCGATTCCGCCGCCGGGATTCTTGATCAGCGAACCGGCTACCAGATCAGCGCCAACCTGCGGCGGCTCCAGTGTCTCGGTGAATTCTCCGTAGCAATTGTCCACGAATACGATGACATCCGGCTTAATGGCTTTTACCCGTGCTGCCATCTCGCCAATCTCAGCGACCGTGAAGGACGAACGCCAGTCATAGCCGCGCGAACGCTGGATTCCGATCACCTTGGTCTTGTCATTTATCGCTAAGGCGACCTCATCCCAGTCGACCTTCCCCTCTTCTGTCAGCGCTGTCTCCCGGTAGCCGATGCCGAAATCCGCCAGTGAGCCTGTCCCGTCTCCTGGTTTGCCAACTACCTTGTGCAGCGTATCATAGGGGCGTCCTGTAATATATAGCAGTTCATCCCCAGGCCGCAACACGCCGAACAGAGCTGTAGAGATCGTATGCGTTCCTGAAGCGAAATGCGGCCGGACCAGCGCAGCTTCCGCACCGAATACTTCAGCATAGACCAGATCAAGCACCTCACGCCCCCGGTCATTGTACGCATATCCGGTAGAGCCCGCGAAGTGAAAATCACTCACATGCTGGCGCTGGAAGGCTTCGATCACTTTCCACTGATTATGATCCACAATCCGGTCCAGTGTCTTCACCGCCCCTTCGATTTCCAGCTCTGCAGCTTCCGCTGCCTGTAATAAATCCTCTGCAAATCCTGCCATGTCCTATTCATCTCTCCTAACATTCCTATATAATGATCTCCCGCTACTGCATCAGTGAAAACCCGCACAACAAAGCCTGCCTGGATCAATCTCCAAAGCAGACTGTTGCAATGCGGGGATATAGACGCTTCATCTCTGACCAGCCAAATCAGCTTCCACTGGATCAGATAAGCAATTATTGCGGCTCCACGAATTCAGCCAGCTTATAGCTCCATTTATCGTAATCCTCTTTGTTCAGCCGCACGTTATAGAGTACATCGCTTCCGTCATAATCCTGTTCAAGCACCTCGCCCACACGGTAGAGCAGAGAGGAAAGGTCCCCCCGGTCCCCGGGAATGCGGAAGATTAGCGTATCCCCGGCAAGCTGGTCGCTGATGATCTCCGTAATCCGTGAGAGGTCGTCCTCATTAAAAGCACTGATCTTCAGGAAGCCCTCACCGGTCGGGAGCATCTCCAGCTGCTGCGGCTGACACAGATCGATTTTGTTAAATAATACAACCTGCGGCTTGCCTGCCGCGCCCAGATCCTGCAGAATCGTCTGAACGACCTCCATCTGCTCCTCACGCATCGGAGAAGAGGAATCCACCACATGCAGCACCAGATTGGCTTCATTCACTTCCTCCAGCGTAGCGCGGAAGGAGGCTACGAGATCATGCGGCAGATTCTGAATGAAGCCGACGGTGTCCGTAAGCACGACCTCCTTGCCGCCCGGAAGCTGAAGCACACGTGAGGTAGGGTCAAGGGTAGCGAACAGCTGGTTCTCGATGTACACATCGGCATCGGTCAGCTGCTTCAGCAGCGTGGACTTACCCGCGTTGGTATAGCCTACCAACGCCACCTGAACCGCACCGCTCTTACGGCGGTGTTCACGGTGCAGCTCACGGGTCTTGACCACCTCGTCCAGCTGGCGCTTCAGCTCGGTAATCCGGTCACGGATATGCCGGCGGTCCGTCTCCAGCTTGCTCTCTCCGGGACCTCTCGTACCGATTCCGCCTCCCTGACGCGACAGATTTTTGCCTTGCCCGGACAGACGCGGCAGCAGATAAGACAGCTGAGCAAGCTCTACCTGGATAATCCCTTCACGGGTCTTCGCGCGTCCGGCAAAGATATCGAGAATCAGCTGCGTACGGTCAATGATTTTGAGATCCAGCGCCTCTTCCAGATTACGTACCTGTGCCCCGGACAGCTCCTGATCAAAGATCGCGGTATTTGCGCCAAGCCCGTCAGCGGCCATTCGAAGCTCTTCCACCTTGCCTTTACCGATAAACCACCTGGAATCCGGGGTCTCCTTGTTCTGCCGCAGTACATCCAGCACCTCTACCCCGGCGGTCTCTGCTAATTGTACCAGCTCCTGGAGCGAGAGCTCAGGGTCGATCCCGGTGCGTTTGATCTTATCAGTCACCAGGCTGACGAGAATCGCCCGGTCCTGCACTTCTGTCTCTGTGTCATGTGTTGTAGTTGCCATTCATTCCATGCTCCTCATCTATTCTTGCTGGACTATCCTTTGAAATCCTCGGTCCGCAGCGTCATTAACTCCTGCTTACCCGGACTTGCGCTCTCATACTGATTCAAGAGCCGCACAGCCTGTGCGCGTACCGCCTTCTCAATACTGTTGCGAACATACCTTGCATTACTGAAAGCATGCAGACTCTCTGTCTTCTCCGTAAGCAATTGCTGCTTGAGTCTGAGTATGGCCTGCGGCATCAAAATATAATCACGGTCCTTGGCCATCAGCTCGGCAATCTGCAGCAGCTGGTCGATGGTATAATCGGGAAATTCAACCTGGATCGGAAATCGCGAGGGCAGACCCGGATTGCTCATCAGAAAATAATCAATCTCGCCGGAATACCCGGCCAGAATCAGGACAAACTGGCTGCGGTGGTCCTCCATCGATTTGACTAATGTGTCGATGGCCTCCTTGCCGAAATCCTTGTCTCCGCCACGGGCCAGACTGTAAGCTTCATCGATGAAGAGAATGCCACCGAGCGCTTTTTTAACCAGATCCCGCGTCTTATGGGCAGTATGTCCGATATATTCCCCTACCAGATCTGCGCGCTCTACTTCAATCAGATGCCCTTTGCTGAGCACACCCATCCGCTGGAACAGCTTCGCCACAATCCGTGCAACCGTGGTTTTGCCTGTTCCGGGATTGCCCTTGAATACCATATGATAGGCCTGGCCTCCGGTGGCAAGTCCGGCTTCACTGCGCATCTGGGCCACCTGCAGCAGGGCATAGATCTCGAAGACCAGCTCTTTGATGTTATCCAGACCTACAAGTGCATCCAGCTCCCGGCTCAGCTCCTGGAACAGTCCGCTATGGCTGCCGGGCTTGGGAGTTGCCGTGCCGCCCGCGCTATCAGCCGGCAAGCCGGACACCGGGGCCGGAGCCTGATTATTCAGCACTATGTTAATCTGCCTGGACGGTCTGCGTTCTTCCCGTCCGCTGCTTGCCGCCGCTACATGTCCGTTCACCTAGTTCACCTCATTATACAGGTCTGACTTGCTCTAACCAGTCTATTCCAGTATAAAAGGCGTTATTAGCAGTTTTGGAAATTAGCAGATTTACAGCGACAGCTCCTGCAATTTCCATTTGGTGTAGGCCAGAATCTCGCGGGACTTATACTTAAGCATCGACATCACCTTAGACTCTGTGACACCAAGCTCCGGGTTCTTATACCCCAGCTTACGCGCAGTCTCCAAAGCGCGGCGGCCATGGAAATCATGGGTAATGACGACGGCCGAAGACAATCCCTCTTGCTGCATGATTGTCTTACTGAACAGCAGGTTCTCGTAAGTGCTGGTAGACTGGTCCTCCAGGTAGATCAGCTTGTCCGGTACTCCATGGGCAACCAGATACCTCTTCATCCCTTCGGCTTCCGTGTATTTGTAGTCCGGCTGATCCAGTCCACCAGAGACAACAAAATGGCTGAACGCACCAGACTTATACAGCTCAAGCGCATAATCCAGCCGTTCCTTCAGCCCGGGACTCGGTTCATCCCCCCACATTGACATCCCCAGAATAACTCCGGCGTCCGCTTTCACCATAGGCGTGGTGGTTGCCGCACTGTTAATTCTGTTAAACACTACCCCGCACCAGATGAATCCGGCTGCAATCAGTACCAGCAGCGATACCGTCAGCACCTTCTTCGTACGATGGTGGCGCTTGCGTGATACTTTGCGGATCGGGGATGAGCCCCGTTGATAAACATACCAATCCATGATCTACTTCCTCCTAAATTCTCCGTGATGAAACAATTCGGCACGATGCTTCAGTGAAAGGGAGAAATACGGAAAGGCATGAGCGTCTATCGCACGCAGTATTGCATTGGCTGTTGACCAGGCTAACTGATAATCACTGTCCGTGATATCTTCCCGCTCCAGCGCTTCCTCCAGTTCATCCTCATCCAGCAAAAACACTTCACCATTCCACAGCACTACAACATCCAGATACAGATCGTCGAACCAGGGAACCCCTTGATCCGTCACGCCCTGGACCTTGCAGGTGTCAATGTACCACTGCACAATATTTTGCCGTTCATCAAACATGGCCGTCACAATATAGTGGCTGTCCTTGGGAAAATACTGCAGCCATGAATATCCCTTGTCCGCAATGCGGTATGTATGCCTGCCGTAACTCTTCCACAACGGCTCCTTCAGCCCGTATATAGTGTAGAGTGTGATATAACCGCTGAACTCCCGGGTCTCCACATAGCGGCAGGCAAAATGGCGGCGGGTAATCCTGCGCCAGTTGGCCCGGTCTCCGAATTTACGTTTCATATGAATAACCCTCTTCTGATAATGGTGCATTCAGCTTAACACATTTTGCAGAGACACTCAAAACAAGAAAACCCCGACATCCGGCAATTCTGCATCGTGCAGAGCTCCCGGAGCTGTCAGGGTAATCGTTCATGCTATGAATTTGACTTCATGCCAGTCTAATGCACATTGCCGGGGCCTTCAACAAAACCGCTGCCCGGATCACTTGCCGGATCGGTTCCGGCATTCGGGTCAGGGATGATTCCGGGATCGACAGTACCGCTCGTCGCCTCCGGTGCCGGTGTTGGTAATGGCTCTGGCGTAGCAGGCGGCGGTGTCATCTCAGGAGGGGATGTGGCTGCTCCACTGCCGCCCTCCCCTCCTTGACCATTGCCGTTATTACCTGGACCATGGTTGCCCGGTCCATTATTACCGGAACCATTATTACCCTGTCCATTATCCGGCGGATTGCCGCCGTTCTCTCCATTTCCCGAATTGCCGCCGTTATCGGGATTATCCGTAGGCATATTCGGGTCAGGCGTTGCCTCTGGCTCAGGGGTCTGAAGCTCATCCTGAACGGACACGGTTACTGTCCCCGACGGCTCGCTCTCCTGATCAAGCTCCTGATAATATGCAGTCACATAATATTCATAAGACAGTCCCGGCATCGCACTGATGTCCCCGATATTCGAGGCCATGGTGTTCATAATCGATGTGAAGTCCGTCTCAGAGGTCTCACGGCGGTAAATACGGTATTCTACCCCGCTGGCCGCAGCAGGATTCCAGCTCATATTCACCGTCATCGTAGAAGGATCATAAGCAGCCTGGAAGCCCGTTACCGCCGATACCGCTTCAGGTATCGGTGTAGCCTCCACCTCTGGAGCCGCGCCCTTCGGTACCGGGAACTGCTTGGCAGGTACACCTTCCAGCGCCTTCTCCATGACCTTGCCCCAGAAGGCGGCGGCCAGCGGACTGCTGTTCTTCAGCAGATGGGTCTTGCTCGGCTTGTCATAGCCCATCCATACAGCAGCCGTCCATTCCGGTGTATAACCCACGAACCAGACATCGCGGTTCGAGCTGATGCCCTTATACCCGCTCTGCGTCGTACCGGTCTTACCGGCTACCGGACGGTTGATTTTCGCTTTTTTACCTGTACCGTCCTGTACAACACGCTGCATCATCTCTGTCATCTGATAAGCGGTCTGTTCACTCATCACGCGCTCAGGCTTGGTGTTCGCCTTGTAGACCGTCTTATCGTCTTTGTCGTCAATCGACTTGATGGAGTATGCCTCCCGCAGCTCTCCGCCATTGGCGAAGGCACTATAGGCCTGGGCCATCTCCATCGTGTTCGTTCCCTCACTCATCCCGCCGAGGGCGAGCGACAGGTTCTTGTCTTCATCCTTCAGGTTGATCCCCAGCTTCTTGGCGAACTGGAAGCCGGTATTCACACCGATCTCATTCAGCAGCCAGACCGCCGGAATATTCTCCGACTTCGTCAGCGCATCGCTCATACTGATCGACTTCGAGTACCCGTGCAGGTTGTTCGGGCAATATTTGCCGAAGCACTGCTTCTCATTGCTCAGCATGGAATCATTCGTGAATTTGCCGGATTCCAGTGCCGGGGCATAGGATACAAGGGGCTTGAAGGCAGAGCCCGGTGAACGGCGGCTGCCGTCGATCCGGCTGTAGCCTTTTTTCTCATAATTGCGTCCGCCCATCAAGGCCACGACACTGCCGGTCTCCTGGTTAATAATGGTCATCGAGCCTTGTACCAGCTCATCGTCCACACTTTTCTCAAAGTTGTCACTGTCGGCAAAAGCATCCTCAATCGTCTCCTGGGCATGCTTATCCATGGTTGTATAAATCTTGTAACCGCCGATGTTGAGATCATCCTCGGTCAGCCCGAATTTGTCCTCAGCCTCACCAATCGCATAATCAATAAATGCCTGGTAACGCTGCTTCTTCTCAGGCGGCTTGTAGTTGTAATCCACGGCCTTTGCCTCGTCCATCTGCTCCTTGGTTATCAGCTTCTGCTCATACATGAGTTGAAGCACTACGCCGCGGCGTTCCTTCGACAGCTCGGGGTTACGCAGCGGATTATAGCGGGACGGCCCTTTGGGCATTGCAGCCAAGGTCGCTATCTCCCACAGCTCAAGTTTATTCAGATCGCTTTTCCCGAAATAACGGATCGATGCTGCCTTGATCCCGTAAGTGGTACCGCCGAACGGAATCCGGTTCAGGTACATCTTAATGATTTCTTCTTTGGTTTCTGTTTTCTCCAGTGCCACGGCAATCGAAACCTCAGTCGCTTTGCGGAAGAAGGTCTTATCCCGGGTCAGGAAGATATTCTTCGCCAGCTGCTGGGTAATCGTACTGCCGCCTTCAACCATGCTGCGTGCTGCAATATCCTTGACAGCCGCGCGTCCGATGGACCAGAGATCCACCCCGTTGTGCTCGAAGAACCTTTTGTCCTCGGTGGCTACGAATGCGTCAACCAGCAGCTTGGGAATATCCTGGTATTCCACCGGGTCGCTCTTCTCCAGCGATAACTCGCCGATCAGGTTCTTGTTCCGGTCAAAAATCTGCGTCGGCGGGTTCACCGTCAGCTTGTCCCGGTTCTCCTCCAGCAGCTTCTGCCCGTTCAGCATGATGAACAAGTAGCCGCCCAGCGCACAAAAAATAGCCAGCGCAACTGAAAAAAACAAACTCCACAGCACACGTTTTTTGGTTAAGAATCTTTTCTTTTTTTTCTTCGGCTTCCCTTGGGAGCTGGACGGCTGACTTCCTCTGTTTCTATTGCCGCCGCTCCGGGTTAGTTGGTCTCTGGACATGCTGCCTCCTGACTCCCTTAACGGAAAAAACATAAATGATGTTCACGAATGAAAAGAACAACCTTCTCAGGTTGCTCTCTCGCACTCTCTATTCAAACGATTTATAAACAAAAAGGTTTCGCTTCAAAACAGTAAAATCTTAATTCTCGTTATTGTTGTCCTGCATCAGTGATACGCTTCGCTGCGGCGTAAACGTGGAAATCGCATGCTTGTACACCATCTGCTGGCGCCCGTCACTGTCGATGACAATCGTGAAGTTGTCGAACGCTTTGATAATTCCCCGGATTTGAAAGCCGTTGGTCAAATATACTGTAGCAGGGATATTCTCTTTGCGCAGCTGGTTCAAGAACGTATCTTGAATGTTAATGGACTTGTTCATATGACGTACCCCCAATGGTTCAATTAGATTGTTCAGAAGTATATTCAAGACCTGTAAGAAACTTTCCTGCTATTATACCATTTAATTTCGCAAAATTCTCAGAAAAGTTTTGGCTCTCCAGGACGTCCATCCACTGAATCTCCTTCATGTGGCGAAACCATGACAACTGCCGCTTGGCAAACCGGCGGGTATCACGCTTCAGCAGCACCACGGCTTCCTCAAGCGTCATCTCCCCCTCCAGGTAGGCGGCAATCTCCTTGTAGCCCAGACCCTGCATAGACACAAGACTCCTGCCGTAGCCTTGATCCAGCAGCCGCTGCACCTCAGGCACGAGGCCATCCGCCAGCATCTGATCGATTCGCTCTTCAATACGTTTATATAGTATTTTCCGGTCCATTGTCAAACCGATCAGGCATAAATCATAGGGAGACTCCTTGTTCTGGCCGGCCAGCGAGTCGGATAAAGGGACATTCGTCTGGTGAAAAATCTCCAGCGCGCGGATGATCCGCCTGCGGTCATTGGGGTGCAGCCGCTCCGCGCTGGCCGGGTCTACCGCTGCCAGGCGGGCATGCAGGGCATCAGCCCCATGCTCTTCGGCGTAAGCCTCCTGCTGCTCACGGAACGCCTCGTCAGCCACCGCTTCAGAGAAGCGGAAGCCGTAGCACAACGATTCAATATATAGTCCAGTCCCGCCGACAATAAAAGGCAGCTTGCCCCGCGCGCTGATCTCCTCGATCAGCCTGGCCCCCTGCTCCTGGAACTCAGCCGTGGAATACGCGTCCTGCGGATCATGAATATCAATCAGGTGATGAGGGATGCCTTTCATCTCTTCAGGGGTAATCTTGGCCGTCCCGATATCCATCCCGCGGTAGACCTGCATCGAATCTCCGGAGATGATCTCGGCTCCGTGCGCCTCAGCCAGCTCCAGGCTCAGCCTGGTTTTTCCGACCGCAGTCGGTCCCAGCAGTACAAGCACCTTGCGTTTCGTCTCAGTTGTCAATGGTAATCACCCCGTACGATGTTTTGGCATTGGCCCGCAGCAGCTCCTTGAAGCCGAGGCGGGTGAATTCTCCGCTCAGCGCCTTCTCCTTGAGCAGCACGGTCTTGCGGGCCACCCTGGTGGCCTCAGCCACACTGTCAGCCGACAATGCAGCAGGATTGGCGAATTGCCGCAGCGGCGAGATGGCTGCCGAGTCCGTCAGCGGCACCCGGAACATCGGATCGAAGTAGACAATGTCGATGCTCTTGTCCGGCTGGGTCCGCAGGTATTCCAGATGGTCCCCGTGCCGCACATCAATACGCCGCAGTGCCTCATTCACCTTCACCTGGCCGGATACATACCCGCTCATCCCTTCCACCAGAAGAGCATACAGCGGCAGTGAGCTCTCCAGCGCCGTCACCTTGGAGGTCTCCCCTCCAGTGACTGCGAACAGCAGCGAATCTGCTCCGAGTCCGGCCGTGCAGTCCAGCACGCTGTCGCCGGGGAGCATGCCTGCGGCATCGATCATGGGGTCCGGTTCACCTCTTAAAATTCTTTTGGCACGGACAAAGCCCATGCTGGGATGGAATTCCATCGGCGGCATTCCAGGCGTAATCAGCCGGACCGCCTCCTGCAGCACCACCAGAATCTGTTCGTCCCCGTAATGCTCCACCAGCTTGCCCATTGAGAACTTCGCTCTCGGAGCATAAGCGCAGCCTGTGCGGTCTGCAAGCTCCCGAGCCCGGGCCGCCACTTGCGGTATCGGGTCAAAGCCCGTGGTTATAATCATGTTGCCTCCGTTCTGCACTCTATAAATGTACAATATAGCCACTACATAACGCGCTTAAACAGCTTCTCCAGATCATAGGCCGAGAACGACACAACGATCGGGCGTCCATGCGGGCAGGTATAAGGCTGACGGCAGGCTGCGAGCCTGGTGAGTAGCGATTCCACTTCCAGCTCTGTAAGCTTCTGGTTGGCTTTGATCGAAGCCTTGCAGGAGCAGAGAATGGAGGATTTCTCGCGCAGCTTGGCGAGGTCAATCGACCGTTCGCTCAGCACCCACTCTGCCATCTCTTCAATGACCGCCTTCTCGTCTCCTTCCGGGAACCAGTACGGCAGGGAACGGACCAGGAAGGTCTGGCCGCCAAAATGCTCCAGCACGACCCCGGCCTGCTCAAACCAGTGGAGCCGTTCGCTAAGCTGCCTGCTCTCCGAAGGCGTGAACTCCAGCGTAATCGGCAGCAAAAGCTCCTGCGAGGCATCTTCCGGCTTGCCGAATTTCTCATAATAAAATTCATAATTCACCCGCTCATGCGCAGCGTGCTGGTCAATTAAGTACAGCCCGCTGTCATTCTGGGCGATGATATAGGTACCGTGATGCTGGCCGATATAATTCAGCTCAGGAAACTGCGGAAGACCAGTGTCAGTCTGCTCAACAGGTGCGTACAGCTCCCCGGCCGCCTGCTGCTGCCCCCGGCCAGCGGTGGCTGTCTGAGGACGATAGCTGTCGCGGAGGCCGTTAAACGGCTGGCGGTAGGAACCCTGGGTGGCGTTACCGCCGCTGTATGCAGCGGCCGTCTCTCTGGCCTGCTGATCCTGTGCATTGCTTCCGCTATAAGGCCGGGTATTCCCGGATGCTTGGGAAGCAGCGTAAGTGCCGCCAGCGGCAGGGTTGGCAGCTTCCGTTAATGGACCAGCACTGCCAGAGAACGGGACGCCGCTCCGTCCGCTGGTAGGCGGCTGACTGCCCGCAGCAGCGCCACCACCGCCAGGCATTCCCTGGCCGTAGCTGCTCGGAGCTGCTGACTTTTCTGTACCTCCCGCTTCCGTAGCTTGCTGGAAATTGCCCGGAGCTGCGCCTTTGGAGAAGGCGAATTGCTCCTGAATGAATGAGCTGCTATTCTTGCCGCCGATGATCTCCTTAGTAGGGCGTGGAATCAGGCTCTGGCCCATCAGCAGCGAGCGGAGCTGCTGTTCTATGAACCCGTACAGCTCCGGTTCTTTGCTGAAGCGCACTTCAAGCTTGGCCGGATGCACGTTAACATCCACCAGTGACGGGTGCATCTCCAGCTTCAGGACCAGCAGCGGATAACGGTTAATCGGCAGCAGCGTGTGGTAAGCACGCATGATGGCCGCATTCAGTCCGTTGCTGCGGATGTAACGGCCACCGACCAGCGTCGTAACCGCATTGCGGTTCGAGCGTGTCCATTCAGGACGGCTGATATAGCCGGAGATCCGGAAGTCCGGATCTTCCGCCGTCACCGGGAGCATGGCCTTGGCTGCTGAGGTGCCGTATACAGCAGCAATCACCTGCAGCAGGTCTCCATTGCCCAGCGTATGCAGCAATTGGTTGCTGTTATGCTGGAGGGTGAAGGAGATATCCGGGTGAGCCAGTGCCATCCGGTACATGGCATCCGAGATATGGCCCAGCTCGGTCTGGATGCTTTTCATATACTTCAGGCGGGCAGGCGTATTATAGAACAGCTCCCGCACCGTGAGGTCACTGCCTTGGCCGGAAGCCGCATCTTCATTGCGGATCAGCCTGCCGCCCTCAATGTCCAGCACCCGTCCCTTCCCGTCGTCTCCGCTGGCCGTCAGCAGGGTCAGCTTCGATACCGCTGCGATACTCGCAAGCGCTTCTCCACGGAAGCCGAGACTGGTGATCTGGAAGAGATCACGGCCGCTGGCAATTTTGCTGGTCGCATGGCGGTAGAAGGCAGTCTCGCAGTCCTCCGGCTCGATCCCCGAGCCGTTATCCTTCACCCGGATGCTCTGCAGTCCCCCCTCTTCCACAGAGACTTCAATACGGGTGCTGCCCGCATCGATCGCGTTCTCGACCAGCTCCTTTACCACAGAAGCAGGACGTTCGACTACCTCCCCGGCAGCAATCTGGTTGGCAATATGCTCATCCAGCACATGAATTTTAGCCATATTCGTTCACCCCGCATTTATTTAATTTATAAATATTATTTAACATTTACGGACTGTAACATTCGGGCCGTGTGCCCGCTTGCGAGTACAATGTATGCTGTTTTCACATACATTCGGACCGCGTGTCTGCTTGCGAGCACAATGTATGCTGTTTTTCACATACATTCGGGCCGTGTGCCCGCTTGCGAGCACAATGTATGCTGTTTTCCATATACATTCGGACCGGGTGTCTGCTTGCGCGAGTACATTGTATGCTGTTTTCCACATATATTCGGACCGGGTGTCTGCTGGCGAGTACAATGTATGTTGTTTTCCACATACATTCGGACCGGGTGTCTGCTTGCGAGTACATTGTATGCTGTTTTCCACATATATTCGGGCCGCGTGCCCGCTTGCGAGCACAATGTATGCTGTTTTTCACATACATTCGGGCCGCGTGTCTGCTTGCGAGCACAATGTATGCTGTTTTTCACATACATTCGGGCCATATTCCGCTGTACAGCCAATTGTATTCGGTTTTAAGCGTACCTTCACGGCAGCAGTTCCGCTGAACTACAGCTCTCTTGCCTTCAGCTTCAGTTCGTTCAAGAGGCCCATCGCTTGCAGCGGGGTCATATTCATCAGATCTGCGCCTTGCACGGCATTGATTAGCTCTTTGATCAGCGGATTGTCTTTGACGGCTGGTACCGCTGCCCCACCCTTGCGGTTCTTGCGCGGCTCCTCCTCACCAAAAATAGACAGCTGCACTACTTCATTGTCCTCTTCCTCTGCAGGAGAAGCAAGGGATGCAGCAGCTTCCCGCTGTCCGGCAGCCATAGAAGCTGTTGCTTCGGGATACGCGTCTGGATATGCCGGAGCTTGTGTGGTGCGTTCAAGCGAATAGGAATGGCTTCCTGTGGCAGCTCCTTCTCCGGTATCCGGCATCTGCGCAGCGGTAGCCTGATGCTCTTGTATAACCGTTCCGCTCCCGCTCCGCTCACTGTAACCCGTGCCGTAATTCAGCGCTGCGACGCCCGGCGGAGAAGCCTGTTCAATGCTCTGAAGCAGCCCGTAAGCCCGGTCGATAATTCCTTCCGGCAATCCAGCCAGCCTTGCACAATAGATCCCGTAGCTGCTGTCCGCAGCTCCCGGCACCAGCTTGCGGAGGAAGTTCACCTTGTCGCCGCTTTCCTGGACCGCCATGGAATAATTCCGCAGACCGCTAAGGCTCTGCTCCAGATGGGCCAGCTCATGGAAATGCGTGGAGACCAGTGCCTTGCAGGCAATGGTATCATGCACATATTCGATCACCGCCTGGGCAATCGCCATCCCCTCGCTGGTCGAGGTCCCCCGCCCCAGCTCATCGATAATGATCAGGCTGCGGGCGGTTGCTTTCTCGGTCATGACTTGAATGTCGGCCATCTCGACCATGAACGTGCTCTGGCCGCCGATCAGGTCATCCGCTGCACCGATCCGCGTGAAGATACGGTCGATCAGTGCTACCTCAGCACTGGCCGCAGGCACGAAGCAGCCGATCTGGGCCATGATGCAGATGAGCGCCACCTGGCGCATATACGTGCTTTTTCCGGCCATGTTCGGTCCTGTGATCAGCAGGATATTGCCCTCGTCCTTACTGAGTGTGCTGCCGTTGGCAATGAAAGCCGAATCCTTCAGCACCGCTTCTACGACTGGATGGCGTCCGCCTTCAACCCGCAGATCGTAGCTGTCGGACAGCTTAGGCTTCACGAACCGGTGCTCCGCGCTGACCGCTGCGAGGCATTGATACACATCAATCTCCGCCACCTTCTCAGCCAGCGCCTGCAGGCGCGGAACCTGGCTGCTGATCCGCTCGCGCAGCTCGGTGAACAAACTGTACTCCAGATCTGTCATCTTATCCTGGGCTTCCAGGATGAGCGCTTCTTTCTCCTTCAGCTCAGGAGTGACATAACGCTCAGCATTGGCCAGTGTCTGCTTGCGCTCGTAACGGCCTTCCGGCAGCGAGGACAGATTGGAGCGGGTAATTTCTATATAATAGCCGAAGACTTTGTTGTAGCCGATCTTGAGGGATTTGATCCCCGTCACCTGGCGTTCCTTCGCTTCAAGCTCGGCAATCCAGCGCTTGCCGCTGCTGCTGGCTTCCCGCAGCTCATCCAGCCGCTCATGGTAGCCCGCGCGGATAATTCCGCCGTCACGCACGGACACCGGTGCATCCTCCACAATCGCCCGTTCAATATCCTCTCGAAGCTCCGCGCATTCATCCATGGATGCGCCAATCTCCCTTAAGGTAGAAGAGCCGGAAGTCAGACACATCTCCTTCAACGCAGGAATCTGGGCCAGAGACAGTCTGAGTGCATTCATATCCCGCCCGTTCGCGCTGCCGAAGGCAATCCGTCCGACCAGCCGCTCCAGATCGTAAATCTCCTTCAGCGCTCCGCGCAGATCCTCGCGGACGATGAACTGGTTATACAGATAATCGACGGCTTCCAGACGGCGCTCAATCGGCGCGCGCTGCAGGAGCGGCTTATCAATCCGGCGGCGCAGCAGACGTCCGCCCATCGAGGTCTCGGTGCGGTCCAGGAGCCATAGCAGCGAGCCTTTCTTGGAGCGTTCCCGCACGGTCTCGGTCAGCTCCAGATTCCGCCGGGTGAACGGATCAAGAATCATATAATTCCCCGGCTCGTAAGGTGAGATCTGGGTAAGCTGTCCCAATGAACGGCGCTGGGTCTCGCTGAAATAGGAGATCAGCAGCGCCAGGGCACGGCCGCGCTCCTTCTCCAGCCGGACCCAGGCCGCTTCGCCGAACTGGCGGCGGGCCAGCGCTTCCTCCTGCTTATCCCACGGGGTATAGACCACAGGCTTGGCCAGCAAGGAAGCCTCACTGCGCAGCTCCTCCAGGAGGGCTGAATCCCCGATAATCTCCGCAGGCTCATAGATGCCAATCTCGTCGCGCAGCCACTCGGTGCTTGCGAGTACCGAGGTGACATACAGCTCACCTGTCGTCAAATCGCAGGCGGCCAGCGCCATCATCCCGTCTTCCTCTGTTACACAGACGAGGTAGTTGTTGCTTTTGTCCGAAATGATCTTGCCGTCCATCACCGTACCCGGTGTTACGACCCGGACGATATCGCGGCGGACCATCCCTTTGGTCACCGCAGGATCATCCAGCTGCTCGCAGATCGCGACCTTGTAGCCCTTCTCGATCAGTCGCTGTATGTACCCCTCGGCGGCATGATACGGCACACCGCACATCGGAATTTTTTCCCCAATGCCGCCATCGCGGCCTGTTAAAGTAATCTCAAGCTCTTTGGATGCAAGCAGTGCATCCTCGAAGAACATTTCATAGAAATCGCCCAGACGAAAGAAAAGGAAAGCGTCTTTAGCCCCTTCCTTGACTTTGAGATACTGCTGAATCATCGGCGTATAGTTTGCCATCGTCTACCTCCATACCTACTTCATACTGTCCTCTATTATAGCAGAAACTCCGCTCCCCGGGTTACCCCCGGCACACACGAAGCATGTGCTAAAGCTGGGGCTGGTGTTTAGGGCGCTGGCAAACGGCGAATCTGCTGCAGTAAATGCAATTGCTATGATAATTACTTCGTTATTTAGAGTAGTCATTGAGCATAGTAGTTTGTTAAAAAATAGCCGCCATACTAACAGCGTCCTACACCTAGCGGTGCAGAAAAGCTGTAAACGGCGGCTATCGGGACTTGACGGACGGCAGGCTCTATTGAAAAGCATCCGCCCGCCCGGACGGCAGCGCCCCGGAGTCCGGCGGGGCGCTCCGTACCCAGGAGCCGCGGATATCCCGCGACTCATCCCAGCTCTGCTGCTCCGCTATGGCGCGCAGCAGCGGATCAATCCACCGGGCGGCGGCTGCGTAGCCGCCCAGTGCGCGCAGCTGCGCCTCCAGGGGAGGCCAGGCTGTGCGCAGAAGGTCTTTGCCGCCGCTGTAGAAGGCGGCATGCAGGTCTTCCCGGTCGAGCGGGCGCAGCGGCAGGTCTTCATAATGGCTCACGATCAGGTGAGCCAGGCAGACCGCGCCTTTGGCGATGACCGGGGAGACCAGGAAGCTCGGCAGGGTCCGGTACTCGAAGCCGCCATGCGGCTGAGGACGGAAATCGCCGAGCACGCCATAGCGGGGACGCCGGGCCGCAGCCCGGATGTCCTCCAGCAGGAACAAGGGCAGCGCTAGATAGTTATCTAGCGCACGCAAGAGCGGCGCACACAGCGTGACGCCGCTGAAGTGCAGGTGGCCGCCGAGGGCCCAGCCCCGCAGCGGCATACCTCCCGCCCGCCAGCGCAGCGAGCGGTCGGCAATGAGCCGGTCCGCCTCGCGTGCGGCGGACATCAGCTGCGCCAGCAGCGCGCGCGGTTCCCCGCGCGGCGCAGGGCGCAGCTCCGCCACCGGGAACACGCCGTGCGTTCCCGGGGGTCCGGCGTCGCAGCCCGCGACGCCGTCCGTGGGCAGGTACCGCGACGCCGGCACGACGCGGCCCGTGGATTCCCGGAGCAGCAGGAACTCCGGGTCCATGCCCATGAGCAGCCCGGGCCGGCCCGGCTGCTCACTGTCAAGCATCCGCGCAAGCGCTGCGGATGCTGACTGGTATGGCTCAGGCAGTGTTCCTGCGGGATCAGGCACCACCGGAGTGATGCCTGTCACCATGTACCGCCGCCCGCCCATAGCCCGCAGCTCCACCTCACCGCTGTCCAGCCCCAGACTATACAGTGCCCGCACCGCTGCCGTCCGCAGAACCCCCGCAACTCCCCGCAGCTCCATGCCCCCACCACCTAAGCCGCCAATCTCATCCACGCCACTCCCAAACTCCCCTTGCCCTCCAGCTCCCACTCTCCCGCTCCCATACTCATCCTGCCCCCCAGCTCCCACTCTCCCGCTCCCATACTCCTCTTGCCCTCCAACTCCTACTCTACCGCTCCCATACTCACCATGCCCTCCAACTCTTCCCCTGCCACCCCCATACTCCTCTTGCCCTCCAACTCCTTCTCTACCGTTCCCATACTCACCATGCCTTCCAACTCTTCCCCTGCCACCCCAATACTCCCCTTGCCCTCCAACTTCCCCACCATCACTTCCATACTCCCCTTGCCCTAGCGCCCCTCTCCCGCCACTCCCATACTCACCCTGTCTTACAGCTCCTAACCCGCCACACCGATCCCCGCCCAGCCCTCCAACCCCCAGCGCCCCGCCCATCGCCGCTCCCGCTCCAAGCGGCTGGCAGTCCAGCACAGCCAGATTGAAAATGAGCACGCGGTAGTGCTGCCTGTAGCTTACGGGGTCTTGTCCATGCGGGTGGGTCTGGGGAACTCTTGTATCTTGTCGCCTCGCCCCTCTAGCGATAGAGTCAGAGTCGGCCTCTATCCCGCAGCGCCGGAGCCTGCGCTTAATCTGCTCCGGCGCAAGCTGCCGGAATATGTTCAGCCCTTCATTCATGTCTAATGCCTCCGCCCATACGAAAATCCCTCAGGGCCATATCCCCTCGCGCACCGTCCAGTAACCGGACAATACCCTTTGAGCGATAAGCCGCTGAGGAAAACAGACCCCCAAATATTCAAGTGGAAATAGCACAATTATCCTAACGAAACTCTACCGCATGTACACGAGAACCCGAATACAGATCACAAATATAAGTCCCGCATAAAAATTGAACCCGAGTCTTGATCGCCGCTGCGGTGTTTAGTTGGACAGCCGAACGCCGCCCTATTTAAACTTCCTGATGACTGCCGCTTCTCCGGCGCAAGCCTCCCCTTCCGCATCCCTGTACCTTGAAGGATAATTTATCATGTGGAACATATAAATTCTGGCGTAATATTTTCAAAAAAATATATTGGCATTTTAAAAAAAAGAGGGCATTCGCCCTCTACGCCGCTGCCCTCTCATCATATAATGGATCATAACCCACACAGTACTTCAGGCAGCGGCGTATTCGTTCCTACAACTCATCATCCAGAGCGTCAGGGTCCAAATCATCGTAATCATAATTCTCGCCTTCAAAATCATAATCCTTGTCTTCCAGATCGTCACTCTGATCACTGACATACACGCGGACCTTGGTCTCAGCCACCAGTTCCGCCTCGAACTCGCGTTCCACCCGGAGTGTCACACTGCCTCCGCCCGGCGATACCCCGGCTTCCACACAATTGGGTTCCTGCGTTGCCTCCGCAGAGACCTGTGCCGTGGAAGCACGGTGTCTCGGGTCGAGGTACGACAATGGAATAAGCTCCACATAGGAGACCGTTTCCTTGGCAACCTCGGTCTGCTTGTTTTTGTCGTACGAATACCAGATGTTCACATCATAGGTACCGATTACTTCGATTCCGTTCCCGGCGGCAACCGCTTCGTACTGGTGGTTAATGATCCAAGCCCCCAGAATACTAGTCGGATGATGTGGCGGAGTCACGGTATGGGTTGCTGTAGAGAACTTACGACCTTTGCCGCAAATTGCCTTCGTAATGATCTCCCTTGTTTGACGTTTATGGCTTAATGACATCTTTGAACCTCCTCCATACAATCATTCACTATCAAGTGTATGCACGTTCTGGGCATTTGTTGATTGTTAGAGTAGAAATAAATTTGGGTAAGCCCTCAGATGCCGTAACTGAAGCCCTTTGCTTCATTTTATTGCCGGATTTAGTCCATTATGAGTCGTAATGTATGATGCAAAGCCTATAAATTTTTATATTTAACAAAAATAGCGGCTCCCCCGAACCGGGAAAACCGCTACTTTTTGTTGTGCCAACATTCTTATGCCGGATAGGGGTAAAGGCCCCTGCTAGGAAAGTACACGTACGATGCCAAGCTGCCGGTGGCGGCTGAGATCGATGAAGTCCTCACCGATGTTCACCAGCGGACGCAGCGGGTCATGGGCCAGAATCATAATGATTTTGCCGATCTGCCCGTCCGTCAGGAGCACCTCATTGCCGATCATCGACTGCATCAGCTTATTAATGAACACACTGCAGATATACGGGTCCAGCTTGCCGTAGACATTCTCGTCCATCTGCTTAAGCACCTCATACAGCGGCGCGGCTGTACGGTAGAACCGGTCCGAAGTCATCGCGTGGAAAATATCCGCCACCGCTACGATCTTGCTGAAATCCGTAATCCGGTGGCCCAGCACGCCGAAGGGATAGCCGCTGCCGTCCATCCGTTCGTGATGCTGCAGCGCCACGAGCGCCTGCATATGATTGGTGCCCACCGTATCGCGGATCATCTCATAGCCATAGGTCGTGTGCTTCTTCATCAGGGCATATTCATCCTCACTCAGCGGACCCGGCTTGGTCAGGATTTCGGCCGGAATCATAATTTTGCCGATATCATGCAGCGTCGCAGCAATCGTCAGCATACTCAGCTCGTCCGGCTTCAGCTTCAGCCATTTGCCGAGCAGTGTAGAGATGATCCCTACCGCCACATTATGCCTGTATGTATAATCATCCTTAGTCTGCAGCGCAGACAATATTCCAAAGAAATCATTCTTCTCGCTCACCTGCTGGATGAACGGGATCACTTCATTCCTGAGCTCAATCATCGGCAGACGCTTCGTCTTCGTATAGCGCAGCTGTTCAAAAATACTCTCCATTGCCGCCGTACAGTCATCCACAGCCAGCTGATAGAATGCAGCGCTGTCGACCTGGACCACATCCTGCGGCTCCAGAACGATCTTGTGCTGCGTAATCAGGCGGATATGCTCTCCGGTGAGCAGGGTCAATGCCGGCAAGACAAATACACCGCTATGATTAAAAAGGTTCGCTACCAGCTGTTTGCCGATATATTGATCATTGCTGTTATTCATATTCCTCACCTGCCAGACCAAGATTCTTGGGTTATGGACATCACTTAAGAGACAAGCTCACTTGAGGTGCTTATGATTCTTATCGTTATTTTACACCGGAATGTGAATACCTGACACCTAATTTACATGGATTTGCTTACGCTTTGCTCTTCGCAGGCTGCTTGTCCTTCGCCGGACGCAGCTCCACCGGGCTTTTATAGCGCTTGGCGATCTTAAGATACAGCGCCAGCTCGCGGCATAATTGCAGAATCGCGGAGCGGATCTCGAATTCCTCACGCGAATCCGGCAGCTCCATCTCCTGGAACTCCTGCTGCAGCTCCTCCAGCAGCCGTTCGGTCCGGCCGGTATATTCCTCAGCCAGCACATCGCCGCTAAGCTGGTCGAACAGTTCTGCCACCATATCTCCGTGCGGCAGCTGCCGGTAGACCTGCGAGAGCAGCTGCATCATATTCTGGATGGACTCCAGCTGCTCCTTACGCATATAGAAGTACACATTCCAGGCTTCATCCGGGTGGATCACATGATTCTCCATTTCCCTGGATGCCGCGCTCAGCCCCTTCTGCACAGCCTCCCCTGCCCCGATCAGCTCTTTCCCATCCCAGATATAACCGGGATCACGGAGCGTTCTGGCCATTTGCCGGAAGATAACCGAGAAATAGCCATCCACCTCTTTGCGGATGCCTGCAATGATCCCGCCGGTCTGCGGCATATAGATGAAGTTCACAAGTCCGGCCGAGCCGAGGCCGATAATCAGCAGCTCCACCTGCTGCAGCAGGATATGGACCGTGATATCAGCTTGTCCAAATACACGGAACACGATAACCGAGCTGGTGACGATCCCTTCCTTGAAGCCGGATTTGACAATCAGCGGGAAGCCGAACAATACATACAGTCCGAGTACCCAGTAATGAAAGCCCAGGGCCCAGAACAGAATACAGCCCAAAAAGAGTCCCACCAACGAGGCGAAGAAGCGCGCCGTAATCGTGCGTAGACTCCTTTTGCGGGTCGTTTCCACCCCGAGAATAGCCAGCAGTCCCGCGCTTTGCGCATTAGGGATACCAGCGGCGGCTGCCAGCAGAATAGACAGCAGAGTTGCAGCCGCCGTTTTAATAATACGAAATCCCATGTGAATATCTCTCCTACACCGTTAAGCTTCAACATTCAGATAAAGATATAGTCATGGTACAAGATTTTGCCGAGAGACACAATATGACATGGTTCTTACCGCCCTGACAGCAGCAGCTTCTCCACATACACCACCAGCTGGTACATAGCCGTAGCCACAGCCGCAATAATGAGCAGGCTCGACATGACCAGGGTGAAGTTGAACACCTGAAAGCCGTAGATGATCAGATACCCCAGCCCCGATTTCGCCACCAGAAATTCACCGACAATGACGCCGACCCAGGACATGCCGACATTCACCTTAAGGGTGGAGACCACAGCCGGGAACGACGCAGGGAGAATGACTTTGCAGAACTCCTGGCTCTTGGAAGCGCCGAAGGAGCGCACCACCTTGACCAGATTCGGGTCCACGCTGCAAAAGCTGTTGTACACTACCAGAGTCGTGATAATCACGGTAATCGATAAGGTAGTAATAACGATGGCAGTGAAGCCTGCCCCGAACATGACAATGAAAATCGGCCCGAGTGCCACCTTCGGCATACTGTTGAATACAACCATATAAGGGTCCAGAACGGCGGACAGAAAAGGTGACCACCAGATGACGACAGCCAGCAGCGTCCCGATTAAGGTACCCAGAATGAAGCCCACCGCTGTCTCGCCCACGGTCATTCCCAGATGCGGCCACAGACTGCCGCTGACCATGTCCTCCCAGACCTGCCCGAACACCTTCGTCGGATAGCTGAACAACAGCTCATCAACCCAGCCCATTCGGGCCCCGGCTTCCCAGAGCACGAAGAACACCAGCAGCAGGCTGCTCCGGACCATAATCACCTGACTCTTGCGGCGCAGCTTTTTCCTCCTGTAATCCGCATGCTTCTGTTCCAGCCACTGCGCACGGGAGGCCGTCTCACGGGGCTGCGCTTCTGTATTCACATCTCTTCCCTCCCTGCCAGCTCCATTTCCTTCCATACCTCGTGAAAAAGCTCCGCGAAGCCCGGCAGGTCCCGCGCATACAGCGGCGGGGTGCGGCGGATCGCTTCCGGAATCTCAAAAATCCGGCGGATTCTGCCCGGATTCGGCTGGAGCAGAATGACCCGGCTGCTGACCGCAATCGCTTCAGACAGGTCATGCGTAACCAGAATCGCCGTGGTTCCCCGGCGCATCAGCGTCTCCGATACCAGATCCTCCAGCTGCAGCTTAATCTGGTAGTCCAGTGCCGAGAACGGTTCATCAAGCAGCAGCAAGCCGGGGTCGGTAGCCAGTGTCCGCACGAGGGCAACACGCTGGCGCATCCCTCCCGATAGCTGTGCCGGATAGGCTTGCTCCTTGCCTTCCAGCCCCATATCGGCCAGCAGCTGCAGCGATTTGGCACGAGAGCTTCCGGTGAGCCTTCCGGTCAGCTCCAGCCCGAGCAGCGCGTTATTCTCAATCGTCCTCCAGGGAAAAAGATAGTCCTGCTGGAGCATATAGCCGACCTCCGGCGAAGGACCCGCGGCCTTACGTCCGCTGAGCAGCACCTCACCGCGTGAAGGCTGCAGCAGCCCGGCGATGATCGACAGAATCGTTGTTTTGCCGCAGCCGCTCGGTCCGACCAGACTGACGAACTCGCCTTGGCCGACGCTGAGATTCAGATCTTCTATAGCAAGCGAAGCCTCGCGGTCTCCCAGATAGGCGTGCGTGACTTCCTTCAACTCGACTACTGGAAGCATAGTGGCCAGCCCCCTCACTCCTTAATGGTGCTCTCTGCCTGCTCTGCCAAGCTGTTGTTAACAATTTTAGCGGCAGGAATTCGTTCCTTCAGCTCACCGGCATGGTCAATGACATCCAATAGATTATTCCATTCCTTGTCATCGATCACAGGATTGACGGCATAGGTATCCTGCTCTTTATAGCGGCTGATGGCAGAGACCACAATGCCCCGGTCAATCTTTTCAAAATACGGCATTACCGCGTCAGCAATCTCCTCAGGATGATGAGCCTTCACCCATAACTGGGCACGCTGGACCGCATTGGTGAATTTCTGCACCGTATCCTGATTCTTAGTAATGTAGCTCTGCTTGGACATGAATACTGTATACGGCAGATAACCGCTCTCCACCCCGAAGGAAGCGACCACCTGGCCCCGGCCTTCACTCTCGAAGATCGATGCCTGAGGCTCGAACAGCTGCACATAATCCCCGGTCCCTGAAGCAAACGCCCCGGCAATGTTGGCGAAATCAATGTTCTGGATCAGCGTCAGATCCTTCTCCGCATCAATCCCCTTGCTGCGCAGCGTGAATGCGCCCGCCATCTGCGGCATGCCCCCTTGCCTTTGCCCCAGGAAGGTCGAGCCCTTCACTTTGTCCCATGTAAAATGGCTGTCCGGTGTACGCGCGAACAAGAACGTTCCATCCCGCTGTGTAAGCTGGGCAAAATTGATTACAGGATCATCCGCCCCCTGCTGGTACACGTAAATGGAGGTCTCCGAACCGACCAGCGCCACATCGATTGCCCCTGAGAGCAGGGCCGTCATGGTTTTATCTCCGCCAGGTATCGTCTGCAGTTCCACGTCCAGCCCTTCATCCTTGAAAAAGCCCTGTGATAAGGCCACATATTCAGGCGCATAGAACACGGAACGGGTAACTTCGCCGATCTTCACCTTGACATCACCGGATTTACTGCCGCAGCCTGCGAGAACAGTGCCGAGCACAAGCATTAGCAAGAACGGCAATGACAGTCTTTTGAACCCTTTCATCCCTTCCACTCCTTTCCTCCCGGGTCTTTCGCCCTTGCTCTATGCATATGCGGGAGTCTGTGGAAAGGTTAAAGCACAATAAGTAAAGCGCTTTCATTTTGTTCGTTTCATCAATTCCGCCCGCACGATGAGTGATCGCAGCGCCGTATTCACGCTGTACCAGACCAGCGAACCAGACTCATCGGAGTTGGACGGTGCTTCCGCCAAGGCTATTTTGCCAGAACAATTTTAATAGAGCAGCCATTCTTCAAAAGCATGACACAGCTCCGCCCGGGTCAGCGGGAACGCAATGATATATCCGTCTTCCTGCTCACTGCTGGTGCGTAGAAGCCATCCACCTGAGGAAGCTTCTATGTAAGAGATCTTCTGCAGGCTCCAGCCTTCCCCATTCCTCGCACATAACCGCAATTCACCGGACGCTGTCTGGTTCTTAAGTACTTTAGCCAATTCAGCAGAGCTGTCAGGATCACCCGTCTCCGCTTCCAGTGAAGCCGCCAGCACACACAAGGTCCATGTTCCGGCCTTCTCATGAATCGCCTCATAACTCCGTCTGGACAGGAATAACGCGGGAGAGGACTGGTTCCGGGGCTGCTCACACTCGAAGCAATTGAACAGGTAATAGCAGGCTCGCTTCACCTCTGCCGGCTCCTCCAGCTTGTAGGCGAAATCGTCCGCTTCCGTTAATCCTGTCAGGAGGATCTTATCCTTATGTACTTGCAGGCATACATCCTGCATATATTCACGCTCATTGAATTTCATTCTGCAAATCCGCTTGGAGCCGGAGGCTGTGTGCAGGAGCTCTGCCACCACTCTACGCTGGGTCTCACCCGGGAACAGATACTGTGCCAGACAGATGCAATCTTGCTTATTCACATTCTTTATCCCTTCCTCTATAACATACATGTAAGTATAACTGTAAATGAGTGGCTTTCAAAAAAACAGCAAAACTATAAAACTTGCAATCTTTATGTTATCATAAGCTAATTTTAAGGTAAAATTAAGAAAGACAGGGTAAGATCAATACCATGAAATACTTTTAGCGAGGTGGTTTTCAAAATGAGAATGCTCATCACATTTCAAAACAAGCTTGTCCCTGTATATTTCACAACAGAAAACAAACAGCCGACCCAAAAAGTACTTCGACTGCTAAACAGTACTCTTGAACTCAAAATTCAAAAAGGCAAAAACGCCCTGCAAACCTGTTTGAATTCCCTGATCAGTATCGAAATTAAAGGCTCAGAAGCTATATTGCACAGTTACAGTGAAAATGATTCATTGGCCTTATCCCTCTACTAAACAGAGGGATATTTTTTTGCGGAAGAATAAGATTACCTTCGCGGGAACTGTTTTTGACATACATTTGGTCCATATGCCTGCTTGCGAGTACGATGCATGCTGTTTTTGACATACGTTTGGTCCATATGACTGCTTGCGAGTACGATGTATGCTGTTTTTGACATACGTTTGGTCCATATGACTGCTTGCGAACACAATGTATACTGTTTTTCACATACATTCGGCCTTGAGTCACATTCAGTATCAAAGTCACACTACGATTCTTTCCAAGAATTCTTATTCACAAATGTACGCTCACCTTTTCAGCAGGAGGGGCTGTCTCAAAGGCCATGAAATGGAGGCTTAGGACAGCTCTTTATTGCGGAGTGGGATCAACGTGAGCACTTGGATGGACGCTCCGCAAACGGAACGTTGTTACAATCGCTGTTGTGTCCAGATTTTTTTCATTCCCGTTAGCGGTGAAAATCCGGACACAAAGGCGACCGCTGCCGCTGTTCCACATTCGTTCCGTCCGCTCCGCTGTATGAGCGGGAAACGACTCGCCTTCTATAAAAAAGAAACAAAAAAAATCGCTCATTTTGGTAAAATGGAGGTAGCACTTTGGGTTCCGGAGATTTCTGCAAATGACTGTCACCGCTCATAGAATTCACTTTTGAGACAGCCCCTATAATGTAAAAAAGCACATGCCCGCAAGTGAGGGATGCGCTTAGACTATGGTATACAGTGGGTTAGCATTCAACATTATACCGGATACCGGCAGTCAGCCAATCCGGAGGTTTCGGTTCTCTTCTTTCTCCGCCTTTTTAATTCGCAATTTGAACAACTTCACCAGGTTACGCCGGGTATGCTCTTCGTGACAGCTGTCCAGTTTCTTCAGGATGAAACGGTCGATGGACATGTCAATCGCTCCTTTAAATGGGGGCTTAGTCCCGTGATCTGGAGAGGGAATCATTTCCTCTACTCCTTATATCACCTATATAACCGGGCCGCTGATGCCTTAAACTTGTCCATGTCCACACCTGCACCGCTTGCAAAATTAGGCATACTACATATAGACCGTTCCCGGACGGTTCAGAACGCAACTATAGAAGATATGGTATATTTGCGAAGGATAGCAGCTTCTGTAGGCAGAATAAAAATTTTATCCGACGGATATTTACAAACTAAAAATTAAATGCTATATTATCGATAGTTAATATTAAATATATATCTAAGGAGAAATCATAATGTCGAATGTACTGTTTATCAAAGCTAATAACCGCCCTGCCGAGCAATCCGTAAGTGTTCAGCTCTACAACGAGTTCCTGGCCAGCTACAAGGAAACTCATCCGCAGGACCAGATCACTGAACTCGACCTGTTCGCTGAACAGCTTCCTTACTACGATAACACACTAATCACTGGTATATACAAAGCCGCTCAGGGCTTCGAAGCTACTCCTGAAGAAGCAGCAGGCGCAGCACTTGTGAAGAAATATCTGGACCAGTTCCTGGCCGCTGACAAAGTAGTATTCGCCTTCCCGCTCTGGAATATGACCGTTCCGGCTGTACTGCACACTTATATCGATTACTTGAACCAGGCTGGAACTACCTTCAAGTATACTGCTGAAGGTCCTGTAGGACTCTTGACTGGCAAGAAAGCAGCTGTTCTGAACGCCAGAGGCGGCGTGTACTCCGAAGGCCCGGCCGCAAGTGCTGAAATGGCTGTTAACTTCATCATGGGTAACCTGAACTTCTGGGGCTTCAAGGAAACTACACAGGTAATCATCGAAGGACACAACCAGAACCCGGACAAATCCGCTGACATCATCGCTTCCGGCCTGCAACTGGCTAAGACAGCAGCAGCATCGTTCTAATCTGCTATTACTTGAACCAGCATACGTAAAAAGGGGATGTCCCATAAGCCATGAAAAATGGCAGGGACACCCCTTGTTTTAGATTTGGATGGACGTTTGCGCTCTGTGTGGACGCTCCGCGAACGAAACGTTGATACAATCGCTGTGCTCGTAAGAATTTTTTTCATTCCCCTTAGCGGTCAAAATCCGGAGACTGCTGATGCTTCCGAAGCGAGCTTTCCTGCGGAAAGCTTTCAGGCGACCGCTGCCGCTTTTACGCGGGTCGTTCCGTCCTCTCCACTGTTTAAGCGGGATGCGAACATTCTTTTTAAAAAGCCAAAAACGGAAAGCAGCGATTCCCAATAACGGAGAACCGCTGCTTTTTTAATGCTTGAAGCTTTGCCACTTTTATCACAGTTGCTGAAGCAGATGGATTTTCTCCACTTGCTATTTAATAAGCCACCTAATTCCCCGAAATACTCATGTGTCACCAAATTAAGATACGTTTCTCCAACTAATCTCCAGGGTGACGTAGCTCCTGCTTGCACAATGCTCAGCATCCAGCAAGCTTATTCCGTTATGCAAACTTTCATCTATTCCCAAGCTCGCTTCCATGCTCCTACAACGCCCTGCAATGTCATCGCTGCTTAATATTCGTCCAGCACCCGCTGCCAGCTGTTGCCCTTAGCGCGGGGCGGAGTGCTTCTGGTAGAGGCCGCGGCTGTCTTGCGCTTCTGTCTCGCTTCCTTGCTGTTCTGGAATTGCAGCTCCTTCTGCGTCTTGTGGTAATTCTGCAGCCGCTTCCCGTCCAGTACACCGCTCGCGGCAGCCTCAAGCACGGCGCAGCCTTCCTCCCGTGTATGCGTGCAGTCACTGAAGCGGCATTCCGCCGCAAGGGTACTGATCTCACCGAAAGCCAGGTCCAGTCCTCCGTCATCCTCCCATAATTGCAGCTCGCGCATTCCCGGCGTATCGACGATGATTCCGCCGTCCGGGAGGACGAACAGCTCGCGGTGTGTAGTCGTATGACGTCCCCGGCTGTCCCCTTCCCGCACATCCTGGGTAAGCTGCAGATTGCGGCCGCTGAGCCAGTTGACCATCGTCGATTTGCCGCAGCCGGACGAACCGGTCAGCGCTACCGTCTGGCCGTTGCCGATGTAAGGCTGGAGCTCCTCCCGTCCGTCGCCCAGTAAGGCGCTGACCACATGGACCGGGACACCGGGAGCCGCCTGCTGCATTTCGGCCATTTTCAGCTCCGCATCTGTACATAGATCTGCCTTGGTCAATAGAATGACCGGATTCGCTCCGCTGTTCCAGGCCATAATCAGATAACGTTCCATCCGCCGCACATTGAAATCATCATTCAATGCACTGACCAGGAATAGAGTATCTACATTGGTAGCCACGATCTGCTCCTCCTGAGTCGGGCCCGCCACCTTACGCGAGATGACACTGTGACGGGGAAGCACCCCATGAATTACTGCATGCGCTCCTCCATCCTGCATCGCCAGGACCACCCAGTCGCCTACCGCCGGATACTCGCCGGACCCGCCGAGCGAATGCCGGAATTTGCCTGACAGCTCACCCCATATTTCACCTGCTGCGGTAATCACCCTGTATTTACTGCCGAAATCTCCGGCAATCCGGCCCGCTGCATAGTCCCTGTCGTCCAGCAGCCGCAGCTTCTCTGTCCATTTTCTGTTCCATTCTTCATTCCAGCCGTACTGTTCAAGCTTCATATCGATATTCATGCATTTTCCTCCTGAATGGGTATTATTTTCTCATATCTCCGCTTACCACACATCCATGTATCTCCGGGCAGCATTGGCTCCACATCCGTACACAAAAAAACCGCCGGAACCCAAAGGTTCCGGCGGCAGAGGCAGACCCGGCAGCGGGCTGGCCTATGCTGCTCTGCAGCAAAGAACCGCCCGCCGGGCAGAGTCATTCCAGAATAGCGGTGGCTACTCACTCCCTCTTAGGAAGAAGGAGCAGACACCGCTATTTCGGGCGTGAGCAGCAGACCTGCGCACGCAAAAAAGCCGCCGGAACCGATACGGTTCCCGGCGGCTCTAAAAGGCATCATAGAGCTTGCTCGTGAAGCTGGGATTGATTATTACTCCACAGCCGCTTTTCCCGGAAGACACGTATCCACAACAGTAGCAACCAATCCTGAACCGCTAGTATAAACTGCCATTTGACATCGTCTCCTTCCGAAATAATATGCTGTTATAATATACGGCCCGGATGCCGTTTGTCAACAGCAGGCCCTAACTTTCTTAAATAATGCCCCGCAGCTCATCCAGCTCTTGAATAACCCCGACCGGCTTCACATTCAGTGATTCATCCCAAGGGTGATTGCGTTTCAGCCAGATCGTATCCATCCCGCTTCTAGCCGCCCCCCAGATATCATTCACGGGATGATCCCCGATGAAGATAGTCTGTTCCGCCGTGGAACCCAGACGTTCCAGGGCTAACCGGTAGATCGCAGGATCAGGCTTGCTGATCCCAACTTCGCCCGAAATGACGATCGTGCGGAAGTAGCTGCGGAGTCCGAGCAGATCGATTTTGCCATATTGAATAGCTGTGCCGCCGTTTGTGACCAGTCCCAGCGGATATCCGCGTTCCCGGCAATACTCCAGCGTCTCCAGTGCATGCTTCATTATCGCCCCGTGGCGGATATAGGTCTCGTCATAATAGGCCCGGATGTCCGCAGCGGTCAACGCCTTCTCCCAAGGCAGAACCTCGCTCAGTTCCGCGAAGAACCCGTCCTTATCCCGGTATCCGTCGGCATCCCTGATAATCATATCCTCCACCACCTGCACAGCCTGCTCCCCGCTAAGATGTCCCAGGAAATCCTGCACAAACTTCATGCTGAAGCTGCGGAAGGTCTGATCACGGTCCATCAGGGTGTTGTCCAGATCAAACAGTAAAGCTTGTACCTCTCTCATGTCTACGCTCCCCTTCTGTCGTCCATTTCTGCGATAAAACACCAGATGCTTATTGTACTACGCCCCGTAGCGCAAAATAAAGACCATTCCGTCCGGAAAGACAACCTCTCCTTCGTCAGAATGGCCTGTATAGGGGAATCAGATAGGCTGAGCTGTCAGGATTCAAAATGCTCTGCCCGGTGCGTAAGCATCATTTCCTCGTCGGTAATATAGAGCGGAAACGGCGGTGTCTCCTTCAGATAACGCTCAGTGGACAGCAGCCGGTAATGAACCTCAGGGAGCCAAGCGTCTTCGAGCAGCGGCAGCTTGCCGGTGTCACTGATATAATTGTCTACCGCCGATTGAACCATGTCGAGGTAATATGGCACCAGCTTGTCAGATTCTTCAAAAATCTCAAAGGTCTCGCTGGACATATAGAATTTCTGCTGCGGGACTCCGCCTAAATATCGTTTGAGCCGGTTCAGGTCAATACTCTTATCTTCCTGGATCAGAGCGGTACGGTTAATGGGAGCGGGCATATCTTCTTCAAATTGCCTTACAGCCTGCTTGATCTGCGGCAAGGTAACGGTAGGATGATCGGGTTGCAATTTTTTTTTGGCACGTTTGAATATCATACTGAAGGTCTCCTTTCGAAGCTTATGTCAGATAACGCTTACAATACCATTTTATTCGTTATTTGAACAATTAATCAGCAGTTTCGCACTTGTCATAAAAAATCCCCATTTATTAGATCATTATTTGACATTTTCCCAGTGAGTCCATAACTCCGGGGGGTTAAGCTCGTACTTATCATTCTCCCGGTACATGAATTGGTGCATGATGAACTCACGGCGGATTGTGGCGTAATCATCATGGAACGGCTTAATGAACTCGTTGATCTCTTTCTCCGAATAGACTGTGCCCGGTTCGAGCTTCTCCACCATATATTGCAGCGCAATTAGTTTCTTCTTGTATTGTGCGGGAATCTGGCGCAGGCGTCCGTCTTTGGCAAAAAAATTACGGAGCACCGACTCCTTCAGACTGTGTTCAGGCGACTCTTCCTCCATCTCCTCCACCCCCTTTGCAAAAATAAATTTCAGCGAGGCCTCGGAGCCTGCCTGGATAAACTCGGGATTCAGCTTGAAATATACGGTATTCTTGTCTCTGCGCTCCAGAATCAGCGCGGCTTCACGCAGCTTGGCTGCATGATGGGTCACTGTAGGCTGTGACAGATTCAGCTTCTCGGCTAAGGCGTGACCGTGAACCTCGCCCCGGGACAGGAGCAGAAGAATGCGCAGCCGGGTGGGATCGGATAAGGCTTTGTGATAGGCGACAATTTTGTCGAGTTGCAAGCGGGATCACGCTCCTACGGATATTCGTCAGGCAGTCTGGGGGACCTGCCAATACATACTTTAGATATATATCTAATTATATACCCATCTTGTCATCTGATCAATCCCCAATTTGCGGAATTCACCGGCCATGGCAAAAAACAAAAATATAAGGTACCATTTACTGAATAGAATACTACCTTAGGAGGACATAGATATTATGCTAGACGTTATTATTATCGGCGCCGGTCCCTGCGGACTGTCTGCAGCCATCGAATGCCAGCGCCAAGGGCTCTCCAGCCTGATTGTAGAAAAGAACTTCATTGTCCATTCGATCTACCTGTATCCGACCAATATGCAGTTCTTCAGCACCACTCCGCTGCTCGAGATTGGAGATGTGCCCTTCACCTCTCCGAACGACAAGCCCTACCGCCATGAGGCTCTGGTCTACTACCGCCGCGCAGCCGCGCAGCATCAGCTTGAGATTGCCGCTTATGAAGAAGCGCTGTCCGTTCTGCCGCAGGAGGATGGCAGCTTCATTGTACATACGGTCAACAAGCGAGGCGAGGAACAGCAGCGCTACGCTGCGAACGTAGTCATCTCTACCGGTTACTTCGATCAGCCTAACCTGATCGGGATTCCCGGGGAGGAGCTGCCGAAGGTCACGCATTATTTTGGAGAGGCACATCCTTATTCGGGCATGAAGGTGGCTGTAATCGGGGGGAGTAATTCAGCGGTGGATGCTGCACTGGAGCTGCTGCGGGTAGGCGCCAAGGTGGATATGGTCTACCGGGGAAGCAGTATCTCGGACAATATCAAGCCTTGGGTGCGTCCGATCTTCGAGAGTATGGTGCAAAAGGGGAGCATCACGCTGCATCTGGAATCGCGCGTGACGGAGATCACCCCGGCCTCGGTTCTGATAACCTCGTCCGTGAACGGGGATACTACTGAGCTGGACAATGACTTCGTGCTGGCGATGACCGGGTTCCGCCCCAGCAGAGCCCTGCTCACCTCGGCCGGGGTGCAGATGGATGACTCTATGGATAAGCCAGCCTTTAATCCCGCAACAATGGAGAGTAATATTCCGGGTATCTATGTCGCCGGAGTTATCGCTTCTGGACGGAATGCCAATGAGGTATTCATCGAGAGCGGGCGGGGGCACGGCAAGCTGATTGCCGATCATATTGTGAGCACAAGGCTTACTTAGAGAAGGAGTGTATCCAAGCTATGGATATCACCTCGTTATTGCTGCTGGGTCTGGCAGCGCTCGGTGTCATCAGCAGCAACTCACCGATTACCATTGCCATGGTCGTGCTGCTGCTGATCCGTGTGCTGGGACTTCAGCAGGCTTTTCCCTGGCTGGAGAAATACGGGCTGACCGTCGGCATTATCATCCTGACCATCGGGGTCATGACGCCGCTGGCCAGCGGGAAGATCTCCCTCCAGACCGTCGGCCAGTCGTTCCTGCACTGGAAATCCCTGGCCGCCATCGGAGTCGGTGTCCTGGTCGCTTACCTGGGCGGACGCGGAGCCGTGCTCATGGGCAGCCAGCCGACCATCGTCGCCGGGCTCCTCATCGGAACCGTCCTAGGCGTGGCTCTGTTCAAAGGCGTTCCCGTGGGACCGCTGATTGCCGCAGGCATCCTATCGCTGCTGATTGGCCGGATGTAAGTCCAAAGCCATTTTAAGACCAAGGTAAAACTAAACAGGCTGCAAGTCCACTTACGCATGTGGAACTGCAGCCTGTTTGATTTAGATACGAATAGTATTAGTGACATTAAGCATCCAGCCGTTGAACGTTGAACAGCCGGGCGTAGCTCCCCGCAAGTCCCATCAGCTCTTCATGGGTGCCGCGTTCGGTGATCTCCCCGTTCTCCAGCACGATAATCTGGTCGGCATGGGTAATCGTAGACAGCCTGTGGGCCACAATCAGCGTCGTCCGCTCAGATGCGAGGGATTGCAATGCCTGCTGAATCAGATGCTCGGATTCCAGATCCAGCGCGGAGGTCGCTTCGTCCAGAATCAGCACCTTGGGGTCCTTCAGGAACACACGTGCAATCGCCACGCGCTGCTTCTGCCCGCCGGACAGCTTCACCCCCCGCTCCCCCACCTCGGTGTCATAACCTTCCGGCAGCTGCATGATGAAGTCATGGGCATTCGCGGACACCGCCGCCTTCATGACCTCCTCTTCCCCCGCTTCCGGGTTGCCGAACCGGATATTGTCGCGTACCGAGCCGCTGAACAGGAAATTATCCTGCAGCACCATGCCCACCGTCCGCCGCAGACTCTCCTGCGTCAGTCCTCGGATATCGTAGCCGTCCATGCGCAGACTGCCTTCGCTAATATCATAAAAGCGCGGGATTAGGCTGATCAGCGAGGATTTGCCGCCACCGCTCATCCCGACAAAAGCCACCGTCTGGCCCGGAGCGATACTCAGACTAATGTCCCTCAGCACCCACTCGTGCTCGTCGCTATACTTGAACCACACATTGCTGAATTCGATCTTCCCAGCTGGCTTCAGCAGCGGCTTCGCGTCCGGAGCATCGACAATATCATACGGCTCATTCAGCAGCTCCAGGACACGCTCAAGCGAGGCCGAGGCTTGGGTCAGCACGGTTGAGGAATTGATCAGCCGGCGCAGCGGCGCATACATCCGGTCCAGGTAGCCGAAGAAGGCCACGAAGGTTCCGAGGGTCAGATTGCCCTGGATGACCTGGTATCCCCCGTATCCGATGACAAGCAGCGGAGCAATATCGGTCAGGGTGTTGATAATTGCGAAGGTGAAGGCATTCCACCGCGTTTGCGCCAGCGCTTTTTGCAGAAACTTGCCATTGATCTTCTCGAACTGCTGCAGGTCTACCCGTTCCATCGTGAAGCTGCGGATGACCGCAATCCCCTGAATTCGTTCATGCAGATAGCCCTGTATGACGGCAAGCGCCTGTGACCGGTCTTTGGTCAGCACCTTTAGGCGTTTGTACAGCGTATTGACGGCAATGCCATACAGCGGCAGAATGGCAATTGCCACCAGCGTCAGCACCGGATTCAGATAGAGCATGAAGCCCAGGGCGAAGAGCAGGGTGAACATATCCAGCCAGACATTCATCATTCCGACCTCAACCAGGTTCTTCGACTGCTCCACATCGTTGATGAAGCGGGAGATAGCCTCGCCCACCTTCGTATTCTGGTAATAACGCAGCGACAGACGCTGTAGATGCCCGTAGAGCTTATTTCTCATATCGAATAGCACCTTGCTCGTAATCAGCTGGGCGAAATACTGGCGGTAATACTCCACCGGCCCGCGGACAATCACGAATAGAATAAGGCCCCCGCCTATCACCGTCATCAGCTTCGAGACCCGCTCCGCTATTGTCAGTGCGGGATTACCCAGCAGCTCATCGACCACATATTTCAGAATCATCGGAAGCGTGAGCGGAATGCTGAATTTGACCATCCCGATGATCAGAGTCAGCACAATCCATTTCATATACGGCCGAACAAAGGTATAATAAGATTTCCAGGATTTCACGGCGTGTCAGGTCCTTTCCAATTCATTCTTCATCAGGGTACAGTTGACATTTGCACGCTGCAGTGTTTTATTATTTTTAAACAGATACGGTTGCAGTACCGAAATTCAGGAGGATAATGATGCCCAGACAATTTGTGACGGAAGCCGTCATGATGGCGATTTACGGCCAGCTTCTCATCCCGCGGAGCCCTGTAGAATATATAGTCCCTTATACCACCATTATGGAGCTGTACGAGCTGCGGGACAGCGAAGAGCCGGTGATGAGCCAGGCGGATGATGACAAGCATGTCAGACTCAGAATCCGCGAGCTGATCAACTATTTCGAGGAGCCGCTGAATGCCAAGAAGATTAACCGCTGCCTGAACATCCCCTGGGCCAAAAGCTCCGGCATCCTCCTCGGCGGACACGCGCAGATCACCATCATCAACAGCATCGACAATGCCTCCTACGGCGAAGCCTTCGATCCGATTGAGACAGAGCTGCTGCTGGCGTCCCAGCGTGAGAAGGTGCCGATTCTGACCGACCAGTTCGAGCTGATCCAGCGCATCATTGAAGGCGGGGTTCCCGTCCAGGTGTATGACATTGATGATTTCGAGTTCGCCATGGAGGAAGAAACCTTCCGCAGCTCGCACTAGGGGGCGCTCTGCAACAGAACGTTGTTCCCACCGATGATATTACCTGCGTTCAGCAAATGTATGCTGTTTTTCGCATACACAATTCCCACAATAAAAGGGGCTGTCACTTTTGGGACAGCCCCTTGTTCAGCATCCCGGCAGCGCGCCGGGATCTGCCATTCACTCCAGCTCTCCCCTTATGTCACCGGCACAGGCTCATACTTATATTCGATGTCATCCTCTGCTTCAGCATAGACAATCGACAGATTGTACCCCTCCATATACCACAGATCCTGCTCTTCCATGTAGAAGGTCAAGCCGCCCTCCATGAACTGCACAGCAGGACGTCCCGGCTGCTCGGTGGCAATGCCAAGCGAGAAGCCGGGATGCAGGCCCCCGCCTGAGCTGTACCGGGGGAACAACCGGATATATGCGCCCTCTTGGAGGCTCAGCTCTCTTAGGAACCAGGCGGCTGCTTCCGGACTAATTAATATGTTCATCTCTCCACTCCTCCCCTCTACCCCAATCATACCCAAAAAACTTCAATTCACCAAATCATTGCAGCAATGCAGCCAGATATCCTGCCGCCCCGCAAAATTAAGTTTGACAATTCTTAAAGTGTGATGATAAACTCGGAACATAACGAAACGTCTTCAAGTAATTACCAAAATGAAGAAAGGGTGATCTCGGTGTTTAACATGGATATGGTATACCTCGCCACTATTGTAGAAAACTATACCCAACTGAATACCGAAGCAGCCCGAGCAGTGGAGAATTCCTGAGGTTCATGCGTATTACGCGTAACGTATGAGAACAGGCTTAACTTATCTCTCACATGTCTCTGTGCTGCTTATAGCACCGTGGACATGATAACCGCAATTACAGGCGTATCATCCGTTTTCGGATGGTACGCTTTTTCGCGTGCTATGAGGTTATGATCCGCTGCAAAGTGTCCGTAAATGTTCCGTTAACCAAGCTAACTTAGTAATTACTCCAAGCACGAAAGGAAGGGATTTACCTTGTTCTCCGTACTCCGAAATCTCGGCTGGTTCTTCCGCCGGGAAAAAAGGCGCTATACTATAGGCCTCATCCTTCTTATTGTGGTAGGTGTGTTAGAACTCCTGCCCCCGCGCCTGCTAGGCAACGCCATTGACGAAATCGTTACCGGTTCCATCACCGCAGGTTCACTTATGAAATACATTGGCCTGATCGTACTTATGCTGCTGATCATTTACTGGATCACCTACATATGGATGCACAAGCTGTTCGGGGGATCGAATCTGGTGGAGCGTCTGCTCCGCTCGCGCTTCATGAACCATCTCATGACGATGACCCCCGCCTTCTTCGAGCGTAACCGCACCGGGGATCTGATGGCCCGTGCCACCAATGATATCCGCGCCGTCTCCGCCACCGTAGGCTTCGGGATGCTCACCCTTGTCGACTCCACCGTATATCTCACGGTTGTCCTGTTCGCCATGGGATTCCTGGTCAGCTGGAAGCTGACACTGGCCGCCGTTATCCCGCTTCCGATGATTGCGGTAGCCATGGTGTTCTACGGCAAAGCGATCCACGACCGTTACAGTCTGGCGCAGGATGCCTTCGGTGATATGAACGACCAGGTACTGGAATCCGTATCGGGTATCCGTGTCATCCGCGCTTATGTGCAGGAGCGGCATGATGAGAAGCGCTTCTCTGACATTACAGATGATGTGTACCGCAAGAATATGGCGGTCGCCCGGGTCGATGCCTTCTTCGAGCCGACGATCCGCTTGTTCGTGGGACTCAGCTATATCATCGCCCTGACCTACGGAATCTATCTCGTATTCCGTAACCAGATTACCCTTGGTGATCTGGTATCGTTCAATATGTATCTCGGGATGATCGTGTGGCCGATGTTCGCCATCGGCGAGCTGATTAATATCATGCAGCGCGGCGGCGCTTCACTGGAGCGGATCGACGAGACGCTGAATGCGAAGCCTGATGTCAAGGATGTGCCTCATCCGGTTCCGGTAGCGCAGCCGACCACCATTGAGCTGAAGGATGTAACCTTCCGGTATCCGACCTCTGCCATCGATAATCTCAGCGGAGTCAGTTTATCCCTCTCCCAGGGCCAGACGCTTGGCGTGGTCGGACGGACCGGCAGCGGCAAATCGACGCTGCTGAAGCAGCTCCTGCATGAATATCCGGCCGGAACAGGCGAGATTCTAATCTCCGGGGTGCCGATTACCCAGATTGCCCTCGACCAGCTTCACAGCTGGATGGGCTATGTGCCGCAGGAGCAGATTCTGTTCTCCAAATCCGTGCGCGAGAATATCCAGTTCGGATATTCCGGGGCCAGCGATGAGCGGATCATGCAGGCGATTACCGCCGCTGCCTTCCAGAATGACCTCGGCACCTTGTCCGACGGGCTGGATACGATGGTTGGCGAACGCGGCGTCTCCCTCTCCGGGGGGCAGAAGCAGCGGGTCTCGATCTCCCGGGCCTTCATCGCGAATCCTGACATTCTGATTCTGGATGATGCTCTGTCTGCCGTGGACGCGCGGACAGAAGCGAAGATCATCGAGAACATCCGCGAGGAGCGCAGCGGTAAAACCACGCTCATCTCGACCCACCGCCTCTCGGCGATTGAGCATGCCGATCTGATCGTTGTCCTCGAAGACGGGCATATTACAGAACAAGGCACACACCAGGAGTTGCTGGAGCTCGGCGGATGGTACCGTGAGCAGTTCGACCGCCAGCAGGTTGAGAATAATCTGACGAATGAATAACCCCATACAGGAGGTGTCACCGTTGACACAGAGTACAGGCAAACGTCTGCTGCAATATGCACTGACCGCCAAAAAGACCTTCATCGCCGCCCTTCTGCTCCTGACCATCGGAGTAGCGGCTGAGCTGGCAGGGCCTTTTATCGCCAAGAGCATGATTGACAATCATCTGCTTGCGATTGAGAAGCCCTACTTCCAGACAGCCTCGCCGGAGGATGCTGCGGAATATAACAACACTTATTACAAACGCGGTGACCGTTTTGCCGCAGATGAAGCCAAGGGCCAGGAAGTCCGTCTGCTTCAGGCAGGCAGAAGCTTCTACTTCATCAATGAAGCGGTAGCGAAGACGGAAGGCGAGCGCTCCTTCGCAGACGGGAAGCTCCAGATCAAATACGGCGGGCAGACGACGGTCTATCCGGCCGTCAAGCTGTCGGCTGGTGATTTGTTTTCCTTTTACAAGCCGGAGCTTCCGGGAATCTATCAGTTAGTCGCTCTATATGCCATGTTCCTTGTGATCTCCATTATTGCTGAGTTCGGCAAAACCTACTGGCTGCAATCGTCTGCCAATCAGGTCATCCGCAAGCTGCGGACCGATGTCTATGCCCATATCCAGCGCCTGCCGGTCTATTTCTTCGATAATCTGCCTGCCGGTAAAGTAGTCTCCCGGGTAACTAATGATACGGAAGCAGTCAAGGATCTTTTCATTGCCGTGTTATCCAACTTCGCTACAGGGATCATCAATATCACCGGTGTCTATGTGGCCCTCTTCCTGCTCGATGTGAAGCTGGGACTGGTCAGTTTGTTCGTCGTACCGATTATTATTCTCTGGATCGTGCTGTACCGCAAAATCGCTACCAAATACAACACGATCATCCGCTCGCGGCTGAGTGAGATTAATGCCATTATCAATGAATCGATTCAAGGGATGTCAATCATCCGGATTTTCCGCCGCCAGAAGCAGAGTAGTGCAGAATTTGAGCAGCTCAATGACGACTATCTGAAATATCAGAACAAAATGCTCAACCTGAACGCCTTCACCTCCCACAACCTGGTGAACTCGCTGCGCAGCCTCTCCTTCGTACTGGTGCTGTGGTACTTCGGCTTCGGCAGCCTGGACGGTTCAACCTTCGTATCGCTTGGCGTTCTCTATGCCTTTGTCGATGTACTGGGCCGGATGTTCCAGCCGATTACGGGCATGGTCAACCAGCTGGCGAATCTGGACAGCTCAATGGTCTCCGCCGGCCGCGTGTTCACGCTGATGGATGAGCCGGGAGAGCCGGTCACTGACGGATCGATGCCGCGTTACAAGGGAAATGTCGTATTCAAGGATGTCTCCTTTGCTTATAAAAAGGACTTCGTCCTGCGCGATATCTCCTTCGAGGCGCGCCCGGGCGAGACTGTCGCCCTTGTCGGCCATACCGGCTCCGGCAAAAGCTCCATCATCAACCTGCTGTTCCGCTTCTATGATCCGCAAGCCGGAAACATAACGATCGATGGGCAAAAGGTCAAGGACCTGCCGAAGCAATGGCTGCGCAGTCATATGGGCATCGTGCTTCAGGACCCTTACCTCTTCACCGGTACCATTGCCTCCAATGTCAGTCTGGGTGACGAACGGATCTCTAGAGAGCGTGTCGAACGCGCCTTGCGTGAGGTAGGAGCCGATAAGCTGCTGGCCCATCTGCCGCAAGGCTTCGATGAACCGGTCATTGAGAAGGGCAGCACCCTGTCCGCCGGACAGCGGCAGCTGATCTCCTTCGCCAGAGCGTTATCCTTCGATCCGGCGATCCTGATTCTGGATGAAGCAACGTCGAACATCGATACCGAGACGGAGAGCATTATCCAGCAGGCACTGGAAGTGCTGAAAAAGGGCCGGACCACCTTCATCATCGCTCACCGGCTGTCGACCATCCGCAGTGCGGACCAGATTCTGGTGCTGCACCGGGGTCAGATCGTTGAACGCGGCAGCCATGATGAGCTGATGGCACAGGGCGGCCGATACTTCCGCATGTATCAGCTTCAGCTGGGTGCAGGTGCCGGGAACGGCCCGGGCGAGCCGGCTCCGGAGTCCGGGGCCCCTGCTTCTTCCGCCGGACTCCGGCCATCGCTGGAACAGATCTAGTTTGGCTGCTTAAGTCCAGTGGCTCTAGTACAGTAATTTAAGGCCACTGGCGGCAACCGCTTATTCCGGACATACATTGCAATAAGAACACCCTCTGACGCAGCAAAGCATCAGGGGGTGTTCTTTCACTTGATATCAGAACGTTTGTTCTGTATAATGAAACAATACATATTATGGATGGAGTGAAGATGATGATAACCTACAGTCTTAGCAAGCGGCAAGCCCGCCTGTTCCTGCTGCGCCATCAGCGGCTCGTCCCGGGCGGATTGCCCGGCGGTAAGCAGAGTATCTATGACTTCGTCCGGCATGTAGGCTGTATCCAGTATGATCCGCTCAGCATAGCCGGACATAATCACGAGCTGGTGCTTCAGGCAAGAATCCCCGGCTTCGTGCCCGAGATGGCCAATGAGCTGCTATATAAGGACAGAACGCTGATTGACGGCTGGGATAAGAACATGTCGATCTACTGCACAGAGGATTGGCCGTATTTCCAGCGGCGCCGGGAAGCTGCCGCCAGGCATCAGCATAACGAGGCCATGGCGGCCATGATTACCCATGTCCGTGCGGGGCTGGATGCACGCGGACCGCTCTCTTCACTGGACCTGGAGAGTACGGAGAAGATCGACTGGTCCTGGGCTCCGGCAAGACTCTCCCGGGCTGCCATGGAGAGCATGTACTTTTGGGGCGAGCTATCCATCCATCACCGGGTGCACACCCGCCGTTATTATGACTATACGGCCAAGCTGCTGCCTCCTGAACTCCTAAGCGCAAGCGATCCTAACGAGACGCTGGAGCAGCATCATGACTGGTATGTGCTGCGCCGGATCGGCAGCATCGGCCTGCAATGGAACCGGTCCGGGGACGGCTGGCTTGGCATCGCAGGTCTGAAGAGCAAGGAGCGGACAGCGTCCGTACAGCGGCTGCTGGAGAAGGACCTGCTCCGCGAGGTACAGGTGGATGGACTGAAGCTTCCGCTATACATCCGCACAGCAGACGTCCCTGAGCTTGAAGCCGTATTGCTTGTAGATGATACTACGGCAGCTGCAGATGAGTCCGCAGCAGGGCCTCGGGCTGGTAATGAGAGCGGGGCCCGTTATGCTGAACAAGCTGCCTCCTTCGCGGCGGCACTGGCCCCGCTGGACAATCTGCTGTGGGACAGAGAGCTGATCCTCCAGCTGTTCGGCTTCCAATACCGCTGGGAGGTCTATAAGCCAGTGCTTGAACGGGAATACGGCTACTATGTCCTCCCCCTCCTCTACGGCGACCGCTTCATCGGCCGGCTGGAGCCGGTGATGAACAAGAAGACCGGCGTCCTGACCATCGTCCGCTGGTGGTGGGAGGACGGGGAGACACTTGAACACTCCATGCTCCCCGCACTCGCGGGGGCCTTGACTTCGCTGCAACATTCGACCGGGGCCACCGCGATCCGCTTCGCGCCGGATGTCGTGCACTCCTGCGGACTGCAGGAGTTGGAGGAGGCGCTGTCTGCTGCGCCTGTACAAACTAATTAATTCAATCACCTGATCCCCCAGCGGGTGGAGGATGTCGGGACTTATGCGGTGCGTCCGCACAGTTTGTGCGGACTCCCTCCATATTGGTCATCCGCCCACTTCTGGGCAATCGGCGAATTCAGGGGCACTAGTGCTCCTCATTCGGGCGTTTGGCTCGCATCCGCTGAATTCAGGTGCACTAATGCTCTTCACTCGAGCGTTTGGCTTGTATCCGCTGAATTCAGGGGCACTAATG
This sequence comes from Paenibacillus sp. FSL H8-0048, assembly GCF_038002825.1. NCBI lineage: Bacteria > Bacillati > Bacillota > Bacilli > Caryophanales > Paenibacillaceae > Paenibacillus > Paenibacillus sp. FSL H8-0048. The sequence goes on along the minus strand of NZ_JBBODF010000001.1, from coordinate 326,354 downwards.
CTCCTCATTCAGGCGTTTGGCTTGTGTCCTCTGAATTCAGGGGTACTTCTCCCCCTCTCGTCTCTCCGTCTGCAAATCCCACCACGTACACCCCGCCAACCAATCGTGTTCAGTTTTCCGCATACATTCGGCACACGTACACCTACCTGCCCCAATGTATTCGGTTTTTCGACTACATTTCATCCACACGCCTCCATCACGTCAAATGTAATCGGTTTTTCGATTACATTCCGCTCGCGCGCCTCCACCACGTCAAATGTAATCGGTTTTTCGACTACACCCCGCCAACTAATCGTATTCCGGTTTACATATACATTCGGTCCACTCCCCCCTCCTAACCCATTTCATTCAGCTTTCCTTATCCTTCCAGACACTACTTACGCTCAGCTTATGTATCCAAAGAAAACTCCCTCTGACGCAGTCTTGCTGCGATAGGGGGAGTCCTCTAGTAAGTGTAGATATATTTCATTAGATGCCTCATTGGATATGCTCTTCCTCAAGGCCCAGCTTGCTGTACATCTCTGTGCAATAACCCTGCAGCTTAATCTCCAGCCGGCTTGCCTTGTTCTTGAAGCGCTTCAGTTCACGGATCATATGGGCCCGGCCTGCTGGGGTGAAGGTCTCTTGAATTCGTTCCTTGAAGTAATCATGGACAATATGATTGCGTTCCTTCCATACGGCCTGCAATTGACTCGTCTCTTCCTCAGAGAAGGGGAAGTGGTGCTGGATTTCTTTGATGAGTTGGCCGAGTGAATTGCTTAGCTTGCGTTGATACAACTCTGCGATTTCGGCATCGGTTGGCGTCTTGCCCTGCGACAGCTTCGTCAGCAGCAGCAGATTTGTTAATTGCTGCTCCAGTGCCTGGCAATAGTACACAGCCAGCCCGAAATAGGCAAATAGCTCTTTGGATTGTTCACTCTCCGGTATTTGTGTATCCTTCATCGTTCCTCCCGTCCTTAATCTGATCATATTTGAATTTATATTGTTTTGCTATAGTCCATGCGGCCGGAACGGTAAATGTAGAATCCGGCAAGCAATATTATGTACGCCAACGCGTGGGCATAGGCTCCGAGCACGGAGGAAACCGGCAGAGTCTCTGCATTCATCATTCGATCCATAACCGGATATACCGGCGGCAGGAGAATGGATACAACGGGCCCAGGCACCACTTCAGCCACTTTACCGGCACTAATCGATAGAATGAGGAGAATCAGCATCATTCCGGCCGCATAACCAGCCCGCGGTACCCACGAGGATTGCAGGTACAAGGAGAGCGTGATCCCTAATAACCCCATTAGAGCATGTCCGGCCAAGCTAAGCAATATCCGCTGAAGTCCAGCTGGCTCTTGGAAGCTTCCGGCCAATACAGGATAGATTACAATGATTACATCCAGCAGAAGCGTAAGCAGAATAAGGGTCAGCAGGCTTCCGATACTGTAGCGGCGGGCACTGCGGAGCTGAACAATAACCACCTGCTTCTGCACTGCCTGCTCATGGTTAAGGAAGCTTAAGCCAAGCCACGCACAGGCTACGAATAGAAAGACTGCCGTTGCCGAATAGCTGCTCATGACCGGGTTAGGCTTGTAAGAATACAGAATTAATACCGTAATCATAATGCCGGCCACGGGTCCGAAGAACCGCTGGGAAACTGTATAACTGTGCAAAAAATAACCAATTAGCCCCTTCACGCGCGTTCACTCCCGCTCTGATTCTTGGGGTCCATCCACTCGGCGAGGTCGCTTACTCCCCCGAGAGGCTTCACCGAAACTATGGAACCGCCCGCCGCAAGAATCTGCTTCAGGCAGGTATCTGACATTTGCTGATCTACAGTCAACTCTGTACAAGCTGTACCGGCGAAGTCCCGCTCCGGCAACATGTGAATGACTCCAGGCAAGGCCTCCAGAGCCTGCTGGGCTTGTCCCGGGAGTGCCGTATAGACGATATTCACTACTGGAGCACTCTTCAGCTTCTCCGCTCCATGAATCGTCCGAATGTTCTGCCCTTGATGTAATACATATACTGTATCCGCGACAGCTTCGATGATCTGCGGTTCATGAACGGACAAGACGAGCGCCGTGCCCTCCGCCTTCAGCTCCAGCAGGATATCGATAAGCGTATCTTGTGCCGGCAGATCCAGTCCCGACATTGGCTCATCAAGCAGGAGCAGCTGCGGCCGGAGGAGCAGGCTCTGGATCAGGTTGACTTTCTGCAGCATCCCCTTGGAGAAGCCTGCCAGCTTGCGGCTGCGTGAGGATTCGAGACTGAACAGCTGCAGCAGTTCGTTGATCCGGGATGCCGAAGCCGCTTCAGGGAGCCCGGCAATCCGGCCCATGCAGCGCAGATAGTCTTCGGCGGTGAGCTTCAAGCCGGGAAAGGCTTCAGGTGCATAACCTGTGGTTATCACCTGGCGGTCGCAGATAAGAGCGCCGGAGGACAGCTTGAGCAGTCCCGCGAGGATGGACAACAGTGTACTCTTGCCGGACCCGTTGCGGCCAATCAGAGCCGAGGCCGTGCCAGGAAGAACCGTCATCGATATTCCGGTCAGTACCGGGCGGCCTCCATACCGCTTGCTGCCTTCAGTAATTGTAATTAGAGGTGATGCATTCGTGGCTTCCAGGCCTCCTTCCATTCGTGCATGCCTATGGGCCGCACCGGACGGCAGCCTGATTATTCTCTTATGTAACATTCGCCGGAATGCCTTTATTCTCCTTTTTAATTTCCCGGTTCCATCCATTTCACATCGAAAAAACCAGAACTGTGCAGAATAAAGTCTGCAGCCGCCCTGGTTCCTGTTAAGTATTCAATGCAGTATATGTTAGTCCTTAAGGGTGATGTCAGGCGTAGACTTCAACAGCTTCACTGACCCTTCTGCAGGCCATGGCTGCATTGCGGCAGGTATCGATGCAATCCTGGCAATGGTTATGCTTATGACGGCTGCTTGTGTCGGCGCAGCGGTCACAGATGTCAGCACATAATTTGAGGATTTCGGCCACGAACGGGCTTCGGCGGGTCATCGCTTGAATAGCGAAGGAGCAGATGTCTGCGCATTCACGGTCCAGCTGGATGCTCTCCCGCAGATCGGCCAGATCATATTCCTTGAGGCTTGAGACATAGCTATAGTTACAGGCATCCATACATTCAATCAAAGCATTAATGCATTCCTGATATTGAATTCGGGTCATAGCCTTACAACCTCCTGCAATTAGTATAGGGTATGCCTATGTATTAACCTGCAAGAATAAGAACGAACCATTCATAAGGAACGGCAGATGGTTAACTATAGGCTTCGTTTGACCGCTGCGGGTCTGGTCAGCAGTCGTCCCTCCAGGCGCAGAAGCTCCCTGCGCAGCTCTCCGGAGGAGAAATGCTCACCGATGAATACCGCAACATCCGGCACCTCTCCCTGGGGCGTAATTCTCATGAAATCCGCTTCCCTGTAGGCATACTGAAACAGAAACCGGCTGGAGGTATCGGTAAAAGTTACGATCCCCTTGGCCCGGTATATATCGCGCGGCAGCTCCTTCACAAACCGTTCAAATTCCTCACTGTTCACGGGATTCTGGAAATAATGGGTGTAAGCCATCACATGATCATGGGAAGCATGCATCGCCCCCTCAGGTCCGCTCTCCACCTGCTCTCCGCCCGCAGACCGGTCTTCCGTATGGACGGCTCCCACACTGCCCAGCAGCACTTCCGGCTCCAGTTCACAGCGTACCGCAGGCAGAATCTCCGCGTAGGCGTTCCACTTGCGTAATACCTCTGAGATTTCTGCAATCTCTGCGGCTTGAATACGGTCCGTCTTGTTCAGGATCAGGACGGATGCACAACGGATCTGCTCCTGCATCAGGCGGTACGTAGCCCCTTGCTGGGAGCGGTAGAGCTCCAGCAGATGGGCGGCATCGACGACGGTAATCAGCCCCTTCAGCTCTACCTGCTGATATAGAGAGGTCTCCGTTACCGCATCCACAATCTCCAGCGGGTTGGCTGCGCCCGTTGCCTCGATGATAACTACATCCGGGGATTCTTTCTTGACCAGCGTGGTCAGCTCGGTGCTCAAATCGCCCCTGCTCGTGCAGCAAATGCAGCCGCCCAGCATCTCTGCCATCGGCACAGACTGCTCCACCAGCAAGCCGTCCAGGTTCACCTCACCCAGCTCATTCATAATTACAGCCGGCCGCAGGCCCTGAAGATTCCAATGATCCAAAAGACGCTGTAGTAATGTGGTCTTGCCGCTGCCGAGAAATCCCGACAAAATATATACTGGTAGTGACTGTTCCAAGTTTGCTCTCTCCCTGCCTCAAACGGTTATGGTAGCGAGTGTACTACAATGACCGCCTCTGTGCAAGGCAGTACTGCCTATGTAGGCCTACAGCAGCTTCCCCCGGAGCTTGTTATTACTGCTTCCATCCCCTATCATGAGAAATATAAGCTGCACAGCAGATATTAAAAGGAGCTGGTTCGTATATCATCCGTCGAAGAACACCGGAGCGAAGCCCCGGATTCAGTCGCTTGCTACATCATAACGGTCTCAGATACCCGGACCATCGATACGGACACCGGAGGGCCTCTGATCCAGAGTCTGCTGGAAGGCGCCGGCTATACCGTGACCGGACGCACCATCGTCAAGGATGATTATGAGGATATCCGGGAGCTGGTCTACAAAAGCTCCGTCCATTCCGGCATCGAAGCTGTGCTTCTGACAGGAGGGACCGGTATTTCCCCCCGTGACACCACCTATGAGGCCGTAGCCTCTCTGCTGGACAAGTCGCTGCCGGGCTTCGGGGAGATTTTCCGGCTGCTGAGCTTCACCGAAGATATCGGCTCAGCCGCTATGCTCAGCCGGGCCATTGCCGGCACGATCGGCAGCACCGCTGTCTTCTCCATGCCCGGCTCCACCGGTGCGATCAAGCTGGCCATGGAACGGCTGATCCTGCCCGAGCTGCGCCACGTCATGCGCGAGATCTACAAGCGTTCGTGAGCTGCAGCATGGACGGACACCTATTTTGCCGGAAAATAGACAAATGAACAAGCAGGCTCCTGCATAACGCGTATACTGGCATAAGTCCACTGCGAAGGAGCTGAGTGTAATGAGAAATTGTCCGAAATGTCCTACTGAAACGGTTACAGATCCCACACAGGTTGTATATGAAGATTACTATCATCCCCAGGTGGTCCAGGTGGTCCACCATGTCGAGGTCGTCAGACGCCACCACTGTGTTCCGGTCCCTCACCATATCTACACTTATTCCGTCCGGGATGAAATGTGCGGGCCTACCGCAATGGTGCGCAGCAGAAGAAGATAGTCTGCCTCTCCCGTAAGTAGGATAGTATATTGCAAAAAGCAAAACCGCCGTCTGCGCTTGAAGATACGCGCAGCGGCGGTTTTGCTTTTGCCGGGAAAGCCTATACGATTGGCGGGTCTGTATGAACGTCTGCATCGGGTGCTGTTGCCGCCCAGCGAGTGAAGGTGACCTCAAAGCCAGCCCGCGTCGGAGCACACAGGAATGGTCCCGCTTGGCTGCCAGTCTCATACGGGAACCGGGCAACTCGGATGGTCCGCCATGGATGATTCTCAGTTCGCGCTCTGAGGATTACCGCATCCTTCATCCGCGAAGCCCGCAGGGTAATCACCTCGCCCTTCCATTCAGGAATAGGGGACAATGACCAGTCAGAGTAACCGTCCGTCACAACTGCACCTATATGGGGAACACCATCATTCAGCTCAATACCGGCTTTGATCCATTGCTCACTGCTGTGCCATAGCATAATGCCTGCCTGGTCATACAGCTCCGTGAACCCGTCCAGAACAAAGCTGATCTCTATCGCCTCTGCCTTATCCCAGGGGGCAAGCAGCGCATGACCGCTATCATGCTGGAAGCCGTACATCGTTTTTTCCCAGTAGTCGCTGCCCTCCGCTGAAAGGGTCACCAATTGACCGTCCACGGTTCTGCTTGACACCGGTTTATTGCTCCATGCTCCATCCTGCCAGTCTATGAATCTCATTACAGGCTCACCTCTCCTTGTCGTTTGCTCATATTCCGGTTAATGATTTCAGAGCTTACTATCATCACTAGGATATACCCGATCATTGCCGGCGGGAGAATCATGAAGGTGCTCCGCGCCGCCGCCCAGCCTAGCAGTGGAGGCAGAAACGCACCGCCGGTGTAAGCCAAGGCCATCTGATACCCCATAATCTTCTGCGAATGCTCTGCTCCGAACCGGGCGGGCGTCTCATGCAGCATGCAGGGGAAGATCGGTGCCGAGCCAAGGCCAATCAGAATAAAAGCGACCAGTGAATACACCGCCGGAAGCGGCAAGGCCAGCAGCAGCGCACCCGCGAGTGAAACCGCCAGTCCGCCGCGAATCAGCGTACGGTTGCTGAACCGGAAGGTAATGAAGCCGGTAATCAGCCGCCCGGCCGTGATTCCGCCATAATAGAGCGAGACCCATCCGGCCGCCGTTGCCGGGGATACCTCCTTGACGTTCACCAGATAACTGCTGCCCCACAGCCCTACCGTAGCTTCCACTCCGCAATAGAACAGGAAGGTAAGCATCGCCAGCTTCACGCCTTTGATCCGCAGCACCTTACCCTCAGCGGGAACGGCCGCCGGCCGGGAATCTGCCTTCTCAGACATCTCTACAGGCTGCTGTCCGCCCTGTTTGCTTACCCTTGTCCACAGCGGCAGACTGAAGAACAGTACCACGACTAGTGCAAACTGAATCATGCTGACCGCGAAAAATCCTGTTCTCCATGACTCACCATTCGCAATATACCGCGACATCAGGATCGGCCCCAGCATAGCCCCTATCCCCCAGAAACAATGCAGCCAGCTCATATGATGCGCTTTGTAATGAGTTGCCACATAATTATTCAACCCTGTGTCGATCGAACCGGCCCCAAGACCCAGCGGCAAGGCCAGCAGAGCCACCCACAGGACAGAGGAGGAATAAGAGAAGCCGAGCAGGGCAAGAGCCGTTACCGCCACGCTGATAAAAGTAACCATTCCCGTTCCGAGCCGCTTCAGTACCACACTGCTGGCCAAGCTTGAGATAATCGTCCCGGCGACCACTATCATTGACAGCAGTCCGGCCAGCTCGACCGGAGCCCCGAAATCCAGCCGGATAATCGGCCAGGCTGAGCCAAGCATCGAATCCGGCAGTCCCAGGCTGATGAACGCCAAATAAATAATAATTAAGAATACCGTTGCCATGCTACCCCCGCCTAACCTTCTAATGATCGCTGAATTCCTCCACCTGCAGCGGTGGTGGCTTGACCTCAAAACCACTTTTTAACTATCAGTCGCCTCGTTACTATATTACTTTATAAAAGTATTATAATAAATAGTTTTTTCGGGCTATTTGTGGTTACAAAATAGCCCGGCAGAGTGACTCTGCCGGGCGGGTACTAGCTTTAGCTGTTTCTTATGCTTATGAATACCAAGCTTCCAATAAGATCCTACACCTTACAAGTCTGGATGCTCATGCTTCGCTTTGAGGCGGCTCCAGCGGCGCTGAACTTCACCCTCGAAGCTGCGCAGAGCCGGTTCATTCTCCGGCTTCAGCAGATGGCGGGTCTTGCCCATCGTCTTCAGCCAGGCGGATACTTCTATCCGTTTGTCCTTATCTTCCGGGTTGTAAGTGATACTTGTAATTCCCTGCTCAACTTCATAGAGCGGGAAGAAGCAGGATTCGACAGCCAGGGACACGATATCCGTGCCGTCCTTGTCTTCACTCATCCAGTTCAGCGGACAGGCAATGAGAATCTTGCCGTAGACCAGGCCTTCATTTTGCGCATACCACTGGGCTTTTGCTGCCTTCTTCAGCATATCCTGCGGATAAGCTTCACAGCCGGTGAAGACATAAGGAATGTTGGTAGCCGCCATAATCTGTGCTGTATCCTTGTGCTGGGTTACCTTGCCCTGCTGGGTTTTGCCGATGCTTGAGGTGGAAGTCCGGTGTCCGAGCGGTGTCGAATAGGACTGCTGTGCACCTGTGTTCATGTATCCTTCGTTATCATATTCTACGATAATCATCTTATGGCCGCGCAGCGCTGCACCGATTGCAGGTCCCATTCCGATGTCCATTCCGCCGTCGCCGGTAACCATCACGAACGTGAAGTCTTCCTTCAGCCCCAGCCCGTCAAGCTCACCCCGGCGTTTGCGTTCCCAGAACATCTCAACCACACCGGACAGTGTAGCCGCACCATTCTGGAACAGATTGTGGATGAACGTCGATTTATGGGAGGAATACGGATAACCTGTAGTCGTTACCATCGCACAGCCGGTGTGGTAGAGCGCTACGATATCGCCTTCGATCCCCTTGAAGAACAGCTCCAGCCCGGAGAAAATCCCGCAGCCCGGACATGCTCCGTGCCCTGGAGACAGGCGTCTTGGCTTCTTCATCAGCGAACGCACCGGCGGAACTCTGACACTCAGCTTGCCGGTCTCTTCGTTCTGGGTTACCGTGATCAGGCCGGTCTTCAGCTTATCGAAGTCCATCGGCTTCAAGAGGCGCTTCGGCGCATTCTCCGGCGCTCCCGGATTGTGGCCGTAGTAATCGAACGGAATCTCGACACGGTCTGCAACAACAGCATCCATAGCCAGCTGGAAGAAGTGGTGTCCGTCTTCGGCGTAGAAGTCTTTACCGCCCAGTCCGTAGATCCGGCTGATAACCTTAGTCGTGGTATTACCGTAAGTGAACAGTGCTGCCTTAATCTCGTTCACCATGTTACCGCCGTGTCCGCCAACCGAATCTGCACGGTCACCTACAGTAATGGCTTTGACATTCTTCAGCGCTTCGGCAATCTGCTTCTGCGGGAACGGGCGGATCATGTTCGGGGAGATCGCTCCCGCCTTGACTCCCTGCTCGCGAAGCTGATCGACTACATCCTTAATGATCTCCGAAGCGGAGTTCATCAGGAAGACTGCGACATCGGCATCCTCCATCCGGTACTGCTCGATCATCTCATAATGGCGTCCGGTCAGCTCTGCGAACTCCTGCGCGATCTCTTCGAACACTTCACCGGCATTGTACATCGCAACGGATTGCTGATAACGGTTGTTAATGTAATCCGGTTCATTCATGTAAGGTCCCACAGTGACCGGGTTATTACGGTCCAGGGTATCAGTGAAGCCTGCAGGCGGCTGTTCGCCAACGAACTTGTGAACATCCTCACGGTGGGCAAAAGCCTGTACCCGGCGCTTCTGGTGCGAAGTGAAGTAGCCGTCAGAGGCCACCATCACCGGCAGCCGGACCTTGGCGTGCTCCGCCAGCTTCAGGGCCATCAGGTTCATATCATAGACCGACTGCGGATCACGGCACATCAGGATCGGCCAGCCGGTGTTCAGGGCAAAGTACAGATCCGAATGGTCTCCGTGAATATTCAGCGGTCCCGAGATCGAACGGCAGACCAGGTTCATGACCATCGGCATCCGCGTACCTGCTTGTACAGGCAATTGCTCCAGCATGAACATGTAGCCTTGAGCGCTCGTTGCATTGAACACACGGCCGCCCGCTGTAGAAGCGCCATAGCAGATCCCGGCGGAGCTGTGCTCGCCGTCGGACGGTACCAGCATGATATCGTGCTGGCCGCTGGCCTTCATCGTATCGAGGAACTGGGCCACCTCAGTCGATGGGGAGATCGGGAAATAACCCATGACATGATAGTTAATCTGATGCGCGGCATAGGCCGCCATTTCATTGCCGGACTCGTATAGGAATTTCTGCTCCACCTTGGCGGAGCCTAGTTCTTTTTCATAATCAATAGCCACAATGTATTCCACCTTTCTTCCGGGTTTTAGACTGGAGTTACCAGATCGAACTGATGCTTTACGGTATGACTGTCTGCGAAGCCTTCCTTCTCTCTCATGCTGGATAATGCTGAGGTCGGACAGGCACCGATACATTTCAGGCAGCCTTTACAGTACTGGTAGTCAATACCGAGCAGGAACATCTGCGAACGGCCCTTGCGGTCCAGACGCTCTTCCCACACGAAGCACTGGTCAGGACATACCGTGTCACACTGTGCGCAGTTAATGCAGGACTCCATTTCATAGACCGGAAGCATACCGGAACGGGAGATGCTTAGATTCTTCAGGAAGCTGCCGCCAGGATTCGTAATCGTTCCGCCCATCGGCTGCGTCTCATAACCGAGAGCCGAGATATCGGAACGTACATATTCCGGCATGCTGTCTCCGGCAGCCAGCTCGAACTGCATGAACTTCACTTCATTGTAGCCGCGCTCGAAGGTTGTAATAGCGGACTGGACAGCCTGCGGATATTTTTTGCCGAGGGACTTTTCAATGACGCCCTTCATAATTTCAGTGTCAAGGAACGGGCAGAGCCGGAAAAGCGCCCCCAGCATGGCCATATTGACGCGGTTCTTCTCCTTGAGCGCGATGCTGGTAGCATCAATCACTGCAATCGTGCCGGCCTTCATCTTCAGCAGCTCTCTGAGTTCTTCCGGCGTCTTGGCCGAGTTCACGAGAACGGTGCTGTGTTCATGAATTCCGCTGGTTACATTAACGGTCTTGGCAAGTGCTTCGTGAAATACGCCGACAACATGCGGACGCTCGACCGGCGAAGTATCGCGGATATGGGTATCCATATCACAGAAACGGATGTGAGCCTTAACCGCAGACCCCTTCTTCTCCGAACCGTACGATGAGAAGCTGACGCCGTTCAGCCCTGCGCCGACCACTCCTGCTTCCGCCAGCATTTTACCTGCCAGGTTCGCGCCCAGGCCTCCAATGGATTCCAGACGAATCTCAAAGAATCCCAGTTCATTTACTATTGGCAATTGTACCACCGACATAACCCCTTTCTTAGTACATCCTTTTGACTTTTTCAACGATTGTAACTTGATTTTGTAAGCCGCGAAGTGACATATCTTGCATTTTCCACGCTCAGGAAATCACAATTCTTTATAGATTTATGCAGGTTTCTTTATACGCGACAGTGCGGTGTTATTTCAATAGAAGGAAAGCTTCCATGAAAATGACAAAATGTGAAGTTTCTGTGTAATTCCGCACTTTCCTAAGCAAACTGTGGATGAGATGTCATCCTTAATTTAGCAATAAAATTAAAAATTAAGATGTTAAAAATATCACAGAAATAATGATATATATCACAGGTGCCTGGTACCAAAAGAAAGAAACTCCTATCCATTCAAGGAAGGAGTTCCATCTTCATTACTATTCCTGCTTAGTAAGCCCACCAGTTGCCTGACATGACAATCATCGAGAACAGCTTGAGGCTGTCTTCATAATAATTCTCCGGTGCGCTGTTAGCCGTATGGCTCCAGAGGGAGTTCAGCCAGCTCTGGTTCGAGGATGAGGTCATTGCGCCCACTCCGAAGGGGCCGTAGAAGGCTCCGCTGTTGTAGCTTCCGAAGGTGGTTCCGTCCAGCTTGTAGCCATCCTTGATATTGCCTGGCGTGCCTCCTGTCTTGGTCTTAATCCAGGAGTTGAGCTGAGTCAGCTGGGATAAGGCGCGATTGTCGCCGGTAAGCAGATAATCGGTGGTGATCCGCCATGGAACCCGGCACGAATTATAGTTGTAATCCCCGTCACGCTGAGATTCCAGGAAGTTCGCAGCAGCAGGCTGATACGTATTGTTAGAATAGACTACGAAGTCAGGAAGCAGACCGGTTGTGGAGCTATAGCCGCTATACAGGCTGTTGATTAAGGTATAAGTCTTGTTCGTTACGTTCTGCCAGCGGGCATCCCCCGTAGCGGCCTGGAAGGCTTTGAAATGATTCACCATGAAATCCGAAGGGCGGGTGGCTGTGTTATAAGAGCCGCTGTTCGCCCAGTCTCCGAGACGGATTGTCCATTGGGACTGATTGATGTCATTATTCATAATGGCGTTGATAATATTGGTCGCAGCCTGCAAGTAGTTAACCGTTCCGCTGCTTCCCCATTGCTTATGAGCGAGCAGCAGAGAGTAAGCGATATCCAAGTCGCCGTCTGTGGCCGAGTTCTGGCCTTCGACATTCTGAAAGCTGCTGTTCTGCTTCCAGGACATCAGGTAAGGATTAATAGAGCTGGGATGCTCGGTGTAATAATTATAGAGTCCATTGTAATAGGTCTGCGCATTGCCGTCATAGCCGGCCATCAGGACGGTGAACAGCATTCCGTAGCCCTGCGCTTCAGATACGGTCTCGCCATTCGAATTATACTTCACATAGTATTTCCCGGTGCCTGCCGGCTTGAGGTATGTCCCCTTCCAGGCATCCCATTTAGTCTTCACCGCATTATCCAGTGCAGTCTGGCTTACATGATTCGGCTTGATAGTTCCGCTGGTGTAGGTCGTGTGCTGCGGGAACGGCTTGTTGACAGCGGCGAAGGCGGACCCCGCAGGCAGGATGAAGATGGCTAAACAAAGAAGCAGCAGACTTGCCCAGTGCAGCTTGCGCTTGGTTGGCTTGTTCATGAATCATTCACTCCTCAACAGTTATTGGATTGATAATGTTATAGAATTGCTTGTCTCATAGATGGGCAATGGCAGGTTAAGCTCACCTCCTACATCGAGAGTGGCGGCTACAATAAAGAACGCAGCAGTTATAATGAGCTGGATGGCTGATTTTAGAGCGCTTACACTTTTGCCGCAAAAATCGATCTCTTTCTTCCAATTCTGTCATTTGTAACATATTCAATATATGATTTCATAGACTTGCTGTCAATAAGCAGATGGTTGGCCGCTCACACAAAAAGCCCTCTCAAACCGCGGAATTCATACGGCAGGCCTGAGAGGGCTGACTATATTCTTGTTCTAATGAAATGCGGACCAGGTTCTACTCCACATCGGTGATCATATGCTCTGCAATCAGCTGCTGCTTGCGGTTCCATAGCTGCTCGCTGAGATTCACGCGGAAGACCTCCGGGTTCAGCTTACGCAGGTACTCCGGCCAGAAGAGGTCGAGCTGCTCCTGATGGTAACGGCGGATCTCCGCCAAATCCGGCAGGGTATAGACCTGGAACCCGTTCACCACAACCGGCTCCAGCATCCGCACTGTGTCGTAACGCTCCACATGCTTCTTCATATAAGGATGCAGCGGGTTGAACAGCTTCAGCCGGACACCGCTGCGGGGCGCAGGCTCATCCGCGAAGCTGATATAATCAGCCAGCGCCTTGCCGTTCTGCCCGATAATGCGGTAGACTTCCTTTTTGCCGGGCGTAGAGACCTTCTCGGGGTTAGAAGAGATCTTGATTGTAGGAATCATCTCACCGCTTGGCGCTTCAATCTCAACCAGCTTGTAGACGCCGCCGAGTGAAGGCTGATCCGAAGCGGTAATGAGCTGAGTTCCGACTCCCCATGTGTCAATTGCCGCCCCTTGCGACTTCAAGTTCATGATAGTATTCTCATCCAGATCATTGGAGGCCACAATCTTCACATACTGCAGTCCGGCTTCATCCAGCATTTCACGGGCCTTGCGGGACAGATAAGCAAGGTCACCGCTATCCAGCCGGATACCGTTCATCCGCTTACCTTGGGCTTCCAGCTTCTTGGCGGTGTTGATCGCGTTCGGCACACCGCTGCGCAGGGTATCGAACGTATCTACCAAGAGTGTCACGCCGTCCGGCATCACTCTCGCATAAGCGTCGAACGCCTCCTGCTCGCTCGGGAAGCTCTGCACCCAGGAATGGGCATGGGTGCCCTTCGTAGGGATGCCGAACTTCTTGCCGGCCAGCATGTTAGAGGTCGCATGGAAGCCGCCGACATAAGCGGCGCGGGCGCCCCAGACTGCGGCATCTGCTTCCTGCGCGCGGCGCGTTCCGAACTCCAGCAGCGTGTCGTTAGGGGCCACCTGCTTGATCCGCGACGCCTTGGTAGCAATCAGCGTCTGATAGTTCATGAAGTTGAGGATCGCAGTCTCAACCAGCTGCGCCTCCATAATTGTGCCTTCGACCCGGATCAGCGGCTCATCCGGGAACACAAGTGCCCCTTCCTTCATGGAATGGAGACTGCCCTGGAAATGGAACTGCAGCAGCTCCTCCAGGAAGGCCGGCGCATAATTCTCCTCCTGCTCCGACAGGTAGCGGATATCCTCTTCAGTGAACCGCAGCTCCGCGATGTACTGGGCAATCCGCTCCAGTCCGGCGAACACGGCGAACCCGTTGCCGAAGGGCAGCTTGCGGAAGTAGGCTTCGAATACTGCCCGGCGCTTATGCGTACCGTTCACCCAGTGGGCATACATCATATTAATCTGGTATTTGTCTGTATGTAGAGCAAGTTCTCTCCTCAAGTCCTCATCTCCTAATCATTACACTGCCTGTAGTTGGATGCTGCCTCTGCTGATGTGTTACTGCTCTCCTAACGCCGTGACGACTTTTGCGCCAAGACTGCCGCGGAAGTGTCCGAGCGCCCATACATGACCGTCGGGATTGAAGCTGGCGACGGCATCCTCATGCACTGTAATCCCGAAGCCGTGGTTGTAGGCATCTACGGCCGTATGCAGCACACAGATATCCGTGCAGACTCCGATCAGATGCACCTCGGTAATGCCCCGCTCACGCAGCTTCAGCGCAAGATCCGTGCCGCAGAAGGCGCTGTAACGCGTTTTGTCCATCCAGTAGATGGCTTCCCGGTTCTCTTCGTAGACAGCCTTCAGGCTGCCGTACAGCTCACGCCCCTGGCTTCCCCGCAGATTATGCGGCGGAAACAGCTTGGTCTCCGGGTGGTACGGGTCATCCGCTTCATGCAAATCTACAGCCATTACCACATAGTCCCCGCTGCGTACGAATTGCTCCGTCAATTCACTGACTCTCTTCGCAATATCGATGCCGGGCTGGCCGACAGGCAGGTTCCCGTCAATGAAATCATTCGTGAAATCAATTACAATCAGTGCTCTCATGGTATACAGCCTCCTAAAAGGTTAATGGGCCTGCATTTCCCGGCAGCTTACGTATAAATCGATAATAACGGCTCATGGTCCGTGAACATATAGAGCTGTGCCGGGCGCTGGGAGTATTGATTGGAGCTGAGCGGATTGCCCGCTTCATCGCTCACTTCTTTTAATATACCCTGACGGCTGCGTGTTGACGTGATTTTGCGGATAAAATTCGGTTCTTTGAATTCAGGCACTACCGTCTGGATCACCTGGTACAGCTCGCTCAGCGTGAAATGGCGCGGCAGGAACTGCCGGGCAATCGTCGTCTGCAGCATCTGCTGCTGAATCCGCAGGTAGGCATCGGTAATAATATCATGGTGGTCAAAAGCCAGTTCCAGCTCCTCCAGCGCTTCCTGCAGGGTGAACAGCCCAACCTCGCCTGCATCATCGGAGGCCTGCCGCTGCTCCAGCATCCACTCCTCCACCAGTGCAAAGAAGGCATGGCTGATAATCCAGCCGCGCGGATCACGGCCCGGCTGGCTGTAGACGCCGAGATATTCCAAATGTCCGCCGTCCACGCCCGTTTCTTCCTTCAGCTCGCGCGTAGCGGCATCGTAGATCGATTCATCCTCCTGGCAAAAGCCGCCCGGCAGAGCCCACATGCCCGCACACGGCCATTTTTTGCGCCGGACCAGCATCACCTTCAGCTCGCGCAGCGGCAGCGTCTTCGTGACAGTCTTCCGCTCGCGCTTGGTTAGTGTAAACATGACAATATCCGCCGGAACGCCATCCGGAGTGCGGTACTTCTTGGCGTTATAGGCTTGTTCCGCGTTCTCAGTCACTATAGATCATCCTTTGCCGTGCTATTGTTTGTTGTTCGTATCTTTTAATGTACCAAACCTGTCCGCCCAAAATCAACCGGAGCCGGCTTGCCGGCTTATGTAAAAAGGGACGGATTCACATCCGCCCCCGGGGTGTTCTGCATTAATCTCCGCAGGTGGAGGGCGGCGCCTCGGTGCCTGCTTCCACATTGATTTTATCCGAAACGGTATCCCTGATCACTGAAATCACCATCTGCAGCAGATAATTGATATCGCTCTGGCTCTGCTGGAACTCGTTCACAACCGGGATACTGTCGATCTCATCCTGCAGCTCTTCGATCTCACGTTCAATCTTCTCGACCATGGCCTGATTCTTGAAGCTCTCGAATGCCACGATCTCCTTCTGCTTCTTCTTAATCGTAGCAATGAGTCCCTGCACACGCTCGTGATTCAGAATCTTCTGCTCGGCCTGCTGAAAATGACGGACCTCCTCACTGGTGGAGATGAGTGCCGCCAAGTCCTTCGCCTTGCCCATAATATCCTCCCGGACAATTAAATCGCGGGTATTGTGGGTCTGCATGCCATATTCATTCCGTCGTGCTTCTTCCTGGCTCATTCTTCTCGCCCCATTTCTCTATAATTTAGAGGACCGCTGCGGCTTCCGCCTGATAGCCCCCCTGGATGTACCAAGTCTTCGCGCCGGTAATGCTCACCTGCACCAGCGTGCCGATCAGAGAGGGCGGGCCTTCAAAATGCACCAGCTTACTGTCTCGGGTACGTCCCGCCAGCATCCGGGCATTATTCTTGCTCTCGCCTTCCACTAATACCTCTACCCGCCTTCCCAGCATCCGCTCATTTCCCAGACGGCTCTGCTCCTTGATCAGATCATTCAGACGCTGGAGACGAGCGCTCTTGACCTCTGGCGGAACATTATCGTCCATCCCTGCTGCCGGAGTCCCTTCTCGCGGAGAATAAATGAAGGTATACGCCATATCATACCCTACTTCGCGCACCAGGGACAGTGTCTCCTCGAACTGCTCCTCCGTCTCACCGGGGAAGCCGACGATAATATCGGTAGTCAGCACCGCATCCGGGACGCCTGCCTTAATGTTACGGACCAGCTCCAGATAGGCTTCACGGGTATATTTGCGGCTCATGCGCTTCAGCACGGCTGTGCTTCCCGACTGCACCGGCAGATGGATATGCTCCACCAGATTGCCGCCTTTGCCCAGTACATGAATTAACTTATCGTCAAAATCACGCGGATGCGAGGTCATGAACCGGATACGCGGAATATCGATCCCCCGCATGTCGTCCATCAGGTCGCCGAAGGTATAATCGATGTCGGTAAAATCCTTGCCGTACGCGTTCACATTCTGCCCCAGCAGCGTTACTTCCTTGAACCCCTGGCGGGCCAGCTCACGCACCTCGGCAATCACATCCTCAGGGCGTCTGCTCCGCTCCTTGCCCCGGGTGAACGGCACAATGCAGTAGGTACAGAACTTGTCGCAGCCGTACATAATGTTCACCCAGGCGCGCAGCCCCTCCCGCTTCTTGGGCAGATTCTCAATGATATCGCCTTCCTTGGACCAGACCTCAATGACCAGTTCGCGGCTGAATACCGCTTCCTTGATCAGCTCCGGCAGGCGGTGGATATTATGTGTGCCGAAGATCAGATCCACGAAGCCGTACCGGCTCATAATCCGGTTGACCACGCCCTCCTCCTGGGACATACATCCGCAGATCCCCAGGAGCAGGCCGGGCTTCTCCAGCTTCAGTGTTTTGAGATGGCCCAGCTCTCCGAATACCTTATCCTCCGCATTCTCGCGGATCGCACATGTATTAAGTAAAATAATATCAGCTTCGCTCCGGTCTTCAGCCGCCCGGTAACCGAGCTGCTCCAGCATTCCCTTCATCGTCTCCGTGTCATGCTCATTCATCTGGCAGCCGTAGGTGGTAATATGATAGCTTTTGCCTGCACCGAACTCTGCCATCTCCGGCGGAATGTCGAAATGATACAGCACCTCAATCTCTTCCTTGCCCCGCCGCTTGCCCTCCTTGTAATCGGGCTGGCTGTTGATCTGCACGTTTCTGCCTTTGATCCGGTAGGTGGTCTTGCCTTCAGTCTCGCTGATGATCTTGGCATCTGTGAAATCGAAATACTGCCCGTAATCCTTGCTCCCCTTCGCCATGCTAACGTCACATCCTCTGCTGATGTCCCCATATTTTCCGTGCTTTTCTAATGTCAAATTATATCATACCGCTCCCAAGATAATCCATTCTGTTCCTTCAGCATCTAGGGGCTTTACAGTAACGTATACGTTATAGTTTATAGTGTTAATCAGGAGGGGGCCGTAACTATGATCCGTATTGGAGATTTAGCGAAGACCGCGAATATCAGCAAAAGAACACTGTACCACTATGAGCATATAGGATTGCTGCTGCCCGCAAGGGTCTTAGAGAACGGTTACCGCTACTACGATAACCAAGCTCTAATCCGGCTTCAAAAAATTCTGTTGTTGAAATCTATCGGCTACACTTTAGAGCAAATAAAAGAGCTGTTACAGAATCAGAACCCTGCAGAGGAATCCGACAATTGGATAGCATCCTTGCATGAGCAGATCGAGCTGATCGAACGAAAAAAAGAAGAGTTAAGCCGTAAGCAGTATTATCTCAGGTCCACCCTTCATACCGTCCGGCTCAAAGGTACAGAGCATCTGCAGGATTTAATGCAGGTCCTTGCGGCCATGAATGACCGTTCTCTAAGCGATGGAATCATTCCCGCCGAATTCACGGAGGAGCCGGCACTAACTGCTGAGGAGGTTGAGCAGCTTAAGCGTCTCCCTGTCCTGGGCAGCAATAAAGCGGAGGAGCTTGTACACCTTTTAGAGCAAGCCGTATCAATAATGCCATCGTCTCCTTACTCTTCAGAAGCTCAAGCGCTGGCTGGTCGTTTGTATGACAAGGGGCTGGACCTTTTTGTGGGTGATGAGAAGTTGCTTGATAAATATTGGGAACTGATCCGGCCCGCTGAGGGTGCAGCTCCTGTCGTGATGGGCATGGATAGCGCAGTAATGGCTTTTGTAGATGAGATGATCGGATATTATCTTCAGCATAGAGAGGAGAATCGGCATGAATAGAGGACAACAAGCACTGGGCATTCTTAAAAATCCTTGGCTGCTGGCTATACTGGCAGGAGTACTGATCCTGCTGTCAGCCTGTGGAACAACTGAAGATGCAAACCCTGGAAAGAAGGCTGCGGAGTCAACAGCAACGGTTGAACCGGAAGCGGACGGGATACTCGTAGAGGTGCTAATTGAAAGTGATGGTGATTCAGCACTCAACCTGGAGGTGGAAGTCAATGCCCGCGAACATCCGCAGAGTGTATATTCCGATGCTATCGAACTCCCTTACAGAGAGGAATTTGCTGTCCCCAAAGACACGTTCATACCACTAACCTCAACTAAAGTACAAGCAGAAAAGGATGCCGATGCCACTTGGATAAGCTGCACGATTCTGTATGACGGAGAGGTGGTAGCGACTCACAAATCCAGAGGAGATCGCGCGAAATCAGTATGCGAGAGGAAGTTCCGTCTGGGGCCGGGATAAGGGGTTGGGATGGGGTGGCCGGGCAAAAAGAAACGCCCTATGCCATAGACACAGGGCGCTATCTATTATAGTAATCTATTAATACAAAGTCTTCGTGGCATCGGAGGTAAAATGATTAATCTCATTGATCTTGCCCGCCTGTACCTTGGCAGGCCAAGCCGGATCACTGATCAGGGCTCTGCCGACCGCCACCAGATCGAATTCTTCCTTCTCCAGCCGCTCCAGCACGCGGTCGATGTTGTCCCCTTGATTCTTCTCCGTGACCGGGCTTGGAAAAGCGCTGTCCAGGCCGACAGAACCCACGGTGATCGCCGGTTTGCCTGTAATCTTCTTGGTCCAGCCTGCCAGATTAAGCTCCGAGCCTGCGAATTCCGGCTCCCAGAACCGCCGGGTTGAGCAGTGGAAGATATCCACGCCCGCATTGCTGAGCGGGGTCAGGAAGCGGGCCAGGTCTTCGGGAGACTCTGCCAGCTTGGCATCGTAGGCCCCGCCCTTCCACTGCGAGAAGCGAAGGACGATCGGGAAATCCGGTCCTACTGCCCGGCGGCAGGCATCGATCACTTCCACCGCGAAGGTGGTGCGTGCCTCCAGATCGCCGCCGTATTCATCGGTCCGGCGGTTGGTCTTCTCCCAGAAGAACTGGTCGATCAGATAGCCGTGGGCTCCGTGCAGCTCAATGCCATCAAATCCGATGGCCTTGGCCGCCTTCGCTGCCTTAGCAAAGGCACTGACGATAGCTTGAATCTCGCTCTTAGTCATCGGCTCCGTAACCTGCTCACCAGCCAGATTCAGCCCGGACGGACCAATCGGCAGCGCCGAAGCGTTAGGCAGTTCACCGATCTTACGGGCCATGCCGACATGCCAGAGCTGAGGCATAATCTTGCCCCCGGCGGCATGCACCTCACGCACGACTTGCGCCCAGCCCTCCAGAGCCGCTTCTCCATGGAAGTTCGGGATATCCTGATGGCTGACTGCCGCCGGATGATCGATGGCTGTGCCTTCGGTAATGATCAGGCCCACCCCGCCTTCCGCACGGCGGCGGTAATAGGCCGCCACCTCAGGACCTGGTACGCCTCCGGGAGAATGTACCCGGGTCATCGGCGCCATTACCACACGGTTACTGAGGGACAAGCCTCCGTATTCAAAAGGTTCAAACAATGCAGCAGCATTCATAATCCATTAGCCTCCCCTTCATACGATTGATTACTTGATGATTACTTTAAGTAAGCATAGTATGACGGTTCCCGGCAGCAAATGCAAATGACTGCCAGTATGAGAGATTAGGAGTAACCTTATAAGTCCAGAATGCCGGGTCTCGGAGTCACGCGGAAGGCAGCGGCCAGATCTGCCAGCTGCTGATCGGTAATCTTCTGCCGGATCTCTCGTCCGCCGATCAGGTTATAGACAATCGCGGCCTTCTCAATCGTTTCAACCAGTCCGAAGGTGGCATCCATCGTCGCCCCGGTAACAAAGATCCCATGCTGCGGCCAGATGACTACGCGGTACTCCTTCATCCGGTCGGCGGTAGCCCGGCCGATCTCGCTGCTCCCCGGCACCATCCAGGGAATAACGCTGACACCATCCGGGAAGACCACCAGACATTCTGTGCACATCTCCCACAGCGTCTTGGTGAATTTCAGCTCATCCAGCTCATGGGTGAAGGTCATAGCAATCACATTCGTTGCATGGGTATGCAGCACAATCCGGTGCGCCGGATCTACCTTCAGCCGTTCGATATGGCTCATGAAGTGGGAAGCCAGCTCACTGGTCGGAACAGCGCCGTTACGCAGTCCCCATAGCACCTCTACACTCTCGCCGCTGCTGCTGACACGCAGCACACCCAGATTGGCCTCCGGGTCCTTGATCACATTACGGAAATACTTGCCCGATCCGGTAACGATGAAGTATTTGCCCGCCAGCTCCGTTACAGGGAAGGTAAGGCTGATCGTGCGCAGCGGCTCGCGGATATTGATATACTTGGATACCTCTTCTTCATCCAGGAGGTAACTGACGTTGCCCCCGTTCAACTCATCCCAGCCCAGCGACCACATATGATGGGTAATTTCGGACATTTCCTCGATAAAAGGCGCGGTGACGCCGGATATATACCCCTTGGATTCAATTACGGATGTACTCATTAAGCTCTCTCCTTCTATATGCACCTTCTGCATGCGGGTACTTGTTATTGTGTGAGTTCAGCAGCCTGATTCTATCTTAAAGCCAATACTTCCTGCTCATAGCGCTTCACTTCAGTCAGCCAGCCCTCGCGGACCGGGGTTCCCTGCGAAGCGCAGTAGTAATCCCAGACTGCACCGAACGGGTAAGACTTGAATTCTTCCACCAGGGCCAGCCGCGAGGTGTAATCTCCGGCCCGTTCTATGGCCCGAAGCTCCTCTATCGGCTCCAGCATAGCGCGCAGCAGAGCCTTGATCGTATTGCGCGTACCGATGACCCAAGCTGCCAGGTGATTGATACTGCCGTCGAAGAAGTCGAGGCCGATATGCGTGCGCGGCAGCAAATCTCCGCGCACCAGCTCGCGGGCAATCTCCAGCAGCTCATCATCCATCGTAACCACATGATCGCTGTCCCAGCGGACCGGTCTGCTGACATGCAGCAGCAGCTGCTCGCTGAACATCAGAATGGAGCTGAGCTTGTTCGAGATTACTTCCGTCGGATGGAAATGCCCGGCATCCAGGCAGATAGCCTTACCGCGCGTCAGGCCGTAGCCCATGTAGAACTCATGCGATCCGACCACGTAGCTCTCCGAGCCGATACCGAACAGCTTGCTCTCCACGGCATCGATGTTGTACTGGGGATCAATCTCCTCGCTGAAGATTTCATCCAGCGATTCCTTGAGGCGCATGCGCGGTGCCAGCCGGTCCACCGGCGTATCCTTGTAGCCGTCCGGCACCCAGAAATTCGTGACACACGGCTGGCCCAGCTCGCGGCCGAAGTGCTCGGCAATGCTGCGGGCAGCCTTGCAATGCTTAATCCAGAAGCTGCGGATCTCTTCGTCCGCATGGCTGAGGGTGAAGCCGTCAGCCGCCTTGGGATGCGAGAAGCAGGTCGGATTGAAATCAAGGCCTAAGCCCTGCTCCTTGGCCCACTCCACCCAGTTCGTGAAATGGCGGGGTTCCAGCTCATCCAGATCCACCTGCTCCTTCGTATCGGCATAAATCGCATGCAGATTGACCTTATGCCTGCCGGGAATCAGCGAGAGGGCCTTCTCCAGATCCTGACGCAGCTCCTCCGGTGTACCGGCCCGGCCAGGGTAGCTGCCGGTCACGGCAATGCCGCCGCTCAGCTCCTTATCCTTGAACAGGAAGCCCCGTACATCGTCACCCTGCCAGCAGTGCAGCGATACTTTGATCTGCGCCAGCTTCTCTAATACCTCATCCGTATTAATGCCATGAGCGGCATATAATTTCTTGGCTTCGTTATAGCTGTTGATGATGCTCTGATCCATGCTGTGGCCTCCTAATTACGTATTGTGAACATTCGCTTCCGGTTGAAGCTGCTCCCAGCGTTCCAGCAGCTCCGCCAGCTGAGGAACCGGCTGCGGAAGATAAAACTGAATGGCGAAGGACTGGGAGATGATCTGCCGGGCTTCATGGATGTCAGCCATGCGGCCCGCCTCGATCATCTGTACAGCCAGATTACCTAAGGCTGTAGATTCGGCCGGTCCGGCCAGCACCTCCCTGCCGGTCACATCCGCCGTCAGCTGGCATAGCAGCCTATTGTTAGCGCCGCCGCCGACAATCTGCAGCACTTCGGTATGCTCCCCGGTGAGGTCTTCCAGCTCAGCCAGATAGCTGCGGTAGGATAGCGCCAGACTGTCGAAGATACAGCGGGCCAGCTCACCCGGAGTCTGCGGCACAGGCTGACCGCTCTCCAGGCAGGCCTGGCGGATCTCCTGAATCATATCCTCCGGGTTCAAAAACCGCGGATGATTGCAGGGAATCAGGCTGCGGAAGCCTCCGCATTCGCCGGCGTGCTCTGCCAGTTCTGCGAAGCTAAATCTTCCGCCGTCCAGCCTGCGCACTTCCTGGATCAGCCAGAGGCCCATAATATTCTTCAGGAACCGGTAAGTCCCGTAAGCGCCCCACTCGTTCGTATAATTGGCTGCCATCGCTCTGCTGTCATTGAGCGGGTGATCCAGCTCTACTCCCAGCAGAGACCAGGTCCCGCTGCTAAGGTAGGCTGACGCACGGTCCTTCTGAGCAGGAACACCAAGCACCGCAGAGGCCGTGTCATGTGTAGCCACGCAGATCAGGCGGCACTCCGGCAGATCATACCGTTCCACCAGCTCCGCTGAGAGGAAGCCAAGCTCTTCCCCGGGCTCAGTCAACGGAGCGAACTGTTCACGCCCAAGACCCAGGAATTCCAGCAGCTCAGGATCGTAATCACGGGCTGCAAGATTGAGTAGCTGTGTCGTGGATGCATTGGTCACCTCGTTCATCTTCCGTCCGCCGAGCCGGTAGTAGAGATAGTCCGGCACCAGCAGAATCTGATCGGCCGCCTTCAGCTCTTCCCGGTCATGTGCGTATAGCTGATACAGTGTATTGAAGGTAAGCTGTTGAATTCCGGTCTTGGCGTATACCTTATGCGGCGGGAGCTGCTTCGCAACCTTCTCCATCACCCCGTCCGTCCGGCGGTCACGGTAGGCATAGACCTCATTGATCCGCTTACCTTCGGCATCCAGCAGCACATAATCTACCGCCCAGGTATCAATGCCAAGGGTGCACTTGTGAATTCCAGCCAGCTTCGCTTGATGAAGCCCCTTAATAATCTCATCTATTAAATAATCCATATCCCAGAAGCAGGAGTCTTCCTGCTCCGTGAAGCCATTGCTGAAACGGTGAAGCTCCGCAAGCTGGAGGCTCCCGTCCACGAGCTGTCCGAGTACCAGCCGTCCGCTGGAGGCACCGATATCGACGGCAATATGATAGGTCATAGGGAATCTCCTATTCTATGGGAGTGATTTATAGAATTTTGCGGAATAATGCGATTACTTCATCTTTAGTTGGAATAAAAGGATTACCGGGTGCGCAGGCATCCTTCATCGCATTCTCAGCAAGCAGATCGAGATCTACTTCAGCAACACCAAGCTCAGACAGCTTGGCAGGAATGCCAACCTCCTTAGACAGGGCTTTGATCGCCTCAATGACGTAATCCGCACATTCCTTGTCGCTTCGCCCATCGGTCTGCAGCCCGGCCGCTCTGGCGATCGCTCTGAATTTCTCCGGCACATGCTTGGCATTCTCTTCCTCCACGTAAGGCAGCAGCATCGCATTGCATACACCATGCGGCAAATCATAGACCCCTCCGAGCTGATGGGCCATGGCATGCACGTAGCCTAAGCCTGCATTATTAAAAGCAAGACCGCCGAGGAAGATGGCATAGACCATCTGCTCACGCGCTTCAATATCGTGTCCGTCCGTCACCGTCCGCGCCAGATTGGCGAAGATCAGCTCCACCGCAGCCAGTGCGGTAGCATCGGTTACCGGATAGGCGCCTGGAGTGACCAGCGCTTCAATGGCATGCGTCAGGGCATCCATGCCCGTAGCTGCCGTAAGTGCGGCAGGCTTATCAACCATCAGCTCCGGATCATTCACCGAGATGGTGGCGATGCTGTTCTTGTCTACCATGACCATCTTGATCTTGCGCTCTTCATCCGTAATCACGTAGTTGATCGTCACTTCACTTGAAGTCCCGGCCGTCGTGTTCACCGCGACAATCGGCAGCGATTTGTTCTTGGATTTGTGAACGCCTTCATAATCGGCAATATGCCCGCCGTTGGCGGCAACAATGCCGATGCCCTTGGCCGTATCCTGCGGCGAGCCGCCGCCGATAGAGATCAGATAGTCGCATTCGTGCTGCTTCAGAAATTCCACGCCGTCATGGACGTTTTTGCAGGTAGGATTCGGCTTCACTTCATCATATACCACATACTGAATTCCCGCTTCATCCAGCACAACCAGCAGCCTTCCGGCGATCCCGCTCTTCATCAGGAACTTGTCTGTGACCACAAGCGCCTTGTGCAGATTCAGCTCTTGAATGTACGGGGCGATGTCCTTCAGACAGCCCTTTCCCATAATGTTAATTGACGGCACATAATAGACATGAGTACTCATTGCTTAACCAGCCTCCCGGGCGCATAAATAGTTAATGGACACTGTATGCGCACATCTCTCTGTTGACCTTTTCATCGTACTGCCGTTAATCTGTGTTGTCAACATATTAAACACAAAATAAGTTGTTTTTATTTGTTTATTGTTTGTTTTGTGGGAAATAAACGATTATTATTGTGGTTTTCAGAGCAAATCCGGCTGTTTATGTTGTACAACACAGAAATAACAGTCTATATTAAGACTATCAACTCTGGAAAGGTGATACGTATGCTCGCTGCCGAAAGACGCAAAAAAATAATCGACCTTGTCCATCAGGACAAACGGGTGCTGGTGTCCGATCTGAGCCGGATGTTCGAGGTGACAGAGGAGACGATCCGCAGAGACCTGGAGAAGCTGGAGAAGGACGGCATTGTAAGCCGGACCTACGGCGGAGCCATGCTGAACAGGCATACGAATGAGGACCTGCCTTTTCTGACCCGGGGAGCACTCAATACGGATATCAAGCGCAGAATAGCGATCCAGGCGCTGGATCTGATTAATGACGGGGATACACTGATGGTGGACCCCAGCTCGACCTCGTTTGAATTCCTGAAGCTGCTGGGTAATAAAAGTAATCTGACGATCATCACCAATTCGATTAATATTCTCCATGAGTTCGCAAGTTCGAGTCACAGCATTATTTCTACAGGCGGCTCACTCCGCCACCGCTCCCTGTCGCTAGTCGGCCCCGTAGCCCATGAGACCATTCAGCGCTACAATGTGGACACCGCCGTAATCAGCTGTAAGGCTCTGGATATGGACCGCGGGGTCACCGACTCCAATGAACCGGAATGCGAGCTGAAGAAATACATGCTGCGCCAGGCACACAAGGTTGTGCTGCTCGCGGACCATACCAAGTTCGACCAGACAGCCTTCGCCAGGCTCGCAGAGCTAAGCCGGATCGATGTGCTGATTACCGACCGCAAGCCTTCGGAAGCGTGGCTGAAGCTGTTATCCGAGAGGAATGTGGAAGTATTGTATTAAGGTCATGAACGATCTATCATGGTAGATTCATCTTAGGGAGGAGAATTAAGCAAATGGGCAAAAAGAGAAAAACCTTACCTGCCGACTTCGGCGAGCTGATGAAAACAGGGGATATTGATCTGCTAAAGGCTGTGTTTGAGAAATGTGACTGGAACGCAACCTCGGGATACTACAAAGAACCCGCGCTCAGCATCCGGCAAATTCCGGATGAGCTGGTCCGCTGGCTGGTGGAGCAGGGTGCTGACATCAACGCCAGGGATAAATATAAGCGTACTCCGCTGCATTCCCAGGCCGGACACTGGTCGGGTAATATTCCGCTGTTCCTTGCACTTGGCGCTGAGCTGGAAGCCCTGGATTATCAGGACGAGACCCCGCTGCACGCTGCTGCCAACTACTACCGGACCGGGGCGATCCGTGATCTTATCGCTCACGGCGCCAACATCCATGCTGTGAGCAAGCGCGGGAATACTCCGCTGGGGAAGGCCTTGATCAACTGCCGGAATGCCGATATCACCGGCATGGCTGAGATCGCGCAGATGATGCTTGCGGCCGGGGCAGAAGTCACACCGGAGATGAGGGAATCCGTGACGAAGATCGGCAAGAATTTTGAATTCAGCAGAGCTAATTTCAATAAAGACTACCTGGATGATACCGTAGCGGCCCTGGACAAGCTGTACAAGCTGTTCGGTGTGGAGCCTGTAGCCGCGCGGGTGATGCATGACGGCGTTTCTAAGATCGGGGTTAAGAGCACAAGGTGGCAGGATCAGCATCAGGAGCTATGGGAGGCGCTCATCCCCGGCTCAGGACCCGCGCTTACCGTACAGGGGGAGGTCATTCGCATCACCGGGCGGATCTCTTATGAAATCATGAATAACGGCGGCGGCAACTGGGATGCGGATTTCCGTAAAATGCTCAGTGCGCTGCTTCTGCACTTCGCCTCAGGCACGCCTCTGGACCCTGCGCAACTGAAGGAAGCTGCGGAATTAGCCGGTTATCTGCGCCATGGCAACGGCAATGACGAACCGGCCAGATTATGCGAATTGGCCGTGAATTGGGTATTAGCTAATCCACAGCCCGTTTCCTTGCCGCAACCAGATTACAAGCGCTAAACGCTGAACATCCGGTGCTTATCCTGATTCCTATGAAGAAGCAGCTCCCTTGGAGAGCATGATATTCAGAATGGCCTGGTCTGTGGCGGCAAGCCCCTCCTGAACCAGGGTCTCCATATTCTTGATCGTATCCTCTACCTTCTCGAAAATGACACCGTCATTCAGACTCGCGGAGATATTGTTCATGGCGAGGGTAGCGGATTGAATAGCCGCGTTGGTGGCCGTGGAGATTTTGAGTGCACAGGTTGGCTTGGCACCGTCGCAGATCATGCCTGAAGTAGAGGCAATCGTGTTCTGGATGGAGTGCTTGATCTGCGCCAGCGTCCCGCCCATCAGATAGACAATGCCGCTGCCCGCCCCTACTCCGCCGGCAATGCCTGAGCCGCAGAGCGGGGACAGACGGCCAATGTAATGCTTCACATGAATGGTAATCAGATTGCTGAGCGCCATCGCTCTGGCCAGAGTCTCCTCATCCTTGCCGAGGAGCTCGGCCAGGGCAATGACCGGCATAGTGCAGGCAATCCCCTGATTGCCGCTGCCCGCCGTAGTCATTACCGGCATAGCACTCCCGTCCATCCGTGCATCGGATGCCGCTGCCGTTGCAGCGATGATCCGGTTCGCCACATCCGCGCCGAACAGATTGAGAGCGGATTGCTGGCTCATTTTCCGGCCCACCTGGAGGCCATACTCCCCGCGCAGCCCTTCCTCCGAGATCGCCTTATTCATCACCGCTCCCTCCAGCAGGAAGCGAAGATCCTCGAACGGTGTATTCTGAACGAAGGCATAGATATCCTCGAGGGAGACCGAGTATACCTCAGGGTCCAGGCTAAGCGGGTCGCCGCAGTCGGCCTTGTCCAGCTTCGGCTCAAGCCGCCGGCCATCCTTCGCAAGATACTGCACATTCGTGTGCTCTTTTACCAGGATCGCTGTGGCGGTATGGTTCTTGCTGTGTACTCTCGCTTCTATATATAGCTTCTCCGGCGTATCCTTGAGCTCAACCTCCAGCAGCTTCCGCTCCAGCAGTCCCTCTGCACTTGCCAGCTCCTCCGGGGTCAGCCCGGACAGAATCTCCAGCTTTCGCTCCGAACGGCGCACCACCGCACCCAAGGCCGCCGCTATCGGCAAGCCCGTCTGGCCTGTACCGGGAATCCCTACGCCCATCGCATTCTTGATGATATTGCCGCTGAGCAGCAGCTGAATCGCTGTAATCTCCTCTTCCACCAGTTCAGCGGCCAACGAGACGGCATAAGCTACCGCTATCGGTTCGGTGCAGCCTTCTGCCGGCATAATTTCTTTGTGCAATACTTCCAGTAGGTTAACCATCTGTGCATCACCATTCCCTCTGTCTGTCGATCTGTGTCTATATCTGTTTCTATATATAGTACATCAGATAGACGATCCGGGGAATCCCCGTTATTACCCATCACCCGTCCAGCTTCACCAGCCGCTTCAGCCCTTCCGTACAGGCCCAGCCCCCTGCCCCCGCCAGTATTGTATTATGAAACAAGCTCCAGGCCAGCGAATACGTCATACTGCCAACAATCACCTCGACCACAATAAACCGCAGGATATCCCGCTTCGTGATGAGATAGACTCTGAATTCCTGATTACGGGACACCTGCCATCTCCCCCGTCTATTTTCATGCTTCTGTACTTATATGCTTCTGGCGGGTTGTCTGATGAAAAGTACTGCTCTTTTGGTTTGGGGCAGATCTTTATTGAGGAGTGAGATCAACGTGAGCACTTAGATGAACGCTCCGCTGTTTAAACTGGAGGCGAAATACATAACATTCTATAAAATACAAAATATTAATCTCAATGATACGAATTTAGTAACGCTCAATTTTAGCATGGACCAACTGACTCTGAATTTACTGAATGCAGCCCAAAAGAGCTAATGTAGTGTATAAATACACTTGAATTCACCAAAAGTGAGCAAAACGAGCAAATATAGTGTATAAGTACACTTGAATTCCAAAAAGTGAGTAAAAATGAGCAAATGTAGTGTATAAGTACACTTGATTCAAGGGGATGTATCCCTTTCACTTCCCGTACGGCCAACGTACGGCCCGGCTTCCGGCCAAAGCCAAAAAAGAAGAGGCTGCCCATTCAGCCATTGCATGGCTACGGGACAGCCCCCCCTAATATCAATGCTTCAGTTAATTGCTGCTGCTTACTTCGACTCCACCGCATGGCCGCCGAATTCGTTACGCAAGGCGGCGACGACTTTGCCGGTGAAGGTGTCGGTCTCAAGCGACCGGTAGCGCATGAGCAGAGCCATGGCGATGACCGGAGTCGCTGCCTGGAGGTCGAAGGCTGTCTCCAGGGTCCAGCGTCCCTCGCCGGAGGAATGCATGACGCCCTTGATGTCCTCCAGCTTGGCATCCTTGGAGAAGGCGCGCTCGATCAGCTCCATAAGCCAGGAGCGGACCACCGAGCCATTGTTCCAGACGCGGGCCACCTGCTCGAAGTCAAAGTCATATCCACTTTTCTCCAGCACCTCGAAGCCCTCGCCGATCGCAGCCATCATCCCGTATTCGATCCCGTTGTGCACCATCTTGAGGAAATGTCCGCTCCCGGATTTGCCGGCGTACAGATATCCGTTCTCTACCGCAGTGTCATGGAACAGCGGTTCAACGACTGCCCACGCTTCCTCATCGCCCCCGACCATGTAGCAGGCCCCACTCCGTGCGCCTTCCATTCCGCCGGAGGTTCCCGCATCCAGGAAGTGAATTCCATGGACACCGAGCTCCTCATGACGGCGGATTGACTCTTTATAATGAGAGTTTCCGGCTTCAATGATAATATCTCCCTTGGATAATAGCGGCGCCAGTTCAGCAATTACCGAATCTACAAAAGTGTGGGGAACCATGATCCAGAGAACGCGCGGGGCATCCAGCTTGCCCGTAAGCTCCTCCAGGCTGGCTGTCCCGGACGCGCCGCGTTCGGCCAGTTCCTGCACCGCAGCAGGATTCACATCATACGCTACCACCTCATGGGCATGCTCCAGCAGGTTCTGGCCGAGATTGAAGCCCATTTTGCCAAGTCCGATTAAACCGACTTTCATTAGAAATCCCTCCGAATAGTGATGTGATATCTAACCTAACTCTGTCTGTTTGCTGTTACTACCGCTGCTTACGCTCCCGGCCGGATGACTTCCGGCTCTATCCCTGCTGTCCGGCGGACGCGTGCAGGCTCTGTATTCTCCGGTTCATCCAGCCACCAGTGAAATTCGCCAAGAAGCTGGTCCGCCGCCGCCGGGCCGTTAGATCCGGCAGGATACAAGTGCAGCGGCAGACTGCCTTCTTCTGTTGCTTCGATTATAGGCTGAACCCATTGCCAGGACAACTCTACTTCCTCCCAATGGGCGAAGAAGGTGGCATCGCCGAGCATCGCATCATAGATCAGATTCTCATAAGCTTCCGGCACATCGGGATTGCCCGGCTCATGCTTAATGCTAACCGGCTCAAGCTCCCCGTGCTGAAGCGGATTCTTGGTATTTAGAGTCAGGGAGATGCCCTCATGCGGGCCAATATCAATCACCAGCAGGTTAGGGTCAAGCGGCAGCTTGTTACGGTTCTTGTTATGCACATCATTAAACGGCTCTTTGAATTCTATAACAATCCGCGTGGACTTCTCCTTCATGCGTTTGCCTGTACGGATGTAGAACGGCACATCCTTCCACAGCGGATCATCGATCCACAGGCGTGCAGCAATATACGTCTCATTCTGTGAAGCGGCTGCGATTCCCGGTTCAGCGGTATATGCAGGCACTTGCTGTCCGCGCATCTCCCCCGCTGCATACTGGCCTCGCACTACATGCTGCACTAGCTCTTCAGTGAGCAGGGGGCGGACGGAACGGATGACATGCCGCTTTTTGCTGCGGACGTCCTCTGGTGTGCTGCCCTTCGGAAGCTGCATCGCCATCATCATGAGCAATTGGAGCATATGGTTCTGGAACATGTCGCGCAGCGCGCCAGCCTTATCATAGTAACCCGCACGCTCTTCCACCCCCACCGTCTCACTGGCGGTAATCTGGACATTCGCGATATACCGGTTCTGCCACAAGGCCCGCAGCACAGGGTTAGAGTATTTCAGCACCTCCAGGTTCTGTACCATTGGCTTGCCCAGGAAGTGGTCAATACGGAAGATTTCCTCCTCTGCAAAAGCTGCGCTCAAGCTCTCATTCAGCACCCGTGCCGACTGCAAATCCCGTCCGAACGGCTTCTCGATAATCAGACGTTTCCAGCCCTTGGTATCCCCAAGGCCGCTGGCATGGATGCCCGCCGCAATCTCCCCGAAAAATTCGGGACCGACCGACAGATAGAACATCCGGTTCTGCGGAAGCCCCAGGTCTTCCTCCCGGCGCTGTACATGCCCAAGCAGCTTCACATAATCCTCAGGACGTCCGACGTCCAGCACACTATATTCAAAAGCCCGCAGGAAATTCTGCAGCACCGCTGTATCCTCTACCGGACGGCGTGAGAAGGTACGCAGCGAATCCAGCACCTGACGCCGGAACGTCTCGTTAGTGAGCTCCCTTCTGCCCAGCCCAATGACTGAGAGAGGACCCGAAAGCTTGCCATCAGTGAACAGGTTGTATAGAGCGGGGAAGATTTTCCGCTTCGCCAAGTCCCCGGTTGCGCCAAAAAGTACAAATGTAGATGATTCCACTTTCATTCCTCCCGTTGTTATCATTTTATTATATAGTTACTTATTATTACTCAGGAACTTTATAACACATCATACGACTATAAAATCAATTCGTCAATCTCAATTCGACATTTACGATAATTAACCAAACATGCCAAATAGCAGGCCTTCTATTTAGAAGACCTGCTGCGTTACTCAGAACCATGAGGCTACGAGATCATTGAACGGCTTGTAGATTACAACCAGAAACAGCAAGGGGCTGGGAACCTGAATTTTCAGAATAGTACAGCCCGCAGCAGCGAACCCGCCGATCCAGAGGATGAAGTACACCCAGCGGTCCCGCCGCTTCTGCCTTCCCTTCAGGTTAGGGAGATCAATCAGCATACAGCCCGCAGCGATGAGAAGAAAAACAAACATCATCAGCATTGTGTTCACTCCTTGATTTCATCAACAAAAGAATTATCAATCGTACCGATCCGGTTAATGGTTACAGTGGCTTTGTAGTGAATAGGAAGGTTTGCAAGATAATTCTCCTGTTCCTGCAGCTCGTACCAGGCTTTGGGACTCTTTCGGTAGACGGATTGGCCGAATCCAAAGCTATCCACATTATAGTTCTCGGTAATATTCTTTACCGCCCCTTCCATCCGCTCTACAATCCGCTCCTGCGTCTTCAGCTCCAGCTCATGAATTTTGCCCTCGGTATCAATCTTGTCCGGCCCCTCGATCTCCTCCACGTTGCATAAGGCTTCCACACTCAGAAAAATATGCGGCTTGCCGTCAATGATCTTCACCTTTCGTTTGGTAGTAGTTGTCAGCGCCTCCATCACGACCAAGCTTCCATTCTTGTCTTTGAAATATCCCGTGTTCTTGGTGACATTATCAATCACATAGTTGTAACCCACGGTAACAGAATCATCCATCCAGCCGATCAGCTTGTCCTTTCGGAAGATCGCTACGCTTTTATAATTAAGCCTTGCATTCGGATCCGTCCGTTCCACATTGGCCTTCTCACCGCCTGCCTCAGGGTCTCCATCCAACTCAACGCCGGTTAGAACGGGGTTCCTTCCTTCATAGAGCAGATCCTCGATGAAATCGTCCAGCGTAACCACAACCGTCTTGGAAGAGATTTGGTAGGATTTGTCCAGTGAATTGAACAGCTTGTTCGCCGGCAGCCGGTCCAGTGGAGTTAGCACCTTAAGCACTTTCTCAGCAGTCGTCTTTCGCGCCACCATAACATAGAAATCCATACGCGGCTCCCGGCTTCTTTTCATTACATCCAGCGTCTCGGCAAGGCCGTCACGGGCCAGCTCTTCACCGACAACAAGCACACGGATATGCCCCATATAAGGAGAACGGGGGGCGAACAGGTTGAACTTGCGGAGTGATTCATAGATCGTTTTGACCTTGAAGCTATAGAGCACGACCGGTACACCGCTTCCCCCTGAACCTCCCGCGCTCTGTGAGGTGATGGAGGAAGGAATAACTACCTGCATGGAGACCTTGTAGCCGTCCTCCGCCTTGTCCAGACCCAACCCCAGCACAAAAGCCAGCTCATTCAGCTCCTTGCGCTCCCAGCACCCGCTGAGCAGCATGGGAAGCAGCAATAACGGGATACAGGCAGCCAGCGCCTTCGCCATCCTCTTCCTCATATTAAGACCCCCCACGCTTGGGCGGAGCCTGCCGCCTAAGGTTCTGGGTGCGGTTCTGCTTGGGTCTGGTCCGCAGCATCGGCCAGGTCAGCCTGAAGATCGAATCCTTAAGATCTTCCTGAATGTAGGGACCGATCGGACTCAGATAGGGAACGCCGAACGAGCGCAGGCTGACGAGATGCAGCACCAGCATGAACACGCCGCATAGAATTCCGAACAGTCCCATGAATCCAGCCAGGCCGATCATCACAAACCGCATAATTCTCGCCGCCACCGCCATTCCTGCTTCCGGGATGACAAAGCTGGAGATTGCTGTAATCGACACAATGATGACCATGGCCGAAGAGATGAACCCGGCGGCAACCGCCGCTTGCCCGATGACCAGCGTACCGACAATGGAGACCGCCTGGCCGACATTCTTGGGTATCCGCACGCCTGCCTCCCGCAGAATCTCATAGGTCAGCTCCATAATCACCGCTTCAATGAAAGCCGGAAACGGCACTGTCTCCCGCTGGGCGGCCAGACTGATGACCAGATTGGTCGGAATCATCTCCTGATGGTAGGTGGTAACCGCCACATAGAAGGCAGGCGCAAACATCGTCAGGAAAAAGGCTAAAAAACGGATTCCACGCAGAAGCGTGGAGATATCCGCCCGCTGATAATAATCCTCCGCTGACTGAAAGAAGGAGACAAACACCGTCGGTGCCAGCAGTACAAACGGGGTCCCGTCCACAAGAATGGCGACTCTCCCCTCCAGAATCCCTCCGGCAATGGTATCGGGGCGGTCACTGTTATAAATAGTGGGAAACGGCGTAACCGCTGTATCCTGAATGAACTCCTCAATATACCCGCTCTCCAGAATACTGTCGGTATCGATAGCATTCAGGCGGCGCTTAACCTCAGCGACCAGATCGGGATTGGCAATATGCTTCAAATACATGATAGAGACACTGGTTTGCGTCACGCGGCCGATCTGCAACGTTTCCAGCCAAAGCTGGCTATCTTTGATTTTGCGGCGGATCAGAGCCGTGTTCGTCCGCAGATTCTCGGTGAAGCCCTCCATAGGGCCGCGCACCACCGACTGTGAACTGGGTTCACTGACGTTGCGGTCCTCCCAGCCGGGCAGGCCGATCCGCAGCGCCGCCGCCGAGCCCTCCACCATAATCATTACGTTACCGGACAGCAGGTCATGAATGAAAGGACTGTAGTCCCGAACGATGGTAATGTCGCCGGCCAACAATACGCGCTTGCTGAGAATCTCTATTTTCTGCTCAGGATTCTCCTCCTTCAGCAGATCACAGATCCGTCCTTCCTGAAGCGAATACAGAATGGAATTATGCAGCAGTTGATTGTCGATCAGACCATCTATATAGAAAACAACAAGCTCCGTATGCTCTCCCAGCTGCAGCCTTTTACTGACCAGATCTGTGCTCTGGCCGAGCAGCTGTGACAGTTGTTCCGCGTTGACCTCCAGGCGTGCAGATAATTTGCCGTTCGCTTCATCCTTCATGCGCTCTACCCTCTTCTCCTGAACAATTCGGTACCATGATAGTTTGGTTGGAGGGCTAGTTAATTATTCCGAAGCTAATATAAGGCATATAACACATATTTTTTGGAAGGAGCTGTCATACTAAGAAGATTGCAGTAAGCCAGATTTATGACTCTTGGAACAGAAGGGAGGCCGCTTAGCAATGGGCATCGAAAAGGAACGGATCAGCACCGCGCAGATGGTCATACTCGGTCTGTTCACCTTCATCGGGGACATGGCCCTGGTCTATCCGACCACCATGACAACAGAAGCCCACCAGGATGCCTGGATCGCCGCATTGATAAGCTTACCGCTCGGCATGGCCCTTATCTACCTGCTAATCACTGTAGCCAACATCAGTCCAGACCGGACCATTATTGAAATCAGTCAGCAGGTGCTGGGGAAATGGGCTGGCATTGCCGTGGGCATATTTTATCTGAATTTCTTCATCCTTGCCTCCTCGACGTATGCCCGGGAAATGGAGGATTTCCTGACGACTCAAATCTATGAAGGGACGCCCGGCGGAGTCATCCGGTTCATGAGCTTGGTGATCCTGGTGTACGGGCTGCGTCTGGGGCTGGAAGCAGTCGGCAGAGCGGCGCAGGTGTTCTTTCCGCTGTTCACTCTGTTTCTCGTCTCGCTGATGGTACTCTTATTTCCGCAGGTTCAAATAGACCGGCTGTACCCGATCATGACCACGCCTCTGCCAGGAATGCTGCATTCCATCATGTTTGGGGTCTTTTACCCGTTCGGGGAACTGTGCGTGTTCTTGATGATTTACCCCTTCACCCGCAAGAGCAGTAAGATTAACCGCAACATCTTCATTGCACTCTTCACAGGAGCCGTAGCGCTGAATCTGATACTGTTCCTCTCCCTGACCGTGCTGGGCGTCTATTTCTCGGAGCATAATTTCTATGCCGCCTATATCCTGGCCCAAAAAATCAATATTGCCAACTTTCTGCAACGGCTGGAGGCTCTGATGGCGACCGCCTGGATTATTACCACTTATTTCAAAACAGCGCTGTATTTCTATGCCTTTGTCCTGGGCACTGCACAAATGTTCAAGCTGAAAAACCACCGTCCGCTGATCTTCCCGGTTGCCTTCCTAATCTATGGACTCTCACAGCTCAGCTCCAATGATATTGTTTTCTATGTAAAAGAAATTCCGGCATATTGGGTCGATTGGAACCTCACAGTCTCCTTCGTTCTCCCAATGACGATCCTTATCGTCTATAAGGTTAGAAAACGTAACCCTGCCTCACAAAGATAAAAGAAGGAGCTGTTACTGTAGCGTTCTCCCGGCAGGTCCCCTATAATAGGAAGCAATGAAATGTTTCTATTTTGTCATTGTAGGGGATGAACTGCAGCATGATGAAACAGTTGTTCGAGCCTGTGCTGTTCGATAACCGGCAGTCGCTGATCTGGGACTACCGGATCTATACCGGCGACCATTATAAAGGGTATTACCATTGGCACCAGTGCTGTGAAATCATGTTCGTGCACCGGGGTCAAGGCAGTATTGTGGTCAACCAGCAGATGTATGATATTCGTCCGGGGATGCTGTTCTTTTTCCAGCCCTATCAGCTGCACCGGACCTATTCGGAAGTCTCTCCGGAGCGTCCGTTCGTACGCACGATCTTCTATCTCGATCCGCATACTGCCGAGCAGCTGCTCCAAGGCTTCCCCAAACGCAGGGCTGTCTTCTCTGCGCTCTGGCAGGGCAACAATCCCTCTTGCGGCTTCGATCTCAGTGACTGTATGGAGACCATGGAATGGATCTGCGCGAATTATAACCAATGCCGGAGCAGGAGCACCGTGGAAGAGACGGAGGATATCTCCATGCTCCTTCTGCAGCTCCTCAGCTGTCTGGGAACAGGAGAACAGTCGCTGATCCACACCGCCGGAGACAAGCGCCAGCTTCGCTATTCGGAGCAGATCATGAACTGGATTGAAGCCCATTACCACGAGGAGATCAGTCTGGAGCAGCTGGCCGCCGAGACCCATCTGTCGAAATCTTACGTGTCGCGGATTTTTCATCAGGAGACCGGCGGACGGCTCGTGGATTATCTTACAGCCCGGCGGCTGAAGCAGGCCTGCCGGCTGCTCGAGACCACGGACCTGACGGTGGAGCGAATCGGCAGCGCTGTCGGATTCCCGAATCCCTCCTACTTCAACCAGCTGTTCAAACGGGTGCTCGGCCTTTCTCCGCTGCAATACCGCAAGGGAGCCTGAGCACTGCTTGCGGAGAACAGGACAAAATAACAACATTTCGTGATATTAAATGACAACTTCCGGTTCGCCAGAGGCATTATACTGAGGCCATAATCTAATTCATGTGGAGGCTTCAGGGATGACTACAGCTTATTGGCAGGAAGTAATGAACAAGCTGGATACGAAGGTATCCAAGATGATAGAGCAGCTAGGCGGAAAAAGCCCGCATATGGCCGGAGAAGACGGCCTGTTCGACAATCCTGCTACAGACTGGTGGACCTCCGGCTTCTGGCCGGGAATGCTGTGGGTCATGTATGAGATGACCGGCAATGAAGCCTATAAGAATGCCGCCTGGCCTTGGGATGACACCATTGGACAATGGTTCGCGAAGCCGACCGAAGAGCTGCATCACGACGTTGGCTTTCAGTTCCTGGCTACTGCCGTGATCAAGCATACGCTGACCGGTGATGCGGAGGGCCTGCGCCGGGGGCTTGAAGCGGCGAACTATCTGGCTGCACGTTATAATCCTGCAGGCCGGTTCATCCGCGCCTGGAACGGGGACAAGCACGGCTGGGTGATTATCGACTGCATGATGAACATCTCGCTGCTGTTCTGGGCCAGCCGGGTGACCGGTGATCCGCGCTACAGCCATATTGCTGTGAGTCATGCCGAGACAGCAATGACTTATGGTGTCCGTGAGGATGGGTCCACCAAGCATATCCTCTCCTTCGATCCTGCGACCGGTGGCTATCTGGAGAACTTTGGCGGGCAGGGCTATTCGCCTGAATCCTGCTGGAGCCGGGGTTCAGCCTGGGGGCTGTACGGCTTCACGAACACCTACCGCCACACCGGAGACGTGCGCTTCTTGAATACCGCCAAGCGCATCGCCCATTACTTCATCGCGGCTCTCCCGGAAGATCACGTGCCGCACTGGGACTTCCGGCTGGCAGATGACAAGCGCATGGCCAGAGACAGCTCGGCCGCAGCGATCGCCGCCTCTGGCCTGCTGGAGCTGGCAGAGCTTGTACCGCCGGGCGAGAAACGCGTGTATGCGGATGCCGCAGAGCGCATTCTGCGTTCGTTGACCGAGAGCTACGCTACCTGGGAGCAACCAGGGCATGAAGCCATCCTGCTGCACGGCGCAGTCAGCGGCGACTCCCACATGGATGTGTCGCTGATCTACGGCGACTACTTCTACGTTGAAGCTGTAGCAAAGCTGAACGGCTGGAAGCACCGGGTGTTCTAGTCTGGCTGGCAGCAGGCACAGAGAGCTTGCTTGGACGCGCGAGCCGAATGTAATCGGAAAACCGATTACATTTGGCGCTGCGCAGGCGTGTGGGCCCGATGTAATCGGAAAACCGATTACATTCGGTGCTGCGCAGGCGTGTGGGCTGAGTGTAATCGGAAAACCGATTACATTCGGTGCTGCGCAGGCGTGTGGGCCCGATGTAATCGGAAAACCGATTACATTCGGCGTTGCGCAGGTGTGTGGGCCCGATGTAATCGGAAAACCGATTACATTCTGCGTTGCGCAGGCGTGTGGGCTGAGTGTAATCGGAAAACCGATTACATTCTGCGTTGCGCAGGCGTGTGGGCCCGATGTAATCGGAAAACCGATTACATTCTGCGTTGCGCAGGCGTGTGGGCCCGATGTAATCGGAAAACCGATTACATTTGGCGCTCTGCGTAGGCGTGTGGGCCCGATGTAATCGGAAAACCGATTACATTCTGCGTTGCGTAGGCGTGTGGGCTGAGTGTAATCGGAAAACCGATTACATTCGGCACTGCGCAGGCATGTGGGCCCGATGTAATCGGAAAACCGATTACATTCGGTGCTGCGCAGGCGTGTGGGCCCGATGTAATCGGAAAACCGATTACATTTGGCGCTGCGCAGGCGTGTGGGCCCGATGTAATCGGAAAACCGATTACATTTGGCGTTGCATAGGCGTGTGGGCCCGATGTAATCGGAAAACCGATTACATTTGGCGTTGCATAGGCGTGTGGGCCCGATGTAATCGGAAAACCGATTACATTCGGCGCTGCGCAGGCATGTGGGCACAGTTGTTTTATTCACATAGATAAATTTCGATTCTTTCTTTCCCTCTCCCGATATTGTTACGCTTCAACTTCATTTCTCCTACTTCACCTATTTTCTTCAAGTGAGTTCCGCCGCAGTTATACAAAAATAACAATATAAAAAAAACAAACAGCGAATCCCCCATGGAAGATTCGCTGTTTAAGTCAACACCGCCGGACATCCGGCTTCAACTACCTAAGCCCGCTGTTCCTCCAGCCACAGAATAGCCGTTACCCCGCGCGGGTAGTATTTGCTGCCGGTGATTTCGCCGGAGATAATCTGGTCGCTCCAGCTCCAGATCGAGAGCTGCGGATGCGTAAGCCAGGCGGTATGGGCCTGATCTGCTGCGCGCCCCTTCTCATCCCATTCCAGGCCGAGTATTTCTCTGGCGATGAACTGGGAGAGATAGATTTTGCTCAGCCAGCTGTTATTGCTGGTGGAGGAGATTTTCCAGCCGCCGTCCCCGAACAGGCAGACTCCCTCTACAAGCACAGCCTTCAGATGCGTGTCCAGTGCCTCGAGATATTCGCCGAACCGTCCTCCGCGCTCCAAGGCTTCTTTGCAGCCGGTGAAGTAAGGGAATACCAGGCCTTCGATGGCCGGGATAATCTTCGAATCATTGCCTTCGCCGATGACCGCCGGAATATATCCGCCTTCGGTCACACTCGCCACAATCGTAGCCGCACAAAGTTCCGCTTGCCGGCCGGCAGTCTGGGACAGCTCCGTATTGCCGTTGTCGCGGAAAATCCGCTCCATAGCCAGATAAGCAGCCCAGCATTTTCCCGCCAGATATATATTGTTGCGTGCCTGGCCCAGGGAGACATCCAGACTGTCATAGGTCGTAATCTCTGCACCGCCCATCGTCCGTGAGCTGTCGAGCGCCATCACACCGTTGCGCTTCGCCGGGTCCGGATGATCCCGGTTCAGCATGCTCTGCAGGCAGCTCTCCAGTACCGTCAGATTGCGCTCCATCCAGCTGCGGTCGCCCGTGTGCTCCACATAGGTTGCCGCAGTGAGAATCCAGTTGACCAATTGCTCGTGGGTCATATGCGAGAAGCAGCCATCAATGCCGTACAGCTCATATGAGGAATATCCCGGACGCGACACAGCGTTGGCTACTCCCATATCATGCGTGAAGCTGAGTCCGCCCGGATACTCGGCCTGGTCTCCCGGGAAGCGGACGGTGTCGACATAACTGAACCGGTCTACGAACATATCGAGCTCATTGCGGACGGTCCACGGGTTCATCTTCAGCTCGAAGAACAACTGGTCTACCGTAAGATCGAACGTGTTCATCATCCGGTATTCGCCTTCATTGACGACCCAGAACGGCTGGCCTTTGTAATCCAAGAGCTCGGTAGAGCCGTAATAGCTGCGGATGGCGTGAGCAAGCATGAAGGTCTGGTCGTCACTTAAGGCCGTTCCCTCCAGCATTCCGTTCGCTTGTTCAGCCTGCTGCTTCAGCGTGTCGAACCGGGATAACGCATATTCCGCAACAGCTTCCACATTGCTGTAATAGCGGTTATAGTAATAGCTCGCATCCATTCCTGATGTCACATAACCGGAGCGGTGGAAGCAGACCGCGAACTGGTACACCTTGCGTTCACCGGCAGGCACATCCATAATAAGCGCGCCAACCTGCCCCAGCCCGAATGTCCAGTTCTCCTCCAGCTCCGCTGCAAGAATATCCTCCATCGTAAAATGCATTGCCGCCTTAACACTTCCCTGCTTCGCGGCAATCGCCAGGAACCGGCCCTGGCCCACACCCGTCAGATCCTCCTTGCCGCCATCGAATCTTCTCAGGGCGCTATACGGGTCATTCCCCTGGAAGCCAAAGAACGCACGGCGCGAAGAGCTGCCCGCAGTATTATCGACTTCAAGCTCGACCAGCACGGCTGGCAGCAGTACTTCCTTCAGCTCTGCATCGGATGCCGTCTCCGGGTCAGGAACAGGCCGGACGGGGGACAGAATCCGGAAGGTCAGATCACCCGCCTGCCAGCTGTCGGTGGTTAGCCGGAAATCGCGAGTAATCTCGTCTTCCCCGAAGTGAAAGAGAATTTGCGGCTTATCCGGGCTAGGGTCCGGGTTCTCGATGTCGTAGCGCTTGCTCTCATCGTCGCTGCCCTGCTCATGGAAGGGCAACGTGTCATAACCGCGGCCGTCCTTGCGCGCAAGGCCGACATATATGTTCTGTCTCGGCGGTCTGCCGAGTTCGAGGTCAAAGCCGCCGGATGCTCCTTGAAATCCGAGGGTGAAGCTTGAGAATGATCCTATCGGTGAATGATGGGCATTGAAGAATTTGTTCGTTGGCATACAGTAAATACACTCCCTCCAGCTGTGTCCCGGCAGTGCCGGGCTCTAGCTCTATGTTAGCGCTACCCTCCCTTCAGGCAACAGGCGCAAAGCCGCCAATTATTTGGACAAATCAATCGGACGCAGCAGCCTATGCTATAATAGATCCATCTTTTAACAAAGAAGAGGTTGAACATGAACGTATTAGATCCCGGCACACAGCATTCCATGGACGGACGCATGTCCCCCGATGTTCAAGCCGCCTTCCATCTCTTCGCCGCCCACTGGCGCAAGGTGAACAGAGAGTGGCAATATCCGGCACACACTCACCCGATGTTCGAGATCAACATCGTTCTGCAGGGCTCGCAGCACATGGCCGTAGGCGGACAATCTTACATCCAGAAGAGCGGCGACATTCTGTTCATCCGCCCCGGTGTGCAGCACTCCAGTCTGGGCGCAGCCATAGGGGATGAGATGTCTTATTACTGCCTGCACTTCGACATTGACGATCTGGTTCTGCGCCGCTCCTTAATGACGATGGATACTGTCAGTCTGAGCGGAGACACCCCGGAGCTGAAGGCGATCCGCGCTTCCCTGGACGACATCATCCGCTCGACCATTCTTCCGGAGGCCAGCGATGCCCAGCGGGGCCGGCTGGTGATGCTGAACGCGTCACTCCAGTTCTTCACCGCCCTTACCGGCTGGGTGCTGGCTGCCCTGCCTTCCCCTGCCCGGAGCACCCTGCCGGGAGTGACGGAGAAGACCGTCGCCCTGGCGAATGCCATTGAAGGGCTGCTGCAGGAATCCGTCTTCACAGCTGCGGCATCAGGCAGCAGAGCCGGAAGCATCGAGGAGATCGCAGCCAGGCTCGGCTATAGCCCGAGCCACTGTAACCGCGCCTTCCGGCAGATCTACGGGCTGCCGCCCAGGCAGTATCTCTCCGATCTCATTATCCGCCATGCCAAGCTCCTGCTGCTGGATAATGGCCTGTCTGTAGAGAGCATCGCCTACCGGCTGGGCTACCGCGATGTGTCCCATTTCAGCAAGCAGTTCAAACGCTGGACCGGCCTGCCCCCTAAGGGCTACCGCCAGCTTACGGAGGAGCCGGGCATGACGGACGATGGGGCGCCCCTCCCCCCATAACCGCCTTCAATTCCGCTTTCACCCTATCCCGGATTATCCAGACTGAAGAGAAGACGCATATCGGCTGCGTATACCTTGGACCCCTGGGAGTAATCGGTTTTCATCAGACGGCCTGTCCGCAGCTGCTGCTCATTGTGAACGGTGAAGGGTATGTGCGCGGAGAGGAAGCTGAATTTACAGCTGTGTGTGCAGGTCATGCCGTCTTTTGGGAGCAAGGGGAATGGCATGAGACCCGGACGGAGTCAGGATTGACTGCGATTCTTATTGAAGGTGATTCACTGAACCCTGGCGCTTACATGACTCTCTAACTTGCATTGAAGAGGACTGAGATTCAGCTGGAAGATAACCGTCAGAGTGAATGGAGTTCAATCGTGAAGCGCGTTATAGCTTGCTGTTCCAAGTAGGCATTAAGTGATAGTTGCATAATGTACACGTAAAAACAGCAAAAAAGAAAGCTTACCTCTTGTAGCTGTAATTTGTACAACTAAATCTGCCCCAAAGAGTGGAAACCAGTGAAAACAGGAATTTTAATTGTACGAAATACAACTAAGGTGAGAAGAAGGAGTAAAACAGACGTTTTAGTTGTACAAAATACATTTAAACCTTCCGCCGATGAGCAGGGACAGTAGTCGGGGCGCTGCAAACCCACCGCAAGCGATTTTTCACTAATTTAATTCTGATGCTGTACTAGCTTCAAGCTGCTATGCAGACGGATTTTTGGTGAAATATCTATTATCCTATTTGTAAAAGTTGGTGACCGTATGATCTATCTCATTAAATTCGTATACAGCTTTGTCCTGCCGCCCGGGATATTCGTTCTGCTGCTGCTGGCCATGGTGGTCTGGCTGTGGAAAAATAGCCGCCGGCCTGCAATCGTGCTGCTGGCGGTCACGCTTCTGCTCTATCTGTCGATGACCTCTGCCGTCAGCGACACACTGATCGGGAGCCTGGAGCGGAAGTATCCTCAGCCTGCCGCCGCAGAGGGGGATGTGATCGTTATTCTCGGCGGCGGAGCCACCTCCGGCACCCCGGATCTGGACGGGCTGGGCAATATGTCCGGTCCGGCGGCGAACCGGCTGCTGGCGGCTGCGAGGCTGTACCGTGAGACCGGGCTGCCAATCATTTTCTCCGGGGGACAGGTATTCGCCGACAGCGGCAATGAAGCGGATATCGCCCGGCGGCAGCTCATCGGCCTCGGTATCCCCGCAGAGGACATCCTGCCGGAGAACCGCTCGCTCAATACAGAGCAGAATGCGGTCAACACAGCGAAGCTCATGCAGGAGCATGGATTAAGCCGTCCCGTTCTGGTGACCTCCGGCTTCCATATGCCGCGCAGCATGGTCCAGTTCGAGCATGCCGGACTTACGCCGCAGGCTTTTCCAGTAGACTTCCAGGCGAGCCGTCCGATGTCACTCTATGTAAGCAAATTCACTCCGTCCGCCGGAGCCGTCTCCACAACCGGGCTGGCGCTGAAGGAGTATCTGGGGCTAATAGCTGCGAAGCTGCTGCCTTGACCCCTGCAACTGGCGGCACACGGCCGTACGCTCATCAAAGAAAGCGAGGTACACTTAACCAATGAACCCGTACGATGAAGAGAAATTAACCGGCGGAAATGTAAATGAAATCATCCGCAAGGCAGACACTGTCCGCCGTCCCACCGGGAGCTGGAGCACGAGTATTCATGCACTGCTTCAGCATTTGGAGCAGCAGAATTTCGCTGGAGCCCC
Source organism: Paenibacillus sp. FSL H8-0048 (assembly GCF_038002825.1). NCBI lineage: Bacteria > Bacillati > Bacillota > Bacilli > Caryophanales > Paenibacillaceae > Paenibacillus > Paenibacillus sp. FSL H8-0048. The sequence continues at coordinate 281,551 of NZ_JBBODF010000001.1, read as the reverse complement.
CCGGTTCCTGGGCGTAGATGAAGCAGAGCGCGAGATTCTATCCTTTCTTCCCGGCGAGGTTCCGGGCAACGCTTATCCTGAGCTGGAGCCGTACATGTGGTCCGAAGAGGCCCTTACGGGGCTGGCGCGCCTGTTACGCAGCTATCATGATGCAACGGAGGGTTTTGTAGCGAATAGTATACATACGGAGTGGCAGCTCCCCTATGCCGATCCTGCGGCACATGAAGTGATCTGCCATAATGACGCGGCGCTGTACAACGTGGTGTTTGAGCATCGTGTGCCTGTGGCGCTGATTGATTTTGACATGGCCGGTCCGGGCCCGCGCCTATGGGATATTGCCTATACCCTCTACACCTCGGTTCCGCTCGCCCGTTTTGCTCCTGACTATCTGACAGGCTCCACGGTACCTTACCAGGCAGACCTGCATGCGGCAGACCGGCAGCGGCGGATTGAGCTGTTTTTTGAAGCCTATGGACTCGCGGTCCCGGAAGATCTGCATGACTGGCTGACCCGGAGGCTCACGGCTATGTGCCATACGCTGAAGAAGGAGGCCGAGGCGGGCAACCCTGCATTTGTCAAAATGGTAGAGGAAGGCCATCTGGCCCACTATGAGCGCGAGCTGCAATTCATCGCTGACCATTATAGCGAATGGACTACTGCAGCTCTTTGAAAAAGAAAAAAGCAGCAATTCTCACTCATTACTGAGAGAGTTGCTGCTTTTATTTTTGCCGGTCAAGAGTGAGTTTCGCATCCCGCTTAATCTACTCTTTAACCAGCTCCGTAAAAACCGCAGACACCGCTTCAGCCAGCAGCTTCGGCTCAAGCTCCATCTGAACGCCGATCCGGCCTCCGCTGACTGCAATGACCTCAAGCTCCGCCGCACTGCTGTGAATGAACGTAGGATAGAGCTTCTTCATGCCGACAGGGGAACAGCCCCCGCGCACGTATCCCGTATGCTTCAGCAGCTCCTTCAGCGGCAGCAGCTCGATCTTCTTCACTCCGGCGGCTCTGGCGGCTCTCTTCAGATCCAGCTCCTCAGCAACCGGGATCACATAGACGTACGGCTGCGGCCCGCTGTGTGCGACCAGTGTCTTGAATACTACTTCAGGAGGCAGGCCAATCTTCTCAGCAACCGCTGTTCCGTGAATGAGCCCGTCCTCATTGTCGTAGCTATGAATGGTGTAGCTTATCTTCCTTGCATCCAGTATGCGCATGGCATTCGTTTTGTTCATCTGCCGCTCCCCTTAATCCCGGGGGTAATTGATTTGCATAATGTCCATGAACGGCACCTTAATAATCTCTTCGTTATTTCTGACATGCACTCTGCCGGTACGCGAATCCATCTCTACAATCACCCCGCGCACCTCTTCTTCCTTCCCCCAGACGGTCAGCAGAATCTCAGAATCCTCCTGCTTCGCCTCTACCAGCTGGTTGCCCAGCTCCTCAAGCACGAATTCGTCGCGGGTTGGACGTTTTGCCACTTTTGCCTTCGCCACACTTTGCCTCCAGTAAGCCATTACAGAATATAGGATCATGCCCGGTGTAAATGCTCCTGTCTATTATACCATGAGAGGAAGCCTGATTTTACACAAATCACGATTATTATTCATGATTCAAAAGCGCCGCCCCCGCGATGCCGGGATGGGTCATTTCATACGGGTCCAGAATCAGGTTCAGCTCCTCTTCGCTCAGCACATTGTACTTCAGACACAAGGCCCGCACCGATTCTCCGGTCAGAATAGCTTCCCTGGCAATCCGCGAGACGACCTCATATCCCAGATGCGGGTTCACTGCGGTAATGATGCCGACGCTTCGCTCCACCTCACGCGCAAGCTTCTCCTTATTGGCTTCGATCCCTGCCAGACAATAGTCGGTGAACACCCGGAAGGAATTGTTCATGATGCTAATCGATTGAATCAGATTGAACACCATCACCGGCTCCATCACGTTCAGCTCCAGTTGACCGGCCTGAGCGGCGAGGCAGATCGTATGATCATTGCCAATCACCTGAAAAGCCACCTGGTTAATCACCTCGGCCATCACCGGATTCACCTTGCCGGGCATGATGGATGATCCCGGCTGGCGGGCCGGCAGCGTAATTTCATTGAAACCGGAACGCGGGCCGGAGGCCATCAGGCGCAGATCATTGGCGATTTTGGACATATTCATCATGCAGACCTTCAGGGACGCTGAGACTTCGGTATAGGCATCCGTATTCTGCGTAGCATCCACCAGATGCTCCGCGCTGACCAGCGGCAGACCGCTGATCTCAGCCAGCAGCTCAACGACCCGCGTAATATACCGGGGATCGGCGTTCAGTCCGGTACCTACGGCGGTCGCGCCCATGTTCACCTCATAGAGATGGCCCCGCGTATGCTCGATCCGCTGAATATCACGCTCCAGCACCCGGCTGTACGCCTCGAATTCCTGTCCCAGACGGATCGGCACCGCATCCTGCAAGTGGGTCCGCCCCATTTTTATCACAGAATCGAATTCAGCCGCCTTCTGCAAAAACACCCCGTGCATCATCCGCATCGTGATCAGCAGCTGCTCCAGCAGCGATAGCGTGGCAATATGAATCGCCGTCGGAAACGCATCGTTCGTTGATTGCGCCATATTCACATGAGTGTTCGGACTAAGCTGCAGGTAATCCCCCTTGGCCTTGCCCAGCAGCTCCAGCGCACGGTTCGCAATCACTTCATTGGCATTCATATTCAGCGAGGTGCCCGCGCCGCCTTGAATCGGATCGACGATGAACTGCTCATCCCAGTTCCCCGCGATCACCTCGTCTGCCGCTTGCACGATGACCTCACCAAGGCCCTTATAGAGGCGGCCGATTTCCATGTTGGCGAGCGCAGCGGATTTTTTGACAATCCCCATCGCCTTGATTAATTCATGATGTACACGGTAGCCGGTAATCGGGAAATTCTCCACCGCCCGGAGGGTCTGTATCCCGTAATAGGCCTGATGCTCCACCTGCTTGCTGCCCAAAAAATCCTTCTCCAGCCGATATTCTGTCTCTGTCATCCTGCTCTCCCCCATGTCTTCAGTAGTAGATCCCCAGCTGCAAATAAGTCAACTTATTCTTTCCTTGCAGCCCTAAAGATATTACCTTCATTGCTGCTCCATGCTCAGGCCCTATGCGGGTAGCGCAAAGAACCCGGCAGCCATTACTGACCCCCGGGCTCTCTGTCATTGTAGCTTAAAATTTGAGATAGTTCCAATCTGAAAAAATCTTAATATCCCTGGGAGCGAAATCTCCCGTTTAGACCTTATAATGTTCAAATGATACCGGTTTGCCGTTAATCTGCGAAAGTATTCCCAAATGCTTATTGTCTAGGCTGAGCTGCAGGTGTTCATTCCCGCTCCAGGCCGTATACACTGCCGAGAGGCTCTCTCCCTCCGTAAATTCTGGTGCCCGCTTCATAGCGGCTGCGGCGAATTCCTCAAGCCCGTATATCCCCAGCTCTGCCGCCTGATCAGTGCTAAGCGCTTCAATCACGACACCTCCAGGCATGTTCCGGCATGTTACCTCCAGATAGGATGGCCGCTCCAGCAGTTCATAGTCCTGTGATACATAGACGGCAAAATACACATTGCCCGCGTAGCCAAACAGCGCCTTGGGCTGTCTGATCCATTCGCCTGGCGGAAGCACCCCCACGATGGCCGCATCCTCTCCTTCGGGCACCGGGAACAGTGACAGGATCGTGTTCCGGTGATACAGCACCTCCATATAAGGACTCTGGTGCCGGGGATCGCCCGGCTGATAGCCATGACCCGGATGGAAAAAGTAAAGCCGGTTCACGCCTGCCGCCGCCGGAACCGGCAGCGAGAAGGCCCAGCGCAGCTGCTCATTGTCGAATTCCTCCACCCGCTCCCACATCCCGCCTGCCGCGTAATCCTTGCAGATATAGGCGTAAGAATGCAGCGCCGGCTGGCGCTCCGGGGAACCGGGAACCACCTTCTCAGTCTTCTTGCAGACTTCTGCCGGTAACTGGCGGTTCAGCGCAGTAGAGCGCACCTCTTGCGGCGCTTCATAATAGAGGAACCCTGCGTATTCGGTACGGGGCATCTCCGCAGGGAGCGCGATATCCCCGAACTGCACATAGTCGTGCAGCACATTACCGTCTGCCGGTACATCATGCGGCCAGCCCCGGGAATGCGCGCCCGCCCACGCCCCTTGCAGATACCACTGGCTCCGCTCGGCCCACAGGAAGTCCAGCATCTCACTAAGGGTCAGCTTGACACTGCTGTCCTCTTCAAGCTCCCAGGCACAGGTGAACGCCTGCACCCAGTGCCAGAACCACGGCAGGCTGCCATACTCTGGCATGCCCTTCGCACGGATATGCGCCAGCGTGATCTCCAGGCTGTGCCGCCCGTCTTCCCTTAACAGATCATCCCCGAACAGCTGGCCGAAGATCAGCTTCGCTGCCGTATATTTCGCTTCATGGTGGCCGAAGGTCGCTACCTGCTTGCGAAAGAAGCCGCTGCGGTAGATATGTCCAATTGCCGTATGGAACGCTACGCGCAGTCCCGCGCTGAACCGGGCGGAATATCGCTTGCAGAACCAGACCATCAGGCTGCCCATGATCTCCACCGGCAGCTCATGCGGTGCAGCTTCCTGAGGCGCGGGACTTAGGCCCAGCGGCCAATGTCCATACAAGGGTGTTCCCGGCATCCGGTTCTGAAGTCTAACCGTCTCTAAAAGTACAGCTTCGGCCTTCCGCTTGGCATCCTCCCGGCTGAACGGCAGCTCCAGGTTATCCTCCACCGCAGCGGCAAATAAGTAGGAAGCATAATAGAAGTTGTTGCGTACATCATCATGGAACCAGAGCCCGCTGAACAGCAGCGGAAGGCGCTCCGCCTCCACGGCGACCGAATACATGATCTCCCGCTGGCGTATTTTATAAGAAGTCTCTTGCTGATGCTTAGGCTGGTCTGTCATATTGTTCACCCTCCAATCCAATCTCTCCAGCTCTATTGTGCACGCTTTCAGTTCAGATGGCAATCATTTCGCGGAATAAATGCACTAAAATAAACGTACTAAAAAAGATTACGCTTGATAAATGAACGTAAATGAATTAAATTGTACCTATACGAACGAAAATATGTTTTCTAAGGAGACTGAATATTCGATGGAAAGACGTTTTGCATCACATCCGAATGAAGTGAAGCAGTTTGACACTGAGCGCCTGCGCAAGGAGTTCCATATCCCGGTGATCTTTGCACCAGACGAGCTGAAGCTTGTGCTGACGCATGAAGACCGCATGATCGTTGGCGGAGCGAATCCGGTGAACGGCGAGGTGGTTCTGACTACGGACCTCAAGGAGCTTGGCGTAACTTACTTCCTGGAACGCCGTGAGCTGGGAATCATCAATGTCGGCGGCCCGGGTTCGGTGGTTGTGGACGGGACTGAATATGAGGTTGATTTCAAGGAATGCCTGTATGTGGGCCAAGGCTCGAAGGATGTTATTTTCAAGAGCGCGGACAGTGCTAAGCCGGCAAAATTCTATCTGAATTCCGCTCCGGCGCATCAGTCCTACCCGACTACGAAGACTACGCTGGCTGAATCCGAATCCGGGGCTATGGGCGGTCTGGAAAATTCCAACGAACGGACAATTCATCGCTTCATCCACACGAACGGCGTGCAGAGCGCACAGCTTGTAATGGGGATGACTCAGCTGAAGCCGGGCAGCATGTGGAACACCATGCCATCGCACACACATCCGCGCCGGATGGAAGCCTACTTCTATTTCGATCTGCCGGACGATTCCATCGTCTTCCACCTGATGGGCGAACCGACCGAGACCCGCCATATTGTCATGCACAATGAACAGGCTGTCATCTCGCCAAGCTGGTCCATTCACAGCGGTGTAGGCACACATAACTATACCTTCATATGGAGCATGGCCGGTGACAACAAGCGTTACGATGATATGGACCCCGTAGGGATGAAAGAATTACAATAGAAGCAAATCAACTACGGAAAGATGAGGCAGGCGGATGAACCCGATACGGCGGCACGAGATGATTATGGAAGTTATGCTGAACCAGAAGGATGTAACCGTGAACGAATTGAGCGACAAGCTCCAGGTCACCGGCAAAACGATCCGCGAGGACTTAAGCAAGCTGGAGGAACAAGGACTGATTATGCGCGTCCATGGCGGCGCCGTGCTGGCCCAGAGTGATCAGTTCGGCATTCTGCCCCTGCGCAATCCGCTGGATAAATACGCTGAGGAGAAGACGGAGATTGCCCGGCGTGCGCTGGCGCATATCGCTCCGGATGACATCATAGCCCTGGACGGCGGAAGCACAACGCTTGAGATTGCCCGGCGGCTGGACAATATCCCCCTTACGGTCATTACCAATGATGTCTACATCATCAGTGAGCTGGTTCCCAGAGACAACATCCGGCTGGTCGTTCCCGGCGGTTATCGTGTCCGCAATATGCTGGCCGGTCCCGAAGCGGTGTCCTATGTACAAAAGCTTAATATTCAAAAAGCCTTTCTCTCGGCCACAGCCGTTCATATTGAACATGGCCTGTCCATCTATACCGGCGATCTCATAGATTTCAAACAGGCGTTAGTCTCCACGGCCCGTCAGGTGTTCGCCGCATGCGATCATCACAAATTCGGTCAGACCGCACTGCGCACCTTCGCTTCTCTGCAAGAGGTCGATGTGCTGCTGACAGACAGCGGGCTTGCCCCGGAAACCGCCGAGCTGTTCCGCAAGGCTGGCATTAATATTGAATGCGGGTAACTATACAATTCCAATAGCTCAAAGGAGAGATTAATCATATGTCATCTTTATTCAGCTTGGCAGGCAAAACAGCAATCGTAACAGGCGCAGCGCAAGGTCTTGGACAAGGCATTGCCATCGCCTTCGCAGAAGCCGGTGCAGACGTAGTCTCCGTATCTCTTAATTCCAGTGACGAGACCGTAGCAGCCTGTGAAGCTTTTGGCGTCAAAGCACTGAGCATCTCCGCTGACCTCAGCGATCATTCCAAGCTTCAAGGCATGTTCGACGAAGCCGTTGCCTTCACCGGCAAAGTGGATATCCTCGTTAACTGTGCAGGCATGATCCGCCGCACTCCGGCCAAGGACCATAGCGAGAAGGACTGGTTCGATGTTATTAACCTCAACCAGAACACCGTCTTCCTGCTGTCGCAGATTGTCGGACGTCACTTCCTGGAACGGGGAAGCGGCAAAATCATCAACATCGCCTCCATGCTCTCCTACCAGGGCGGCATCAACGTGCCGGGCTACACAGCAAGTAAGCATGCCGTAGCCGGTCTGACCAAAGCCTTCGCCAATGAATGGGCAGGCTCGGGCCTTAACATCAATGCGATTGCTCCAGGCTACATGGCTACCGAGAACACCGCTCCAATCCGTGCGGACCAGAGCCGCTCCGACTCCATCCTTGACCGTATTCCGGCCGGACGCTGGGGAACTGCCGAAGATGTGAAGGGCCCTGCCGTATTCCTGGCCTCCGCCGCTTCCGACTACCTGAACGGCCACATTCTGAATGTGGATGGCGGCTGGTTGGCCAGATAAGGAACGACAAATAGAAACGGGGGCCGTCCTTACAGAGACGGCCCCCGTACAAAGAACCCCCGGTTGCTTCTCAGGAAGCATGGCCGGGGGTTTTGTATGTTCCTTATAGTCTGCTCATGAGCTGAGGACGGGTTATGTTGTCCGATATTCTTTTTAGACAGATCAGATTGCCAATTACAAGAATCACGAGATAGATTATGGCCCCCACTAGCATGTCCGGAACCAAGTATATAATCACTAATACCGGAAACACAAACACAACCGAAAGAAAGCTTGTCACATACAAGCCCTGACGCGGAGTTCTGAGCCGCAAAGAAAGAATAGCCGCTATGAACATCATAGCGATGGATGAGAGCAGACTAACGGGAAACAGCAGGATAAGCTGCGCAGCCGTATAGCCTTGGATAGAGACAAGCTCAGGACTGATCATCGCTGCAATACTTACGCCCGCCAATGTCAGCAGGGATGAGAGCGTTAGCATGACCGCCGTTACAAGCACTGGAATCATACATTTAGCCAGAAATACCGGCCGGATCTGCAGAGGAGTAGACAATAAGGCTTCCCCCGTCTTATATACTTTTTCACCGCCTATGGAATACGCTATTAAGTTAGTCGGCACTCTCGGGATCATTAGCACGGTTAGCAGTACGGCATAGTTGAGGTCAAACTTTCCCGTAAAATACAGCAGCAGGCACACCATAGCAACCGGCGAGAAGCACAGAAATCCAAAGCTCAGGAGCATTCTTTTCAAGGTCATTAGCATCTTCCATTCCAATCTCAACACTATGCCAAACTGAGATCCCGGGAGAGCTAATGACATACGCTGCTGATGCCCTCTCTCCGGCTTCTGGATGGCTATCGGCTGGAACAAATCCGGCTGCTTCATCCTCCTGATCTTCGCCGCGAACACCGATATAACCCAAAGGTAAATCAATGTACAGATACAACTTACAATCAGCGCCGATAACAAGTCCGCAGTTCCTATAACTGACAGACAGATGACCAGGAGAAAGCTCAGAGGATAAGCCATTATCGACACCCTATGGTTGGCAGCCCGTAGATCCCCTGATCTGGAGGAAACATACACCCCGCCCATGCATATTGAACTATAATTCAATGCAGCTACAATCATCATGCACATCCATTGCCAAGGAATCAACGCTGCTCCGCCGCCGGCAAGATAGCTCGTTAACGCAGAGCAGAGGACGGTTATAGTGAAGTAGCCCAGCGCAAATAAGAAGCAGAATTCAAACTTCCTCCAAAGTATACTTTTCCCATGGATGGGACTGGAGAGGAGTGTCTCCAAAGTTCGGTGCTCCCGTTCTCCCGCGACGCTGTCAGATAACATGGGTCTCAGTAAGATTGCCGTAAGTAATGCTGCGGTGGTTAAGGAGACTTCTACCCCATGCATGTACAACGGAAGGATTATACCAGTAATGCCTATGGACAGGCCGTAAAAGAAGAGCATCCCTTTTTCACTTGTAAACTCTGCGCACTGCATACGAAAAACGGGATAAGATCTGTTCATCGGTCTCCCCCCTGCTCTATCTCCATGTATAGCTTCTCAAGACTGAATTGTCCGTTCTCCATGTAATGCTCGCTGTCCCGGAGCGCTAAGATGGAATCGGTAAAAATACTCCGCCCGTGCCTCAGAATCGTGATTCTATCGCACAGCTTTTGGACCTCTTCCAGGTGATGCGTGGTCATAATGATGGTGGTCCCCTCATTCTTTGCCAGCCGCAATAACATCTTCCTTAGATCGGTTGTATTGACAGGGTCAAGCCCATTCGTCGGCTCATCCAGGATCAGAAGGCGCGGTTTATGCAGTATGGCCCGGATCAGGGCAACCTTTTTCTTCATGCCGGTAGACAAGCCCTTAATCATCGTTCGTTTCTTCTCATGCAGTTCAAATGTCCGCAGCAGCTCGTCAATACGGCTACTAGATTCTACACGGCTCATACCATAAATATCAGCGTAATACATCAGGTTATCCCAGACGGTCAAAGACTCGTACAGCCCTGTATCTTCAGATAAAACGCCACATAGCCCGCGCACGCTATGCCCCTCCTGTATAGGATTCCGCCCAAAAACATTGACCTCCCCGCCGTCAGGCTCCAGCAAACCAAGCAGCAGGCGAAGCGTTGTGGTCTTTCCCGCTCCATTATGCCCCAGCAGTGCGTAAACCTCGCCCTCCGCAATACTCAGATCCAGCCCGTTTACGGCAGCGACATCGCCAAAGGACTTTCTGACCCCTTCGAACCGTATATTCTCCATGCTTCCCACACCATCCTTTAGGTTAACATATGTATAGCTTACTGCACATATTTAGTGTAGTCAACTATACATAAATGGTATAGTGAACTTGACTAAGCTTGTATCTGTGCAACATAATAACAGAAGAGTTGAGGCGCAGAAGCATTACTTCAGGGGAGGTGGCCGATTAGTGAAGACAAGAATACGCGAGCTGCGAAAAGAGCGGCGGATTTCCCAAGAGGAGTTGGCTAAAGCACTGCGCGTCACACGCCACACCATCACTTCCATTGAGAATGAAAAGTACATCGCCTCCCTCCCGCTTGCCTATAAAATTTCAAAATTTTTCGGTTTGCCGATCGAGGATATTTTTGATTTTTCAGATGTGGAGGAGATCGACTATGAAGTCTTTTGAACAGGAGCTGCGGCGGCGGATCGTTATCAATTCCTTCTACGCGGCAGGTATGGGGATAACCGTTATTGTGGCGTTTATACTCAAAGCTTTCGTGTGGGACAGGCTCGACATGCTGGACAGCTGGGATATAGGGATTCTCGCCGGTTTATTGTCCGGTTCGTGGATTTCTGCCGCTCTCCGTATGACCAGGCTCCGCAAGGTGCTTAAAGACCCTGAATTGTTAGAAGCGTTACATATTGCCGAACAAGATGAACGAAACCGGATGATCGCCTTAAAAACGGGCAGGGCTGCTATACGTCTTTTCCTTCTTGTATTGTCTCTTTCCGCTGTCGTCGCCTCTTTGATTAACCAAACCGTGTTCTTAACGATTGCTGTTACCTTGGTTACACTTCTGTTGTTATACCTTCTGTTATCGGCATACTACTCCCGGAAAATTTAACACTTATTGGGTACTGGAGGCGAACTGTATGGACGAAGAGTTATTAGCTACATTTGATGAACAAGGAAATCGTACGGGGACGGCTCCTTCAGATTCCACCTCACGATGGACACCCTTGCCTTCAGCTAACGGTAGGCGCTCGCAAGCCCCGTTCGAGGCTTTTCACCCTAAAGATAACGCCCCTGCTGGGTGTACCCTTAACCCCCGGATGCTTTATTAGCTCCCGGGGGTTTTTTGTACGTCTGAATGTATGGGTTGGTTAAGCTTGTTCGTTACTGAAGACCACGAATTCTTCGGGCCTCTCTCGGATATAATCCGCTATGATCTGCAGACTGCTTGCTGTAATCTGCTGATACCGGGTGTAGAGTCCGCTTACCGCTGTTTGAAGCTCACTATCTGCGTTCAGGTCCGGGATCGCTGCCTCGCCCCAGCCTCTTCCTAACCGCCGATTCCTCGCTGCGAATATCTCCTTAGACTCTTCCAGAAGCTGAATCAGCGCAGAGTCTCCAAAAAACTGCAGTCCCTCGAGCACCCCGTCCCAATACCCTGGCTGATCCAACAGATAGCAGATCCAGCCATAGTATTCTTCAGCAGAGTTAGAACTATGGCCATACAGAATCCGGAACATACAGAGTGCCTTCTGTCCTCTTCCAAGATGCGAGAATGCCTCATTCTTCACCTCCGGAGATTGTGCGCGGATCTGCTGGAAGGTCGGCTCCATACAGGCCCAGCCGAGCCGCTCGGCGCTTAGGGAATCGAAAATAATACGGTCCATCGTTACCAGCTTCAATAATGTTCCTCCTCAATTGTTATACATATAGGACAGGAATCCGGCCAGAGCGAAGCCGAAACCACAGCCTTCATGGCGCCTCCCGTTCATCCATCAAGCGCTCTAGGGTTCTATCCTCAAATCTACTGGATATTATTATTTTTCCTTATTTATGGTAAGCTGTTTATAAATTATCGTCAACTCCTGCGAGGTATTGTGCGCGGGATCAATCGGCATTTTGTGAAGGAGCAACTATTATGGTCCAGGAAATATTGACTACCTTTGATGAGCATGGCAATAGAACCGGGACTGCTCCCCGGGACGAGGTTCACCGCCAGGGCCTCTGGCATGAGACCTTCCACTGCTGGTTTGTCCGTAAGGATGAGAGCGGGCTGATGATCTGCCTCCAGCTACGCAGTCAGCAAAAGAAAGATTATGCCGGTCTGCTCGACATCACCGCTGCCGGACATCTGCTGGCGGAGGAGACGGCTTTGGACGGTATCCGCGAGGTGCAGGAGGAGCTGGGGCTTGCGATAGCTTTTGACGAGCTGCAGCCGCTTGGGGTCATCCCTTACCAGATGGATTCTGCCGGATTCTTGGACCGTGAACGGGCGCATGTATATGTCTATGAGAGCCGCTATGCACTCAGTGCATTCACTCCACAGCTGGAAGAAGTGGCAGGCATCGTAGAGGCCCGCTTCGCTGACTTCCGCAGCTTCATCTCGGGAGCAGACAACAAGCTTCATGTGCAAGGCTTCCAGATTAACGGGAACGGTGAACGAACGGACATCGATGAACTGGTGGACTTCACGCGCTTTGTGCCGCATGAGCGTGAATATTTTAGGCGGGTGATTGAGGGGATTGAGCGGTTGTACGGTTAAAGCTGAAATTTTGCTTCCTGATCATCCGACTCCTTTATAGCAGATGGATTTTGTACATTTAATTGATATAGAGTAAGCCGATTTTTGGAATTAGGTGGATAAACAGCATCTAATTCGTTCCCTTTAGCTATTTGAGGCGATAGGAGAGGGATTAAATGTACTTTTTCCAATTAAATTCCTGATATTAGCTAAACGAGAAAAAGTAAGTGCTCTTTTTCCAACTATGTCCCACTCGCCGGAACAATACCGAGATGAAGCGCCTTAGGCAGATGTAGAGCCACAACCTAAGGCAGCTGCACAACCAGAACCTAAACTAAAAGGCAGAACCCCATCGGGGCTCTGCCTTCTTTTGTAACTCAATGTGTATTTACCTGATACATGTAACTATATTAAGCGATTTAGACGCTTCACTTATGCTTTAGCCGCTGCACGCTTCAGAATTGCAAGTCCGTTCACTGCCAGCTTCAACTCGGCCGGAGCTGCTGCGCCGGATTCTACATCAGTGTAGGCTTGTCCGTCCAGCGTCACTACTTGCTCGGAGCCGCTGAAATTCTGCACGAATACATACTCATGCTCGCCGTCGGAACGCAGTTGGGCGGTTACTCCGGTCGGAAGCTCAGCGTTCAGGGTGCGGCTGATCCGCTCTTTTCCGGTAATTGCAGCGTACAGATCCACATAGAACTGCGCGTCCTTCACACGTGTTGCCAGATGATAGGCCTTACCTGCTCCCAGCTTGTTCACAGTGAGTGCAGGACGTCCGGCGTAGAAGTCGCTGCGGTAATGACCCAGCGCCTCAGCGCCTTCCAGGTGAATCAGCTCGGCGATCTCATGTGCATCGTATTCCCCGCTCAGCTTCAAGCTGTTGCCGGGGTCAAGCACCAGACCGTTCAGGTCGCGGCTGTGCAGGCCTTCTGTCTCTTCGGCCCAAATGCCCAGTGTTCTGCGCAGCGGTCCCGGGAAGCCGCCCAGGTGACACAGATCGGTCTCGCCGACCACTCCCGACCAATAGGTAGCCAGGAAGGTTCCGCCCTGCTCAACGTATTTCTCAATCCGCTTCCCGTTCTCTTCGCTGATCAGATACAGCATTGGAGCAATCACCAGCTTATAGCCGGACAGGTCATCGCCTGAGCCTACCACATCTACCGGAATTCCCAGTTCCCACAGTCCCCGGTAATGCTGAAGCACCGTCTCTTCATATTTCAGGCCGGAATTGCGGATACCTTGGGCATCCTTCACCGCCCAGCGGTTATCCCAGTCGAACAGAATGGCCGTCTCAGCAGGAGTTGTAGTACCTACAACTTCCTCCAGTCCCGCCAGGGTACGGCCCACCTCAGCTACATCCTTGAAGACACGGGTCTCCGTATGTCCGCTATGGTCGATCACTGCACCGTGGAATTTCTCACTGGAGCCGCGGCTTTTGCGCCACTGGAAATATTGTACGGAATCAGAACCATGCGCAACTGCCTGGAGTGAGGACAGCTTGTGCATGCCCGGACGCTTCAGCTTGCTGACAATCTGCCAGTTCGTGAGGGAAGGCGTGCTTTCCATGAGCAGGAACGGCTTCTTTTTGAAGCTGCGGTACATGTCATGATGCATCGCTGTCCAGGCGGCCAAGCGGGCGTCATCATCGTCCTCGGTATATCCCCAATCCGGGTAAGCATCCCAAGATACCACATCAAGGATCTTAGCCATATTGCGGTAGTCCACGCCGTCAATCATGTGCATGTTGGTAGTCACCGGCAGGTCAGGGTTGAAGCCGCGCACCGCATCAATCTCATGCTGGCAGAAGTTGATTGTCTGATCGCTTACGAACCGGCGCCAGTCCAGGTTAAGCCCATGAACCTGTGTCTCACCATGCGGAGCAGGGGATTCGATCTGTTCCCATGAAGTATACGTATGGCTCCAGAAGGTAGCCCACCAAGCGTGATTCACCTCATCCAGATCATTATTGTATTTCGCCTTAAGCCAGTCTCTGAAGGCATCCTGACAGTAATTACAGTGACATTCGCCGCCGAATTCATTAGAGATATGCCAGCCGATCACTGCCGGATGATGCGCGTAACGCTCAGCCAGCTTGGAGTTGATCAGCGCTGTTTTTTCACGGTAGACCGGTGAAGTGAAGCAGTGATTATGACGGACGCCGTGCAGGTTGCGCACCCGGTTCCGTTCCACCCGCAGCACTTCAGGATACTTCTCGGACATCCATGCCGGACGCGCACCGCTCGGAGTCGCCAGGAAGGCGTAAATTCCATTCTCGGCAAAACGGTCCAGGAGCTGATCCATCCACTCAAAGTTAAATACCCCTTCTTCGCGCTCCAGCGATACCCAGGAGAAAATTCCGACAGACATGACATTGCAGCCTGCCAGCTTCATCATGCGGATATCTTCTTCCAGCACCCCCGGATATTTCAGCCATTGCTCGGGATTATAGTCGGCACCGTGAAGCATTACAGGAGCCTTGCTGCTGATTGCAGGAACTTTGCTGCTCATATGATTTCATCCTCTCGTTTATGTGTGATAGCAGATGTCAGGATGGGACTTTTCTCGGATACAATTTCTTCTGTAGTGCTGTCCCTCTTGCTTGTATCGATTTATACTATTTATAATAAAGGATAACCTGTGATCAATGGTAGGATAATAATAGCGTTTGCATAGCACAAAATGAATATGAGGTGTTCGCATGCTCCCCTTCTCTCTGATTGAAATGCCGCGTGACCTGCGTGCTTTTCCTCTATACCCGTATTCGGTCGGCCGTCATATCCAGTATCACCATGTGCGTCCTGCCGGATTCCCGGTGCATCAGATTTTTCTGATCCGCAGCGGCAGCGGGCGGTTCCGTGATCTGGAGGATGGCACCGAAACGGTGTTGCAGCCGGGGATGGCCTATGCCTTTCCGCCCGACCGCGGGCATGAATATTATCCGTTATCCCACGAACCATGGCATGTCGGCTTTATCGGATTCCACGGCAGCCAGTCTGCCTCTGTTCTGGAGGGTCTCGGCCTGCTGCCTTCGGCCCCGTTCCGCCCCGAGCGGTTCGAGGAATGCTGGGACATGCTCAGCGGGATCTGGCATACGGTGAACGGGAACAGCTCGGCGCGTCAGGAGGAACAGCCGATGCAGGAGTTGTCGGTGACGCTGTACCGGCTGCTGCTGATGCTGCGCAAAAGTGAAGTCGCAACAGTTCCAGCAACCCGGCTGGAGAACGAAAACGTCCGCAACGATGCGCTTAATAAAGCGGTCAGTCTGATTAACGAGCATTTCACCGAACCGCTGCTGATCACCAACCTGGCGGCGGCTGTCGGTTATTCCGTCCAGCATTTCCAGCGTCTGTTCCTGCAGGAATACAGCGTCACTCCGCATAAATATCTGCAGAACCTGCGGCTGCAGCGCGCCATGCAGATGCTGACCGAGGACCCGGAGCGTCCCGTGCAGGATATCGCCCTCAACCTCGGCATGGAGACCAATTACTTCATCCGGGTCTTCCGCAAGGCCCATGGAGTGACTCCCGGGGTGATGCGCAGCCGGCTGCATCCGGGCAAGGATCAGTATTGAGCCCGCTGGGCAAAAATAGGGGGTGCCCCATAAGCCATGAAATGGCAGGGACACCCCTTGTTTTGAAGTTGGATGGACGTTTGCGCTCGGTGAGGACGCTCCGCGAAAGCGGAAGAACAGGCTACGGCCGCTATCCAAGGAAAAAAGCTGCAAATTCCCAAAAACACAGAGCAGCGATTCTCTAATAACGGAGAATCGCTGCTTTTTTGTATGTTCAGCTTTTGAAGATACGGCCTGTCTCCTGAAAATCACTTTAACTAATGGCTTGCTGAGAGGTTACCTCCCCCCGATTAGGGTGCAAGGGGGAGGCTTAATTGTAATTCGTACAACTAAATCGTCCGATGTGCCGCCAAATCTCCCTTTAGATGTACTTCGTGCAATTAAAATGCCCTTATACCTGGATTTTTGCCCATTCCAGCAAATTTAGTTGTATGGAATACAGTTAGGATAGGAATGCCTTCCTTTTCACTGTTTTTAGTTGCACAGAATACACTTATCCCTGTTTTTCGCTAAGAATGCAGCTTCATACCTTACCGATTTTATGGAACGAAATCACTTGTTTAATCCTGATGGTATACCTAGTTACACCGCCGTAAACTGGCTGTTGTACAAGCGGGCGTAGTAGCCTCCGCTCTCCAGCAGCTCATCATGCGTTCCGCTCTCCACGATATCTCCATCCTTCATGAACAGGATGAGGTCCGCCTCGCGGATCGTGGACAGCCGGTGCGCAATGACGAAGCTGGTCCGGCCGGTGATCATTGCCAGGAAGGCCTTCTGTATCCGCGCCTCTGTCAGCGTATCAATACTGCTGGTCGCCTCATCCAGAATGAGCATCGGCGGATCAACCAGCATGACACGTGCAATGGTGAGCAGCTGCTTCTGGCCCTGGGAGAGATTATCTCCCGAGGTACTGATCTTGGTGTCATAGCCTTCAGGAAGGCGCTTGATGAAGCTATGCGCATTCGCGGCCTTGGCGGCTGCAATCACCTCCGATTCGGAGGCCTCCGGCTTGCCGTATGCAATATTGTCACGGATGGAAGCCCCGTACAGCCAGGTCTCCTGCAGCACCATACCGAAATTGCGCCGCAGACTGTCACGGGTGATGGAGGTAATATCCACCCCGTCAATCCGAATCGTTCCGCTATCTACCTCATAGAAACGCATCAGCAGGTTAACCAGCGTGGTCTTGCCCGCCCCGGTCTGGCCGACGATCGCCACACGTGTGCCCGGCTTCACCTCCAGACTGAAGTTCTTGATCAGCGGGCGCTCCGGTGTATAAGCGAAGCTTACCTTGTCGAAGGTAATGGTTCCCCGGCTGTTCTCCATTACAAAGGCATCCGGCTGGTCCGGGGCCTCCTGCGGGAGATCCAGAATGGTGAAGATCCGCTGCGCCGAGGCTGTGGCAGATTGCAGTTGTGTAATAACGCCAGTAATCTCATTGAACGGCTTCGCGAACAGACTGGAGTAGATCAGGAAGCTGGACAGATCCCCTACGGAGAACAGGTCTCCGATAACAAGCACACTCCCGATCATCGCTATCAGCGAGAAGGTGATATTATTGACCAGCCGCGTAGTCGGATTCGAGAGCGAGCCATAGAACTGCGATTTCGTCCCTGTCTTGTACAGCTCATTATTCCGCTCGGCGAAACCTGCAAAAGAGCGGTCCTCGTAATGATAAGCCTGCACCACCTTCTGCCCGCCGACGATTTCCTCAACATAGCCGTTCAGGCCCCCAAGAATCTTGGCCTGCTCACGGAACAGCTGCTGGGAGCGCATTGTAATGAAGCGGGCGACGAAGAAGGTGGCCGGAGCAGACAGCAGCACCACCAGCGTCATTATAGGACTGATATAGAGCATGAGCCCTATGGCTCCGGCAATGGTTACGATCCCTGTCAGAAGCGTGGAAAAGCCCTGCAGCAGCCCGTCAGAGACGGCATCCATGTCATTCACGAACCGGCTGATGCTGTCTCCCTGAGGATGGTTATCATGGAACTTCAGAGGCAGGGCGTCCAGCTTGTCAAACAGCTCGCGGCGCAGGTCATAGACTGTACGGAACGCCAGCTTATTCGTGTAGTAAGTGAGCAGCCAGCCGAAGAAGCTGCCGACCAGATACACACTGCCCAGAATCAGCAGGAGGCGCAGAATCTCAGGGAACTCCACCCGGTCCGGTCCGATCATATGGTCAATGGCGCGGCCGATCAGGAGCGGCCCGATCAGGATGGCAACAACGCTCAGGATGGCGCAAAAAACAGCTCCATATGTTATTTTCCGGTACTCACGGGTATATTGAAACAGACGTTTCCAGGTCATTGTACTGGTCATTGTAGTGCCTCCTCGCTTGAGAGCTGTGACATACAGATTTCCTGATAGACTGCGCAGCTCTCCAGCAGTTCCTCATGCGTACCGATTCCGGCAATCTTGCCTTCCTCGAAAACGATAATCTGATCGGCCTGCCTTACTGTACTTACGCGCTGGGATACCAGCAGCACGGTCATATCCGCACTGTTCTCGCTCAGCGCACGGCGCAGTGCCGCATCCGTAGCGAAATCCAGCGCACTGGAGGAATCATCCAGGATAAGGATCGGCGGACGTCCTACGACAGCCCGGGCAATGGTCAGCCGCTGCTTTTGTCCGCCGGACAGGTTATGCCCGCCGCGTACGACCAGCGTATCCAGCCCTTCCGGCAGCCGGGTGATGAACTCCTCAGCCTGGGCAACCGCCGCTGCAGCCATGATCTCATCCCGTGTAGCAGACGCCTTGCCCCAGCGGATATTCTCAGCAATCGTGCCGGTGAACAGCATCGCCTTCTGCGGCACAATACCGATTCTGCTGCGCAACTGTTCCAGCCGGTAGTCCCGTACATTTACGCCCTCGACTCTAACTTCCCCTTCCACAGCGTCATAAAAGCGCGGAATCAGATTTACGAAGGTGCTCTTACCAGAACCGGTACTGCCGATTAATCCAACCGTCTGCCCTTTGAGGATATCTACAGAGATATTTTCCAGGGCCAGCTCTCCGGTCGTGTTATAGCCGAAACAGACATTGCGGAAGGAAATCACCGGTGCTGCACCGTCCGGCTTCGCAGCAGGTGCTTGAGCAGGCACTTCAGCAACCGAAGCGGTCATCGCCAGCACCTCATTGATGCGGCTGGCAGACGACGAGGCTTTGGTGAACAGAATAACCAGATTGGAAACCACGATCAATGCCAGTAGGATCTGGGTTACATAGTTAATGAATGCAATAATCTCACCCTGAGACAGACTCCCGGCTTCGATGTGAATGCCGCCCACCCACAGTATGGCAATAATGGCCGCGTTTACTACCAGTGTCGTCATCGGTCCCAGCCAAGCGGAGATCCGTCCGACACGGATGGCCGTCTGCGTCAGATCCTCAGAGGCTTCATTGAAGCGCTGCTTCTCGCGGCGGCTCTCGGCGAAGGCCCGGATGACCCGGATGCCCGAGAGATTCTCGCTGAGCACCAGCGCCAGCCGGTCCAGCTTCGCCTGATATTTGCGGTACATTGGCGAGCTCCGCGTAATGATGAAGTACAGAATGATTCCGAATACAGGAGTAGCGGCAATCAGGATCAGCGACAGGCGGAAATCCAGGATCATCGCCATAATAATCGCCCCGATACAAATAAACGGCGCACGGATGACCAGCCGGATCAGCATGGCTACTGCCACCTGCAGCTGGTTAACATCGTTGGTGATCCGGTTGATCAGCGAAGGTGTGCCGATGACATCAAGCTCCGCATACGATAGCGAAGAAATATGCTTGAACATTTTATTGCGCAGCGTGGTCCCGAACCCCTGAGAGGCCCGCGCCGCATAATATTGACATACCAGAGAGCAGCCGAAGCCCAGAATAGCCATTGCCACCATCAGGGAGCCCATCTTGTAGACATAGCTGCTATCCTGCTTGGCAATTCCGTTGTTGATGATCAGGGCTACTATGGTCGGCAGCAGCAGCTCCAGAATTGCCTCCAGCAGCTTGAAAATCGGCCCGATCGTCACTTCTTTTTTGTACGGTTTTAAGAAAACTGCAATTTTGCGCACATTGATCCTCACCTAACTTAGCGTATTATGTACTCCCTCTTGAAAAAAACAAAAGACCCGTTATGATTATGTCATACCTGCTTACATATTCATAATATTGGTTTCGTATCTATCCCATATGAATAGCATATGTCATAACCCTTAAGAACGGAGGCTGCACCATGGATATCCGCCAATTAAAATATTTCCTGGCCATTGCCGAGGAAGGACAAATTACATCCGCAGCCAGGAAGCTGAGGATGGCCCAGCCGCCGCTCAGCCAGCAGCTGAAGCTGCTGGAGGAGGAGCTTGGGGTCAAGTTAGTGGAGCGCGGACCGCGCAGTATCCAGCTAACGGATGCCGGAATCATTCTGCGTAACCGGGCCCAGCAGATTCTGGAGTTAACGGACTCCACCGCCCGGGAGATCAGCGATTATGCCAAGGGGCTGAAGGGCAGCCTTACCATTGGAACGGTCTCCTCTTCAGGCGCTACCTTGCTTCATGAGCCGCTCACAGCGTTCCATAAGAGCTACTCGGGCGTAACCTTTGAAATCCATGAAGGCAACACATTCATGATTATCGACCTGCTGAATAGGGGCATTGTTGAAGTGGGCATTGTCCGCACCCCGTTCAGCACCAGCAACCTGGAGTGTCTGTATTTCCATTCAGAGCCGATGATTGCGGTTATGACCTCAGATTATGACTGGGCCACGAGTCAGACTGCCGCCCAACTGGGCGAGCTGCAGGACAAGCCGCTGATTATCTACCGCCGCTTCGAGCAGCTCATCCGCGAGACCTGTCTGGAGCACGGCTTTGAGCCACAGCTCTTCTGTATGAACGATGATGCCCGGACCACGCTGCTCTGGGCCAATGCGGGACTCGGGATCGGCATCGTACCGAGGTCGGCTTTCGAGCTGGCTAATCACAGCAACCTGATCTACAAAGAGATCCTCTGCGAGACTCTGCGCACCCGCGTGGCTGCCGTATGGATGAAGGATAAATATTTGTCGTCCATGGCGACCAAGTTCATCGAGACCTTCAAGTCCATTTGAACCGGCCGCGCACCACTTCCAGCCTCCGCATTCAGGAGGATGTCCAATCCCGGCGGCATTCATCCGCAGGCTGCCCGGACGCCATATTCTCTAATCAACACAAATACCCCGCTACCGGTCAGCACCAGTAGCGGGGGTTGTTATTCTCTCAGGTCTGCGCCCGGCGCTACGCCGGTGTTAGACCATAATTTTACAAATATCGTTCGTAAACTGTACCGGATCATTAACCTGCAAGCCCTCGATCAGAAGCGCCTGATTGTACAAAAGGTTGGTGTACAGTCCCAGCTTCTCCTTGTCGCCTTCGGCAGCTGCCTTCAGTGATTTGAAGACATCATGGTGAATGTTGATTTCCAGCACCTTATCCGCTTGCACATCCTGGCCGCCGTTAGGCATGGCCTTGAGGATTTTCTCCATCTCGATTGTCAGCTCGCCCTCGGTGGACAGGCAGACCGGATGGGATTTCAGCCGCTTGGAGGCTTTGACTGCCTTCACTTTGCCGGACAGAATGCCCTGCATGGCTTCGAACAAGCCCTTGTTCTCATTCTCTTCCTCTTCGGATGGCTTATCCTCAGCACTCTCTTCAATCCCCAAGTCACCGCTGGAGACATTTCTGAACTCCTTCTCCTTATATGCCATGATCATCTTGATTGCGAATTCATCGATATCATCGGTGAAGTAGAGAATCTCATAGCCCTTATCCAGCACCATTTCGGTCTGTGGCAGCTTCTCAATGCGCTCTACCGATTCACCGGAAGCGTAGTAGATATATTTCTGGTCTTCCGGCATTCTCTCTACATATTCAGCCAGCGTTACCAGCTTCTTCTCTTTGGAAGAATGGAACATGAGGAGATCCTGCAGTGTTTCTTTTTCCATGCCGTAGTCGTTATAGACTCCGAACTTCAGCTGTCTGCCAAAAGACTTATAGAACGTCTCATACTGCTCGCGCTCATCCTTCAGCAGGCTCAGGAGCTGGCTCTTGATCTTGCTCTTAATGTTCTTCGCGATCATTGTCAGCTGGCGGTCATGCTGCAGCATCTCACGGGAGATATTGAGCGACAGGTCCTCGGAATCGACCATCCCCTTGACGAAGCTGAAGTAATCCGGCAGCAGGTCGGCGCATTTATTCATAATCAGCACGCCGTTGGAGTAGAGCTCCAGGCCTTTTTCATATTCCTTGGTGTAGTAGTCGAACGGAGTATTCTCCGGGATGAACAGAATTGCATTATAGACCACTGCGCCGTCGGCACTGATATGGATATGCTTCAGCGGCTTGTCGAACCCGTAACGCTTCTCTGCATAGAAGTTGTTGTAGTCTTCGTCGGTCAGCTCTTTCTTGTTCTTGCGCCAGATCGGCACCATGCTGTTGACCGTCTGCTCTTCGGTGACATCGATGAATTCATTCTCGGCGCCCTCTTTGGGCTGTCTGCCGGTAATGTCCATCTTGATCGGGAAGCGGATGAAGTCCGAATACTTCTTGATGATCGATTTCAGACGGTATTCTTCGAGGAATTCATCGTAGTTATCGTCCTCGGTGTTCTCTTTGATTTTCAGCGTAATTTCGGTACCGACCGCATCCTTCTCACAAGGCTCAATCGTGTAGCCGTCCGCCCCCTGGGATTCCCACTTGAACGCCTGCCCGCTGCCCAGCGCCTTACTGATTACAGTCACATCGTCAGCCACCATGAATGCGGAATAGAATCCGACCCCGAATTGTCCGATGATGTTGTGTCCGTCCTTGGCTTCATTATCCTTCTTAAAAGCAAACGACCCGCTGTTCGCGATAATACCCAGGTTGTTCTCCAGCTCTTCCTGTGTCATCCCGATGCCGGTATCGGCAATGGTTAACGTGCGGCTTTCTTTGTCAGCGGTTACTTTAATGTAGTAGTCCTCTTTATTGAACACCAGACTATCATCGGCCAGTGCCTTGTAATAGATTTTATCGATGGCATCACTTGCATTTGAGATCAGTTCCCGCAGAAAAATCTCACGCTGCGTATAAATCGAGTTAATCATCATTTCCAGCAGTCTTTTGGATTCAGCTTTAAACTCTTTTTTAGCCATGAATAAATAAATCTCCTTTCAAAAGTAACCTTCGGATTGCGGAGCATCGTTTAGCACTCCACTCACTTGAGTGCTAACACTCCCTTTTATATAACATATTCTCGTTTTTGATGTCAATATCTTGCTGCATATAATAGGCGCCGAAAAAAGATATGCATTCTATTTTAGTCCATGTTAGCATTCGGATTGTACTTCATTTGACCACTTAACTACAGAAAGGATAATGAATCTTGATGAACATTCAACTCGAAAGCATTCCGGCAACACGCATAGCTTATGTACGGCAGACAGGTCCCTACGGTCCCGCAAACGCTCAGGCGATGGAACATTTGAAGCAGTGGGCGCGCGAACAAGGCTTGCTTCAAGGCTCGGCGGTGCTGTTCGGCATTCCGCAGGACAACCCTGAGACCACCCCGCCTGCGGAGTGCAGATATGATGCCTGCATCAGCCTGCCTGAGAATCCTCCCACCGAGGACTCCGTACTTTACGGCAAGCTTCCCGGCGGAGCCTATGCAGTGGTAACCCTCCAGCATACGGCAGAAGCTGTAGGGCAAGCCTGGGCTGAGATTCTCCCGGCGATGTCACGCAGCGGCCATCAGCTTGATCCCGGGCGGCCGGTTATGGAGAGATACACGGAGGACATGGTCAGCAGGCATCTATGTGAGCTTTGTTTTCCTGTGTTAGGGTAAGAGCGGGAAGGCGCTTTGAAAAGCGGATGTGCCGAAATCCATGAATGGAGCAAGATCAACGTGGGCCCTTGGGTAGACGCTCCGCAAACAGAACGTTGTTACACAATATTGTTGCACATTTTGCAGGACTTCACTAAAAAAGTTACTGGCTACAGTACATTGTTGCATTATTTGCAGGAATTCCGGTGCTTGGAGCAAGTTAGCGCTGGCATTGTTGCAATTGTTGCAGGATCTCAGCATCAGTCGCTTCTACCGGACACTATTGCTGCACTTCATGCAAGATTTCTCTACGATGTTACAAGCTGCGGAGCACGAGGCCTGTCCTTCATCGCAGCAACACCAATTGTATTCGAATTTCCGCATAGATGGGGTCCGATTATCTTCGTGACAGCATTGTGTTCGGTTTTCCGCATCCATTGTTACACTTTCCTTCACAACGAACAAGAGCGCTGCCACACCCTTCATGAGGGTGTTACGGCAGTGCTCTTCTAATGGTATGAATCTGCTAAACGACGGCCAGACGCTGCGCGCACGTTACCATCATAGCGCAACAGTCCTCGACTTTGCATCCTCAAGCAGCATCTGAATCAGCGACTGGAGCGGCAAAGACCTCCACTTCTTCGGATGCAGCAGCAGCTGCAGATCGAAATGAATCTCCGGGTGGGCAAAAGACAGCTCAGACAGGTTGCCCCGCTCGATCTCCTCCTCCGCCACAATCCGCGGCAGCAGCGCTATGCCCAGGCCATTGCGTACACAACGCTTAATCGCTTCCAGATTCGACAGCTCAAAACCAATCCGGAACACGATCCCGTGGTCCCGGAGCAGGTTCTCGAACAGGCTGCGGTAAATGCAGCTCTCCTCGGAGACAATCAGCTCGCAGTTGTTCAGATCCTGAAGCGTCACCTGCTCCAGCCGGGCCAGCGGATGGCTGGCGGGTGCCACCAGGACAAGCGGCTCCTCGCGGATGATCGTCCGGGTAAGCGCGCTATCCACCGTGCTGCGGTCCAGCAGAAGGCCGATATCGACCTCGCCGTCCCTGATCTTAGAGATCAGATTGGCCTCCTGCTCCGTCTGCAAATGAATATTCAGGCCAGGGAACATCGTCCGCAGCTGCTGCAGGAACGGCGGCAGATAGAAGGCTGCGAGTGAATCAATCGTTCCAATTGTAATCGTTCCGCCGATCTGCTGGGCGATCGTTTCCTTAGAGCGGTCATAGAGCTCCAGAATCTCCACGAACAGCTTAAGCAGCTCCTCACCCGGCGGTGTCAGACGCAGGGCGCGGCCGTGACGTTCGATGAGCGGTACGCCATATTCCTTCTCAATCTTCTGTATCTGCATCGTGACACTGGACTGTGCATAGCCCAGCTCTTCAGCCGCGCGCGTGAAGCTCTGCCGCTTGGCCACTTCGCGGAAGGTCCGCATATACGTTAAGTCCATCGTCTCACCCTAACATCAATATTATTGATAACCCACATCATTTATTATAGCTAACAACGATGCAATAATCCATGGTACAGTAGAACAAACGGATTTTACATTTTTGGAGGACGATATTCATGTTAACAGAAGAACAGATTTATGGAATTTATGTTCCCGTGGTCACCCCGTTCCATGCTGCTGGTGAGCTTGATCTGGAATCGTATCAGCGTTATGTGAGCAACATCATCAAGAACAATATTCATGGTCTGGTCGTCAATGGAACCACTGGAGAATCGCCGACAGTCAATATACAGGAATTACAATCGCTCGTAGATACCTCACGGGAACTTTTGAAGTCCAGCTCGATCCCGCTCGTGGTGGGCACAGGTACGAATGATACATACTCTACCGTAGCCCGTACTGAGCTGGCGGCGAATGCAGGTGCCGATGCCGCACTGGTGGTTGTCCCTTATTACAGCCGTCCGTCTCAGGAAGGCATCATCGCCCATTTCCGCAAGGCGGCAGAGGTAGGTCTGCCTATTATGGCTTACGATATCCCGGGCCGCACTGGAGTCGGCATGACACTGGACACCGCCCGCACGATCCTGGAGATGAATAATGTCGTAGGGTTAAAAGACTGCTCCGGCTCCCCCCTGCTCGTCTCCGAGCTGTCGAGAAGCGGTGGCAAGCCCGTGCTCTGCGGCGACGATCTGCATTTCTTCGAGATGCTGGGCTACGGAGCCGCCGGAGGCATGCTGGCCTCAGCCAATGTACATACCGGCCGCTTCCTCAGCATCTACGAGCAGTACAGAGCCGGTCAGGTTGAGGCTGCACAGGCCGCGTATGATCGGCTGGTGCCGCTGATGAAGCTGCTGTTCAAGGAGTCCAACCCGGCTCCGATCAAATGGCTGCTCAGCGAACTCGGTGAGCTCGCCTCGGATACGCTCCGCCTGCCAATGACCTCCATCAGCGCCGCGCTGCGCGAAGAACTTGGCGCCTACCTTGCAGGAGAAGCTGTCATGGGCAGACAAGAAGCGATGTAACAGATAAGAGTCATGTAACAGACAAACACCCGGCATTTTCAGTAAGGTACTGAGAATGTCGGGTGTTTGCGTTAAATAAGATCAAGCATTACTGCACATTGCAAAGCCAATTACGAGCGGCCCGCTTTAGCCGCTGGACGGCTGGAAGGACGTCCGCCCTGATTGCCGCCAGGTCTGCTGCCCGGCTGGTTTGAACGGCCGTATGAGCCGCCAGACGATTTCTGGCTCTGGCTGCCGCCTGGACGCCCGCTGGCATTAGCCTGGCTCCCCGAAGCACCTCTCGCTCCACCGCCAGCATACCCGCTGCGGGGTGCGCTTCCGGCTCCACTGCCTGCATGACCGCTTCCAGATGCGCCTTTAGCGCCGCCTGTGTTGCCCCCGCTCTGCTGTTTGCCTTGCACGAACCATTCCGACTTTGGCTTGCGGGGCGGATTCGTCTTGGCTTTCTGCGACGGTTTGACCGGGGCTTTGCCGGGACGGTCTGCCAGCAAGGCCAGATTGCTCTTAGACATCGGGTACGCATGGTCCTTGATCTCCGGAATTGTCTTGCCGATCAGCTTCTGGATATCCTTCAGATATGGAATTTCCTCCGCTTCGCACAGCGAGATGGCAATGCCGCTCATCCCCGCACGGCCGGTCCGGCCAATCCGGTGAACATAGGTTTCCGGGATATTCGGCAGGTTGAAGTTAATGACATGGGACAGCTCATCAATATCAATTCCGCGCGCAGCGATGTCTGTAGCTACCAGTACGCGTGTCGCTCCGCTCTTGAAATTTCTCAGCGCATTCTGGCGCTCATTCTGTGATTTGTTGCCGTGAATGGCCTGTGCAGTAATATTAATGCGGGTTAAGTCCCGGGTTACCCGGTCCGCGCCGCGTTTGGTGCGTGTGAATACCAGCGCCGATACAATCGACGGGTCCTGCAGCAGACGGTTCAGCTGATTCTGCTTGTTTCCGTTCTCCAGCAGATAGATCGACTGCTCAATTCTGTCTACCGTAGAGGATACCGGAGTAATCTCGATTTTGACCGGATTGACAAGCAGTGTCTTCACCAGCTGGGAAATCTCCGCAGGCATAGTTGCCGAGAAGAACAAGGTCTGCTTCTTGACCGGCATCTTGGCGATAATCCGCTTCACATCATGAATGAAGCCCATATCCAGCATGCGGTCCGCTTCATCCAGCACGAGAATCTGCACATGCTGCAGATCCACACGCTTTTGGCTGATCAGGTCGATTAGACGGCCCGGTGTAGCAATCAGAATGTCGGCACCGATGGCAAGCGCCCGTTCCTGCGCCTTCTGTGATACGCCACCGACAATGGCTGTCGAACGGATCGTTGTGAACTTGCTGTAGGCCTGAATGTTCTCCTGAATTTGCAGCGCCAGCTCACGGGTAGGCGTAAGAATCAGGGAACGGATGCGCTTGCCTCCACCGGTTCTGCCCGGCTGCTGGCTCAGCAGCTGAATGATCGGCAATGAGAAGGCCGCCGTTTTACCGGTGCCGGTCTGTGCACAGCCCAGGATATCTCTGCCGGCTAAGGCCGCAGGAATAGACTCTTCCTGAATAGGGGTTGGGGATGTATAGTTTTCCAGGCTAAGCGCCTTAAGAATCGGGGGGATCAGGTTCAAATCGTTAAATGTCATTTTATCTCCTTCATTGGGCATACATATATTGGTGAATCCTTAATTCCAGTGCTGTATATTCCTTTTGCGGCGTCTCCACATAGCGCTCAGCAAAGTCATAACACATAATGATAACACAGAAAAGCGAAGTTGAAAACTTTCATTTCCTATTTTTCAAAAAAATCTATAACAAAAAAGCAGAGGATAAGTCCCCTGCTCTTGTCTTCACTATAATAAAATACTAGTCTAGGATTTCAGCGGTATCGCCATTGTTGGCACCGGCAGCGTTAGCTTCATCGGTATCGATATGCATATCCAGCTTGAAGCTGTCGGATACGCGTGCAATCACGTTCTCCAGCACAAGGCCGCGTTCGCCGCCCAGACGTACCTTCAGGAGCTGCTTATCGGCAATGCCCCAAGCTTCTGCTTCGGAAGTGTGGAAGTGAATGTGACGTGCTGCAACAATAACGCCAGTCTCCAGCTCAACTTCACCGGCAGGTCCTTTAATCGTAATTCCTGGTGTTCCTTCAATATTGCCGGATTCACGGACAGGTGCCTTCACCCCGAGGCTGAAGGAGTCTGTGCGGGATACTTCCAGCTGCGAAGCCGGACGGGCAGGTCCGAGGATTCTTACTTTGTCGAACTTCCCTTTCGAACCAATTACAGCTACCTGCTCATTCGCTGCGAATTGTCCGGGTTGGGACAGGGGTTTGAACTCGGTCAATTGATAACCTGGGCCGAACAATGCTTCTACGTGCTCCTGCGTAAGGTGAATATGCCGGGCCGACACACCTACGGGTACAGTCTTGCTCATTTTTAAGTCACTCCTTGTATTTTCTCTAGTATCTGTACAAGCCACTGAACATTATACATCTATTTACCCGAAAATAAAAAGACCCGCATCACAATGCGAGGCTTTTTTCCGGGCATATTACGATTCTGTGAATGCTTCATCCTGGTTTTTCCAATTCATAGTCATTTACTGGCGAGAACTGAGGCGCTTCCTGCGGAAGAAGGCAACTGCTCCCTCAAGAACCCCAGCGCATTCTCATACAGCCAGCCCCGCACATCCGCCTCCGGATAATATTTCAGCAACATATCAGCGAACTCCGCATATTTTCCCGGATGCTCCAGCCCTTCTACCCATGCTTCAATCCCGTCAAAATCCGAGCCGAACATCAGCTGTCCGCTCCCGCCAAGACCACAGACATGCTCAATATGCCTCCGCATATCCTCCCGCCGGGCCGCTCCTTCATCCCGCACGAACCAGGGGACAAAGGTAAGCCCGATTCTCCCGTCCTTGGCAATCAGTGCCTTCAGCTGATCATCGCTCAGATTGCGGGGATGACTGCATACCGCAGCGCAATTCGAATGCGAAGCAATGAACGGACGGGTACTGTGCTCCACCAGCTCCCAGAAGCCTGCCGGGGCCAAATGCGACACATCCAGCAGCATTCCGCTCCCGTTGCACCAGTCGATCAGCTTCCGGCCATGCTCAGTGAAACCGCCGTTCCGCCGCTCCAGCACACCGTCCGCCGCCCAGTTGGCATAGTTCCAGGTAATCCCCAGGCAACGCACACCCAGCTCGAAGCATAACTGGGCATAGAACAGATTGCCTTCCAGACCGTCCACGCCCTCCAGAGAGAGCATTCCATAGGTCGGTCCAGTTAAGCTGCCTTCCTGCACTTCTTCCTTCCAGCGCAGCCACTGAAGCCCTCCAGGACAAGCAACCTTTTGATGAAAGCACTCGATTTGCCCCAGAATATCCTCGAATTTGGCCCTTCCGCGCACCGCAGACAAGTAGATGGCAAAAACCTGCAGTCCGACATTCCCCTCTGCCAGCCGCTCTGCGGTCACATCCAGCCGGGGGTCATTCCTGAAGTCTATCCCTGGATTCGCCTGCAGCTTACTCAGAGCATCACAATGAAAATCCGCTACCTTCAGCTTCCTGTTCTCCACCATAGGTCCGCTCTCCTTCTTTCTTCACCTGCTGAATTTCCGAATGAATTATTGACGGCCCAGCGTCTATTTCATGTATATGCGCCTGACTGAAGCAGCAGTCAGCACAGCAAAAAGCCTGTTTACAGTGTAAACAGGCTTAATCTAAATGATTCACTTGAGTTATCTAGGTTCTACAATAAGTTTAATTGCCGTCCGGTCTTCCCCATCAATCACTATATCCGTAAAAGCCGGAATACAGATCAAGTCCACTCCGCTGGGTGCGACAAATCCCCGGGCGATGGCAACGGCCTTAACGGCCTGGTTCAGTGCTCCTGCTCCAATAGCTTGTAGCTCGGCCGATCCACGTTCGCGAAGAACACCTGCTAATGCGCCAGCAACGGAATTTGGATTGGATTTAGCTGATACTTTTAATACATCCATAGTAAGTACCTCCCCTGGGAAAATGATGGTGTTCTTCTTCCACTACAGTAGATGTTATTCGCTTCAGAAGAATTAATTCCTTCTTTTTGCGGACCTCTCCGGAGAAAATAGTTCAAAAGATACTCTTTTTCGATATAATAAATATCACACTTTACCCAAAACAAAATGAGTCTTACCGAATTACCTATTTGTACGAAAACCTTCTAGCTCATCACCCATTCATCTTCACGCAGCCGGATCTTCTCCAGTCGTGTCGCTTTGCCTGTAGCTTCATCAAGTTCTGCGAATAGACCATGCAGCTGCCATTTGCCTTCGTCGACTACAAACCGGGAGGGAAGCTGAGTTGTAAATTTATAGATGATCGCATCCTTTTCCATACCCAGAATCCCTTCTCTTGAACCAACCATACCCGCATCTGTAAGATACGCTGTCCCTCCAGGCAGGATCACATCATCATTGCTCTGCACATGAGTATGTGTACCGACCACAATCGAAGCCAGTCCATCCATAAAATAACCCATCGCTATTTTCTCTGAGGTTGCTTCTGCATGGAAATCCACCAGAATGCACTTATGCTCTCTGCGCAGTTCCTCCACAATCTCCTCGCCTACCCGGAACGGATCATCGATCGCCGGAAGAAAGGTACGGCCCTGCAGATTCACAATCGCCAGCTGCTTACCGTTCCCCTTAACAACGGTATATCCCCGGCCCGGTGTCCCCGGCGGAAAGTTAGCCGGACGGATGATCCGCGGCTCGTCGTCGATGAACTCGAAGATATCCTTGTTGTCCCAGGTGTGATTGCCCATCGTAATACCGTGGATACCCCAGTTAAAGAATTCGTTAGCGATAGCAGCGGTGATCCCTCTGCCGGCAGCGGCATTCTCACCATTGGCAATAATGATATGCGGCTGATATTTGCTTTTCAGGGAAGGCAGCATTTCACGCAGCGCTTTTCTGCCTGTGTTGCCTACAATGTCTCCGATAAATAAAACTTTAATAATCTTCTCCTCCTAAATTTTTGGTTTGTGTATGCTCTGCCCACCATAAATCGCTGCTTAAGTATAATTTCACCTATTCTGCTTCATTCCAAACTCAACGCCGCTTGTGGCGCAGGATAGAGCATATTAGATTGTTCAGCAGGCTCCAGTGTGAATGGATATACCAACAGCTCACGGCTTTCACGCAAGAAAAAAGGCCCCGAAAGGGGGCCGATTTCCTTATTTATTTCGCATATTCTACAGCGCGTGTCTCGCGGATTACCGTAACCTTGATATGACCCGGATAATCCAGCTCACTCTCAATCATCTTCGTAATATCGCGGGCCAGACGGAAGCTTTCGGCATCATCAATCTTCTCAGGCTGTACCATTACGCGAACCTCGCGGCCCGCCTGAATGGCATAGGATTTCTCGACACCCTCGAAGGACTCCGAAATTTCCTCCAGCTTCTCCAGACGTTTGATGTACGTTTCCAGGGTCTCACGGCGTGCACCCGGACGGGCAGCCGACAAAGCGTCAGCAGCTCCAACCAGCATAGCAATAACCGAGGTAGCCTCGCAATCTCCATGATGGGACGCGATACTGTTGATAACCACCGGATGTTCCTTGTACTTCTTCGCCAGTTCGACGCCGATTTCAACATGCGAACCTTCCACTTCATGATCAAGCGCTTTGCCGATATCATGCAGCAGTCCGGCACGTTTTGCAAGCACGATGTCTTCCCCAAGCTCACCGGCCATAAGTCCAGTCAAATAAGCAACCTCCATGGAGTGCTTCAGTACGTTTTGACCGTAGCTCGTGCGGAATTTCAGGCGGCCCAGAATTTTGATCAGATCCGGGTGCAGACCGTGAACGCCAACCTCGAAGGTAGCTTGTTCACCGTATTCGCGAATCCGTTCATCCACTTCTTTGCGGGATTTCTCCACCATTTCTTCAATACGTGCAGGATGGATACGTCCGTCTGCCACCAGCTTCTCGAGTGCCGTACGGGCCACTTCGCGGCGGATCGGATCAAATCCTGACAGAATAACCGCTTCCGGCGTATCATCAATAATAAGATCAATCCCGGTCAGAGTCTCCAGCGCACGGATATTCCGGCCTTCACGACCGATAATCCGGCCCTTCATCTCTTCATTCGGCAAGGTAACGACAGATACCGTAGTTTCCGCCACATGATCAGCCGCACAGCGTTGAATCGCCAAGGTGATAATCTCACGGGCTTTCTTGTCCGCTTCTTCCTTAGCCTGCTGTTCGATTTCCTTGATCATCTGAGCAGTTTCATGGCGAACTTCCTGTTCTACATTGCTGAGAATGATACTTCTGGCATCATCGATGCTCAGATTGGAGATACGCTCCAGTTCAGTAACCTGATTCTTGTAAATCACATCAATTTGCTGTTGGGTTTCATCAATTCGTTTCTCTTTGTTAGCTACTTGTTCTTCTTTTCGTTCAAGCGATTCCATTTTTTTATCCAGCGATTCTTCCTTTTGCAGCAAACGTCGCTCTTGCCGTTGGATTTCATTCCGACGTTCACGAGTTTCTTTCTCAGCTTCGGTACGGATTCTATGAACTTCGTCCTTAGCTTCGAGTACCGTTTCCTTCTTCAGCGCCTCCGCCTCTTTCTTCGCGTTCTCCACGATGACTACGGCTTCTTTCTCTGCGCTGGAAATCTTAGCTTCTGCAAGGGATTTACGAATAAAATAACCGAATCCAAAGAATGCTGCAGCTACAACGAGAACGATAATGACCCAGATCAATGGTTCCATCTGTTCACCTCCTCGTTGATATCCTCCAAGGTGCGTCCCTTGGGTATTTGTGCAGTTGTTAAACTATCCGTTCATCACCATACAAAAAACCGGTAATACACCGATTGCCATACTGCACATGCTGCACATGCACATTGCCCGCCTTATCCGGCGATTACATTTCATATGAGTTGTACGCGAACCGGAACATAAGAGTCTGCTTTTTGGGAAGGAAAAAGGATTCTTAGTTTATGCCGATTCATGTTATATTTTATTATTTATAAAAAGACCTTGTCAAGAGAGTCGATAACCGCATTAAAGTCAAGAGAATCAATCCGGGAAGTAAAACTCCTCTTCTTCCCCCTCAGAATCCTGCTCATCCCGCAAAATCCCGATCACCTGGCGCACCATTTCCCCTGAGAATCCCCGGCGCATCAGGAACGCCCCTGTCTTCCGGCGTTTGTCGTTCACATCTCCCCGGATCGTATTCCACTTCTTCCGTCCGGTCTGCAGCGCGCTATCCAGCTCCTGCTCGGGTGTGATCTCATCCAGTGCTTCCGCAATCAGCGACTTATCAATGCCCTTCTCCCGCAGCTCCTGCCTGATCCACATCTTGCCCTTACGCTGGTTCACAATCCGCTGCTCCGCCCACTGCTTGGCGTACAAGGGATCATCCAGCAGACGTTCCTCCTGCAGACGGAGCAGAACTTCGGAAATAACAGTCTCCCCTATTTCCTTCTCCCTTAAACGGCGGGCCATCTCCTGTGCGGTTCTGGGCTTGCGCTCCAGATACCTAAGCCCCTCCACATATGCCCGCTGGCGCTCGTCTGCGGCAACAATATTCTCCAGATCCGCTTTGACAAAAGTACTCCCGGTAATCATACGGTATTTAATCATGACATCTTCATGTACAGTCATGTTGTAGTCTCCGAAATGAATCAGATAACGATAGTTAGACTTCTTGATCCGCTCTACCCGTGTAATTACCAGTTCTTGATCTGCCGGGAAATCCGCCAGCACCTGCTCATCCTGTTCTTCGAATTCCTCATCCAATTGTATAACCATCCTGCCAATCACCTCGTTAAGCTGGAAATAATATAGAAGCTTTTTACTAATATCCTTTACGCTTATTATTGATCACTTGCGAAAAGGCACCCTGTTATATCCTCACAGGGCGCCTATCCATCTTGACTTCATTATTCAATTAGAAGTAGACGAGTAGTTAATTACTCGATCTCAAGCAACAGCTTTTCTTCTTCCTCTTGCTCCGCAGCCACATCTGCTTCAGATGGCGCCTCAACCAGAGTTGTCAGGTTGCTGGCCTCACGGATCTTATTCTCGATCAGCAGGGCAATATCCTGATGTTCCTTCAGGAACTGCTTGGAATTCTCACGTCCTTGACCCAGACGTTCGCCTTCATAGGAATACCAGGCACCGCTCTTGTTAACGATATCCATCTCTGTACCGATATCCACAAGGCTTCCTTCTCTGGAGATTCCTTCGCCGTACATGATATCTACATCCGCTTGCTTGAACGGAGGCGCTACCTTGTTCTTCACAACCTTGATCTTCGTGCGGTTACCCACGACATCGTTACCCATCTTGATGCTCTCTACCCGGCGCACATCCAGACGGACCGAGGAGTAGAATTTCAGAGCGCGTCCACCCGGAGTGGTCTCAGGGTTACCGAACATTACGCCGATCTTCTCACGAAGCTGGTTAATGAAGATCGCAATGGTATTGGATTTGTTGATGGCACCTGACAGCTTCCGCAATGCCTGAGACATCAGACGGGCCTGCAAGCCTACGTGGGAATCACCCATGTCGCCTTCAATTTCTGCCTTTGGTACCAGTGCTGCTACAGAGTCAACTACAATGATGTCTACTGCTCCACTGCGTACAAGCGCTTCAGCGATTTCCAGGGCCTGTTCACCTGTATCAGGCTGGGACAGCAGCAGTTCATCAATGTTAACACCAAGCGCCTTAGCATACTTAGGATCAAGCGCATGCTCAGCATCGATGAAGGCAGCTTGTCCGCCCTGCTTCTGTACTTCAGCAATCGCATGAAGGGCAACCGTCGTCTTACCGGAAGATTCCGGTCCATATACTTCAATAATACGTCCTTTGGGAAGTCCGCCAATACCTAGTGCAATATCAAGTGCCAAAGATCCGCTAGGTACAACTTCCACTTTCATGTGAGTGGATTCTCCCAGTTTCATTACCGAACCTTTACCGAATTGTTTTTCTATTTGACGAAGCGCCATATCAAGCGCTGCACGACGATCTGACAATCAGACCACTTCCTTCACTGTTTATAGTATTATAATAACGTGTTTTGAAGGTCTTGCCAAGTCTTTTTTAGAACATACATTCGTTTTTTTTGCTCCCAGGGATAATACTCCCTTTTATTGTAAGATACTAACCTCCTTCCGGATGCAAGGACTTAGCAGGCAGCTTCTCTTCCGCTTCTTACGTAAACAGGAACAATCATAGGATAATTTGTTATACCTGATATAAAACAAAAAACCGCAGCATGATTGCTCAAGCCACGGTTCTTCCGCATACCTAAATTATATACTGCCTTGAACCGTTATTGCAAGGCCGAGCCTTCCAGCGGAGTGGCTACCTTGCGTTCTTCCAGCCGTCGCCACAAACGGTACAGCAGCGCCTTGACTGTGCGCAGGCGGATGTTCTCACGGCTGCCCTTCAGATTCAGCTCATATACCTCTGTTTTGCAGCCCCGCTCAGCCAGACCCACGAACACAAGTCCGACCGGCTTACGCTCGGAATATCCCGGACCGGCTACACCGGTAACCGATAAGCCGAAGTCCGTGTCACCGATCATACGCACCTGCTCAGCCAGCACCTCCGCCACCTCGCGGCTCACCGCTCCCGGGGCATCCGGGCCTTCAAGCATAGCGGAAGGCACATTCAGCAGTTTCTTCTTAATATCATTGGAATAACAGACGATGCCCCCGGCAAACATGGAGGCGCTGCCCGGGATATTCGTAATGCTCTCCATCAGCAGCCCGCCCGTACAGCTCTCGGCAGCACTCAGCGTCAGCCCCGCATCCGCCATCCAGTCCACAATCAGCTGCTCCAGCGGCACATCAATGTTGGCATACAGATTCTCCGGCAGAATAGCAGCAATCTTCTTCTCAAGTGCATCAAGCTTAACCATAGCTTCCCGCTCGGACGGCGCTTTGGTAGAGATGCGCACGGTCACTTCGCCTTCCTTGGCATACGGGGCAATCGTAGGATCGCTCTGGCTGCGGATCAGATCAATCAGCTTGTCCTCCAGCAGCGACTCGCCAATCCCGGCGAACTTAAGCATCTTCGAGTAGAGCGGCATTTCACTAGTAAGTGCATGCTGCTGAAGCCATGGCTTGGCCTTATCCGTGAACATCGGCTTCATCTCCCGGGGCGGGCCCGGCAGCACAATATAATATTTGCCCTCTTCTGCAAAAGCAATTCCTACCGCAAGGCCGGTATCATTGGACAATGGGGTCGTCCCTTCAATGACAAGCGCCTGCTTGCGGTTATTCTCAGTCATTACAATCTTGCGGTCATCGAAGAAGCGCTGCACATGATCCATGGCCAGCTGGTCGATGTGCAGGGTCCGGCCAAGCGCCGCAGCCAGCGCATCCTTGGTCAGATCATCCTCGGTCGGACCGATGCCGCCGGTGAATAATATAACATCCGCCCGGCTCTGAGCAATCCGGATCGCTTCCAGCAGACGGTTTTTGTTATCTCCCACAACGGTCTGAAAATAAACGTCAATGCCTAATGCAGCCAGCTCTACCGATAGAAACTGGGCATTGCTGTTCACGATTTGTCCAAGTAAAAGTTCTGTTCCAACGGCAATTATCTCTGCTTTCATAGCTGACGTTCTCCTCCTGATTGTAGGTATCCTGCAAGGCTTAGCCTGTTTCAGCATCTCAGGCTTTGTTCAAATCCAGCAGCTCCTTATTCTTCACGAAATAATCAATGCCAGAGTAAATGGTAATGATGGCTGCAGCCCAGATTGCAATGTCATCCACGGGGATGCTGACGAACTGGAACGGGAAGTTGTTAAGCAGCAGCAGTGAAATGGCAACAATCTGAATCACTGTTTTTACCTTACCCCACTTGCTTGCAGCCACTACCTTCCCTTCCAATAGTGCCACCTGGCGCAGTCCGGTCACGGCAAACTCACGGCTGATGATGACAATGGCAATCCAGGAATCGCATCTTCCCAGCTCAACCAATGAGATCAGTACGGCTGAGACCAGCAGCTTATCCGCTAAGGGATCGAGCAGCTTACCCAGATTGGTGACCATGTTATATTTTCTGGCTATGTAACCGTCAATTCCATCGGTACTGGCTGCCAGCAGAAAAATAACTGCCGCTACCAAGTGATTAATTGAAAGCTGAAAGGAGCCCCAATGTATCGGTTCCGGATAGAAGCTGAAGTCCACCAGCAGAAAAAACATCATGATTGGGATAAGGCAAATACGCGCTAATGTGATGCGGTTGGGTAAATTCACTGAAGGTTCCTCCCCTAGTCCATACGAATCCGTTATTCCAGCATGTTCTTCAAAACTGCTTAGCTAGTATATTATAGCCATAAATAAGTGTCAAAAAAACATGAAGCACCCCGCAAGTAAGGTAAGTATACACTGCGGGGCACATGATCTTACTTTAAATTGTTAAACTGTAAATCAAGCGGCAAATCAGCCTTGCGTAAAAGCTGAATAATCTGCTGGAGGTCGTCGCGGCTCTTGCCGGTCACACGAATCTGATCACCCTGAATCGTGCTCTTGACCTTCAGCTTGGAATCGCGGATCAAAATATTGATCTTCTTCGCGTTCTCCTGGTCTATTCCTTGCCGCAGTCCCAGCCGCTGGCGCACTGTGCCGAGCGAAGCCGGCTCCACTTTGCCGAAATCCATATTCTTTAGCGTGATTCCCCGCTTCACCATCTTGGTCTGGAGGATATCGATTACTGCATTCAGCTTGTATTCATCCTCAGAGGCAATGACAAGCGCATCCTTCTCCAGCTTCAGACTGCTCTTGCTGTTCTTGAAATCAAACCGGTTCTCGATTTCCTTCTCGGTCTGATGAACCGCATTGGTCAGCTCCTGCATATCCATCTTGGATACGATATCAAATGAACTTTCTGAACTCATGGTTCCACATCCTTTAGTTACAATTAGTCTGTTCCTATTATATGAGATAGGCGCTGCTAAGTCTAATACTGGAAAAGAGTCAAGTGAAAACGGCATTCCGTCCTTTGTAAGGACGGTAACGTTTCAGCGAGAAATAGAAGGATAATTTATAGCGTGAACATATAAATTCTTATATTTGCACCTAAAAACACGCCTCCCGGAACCTGTCCGGGAGACGCTCACCTCTAGATATTATCTGCTGCGTGCAGGAGCCCGGAACATATCCAGAATCCCCAGCAGAACATGTGCCAGTCCAAAGCCCAGAATGCCATATCCCCAGGCGCCCGGTGTTAAATAATACCCCAGGAGACTGACAATAATGCCAAGCCCTGTTACAATCCAGCTGACGGTCATGAGAGAATACACCTCACTTTGGCGAGAGAACTGTTAAACACTTCTAGGTTCTCCAATCCGCCAAAGACTATACATGGGATGTACTATTCTCCGGTAGTACTCCCGCCAGTAGCGCCGTCAGTCCCGTTATCCAGTTCAAGCAGCAGACGAGAGGAGGTTTTGCCGTCGGTGATCGCCTGTCCGTTAACCGAAATTGCCGTAGCCGGTGAATAGCCTGACTTGATATACATGCCTTGGCTGTCCAGCGTGAAGCTGAGATTATCGCCGGCCTTGGTGTTCCCGAAGCTGAGCTTCTCCCCCTTGGAGTTCTCACCCTTGTACACTTCAAGCCAACTGACTCCGGTGGAGGCAATCACGACCTGAACTTGGCTTCCAGCAGGCGCGGAGACCTTATAGATCGTCGTCTTGCCTGATTTACGGTCCTGAGTAACTGTGACCGCTCCCGGAGAAGCCGATGGAGACGGCTCTGGAGTTGCAGAAGGCGCAGTAGTAGCTGCGGCTCCTGCATCAGCTGTAGCTGCCGCATCCGCTGTCGCAGAGGGCACTGCTCCCCCGCCAGCGGCCGTAGGTGAAGGCTTCACCTTGGCCGGATCTTGCGTTGCCTCAGTCAGGCTTGCGTTATCCGCTTTCTTCGGCCCCGAATCATTTATCGTGGAAGAAGCATATAGGTAGATGACTACCAGGATCAGCACCGGGAAGGTCCACATCAGCAAGGTCGGCAGCCACTTGGCATTACGCTCCGTTTCAGGCTTTCGGCTCCGCTTCTGAATTACGGTCTCCATGGTAGTATCGACGGGAGCGGCAGGCACATTGCCATGCTCCTCCATCAGCTCATCCGGGTTAACACCGACCGCCTCGGCATAGGTTTTGATAAAGGCCCGGACATAAAAGCTGCCCGGAAGCACTTTATAATCCCCTGCTTCGATGGCTTCCAAATATTTTTTACGGATCTTTGTTACTTCCTGGACATCATCAAGACTCATCCCCTTTTGCAGACGAGCCTCCTTCAAATGCCGGCCCAGTTCCGACATACCATCACCTCCTGAATGTTGTGTGAGCAATGCTCTAAATGAAATATATTAAAGATCTTCACTGTAGCTTGTCGTAAACGACTCGTACAATATCTCTTCGTTCGGTGCGTTGCGCAGCTCAATAATAATATCGAAGTCATCGAAGGTGAATTCGGACTCCCGCACAAAAATATCAGGATGCTCAATCACCTTGGTGCTTGCCATACTCATGACATTCTGCAGCAGGTTATAATGCTTCTCGTTTGAGCGGATGGTGCTGACGATCCCGTCAATGATAAATACATTATGCGGATTCATCTCGTCTTCAGCGAGCTGGCTGCGGACGGTCTGGCGCAGCAGCGTAGAGGAGACAAACGTCCAGCGCTTCATCGCACAGACACTGCCGGCAATAATCGATTCTGTCTTGCCTACCCGCGGCATGCCACGTAGTCCTATAACCTGATTGCCTTCCCTCTTAAACAGCTCACCCAGGAAATCCACCAGCAGCCCGAGCTCATCGCGGGTGAAGCGGAAGGTCTTGCGGTCATCCGAATCACGGTCGATATACCGTCCATGCCGGACGGCCAGCCGGTCGACAAGCCGCGGTGTACGGAGTGCCGTAACCGTTATATTATCAACTTTCTTGAGCATCTCGCCCATCAGCATGATCTTCTCATCGTCGCTGGTTTCCAGCAGCATTCCGCGCGTCTTGCCTTCTACGCCGTTAATCGTCAGAATATTGACTTCCAGCATCCCCAGCATAGAAGCGATGTCGCCTAACAGACCGGGTCTGTTCTTATGTATCTTATACTCCATATACCATTGTTTATATTCCACTTGTGCGCACCTCATAGATTCCTTTTCCCTGCATGTTGTTTCAGATACACGGGTCATGTTAATGATATAGAAAAAAAAATTGAAAGGCAAGGACACGATTGTAATAATTGCAGAAAAGCTCCCGCTAGGGGAGCTTCTTCTGCGTACCTATGCGTTTTTCTTCGCCAGTTTGACCATGAGTCCGGCAATGGTATGCTTCTCATCATCCGTTCCGACATCCCACAGCTCTTTGATGGCCCGGTTGGAATAGTTGCCCGGATCGACCTTCTTGTCGAGGAATTCCCCGATTTCGAACGCCAGCTTGGTGATGGTCTCGTCGCTCATCCCCATTTTTTCGGCCTGAATGACCCGGTCGCCCAAAAAGCTTTTCCAGGTATCAAAGTTCTTCACTACGGAATCTGTTGACATCTTAAATCCTCCTCAGGTTTGTGATGATATTGAGATTTAGAAGCAACAGTTATAATATGTCTCAAGCCGGAAATTCTTATGCTGGAGCATTTCTCCAGAGCAGACTCATGATTCCTGGTGTCATACAAGTTATTAAGTAATCCAGCCGCCGTTCGGACTGATGACCTGTCCCGTAATATAACCGGATTCAGGCAGCGCCAGAAAATAGACAAGCGAGGATATATCTTCAGGGGTAGCCAGTCTCCCCGCAGGGATCTCCTCCTCCAGCATCTTCAGCTCATCCGCCTGCAGATTGGACAGCATGGCCGTGTGGACCGCTCCAGGCGCTACAGCATTCACAGTAACCTTGGAGGGGGCCAGCTCCTTGGCGAGCGCCTTGGTAAAAGCATTCACTCCGCCCTTGCTGGCCGAATACGCCACTTCACAGGATGCGCCCGAAATCCCCCATACGGAGGAAACATTAATGATCCGGCCGTAACGCTGCGTGACCATATAAGGCATGAAAATCTGGCTGCACATAAAAGTACCCTTCAGATTCACCGCCATGATATCGTCCCACTCCTCCTCGGTCAGATCGGCTAACATGCCATAATGTGCTTTCCCGGCATTATTGACCAGGATATCCGGCATCATGCCGCTGCTCTCCAGCCTTTCGGCCATGCGTACGAGCTGACTGCGGTCTTTCATGTCCGCCGCTACGGTCATAACCTTCGCTCCCAGCGCCAGACAGCGCCGGGCCACATCATTAGCCGCTTCATGCGAATTCATATAATGAATCACAATGTTCATTCCCACCGAAGCAAAACGTTCAGCGATCGCGCCGCCGATTCCCCCGCTGCCTCCGGTAATGAGCACTGTCATTTCACCAATCGGTTTGCTGTCCTCTCCCGGTAACATCATTAAGGACTCACCACCAGCGACACGGCCAGCTGCTCCCAGTTCACATGGGCATGGAGCCGGGCATTCACTTCATCCAGAGTGATCGATTCATACAGGGGAAGCACTTCAAACAGATCTCCTCCACGGAACTGGTAACGGGTGAACTCATGGGCAATGCTCTCCGGCGAATTCAGCATCCGCAGGAAGCCGCCGATTTTCTTTTTGCGGGCCCGTTCGAAATCCTTCTCCGCGAAGCCCGTCTCCAGAATACGTCCTACCTCTTCCTTAATCCGTTCAAGCAGCAGTCCCGGATCTTTGGTATCGCCGCCGATCGCCGAGAAGGCATACTCCGCAGAGCTGTTAAATTCGTGGCCGAAGCTGTCCGAGATCAATTCCTCGTCATAGAGCTTCTGATACAATGCCGTACTGCTGCCAAACAGCAGGTCCAGCATCAGCTTCGTGGTCAGATCACGGCGCACCGCCGCTTCACCGCTCAGACCATCCACCTTTTCCTTGAAGCCGAACATCATCTTGGGAATGGAGACAGCAAGCCTGCTCTCCACATGCTTCGAGGCCACCTGCTCAGGCTCCTCCGCGAAGATACGCGTAATTTCACCCTGCTTCTCATAGCTCTTACCCTGCTGATTGCTGCGGATCAGTTCAAATACCTGCTCAGGGTCCACCCCGCCGACCACGAACAGCAGCATATTGCTGGGATGATAAAAGGAATTGTAACAGGTGTACAGCGTTTCCTTCGTAATGGTTGAGATCGATTCGATCGTTCCGGCGATATCTATATGAACCGGGTGGGTAGCATACATGGCTTCAATCAGCCCGAAATAGACGCGCCAGTCTGGATTATCGGCATACATATTGATTTCCTGCCCGATAATCCCTTTCTCCTTCTCCACATTCTCATCCGTGAAATAAGGACGCTGCACAAAATCTACCAGGGTGCTGAGATTCTGCTCAATATTCTCCGTGGCCGAGAAAAGATAGACCGTCTGGTCAAAGCTCGTGAAGGCATTCGCCGATGCGCCATTGGACGCAAAGGTGGCAAAAA
Source organism: Paenibacillus sp. FSL H8-0048 (assembly GCF_038002825.1). Taxonomy (NCBI): domain Bacteria; kingdom Bacillati; phylum Bacillota; class Bacilli; order Caryophanales; family Paenibacillaceae; genus Paenibacillus; species Paenibacillus sp. FSL H8-0048. The sequence goes on along the minus strand of NZ_JBBODF010000001.1, from coordinate 238,887 downwards.
TGTCGCCTTCCGGCTCCTCGAACATTTTATGCTCCAGGAAGTGGGCAATGCCATCCGGCACTGTAGTCTCCTCGCCGCCCGCCACCTTGAAGTGATTGTCTACCGAACCGTATTTCGTGGCAAAGGTGGCGTAGGTTTTGAGAAAAGCTGGCTTCGGCAGCACATATACCTGAAGACCGTTATCCATAACCTCGTGATAAAGTGTTTCTTGAAGCCGTTCGTAATGGAGCTTCTCCATCCTTATTCCTCCTTCCCTGTCAGGAAATAAATCGTATCCAGCTCAAAAGTATCTGCCGCCGCCTTCACTTCAGCCGCTCCCATACCGTCAACCTGGTCCATCAACTCCTGGGCAGAACGGTCTTTGCCGGATAGCTGGCGGTTGAAATCAAAGGAGATCATCTCAAACGCTGAATCCTGAATCTCGGACAGCAGGTTGCGGATCATCGCCTTGGTCTGGCTAAGCTCCAGGTCAGTGATATTGCCGGCTTTCAGCTCTTCCAACTGCTTGCGGATAATATCAACGGCTTTGCCGTAGTTCTGGGTCTCGATCCCCGATTGAATCGTCCCGATGCCCTTATGCCCGTCATAACGGGAGGAGGCGTAATACGCCAGACTCTCCTTCTCACGCACATTGACGAACAGCTTGGAATGCGGGTAACCGCCAAGGATACCGTTGTACATCAACGCGGAAGCATACCGGTCATCCTTGTAGGTAATCGAGGTCCGCAGCCCCATATTCAGCTTGCCTTGATTCACATCCAGCTTCTCTTCCACCGTCCGCACTTCCGTAACCGTTACCGGAGTGAAGTCCGAGGTGTAGCCTCCTGCTTCGGAGTGATGGGCGCGGCCGAAATGAGCGGTTACCAGCTTCTCGACTTCTTCAGGTGTGGTATCGCCGACTACATACAGATCAAGCGTTGCGCCGTTCAGCCAGGAGGTATAGCTCTGGTACAGCGTCTCGGGCGTAATAGCATCCAGATCTGCCCGCTGGCCGAGGGGATGAAGACGGTAAGGCTCGTTGCGGCACATTTCTTCAATGCAGCGTTCTGCTGCGTAGCGGATTTTGTCATTTACAATGGATTCCAGCTTCTTGCGGATCGTCTCGCGTTCGGTAGCCACATAAGAAGCCCGGAAGCTTCCATTCTCAAGCAGGGGACGGGTCAACACCTCTCCCAGAAAAGCAAAGGATTCCCCAAGCAGGCTCTCCTTGCTCTGCACAAAGGAATCATTGATCGTATCCATCCTGAACTGGACAATCTGGTAATCCCCGCGTTTGTAAATATCGAAGCCGAAGCCTGCACCGTACAGCTCCTCCAGACGCTCGCGGAATTGGGTCGTCTCCGGGTAGGACGCTGTCCCCCGGCGGAGTACAAACGGAACCAGTGCGGTAGAGGTTACTGTACTCTCTTCAAGCGGAACGCCTGCATACAGTGAGATGGCGAACGTCTTGAACGCCTTGGTCGGCAGAACATGTATACGCATGCCTGCGGCATGGCCATGTTGAAATCCATTATTAGTCAAGTCCAAAACTCCTTTGCAGCGTGGATTGATGCTCTATAACATGTTTATGAAGTATTATCCATTCTAAACCATTCCAAAGTAAGGAAGCAACCGGAGGACACGCGTACCGGTTGCTCTTACGGAGGGTTGTATACAGACACAGTAAGCTACATGCAGAAAATATGCTGGCCGATCGTCTTCACCTGCGGACGGGACCAAATCCACTTGGAGGTCGCCGTCTTGGGATTGAAGTAATAGATACAGCCGCCCGACGGGTCCCAACCACTCAGTGCCTGCTGTACGGCCTTGCGTGCCTGTTCATTAGGCTCCAGATAGATCTGGCCGTCAGCTACGGCGGTGAAGGCTCCCGGCTGGAAAATGACGCCCGAAGGCGTGTTCGGGAAGCTTGGCGATTTTACACGGTTGAGAATAACGGCCGCTACGGCTACTTGCCCTTCAAAGGGTTCGCCGCGTGACTCGCCGTATACCGCATTAGCCATGATCTTCAGATCGTTCTCGGACAGGCCCATCGTATTGCCGGAGGACAGCTCAGCCGTATTGGATTTGGCCGCAGCTGCGCCGGAGGGCGCTTTTTTCTGGGCGGTAGACGTCTCAGGTGCTGTCGGCTTCCAGGCTGTAGTCGCATTGTATAACTTAAGCTTCGTCTTGGCCCCGACCACCCCGTCGGATTTCAGGCCGAATTTCCACTGGAACCAGGTCACGGCATTCTTCGTCTTGGTCCCGAACTGGCTGTCAATCTTCCCGTTAAAATAACCCAGGTATTTCAATCTTCCCTGCAGCTCATAGACATCCTGCCCGGAGGAGCCCACCTTAAGCGGTGTTGTGCCGAATACAGGCATGGCTTCCTCCTCTACATCAGGGAGGTCCGAGTCAACCTGTTCTGCTGCATAGGGCTTGGCATAGATCAAATCATGATCTTTGAAGACTGCACCGGCAAACGGCGCAGCTGCAAGGGCAAGGGTAACTGCGGCAATGATCCACTGCTTATGTTTTATCATGGGATTCGCTCTACCTTTCTCTTGGAAGTTCTGCATGAATGGCTAAAGTTATTATGACGACTGGCTGGACTTCCTATTCATGACCGCAAAGCTTGGAAGCGTAAATCCATTGCAGCTGAGAACGATTATCAACTATACTTGGGTTATGAAACAACAGGAGTTGAGAAGAAACATGGATTTTAACGACCATATTGTACTGTGGAACCATGCTACTGTAGAAGTTATTGATATCCGCAAGGCCTCGTTCACTTATGGACAACCTCCGTTGAAATACCGCCTTCCGGCTAGCACATACCTGTATATCGTCCGCGGCAGCGCAAGTGTGCTTATAGATGACTACCCCTATGAAATCAACGGCGCAAGTGTCTTTCACGGGGGTAAAGGTGCTATTATCAAATTGCTGCAAACCCAGGAAATTCTGGATTATTTCCTTATTATGTACCGTTCAACGTTAACCCTGCCGACCCGGCGCAACCTGACAGCGCTTTTGGAACGCAGCAAGCCTTTTAGCGGAACCTATCATTTCATTCCTGTCCATCCCCTGCCGCTGTATGAGATTCTAGACCAGATGTATGGGGATTGGCAGACACGCCGCGCCTTGGAGCATCTGCATGTCAAAGCCCTGTTCTATCAGTGGGTCCATGAGCTGCTTCATCAGATGCAGGGGCAGGAGCTGAACCCGCTCAGAGCAGATGTGCTGGACCAGGCTGTACGCTATATGCATGATTCTTACAGTATGCCGTTCACCCTGGACACACTTGCCGGCACTCTGGGCACCAGCCCTAGGACGTTATCGAGGTTATTCCGCATGCGGCTTCAGACCAGCCCTGCCCAATATCTGGTTCAGATTCGCATGGACAAAGCCCGTGAGCTGCTATTGGGCACAGAGTCCACACTGCATGAAATTGCTGCTGCTGTAGGCTACCCGGATGCATACTCTTTTGGTAAAATGTTCAAGAAGCACTTCGGAAGCCCGCCGGTGAGGTACAAAAATTCTGTACAGGCCGCTTCACCGTGGCAGGAAATGCCATCTGTGCTGTCTGCAAATGACATTGCCCGTGAAGGTACTCTCCGATATATTGATGATGATAATCATTATCAATATACTTTAGAAGGAGCGTCATCCATGTCCAGAACGGCCAAGCCATCCCTAATGTTAACCTTGTTGTTATGCTTCACCATAGTGTTAAGCGCCTGTTCCTCAGGGAATACCGGTTCTAACTCAGCAGGCAATGCCAGCCCCTCGCCGGCCTCTTCTCCTGCAGCCACCTCCCTCGCCACTCCCTCTCCAGACCACACTGCAGCCGAGGCACAGACCCGGACAATTGCTACTGTAAAAGGAGACATTGAGGTGCCCGCCGATCCTCAGCGTGTCGTTGTGCTGTACTTGCTGGGCGATGTGTTGGCGCTGGGCATCATGCCCGTAGGTGTGTCTAGTGTAAATGAAGGCGCTGCGTTCGAGAACGAATTGAAGGATGTACAGAAGCTGGGAAGTTGGTTCGAGGCCAGCCCGGAAGCTGTCTTGTCACTTGATCCCGATCTGATTATCGTTCCATCCGAGGAGACCTACAATGCATTGCATGACATTGCACCTACTGTGTTAGTACCTTATGAGAAAATGACAACTGCTGAGCGGGTCAGCTTCATTGGACACACTCTTAACAAGGAAAATCAGGCCACCACCCTCTTAAACGACTTCAATTCCAAGGTGGAGAACAGTAAGCAGAAGCTGCAGGAAGCGGGAATTCTAGATTCAACCATCTCCATCATGGAAGGCGGCGAAGACCGCAGTATGTTAGTGATTATGAGCAAACAGTATGGCCGGGGTTCACAGGTCTTATATGAATATCTTGGCATGAAGGCACCGGAGAAAATTCAGCAAAAAATAGATAGCAAGACCGATGTAGGCGGCGAGCCTGTATCCTTCGAAGTCATTGCCGATTACAGCGGGGAGTACATCTTCCGTTCCGCCTATGACGGGATGACTGACCTGACAGGAGACCCGCTCTGGAACAGTATTCCGGCAGTCAAAGAAGGCCGACTGATGAACATCGACTTCGGATTATCCTATTACAATGACATCTACTCACTGAATGCACAGCTGGATTACATTGTTAATGCACTGCTTGCAGCACCCCGGGTGAAGAAATAGGAGTTCAACCCTTTCGTTTCATAACTTATCTTCCGCAAAAAAAGAGATGGCCCAAGTATTGGGTCATCTCTTTGTTTAAGAACTCAATCTGTTGTGCTGATACTGCTCCAGCGACATCAGCACCTCACGCGGCTTGCTGCCCTCGTAAGGGCCGATTACGCCTCTGGCCTCCATCGAGTCGATCAAGCGTGCAGCACGGGTGTAACCGACACGCATACGCCGTTGAAGCAGCGACACAGAAGCCTGCTTGGCTTCCAGAACAATCTGGACAGCCTGTTCATACAATTCATCCTGCGGCTCCTGATCCTCGCTCAGGGTGTCGTCTACCTCAGGCACAAGCGACTCATCATAATTCGCTTCCCCCTGGCTGCTGACATACTGCACAATCGTCTCCACTTCCTGATCGCTCATGAAAGCGCCCTGGACACGGATCGGCTTGGAAGCCCCCATCGGCAGGAACAGCATATCGCCGCGTCCGAGCAGCTTCTCGGCGCCCGGCATATCCAGAATGGTCCGGGAGTCCACATTCGAGGAGACGCCGAAGGCAATACGCGAAGGAATATTCGCCTTAATTAGGCCGGTGATAACATCTACCGAAGGACGCTGTGTGGCGATAATCAAATGAATTCCGGCCGCCCGCGCCATCTGGGCAAGCCGGCAGATGGCATCCTCCACATCATTGGCCGCAACCATCATCAGGTCGGCAAGCTCGTCCACTATGACCACAATATACGGCAGCACTGCTGCCGGATTATCCTTCATCAAGTTGTTGTAGCCTTCCATATTGCGTGTGCCTGATTTGGAGAACAGCTCATACCGCTTCTCCATCTCCACCACGATTTTCTTCAAGGCCAGACTGGCACGCTTCGGGTCTGTAACTACAGGAGCCAGCAAATGCGGAATGCCGTTATATACATTCAGCTCAACCATCTTAGGGTCAACCATAAGGAATTTCACTTCATTGGGCTTAGCCTTATACAGAATGCTGGTAATAATACCGTTGATGCAGACCGATTTACCGGAGCCAGTAGCTCCTGCAACGAGCAGATGGGGCATCTTGGCGAGATTGCCGATAATCGTCTGTCCGGAGATATCCCGTCCGAAGGCAATGGACAGCCGCGAATCTGCCTCCTGGAAAATCTGTGTCTCCATCACTTCCCGCATAGTGACGACTGAGACTTCTGAATTCGGCACTTCAATGCCGATGGCTGACTTGCCGGGAATCGGCGCTTCCATACGGATATCCTTGGCAGCCAGTGCCAGCGCAATGTCATCGGTTAGATTGACAATCCGGCTGACCTTCACGCCGATATCCGGCTGAATCTCATACCGGGTTACTGCCGGTCCACGAACCACTTCAAGCACCTTCGCCCTTACACCGAAGCTCTCCAGCGTAGCCTCCAGCTTGCGTGCCGTCTGCATATAATCATTCTGATCGCCCGCCTTCGCCCCGTTATTAGGCTTAGCCAGCAAACGGAAGGAAGGCAGCTTGTAAGGCTTGGGAGGAGGCGGAGGCGGTATAAACGGAGCCGCTTCGCCCTCCTCGGCCGTTCCCAGCAGCCCGTCCAGCTCCACAGGCAGTATATCCTCTTCGGATTCCCCTGACGGTGTAGAATCTGCTCCCGCTCTTGTAAGCTCAGCAGCTCCGGTTCCGTTGGCAGCACCACCGCGCGCAGCCGGTGAGAATTCGCTCCATTCCTCACGGTCCTCGGCATTCAGCCCTTCAGAGCGGATATGCTCGAAGAAGTCCCGGATGATCGGTGTAACAGGCTCAAGCTCCTCATCCGGGAAGTCCTCCTCGCCATACTCCTCCAGAGGAACACCTCCGGCTGCGGTCATACCGGAGATGACCGGACCCGTGCGCGGATCAGTAATGATGATATCCGGCGGCAGCTCTTCCTCCAGATCATCCATAGCTTCCGGATGATTCTGGCGGGCAGACCCGCCGAACCATCCGGTAATTCTCCCCAGCAGCTTCGACTGTCCGCGTCTTGGCAGCTGCTGACCCGATCCGTCATCCTCTTCAAAGTAATCGTCATCATCCGCAGGTTCCGGCGTTGTCACTCTACTGGCTCTAACCGGTCTGCTGTTCACCACCGGAACAGCAGCCGGGCGGTTCGCCGCCCGGAGCTTAATTCCTTCAATCAGCTTGACGGCCCTTACCCGGAGTAAGGTAAACAGCTCTACATAGGACAGATTGGTAATCAGCATGAAGCTGATCGCCAGCAATACAATCATCAGCAGCTTAGCGCCCAGATTGCCGAACAGCCACAGAAGCGCAGCATATTCAAGCGCGCCGATGTACCCACCGCTGATATCCTTGCCCAGCATGTATACGCTGCTGTCACCCGCGCCCGGTGAGAGAGCGCCGGATAGATCATTATGTATTTGAGACATCACATTGCCCGGATGCAGCATCCCAATCGGACCCAGCTTCTGCTGCATAGCCGATATGGTACTCATCAGGCACATGGACAACAGCAGGAGCAGGCCGCCGGTATAGCGGCTGTTCCAGGTGGACGGCCATTTCCTGTGAATCATTACCATCAGGCCGTAGAAGATGCCCGCCAGCGGCAGCACAAAATAGAATCTGCCAAGCAAATAACCCGCCATGCTTGAGAGCGTGCGGCCGACAGCCGCTTCCCCTGACAAAGCAATGACGGAAATCGTAATCAGCAGAATTCCGTAGATTTCATATTTTAAAACACTGCCCAGCAGTGCTTTCTTCTTCTTTCTTCTCCGTTTAGCCACGCCAGCCACCCCCGAGTCAACATTATACCATATAATGGCGTGGCGTACCTATGTTCTCTTTTGTCAGAATATGCATCTTTAGGCGGTTTGTTCGCACTTAGCGGTCCAACTGAATGATTGCACCCGGGGAGAAGGCCGCATCCAGATATTTATCCAGTGGACACTGCAGCAGCCGGACCACCTTCGCCTGGCCTCCATCCAGCAGTTCAACCTGCATTAGCATGCCCTGAATTGTTATCTCCTGCACGGGAGAAGCATAACTCAGTGCCCCCTCGAACACCTGCTCCATCGGCAGAACGGTATAAAAGGTCATTGGGTCAGCCCTCCTTGCGGAAGCGTATCGTTCGTCTGAGAAGGAGCAGCGGCAATCATCCGGTTCAGGTGGGCCAACGCGGCACCGATCCCGCCCACTTCATCCATCAGGCCGAATTTGACGGCATCCTGACCGCCCACTGCGGTACCGATGTCCCGGTTCAGCTCTCCGGTCTTGAACATCAGATCCTTGAACTGTGATTCCGTGATCCGGGAATGAGAGGTCACGAATTTCACCATCCTCTCCTGCATCCGTTCCATATACTCGAAGGTCTGCGGGACGCCGATCACCAGGCCGTTCATCCGGATCGGATGGATCGTCATGGTTGCACTTTCAGCAATAATAGAATATGTGGAGGATACTGCTATGGGTACGCCGATGCTATGACCGCCGCCGATGACAACTGTGACCGTAGGCTTCGACAAGGAAGCGATCATCTCCGCAATGGCCAGTCCGGCCTCTACATCCCCGCCAACCGTATTGAGAATAATCAGCAGCCCCTTGATGGTCTTATTCTGTTCGGCGGCAACAAGCTGAGGAATAATATGCTCGTATTTCGTGGTCTTGTTATGCGGCGGCAAGACGAAGTGCCCTTCAATCTGTCCAATAATCGTCATACAAAAAATATCCGGCTCCCCTGTCGGAACCGCTGTCTGGCCCAATTCCTTAAGCACGCCCACAGGTCCCGGCATTGCTGGTGGAACCGGCTCATTCACTACCGGCTTTATCTCCCCTGGCAGGATTTCTTCGTTACGCTCTCCGTCCGCCTTGCTTGCTTCTGTAATTTCCATCGTACACAGCGCTCCCCTTCTGCCTGTAACACCCGTGTGCTTCAGGATTCTGATTTCTGTTAGTATGACATTCCGGGGGACTCTCTTATACACCATTAACTTGAACTATCACATAGAGACGGCGGCCGCTCCTCAGAACGTCCGCCGTCATTGACCGGTTAATATTTATCCGCCACGGCTCCTAGTACAGCTCCGCGCACATAAGTCTGGCCCTTCAGACTTTTCAAGCTGTCAGCCGTGCCGGTCACAACTACGCCCAATATCCGGACATCGCTGGCCTCCGGCGCCGCTTTGTCCTTTTTCAAATAGTTGTATATCCGTTCGTACTCGCTGTGGTATTTGTCCTTTTTGTCCTTACCAATGGTCACGGCTCCGATGAAATCCTCAGGGTCTGCCTGATCCCAGTCCGGCTGGACGCCGAAACCGTAGACTCCGTAATTCGCACTCATCGGGTTCGGATAGTTCATTTTAGCGGGATCATTCCCACTAGGAAACGGCTTGAAGCTGAACCCCCCGCGGTCATCATACGTATCGACCCAGTACCAGACTGGCTTTGCGCCTGCGGGCAGCAGGCCTTTCACCTCTTCGAACGAATAATCCTTGTCAAAAGATATGGCCAGCTCCACCCGTTTATCCCCGTTCATCTGATTCAGCTCGGAAAGATCATTCAGGATCTTTCCGTTATAATCAACCCCGGGTACATAGAAGGCCATCTCTCTCTGTCCATTATAGGAATTATATCCCCGGTAATACTCATAGCCTTCCTGCTTCATCTTGGCATCCTCTACAGTTAGATTATTAGAGCCTCCATAGGCACCGGTTGTGAAAGGGAACCACCGAGCGTTGTAGTTCAGCCATCTGTTCTTCCAGGGGATAGGCACATCGCCGATAATTTTGTAGGTTTGCATTTCCAGAACTCCCGACAAAAAACCTCTGCTATCCTTATAGCCTGCTCCGTATTCATTAGGGCTGCTGATCCTCATATACTGTTCCTCACTAAATAACGCATTGGAGGACATCCGATTGACCAGTTGTGCCGCGCCAATGAATACAGCGGTCAGTATTAACACACTTACAGTAACTGAAATCAGAATACTGCGAATCAGGCTCTTCCGTTTGGTTTTCTTCAGGGTCTGGATAATACTCTGATCCTCTGCTTCTTCCCATGGGGCTGTCATTCGCCCTCACCTCCGTATAATTGTTGAAATTGCTGTCTGGCCCGGTAGAGCGAAGCCTTCACTCTTGCTTCAGAAATGCCGAGCATGGCGGAGATCTCCTTGTAGGATAGCTCCATTTCATATTTCAGCAGAATCAGCTGCTTATTCACCGGATTAAGCCGTGCTAATACTCCCTCAATCTCTTCCTTCCGTTCCCTGCGCAGCAGTACCGCCTCCGGTAACTCCTGTTCGCGTGCCGGATGTTCCTCCACTTCTTCACCGCTATACTGATATCTCTTCTGACTGCGGCAATGGTCAAAATACCGGTTAATTGCGACCTTGTACAACCAGGCGCTGAATTTGCGCTGATCGATCGCATCCAGATACAGCAGCGCCTTGTACACCGTGTCCTGCACAATATCCTCTGCATCTGAGGCCCCGGCGCCGAGGCGGATTAAGTAGCGGCGGATCTCCGCCAGTTTGGGTTGGAGCACCTTCTCCATGTCTCTTGGCTCCATGCTGCACCTCCTTGCCTGTATAACGGTCAGGTTGCCCAAATGTTGTTTTGAGCAGCGAAAAAAACATGAAAAAGCCCCTTTCCCCAGGAAACCGTCCAATATTTCCGGGAAAAGAGGCTATTGCCAAAGCTATATTGTTAAGAAATGCTTCTCTTAGACTTCCATAATAATCGGCAGGATCATCGGTCTGCGGCGGGTCTGCTCATAGAGGAAACGGCCGAGCGAGTCTTTGACACTGGTCTTCAGGGAAGCCCATTCATTGACCTTCTCACTCATCAGACGCTGCAGCGTTCCTGAGACAATGCGGTTCGCTTCATCCAAGAGACCTTCCGATTCCCGTACATAGACGAATCCGCGTGAGATGATGTCAGGACCGGAGACAATCGCTCCGTTCTGCTTGCTAAGGGTAACCACAACCACCAGAATACCATCCTGCGACAGCAGCTTACGGTCACGCAGTACAATGTTACCTACATCGCCGACACCCAGCCCGTCGATCAGTACGTTACCGGCAGTTACCTTACCCGCTCTGCGTGCAGCTCCTCCGGAGATCTCAATCACTTCACCCAGCTCGGTGATGAAGATATTGCTTGGCTCTACGCCAACTGACTCTGCCAGAAGTGCATGCTTGCGCTGCATCCGGTATTCACCGTGGATAGGCATGAAGTATTTCGGCTTCATCAGGTTGAGCATCAGCTTCAGCTCTTCCTGGCTGCCGTGACCGGATACGTGAACGCCGGAGTTGGAGCCGCTGTAAATAACATTGGCACCCAGACGGAACAATTCATCAATGGTACGGCCTACATATTTCTCATTCCCCGGTACCGGTGTAGCTGCAATAATAACAGTGTCGCCCGGCATAATATCTACCTTGCGGTGGCTGGAACGCGCCATGCGCGTTAGCGCCGACATCGGCTCGCCTTGGCTGCCTGTGCATAGAACTACCACACGGTTGCCTGCCATTCTGTTCATCTCTTCAGGCTCAATGAGCATGCCGTCCGGGATATGCAGATAACCAAGCTCGGAAGCAATGGATACTACGTTAACCATGCTTCGTCCAATAACAGTGATTTTGCGTCCCGTTGCTTCAGAAGCGTTCACTACCTGCTGGATACGATGCACGTTGGAAGCAAAGGTCGCCACTACCACACGCTGTTCAGCTTTGCGGAAAATATCCTCCAGCACGATGCCGACATTCTTCTCCGAAGGCGTGAAGCCCGGCTTCTCGGCATTGGTGCTGTCTGACAGCAGGGCCAGAACGCCCTTCGATCCGATCTCAGCCATGCGGTGCAGATTGGCAAATTGACCGTTGACCGGCGTGTGGTCGAATTTGAAGTCACCGGTGTGGACAACGTTGCCCTCTGGTGTCTCAATGCATACCCCGACAGAATCCGGAATACTGTGATTCGTTCTGAAGAAGGTCACCTTAAGCGATGTGCCCAGCTCAACCTCGGAATCCTCGTTAATCAGAATCCGCTTCGTTTCACCCAGCAGGTTCGCTTCCTTGAGCTTGTTCTCCACAAGGCCCAGGGTCAGTCTTGTTCCGTATACCGGAACATTCAGGTTCTTCAGCACATAAGACAATCCGCCAATGTGATCCTCATGGCCGTGGGTAAGTACAATCCCTCTTACCTTGTCACGGTTCTCAGTGAGGTAGGAGATATCCGGTATTACAATATCAATACCCAGCATATCCTCTTCAGGGAACTTCAGACCGGCGTCTACGACTACAATGTCGTTGCCGTACTGAACTACGTACATGTTCTTACCAATTTCACCGACTCCGCCAAGTGCGAATATCGTCAGTTTGTCGTTGTTGTTATTGTTTTTTTTGGACAAATGAATCTAACCCTCCTATGATGTTGGACGTCATACTTTTTATTTGTTAACAATGAGCTTCAATATTTCAGCGGCGCTGTAATATACATCAAATTGCTGTTAACTCCTTATTTCGACAAGGAATTCCCGGTAAGTCTGTATACTTGCGCAGATCTAAACTCCCGAATCCGGGCAGTAATATCCTCTTGAAGCGGGCAAATGCCCTCAAAATTCCACCACCGCGCCCCTCGCGCGTAAATCCGGCATATTTAGCACAGACTTATTCAAGGACCTATCCTGTCTTACAATGCAACAAATCCGCATTGCCGGAAGATTACCGCATATTCAATTAACCGCACCAAGTCACTTAAGTTCATTATACATGATTTTTTTGGCAAAAGACAAGTCACCCTGGACCTGGTCCTATTCTTTCCTTAACAAACAGCCAATATTTGAGGAAAAGACAAGCAAAAAAACGCTGCAACGCCTGACTTTTTTAACATAGAGTTAATGCAGGAGAAATAAATACCAAATATGATGTGGCTGATTAAACGGCCAGACATGCAAAAGAGCGGTCCTCCAATAACGGAGAATCGCTCTTTACACATGTTAAGTTTTGAAGATGATACTAGTCTAGCTTATCTTAGCAAGGCAGCAATGAAGGCCGCCTCTTCCTCTGTCGGTGAAACCAGCGGCAGACGGACCGATCCGACATCCATCCCGCGCAGCCCCAGCGCGTACTTCACAGCTGAGGGATTGGGCAGCGGCTGCGGACACTCAAACAGCCCCTTGAATACTGGAAACAGCTCCCGGTGAAGCTCGCCTGCACGGCGGACATCGCCGGAGTTGAAGGCCTCGATCATCTCCGACATCTGCGCTCCCACAACATGGCTGGCCACACTGATGATACCGTGGCCCCCCACAGCAAGCGTCGCGAGGCCGGCGGAATCATCTCCGGTGTAGACATGAAAGTCTTCAGGACAAGTTGCGGCAATCCAAGTAATCTGGTCTACCGAAGCACATTCCTTGGTGGCCACAATATTAGGAATCTCCGCCAGACGCAGGGTGGTAGCTACACTCATGCTTACTGACGTACGTCCAGGCACATTGTACAGGATGCAGGGCAGCGAAGTCGCGGCAGCAATGGCAGAGAAATGCTGATAGAGCCCTTCCTGATTCGGTTTATTGTAATAAGGGACGACCAGAAGCACACCGTCCACGCCGATTTGTTCGGCTTCCTTAGTGAGCTCGATGGAATGTCTGGTGCTGTTGCTGCCGGTACCCGCAATAATTTTACACCGTCCGCCTGCCTGCTGCTTCACGAAGGAGAACAGCTTCAGCTTCTCCTTATCGGTTAAGGTCGGCGATTCGCCGGTGGTTCCGCATACGACTAGCGCAGCGGACTTTTGTTCCTCGATCAGATAATCGACCAGCCTTGAAGTTGCTCCCCAGTTGATTTCTCCTTCCCCGTCAAACGGGGTTACCATTGCGGTGATCAGTCTTCCGAAATCCACTTTGAATTCCTCCTTGTCAGCGGTGCAATTCAAACTTGGCATGCAGGGCGCGAACCGACTGCACCATATCTTCTTTTTTCACGAGAACCCAGATGGTTGTGTTGGAATCGGCAGACTGCAGAATCTGGATGTTCTGCGAGCTGAGCGCCTCGACGATATGCGCCATGATTCCCGGAACGCCGTTGATGCCTCCGCCGATGACGGAGACCTTGGCACAGCCGGACAAGCTCTTGGGACGCAGACCCAGTTCTTGCAGCGCAGCAATCGCCTGCTCTGATTTGTCATCGAACACGGTATATACAGCCTCGGTCGGTGTCACATTGATGAAGTCCACGCTGATTCCGTTATCGGCCATACTCTTGAAAATCTGCAGCTGCACGCCCGTTCCGTTGCCCTCCGGACATTCTACCGAGATCTGTGTAATATTGCTGACATAGGCAACCCCTGTGACAAACCGGTCTACGACTCCATGGGATACATCGCTGAAGCCCTCAGGATGGGTCACAAGCGTCCCTTCCGCTTCGGAGAAGGTCGAGCGTACACGCACCGGAATCTGGGCCTGCATGGCAATCTCTACAGCCCGCGGATGAATGACCTTGGCTCCCTGATACGCCATGTTGCAAATCTCGGTGTAGCTGACATAAGTAAGCTGTCTTGCATCTTCAACAATTCGCGGATCAGCGGTGAGAATTCCGTCCACATCCGTGTAGATGTCTACCATGTCCGCACGGAGCGCCGCCCCAAGGGCTGTAGCTGAGGTGTCGCTTCCACCCCGCCCAAGTGTGGTGAAATCACCCGCTTCAGTCTGGCCCTGGAAACCGGTTACTATTACTACTTTATGCTCACGCAGTTCCCGTAGAATGCGTTCTGTCCGCACATCCAGGATTCTGGCATTACCATAGCTGTTGTCGGTCAGGAATCCGGCTTGCGCCCCTGTCAGCACCGTCGAACGAATGCCCTCCTGCTCCAGCAGACCGCACAGATTGGCCGCCGAGATAATCTCCCCGCAGCACATCAGCAGATCCCGTTCCCGGTCCGGCAATGAATTCCCGCTCTGAACCGCCAGATCAAGCAGTGTATCGGTAGCATAGGGTTCCCCCTTGCGGCCCATAGCCGAGACTACAACCACCAGGCTGAACCCGCTGGCGAGCTCCCGTTTGACATGACGGATTACGTGTTCTCTGGCCACTGGTGTGGAGAGTGAGGTTCCGCCGAATTTTTGCACCAAAATACCCATGTATAATTCCTCCATTGCTTCTCTCAGCAGAACTACTGAACCCTACGTGAAATAAATCACCCCGCGAGGCAAAAGTGTCCGTAGCCGCGATAACCTGACTCTTATTATAGCGTAAAATTGTTTGTGCCGCCCCCGGGATGAGGACGGCAGAAATGAAGCTTATGGGTCCGTCAGCTAAAATTCGCTCTTCCGGGACAATCCTGTGCTGTTTATATAAGCTATGCAGAATGAATTCGTTGTACTAACATAGGCTGTAACTGGTGACCCTGCAGGGCGGCGTAACAGGCTTCAGGAATAAGATCCATCTGCGCCACCAGCGAATTTGGCTTACCCTCCGGATTATCCTGTCCGAACGGGACGAAATAAATATGTTTGGCTACCAGGAGCTTCGCAATATTCGCGGCGTTAAGCCCAAGTCCGTCATTCGTCGAGATCGCCAGCACCAGCGGACGCCCGTTGCGCATCTGTGATTTGGCTGCCATCAGCACCGGACTGTCCGTCATCGCGTTCGCCAGCTTGCTTGTTGTGTTCCCTGTGCAGGGAGCAATCGTCAGCACATCCAGCAGCTTGGAAGGACCCAGCGGCTCCGCTTCAACAATTGTAGAAATGATATCATTCCCTGTTATATCTTTCAACTGTTTTAGCCAATTTTCCGAGGTTCCAAAGCGGGTATCGGTATTCAGTACCGAAGCAGATACAATCGGCACCACATTCGCCCCTCCATCCATGAACCGCTGAATCTGCGGCATCACCTCAGCGAAGGTGCAGTGTGAGCCGGTAATGGCATAACCTACTGTTTTTCCGTGCCAATCCATTCATTCATCCCCCCTGATTAAAGTCTCGTCCGATATCGACTGTACCAGTGCACCTGCCATAATGATTCCGGCGCTCTTGGGGGCAACAATCCCGGGCAGGCCCGGTGCCAGCATCGCCTTGATCCCGCGCTTCTCGGCATAACGGAAGTCGCATCCGCCCGGTGCGGACGCCAAATCAATGATCACGCAGTGCGGCTGAAGCCGGGACAGGACCTGAGCGTTGATAATCATAGCGGGTATGGTGTTGAAGATCAGATCCGCCTCTGGTGCATGCAGCAGCAAATCCTCTGTCATAAAAGGCTTCCAGCCCATTTCCGCCGCTCTTGCAAAGTGCTCCTGCTTCCTGACGCCTACTTTGACCGTTGCTCCCATTCCCTGGAGCGTTCTGGCCATGGTGAACCCGGTCCGGCCCATTCCCAGCACCATCGATGTGGAGCCGTGTATGGTAAAGTCCGTGTTCTGTACGGCCATCACCAAAGCTCCCTCCGCTGTCGGAATAGAGTTATAGATCGCCACATCGTCCCTGTTCAGCAGTTCCACCAGCTTCAGCGAATGTCCGGCACACAGGCTGCGCAAATAGCTTTTAGCCATGCCGGTGTACACGATTGCCCGGGACGGCAGTGCCGCGATATGCTCCTCCCGCAGCTGGAGACGTTCAGAAGAATATAATGCGTTAATGAAACCCTCATCATCGCAGCCGACCGCCGGCAGCACCAGCACATCCGCTTGACCCAGCAGCTCAGTCGACAGCAGTTCCAGGCTTACCCCCGGGCATGGGGCATCCCATGTATCGAATCCGGCAACGCTTACGGCCGCATCCAATTCCACACATTTCCGAATCACTTCAATTTGTCTCGCGTCCCCGCCCAGGAACACGATCCTGATGCCAGTAAGCATAGGGATGACGCTCCTTTCCACAACCACATTCGACTATAGAGCATCTTATGCCGGAAGCCGCCGATGGGTGAAGAGCGGAGAGGAATTCCCGTTTCACGACAAAAAAAGCCTGCAGCCGCACACCCGAAGGCGCGTGATCCGCAAGCTTTTATTAAATTCTCAAATAAGATTCCCGTATGCTATTTGCCGGTATGCCCGAAGCCGCCCGCTCCGCGCGCCGTATCAGACAGCTCATCCACTTCCACCAGAGTCACTTCCGGCACAGCCTGGAATACCATCTGGGCAATCCGCTCATTGCGGGCAATTGCAAAAGGCTCCTGACCCAGATTAATCAGCAGCACCTTAATTTCACCCCGGTAATCCGCATCGATGGTGCCCGGTGTGTTCAGGCAAGTGATGCCATGCTTCAGAGCCAGCCCGCTGCGCGGACGGATCTGCGCCTCCAGCCCGCCTGGCATCGCCAGGGATATGCCGGTGGGGATAAGTGTACGCTCGCCCGGAGCAAGCACCACAGGCTCCCCTACAGCGGCATAAAGGTCATATCCAGAGGCCTGTTCGGACATTTTGCAGGGCAGCAGAACATCCTCATTCCCCGGCAGTTTGTTAATTTGTACGTAATGAGGCAAGATCATCTCTCCTAACATTGGCTATCGCTTTATCTGTGGAACCAACCATTGCCAAGGACAATGGCTGTGCGAACATAAAGTCCAGCAGCGCATCGATATCCTCCATAGTTACAGCTCCGATTTTGGCTATCATTTCATCCAGCGTATCCTGACGGCCGAGCATCAGCTCATTTTTGCCCATCCGGTTCATCCGGCTGCCCGTGCTCTCCAGACTGAGAATCAGGCTGCCCTTAAGCTGCTCTTTGCCTTTACGCAGTTCGTCTTCGCTCAAACCGTTCACAGCCAGATCACGCAGCATCTCTTTAATAAGCTCAGTTACTTCCTTGGTCTGCTTTGGCGCTGTCCCGGCATAGACGGTGAACAAGCCGCTGTCAGCCTGGGCGCTGTGGTACGAGAAGACGGAATAGGCCAGACCGCGCTTCTCACGGATCTCCTGGAACAGCCGGGAGCTCATGCCGCCGCCGAACGCATTGTTAAGGAGCGCCATCGGATATTGTAGCGGCCCGCCGCTGCGGACACCCGGCAGGGAGATGCAGATATGATTCTGCTCCGTCTTCTTTTTGTGGAATACCAGTTCCCCCTGATATGCAGGCTCAGTCAGCACCGGCGCTTCACCATGATTCGTAAAGGAACCAAAATGCTGCTCCAGCAGCGGGATCAGCCCGTCATTAATATTACCGGCTACGCTGATCACTGTATTCTCAATGGTGTACTGCTCTTTCATGTAAGCACGCAGATCATCCGGCGTCATCTCCAGCAGGCGTTCCTTGAGCCCGAGGATCGTATAGGCCAGCGGGTGCTCGCCGTAGGCGGCAGCACACATCAGCTCATGGACAAGATCGTCCGGGGTATCTTCGCACATGGCGATTTCCTCCAGGATTACGTTCTTCTCCTTAGCCAGCTCTTCGGCATCCATCCGTGAGCGGAAGAACATATCTGCCAGCACATCCACGGCAATCGGCAGATGCTCATCCAGCACCTTCGCATAAAAGCATGTATATTCCTTCGAGGTAAATGCATTGACATTCCCGCCAATGGCATCGAACTGTTCGGCAATATCCTTGGCGCTGTAGCGGTCAGTTCCCTTAAAGAGCATATGCTCGATGAAATGGGAAATCCCGTTGTTCAGCGGGTTCTCATTGCGGGAGCCCGTCTTGACCCAGATTCCGAAAGATACGGACCGGCCGGTCGGGATCTTCTCGGTCACCACCCGGAGTCCGTTCGATAATAATATTTTGTCCAATGTGTAATCCTCCTGGCACAGCTCCTGGTTCTGTCTGTATTTGTTATTCGCGCCTTTTATCCTATCAGAAATAAGGCGTTCACTCAACTTCCGGCGGTATGATACGCTCAGGAGAGAGCGTCTGACTGACGGTTCCGAGCTGCAGGCCTTTGGCTTTGATCCCCCGGATCATCCCTCTAAGCGCTTGCGAAGAGGACGCCGTCGGATGCATCAGAATCAGGGTTCCCGGCTCTACCCGGCTGCTGATCTTGGCAACCACCGATTCCGGGGACGGATTGCGCCAATCGACTGTATCCAGCGTCCACAATACCGTCTTCAGCCCCAGTGAGGCGGCGATCTCCACCGTCTGCTGGTTAAAGTCTCCTGACGGCGGAGCAAACCACTTATTCGTCACACCCAGGCTTTCCTTCAGCAGCTTCTGCGTCTTCTCAATCTCGGCAGTGGCACGCGTCCGGCTGAGAATACTCATCTTAGGGTGCGTATACGCATGGTTCTCTATCTCATGCCCGCGCTTCAGCATCTCAGCTGCAAGCTCCTGGTTGCGGCTTAACCAGCTTCCGTCCAGAAAAAAGGTGACCTTCACCTTCTCCGCATCCAGAATGTCCAGCATCGGACGGATATACTCATTCCCCCAAGCCACATTAATCATCAGCGAGACCATCGGCTTCGCCGGATTCCCCCGGTAGATCGGCTGCGCCCCCAGATCATCAAGTGATACCTTAGGCTTAAGCTGGCGGTACATCAGTTTGAGGCTTGCTTCGGGTCCACGTAAAAGCGCGCTCCGGTAGGTTGCCTCCACATCGACCTCCAGCCCGTTATACCCCGGTATGGCCTTCCATACCCGGTCCACAACAGCATTCACCGGCTGCGCATTCAGCGCCTCGGCCCGGCGGGTAATCTGCGCACGCAGATCATCCTCCGCCTGATTCAGTGCATAGCTCATTACGGCTGCATCCGCCTGAGGCTTAAGCCCGGCAATCATCTCTTTCACGGGTCCGTTCGTGCTGCCAATTCCAATGACTACTGCGATGCAAGCCAGCACAAGCGCTACCTTGTCCGTCTTCATGACGTTATACCTCCCCGGCACACACGGTCTGTTCCGTCTCCGCACCAGGGTCAAGCCGTGCGGGGACGCTTTGTCCCAGCCTATGTATACAGAGGGCAAATTATGCATACTCCATCTATGCTGCATGCAAGCGGGTAAGGTATAACCGTCCGTCAGGACGGTACTGCAGCGTACACTTTTCCAAAAAAAAGAGCCAGAACCGTACTGCTTCTGTCTCTTCTTCTTATCTATAGTTAGGATAACGGTGAAGCGGCAGCGTAATGCTTCTTACGCCTTCGCTCCGCTCTCTGAAGTCAGCACCGCTTTGCGTGACAGGTTGACACGGCCCTGCTGGTCGATCTCCGTTACCTTCACGGTAATCGTGTCGCCAATCGCCACAACATCCTCAACCTTCGCTACACGCTCTGTAGACAGCTGGGAAATATGCACAAGGCCGTCTTTGCCAGGGATCAATTCCACGAATGCGCCGAATTTCTCAATGCGTCTGACGGTACCCACATAAATCTCACCAACCACTACTTCCTTCACAATACCCTCAATGATGCCACGGGCCTTCTGGATCATAGCTTCGTCAGAAGAACCGATAAATACGCGGCCATCCTGTTCGATGTCGATCTTCACGCCGGTTTCTTCAATGATCTTGTTGATGATTTTACCGCCGGCACCAATTACATCACGGATCTTATCCGGGTTGATATTGATGATGATGATCTTCGGAGCATATTTAGACAGGCTCGGTCTTGGAGCTGCGATCGCTTCATTCATTTTGCCCAGAATGAACATCCGGCCTTCTCTTGCCTGCTCAAGCGCCTCCTGCAGAATCTTGCGGTCGATGCCGTCGATTTTGATATCCATCTGAATCGCCGTTACGCCTTCTGCTGTACCCGCAACCTTGAAGTCCATATCGCCGAGGTGATCTTCCATCCCTTGAATATCGGTCAGGATGGATACATGCTCTCCGTCCTTGATCAGACCCATCGCTACACCGGCTACAGGCGCCTTGATAGGTACCCCTGCATCCATCATCGCCAGAATACTGGCACAGATACTTGCCTGGGAGGTGGAGCCGTTGGATTCAATCGCTTCGGATACCAGACGGATGGTGTACGGGAATTCAGTCTCACTTGGAATAACCTTGGATAATGCACGTTCACCTAGTGCCCCGTGGCCGATTTCGCGGCGTCCCGGTGCTCTTAGCGGGCGGGCTTCCCCTACGCTGAACGGAGGGAAGTTGTAGTGGTGCATGAAGCGCTTGGTTTCAGCCGGATCAATACCGTCCAGAATCTGCACATCGCCCAGTGCGCCCAGTGTACATACGCTGAGAATCTGTGTCTGGCCGCGTGTGAACAGACCGGAACCGTGCGTACGCGGCAGCAGCGCTGTATCACATTCGATCGGACGGATCTCATTCAGCTTACGCCCATCTGGACGAACCTTGTCATGCGTGATCAGACGTCTTACTTCATCCTTCACGATATCATGCAGAGCTTCCTTAACATCCTTAAGAAGCTCTGGGGTTTCTATGTATTTCTCTGCGAAATACGCCACCGCTTCGTTGTTCACCAGATCGATAGCATCCTGACGGGCATGCTTCTCGGCAATTCTTACGGCTTCCACCAGACGGTTCTCAGCAAAAGCACGAACCTCTGTATTCACATCCGCATTAACCGCATGCAGCTTAACTGCCATCTTCTCTTTACCGGCAACGGCTACGAGCTGTTCAATTACAGCCACAATCTTGCGGACTTCGTCATGTCCGAACATGATCGCTTCAAGCATCACTTCTTCAGTCACTTCACTCGCTTCTGCTTCTACCATCATGATAGCGTCCTTCGTACCGGCCACTACTACATAGATATCGCTGATTGCCTGCTGGGCTTGATCAGGGTTAATGATGAATTCTCCGTTAATCCGGCCGACAGCCACACCGCCGATCGGTCCGTTGAACGGCACATCAGAGATACTTAGCGCAGCGGAGGTACCGATCATGGCCGCAATATCAGGCGCACAGTCCTGATCCACACTCATCACCAGGTTCAGAACTTGAACGTCATTGCGGAACCCTTCCGGGAACAATGGACGAATTGGACGGTCTGTCAGACGGCTGGACAGAATGGCTTTCTCGCTAGGACGTCCTTCCCGTTTGATGAATCCGCCAGGAATTTTGCCTACTGCATATAATCTTTCCTCATAGTTCACTGTAAGCGGGAAGAAATCCAGATCTTTTGGCTCACTGGATGCTGTAACCGTACACAATACTGAAGTATCCCCGTAACGCACCATCACGGCTGCGTTTGCTTGCTTGGCCAGACGGCCTGTTTCCAGCACAAGGCGTCTTCCGCCCAGCTGCATTTCCACACGTTGTTCCATAAAACCCCTCCTTGAATGGTAATAATACGTTCTTGTATGTTCTACAAGCAAAAACGGCTTGTCCTCCGCAGAAGTGCTATAGCCGTTTTTGCGAATGCTATCAACTTGTCAATTGTAAAAGTTTACCCTAAATTTTCAAAAAGCAACCCGGCTGTCCCGCTGTCGCTCGTAAGAAGGACATACGGTATACAACCAGGCTGCTTTTGGGCTTAACTTATGGAAAATTAACGACGCAATCCCAGTTTTTCGATCAGGGCGCTGTAACGTCTGATGTCTTTGTTCTTCAAATACGCCAGCAGTTTACGACGTTGTCCAACCATCTTCAGCAGTCCGCGGCGGGAATGATGATCCTTCTTGTGCGTACGCAAGTGGTCAGTCAAATTAACGATGTTCTCCGTAAGGATAGCAACTTGCACCTCAGGGGATCCAGTATCGGATTCGTGAGTTTTGTGCTCGTCGATCAATTGGTGTTTACGTTCTTGAGTCAATGCCATCCTGTTCACCTCCTTCATTATAATCGCCAGTAGCCTCGTCACCGTCGGTGAGAACAAGTAACCAAGCTAAGGTTCACATGCTGTCATTCCAGCAACGTTAATCAGTATAGCACCTTCACAGGCAAAAGTAAACGGCTTGTCCGGAAAGATTAGGAATGATATCCCAGCATCCCTTTGGCCGTCTCAGCATCTGCGCCGATCTGTGCAATCAAAGCATCGATGGACCCGAACTTGCGCTCGGAGCGGATATAGGAGACCAGTTCCACCTTAAGCTCCTGTCCATAAATATCTGAGGCAAAATCAAACAGATGAACCTCAAAGCTCGGAGTGGTCACGCCTTCGTGGAACGTTGGCTTCACTCCGACGTTCATCACCCCGTACAAGACCTCATCCCGGTAAAAGACCTTGACGGCGTATACGCCCTTGGCCGGAATAACATAGCGGTCTTCGAGCTGCAGATTGGCTGTCGGAAAGCCGATGGTCCGGCCCCGCTTCTCTCCGTGCCCTACGGTACCGCGCAGGTGATAACAACGTCCAAACCAGGCATTAGCCTTATCAAGTTCCCCGCTCAGCAAGCTCTTGCGGATACCTGAGCTGCTGACCTTCTCTCCATCAAGCAGGAACGGAGCGACCGTCTCTACCTTCATCGCACCTTGTCCCAGCTCTGAGAGCGTGTCCGCATCCCCCTCGCCTTTATAGCCGAAGCGGAAGTCGAACCCTACAACTGCAGTTACAATCTGCAGCGGCAGCAGCATCACAGAGACAAAGTCCGCCGGACTCACCCGGGAGAGCTCTTCATTAAATTCAATTATATATAAAAGCTCAACACCCATCCCGGCAAGCAGCTCCTGCTTATCCTTAGAGGGGGTCAAATATCCCTCATAATCCCCTTTGCCCATGACATCCTTGGGATGGGGGTAGAAGGTCATCACCGCTGCGGGTACACCTGCCTCACGGGCAAGAGCAACAGCTGATGTGATGACACTGGCATGCCCGAGGTGCAGTCCATCGAACTGTCCCAGGGCAACTACTTGAGGCTGCGCGTACTGTGCTGCCGCCTCAGGCAGCATCGGATAGCTTAATGTTACGGTTCTCACGCTGTTTCTCACCTACATTCGCAAATAAATTAAAGTTTAGGCCTGGGCAAACACCTTGACCGGTGCAATAGCTCCGTTAGCCTCCAGAGCATAAATACCGAGGAATTCCCCTTGCTGATCATAGAGACGGAAATCCCCGGCCTGCTTCACTTCCGGCATTACAAACCGGGCCGACAGACGTTGTCCTTGCAGGGCTGCTTTTTTCTTCTCTGCGGCAACGGTATGTCTGGGCAAATGTGAAATCGCCTCGTCGGCAGCAATCAGATGCCCATCAAGTGTGCCGCCTTCCTTGTGCTCGGCAATTTGCTCCAGAGTCAGGCAATGACTGGCCGAGATCCCGGCCGACATCGTCCGCTCCAGCTTCACCATCACACCGGGAAGACCCAGCTTACGTCCGATATCTACACAGAGGGTTCGGATATAGGTCCCCTTGGAGCATAACGCCCGAAAAGTGATCTCCGGATAGTTGCCATTCCATACCATTCGCTGCATCTCAATCTCATAAATCTCCACTTCACGGCTCTTGCGCTCCACGGTCTTGCCTTCCCGGGCCAGCTCGTACAGACGCTTCCCGTCCACCTTCACTGCGGAATACATAGGCGGCACCTGTGAGATTACACCCTGGAAGGAGTTCAGCACAGCCAGTACTTCGGCTTCCGTGACATGAACCTCCTCAACGGATTCCGTAATCGTCCCGGTCAGGTCCTCAGTATCGCTGGCCATTCCCAGCCGCAGTGTGGCAACATATTCCTTGGGCAACTCCTGGATATACTCCACTACCCTGGTAGCACGGCCCAGACAGAGCGGCAATACTCCAGTTACCTGAGGATCAAGGGTCCCGGTATGTCCAATCCGCTTCATGCCCAGAATGCGCCGCGCCTTGGCCACAACATCATGTGAAGTGAACCCTGCCGGCTTATATACAGCCAGAACTCCTGTAAGCTCACTCATAAATGACGTTTAACCTCCTCCAGCACCTGTGCCACAGCTTCTTCCAGACTTCCATTAATACGTGCGCCCGCTGCCCGGGTGTGTCCGCCGCCGCCGAAGGCTTGCGCAAGCAGCGCCACATCTACCTTACCTGCTGAACGCAGACTGGCCTTCACCGCATGGTCATCAATGACCTTGAACAGAATGCCTACCTCTACCCCGCGGATATTCCGGGGATAGTTGACAATCCCTTCAAGATCCTCATTGGCCGCTCCACAGTCCAGCATATCCTGAGGTGTAACGTATACCCACGCTATATCTCCTTCAGGACTAAGCTGTAATGTGCTAAGTGCACGGTTAAGCACCTTCACCTGGGGAAGCGTCATCTCTTCCAGCAAGGTCTCTGCCAGGTCCGGTCCATTCACACCCAGTGCCAGCAGCTCGGATACCGCCGCCATCACTTTAGGAGAAGTATTGCTGTAACGGAAACCGCCGGTATCCGTTAACAGCCCGGTATAAATGGCTGTGGCAATATCAATGTCCCACTTGAGTTCAAAGGTCTTCAGCAGGTCGAACAGAATCTCTGCTGTCGCTGCCGCATCCGGCTTGATAAGGTTCACCGCGCCGTAGCCGTTGTTCGTTGGGTGATGGTCTATATTCAAAATTAGGGCATCACTTGCGAAATGCTGCTGGGTCAGTCCTACACGCTGGAAATCCGCACAATCCACACATATCACATGGCTGTACTGGCGGGGCAACGAACCCTCAGACAGATTGACAATCTGATCGGCATGCCATAAGTATTCCATTCGCTGCGGAATCTGGCCTTCATTCAGCATCAAATATTTTTTGCCCAGACATGAGAGAAGCCAGCCCACCGCGAGGGTGGAGCTGACTGCATCTCCGTCCGGCTGAACATGCGACACTACAAGATAATCGTCGTGTTCCAGCAGAAACTTACGCGTCTGCTGGAGACTTTGTTCATAGCTCTGCATTCGCCGTCTCCTTTATGTTCCGTAGCCTATTCGTTTTTGCCGATTTCGCCGAGCAGCTTCTCAATATGACTTCCGTAAGCAACGGATTCGTCAATTTTGAAGATCAGCTCTGGCGTATGGCGCAGGCGGATCGCTTTGCCAAGCTCCGAGCGGAGAAAGCCATTGGCTTTCTCAATCGCCTTAAGTGAGTCTGACTTCTGCTCCTCGTCCCCGAATACGCTCAGGTATACCTTGGCCTGTGACAGATCGTTCGTCACATCAACGCCAGTTACAGTTACGAACCCGACACGCGGGTCCTTCAGTCCGCTTTGGATGAGCTGGCTCAGCTCTTTCTTAATCTGCTCGCCAACCCGTCCCGCTCTGATTTTAGACATCTTATTTCACCTCTTCGCTTAGCGCTCTACCGTTTCCATGATGAATGCTTCGATAATGTCGCCTTCAACGACATCATTATAGCGTTCCAAAGTTATGCCACATTCATAACCCTGTGCCACTTCTTTTGCATCATCTTTGAAACGCTTCAAGGTGTCGATTTTGCCTGTGAAGACAACGATACCGCTGCGGATCAGGCGCATTTCAGCATTGCGGGTAATTTTGCCGTCGGTAACCATACAACCTGCGACACTGCCCACTTTGCTGATTTTGAATACGTTGCGCACTTCGGCATGGCCGATAACGTTCTCTTTATAGATAGGATCAAGCATGCCCTTCATGGCACTTTCGATCTCTTCAATGACATTGTAGATGATGTTATGCAGACGCACATCCACCTTCTCCTGCTCGGCTGCCGCTTTCGTCTGGGCATCCGGACGAACGTTGAAGCCGATCACGATAGCATTGGAGGCTGCTGCCAGGGTAATATCGGATTCCGTGATCGCACCGGCACCGCTGTGAAGGATCTTCACGCGAACGCCTTCGACTTCGATCTTGGCCAAGGAGCCTTTCAGCGCCTCTACCGAACCTTGAACGTCACCCTTGATGATCACGTTGAGATCCTTGATCTCGCCGTCCTTGATGTGCTTGAACAGATCATCCAGCGTAACGCGGGTATTCGTGTTCAGCTCGGACTGGCGCTGCGTTGTGGAACGTCTGTCAGAGATCGCGCGTGCTTTACGCTCATCTTCGAAGGCCATGAACGGATCACCCGCCTGCGGCACCTCGGTCAGACCGGTAATTTCCACCGGAGTGGAAGGTCCCGCTTCCTTGATTTTGCGTCCCTTGTCATTCACCATGGCGCGTACGCGGCCGAAGCAGTTACCCGCTACAAATGCGTCTCCGACCTTCAGCGTACCGTTCTGCACGAGAATACGGGCAACAGGTCCACGATTCTTGTCAAGCTCAGCTTCTATAACAGTACCGCGTGCCCGTTTGTCCGGGTTCGCCTTGTACTCATTCACTTCGGCAACGAGCAGGATCATTTCCAGCAGCTCTTCAAGGTTAATACGCTGCTTAGCCGACAGGTTGACGAAGATCGTATCGCCGCCCCACTCTTCCGGCACCAGCTCATAGTTGGTAAGCTCCTGCTTCACCCGGTCAGGATCTGCGCCCGGCTTATCAATCTTGTTAACTGCAACAATGATTGGAAGTCCGGCTGCCTTGGCATGGTTGATCGCTTCTACCGTCTGAGGCATTACACCGTCATCGGCAGCTACAACGATAATCGTCATATCTGTAACCTGGGCACCACGGGCACGCATGGCGGTGAACGCTTCATGGCCCGGAGTATCAAGGAATGTGATTTTCTTCTGATTAATCTCAACCTGATAAGCACCGATATGCTGCGTAATTCCGCCAGCTTCGCCGCCGGTTACATTCGTGGAACGGATGGCATCGAGCAGGGTTGTTTTACCATGGTCAACGTGACCCATGATCGTTACAACCGGTGGACGGGTCATCAGATCCTCTTCGGAATCATTCTCTTCCATGGTCTCGAAGCTGTCTTCGTCGACTGGAATCTTCACTTCTACTTCTACGCCGAATTCACCGGCCAGCAGCAGAATCGTATCGATATCAAGCTCCTGATTGATGGTGGCCATAACTCCCATCGAGATCAGCTTCTTGATCACTTCCGAAGCATCCTTGTGAAGCAGCTTCGCGGTTTCACCCACGGTCATGCTGCCACGGACAATGATCTTCTTAGGCGTGTTGTCAATCTTCTCACGATATACGGTCGGCTGGTTTCTGCCGCGGTTGTTCTTACCGCCACGGCCGCGATAATTGCCGCCCTTGTTGTCGTCATAGCGTTTCTGGCCATTGTTGTTGCTGCCAGGTCTGCCGCCAGTGGTATTCTTCTTAGGGCCGTCGTTACGTGAAAAGCCTCCGCCCCCATTGCCTTGACCTTGCGGACGGTCACCTGTACGCGGTGCGCCGCCTTGTCCTTGCGGACGGCTGCCAGCAGAGTTGCCCTGTGGGCGGCTTCCGCCAGTAGAGCTGCCTTGCGGACGGCTGCCGCCAGTCGAATTGCCCTGCGGACGGCTGCCAGTGGAGCTGCCTTGCGGGCGGCTGCCAGTGGAGCTGCCCTGCGGACGGCTGCCAGTAGAACTGCCTTGCGGGCGGCTGCCAGTGGAGCTGCCCTGCGGGCGGCTGCCAGTGGAGCTGTTTTGTGGACGGCTGCTGCTTGAACTGCCCTGCGGGCGGGAATTCTGAGCGGAGCCTGATGTTTGTGTTCTGCGGGAATCTTGTCCGCTTTGGGGCCTTGGGGACGTCGTCGATTGGTTGTTGTTTTGGTTACTGTTCATACCTACCTGCTTTTCCGATTGAATTTTGTTGGTACTCTGAGCACTGCGCGCTTCGGCGTTTACCGCACCGGTAGTGACTACCGGACGGCTGCTGGTGCCGTTGTCCCGCTTGGCTGCAGCGTTTGACTTGATGTCCTTGAAGAACTGTTCAACTTTGTTCACGGAGCCATTCTCCATGACACTCATATGATTATTCACCGGGACATCCAAACGCTTCAGAATGGTGATAATTTCTTTACTGCTCATGTTCAAAGACTTGGCGTATTCGTATACGCGCAGCTTATCCTTATTATCTTCTTTAGTCAATAACTCCACCTCCGACAGTATCTCCAAGCGTTCTGGAGATCATTTCCGCGAATCCTTTATCCGTAACGGCCAGCACAACGCGCTGATCCTTACCAATACTTGCACCGAGTTCATCCCGGTGAAATGCGATTACTAGTGGAATATCGTAGGTCCCGCATTTATCGCGGAACTTCTTCTGGGTATTATCTGAAGCGTCACCTGCCAGGACGACCAGCTTCGCCTCTGAAGACCGTACTGCCTTAAGCACAGCCTCATCGCCGGTGACAATCTTGCCTGCTCTCATCGCAAGCCCTAAATAAGAAAGTGTCTTACTCATTGTCCTCACTATCCTTCGCTGCCAAAAACTGCTCCTCCACGGATGCAAAATCCCGGGCAAGCTGGGCATAGATTTCAGGACTGACCTGACATTTCAATGCCCGGTCAAGTGCTTTGGTCTTCTGTGCTAGCTTAAAGTATTCCAGTTTACCGCAGATATAAGCGCCACGGCCCGACTTCTTGCCTGTCAGGTCGATCAGCACCTCGCCTTCAGGCGTTCTCACCACGCGAATCAGCTCTTTCTTGGGCATCATCTCCTGGCTGGCAACGCATTTACGCAGCGGCACCTTTCTTTGCTTCATAACAAAGCACCTCCCGTCAGTCAGCATTCATTAATCGATGGAGACGGAATCCTGATGCATTTCATCATTGGACGATCTGGGTCTGCCGTATTCCTGCTCCGCCTGCGTCTCGCTCTTGATATCGATCTTCCAGCCGGTCAGCTTGGCGGCAAGACGGGCGTTCTGCCCCTTGATACCGATAGCCAGCGACAGCTGATAGTCAGGAACAATGACGCGGGCCATTTTCTCAGCTTCAAAGACTTGAACCTCAAGCACCTTGGACGGGCTAAGCGCATTGGCTACGTACTCCTGCACCAGCTCGGAATATCTGACGATATCAATCTTCTCACCGCGAAGCTCAGTCACGATGGTCTGTACACGCGTGCCTCTCGGGCCTACGCAGGAACCCACCGGGTCCACTTCGGGATTGCGTGAGAACACGGCGATCTTAGAACGGAAGCCGGCTTCGCGGGCAACGGAACGAATCTCCACCACTCCGTCAAAAATCTCCGGCACCTCCAGCTCGAACAGACGCTTCAGGAGACCCGGATGACTGCGGGACAGCATGATCTGCGGCCCTTTGGTCGTGTTCTCCACCTTGGTGATATAAGCCTTAATACGCTCGCTCTGCTTGAACTTTTCTCCAGGCATCAGCTCGCTCAGCGGAAGAACCGCCTCGATTTTGCCAAGATCCACATAGATGTTGCGCATATCCTGACGCTGTACAAGGCCGGTTACAATATCATCTTCCTTGTCGATAAAAGCGTTATAGATCAGGCCGCGTTCCGCTTCGCGGATACGCTGGGTAACCACCTGCTTCGCAGTCTGGGCGGCAATGCGGCCGAAATCACGCGGCGTGACTTCCTGCTCGGCGATATCCTCCAGCTGGAAATGCGGGTTGATCTCCCGTGCAGCCAGGAGCGAGATCTCGGTCCGTGCATCGAGAACCTCCTCCACAATCAGCTTGCGGGCAAACACCTTGATTACGCCGGTGTTGCGGTTCATATCCACACGCACATTCTGCGCCGCATTGAAATTGCGTTTATAGCTGGAGATCAGCGCCGCTTCGATGGCTTCGAACAGCACATCCTTGCTGATGCCTTTCTCCCTTTCCAGTTCATTCATAGCTTCAATAAACTCCATACTCATGAAATTCCGGTCCCCCTTTCAAGACGTTAAAAAATAATGGCCAATCTCGCACTGGCGACCTTGGCGTAAGGTACCACATGTTCTTTTTTGCCCGCGGAGATGAGCAGTTCCTCGTTCTCGAATGATAGCAAACGGCCTTCGAATTCTTTGAGTCCTTGAATCGGCTCATAGACCGTTACATATACGTCCTTGCCTACCGCCTTGGCGACATCCGCAGCTTTCTTGAGCGGACGCTCAGCTCCCGGCGAGGAGACTTCAAGGAAATACGCTTCGGAGAACGGATCATTCTCATCCAGCTTCTGGCTGATATATTCGCTGATGGTACCGCAGTCATCGATATCGATGCCGCCTTCTTTGTCTACGAATACGCGCAGAAACCAGTTGGAGCCTTCCTTCACGTATTCAACGTCCACCAGTTCGAAACCATTGTCCTCGAGATAGGACCCGAGCAGCTGCTCTACCGTTTGTTTAATTTTGGATTTGGGTGTGCTCAAAAGAAGATTACCTCCACGAACTTGTCTTTTGCTATATACCAAAGATAAAGAGTGGGTTTCCCCACTCTTTACACAACGGACTTATCTCATTATTACCAAAAAAATTATACCATAGTGAGGCAGCACTGACAAGTACCAGCCCTTGACTCCCCTTTCTAAGAGGTCAATAGAGGGCTGTACATCCTGCCACTTCGGGCAGCCGTCAGAACAGCGAAAGCTGGTTGCTCTCCGGCAATCCGCGGAAGCAGCCCATTCCTGTGAGCAGCTCTATCACCGTTTTACTGGCCTTGGATTTCTGCTGAAAATCCTCAATGGAGAGGAACTCGCCTGCGTCCTTGGCAGCGGCGATATTAATGGCAGCATTATCCCCAATCCCGGCAAGCGAAGAGAACGGAGGAATCAGGCTGGTACCGTCCACCGTGAATTTGGTAGCATCTGAGCGGTACAGATCAATGTTCTTAAAGGTGAAGCCGCGTGCCGTCATCTCCAGGGCCATCTCCAGCACCGGAAGCATGGCTTTTTCCTTAGGCAGCGCCTGGAAGCCCTTGGCTTCAATCTCTACCAGCTGGCGCGCAATGGCTTCGTAGCCTTTGCAGCACAGCTCGATATCGAAATCCGCAGCACGGACAGAGAAGTAAGTTGCATAGTATTCTATCGGATGATACAGCTTGAAGAAGGCAGTGCGCACCGCTGAAATAACATAAGCCGCGGCATGGGCCTTCGGGAACATGTACTGGATTTTGAGACAGGAATCAATGTACCACTGCGGCACCTTGCAATTCTTCATCTCCTCGATCCACTCCGGCGGCAGGCCCTTCCCTTTACGCACGCTCTCCGTAATTTTGAAAGCCAGACTGGCATCCATGCCCGCCTTATAGATCAGATAGAGCATAATATCGTCACGGCAGCCGATTACCGTCTTAATGTTGCAGGTATTGTTCTTGATCAGCTCCTGAGCATTTCCCAGCCATACGCCGGTTCCGTGGGACAGCCCGGAAATCTGCAGCAAGTCGGCAAAGCTGGACGGCTTCGCTTCCACAAGCATCTGACGGACGAATTTCGTCCCCATCTCCGGCACCCCATAAGTAGCTACCGGGGTTCGGATCTGATCGGGCCTCACTCCCAGCGCATCTGTGGAGTTGAACATGCTCATGACCTTCGGATCATTCATCGGAATGGTCGTCGGGTCTACGCCGGTCAGATCCTGCAGCATGCGCATCATGGTCGGATCATCGTGGCCGAGAATATCGAGCTTGAGCAGATTGGCATCGAAGGCGTGATAGTCGAAATGGGTAGTCTTCCACTCAGCTGTAACGTCATCCGCCGGGAACTGCACCGGAGTGATATCTTCAATCTCCATGTAGTCCGGCAAAACTACGATACCGCCGGGGTGCTGCCCCGTACTGCGCTTCACACCGGTACAGCCGGCGGCAAGCCGTCCGACCTCCGCACCGCGCCAGCGCTTCTGGTGATGCTCTTCATATTTCTTGGTGAAGCCGAAGGCGGTCTTCTCCGCCACCGTACCAATGGTCCCCGCACGGAATACATTATCAGGACCGAACATCGTTTTGGTAAAATTATGGGCGTTCGGCTGATACTCCCCGGAGAAGTTAAGATCGATATCGGGAACCTTGTCCCCTTTGAAGCCCAGGAAGGTCTCAAACGGAATATCCTGGCCCTCTCCCTTAAGCTTGCCGCCGCAATCCGGACAGTCCTTATCCGGCAGGTCGAAGCCGCTTGGCACACTTCCGTCCAGGAACCATTCGCTGTGCCGGCATTCCGAATTGGCACAAATATAGTGAGCCGGAAGCGGGTTAACCTCCGAGATGCCAAGGAATGTTGCCACTACAGACGAGCCTACCGAGCCACGGGAACCGACGAGATAACCGTCCTGGTTCGACTTTTTGACAAGCCGTTCCGAGATCAGATAGTTGGCGGAGAACCCGTATTTAATAATCGGGGCAAGCTCCTTCTCCAGACGGGCAACCACAACCTCAGGCAGCTCCTCTCCGTAGATCGATTTGGCTGTGTCATAGCAGGTATTGCGGATCTCATCATCCGCCCCTTCAATAATAGGCGTGAAGAGATCGCTTGGGAACAGATCGTATTCCTCGAACCGCTCAGCCAGCTCAACCGTATTCGTGACCACGACCTCCTTCGCTTTGGCTGCACCCAGGTATTCGAACTCGGCAAGCATCTCATCAGTTGTACGGAAGTGGGCATCCGGCTTGTTCTGGTCCTTCAGCGGACTGAATCCGGTAATCCCGTGGATTGTAATATCGCGGAACAGCTTATCGCGCGGCTCCAGATAGTGCACATTCCCGGTGGCTATCACCGGCTTGTTCATCTGCTCGCCGATCTCACAGATTTTGCGTACAACACCCCGAAGGTCCTCTGGACTCGCTACGAACCCTTTATCCACCAGATGCATGTACATGGTCAGCGGCTGGATTTCCAGCACATCATAGAACTGGGCAACCTCAATCGCCTCTTCCACGGTTTTGTTCAGCACAGCCTCGAAGAACTCGCCCCGCTCACAGCCGGATATGACGAGCAGTCCGTCACGATGCTCTTCAAGCTTCGATTTGGGAATGCAGGGTACCCGCTTGTAGTACTCGGTATGCGACATAGAAATCAGCTTATAGAGGTTCTTTTTGCCGGCCGGATTCAGTGCATAGATGCCGCAGTGAAACGGACGTACATTCGACAGGTCATTACCTACATAATCATTCAGCCGGTCCAGCCGGGTTAAGCCCTTCATCTTCTCCGCATCAGCCAGCAGACCGTTCAGAATACCGCCCAGTGCAATCGTATCATCCACCGCACGGTGATGGCTCTCTAGCAGTACCTTGTACTTGTCAGCAAGCGTATTGAGCCGGTGATTCTTCATACTCGGGAAAAGCAGACGCGCCAGCTCCAGCGTATCGAGTGATGGATTCGGCAGCTCAGGCTGTCCCAGCCTTTTCAGGGAAGCCTGAATGAAGCCCATATCAAAACGTGCGTTGTGCGCAACGAGAATGCTGTCTCCTACGAATTCCACGAACTCCCCCAGTACCGGTTCCAGATCCGGGGCATCCTTGACCATTTCATCCGTAATGTTCGTCAACTGCTGGATGTGGTAAGGGATTTTCTCATGCGGGTTGACAAAGGTAGTGTAACGGCCCAGCTCCTTGCCTTCGCACATCTTGATCGCGGCAAGCTCCGTGATGTTATTGCGTGTGATCGACAGGCCTGTAGTTTCGATGTCGAAGACGACATAGGTTGCTGTCTTGAGCTCCAGCGGCTGCGCATTCTCCACGATGTTAACCGCATCATTGACGACATTAGCCTCCACACCGTAGAGCATCTTGAGCTTATGCTTATGGGCGGCGTGATTCGCATCCGGGAAGCTCTGAACATTGCCGTGATCGGTAACTGCAAGCGCCGGGTGGCCCCATTTCGCCGCTGTTTTGACATAGGCATCAATCGGTGCTACCGCATCCATCGTGCTCATAGTCGTATGCAAGTGGAACTCCACACGCTTCTCCTTGGCATTGTCCTTACGGGCAGGCGGCGCCGACACCTCGGCCAGATCCGAAGGAATCATCACCAGCTCGGGAATCTGCATGAACCGGTCATATTCCACTTTGCCGCGCGCCCGGACCCATTTGCCGTTAGCCAGCTGCCCCATGATCTTCAGCTCTTCCTTGGTCTTGGCGAACATCTTCATCTGCAGGGAGTCTGTAAAGTCCGTAATGCAGAAGGTGAACAGCGTATTTCCGTTACGCAGCTCCTTGCGGTCCAGCCCGAAGATCGTCCCCTGGATCGTAATCTTCTTCTCTTCATCCTGAATCTCCAGAATGGAGACGGCCTGCTCTTTGATGTCATTCCCTACCTGAAGCTTAATGACCTCATTCGGGTCCCCGGCTTCTTCAGGCTCGTCCGGCTCGCTATTCATCATCATGAGCTCTACCAGTTCACGCTGCTCCTGCTGGAGCTTCTGCTGGAATTCCTCATAGGCATCCGCTTTGCTCTTACTCTCGTCCTCGGCCATTTGCAGCTTAACCTTGAGGGGAAGTGCGAAATATTTATCATAATATTTAATAATGGCGGCTTCGATACCCTTCTTGCGGGCCAGCTCAAGTGACATGGTATCATTCAGACTCAGGATGAGCGTACCGTCCCGCAGTTCCTGACTGGAACGCGTCAGCCAACCGTTGACGGAAGGAATCTCACGCTGGACCCACTCGAGGAACATGCTCCAGTACTCCTGCACAATATCGGCTCTGCTTACAGTATCATCATATAGGAACAAGAAGCTGACCTTGGCAATATGCTGCAGCTTCTCACGCATTCTTAGGATAAAGGCCCGGTAGGTCTGGGCGGGAATCAGGGTTGTCTTCGCAATCACGATATGCCAGTCATGGTTGCCGCGGCTAATCTCCACCCGTTCAATCTGTCCGTCTACAAAATAAGGATCAATCATGGCAGGCGGAATCTCCCCCTGCTTCATCAACAGCTCAAATCTCTTTCTTCTCTCCACGTTCTGCTCCATGCATTCCCCACCTAACTCGGCAATAATTGGCGTAAGACTTTGGCGTCAGTCTAATATAATCACTCGCTCACTCAATTGTAAGAAAAAGCCTCCGGCTTGAAAAGCATTGGGTACTTGCGGCCCGCCGACTCCTCTCGCCAGAAGCTGATATAAAAATTAACAAATATATGTCTGCCGATTAATACGCTTTGGCAAATACAACCGTGTGCTGAGCAGGTTTGCCGCAGCAAATACAGGTCTCTTTCGTTTCTGACGGGTGGAACGGAATATTACGGCTGCCTGCACCGGTCTCTTCCTTGACCTTATCCTCACATTCTTCAGAGCCGCACCAGCCTGCAAGCGCAAAGCCGCGTTTCTCCTCCATAGAATCCTTCATCTGCTCAAGTGTATCTACGGAATAGAAATGGTCCTCACGGAATTTCAGTGCCCGCTCGTACATTTCCTGGTGGACCTGTTCCAGCATAGCATTCACTTCTTCAACCAGGTTCTCCTGCTGAATGACCTTCTTCTCGCCGCTGATCCGGGATACGAGCACACAGACTCCATTCTCCATATCACGCGGTCCAAGCTCCAGACGGACAGGAACGCCGCGCATTTCATATTCATTGAACTTCCAGCCCGGGGTTACATCGGCACGGTCATCTACGCGCACACGGATTCCGGCACTCTTGAGTTCACCAAACAGTTCATCGGTACGTCCGATGACCGCTTCGCGGGTCTTAGGCGGTCCGATTGGAATCATAATCACCTGCGTAGGCGCTACCTTCGGCGGCAGAGCCAGTCCGCGGTCGTCACCATGCACCATGATGAGGGAACCGATCAGACGCGTGGTAGAGCCCCATGAGGTGGTATGTGCATGTTCCAGTACATTCTCCCGGTTCAGATATTGGATATCAAAAGCAACTGCGAACTTGGTGCCCAGGTAATGCGAGGTAGCGGCCTGAACGGCCCGTCCATCCTTCATCATCGCTTCAATGGAATACGTATCCACCGCACCGGCGAACCGCTCGGATGGCGTCTTCTGTCCGGTCACTACCGGAATAGCCAGAAAAGTCTCCACGAAGTCGCGGTAGTTCTCCAGCATCTTCATCGTTTCTTCGCGTGCTTCCGTCTCATTCTCATGCGCGGTATGGCCTTCCTGCCAGAGGAATTCCGTCGTACGAATGAACGGCAGGGTACGTTTCTCCCAGCGGACCACGTTGGCCCATTGGTTAATTAACACCGGAAGGTCACGGTAAGACTGAATCCACTTGGAATACATATGGCCGAACATGGTCTCGGACGTAGGACGGATGGCCAGACGTTCTTCCAGCACATCGCCTCCGGCCTCAGTGACCCAAGGCAGCTCCGGGTTGAAGCCCTCCACATGCTCCTTCTCCTTCTGGAAAAAGCTCTCGGGAATGAATAACGGGAAGTAGGCGTTCCGGTGGCCGGTAGCCTTCAGGCGGCGGTTCATCTCCTCCTGAATATGCTCCCAGATTTCATAGCCGTCCGGTTTGAATACGATACAGCCGCGGACCGGTGAATAATCCATCAGGTCCGCTTTTTTGATAACATCGATATACCAGCGTGAGAAATCCTCGCCCTGCGGCGTGATCTCTGTAACGAACTGCTTGTCTTTGGCCATGTGAAGAAATCCTCCTATTAATTATCACGGGATAAAAATGATATGACATCCGTCAGCCGCTTATGAGGCGTAAAATATCATTATACGTAACAGCGATCATCACCAGGAACAGCAGGGCAAAGCCTACAAAGTGGACCATGCCTTCCCTGCTCGGGTCTACCGGCTTGCCGCGCAGTGCCTCAACGCCCAGGAATACAAGCCGGCTGCCATCCAATGCAGGAATCGGCAGCAGATTAAAGATCCCTAAGTACAGGCTGAGAATTGCTGCCCAATAAGTCAGATATTGAATTCCCTGCTGGGCAATCTGTCCGGTCAACTGGAACGTGCCTACCGGCCCGGAAATATCATCCATATTAAATTTGTTGATCAGCTGCTTGAAGCCGACAAAGATTAACTCCGTGGTGTCCACCATAGCCTTGCTTGACTTGGTAATCGTCTCGCCCACTCCGGCCTTGCGGGTAGGCAGCTCCGGCGTAATTCCAACCTTGCCGCCTTGCTCCCCTTCCATTCCCCGGGGAACCATGGTCACACTGAAGGTCTCTTCACCGCGTTTCAGCGTCCAGTTCATTTCTTTGCCTTTGGAGGCCGAGGTCAGCTTGATCATCTTCTGGTAATCTCCGCCGATGGCCTGCCCGTCCACAGTGACGACGATATCGCCCTTCTGAAGACCAGCTTCCTGCGCAGGCATGCCTAAGCTGACATCACCGATCTTCACATAGGTGGGATTCTCCACCGGAATTCCAGCCATCTGCAGATGAAGGGCAAACAGCACAAACGCCAGAATGAAGTTCATCACCGGACCGGCCAGGATGGCTATCGCCCGCTGGCCGACGGTTTTGCTGCCGAACTGGCGGTCCCTCGGCGCAATTTGTGTCTGCTGGGTGCCCTTGATCATCATCGCCTGCGGATTCACATCATAGGTGGTCACTTCACCATCTACATCAAGGCGGATCTTCAGTTCATTCTCCAGATCCGTGAACTGCGCTTCGCCGCGTATAACATTTCTGCGCGTATCCAGGGAATCAAGGTAAATATTCTTCACCTTATTATCCTGGCCCAGCCGGACGGCAATGGTCTGCCCGGGGCCGATCTCAACCATCTCCGGGTCTTCGCCGGCCATACGGGCATATCCCCCGAAGGGCAGCAAGCGAAGCGTGAACTGGGTTTCACCGCGTTTATAAGAGAACAGTTTCGGACCGAAACCGATCGCAAATTCCCGTACAAGAATTCCGGCGCGTTTGGCAAAATAATAATGCCCCCATTCATGGACAGTCACCAGAACAAAGAACATAAACACCGTTAAAAAAACAACTCTTACCATCTCCATAGCGCAACATTCCCCCTTAAGGTGTAAGACCGAAGTATGTCCTCTTAATTTATCATTATTCCAAGGCAGGGCACAAGAGAATCAACAGTCCACACCTATTTTTCAGGGTACAGCCATATTCACCGTTTATAAAGTGCCTCTTATCCCTTTACAGGAAAGCCGCAAGCTCCCGGGAAGCTATATCGCTACTGTGAATCTGTTCCAGACCAGGGTTCGCCTCATTCTGATGGCGCTGAAGCACTTCATCAATAATCTCATCAATCCGCAGGAAGGGAATCTCACCGCGCAGGAAGCGGGCTACGGCGACCTCATTGGCTGCATTAAAGGCTGTTGTAAATGTGCCGCCCGCAATACCGCAGTCAATGGCCATCTTCAGTGCCGGATAGCGCTCATAATCCATCTCCCGGAAGGTCAGGCTGGCCACCTGAGCCAGGGACAAGCGCTTCGCAGGAGACGGCCAGCGGTCAGGATAGGTGAGTGCATATTGAATGGGAACCCGCATATCAGGAGTCCCAAGCTGAGCAATAATGCTGCTGTCGCAGAACTCCACATACGAGTGAATGATGCTCTCCGGATGCAGCACCACATCAATCTGCTCATAGGGAAGGGCGAACAAATGGTGGGCCTCAATAACTTCCAGGCCTTTGTTAACCATGGTTGCCGAGTCAATAGTAATCTTGGCCCCCATGCTCCAGTTGGGGTGACGCAGTGCGTCCGCTACGGTAACATTCGTAAGCTGTTCACGCTTATAATCACGGAACGAGCCACCAGAGGCTGTAATGGTAATTGAAGCTACATCATTACGGTTCTCGCCATTTAAGCATTGAAAAATTGCTGAATGCTCGCTGTCAACTGGCAGCAGCTTCACGCCTTTGCGTCCAGCAAGCTCTGTAACCAGATGTCCGGCGGTCACCAGTGTCTCCTTATTAGCCAGTCCAATATGTCTGCCGGCTTCAATCGCCGCAAGTGTGGACTGAAGCCCCACACTGCCTACAAGCGCAGTTACGACCGTCTGTGCATCGCCTCCGGCAGCAATCTCCACCAGACCTTCACTTCCGCTATACAGCTCCACACCGGCAGGCAGACTGGATCTGATCTCCTCTGCAAGCTCCTTCGTGGAGACCGATACACGGCGCGGCCTGAAGCGGCGGACCTGTTCCAGCAGCAGCGAAATATTACTTCCCGCCGCCAGTCCATCGACTTCAAAAGCTTCCGGATGCATAGCTACCACATCCAGCGTCTGGGTACCGATGGAACCCGTGGAGCCGAGAATACTAATTCTTTTCACAGTTGCTTTCCTTCTCCCTGTCGTTAATAGTAAGGCATCAGCATTACGATATGTACGAAAGGAAATACGATGATCCAGCTGTCGCAGCGGTCCAGGATGCCTCCGTGACCCGGCAAAAGTGAGCCTGAATCCTTAATACCGTACACCCGTTTATAGGCAGATTGTACAAGATCTCCGAGTTGACCCAGCACCGCGCAGGCAATTCCAATTAGCAGCGCGCGTAGGATGGTCAGCAGATCAGGAACTACTATGGCAAACACAATTGATATGACAGCAGAAATTACCACTCCACCAAGAGCACCCTCAATAGTCTTGTTAGGACTGATTGCAGGCCACAGCTTGTTCTTTCCGAAGCTTCTGCCGACAAAATAGGCTCCGGCATCACTGCCCCATATACAGCACAGCAGCAGGATCGTCCAGAAGAGGCCATGGCCATCACCCGCACCGCGGGCGATTCCCATATACGAGAACCCCATCCCTATGTAAACAATGCCTGTGAACATCATTGCGGTAATTTTGATATCCAGCTTATTCTTGCTGAACACAGTGACCAGCAGGAACAGCAGCAATACCAGCCATATCCCCTGTTCCCAGGAGAATAGTTTTTTCATTTCCAGGAGGTCCCATGGAATCATAAAGCCTACAACAGAGGCATAACCAAATACAGCCGTCAGTCCGAAGGTTGCTGTACCTGTCATTTTCACAAATTCATAATAGCCGATGAGGGCCATGGCAGTCAGCATCAGCTGATACGGCCAGCCGCCCCAATAGCATAACCCTAAAAACAAGGCCCCGGCAACAATTCCGGTAATCAATCGCTGCTTCAAAGAATCCCTCTCCCATCAGGCTACTTCAATCCACCGTAACGGCGTGTGCGGCGCTGATATTCAGCCACAGCCTGCATCAGATGCGACTTGTCGAACTCCGGCCAGTAAGCATCCGTAAACCAAAATTCACTATACGCGACCTGCCACAGCATAAAGTTACTTAGCCGCATTTCACCGCTGGTGCGGATCAGCAGGTCAGGATCAGGTAACCCCCCGGATAACAGCCTGCTGTCAATCAGCTCTGAAGTAATCTCTTCAGGAGACAGGACTCCTGCCTGAATATCCCTGCCCATGCCGCGCATACAATCCTCAATTTCTTTACGGCCGCCATAGTTAAGTGCAAAATTCAGAATAAGTCCGGTATTGCTCTGGGTACGGGCCACAGCTTCTTCCATCGCCTTGCGCGTATGGGAAGGCAGCGAGTCGGTATCACCCATAACGCGAACCTGCACATTCTTTTCAATTAATTCGTCCAGTTCAATCGCCAGGAATTCAACGGGGAGACGCATCAGGAAATCCACTTCATCCTTCGGCCGGCTCCAGTTCTCCGTAGAGAAAGCGTACAGAGTCAAAAATTCTACTCCGAGGTCGTTCGCTGCAATCGTAGCACGTTTGACTGCCTTCATCCCGTTCTGATGGCCTACAACCCGGGGCATACCGCGCCGTTTCGCCCAGCGACCGTTGCCATCCATAATTATCGCTATGTGCCGGGGAATATTATCCGGTGAAATCTCGACTGGCTCCTGCCTGTCTTTACGGCTCAGCCATTCTTGAATCCGTTTGATCATTTCCGTTTCCTCCAAGCTCTTATCAGAAAGAGACAAACCCCACCATTAACGGAGGGGCCTGAAGTCTCATGAATTTCGTTATACTTCCATAATCTCTTTTTCTTTGGACAAGAGCACTTTGTCGACTTCAGCTATGAACTTATCCGTTGTTTTCTGGATATCTTCCTGATGTCCATGGGACTCATCTTCAGAAATGCCGTTCTTCTCCATCTTCTTGATGTCATCGTTGGCATCGCGGCGGATGTTGCGGATCGCTACCTTAGCTTCTTCACCGAACTTCTTGGTGAACTTCACCAGCTCAGTGCGGCGTTCTTCAGTAAGCGGAGGAATCGACAGGCGGATGATTGTACCGTCATTAGCAGGTGTAATCCCGATGTCGGATTTCATAATCGCCTTTTCGATGTCTGACATTGAGGTTTTGTCCCACGGCTGGATCAGCAGGGTCCGGGAATCCGGTGTGCTGATGTTAGCCAGCTGATTGATCGGAGTTGGAGCACCGTAATATTCAACCTGGATGCGATCCAGCAGCGACGTCGAAGCGCGTCCTGCCCGCAGTGTTGCCAAGTCGCGTTTCAGCGAGAGAATCGCTTTTTCCATACGCTCTTCGGCATTCTTCTTAACCGATTGTGGCATTTAATTTACACTCCCTTTAACGATCGTCCCGATTTTTTCACCGAGAACGACGCGTTTAATATTGCCTTGCTCTGTAATAGCAAACACAATGAGCGGTAGATTATTATCCATGCAGAGTGAGGAAGCGGTAGAATCCATAACCCCCAGGTTTTTGTTCAGAATATCCATGTAAGTCAGCTGCTCGTATTTGACAGCCGTGCTGTCCTTGAACGGATCTGCTGAGTAGACGCCGTCTACCTTATTCTTGGCCATGAGGATAACCTCGGCTTCAATTTCGGCTGCTCTAAGCGCTGCCGTAGTATCAGTCGAGAAGAACGGATTCCCTGTCCCTGCGGCAAAAATAACTACGCGGCCCTTCTCCAGATGCCGGATCGCCCGGCGGCGGATATAGGGCTCAGCGATCTGCTGCATGGCGATAGAGGTCTGAACCCGGGTAGGGACATCAATCTGCTCCAGAGCGTCCTGTAATGCCAGCGAGTTCATCACAGTGGCCAGCATCCCCATATAATCGGCCGTTGCCCGGTCAATACCGCTTGCACTTCCGGCGATTCCGCGCCAGATGTTGCCACCGCCGCATACAATCGCAACCTGAACTCCAAGCTCCACGACTTCCTTGACCTGCTCTGCAATAGAGATGATCGTATCGGCATCGATGCCATAGCCATTCTGTCCGGCGAGCGATTCACCGCTTACCTTAAGGACCACTCTCTTAAATACCGGTTGTTCCAATTGTATACCCTCACTTTCTGCAAAAGACGGAACACTACTTGTATGTGTTCCGCTCTTTTGATGCTTGCCTGTATTCAGTTCTTATTCAATGACCTGCAGTTATTATTGTTTTACTTGTGCCATAACTTCTTCTACAAAATTGTCGACTTTCTTCTCAAGACCTTCACCCAGTTCGAAACGAACGAAGCGGCGGATGGTGATGTTCTCGCCGATTGTGCTGATTTTTTCATTCAGCAGCTGGGAGATTGTCTTATCCGGGTCTTTAACGAAGGATTGCTCCATCAGGCAATATTCTTCATAGAACTTGCTGATGCGGCCTTCCAC
Organism: Paenibacillus sp. FSL H8-0048; assembly: GCF_038002825.1. Taxonomy (NCBI): domain Bacteria; kingdom Bacillati; phylum Bacillota; class Bacilli; order Caryophanales; family Paenibacillaceae; genus Paenibacillus; species Paenibacillus sp. FSL H8-0048. Next base: position 196,224 of record NZ_JBBODF010000001.1, on the reverse strand, counting down.
CATTTTTTCAACGATCTTCTCAGGCTTGCCTTCGTTCAGCGCTTGTGCCTTAAGAATTTCTTTTTCCTTCTCAACGTCTGCAGAAGGTACTTCTTCACGGCGAACATACAGCGGGTTCGCTGCTGCGATCTGCATAGCGATATCGCGTGCGAATTCTCTGAAGGAATCCGTTTTGCCTACGAAGTCAGTTTCGCAGTTAATTTCCACCAGAACGCCAATACGGCCGCCAGCGTGGATATAGGATTCTACAGTACCTTCAGTAGCAATACGTCCTGCTTTGTTTGCTGCTGCGGACAAACCTTTTTCACGAAGCAACTCAGCTGCTTTGGTGATATCGTTGTTTGCTTCTTCCAGAGCTTTTTTACAATCGAGCATTCCTGCCCCTGTTCTTTCGCGAAGTTCCTTCACTGCTTTTGCATCTACTGCCATTGTTATTCCCTCCAGGGTCATATTCGTTGTCATGCACTTGCTTGCATTTTAAAAAAAGGGCAGTGAGAGGTTATCCACCTGCCAACCACCCTTTTTCATTTAAGTTCTTATTTTATGTTCCGGTTGCTACTTAAGCTGTAGTTGTGTCTTCGCCCTGATGAGCTTCAACAACAGCATCAGCCATTTTACCAGTCAGGAGCTTCACGGCGCGGATAGCGTCGTCATTGCCTGGAATTACGTAGTCAATTTCATCCGGATCGCAGTTAGTATCAACGATAGCTACGATAGGAATACCCAATTTGCGAGCTTCTGCTACTGCAATGCGCTCTTTACGCGGGTCAATGATGAACAGCGCGCTTGGAAGACCTTTCATGTTCTTGATACCGCCCAAGAATTTCTCAAGACGATCTTTCTCTTTGCGGAGAAGGATAACTTCTTTCTTAGGCAATACTGCAAAGGTACCGTCTTCTTCCCATGCTTCCAGTTTCTTCAGGCGGTCAATACGCTTCTGAATGGTCTGGAAGTTAGTCAGGGTACCCCCGAGCCAACGCTGGTTAATGAAGAACATACCCGAACGTTCAGCTTCTTCTTTAACGGAATCCTGAGCCTGCTTCTTTGTTCCTACGAATAGGATTGTGCCGTTGTCTCCAGCGACGCTCTTTACAAAGTTGTAAGCTTCCTCTACCTTCTTGACTGTTTTTTGCAAGTCAATAATGTAAATTCCGTTTCTTTCAGTGAAGATATAACGATCCATCTTTGGATTCCAACGACGAGTCTGATGACCGAAGTGAACCCCAGCTTCGAGAAGCTGCTTCATGGAGATTACTGCCATCTTCACACACCTCCTAGTTTTGGTTTATTGTGTGTCTCCTCCGCCGCGCGTCATCTTTCAGCAAGACTTTCTTCAGAAGAAAGCACCCCTTACCGAAATCAACCGGCGTGTGTTTTAACACCGTCAATTAATATATCATAATAAAACAACCTATGCAACGATTACTTTTTTACGGTAATCAGCTTGTCAATGATGGAGTTGATGCTCTCTCCCTTGGTGAAGCTGTAGCTGCCGTATTGAATGATAGTGTTCACCTTACGGCCGTTTGCCGTCTGGAGAAACTTATTCTTGTCCTCAATTACCCCGGCTTCCGCAAGTAAATCTGCCGTCTGAGAGAGGGTAATTCCAGTAGGAATCTTCAAAGAGATTACTCCGTCTACCGCAGCCACAGGTGCTTCAGGCGTAGCCGGAGCTTTGGTAACAGGTGCTGCGGTGCTCTGCGGCTGTGCAGGAGCTGAAGGCTTGCCCGGAGTCGCTGCGGCGCTTGGCGCTGCGGCCGGCTTGGGCGGAACACCAGGCGTAGAGGCCGGTGTTGCTGCTGGCTCACCGGAAGCCTTGGCCCGGGCACCCTCCTCCGGCGATGGCGTTGCTGTTGCAGCAGCTTCTGCCGGATCTACAACGGTCAGGTTCAGGCCAGCCGCTTGCCGGATCAGTTCTTCTTTGGTCAGCGGCGCCGTCCGCCCGGCTATCATCAGCTGCAGCAGCAGCGCTCCGGCTATAAGCCCGATCCCTAGTCCCAGCATAAAGAACCGGTTCTTCATGATACGGATTCCTCCTGCTGGGCAAGCTGCAGGATCAGCTGCACCTCGCCCCGCTGAAGACCGGCGGTCTTAGCGATAGAGTCGATCGATTTCCCCTGCTCATGCAGCTCGAACAGCCGGGGATACCGCAGCTTAATGGAGCTCACGGGTCTTGGCTTAACAGGAGGTACTGCCTCAGTTGCCTGCTCTGTGCCCTGAGGCTTCTCCGCGTGGCCGGGCGAAGCCTCCCGCGAGAAGGTGGCGGCCAGCTGAAGCAGACCCTTCTCTTCCGCAGTCAGCCGCGCATCCATCAGCAGCAGGCTCTTCTGCAGCTCGCCCACCTGCTCCCGCAGTACAGCGATTTCTTCCTGGAGGGCTGCCTTATTGCTCTGTGACTGTGTCTTAATGCTGCCCACCAGCTTCAGCAGCTCGGAGTTCTCATGCTCGATATCCGCCATGTAGAGCTCCAGAGCTGCCTCCGTCTCCTTCAGGCTCTTCTTCTCTGAGTCTTCCTTGCCCGTCCTGGCCGGCAGCCGCAGGGCATAAACAATAGCAACTGCACCTACCAGCACAATATATACCCATGGTTCCAAGTGTGTAATCTCCTTCTGCGTTTAATTCATAAGATGCCTTAACTGCATTTGAGGTTATTCTGTCCCAATCAGAGACTGAAATCTATACGGTGCCCCTTATAGGGATGTTCGGCATCATGGGTGTTCTCCTGCTTATCCGGCTTGCGGGGTTGAGGCTGACTGCCAGAACCGTTCCCTTTGCCGCCGTCCCGCAGGGCCGATTCGGCAGACTCGTCAACCTCAGTGCTGCGCAGCGAGATTTCCTGGCTATGCTTGACATTCTGGCCTGCCAATTGCTGCTGGTCGAGTGCAGGTCGCTGCTGAAGGTTGTTCTGAACTTTGGCCGCATCATGGGTACGGGGCAACGCAATTTGCAATTCCACCGGTTTCAGACTCATAAGATCCCTCTTCTCCAGTCATTGGTTTCAGAATCAAGGAATAGCAGGCCGCCTCGGCTGCCTGCCTGATTATACATACGGTATTATGGATATATCCCCTTCACTATAAATGAAGGATACCCGCTCCGTCGGGTCTTTGACAAACCTGGTGTACCTTCCGATTACGATCTTAGAGCCTCCATAGATCGTTTTGACGACATCCACCTTAGCTCTGCCGGTGTCCTCCAGCATACGCTCGATCTCCAGTACACGCTCTTTAATTCTCTTTTCATCACGCATATGGGATTGCTTGGTTGCATTAAGCTTGACGCGAAGCGCCACCTTATCCGGCGACAGCTGCCCATTGTTCGCCAGCTGATTAAGCAGATACAGCGCCTTATTGGTCTTGTCCTCATTCTCTAGAAGCTGCCGGAGCTCCTGGCGCAGTTCGTTGATCTCATTTCTCAGCTCTGGAACAACGCCCACTTCAACCGCTGTAGCTGTAGACATGGTATTGCCGATGGTACGGGCGATCACACGCTCCCCTGCCTGTACGATCCCCCCGACGATTAAGCCTTTGGCCCCGTTGCACAGCACATCATGACCTGCCCGGATGCTGGAATGCATAATGCTTTGGGAAACGATAATATCCTCCCCGGCCACAACATTGCCGTCCTGGATGAACGAGACCTTAACATTTTTACCGGCGCTTACGAGGCCTTTATTATAACCGATGATACCGCCCGTAATCTCGATGGACCCGCCCGATATCAGTTCGGCTCCCTCTACCCCGCCGACCACCCGGATATCTCCTGCGGATTTGACGGTGAAGCCGGTAAGCACATTGCCGCGGATGACCACCGTACCCACGAAATCAATATTGCCTGTGCTGTAATCCACATCCCCATTGATTTCATACACCGGAAAAACATTGATTTTGCCCTTGTCTGTCAGCGTAACCAATCCGTCAATCGCCGAATACATGGAGGTCTCTTCCTGATCCACCACCACATTCTTGCCTACCTTGAAATGAGCCTCCTTCCCTGCCCGGAACGGAAGCTCTTCACCTGTTACCATTTTGCCGCTCACGCCGTTCTCTGCCGGAATAACCTTGGCAATAAGCTGGCCCTTCCTTACGTTATGCAGCCGGACCAACTCCTTGTAATCCACCTTGCCGTCCTCTTTCTCGAGAGGCTTGCGGTCCTCCTCCATGTCAACGGTCAGCACAACCCGGCCGTCCTTACCGTTGACAGCAGGCTGTCCAATCGCGATAGGCACCCGGTTCCAGAAATATTCTTCCGGGTTACTGCTAATCCGCTGAACAATATCATGCTGTATACCGAAACGAATATTGTGACTGAACAGGAAGCTCTCAAGGTCCTCGACCGAACAGGTGAAATTCTCATCCTTCTTGGTGAACTGAAGGTAAGCGATCCCCTTATCCTCCGAAAAAGTAATGCTCAGGTATTGGCTCAATACATATTGACCGATCAATTTCTGCTCCCCCTTGTCACCGTCACCCGGTTAATCATTTTGCATTAGAAGGTCCCGGTTCTTCTCAAGTGTGCCTCTTAGCCGCAAAATAGCTTTGGAATGAAGCTGGGAGATTCGCGAAGGAGACAGTGACATCACTTCCGCAATCTCGCTTAAAGATAAATCTTCATAATATAAAAGGGACACGACGGTCCGTTCTTTCACTGTTAGTTTCTCGATGCCTTTGGTTAGCGTATCCCGCAGATAGAACTCATTCACTTTACGGTCCGGATTCTTGGCCTTGTCATCTACCAATATGGACATTCTTGTCTCTGATTCCTCTTCGCGTATAGGATCTTCCAATGAACAGAGCGACATGACTGCGACATCCTGCAGCATCGTCTGAAACTCCGTTTCCGAAATATTCAGATATTGGCTCATTTCATCATCAGTTACTGATCTCAAATACTTCTGCTCCAGCTGCTGGTAGGCATCCTCGATTTTTTTCGCTTTTTCGCGTACGGATCTGGGAACCCAGTCACTTTGCCGCAGAGAATCAAGGATTGCTCCCCGTACCCGCCACGATGCATAAGTCTGGAATTGAAGCCCCCGCTTGTAGTCGAATTTTTCGATGGCATCAATGAGTCCCATAACGCCGTTGCTGGCCAAATCGTCCTTGGAGACGTTTTTAGGCAGTCCTACTGCCAGACGGCTGGACACATAATCAACAATGTGGAGATAACTCTCAATCAGCTTTTTTTTAGCTTCAGGATCGCCGTGCTCTTTCCACTGCTCCCAAAGCATATCTGTATCCGACTGAGCTGCTTTACGCTCGTTCAACGGCTTTCACCCTTCCCAAAGTTTAGTCAGCGGGCAAACATGCGGCGCAAGATGACGGACTTTCGCCGCAACACTCGCTTATTCTTCTTTCAGGTGACGAACGGCCTTGGCCAATTCTTCAGGATCTTTCATAGAGACTAGCTTCGGAGGCTGCAAAGGCGTGAATCCCCCTGGCTCTTCACTGGCCGCCTCCCGTTTTGGGGTAAGCAGGTCCTTGAGCTCCTGATCCTCTTCAGGTGTACTAATATCAAGCTTCACGCCAAGAGACTCTCCGTTATCGAACAAACCGGCTTCCGGGTCTGAGGATTCTTTTCCGATAATAAAACCCAATACCCATCTCAGGCAAAAAGCAAGCACAAACCAGATAATAAATCCGTACATGCCCCGGATCAGGCTGGTACCCAGCAGGTTCTGCCCGTTGTTAGCAAGGAAGGTTAGTACAAATCCGATCAGTCCGGCCACAATATTCAGCAATAGTTTCCTGCTCATGGCTAAATTTCCTTCGGGCCTTTTTGAACGCTGCGGATAAAAATCACTCCGGTATTGCAGGAGATTTCTATCGTGCGCCCATAATTGCCGCCCGTATCCTCCGCGATAAGCGGAATATGAAGGCTCTCAAGAGCAAGCTTGCAGGATTCCACATTCCGAGGCCCGATCCTCATGGTGTCACTCCCTCCGGCAAAAGCAAACATCTGCGAGCCTCCGGCCATCTTGGCCACAATCCGGCTTCTAACCGCTCCCAGCCCCAGCAGGCGGGCCAAAAGCTCAGGTACAGCAGTATCTGCGAACTTGGCGATATTCAGCTGTCCCTCCCGGGCAATCTCTGACGAAGGCAGCATGACATGAGCCATCCCCGCCAGCTTTTTACCAGGATCAAACAGAGTTAGACCTACGCAGGAGCCAAGACCGGTCGTACGGATAAGGCTGTCCTGGCTGCCTACGTTCAAATCCGCCATCCCTACTTTAATGATGCTCTGCTCTTCAATCATTGTCGAACGGTACTCCTAAAGCCTTGAATATTTTGGGGAACGATTCCGGATCGGGAATGAGGAAGAATTGTCCTTCAATTTCATTTTGGCCTTCTAAAAAAGTCGTATCGATCAGCAGCGCATCATCACCCATCTGACCGAACTGCAGCAGCCCGTAGCCAAGAATGGCTCCGGCCATATCCATCGCAAGCGCCGGCACTGTCGGATACATGCTCAAGGAGGTGAAGTCCGCCAGGGAAGAGAGATAAGAGCCGGCCAGAATATTGCCGATCTCGCTTAGTGCGGATAATTCCATTTCACTCAGCTCATCGCCGCCGGAGACTTCAATGCCGGCAATCCGGCTAAGCAGGTTGCTTGCCGCTTCCGGGGTAAGAATGAAGAACAGGTTCCCCGGGGCTTCACCTTCCACACGCAGGAATACCGCGTATACCAGCTCCTCCGCTCCGCCCACCTTATCGGTGATTTCCTCGAAGCTGAGCAGCTGTACCTTAGGGACGGCCATGTCAATCGGCTTATTGAGCAGTTGGGATAAGGCGGTGGCTGCGTTGCCGGCCCCGATATTCCCTACTTCCTTAAGCACATCCATTTTGAAGTCTTTGAAATTCTTGAATAGCTCCATAGGCTAGCCCTCCAGGCTTTCCAGCTGCACGATTTCACTCTTGTTCAGCACTTCAGACAGGTTGAGCATAATCAGCAGACGGTCATCCCCGATTTTGGCGACCCCGTCCAGATACTTCGCCTTGATGCCGCCAACAACATCCGGCGGTACATCGATAATGTCACGGTTCAAGTCGATGACATCGTTGGCTGAATCGACAATGAAGCCCACTTCCATCTCATTCACATTGACGATAATGATCCGGGTCTGGTCCGTGTGTTCCGCTTCCTCAATGCCGAAGCGTCCGCGCAGATCAATAACCGGAATCACGACGCCGCGCAGATTGATCACACCTTTGATGAAGGAATAGGTCTTCGGTACGCGGGTAATCGGCATCATACGTTCAATCGTCTGGACCTTCTCTACTTCAATGCCGTATTCTTCAGTGCCAAGCTTGAATACAATTACTTTGATATCTTCAGCCATGGAATGAGCCTCCCTGTTCTAACCTGATTATTTGATAAAAGCATTCGGATCGATAATAAGCGCTACCTGTCCGTCTCCAAGAATCGTGGCTCCGGAAATTCCCTGCACCTCAGGCAGATACTTGCCGAGGTTCTTGATTACGATTTCGTTCTGGCCAATGAAGTCCTGCACAGCCAGGGCAACCAGCCGTTCTCCTTTGCGGACAACCACGATCTCTGTCTCCTCTTCCGTGCTTTCATCATAGTCCGGAACGGAGAAGATCTTGCTCAGGGAGACCAGCGGAATATGGCTGCCCCGGAACTCCAGCATCCGGTTGCCGTGAATGGTGCGGATCTGGGCTTGCTTCACAATTCCTGTCTCTACGATGGAAGAGAGCGGAATGGCATATTTCTCAGAACCAAGCCGGACCAGCATCGCTGCAATGATTGACAGGGTCAGCGGAAGCTGAACAGAGAAATTCGTACCTTTGCCAGGTGTTGAATAGATGGTGACGTTACCGCCCAGCGAAGAGATTTTGGCTTTGACCACATCCAGACCTACGCCACGGCCTGATACGTCGGAGATTACCTCAGCTGTACTGAAGCCCGGCGCGAAGAGCAGCTGGTATGCTTCATCATCAGACATTGTATTAGCCTGCTCCTGGGTAATCGCACCCTTTTTGACGGCAGAGGCCAGTACATTCTTCGGATAGATACCTTTGCCATCCTCTTCAATCTCAATGAAGACATGATTGCCGCTATGGAAGGCCCGCAGCTGCACAGTGCCTGTCTCCGGCTTCCCGGCAGCAACCCGGTCCGCGATGGATTCAATCCCGTGGTCTACTGCATTGCGCAGCAGATGCACCAGCGGATCGCCAATCTCATCAATCACCGTACGGTCAAGCTCCGTATCGGCTCCGGTGATGATTAAATCCACCTTCTTGTCCAGCGATTTCGCCAGATCACGGATCATCCGCGGGAACCGGTTAAATACGGTATCCACCGGAACCATGCGGAGCTTCATGACTATATTTTGCAAATCTCCGCTCACCCGGCCCATATGCTCGACCGTTTCGGTAAGATCGCCGTTCTGCACCTCTGAGGCCAGCTGCTCCAGCCGGACACGGTCAATCAGCAGCTCGCTAAACAGATTCATCAGCACATCCAGCCGCTCAATATCAACACGGATGGTCCGGGAAGGCGACGGTGCTCCTCCAGCCCGGGCCGGGGCAGCTTTGCCGTTCTCTTCCTTGGGATGCAGAGAAGCCGCAGGGGAAGCATTACCCGCAGCTGCCGGAGCAGCCTCCTGCACCGGAGCAGGGGCAGGCGCTTCGGCTGTAGCTGCTGCAGTGTCTTGTCCCATCTGGCGAAGTGACTCCTGATCAAGCGCCACAGCGGTGACCGCTTCAATCTCCGACAGATTCAGAATCATCTTCTGAATTTCACTTGCATCCTTTTGGGTTATGTAGTAGAGGGAGAATCCGTAATCGAATTTCTCCTGCTCTATGTCCTGAACCGAAGGGAAGGATTTCACGACTTCTCCTGAACGCTCCAGAAGGTCGAAGACCATGTAGGCACGTACGGCTTTGAGCTGACAGTCCTTCCGGATCGCCACATCTACATAGAGCACCTGATGGCCTTCCTGAAGGGATTGCTCCAGCACAGAGTACTGGAATTCATCCAGGAACACCTGGGCCGCGCTGGCATTGCCGGATGCAGCAGCAGTGACTTCAGCAGAGGCATTGCCGGCAGAGGGAACCTCTCCGCGTACGATGGCCTGCAGTGATGAGACAATGGCTGTTACATCGGCCTTGCCCGCTCCACCGCCGGTAATATCCTCCACCATGGATTCCAGAGCGTCAATACTTTTGAACAGGGTATCAAAAATGAAGTCTTGCATCCGCAGTTTGTTATTGCGCACCAGATCGAGCACATTCTCCATTTGGTGCGTAAGCGAAGCCAAATCTTCAAAACCCATTGTAGCCGCCATACCTTTCAAGGTATGGGCGGAGCGGAAAATCACCTGAACAATACTCAGATCCTCCGGATTCGCTTCCAGCCCCATCATGCTCTCGTTCAAAGACTGCAGATGATCATTTGACTCATCAATAAACATGGATAAGTATTGGTTCATGTCCATGAGCGGGTACCTCCCCTTCGAGTTCGCTATTCCATTATTTAACGGCTTGTACCAGCCTTGGAGCAATTTCTTGCAAAGGCAGGATGTGTCTTACACACTTTAACTCTACTGCAGACCTCGGCATTCCGTAAACCACACAGGTTTCTTCACTCTCTGCAAAGGTAGATGTCACCCCCGAATCATAGAGTGCTTTCATCATCCGGGCTCCGTCGCTGCCCATCCCCGTCATAATGACGGCATGACGTTCCAGCGAGGTAAGCTGCAATACCGATTCAAACAGTGTATCTACAGAAGGACGATGTCCATTGCGGACCTCTTCCTTAGTAAGCTCTATCATGTATTGGCCGCCAGGCGCAGGTACCACTGTGAGGTGATAGCCGCCGGGGGCAATATACGCCGCACCCTGCCGGAGAACCATACCCTGTTCCGCTTCAGCGACTTCCAGTGCGCTAAAGGTATTCAGGCGCTGGGCCAGCGATTTGGTGAAGTTAGGCGGCATATGCTGGACAATGACAATCGGTGCCGGGAAGTCGCCGGGGATGTTCTCCAGGAACGCCTTCAGCGCTCTCGGACCTCCGGTTGAGCAGCCTACAGCTACCAGCTTGCGCACGCCCCTGCTTCCGCTTGCCTGGCCTCCTGCTGCAGGAGGTTCCGCGAATGAGCCGGCAGCCATTTCAGCAGCCGCCCGTTGTCCAGCCCATCCGGCACCCTGCGCCTCCTGGGGACGGCCTTTGAGCCTGTCGGGAGCCGGTTTGGGCGCTGCCGGCGCAGGCTTGACCACCCGCTTCGCAGTGGGCGGCTCAGTGCGGGCTTCCGGCTTGCGTTTGTCAGCCGGCGGTTCAAGCGGTGCCCTGACCCTCGGCTTCTCCGTGCCCTGAAGCGGCGCTTTATCCGCTTCCTTCTTGGACGGCTCCAGCTTCCGTCTCACCGGCTCCACAACAGCCCGTGGAGCAGACGATTCAGCAGCGGGAGGAGGAGGCTCAGGCAACTTGACGGAGGAGGCGCGGGCTTCGCGCCGCTCGCGCGCCATCATCGCCTCCTTCATCTGCTCCCGGAGGGATTCTCCGACAGCGATGATATCCTGGGAGTTTGAAATGGACGGCTTTCGGATGAAATCGAAAGCCCCCCACTCCAAGGCCAGAATCGTCTCCTTCATCCCCTCTTCATTGATGCCGGACAGCATAATTACCGGGAGCGGATGCTGGGCCATGATACTTTTGAGCGCCTCCAGGCCATTCATCTCAGGCATCTCCACATCCATGGTTACGAGATCCGGACGAAGCTCGTTAACCTTCTCAATCGCCTCGCGTCCGTTGGCAGCTGTCGCTGTGACTTGAAAGTCGGCATCATTCTCTATTAAATCGGAAATGATCTTGCGCATGAATGCAGAATCATCAACAACCAGAACTTTATATGGCCTCATAGCTTTTCCACCTCTGTCCCTTAAATTCAGAACAATTATCTGTTTCGTTTCAACCACTTGCTGATGAATCCCTTGATGCCTTGTACTTTAGCGGTTTCTACTGAATCCGCAGCCAGATAGCTCTGCGCAAGCCTCTGCACATCCCTGGCTGCAATACTGTTCGGAAAAGCCACTGAGAATGGAATTTGTTTCTTAACAGCCTGTACTACATGCGGATCACTGCTGATGTAACCGAGGAAGGGAAGCTCAAGCTGCAGGAAGCGGCTGGCTGCCATCCGGATTTTGTCACTGGTGGCCCGCGCCTCCCGTTCATCCCCTGCCTGATTGACAATCAGCCTGAATGAGACCTCCGGATGCGTATTATGAACAACCTTCATCAGTGCATACGCATCTGTAATTGCGGTAGGCTCTGGCGTGGTCACCACCAGGCAGTCGTCGGCAGAAGTGATGAATTTCATCGTTTCCTTGGACAGCCCCGCCCCTGTGTCAAACAGGATAAAATCCATGGTATCGGCAATGCTTGCAATCTGTGTGGTAAAGTAGTTCAGATCCGCCTCAGAGAGTGTGAACAGCTCGTCCATCCCGGAGCCCCCTGCAATGAAGGGTAAGGCTTGCGGTCCGAGTTGAATAATCTGTCCGATCTCCGCCTCCCGCTTGAGCAGGTGGTACAGATTGTATCTGGAGGAGACTCCCATCAGGACATCAATATTGGCCATGCCGATATCGGCATCGAACAGAAGCACTCTCCGTCCCATGGCCTTCAGCGCAAGCGCGAAGTTAAGGGTGAAATTCGACTTCCCGACTCCCCCCTTCCCGCTGCATACCGTGATGATCCGGGCGGAGGCACCGCTTCCGGGAGCCTGCCTTGTATCCTGGCTGGAAACCAGCCGTCTTAATGCCTGCGCCTGGTCCATCACCCGCCCCCTGTTCCCAGCAGCATGCCGCCAATCTGCTCCCCGGTGGCCATCAGAAGATCATCCGGAACATTTTGTCCGTTGGTAATATAAGAGAGCTTCAGCGGATAATCATTCAAGACATTGAACAGCGGGCCAAAGCTGCCCGTTTCATCCAGCTTCGTGAATACTACCTTGTCCAGCTGATATCTGCCGAAGTGCTCTGCAATCTTTTTCATATCACGGCTCTTCGAGGTCAGGCTCAGCACCAGCAGTGTCTCGCTCTTAAGCTCCTTGGCGAGCAGACTCTGCAGTTCAGCCACCAGGATTTCATTGCGGTAATTCCGTCCGGCAGTATCCATTAACACCAGATCACAGCTCTCCAGCCGGAACATCGCCCGCTGCAGATCGCCCGGTGATTGCACAACCTCCAGCGGCATGTTGAGAATGGAGGCGTAGGTTCTAAGCTGTTCAACGGCCGATATCCGGTAAGTATCCGAGGTAATCAGCCCAACCTTGCGGCCTTGCTTGAACAATTGCTCCGCTGCCAGCTTGGCGATCGTTGTTGTCTTGCCGACCCCAGTCGGCCCCGCAATATAAACAATCCGCGTATCCGGGGCAATACCGCCGGCAATGCGTCCCGCCAGAAAGCCGTCAATCTGCTCTCTGAGCACAGCCTCAAATTGCTCCGGCCCCCAGCTGCTTCCTTCCTCACGGTAACGCTCCAGAACATATCCGATCCATTCCTCTACGAGAACAGCGTCAGTCTCCTGGTCAATCAGGCGGCTGCGTAAGGATTCCAGCGCATCCGGCAGCTCGGCAGCCCCTGAGGAATAACGTGCGATACGTTCCATCCATTGCTTCATATCCCGGATTTCCCGCAGGACATCACTCTCAGTGGCAGCGGCACTCTCAGGTTCAGGCTGTTCTGCCGCAAGCGGATCATAGATGGCTGCAAGCTTCCTCCGGCTCTCCTCCGGCTGTGTTACAGACGGCTGGCCTGCTGTAATATCCTCAGTGCGGATATCCGGCGGCTCAGTCTTGGCTAAAGGCGGCATCACCGCTACACCTCCGCCCTGCTCCAGCGGATCAGCCAGCGCTGCGGCAATCTCGGCAAACGACTTGGCTGCTGCCGCCTCCCTTACCGTCACAGGCGGCGGGAGAGGAGGGGCAGCTGCTGAAGCAGCCTTCTGATAGGCCTCCGGCACTGCATTTCGCGGTATGTTCAGCGGCGGTGCAGGAATCTTCTCCTGCGCAGCCGCCTTTGCACCGTTCTCCACTGCAGCTACAACCTCGATCTTCTTTTTCGTGAACATGCCCATGAATCCGCCAACCTTTATTTCTTTGGTGCTTAAAATAACGGCATCGCTTCCAAGCTCGCTGCGGATCGAATGCATGGCGTCAGGCATCGTATCGACCACATAACGCTTCACTCTCATAAGTTCACCACCCCGACGCTTTGAATTTCAATGTTTGGCTCCAGCTCGCTGTAGGACAGCACAGGGATATCCTGCATGGTCCGCTCAATCACCTGGCGCAGATACATGCGAATCGTTGGAGAGGTCAGTACAATCGGCTGCTGGCCGGATTGCAGAAGACGGTTGATCTGCTCCGTAAGCCGCTGATAGACGGTTTGGGTAGATACCGGATCAAGCGCCAAGTAGCTGCCCTGCTCGGTCTGCTGCACGCTCTCGGAAATCTTTTTCTCCAGCCCGGGACCTACTGTAATAACACGCAGGGTCTCCCCCGTCTGAGAGAACTGCTGGGTAATCTGTCTGGAGAGGGATTGCCGCACATATTCAGTCAGAATATCCGGGTCCTTGGTATACGTGCCGTAATCGGCAAGCGTCTCGAAGATGGTGACGAGGTCGCGGATCGATATTTTCTCCCGCAGCAGCTTGCCCAGTACCTTCTGAACATCCCCGACAGCAAGAATGGAGGGAATCAGTTCATCCACCAGCACAGGGTAATTCTCCCTCAGATTGTCGACCAGCTGCTTCGTCTCCTGACGGCCCAGCAATTCGTGTCCATGCCGTTTGATCAGCTCGGTCAGATGCGTGGCTACTACGGAAGGCGGATCTACCACGGTATAACCGGATAACTCAGCCCGCTCCTTCACCGACTCATCGATCCATAGGGCAGGCAGCCCGAAGGATGGTTCAATAGTCTCAATCCCGCTAATCGACTCGTCATCATAACCGGGGCTCATGGCGAGATAGTGATTAAGTAATAATTCACCGCCGCCAACGTTATTTCCTTTAATTTTGATGACATATTCATTCGGTTTTAGTTGAATATTGTCGCGAATGCGAATAACAGGTACAACAAGACCCATCTCCAGTGCACATTGCCGTCGAATCATGATGATACGGTCAAGCAGATCGCCGCCCTGCCCCGTATCCGCCAAAGGAATCAGACCATAACCAAATTCGAATTCGATCGGGTCCACCGTAAGCAGATTGATAACACTTTCGGGACTTCGTACCTCTTCGATCTGCTTCTCCTCGACCAGTTGTTCATCGGCAATCTGCTGCCTGCTGGCCTTCTGTCCCATACTGTAAGCCGCATATGCCATCAGCCCCGCCAAAGGAAGCGTGGACATGACGGTAATCGGGGTAAAGAACCCCAAAAACGCAATGGTCGCAGCCACTATGTATAGAAGCTTCGGATAGGACAGCAATTGTCCCGTCAGATCCTCGGCCAGATTGCCCTCCGAAGCCGCACGGGTAACGATCAGACCCGAAGCCGTGGAGATCAGCAAGGCCGGAATCTGGCTGACCAGACCGTCACCGATGGTCAGCACAGAGTAGGTTGAGAGTGCTGTCTGGAACGACATCCCGTGAACGGTCATACCGATGATGAAGCCGCCGATCAGGTTGATAATGAGGATGATGATACTGGCAATGGCGTCCCCTTTGACGAACTTACTCGCACCATCCATGGCTCCGAAGAAATCCGCTTCGCGTTCGACATTACGGCGGCGTTCCCGTGCCTGCTGCTCATTGATCATCCCTGCATTCAAATCCGCATCAATACTCATCTGCTTACCGGGCATTGCATCCAGTGTGAAGCGGGCGCCTACCTCGGCCACACGCTCCGAACCCTTGGTGATAACAATGAACTGAACCACAACCAGGATCAGGAAGACAATGAACCCGATAGCGATCTGTCCCCTGGCAATCCAGCTTCCGAAGGTCGCTACGACCTCCCCGGCATGGCCATCAGCCAGAATCAGCTTGGTGGTTGACAGGTTCAGCGCTAAGCGGAACAGCGTTGTGATCAGGAGCAGTGAAGGAAATATTGAGAACTGCAGCGGATCTCTGGTATTCATAGCGACCAATATAATGGTCAGGGCTATCGAGATATTGATAATTAACAGTACATCCAAAAGCCAGACAGGGATGGGCAGAATCATCATAAGCACGATACCGATAATGCCCAGTAGAACTGTTAGATCTTTAGCTTTCAATGTCCTTAACCTCCCCCGGCTTATCTCCTCTTGCCTTTAAGCTTATATACATAGGCCAGCACTTCGGCAACTGCCTGGAACAGATCGGCCGGCACTACATCACCGATCTCCGCTCTCTGGAACAATGCCCGTGCCAGCGGCTTATTCTCCATCGTTACAACACCATGCTCCTTGGCCAGTTCCCTGATGCGGAGTGCCACATAATCCTGGCCCTTGGCTATAATCTGAGGAGCCTCCATTGTGGAACCGTCATACTTCAAGGCAACTGCAAAGTGGGTCGGGTTCGTGATGATTACATCGGCCTTGGGGACCTCCTGCATCATCCGTTGCATCGCCATTCTGCGCTGACGTTCCCTGATCTTGCCTTTGATGATGGGGTCGCCCTCCATCTTTTTGTACTCATCCTTAATGTCCTGCTTAGACATTTTCAGACTCTTTTCATGCTCGTATTTCTGATAGATATAGTCCAGTACAGCCATTATAAAAAGAGCCGCTGCAATCTTGATGCCCAGGCTCATGGTCAGCTTCGCAACGAAGGCATATGCCCCTTCCGCATCGACATGCGAGAGGCGTGCAAAGCTCTCCTTCTCTCCCCAAAGCGTACTGTAAACCAGATAGGCAATCAGGATGAGCTTGAAGATAGATTTGAGGAACTCTACTACGGAACGCATGGAAAAAATATTTTTGAAGCCTTTGATGGGGTTGATCTTGCTGAACTTCGGCGTAATTCCTTCGCCTGAAGCCATGAAGCCTACCTGGGCGAAGTTAGCCACGAGCGCCAGCAGGAAGGTGATGCCCAGCAGCGGAGCGAGCAGAATGAGGATCTGCAGCCCGTACTGGTTAAAGAGCGTAGAGATATTCTCCGGTGTTACCTCAAGCATCATCCGGTTCTGGAATACATCTGTGTAGAGCTTGATAAACCGTTCTTTCATGAAGCCGCCGAAGACGCTCAGTGACAGCAGCGCCGAGAAGAGGACCACTGCACCTGACATTTCAGCACTTTTTGCAACCTGCCCCTTCTTGCGGGCATCCTGCCGTTTCTTCGGAGTAGCTTTCTCTGTCTTATCTCCCCCAAAGAGCTGTAGATCCAGTTTGTATCTTGCCTGTTTTGCCAAGACAATCTCTCCTTACCGTAGCCTAAGGACTCTTCCCAATGAGGCCAAGCAGATTGTGCATGGACTCGAACATAATCTCGAAGAGATTCTGGAACAGCGCAGCCATCCCCGGCATCAGTATAAGAAGCAGCGCCAGACCGATAATGATTTTGAGCGGAACACCGATGACAAACACATTATATTGCGGAGCCGTTCTCGCCAGGAAGGCCAGGCCTACATCCGTCAGGAACAGTGCAGCGACCAGCGGTGCCGACATTTGAAAGGCCAGCATAAAGGATTGAGCAAAGGTGCGGATCAGAAACTCAGATAAGCTTCCGCCAATCATTTTGAGGAACAGATCATTATCTATCGGCACCCATTTATAGCTATATACGATAGCATCCAGCAGGTAGTGGTGGCCATTCATGCTCAGGAACAGCAGCAGTGCAATCATATACTTGAAGTTACCGATAATCGGCGCCGAAGCCCCGGTCATCGGGTCAATGACGTTCGCAATCCCGAACCCGATCTGAATATCGATAAAAGAGCCCGCAGTCTGAATCGTCATAAACATCAGGTAGGCGATAAACCCAAGCAGCAGCCCGATTAAAGCCTCCCTGATAATCAGGAGGATAAACCCCAGATCCTGCGGAACTGTAATATTCATGCTGCCTGAGCTGAAGATGACCATCGATACAAAAAAAGACAAACCAATTTTGAACGTTGTCGGCACGCTCTGCGACGAAAAGACAGGAACGACAACAAAAAAGGCGGTAATTCGACAAAAAATCAACAAAAAGACAGGAAAACTTTGCATTAGGGTCTCTATATTCATAGACTCAACCGATATACATATAGAGACTGCCCAGAATTTGGCTGGTGAAGTCCACCAGCTTCGTTATAATCCACGGACCGAACAGCAGTAGAGCAAGCAGTACGGCAACGATTTTGGGAACAAACGCCAGGGTCTGCTCCTGAATCTGGGTTGTGGCTTGAAAAATACTGACGATCAGTCCTACCACCAGACCAAGAATCAGCATGGGGGCGCTGGTCTCCAGCACTAAATATACGGCTTGGCCGGCCAGGCCGATAATAAACTCCGCATTCATCCCATGTACCTCCTCTTACAAGTCAGGTGTTAAAACTCAGCAGCAGTGATTTGACTACTAGGTACCAGCCGTCCACCAGCACAAAGAGCATAATTTTGAAAGGCAAAGATATCATTACCGGCGGCAGCATCATCATCCCCATGGCCATCAGGGTGCTGGACACCACAATATCAATAATAAGAAAAGGAATAAAAATCATAAAGCCCATGGTAAATGCCTTTTTCATCTCGCCGATTGCAAAAGCAGGTACCATTACTGTTAAAGGAATATCATTATAGCTGGCTGGCTTCACTGTAGCGTTATTGCCGGTATAGTTCATGAACAGCAGCAGGTCCTTCGTATTCGTTTGCTTGAACATAAACTCCTTAATCGGCTCCTGCGCTTTGTTCAGTGCTTCGCTCTGGGTCAGAGTGCCCTTCATATAGGGCTGTAAGGCCGTCTCGTTCACCGTTGCCAGCGTGGGCGACATAATGAACAGGGTTAAGAATAAAGCCAGTCCTACAAGCACCTGGTTCGGAGGCATCTGCTGTGTACCCAGTGAGGTTCTCACGAACCCCAGTACGATTACAATCCGCGTGAAGCTGGTCATCAGCACCAGGAATGAAGGAGCAATGCTAAGCACCGTTACCAGCAGCAGGATGGAGATGGAGCTCGTCCCCCCGCTTGAAGCATCGTTGTCCCCTACCGAGATATTGATATTAGGAATCGGGTCAGCATGAACCGGATGCAGGAGCAGCACGCTGAAAATACCCAGCAATAGAAAAGAAAGAATCAGCTTTTTTTTCATAAATCCTCCGACTCTTTCCTGAGATCCTCATCCCTGCGCAGTTCCTCCAGCTTCTCCTTGCGCTCTGGCGCCAGGGCAAGCTTGGATTGCAGCGTCTCATAGAAAGACGAAGTCTCATGAATCTCGATTTCCTGGGACGGCACCTCACCGCGCAGCTTGGCCTTGATTTTGGCGATAAGCGGTGCAATGAAGTTGTCCGTTCCTGAGGCCTGGTCTTCAAAAGAGGATATAATCAGCGCCACCTCTGCCGGATCGGTGATCTTATCCATCATGGTGATGTCCTCGCCCACTCCGATCAGATAGAGGCTGCCGCCTAGCTCAATGACCTGAACCGACTTATTCGGACCCAGCCCCAGCGCACCCAGCGTACGGATGGAACGGCCGCTCATCAGAGTCTGATTGCGGCGTCCCAGAAAACGGATCAGCAGCACGATAAGAATAACAATGACTGCCAGAACAAAAACAACCTTCAATAAATTCAGCAGGGCATTACTACTGTCTCCGAGCGTTCCGGAAGCAAATAACATACCTCGTTCCTATATACCCAGCGTTTTGTTGATGGCTTCAATGACACGGTCTGCCTGGAAAGGCTTCACAATAAAGTCCTTGGCACCGGCCTGGATTGCATCAATAACCATAGCCTGCTGACCCATGGCTGAACACATAATGACTTTGGCATTGGCATCTACTTTTTTGATTTCTTTAAGGGCGGCGATTCCGTCCATTTCAGGCATGGTGATATCCATCGTGATCAGATCCGGACGCAGTTCCTTAAATTTCTCTATAGCCTGTGAACCGTCCTGGGCCTCACCCACTACCTCAAATCCGTTCTTCGACAAAATGTCCCGGATCATCATTCTCATAAATGCTGCATCGTCCACGATTAGAATTCGGTTAGCCATTTTTACAAAATCCTCCCTAAGTATGCTTATTGTAATTTTTGTATACGGTCCCACTGGCTGACGATATCCGTAACGCGGACACCGAAGTTCTCGTCGATAACTACGACTTCCCCCTTGGCAATGAGCTTGTTGTTAACCAGAATGTCAACAGGCTCACCTGCCAGCTTGTCCAGTTCAATAATTGAACCTTGCGACATTTCCAGAATATCTTTGATCTGCTTCTGGGTCCTTCCTAATTCTACGGTTACCTTCAGTGGTATGTCCATCAATAAATTTAAATTATTTTCGTCAATATTGCCAAAAGCCCCTGCACTCAGATTTGCAAATTGTACAGGCTGCACATTTACATTACGGCCCTGTGCCGGATTCTGCGGCTGAGGCTGCGGATAGGGCGTGCCCTGCGGCGGCATTCCGTAAGGCGGCATGCCCTGCATGCCATACGCCGGCATCCCTGCGGGAGGATAATAATATCCCCCTTCCGGCATTCCCGGATAAGGCGGCATGCCCTGACCCTGCGGCGGATATTGCGGCGGGTACCCTCCCGCCTCCGGCGCAGGCATCTGCTGCTGGGCTGTAGGCGGTGCCTGCGGTGGTTCCGGTGCAGGCGCTGGTGCGGCTGCCTGAGGCGGAGGCGGCGTTGCTTCCGCAGAGGAGACGGCCGCTTCCTGGTCAGCCTGGCTGACATCGCCCAGCAGCATGGTCACCATATCCTTGGCGAATTGTACAGGCAGCAGTTGCATGATGGTGGAATCAATCAGATCGCCGATCTTGAGGCGGAAGGAAATCTGGATGAGAGTCTCATCATCCGGCAGGCTGCCTACACCTTCTCCGCTTGACATGTTAAGAATGTCAATGCCTGGTGGTGAAATGTTGACGAATCTGTTGAAGATCGTTGACATTGAGGTAGCGGACGAGCCCATCATCTGGTTCATCGCTTCCTGCACTGCACTGATATGAATCTCGTTCAGTTCCTCGTCTTTAGGATCTCCTTCGCCGCCGAGCATCAAATCGGCAATGACCTGTGCATCCCTGATCTTGATAACCAGAGAATTAATGCCCTGGAAACCGTCAACATACTGTACGTGAACAGCTACATGAGGTTTGGGAAAGGCTTCCTCGAACTCTCCGCGTGTAATAATGGATACCTTAGGGGTAGTAATGTCTACCTTCTTACCCAGCAGGGTAGAGAGTGCCGTTGCCGCACTTCCGAAGGTGATATTGCCGATCTCTCCCAGTGCATCCTGTTCAAAAGGTGTTAAGTAATCATCCACGGTCTTCGGTGAAGGAGCCAAATTGCCTTCCGCAGACTGTCTAAGAAGAGCATCTATCTCTTCCTGGGACAAATAATCTTTACTCGTCAAACTCTTCAACCCCTTCGCTGACAATCTCGTCTATTTGCACAGCCACACGTTCTTTGATCATCCCCGGACTTCCAATGAATTTCAGCTTGTCCCCCACCTTAATCGACAGACCGGAATCCACCGTCTTGTTAAGAGAAATCACGTCGCCGATGCTGAGCCCGAGAAATTCAGCAATGGATAAATTCGATTCGCCCAGCTCAGCCACGATTGGAAGCTGCGCCCGGTGAACTCTTGCCCGGATGGCTTCGAGCTCCACCTCATCCCGCACCTTTTTCTCGGAGACAAACCACTGGTGCACGGAGAGCCTTGACATAATCGGCTCCAGCACAACGTGCGGGATACAGAGGTTGATCATCCCCGTCGTGTCTCCTATTTTGGTACTGAGGGAGATCAGAGCAATCGTTTCATTGGGCGATACAATTTGCATAAACTGCGGATTCGTTTCCAGCGCCTCCATCCGGGGATGGATATCAAGCACTGTCTTCCAGGCTTCCTGCAGACTTTCAAAGCATCTGCTGAAAATCCTCTCCATAATGGTCGTTTCGATTTCAGTCAACGCATTGATTTTGGAAGGTGCCGTTCCGAAGCCGCCAAGCAGACGGTCCAGCATGGCAAAAGCAATATTCGGATGCACCTCCATCACCATTCGGCCCTCCAGCGGCTCGGCCTCAAAAATATTCAATATCGTCATTTTGGGAATGGAGCGGATAAACTCGTCATAAGGGAGCTGCTCTACTTGAACGACATTGATCTGCACGAAGGTGCGCAATTGGGCCGAAAAGTACGTTGTAAGATAGCGGGCAAAGTTATCATGAATCCGGGTTAAGCTGCGGATATGATCTTTGGAGAAGCGTACGGCCCGTTTGAAATCATAGGAGCGGATCTTTTTAGTGGTTTCTTCTTTTTTAAGTTCGTCGGCATCCATTTCACCGGATGAAAGTGCGGCAAGCAGAGCATCAATTTCGTTTTGTGATAGTACATCAACCAATTTCAATCACCCCCCCATCAAAGAATTGACCCGCCTGCAGCTACATTTGTGCCAGTATAAATTTGGTGAATTCAATCTGGGTGATAGAACCTTCAGTCAAATTCTTGTTGATGATGTTCACCAGCTTGCTGCTGAACTGATCTTTGCCGCTGGCCCCATTCAGCTCCTCGGGTTTGGCATCGGCAATCGCTTTGATAATCAGCGGTGTTATTTTAATAGATTTTATCTTTTCGAATTCTTCCTTGGACGACGCCGAGTCTAATTGCAGCGCGATGTCAACTGAAAGGATGTAATCGGGATCGGCAAGGTTGGTTTTGATATCTTTGATTTCGGCTGTCATCTCAACAATTTGATCAGCCGTCATCTTCTTCGTCTCCACATTCTGGACAGCCTTGTTCACTGCATTCCCGTCACCAGGGAAAAATTTGTCCATCAATAAGAATGCAGCGACTACGATAAGTGTAACGGCCAGCAATATCGTGATGAGCCATGGCAGCATCTTTTTCATGAAAGCTCCTCCATTGACTGGACTTTAATGGTGGCAGCGTGTGTGCCTATGTCCCTGTTATATTCCTTGATCTTGCTAATGACTTCATCGGCCTTTTCAAGCACGATCAGCCTTTTGCCGGTTACCAGCGTAATGTACGTGTCCGGTGATTCCTCAACCATTTCAACCAGCAGGGCATTCAGCCACATCCCCGCCCCGTTCAATCTTGTTACCGAAATCATGACAGGCCTCCTAACCTAAATAGGGGGAGGAGCTCCTCCCCCACGACTGCAAGTTACATATTAAAATTCAAGCTTAACGCTTCAGATTAACTACTTCCTGCAATACTTCATCGGAAGTAGTGATAATCCGCGAATTCGCCTGGAATCCACGCTGGGTAACAATCATTTCTGTAAACTCGCCTGTCAGATCCACATTGGACATTTCCAGCTGGCCGGCAACGATAGTACCTGTTCCCACTTCTGCATTATTGGCAGTTGTCGGCTCCAGCGCACCTTCAGCATTCGCATTTAAGGACATCCGGTACAGGTTGCCGCCTATTTTTTCAAGTCCCTGCGGATTGCTGACTTTACCAATGCCGATTTGAACACCAGCTGTTGTAGTACCGTCTGCCATAGTCTGCACAATCGTTCCGTCACTGGAGATAGAGAATGCCGTAACGTCATCAGCGAGCTGAATGACTTCACCTCCGGAGTCAACGACATGTAAGCCATCCGATGTAATCAGATTGCGGCTGGCATCCACATGGAAATCTCCAGCGCGGGTCAGGAACGGTACATCCTGGTCACCCGTGAGCTTCACCAGAAAGAACCCGTCTCCGTCGATCCGCAGATCTGTAGGATTATTGGTAGTCATCGCACTGCCAGCTGTATGCATGGTGTCGACAGAACCGATGGACACTCCAAGACCAATCTGCTTGGCATTGACGCCGCCTTGACCACCATCCACGGGTGCTGTAACGCCCGAGACGGTCTGGCTCATGATATCCTTGAACATCACGCGTCCTGACTTGAAGCCGATGGTGTTAACATTCGCAATATTGTTACCAATCACATCGAGCTTTGTCTGAAATCCGCGCATACCTGAAACCCCTGAATACATAGATCTTAACATTATTAATCGTCCTCCCGGTTTTAGAGTCTTCTGACTCTTAAGATTTAAAAGATGAAGCTGGAGCGGTGGCCGCGTCAGTCGGTCGGCAGCCACTTTCGGCTCTCCAGTAAGGACCAGCCGAGTTAAGATATAATTACTGCACTGTCAATCTGCGTGAATACATTATCTTTCATTGAATTACCGTCCATCGCTGTAACCACTGTCCGGTTCTTTACACTCACAATCAATGCCATATCCTTCATAAGAATCAGAGATTCCTTGCTGCCCTTAGCGGCTGCTTTGTCTACTGCCGAAGAAATCTGATCCAGCTGGCGGCTGCCAAGCTCAATTCCCCGCTGCTCCAGGCGTTTGGCTGCATGATTGCTGAACTTCAGCATATTCTTCTGCAGCACGCTCTCGAACGATGCTTCAGGACTTGTGGAACCCTTAACAGATTGCTGACGCTGCAGAACGGAAGGATGGACAGCTGCCGGATATAACTGCCCGATAGTTATTCTGTCACTCATGATGTCTCCCCGCTCTCCCCGCTTGCGGCAGTCTCACTGGCTGCGGGAGTCCCACTGGCTGCCGGTGTCTCGCTACCCGCAGGTGTCTCGCTGCCCGCTGGAGGTGTAGTGCCGGCATTCTGAATTTGCGTAATATCCGTTAAAGCAATCCGCTCCTTGCCTACCACTGCGTATTGTACACCGCTGCTGACAACAATCGATTCAACATTGCCTGATTTCGGCAATTTTGTCTCGGCATCCGCCCAGGTGATATCCTTCCCAATCAATCCTGACACCGAGCCAAGAGACTGATTCAATGCTGTAAGCTGGGTGGAGATGTTCATAAGCTGCTCTACGGATGAGAACTGCGCCATCTGAGCGATGAATTCCTTATCCTCCATCGGCTGCATCGGGTCCTGGTTCTGCAGCTGGGTAATCAGTATTTTCAAGAATTGATCCTTCCCCAGTGTAGAGGTGCCTGTAGTTTTGGGTGTCTTATCATTCGCTACATAATTCCATTGGTTGCTGTTAGACACGGGAGTCGTTGCCATATCATTTCACCTCACTTGTTATCATCATCAAATCTTGGTCGAGAATCCGCCGCTCTGGTTGCTGTCCTGCTGAGCTGCTGACACCCAGTCCTTCCATTCTCCATTAAGTTCTGCGGCAAGCACGGCATCTGCCGATTCTTCCTGGCGTTCACGCGAACGTCTGCCTTGCTGCTGTCCGCCCGTCCCGGTCTGCTGGCCCTGTCCTCCGGTCCACTGCGACTGAGGGGAGTTGTTGTTCTGCGTCACTTCGAGGCGCTCTACCTGAAGTCCCTGGGACTGCAATGCCATACGAAGCTGGCTCATCTGCTGCTCAAGCATATCCTTGGTTCCGGCATGCTGGGTCATGAACTGTGCCACCAGATTACCGTTTTGCATGGTAATCTTCACATCCACTTGTCCAAGATTCTCCGGGAACAAGGTAATCGTAGCTTCAGCTACTCCGCCCTTCTTGACAATCTCAAGCTTACCGCTGATAAAGGTGTTCATCTCCTGGGCAAATTGCTGGACTGGCACTGGCGCGGCTTCCGCCTTGAGCGGTGCAGTAATTCCGTGACGCAAAGATAATTGGCCGGCCGTTACAACCTCCGGCTCCTTAGTCGTCCCATCGCCAGCGAGCAAAGGATCTTCGGCAGGCACTGTCCCCTTCAATGCGGCAGGCACTACCGTGGCACTAGGAGTGGAACCCTCAGGTACAGTTACAGCTTCGGAATTGCCAGCTGCAGCCGCTGCATCCAGCATAGAACGAGTGCTCGCTGAAGCTCCCAATAGCCTACGGACATCCGCTGCCAAATCTGCTTTGCTATACATTTCCGCCTTGGGCTCGCTTCCCGTTGCCTGCTTAAGCAGCACCGCTGGAGCATCAACAACTGCTGGAGCCTTGTTAGCCATGGACTTGTGATTAACAGGCGCACTCTCCGCCATAATAGCCGAGAATTGATTCAGAAGCGCCGCTCCTTTGGCAGCAGTCTCCTGATCGCCGCTGACAGCTGCCGTCTGAACCCGTTGAACCAGGCTGTTCAGTTCATCCTGAACGGCAAAGCGCAGGGTTTCTGGGTTCTGAGCAAGCGGTGACAAGCCGACTGAAGCTTTAGAAGCAGTCGATCCAGCATCCTGCGAACCTGTAGAGGGATTACCCGACACAAGAGCAGATACTTGAAGCAGCCAGCCTTGAAGCGCTGCAATTAACGCTGGATCAGCTTCCAGACTGGTGTCCAGCTTCTCTATATCCTGCACCAGACCTTCCAGCAGATTCGTTTGCTTGACATCTGTACTGCCTGCCTCTTCTCCCTTAGCCTGAACAGCACTCAGAAGTCCTTGTAATAATGAAGCCAAATTACTGGCTACAGGAGTCTCAGTGCCTTTGACAGCCGTAACTCCTACCATGCTCTGTACAAGCGTCTGGGCAAATGGCGTAGCCGGATTAACCGTCCCGGTATTTCCCTGCGTGGTTCCGCCTGAAGCAGCCAGATTGCCTGCGGTTAAGGTTTGTAGAATAATACTCATCTTTTTCACCTCCCTTCAAAGTTTATTTTCCGCCCATCAGACGGTTGACGATTTTGGCTGTCTGCTTGCTGTCTTTCTTGGTCATCTCCCCCAGAATGGAGGAGCGGACCGAGTCACTGACCGTATTCAGGACCGTAATGACTTTATCCGGACTAAGGCTGTACATGGAACCGAGCAGTACTGCTGCATCCGCAGCGGGCATGCTGGTGAACGTCTGGCCTAGCTTCTCCTGATCCAGATTAGCTGAAGGCTTGGGTGTAGCCGTACCCGCCTCCTGCTTTAGCCGGGATTGCAGGGCTGCAATAGCCATATCGGTTGAATTTGTGGTTTCTTTTAGCTTTATGGAGACATCTGCCGCTTTCTTGGCATCCATTTTTTCCAGGATGGCCGATTTGCTGGCATTATTCATCACACTGAAGATTTGTACCATCTCTTCGGTAGTCAAATTCTCCATAATCGGTGCCGCTTTGGAGGCCTTCATCCCGGCATACAGCTTGGCCAGATCCGTCACTTTCTTCAGATAAGGATCTTCCTCATCTTCGGGGGCTGCGACTGTTTCAGCAGCAGTCTTTAACTCATCAACCTGCTTTTGAAGCGCTTCGGCCTTGGTGACCTCCGCTGCCTTGTCTTCCTCCGCCTTCTTCAGCTTCTCCTCCCCGGCAGCAAGCTGAGCTTTGAGTTCTTTAATCGTGCTGGCAGAGCTGGCAGCCTGTTCTTTGCTCTCTGCCGGTTTCTCTGCGGCATCACCCGGCGCTGCCGGGTCCGCAGGCGGATCAGGCACCCATTTTTCTACAATAGGAATTTTGTTAGCAATCGCCAGCACGTTATTGCGGATATCCATATTAAATAGGGTCAACAATACCCCAAGCAGTACAAGCGTGAAAATGATTGGAATCATCAAGAACAAAAAACGCTCAAATTTGCCTGCCGACCCTTCATCTTCAAATTCCATCTGATTATTTGCCACTGGCGGAAACCTCCCGGGTTAGAGGGATTTCATCGCGAAGCGGACGGTAGCCATCTCATCCAGTTCGTTTTGTTCCCGTAAACTCATATTCTGCAGAAATGCGGTTTGTGCTTTGTCTTTGGCTTTGAGCCATACCTTCTCATCCAGAACCTTCGTACTCAGGTGGTCCTGCTTATTCTGAACCTCAACATGTGCCCGGCTAATGTCAGAATGCTTGCGGGCAATACATTTATCAAGATAATCCACGTAATCCTGCATTTCGCGAAGCTTAGCCATCGGTGTCTTCTGCTGTGCTGCACTTTGCAGGGACAACATCAGCGTGCTGCGCTGGCCGATTAATTCATCAAGGCTTTTTTCCTGTGCCTGCAGTTCTCCGAGCGCGCTTGAGAGCATCCACTCTGCCTGTGTTTTTTCGTTACCCTTCAAGTCCACCACTTTTTGAAAAGTATAATGGAATCTCATGATCAATCAACTCCTCGAGAACTGTGAAATTAAAGTCTGCTGCACTTCGCTAAGGGTTACCTTCTCGTTCACCTTCTGCTTGGTGAACTCCCAGATGCTGTCGATGTAATGCATCGACTCATCGATTTGCGCATTCGAGCCCCTCTGGTAAGCCCCGATGTTAATGAGATCCTCGGAATCCTTATATACCGCCATCAGGCGCTTCACATTCTCGGCTGCAGCAATCTGCTCCTCCGGGGCGATATCCTTCATCACCCGGCTGATGCTGGCGAGGACGTCAATCGCCGGAAAATGTCCTTTGTTGGCTATATTCCGGTTCAGAACAATATGCCCGTCCAGAATACCGCGAACAGCGTCTGCTATCGGCTCGTTCATATCGTCACCGTCAACCAGCACCGTGTAGAACGCGGTGATAGAGCCTGTAGGACCGGTTCCAGCCCGTTCCAGCAGCTTAGGCAAACTGGCGAATACAGAAGGTGTATACCCTCTCATCGCCGGAGGCTCACCGACTGCCAGCCCTACCTCACGCTGCGCCATCGCATAACGTGTTACCGAGTCCATCATTAGCATGACATTCAACCCACGGTCGCGGAAATACTCGGCAATTGTAGTGGCGATCAGCGCCCCCTTGATCCGAATCAGCGCAGGCTGATCGGAAGTGGCCACAATGACCACCGAACGCTGTAGACCCTCGGGTCCCAGATCGCGCTCAATGAAATCAAGCACCTCTCTGCCCCGTTCACCGATCAGCGCAATTACATTGACATCTGCCGACGTGTTGCGGGCAATCATGCCCATCAGAGTACTCTTCCCCACACCCGAGCCGGCAAAAATCCCTACCCGCTGCCCCTTGCCGATCGTCAACAGTCCATCGATAGC
This sequence comes from Paenibacillus sp. FSL H8-0048, assembly GCF_038002825.1. Classification (NCBI taxonomy): domain Bacteria; kingdom Bacillati; phylum Bacillota; class Bacilli; order Caryophanales; family Paenibacillaceae; genus Paenibacillus; species Paenibacillus sp. FSL H8-0048. The sequence continues at coordinate 168,276 of NZ_JBBODF010000001.1, read as the reverse complement.
CCGGACTCCAATGCTGATCGGTTCGGCGACCCGCGGACGGTTAAGCGGATTGGATGGAATATTGAACGTGGAGCTATGCGGCATTCTGGCCGGTATCAGCGAACCGTCCAGCGGCTGTCCCAGACCGTCAAGAACCTTCCCGAGCAGCTCCGAGCCGACTTGAACGCTCAGCGGTTTGCCGGTGCCCACTACATCACAGCCAGGCCCGATAGCCTGCAGTTCTCCAAGCGGCATTAACAGTACCTTGTTATCACGGAACCCTACAACCTCTGCCTGAAGCGGCTTACTGCCTTTGGCAGGATAGATATAACACACATCACCGATGCTGGCGTCAGGCCCTTCCGACTCCACCATCAGCCCGATAACCTGTGTAACCTTCCCGTTAATCCTTACCGGATCGAAGTTACGCAGCTGATCTTTGTATCTTCTGCTGTCAAGCATCGTCGTCCCCATTTCTGTGTTCATCCGAGTCCAGAGCGATTCTTAGCAGTTCTTTTTTGATCTCAGCAAGCTGGGTATCGACACGTGCATCGATGCTGCCGAAGGAAGACCGGATCACACACCCCAGATCTCTGACCGTTGAATCCGGGAGAATCTGCAGCTCAGCCTGTGAGTCCACTGCAAGCGAGAGCTCTTCCCGGGCCGCATTGACAAAAGCAAACTGTGCAGGAGAGACACAGAGTGAAATCAGCCCCTGCTCGCGTTTGCGGGCCAGATTCTTACGGATCAGATCCATGGCAAATTGCGGTTCTACGGTGAGCTGCTTGTCCACGATTTTCTCAGCAATATCGCAGCTCAGCTCTACAAGAAACGGTTCCGCCTCCTGAATAATTACATCTCTAGCCCGGTACGCTTCCTGAAGCACGGTCCGCGCTTCTTCCATCATCTCGGCAAGGCGCCGGGACATCTCCTGCTCTGCTTGAGCGAGACCTTCCTGATACCCCTGCTGATAGCCCTCGGATTTGACGGCTTCAATCAGCAGCTCATCCTGTTCCCTGCGCTCACGCCACCATTCTTCAGCTTCAGTCCGCGCTGATTCCACAATATTCTCCGCTTCCTCGGAGGCGCTGCGGACTTGACTCTCCGCGAACTCCTGAGCATCCTTCAGCATTTGCTTGCGTGACTGCTCCGCTGCCTCCCTGGCGGGGTCCTGGTAGTGGACTTCACCCTGAGGCTCTTCAGGAGCCGGCTCTTCAGTCAGGCCTGCATGATGCCTGGCCTGTTCAAGACGCTTCAGCACATCTACCGGAATATATTGAGAATGTTTGATCAGCTTAGACAATAATGTCATCTCCTCCGCCACGGGCGATGATAATTTCACCAGACTCTTCGAGTCTGCGGATCGTGCCTACGATGCGGGTCTGTGCTTCTTCCACATCACGCAGCCGCACGGGTCCCATGTACTCCATTTCCTCGCGGAAGGTCTCGGCCATACGCTTGGACATATTGCGGAAGATAACATCCCGCACTTCCTCGCTGGCCACCTTGAGCGCAAGCTGCAAGTCGGCGTTGTCGATATCCTTGATAATCCGCTGAATCGAGCGGTTGTCGACATTGACGATATCCTCGAAGACGAACATCCGCTTCTTGATTTCCTCGGCCAGCTCCGGGTCCTGAATTTCCAGGGAATCGAGAATAGTACGCTCTGTACCGCGGTCTACGCCGTTCAGAATCTGTACAATCGATTCGATACCGCCTGCATTCGTATAATCCTGGGTGACTGTAGCAGACAGCTTCTGTTCCAGTACACGTTCTATCTGGGTGACCACCTCTGGAGAGGTGCTGTCCATAATCGCTATTCTTCTGGCTACCTCCGCCTGCTTCTCCTGAGGCAGGGAAGACAGAATGGAGGCCGCCTGTTCAAATTGCAGATACGAGAGTACAAGGGCAATTGTCTGTACATTCTCGTTCTGAATGAAGTTGAGAATCTGGTTCGGATCTGCCTTACGGGCAAAATCGAAAGGTCTTACCTGCAGCGTTGCTGTCAGGCGGTTGATGACTTCGAGCGCCTTGGCCGAACCGAGAGCTTTCTCGAGGATCTCCTTGGCGTAATTGATACCGCCCTGCGAGATATATTCCTGAGCGAGACAGATCTGATGGAATTCGGACATGATCGACTCTTTTTCCCCGCTGTCCACTTTGCGTACATTCGCAATTTCCAGCGTCAGCTGTTCGATTTCCTCATCCCGCAGATGCTTGAATATTTGTGCCGATACTTCAGGCCCTAGTGTGATAAGCAGGATCGCCGCCTTTTGACGGCCGCTGAGTCCCTGCTGGCTAGCTTTTGCCATTTCTTCACCTCTGTTCTTCAGCAAGCCAGGTGCGGAGCAGATTTACGAATTCATCCGGCTTCTTCTTCGCCAGACTTTCCAGCTGCTTGCGGACCTGACTCTCATTCGTCACGCTATCCATATTAATTGAAGGGAACTCGGTAGGAACCTGCAGCGGAATATCTTCTTCCACCTCTTCCTCCTGCTTGTTCTTCCGGCTGCGGTAGATCAGATAACCTCCGCCTGCACCGACCAGCAGAGCAGCAGCACCAATCGCCCAGATCATCCAGGTTGCCAGTCCGCCGGTTGTATTCTCGGCAGTGGCACCTCCAAATTGTTGCGAGAATACCGAAACTTTTTTGGTCAGGTCGGCGTCTGTATAAGTAATACCTGAATCTGCCAGGGACGCACGGACAATGTTGACCAAGATGTTCTGTATGGCTCCTGAAGTAGCCTCGTCCAAAGTTGTTTGTCCTGCAGGTGGTTCAACCGCGACATTTATGGTTAAATCTTTTACAGTATATGGACTTGCGATGATATCCTTAGTGATTCTAGTAACTTCATAGTTCCTTGTCTCCGATGATTCCTCAGAAGAAGAAGCACCTGTGTCAGCCCCCGCAGGATAACCTGCAACATCTTCAGATCCTGTACCTGCGACTCCTCCGGAAGTGTTCCCTTGGCCCGAGAATGTTTTGCTGATAATCTGCGAGCTGATCTCAATCCCCTTCATATTCTCAGCATCCACCGGTACTACGACATCTTCCTTCCTGTTCTCCTTATCGAAATTAAGCTTGGAGAACACCAGGACATCGACCTTATCGGGACCTGTGAGGGTACTCAGGAATTGCTTCACATCCCGCTTCACATCATCTTCGAATTTCTTCTTGAGTGCGAAGTTCTCTTCAACCTGGCTTGCAATCCCCGCCTGGCCGCCCCTGGCCGTCGGTTTTAGCTCCACCTCGTTACTGGTAATTGTAATGTTCTCGATAGGAAGATTAGGCACAGCGGTCTTCACCAGATTGAAGTAAGCATCAATATTCTCCTGGGAGGGTCTGAATCCCGGATCAAAGCTCATCCCCACGGAAGCCTGTGCTTTCTCCTGATCCTCCTGTGCGGCAAATACTGTCTCCTTCGGCAGGGTAATAAGCACCTTGGCGTCTTTTATCCCCTGCATCCTTCTCAGCAGCTGTTCCACTTCACCATTAAGCGCATTGTTGTATTTAACATTAAATTCACTGTCTGTAGTCCCGATCATGGACGAGGATTCATTGAACACCTTGTATCCGATCGAGCCCTGCTGAACGATTCCCTGAGAACCAACAGCTATCTTGATACGTGCAGCATCCGTGCTGGGAACGGAGATACTTTTGCCATCCGGGCTTAAACGGTAAGACACCCCCGATGAATCCAAATAACTCATAACTCCCGCTGAATCGGTACTGTCCAGGTCCTGAAAAGCTACCTCGTATTCCACCTTCGATAACTGCATAGTTGTAACTACGATTACTATAATGATAATAAACAGAGTGGAGAAAAATAGTATCTTCTGTTTACCGCTGAATCTGTTCCAATACTGGGTTATCTTCTCCCGGTACTGGGCCAATCTTTCATTCACAGTGTCACCCCATCCGAAACGTAGCTAGGATTATTTAGATTTGAGTTCTCATAATTTCCTGATAGGCTTCAATCACTTTGTTCCGGACTTGTGTAGTCAACTGCAAACTCAGCAATGCCTGTTGGGACGAAATCATAGCCTCATCAATGTTGACCTCTCCCAGTACAAATTTGTTACTCATGTCTTTCGCCTGCTGTTCCTGATCTGCCACCTGGTTAAGCGCATTCTCCAGGTATGAACCGAAGCTCTGTCCCGGCTCCTGCACGGCCGATGATTCTGCAGCTGCAGACTTCATAGCGAGCGGCTGAACCGCCTGGTTCCCGATCAATAAATTCTGTATCAATTCTTCTCCTCCTAGACAGTCAATTCATTCTACCGGCCGATTTCAAGCGCCTTGGTCACCATGGATTTGGATGCGTTCAGCATCGTAACATTCGCTTCGTAAGAACGCGAGGCAGACAGCATATCCACCATTTCCTTGGTCACATCCACATTAGGCATGTATACATAACCTTCAGCGTCCGCATCAGGGTGGCTCGGATTATATACCGGCTTGAGCGGAGAAGAATCCTCGATAATCGATTTCACCTTGACGCCATCATTCCCCCCGCTCATCTTGGAGCCGAGTATATTTGCGAAGCTGTCAGCCTGGGTAGTTTCCAGAACTGTGAGCTTACGGCGGTATGGTACGGCTTTGCCGTCCACCACGGAGGCTCTTGTGGTCTCGGCGTTTGCTATGTTGGAGGAGATCACATCCATCCGTAGACGCTGGGCGGTTAAAGCCGAGGCGCTAATACCAAAGCTGCTGCCAAAGTTCATTATTCATTACCCTCCCTGTACAACTGTACGCATCATTGTGATCTGACTGTTCAGCTGTTCTACATAAGAGTTGTATCTCAGCTGGTTCTCGGCGCTCAGCGCCTGTTCACGTTCCATATCCACATTATTGCCGTTGTTATTCATAGATGTAGTCTCATCGGTAGTGACCACAGCAGCCGGCATGCCGGTCACTGTCCCGAAGCGGAAATGGCGGGAGTCTGATACCTTCGCACCCAGAGTGGCTTTAAGTCCGCTCTCCTGATCTCTCAGGAAGCTCTCAAAGCTAACATCTGAACGTTTAAAATTTGGTGTATCATTATTTGCTACATTATTAGCCAGAACACTTTGTCGTTTGGTGGCGGCATCTAGGCCTCCTTGTAATCTTTGAAAACTGACACTGTTCAGCAAACCCATAGTAATCCCCCTTCCAAACCTATCATAATGAAAAGAATTCCACAACTTTGTTCAAATCCCTGCTTTTTTTCGACAAATAAAGTCATTTTTTTCACAACATATTCGCCTTAAAGTCGAACCATGTCGATGAATGATTCTTATGTCAATCTCACATACATTGATTCTCTTAGAATTTGTATATTATTACAATAAGAAATAAGCCCTATCTTTTCAGAAAAGAGAGGGCTTAAAGCATGTTTTTACAATTATTTTCCTTTTTTATTACATTTTCTGCTTTATTATAGATTTTTTTAACTTTTAATGCATGAATTTAGAATCAAATTTATATAGCCTTAATTCTAATTACCTATATTGAAGATTTTGTGGCTCTGTGAGCTTAAAGGATATATTGGCTTAAGTCGCGGTCCTGCGCGATTCCTGCCAGTTTTTCGCGAACATACTCCGGCGTGATGACCATGGTGTCCAGTGTCAGCTCAGGTGCCTCGAACGATAGATCCTCCAACAGCTTTTCCAGGATCGTATGAAGACGCCGCGCCCCGATGTTCTCCATATTCTGATTCACGGAAGCTGCAATCTTGGCAATTTCCTGAATAGCTTCCTTCTGGAACTGGATTTCAATGTTCTCTGTCTGCAGTAAATGGACATACTGTTTCGTAAGTGCGTTCTCAGGCTCCGTAAGAATAGATACAAAGTCCTCAAGTGTAAGACTGCTCAGCTCCACACGGATCGGGAAACGTCCCTGAAGCTCAGGGATCAGATCGGAAGGCTTAGCGATATGAAAAGCACCTGCAGCGATGAACAGCACGTAGTCTGTCTTCACAGGCCCGTATTTGGTCATGACAGTCGATCCCTCGACGATGGGCAGAATATCACGCTGCACGCCTTCGCGGGATACATCGGGACCTGAGCCCTTGCCTTGGCTGGCTACCTTATCGATCTCATCGATGAAAATAATCCCGGATTGCTCTGCGCGGGCTACGGATTCCTGAATCATGTCGTCTGTGTCTATCAGCTTGGCCGCTTCATCCTGGATCAGCACCTTGCGGGCCTCACGGATCGGCAGCTTGCGCTTCTTCGTGCGTTTCGGCAGCAGGTTACCGAACATCTCCTGCATATTCATGCCCATCTGGTCGTTGCCCTGGCCCGCGAACATATCCATCATGGATGGCGTCGTGTCCTCGACATCAATCTCAATGACGTCATCCTCTAACTGGCCGGCAAGCAGCTTGAACTTAATCCCTCTTCGGCGTTCGCTCAGGCTTCCGTCCTCCGGCTCTTCCTTGGATTCTTCGGCCCCGCCGTTGTTTCCGCCAAAAATCATCTCAAACGGATTGCGCTGCGATTTGCCCTTCGAGGAGGATGGAACCAGAATCGCCACAATCCGGTCATTCGCCAGTTCTTCTGCGCGGTCCTTCACCTTTTCGGTCCGCTCCAGCTTCACCATACGGATAGAGGTCTCCACCAGATCACGGACCATAGACTCCACATCGCGCCCCACGTAGCCGACTTCCGTAAATTTGGTGGCTTCTACTTTGATGAACGGGGCATTAACAAGCTTAGCCAGACGCCGGGCAATCTCTGTTTTACCTACACCGGTAGGTCCAATCATCAGAATATTCTTCGGCACGACCTCATCCCGCAGCTCCTCGGACAACAAACTGCGCCGGTACCGGTTGCGGAGGGCAACGGCCACTGATTTCTTGGCCTGCTTTTGACCTACGATATATTTGTCAAGCTCTGTTACGATCTGGCGTGGCGTAAGCGATTGATTCACCATTGTGACTTCCTCCCTTTATATATGGCACCTTGCCTATAGCTCTTCGACAATAATATTGGAATTGGTATATACACAGATCTCGGAGGCAATTTGCAGCGCTTCTCTGGCAATGTCACCGGCCCCCAGTTGCGGAGCATGGCGCTTAAGTGCCCGCCCGGAAGCCAGGGCAAAGTTCCCGCCGGAGCCGATCGCCAGCACATCATCATCCGGCTCGATAATTTCACCGTTGCCGGAGATCAGCAGCATGCCTTCCTTATCCATTACGATCATGAGCGCCTCCAGCTTGCGCAGAATGCGGTCCTGACGCCAGTCCTTGGCCAGCTCCACCGCCGCCCGCTGCAGATTTCCGTGATGCTCCTCAAGCTTGCCCTCGAACTTCTCGAACAGCGTAATTGCATCAGCCACAGAGCCCGCGAACCCGGCAATGACCTGACCTCTGTATAGGCGGCGGACCTTCTTGGCCGTCGTCTTCATAATGACACTCTCTCCGAATGTAACCTGGCCGTCCCCGGCAATCGCCGCATGGCCGTTATGTCTTACCGCACAAATCGTAGTTGCATGAAAGCTGGGTAACATGATGGGCACCCTCCTCAGATTAGGTGATACAGGTCTGGACCTATTGAGCCGGTTGTGCCGGACTATCCGCTTCTGCCGGATCAGCATCCACCGGCTCCGGCTCTGTATACGTCAATTCATGGGCAGCAGCATAAGCAGCAAGACTGTCAAGTGCCCGGTATGCCAGACGTTCGTTTTTCTCTTTTTTGCTGCGGAACCGGGTCTCAAGCTTCGGGAGCAGGCCGAAGTTGGCATTCATCGGCTGGAAGTGCTGCGGATCGGCCGAAGTGATATAGGCGGGCATGCTGCCCAGCACCGTATCCTCGGGGAAGATCAGGCTCTCTTCGCCAAGCGCAGCTCTCGCTGCATTCATACCGGCGATCATACCGGAAGCCGCAGATTCAACATACCCTTCCACCCCGGTCATCTGGCCGGCAAAATACAGTCGCTCCCGGCCCTTCATCTGGTAAGTGGGCTGCAGCAGCTTGGGAGAATTAATGAATGTATTGCGGTGCATGACCCCATAACGCACATATTCAGCTTGTTCCAGACCCGGAATAAGTGAGAATACCCGTTTTTGCTCGCCCCACTTCAGATGCGTCTGGAAGCCGACCAGATTATACAGCGTACCGGCAGCATTGTCCTGGCGCAGTTGCACAACCGCGTAAGGCAGCTTGCCCGTGTGAGGATTGAGCAGTCCCACAGGCTTCATAGGGCCGAACAGTGCCGTCTGCTTGCCGCGTCTCATCATAATTTCAATCGGCATACAGCCTTCAAAGTAAATCTCTTTCTCAAAATCTTTGAGTGCAGCCGTCTCGGCAGAGATCAGCGCATCATAAAAAACATCGAATTCCTCTTCTGTCATCGGACAGTTCAGATAGGCGGCTTCACCTTTATCATAGCGGGAGGCCAAATAGACCTTGCTCATATCGATGCTGTCTTTCTCTACAATCGGAGCTGCTGCATCATAGAAATAAAAGTATTCCTCGCCAAGCAGTCCCTTAATCTCCGAAGACAGGGAGGGTGAGGTCAGCGGCCCGGTGGCAATAACAACAATCCCTTCCTCCGGTATATGCGTAAGTTCTTCATTTATGACTTCCACCAGAGGGTGGTTATGCAGCATGGACGTAATTTCACCGGAGAATCCGTCCCGGTCAACAGCAAGAGCTCCTCCTGCCGGAACGGCATGTCGGTCGGCTGCACCCAGTACCAGGGAGCCCAGGCGCCGCATTTCTTCTTTAAGTACACCCACTGCATTCCCGAGGCCATTCGCCCGCAGTGAGTTGCTGCAGACCAGCTCAGCGAACTGATCTGTATGATGCGCCGGTGTCTTCACGACCGGACGCATCTCATACAATCTGACTGGAACTCCGCGCGAAGCGATCTGCCAGGCGGCTTCACTTCCGGCCAGACCTGCTCCGATAACGGTTACTTGTGCTTTTTCTGTCAATTTCCGTTCCTCCTGTAACCCTATTATTCTGCTAACTCATCGTTCTCGATTACAGCTTCTGTATGATCGCATGAAGTACACTGCAGCTTGGTTCCCTGCTTGTTGCGTTTCTCTATCATCCAGGAGCCGCAAGCCGGACACGGCTTCACTGACGGCTTATCCCAGGAGACAAAGTCACAGCCCGGATATTGGTCGCAGCCGTAGAAGACACGCCCCTTCTTGCTGCGCCGCTCCACTACCTTGCCTTCATGACATTTTGGACAGCTTACACCGATATCCTTAATGATTGGCTTGGTGTTGCGGCATTCCGGAAATCCGGAGCAGGCCAGGAATTTGCCGAACCGGCCCAGCTTATAGACCATCGGCTTGCCGCATTTCTCACACAGCTCATCAGAGACTTCATCTTCAATCTCGATTTCCTTCATTTCTTCTTCCGCATATAGGAGTCTTTTCTCAAAGGATTCATAGAACTCGGCCAGTACCTTCACCCAATCCTCCGCACCTTCCTCCACATGGTCAAGGTCCCCTTCCATATGGGCGGTGAATTCCACATTGAGAATTTCCGGGAAGAACTCTTCCATTTGCTCTATGATCAGCTCTCCAAGCTCGGTCGGCATGAACTTCTTCTCTTCAATCGCCACATACCCGCGCTTCTGGATTGTCTCCAGAGTCGGCGCATACGTACTTGGACGGCCTATGCCCAGTTCCTCAAGCGTCTTGACGAGACGGGCTTCTGTATATCTTGGCGGCGGCTGTGTGAAATGCTGCTTCGGCTCAATCTCGCGCTTCACCAGCTCATCGCCTGCCTTCAGCTGCGGCAGGAACTTCTCTTCGTCTGTTGTGCCGTCGTCATTGCCTTCCACATACACCTTCATGAAGCCCGGGAACGAGACCTTGGACCCTACCGCTCTGAATATCGCTGTTCCGACTGTAATATCTACCGACAACGTATCCAGCAGCGCGGAAGACATCTGACTGGACACAAAACGCTCCCAGACCAGCTTATACAGCCGGAATTGATCACGGCTCATGTATTCCTTGACCATGTCCGGCTCACGCAGCGCAGAGGTCGGACGGATCGCTTCATGCGCATCCTGTGCGCCCGCAGCCTTCTTGGAATATTGGCGCGGCGTCTCGGGAATGAACTTCTCACCGTATTTGGCTTGGATCAGCTCCTTGGCTTCATCCTGGGCCGTAGTGGATATACGCGTGGAATCCGTACGCATGTAAGTGATTAACCCCACAGTGCCTTCCTTGCCCAGCTCGACTCCCTCATAGAGCTGCTGTGCGACAGACATCGTCTTGGACGCGCGGAAGCCCAGCTTGCGGGCAGCCTCCTGCTGCAGTGAGCTTGTCGTGAACGGAGCGGATGGATGACGCTGTCTCTCCTTCTCTTTCACTTCTTTGACCTGGAAGGCAGCGTTCTTAATCGCTTCCAGCACTTCCTGCACATCGCTCTCCTGGCCCAGCTCCTTCTTCTCGCCGTTCAGCCGGTGAAATTTGGCTTCGAATTCAGAATCCCGAATCGCTAGCCGGGCAGTAATGCTCCAGTATTCTGTAGGAATGAATTCGGAAATTTCATTCTCCCGGTCCATTACAATTTTGACCGCTACCGATTGTACACGTCCGGCGGAGAGGCCTTTTTTGACTTTCTTCCATAATAGAGGACTAATCTTGTAACCGACAAGCCGGTCCAGAATCCGCCGCGCCTGCTGGGCATTCACCAGATCCATATTAATCTTGCGCGGCGTCTTGAAGGCATCCTTCACCGCCTGCTTGGTAATTTCATTGAAGACCACCCGGCATTCCTGAGTGTTGTCCAAATTCAGTGCATTTGCCAAATGCCAGGCAATGGCTTCCCCTTCACGGTCCGGGTCAGCTGCGAGATAGACTTTCTTGACTTTTTTGCTGGCATCCTTAAGTTCCTTCAAGATAGAACCCTTGCCACGGATCGTTATATATTTGGGATTGAACTGATTCTCCACATCCACACCGATCTGGCTTTTTGGCAAATCTATGATATGCCCCATGGATGCCTTAACAATATATTTGCTGCCCAGATATTTACCAATCGTTTTCGCTTTTGATGGTGACTCTACAATAACCAACGCATCTGCCATAGGTTTTCCTCCCAAAAGTTCGTAAGCAGGCTACCTCCTGAACCCGTCCTCGGACCGGCCCGACCAGGAAGTGCATGCTTACCACAGTTACTTCTATATTAAATTACCTTATAAATTGCACCCGGTAATTGTGTTACCGCTTTTTTTATGATTAAAGATAACAGAACTGAATGCAAATGTCCAAAATCCCACCTCGTTGACGCCAGCAGCTCATCGAGTGTAAACGGCCCTTGATGCAGTATATGGTAAAGGTGCAGCTCCTCACTTGTCAATTTCTTTTCCATCAGATCGGCCGGACTCTCCTGCTCTAATGCTCCTGCTGAGGCTATTCCAGTCCCCTTAGAAGGCAGGTAGGATACGTATTCTTCCACAATATCTGAGGCGCAGGTTACCAGCTTCGCACCTTGCTTAATCAGCTCGAGTGCCCCTCTGCTCTTGGGAGAGGTCAGCGGCCCTGGCACGGCAAACACATCCCGGCTTGCTTCAAGTGCAGCATCGGCGGTGATCAGGGACCCGCTGCGGCTGTCTGCTTCTACCACCAGTGTTCCCAGTGACAGGCCGGCAATAATCCGGTTGCGCTGCGGGAATAATCCGGGATGGCTCGGAGTTCCGATAGGATATTCGCTAAGAACCAGTCCTTCGCGCGAAATCTGCCGCTCCAGCTCACGGTTCTCTGGAGGATAGACCTTATTTAGGCCGGTTGCCACCACAGCGATGGTCCCTCCTGCTCCGCCTAGCGCTGCTTCATGACAGACACTGTCTATCCCCCTCGCCAAGCCGCTTACTACCGTAAGACCGGCTGCACTTAGCTGTCCCGCCAGCATCTCCCCCACCTTGCGCCCATAAGCGGTAGGCACCCGTGTCCCAACCATAGCAACAGAGGGACGGGAAGCAAGCTCCAGACGGCCACGATAGTACAATACCCAGGGCGGCTGAGGGGTCTCCCGCAGCTGTGCAGGATAGTGTTCGTCCAGCAAGGTGACCATCGCTACACCGCTTTCTTTCATTAAAGAGCAGCGCTTCAGCACCCATGCTTCATTAAAGTCTGCTGCCAGCCGGGCGGCTATCACACTGCTGATTCCAGCCCGCTCCCATTCCTCAGCAGAACAGGAGAAGACAGCATTCGTCAAAAGACCCGCCCGGCGGATCTTGTCGATACTTTTCCATCCAATCCCCTCCATCTCATGCAGACCGAACAACAGCTCGCGAATTTCCATATGTATTCTCTCCCCGTGCGGAAGGGCCAGCCTTCCTTATTGTCTTAAACCAAACCTGGCTTAAACCAAAAAAAGCAACCTTTCATCCGCGTCATCCGGGACAAAAGGTTGCTTACCTTCAATATTTATTATACCTGCTTCAGCAGGAAAAGCTGTGACAAAATAACCCCACAACATTTCGAATTACAACTAGCGCAGAAACGCTCTAGTGTGTGGTGAAGGCATTCAGGATGCCGCGTTCCTCAAGCACACTGACAAGGGTAGAGCCCATTTCAGCAGGCGTTGGGGCTACCTTAATCCCGCAGGACTCCAGCACAGCGATCTTCTCGCTCGCCGTCCCTTTACCGCCTGAAATGATTGCCCCGGCATGGCCCATCCGTTTGCCCGGAGGTGCCGTAACCCCGCCGATGAAGCCCACCACAGGCTTGGTCATGTTCTCTTTGATCCACAGCGCAGCTTCTTCCTCTGCCGTCCCGCCGATCTCACCGATCATAATGACAGCCTTGGTGCCCGGATCTTCATTGAACAGCTTCAGGATGTCGATGAACTCCGAGCCCTTCACCGGGTCGCCTCCGATGCCCACCGCTGAGGATTGGCCGATTCCGCGCTCCGTCAGCTGATGTACAGCCTCATAGGTCAAGGTTCCGCTTCGGGAGACTACACCGACATACCCCGGCTTATGAATATAACCCGGCATAATGCCGATTTTGCATTCTCCAGGCGTGATGACACCCGGACAGTTGGGACCGATCAGCACCGTGGAGCGGCCCTCCATGTATCTGGACACTTTGACCATATCAAGCACCGGAATGCCTTCTGTGATACAAATGACCAGGTCCATCTCCGCGTCCACCGCTTCCATAATCGAATCTGCGGCAAAAGCTGGCGGTACGTAAATGACACTTGCAGTTGCACCAGTGGCTGCTTTGGCGGCAACAACCGTATCAAAGACAGGCAGACTCTTTTCCGTGCCGTTCTCCAGGGTAATCTGAACCGTAGTGCCCCCCTTGCCCGGCGTTACACCCCCAACCATCTGAGTACCGTAGTCCAGCGCGCCTTTTGTATGAAATAAACCTGTAGCGCCGGTAATTCCCTGGGTGATGACTTTCGTATTTTTATCTACAAGAATGCTCATGCGATAGGTCACATCCTCACTTATATTGTCGAATACGAGACTGGCTCCCCACAAAGGCAGCTATGATTACACAAGAGCAACGATTTTGCGGGCACCGTCCGCCATGGAATCTGCAGCGACGATATTCAGTCCGGAGCCGGCGAGAATCTCCTTACCCAGTGCCACATTCGTGCCCTCAAGACGTACGACCAGCGGCTTGGTTAAGCCAAGCTGTCTTGCCGCTTCGACTACACCGGTGGCGATGACATCACAACGCATAATGCCGCCAAAAATATTAACAAAGATACCGTTCACCTTGTCATCGGACAGGATGATTTTGAAGGCTTCTGTTACCTTCTCAGTCGTCGCACCGCCCCCTACATCGAGGAAGTTGGCCGGTTCGCCGCCATAATATTTAATGATATCCATAGTTGCCATCGCCAGGCCCGCACCGTTCACCATACAGCCGATGTTGCCGTCCAGTGCGATGTAGCTGAGGTCGAATTTGGACGCTTCGATTTCTTTGGCATCCTCTTCGTCCAGATCACGCAGCTCCAGGATATCCTTGTGGCGGAACAGACTGTTGGAATCGAAGTTAAGCTTGGCATCAAGCGCCATGACATTACCGTCAGCAGTAACGACCAGCGGGTTGATCTCCGCAATCGAGCAATCTTTATCCACAAAAGCCAGATATAGCGCTTGCATAAACTTGACCGCTTTGTTCACCAATTCGGGAGGAATAGCGATACTGTAAGCCAGCTTACGCGCCTGGAAGGTCTGAAGCCCCACCGCCGGATCAACGATTTCCTTGAAAATCTTCTCGGGATGTGTCGCCGCCACCTCTTCAATCTCCGTACCGCCCTCTTCGGATGCCATCATGACGACCCGTCCGGAAGCGCGGTCCACAACCAGACCGATATAATATTCTTTGACAATCTGACAGCCCTCTTCAATCAGCAGCCGCTTCACTACCTTGCCTTCGGGTCCCGTCTGATGGGTCACCAGTGTCTTGCCGAGGATCTCGGACGCATACGCGCGAACCTCATCACTGTTCTTCGCCACCTTAACGCCGCCGGCTTTGCCGCGACCGCCAGCATGAATCTGCGCTTTGACTACAACCACAGGTGTACCCAGCGCTGCGGCAGCTTCCACTGCTTCGTCCACTGTATAAGCAACTTTTCCGTTCGGTACGGCTACGCCATACTTCTTAAGTACTTCTTTTCCCTGATACTCGTGGATATTCATTCCGGAAGCCTCCTAAAGTGTTGCGGTGACCGTGTAGCAGGCAGCCTGCGGTCATTCCGCATTCCGTTTTGATTGTCCAAAGCCGGGCCAGACCGGTTGTTAACCGGCAATATCCCGGTACAAGCAGAGCGCTGGCACCAGAAGCATATGCTGCAAAAGGTACAGTTCTCTGCCAGTAGCATATAGTTCCTATCACAAGGTGATATCTATAATTACCTATATGCCAGAATGTGAAACCCAGAATATTGTAACATGTTTTAAAAACGCTTTCCTTAAAAACTTTCACTATTTATACATACATTTTCGCTTGGTTTCATGCCGGAATGCGAACGATTGCATTGACATCCATGCTTAAACGGCTTAACCGCCCTTATTCAGGACGGCGAAACCTATATTCTTATATGGGAGCGAGACTACGATTTCGAATTGCTAATATTTGCTTCATGCACCCGGTTCAGGAGATTTTTGAATTGTCCCAGCAAATCTATGAACTCTACCGGGGAGAGCATCGTGCCTTCTACCATTTTGCCGGGAATGCCCATTGCATCCTGCTGCAGCGCCAAGCCTTGGGGCGTTAATGAAATAAGCACCTTCCGCTCATCCTGCAAAGAACGTTCACGCAAAATTAGTCCTGCAGCCTGCAGACGCTTGAGCAGCGGAGTCAGCGTGCCTGAATCGAGGAACAGAGCTTCACCCAGCTCCTTGACTGTACATTGCTGTCTCTCCCACAGGACCAGCATAACCAGATACTGCGAATACGTTAATCCGATCTTATCCAGATGAGGCTGGTATAGCTTAGTAAATTCACGCGAACAGGCATAAATCGTAAAGCAGAGCTGGTTCTCCAGCATAAGCTCAGGGGTTGTAGTGGGTTCTTTTTGCATTTCTTCTTCACCTGCCTTTGTGACATTAGTTTATCACAATTCATACATAATATCATGTTAATAGCGGAAAATAGATTGACTTTTATTTTAATTGTGTTAAATTAAGTTGTGTACAATACATTATGAAAACGAACGGGAGCGATTTATATGATGACCATCCAACAGAAAATGTACGAAACAACAGTAAAAGCCGTAGGCGGCAGACAGGGTTCTATCGAATCCGACAGCCCTAAGCTGAACCTTGCGATCAGCACACCACGAGAAATGGGCGGCGCCGGCGGTGAAGGCACGAATCCTGAGCAGCTGTTCGCAGCCGGATATTCCGCTTGCTTCGACAGCGCGCTGAACATGGTGGCACGTATGGGCAAGGTGAAGATCGAAGGCTCTGAAGTAACCGCTACTGTCAGCTTCGGTAAAGTGGAAGACGGCGGGTTCGGCATTGCTGTGAAGATGGATGTTCTGGTCAAGGGTGTTGACCGTGAGACCGCCAAACAGCTGGTAGAAGCGGCTCATGGCGCATGTCCTTACTCCCGCGCGACGCGCGGCAATATCGAAGTTGAACTGAACGTGCTGTAAGAATAACTTCAATATGTTAAAACGGTTCTATCACCCCTAACACATGCCGATACCGTTTCAGCATCCCCCTGTCCGGCGGCCCCGGACGGGGGTTTTGGTGTTTCAGGCTTCCTCCTCCACCATGACCTGCCTGTCCAGATTGCGGTATTGTACTGCTTCGGCCAGATGGGCAGCGCCAATCTCCTCCGTTCCTTCCAGATCGGCAATCGTGCGGGCCAGCTTAATAATCCGGTCATGCGCCCGCATACTGAGTCCAAGACTCTCCAGAATACTGCTGAGCAGCAGCTCCTCTTCCGGCCGCAGCACAGCATAACGGCGAAGCGCCGCCCCGGACAGCTCGCTGTTCCAGGAAATCGGCAGAGTCTTATATCGCTCCGACTGAATGGTCTGAGCCCGCAGTACCTCAGAACGCATCTGTGCCGTCGTGACCGGAGGCACATTCCTGTCTCCTTCCCTTGGGCGCGGCACATCGACCTGCATATCCATCCGGTCCAGCAGCGGGCCCGAGATTTTGCCCCGGTACTGGGCGATTTTGGCCGGACTGCAGCTGCACCGCTGCTCTGCACTGCCGCTGCCAAGAAATCCGCACATGCACGGATTCATGGAGCAGGCAAGCAGGAACTGGGCAGGGAAGGTGAAGGATGCCCTCGCCCGGCTGATGGTGACAATCCCGTCCTCCAGCGGCTGGCGGAGCACTTCAAGCACAGTCCGGGAGAACTCGGGCAGCTCGTCCAGGAAGAGAATGCCGCGGTGAGCAAGGCTAACTTCCCCAGGCTTCGGAATTCCGCCCCCGCCGATCAATCCGGCCGCCGAGATCGTATGATGCGGGGAACGAAACGGGCGCTCGCGCAGCAAGCCGCCTCCGCCGTCTCTAAGCTTCCCGGCAGCACTGAATATCTTCATCACCTCAAGTGATTCTTGATCATTAAGCTCGGGAAGAATTCCGGGTAACCGCTTAATCAGCATGCTCTTCCCGGTGCCTGGAGGGCCGATCAGAATAATATTGTGCATCCCCGCAGCCGCAATCGTAAGCGCCCGCTTCACATGATTTTGCCCGATAACATCGCTGTAATCTTCGTTGAAGAACTGCTCCCCCCCGAGCGGGGAGGGAATATTCTCCACTGGCTCAGTATGATATCTCAAATGATCCAGGGACAACGCCAGAACAGGCGGACGCTTCCTGGAAGATGCTTCAGTACTCACAGATACAGATACCGGAAACGGCAAATCAGCCTGCGGCAAGGGCGAGTCTGATCCGGCTGCTTCAGACCATTCAACCGGAGTCGGCGGAGGAAGCTGCCCCGGCTGAGGCAGCTCCCGCAAATGTCCGGCAGTGTATACCTTCATTCCCGCGATTAAGGCAGCTTCAGCCGCATTGCCGGGCGGCACCAGAACAGCATGAATTCCGGCCTGCCGCGCAGCCTGGGCCATGGATAATACCCCATTTACCGGCCGTAGACTTCCGTCGAGCGCAAGCTCACCAATCAGCAGCATCTGTCCGGCTTCCGGCATGACAAGTTGGCCGCTTGTCGTCAGTATCCCGAGGGCAATTGCCAGATCAAACGCAGAGCCCTCCTTGCGCAGATCGGCCGGGGCCAGATTAATCGTCACCCGCTGCTGGGGATAGCTGTACCCGCAATTTTTAACGGCGGCCCGTACCCGTTCTACCGCTTCCCTGACTGCCGAATCCGGCAGACCGATAATATGGGTCTGCGGCAAGCCGTTAGCCAGATCCACCTCCACTCCAATCATTACACCTTCAATGCCATACAGGCATGCGCTATGCATTTTTCCATACACAAATAAGCACCTCTTCTCCAGAAATACACCCGCAGCGGGTGTTCATTTCCAGGAAAAAAGGTGCTTCCTCTTTTTCCGTAAGCTCAATTACACTCAGTATACCCACAACCCTACACAACATGCAAGGTTATTGCGCATAAAATGCTGCACAAAATTCAGAATTCAATCATCTTGCATAATCATGCAACCATGACCAAAGAATCATTTTTTAGCCTTCTTCACTGGCTACCACTGAATCCCTGATCTGTTCAAAGGACAACGGAGTGTAATTCCAATGCTCCACACAAATATTAAAATGATGATTGCCTTCATATTTCTGTCCATGAATATGTCCGTGCACATTCACGTAAGGCATATGCTTGTTCATATACATTGGCTCATGCGAGAGCAGAAAAAACTCCTTGTATATCAGCGGATACTCACTGACCTCATCAAACCCGGCTTCCAGCCACCAGCCCCGTCCGCGTCCACGGTCATGATTGCCAAGTATCAGAATTTTGTACCCGTTCAGGGCAGCCACAATGCTCAAGGTATCCTCTTGATTCCTGAAGGAAAAGTCTCCAAGATGAAAAACCGTATCCTCCTTGCCTACCACAGCATTCCAGTTCGCAATCATCACCTTGTCCATCTCTTCCGCACTGCTAAAAGGCCGCGATTCAAAATCAATGATCAGCTTGTGGCCAAAATGATGATCTGAGGTGAAAAATACTTTGGACAAGACCGTTCCCCGCTTTCGCTAAGTGCTTTATTCCTTAATCATTCCACTTCCGCTTGGCTGCTCGCCGGTTCACATCCATTTGTATTAATTCCGCCACCGGCGGCGCTTCCTCATGCTCGATCAGCCATTTGCGCATTTCCTTAATGGCCTCCACTTGTCCGTTGCCCTTGTCGCGCCAGGTCAACAGCTCGATCACATTGATGACCAGTGACAAGAGACTGCTGTTGCTGTCTTGGGTTTTCTCAGCACGCATCTTGTGGAATAACGCTTCATTCTCCCAGTCAATCAATATCTCTTCCGCTATTGCAGGCCGCATAACGGTAAATGTCTTATTACAATTACTGCAGCATACAACGGATAAGGGCTCTGCGCCAAGTTCCGCTACTATATTATGCTCACAATTTTGGCAAGTAAAGCTTACTTGTATATTCATTGGTTGATTCCTCATTCCGGCAGCCCTCCTCATGGTGGCATTAAAAGTTACACTAATGTTTACCCACTTCTTTTGAGAAATGACCCATGAAGTCCGGCATCTGTCAAGGATAATTGTTAAATTCTACCCGTTTTTCGCAAAACAGAAACCACTAAAAGGCTTCCCGGAGATGCCGCAGAGAGGCGATGCTTAAATCCGGCTGAAGCTGTACAGCAATCACATCGAATGCAATTGCAGCCGGCTGGAGTCCCTGCATGTGCAGGTACACCAGGGCCGTCTCTCTCACCTGACGGATTTTGCGCGCATCGACCGACTCCTCCGCAGTGCCTTGTACAGTTGATCCGCTCCGGCTGCGCACCTCAATGAAGACCAGAGCGCCTTCATACTCCGCGACAATATCCAGTTCTCCGCTCCGGCAGCGCCAGTTATACTCCCGGATGTGGTAGCCCCGTGAAGTCAGATACATTCGGGCCGCCTGCTCGGCAGCAGCGCCTTTTTCCTGGCGGGTGTAGGTTCTGCCGTCCCCGTTAAGGCTCACTTCTGTCTCCGTTCCCCGGCTGTCCGGTCACTCTGGTATACATAGCTGAGAATCTCAGCCACCAGTTGGTAGAGCTGAGGCGGAATCTGCTGGTCGAGATCGAGCTTCGACAGCACCTCTACCAGCGCAGCATCCTCCTGGACCGCTACTCCGTTTTCCTTTGCCTTTTGCAGGATGATGTCCGCAACCGAGCCTTGCCCCTTAGCAACAACCACCGGCGCTTCGCTCTGGCCCGGAATATATTTGAGCGCCACTGCCTTCTTGAGATTCTGAGGAACCTTCTGTTCAGACTCACTCATATGCGGTAATCTACTCCTTTGTACTCCTGCGGAGCATAATCGGACGGCTTCACCGCAGCAGCGGCCACGCTCCGCTCCGGCAATGCCTCCGTGCGCAGGCTGGACAGCTGATAGCCTATCCCTTCGACCGCCGCCTTCATCTCTTCGCGGCGGCCCTCCAGCAGCTCCAGTACCCAAGGTTCATCGTTATGCAGCTTCAGGCTGACGATGCGGTCCACCACCTGCACATCGATCATCGTCTGGCCGAGCTGCTTCATGTCCAGATCGAACCACAAGCGGCAATTCGCCGCGTCGAGCTCTCCTTTGCTGCCGCGCCGCGACTGGATCTGGACGGAGGCCGTCTCCCGGCCATCCGGTCCGTGCAGCGGCAGGAACATCGTCACCTGCGCGAACGGCGCGGTGCGGTCTGTATTCAGCAGCAGCTGCTGGCCCGTCAGCTGCTGCACCAGCTGGCCCGCGGCTTCCTTGACCGCGGGCGGGGCCTCGCTGCTGCCCAGTACCTGCAGCAGCACGCCCTTGAGCGTACCGGCGGCATCTTCCGCGCCGCCGGACGCTGCCTGCGCAGCGGCGGTATGCGCCCCGCCGCTGCGCAGGAGCTGCTGCTCGTGCTCCGCACCGAGCAGCTTCAAGATCCGCCCCACCCAGGGGTCAATCCCCTGGGTGGCGGCGGATTCCCCCTGCGGCTGCGCCGCCGCAGGGGCTGCACTGCCGCCCGCCGCGCCGGAGGCGGGCGGCGCTTCGGCGAGCTGCGGCAGAGCGCCGCGCAGCTCGGAGAGCACGCCCTGCAGCTTCGCGAGCAGGGCAGGCCCCGCAGCGCTCTGCGCCTGCGCGGCAACGCCCGCGCCCTCACGCACTCCAGCTGCGTTCCCCGCACCTTCGCCACGCGCTCCTGCTACATTCCCCGCACCTTCGCGCGCTCCAGCAACAGCTCCCGCTCCTTCACCACGCGCTCCTGCTACATTTCCCGCGCCTTCACGCGCTCCAGCCACGCTTCCCGCACCTTCACCACGCGCTCCTGCTACGTTCCCCGCACCTTCGCGTGCTCCAGCTACAGCTCCCGCGCCCTCACGCACTCCAGCTGCGTTCCCCGCACCTTCGCCACGCGCTCCTGCTACATTCCCCGCACCTTCGCGCGCTCCAACAACAGCTCCCGCTCCTTCACCACGCGCTCCTGCTACATTTCCCGCGCCTTCACGCGCTCCAGCCACGCTTCCCGCTCCTTCACCACGCGCTCCTGCTACATTCCCCGCACCTTCACGCGCTCCAGCCGCAGTTCCCGCTCCTTCACCACGCGCTCCTGCTACATTCCCCGCACCTTCGCGCGCTCCAGCAACAGCTCCCGCTCCTTCACCACGCGCTCCTGCTACATTCCCCGCACCTTCGCCACGCGTTCCTGCTTCATTCCCCGCTCCTTCACCACGCGCTCCTGCTACATTCCCCGCTCCTTCACGCGCTCCAGCCACAGTCCCCGCACCTTCGCCACGCGCTCCAGCTACAGTCCCCGCTCCTTCACCACGCGCTCCTGCTACGTTCCCCGTGCCTTCGCCACGCATTCCAGCCACGCTCCCTGTACCTTCACGCGCACCCGCAGCATTCCCGCTTCCTGCCGGTTCTGCGTCTCCCGCTGGCACTAATGCAGCTTGTCCATTTGCACCCAATGCCTGAGAGGTGCCAGCATTACCAGTCTGTCCCGCCTGAGCATTCGCCCCGGCAGTCCCTCCATTGCCAGCCAGCCCGGCATTTGCTCCGCCTGTCAGCAGCCCTGCCATAAGTCTGCTATTCCCCGCAGCTTGACCTGATCCGTCGCCGTCCACACCTTGCTGCAGCCAGACGTTTACCGCAGTCTCCAGCTTTGCCAGCAAATCATGCAGCTTCGGCCCGAATACAGCCTGCTGCAGCCCCTTCACCGTCTCCGCCGTTACAGGCAAGCCGCGCTTCACTGAGATTACAGCCGCTTCCAGCCATTCTGAGGCAGGGACACCGGGAGGTTTGGCATTCATTACAGCATCCAGCTTCGCCGCAGTCTCCTTAGTGAAGGCGAGTCCTCCGGCTTGCATCGCTTGAACAATCTCCCGTCCCGCCTTGGAATTGGCAAGTCCAAGTGACTCCAGCGCCTCGCCCATACTCTGTGGTGAGACCATAGCCGCCTCCCCCAGAGAGACCGGCTTAAGCACCGGCAAGCCGCCTTCTCCTGGTGCCCCCACCTGCAGGTTAAGCGTCTGACCGGCTGCCAGCGGTGTTTCCAGTTCAGCCCGTACCGGCGTCCCCTGAATCTGCACCACCGCTTCTTTTCCGGAATCGGATACGCTTAGCACAACGCCGCGAACAACCTGACCTTCCTTAAGCTCTACAGATTTGGCCTCTCCCGCCTTGCTGTCGCCAAGCAAACCGCGAACCAGTGACCCGATGTTCATGTTGTCCGCCTCCCTTCTTTTTATTTATATCGGTATTTCACCTACAATTGTGATTATCCAGATTACACGCCAATTGGAAACTGCTATGCCATCCTTTTTTAGAATAAAGTCAGCTGTTCCTGCTCCGCCAGAATATTGCCGATAAAACTGCGCCGGTGCATCGGGGTTACACCAAGTAGCTTGATCTGCTCACGATGCAGCTTGGTAGCATATCCTTTATGTACTTTGATCCCGTAATCCGGGTATAATTCCTCCCACAAGCCCTCACAAAGCCGGTCACGGGTCACCTTGGCTACAATGGAGGCGGCAGCAATCGACTGGCTGTTGGCATCACCTTTGATGATGGCGCGCTGCGGCAAGGGCAGGTCCACCTTTTCCGCATCAATCAGCATATAGTCCGGCTGCTGGCTTAATCCTTCAACCGCCAGGCGCATCGCCAAACGCGAAGCCTGTTTAATATTAATTTCATCGATTATAGCCGCCTCTACATGCCCTAAGCTTACTGCCAGCGCCTGCTCCATAATGGTCTCATACAGAGCCTCACGCTTTTTGGCCGTCAGCTTTTTAGAATCATCCACACCCTCAATAATCAGCCCCATTGGCAAAATTACAGCTGCAGCCACTACATCTCCGAACAAACAGCCACGGCCTACTTCATCCACACCCGCGATGTGACGGAAGGATTGTCCCCAGCCTTCTTTTTCATACCCAAGCATATCTGTCTCACTCATCGTCTCTCCACCTGCCCACTAAAAATAAAATAAGCTACATCTATGATCTTCTTACGAATATATGACATAATGCGAATTCTAAAAAAGCTTCAAACTCGCACTTACTTCCATCCATTCCCAGTCTCCGATTCTTAAAATTCTGCACTAAAGACAACAATCCCTTCATTAATACTGCGAAAATTCAAAAAAGTTGTATGAAAAACAGCATTTCTACTCCCCCAAGCCGCCAAAACGAGGGCATTCCTGCATTTCATACAACACTTCTGGTACTCCGTTCAATATCAATAGAGAAGAGTTGTAATTCTTACAAGATTACTTCGCGCACCCTCTCATCCCCCCATTCTCAGCAACTTTCACAATATCTGTTTGCTCCTTCTCACACCACCCAGCACTAACGCCTTCTAGATCTATCTTCCTCAACCCTCTACACGCAAAAAAAGAACCACCCCACATTCACGGATGGCTCTTCCATTCCATACTACAGTCTACTATTCAGGTGTCTCCAGTGTGAAGCGTCCAAGCTTTCCGGCACGAAGCTCATGCAGCAGCGCGCGTGAAGCCTTCTCCAGGTCTACACGGCCGCCGCTCATCAGACAACCGCGCTTACGTCCGACCGCTTCCATAACGGCCACAATTTCGTCCGGGTTCTCTAAGTCCTCCGGCAGCTTACTGATATCAAAGCGCTCCTGGAACCGGCTTCCGTAATCCTTCACCAAATATTTCAGCGCATAATAAGCGATATCCTCGATATTCAGGATTTCTTCCTTAATGGCCCCGGTTACTGCCAGCTTATAGCCTACCGTCTGGTCCTCGAACTTCGGCCAGAGAATCCCCGGCGTATCCAATAGCTCCAGACTGCCGCCGGTCTTTATCCACTGCTGGCCCTTGGTAACCCCCGGACGGTCACCGGTAATCGCAATACTTTTTCCAGCCATCCGGTTAATGAGAGTCGATTTGCCTACGTTGGGAATGCCCACAATCAGTGCCCGCATCGCACGCGGATTCATGCCCTTGGCAATTTGCCGGTCGATCTTGTCCTTCAGCAGCAGCTTCACCTGCTCCGGAATCTCTTTAATCCCAGTGCCAGTAGAAGCATCTACCGGATAGGCAACATGCCCCTGCTCCTTGAAATAAGCCAGCCACTTGCGCGTAACTTCCGGATCGGCCAGATCTGCTTTATTTAGAATAATCAGTCTTGGCTTGTCCCGCAAAATATCGTCAATCATCGGATTGCGGCTCGAAATCGGCAGACGGGAATCAAGCAGTTCTATCGCAACATCAATCAGCTTCAGCTTATCCTCGATTTGTCGTCTAGCCCTCGTCATATGACCAGGAAACCATTGAATGGCCAATGCCGTCACCTCCTTTGACTTCTGTCAGCTTCATAAATGAATTAATGATTTATTAATGAGATATTCTTCACCGGCCAGAAAATAAGGTCTGCACGGCCGACAATATCCCCCAGCGGCACATAACCGATCATCCGGCTGTCCGTACTGTCAGAGCGGTTATCCCCCATTACGAATACATGGCCTTCCGGCACCTTATTGTCCGTAAACTGCTCATTCGGGAAGTTCTTATTGTTGTACAAAATGTTGTTATTATGCGCATCATCAATCGCGCCCTGGATATACGTTTCGTTCACAGGCTCTCCGTTCACTGTAACGACATCCCCTTCAACCGTGACTGTATCGCCCGCCACACCAATGACACGCTTAATGAAATCCCGGCCCTCTGAGGGCACATGGAACACAATGACTTCCCCGCGCTCCGGCTTGCGGATATCGTAGAGAATTTCGTTAACAATCACTCGTTCGCCGGTATGGAAGTTAGGCTTCATGGAAGGGCCGTCTACGATAAACGGTTTGAACAAAAGCCAGCGTATTAGAATAACCAGAACCAATGCAATCGCTATCGCTTTAATCCATTCCAGGACTTCATTCTTTGGCTTCCGGGGGCTCTGGCCGTTAGAATCAATCACTTCGCCTTGCCCTTGCTGCAAATCCTGCTGCATAGTTCACCGTCCTCTCCAATAATTGTTATCTCCACTATACAATACAAAAAAGCTCCTGCCAAAAACTCCCCCGCGATTACTCCTTCAGGAGGCCTTTTCGGAGAAGCTGTTCCTAAGGCACATATGTCTGAAAACCCGATTCTTTAATTACAAGAAATAAACGAAAGGGGCTTGAATTCAAGCCCCTTTCCTTTGTCACTATTCTAGCGACGAATTTCTTTAATTCTTGCAGCTTTACCGCGCAGGTCACGAAGATAGTACAGCTTCGCACGACGAACTTTACCGCGGCGAGCCACTTCGATTTTCTCGAGTTTAGGGGAGTTGACTGGGAATGTTCTTTCCACACCAACACCATAAGAGATTTTACGAACCGTAAAAGTCTCACCGATACCGCCGCCGCGACGTTTGATTACAACGCCTTCGAACAACTGGATACGCTCACGAGTTCCTTCGATAACTTTTACATGCACCTTCAAAGTGTCACCCGGGCGAAAACTCGGGATATCTTTACGAAGTTGCTCTTGTGTAATTGCTTGTAGGATATTCATTAAGGACTTCCTCCTTCCGTACAGGTGTTCTTGCCTCTTCCGGAGAGCCATTGCTCTCCCTCATTATCCGCAGAGGACCACCGTATTCCACACAACAGAAGTAATTTTATCACAAACAATAGGCGTCTGCAATAGTTATTTTTAGTTTATAGAATTAAAGCGGCAGCATATCCCGTTTCTTCGCCTTCACCTTACAATCCTTGCAGAGTCCGACCACACTTCCGTCATCCTGGGCATAAAAGATCAGCTTGCCGTTCTTCTTCTTGCAGGAGGAGCACTGCTGATCCGCAGCATTCTGCTTGGCCTTACGGTGCCCTTCCATAGAAATTACGTTACTCGCCTTCCCCTGCTTCGGCGCTTCAGACTGTTCTTGGCTCATCCGGCTGCGGTACACGGTATAGACAACTGCGCCCACCAACACAACGATCAGGAATGCTGCATACTGCATTTGGCTCATCCGCCCCTCTGACTTATTCAGTCAAAATAGTAAACAGACCGTCTCCCGGGTCTGCTTCCGTACCGGCCCTCCAGCTGTCACATTTCATTCTTCCGGTCCTTCATCTAACGCAAGTGTACCATAATGCAGGATTGAAATGTAGCCGAACGCTTACTGGACTATAGTCTAGTAGAACAACCCGCCGCCAGGCTGTTATCCAGTGTTTTCCCATAATATATAATACCCAGTATACATAAGCAAATAATCATGCCTTTAGGAGGGCCTATATAAAATGAAGAAACATCACAGTACAGCAATTATTGCAGCCATGGCCGTATTTTCTATTGCACTTACCAGCTGCCGGGAGCTTCCCGGCAAGGAAGCGGCGGATAATCAATTGGAGCAGACGATCTCCGGCAGCTTCACACAAGAGGCAGCCGAAGCCGTGAAGCAGAGTCTCAGCGATGCCAGTGCTGCTGTAGGTGACGCGACCCAGAACATAACAGGCATGATTGAAGATCAAATGAACACTAGCGGAATTAGCCGGGAATTCTCCACCTCCCTGCCTATTGCTTCGGCTTCCGTGCTTAAGCTGGACAATGCAGTGGGTGAAGTGGAAGTAGTGCCAGCTTCAGGTGATGAGATAACTGTCCAGGCCACCGTCATCGTGCATGAGCAGACAGGCCACAAGCTGGTATCCGGCGTGCTGGATCATACGGAAGTTTCTATCGAACACAAAGGAGACGCTCTAATCGTCTCTGCTCATGGTGAAGGCAATGCGAAGAAGGACCTCTGGGAATGGGCGCAGCATGAGTACGGTGATTCCAACTTCAGCATTAATTATGTAATCGGGATTCCAGAGACCGTTGACCGGTTTGAGATTGATAATAATGTAGGCACTGTTCAGCTCCGCGGGCTAGAGGGGACTTTTGAGATTAACAGCAATGTGGGCAGCATCATCCTGCAAGACACCGTGTTCACAGGCAAGTCCAGTGTAGAGTCAAATACGGGAAGTATTGAGCTTGGAGTATCCAGCATGACAAAGGGCAGCAGCCTCAAGGCTAAGAGCGATATCGGAAGAATCTCCGCCGATCTGTCAGCATCAACCGCATGTACGGTCAAAGCCCGCAGCGAACTCGGCCATATCTCCGGCACCGACAACGGTACATCAAAGGATTATAACGGCGGCGGTCCGCTGGTATCGTTAACCACGCAGATCGGAGCCATATCCGTTAACTAAATCAACCTGTCATTACGCCAAAAGTGGGCCTTCCTGACTTCCAGGAGCCCACTTTTGTCTTGTTCAGCCTATCGTCAGATTAGTGCAATTGCCAAAAGCGTGAACAGGCTCAAGGTAAGGATCTGACTGCCGTAGCCATAGTAGCCGCCATAGTAGTTTCCCGCACCGCCCGGGTAAAAGGCCGAGGTTTGCATTCTGCCATTGCCCTTTGTTTTAAGATACACATTGTTCCGGTCCACATCCACAATAATTCCTTCATGGCGTTTGCCGTCAGAAGTCATAATACGTACACGCTTATCTTTGCAATGGAGACAATTATAATAAGCTTCCATCTGCTGTTTCCTCCTTAATCGTGGTTCTGTATCTTATGAGGGGAGGGATAAGCCGGTAACGGCTATCGTCACGCAGCAGCTGTCTATAAGTAAAATAGCTGTGAAATGAAGAACTTGTGAACATTGTGTATCAATTTTGTGGAAAAAGGGGTAATATTAAAGTAACAAAAACAATTAACCGCTTACGGTTGTGAACAATCTTCTACAATCCATAAGGAGGCAGGAATCATGAGTACAGCAGGCAGACGTTTTATTAATGAAGGAGTACTGCGGATCGCCTGGTTTATCATCTTCGCTTCGCTCACCTACACGGTGCGCAATTATACTTGGGCCATTGTATTGCTTATGGTTGTTGCCTTGTATTCCTTGGTCACGGGAGTCATCATGCTTACCCGCCGGGATGGAGACAGGGGCAGGTATTAACTTAACCGCACCTGGGTCTTATCCTCAAAATAAAAACACTTCCTACAGAGCGTAACACGCTGACGGAAGTGTTTTTTTATGTAAGTTATTTGTAACGTCTCATCAATACTAATAGTGTTTGTTTGTGTTGTAATGTTAATTGGACGGCTCAACTCTTTTTGTCGCTAAAAACACATCTGAAAATTTGTCTTGTGGTATACGTCTGTTCATACCTTTTTTGACTTTAAAACAACGCAAAAAAGAGTGGAAATATCTGCCACTCATCTAAAAAATATGATATAATCACAGAAGCAATAGAATAGGCTTATAGGGGCGTGTCGGCTACCTCTCTAGAAGGGAGGGATGCCTTGTGGAAGTTAAAGACACTTTAACGCTAATGATCTCATTTGCGACTCTGGTTGTTCTAATACTTTCATTCCATAAACGCAAATAGACCGCGCCCCGGTTAGGAATCGGTCTATTTGTATCCGTCATTCCACTAAAGCTGACCGCCCTTAAAAGCGGCTCTATTGCGCAGGGGAGTCGTGTTGACCGCACGGCTCTTTTTGTTGACTATAGTATATCACGTTTTGTTTTACTTTGTAATACAAGTATTACACCTTTGTATTACAGTTTGTATTATAATTCGAGACTACTAGCATCCTCTTCTGCGTCAAACAAAATTTTAACAACAAAATAAAGCTTCCTTTAAAAAGTGGCTAGAACCTTGATACATTAGAATAATCGGAGTAACAGGATTTGAACCTGCGACCTCACCCACCCCAAGGGTGCGCGCTACCAGGCTGCGCTATACCCCGACATTTCAAACAGAATCCAATACAATACAGCGGCCTTACGTTTACCGCGTACCTATGATTAAGATACGTTCACCCGATGTAAAATATGCCGGTAAGCGGTTACTTGCTGCTTATACTATAAATATACCCTACTCGCGCAGCCGTTTCAAATAGAGTTCAGTATTTTTATAGAGTTCAATATTTTTTCGGATGTTATTAAAATTTAATGGATTTTCCGTAAAGGCTGTGCTATACTCTTGGCACAAGGAAAGGAGGTGCGTTCACATCAAGCATGACATGCTGAACGTATCCCTTACCCGGACCAACGGCTGAATGTTGTAGCCTTGGTGGCGCGGGATACGGATCAAAGTTACAAACTAGCGCCTCGGGTAGAGAGACCGTCTTCGGACGGTCTTTTTTTATGTGGTATCATCTTAAAAATAACCACTTGAGCCATCAGGATCTTACGTCCTTCTGCTCAAGCGGTTATTGGTGTAATCTGCTGTATTACTGAGGCTATGGAACCTGATACCAGGGTCTAATTCATTCCTTGCATATCTTAGTTATGATTTACGATTCTTATAGAAATCGATAATATCACTCACTGTGCGGAGCGGCTCCGCCTCTTTGTTGTGGACTGTGTCCACGGCTGGCTTGAATGGTTCATGCGTATTCGTAGTCACTTCAGTCATTCCTTTCGATAGTTAAGCTAGCTGTGTCTTAAGCTGCATCTACTCTTGCGGCGCCTCTTATTATTACCCTTGCACACGGGTACCGACACACCCCTGCTTCTATTTTCAAAATAAAAATCTACTCTTCCTGCCTACCTGTCACCTTCATGAAACATGTCTTACAATCCCCAGCACACAGCAAAAAACGCCTCCCTAACGTAATATACGTTAAAAAGACGCCAGCTATGACTCTATTCAGGCCCAAATTTACAATTAATTATTTTTGAGGCTTGCCTGCTCCTGCAGCCGCTTCAGCGTCTGCTTGTCCTTCACCGTCAGCTCAGCCGTCTCCAGCAGATCCGGTCTGCGTTCAAGGGTACGCTGAAGCGCCTGCTCTCGCCGCCACACCTCGATATTGGCATGATGCCCGCTGAGCAGCATGTCCGGCACCTTCCAGCCCCGGAACTCTGCCGGGCGGGTATAATGCGGGTACTCCAGCAGCCCGGTGCTGAAGGAGTCGGAGATGGCAGAGGTCTCGTTACCCAGGGCCCCTGGCTGCAGCCGCACGATCGAATCTATTACGGTCATAGCAGGCAACTCACCGCCGGTCAGCACATAGTCGCCAATTGACAGCTCGTCCGTCACCAGATGCTCACGGATTCGCTCGTCATAGCCCTCATAATGACCGCAGATGAAGATCAGGTGCTGTTCCTGTGCCAGCTCTTCGGCGATCTGCTGGTTATAGGTCCGGCCCTGAGGGCACATCAGAATAATACGCGGCTTCACTGCCTCTGTATCCCCGCTCTCACCTTGCTCCCCTCCGGCAGTACTCTGAGCCAGCACATGCTCCACCGCTGCGAAGATAGGGTCAGGTTTCAATACCATCCCTCCCCCTCCGCCGTAAGGCGTATCATCCACGCTGTTATGCTTGTTGCCCGAGAAGTCGCGGAAGTTCACAGTGTTCAGTGAAGCAATGCCTTTCTCACGGGCCTTACCGAGAATGCTGGTGCCGAAGACGCCTTCACACATATCCGGGAACAGCGTCAGCACGTCGATGCGGATCATGGGAGCAGCCCTTCCATAAGGTGCACAGTAATTTTTTTGGCTGCAATATTGACGTCCAGCACTACATCGTTAATAACCGGAATCAGAATATCCTGGCCCTTCTTCGGCTTCACTACCCAGACATCGTTGGCCCCAGGCTGCAGAATCTCTGTAATCGTTCCCAGCGGCTGGCTGGCATCTTCATCTGTGTAGACTTCACAGCCTACGATCTGGTGGAAGTAATATTCGTTCTCCGGCAGCTCAACCAGATTATCACTAGGTACCTTAAGCATACTGCCTTTATACTTCTCAATCTCATTAATGTTCGTATACCCCTTAAGCCTCGCGATATACATCCCTTTATGCTCTCTCGCCGCTTCGATCGTAACCTCGAATTTCGGGCTTCCGTCTGCGGGAATCAGCAGCAGCTTCTTGCCGGGTGCAAACCGCACCTCCGGGAAATCGGTATGCGACAGGATTTTGATCTCCCCGCGAATACCGTGCGTATTCACCAGTCTGCCTACGGTTAACTCTTGTGTCATGTGTTCATCTCCTTCACTTTAATTATTCAGCTTATAAATTCTTATATTTTCAACAAAAAGGAGCCGGGATATACTATCCCTAGCCCCTCCTTGTGCGCATCCTTAAGATAAAATATCCACGGTAACGCGTTTATCACTTTTGACTGCTGCAGATGTGACTACGGTACGAAGCGCTTTGGCGATCCGCCCCTGCTTGCCGATAACCTTGCCGACATCATCAGGATGCACGGACAACTCATAGACTATCAAGTGATCCTTCTCCACGGTCCGTACGGCCACATCCTCCGGATGATCCACTAAAGCCTTAGCAATAACACCAACTAATTCTTCCATAGAGGACCCTCGCAATCAGTCATTATTTCTGAAGCTTTGACTCATGGAACTTCTTCATCACGCCAGCTTTGGAAAGCAGGTTGCGGACGGTATCAGATGCTTGTGCACCTGTCTGAAGCCATTTAAGAGCCTTCTCTTCGTCAATCTTAACGACTGCCGGTACTTCGATCGGATTATAATAACCGATTTCCTCGATAAAACGGCCGTCACGAGGAGACCGGGAATCGGAAACCACTACACGGTAGAAAGGCGCTTTATGTGCTCCCATTCTTTTCAAACGAATACGTACTGCCACGAAATTCACCTCCTTAAAAGAATATCGAAATATAGGGAAAGAAGATCAACGGAACGGGAACTTCATGCCGCCTTTGCCGGCAAGGCCCTTGAGCTGCTTCATGGCGTTCTTCTTACCGCCCTTGCCGCCTCCGCCGCCCATCATGCCGGAGAACTGCTTCATCATCTTGCGCATTTCATCGAATTGCTTGATGAGCCGGTTCACTTCAGCGACGTTGGTACCGCTGCCTGCTGCAATACGCTTGCGGCGGTTATGGTTGATAATCTCAGGCTGGGCTTTCTCGGCCTTGGTCATGGAATGAACAATGGCTTCAACGCGGCCCATCTGCTTATCGTCCACCTTCAGGTCCTTCATGCCCTTGGCCTTGTTCATGCCAGGCAGCATATCAAGAATCTGATCGATCGGGCCAAGCTTCTTCACCTGATCCATCTGCTCCAGGAAATCATCGAACGTGAACTCTGCATTACGCATCTTACGTTCCATTTCCTTGGCCTTCTCGGTATCGATGTTGGCCTGAGCCTTCTCAATCAGCGACAGCATGTCGCCCATGCCGAGAATCCGCGAAGCCATCCGCTCCGGATGGAACGGCTCCAGCGCATCGATCTTCTCGCCCAGAGCGGCGAATTTGATCGGACAGCCGGTGACCGCCTTGACGGATAACGCAGCACCACCACGGGTGTCGCCGTCAAGCTTCGTAAGCACTACGCCGGTAAGCTCCAGCTGCTTGTTGAAGCTGTCCGCCACATTCACAGCATCCTGACCGGTCATAGCATCGACTACCAGAAGCACTTCATCCGGAGTTACAACGTTATGAATCTGCTTCAGCTCTTCCATCAGCTCTTCATCAATATGCAGGCGGCCTGCCGTATCGATCAGGACATAATCCAGGTTATTATCCTTCGCATGCTGAACACCTTGTCTGGCAATCTCTACCGGACTGGTCTGATCACCCAGCGAGAAGACAGGAACCTTAATCTGTTCTCCGACCACCTGCAGCTGCTTAATCGCAGCCGGACGGTAGATATCGGCAGCTACGAGCAGCGGGCGGTGATTGCCCTTCTGCAGCAGCTTCGCCAGCTTACCGGAAGTGGTCGTCTTCCCTGCGCCCTGCAGACCCGTCATCATAATGACTGTCGGCGGCTTGTTCGACTTAGCCAGCTTCGCCTGGCTTCCACCCATCAGCTCGGTCAGTTCCTTGTTAACAATATCGATGATGACCATGCCTGGCGTGAAGCTGTCCATCACTTCCGTGCCAACAGACTTCTCTTTCACCTTGGACACGAAGTCCTTGACGACCTTGAAGTTAACATCGGCTTCCAGAAGGGCCAGCCGCACTTCACGCATCGCTTCGTTTACGTCATCTTCGGATACTTTCCCTTTGCCGCGCAGTTTGCTGAACACATTCTGCAATCTTCCGGTTAATCCTTCAAATGCCATAGGCGGCTCGCTCCCTTCTTCCTACTCTAACTTCTGCAGCCGGTCCATGAGTTCCATGAACTGCTGTTTATATTGCTCAGGCAGCATTGCCGTATCCTGCAGTCTGCGCATTTCTTCTAAGTATTTGTTACGGTCTTCATGCTTGGACAGGAGTCCAAGCTTCTCTTCATAATTCTCAAGCACTTGCTCCGCCCGCTTGATATGCTCATACACAGCCTGGCGGCTAATTTCAAATTCCGCTGCGATCTCCCCCAGGGAGAAATCATCATGGAAATAATATTTGAGAAACGTCTGTTGCTTGTCAGTAAGCAGCCGTTCATAGAAAGCGAATAACAGGTTGATCCGGTTGGTTTTCTCGAGCCTATTCTCCTGACTCATTAAGGGCACTCCCTTCGTCAAGGAAAAACACTTTACAGCTTCACAACGTCCCTTATGATACCGAAAACAAAGAAAGATGTCAAGTCTTTTTACTTGTCATCTTTCACTTTGTCCAAAACCGGCATTCCTGCGCTGAAATCCGGCGCCATTCCTGCCTCATATATTCCGCTTTTAATGAATAGGGAGAATATATAACAATACAACGAAGAAGTGCAAGACGGTTCCGGCAAGCACGAATAAATGCCAGATCGCATGATGATACGGGAAGCCCCGCCATACATAAAAGACGGTGCCGAGCGTGTACATCAGCCCCCCTGCTACCAGCAGTGTCATCCCGCCGCTGGCAACAGCCTGGGACAGAGGGCTCCAGGCGATTACGATCATCCAGCCCATCGCAATATAGAAGATGGTGGACATGAACAGGAATTTTTTGACGAAAAAGGCCTTGAAGAAAACACCGAATACCGCCACGCCCCAAGCGATACCAAATAAAGTCCAGCCCAGCGGTCCGCGGATCGCCACCAGCATGAACGGGGTATACGTTCCGGCAATGAATAAATAAATTGAGGAATGGTCAAGAAATTCAAAGAAATCCTTCGCTTTCCCCTCCCTGAGACTATGCACCATCGTTGAATTAAAATACAGCAGCAGCATAGTAGCGCCATAAATGGAGAAACTGACTACATGCCAGGCTGTGCCATTCTGAGCAGCGTATACGACCAGCAGCACCAATGCAGCAATGCTTAAGACAGCGCCGATCCCGTGAGTAACCGCATTAGCAACTTCTTCCTTGCGGCTGTAAGTGTGAGTATTAGCCATACCACGATTCCTTCCGTTTGCGGTTTCCTTCTATTATAGCCGTTTCTCCGAAGTCCTTCCAGCTTACGGATGCCGCAGGGCAGGCTGCTGCTGTATCATTCAATCGCCTAAGCAGCCATCATTAGCTGTTGCTGCAAGTCTTTTAGCTTATAGCTTATAGAGCTCCGCATACTTCGCTTCCAGATAATCTGCCAGATAATCGGGATTAAGCGGTTCGCCTGTGACTTGCTCAATAATCTGCGAAGGGGTCAGGCTCTGGCCGTAGCGGTATACCTTGCCCGTCAGCCATTCCTTGATCGGCAGCAGGTTACCGGCGGCAATCAGCTCCTCGAACTCCGGCAGCTCCTTACGCAGGGTGTTCAACATCTGGGCTGCATACATGTTACCCAAGGAATAGGAAGCGAAATAGCCGAAATCTCCACCGGACCAATGAACATCCTGGAGCACGCCAAGCGCATCCGTCGGTGGTGTAATCCCTAAGTATTCCTGATACTTCGCGTTCCAGGTCTTAGGCAGGTCCTTGACTTCAAGCCCTTCATTGAAAATCAGCTTCTCAATCTCATAGCGCACAATAATATGCAGGTTATACGTTAGTTCATCAGCTTCGATCCGAATGAAGGAGTTGCCTACACTGTTGATCGCCCGGTAAAAGTCTTCCATCTCCACGTCCGCAAGCTGCTCCGGGAAATGCTGCTGCAGATCGCCATAGTAACGCTGCCAGAAAGCCCGGCTGCGGCCGATCATATTCTCCCACAGCCTGGACTGGGATTCATGAATTCCCATGGAAGCACCCTGTGCCAGCGGTGTACCAATCAGCTCTTCTCCGAAATTCTGCTCGTACAGGGCATGTCCGCCCTCATGCAGCGAGCTGAAGATGGAGCTGGTCACATTGTCTAGCAGATAGTTCGTTGTGATGCGTACATCGCCGGGGTTCAGGCCGGTAGCGAACGGATGCACACTCTCATCCAGACGTCCTGCCTCGAAATCATACCCCATCTGCTCAAGTAAGAAGAGGCCGAATTTCTCCTGTTGCTCCTTGGGGAAGATCTGGCTCAGAAATCCGGTGTCCGGCTTGTTCGGCGAGGCATTGATCGCTTCGGCCAGCGGTACAAGACGGCTGCGCAAACGGGTGAAGATGGCATCCACCTTCTCAACCGTCAAATCCGGCTCGTACATATCCAGCAATGTGTCATAACGCGAGCCTTGCACACCCCAATAATCAATGAATTCTTGTTTGAGGGCCACAATCTTGGTCAGATACGGCTCGAAGGAGGCGAAATCATTCTCATCCTTAGCCTCTTCCCAGACGGTCTGCGCATGGGCGGTGAGCACCGAATATTCCTCGAAGGTCTTGGACGGAATGCTCTTACTGCGCTGGTACTCCTTGCGGGTATCCTTCACAATCTTATTCTGATTGCTATCCAGTTGCTCCGCTACTTCGGGGCGGCTGAGATACTCTGTGAACGCCCTGATCTCTTCCGATACCTGGAGTTTGAACGCCTCTGCACTCAGCATACCAAGCGTGGCGGAACGGATCTCTACGCCTTTGCGGGGCGCACCTGTACGCAGATCCCAGCCCAGAAGTCCAATTGCTTCATAATAGCCTTTGATTTTAGATAATAACTCGCTGAATTTATCCCATTGTTCCCGGACCTGCTGTTCCATGTCTGAGCACCTGCCTTGTCATTTTTTTCTACTCCTCTTGATGATACTTTTTATAATCGCTATAATCAAATTCGGGCGATATCTCTTCAAATTTGAATTAGTTAACGGCTCACAGGCGCGGAGACAGGCTCCGCTTAGATTTTGCAAAATTTGATTACAGGAAGCCCTTTATGTTCACGGCTAGACGCAGTACAATGGATTACAGTTTAATCAATTAAGGAGGCGCATGCTCATGAGTCAGATTACAGACATTATGGAGTTCAACAAGCATTTTGTAGAGGAAAAGGCATACGAGAGCTATCTGACCAGCCGCTTCCCGGATAAAAAAATGCTGATCATCACCTGCATGGACACACGGCTTGTTGAGCTTCTGCCCAAGGCCATGAATTTCAAGAACGGTGATGTCAAAATCATCAAGAACGCCGGAGCCGTCATCTCCCAGCCGTTCGGCAGTGTCATGCGCAGCGTCATGGTTGCGCTATACGAGCTGGATGCAGACGAAGTCATCGTCGTCGGGCATTATGAATGCGGCATGGCTTCCCTGAACGCGGACAAGATGATTAACTCCATCAAGGAGCGCGGCGTCTCCGATGAAGTGCTCAGCACGCTGGAGAATTCGGGAATTAAGCTGACGAAATGGCTGCGCGGGTTTGACAATGTCGAGGAGGGGGTAATTCAGACTGTGGAGCTGATTAAGCGCCATCCCTTACTCCCCCCAAACGTACCTATTCACGGCATGATCATCGATCCGGCTACCGGAGCGCTTGAGCTTGTCTCGGACGGATACGCGGACTAAGGCAACTCTCTGATACTGCTGTTTGCGCGGGTCCCGGACCCGCGCATTTTTTATGTAAATTCTTATTTATTAAAATTTGAAACCTCAGCCTCCGCTCTGCGTATTACCGGGCAACAGCCGGGTAAACTGGGTGTTACCAAACTTCTAGGAGGTTCTTGTACTCAATGAAACCAATGAAACGTGTAATGATGATCGTTATGGCCTTCACGCTGTTCTTCGCTGTCACTGTTCCTGACTTCGCAGATGCCCGCCGCGGCGGCGGGGGCTTCAAATCAGGAAGCCGGGGATTCACGACGACCCCGAAGAAATCAACCACAAATAATGTGAAACAAAGCGATAGCACCAAAAGCAACACCAACGGAACTGCAGCGAACGCGAACCGCGGCTTCTTCAGCGGCGGCAGCCTGATGAAAGGCCTGATGATCGGCGGGATCGCCGGCTTCCTCTTCGGCGGAATGTTCGCCGGCATGGGCGCTTTTGGAAATATCATCGGATTCCTGATTAACATGCTGGCCATCTACTTCGTAATTACGCTGATTATGTCCTTCTTCAAGCGCAGACAGGAGCGGCGCCGGCTGGAAGAAAGAGACGGACGCTACTAATGGGTGTTACTGTTCTCAGCATGGACGAGATTATCAATGCGATCTGCCTGCATATGGCGGAACGTAAGGCTGTGCGGGTGGAGGAAGTCCAGGTGGAACTGAGCTGGGACGAGGACACCGGCTACACCGCAGAGGTCTGGATACAGGGAAGAAGCCAGTACCTGGTGGAGTCCAACATGATTGAGTCTATTCTTCGCTACGTACACAGCGAATACGGCATCCGTGCCTACCGTGAAGATGTACGGCTGGAGCTGGACGAAGAGATTACAGCGGTTGTGAACACGTAAGTGTTGCAAGACTTGACTCGAATAAAGGGATGGCCCCGTGTAGCGGGGTCATCCCTTTTATTGTCACTGCCTCATAATCACAAGATAACTTATCCTTCCGGCGGATGGAACCCGGCCAGTACATCGTCCCTGCCGGCCCGCGCAGTGCCGCTTCCATGCAGCTCAGCCCAAGGCACACGCTGCTGCCGCAGAATCGCCGCAGTTCCTTCAGAAGTGTACTCCGCATACCTGACCATTTGCTCATTGGCAGGCTCGCCCCAATGAGTCCAGCCTTGGGGGTGGATATGCTGGCCCATCCGGCAATCCACAAAGGCAGTCTTGGCATGCTCCCGCCATGGACGGCCCAGGAATACCGGGGCTGTTCCCGGCTCAGCGCTCAGATAACATTGATTGAACACGTAGCCGTAGGCCTGCCCTTCGGGAGTGGAGGCTGCCGTGATGTAGCCTGCATGGCCTCCGCTATTCCGCAGGCTGTGCAGCGTGCAATGCTCGAAGCAGGCCGTTGCTCCCCCAAAAATATAATCTACCGTTCCCTCAATATAACAGTACTGGTATAACTGGCGGTACTGTGCGTGATGCTCCCGCAGCGGAACGCCGCCGAACAGCAGACGCTCTCTGGGGGCCGGCGGCAGCGGGCCGGTGAACAGCGTGTCCTGATGGCCCTTGAAGGTACAATTTCGGAATACCGTCTCATCACAATGGGCGTACACCGCTACTGCCTGCCCTACCTCGCTGCCTTGCCCCGCTGTATTGGAGACGGTCAGATTCTCCAGGACCAGCTTCCGGCCGCCAAGGAACAGGGTGGGAGTCGCAAAGGTCCCGATCTCCTCCCCCTGCTCATCCAGCTCCCGGGCATAGCGGTTCATCGTGATCTCCACTTGTCCGATGCCGATGATACGGAGAAGGGAGCGGTAGACCCGCACCTCCTCCTTATACACGCCCGGCATAATGTAGAGCGTGGCCTCTATCTCCGGGTCCAGCCGTTCCAGGGCATCGACTGCCGCCTGAATGGTAGAGTAATCGCAAAAGCCCTCTTTGCCCACCAGCATTCCTTTTCCCATCCTCTCTCGCACTCCGGACTTCGTTTATAGCTTGCTTACTTCTTGGTCAGTTTATATGCAGCTTCATATTCTTCGGTGATCTTGGTTCCGCCCGAATCCTTCCAGGTCTGTACGGCTTTCTTGAAGGCCGCCTCATCCGATTGGCCCATGATATATTTGAAGGTAGCATCTGTAATGATCTTTTGCAATTCCGTTCCCTGCTCATTATTGGTTGCCGAATCCAGCGGAACGGTTGGGTCAAGCACGGCGAACTTGTCATTCTCGCGGATCAGCTCATTGGCCAGCTGCTTCTCAGGGTTCGCATCCTTAAGCGTATAGGCAATTTCACTAGGTCTGCTGGAGGAGAAAGGCTGCACATCCGCCTGCCACAGCTCGGTGTTCAGAATTTTGAAGGCCCCGTTCTCATCATATTCATAGTGGGTGCCTTCGATCCCGCCGGTCATCAGCATGAACGCCTTCTCATCGATCAGGTCATTGACGAACTTCAGCAGCCGCTTGAGCTCTGCTTCAGTCTTCACCTCAGATTTCGGAAAAGCCATCAATCCGCCGATCCCGCTGCCCTCGGACCAGATATGATACTGTCCATCTCCATTAGAAATCTTGTTCACCGGCACCAGCTCCATGCCCGGCTGCAGATCCTGCGCTAATGTTCTCAGACTGGTGATGTCCACCATCCCGGTATAGATCCCGGTCTTCCCTTGCGCGAATTGCTGCTGCTGGTCCGTTTTGGCTGTAACTGCGAAGTCCTGCGCCAGATATCCGTTCTCGTAGAGCTTTCTGGAGTAATTCATCGTGTCGATATACTCTTGGGTATCGAATTCAGGGGTAAACTTGCCGCTATCATCCACCTTCCAGCCATTCGGCGTGCCGAAGTAGGAGCTTAGTGTTTTGAAGCTGCTGTATTTCAGCTCTGATCGATCCCCGAAGCCTGTCGTATCCTTCACACCGTTGCCGTCCGGGTCGTCCTCTGTGAACGCTCTGGCCACTTCATAGACCTCATCAAGCGTCTTCGGAACCGGCAGACCCAGCTTATCCAGCCAGTCCTTGCGGAAAATCAGACCGGAACGCGCCAGATTCTTCTGGAAGGGAACGCCGTACAGCACGCCTTCAATCGAAGCCGCTTCCTTCAGCTCAGGAGCAATCTTCGCCAGATTACTGAACTCTGCGAGGTACGGCCCCACATCCCAGAACAGTCCTGATTTCAGTGAGCTTCTAACCGATGAATTGGTCATCATGGTCAGGGTGACAATGTCTGCAAGCTCCCCGGAGGCCAGCGCCGTAGTGATCCGCTCTTCCTTGGAAGCATCGGGCACCCAGTTGAAGGTGATTTTGCTGTTGGTGTATTCCTCAAGCAGAGATTTGATCGTATCGGTCGGCGGCGAAGCGGTGTGCAGAATATTCAGCCAGGTTAATTCCAGTGTCGAGTTCAGATCCTCTGCAGCGGCAGTCTTCTTCTCTTCTTTGTCTCCGCCGCATGCCGAGAGCACAGTGGTAGCCATTGTAGCGATTGCAATTAGAGTGACCCATCTTTTGTTCATAACACTTCTCCTTTGGTAGATAGAAATAGTTAGCCTTAGCTTTAATACACGCCGTCTTCGCCCATTCTTTTGGCCAGCTTGTTGGAGAGCATCACGAGAATCAACCCGACAACACCCTTGAACAAACCTATCGTGGTGCTAAAGCTTAATTGCCCGTTCTTGAGGCCCGCCGTATAGATATAGGTATCGAAAATCTCGGCGACACTCCGGTTCAGTGAATTCAGCAGCAGATACATATGCTCGAAGCCAAGATCCAGCGTGCTGCCGATTTTGAGGATCAGCAGCGTAATAATCACGGGACGGATGGCCGGCAGTGTAACATGCCAGGTCTTGCGCAGACGGCTTGCCCCGTCCATCTCGGAGGCTTCATAAAGCTGCGGGTCCACTACAGTGATGGCTGCCAGATAAATAATGGTCGACCATCCAAGCTCCTTCCAGATAATCTGCAGGATATAGATCGTCCGCAGCCACTCGGAGGAGGTGAGGAAGCTGATCTTTTTGCCGCCAAGACTTGCGATCATCTCATTGATAACCCCGCCATCCACCGTCAGGAACACATACGTAATGGAGACAATGATGACCCAGGACATGAAGTGCGGGATGTAGATAATCGTCTGAATCCAGTTTTTGAGATAACGTCCCTTCAACTCGTTCAGCATCAAGGCTACAATAATCGGCAGCGGGAAGAAAATCACAATGTTCATGGCAAACAGAATCAGGGTATTGCGCAGCAGCTGCATGAACGTAGGCTCCGTAAATAACCGGATGAAATGCTTCAGGCCGACCCACTCACTCCCGGTAATCCCCTGGAACGGCTGATAATTCTGGAACGCAATGATCAGCCCGCCCATGGGCAGATATTTAAAGATGATGAAATACAGCAGCCCGGGCAGGATCATCAGATACAGCAGCTTGTATTTGTTCAGAGCCGTTAGAGCGCGTGCGCCTTTCCCCTTTTCTATGGTCAGATTTGGTGTTGCGGTGATGCTTGTTGCTTTCACATGTCAGCCTCCTTTGCTCGTTCCTGTTACGATTCCAGCGTAAGAAATTTCTTACATTACGTATATAATCATTATGTGATAGCGTTTACAGAACCCCCGCGGCTGCGGGGTTAAGGCCGATCAGATCTCCTCTGAGGATTACCCGCCTAGGCTAATGATTATTCTGCGGAGACGGGCTGCACGGGGCTTAACTGCGAACACCTCATGCCCGGATTATATACGTAATTTCTGCTCCTTGTTACAGTGAAGAGGTACTGAAAACCGAGGAGGATCACAGAATGAACCATAGCTCACGTAGAAAAGAATCGGTCGGCGGAAGGATTTTCACCTTCGTTAATACAGCCATCCTCATTCTGATTGCGCTTGTCTGCTTATTGCCCTTCATCAATATCATTGCCAGCTCCTTCGCTACCACCCAGGAGGTGATGGCCAAGCGGTTCATCTTATTCCCGACCACGTTCTCCCTGGACGCGTACCGCTACATTCTCTCAACGCCGACCATCTTCCGGGGACTCGGGGTATCCGTGGGTGTCACTATTGCAGGAACCGTAGTGAGTATGCTGCTTACCGCGCTGATGGCCTACGGCTTGTCCAGGAGATACCTGCCTGCCCGCAATACGATTAACTTCATCGTCGTCTTCTCCATGCTGTTCAGCGGCGGAATGATCCCCACCTTCCTGGTCGTCAAAAGCGTCGGCCTGATCAACTCGTACGGGTCCCTGATCTTCCCGGTTGCCGTCAATGCCTTCAACATGATTATCATGCGCAACTTCTTCCAGGCGCTGCCTGACAGTCTGGAGGAGTCCGCCAAGATCGACGGAAGCAATGACTTCGGAATCTTCATGCGGATCATGCTGCCCCTGGCCCTGCCTTCCATCGCCACCATCTCCCTGTTCTACGCGGTTGCTTACTGGAACACGTACATGAACGCGATCCTCTACATGAATGATTCGGCAAAATGGCCAATCCAGGTGCTGCTGCGCCAGATCGTCATTGTCTCCAGCGGGATGCAGGCCGAAGGAAGCTCGGTCGATATTGTGCCGCCGGCTCAAACGATCAAAATGGCGGTCATTGTCATCGCCACTGTGCCGATGCTGGCCGCTTATCCTTTTGTACAGAAGCATTTCACTAAGGGCGCTCTGCTCGGAGCGGTCAAAGGCTGACGGCCCGCCGTTCAGCGTCCATCCAAATGTATAGAGCATATGCAGAAACGGTACCGCCTTGAAGCAAGGACGGTACCGTTTCTCTATGAACACCTGATACAAGCTCCTATGCCAATCCCCTGTTCCCGCTAAAATCCACTGCTATTCGCCCTGCTTCAGCTTCCGGTAAGCGCCAGGCGTAACCTGCTCCTTCTTGCGGAAGGACCGGATGAAATTCTGCGGATTATGATACTGCAGCCGTTCCGCGATCTCCTTGATCGTCATATCCGTCTCTGTCAGCCACCGTTTGGCCATCTCCAGGCGGTAGTTCATGAGGTATTCGCTGAAGGCGGTGCCGTACTCTTTTTTGAAGATGCTGCTTAGATAATTCGGATTGTAATGCAGCCGCTCGCCAATCCCCTCCAGCGTAAGCTCACGGTCATATTCCGCATGCACAATGTCTGTGATCTTATCCGAGAGACAGCGGAACTGCTGGCTGGTCTTGTCCTTCATGCTGTACATCATGGGGTAAATAACCTCCTGCACCAGCATCCGCTCCATCTCTTCGGGATTGCGGATGTCCAGCAGGCGGTGATACAGCTTATTGTTATCCTGGGTCAACAGGACGCTAACTCCCAGATGCTGCTCCAGCTGAATCAGGTTGTTCACGAGCCGCAC
The DNA here is from genome assembly GCF_038002825.1 of Paenibacillus sp. FSL H8-0048. Lineage (NCBI taxonomy): Bacteria > Bacillati > Bacillota > Bacilli > Caryophanales > Paenibacillaceae > Paenibacillus > Paenibacillus sp. FSL H8-0048. The sequence goes on along the minus strand of NZ_JBBODF010000001.1, from coordinate 125,229 downwards.
CAGCATGACCTCGAATTTCAGGGTGCTCTTGTTCTTGCCCATCAGCTCCGCCAGGAACGGATAGAGCGCAGCGGTGACTTGCTCCTTGTCCCCCAGCCGGATGGCATTGAACAATTGCGTCTCCAGCTCTGCCGGATAATGCAGCGACACCGGACCGGAGACAACCATGGATATATCCTCATAGAAGATAATCGATTCCTTACCCAAGTTCAGCCGTTGATGCAGCGCCTGCTTGCTCATCTCCCCGGCTTCCTTGCTCTCTAACAAATTGCTGTAAAAGTTGCTGATGCCGATGCTGATCGACACCTTCAGATAATCGCGCACTGCCTTCAGCAGGGCTGCCGCATAATCCGTCACTTCCTTGTTCATCGCAGCATCACTGTACCCGGCGAAGGTCAGAATCGTGGCCTGGGTGTCATCATTCAGGATAATAGGCAGCAGCCGGTGACCAGCCGGGATCAGCTCCTCCACCATCTTATTGACGGCCAGCAGCAGGACATCCTTGTCCGAAGCCTCCCGGTCGCCCAGACTGTCCAGCTGAATCAGCATCGCCGCATAACGGTGCTTCTCTGACAGGTTGTACCCGAACCGGAGCAGACTCTGCTCCAGCTCCTCTGCCGAGACACGGCTGCGGAACAGATTCAGGATCAGCTGCGTCTCCAGCCGCGGCATTTCCGATTCGATCAGACTCTCAAGCGAAGCCTTCTCCGAGATAATCGTATCAATCGAATGGCGGATATATTCCAGCTCATTCCTGGAATTCACCTGCGGAATAACAGGCAGACTGCGCTTCAGCTGCTCGATCGGCTTGGTGAAATATTGAGAAATCATATATGCCACCACCCAGATCAGGAGAATCGACAGCAGCCCCATCGCGGAGATCCCGAACTTGGTCATCTCCAGCGAGCGGGTAATCTCCGCCTGGTCCAGCACGGTCAGATAGATCCAGTTATTATACGAGGACTTGGCATAGATAAGCTTCAGACTGTCGCGGCCGGAGACCTCCTGCTGGACTGTCCCCTTGTCCTCCATGTAATTGATCGTTCCGGCAAGCTGGCCGAATTGCTCAGGGACTAACAGCCCTTTGCCGGGATCGGATTCATACATCAGTTCACCATGCTTGTTCAAAATGTAGACATAGGCGTCCTCCCCGCTGTTTATCGTGGCATTCAGGGTATGTAATGAAATGTCGGATAAGGCAATCGCCTGCTTCTTAGTGGAGAACACCGGCAGTGTGTTCACGAACCGGATGCCCTTGTCCGTCTTCATCCAGAAGAGGCTCTGCTCCTGATTCTCAATGTACTGCTCCCGGAGCTGCTGAACCTCACCGGCACTGAGATTGCTGAGCTTCTCATTCAGAATCTGCCAATTCTGCACCAGACTGATTAGCGAATATTCCGTCCCTTCGGCCGCCATGGAGGCGATATAATTCAGCTGCGAGTTCACATTCCGGTAAGCAATGAAGTCCTGCTCGGTAATCGGATGGGTCACGACCTCCTGAAAAGAGCTGGTGGTGCTGTAGGTGTTGAACGCGTATTCTATCGTTTGAATCTTATGCTCCAGATTGTTCTTGATCTGCTCAATATAGCTCTGCTTACTGCTGGAGAACCGCTCGACCACAGAATCGATGGTACTGATGTAAATATAGCTTCCGAAGCCGACCACCAGGCCCACGCCCAGAATTAATATAGGAATAAAGATGCCGTAGAACATTCTTCCTTTGCTCATTGTGTTTCCCCTTTGATTTGATAGACTCCATTAAATTATAGCGTTTTCATGAATGCGGTTCCATGATTATTTTCACGTGTGCAATTTGCAGACCGCACGGTGAATACCGTTCGCGCAGCTAAAAAAACGGACCAGCGATAGGCTGATCCGGTCCTGTTCACATCCTGTGTCATGAGCCTTGCTTAGAGTAACGAAATCGCCAGCAGCTCGAACAAAACCAGCGGCATAATCACATTGCTGTTCACCGTACCGGGGTACGGATAACCCGGGCCCGGATATCCCGGACCTGGATAAGGCTTGTAATACGGATTGTAATATCCGCGGCCCATATCCGTGGCTATGGTTACAGCCAGATACATATGCTTGCTGTCCATACCGGCAATCGTACCCTCATGCATCTGACCGTCAAGGGTCTGCACCTGCACTTTGTGATTCAGATACGGCTTACAGGACTGGTGAAGCGAATCGCGGACCCCGTTCAGTTGCTGGACCACCGCCGGGTCTGCCTGATAGATTACCGGCGATTGCGTGCCGGAAGAAGTTGTCGACATAGGTGTATGACCTCCGTGTAATTGGATTTGCTTCATACTATGCACCTGCCCAGCCCAGTGTGCCTAGCCTGCTACCCGCCGTACCTTCTACCCGCATACAGACCAAACAGCCGTACACCGGAAAGTCCGGTATACGGCTTAGTGATCACTCATCTATAAGTGCTGTGCTCTCGGAATAAGGACAAAATTACCCTTCGAGCGAATAAGATTACCTTCGCGCGAGCACAATGTATGCTGTTTTTGATATACATTGGGGCCATACGCCTTGAGCGAACCGATTATATGCTGTTTTCCACATACATTTAGGCCATGTGCCTTCACGCGAGCCAATTGTATGCTGTTTTCAACATACATTGGGCCCACACGCCTTTCGCGAGCCGATTGTATGCTGTTTTTGACATACATTGGGCCCACGCGCCTTTCACGAGCCGATTGTATGCTGTTTTTGACATACATTGGGTTCAACACACCTTTTCGACAGCAGCAGGAAACTATAGTTTCCTAATATAATTAAAAAGCCACGCCGATTCCACCCTGGCCGGCATAGGTTCCCATTACGGGTCCCATCGTGGACAGCAGAATCTCCTTGAAGGGATGCTTCTCGAGAATACGCCGCTTAATCTCCAGCGCCAGCGTCTCACAATTGCTATGAACAATCGCGATTACCGCCTGCTCATAATCATGCTGCTTCTGGTCCAGCTTGGCCAGCAGATGGGTCAGCGCCTTAGGCAGTCCGCGCGTCTTCTCAACCACTTCAACGATACCCTCGTCGCTGATCTTCAGCAGCAGCTTAATGTTCAGCACAGATGCGACAGCCCCGGAGATCCGGCTCAGCCGTCCGCCCTTGATCACATTCTCCAAGGTATCCAGTGTGAAGTATGCAGTCGTCTCTTCGACCTTCTTCAGCACTCTGTCCTTCAGTTCAGCCAGACTTGCTGCGGTAAGTGACCATTTGGCCGCCATGGCGACAATCAGGGTCAGGCCGCCGGAGAACAGCTTGGAATCTATAATTTCAATCGCATTCGGATGTCCTTCTTCCTCGTACATCTCCTTCGCGATCATTGCGGTCTGATAAGTACTGCTAATATTAGAGGACATGCAGATGACCAGAATGTCAGTGCCTGCTTCCACTTGCTTGAAGCTGTCCAGGAAGGTCTGCGGACTGGGGCTTGCAGTCGTCGGCAGCTCCTTCGATTCATGCATTTTGTCATAGAAATCCTTGGCATTCATATCATCCGGCATCAGCTCATGGCCGAAGTGAACCGGCAAATGAACAATGGAGATATCATACTGCTTCGTGTATTCAGGGGGTAGATCCGAACCGCTATCCGTAATTATCTTGATGGGCATCAGAATGCTCTCCTTTCAATTCTATACTATTATAGTTACCCTTTCCCGAAATCAATAGTACAATTTATAACTTGTCAAAATCGGGGTTTTGTGCTTATCCCTAGTTGTGATATGGTTGAAGCATATGGTTACAGAAATGGAGTGTACTAAGATGAGCAAGAATAGAGTATGGAACCGCGGCAAGCATAATGGGGCCGGCCTGTCCAAGAAAACCCCGGCCGCCGCAGAATCCGAGGGTGTTGCGGAGAACGCTACGGCAGAGGACCACAGCGCCGGGGTAATTAACGAGCGGATTGATACGGTCAAGCCGATGAACCGCAGCAACTGGGTCACCCGGCCCGCCCGCGTGAAGCCGCAGAACCCGGATCGTAATAAGAAGTAACTTAACCGCTTTCCTTGGAAGATACACACAAACGGCTACGCTATCCTTTTAAGGACGGCGTAGCCGTTTGTGTGTGAACTGGATGAAGAACCTATGACCAAGAAATCCGGCTGGGTATCAGTTACAGGGATTCAGACAGACTATCCGGCAAATACCGGTTCTCCCGTATTAACGTCCGGATCGCCTTCAGCGTGTTCCGCTGAACCGGGACGCCCGTTGTCCGGTGCAGCTGAAGCCAGCGCAGAGCAGCCAGTGCCTCGAACAGCTCCAGCTCTGCTTGGCTATAACTGCTCTTGGCGGCAAAGGCTGACCGGTAGACGCTGGCATTCCGCTCCGTCAAATACACTCTAAAGAGCAGCATAGACCACGCGATATCATACCTCGGATCATCAAGCTGGACGTTGGTCCAATCGATAATAATGAACCTCCCGGAATCCTCCAGAATATTGCCCAGATGATAATCACCATGAATAAGCTGGTGGGCGGTCAGCTTGCCCCGCTCCGCCAGCTCCTGCGCCAGTGTTTGGATCTCCGGCTGCTCCGCCCAGGCTGGGAAGAAGTAATCTGCGAAATCATATGCAGGAACCTTCAAGCTGCCGGAAGAATCGATCTCCAGCTTATGTACATCGAGCAGATTGGCTGCTATGGCTGCAAGGCTCGCGGCATTCACCTTTTTGACAGGCATACCACCCGAGCTGGTTAACAGCACCTGATGACCCTCAGCGTCGAGCCCCCAAGCATAGGGCCGTGAGACCGCGCAGCCCTGCCGGAACAGCTGCTCCAGCACTTGATACTGGATCGGGACGTCCGGCCGGGACTCGCGGTTCCAGATTTTCAGCACAAGCTTCGTATCCGGCAGTGTAATGCTGCACACCTCCGCTTCCAGTCCCCCCTTCATCGGGGCAACGGCCGCCTCTTCCAGCCTTGCCAGCAGCGCTTCACTCTCTGTGCTCTGCTCTTGCCAGCGGATACCGCTCAGAACATTATTCATAATGATATAATCCCCTTTCACATATATAGCGATTATATCAATGATATCCATTCACTGGCATCCACCTTAATGACAAAAAACCGCCTAAGGCCTGAACCAGCGCCCTAGACGGTTTTAAAATAAATAGTCTTACAGCTCCAGCGTCTCTCCATAAGCAAGTGCCGAGCCGCGTATTCCCGCCTCTTCCAGCGCCTGAACAAAAGCCCCTGCATCCTGCTTGATTGGCGGGAAGGTATTGTAGTGAACCGGAAGCACCTGTCTTGCCCCCAGCCACTTCGCCGCGATAAGCGCATGCTCCGGTCCCATGGTGAAATGTCCGCCGATTGGCAGGATTGCGAGGTCGATCTCATACAGTTCCCCGAACATTTTCAAGTCGCCGAACAGCCCTGTATCCCCTGCATGCAGCACCGTATGTCCGTCCGCCTCAATAATGAAGCCCGCCGGGGTTCCGCCATAGATCCTCTGTCCATCCTCCAGCGTGATGCTTGAGGTGTGGAAGGCATGAATCATCGTCGCCTTGGCAAAGCCAAGGTCCACCGTCCCTCCGATGTTCATCCCGATGGTCTTTTTCGCTCCCTGGCCCTCCAGATGACCCGCCAGTTCCACGTTGGCAACAACCACCGCCTGATTCTGCTCGGCAATCGGCAGAGCGTCCAGGATATGATCCATATGAGCATGAGTCAGCAGGACAGCATCTGTCTTAATATCCTCTACCTTCGTCACCGCCTCAGAGTTACCGCTAATGAACGGGTCGACGATCAGCGATTTGCCGTTCACCTCAATTTGAACACAGGAATGGCCGTGGTAGGTAATTTTCATAGAATTCCTCTCCTCTTCTTGATTAGTTTCAATAGGTCCTAAGGAATGCATCGTGCAAAAACCCAAGCTTTACGATACAATGACACCAAGTTGCTCTACATCCAAATCCGGCAGTGCGATTGACGAATATAACATAAATAATAACGTTCGTTGGTTTTTATGATATATCTATTCCTGTTAGCTGTCAAGAGAGGTGTGAAGAAGTTGCTGTCCGTTGAGAAAACAATGCTGTTTCTGTTATCTAAGGTGAAGCAGATGGGCGCCCAGCAGATTGTCGAGATCTATGAACAAAGGGGGTACACCTCCACCTATATCCGTAATGCCCTATCCCGCTTGAAAAAAGAGGGCTATATCGCTTCCCCGGCACGCTCCTGGTATAACGTCACTGCCGAGGGCCTCGCCTACATTAAGGCGATTAACAGCAAGCCGGCCCGTTATCAGGAGCAGTGGGATCATACCTGGGATGTGGTGATGCTGGAGGTGCCCGAATCCGAACGCAAGAAGCGCGATCTGTTCCGCTCAGCACTCGGACAGCTGGGTTATGGGCTTTTATATAACAGTGTGTACATCTCACCGTGGAACTATCAGGACGAGGTCGCAGCCCAGATCCAGAAGCTGGAGCTGGAAGGCAAGGTGTCCATCCTGCAAGGCCAATTCCAGGAAGGCGCGATTACACCGCTTAAAGCGCGGGCCATCTGGCACCTGGACGACATCGAAGCCTTATACCGGAAAAAAGCGGTCTGGCTAAAGGAAGAATTCGCTCCGCGATTAGCGGATACCCTTCGGGCAGGGCAACCGTTACAGCTGTTCCTGTTATATTTGCAAATGGGCGAGGAGTTAAGCGGACTTTTCATGGCCGACCCCTATCTCCCGGATGAGCTGCTGCCGGACCACTGGCCGGGCAAACAGGTCCTCTCAGACATGAGAGAATACATGGTTAGAGCCGCTCAGGCGATACCTGCGGATTCGTTTTATGCACCCTTCGTTCAATAAGGTATGGCAAAGAGCAGCCCGGACTCCGGGCTGCTCTTCGTATGTGAACTACTCCTCACGGCTGCCGGAAGCCAGCAGCTCCCGGACAGCTTCCTTATTCGTAAGCGGGGCCCGGCAAGCGAAGTTGCGGCAGACATAGGCCGTTGCTTCGCCGCGGATGGCCGGTTTGTCAGCCAGATGCGGCAGCAGGCGGAGCATCTCTCCGCTGTCCCCTTCCCAGTTGACGATGAGCGCTGCGTCCGGCAGATAGGTCTGCTGGACCTGGGCGAGCATGGCGTGCAGCGCGGGATCTTCTTTTTTGCCGGCGAGGACCCATTCTCTGCCGCCGGAGACCATCCCCAGATGGGCCTGCAAATACATCGAATAGCCCGGCGGATACTCCGAAGCAGCGGAAGCAAGCACCGCAGCGGTGCGCTCCGCGATCTCTTTTAACTCCATATCCTGAGTAATCACCGACAGCTTCCATAGAAGCTTCGCAGCCACCGAATTCCCCGACGGAATCGCCCCGTCATACAATTCCTTCGAGCGGACCGGCAGCTTCTCCCCGTCATGACCCGTGAAGAAGAACCCTCCGCCTTCCGTATCATGGAACAGCTCCAAGAGTCCGTCCTTCAGCACCAGCGCCCGTTCCAGGTAAACCGCTTGACCAGTAGCTTCATATAATTCGCTGAAGCCCCAGATCAGGAAGGCATAATCATCCAGATATGCCGGAATCGCCGCCTCCCCGTCACGGTAACGGGCCAGCAGCCGTCCATCTTCACGCCGCAGCTTGTCCCAGATGAAGTCCGCTGCACGTTCGGCGGCCTTGGCGTATTCCGGCTTCTGGAGAGCTTTGGCCCCCAGGGCCAGCGCAGCAATCATCAGCCCGTTCCATGAGGTCAGCACCTTATCATCCTTAAGCGGGTGAATGCGCTGCTCCCGGTACTCGAACAGCTTCTCGCGCCATTCGTCCATCCGGGTCCGCAGGCCCAGCGGATTCATGCCCATGCGCTCCGCAATCTCCTCCGGTAGCCCCTGTAGCAGATTCGGAATATTCTTCCCTTCGAAGTTACCTTCCGGCGTAATCCCGTATACATGACAGTAGGAATGCATATCCTCCAGCCCCAGAGCTTCCTCAATCTCCTCGCGGGAGAAGACATAGAACTTGCCTTCCACCCCTTCGGAATCGGCATCCTCCGCAGAATAGAAGGCACCTTCCAGCGAAGTCATATCGCGCAGCACATACGTGAAGATCTGCTCGGCAATCTCCGCATACAGCGGCTTCCCGGTAAGCTGGAAGGCTTCCAGATAGACATTGGCGAGGAGAGCGTTATCGTAGAGCATTTTCTCAAAATGCGGCACCAGCCACTCCCGGTCAGTCGAATACCGGGCGAAGCCGAAGCCCACATGGTCGTACATCCCGCCCTTGTACATCGACTCCAGCGTATGCTCCACCATCCGCAGCGCTTCCGGCTGATCATGCAGCTGGCTGTACGCCAGCAGGAAAGACAGATTATGCGGTGAAGGGAACTTCGGCGCATTGCCGAACCCGCCATACTCCTCATCGAACTGCCGCCGGTACAACTCATACGCCTCATGCAACAGCTCCGCTCCGGGAATACCGCCCGCAGTTTCAGGATGGTACGCATTCTTGCGGTCAAGCGTGTGCAGCTCAGCCAGCAGATCATCGCCCAGCTTACTGAGCGCCTCTCCATCTTGCTCCCACTTCGTATGAATCTGCTCCAGCACATCCATCAGCCCGATCCGCCCGAACATCTGCCGCTTCGGGAAATACGTCCCGGCATAAAACGGCTTCTTCTCCGGCGTCAGCAGCACCGTCAGCGGCCACCCCCCGCTCCCCGTCAACGCCTGACACACCGACATATACAGCGCATCAATATCCGGCCGCTCCTCGCGGTCCACCTTGATCGCTACGTAGTGATTGTTGAGGAGCTGCGCGACTTCGGCGTCCTCGAAGGATTCGCGTTCCATTACGTGACACCAGTGGCAGGTCGAATAGCCGACTGATAAGAAGATCGGCTTGTTCTCCGCCTGCGCCTTGGCAAAGGCCTCTTCTCCCCATGGATACCAGTCCACGGGGTTGTGGGCGTGTTGTAAGAGGTAGGGCGATTTTTCGTTCGCTAATCTATTGGGTGTATTATGAGTCGTCACCAGGCGTCCCCTCATTTCGGATAATTTGGGTAAAGTGTTGTCTAGGGATAGTTTACCCAATTTGGTGGGGGAGGGCTCAGGGAGAAGAACAAAATCCCCCTACTGAGTGACTATCTTTCTAGCTAGTGATTATTTATCCGCCGGCTTCTCTTTTCGCACCAAAGATCCGTTAAAAGCTAGGCAGGCAAACTCTGGGGATTCTCCATTTTCAAAAGTCGTAGACACCAACTCTTCTACTATTAATTCGAACAGGATCTACCTTATTACATTATACACAGACATAGTCAATCCATACTTCTGCTTCTTCCTGCCACCAAAAAGCCCACACCTTGAAGCAACGGTGAGGGCCGTTTGAGGCTTACTTATCAAACAATATAAAAAACATTTTTCCAAAAGCTTCTGCCACTATTAAGTACTCATCGATATGTAATTCTAGATTCCATAAACTAATGATTTCTCAAAATCATTATACTCAAAATTCACCCTTCCTAGTTGTCGATTAACTTCATAATCATTTCCACTTTGAGTTAACCTACCTTTTTCTGCAAATAAATAAAGATTTCTTTTGGCACGTGAACCAATAACATATAGTAGCTTTTTTGATTGCTCTTCTTCTACCATATAGTGTTGATTTATTATACTGTTCCAGTGTGGCACAAAACCTCTTAGTAGTCCAAATGCAATGACTGTGTCAAATTCCTCACCTTTTACACCATGACAAGTATTTACAACAACTCCTTTAGAAATTTGAAACATCGAACGAAAATAAGATATATCCTTTGGTATGGTTTCAAAGTCAGGTTTAGAATACCTTCTCTCAATCCCATAAAAAAAAGACTCCCAATGTTCGTTTAGAACTTTATGTTCTTCTGAGTCAATATTTAATAATGAAAATAACAATGTAAATGCTTGTTTTAAATATAGAATACCATTTGATTCGTCTATTTTTATTCCGTTAATTAACCTTAAAAACTTACGGGATTGGTTACTATTAATTTCATAATTCATATTTGTAAAAATATTAATTTCTTCGAGCACTTGCTTACTCCATCTCATTCTAGTCATATACATCTTTGAAGATGGCTCAGTTAATAATAGTCTTGCAAGCTTATACCAAAAATTATCTAGAGAACGAGGAAGAGGGGTTAATCCAGGTGCTTCAAATGGCACATCTGGCAGTAGTGACTTTAATCTTCTTGAAATGGTAGTTAAATGATCCCAACGAGGAGCAATAACACATATTTCGTTTGGCTCAGTTCCTTTATTAAGATGATGACGAATAATAGTCGCTAATTCTTGATATAATTTATCTTTATGTGTTGTATTATTAAACTTCACTATTCCTTTATCTCTTCCATCATCAATCATTGATTTCACATTTGTCTCATGCCATTGAAATAATGTATAATAATTAATTATCCTTTGAATTGAACGATAATTCCCAGATAGCTCTAACTTTTTTATCTCGCATCCTATTTCTTCTGCTATTTCAGAAACCTCTTTCGCTGTTCCGCCTAACGAACTATAAATTGCCTGGTTGGGATCACCCACTAACAACAATTTACAATTTCTTTGACTGGCTTTTATAATTTGACCCACTACGGCGTACTGTAAGTCCTGTGTATCTTGAAACTCATCTATTAAAATATATGTGAAAATTCTCCCTAGATGTAACGAAATTTTAGGATATTTCATTAATAGTTGAAAGGAGAAATATAGTAAAAGGTCAAAATCAATCATCCGATTTTTTAATAACCGCTTATGTAGCTCTTCTGCTGGATTATTACCAGCACCTATAAAATCATAACTTCCCTGCCTATTTATCCTAGTATTTATCTCAGTGTATCCCGGCAAATTATACTCTTCAATTATTTGTTCCTTTAATTCGTCTACCATAAATTCATCTGCAATACTAAAACCATATTTAAGCTCTGATAAATAACTTGAATATGGACTTAGAATCCACTGAAAACAAAAAGAATGTATTGTCCCAGCCCAAAGTTGCTCAGTTAATATACCCATTTCATCAATTCTTTTGCTTATTTCCTCAGCAGCACGATTAGTATAAGTCAGAGCGACAACCATCTTCTTTTTTGTAGTCATTTTTTCTAATTCATACGCTATTTTGGATGTTAGTACACGCGTTTTCCCACTACCAGGACAAGCTATGACTAATGCATTCTCTTGAAACTTAACAGCTTCTCTCTGTTGAGGGTTTAGTTTACTCAGCATATTGAAGTTCCCTTTCCTTACTAACCATCTTATAGAACCTGAATAATTGATTTTCCGAATCTAGTTTATCAAGAGCACTTAAGATATCAGCAAGAATTGCATCGTCTTCAAGAGCCTCTACTTTTGCTTGTTCAAGTAGTGCCTCAAATAAAGACTTATCTAACCTATCCTCCGTGATATGCTTTGCCATTTTTATAAAGTGCTTTGTAGTAATATGACTAGAAGCAAAAGCAATAGCTTCTAAAATATACGTTGGGATTAGTGTCTTTGGAGACAATCCTTCTGCCATTAATAGAGCGAACCAACCTTTCCCTTCTTTTTCTGCAAGTCTCAGAATTTCTACACCTTTAGTTCGTGAATCAACAGACGTTAACTTTAATCGTGAATTTGTCTTATCTGCCTCTCTTGTATAGATTTTATCCAATGTAGAAATTGTTTCATCTTCGTTACCACTAAGAATGAATTCAACCTCAAAAGTATGCTTTGCATAAAAAGGCCGAACCCATTGATTATCCTTATAAACTGTATCAAGCTTGCTTCTTCTTTCAATACCCTTAGTTTGAGAATCCCTTGCTTTTTTCTGCTCCTTGTTGTCTGTAAAAGAATCTTCTGGAAGGTCGATTAAAGACATGTCGTTATCTGTAATAACAGAACACCTTCTATGAATTCTTTCATCGTGGAATAGCTTAGCTATATGTTCAAAAACAGTACTACTCATATTAATTATACTAACTCCTATTTCATCAAGGCTTATTCCAAAAACTTTTTTAAACATCTCTGGAATAAGAATAAGTTCAGAGTCACCTTCTACTAAAATTACACCTTTTGCAAACAATAAAGTAGATCTAGTAGCATCAAGGTAGCGCTCAATTCTCATACATTCTTTTGGTAAGAGCGATTTACTCGGATTACAAACGTACGTTTGGTTCTTATCTTTACTGAGAACATTTACAGCACTAATTTTACTAGCGGATGAAATGTGTGTCGAATGAGTAGAAGCAATAACCTGTGTATTTTCAAATTGATACTTATCAAACAAAGTTTTTTGAATATGAGTATGAATGTGAGCCTCTGGTTCCTCAATTAAAAGAAAATGTGCAGCCTTTTCTTCCTTTGGTTTTTTATACTCATATTCTAATAACTTCAAAGTTATATAAATTAAATTTGCCCCACCTAAGCTAAGATCTTCTAACTTGCCTTCTTGATCTTCTTCGCCATCACCTACCCATAATGTTAAAGAAGTTAGGAGTTTATTTATCTCCTCTGGCAATTCAGATTTAATATTTACACTTGGGGCATATGTAAAACCTAATGTATCATTCAATGAAGATTTTACTTTATTGGTTAGCTGCTTGATTTCTTCTAATTCACTTATTGTTGCATTCAATTCCACTACCTTGTTTGTAATGGATTGTGAATCTTTAACTTTAATGTCATTTGCAGTCCCTCTTAATAAGTTTAATAAAGGACTATGTTTTATTTGCTTTAAATCACCTACTACGTTTCGTAATGCCTTGATAAAGGTGCAAGCAATTTCATTGCGAATTAAAAATGTTTGAGAAGTTGGATTTCCTAGCTCATCCTGATCATCTTTTTCAGGATCAGAAAATTCTATAGTTTCAAAATCCCCAACTATTTTTTTGTATACTAACTCATCATTTAAGTCTACGTTTCCTCTAAAACAATATACCGTTTCATAGTCATTTATAGTTATTTCAGACAATATTATCTTAAGAGCTTCAGCGTTTTTATCTGAACTCTCGGATAATTCATACAGTAATTTTCTTAATTTCTTATTTGGTCTAAAGTACATAATATACGTACCTTTAGATTCCTCTTCCAGAACATTTTCCATTTTATGAGCTAACATGGTTGTAGCCTCACTAGAATCTAAATCCTTAAATTCTAATTTAATTGCGATCCAGTGTCCTCTCCAATCATTAAGTCCCTTATTAAAGTCTGTCTCAATAAGCTTTGAAGCATTAATTGGTAAATTTCCATCTAACATAAGTCGTAGTGCATAAAATGCATTTGTTTTCCCGGCTCCATTTTCACCAATTAAAGTATTAATTCCTTTTTTAAAGATGAAATTACTATTTTTAAAATTCCTGAAATTTGTAATCGAAAGGTTTGAAATGTACATAATTTCACATCCCGCATTTAAATTATTAAATCTTCAACATATACATATTTCGACATAATTTAGATATTACCTCCAACAAAAGTTGTCTTTGAGATTAATTATTATTTCCGTTGAAAGAACGTTTATATACATCATTATCTTTCAGAAAACAGAGGTCCTCTTACATCAAAAATCAGGACCACTCGTCTAATAGGTAGTTTGGTATAACCGCTTATTGCCAAAGTGCGCCTAAAAACGCTAGCCTGACAGCAATTGTGTTCAGGCTCAAATTTATCTTTTTACTTACCCGTTAAACGGGTTCATTTCTTTTTGTTTCTTTTCTCGCTAAATGGATCTTCATACTCTTTTACACTCAGTCTATCGATTGCCTGGTCATGTGCCTCTTGTTCACGAATATATTTGGCTACCGTGGCCTCTTTCAGTCCTACTGTACTTACATAGTAGCCTTCTGCCCAAAATTTTCGATTTCCGTATTTATACTTGAGTTGGGCATGCTTCTCGAAGATCATCAGCGAACTTTCCCCTTTAGATCCCCCATACATGTCGAGACTGCAATTTTCGGTGGCATCGCTACCAGTATGTGAACATGATCGGACATCATGTGGCCTTCTAGAATTTCGACTCCTTATACTTACATAGTCGTCTGAAAATTTCGATTAAATCTATTCTCACTTGATTATAGATTTCTTTGCGTCTATACTTCGGGGTGAACACGATATGATATTTGCATATCCACTTCGTGTGAGCTAGACTATAGCTTTTGTTTGCCATCTTTGACATTCCTTTCGATTGAGCCTGAACGTCTCAATTCTATCGGATTGGTCTTAGTGGTCAAACCCTCGCTCCCTCCACCCGCATAGCGGGTGGTTTTTTGTTTCCCGCGTTTCACGCGCTCAACTGACTAAAGCAATAATCAAAAAAGCTACCTTCATAAGGCAGCTTTAATAAATATATGTATAATGTTTTGATTTCAATGGTAAGTTGACTAGCCAGCGGATAGAAGGATCTACTTGTTCTCCGTATGCACATTGGCCTCCCTCCCCCATGGTTACCAATCCACAAGGTTCTGGTTTTGTTGCAACATGTAGAGCGATTTTTCAATCGTTAATCTAATAGGTGTTTTGTGAGTTGTCACTGGGCCTCCCCTTATTTTCGATAATTTGGGTAAAATGTTTTCTAGGGATTAGGTTATCCAAACTGTTGGGGGAAGGCGTAGGGAAATTGAAAAAGGTAATGGTATATGAAATGAGTTACCACCCATAATTATCATCCTCCCTACCTTTCTTTTATATTTTAATCGCTGCCACTCTTTAAATATGGCGTAACTTGAATCAATTCTATTAATGATTGAAGTAGGGCCTCAGGAATTCCTTCTACCACCTGCAATTCACTAACGAAATCATTTAGAAATTCTAGAGAACCTATATTTTGTAATGCATTATAAATTAACTCAACTGCTTCATATGATTCTTTTGAACTCAATAATTTCATGACCTCTAGAATTATAGTGTTTGCCGATTTTATATTCCCTGAAATTTCGGATAAAAAATCCTCCAAATAGTTTTCTAGAGTTTCTTTAATGATATTGTCATCTAATGAAATTAGAACTTCAATAATTTGATTGTACTGGAGCAACCTCAGTCTTATAGAACCGATTTCTCCCAGCATTTCTCTCCACTTTTTGTATATTATTGAATTTATATTATAAAAATCATATACTTTTTCTGAAAGTATTACAGGAAAAAATATGTTATTTGATTCCATTTCATACTTACCAATTAGTTGATATAAGGGTACTTTAAAACCACCAAGTATTGGAAGCCCATTAAGTAGAGGGACAAAAACAATATCTGGCCAACTAGTCTCCACTATCCACCTTGAATTATTAAAGTTCCTAGCTTTTTTTAATAAGTCTTTGAACTCTAAACAAAAATGATAATACTGATCTTCAACTGTTGATGTTTCAGATATTATTCCATTATAAATTACAAATCTAGTATTATCTTCGTAGGTATCTATTATTGTAATATCCGGTTTAAAATGAGAAACTTTATCTTGAAAATTTTGAAGTATCAAGTCGGGTGTTATTTTCATTTTCTCTCTAGCACTGTAAATCAAACCGACACCTCTAGGCTTTTGTTCTAACACACTTTCCCACATATTTAAATTGATTAAGAATTCATCAAGTTCTATTTTCGCGAATTTGAAATAATCATTATTTAGATAAGGGCGAAAGAGTTTTTCGAATTCAACCTGCAAAAAAAACATGGATTTTGAAGCTTCGTAAAGATTAATTAATGATAAATTTGATTCAATCTCTTCACCTTTTTGTCTTGCAACTATTACTTCGTGAAATTGTGCAAAGAAATTACCTACCGCAGATATAACTCCCTGCAAATGTTTTCTGTATTCTTTATATGGATGTGTGGAGATACTAGTAGAAATATGAGAACTTGGAACCTCTTTAAAACCTTCACTACTTATTCCAAAGTTATCTACAACAATAATCGGCAAAAGATATTCTTTACGCATTAATAATTTTAGATTATCTAATTTAGAGAAAAAAGATTTAGATTTTGAAACATTCCAATACTTATGCTTATAAAAAAATTCAATAAGATTTTTAAAATCACTTAAGGTCTCAAAGACTGTTTTTCGTAAAGAAATGATTTCCTTTATATAAACATCCCAATTATCATGCCGATGCTTCAAATTCACTCGCATAAGTAACCAAGAATTTACTTGAGTAATCCACCAATCTCGACGGTTTTCTTTTGATATTCTTCGTTTGTTATCAAATGAGTTAATTCCAAAATCTCTAAATATATCAACTCCTAATAATTCAACCGTAATAAATTCTTTATTAGGATATAATCTATCTAAGAGCCCAACCATATTTTTTGTCCAATAATGATTAGATTGTTCAATAACTTCATTAGCTTCTGGGTTTTGAAAGTATGGTGGAATAAAGTAACATATAACTTCTTCATCAGTAATGTCCAATAACAATATATTATGCTGATGGATAAGTCTTTTTCTCAAGATAATTTCACATTCATCGTATAATTTTAAATAGCCCTGTTTGAACAAGCCAAGAGTGGCATCAATTTTACTCTCCGTTTTCCCCTCAATCATTGCAGATAATAATTCATTATAAGAAAATTCCATTTCACATTTCTTTTTTCTTAAGCTAGCCCAATATAATACGTATCCAAAATTCGTCCATTCTAGATCACTCATGGGAATTTTTTTAGGGGCAACTGACATATCCAACCATTTATCAGTGATTAAATATGATAATACATGACTATGTAACGACTCTTTTACCATTTCAAGATGAGTAAACATTTCCGTTTTTGAATAAACATATTCTAATAGATCAAATGCAGCAAACTTTCCTGGAGCAATTTCTCCAGTAATGTCCATAGGAACAAACATAGGCCATCCAGAACCATTTTCTTTGAACACTAAATCAAACACTTCTTTATTTTGATCTACATATTGCATTACGTCTAACCAAAGCATTGCATTCAATGTTCTACCATATGCTACCCAATCAGAATATCCAACACCTGCTATTTGGCCTATCAACCCCATTTCAATTTCGTTATTCGTAAAGTAGTAAAAAAGAAGAACTTGAGGTACATTTCCATCTACACAAGCCAAACTTTTAAGGAGCACCTCATTTTCTTCCAATCTCATCTCTTTTATTAATATAGAATATAAGATTTCTGCTCTTATTGAATGCAATGACTCAATATATTTCCCATCTACTGAGCTTCTAACTAAATATTCATCACTCATTCGCCGTAAAGCACTTATAGTATTTGAACATTGTACTATTTTTTTTGCTCTTTCAAATAGAATAGAGCCATCTACCCTGCCAACATAACATACAAGCAACAATAGATCCAACCAAGAGTCTTCTACACTCTCATCAATTAATCTATTAATTTGAAAAGTTAAACGTTGTTTTAAAGTTTGGTGATTATTAAGTAAATACATAAATTCCAACAGGGGGCCTTCCCCACCAAATTTTTGCCAAGCTTCATCAAAAGTACGATAAAGTTCATGAGGCTTGTTTGCTGTTAGTTTATCATATATTTTTTGCGCTTCTTTTTGGGTTAAAGACAATTCAAGTATTTCAAAAGATACAACATTTTGATCTACATTTGACTGTTTAAAATCTTCTTCACGAATTGATATAAGAAGTGGTATGTAAATCCCTCTAATTTGAAGCTCCCTAATTAACCAAGTCCAATATGTTTGTCCTGGATTAACATCAATATATAAAATAATATTTGTTGAATGTTTTGATAGTCCAAATATTGCTTTCACTAAATTTTCAGCTTGCCCTTGTGTTTGAAGTTGTCTTATACAAAACACAAGTTCTTCAGCATAATTTTTTATCAAATATTTATAACATAATGAAGTTTTCCCTTGTCCAGAAGCCCCTTTAACAATAACAACTTTATCTCCAACAAGCGCAGCTTCAATTTTTTCCAGCCAGTGTATCCGTTCGAAATCCAGTGAAAAGCGTATATGAGCAGGATGCGCAGAAATACCTTGTTCGTATTCTAATTTCATTTCTTCAAAACTTTTAAAATTCTCAATATCAGATAACCTTATAAGAGAACTTCCATATTCTCTAAAATATCCATCTATTGAAGCCATATCTCTACCAATTTGATGTATTTTTTCTTGCCAAATACTTTTAGAAGTATAACCCTTATTTTTTGATAAATCAGAGATATACTGAATTAATAAATCCTGCATTATAGATGGGGCAATCATTGTTGGAATATGACTTTTAATTTGTTCAGCTATTTTAAGTTGAAGAACCTCTTTATCAACTTTCTCAAATATCATTCTTTCCGTAATCCATTCTACTTCTTCTAACAATAGATGGTGGTTCCTTACAAGTTTGTGCTTAATACTTTCTAAAGAACTAGTGACCCCATTTATAAAACCTTCCAATTCATCTCCCAATTCCCCAAAATGTACAACCTTTACGACTATTCTTTTTGATTCTGGCTTTCGCAAACTTAACACTCTCCGAAAGAAACCTTCATTTTTCAATGAAGCACTAGTAGAAGCAAGACTTGATATACACAAATCAGAGCCTAAGTCTTTAATCTGTACTATTTCTGAAACTTCATCATCACTTTTAATAAGTAAATCTTCAAGGTGTTCCGGAAAATACTCTAGTGAGTTTATATCCGCAACTACTCGAGAAGCAATATATAAAGTTTGGGAAGAATAACCTTTCCATGAGGCTTGTGCTCCTAAATCAGATTTACTAAATGGCATTATTTATTCCTCCCAAGTTTAAGTCATCGAAAGTACTGACGAATAAAATCTATTACTTTTATATCCAACGAGAATCCTAATTAGTTATGGGATTAGCAGACGTTATTCCAATGGCTTCTGTTATTTCATTTCTTATATTTCGCTATGTTACTCACATCGTTCATACATTCAGCTCGCTAGGTTGAATTCGGTGCTGGCCGCTGTGCAACACCTCTGGCAAACGCCCTATGCGCTCAGCCAAGCGGGAGAGTTGTTGCTCATGAAAATAAGATAAGCCCGTATGAATCCTGTCCTGGAAAGGTTCAAGCCATCTCGGTTCCAAGCTGCCCGGGCCGAAATACACCCCGAGCAGCGAGCCTGCTGTTGCTCCGAAGCTGTCGGTATCGTTGCCTTGCATGACCTGTTTGCATATTCCGTCTCCGGTATTCTTAGCAAATCGAAATGTATTAATCAAGGTGCCAATCTCCTGATACACCTGACAGTGGCAGTAATCCGCGTACTTCTGATGAATCCCCTGATAAGCCTCCGACCAGTTATCTGCATTCGCTACGATCTGCAGGCAATCCGCAGTAATCTCATAGAATCGGCTCCTGCTAGGGACGAATTGCAGTGCAGTACTTATAATTTCAAGCGGATCGCGCAGTACGTGTGCGGCAGCTATTGCAGCGGCAATGAACATTGTGGCATAGATTCCCGTCCGGCGATGTGTAAAACTGGCATCACGCCAAGCCAGCTCAGCCGCAAGCGCAGGTTGACCAGGGCAGGCATAACCGTAAGCATCTGCACGAATTGCCGCCCCGCATAGTTCGGTATCTTGCACCAGGAAGTCGGGCCAGGCCTCAATTTCAGAATGATTGAATAATTCCCGGTCATGCTCCAAATAGCTAATTCCCGACCGAACCAGGATGGCCCTCTCCGGCCCCCAGGTTGTACTGATCGGAAGATGATTTATCCATAAATCTCTTAGGTTTCTTTTCGTAAAACCCTTACCGAATTGCTCTAACGCCATCATTCCCATTAAGGTGTAATTGATATCATCGTCAGGCGCCACATAGTGAATCCGCCCCCGCGTAGTCTCGAACCAGGACCAATGACGACGATCCAACGCATGGAGAGCTTCTTCCGAAATATAATCATTCAGCGGCCATTCCCCGACAGACGTTAACGCTTGACGTAATTCAGACAAAGTAGGGTTAACCTCAATAGGCTTGCCCAGCATTAAACCACAGACTGAAGCGAGGAAGCCTGCCTCCACACGCTTTGAGCTGTCTTTCAGATTTAATACACCGATCTGGCTTAGAGGTCTATCCGGGTCGCATTCCCGCCATATCTCCTCCAAATCGTCCGGCTCGTAGTAAGGCCAATTGTCCCGCATTGGAATGTCAGCCAAGCTATGGGCGAATTCCAGATAAGCATCGTAGCTTGCGGGAAGCTGTTCCAATCGGGCTAAATAACCGGAGGTTTGGTGCCCCTGTGCAAATTTATTACGCAGAATCCCCTCTAATTGATGTCTCAGAAATGCTAGTGATGGCAGCATGTTATATCTCCTTTATCCTGATTATCACAAAACCCCAACAACTTAGAAAAATAAACAGATTTCAAAAGTTCACCGTTTATCGCTTCGATCTCCTTAATTAATTCCATAATTTTAGTTCTTATCTCATTTATATATAAATTCACTTTTGTGTACTCTATTTCCTAGTAGTTCGAGTCGATTTACGAGCAATTCAGAGCTTTTAAATTTCATTTTTTCGGTCTTCCCTTATCCTTTCTAATGCTCTTTTGGCTGCTATTTTCCCATTATGCATTCCGTTTTTGGAGATCTTCACCAGCTTTTCCTTAGCAGGTATATAAGTATGAAATCCAATAATCTCACATGCTCTTTCTTGAACAAACATATCTTCATCGTCTAGATATTTTATGATGGAATTAAGATTTCCTTTTGGCGTTAATGCCATAATCGAAAAAATATACTGACAGCGAATATCATCGCTTATAAGTTGGTCAGAGCTTATCATTCGATTCAACTCGTCAATACAAGCGAGGTCTTCATTCATTTCAGTTTGACTAACTTCAAATTCTGCTGGATAGTCTTTATTCAAATCATGCCAATCCAGATCAGGATATTCTTCGATTTTCGTTATAAATGAACGTATACTTCTAAAGGCCGGAGATACATCCGTTTCCTCATGATCGATATAACATATCCTGTATTTGCATGTGCCTTGTACGTACAAGCCAATATAGTTTGAATGATCGTCACTCCACAAAGGAATCATATCCCGATAAGCCTCTATTTTGGACAAATAATCAACTAATTCAACAATTTCGTCAGCTTCCATTAATCTTAAAAAGTAGTTTTGATCCTTTTGTTTCTCCTTGTGCAGCTCCAACTCCTCAACTAATGCAACAGGCAATGTAAGGCCAAGTCTGTGAATAAGATCTGTAAACATGCGACTACTCCTCATAAAATAGTTTTTCACAACCTAGTGTCACTTTATGATTGACTTTTGTGGTACTTTTTCAGAATGAGATAGTTCATAACTCACCACTAACTAATAAATGTGCAATTACCTCTTCAATCCGCTTACGACTGCATTCGTCTAGTTCCATTCCCCTTCAGCCCATTCTTCAGCTTCAATCCAAATCGAATACTTCATTCCATTCACCCTAGCCCCTCCCAATCCTACCTCACAAAACAAACACAACCGCAATCACCAAATACGAATACCGCACATTCTTTCTCAACATTATGTATATCGTTCCATATAAAATGGACATGAAGAACGCATAAATCCCCGTTGCCCCGCCCTGGAGCAGAATGTGGATCAGGCCCCAGGTGAGTGCGAGGAACATCCCGCCGTAGGGCAGACCGCCCCGTTTGAAGAGCGTTTCACCGAATTTCTGCCCAAATGCAATCGTTAACAGAATAAGCGCAGCTTCGAACAAATAATAAATATTCTGAAAAACGAATCTCACCACATCCTTATACTCCTGAACCGGCTTGAAGCCCTCCCATACAATAGTTGTCGCTGCAATAGCGATTACCGATACCACCACCGCAAGCAACCATCCCTTGGCATCTGGCTCTGCATTTAACTTCATCATGTCGAAATCGTATTTGCGCTTGGAGAGCCTGATCAGGAACAGGGCCATGCTTCCCCACAACAAGCAGGTAATTCCCCAGTGTATACATTGATGCAGCAACGTATATTCGGAGCTTTTAACGCCTAAGATTGAAGGCAAGACCATCGACAATACCACTTCCAGGCCAAACCCTGCAAACGCATACAATGCTAAAGACAGGTAATCGCTTGCTCCAATATTCTTTTCTGCCATTACGGTATCCCCCATTATACCAATCCTCCAGTTAACTTAATTTCTCCTTCATTTGCCAAAAACTCATCCATCCCGCCACGCTCACCAATCCACATCGTTATTCCCCTCATACTTACTCATAATCCCCCGCACATATTCCTTGAACCCGCTCCGTATCTCAGGCGGCCCCAGCACTTCACATTTGTCTCCAAAAGCAAGCAGCCGGTCGAAGCCATAGTCATTCGCAATAATGGGATACTTGGCCCAGCAGTGGTGTTCATCCACCCGCAGGATATGGTCGGCGCCGAACCGTTCGATCACGCGATCCATGACGGAGCGGTCCAGCCGGATGGTAACCTCGACCCAGCCTTGGCTTAGCCAATCGCCTCCGTCCATGGGGAGGGGTGTGAACACTTTTGGAGCAAACTGTTCCTTCGTCACTTGAAGACCGCTCATCCTCGCCAGCTTGAAGATCCGGTAGTCCTGCTTGACCAGACAATAGGCTTGCAAGTACCAGCTACTCTCCTTGAAAACTACCTGGTACGGCTCCACCCGCCGTTTACTGATCTGCCCCCGCGCATCCGTATACGCAAAAGCCAGCACAGCGTGCTCATTCATCGCCGTCTCAATCATCCCGAACAGGCTGCGCAGCGACTCGTTTCCTTGATTCAAGGACAGATCCATGATGAACGGCGCACTCGGCCTGCCCACAGCATTGTCTGGATAGAGAGCGTTCAGCTTCTCCGCTACATACACTATTTCCCGTCTTCCAAAAAGCTGCTTGTAGCTGTGTAATCCATTCATCAGGTTCTGGATTTCCTGCGGGGTGAATACGGTTTTGCCGACTTTGTAGGACTTCATCAAGCCGACACCGCCCCACGCCCCCATCAGCGTATAGATCGGCAGGCCGGCCCTATTTAGCGTATCAATATCGCGGTAAATCGTTCGTCTGCTGACTTCGAGCCGCTCCGCTAACTCGCGCGCACTTATCTGCTCATGCTCCAGCAGGATCATAATGAGCGCAATCAAGCGATCCATTTTCATGATGACCACCTCAAATCAAGTATGCCATACAGCTGTCACAGTTGGTAGATTATGCTTGCTTGGAATACACCAATCCCACAATATAGGAGGTACATTGTCATGATTTCGACCAGAATTGAAACGAAGGCAGCATTCCGCATCATCGGGTACAAGACCACTCTAAGTGAAGGTGGGGCGATGCACAATCCGGCGTATTCTCCGCTCAAAACGGCTTTTTTCAAAAGCACGCTGGAGAACGGCTCCATGGCCGCCCTGCGTCCCCTGTCTGAGAGTCCCTACGGCTTCGCCGCGATTGCCCGGGAGGATGGGAAGATCCTGTATGTTGCAGGCGTTCAGTCATCAGGGCCCCTGCCGGAGGCGGCAGTTGAAGTACTTTTTCCGGGAGGAGAGTATTTGGTGTTGTCGGGTCAGGGCGGGTTGTCGCGTCTCGCATTTGACCGGCTGGAGGATGAGGCATTCGGTGGTATCCTGAACGATGAATATGAGTATGAGTATACCGGACATCCGATTGCGGAGGTACTGACCAATGGCAACCCGATGGATGCCGAAGTTGAAGTATGGGTGCCGGTGAAAAAGCGGGATGCGGTTTGAAGACTCCACTATGAGGAAATAACGTTTACGCTATAGGTAGAAGCAGCTTCGTTACGTTGTAGCGCGTTGGATCAGCGGCATTTAGAGTTTGAGGTGTGGCTGATCCAGCGCGTAGGCCATCTGCTCATGTCTAGCGGCTGTCGCGCTGACCCGCCCAGTACGTTAAGGTGCAGGCGTATAGGATGGTAAAGGCAATGATGCTTAGGACAACGGGGGCAACAAAATTAATGTTAAGCAGAGACATCATATTTAGCTGTACGACAGATAAGAGAATAACGAACAAGAAACATGCTGTAATCATAAAATCCGACCAGGCACGGCGGTAAGTTTCGTCTTCTCTAAGCTGCTTCTTCCCTCTGCGGATACTCCAATACTCAAATATGAACAGAAGGGTTCCTAACACCTGCATGATTGTAGGTATAAACACAATACTATAAGATTTATCTGCATAGCGGTCTACGGTAAAGCTGCCGTCGAAATGGACCGGAAGCTGGTCAGGAATCAGATCGTAGTTGCGCAGCACTGTTAGAATACTAACCACAATAATAACAGCATGAATGAGAAACCAATGACTAGGCAGGCCAACATTCCCTTTACGTAATCCAGGTTCCATCTCCATGACCAGTGATTCGGGAGCAGAAGGCAGCGTAGGCAGTACGCTTTTCATTTTCGTATGATAGCTAATGTTAATAACCAGAGAGATTACGAGCATGACGAGTGAACACAAGATAATGATCCAGCTTATTTGCTTCGTATGTTCATCGCTGTAGATTAGGCATAGGATGCCGATAGTGAATAGAATGATATGTAAGGTTGTACTAATCCTGCCATATGACCTCCGCATCTGGGTTGAAGCTGACTTAGTGATACTCGAAGTTGAACTTCCTTTCTCAACTAAATCAAACTTCGATAATCCATAAAATATCACTACATTTACTGTTAATGAAACTGTCAATAAAATAAATAAAATCTTAACCTTCATTATGTATGCCACCCTCAATTTCCGCGTAATGCAATAACCCTACCATAATATGGGGTACGTGTCACTTCCCCGCACCCCGCATCATCAGAGCAATTCACTAACCGATACCTGATACAACTTATGATCTGCACAGAACAACACGCGGTCTTCCCGGAAATCTTGCGACATCAGTTCAAGCGGCTCCGATTTTTCATTAAGGAACTGTATCTTATGTCCTTTGGTCAAGCTTGATTGTTCAAGCTTCTTGATAACATATTCTCCGTGTTTGCCGTAACCGCCATCGAACAAGAAGTGATAACCATCCGTGCAGAACCCGGCCGAACCGGAAATCTCAGGATTCATAAACGTGACCTTGGGCTGACCGGTTCCGCCTGAGACGCAGCCGAGCAGAAAGTCTGTATAATAATAGAACCAGACCTGCTCTTCACGAACCACATTCAAAGCGTAACAATCGGCAATATCAGATACATGATCTTCGTATAATTTGTTGCCATGCTCATCCCAGGCCACAAGGCCGTGTTCACCGACAGGCTGATCCCACCCGTTGTTCCCGAACACACCTTCGTCAAAATAACTGGTCCAAATGGTGCCCTTTTCGGTCACTTGAACATTCTGAATTCCGTCTCCAAGCAGGAACTCACGGACAGTGCGTCCTGTGTAATCACATACCTTGGCATTCAGATCATATTTGCCTGCACCATAATACGAGCTGCGCGCTCCAACCAGCAGCAAATGTCTGCGAAGCGGCTGAACATAATGATAATTGAACTGCTGATCCGGAAATGCAATTTCATCGATATAATCTTGACTTTCTACCATCAGAACCTTGTAGGTATGCGGTTGATTCAGAGCCGATTGGACGAACATTCCGCGTTTGCGTTCCGGGATCTGATTAATCAGCAGGACATATATGCAGCCATCTCCACCTAATTGAGCTGAGACGATCTTGAACCCTTCAGTGTACCCCGAAATGTCTGCAAAAGGCTGCAGCGTCACTGTTTTATGAAACATGCCAATTCCTCCTTAAGCGCTGGTGTGAAACCGTCCTCTGTTCTATTACCGTATTATGGCAGAGTAGCTGGAACCGGAACATGGCGGAAGTATGGCGAAGCTTAGGAACATACGAAAAAGACACTAACATGGAGTCAGCGCCTTTTTCCATTCAACTCAATTTAAACCGAATCAACTCTTATTTAAAAAAGGGCTTGCCTACAGGTATGCCCCTGCTTCTGCCGCCAAGCAGCAGGCCGTTGATGCAGCTATACAATCCGGTGATAGTGACGATAAGCCCAAGCCACTGGAGGAGCAAATTCCAATGGGTGTTTAGAATATTCAGGCTCACTAACCCGGTAAAAGTAAGAAAGCAAGCCGCCGCCATATAGCATATAACCGTCACTTTATCCGCGCTTGCGCGATTAATCCATACCACAGGCAGGATGGAAATCCCACCCAGGATGAAGGGAAGTGCTGTCATCTGCGTAGAGATCGGCCAACCCATAATTTCTGAGAAGCCAATTGTTATATTGGTAAGACCTCCTACTCCCCCGAAAAGGGTAGCAAAGATCAGGAACACATTGCCGTTGGTGGAATCACCTTTACAATAGTACAGTATTGCACCTATCAGATAAGGAATAAAGCAAGCGATCTGCACCATTCCAACTGCCATGATCGTAGGCCCGGTAAAAATCCCGGCGTAGATTCCCCAGAACTCCATAGTAAGCATAGTGAAAATAAAGGTTAAAGCAGGTCCGGGATTCCCGAGCTGATCTTTTTTATCTGCAATCCTGATTTCTTTAATTGGATGATCCTGAATGTCTATTTGCTGCATATTCGCCCCTCTTCTCAAGCTGGAATTTACTGTCCTGCATATCCTAAGACTTCATCAAGCCAGTCCATTTCAAGCTGGTTCTTGAGCAGCAGATTATTCTCCGTGCAATGCTGTTCCCCGCCTTCATAAGCCATGGTCAGATTGAATCTGTTCTTAGGGTTCTTCAGCATGGCAAAATGCTTCCGTTCCTCCTCAAGCTGTTCAGGACCAAATTCCCCTTCGCCGATCATGTTCAATACAGGGCAGGTGATTTGCTCTTCCAGGCCCAACAAGGAGCCTTGCCCCAAGTAATCCATCCACTCCGCAATCGTCGTATTCTTATGCCCGCATCTTGCCCGGAAATCGCCTTCCAGGACGAATTGCGCCGTCGTGTTGGCCGGATCAATCTGGGATTCCATGTCACGGGGGTAGGGTTTACTCGCATCGAACCCTAGAATCTGCAGGATTTCAGGCTGCATGGACCAAATTACAGGACTGGCAATACAAGCAGCAATCCGCCTCTCGAAGCATGCTGCTCTCATGACGTAGTACCCGCCAAAGCTATGTCCAATTAGGGCAATCCGGTCTGGGTCCACTTCCGGACGGGTTAACGCATAGTCAACCACATAACCAACCGGGACTTCTGCGTCCATGCGGATGAAGAGGTCTGGATTTTCCCATATCGCCGCTTTCTGGCCCGGAACCTCAAAGATCAGAAGATTGTAACCGCGGCGGACCGCTCCAGCACACTGGAAATAGATCTCTTCCAAATAGTTCTCACCGCCGCCCATCCCCAGCAGCGTTGGTCTCTTCTCACCGGAGGCGCCTCCAGCGATGAAATAGCCTTTCATCACCTTGCCGTTCTCATAGGGGATATCCACCGGCTCCATAATCGGATCGGACAGCTTGCCAGCTTCTTTCCACAGGGCACGTGTCCGCATACACGATTCTCTAGTAAGAGGGTCTGAATCACTTGTGTACATTCCCACGCAACCCCAATATACGGCCGCACGCATGAAGGCTTCACGCGCACTCACTTTGTGCCCCTTCTTGAGGCAGTCCCAGCCTTTGGCCTCCATCCGCTCAGCTACCGGCTGCCACGCTGGTGCATAGGTTGAGAAATCGCCGTCCACGATGTGTGAAGCAGCTTCGAAGCATTCCCCGGTAGATACACCGCCATAAGCTTCCTTCGCCAAAGTACGGGTGAAATGAAAATCCATATGCGACACGAACTTGTTGACCATGCCGACGGAGTGGCGAAAAATCGACTCGTTTTCGGCCACTGCCTGGCCTGCGAGCTTTCCTTCCGATTGTTTTCTTTCTTGATTAGTCATGTCTTTCTCTCCTTTTCATTCATCTTTATATTTAAGGTACTTTAGTACCTTATTTGTTTATAGTATACTTGATTCGGACAAAATGCAAATAAGTTTGTGGTAAGATAAGATGGTGTAATGATGTGCATCTAAAGGGAGGTTGTAAGATGACTGAAAGCGGGAGCGGAAGCCGGCGCCGGGGTGCTGCCCTTGAACATGCAATTTTAGATGAGGCCTGGCGGTTGCTGAATCAAATGGGATATAGCAAGCTGACCATGGACGACGTAGCCCAGGCCGCAAAAACCAATAAAAATGCAATTTATCGCCGCTGGCCCCAAAAATGCTACCTGATTCAGGCTGTTATAGGACGACAGGCACCAGCATTAGAAGGGAGTATTAGCGATCAGGGTTCATTAAAGGAGGATTTAAGGGCACTATTTAGGGTTCTAGATCCCATCTTTGAAATCATCAAACCTGATGATCTGCGGGGTGTGATTTCGGATATGTTTTCGTATACGACCTATTTTAATTTATTCAACTTCGTGAATCAGGACAATGATATCCGTACATCCTTGGAAGCTATTATTACGAGGGCTAATCAGCGCGGGGAAATATCACTTACCGTAGATAGGATTTCTGAAAAGGCTCTAAATTTACCGTTTCTGCTTATGATCAATGAAATTATACTGTATGGAAGGCTTAATGAAGCTGGCAGCGAGGATATTATTGATAATATTTTGCTGCCTATCTATGAGGTAGATAAATAGTCTTTCTATGTTGTTCCTTGTATTGTAGAATATAAAAATCAACCCATAGGGAACTGAACTTGATGGAATACAATATGACAAGATAATTATTAAAGTCTTCAGCCACAATGTTCTTTGCATTCTCTATAGTTAATGCATAATCAGAATGTTGGTAAAATACAAATACACCGATTCTTCGATTCGTTGTTAAGTGCATTATTGGCATGGTCCTTCTCGAATGCCTCCACTATTTTGTAGCTGAACAGATGCCATAAAAAGTCATGCAAATATATTTTCCTTTTCGCTTCGCTGCTTATTCTCTCAGCAAACTCCTTCTCCCACACGCCTCTAAGGTACGTCCCCCATTTACCAACCTCAGTATATTGAATGTTTCGTTTATGTAGTATTTCTGTAAGCTTTGTCTTTGTCATAGAGTATCATCATCTCTTTCATAATTTTCTGGAAAGGAGCAGTGTATGTATGAACGAACTCAATCTTAACGATGAAACCATCCTGACATTATCCGAAGCGGCACAGAAGTGGGATTTAAGCGCTTCAAGCATACGACGCAAAATCAAGGACTTCCCGGAGGGTACCGCCCGAAAGTTTGGAACGCAGTGGGTCGTCCTTGAGGCTGGGATGTTAGAGGTATTTGGCCCCATTATGATTGAAGAGGAAACAAATATGAGGAAATTAAGGGCTGTTTACAGGGCTGTTAAGCGTATGGCTGATGAAGCAGGGCTTTCAGTGGAACGCACCTTCTCTTCCCATGCGGTCTTGGTGGGCGGGCTCTTGCTGGTCTGGCTGGATAATATGCACTGGAAAGAGCTTAAGTTAGGCGCTTCTGATTACGTAAACCGTGACTACGGCGGCAAAGAATCTTTACAGGCTAAAATGCTAGATTTAAAAAAAGAGATTGATGAGCACCACGAAAATGTCAAATGCGGACGGCCGGTATTGGATAAATTCACTGTGAGCGATAAAGTTATTAATTATATGATCGATCATAGCATCAAAGTCAGAAAGTCACGGGTCACATAGAAACGTTATACAATCCTTACCCTGTCCTCATATAGCAGGATCTGCTCCTCCGGCAGCTCTGCATTATGATGATAATGCCCAAAGTACCATTTCCCATAGTCCAGCCTGAACTTAATTTCGTTGAAATACGTATGCATACGGTCAACTTCCACATTCGTACGATAGCGCTCTTTGATCCACTGAAGCGCATCATAGGAGCACGTGTGGGTCAATACATAGTCAACCTTCCACTGGTTCTTGTCCAGATTGCGGATGCCTTCCTGGTACTCTTCGGGGCTGGGCATTTCGCGTTCCCACCAGGAGACGCCAGCCTTCCTGTACTCCTTGTCATGTGAAGCCGCTCCGCCAAAGGTGAAAAAGCTCTTCCCTTCGATCTCAAAAACTTGTCCGCGCATTAGATGAATGATACTGGGAGTAATGTGATGTACCTGACCCCCATTCCATTCGGAGACAGGATAGGCTTCGAGCAGATCAAAGTTCTCATGATTCCCGTCAATGAACAGGGTGGTCCATGGTTTCTCCGTCAGCCATTTTAGCCAAAAGCGGTCCTCCGCATCATCTGCCCACAGCAAGCCGAAGTCACCGACGATAATAACGTAATCCTGCTTCGTCAGCGCCCTGCCCTCAGGGAAGTTCTTAGAATTGAACCGGCTGGCCACACTGATGGAACCGTGAATGTCGCCTGTTATGTAGATCATGGGATCTCCTCCTATCAGAGGGCGTTTGATTGGACTGCAAAAGCATATTTCTTCTCCTGCTTCTCCCAGGTTGCATTTATGATAAACCCTCTTAATTCCTTTTTATCTTGTTCATAGTGAGAGCTTAAATAAGAAGCGATGTGCGTATCTAAATTGAAGCTATACACGCCTTTCTTTGTAACATAGGGAACATCGGTGATTTCTTTGGATGTATATAAGTAATCTCCATTATCATCAAGTAATCCATCGCTTATAGAAAGTGTGTCAGGCGGATTCGCTCCAAAATCAATTGAAATCTCCTCGCCATTTTTCAAATATGGAATGTCTGAAGGATTCTCTTTCTCGAATGCAAAGGAAAACGGTGAAGCTGTCTGACCGGATAAAGATGCCTTTTGATCACTGTTTAGAGTCGCAAATTTAATATTTTCTTTTCCGCCAAGAATGGTAACGCTACTCTTAGGATTACCATCACAGCCGGTAAATGCTACAAGTAAGGAACCTAAAAGCATACTCGATATTATTTTTTTACAGCGATTAATAAGGATCATCCCCTTTGATATAGTCACCGCCAATGTCTGCCTGTCAGAATCATAGACAATACGCAGCTAAGCGAAGCCAGCCCCATCCACAGCAATACAGAATAGGACATCCATACACTAATCATAGTGTAATTATAATTTACCAAAAAAGGCCAGCCCAGCACAAATAATAGCAACAGTGCTCTGATAAGCAGCGTAACACGCGCCTTGATCTTTTGACGGCGGATTCCCTTCCCCTCCATGGTGTATGCGCTTCTCCCTCCCGCCAGCCTGATGAGCTTAAACGCAATCCCGATCACAGTTAACACAACGAGAAACGAAGCGATCCCGTCCATTAGGATATAGGTGTCGTCATACTTGAAGGCCTTCATCGGCTGCCCTTGCATCTGGTCATAGATATTCTGGGCAATGAGCGTGGGTGCGGTAGAGTTCAAGTTAGCCAGTACGAACACCCCCTCCTTCCGCTGTGGATCGATGATTACCTGGGAGGAATAATTCGGGTTGCTGCCACTATGACGGATTATATGCGTCTCCGAGTTGTGGCTCCAGCCGAAGGCATAGAATAGATTCTCACTTTCTTGCCCCGCTGTACGGAGGTCAGGCTCATGCGATTGCTTAATGGCCTTCTGCAGATCATCCGGGATCTGACTGATTCCCAGTTGGGCGTTGACCCAGTGCTGCAAATCGTTCAGACTCGTCACCAGATACCCCGCGGCTATATTTCCGTAGTATCTGGGAGCATCGTAAGCCCTGCTTTTGCCAAAAAACACCCGATACCCCTGTGTAAGCTGCTCCGGCTTCCGTTCCCGCCCTGTAGAGAAATAGCTGTCGTTCATCCCCAGCGGCTGCAGAATATACTCCGTCACATAATCCTGATAGCTCATCTCTGTAACTTGTTCAATAACCGCTGCCAGAATATCGTAATTCACTGTTGCGTACTGATAGGCACTTCCCGGCTGGGTATCCAGCGTTAGGCTGGACATCTTATGTATGGTCGCTGTAAGCTGCTCCTTCCCTGAACCTTCAGGGATCAGGCGAATGCTCCACGATGGTATTCCGCTAGTATGTGCAAGTAGCTGGTTAATTGAGATCTTGGCCTTCTCCCCCTTATAGGTTGGAGCAAACTCTGGCAGATAATGCGAGACATCATCGGTAAAAGCCAAGTCCCCTTGATCCTGTAGCATAATCATAGCCAGCGCTGTAAATGCCTTGGTCGTTGAGCCTAGTTCAAAAAGCGACTCCGCTGTAACTGGCCTTCGCTTCTCCTTATCGGCATAGCCGTAGGTTTGGAAATCGGTCTTACCACCTCTGGCGGACAAGATCGCTACACCTGGGGTCGCTGTCTTGTCCATGATGCTCTGCACCATGCCGGACTCACTGTCAATCTTCCCTGCGGCCAAAAGAGTTCCAAGCTCATGCCAGCATGCAGCCGCAGCAATGACTACAATCAGCAGCATCGCAATGCCTTTTAGCAGTATTTCTGTTCTCCGCGTTGTTCTCTTCATGGTTATGCTCCTTCAAGTTGGGTCATCTGGATTAATTACACATATCTAGTATGACGGCTTGCAGCAGCCTTTCCCTGCACAATGGGTGATTTCAACGAGACCGTTATTCTCCCCGACTTTGGTCCAGGCAAACTTTTTCTATTTGACCTTGCAGTATAGTTCAACCCTTATAGTGAAATATAGTTAGTGGTACACCAAGTGGAAACGGCTTCGCTGTCCTTTTAAGGACGGCTTCGTTTCAGCGAGAAATATAAGGATAAGTTATTGTGTGGAACATATAAATTCTTATATTTTTAAAAAACGGGCAAATATGCTTCGAACGAAAGAGGTAAATGATGAGAAATAAATTATATGGAGAACTGTCAGGGATTGTATTCCTGATTCTGGCGCTTGGTGCTTCTGTATTGATCGGGAAAGAAATGTTATTCGCTGTACTGGCAATAATCATGCTATTGGCACAATTAGGTATCCATACTTTTCTCCTCAAGAAAAGAACTAAACTGTTTTGGGTCTATGCAGCTGCACTGGCAGCGGAGATTTTACTATTAGTAACTAATGAGTTTTGGATATTTGCACTTGGTATTTTACTGCTGCTAGTAGCAGGGGTATGGAATGTGTTTTTTGCTGGTGAAGTGCGTAAGAGCGGGAAGGTCTTTCTAGTGGTTCGGAGAGTGTTGTACGGTATTGTCACTTTAGTTGCCAGTGTGGTTTGGATCATTAACCTATATGTTCAGCCTATTACGGGGCCTGTTACTTTGCCGGCTGAATTAACTGCTGAAATCAACCATGACCAGCTTGATTCTCCAACCACCATGCTCGAAAATATTGAAAAAATGAATTCCTTTGGCAGCCGTACAACGGGTTCTGATGGTCACAATCAGTTCATTACATGGCTACAGCAGCAGGTGACGGATATGGGGCTTACTGTGTACCGTGATAAGTATACGTTTGACCGCTGGGAAGAGAAGCGCAGCTCTGTGACCATCGATAACGAGGATATTCATGTATCCTCTGCGTTTCCTTACTCTGGCGAGACCGATAGCAATGGAGTTACCGGAGAGTTCGTCTACACCAAACCTGGTGAGTATGAGGAAGCCAAGGATAAAATAGCCGTCGTTGAAATCAAGAACTTTAAGAAATTCCCTATGGCACTTGTAATGAATATACGCGGAAAATTTGGGGCGCCGGGCGGTATTCCTTCGGATGAAGGCGATCTGGTCCTTACCACAGCTTTGAAGCATGCTAAATTGGATGAAGCTAAAGAACAAGGCGTTAAAGCAGTCATTATTGTCTGGGATGGCGTTTCAGATGACAAGGCTGAAAAGCAATACCTCCCCTTCACTGAGCATTACTTCGGAATTCCGGCAGTCTGGGTCAATAAAACTGAAGGACACAAGGTGATCAATGCAGCTAAGGCCCATAAGGCGGGCACAGTGATTTTAGAGGCAGAAAAACAGGAACATGCGCCAACCGAATCTTTTTATGTAACAATTGAAGGAAAGAATAAAAAGGAATCTATCATCGTAAATACGCATACCGACGGTGTGAATGTGGTAGAGGAAAACGGTGCGATTGGCATGCTCTCTATGATTCGTTACCTGCAGCAGCAGGAGCAACCCGAACGGACTCTGATCTTCACCTTTGTAACAGGACATTTCAGATTGCCCGAATTCAAAGGTACCTCGCAGGCAACCTCAACCTGGCTGCAGGCTCATCCTGAGCTGTGGGATGGTAAAGATGGACACCTGAAAGCCGTGGCAGGACTCACTGTAGAGCATCTAGGCGGCTTGGAATGGAAAGACAATGCTTCTGGACAATATGGACCGACTGGAGCAATAAGCACAGAATTCACCTACGCAGGAAACGAGATCATGGAAGCCATTTGGATGAAAGCTGTTGAAGATAGAAAGAACACCCGGACCGTTATGCTGCGCGGACATAATAACTTCCAATTCGGTGAGAGTCAGCCCCTGTTCAATGCCGGGATTCCAATGATTGGACTGATCCCCATCCCAGACTATCTCCTGGTAGATAGCGCAGACAGAGAAATGGATAAATTCGATGTGAACCTGATGCACGAACAAGTCGGGTCTTTATTAAGAGCATTACAGCTTATGGATGGTATAGAGACTACAGAGCTGGGGATGGCGGACCGGTATTCGTTTTTCTTGGGGCGGACGAAGTAGTTGAAGGATAACAGCTAACACCGATGCCAAAGAACAATGAGCGTAATTATGGTATTATTATATTCGAGTTTTTGAGTCGATCAATCTTCTTATACCGGAGGGAAACATGGATATCACTGAATTTCAACAATGGGTTAAGGAATATTACAAGAATCGGAACTGGTCGGACTTAGATATTTTTGTTCGTATTGGATTTCTTGCTGAAGAAACTGGGGAAGTCGCCCGCGCAATTCGTGCATTAGAGATTGGCAGGGATCGTCCAGACGAGGTTGCAGGCACATTTCAAGAGAATAAAGCTGAATTAACAGAAGAACTTGGAGATGTTCTAGGAAATCTCATTGTCATCGCGAATAAATATGATATATCGCTTGAAAATATCCTGATAGCGCATAAACACAAGCTTCAGGCACGCTATTCAGAAAATTAAAACAAACGCAAAAAAAGGAAGAAGGTATAGGTATGAAGCTTTGTGGAGTCTGCATCCTCACTGACAATGCGCCGCGCCTGGCTGAATTTTATGAAATTGTGCTCAAGGAGTCTCCGGTTGTGAAGGAATGCATTACGGATTCGACAGCGCCCAGCTTGCGGTCTACAATCCGGGCCAAGTGAACGTGGTCAAAGACAAAAATATGTCGCTAATGTTCTACGTCCATGATGTCTTGGCTGAATATGACCGTCTAATTCAAGCCATCCCCGGCATTGGGATCACCTCTCCACCTGAGCGCAGACCGTGGGGGGCTTATTCGTTCTGGTTCCTTGATCCTGACGGGAATACAGTGAGCTTCATTGAGAAGAAGGATCTACAGTGATATACCAGTACACACCAAACTTATCGACAACTTCAGCACAGCAGGAGCTCCAGGGAAGGGCGCCTAACGGAACTAACACCGTGCCGCCCTTCGCTAGCATTTCGTATGCCTCCTTCACTTCTTCTTCACGCTCAAAGTTAATCCCATAACTCATAGTTGGGCGTGATCTCTCTAGTGATGATGAGAGCATCATATTAACCAAGCTATCATTGCGCGATTCGCTGACAGCAAATATTTCTTCCCCATCTCTAAGTAAAGACGCATGCATAAATGTGCCATCCGGGAACTTCTCATGGTAACCCAAGGTAAGTCCGAAGGCTTCTGAATAAAACGCTACAGCCTGAGTGGTATTCTTGATGTATAAGGTTGCTCCTAGTTTCATCGTATGGACCTCCTTTCAAATTAAGCTTTCCTTATCTCAAAGATTTGGCCGCAAATTAAGTGTAAGATAATAAGGTCCGACTTCCTCTATCTTTCCATCATCTCTCTACTCAACTGTCGAATCGGCCCTATCTGCTTCTCAAACATCATATCCCAAATATCCAGGCATTCACGCGAGATCATTTTTAAATTTGGATTGTTAGATCCAGATGTTTCATCATATAATCCAATAATTAGTTTGGATAATTCATCTTGCACACCCCATAAACCTTGAAGATTATCGGTTTGATTATTTATTAAATGTCGACTCATTGATAGGACAACGTCCTTATACTCGATAACTGATTTTGATTCCTCCTCCAAATATTGTACAAAAGCATACATTAAATTTCTGTTAAAATTTGAGTTCGTTATCTCAATTAAGAATTCCCTATCTCTACTTAAATCTATCAAATTATCATAAAACAACCTTGAGATAGGGATTTCCAGGTCTAAATCGCTTTTTTTAAATCTACGAATAATATCTTTAGCTAAGTGATTATAGCTTTCCTTATTAAAATAGATAGTAACCATATTTAATACATTTTCAGCTTGTACCTTGCTCATAACTTCAACATTTGTCATTTCATTTTCAAATTCATTCTTAAGGATAAACATTTCAGCCAAGCAGTGCGCACCCATCTCTATTAATTCTTGATCATCAGAGGTATAGCACTGGTTTATAAGTTGTAATACTTCTTGACGATATTTGGGATATAGTAAAAATAACATATCTTTTGTACCACGAAAGCCTGCAAAGCGATAATCTTGTTTGTATAAACTAATAATTCTTTCAGATGCCCAATTTTTATCTACATTAAAAGAAGGCCATAATGCAAAGAAGCTTGCAAGCCTTACTGCTGGATTTTGATCCGATACCATTTGATCAAGCGTGACTTTTAATTCTTCAAAAAAACCATAATTCCTCCAAATTAATCGAGCAATTGATTGAGCTGCTCTCCCTCTTACACAATTTAATGCGTTACTTTGTAACATGTTGAACGTATGCATTCCCTTGTCTTCATTATTAGTCACATCAGGTTTTCCCATTATTGGATTATTATGATTAATTGCAATATCTTTGATAATATCAAGGATTTCATGGGACCATGCAATATTATCTCTCTTCTCAATAATCGTGCATAAGGAGCTTGCCCTACTATAATTGTCATTATCATATAGATACTTCAATATCATTTCTTCTAATAATTCTTGAGGAATATTATTCAAGTAACTGCTATGTGCAACACCATTATAAAGTGAGTCAATATATGCGTCAGAAACCTCTTCACGAATAGATAACAATAACTTGATCATCCTTGTAGGGTTTTCAGTTACAGCATCATTAAAACTACTTGAAAATGTTGAAAGAGAGTTTTCGATAAAACCTCCTGGAACCTCTGTCCAACGTTTTCTCTGTTTGTCATTTAGCTTTTTATTTGTTAATAAAGTTCTCCACGTTCTATTATTTAAATTCTTACCTTCTATAGGGGAATTTACCGAACCACCATGTCCATTTGAATATTTGTAAATTGAGGATTCATTAAGGGATTTTCGTTTCAAAATCAAGAGTAATTCCTTGGCTTTATTACTTAAACGATTACTTGGGAGAGCTTCTAAAATATCTCTCTGAAAATCCCCCCAAAAACTCCAGTAAGCTTTATAATCTTTATTTCCTTTATTGTATTCAATTCTTCTACGATACATATCTTTTGCTCGTGGAGAAATGTAGCTTATTACCTTATATTCTAGCATCCCAAAAACCTCTTGTTTGCATGTTTCAGAATGTCTGATTAATATCCTTTTGGCTAATAATAACTCATCACCATTACCACTTGTTTTTTCAAAAACGTTATTATCAAAATCAATACTTAAGTATTCAATAATAAAATCACTATACGTATGTGGGAAATTACAAATTCCATCTAATATCAATTCATTAAAGATTGCTTTGCCTTTCCCCATATATTCATCATAGCGATTTAAAAATAAGTCCGGATCATTAGCAATTATTGCTGAATTAGCTTTTTTAATAATTCCAATACTTGCTCTCTCTAAGCTTCTTCTATAATTACTTCTAGCAGACCAATCACTATAATTTAGCATCCCATCGTCTGACGTAGGAATATACGGCAATAATATGTTGATTACATCCATTCCATTTTTTATAAATATTTCAGAATCTTCTTCTAGGAATTCATCCACATATCTATATATACTTTGACTCTGTCGCTTGAGTTGATTATTCAATAAAAATGCTAAAACTCTTATTGTTCTCATTTCACATTTTTTCAGCATTGCCTTAATGTCCATATGCGTATCAGCCAGTTGAGGATATTTGTTATAAAACTCCATACGAAGTTCAAACATCTCATCTGAATCATAATTTATATTGTGTGAAAAGCATCGAAAAAACTCCATATCATCTTCTTCTGATTTAAATAAATGTTCTACTATAAATTCAACATCTTTGACTTCATAATTTGGAGAGAGATTGATTACAAGCTTTAATGCAATATTCTTTTTTTCAGGATCACTAAACCATTTATCTAAATACCCATGATCTCTAAGTAGTCTAATATATTGTGGTTTAGTGTAAACGACATTATTTATTATATGCTTACTGTATAAGTCACTTTCACAATTTTCTAATATATAAGTTTGAATATTTTCGTCTATAGTGTCTAACTGATTTAATATTTCAAAAAAGACAAATTTAAGACTATATCTAACCTGATCAGAAGATAACATTGTTTGACCTGCTTTAAGAAAATCTTCACTACACTGTTCGTTAAGATTCTGCAGTAGCATCTGCACCTGATATCTTTTTCCAGGGGTCTGCTGTTCTTTACCTCCAATAGCCCCTAATATATCTTCAGTTTCATAATACTCAGTTAACATCTTTTCAACCAAGAAATAGTCTAATATGGACTGGTGAGCAAATGAAATCTTATTGTCTTGTATTACCAGAAAACCGTTAGAAGATAAATGATCCAAAACTGATATATTATCATGTAGAAGCATTCGAGGAATTGAAATTCGTCCGATTTTATTAAAATGACTTACTAACCTTTCTTTTGTTATGTTTACCTCTGTTTCACTAATACCTAGTTGATTGCAATTTCTTTTTAGTTGTAGCCACCAAGCAGTTATTAAATGATTCGCTGTTGAAAACTCATTGTAAATATTCCCTTTGTCTAATTTACTCCAAATAAAAATATTGCTTGGTATTTTAAGTATTTGTTTCAATTTGTTTGTTAACCCACTGTACTCTGTGCCAATAATATTTTGAACTGTTTCCTCATTTAATTCATTAATTCTAATCTTTTTCCACTGAATTTTATTCTTATTATCGCTGTTCAAAAACAATGATTTGATATTATTATCGTTTTCCAAGTCGTATGTTCTGCAAACAAAAACAATAGATATTTTATTACTTCTTTCAAGGTTTAATTGCTCTACTTGATTAATTATCTGATTACATACCAACAGGGCATCTCTTGAATGCGCTTGAGTCCAACGTAGAGCATCCAATTGGTCTAGAATGACCACTGACCTTTCTGTTTTGGAAACACTATGAATACAATGAGCAATAGAGGCCGGTAACCCTAAATTTTCTCCCCATTTTTCGGCATTGTTACTTGGAATGCGTTTGTCTAACTTTATAGCTAGATATGGTATTGTATTCTCTAAGCAGTAATTAATGATATCTTCAGTGCAACCACTTTTTCCATAACCGGCTTTTCCATGTATTAATATTGAATTTCCAAAATCTATTTGTTCTCTACATTTTTCGAATTCCTGTCTATTTATTAACTCTCCTTTAAATGGAGTAAAAGATGACCTATACTCCCTATTTAGTTCTTTAATTCTAGGAATAATTCGAGTATCCTTTGCAAGTTCTTTTAGTATTATTCCTCTTTCTTCAAAAAATTTATGTAATACAGATGAATTGATCTCTTTACCATACATAGTCCCTTCAACCATCCAAGACACTAAAGTATCGTATATCTCTTCTTCATTTCCAATGAACAACAAACTTATTTTTGATATCATTATTTCCTTTAATTGAGTGTCTGGAAATTGTCGATAATGTATTCTCCGTAAATATGCTATACATTTCTTAAGATCGGAATCAAGATTAGGATTTATCCCCATTGCTTTACAGAAATTTTCGAAAAAATTATTAACCTCTT
Organism: Paenibacillus sp. FSL H8-0048; assembly: GCF_038002825.1. Classification (NCBI taxonomy): domain Bacteria; kingdom Bacillati; phylum Bacillota; class Bacilli; order Caryophanales; family Paenibacillaceae; genus Paenibacillus; species Paenibacillus sp. FSL H8-0048. The sequence continues at coordinate 85,384 of NZ_JBBODF010000001.1, read as the reverse complement.
TACTCGCATCAGGAATACGACTGTGATAAAAGTCTTTTGGTGAACTACTAGTACTCTTTGCCCTAGTTATTAAGTCCTCTAATAAAGTAAAAGCTAAGGGAGAGACTAGGGATACCGAAATTGTTGCATCTCTTTCTAATTGAAGTTTCCAATTTGCAAAGATTCCTTTGGCATTTGCAGTGCCAAACTCCCAATATTCTTTACTTCCACTTCTTCCTTTACACTGTTGGCCTTCTCTACTCCCATTCTTGTAACCAACCCATATATCAATGCCTTGCTCATCGTCACCGAGGGCTTCTAGAATTAAATAATCAATCTTTTCATCTAACACCTGAAGTATTTGGTACACTGCATATCTATATTCATACCTGTTACCAAGTTTATCTCCCCTGCCCCCGGTTGGATACGGCATACATTAGCCCCCAATCAATTAATTCAATAAATTACCATAAAGCTATTCTATCATTTGATGTATATATTTTAAAGAACGTTTGTTTGTACTTAAAAGATTAATTTAATGTGCTTATCTCAAATAACCCCGTTGGGTTTCTGCACAAAAAAACCGAAGCTTAACTTCGCTCCGGTTTACTTACTTATCATTACATGACTAGTATTATTCAACTCCCTTCTCCCCACCAAACACCTCAATCATCATTAACGCACCTATTTTATAACCTTGGATAAAAGATAAAGCTGACTGTAAAGAATTTGAGTCACTTTGTAAATCATATAGTTGCTCCACTTGTTTAAATTCTTCTTCGGGTAGTCTTTCTTTGAGCACCTGCAATAAATCAATAATGTTCTGATCAATCTTCTGTACCTCAGGATTACATGTATTGTTCAATTCATTCGGGCGCAATTTGCCGTAATAAAAATCCTCCAAAATAATGATCATCAGACCTCCTTCTGTGGACTTTCCCCCTAACATGAATTAATTTTATGCGAAAACCGCATAAAATACAATATGCAATTTTCGCATAAAGTACACTTAGCTTGGGTGATGAGCATTGTATTTAAAGATCCGTGACTTACGCGAAGATAAAGATCTAACACAGCAACAAATGGCTGAGTTATTACATATTACACAAACCACCTATTCTCGCTATGAGAATGGGAATTTGGACCTTCCTAGCGCTGTTCTGATTAAGCTAGCTAATTTCCATAATGTTAGTGTTGACTATATTCTAGGACAGACCACCACCCCTACGCGTTATCCTCCTGCATATGATTAAACTGGAACAGAAGCGAACTCATATGAATAGCCTCTCCCTACCAACACGTTCGTACTCTAAAACTCAGTCATGCATAATTTTTATGCGAAAATCGCATAAATAACAATATGCAACTTACGCATAACGTAAACTTGGCTTGGGTGATGAGCAATGTACGAAAGAATCCGCGGCTTACGCGAAGACAAAGATCTGACACAACAACAAATGGCTGAACTTTTAAAAATTACACAAGCCACTTATTCCCGATACGAGAATGGGAATTTGGATGTTCCTAGCGCCGTATTGATTACGCTGGCTACTTTCCATAATGTTAGCATCGATTATATCTTGGGGCAGACTGATAGCCCTAAGCGTTATCCTACAAAAAAAGAATAATCTGCAATCTAAACAAGTTCATGCTAAGAAGCACATGAACTTGTTTTTATTTTTAGGGAATAGACCTTCATGAAAAGAAGCTATTACCTATACAAATTGAACTTTTTCAAATAAAAAGACAGTGAGAAGTGATGGAGTGAAATTTTGAAACTGTCGGAGCGGTTAACAGAGAAATCTGGGGACAACAGCGGCCTGAAGCCCAAATATTCTCTGTAGTTACAGTCTATCCAGAAACATAAAAATCATTATTCATTCTGTATAGTAATTAAATGCCTTCAACGATACGCTTAGAGCGCAGCGACACTTGCTCCAATAACTCGTCTTCATCAATAGTGAGCAGTTGACGGCCTTGCATCAACACTTTTCCGTTAACGATGGTGGTGTCCACGTCCGCTCCGTTAGCGCTGTATGCGAGCAGTGAATGGATGTTGTGTATAGGCTGCAAGTGCGGTTTTCTCATATCAAGCAAGATGATATCTGCCTTCTTCCCGATTTCAAGCGTGCCCACCTCATGGGCGATGCGCAGCAACTCTGCACTTCCGGCCGTCGCCATGCGAAGAGCATCCAGAGCAGGAAGCTTCGTAGGGTCGCCGTAATCCAACTTTTGCAGCCATGTTGCCGCCCGGATCTCCTCGAACATATCTAACGTGGTGGCGCTACCCGCCCCATCTGTGCCTAAGCCTATCGTAATCCCTTGGTCAGCCATATCCTTGATCGGCGCTATGCCGCAGCCAAGCTTGAGATTGCTCACTGGATTATGGGACACTCCGCCCCGCATACTCTTCAGATAACCGATATCACGGCGATTTAGATGCACGCTATGTGCGAGGAGCACATGCGCTTTTTCAAATAGACCGAGGTGATATAAATATTCGGTTGGGGTCTGATTATACTTTTCCCGAATCTGAAAGACTTCTTCTTTCGTTTCGGCCAAATGAGTATGTAACGGTATGTCCTCCTGCTCCGCCCAATCGATAATCTCTCTAAAGGGCTGCGGAGGAACAGTGTAAGGGGAATGCGGACCTAGCATGGTCGTAATTCTGCCTTCCGCTGCACCGCTCCAGTGACGAACGAGATCAAGCGCCTCCGACATTCGCCGCCCTCCGTCATTTTCGAGAAAGGTGAGCCCCCGTGTTAAAGAAGCCCTCATACCGACCTCTTCTACCGCTGCCGCGATTTCATTCATGTGGATGTACATGTCGGCGAAGGTAGTCGTACCCGATTTAATCATCTCCGCCATCGCGAGCTTCGCTCCCCAATAGATATCCTCTGGCGTCATTCGCGCTTCAGCAGGGAGCATTTTCTGGTTCAACCAATCCATAAGCTTCAAATCGTCGGAAAATCCCCGCAACAAGCTCATAGGTGTGTGTTGGTGAGCGTTGATTAGCCCAGGCATTGCTGCCATCCCCCCGCCATGAATGACCACATCTGCCCCGGTGGATATGATGGACTGAATGTCCGCTATGAGGTCCCCGTCGATGAGAATATCTCCGATATAGGGCTCCTCGTTCCCCATGCTTAAGATGGTCGCGCCTTTGATTAACGTCTTCATCGTGACAGCCTCCTTTTCTAGGGTTTATACTAAACCTTGACGTTGAGTGAGGGTCAAGAACATAAAGGGGTCTGTCTCATGAAAATAAAAGAAGTCGCTGATATGCTGAAAATATCGCAGCGCGCGATTCGGTTTTACGAAGAAAAAGGGCTCATAGCTCCTTCCAAACAAGCTGACAATCAGTACCGGAGGTTTGACGAAGAAGACATTTGGCGCTTGCAGACGATCATTGCACTCCGGGAATTAGGAATGCCAGTTAGTGATATTAGGACTGCACTATTGGATATTGAAGCCAAAGGAAACAGCCAATTACGATATTTGTTGGAACTCCAGCGATCCGTCATGTTCACCAAATGGGTCGAAATGCAGCAGATTATCGAGACAACAGACCAAATGATTGAAACCCTCAAGCAGGACCATACCCTTCCGCTTGACGACATTTACATACTGGCGGAGGGTTCGAGAAGACTGAGAGAACAACGGACATGGAAGGATAAGTGGGGGTATGACCGTTTGGCCGGCGTTCACGATCAGTTGGTTCAAGAGGACACACGGAAATATGGGGACTATGATGAGGCGCTGCGGATCGTCGTGAAGTGGGTCTCGCCCATCCTTGGGGAAAGGGGTTTGGATATTGGAACAGGTACGGGAAATTTAGCCGGCCGACTGATCCATGAAGGCGTGGTGATGGCTGGGGTGGATCAGTCCAACGAAATGCTAAAGGAGTGCCAGCGTAAATTTCCTGAGATGGAGACCAAGCTTGGCAATTTCCTGGCATTGCCGTACCTTGACGGGAAGTTTGATTTTATTGTTTCGAGCTTTGCCCTGCACCATCTGACGAGCGACCAAATGCTGCTCTCTATTCAGGAGATGCGCAGGGTATTAAAACCTCACGGAAGGATCTGCGTCGCGGATTTGATGATTGACGGGGAAGGAAGCACACCACATGAAGGTGATGAGGATTCTATTCTACTCCCCAAGCTCATTGATTTATTAGAGGAAAGCGGATGCATCACGAAACACGTTAAAGTAAATCGATTGTTGCATGTTGTTTTAGCAGTACCTATTCGGTAAAAAACCTCCCCCCTGCGGCAAGGTTCACCGTATTGTATGTGTACCAAACGAAGCCAGCGTTCAACTAGCCGGAAACGGGTGATTATCTCCCCCCTCCTCCTGCGTGACCATCTGATCCCGAAATGCTAGTTCCAAACAGTAAAAAACGAAATTAAAACCTTAAGATGGGATGTAATATCGAGTCACGAATATGATCTATGTCTGAAAAAAAATTACGCACTGCAAGGAGGAATGGGAACGAAATGAAGTTCGACCTTCGAGAATTAGCGTTGTTTGCAGAACAGACCGTAACCAAAGCAGGTGACAGAATTTCCGATCTGCGTAACCGTGAAAAAATTGAAGTGAATTACAAGGATGCAGGTGAGCTCGTAACATCGGCTGATTTGCTATCGGAAAGAATTATTCAAGAAGCCATACAGGTTACATTTCAAGGTCATCGAATCCTTTCGGAGGAAGATGGAGTACATAGCTGGGATAAGTTCAATTTTGATGGTCCGGTTTGGGTGATTGACCCTTTAGATGGAACCGTTAATTTTGCCCGGAACCTGCCGCATTACGGAATTTCGTTAGCTTTTGCCCTTGATGGCGTAGTGCTGGCAGGAGCCGTGTATGCGCCAGATTTGAACTGTACCTATGTAGGTATAAAAGGGCAAGGCTCGTATTGCAATGGTGAGCGTCTAGGAATTCGTACATGTACTTCCCTACTAGATGCTGTCATTGGTACGGGCTTCCCGCATGATCCAGCCCAAGTACAGCCAGCAATCGAAAGAGTAAACCGGCTCAGAAGCAACTGTCGTGACATTAGGCGTTTTACCGCTCCAACAATAGACATATGTTATGTGGCTTCCGGAAGGTTAGATGCTCATACAGAAAGTCTCTCACCGTGGGACGTAGCCGCTGCTGGTTTGATTGCACGGGAGGCGGGAGCATTGACTTGCCATGTACAAGCGGTGCCAGATAACATCCCTGTAGAACTTTATGGTGAAGAGGTTGTATTCACGACACCTGGAATCTGCGAGGATCTCTTGACGTTATTGCGGATGGAATCGGAATAACAGAATTGTGTGTTCTTCAGGGGCGTTTGGCTTAGCGTAACGGACTGAGGTACTCTTATTTGGGAAGAAAGTCGCCAATTGGGCGAGTAACGGACTCTACAGGCCTTATACTTTGCACTTCAGCTCCGAAACGTCTCATAGAGAGACTATAATGTCGTCTGAGTCCGTTAAGCTGCAAAAAGTGGCGTTTTCGCGGAGATAAGGTCTCTCCGGTCCGTTAGATTTTGGGTTGATAGGGTAATATGGCATAATAAAGAGGATATAAGTTCTTGAGTGATTATTTTTTATAATGGAGGAATGTAGCATGGGGATTTCTGTTTATTACACATGTACGAGAAATCATAACCTTACGGGCAGTGAGAAGCAAGAGATTACGGCCATTATTGATAAATACAATGCGGATTTTGAGATGAAGGATATTGGAGAAACATTTCATGTGTATGACTATGACCAGGATGAACCAACAGTAATCTTTGCAGGTGCAACAAAACTGCCCCTATCAGACAATTTTGAAGATACATTGCATGCGCTGTTTTATTGGTTGACCTGTTTGACGGATATTAGAAGAAGTATTTCTAATGGAGATTGGCATGTGCATCTAGATGATACGGATGTTATTTGGGATGAGGGCACGGGTTGGCACATGCCCGGCGATTAGTATTCTAAGGTGTAATCTATTTGGAGGTGAGTAAGATTTCTCAAATCGATGAATTACATACAAAAATAGAGGAGTTATTAGCTGAAAAAGTTGTGGATGAAGACATTGAGTACTTTAAAGATTACAAGAAGATAACTGGAGTAACGGATAAACAGATTGACGACTTTGAAAGAGATTATAGCATTTCGTTACCAACAGATTTCAAGGCGTTTTATGCAATTAAGGATGGCAGCGGTTATCCGCTTAATCTTTTGTATACTTCATATGGAGATAGTGTTATTCCATTCACCTTGCTTTCCTTTGATGATATTAGAGACACTAAGAAATTTTTCTGCGATCGTGATAATTTAATGAGCGAATATTACAGCGATGAGGAAATTAGTAAGCTCGATTCACGTATTAAGCCCTATTTATTTAACAAGCGTTGGTTTCCTTTTGCACAGGTTGTAGGTGGGGCAATGTATTTAATGTTAGACTTGGACCCAACAGAACATGGTACTGTTGGGCAAGTTATCTTTTATGTGCATGACCCTGATTTTGTATATTTTATAGCTCCAACATTTTCAGATCTTTTATTGGATACTATTCAAAATCTTGAAGATGATTGGTATGAAGAGTGCCGGTGAAAATAATGCTGTTACCCAATCTTCTTCCTAAAACTAAACCGCGCACCGCCCAGCTCTGAGCGGGAATAGGTCAGCTCCCCGTTCAGCCGAGCCGCAATCTGGCGGCAGATGGCCAGGCCAAGGCCTGTTACTCCGTTCGCTCCAGTGTAGAAACGTTCGAAGACCGCTTCCCGCTCCTCCTCCGCCAGCCCCGGGCCGTTATCTTCAATATGGATAGCCCACGCTGCTCCAGGAGCTTCCGGGTCCACCCGGATAACCACCTGATCTATGGTATGCCTAACCGCATTCTGCAATAGATTGACCAGGATACGGAATAGCTGCTCGCCGGGAATCGTAACTTGCAGGCTCTCCCCTTCCACGGTGAGCTTCAGTTCCCTCCGGTTGGCCTCCGGCATGAGCAGCATAGCGGCTTCTTCAGCCATGGTCCGCAGGTCAACGGTGGCGGCGGGCCAATGCTCGTCAACGGCTTCCAGCCGGGAGAGCTGGAGCAGCTTGTCTACCATGTCAATCAAACGTTGCGATTGGTTGGTAATGACCTCAAGCCCCTCCTCCTGCGTGACCACCTGATCCTGAATGGCAAACACGAAGCCGTGGATGGACATCAGGGGGGTTTTGAGCTCATGGGAGATATTTTGCAGGAATTCAATCTGGTTCCGCTGATGCTGCTGGATGCGCCCCGACATGGATTGGAAGGTGGTCATCAGCTCCCCAATCTCGGTCCGGTCCCCCTGCGGAAAAGGATTGCCCAGCGCATAGGAAGGCTCATATCGTCCAACGGCTTCCTTCAGCCGGTTCAGCGGCCGCACCACCCGTGAGACGGCGAACAGCCCGATGGCGAGAATCACCACAAAGCTCGCTCCGATGGACAGCAAGGTGGTTCGCATGAGTGAGCCGTATAAGGCCCTAAGCGAAGATAGCGGCGAGTAGATGAAGATTTCATCGGACAGCCCTCTCAGCTTTTCTTGCGCATAAAGAACCTTCCTGCCGTGCAGGAGGGCAATTCCATTTTTCCCCGTAGGCGTGTAATGTAGTTCCTTCCCTTCCTCCTTCTCATCACTGGCATCAACGATCCTCTGATTGCCATTCAGAATCATATAATCTGCGTTCATCATCAGTCCCTTGACGACATACTTGAACTGTGTGCTGCTCAGATTGTTGAGGTCGCCATCGCTGAGCAGCTTCTGCGCCTTCCCTACCTGCCCGTGCAGCTCAGCCTTCACCTGATTCATCAGGATGTCGTCGATCAGATGTACGAACAGCATCACCGTAATTGCTACAGTGATGAGCATGGCAATGCAGAGAGAGAACAGCATTTTACCGCGAATGGTCCGCATGGCTACACCTTCCGTACGGCTGCACGGTATCCGAAGCCCCACACCGTATCAATTAGCAGCGTGGAGTGGTGCTCGGCGAGCTTTTTACGGATTCTTTTGACCACATCATCTACAACCCGGACATCCCCGAAAAAATCATATTCCCACACCTGCTGGATCAGATGCTCACGCCCGAAGGGCCGTTCCAGATGGGAGGCCAGAAAGAGTAAAAGGTCGAACTCCCGTGAGGTTAGGCTTACTTCCTCTGCATTCACTGTGACTTTACGGTAATCCGCATCAATCTCCACATTTCCGGATTTGCAGACTTGCTTCGCTGCCGCCAATGGCGGGGTCTCCTCCGCAGCTGCATTGCCTGCTCTGGCCAGACGCAGCATAGACTTCACCCGGCCCACCAGCTCACGCGGATTGAACGGCTTGCTCAGGAAGTCACTACAGCCCAGCTCCAGCCCCTGAATCCGGTCACTCTCTTCGCCCCGCGCAGAGATCATAATAATAGGAAGCTCGGTGAAGGTGCGCAGTTCGGTGAGCAGTGCCAGTCCGTCAATCCCGGGCATCATAATATCGAGAATCAGGCAATCCGGGTGCTCTGTGCGGACATGCTCGACCAGCGTGCGGCCATTCGAGAATGAAGTTACGTCATACCCCTCCTTGCGCAAATATTCAGAGAGCAGCTGTAAAATGAAAAGATCGTCGTCTACGACTACTATTTTGGTCATCATGTATACCCCTTTACCGTCCTAATCTAGCTCTATCATACAGGGTTATATAGGCAGATAAAAGACAGGACCCGTCTTAAGCCCCGCCTTCCCCTTCTTCGGAAAGAGATGTGAAACTCTGTTCTTACATATCCGCAGACTGACCGTCACAACATGTCTCACTCCTCAATAGTATAAAACTAAAGGGGGAGTGATTATGACTCGCAGGGTTAGCAGATTCCTCTCATGTCTACTGGCTGTTGCGGTTCTAACATTGGGCATCCATACCGCCGCAGCTTCTGCCATCAGCAAAGTGTCTATTACATCTGTGACGGCCACCAAATCCGGTATCACGGTCCGGCCTTACACCAGCAACCCCGCATTATCCAAAGAAGAGCAAGCCAAAGCCTATCGTGATTATAAGAATCTGACACGTGTCGTTATGATAGACAAGTATGTACTGTCCGGTCAAGGGACCAAGACAAAGATTGGCATTGGTGCTGGCTTCATGCTACCTGGAGGATACATTGTCACTAACAATCACGTGGCTCCCGCCAGCTATAATGGAAAGAAATTGCGATTCCAAATTACCTTTTATGCGCAAAAATCGGACGGGTATCTGCTTGGCACATTAGTGGCAACAGATCTTAAGGAAGACCTCTCACTGCTGAAGATTAATGTTAACAAAATCCCGAAAGCCTATCAGGACAGCTACTTCAAGGAGTTCAATCTTGTGCCAACGGCCAACGAAACGGTAACGGTCATCGGGCACCCTACCAAGCCAACAGGAAATTCAGACACTGTGACTACCAAGAGATACCCCTGGACACCGCTCTACGGAACATTCACCGCCGATGATGTGGCCGTTATCCGCAAATCGAAAAATGCATCAACACCCGATGTGTACACGCACTCCATGGAATTCAAAGTACAGACCTGGCCTGGAAATAGCGGCAGTGCTGTCATAGATTCGAGCGATAAAATAGTCGGCGTAATCTCCTCAACGATCCTTGGTGAACCCCGATCCTTTGCCACCAGTTCGAAGCTTATCTTACAGTTCATAGAGAACAACCATTTGTCAGAAGCTATTTTTGGACACGCCGAGGACGGAGATCAGAGTTAGTTAGGTGAATCAAGTGGAAACGGCTTTGCCGTCCTTTTAAGGACGGTATCGTTTCAGCGAGAAATAGAAGGATACTTTATCGTGTGCAACATATAAAGTCTTATATTTAGATCAAAAGCGGGACTCTTCACGAGCCCCGCCTTCTGTGGTTATAAGTATGCTGCTGCGGAAGACTGCAATGACTGCATTATTTCTTCTTTGGTTTCACAGGTTTGGCTGCCGTTTTTTGTTTGGCATGTGGGGCTGCTGACTTTACTGTTGCTTTTTGTTTGGCGGCTCTGACTGTTTTTGCAGCAGCTTTGTGTTTAATGGTTACAGCTGTCTTAACTGCTGCTTTGTGCTTGGCTGGAGTTATAGCCTTGACCGGACTCTTAGTAGCTGCTGTACTCTTCACAGAGGTTACTGCTTTGGCAGGAGTAGATGCTTTTACAGGAGTTACCTTGGCTGGGGTAGCAGCTTTCACCGCTGGTGCAGTCACCTTCACTTCTTTCACTGGCTTTACTACAGGCGCCGTTGCTGCGAATGCGCTCGTGGAGCCGCCCACTACACTTACTACTGCTAATACTGCGATTACTCTTCTTGTCCATTTGATCAAATCAATCACCTCTTCTTTGAAAGTATCTTCATCTTAGCAGGCGATTGCGGGAATTCTGTGGCACAAGTATGAGTAAAGTATATGAAAATAGTGTTATAAAATGTGAACGGTGGCAACGTCCTTGCCTGCCCACAAGTTGAAGCTGTAACCCGGTACCCACAAATGCCACGGTGCACCGTCCACAATAAAAGCCACATCCGCATACGTATCCCAGGTATCCTCCAATTGACTTGTAATCCTGACCAATACGGTCCAGGTATCCCCATGCATGAACCCGTCTATGATCTCCCCATAGTTAACAACGATATCGCGGATCCATTCATTTCTTGAAAATTTGCCGGGGTCTCGATGCCAGGTTATTAGAGCTTGTGCGTGTCTAATAGCGTTCATGGGGTTACCAGCCCCAGACCATTCATTACATAGGGACTAGCAATATCTACAAGCACTCCGGTCCGATTCTTATCATCGGCATTTAACCAATAATGCGCAGCGCCATAGATGGCTGAACCGGTCATGGCCGCCATGATTTTGATATGATGAATGTCCACTCCAGGGTAGGCATTGCCTTTCAGAAAAATGCTTTCTATGGTTTGCTGCAGCAGTTTTTTTATTTTGTCATCGACCAGCTTAGCCATCAGATTTGAATCTATTCTGCAGATCCGGTAAAAATCTATGATGTATTGGTGTGTCATTATGATTAACTGGTCACATATATCATCCGTAAACTCCTGTGCATCCGCCACTTGCTCAGGAATCCTCTCATGAAAAGCCTGTTCTGTGACTTCGTCCAGCAAAGCATATTTATCTTCAAAATGGGCATAAAAGGTGGCGCGGTTAATGGTTGCCTCCTGAGCGATATCTTTAATGGTGATTGCATCAAAGCCTTTTCTTTGCAGCAAATCTCTGAACGCTGTTCGAATTAACTGTCGTGTGCGCAATACCCTCGGATCTTCCTGATTTACCATTCCTATATCTCCTTATTAAACATCAATATTCACAATGTGTTGCCTATGCAACTTTCCTCTAACTCTGCCGATTGAACTCTCAAGCACGCAATATTATTATTTTATCAGTCAGGTGTTGCTTAAACAATCCGTGAATCATACTTATGTTCAATTTATGAGGAGGATCATTATGAAAGCTATTGCTTTGACAAGCTTTGGAATTCCCGAAACGCTGGAAGAACTGGAAGTACCGGTCCCCGCAATCACCGGCACACAGGTTCTCGTCGAAATGCGCGCCTCATCCATCAATCCCGCAGATGCTCTGTTTCGCAGCGGTGCAATTCTTGAGGGTCCGGTGGCCGATAAATTTGCGGATCAATTTCAATTGCCGCTTATTCTTGGTAATGAAGTAGCTGGTATTGTTAAAGAGGTTGGCGTGAAAGTCCGGCATTTCAAGCCGGGGGATCGTGTCATGGGAATGATTCCGCGAGGTTCCTACATGGACTATGTTGCCGTGGAGGAAGATCTCCTAGCCGTTATTCCTGAGAGTGTCTCCTTCGAAGAGGCCGGCGCTGCGCCTGCCGTTGCCTTGCCAGCCTGGCAAGCGCTGTTTGAGCATGGCCAGCTTCAACCGGGACAACGCATCCTTATTCAAGCTGGCGCTGGAGGAGTAGGACATGCAGCAGTCCAGTTAGCCAAGCAGCATGGAGCATATGTAATCGCAACTGCGAGAGACTATAATCACGATTTCGTCAAAGGACTCGGTGCTGACGAGGTGATCGATTATACGAAAACCGACTTCACCACCCAAATCACAGAGCCTGTTGATTTCGTGTTGGATTCCGCTATGGACCCCGCCACTTTCGGTACCGGGTTACCGGGAGACATCGGAACGAAGAACTACTCGGTCATCAAGGATGGCGGAACCTATATTTCAGTGGTGGCATTCGCGCTCAATGAATACCCGAAGGTTCGCGGAATTAACGCCTATTTCTTCCAGGCAAGAGCTAACCGTACTGATTTTGAATCCATTCTCCGCCAGATGCAAGAGAAAAAATTGAATATTCATATCCATGAGGCTTATCCCTTCACTGCCCAAGGCCTGCTCCAGGCGTATCGCAAAAGTGAAGAGCCAACCAAACGGGGGAAAATCATCATAACGAAAAATCTTGGATAAATGCCATGCCTGGCGGGATGGGAATTTGTAATCTGCATGAAGAAGGGGCTGTCCCAGAAGCCATGAAGCGGCTGCTTGGGATAGCTCTTTATGCTGGAGTAGATTCGGTGTGAGCACTTGGGGGAAGGGGGACGCTCGATTCAGGCATCAGGCCTGCGTGTGTGCAAATGTATGCTGTTTTCCGTATACATTTGGCCCCACGCGCCTTCAGCGAGCCCATTGTATGCTGTTTTCCACATACATTTGGCCCCACTCACCTTCAGCGAGTCCATTGTATGCTGTTTTCCACATACATTTGGCCCCACGCGCCTCCAGCGGGCCCATTGTATGCTGTTTTCCACATACATTTAGCCCGCGCGCCTTCAGCGAGCCCATTGTATGCTGTTTTCCACATACATTTAGCCCACGCGCCTTCAGCGAGCCCATTGTATGCTGTTTTTGGCATACATAATTCCCGCAATAAAAGGGGCTATCACTTTTGGGACAGCCCTTCATCTCTCCTCCATCGGTCAATAATCGGCTGGCCGCTCAAGTGGAGTATGTCATGGTGGTCTTCGCAGAGGAGCCATTGAAGTTTTTTGGAGATTAAGTAGTATTCATTGAGGTGGCATAACTCAGGGATCACTTGAAGAATTGCCGCCGTCTTCCCCTCATACAGCCACAGCTTATCATAACAGTCCTCCGCAATGAAACAGATGGATTCATCTTGGATGATGTCTCTTAGTTTGGCATATTCTTTGTCTGTGAAGCTCGCACTATGCCGGGGTTCCTGGAACCGGTTCCAGCCCCAGTGTAATCCCTGTGTATAGTGGGTCTTCACCAAAAACCGTTCCTCGATTTCACGCAGTATACGCATCCACTGATCTTTGCGAACTTCATGTAGCCCGCTCCGGTCCAGCTTCAGCGACTTGATTAATTCTTCGATCTCTGCGCGAACAGATAGGGAATCCATTCTACTCCCCCACCTTGTTCTCTACGAATTTCAACCGTTGTGAATAGTAGTCCTCTGCAACCTTATTCTCCAGCAGCCCAAACGTCGTATGATCCATACATACAGGCATAGAAAATCGTAAGACCGGCATAGTTTGGCGGGATGGAGTATCCTCATGAGCAATCACAAATTCTACTCCTTCCAGATTCAGATCAGAAGGTTCGGGAGCCTCATAATTACTCAAGACCTGCTCCCCCCGAAGGTGTAACTTGTTGCCTTCCGCCGTCCAATGAAAGGTCTCAATCGACATCGAGTCCCAGGCCCATACATACAGTCCACCGACCAAACTCCTATCAGTTTATTATCCATTACCCCTTCTCCCCTCTCATAGAAATCACCTTATATTTGAACAACAGCGTAATCCCCAGATTCATCAGAAAATGCACAAGCAGCGGGACCAGCAGATTATGCGTCTGCACATACACCCACCCGAAGACCAGACTCGGGATGGTGATGTTCAACAGCATTAGCGGCTTAGTATAATACTGGACATGCGTTCCCACAAACAGCACGGTGGTGACTGCAATAGCGGTCCAGGGGCCGGGAAGGTAGAGGTTCAGTACATTTTGAATAATTCCCCGGAACAGCAGTTCTTCAAATAATGCCGCAGCTAACGTGAAGGCAAGGATTGCCGCAAGCGAATACTTTTGATAGCTCTTGTTCGTCTCGTCAATATAGCTGGCAGGCGTAAGCAGGGTCAGGATGATCCCGAACAACAGCAGACTGATTGTAGGAAGGACAGAGTACATTGCCAGCTGCAGCGGATTCTCAAAGGATAAGAGGTCCTCCAGCGTCAAGACATCGTAGATAACAAGGGCAAAAAGAACGGCTGCACTGATCAGGGCGAAAGCGAAAAAGACTAGTATAGCGTCTTTGGGATTGAATGGTTTTGGGCCAGGTGGAGGCGTTTGGGCTGAATGGTTCATAACTTTCCTCTCTTCCCCTCTTCTTGAATAACTATGTAAGTTACAATCTTCAAAGGCTAAAATAACATAACAGACATTATTACCACAAGAATGAGCCTGTTACGCGCCGCGCAGAGGGTAAGATCCTCAAGACTTATCTGCTTTAGCACAAAATCATCCTAATGGATGATAAGATTACCTTCGAGTGAACACAATGTATGCTGTCTTTCATATACATTCAGGCCGTGTGCCTGCCAAGCACAAGCAAGCTCCCGTGAACACCACAGGAGCTTGCTTCATTTTACAGACAGATTGTGATCCGCCGCTTCACGCTAAATTGCTTATTGCATCCCCTGCATAATGGCATTGATAATGCCTTGCTGGGTGACGGTGTTGTTATAACGGTTGAACAGGGCGAAGCCATGCTGGCCGTTATAGCCATTGTCCCAATAGACAGGTACGGCCTTGTACTTCTTGGCGGTTGCGGTTACGGCTTTGGCATAGGCGGCGCGGTAGTTGTTATTGCTTGAGTCATAGGACGATTTGTCAATCGAACCGAATTCTCCGATCACCACCGGATAGCCTTGGGTTGTGAATTTATTGTACATAGATTGGAGCTGCGAGTTCAGATAGTCCTCCTGTCCCCAGGTAGATTTCTTGGCAGGGTTCGTCGCTGACGCACCCCACTGCGTAATATTCCCCGATTCCTCGCCGGCAAAATCCCAAGGGGAGTAGTAGTGGGCGGAGATCATGATTCTTTTTTCCGCGCTGGGTATGGCAGATGATCTGTAATTGTCAGTTGGAAGTACGAACCCGTAATTGCCTGCTGTATAGTCGATATTCGTATTCCAACCCGGAATCAGCAGCCATCTGGCGCTATTGTTGCCGCCTGTCTGTCTGACCGTATCCACAAAGATCTGATTGTAAGCATTCAGGTTGGCGTAGTACGCCGGATTCGGATTGCTGTAGTTGCCGTCAAACACCTCGTTCATCGACTCCAAAATCAGCCGCTCGCCATAATTTGCGAACTTATTCGCGATCTGCTGCCATACCTTCTGGTACTTCTGCTTAATGGCGGTCTGGTTGCCGCTGTTCACGAGGAGCCAGCTGCCCTGAACGGAATTGAAGCCGTCCCCGTGAATATTAATGACGACATACAGGCCTTCATTGTAGGCGTAATCCACGACTGCTTTCACACGGTCCAGCCATGCCGAGTTAATTGTATAATTAGGAGCGCTGCCGATATAATTCAGATAAGAGACTGGGATGCGGATCGTTTTGAAGCCTGCTGCTTTGACCTTTTGGATCAGCTGCGGCGTAATGGTTGGGTTATTCCAGGCCGTCTCGCTGGGTATTCCATTCACTGAAGCTTCGAGCGAGTTGCCCAGATTCCATCCGGCCCCCATCTCGCTGACGATCTGCGAAGCCTGCAACGATCTGAAGTCCGGGGTCAGCGCGGCTGACGCCTCTTCCGCAGAGGCACGTGAACCTGAGCTGCCGAACAGGGTGGAAGCCAGTAATACTAGAGCGACGCTGTATACTCCGTATTTTTTGATTTTGGCTAACATATTTGAACCTCCATTCTTATAGTAATTGTGTCACACGAAAACGGTTACAAGCTTATTTATGAACGACGAAATTGCTTGGATTGCATTCTTATTATCAGGCAAGACAGAAGCATCGCTATAGAAATTCCGAACATCAAAATGTATCCATTATAAAACCGAGTGCCTAAGGCTCAATCCCCCACACCAGCTGCCCGTTCACATATCCGGTAACCTGCTCATGATCCGCGAACTGGGTGCCGGCGGCATTAAAGGAATAGTCGTTGGCCTGATTGTAATTGGACCAGTTGACCTTAGCGAAGCGGGTCTGGATCTCGGCGCTCTGGCCGGGGTTCAGGGTGCCCGCAGCACTGGTGAAGCCAATCTCCAGCGCATAATCGGCACCGGCCGCCGGGGTGTCCAGCTTCACGAAGGTCCCGGTGACATTCGCATTTCCGATGCTGGCCCAGTCGGTCCAGAAGCTCTGCTGCTGCTCGCCGTCAATCGTGTAGTAATACCGGAGCTTCACATCGCTGAGCTGGACAGGTGCATTCCCGGTGTTGATCACTTTGAATTTAGGTGCGATTCCATTGGTCGAAGCACCGGTGCTGCCATTGTAGGATTGAATGGTCAAGTCACCTGAAGGCAGCGGAACACTGCTATCCTCTACATTCACATTAAGTACAACCTCAGATCCGCCGCTGAAATGAAAGGTAATCGTATTCTGTCCCAGCGGCAGTGTGGAGAGGTATGCTTTTCTCAAGACCACTGCAGTGTCTGTTGCCGTAAAATCCTGGCCGGATACAAGTGTGTAGCTTCCGCTCTTCAGGCTTGTCAGCTGATGCCCCTGTAAGGTAAGCGCTACGGAAATATCCTGCGCAAGATTCGCCGCCCGGTCAAATACCGCATGGTCTGGTGAGATGGCAGCGCCTGGCGTTGTATCGGTGACTTTTACTTTTAACACGGGGTCTTGGCCCTGATTGAAATCCAGGATGATCGAATGCTCACCAACCGGCAAAGTTGCCAAGAACGCCTTAGTGAGCAGCAGTGTGTTCCCGTTTATGGTATAGTCCTGGTTCTCAGTCAACACGTTGGTACCCGAACGAAGGGCCGTTAACGTGTTGCCGTTCAGATTCATAGTCACGGTCTGATCGGTCTGATGCGCCGGAGCTTTGTCAAATTCGACCATAGATGGTGTAATGGTGGCGCCCGGATGAGGGTTATTCCCCTTCAGATCAGGCAGCTCGTCCAGCGTAATGACATAATCACTCTGATACAGAGTGGTCAGCGTAGCCGGATAATTGAACGCCGTGCTCATCAGATGCTCTCCGTACCATGGCAGGAAGTAGAGCCAGCCAGTCCGCTCTTCGGTCAGATTCTGCACACTGGGAACGGTGTCGTTCTCGGTCATGGCTACCATCTTCTTACCGCCAGTCAGATCCACCAGCTGATAAAAGGTCGAGCTAATCGCGTCCTCATTCGGCACGCCGGACAAGCCGTCATAACGGTTGTAGATGGTGTTGTATTTATCGTAGCCGACAATATCCACCTGATCATCCCCTGGATACCAGGCCGGAGAAGTGCTGTACACATAGCTGTTATAGGTCCAGATCAGGTTATGCAGGCCGTAGGTCTCTGTAAGCTCTGTATAGAGCTGGTCCCAGAGCTGCTTGTACACCTCTGCCCCTGCTGAAGCCCACCAGAACCACGCCCCTTCTCCATTCAGCCCGCCGTTGCCTTCTGCCTCATGGTAAGGACGGAAGATCACGGGCACATTGTTGTCCTGCAGAATCTGTAATTGTTCCGCCAGATCCTGGATAGCAAGCTGCAGATACTGGTACTCTTTGGTCCCTGGAATCACAGCATTAGCGGTATTGAAATTGGTCTCGGTTGGTTTATAGGTCGCCTGCTTCCAATCCACAAATTCCCCTAGCTGATAGGCGGTGAAGTCACGGGGAACGGTAAGGTGCCAGCTATTAGTCGCAATCCCGCCCTTATTATTCACCCAGTCGATCATGCGGGCCGTAGTGCCGTCCTCCCAGCCATACAGCGGATTGTAATTCATGAGGTCAAACCCGCGGACTGCCGGATATTTCCCGGTTAGATTGTGAATCCAGTCGAATTCCAGCTCGGAGTTGCCGTCATTCCCTCCACCGTAAATCTCCTGCTGGCCCGAGAGCATATGCTTACCGTACACCTCCGTCAAATAATTCATCAGGAGCTGGGTTTCGGGCGTAGCCTGAGCGTCAGAGAGAACGGGCTGTACAATCAGGGGGTCCAGGTTCGCATGATCCACCGTGAAGGTGTCGAAATAAGCGAAGCCCCAGCCTGCTTTTACCTGAATGGTATTGCTGCCTTGAGTCAGCTTGTGATAGCCGAAGTTGAAATCCTTCCATGTAGTGGTGTAGGGCAGCATATACGAACCCTTCGCAGCACCGTTAACGATTAGCGCCTGCTGTCTGCCATCCGGACTCAGCTCCTGCATATAACGGGTCGAGATCGTATACATGCCGGTTGCCGGGACAGTTACAGTGTAGGTTAGCGTACCGGAGTTCTGCATCCAGACAAAACCGCTTCCCGAATAGCCGGGCTTCGGCGTTCCGTAAATCTGGGTCGTCACTTGCAAGTCCGGGGTGAGCTGGGCATCCTCGCTTTCGATGGTAATCAGTGCGGGGTTAGCGCGGGCGACAGGCGGTGCAGTAAGTCCTCCAAGAAGCAGCGTACACGCCAGCAGCATTGTTCCTGTTCTTTTGAGCCATTTCTTCATTTTCCTCTTTCCTCCCCATCAACAAAATGGTAAAACCTTGGTTAACCTATCAGATCATGGTTGCGCTTTCATAGCAAAGATAGCATGTATTCCATATTTTGTAAATACAAATTAGCAAGTATGCCCAGTGGTATGAAATGCAGGAGGGAGAGAAGGTGCAGTTCATCGCGCGCGGAGGGAGTGCGGAGGAAATGCGAAGGGAATCTAGTGGAAAAAGTACAATTAATTCGAGCGCTAACGGGGGAGTTGCGGGTAGCAGTTGGATAAACAACACTTCTTCATTTGTGCAAATCCAGCCGATTTCATAGAATCGGCTGAAAGAAGTGACTTTTTTCTAAATATTGCTTGAAAGGAGTATGATTCGGCGGGAATAAGTGCCTTTTATCCAAGCTTAGTTTCCTTGTTGATTGGCAATGCTCAAGGTGCAAAAACCTCCGGGTTGTCGCTCGTCCAAGCACCGATGCAGCCGATCAGGCAGGCTGTGCAGCTTCTCAGCACCCGCCCGCTCAGGCTGTCCTCATACTCTAAGACGATATTGATGCCCTGCCCCCGCCAAGCGAGAATCCGGCCGGAGAAGCCGGGCCACTCACATTCCTCATCCATCGCGGGCTGGCCGTATGCCGCCATCGCCTGTACCGGAGAGGAGCTCATTGCAAGGCTCCCGGGAAGCAGCCCGGGATAAGGAGTCTTGACCCGGTCATCCGCTCCGGGTGCGAGGAATTGAACAGCACCGATAATCCATTCTTGCGGGTCTGGATGCCGGAGTCCGGTCAGATTCTCCAGCTTGGGTCCGCGGTACAGATCAATGCGTAGTGATGATTTCGCTGTCCAGACGATTTCGTCGTTGAAATAGCTTTTTGGCGTGGGCAGTCTCCGGACACCGTAAGGTTTCAGCAGGGCCTGGATACGCTTGGGATCATATGGCTGGCCCAGCATTTCCACCAGTTGCTCGGAGGGTTC
Organism: Paenibacillus sp. FSL H8-0048; assembly: GCF_038002825.1. NCBI lineage: Bacteria > Bacillati > Bacillota > Bacilli > Caryophanales > Paenibacillaceae > Paenibacillus > Paenibacillus sp. FSL H8-0048. The sequence goes on along the minus strand of NZ_JBBODF010000001.1, from coordinate 65,777 downwards.
ATTCGTGGTCATGCCTTTCCTCTCCCCTTCACTTGTTCTTCTGTAATCCGCTCTTATTATAGCAAAAGCGCACTCCCAGATGAAGCTTAAGGAAGCGCGCTCACTTGCAGGTGCCATCCTAACGAAAGCTTAGTTGGCGTTGCTGAATTTCAGGCCCTCCTTGCCCAGTTCAAAGCCATACGCCTTGGCCAAAGCCTGAAGCTCACTGTCTTCCAGCAGCTTAATCTCCTTAACAGCGTTGTCCTTGTCTCTGATGACCCGGAAATCAGCTGAGCCGTTCCCGTCATAATAGAATTTATTGAACTTGCCTTCATGCTGAAGGTCAGGGTCCATGAACAGGCGGATATGCTTGCCGTTGTACAGGAAGCGGTCCTGGGCCTTGTCATACGTCAGTCCATAGGTCATGTAATCCTTCAGCGCATCATAGTTAAAATCGGTTACTGCCGCTCCATCCTCCGAGGAAGCTGCCGCTGCGGCAGAATCAAGCCCGCTGTTGTCGTCGCTCTCCTGTGCATTCATTTCCGCAGAATTCACTGTATTGTCACTGCTTACCGCATCGCTGGACTGCTCCGCGAACGCGGACACCGCTCCTGCGATCAGCATGAGTGAAATGGCCGCCGTCAACACCGTCAATTTTTGCAATTTCATGATCGACACGATCCTTTCCTTTGTCGCATTTTTACTGAAGCCTGTATACAGGGGTGTGAACCCCCTCTGTTGCTCCGCCACCTCCAAGAGACATAACGCATAATCCGCCTTGTGCTCTGCACCCAGCTTACGGATGACTCTGGCATCACAGACCATCTCCAGCTCCCGGTTCAGATAGAAGACCATCAGCCAGACCAGCGGATTGAACCAGTGCAGGCATAGAGCTACGGACGCAGCCAGCTTCCATACTGTATCGAAATACCGGATATGCAATTACCAGCACCATGCCGAACTGCTTCTTCTGCAGCGCCTCCATGAAATCCCAGAATTCAGGATGCGATGTCGGCTCTCCCCCGGAGATGGTAATGCTTGTATCAGGATGATCCGGCAGATCATTAATGATGCTCATGAAGGTAGGCATATCAATCTGTCCCTGCTGAACGCCGGATTCGTTATAGCAATGCAGGCAGCGCAGGTTGCAGCTCGAGGTGATTTCCAGATAACAACCGCCTAATCTAAAGCTCTTGGCTGGGGATAACAATTCCACACTAGCACCTCATTTCCTTATTTTCACAAAACCTCTCTGCTCCAGCTCTTCAAAAGCGCCAATACAGTCCGCAATAATATCACTTAACTCAATCTGGTCCTTCTCCAGACACTGGTCATGGAGCATACCGGCAACCTCGGATATCGTTCGTCCATTACAGTGCTCCCACAAATACTTGGCGGTCTGATTCAAGAAGAACATCTCATGATTACGGTCCATCACCAGTGATTCCTCACCTAAATCCTCATGGATAACATCGACTTTGGACAATAATGTACTTGCGTCCATTCACTCACATCCTTACGGGAAATAAAAGATTGTTGTTGCTGGATAGCCACGGCATAACGTGATTTGTTTCACATATGAATCTATCAATGATCTCTTGCATCTCTCGAATTCAATATAACGCATCCTTTCACTTTATGGAATATTATGTATGATAATGGTATAATAAGGAATGCAAACGCATTCCACGGTTCATTTTACTGTCCATCTATGAGGAATGAGGCCACATTAAAAGGAGAGATAGACTTGTTTCATATAGGCGTGTGCGATGATGATGCCAACGTTCTGAGCAAGGTGAAGCAGTATTTCAAGCTGCTGTCACTGTCGACTAACTATTCATTTGATGTCCACTGCTTCTCTTCCGGCGAACAGCTGCTGCAGGATTACAAAGCCATGCAGGGAGAATACACCTATCACCTGTTGATTTTGGATGTCGAAATGACCGGAATCAGCGGAATTGAGACCGCTCAGGCTATCCGGTCTTTGCCTGACCGCGATGTGCAGATTATCTTTTTGAGCAGCTACCCTGAATATATTATGGACAGCTTTGACGTTCAGACCTTCCAATACCTGCTCAAGCCGGTTCCTTATGAATTATTCCAAGAAAAAATACTCAAGCTGTGCAGCTATATTCATTCCAGCCCGAACCGCTTCTTCACCATTAAGGTAGAGGACGACGATCAGGTGGTGCTGCGATGGTCCGATATTATTGCCATTATCAAAATCAAGCATCCCTCGCACAAAACAAGCTGAAGCTCATCACTGTCTCCCCGGAATACTTCATTAATGGCACCTTGCAGAGCTATTCGGACAAGCTGGGCAATCCGTTCCTGCTGATTCACCGTTCCATTATTGTGAACTTGGAGCATGTCCGCAGGTTCAACGCGAACTCCGTGGTCATGTCCAATAATGAAGAATATCCTATTGGTCGCTCCCAGTCGAAGTCCTTCAAGGATGTCTATGCCGGATATGTACTGGAAGAAATTCAAGGGAGAGGATAATGATGGTCTTATGGTTCAGGAGGAGGAACGAGGCTGCGAGGCTGGCTGAGGTGAATGGCCGTCTGCATAGACAGCTTGAAGCCCAGGAGCTCAGCTATCAGGATACCTTACATTCCTTCATGGACATCAAGCGAATTATTCATGATATGAATAAGCAATTGGTATACATACGCACCTGTATTGAAGCAGGCCATGCGGCAGAGGGCGCTAATCATATTAATGGGATTCTGCACCAGATCGAGGCTTCCTGTAACACTATCACTACCGGCAACCTGGCGGTGGATGCCTTGGTCAGCCATGCGCTTAACCTCGCTTCTGACCTGAATATTGTCATGCAGCATAAGGTACAGCTCACCGGTGCACCTGTTAACATTGAACGCTATGATCTGTGCATAGTACTTGGCAACCTTCTGGATAATGCCATAGATGCAGCGAGACAAGTCCGGCCGGCTGAGAACAGGTCTATTCAGCTTCATATCCATTCGAACAACAATGCCCTCTTTATCTATATCGGCAACTCCATGGCCGCTCCCGCCAGCACAGCAGCGCCATGCCGCCGGGACCATCCGGAATTGCACGGAATCGGCTTAAGTACTATTCAGCAGGTTACGGGCAAATACGGCGGGCATCTGAGAACGACGGTCAAGCCCGGAAAGTACGAAACGGTTGTTGTTCTGCCTTATACAAAGACCGGCAGCTAAATACAGGTTGCCGTGCCAGCACATATGGATCAGGAAATCCACACCGTTAATTTAACTGTTCCTTATTGCGTTGCCCTTCGCCGGAGCTTCTGCCTATCATCAGCTGCACCGCGATCATGAGCACAGTGACTACAGCTAGGCCGGTTAAGGCAAGCTGGAATGAGCCCGAGGCATCCAGGATGCGGCCCACTGCGAGGGGACCCAAGGCTCCGAGAATATAGCCGCCGCCCTGGCTCAGTGAGGACCAGGCGCTGGCCTCTTCCGCCCGCTGCGTCATGAGCAGCGGCAGCATGAGCGCCAGCGGGAACAAGCCTCCGGCACCGATCCCGAGCAGGACTGCGCTCAGGATTGGAGAGCCTGATCCGAGGAGCAGCAGCAGTCCGCTTAGCTCGAACAGACTGCACAGCACCAGCCATAAGGTGCGCCGCCGGAATCTGGCCGTAAGGATTGGCACCAGAATACTTACCGGAATCTGAATCAGGGTGAAGAGTGTGAGCAGGTTACCCGCATCATGACGGCTGTAGCCCATAGACATAGCTATCGGGGCCAGCCAGGCCGTCAGGGAATAAAAGACACTGGCCATCAGGCCGAAGAACACAGTCAGCAGCCAGGCCCGCTTGCTGTTCAAAGGCAGCTTGGCGTGCACACTCTTAGCCTCCGGCTGCAGCGGCCTCGCTGCAATTCTCCACCAGGCCGGGAGAGCTGCCAGAGAGAGTACCGCCCATACAGCCAGAGACAGCTGCCAGGAACCGTCCAACCAGGTGAACAAGGGGACAGACAGCCCTGCTGCCAGGGATGCTCCCACCACTAATGCGGCAGAATATACACTAACCATCGCCGAGCGTCCGGGAAAATAACGCTTGATGAAGCCTGACAGCAGCGGACCGGCGATTCCGATTCCCACACCTGCTGCAAGCGCGGTCAGAATGAGGCCAAAGGCCGAGGATAAAACGCCCCGCGCGGCAGTTGCCGCCCCGATGAGCACCATCGATGCAAAGATTGTACGCTCCATCCCGAAGCGGCGGCTGATGCTCACTGCAACCGGGGCGAACAGGCCCATACACAGAACAGGCAGCGTAGTCAGCAGACTCGCTTGGAGGCTGCTCATTGCCAGGTCCCCCTGAATATTGCTGAGCAGCGGTGAGACCGACGTAATGACGGGACGCATATTTAATGAGGCAGCCAGTAGGGCGATGAATAATAACAGGAAAGGCAACGATATCAACTCCAAGTAGTATAATTTGTGTCATTCTTGTACAACCCGAGTATAAATGCGCATCTATTATTGTTCAATACTATTATTTCTATTATTATAATAGTATGTAACTATGATCTTCCTCTGAACGGAGTGATTCATTTGGAAACCCGCCATTTACATTATTTTCTGGCTGTGTGTCAAGAACTGCATTTCACACGGGCCGCCGAGAAGCTGGGAATCAGCCAGCCCACGTTAAGCCAGCAGATCAAGGTGCTGGAAGGTGAGCTGGGGCTCCCCCTCTTTGACCGGATCGGCAAAAGAATTGCCCTTACCGAGGCCGGTGCACTCCTGAAGGACTACGCAGTCCAGATGGTGCAGAATGAACAAAGTGCCAAGGCGGCCATGGATGAGCTGCGTCTGGACAACCGCGGCACCATCCGGCTCGGGCTGCTGCCTTCCGACCTTGATTACCAGTTAACACCGCTGCTGGTTAAGTTCCACGAGGATTATCCCAATATACGGCTTCAGGTCTTCGCCTCGACGGTCATTCAGCAAGAGGTGCTGGATAACAAGCTGGACATCGGGATCTGTCTCCAGGGGCCTCGCGATGAACTGTTAACCAGAATTGATCTCGGCTGGGAGCCGTATCATCTGATTGTCCGCGGGGATCATCCTTACGCTGCCAAGAATCATATCGAGCTATCTGAGCTTCAGCACATCCAGCTTGTAATGTACCCGCGGAATTTTATTGGCAGAGAGCTGGTCGAGAACACCTGCCGGGAAGCCGGCTTCGCGCTGGAACCGATCATGGAGACCGGATCAGCCACCTCGCTGATCCAGCTGGTCCAGGCCGGAATCGGCGGCACCGTCCAGCCGGGAAGTCTCATGGACGCCATGAAGAACAGCGGACTGTGCTCCATTCCCATCCTGGATTCGCCGCCCGTCCGCAAGCTCAGCTTAATCTACCGGGCAGACCGTTATATCAGCAAGGCAACCCATACTTTTATCGGCTATCTGAAGGAGTTCTGGATGGATCATTTGGACAACCCGGCAAGTTCAGGATAGCTGATGTATGCTTCACGGTGGACGGCATCCCACTCCAGTGACCCGCCAATCGCATCATTCACGAAGCGCAGAGGAATATAGAGCTGCATATTCACCTGCTGGAAGGCAGCGGAATAGGTGATCGGCTTCCCGTTCACAGAGGCGTTAGTGCTGCCGATCTTCATACTGCCCTGCGTGAGCGGATTCTGAATGGTGAGCATTCTGGAATGCTCGTCATATGTAATGGCCGCCCCTCGCACATACAGCTTATCCAGCGAGAGCATGACTGTATTGTTGATGAGCGTAGCGCCCCCTGCGGATGAAGTAATCTGCTCATTGTTCAGATAGACCTGAATCGCGGGTGCCCCGGCTGTGGCGGACCGGGTTGTAGCGGAGGCAGCAACAGCCGGGGCAGGAGAATGAGTCACGCTCGTGACAAGAACACTAAGTCCGATGATCTGCATGAGCTTTTTGAATGTAATCATAACGTACTCCCTTCATTTCTCAGAAAATACCATATTTCCTATAATAGCATATTACAGATGGAACAGCTGAATACTAAATGGTAGACTAAGCAGAAACGGCTTTGCTGTCCTTGTAGGGACGGCACCGATTTAGCGGTAAATATAAGGGAAATACGCGACTCAACCGTTAACGAATTGAGAACTTAGGAGAGAATAACCCGATGGCCAAATGGGATAATATGCTCGCAATGCTGTGGATGCTGAGGTCCGGCAAGAAGCTTACTGCCGCTCAGATCGCAGACCAGCTGGAGATCAGCGTCCGCACGGTGTACCGGTATATCGATGCCTTATGTGTCAGTGGGGTGCCGGTGGTCGCCGAATCAGGACATGACGGCGGGGTACATATTCTGGAGAGCTTCAGTGAGACGCCCCTGTTCTTCAGCTCTTTGGAGCTGAGAGCGCTGCTCGATGCCTATAAATTCGCGCAAAGCGCTGGCTATCCCTTCGCCCTGGAGCTGGAAAACGCACTCAAAAAGGTAGAGAATGGACTGCACGATGAACAGCGCCAAGACCTGTCGCTGCATACAGGCAGTCTCGATGTGATCGCTCCGTCCCGCCCCCCGTCTGTCGTCCCATTGCTGCGGGAGCTGGAGCAGGCTGTGAAGGCGGGCCAGACGGTCCGCCTCACCTACCGGAAAGTGAATGCTGCACAGAACGAGGAGCGCACAGTCGATCCGTATGGTCTGGCATACGACCGTTCGGAATGGTATATAGTTGGGTTCTGTCACCGTTCAGAGGCTATGCGGACCTATCGTGTGGACCGCATTGTCAAGCTTGCGTTAACGGAAGCCAGCTTCCCTAAGCCGGAGCCCTTCTCGGTATCTGATTATTTCCGCAGCCAGCTGGAGCCGGAGCCCGAAGAAAATGTCCCTCTGCTCGTGATCCGTATCGAAGGAGAGCCGGATGCGCTGAACAAGCTATGCGGCAACTGGCATCTGCGGCACTACCTGACGGAGCGGACGGACCGGGAGGCGAGCTTCCTGCTGGATGCTCCCTCTATGAATAAATACCTTCCCCAATATCTGCTCGGCTTCGGCACTTCCATACGTATTCATGAGCCTCTGGAGCTGAAGGAGCAGATTCAGGAATTGGCCTGTGCGATTAGCAGACATTACAGAAACGATGGGGAATGCAGCAAGAAATGACTAGGGTATTCTGCCAAACGAAGCAGCTCCTGCGGCATATTTGCTGCAGGAGCTGCTTTTTCACCTTATGTGCTGAGGAGTTGTTGCCATTAAGCGCCGGCCAAGGCTGTGACCTGAACCTTGAGCTCATTTACCTGCTTGCGCATGTCTTGAGCTTCCTTCTGCTGCTTCTGAACTACTGTGGTCAGAACGCCGATAATGTCCATCAGTACTACAGACTTGTGATCCGCAGTAGAGAAAATCTGCGGCACATCCTCGGCGATGAAGCCGATATTCTGCTGCTTACCGTTCTCCGTCTTGTAGTTAAAGGTCACCGGCTTCAGCTTGTTCAGCAGCTCCAGTGCCTTCTTCACCGGCAGGCTGGCAATGTTCTCCTTGTAGGTCCGGGAGGAGGTCTGTGCGAAGTTCGTTGCCCGCAGGTTGCCGTTCACATCCAGCTTGTAGTTATCTGCGGGCGCTTTGCCAATCCCGATATTACTGCTGGAATCCAGCGTTAATGCGCCCGCCACCTGGACCAGTTCATCATAGACGGAATCCTGGCAGACCAGCTTCTGCATACTTCCCTCAATGCCCGCCTGCCAGGCATTTGCCGTAGTATCCCAGAGAATCTGTGCCTTCTTATCCTTGCCCCGGTCCAGCTCGATTCCCCGGGTAACCGTCAGGCTGCCGCTGATCTCGGCATCCTTCACATTCAGCGTATCACTGAGCTTCAGTTCCTTCGCTGACAATGTGCCTGTGAAGGCGGCGTCCCTCGCGGTGAACGTTCCTGTAATTTCGGTATCCGCTGCCTGTAGTAATGTATCGATCACTGCGTTCTTCGCGGTTAAGGCCCCGTTCACAACAGCGTCAGTGACGGTTAATTTCCCGGATACCGCCGCATTACCGTTCACATCCAGCTTGGCGGCTGGCGCGGCGGTGCCGATGCCGATGTTGCCGGAAGCCACCTTCAGCACAGCGTTCAGATCTGTAAGCTCCTTATGCGTATGACCGCTGTACGAGAGCTGCTTCAGACTTCCTGCAAGCCCTAGCTGCCATTCAGCCATCGCTTCGTTCCATACAATCTGTGCCTTGGCACCTGTACCCCTACCCACATCAATCCCCCGGCTGAGCGTAAGGCTGCCCGTAACTTCAGCATCCTTCGTGCGGAGCATTCCGCTACATTCGGCATCCGCAGCCATTAATTTGCCGCTGACTGCCGCGTCTGTAACGGTCATACGGCCGGATACCGCCGCATTGCCGTTCACCTCAAGCTTGGCTGTTGGCGCGGCGGTGCCGATGCCGACATTCCCGGAGGCGATCTTCAGCACCCCGGTCAGCTCCGACAACTCCTGGTGTGTATGACCGCTGTAGGATAGCTGCTTCATGCTTCCTGCAATACCCGCCGTCCAGACCTTCTGGGCATCATCCCAGAGCAGCTGTGCCTTCTGATCCGTTCCTCTGTCCACTGCAATTCCCTTGCTGACCGTAAGATCGCCGGTGATGGCAGCATCCTGTGCTGTGAAACCTCCGCTGACAGTGACCTCCTTAAGTGCAGCCAAGCCGCTGATCGTTGCACTTGCTGCTGCCAAGCCGCCGCTTAATGAAGCCTCTGTAACCGTCAATGATCCGCTGACCACGGCATCCCCTTTGACCTCCAGCTTAGCGGCCCGGGCATCCGTACCAATCCCGACATTGCCTTCGTCAACAGTGATCGCCTCCGCCAGAGCAGCATACTCGGGGTGGATATGACCTTTGAACTCTATGGCCTTCAGGGTATCTGAGACTCCGGCCAGCCATTCATCGGCAGTCTCATCCCACAGCAGCTGGGCTGGAAGAGCGGTGCCGCCGCGGAATACCTCCAGACCGGCATTTTGGACAATGTGATCACTCTTAGGATCATACTTGTTCACTCTTATAATATTGTCCTCAACCTCAAGCTGAGCCGCATTGATCGTCACGACGTCCCCATTCACCGTCAGATTGCCGTTCACAGTCAGATCCTTGGCAATGGAGGCGCTATCTGCACTAAGTTCCCCACGGATGACTGTGTTGCCTCGAACATCAAGCTTGGACTTAGGGTCCGGGCTTAAGGTTCCAATGCCGACCTCTCCGTTCTTGGTAATACTGAACAAGCTGTCTCCGCCAGTTGCTCTAACATCCAGCAGGGCCAGCGGAACTGTGGTTCCGATGCCGATATACCCCTTTGCATCCGAACATAAGGTAACCGCATTGCCTAGCGGATTGAACAGCTGATGCTGACCGCCCTTCCCGGTACCGAACTCCGCGAACTTCTCCCCATCGCCATAGAACCAGGAATTCAGCTCATTATTCCAGTAGATCCGGGCATTCGGCAGAAGATTTCCGTCTTTATTCAGTCCGCGGGGAGCTTCGAACCCTCCGGCAGTCACATTCCCGGATATCACCGCATGATTGCTAATCACGGCACCCGCTGCATTAATCCCTTTGTTAAAAGAAGCTGCGCCTTCGAATACAGCATCACTATGAGCGGTCAGCTTACCTGAGAAGGATGCCGCGCCAGAGACCTCTGTCTCCGTCCGGAAAACCGCCTTGCCTGCCACATCCAGGACTTCAGTCGGATTATCCGTGCCCACTCCCATCTTGCCGCTGCGCGTCAGGCTGAGAACCGTTCTGCCGGCAGTACCCAGCTTCCAGCGGTCCTTAGCCCACTTGATCTGCGCATTAGTCTCGGTGCCTTGCAGCACCTCAATGCCGTCTCCGACCGTCACTGTTCCTGCAATTGCCGCGCTGGCGGCAGTAACGGGTCCTGTAATCGCAGCGCCCGCAGCCTTCACTGCACCGGACGCCTGGATATTGCCGGATGAATCGACTACGACCGCTGCACTATCCGCAGGTGTTGCCAGCTGCCACTGGTCCTTGACCTCATCCCAGGCGAGCTTGACCGGCTTCTGATCCGGGCCGCGATAGATCTCAAGCCCGCCGCCCGCAAGCGACTTGACTGTTCCACCGTCCTTGTTCAGGGTAATCCAGGGACTGCCGATATCCAGCTCATCTGTGGCAATTTTGGCCGAGGTCCCCCGGATCTCCAGCTCTCCGGCTACCGTCAGATTGCTGCCCACCGTCAAGTCATGGTGAATATCCACATTCCCTTCGGCGCTGGCGCTGAGAGCCAGGATGTCACTTTTCGGATTGTACAGCTGGCTATGAAGATGCAGAGCATCCGCACTCGCCATCTGTGTCAGCTTGTCCCAGGAGCTGCCGCTGGCGACATTCTCCAGGGAATTTCCGATACCCACCTTCCACTTCCGCTCGCTTTCGTTCCAGAACATCCGGGCAGGCGGCTGCGATTCTCCCCGGTACACCTCGATGCCGCTCTCGGCGGCTGGCGGGGTATCCCCTGCGAATTTATTGATCTCAATGACGTTATTGGTAACGACCAGATCTTCACGGTTAAGCGTGGTCGTGGTGCCTTTGACGATCAGGTTGCCGTCTACCTTAACCAGTCCTTGAACCGCCAGACCTCCGCTGACCTCCGCCCCGTTATTGACGGTCAGGGAGCCCTGTACCTCAGCATCATTGATCATTTCAAAATCACCGTCTGCAGTAACCTGCACAGCCGTGTTGCCTGTGCTATCGCTGAGGGAGTTGTGCCGGTGCAAGCCGTCGGCATCCGAGCTGACCCCTCCGGTCAATGCGTCCCAATTACTTCCGTAGGCAATATTGGACAGTTCATCGCCAAGTCCCAGCTTCCATCTGCCATCCGTTTCGTCCCAGAGCAGCTTGGCGCTCGGGTTCAGCTTGCCCCGGTAGACCTCAATGCTGCTCTGCTTCAGGGAGGAACTGTTCCCCTCGAATTTATTGAGCTCAATCCGGTTGCTGACCACCACCAGATCTTCCTTTTTGACGAAGGTAGTGGTGCCCTTGACCGTCAGATTGCCTTCGATCGTGGCAGATCCTCCGACACTCAGGTCGGACTTCAGCGTTGTACTGCCCTTGGCCAGCAGCGTACCGCCGAGCTCCACATTCCCGGATGCGGACAGCCGCCCCTGGGCGTCTGCCGACAGAACCGTTCCGCCGGACGGTGTACTCAGTGTGCTGTGCTTGTGGGAAGCATCCGCCACAGCTCCGCTGGTCAGCGTGTCCCATTTGTTCCCGTAGGGAATGTCGAACATGCTGCCTTCAAGCCCGATTCTCCACTTGCGGTCCGCTTCATTCCACTCCATGCGTGCTGCCGGAAGCTGGCTGCCCCGGTAGACATCCAGCCCTCCCTTGTTGCCCAGAGCTGTGTGGTCTTCCGCCTTATTGACCGTAAGGAAGCTGTCTGCCACCTCCTGCTCAACCTTCCGGATGACCACCTCTTCTTCCCGGACGATCAGCTTATTCACGGTCAGAGTCTCGCCGACCATCAGCTCATGGGGGATATTCACATTGCCGTCCGCACCGATCTCCAGCGCAAGCAGGCTCTTGTCTTCATTATGGAACTGCCTGTGGGTATGCAGAGCATCTGCATTCCGGTTGCCGCCGGTTAGCTCCTCCCACTGCTTCCCGTCAGGAATATTGGTCATATCCCCGTTCACGGTGCCAGTCTGCCAGGATTTCGCAGCTTCATTCCAGGCTATCTTGGCATTGGGCAGCGTAGCTCCCCGGAAGACCTCCAGGCCGCCCTTCTGGGATACCAGTGTCCCGGATACGCTCATTCCCCGGTCAACCAGGACCGTCCCCTCGTTGTCCGTGCGAAGTGACGGCTTGCCATCCGCAGCCATCAGCTGGCTATGGCTATGCAGACTATCCGCATTCGCACCGTGGTGCAGCTGCTCCCAGTCTGCTCCATAAGCCACCTTGAACAATCCGCTGGCATCGTCACCCGCCTGCACTTCGGTTCCAATCATCCAGCTCTTATTCTTCTCATCCCATTGCAGCTTGGCGCTGGAATGATCCTTGCGCAGGATCTCGATCCCCATCCGGTCATCTTCAGCCGCATTCTGATTCAAGGTGACCTTGCTTCCGCCGATGATAACCTGGGGAACATCCAGCATCGCCATCCCCCCGCTGACTTCAATCCCTTGCTTCGCGGAGAAAGGCCCCTCCATGGTTGACGCGCCGGAGACCTCCAGATCGCCGGACTCATTCACCTTGAACACTGCTGCGCTGCCCGAGGTTACAGATAATGCGCCGTCTATATCCACTGATCCATAAGTGCTGATGGCCCCGGCCTTGATGTCGCCAGTGAACTCTGTCAGCACAGCGTGAACATTAAGCCGGCTCCCCTCCTCGCCGTCCAGGTCCTTCGAGTTGCTGAGGAAGGGCGTTTCGGGCTTCTTCTCTTTGCCGATAATGATCTGATCTGCCTTAAGCACCGTCCCGCCAGCGGCCCTGGTCACTAGCTGAGACCCGTCCACATCTGTCTCATAGATCCCGCCGATCGTTAAAGTGCCGTCCTGGGAATGCTTCAGAGTCACACGGGCCAGCAGGATATTCTGGTGTACATCTGCGGGCTTCCGGGAGCTTACTTCTATTTTGGCCTGCTCCAGCACATGGATGGGATTGTCTCCTCCCTTGAGCACTTCGGTGTCAGTTAGCTGCTCCTCATAGCTGATGGAAATATAGATCTGATCCGAAGTGCTGTACCCCGAGAGGTTAATCACCCGACGCGGGTGAGCGTCGCTGACCATAATTTCCTGGCTGATCTCCTCATTGTGCTCCGGTTCGGTGACACGGTTGAGAGCAAAGCCCGGAGCAACCTCAACGGTTATTCCGTCCCGCATGGTGACCTTAAGCCCATCCACGACTCCCCAATCATGGAAATGACGGTTATGCAGCTGCCGCACACGCTTATGATAATTCTGATCCAGTGTCAGATCCTCTTCCTTCAGCAGCAGCCCGTTGAAATAATTCATGCGTTTCATATCCTTTGGCACAATCCCACTCCTCCCGGCTCTTCATAGTTACAGCTTACTTAGGCCTGAACGGACTCCTCTTCTGCGGCAGCCAGCTCCTCCAGCACCTGAATGGCCCCGCTGATGCGTGTCAGGGTATATCCCAGATTGGTACGCTTCTCGTCCAGCTCCTGGATCATCTGCCGCCCGGATTCCAGCTCTGCCTTCAGTTCATTCATACGTGCTTCCAATTGTTCTTTCATAAGTTTATCCTCCTAAGGTTTAGGCACCCTGCAGGGTGTCGATTTGTTTTTGCATTCTTGTGATTGCTTTCTGCTGATCCTTCATGACGCTGGTCAGAACCGCAATGATATCCATCCCGCTGATCGCCCGCTGCTCCGGATCGGCCAGAACAGCCGGTACTTCCTCCGCAATGAAGCCGAGGGTCTTTGGCTTGGTACCTCCTTTGTATTTAAAAGAGACCGGATTTAGCCCGTCCAGCAGCTGCTTCGCTTCCTTGACCGGAATATCCGCAATATTGTCCTTCAGCTCGCGCGAGGACCACCAGTACATGCTGCCGTTGGCATAGACCCCGCCGCTGGCATGAAGATAGATGCGGTCGCCGGCATCATTAGAGACTCCGATGTCCAGCACGCAGTTCTCTCCGCTGGTCGGATAGTACTTGATCCAGGCCGAGTCGCCGCTGCCGCCGCCGGGATCGGACGGGAAGATAATCCCGTTGTTGCCGCTGCCCGCGCTCGGGATCAGGGCATTTCTCACTTCCAGGCTGCTGTGGACAGAAGCATAGGACCAGTCGTTGCCGTAATTGAGCACCAGATGGTTGCCATTGTCGACAAGTGCCCGGCCAGGAGCCCCCCGGCGTCCGGGATAACCGATGCAGAAATCAGCGCAGCGTACTGTGGCTGCGAAATCCTCAGCCACATCCAGCTTTTTGAATTTGCCGGTGAAGTTGAATACCTCAGTCTTGATGCTGCCTTTGATCTCAAGGTCACCGCCAATATAGGCGCCCCCCTTCACCTGCAGAGAGCCATTCACATCCAGATTGTCCCAGATGGAGACTCTGCGGACTCCCGATATCCCGTTACCCGCGATCATCAATGAATTGTAGTTCGTGGTATCGTTACTGATCTCGGCATTCTTCTTCGATTGGCCCGTGAAGCCTGTCCATCCTGAGGTGAAGCGGACCGGATTCTGCCCGCTCAGGATACGCATTTCGCCTGCCACATCCAGCTTGTCCGCAGGCTCCAGTGTGCCGACGCCCACATTGCCGGATGCTATCAGAGAAATATGGTCACTCCTGTCATTGGAGGTACCGATCTCCAGTGTGCAATCCTCGCCTGCACGGGGATAGTACTTGATCCAAGCCTGATCATACCCGCCTCCGCCCGGATTGGCCGGGAATATAATGCCGCTGTGCTCCCCGTTCCCCGCACTTGGTATAATCTCCTGGGAGGCCTGCATTGTCCCGTTCACATACAGAAATCCGTTCACATCCAGCCGGTCCCAGATGGCGACCTTTCGCTTCTGCCCGGCAGAGTTATTGCCGACAATCATCAGTGCCTTGTAGTCTGTAGTATCATTGCTGATCTCCGCACCGTTCGTCTGTTTGTCGGGAAAGCCCGTCCAGGCGGAGGTGAAGCGGAGCGGGTTCCGGCCGCTGAGCAGGCGTACGCTGCCCTCGACATCCAGCGAATCCTCCAGCAGCTTCTGCGGGCCGATGCCGACATAGCCATTCTTGCTCCAGGAGAGCGCCTGCTTATCTGTATGGGAGCCGTCAGCGTTAACCGTCCGGGTACCGAGTGCCCCGCCGCTGCCGCCGAATAATACCGGACCCTCTATCTCTGCCGCAGCAAAGGGCTTACCGGCTCCGAACCAGCCGAGGCCATGCGAATGGTCAACCGTGTCCGGGTTCGTGCCTTTCAGCAGCAGGATTCTCTCATCCTGAAGGGCAAGATCGGCATCACTGTACAGCTTGCCCGCCCCGGTGAAGCCGAAGCTTAGGCCTGATGGCGAAGACAGCTTGCTGTGCCGGTGCAGCAGATCAGCGAATTCAGACTTGATCAGGCTGTCCCACTCATTGCCGTAGGCGATTGCCTTAAGATCTTCACCGATCCCCGCCTTAAAGCGTTTCTCCTTCTCCACCCAGACAATCCGGGCGTCTTGCTTGCCCCCGTCACCCCGGTATACCTCCAGACCGCCATCTCGTGCACCTGGGAATACATACTTCGGATCGTCTGTGTTGGGGCTGTTCACCTCTACGAAGCTGTTCATAATCCGCATCTCGCTCTGGGCCTTGTCCTTGCTTTTCAGAATCAGCTCGCCCTCAATTGTCAGTGCTCCGGCAACACTCATCCCCCCGGTGAAGCGGGTCTCGGGAGCTTTGATCTCCAGCACTTTACCGGCCTGCAGTGCAGACATGGACGGCATCGCTGCCAGAACGGCTTCACTCAGCCCCGCGCTGTCCATACTGTCTTCACTCTGAACCGGGATCACCAGCTTCTCCGTGACCAGCTTCTTGCCGGCGGCACCGGCATAGGTTCTTAAGGGCGTCCGGGCCGCATCGCTGTCGTAATCGTATATACATGTACTGTCGATAGTAATACCCGCCCCATCGGTACGGGGAACCACCCGGGCCAGAAGGATTGTATCCGTCCCCTCAGGCTTGGTGGTCCCATGACTGATTTTTCCCCGCTCCCACATATGGATCTGATTCCCTTGACCACGCTCAATGCTGTAGTCGGCCTTCACCTCCTCATAGCTCACCCAGATGTAGATATTCTCATTGGCGTTATACTCGGAGAGATTGACCGGATTATCCGGATGCCCCTCATAGATCAGGATTTCCTGGCTGATGCTCTCATACTTGTCACCGTTCTTGACCAGCACCAGATTCAGGGCCAGCCCCTCCGCAATGTTCACCTTCATGGATTCGCCCGGCTTCGCAGAGGGCAGTACCTTGAGCCCGCAGACAATTCCCCAGGTATGCAGATAGCGGTTATGCAGCCGCTGCAGGCGCAGGTGAAACTCCTGATCGAGCATGTAATCCTCAGCATTCAGGAAGAGCCCGTCAAAGTAGCGCATTCTTCTTAATTCTTTTCCCATGATTCGCTTGCCTCCCGGTCTATAATCTCTATTGCTCTGTCATACCCCCGACTAAGGTCTCCATCCCCACACGCCCATAGACACCCAGACGCATAGACGGGACTTCAATATTCAAGCTGGAGTTGGTGTAAAAGGGCCGCTCCTTCCGGATTACCTCCTGCAGATTCCGCACCTTCTGCTGCAGCAGGCTCCGGCTGTATGCCGGGAGGATGATATGGACGGTGAAGTAGCTCGGCTCGGCCGCCCCGACCATCGTATTGACGCCTATACGCCGGGCATTACCGAGACGGACAGGCTCCTCGTAGCTATAGATACGGATGGCCGCCTCTTCACCGGCGTGAACCTGCAAATATTCAGCCAGACCGCCCAGGGTTCCGCGTTTCTTATAGAGCTGGACGATGCTGCTGATCAGCTTGCGGTTAACGGTGCTGCGGGTGTCCGCAAGCGGAAGAATCTGCGCAGGTGCAAGCGTGCGCTCCAGATTATCCTGCTCGCCGTCATACTCTACGCCTTCGGCCAACTGGAGACCCACCCAGCTTGCAAGCCAGGGTAGAAACTGTGAGGGAGCCGTCTGCGGATCGAAATATTGATGCAATCCGTCCAGCAAAGCCTCCATGCCCACAGATTCCGCGCCTGCCGTCCCCGTATTGCCGGAGAGCATGGCTTCGAAGGCCTTCAGGAACCGTCCCAGAAAAAACTGTTCATCCGGCTCCCCCGATTTCTGCTGGAACACCCGGGGGAGATACTCGACATAACTGTACCCGTCTGTCTTGCTCATGCTTCCACCTCAATCTTCAGGTCCTTCAGCTTAAATAACTGGAACGGCAGCAGGTCAGGCGTGTCCAGAGTCACGCTAGTGACATGATCAATGCCGGCGATTCCCTCTACCAGATGATACAGATCCGAGGCGTACAGCTTCCTCCCCGGAAGCCAGCCCTGTCCGTGCTCTCCCCCGTTAACCGGGTCCAGGAACCGTACAATGCTGTCATGCACGATGCTCCCGATGCTCTGATTCCCGGCGGCAACCGTCATCTCAATCACAACATCCCGGTAATCCGGCTCAACGACATGGACCCGGGTCGTCAGCAGCTTGCTCTTCTCCAGAACGGCTTTAACCTGTTGCTTGATCTCCGCCATGTCTCTGCGCAGATCCTGCTGATTCGCGGTCTGGAGCACCAGTACTACGGACACATGCCCGAAGGCTTCTTTATCCCGCCCGGTGCCGTTCTCCATATCCGTATTAATCAGACAGAGTGTACGGACCGCAAGGTCGGGATACGTGGTCCGAATCTCCGGGATATCCAGCAGGCTCTGCCTCGCCAGCAGCTGGTAATCTTCTGCGGTCACAGCCCTGTAGCATTCGGAGAACTGCTTCGCCCCGCGGGCTATTCCGCTGGCCAGCTCCTCCCCGTCCTCCAGGGTGATACCCAGCAGCTTGAGGAACTGCTGCCTGCTCTCATCAGTCACCTGGTCAAGTCTGTAGAGAACCATTTCCGTGAAATAGGCGAACAGCTCCACCAGGGTAATGCCGGGATCGGAGGGATTATAGTTCGTCCATTCCGGATCATAGAGCGGAATCAGCGCAGTGGCATCGGCCACAAGCTGGTCAAAGCCAAGATCATCCAGCTTCAATACTGGAAGCGGCATAGGTTCTTCCTCCTTTCTGTAGTTACGGCTCCAAGGCATTACAATGCGGACACCGCACCACTGTGTCCGGTATACCGGGCAGCCCCGTCAGATATCTCCGTTCTTCCCTGCGGATAGTCTCCAGCCTGCACGCAGCCGTGGTTGCGGTCAAATCATGCAGCAGGCCCGCCCGCTTATCCATAAGATAAGGAAAGGGATGCTCCTCCGGCTTGTTCACCAGATGCAGCCCGCCGCAGATCAGCTCATCCTCTTCCAGATGAATATTGCCGCTGCCAATGGTGCGGATCTTGAGCGGTGTGGTGTTGATGTATTCATCCGTCCGGCTCAGGAAGACAATATCCTTCTCCTCGAATACGGCGGTCTTCACTACAAAGGTCACCGCCCCCGATTCCAGCCTGTTGAGGATATACGTCCGGACCGTCAGATCATCCGTAAGTCCAAATTCCAGATCACTGCCCTCGGGATAGCTCTCCGCAAGCGGTTCTTCGTCAAGGGTCTGGCATTCGAGCATATCACCGTCGATGGAGAGGACAATCAGCTCTACCGGCTTTCGGGATCTGTAGCGGAGCCTGATGATCCCCTTCTCCTTGAACCCTCTGAGCACCAGCGACTTCACTTCATCCCCGGCATCCACCGGCTCGGCAAGGGCAAATTGAAGCGCGTTGTCCTCAGAGCGGACCAGGCTGTATTTCGGATAGGCGGCCTGAGGCTTATACGGCCCGTTCTCAAGCGGCTCCAGCTTCAGCGTGAAGCATTGCACTGAAGCCTTGACGACTACATCCGATACATAGTCAACACCCGGCGTATTCTTAATCACGGCATAGACCTCGGAGACATACAGGTTCTGTCCCAGCTCCCAGCCCGTATTCCCGTCTGCGCCCTTAAGCGGATGAAAGAACTGCTTCAGGTTGTCGATGATCCGGCCCTCAGCTACCTTCCGCTGGTCCGGAGAGATAAAGACTACGGTTGCCTCTACAGCCGTGCGGACATAATCCGGGCCAATAACTTCAATCCCCGGCTCGGCGGTGTTCAAAGGGGCCGAGATGCGTTCACACAGATAGGCTTCAATCTCACTGCGCAATTCCTGGCTCGGGAACGGCCTCGGCTCATCCGTCTCCGGCACCACGATCAGGGTAGCTCTACCCGGAGTGAACTCCAGCTCCCGGTTCATAGCGCTTAGACATTTCACCTTGGCGATCTGAGGCATCGCCTCACGCACCAGCCATTCCATATCCTCAGCGGTTACGCCCCTGTTCCAGCTCTTCAGCGTATGCGGCCCGCGAAGCTCAGCCTGCTCTGCTTCCTCCTGATCGAAGCCGCCGTCCGCCGCCACCGGATTGGTTACGGAATCCAGCCAGCTGTAGCTGTCCCATATCCGTGATACCGAGCCTGCGGCAACATTCCCGGACGCCCCGCCGCCATGCTTGTAGTCACACAGGATGTTGTCTGTACCCATTGGCGGAATCATGCCGCTCCGTCCATCCCCGAACATGATCATGCCGGTGCTTCTGTCCAGCATATAGTGCCTTGAATCTGAACCGGATACGGAGAATGTGTCGACTTCCTCCCAAGGTATCCATACTCCTTGCCCGGTGGCTTCCCGGACCTTGAGCAGCTGGCCGGGCAGCACGGGTATTTTGGACAACTGTACGATCTGATTCTCCTCACCGTTGCTGGAGCCCAGAAGCTCTGCCGAAACGGTATTGGAATTGCGGGCCCAGACCGCGTTAGCAAGAATGGCATTCACCTGCGGGACAATCTCGAACCGGCCTTCATCCAGCCGGGCACGTATCCAGAACTGCTCCGTACCGAACAGCGGCCGCTTCGCGATATCTCCCGGCACGGCAAACTGCAGAATCTCCCTGCGGGTGAAGCCTCTGATCTCATCATTCACGCTCAGCGTCAGCCATCTTCTGCCGTCCCAATACTCCCACGCCACTACCGGACGTCCCAGCTGTTCACCGGTTAGCGGAAAGAAGAGCGACACAGGCAGATCGCTGATATCACGGTCAAAGCCCAGATAGAAGGTCGGCTCCGTCTCGGTGCAAGGATAGAAAGGCTTGAAATATTCGCCTTCGTTGCGGCAGGCCGCCGACTTGTCGGCAAAGCTGAAGTTATTCTCTGTAAGCACGGTCTGCGGGTGCGCCTCCAGCGTGTAGCTGTAGGCAATGCTGAGCTTACGGATGGAAGGCGGCGCGTAAGTCGCCTGGGTCACCTTGAGTTTGGCTACATTAATGCTCCCCTCCCCCAGCTTGACCTCTTCATCCTGATATTCGTATTTCGCATCCTCACCGTAATTCCCGCCGGTGATGCGGGCCCGGACCCAGTACTGCTCTTCACCGCCCAGCGTCAGCTTCCGGATACCCGGACAGACGAAGCTCAGCGTTCCGCTGGCAGTAAGGCTGCTCACCGCACGGAGGGCTGCACCGCCATTAGCTGCACCGCTTTCGTCCGTGCTCTCCTCAAGACCGGTAATCGCAAGCCATTCCTGCCCGTTCCAATATTCCCAGCCGAGTCTCACATACGGTGTGTCCGGCAGCTTGCTAATCTCCGGCTCTGACAGCTCCACCCTCAGCGTAATCCGGGCACCCGGCTTCGAGAAGGCTTCCCCGCAGGCGATATAGAACGTATCGTTGATTCTGGGCTTGTCCCCCAGCGGATAATAATCCTTGCCCATATCCAGCAGGTTCCCGTTATTGACCGTCACATCCGGCGGGAGCGGCTGCGGACTCACCATGTTAAGCTCCAGGCGGATATCTTCGATATCCGGCATTCGCGTACCGGCGGTTATAGGCTTCTTCAACTCCGCGAAAATCCACTTGCCAGGCCATTCCCGCAGCGCCCCGGACGGCTCGTACCCGGCCAGCGTCTTCGTATGCACGCCAGTCAGCCGGTCGAACCGGACCACCGCCCTCCACAGAGCATCCTCTTCCTCTTCCGCTTCGGCGATTGAGGAAGGATACAGCTGCACCGCATTCCCTTCTTCATCGAAACAGAACCAGTCGATATGGTTCAGCAGCTCCCCGGTGCTGTCCTGCCCCGGCGCGGCCTTGCTCAGCGCGGCTGCATCCGGCTTGTTGAAATAGACCGATAAGCTGCTGCCCGCTTCCTGGAATCCGAGCAGCTCTGTATGTCCCAGATACAATCTGTGGACAACTGTCGAATCCCCTCTGAACAGCCTGGCAGATCTGCCGGCAGCTCCCCCGGCTAGCAGATGATCCTGATTGCTCCACTGGTCCTCCTGCGGATCGAGACTCACCGCCCGGACCGGCTGCGCCATAATGACGGTCAAATCCTTGTCCGTCTCAAAAACCACCTCCGCCCCCTGCTCCGGCTGGGCGGATACCCGGGTTCCGGCCGGAACCGTGTTATAGCTGCCCGAATCCGGCTTCAGCCGGAAGAGCAGCGGAACTTTGGCAGCACGGGGCGGAGTAGGATGAATGCCGATCAGATTCAGGAAGGAGGTGAAGTTCTTCGCAGGCGCCTGATTCAGCCGGCTGATCACTTTGCCCATCATCCCGGTGAAGATATGGACCAGGGCATCTGCCTTCTTGTCTGCCTCAAGCTCCGTCACATCCGTCCATTCCCGGCTGCAGTATTGGTAGATTAAGCGTCGTAGCTCGGGAACCAGCTGTTCCTGGCCCCGTTTATCAATAATAGGCATTTGGTTTGGCATTATTTCCCCACGCTTTCAAGGAAGAATGGATAGACCAGATTATATTTGCTGTTGCTGGCCCTGATTGAATAGTCAATGGACACCTCAAGCTCAGAGCGGTCTGAGCGCGGGGTGACCGTAATGTCGTCCACTTCAATGCGCGGCTCCCAGTTCTGCAAGGCTTCTTCAATGAAGCTTCGCAGCAAGGTCGCAGTGCTCATGGTATTGGGCGAGAACACCAGCTCGTTCAGTCTGCAGCCGAAATCCGGCCGCATGACCCGCTCGCCGCGGGCCGTTGACAGAATCAGAATGATTGATTCCCGGATGGAGTCTTCTCCACCGGAGGAGCGGACGCTGCCCCGCTGGACAGCGGGCGGATACGTCCAGCCCCGTCCCAAAAAATCTACAACTTCCATCTCTCAACCTCCTAATAAGACCGTCCCCGCAGCAGACACTTTCCCTGCCGGAAGGTCGGCCGGATCATTGCATGTAAGCGCCGGATCACCGTTTCTGGCAGCCTTTTTCCCGTTGATGAATACCGTTGCGCTTCCCGCGCTGATGGTCCCCTTATTGGTCGGCGGCTTCTGAAACGGGCCTCCCTGCGGAACATGGGCCGGCATATTCGTAGCCGTCGAATCCATAGTGGCTGCCGGCTGCCCCATAATCTTGACGTTCGTGCTCAGCGCACCGTCCAGAATCCCCGTGAAGGGATGCGGCAACGGGGTGGGTACCAGCCCTCCTCCGGCCGGAAGCATCACGGTATGCGTATCGGTCGCCAGAATCCGGTCTCCTTGCTTCGCTGCTGGCTGTCCCATAGAGGGCACCCCTCTCTAATTAATGTTGACCACAGATCCTTTGATCGTCATACTGGCGGCGGCTTTGACCTCCATCCCCGCCGAAGCTTCGATGGCGGTGCCCGCCGATGATTTCATGTCAATGGATTTGGCGGACAGGGACAGCTTGCCTCCCGCCGAGATTTCAATATCCGCACCTGCGGATACCGACACCTTGTTGGCCTTGGCATCCAGGATGATCCGGTTCTTGCCTGATTTGTCGCTAATCCGGATCTGCTCCGCGCCGCCCTTGTCATCCAGCCTGATTACGTGACCCTTGGCGGAGGTAAGCGTGATGCTCTCTTCCCCCTTGGTATCGGCGAACCGCAGAACATGCCCGCTGCGGGATTTGAACAGGCGGATATTATTCTTGCCGTCCTTGTTGGTCTCAGGCGGCAAGTCTTGTCCATTCCACAATGAGCCTATGATATAAGGGCGGTTGACATCCCCGTTCTCAAAAGCTACCAGCACCTCATCCTCCACCTCCGGCAGGCAAAAGGCCCCCCGTTCCTTCCCGGCCATCCAGGATGCCATACGCGCCCAGTTGGATTCCGGCATCCCCATCAGCGGGATCTTCACCTTCACCCGTCCGGGGCCCGGCTTGTCCGCATGGTTCGCAGAGTCATTATTGATGACAATCCCCACCATTACACCGAAGATCCGTCCCTCGTTCATGATGCTATCCATAAAATTGCTAATTCCGGGTCCTTCACTCATAGGCCAGTCCTCTTCACCTTGAACGTCGTGGTATAGCCCTTGCTGTCGATCTTGTGAACGGTAGCTACAATATAATAAATTCCGCTGAAGCGCTCGCCCAGACCCATCAGCTTCACCGTCTGCCCTGCCCGGAGCTTAGGGTTCCCCCAGCACATGCCTTCCCCGGCAATGAACTCGCGCAGGCGGCTGTTGTAAGCGGCGGCGGCCAGCACCTTGGCTTCGTTCATATCCAGCAGATTCTCGGCCATAATGACAATCGGTGATTCCCCGACCGCTGCGGTGCTGATGGTGAAGCCGCCTTCCTTCCCGCCCATTTTGGTCGTCTCTTCTCCGCTCTTAGCGATAGCCTCAAGCTCCTTTTTCTCCTTCACATCCCAGCCCTTAAGCGTCACCTTACTCCCCCGGGTAAGGGCCCTCAGCTCCAGGTTCAGCCGTTCGAAATCCTTCTTGAAGCTCATCTCAGGCAGCACCGGGGCCTTCACGGACCGCGACTTGACGAAATGCAGCTGCTTATCTGCCGCGAACAGCTCATAATCGAGCAGGGCTGCCCGCTCCAGCAGAAATTCGTAGTTGCTCTGATTATTCTGGAAGAGGTAGGGATACACCGTTCCGGTATCCTCCACCACAGGGGTCAATCCATGCTCCTTGGCAATTTCTCCCGCAATATCACTATCCTTCTTCTTCAGAAAAGCTTTGCTCCTCGTCCCCGTACGCAGCCTGTGCAGCAGATCATATCCGCGGATATCCAGCACCGAGTGCTCCGCAAAGTTCAGATCCAGCGAGGTAATCTCTCCGCTGATCATCGGCTCCGGCTGGTCGAGTCCAAGGGAGAGCTTCAGCTGGTCGCCCGGCTTCAGGCTCGTCAGATCCGTTCCCCGCCACATGCCGCTTCCGGCATTCACCATATTCATCTGGATGGAAAATACCGCCGGCAGATTAAGCTCATCCTCCAAGGTGACGCCTTCCACCGCCGCTGTCAGTTCAGCGGACAGCTTGCTTCCGTTCAGCTCAATTTTGTAATTTGCTACACTGGTGCCCATGCAATCCCCGCCTTAATCCGGGATAACCAGAGTTCTCCCGATATCATTTTTGCCAGGAAAGCCAACCGGATTGGCGATCCTGTTCAGCTCGGCAATTCTGCGCCAGGCCAGCGGCTCCTTCAGCGCCGCATTTGCAATAAGGTCAAGCCGGTCCCCGCTTTTGACCACCCACAGCTTCCGGCAGGCATTCAGCCCCTGGCTGTCCTCCACCGACTTATCCGGCTCATCTGTAATGAAGGTCACATCCAGCAACGAGCGGACAGGCGTGCCGTTATCCATGAACATCGTGAATTTCTGCTCGATCTTGCTCAGCAGGCCGCGGTAGGTGAAGCCGCCCCAGACGAACATGCACACCGGCGGTTTTTTCGTGCTTTTGCCGCTGACCTTGGGATCAAGCAGCGAGGTCAGCTGCCGGGTCTTCTTGCGGACATCCTTGCGCTGCTCATAGGTATCGTAGAACAAGGAGACCTTGAACTCCGGTGTCTCTGTAATCTGGAATTGCTTGTTGTTCTTCTCCCCCGTATATTTGCCTTCAAAAGAAACGGTGTACTCATTGGGATTGAACATCACCTCAATGGCTCCGACGGGCATATCCAGAGGAATGATCTTCGCTTTCTCCGCCATTATCTTAGCCCCCTCCGATCCTTGCGAATGGCCATTCTCTTCTCCAGCACCTGATAGACCCGCTCAGCCAGCTGATTCAGCTCTGCTGCATTCATGCCCGGCGGCGGAGCGGCCTTGGTGAAGGTCTGCGCCGGAGGCAGGGCCGCTTGTTCCTGCAGCACCCGCTCCAGCTGCTGCTGCATCGGCTCCGGCAGAGCTGCGCGCGGCGTTTCAGGCTTCCGCAGCACCAGGCGGCTATGACTGGCGGAAGGCTGAAGATCCGGTTCATAAGCCGGGTTATCCGACCTAAGCGGACTGCCCGGCCTTCTATGCTGCGACGTGGACGGAAGCTCTGTCCGGTCTACAGCATAGATCAGGCTGGCCTCCACCGGCGCCGCTGGCCCCGGCCCTCTTGGAGCAGCCCGTCCTGCGGCTGCGGCCATTCGAGCGGTAGCCGCCTGCCCGGCCGCTTCTGGTGCACCTGACGCAACCCCAAGCGGCTGAAGGATATGCGGCAGCGTAAGCTGTAATGATTTCATTGGCTGCCTCTGATGAACCGTACCAACGGCAGCGGGCAGCGGGCTCAGAAGCTCCTGCCTGCTCTCCAGCTGCTCAAGCGTTGCCGTAAGCTGCTGACCTAAGCCGAGCTGAAGACTGGAACTTACGCTTGAATGCGGAATCAGCAGACTACCGGGCTTGAAGCTTCGGCTAGGAGTCTTAAGCTGTGCTCCCACAGCGGTCCCGGCTGAGCCTGGGACGGTCTCCCGTTCATTCTTCAATGCCTGCGCGCGTACCGGATGCCCTAGCTGCTGCCTCAAGCGCTGCTCTTCCGCTCCGGTATCCCATTCTTGCTTAACGCCATAGGTCCGCAGCAGCTGCATCACCTGCACCAGCTGCTGGTGATGGACTGCATATGACGGTCTGCCAGTCATCCTGTCTTGCTGCCCTGGAAGGACAGAAGCAGCCGGCAGATCGCCTCTGTCCTGCCTGTCTCCCTGGCTTCTTTCACCTGTAGCGCCTGAAGGCAGCGGCTTCGGAACAGACAACCCGGACGGTGCAGAGACTTGCGCCGGTCTTGATCGGGCAGGCTGAACAGCTACAGGTTCAGCCGGATGAAATGCTGCATTTTGTATGCGATACTCCGTTGTTACCTGATGAAGATTGCTTCTATGCTGCCAGACTCTCTCTTGCAACACCTGTACCGAATTAAGCCGTCCGGCTGCTGAATGAAGCCCGCTCCGCAGATCCTCAGCTTGACCAGGAGAAGCAGATGGAGCGCTTAGTCCAGGCCTGATGCCGCTTTGAGTCACCAACAGGATGCGGCTTGCCGGTCCCGGCTGTTCCTTCTCTGATACTACCGGATAATAGAATGTCTGATGGATATGGTTGGTTACCAGGTCCGTACGCTGCAATGTCTCCGGCTGTGCAGCAACTAGCGGATTGTGCCGCAGGATCAGGCTCTTCAGCTTGCTCCGCCAGCGGGTCAAGCCGTATTTTGCCAGAATCGACTGAATGAATCCGGTCTGCTTCTGATTCGCAGGAGCCGCCGCGCTCCGAATGCTCCGGCTCATTAACGGTACCTGTACAGCCCGTTGTGCGTCAGAACCAGGCTCTCGACGGCTACCGCGCTGCTGCTGGCGTTGAACGCCGGCCCTTCCCATTTGATGGGACAGGCTTCGATGAAGTTCCACCACACCTTGGGCGTGCCGGAATGATCCAAGAGACAGATGGACCCGCTGCGCCGCCGGATGACTCCGTTCACCACATTCTGATACCAATTCCACAGATACTCATCATTCGTGACCCCGTTTTTCAGCGTCAGATCCGAGTACTTGGTCGGTCCCAGGAACACAAATTCCTTATGATTCTCGCCGCCGAAGGTTTTGCGCTCCACCTGTGTCTCCACGCTAAGGCCTGAGACCTCAGAGAATCCGGCCACGGAGATCCCGTCAATTTCCACGATGAAGTTATAAGCAAGAAAGGGATCTTCCCGGTACCCGGGCACCCAGCTTCTTTTGGCGCCGATATTTAGCATATTTGCCTTCATGTTATCCTCTCCTAAGCCTCAAAGAAGTTCTTCTTCTCTTCCCCGCCACTCAGCTTCTGGTTGATCCGGCTGACTTCACTGCACCAGCGGTCCCGTTCAGCATGCTCCAGGTTCAGCACCGCCGTATAGTCCCAGTGCAGATAGTAGGTCAGAAAGGCTACCTCCTCGTAGAGGCGGTCAAGGGGGTAGCCGACTATTCCCCCGGCGGTTCCAGTTCAAGCTCGAAGCGCTGCTCGCACTTGGGACACTGTGCATGAACCGCATTGCTGCCGTTCTGGTTAATCCGGTTGTACAGATCCTGCAGATAGGCAAAATCCGAGGTATACAATTCTTCGATCACTCTCGGCGTAATCATGCCCAGTCCACCCAGCCCGGTGACCACTCTGGAGAGCAGAATGACTGTCAGATACGCGGGATTCTGCTGAACCCGGGAATCCCGGAGCGGTGTAATCTCATCCGCTGCGGTAGCCAGACGCATGGTGCCCTGCTTATGCAGCGTGCCTGCTTCATCCACGTACCCTTTGGGCAGAGTGAAGCTGAATTCGGTTTGTAATAGTTCCATGTTCTCCCTCACTTCCTCATCAAGACCATCCTCTTGCCTTCGCTTCCTTCCGGCATCCCCGGCCGTGAATATGATGTCCATACCGTCCAACTTATGTTTTGGCGTATTGCATCACATCCACAGTGACGATGACGATAAGCGGGAAGCTATTTCACTCTGCGAACCCCTTCATGCACCAGCTCCATCGACTCGACAGAGACCTCGTTGCCTTTGGCGCTAAGGGCGCTGACATCATATTTGATCGGCCAGGCTTCGAGGATATCCCACTGCGCCTTGTCATTGCCTTCTTCATCCACCAGGATGATGGACAAGCTCTTGCGGTTCTTCAGCGCGCCTTTGTCCTCAATCGACTTGCGCCAGTTGTAGAGCTCCAGGGAGTCGGTCAGCCCTTTTTTCAAGGTAATGTTCCCGAATTTGGTCAAGCCCGACAGCTTGCGCGCATGCGGGGCATCTATACCCTCCCGGTAATCTACAGCCTCTGTGGATGTATCCGGAATCGTTGCGTCCGCAAAGGCTGCGGTCTGAATGCCGTCAATTACAACACGGAAGCGGTAATTGCGGTAGGGGTCCAATCTTTTGCCGGTTGCCATAGCTTAAATCTCCTCTCAGTCTCTTATTTGGATAAGGTCTTCTGGCTGACCCGGATGACTACGAATTCAGCAGGTTTGACCGGGGCTACGCCCACTTCGATAATCAGCTGTCCGGCATCCCGCACGGCAGGCGGATTGTTCTCCTCGTCCACTTTGACGAAAAAGGCTTCTTCCTGCGTGGTTCCGTAGAGCGCACCGTCTCTCCATACGCGGGTCAGGAAGGCGGTGAGATTGCGCTTAACCTTCCCCCACAGACTCGGATCATTCGGCTCAAATACGACCCACTGGCTGCCCTCATCCAGCGACTCTTCAATGTACATCATCAGCCGCCGGACGTTGACGTAACTCCATTCCGAATCGGCGGACAGTGTTCTGGCTCCCCAGACACAGATGCCCTCCGGCAAGGAACGGATTACGTTGATGCCGCCGGGATTCAGCAGCTCCTGCTCCGCCTTCGTGATGATCTTCTCAATCCCGACTACGGAATCCAGATAGCCGTCGGTGGTGCCTGCAGGTGCTTTGTGGACACCGCGAACGGCATCGACATACGCATACGTCCCGGCAATTGCCCCGGACGGCGGCACAAGCTTCTGCTTTCCGGTCAGCGGATCATTAATGTAGACCCAAGGATAGTACAAAGCGCCGTAGGACGTATTGAATGAATTGCCCGAATAATCGCCCGCCCCCTCCTTGAAATCCTTGACCTCCATCGGACTTAAGCCATGCGGAGGATCTACGATGAAGATGCAGTCTTTTCTCAGCTTGCAGTAATTCAGCATGTCCAGGATGGTGCCCCGGCTGTACGGCATATCTGCAAGGTCTGGAGCCGCTACAATGTTGATGCCGTCAATCGTATCAAATGCGTGGATACCGGCCCGCTTGACCGCATCCCCCAGGAAGTCAATCGGGGACATCCCGTTCACACCGCCGCTCAGAGACAGAGCTGCTTCATTGAACGCCGGCGTTTTCTCCATATTCTCCAGAATGGTCAGGTCCACCAGCGGCTTTACACTGACAAAGGCGGATACCTGATTCACCTTTTCTTCAAAATTGATCAGCAGCATGTTGTCGAAGATTTCGACGATTTTGCCCTCTTCGTCTTCTCCGCTGTATTCATTATTGAAATCACTGTCCAGCAAATACTGCACAATCATCTTGAAGCCGAACTGCTGCTTGTTGGAGGACGGACCGATCTTGACCGAAATGCGGTTGCCCCACTCCCCTTCCGAACGTGCAACTACCTTGAACAAATCGAGATTATCGGTATCGCGAACCGCAAGCGAAGCCGGCCGGATGTCGGTGGATGCGGCTCTCACTACATAGCAGGAGGTGCCTCCTTCTGCAAAAAAGTTATACACGGCATAAGCGAGATAGCCATTGGGGATAAACTGGCCGAACTCATTGACGAACTGGCTCCAGTTGGTGACCAGTACCGCTTTGCCGATGACCCCTTTTTCTGCGATTCCGACGAAAGCCCCGACTGAGGTGCCCACACCGGCAATCGGCTTAACCCCGCTTGAGACTTCCTCCACATACACACCTGGCGATAAATAATTTGCCATCTCTTACCCTCCTAAAAAAGTTAAATTAACATCTGCTTCTGAGCGAAACCTTCGGCACATCTGGCTAAGGAAGCATAAACTTAGGTTCATCAGCTTACACAATCCGCTTAGGCGCAGCTGCCATTGTCTGCGGAATATCCGCTGGTACGGGTGCCTTGCATGTCATTCCTCCATGAATCACTCCCTTCACAGAAGCAGTCATTGCCAGCTGTGTCTATAGAGGATGAACGCCCAGCTCTTTCACCTCAACCCGCGGAATCAGGATCGTCTTATCCGCAGGCAGCCGCACCGGAGACACCAGATAGGACAGGCTCACCTTAGCTGGCTTCCCTGGGAACACCTCCCACAGCTGCTTGATATCCTGAATCGTCAGGTTGTTATAGGAGATCCGGATCTTCTCATTGCCGCATTCAGCCAGGTTGCCCCGCAGATCGCTGCCGCTAAGCACCGGATGCTCATGGAACAGCTGAAAGATCCGGCCCAGGATTAGCTGCTCGGTCTCCCTGTCCTTGGCGTATGGTGTGAGCAGATAGTACAAGTCCAGATAAGCCGGCGGATACATGAACTCATTCTTACCGCCGGTTTCTTCCTTCTCACTGTTGCGCATACTCGGGCTATGGCTCAAATAGTACAAACACATGGACAGCTTCATCGTTGAGCTGTCAATGTCACTCGGAGAGCCGAAGCTGATGAAGCTGTCATCGTTCAGCTCAGGCACATGTGCTTTCAATAACGCCTTCAGGCTGGTGCTGACATCTCTTATTACCGTACCTGTATCCACAGCCATGCTTATTTCACCTCGATCAGTGTGTGATAGGGCGCATAATCCGATGGCAAAAAGGTTCTGCCCAGCTTCAGATACTCCCGTTTGGCTGCCAGCATGATCTGCTTCATCCCGATGGAACAGCCCTCATGCGCCGCATAAAAGGCTGCATTCAAGGCAATGTTCTTGATGTTGCCTCCGGCCAGAATGAACTTCTCCGCCATGAAACCGAAATCCAATCCAGAATCAAGCGGTGCTCCCGCCGGGAACATTCCCCGCCAGATCCGGCCGCGCTGCTGCTGCTCCGGGAACGGGAATTCCAGCTTGAAGTGCAGCCTGCGGGCAAAAGCATCATCCAGGTTCTGATTCAAGTTGGTCGCCAGAATCACAATCCCCGTATACTCCTCCATCTTCTGCAGCAGGTAGCTGATCTCCACATTCGCGTACCGGTCATGCGCATCCTTGACCTCAGAGCGCTTGCCGAACAAGGCATCCGCTTCGTCGAACAAGAGAATGGCATTCGAGGTCTCCGCCTCATCAAAAATCCGCGACAGATTCTTCTCGGTCTCCCCGATGTACTTGCTCACAATCTGCGAGACATCGATCTTGTAGAGCTCAAGGCTCAGCTCAGTCGCAATCACCTCAGCGGCCATCGTCTTCCCGGAGCCCGGCGGCCCCGAGAACAGGATGTTTAGCCCTCTGCCGAGCGACAGCCGTCCTGCAAAGCCCCACTCTCCATAGACGAGTGCGCGGTATTTCACCTGACGGCAGATTTCCTTCAGCTGATTCAGCTGCTCTTCGGGAAGCACCAGCATGTCCCAGGTATACATGGCCTGGACCTTCGAGGCCAGTGCCTGGATTCTGCGGCTGGATTGGAAGTAACAGGCTTCGTAGAGATCCTTCGTGCTGATCCCGCTCTCCCTGGAGCCGTTCCAGACGGCGATGTTCTCACCACCGTTCAGAGCGGCCCGGATCTGGCTTGCCGTGAAGCGGAAGCTGCCGCTGACTTCATCCAGTTCCATCTGCGGAGACAGCTTATACTCCTGACCCATGGAAGTCCATGCAGCCTTGCGGGCCGCCGCATCCGGAAAGGGCAAGTCGATCTGCATGAAGTTCATAGGAATTCCGGTGAAGCTGAATCCCCACTGCGCTTCTCCAAGAATGAACGTCAGTGATGCACAGTCTGCCAGCATCTCCATGAGGAGACGGATCTGCAGACTGTAACGGTCATCCTCTGTCACCAGGCTGTCGAAGCCAATGAAGCAGAGGGCTGTCTTCATCAGCAGCGCATGCCGTCCAAGCAGTCTCAGCAATTCGCTGAAGTCAGCCTCCGGGCGCAGCAGCTTCTCCAAGTCGGCAACCAGCACTGAGAGTCCCAGAGTGCCGCAGACCTCGCGGATACCGCCCAGCTTCACGCCCTCATCCGTGCCGCTGATGTATAGCAGACTGCCGGAGCTTCCGGGCCCGCTGCGGCTGTAATGCTTTGCGAACCTCAGCAGCTTCTGCTCCAGCTCAGCCGGGAAACGGGACTGCTGCGGAAGAGGCACCGTGCTAAGCTTCGCCGCCTTCGTCAGACGCTCATCCAGCACCTCATAGCCGAGCAGCAGATTCACCGCCCAATCCTCCAGCTTCAGCGGCCGGGCGATTAAGGGAATGCGGCTGTCGCCGTACTCCCCTCTTCGCTCCAGCAGCAGCTTCATCAGCGGCGCACGGACATCGAACAGCAGGCGGGCCGCCTGCCGCTCCTCCTCTGCCCCGGCGAATACCCTCAGGACCCAACCCACCGTAGGGCGCTTGTCCGACATATCATTCTGCAGGTAGGCATAGATTCGCCCGTACTTGCCATCCAGCTCAGGCGCCAGACAAGCGACCAGGATGCTTACCTCCAGCCCTGACAGGTTTAGTGCAGAAGCCACCTCCGGGAGAATGAGCCTGGGAGCGGGACTGGGTGCCTGCCCTGCTGACGGGTGGAAGCTAGTCTTCAGTCTGGCAGCGATCTTCCGTTCCAGATGAGCAATTTCCGCTGTTAAGAGATTGATGTAATGCTCATCTTCAGACTGGACATCCAGCAGACTGCGGATCTCCCCGTCCACAAGCTCCAGCTCTGCATGCGGCTGCGGTCCTTCAAGATACCTGAGCTTAAGCCGGAGCTCCAGCAGTTGCAGCTCTTCTGCAAGATGCTCTTGGTTCGAGCTGTAGGGCGGAGCGGGTTCGCCGTTCTCCTCTCGGGGAGCTGCTGGTTCGTGAGCGGAAGCAAGTGCAGCAACATAAGCAGCGGCTGCGCCAAGCTCGGCAGCTTCGACCCGTTCCACATCATCAGCAGACTCTGCTGTTTCCTTTCGATAGCTTCTAGCCAATTTTTTGAATTTCATCGGCAGTTCTGTCCTCACTCTATATTTTCTTGTTCATATATAAAGTAAGTTTTAGGAGGGGGATTACAACTGGGGGAGGGGGAATACAGAAAAAAAAAAAAAACAAAGCACTCCTATGATTTAATAAGAGTGCTCTGTTTTTTACTTTGTAGTGCTTATTAGACTTAACGAACTCTATTTCCGTAAAAGTACTTCGCTCCGACTTCCCAATCCATCTTAGATATTTCGTCGACATACCCATATACATCTTTAAGCAGTTCAGCATCTACGATAGTACCATATTGAACCGGGCATCTGACACCACTCCAAACGGAAAGTAAGGATGGATAGACATTCGTTAGTACAGGAGTAGATTGGTTTAGAGATATCACTGACTTCTCTATAATTTTTTTAGCTATAACTCCTGGAAAAACAGGTTCACCGAAGTAATAATAGTTTTCAGGGTCTACACTCTTTATGAAATCCATATAAAAGTGTCCAATCTCATCTACAGTTGCATCTTCACTTAATTCTTCAGAATAGTCTAAAAAAATATCTAATGAATTCCTTATCGTTCCTTCAACGCTCGTATCCTCCCATTCTTCCAGCATTGCTAGCAGATAAGGAATTGCATCATAGGATAAAGTACTAACAGCGCTTGCTGCAAAAGTATTTGCATTTAATTCAGATAAGTTGCTTAGGAACAATAAGTCCTCACTGTTCAACAAATCTTTATGTGCTGCCACCCCATCTTATCATTTGAAACCTGAATCACGTCTAGCAAATATATATACTTTTTTTCTGATATAGGTTTTAAAAAGAGGCCTGGGAAGAAAATCACAAACAGTCAGAGAGGTTTCAGGAAACTCATTAATAATAAATATAAAAAAAGCCGATTGTTCAGTCAATGGCTGAATTCGGCTTAGTGTAGTATCAATTACGATAATTTCCCCATCTCTTCGAACCACTCTTTAAATACGTGATCTGATGTCTTTTCGGGATCATTCGAGTAAATTAAATTGTAGTTGTAGGTTGCATTCAGTTTATTATTTGCTACATCATAAACAAGCTTCATCTCTGTCGGCATTTCTCTTTTGTATTCTTTACAAATATTATATAACTTTAGAAGGTCTTCATTACCCGCATCGAGAAGTGCAATCTGGCGATTTCTCGAAACATCATATAAAATTTCTGAATGCTCTAACGCATCATTTATCTTATTTTTCTGCACAATCTTATTATTAATCTTGTAGAAGACATCAAATCCGTAATCTCCAACTTCATAAGTTGCGTAGATAAAAATCATATCCGCTCTATTATTAACATACTCTATACAAGTCGAAACCATATCTGCTTGTAGTTCCGAAAAATAATCTTCAAATACTTTTGCCATACATCTTCCTCCTAATTTGATAAATTCTTAATTGTAATATTTCCATCTATTTCGTAGATTACTTTAAAACCTGAAGGTCTGAGAGAATCAATGTCATATAATAATTTCACTTCAACTGATACATGCTTTGGTGGTATTTCTTTTAACGCTTTCGCCCATAAATTCTCTAATTTTTTGTATTTACTTAAATTAACTGCACTTGCTTGAGAAACAATGTTATCAATTTGTGCTGATCCTCCAAACCTATCCCCTGCAAGATGGCCTGCATGGTCACCTTTCGCTTTCCCTGGGGTATTCGAATCATGCGGTAATCTTTGCTCTCTTGCAGTTAATTTCAAATCATCTGCTTTAAAAGTTTCAATTCTTCCAAAATGATCTGTTTCATAGTCATATTGAAATTCACCAGTTTTGTATTTCACATTAGCTTTTAGTTTACCTGATGCATCGTATGGTGTTGAGACGAATGTTTTCTTCAATGC
The DNA here is from genome assembly GCF_038002825.1 of Paenibacillus sp. FSL H8-0048. Classification (NCBI taxonomy): domain Bacteria; kingdom Bacillati; phylum Bacillota; class Bacilli; order Caryophanales; family Paenibacillaceae; genus Paenibacillus; species Paenibacillus sp. FSL H8-0048. The sequence goes on along the minus strand of NZ_JBBODF010000001.1, from coordinate 31,485 downwards.
TGATTTTTCAGAAACCTTAATACTATCAAAATCAATCTTCCCGTCTTTTCTTGCAACTGCAGCATTATAGAAATCATTTCTTTGGGACTCAGAAAGGCTCTTAATCTTATCGAGCTCTGCCTGAGTATTAATCCCTGCTTTTCTTCCATCCAGACTATCAACTTCTTGAATCGTCCCATCAGCCAGCAACACCCAAGGATTAACCTCGCCGTAAAGACGAATATGCTTGCCCTTGCGCACCAGCTTAAACTTCTTGAACTTGAACTTTTGCAGAATCCGGTCCAGCAGGCCCCGGAGATTTTTGGCCCCCTTCACGAGCCCCTTTTGCAGGCTCTTGATCACGATTTTACCATTACGTATAATCATGCTGCCGCTCTTGGAGGCCAGCTTGGCTCCGGATTTCAGCAGGCTCTTGATGCCTTTGGCTCCTGCGCCTACAACGTTCTTCACCCCGCTGGCTGCCGCTCCGACGCCCTTCTTGACAGCTTGTCCGGCTTTCTTGAGGTCAGCTCCGACAGCTTTGAAGCCACCCGCCATCGCCAGCTCAACCAGCCCCATCGCCAGTGCAGTAGCGAGCGCAATTGCGGCAGGTTCGATCATCTTCTGCCAGCCCTGGCTCAGGTAGGTGCCGATGTAACCGGCGGCTTGCGCTAAGGTTTGCGCAATAGACACAATTGCCTGAGCCTGCATCACAACCGTGATAATATTAATAATAGGGGGAATAAGAACAGTAATGGCACCGCCACTGATGACAAAAGCTGCGCCAACAGCAACCAATACTCCCGCTATGCCCGCAAGCAGCTGTAATCCATGGGCCTTCATCCATTTTATTACAAATGATTTAATTTGGTCAAACAACATTTTCGCATTATTCGCACGTAGCTTGACACCATCGGCTATTTTGCCGCCAAGGCTCTGGTTGGCTGTTCCGGTGTCGAATTCCGCCATAATACTGTCCATGGTAGCCGGGTCGCGGCTGCCGGACATCTCTTTGGTTTCTCCGTCCTTCAGGTTCGCCTCCTGCACCAGTGCAGGGTCCATCTCGCCCTGCTCCACCGACTCCATCTCGATATCCTCGGCGCTCAGCTTCTCGCCCGCTGCCGCACCAGCGCCAGCTCCCTCAGCCTGCTCTACAGCTCCGCCTTCTGCTGCTCCAGCGCCCATTGGCTTGGAGATGTCTACCCCAAGCAGATACTCCCACATCTTCCCTTCCAGATGGCTGAACGAACGCTTCGCCGCCTTCCCGAGCGCTCCTATACGGACGAGCACATCCAGGAAAGTCGCAATCAGCAGATTGCCGAGCGTTGAGATCAGCTTGGAATAGAAGTTCTGTACTGCTGCCAGCGCCTGATCCACCTTCGAGGCCAGGAAGTCCATAACTTGAGTAACCTTGGTCTTGAGCTTCTGGGCCAGCTGGTTGACCGCTTTAATGGCCTTATTGACAACTCCGTCAATCTTGCTGCATATCTTGGCTGCAATGCCGGGGAACTTGGCAAATACAACGGTTACCAGCTTTTTCAGCAGCACACCCAGTCCCTTGATCAGAGTTGTAATCAGCTTGCGGCCCAGTTCAATGATGCCCAGCACAGCCTGCTTCGCTTTGTCAAAAATAAACTTAACCGCTTTGCGGAGACCCTCAAAAATGAAGTTGACTGCTTTCTTAACGACTTCGACGACAGCTTCCAGCTTATCCTTCACCCAGCCGAGGAAGCCGCCCTTCTTCTCTTCCTTGGCCTTCTCCTGTTCATGCTTGCCGTCTGCTTCCTTCTTAGCTTTACTGTAGGCCTGCGTCGCTTCCCGCTCCGCTTCAGACTGCTTCTTCTGAGCTTCCCGCTCTTTGTCTGTGCGGACGCTGTTGATCTCCTGCTTCTTCTGCTGGGCGGCTGACCCGGCCTGTTTGGTATAGTCCGTCTCGGCAGCATCCAGCTCCTTTTTCCACTCGCCCTGCAATTGGGTGACTTCTGCTTTGGCTCCAGTCTGCTGGCTGATCTGCTTGTTCTTCGCCTCGGTCTCGGCCTGCCGGATTTGTGCCTGGCTGTCGGCTTTGGAGCTCAGCACTTTACTGTCGAATTTTGCTTGTTCCTTCTTATATTCCGCCTGCTTGGTACCAAGCTGCTTCTTCATCTCTGGAGCCAGACTACGGTTCAGTCCGGCAGTCATATCTGCAGGCAGTGTCAGTGCAGGCAGCTTTTTGGCTCCGGGCGCCTGCCCGCCTTTCAGCCCTGCAGCGGCCTTCACCACGGTGCCATCCGGCTCGGGATAGATCTCATTCTCCCCGAACGGCTGCTTGATCTGGCCCATCTCCGCCTGCTTGGCTGTGCTCACCTGCTGAGAGGCCTCCTGATGAAAACCCTCCAGTTGGGAGGGATCTGCCTCCCCGGTCATGCTGATTCCCGGCGGCTGGGCGGCTGCGGAACGGATCTCGCTTAACATCGCCTCAGGATTGCCCCCGGAACCGGATGAACTAATGTTCATTTTGTCCAGCTTCCCTGCACTAACAGCCCCGCCGGTACGCTCGCTTTTGAAGCCTTCCTTCACAGCGTGCTTCAGTGCTGCCGGTTTCTTCCGGGCCTGCAGGACCTTCCCTTTCAAGCCGGTCGGTACAGGAACAGCAGGCAGCCCTTGTTTGGTCTTCTGCGCCTGCTTCGCGAAAGCACCGGAGGATACATTCACCGCCTGGGCATAGGCATCCCCCAGCTCTGTAGGCTGAACCTGTGTCAGCTGATCCAGAATCTGCCCCGGATCTTCACCGCTGATCTTCACCGTCTTACCCTTCGCCGGCTTCTCCTTCCCATCTCCTGCCAAGGCACCGAGTGCTGCTCCAAGCGATGGCTCCTTGGCTGCTTTCTTCGGTGCATCTGCTCCTTTGGAGGCGGCGGACTTCTTGGCTGGCTCCGGCGCATCCTCTCCCTGAGCTGCTGCGGACTCCTCCGCCTTTCCGGGATTCAAAGGTTCCGCAGACAGCTCTTCCCTGGCTTCTTCTGCAGACGGAGCGTCTTCCTCTCGTTCTGCCGTTTCAGCTTGCCCCTCTACAGTGGCCTCTGCTCTCCCCTTCGTCCGGGCAGGTGCTGGCGTCTTTTTGACGGCTACGGGACCTGAAGAACTGCCGCCACTAGCAGGCTTAGTTTGTGTGACAGACGCATTAGCGCCTCCTGCCTGCCCCAACGGCTCCTGCTTACTCTGCATCTTAGCTTCAGCCGGAGCGCTGGCTTGCTCTGCTTCTGCTTGCACCGGTTCCGGTGAATCCTTATGCTCTTCCACTTGAGCTTCTGCGGCCACGCTGTTACTTGGTCCAGCCGCCTGTGTTCCATTGTCTGCCTGCTCTTTCTTCTTCCCATCCTCCTTCAGACTCGATAACAACTGAACTACAGCCCGGTTGCCGAGTGTGCGCTGAAGTGCCAGCTTGTCTTCACGGCTTAAGGAAGCCGGATTCTGGCGGACACGCCGGATAATCTCTACCGGGTCTGGTTGTTTCGCGGCTGCCGGGCGAATGAATACCTGCGGATTGCTGTATGGTTTATGGCCGCCGGATGTTTTGTCTTTCTCCTTACTTACGGTTGCTTGGGTCTGCAATGGAGTCCCCCCTCTGTAAAAAATCGATCCTATAGATAAAGTAAAATCCATAGCGCTTTTTACAGCTGAAGTTATAAATAAATCCATTTATTCTAATATTTATGTATAATTACATGTCAAAAAGGCCGCCCAAAGGCAGCCTGTAACCCTTCCTCCTGATTAACGATTATTCGGGTCTGCCGCTTGGCCCGAGGCTTTGCGCAGCTCATTCGCCAGACGGTGAAATTCTTTTCCAGACTCTGCATTACCTGCTGCCATATAAGCTGCTTGAAGAAAAGCAATGATTTTGCCCGCATCCTCTTTCTTCATCATATAGTCTTTCCCCTCTCCGTTTGCATTGCCTGGTACAGGAACCGCGGCAGACTGTGTGCTCCACCAGCCGGCTTCTCCGCTGGACTGGTTGAGGTCTACATTCACTCCGTGAACCGGTTGACCTAGTCCCTTGGGACCGTTGTCATATTGATACAAGTGGATACCCTCTGCTTTCCGGCCTTTACTCCAGGCATACGTCTGCCAAAAGCCGGTGCAGGCCTTAGCGGCCATTGCAGCTTCAATAACCGTAACGCTCCCGTAGACACCCGACTGGTAATTCCGGGCGGCTTCTCCCGCTGCCGTAATATACTGGATCACCGTGTCCATCTGCTTCGCTGAAGCGTCGAAATCAACGGCAAAGTAGATCCGGCTCCCGGCAGGTTGTCCAACCGCAAGAGCCGTCTGTGCGGCAATCGCCCCGTCTGTCAGACCGGCTGCACGGCCTCCCAGCGCACGGCTGGCGGTCGTTTCATACACAGAGACAATTTGCAGCCCCGCAGCGCTGATAGCAACCGCCTCTGCCTGGGTTAACCTTTTCCAGCCGGAGGGCACGAGGTAACGGCATACGAATTCGTAGCCATCCTCCTTGAATTTCTTTGCCAGTGTGCGTGTTAGCGGTGCTGCGCAATCAAAGCCTTTGGCCATTCCCCCATCTCCTTCTTCCTGTCTGCTACCCGATTAATATTTTCATCAAAAGTCCCGCTGCGGCAATGCACATCCCCACGCTGCTAATGATCGTGCCCACCAGCCAGCGCTGATTCTCCCCTTGCCTGAGCTTCAATCTGGACAGCTCATCCCGCATCTCATCCATCCGCAAATGCGCTGACTTGCTGCTCTGCATGGCCTCAAGCGCAATATCCCTTGCACTGTTCATGATGTCGAGCTTGGTTTCCACCCGGGTCAACCGTTGAAGGATTTCATTCATGTCGTCTGGCATATCGTACCCCCGCTAATGGAGCTGGTTGATCTCCCGTTAATGAATAGCTCCAAGCTGCAACCACTGATCCGGCAGCAACCTGGAAGCTGTGCAATGCTGTACTTAGCCGCTTACGGTTCCATTCCTGCAATCAGATTGCCGTAGGAGTAGGCCGTAATCTTGCTGGTATCAGTGAAGCCCGTTGCCAGTCCATTGAAGGAATAATCATTAGTCTGATAGTAATTAGAGAAATCCGATTTCCAGAATCTGCACTGAATTTCTACACTTTCTCCAGGCTTAAGACTTCCGGCACCGCTGGTGAAGCCGACTTCCAGGTAATAGTCACTGCCGGTTTTGCCTGTTGTCTTCTGGAAGCTTCCTGTGACGTAAGGTTGGATCACCCTCGTATTCGAGCCTGCTACTCTGGCATAATCCGTATAGAAGCTCTGGAATCTCTCGCCATCGATAGTGTAGTAATATCTAAGCTTGATGCTGGAGAGCTGCAAGGTCGACTTGCTGGTATTCTCAAAGGATATTCTCGGGAAAATCGTATTCGTCAGGCTGCTTCGGCTCGCATTAAACGATTGAACCTTGAACGTCTGTGTAACAGTTACATTCTGCACCGCCGTCGATACATTACCGTTCACATCCGTAGCCGTCCAGGTGACCACTGTTTTCCCTAACGGGAAGCCGTCAGCCGGAGCATCATTCTTCAGCACAACTCCGAAGATGTCGCTCGCTGTAGCTTGGCCCAGGTTCACAAGCGTTTTGGTTCCGGTTGCCGGAACAGCAACATCTGCTGGAGCTTTCAACACTGGCTTCGTGGTATCCACCACCGTAATCTTCTGCACACCCGTGCTAACATTGCCGTTCGCATCCGTAGCGGTCCAAGTAACCTCAGTGGTTCCTAGCACATAGTTTTCAGGGGCATTACTGGTTACTGTTACCTTGAAAATGTCAGTCCCCGTTGCCACGCCGATCTCCACCGGAGTTTTCAGCGCCGTTGCCTCCACCGTTTTGTCAGCCGGAAGCTTCAACACTGGCTTCGTGGTGTCCACTACCGTAATCTTCTGCACACCCGTGCTAACATTGCCATTCGCATCCGTAGCGGTCCAAGTAACCTCAGTGGTTCCTAGCACATAGTTTTCAGGGGCATTACTGGTTACTGTTACCTTGAAAATGTCAGTCCCCGTTGCCACGCCGATCTCCACCGGAGTTTTCAGCGCCGTTGCCTCCACCGTCTTGTCAACCGGTAGCTTCAACACTGGCTTCGTTGTATCTACCACCGTGATCTTCTGCACGCCCGTGCTGACATTGCCGTTCGCATCCGTAGCGGTCCAAGTAACCTCAGTGGTTCCTAGCACATAGCTTTCAGGGGCATTACTGGTTACTGTTACCTTGAAAATGTCCGTCCCCGTTGCCACGCCGATCTCCACCGGAGTTTTCAGCGCCGTTGCCTCCACCGTTTTGTCAGCCGGAAGCTTCAACACTGGCTTCGTGGTGTCCACTACCGTAATCTTCTGCACACCCGTGCTAACATTGCCATTCGCATCCGTAGCGGTCCAAGTAACCTCAGTGGTTCCTAGCACATAGTTTTCAGGGGCATTACTGGTTACTGTTACCTTGAAAATGTCCGTCCCCGTTGCCACGCCGATCTCCACCGGAGTTTTCAGCGCCGTTGCCTCCACCGTTTTGTCAGCCGGAAGCTTCAACACTGGCTTCGTGGTGTCCACTACCGTAATCTTCTGCACACCCGTGCTAACATTGCCATTCGCATCCGTAGCGGTCCAAGTAACCTCAGTGGTTCCTAGCACATAGTTTTCAGGGGCATTACTGGTTACGGTTACCTTGAAAATGTCAGTCCCCGTTGCCACGCCGATCTCCACCGGAGTTTTCAGCGCCGTTGCTTCTAGAGTAATGTCAGCTGGAAGCTTAAGCGCAGGCTTGACCGTATCAACAATAGTCACCTTCACGATGCCTACTGCGGAATTTCCGCTGCTATCTATAGCAGTCCATTTCACAATCGTAGTACCGATAGGGAAATTTGCAGTTAAGGTCTCCTCTGAAGTGATCGGGCTATGCTCTCCCGGAGCATCTGTCGTTAGAGTAACCGGGAAGAAATCCAGCGCCGCTGGCACTTCCAGTTCTACCGGGGTTTCCAGAGCCGTTGCTTCCTTGGTCAGCTGCAGGGGTCCTTCGAATTTCAGCAAAGGCTGTGTCGTATCCACTACGGTAATCCGCTGTACCCCGGTTACCTCGTTACCATTGATATCTTTGGCCTTCCAGGTAACGGTCGTTGTTCCCAGCGGATAAGCAGCTGGAGCATCCGATGTCACCGTCACCTTGAAAATATCCGTAGCAGACGCTTGCCCGATCTCCACCGGAGTCTTCACTGCCGTTGCTTCTACGGACAGATCCTCCGGTACAGTAAGCGTTGGCTTCGTTGTGTCCACGACCTTAATCTTCTGCACCTTCGTAGTCACATTGCCGTTCGCATCCGTTACCGTCCACACTACTTCTGTTACGCCCAGCGGATACGCTTCAGGGGCATTATTCTTCACTGTCACCTTGAAAATATCCTTGGCCGCTGCCACGCCGATCTCTACCGGAGTCTCTACCGCCGCCGCTTCTACAGTAATATCTTCCGGTACAGCAAGCACAGGCTTCGTTGTGTCCACGACCTTAATCTTCTGCACCTTCGTAGTCACATTCCCGTTCGCATCCGTTGCCGTCCACACTACTTCTGTTACGCCCAGCGGATACGCTTCAGGGGCATTATTCTTCACTGTCACCTTGAAAATATCCGTAGCCGCTGCCACGCCGATCTCTACCGGAGTCTCTACCGCCGCCGCTTCTACAGTAATATCTTCCGGTACAGCAAGTACAGGCTTCGTCGTGTCCACGACCTTAATCTTCTGCACCTTCGTAGTCACATTGCCGTTCGCATCCGTTGCTGTCCACACTACTTCTGTTACGCCCAGCGGATACGCTTCAGGGGCATTATTCTTCACTGTCACCTTGAAAATATCCGTAGCCGCTGCCACGTCGATCTCTACCGGAGTCTCTACCGCCGCCGCTTCTACAGTAATATCTTCCGGTACAGTAAGCACAGGCTTCGTCGTGTCCACGACCTTAATCTTCTGCACCTTCGTAGTCACATTCCCGTTCGCATCCGTTGCCGTCCACACTACTTCTGTTACGCCCAGCGGATACGCTTCAGGGGCATTATTCTTCACCGTCACCTTGAAAATATCCGTAGCCGTGGCCTCGCCGATCTCCACCGGAGTCTCAACCGCCGCCGCTTCTACAGTAATATCCTCCGGTACAGCAAGCACAGGCTTCGTGGTATCCAAGATAGTAACCTTTTGCTTGCGCGTGGATACGTTGCCGTTCACATCCTTCGCTGTCCAGGTGACTTCAGTCACGCCCAGCGGATAGGAAACCGGAGCATTGCTGCTCACTGCGGCAATTCCGAAGATATCGGTGACCGCAGGCACCGGCAGCTTAATCTGCATTGTCTGCCCGGTAGCTTCTGCAATGTAGTCCGGAATATCAGCGATTACCGGGGCCGTTGTATCTTTTACCGTAATCGTCTGGGTGCCGGTGCTGAAGTTGCCGTTCGTATCTGTCGCCTTCCAGGTAACAATCGTCTTGCCGAGCGGGTAGCTGGCCGGAGCATTGCTGACCACCGTGACCGGGAACAGATCCGTAGCCGTAGCCTTGCCGATTTGCACCGGAGTATTTACTGCGGTAGCCTCCACACTGATATCCTGCGGAACCGTCAGGATTGGCAAGGTGGTATCCACTACAGTCACCTTTTGCTTGCCGGTAGTTACCAGACCGTTAGCATCCTTCGCCGTCCAGATAACCTCGGTAACGCCCACAGCATAATTCTCGGGAGCATTGCTCGTTACAGTAACCGGGAAAATATCCGTGGCCGTGGCCTCTCCAATCACAACTGGAGTTCTGATAGCTGTAGCCTCTGCCTTGACGTCTGCCGGGATAGACAGCTTAGGCGCAGTCGTATCTACAACAGTCACCTTCTGCTTCGCGATTGCCACATTGCCGCTTGGATCACTGGCCATCCAGGTAACCAGCGTGGTGCCGACCGGGAAATCAGCCGGAGCATCGTTAATGATCTCAGTCTCGAACAGATCGAAGACCACCGGCTCGCCCAGAGCGACCTTGGATCTGACCGCCGTTGCCTCTACCGTTAGATCCTCCGGTGCTGTAATGACCGGTTTGGTCGTATCTACGATCTTGACCTCTTGCGTACCTTTAGTTGCATTGCCATGCTCGTCCGTAATCGTCCATGTTACCTTGGTGAGTCCGAGCGGGAATTCCGCCGGAGCATCATTCTTAACTGTCACGGCAAAAATTTCCGTAACCACCGGCTGGCCGATGTCTACCTTTGTTTTTGCTCCAGTGGCTTCTGCCGTTATACCGCCTGGCAGCGTAACCAACGGCTTCGTCGTGTCTACGATCTTCACGGTCTGCGTTGTCTTGGTGGTGTTGCCATTCTCATCTGTAGCCGTCCAGGTAACGACTGTTGTCCCGAAGATGAAGCGTTCCGGGGCGTTATTGGTTACAGTAACACTGAAAATATCCTTGGCCGACGCTTCCCCCAGCTCCACTGGAGTCTGAATGCCGGTTGCCTCGGCGGTGATGTCTCCAGGCACAGTTAACTGTGGAGGCGATGTATCTGTAACTGTAATCTTCTGCACTTTCTCGGTGACGTTGCCATGTTCATCTGTGGCAGTCCAGGTAACCTTGGTTACACCCACCGGATAATCCGCCGGGGCATCCTTGGTTAGCAGCACATCGAACAGATCGCTGGCTTCGGCTTGTCCAATATTCACCTTCGTCCGTCTAGCCGTAGCTTCTACGGTAATATCCTGCGGTATTGTCAGTACAGGCTTGGTGGTATCGGTAATTCGGATCAGCTGATCTGCTGTAGTGATATTTCCATTCTCATCCTTAGCCGTCCAGCTTACCTTGGTTACGCCCACCGGATAATCCTCAGGCGCATTATTCGTAATATTTACCTTGAAAATATCTGTCGCGGCGGCCTTCCCCGGATCTACCACAGTTCTCCGGCCTGCAGCTTCCTTTGTAATATCGGCTGGAACCGTCAGTAACGGCTTAGTTCTGTCTACTACGGTGACCTTCTGGGTTGCTGTAGTCACATTGCTGTTGGCATCGGTCGCCATCCAGGTGACGGTAGTCGGGCCAATAGGGAATTCCTTCGGTGCGTCATTCACCACAATAACCGGGAAAATATCCGTAGCCGACGCTCCGGTGACCACAAGCGGCGTCTTAACCGCTGTAGCTTCCACAACCATATCTCCCTGCACGGTTAGTACCGGCTTTGTCGTGTCTTTTACAGTAATTTTCTGCACCTGTGAGGAGGTCAGTCCTACCGGGTCCACCGCTGTCCATTTGACGGTAGTTGTCCCCATTGGATAGTCTGCAGGGGCATCATTTGTCAGGAGAACATCCGGGATGGAGATATCCTGAACGGAGGCTTTACCAATATCGGCTGGGGTACGAACGGCCTTCGCTTCCATTGTAATATTCGCCGGAACCGTAATGACCGGGACCGTCTTGTCAATCTTCACTTCGGTCTTCTGTACAGCGGTCAGGTTGCCTGCATGGTCAACGGCCCAGAACTCCAGAGGGATAATGCCCTCCACCGGGACGTCAAAAGCAGCCGTGCTGCCTGCCAGAGTCTGTTCTTCGCCATCCGCTCCGAGTCTATAATGGATCTCCTTCACTCCGGAGTGGGCATCTGATGCGGTAAGAGAGACCGTAACATCCGTGCTGTTCCAGCCCTTCTCATTTGCTTCAGGGCTGAGAATACTGGCGATCAGCGGACCGCTCTTGTCAATTTGTACCACTACCGTGCGGGGAGCTTCTGCATTCCCGGTTCTGTCCACTGCCCAGTAGCTGACGGTAGTCGCTCCTTCCTGTTCCAGCTCCACGGCCGCGCTGGAGCCGGAAGTTCTCACTGCTGCATTCTCACCCAGCTTGTAATACACAGCGTCCACACCGGAATATGGATCTTCAGCGGTAAAATGCAGCGCAATCTTCCCCCGGCTCCAGCTGCCGGATTCAGCGCCTGTTACAGCTGCTTCTGTAACCGGAGCGCTTTTATCAATATGAATGGGACCGAAGGTTGCGATGGAATAGTGGTTCTTATCCTCATCACTGGTAGCCGCACTGTCAACAGCCTTGCCCGTTGCCGTCTGGCCTGCTCCTTCAGCGGTAAATTTCTGATCCGGGGTCAGTGATTTGATCGCTGACAACGTGTCCTCTGCCGTATAATGTACAGTCACGGATTGACTCGTCCACGTTCCGGCAATGTAAGGCGCACCGTTCTCCGTCACCGCCGTGGCTTTAATGGAAGGCGGCGTTGTATCGATCAGGTTAGAGCCTACGGCTCCGACCTCTACCTTGAAGGTAACCGGCTGAAGACCGGGAACGGTAGCTTTTACCTCCATGGTCTTAATGACCCCGGTTCCCTTCGAATAGACCTGATAGCCTTCACCTATATAACCTGTATAGTTGTTAGCCGCAGATGCATATCCGTTTGCATCCGACACCACTGTAATTCCGGTACTGTTGAGCCCGCGCATGACCGCAGTAATTGTACTGTCCTCCGAGACGGTGAAGGTGACGGGAATACCCGGCAGCGGATTACCCGCCAGATCCTTGACCGCCACCACCTGCGGAAGCATGAAGCCGCGCCCTCCTGGAATCACACCCGAGGCCTGCGACAACCGGATCTGCTGCAGCAGCGGCGATACCGGGCTCATCGAGCCCTCGACATTGCTGAGTGCCATCAGACTCATCTGATAGGCTCCATGATTCAGGATGACTCCCAAGGTAGGATCTATCTCATACACCGATTGATACACGGAGCTATAGACCGAATCCTTAACCGTTGCCCCTTGATGAAGCTGCGGCTCCGGTATTGGCGGCTCTGCCTCATACACTGCTGCAGATGCGGTGTCCGCTTCGGGCCCTGGAAGAATGTTGCGGGCTATTTTCCCCGACCCGAACACCGCTCCTGGCGCCAGCATCAGAATCAGTAGCGAGAGACACAGCCATCTGCTGATGATGCCTAACCGTCCTTGCTGCACAAGCTTGCATTTCCTTTTTGAATGTTTCATCATACATCCCCTAACTTTTTAGTAATGAGCACAGTAATCATGGTGAAGCCTGGACCTCCTTTACTAATCAAAGGGAAACCCGGACAGGTTTTTACAACTGTTTATTGCGGTTCACACAAACTTCGATTTTTGTTTCGAGCCATGCCTCGAGGTCGCCGATCACAACACTCAGCTCCTTCCGGGCGGATTCCCCCAGGATCGCCATCGCTTTCTCTTTGGCCAGCAGAAAAGATTTCTTCATCGCCTCCGTGTCGAACTCGCCTTGTTGCTTGAGCGTCTCCACGAACGTCTGATTGACGGCAATCACGGCGGATTCAACAGCATCCCCTGCCCGCTGAAGCAGGCTGTTCAATGCCTCACTCTCGATTCTCTGCTCAAGCCCGGCAATTTCCCGCTTCATATAAGCAATTACGGACCTCGCCAGCAGCCCCAGCAGTGGAATAATCAGCACGGTCATTAGGGTGCTCATCATCTGTGGTGTTACATAGTCACTCATCGCCATCGCCTCCTAAATGGATAATTCGACAATCTATTGTTCTTTATTCTCGTAATACTAGGTAATCCCGAAATAATTTTTACAACTTTCGCTAGAAATATAGTAATCATGTAAATTTTTGTTTTTGTCAGTTGTGGAATCTATGGAATATTTTACTTGTTATATGAGGGGACTTGCGATGGGTTAGACCCGGCCTGGGGGAACAGGCTCCGCTGGACCCGAGAATGAAGGTACTACTGAACATGGGGAGGAAAATTCATGGTTACCTGTGATGACGAACTAGTTGAAACCTGCAGGAAATTATTAAAACGCTCAGCATGGAGAATCCAGTACAAGACTCGCATTCAGCTTATACGGGAAAGTAATCCGCTCTACGATAATGAAATCTACGATAACAGCTTTGAAAGTATGGTCGTATCTGAGTTGTTCGTCGATGAGCTTCTGGATATGCTGCCTTGGGAAAAATGCAGATATATCATCAAAAAAACAGTCATCGAAGGAATGCCCGAACAAGAAGTAGCAGCCGAGCTGCAAATGACTCAACAGGGGGTTAGCAAATGGAAGCGCAAGGGACTGGAAGTCCTGAAGGAAAACCTTACCCATTCATCGAGACCGTAAAAAGGGCGCAAAGCGGCGATAAAGCGTCCATGGAGGATATCCTTAGCCTGTTCTCGGTGGACATCGAATATTTATCACGGTTCATTATGCTGCCGCGGGAGGAAGCGATTCAGACCTTAAAGATTGAACTCATAAATATTGTTTATCAGGACTTGTAAATTCAGCAGGAGCACCGCTTGGACATACATATTTCCCCTTGCTTTTTATGTATACTGTCTAGTCAGCAATAGCCGGAGCTTCATATGATAAACAGAGGAGTATGACTAGCAGCTATTTCAGAGAGAGGAACGCAGGAGAGTATGAATACATTCGATCCTTCGGTTGAATATCCTATAGTATTTCTGAACTCGGTCCCCAAGAGCGGTACCCATCTGATGAAACAGATCTTAGAAGGCATTCCGGGAATGTCGCAGAATCCTCATGAATTCTATGAAGGCTATCCGGAAGACTCCGGCCTCCACTACCAGCGGCTGCAGCTCGTCCGCAGCGGACATTTCACAGCAGGACATGTGTACTATTCACCCCGGTGGTCAGGTATGCTTCGGGAGCTGAAGATTAAGCCGTTATTTCTTAACCGTGACCTAAGAGATGTTGTAATCTCGTATACGTATTTCATAACAGACAAATATCCTAATCATCCGCTGCGCCCCTATCTGCTCTCTCTACCGGACCGGAATCAGCAATTTCTGGCCTTAATCCAGGGAATACCAGAGCTCCAATACCCGAGTATCGCCGCATGGTATCGGCAGTTCGCCGGATGGAGCGTGGAAGCGGACTGTTTACAGATCGCCTTTGAACATTTGGTAGACAGCCACAGCTCACGCCGCCGGACGATGGAACAGCTGATTCATTATCTCTGGGCTGACAAGCCGCTGCCATTACCGCTAGACACAATCCTGGACGCTATGGAGCAGAATATTAATCCTAAGGCCTCCTATACCTTCCGCACCGGCACAACCGGGAACTGGCGGACCGAGTTCAATGAAGAGGTGAAGACTTGCTTCAAAGAGGTGGCAGGCCATCTGCTCTTCCCGATGGGCTATGAGACAGATTACAACTGGTAACCTAATCGTTTGACAAGGAAGGTGGGGCTGCACATTGCATACCGGAGTAACACTATGGTTCACCGGCCTGTCCGGCTCTGGAAAAACCACGCTCTGCCGCTGCCTGAATCAGAGATTGCAACAAATGAACGTGAGGACAGAACTGCTCGACGGTGATGTCTTGAGGAATCAACTGTTCCGGGGGTTAGGCTTCTCCAAAGAAGACCGGTCGCTGAATGTAAGAACCGCAGCCTATCTGGCGCAGCTCCTGACCCGTAACGATATCATCGTCCTGGCCTCCTTCATCTCCCCTTACCGGGACATGAGGGAGCAAATCCGGCAGAGCATCCAGCCTTTCGTGGAAATCTACGTCAAATGCTCCTTCGAGGAATGTGCAAGACGGGATGTCAAAGGCTTATACCGCAAAGCGCTTTCCGGAGAGATTCCGCATTTTACCGGCCTGACTGCCCCCTATGAGGAGCCGCTCCGGCCCGAGCTTATTGTGGATACCGAGCAGTATAATGAGGATCAATCCACCGGGCTGATTCTCGCCTACTTGAAGAACCATGGTTATATCTATTAATTCCATCCGTTGTTACATGAAGAAGCCCCTATCCTTCATCCAGGAAAGGGGCTTCTTCATGTACAGCTGGCTTATACCTTGAACAGAATAACAATCTCCGTAAGCAGAATCAGTCCAGCCGCCGACACGCCCAGTGAATTAATAATAGTCAGCGCATCCGGGTAGTTCTCCTTACGGAACTGGGAGCAGAGTGACACTGTCCATAACACGCTGAAAAAAAGTCCGGTGCCTCCACAGCCCCTCTCGCTCAGAGCCCGCCTTCTGCGCCGAAAGAATCTGCCGAGCCCGGCAAAGGTAAGCAGCATATAAATGATAAGCTCAGCGGATGAAATCACAATCACCTCACCTGCAGACAAGAGATGCATCAATGCATACTGAAGGCTAAAACCCATAAAGACTAGCATGTTAAAGGAAACCTTCGGGACGCTCAAGCCGTCTTCCTCCTTTTACATCTAAATGTACACCGTTAATAGATAACGCTTACATTATATTCTTAAATACTTACATGATCTGTGACATATGATGCTTCAGACCTATAGGATCATATGTACTCAGGGTCTAATCAGCCAGACCACACACATAAATCACCCTTGGGTGATAGGTTACTTGTCCTTTGATCATCTTAAGTTTTACCTCACTTATATTTGCTCATTTGCTAGCTGGCTGGAGGAGTAGCCATGAGGAGCATTAAATTGTAATCGATTTTTCGATTACATTTGGCTCACACAGCTTGCGGGTGCTTATTGTAATCGGTTTTTCGATTACATTTGGCCCACACAGCTTGCGGGTGCTGATTGTAATCGGTTTTTCGATTACATTGGCCCGCACAGCTTGCGTGTGCTGATTGTAATCGGTTTTTCGATTACATTTGGCCCACACAGCTTGCGGGTGCTGATTGTAATCGGTTTTTCGATTACATACCTGTCCCCTCCTCCGTAAAGAGCACTTATCCACTTGCAGACGTAAATCACAAATTCCTAAACAAGTGGAAACGGCTTTGCCGTCCTTTAAAGGACGGTACCGTTTCAGCGAGAAATAGAAGGATAAGTTATCGTGTGAAGCATATAAATTCTTATTTTTTAACCAAAAAACCGGAGCTGCATGGGTAAGCAGCCCGGTTCCTCTAATACAATTATAATGGCTCCTTAAATTTACAAGGCTTTCAGATAATCAATAACAGCCTGTGTGCGCTTATCGCCATTCTCCATCACAAGCAGCAGGAAATCATCCAGCTCCGTCAGCAGCCTGCTGCCCTCAATTCTCTCCGGGCCTGCTTCCGACAAAGTATTCTCGTAAGCTATCGCCGCTTGTTCCAGCATGACCTGTGTCTTCTTGTCGAACAGCGGAGTCTTGGGCGTGCCGTTGAACACAATTCTCTTGGCGCGTTCCAGCGCTTCCGTCATCGCCGCAACGCGGTTAGAGGTCTTATATGTCTGCACAAAATCCTCGTATTGCACGGTCCGGTCAATGACCTGGTACCAGTCCACCATCAACCTTTCACCAGCTACCATCGGCTGCTCCGACTCTGTCGCCATCAAGTCAATATAGACCTGCAGATCCTTACTGACATAAGCTGTAAAGACTTTGAAGCTCTTATAAGGAATAGCTGGTACGAATCCCCCATCCTCCACCAGCTTGTAGCCCATGCCCTCCAGATCCTGGAGGACCATTCGGACCTCAGCCTGTTTCACCTTAGAGCGTGCGAGCACCATAGGCATGCCAGGCTTATATATGTTCTTGATATTGAGTTAAACGACAGGCGCATTCATAAGTGTGGTTGCCGTGGGCAGGTAAGCCTTCAGTGCGTTCTCCAGATGCAGCACAGCGAGGTTCGCCTCTGTCTGTGTCATTTGGCCGATCCGGTTAACCAGTGTAGCCTGGGCCAGGCCAAGGGAAGACGGCTTTTGCAATCTCTGTTCGAATAAAGTAAAGGCTGTTGTAGGCTTCACCGCCGCTGCCTCGATCTTCTGCGGGAATGCGCCCCATAGGCACACCCCTTTCAATGGTTATAGCATTTTAGTATTTTACCACACATTAACATCAGGTTCATGATCATAGACAGCCCGATGATATGATCGCATAATGACAATATGAAATATTGCCCATGAATAGGAGAATCAACAATGAATCTAATCGAACCCTTTAACACTACACGATTACACTTTCGCCTACTCAATCAGTCTGACATCGATGCAGTCTACCGGCAATTCTCGGACCCGGACATGTGCCGATACTTCAGTGAGCCGCCCTGCGATTACAACGAAGCTGTGGAGATCATTGAGCATTACGCCCAGCCTGAGGGCAAAGGCCATCACCGCTATGGGATGTTTGACCGGGAGACCCATGCCTTCATTGGCACCTGCGGCTATCATTACTGGGACGCAGAGCGGAAGCAGGTGGAGATCGGGTATGACATCTGGAAGGATTATTGGGGGCAAGGTTATATGTCGGAGGCTCTGCCCATACTTCTCGACACGTGCTTCACACAGCTTGATGCGGACTCTATCTATATCCTGACCCATCCGCAGAACGCTGCTTCGATGGCAACGGTGCGTAAGTTCGGGTTCGAGGGGTGCGAGCCTTGCAGAGAAGTGGAGGATGAGCCTCAGACGTGTATGAAGCTGATGCGGGAGCACTGGTCCCCTGCCCTAAAGTGAATCAGGAGCAACAAGGGCTCTCTCCCCCACCCAGCTTTTCCAGATAGTCCGTCATTTGATAGGACATATACAGCCTCAGCACATGATCGATCTTGCTCAAATCAAGCTGGATCAATTCGTCGATCTGGCGTAAGCGGTACCGCAAAGTGTTGCGGTGTACGAATAGCTCGTCTGCGGTCTTTTGCAGCTGCTGATTGTTCTTCAAATAGGAATAGAGGGTATGGTACAAGTCCGCATGATGCTTCTCATCGAATTCACGCAGGACCGTAAGCGCCGGATGGCTGACATCCCGGGAATCACGCTGCGCATGCGGGGATAACAGGTCATACAGCTGCACATCAGCGTATAGCACACGCGGCTCCGCCGGCCAGACGATCCGCCCGATCTCCAGCGCTTTGAGCGCCTGTAAGTAATATTTGCGGCAGTCCGTGAGGTCGGTGAATTCCCGGCTGATTCCCAGGCGGATCTGATGGCTGACGAGAAATTCCCGCAAGCTTGGATCAACCTCTCTTGACCTGGACGATGCAGACTCACCTTCACTTACCCCCACCATATACTCATGGTAAAAGATCAGCCGCTCCTCACCGAAATGCAGATGCAGCTGATCTCTTAAATAACCGGTGTGTTTACCGGAAACAGAAACATCATACCCCGCAAGCTCCAGCACCAGAACGGACAATCTGCCCTTGGGCAGATGCATACCGCTCCGCAGACTCTCCTGAATAAGTAGCGGTCCGTTCTCTTCATTCTCCAGTAATCCATAGATTAGCTCTTCATATTCCGCCTGACTGGAGTTCCGGTAAAAGCTATTCTTCGCCAGCTCCGCCGCTACCAGCCCGGCCGTAAAACCCGCCAGCTCATGATCACTCTGTTCAATCGGGCGTGTGTCGCCCAGCACAATTACATTGCCGACTGGCTTGCTGCCAATTCTGATCTTGGCGACCAGCTTGGTCACCTGGCTTCCGCTGCATTCCACTTCGTAAGCCTCCAGCGACTCTATGCCGGTCTGTACGCTCTTCAGTTGATGGACGGCAGCTATGAAATCATAGGAGCAGTATCCTTTGTGCAGATTATCGTTCCAGATGGGATCGGTAACCCCGCTACAGTCCGAAGCAGCCAGAATCTTATAGCTTACATCGATGATAATCACCGGATTGCCCATCAGCTCCGCTGCCGCACAGACGATTGCTTCCAATCCTTTGCCGGCGACACAGGCCTCAAGCATCCTGCCCTTAGTCTGCTCCCGTTCAGCTTCTTCCAGGAACAGCACCCGGATCTGATTATAGAGCTCGAATACATCCTCCTCCGCCCCGAATTCCATACGGTTCTGTCCGCTGTACATCTGCTGCTGCCGGCCCGAAGCTGGCTCCACCATGTCGTTAATTAGCATCAGGCTGGCTTGCTCCACCCCTTCTGCGTGATCCGGCAATCCGGACTGGTAGCCCACATAGATATATTCAGGTGCAAAATGCTTCAGGCTCTTCGTAATCAGCATCGTATCTGAATAAGCTGTCGTTAATGCTTTGTTCCACTGGATATGTACGGCTTGCTTACTAAAATGTCTGCTTATCTGTTCAAAGGTAACACTCATCGCTCTCACCCCCTGCTTATTATAGTGCGCCGCGCACAAGATTCCCATTTATTTTTATATTTTCCATATATATAATCACTGGAATAGTCATGTTACATTATTCGTGACCCTATAACACAGGAGGAAATTCAGATGAGCAGCTTCGTAAAAGATGTGAATGAGATTACAAAAAGAGTAAATACACCTACGACCTTCTATAATGCCGAGACACTAACCGTCTATTGGGAGACTTCGCCCGAAGTGATCCGCAGCATTCTGCCCGCCCCGCTTACACCGGGTCCTAGGCCGCTTGTGCACGCTTTTGTAGCTAACTATCCCCGCACCAGCTTCTGCGAGCCTTACCGTGAAGCCGCAGTCTTCGTTCTGGCAGCCTACAACGGGCAACCGGGCACCTACTGCCTGTCCATGCCGATCAGCGATGATATCGCGATGGGCCTGGGGCGTGAGATTTACGGCTTCCCCAAGAAGATGGCCGACATCAGTCTCCAGAAGGAGGATCAGCATGTGGCAGGCAGCGTCTCCCGGCGGGGCACTGAATTCTTCCATGTAGAGGCTGCGCTTAGCGGTAAAATGAATGCCGCAGACGGACAGCGTATCATCTCAGAGCATTACGGTAAGGGGCTGCCTGTCTTCAACATGAAGTATTCCAAGTCCCCGGATGGCCGCGGCTTCGATCTTGGACCGCTGCTGATCCGGCAGACAGCCTCTATGGATGTCAGCGTGCGTACAGCGGCAGAAGCAGAGATTCACCTGCATGACTCTCCGCATGACCCCTGGGCCGAGCTGGAAGTCGTCCGTATGCTGGGCGGCATCTACACGGTCAGCAATACCGTCCTTGAACGAGGTGAGGTGCTGACTGCTGTAGATCCTGTAGAGTTCCTTCCTTACTCCAACTTACGCTGGGACTGGTGGAATTAATGGAGGTGTACCGGTGAGAAAGCCATTTGATTTGAGCGGAAAAGTGGCGGTGGTGACAGGAGCAGCCGGGGGGATAGGCACAGAATTAGTCCAAGCTCTGTCCGGGCAAGGGGCGGATGTTGCCCTGCTGGATGTAAGAGTGGACGGGCTGGAACCGGCGCGGCGACAGATTGAAGCCCAGGGCCGCCGGGTGCTTCCGCTCCAATGTGACGTAACCTGCGGGGCAGAGATTGAATCGGCGGTAGCGAGCATTCTGGAGCATTTCGGGCAGCTAGACATCCTGGTGAATAATGCCGGAGTCGCCTCCGCAGGCTCTGTCGAGGAACTGGACGAAGCGGAATGGGACCGGGTGATGGATACCAATGTGAAAAGTATTTTTCTCATGTCCAAAGCGGTGATCCCGGCCATGAAAGAACGTGGGCAAGGCCGCATTATCAACCTTGCTTCCATCTGTGGTGTGAAGGGCAGCAAGCTCGCTGCCCTGCATGCCTATAATGCCTCCAAAGGTGCTGTCGTGAATCTGACCCGCGGCATGGGCGCGACACTCGCTCCTTACGGAATCACAGTGAATGCAATCGGACCCAGCCTGTTCCCCAGCGGGATGACACGCGCGCTCTATCAGGACCGCTTCCTGGAGCAGTATAATACGCTATGCCCCATGGGCCGTCCCGGCAATCCCGATGAATTGAACGGCGCTGTCCTCTACTTCGCCTCGGATGCCTCCAGCTACACGACAGGCCAGACGCTGTATGTGGACGGGGGCTGGACAGCCGTCTGATTCTGGAATAAAGAGCTGTCTTCCAAGCCATGGAACGGCTGGAGGACAGCTCTAGTTCTGCATCAGATTTAAAATAGTGGAGCAGACGCACTCCTCCTTAAGATCACATCTTTTTCCAAGCGAGCCTTGTTCTTCAGGGGCGTTTGGTTTAACGTAACGGACTGAGGTGCTCTTCTTTGGGAAGAAAGCCGCCAATTGGGCGAGTAACGGACTCCACAGGCCTTATCCTTTGCACGTCAGCTCCGAAACGTCTCATAGAGAGACTATAAGGCCGCCTGAGTCCGTTACGCTGCAAAAAGTGGCGTTTTCGCGGGGATATGATCTCTCCGGTCCGTTAGATTTGGGGTGGATGGGGTTTAACAAGTCATAGTTGTTGTTCCTCAGGCCCCGCCCAGATCAAATGCACCATATTCAGCGAATAGCTCTCCACTCTAGTGATCTGCATCCCCGACTCCCGGACCAGTCCGAGAATATCCCGGGTCTGATGGCAGCCGTATATACGATAGAGCAACGGATTCAGCGCCCGTTGCAGCGTAGTGACCAAGAGGTTAGAACCAATTCCATGCTCCAGAAGCAGGATGGTGCCGTCCGGCTTACACCAGCGGTTAAGCTTCTCCAGCAGGTTCAGCGGGTTCTTATAGCTGCATAAGGACAGCGTGGAGACAATGGTATCGAACGAATGCGCAGCAAAGCTCATGTCTTCGATATCCGCACATATACAATCCGCGTCCAGCCGGTACTGTCCGGCGGCCCGTCTGGCCTTCTCAACCATGGCTCCGCTGAAGTCCGCAGCCGTGATCTTGACGCCTTGAGGATAGAATGGGAAGTTCGCCCCGGCTCCGACGGCAAGCTCCAGTACCTCACCCTTCGCAGAACCGATCAGCTTCTGGCGCCAGCGCCGCTGTTTTGGATCTTCTCTTTTACGGTCATAGTCCGTGGCCTGCCTGTCAAAAATCCGTATCAGCCGCTCTGTATCCATCCCCGCCATTCCCTCCCCTTCTTAATACAGCCGCTTCTCGTAGCTCTCCTCTATACCGCGCCGCACCACTTCCTCCGTGAACTCCGCTGTATTCACATGCGCCGCAATGATGGCCGGAGCAGACGGGAGCAAGTCTTCAGCAGGCCAAGTCCCGGGGTTCCAGACCTGCGATCTTTTGAAGGCCTTGGCACAGTGCATATAGCATTCCTCCACCTTCACTCCAATTCCCAGCGCAGGCCGCTTGCCTCTGGCCCGCATCCGGTCCAGAATAGGCTCATCTTTAATGATATAGGCTTGCCCGTTAACCCGCAGGGTCTCTTCAAGTCCCGGGATAATAAAAATCAGACCGATCTGCGGATTAGCCAGGATATTCAGCAAAGAGTCCAATCTGCGGTTCCCCGGCCGCTCCGGAATGACCAGATGCCCTTCATCCAGCACAAGCACTGAGCCGGGTGCATCCCCGCGCGGAGAGACATCGCAAGAGCCGTGTTCATCTGCTGTGGACAAGAATAACAGAGGGGACATCGCTATATAATCACGACAGTGATGATCCAGCTGATGAATCGATTTGCGTTTCACCACTTCACTCGGATAACCCAGAAGCTCTCTTAGCTCATTTTCCGATGTCAGCATTTCATGAAAAGGTTTATTCATCCCGCATCCCCGTTTCTCATTATTATGGTAACTGTACTCCGCTTAACGCCAGACCTGCATCCGTTCATCCAGAGTGGAAGTATGCAGCTCCAGCTGAATCCTATCCGGGTCCAGGAAATTCACCGACCAGCCGGTTCCCCGCTGCACAGGTCCTCTGACGATCTCAACTTGATGCTTCTGCAAGATGCCGACAGCTTCCTTGAAATCATCCTCTGCGATATAAAAAGCTACATGATCCATCCCGGCGAATCCGCCCGGCTGCTCTTCGGCTTCCGTCCGTTCCACGAGACAGACCCAAGCGCTGCCCCACTCCAAATAGGCATCTATTCGGCCGTGATGTCTAACCTTCATCCCCAGGATACCGTGATAGAATTCCAGGGACATTTTAAGATCGCTTACCAGAAGTGTAATATGACTGAATCCGGTGACTTTCATATGAGCAGCTCCTCCTGTCTCGTATTACCTTGGTTACTTACAGCCATCTAACAAACTTCTTATGTACCACTTCGATCTGGTGATGCTCCGCCCATTCTGTTAGCGCCCGTATCCCCTGATCTTCCTGCTCGGCGTAGCGAAAACAATATTTATAAGTAACCAGCAGATAAGCTCTGGGCTTAACTGCGATCACGGGCATGAAGTAGCCTTTGATGAAAATACGCTTAATAGCAGAGGCTTCAATCTCTATATCCTTGATCTGCAGAACTTCCGGCCTTATTTCTATGTTGAACGCCCGGTTAAAGGTCAGAAGACGATAGATCATAATTCCTATATTAACGATAGCGATCCCGCTGACGAGATAGACCAAAAAATGCTCCAGTGGAGTAGTTCGGTCAAACCGAAGGATATACCCTATCCAGAATAACATCAGGGCAATCACGCTTATAGTGGCCAGTAATTCAGCAGGACGCTTGCCCTTGAACACGATCATCTTCTCCATCCCATAACCCCCTTATCATTTATTTTGAAGAACAACAAGCTTCTTCTATCATACAGGGAAATGTTGGAATGAGGAAGGGAATGGACTTTTCCTATTTCTGACCAATTCTAAGGGTTTATTCTCCCATCGACCGCTTGTATTGAGTAACATTGTTGCACTTCTTACAAGATTTATATGGAAATGTCACTGGCTTCGGTACATTGTTGCATCATTTGCAGTATTTTCGGTATTTAGAGCAAGTTAGAGCTGGCTTTGTTGCATTTTGTGCAGGATTTCAGTATGGGCACCTTATATTAGGCAGCAATGTTGCAATTCTTGCAGCAATTTTCTAAGCAACAATGAAAGAGAGCTATCCCCCACAGGATGCTCCCTCATGCATTCATTATTTTTGCAAGTCATTGATCTCCTGCTTCGTTAACCCCGTGGCTTTTACAATTGTCGCTATATCGATACCCATACCAAGCATATTTTTAGCCACTTTTTTTATTCCAGCCAACTTCGCACTTTCCAGCATCGAGGCTTGATCATGTAAGTACTTCTGTCTGTCCAGCTCCTTCATCATTCAACACCCCCATTGTAATATAATCATTTTTATTCATTAAAATTTTTGACTATCCTCCATCTACAAGATATTATGAATGGCATAAGCGCGGCTACTGATCTGGAGGGATAACTATGGATGTGTTTGCAGAGTATCTGGCGAAGATCGATAATCCGGTTCACCGGGATACGGTAGAGGAAGTACTCGCCTGGGTGTTGCAGGAGTTCCCGCAGCTCGAACCGAGAATTGGCTGGAACCAGCCGATGTTCACCGATCACGGAACGTATATTATCGGCTTCAGTGTAGCCAAAGGGCATATGGCTGTCGCCCCGGAAAAGGCAGGCATGGATCATTTCGAGGAGGTCCTCAAGCAAGGCGGAGTAGATCACACCAAGCTGCTGATCCGCATGAAATGGACGAATCCGGTGGATTACGGCCTGCTGAGACAGTTAATCGAGTACAATATTGCCGACAAGGCAGATTGCACAAGCTTTTGGCGGGTGTAGCTACGGCTAAGTACCTGCTACGACGATCCCAGATGCAGAAAAGGACATGCGCGGGATAGCATGTCCTTCTTTCATATCCGTCTTACTTGTCACCAAATCACACCACTGACAATCTTGCGGTGATCTGACACATACGCTCTGAATTTATGCTCCTGTGCGGCATCCTCGAACGATTGCTTCGCAACGAACCAATACTCCTGTGGCCCATGGAACAGCAGATAATAGCTCTGGTTCTCCCATACCCGGGTGAAGGAGCCCCATGTCATGACAGACGCGTCCTTCTCCGGACTGAAATTGATCCCCTCTGCATCGAAAAGATATTCAAATTCCTTATTATACCTTGTATCTGCCGACAAGATCTTCGGTAAAAGCAGGGTACGCATCACGATTGACATTCCCATGGTCAGAACCAGCGTAATCGATATGCCGAGCAGAATGACCGACGGGTTCTGAGTATACAGAATCATGCACACCGCTATAAATACCGCTTGAACTCCAATGGACAGTATAGATTTCCACGAGTGGAAATATAATGCCCGTGCCACCTTGGAAATATGCCGTCCATAATGAAAGCTGATTGTCTCCATCCTGCCACCTCTATCTCTTCACTTTAATAAGTTCACACTTCCCGTGTCTCTTC
This sequence comes from Paenibacillus sp. FSL H8-0048, assembly GCF_038002825.1. Lineage (NCBI taxonomy): Bacteria > Bacillati > Bacillota > Bacilli > Caryophanales > Paenibacillaceae > Paenibacillus > Paenibacillus sp. FSL H8-0048. The sequence continues at coordinate 6,571 of NZ_JBBODF010000001.1, read as the reverse complement.
AGGATGATACAGAATCCGCTGGTAATCCCAATCCTTCGTATCCATATCGCCCAGATACATCCGTTCATGCTCCGGCACAAGCTCATATTTGATTCTAAGCTGCTCCCGGTAGTACTCACTCGGATTCTCCAGATAAGCATAATAGGCAGCCCGGCACGCTTCATGCGCCGTTTGCTCGCCGTTTAGCTGCTTGTGGAGGTTGTGCAGCTCTTTGAGCTTCTCTTCCGCTTCCGCAGAATACAGCGAAGCGCCAAGCGTCACCTCGCCCAATTGCAGTATATGAACCAGAGTGGAAGCATCCAGGGTGGTAAAGAACGTCCCGTCCGCAAAAAGCCCGTCCAGCTCCTCCAGCGTATAGTCAGCTTCTGCAGGCAGGTTATAGACCGATACCTTTCCGTCCTTATAGATCACAACATCGACCAAATATACTGCACCGCTATTCTTCATGAACAGATGGACACTTTTGCCCTCCGTCGTCTGGTAGAACATTTCGCTGTTAACATAGAATTCCGTAGCTGTTGGCGAAAGGGCGATCCGGCGCGCTTCATTGCGCTCCTGCTCCCGCTCTGAAATCTCATAAATATTCGTAAGCTCAGGATTCAGGCGGGTAACCGTATCCTTCACATGCTGATAATAGCTTTCAGCGTTGTAAGTCCACTTCGCCGACTCCACAGTATACGCCCCCAGACCGTGAATGGACAGCTGCTCTCCTGCCGGGGCTGCTGGCGTCAGCCAGCCCGATTGTATTTTGCCGGATAAGCCCGCAAGGTCGGTCAGCTCCCAGCAGTTCACCATGCCGTCTTCATAGACGTCTACATTAATATAGAAGTAACTTCCTCCATTTTGGATGATGCCGGGAATGGAAGTCCCTTCAACGGTCTTCGTTCTTCTAATGGCTCTCATGCGAAATCCCCTCCTATACTATGACTTGGCAGGTTCCCCCACCACCGGCTCCGGTCCCAGCTTCACCGACAGTGTGGCAATCAGGGCAATCAGGAACCCGGTGGCACATGCGATCAGGAAGCCGCCAAATCCGTCCCCGAGATAAGCAGGCAGCGTAGCCAGTCCCGGAAAAGCAAACGAGATCGCAGAGGAGCCAAACGCTCCAACCATTCCCCCGCCGATTGAGCCGGCAATACAGACGATAACCATCGGCTTACGCAAAGGCAGATTCACTCCGAACATCGCAGGCTCCGTCACACCGAATAAGGCCGAGATAGATGCCGACAGGCTTAAGGTACGGAACTGTTTGTTTTTGGCTTTGATGAATACCGCAAGTGCAGCCCCGGCCTGGGCAAAGGCAGCAGGTCCCATCAGCGCGAGGATCGTGTCTGAACCGCCCGTGCTGATATTGTTGATCGCCAGCGGCACCAGACTCCAGTGCAGCCCGAAAATCACCATTGGCTGAATGACTGCCCCCAGCACCATACCGGCGCCGACTGAACTGAAATTGTACACAGTGCGGTACCCGTCTGCCAGGGCATCCCCGGCCAGCGCCCCCATCGGTCCGAATACCAGCAGCGTCACCGACGAGACGACGACCACAGAGATCAGCGGAGTGAAGAAGCCGCGGATGACCTCCGGCAATATTTTAACACAGAACCGCTCGACATAGACCAGCAGGCCCACCGCCAGAATGATGGGAATAGCGCTTGCAGGATAATTAACCGGCCTGATGCTCATGCCCATAAACTCAATGTTTTCGTTGTTCGCAAATAGTGTAGTCAGACTGGGATATAGCATAACCCCGCCTATCACAACCGCCGTAAAAGGATTGGCCCCGAATTTACGGGCTGCCGTAAACGCCAGCAGCAGCGGAAGGTAATGGAACAGGCTGTCCGCCATGGCATTCAGCACCGTATAGGTGCCTTCCGTCTTGCTGACGAGCTCCAGCGCAACCGCACCAGCGAGCAGCCCCTTCATGATTCCTGCCGCGCTCAATATATTCACTATGGGAAGAAAAATACCAGAAATGCCGTCAATAATGATATTGACCAGACTGCGTTTGGATGGCTTCACGACTGTCTCCTCATTCACTGCGTTCATATGATCCCCCTGCATTCTTACTCCACTGTAATACGAATGACCCGCAAGAGTCACTTTTTGCAAAGTGCCCCTCCTACGGGTCAAGCTCAACACCGGCGTTATTGCCGGTTCAGTTCTCTAGAAGACTTTGGTCGTCCATGATTCGCAGTTCCAGGTATCGGTCACGATATCACGGTAGAATTCAGGCTCATGGGAGATCAGCAGAATGCTGCCTTTATAGGCTTTGAGCGCACGCTGCAGCTCTTCCTTCGCATCCACATCGAGATGGTTGGTAGGCTCATCCAGTACCAGCAGATTGCTCTCCCGGTTAATCAGCTTGCACAGACGTACCTTTGCCTTCTCACCGCCGCTCAGGACAGCAATTTTACTCTCAATATGCTTGGTGGTCAGGCCGCACTTCGCCAGCGCTGCACGAATCTCGAATTGGGAGTAGGACGGGAATTCGTTCCAGATCTCCTCAATACAGGTGTTGTAATTCGATTCCTTCATTTCCTGTTCGAAATACCCGATCTCCAGCAGATCGCCAAGACGGGCTGTGCCTGAGATGGGCTGAATCTGGCCGAGAATGCTGCGCAGCAGTGTGGTTTTACCGATACCGTTCGCACCGACGAGGGCGATCTTCTGTCCCCGCTCCATGCTGAGGTCCAGCGGACGCGACAATGGGGAATCATACCCGATCACCAGATCCTTGGTCTCAAAAATCACTTTACCGGAGGTCCGCCCCTGCTTGAAGTTGAACTGCGGCTTCGGCTTCTCCTTGGCAATCTCGATGACCTCCATCTTATCCAGCTTCTTCTGCCGGGACATGGCCATATTGCGGGTAGCTACACTGGCCTTGTTGCGGGCCACGAAATCCTTCAGATCGGCAATCTCCTGCTGCTGGCGCTTGAAGGCGGATTCCAGCTGCGACTTCTTCGCTTCGTACACCTGCTGGAAATACTCATAATCGCCCACATAACGCGACAGCGACTGGTTCTCCATATGGTAGATCAGGTTGATCACGCTATTCAGGAACGGAATGTCATGGGAGATCAGAATGAAGGCATTCTCATATTCCTGCAGGTAACGCTTCAGCCAGTTGATATGCTGTTCATCCAGATAGTTCGTAGGCTCATCGAGCAGCAGAATATCCGGCTTCTCCAGCAGCAGCTTCGCCAGCAGCACCTTGGTCCGCTGACCGCCGCTGAGGTCGTTGACATCCTTGTCCAGACCGATGTCGGTCAGGCCGAGTCCGCGCGCGGTTTCATCGATTTTGGCATCGATCATATAGAAGTCCTGGCTGGTCAGCATGTCCTGAATTGTTCCGACATCCTCCAGCAGCTGCTCCAGCTCCTCAGGGGTCACATCCCCCATCTTGCCGTACATGTCGTTCATCTCTTGTTCCATATCGAACAGATATTGGAAGGCCCCGCGCAGCACATCCCGGATGGATTGCCCCTGCTGAAGCACCGCATGCTGATCCAGATACCCGGCGCGCATCCGCTTCGCCCATTCCACCTTGCCTTCGTCCGGCTGCAGCTTACCGGTAATGATGTTCATGAAGGTTGATTTCCCCTCACCGTTGGCGCCGATCAGACCGATATGCTCACCCTTCAGCAGACGGAAGGAGACATCGGTGAAGATGGCCCGGTCGCCGAAGCCGTGACTAAGCTTTTCTACATTTAATATACTCATGAAGTTACACCTTTTCCTTTATTCTATATTCTCGTCATATTATAAAGGCTAACGCGTCACAACTCCAGAAGGTTTCTGAAAAAAGTGTCTTCATTTACTCTTTCTCCACATGTCCAGGTAATTTGGAGGGAAATTATGCTGCTCGTGTCCGTTTAAATGTTTGTATCCTACAAGCTTAACTTGTGATGATGAGATTCACTCTCCTTCCATATAGGGCAGCAGTTGCAGCACAAGCATGTCTTGCAGCTGCAGCTCCCTTGAATCCGCCTGAGGATTCTGTAACTGTGATGGCGGTTCTGCTGCGGTGCATGGAGCCAGTGCAAGCCCGTTGATGATTAGAGCGATCATTAGCAGCGTGGTCATGACTTGAAGTTTTCTTTTCACCAAATTCTCCCCTTGGTCAATAGGTATAGTATTAATTTGCCTAAAGGGGGAGGAAGTATGTGAGTTCTAGTATTATATTAATTAAAAGTGATAATAAACATCTGAAGGATAACCCAAGTAAGCGGAGGTAAGGATGGAAGAATTCAAGGGAATAGGAATCAGTGCTCTTAAATACGCACTCCTGAATTTCATGCTGGTCCTAACAAACTTATTGTTTTATGCTTCAGGACCGGATGGAGGCGGAACCGGGGACCGGGAGGAAGGGCTAATGTTCTATCAGATGTATTTCATCTGCCTGCTTGCGGGATTTGTCATCTATGGAGTATGGTCCGTTACAGCAGGCAGATATGAGAAAAAGATAAGAGGCCTAACGGCTATTCCTGTGTTATTCTCCTCAGGTTGTATCACCAGTATATTAATTTATGCTAACAGCAGATATAAGAATCTGTACGATGGTGAGTTTGTAAATGACGCAGGGTACAAGGACTTGACGCTCTACGCCGACACTTCCCTGTACCTGGTATACTTCCTTCTGCTGACCGCTATTTGCATTAGTGTGCTTGGAATTGTTAAGCGGAACAAATTATCTATACTGGGGCTGTTGCTGAATCTGTCGCTGCTGGTGCTCTTAACCCTTGTACAATTTGAATAAAACAATGCTCTCCATTCTCGTGGAAATTATGGCATGTTACGGTGAAGCCAGGCTAATCTGGAGTCATGGAGGTATACAAAATGTATATGAAGCAAGGAAATTTGGTTATCCGAGATGCAACTGTAGCCGATGCAGAACTGCTATGCAAATGGTGGAACGATGGAGAAGTCATGGAGCACGCCGGATTTCCTGAGGGGTTAGGAATCACTGAACAAGAGGTGTTAACCCAATTGCAGACCGGGACAGATTCTGAACGTAAAGGACGTCTGATTCTGGAAATCGATGGTGTTCCTGCTGGAGAAATGAGCTTCAATGCGGTTTCTGGACATGTGACGGAGATTGGCATCAAAATCTGTGATTCTAGCCAACAAAACAAAGGGGCAGGCACACAGAGTTTAGAAATGCTGATCCTTTATCTTTTTGAATCACAGGGGTTTCACAAAATTATACTGGATACGAACCTTAAGAACACCAGAGCACAGCATGTGTATGAGAAACTCGGCTTCCGGAAAATAGCAGTGCGAAAGAATGCCTGGGCAGATCAGCATGGGGAATTACAGACTTTTATAGACTATGAGCTATCCTTAGCAGAATGGACTCAAAGTTCCTGAGCCTGACTGGTTACATTGTATTCAGTTTTTCGTAACAAGTGGAAACGGCTTTGCCGTCCTTTTAAAGGACGGTACCGTTTCGGCGAGAAATAGAAAGATAATGTATAGCGTGAAACCTATACATTCTTATATTTGAACAAAATCATCCTAACTGATGAATAAGATTACCTTCGCGCGATCACAATGTATGCTGTTTTTCACATATATTCAGGCCGTGTGCCTGCTTGCGATCAAAATGCATACTGTTTTCCACATACATTCAGGCCATATGCTTGCTTGCGATCACAATGTATACTGTTTTTCACATACATTCAGGCCATGTGCCTACTTGTGAGCACAATGCTCCACAGCCCCCTAAAGAAGTTGGAGTCCTCCCCCACAAAAATGTAGACTAGAAACAGGAGGAGGATGAACGGTATGGGACACTTAACAGGAACAAGAGAGAAAGCCGCGCAAGAGGTGTTGTCTGGCATTAAGGCAGCGGTGGTTGCCCGAAAGTATGGGGTGACCCCATCGACGGTGAATCAGTGGGTGAGAGATTACCGCGAAGCCCATGGGGAACAAGAGCATCCGTATCCCCAGGAGCAGGTGGAGGAATTGAAGCGCCTCCTGGACGTGGAGCAGAAATACGAGAAGGCGGTCAGGATCCTCGGCGAAAAGGAGCTAGAGATCGAAATTCTGCGTGAACTGCTAAAAAAGCCAACCCCTGCTTATCCGAAAAAATCGAGGTAGCCGACATGTTCATTAAGCAGGGGAATACCGCAGCGTTGGTACTCCGTCTCGTGGGGCTCGCAGAGTCTACGTATTACGACCGTAAGAAACGCAAGAAGCAGGAGGCACAGGCCGTACCTCAGGGACGCGGAAGACCCGTACCCGGCTACTCCCTGATCGAGTCTGGAGAGAAGATTAGCGACGAGGAAATCCAGGAATGGCTGCTGGAATTAATCGCTGGAGAAGAGCATGTGTACGGATACAAACTGCTGGCCAAGTGCTTGTGGAACCAGCGCGGGCTGAGGCTCAATCACAAGAAAAGCTACCGGCTGTGCCAGGCGCTGGATATCCTGCAGCCGCAGCGCCACAAACGCTTTAAGCATCCCCGGAAGCTGCCGGAGAACCGGGTCATTACCGGAGCAGGCCAGCTCTGGCAGATGGACATTAAGTATGGGTACGTGGCGGGCCGGGACCGGCATTTCTTTGTCCTGAG